>CBDHEM010000069.1:0-687500 GCA_965261955.1 Leptonemataceae bacterium
TAGGAATCACTCTAAAAGTAAACTGCACTATATGGCGAGGCATAAACCATAAGGAAGTTTCATCTCTCCTTGCTTATTTTGGAGAACGTAAAATTCCTATTCGTTATTTAGAATTGATGAATATGGGACACCTTTATAAAAACTATCAAGAAAGGCTTTACACGCAAAAAGAAATCTTACAAAACTTGGAAAATCATTATATTTTTTCCCCTATTGAAAGAGAAAAATCTGCTACAGCAAACTACTGGTGTACATCGCCTGAAGGCTGGATTTTTGGTATCATAGCCAATCATTCTAGTCCATTTTGTCATGACTGTGATAGATTACGCCTAGATAGCCAGGGTCGATTATACGGATGCTTGAGTAGTACCCATAGTATACCCTTCCCAACTTACGAAAATGGAGAAAAAGAAGGTGATGAAGACCTTGTCAATAGCTTGGAAGAAGCACTCAAACAAAAGCAAAAGGTATCTTTTTGTGGTAGCCAACTTTCGATGCGATCTGTGGGCGGATAAAGGGGTATGCCTCCTACTTGTAGGAAAAGTGACCACATAAAAAAACAAAAATATTGCAGAAATATCATCTCATCAATTATCTATATACTGCGGGGATGTTCGCATAATGATTGGTTGGTTGATAAATACGAATATAGTTAACCTTCATTTTAGTCTTTATTTTATTATGAGCTGCGAATGGGTAACCCCAAGCTACTAGATCAAACGATGCTGGTAGATGCATAATCTGACCTTCCCCCAATATTTAGTACAGTCCTTTTTAGCTTTTTTTTCATTAAGCAGTATATTAAGCAGTATAGTATTCTTCCTCAAATTTGATAGGACTCTTATATCCTAAAAATGAATGTTTTCTACGCCTATTATAAAATACCTCAATAATACTCAAAAATATTTCTCCTAACTTCAAATATATTTAGATATGTATTTTTATATACCTCCTCTATTTTCAAACTTCCAAAAAAAGACTCCGCAACAGCATTATCATAACAGTTACCTTTGCGGCTCATACTGGATACAAATCCATATTTATCAAGCTTGCTCCTAAATTGATAACTCGCGTATTGACTTCCCCTGTCAGAATGAAAAATCAGACCCTTCTTAGGCTTATTTTGAGTAACGGCTCTGTCCAAAGCTTCTATGACCATTTCTGTTCTCATGTGATCTGTAAGAGACCAACCAACTATTTTTCTGCTACATAAATCAAGTATCACACATAGATATAACCAACCTACGGCTGATTTAATGTAAGTGATATCAGAAACCCAGACCTTATTAGGTTCAAGGATATTAAATTCCTGTCCTAGTAAGTTCTTAGAAATAGGGTAAGCATGAGCTGAATTTGTAGTCAGAACCTTGAATTTAGGCTTAATTTGGGCAGAAAGTTCTATATTTCTCATAACTTTAGCTACTCTATTTTCTGAAACCTTACATCCCAGATCATGCAATTCAGACGTAATCCTTGGAGAGCCATAAATACCCTTAAACTTATGAAAAATATCCTTAATCATATTCTCAAGTTTTTGTGTCTCGAAAGCCCTTTTACTTGTTTTATGTTTTACCCAAACATTAAAACCGCTCCTTGAAATAGTGAATAAAGAGCACATTTTCTGCACAGGAAATGAGGAGCGATATTTTTCAATAAATTGAAACTTCATTTCTGTGGTTTTATGAAAATGGCTACTGACTTTTTTAAGATATCCCTTTCTTGACGAAGTTCGGAATTCTCTTTGCGAAGCCTAGATAATTCCGCCTCTATAGAACGATTAGGATCAGAGTTATTAAACTCATATTTCCTACGCCATTTATAGAGTGTAGTTTCAGATACCTCAAAAGCTTCACTGACCTCTTTTGCTAAAATCTTATTTTTGATCCAGTAAGTCTATACCGTATCCTTCTTAAATTGTTCATCATAGCGTTTAGCTGACGCCTTGATAGTGTTTGTTTCCATGTTTTCTTCCTCCATAATGTAAAGTGGACTGTCCACTCTTTTGGGGGAAGGTCAGCTCTTCTTTTCATCCACTTACGTAAACTACGTTTCATTTTTTTCTTCCTCTTCGCGCCAACAATGTGAACTGTTATCCCATCTTTAACTTTCGCTCCTCTATAACCTCTATCCACAAAAACTTCTTCTACGCTTAATGAATTGGGTAAAAACCTTTCTACCTGTTCTATGGCTGATGGTAATGTATGCCCATCAAAAGGATTACCGTGTTTTGCCATCGCACCTAAAACAAAGTTACCTTGACTACTTGTTACGTAACTCGCCTTACATCCAAATTCATACTTCTTATGTGTTTTCCCTTTAGAGATGCATTCTACTTCCGGCGCATGTAAACTATAAACTTTGTTTTTGCTATCCTTGGTTTGATCGTAAAGACGGTGAAGAAGACACAAAGAAGATTCATAATTTTTATGTAAATTCATAGAATGCAATTTACGCTCTACATCCCGTAAAACACGGCCAAAATAGGTTTTTAAGCTCTTTTGCTCACGCCTTGCAAGTCTGTATTTACGTCCTCTAAAGTATCGGTTCTGCATTAATAATGACTTTTTAGATAAACGAGAATAACTTTGGCGAAGACGAATATTATTTCTCTTAGCCAGTTCTGAAAAATATCGTAAAGCTTTAAAATATAGTTTACCATCTGTTGGATATGTAATGGCCTTCTCCTGAACTGTTGTATCTACATTTACTTTTTGGACATGATGTCTACGCAGTAATTTATTAGAAAGAGCACAACGAATTGTTTCTTCCAAAAGCTTTTCTATTCCTCCCTTTAGATTTTATACGCTTACGCCATCTGCTTAATGTGCTGTGATCACAAGAAGCTTCCTGCTGGAATTCTTAGTATCCGCAAAAGTGTTGCCAATAGACATTTTGAACCCATTTATCTAAAACAGTTTCATCACTTTCATTAAATGTGGCTTTTAAGTAATGCAGTCCTACCATCAAGCGGGTTAACTTGGCTGGGCGGCCGTTGTCAGGACAATAGAGTTTACCAAATTCAGTATCAAACTTTTTCCAATCTATTTTCTGAGCTAAACGAAATAAGGCCTCATTATGATTGAGCATACCTTCCAAATTCGTCTTAAACAAGTCTCTTTGATAATCATTTTTTTTTTGAGTTAGCATAGGGAAGCTCTGAAAAATAATGCTTGAAAAACACAAGCTTTTGAACACCTTTTCGCAAAACCTTGCGATTATGGGTACTACTTTTTACTTCAGAATGGCTTATAAATCCGAAAGATCCATAGTATTCTGGTTTTTCAAGGCTGACTATATAGTGGGGGAAGGTCAGGCGGGCTCGGGGGGGTATCTTATGGTTCTGTAAGCAACTCCTATGCCACGGGAGCTGTGACGGGGACGGGGTAATGTCGGCGGTCTCATCGGGAGTTCTGAGGGTTCAGTGAGCAACTCCTATGCCATGGGAGCTGTGACGGGGTCGGGGCTTAATGTCGGCGGGCTCATTGGTTATGCTAATTCTTTTCGTTCAGTAAGTAACTCCTATGCCACGGGAGCTGTGATGGGGACGGTTAATGTCGGCGGGCTCATCGGTAGGGCTAGAGGGGGGAATAGATTTTTTGCACATTCTGTAAGTAACTCCTATGCCACGGGAGCTGTGACGGGGACGGGTAATGTCGGCGGTCTCATCGGTGTTTCTCATAGTTTAGTAAGTAACTCCTATGCCACGGGAGATGTGATGGGGAATTCTAGATCCGCCGGCGGGCTCATCGGGTTCTCTGCTTTTGGTGGTTCTGTAACCGGAAAGAACTATTTTGTGGATGCCTCTGGCACCAATGGCATTGGCAGTGGTAATGCGTGTTTGTCTACCGATTGCGTGTCTCAAACAGCCGCCCAAATCGCGGGTCTCAGTTCCACATCCACTCCGCCGGCTCCGTCGGGCTGGACGACCGGAAGCACGGGAAACTGGGACTTTGGTACAACGAGTCAGTTGCCTGCGCTCAAGTATGCCCAGAATCCAGCGACTACCGGTCCAAGGTGGTGTGGGAGTGGAGTCCTGCCCGCTTGTGGTACTCTTATCCCAGGGCAACGCTAGCCCTGGCGGAGGAAGGGAATGCCCCTGCCGGGGCTACGCGACTAGAATGAGAGGGCGATAGCTAGAAGGATAGCTTTTACCTAGCGGAGGTAGAGGCACTGGTTGTGAGACCATCTCTGGTACCAACAACATCAACAGCAATGAGGGCGATGCAAAAATACCTGATTGTGGGGATGTCATAAAGGGGCAGAGATAGTCTGGATAAAACAAGCTTTGTGTAGATAAAACAAGCCAGAGTTGTGGGTAGAAACAGGCTTCGTGGGTAGAAATAGGATTTGGTAGATAAAACAAGCTTCGCTTGTTTTTACGATGGAAGCGGCGATTCTGGAAGGGTGCGGGAAAAGGCCCTTTGTGTAGAGGCATTTTTTATGAGCCTTACAATCACGGGCTTTGGATAAGAGAAGCCAGAGTCGTGGATAAAAACAGGCTTTGGTAGATAAAACAAGCTTCGCTTGTTTTTACGATTTTATAAAATGAATACTTTCTCTGAGGTAGTCATATTCTGGGGGGGATTTGTGCAACAACGCCATGGCAGAGTCCCCATGCACTCTGCACCTCTCGAACCGTAAAGGCTTTGTTCAGGGAGGATGCAGTATGACATTTTAATTTTTGGACAGTGCAGGCATCATCGTCCAACAAGGAAAAATTTTATTGCTGAGGATAGCTCTATTTATAGTCTGGGTGCGTGAGTGAAGTGATTGAAGTAATAGATGTGGGGCGCGATTACTCTAACGCTGGGGTCACTCTTAAGGCAGTAGATGGTATCAATCTCAAAATTAGTGAACATGAATTTGTTGCGATAACAGGTCATTCCGGAAGTGGTAAATCCACTCTACTTGGACTTTTAGCGGGTCTGGACCAACCGACACGAGGTAAGATTTATATTCAAAACGAAAATATTTGTTCGATGAATGAGGAGGAACTTTCTCATTTGCGTGGGAATAAAATAGGTTTTGTTTTCCAAAATTTTCAACTTATACCAACAATGACTGCTTTGGAAAATGTACGCCTTCCTGCTGAAATACAAGGTAATCGAAAATTTGCGAAGGAAGCTCTTAAATTTTTAGAATACGTTGGGCTACAGAAAAGAGCACATCATTATCCAAATCAACTTTCTGGAGGAGAAATGCAGCGTGTGGCTGTTGCCCGAGCAGCAATTCATCGTCCGAAAATATTTTTAGCTGATGAGCCAACTGGCAATCTGGATTCAAAAAATGGAGATCTTGTCATTCGAGTTTTGCAAAAAATTCGAAAAAAATCTGCCTTAGTGCTTGTGACACATAATGCAAGTCTTGCAAAAATGGCTGATCGTGAGATCTTGTTAAAAGATGGTAAAATCGTGAAAATAATTCGGCATAAGAAGTGACTTTCGATCTGCCTGTTTGGGAAGAAAGTGTCCGACTTTTTATTTTTGGCTAGTGAATAATTCATAAAATAAAACTCGAAAAATAATCAATCCAGCTTTTATCGAACCAATAATAGAAGCAGAAATTTTACTTTCCCCAGCTCTTCTCTTTTGATATGCAACGGGTATTTCTTTTATGCGTAGCGATTTTTTGAGGGCACGTATTTGCATTTGTATTGTCCAGCCAAAATTTTTGTCATCCATCCGTAACATTTCTAGACTATGCCATGAAATGGCTCTAAAAGGACCCAAATCGTTGTACCGAAAACCCCAAAATAACTGGATGAGTCTAGTGGCTAACCAGTTTCCAAAACGAGCATGTGGCAATAAGGCACCGGGAGATGAGAGACTAGGGGTTCGTGCCCCTAGAGCAAAATCAAATTGATTGGAGATTACGTAACCCAAGATTTCTTCTAAATAAGAGAGATGATCTGACCCATCTGCATCTAAAAAGAGTACGGCTTCACATCCTCCTTTCTTTCGAACGTAGGAAAGTGCTTCCAGGCATGTTGCTCCGTAACCGCGTTTCTCACAATGAGTGACGTGTGCTCCCATCTCTTTTGCAACTTCGATGGAGCCATCCGTGCTACCGTTATCTGCACAAATAATTTTTTGAAAATAATTATTTTTTTGTAACGCCCTTATTATGGGAGGAAGATTTTGCTTTTCGTTCAGTACAGGGAGGATTGCATATATGGTAGGAAGAAATTTTTTGAGAGATAATGAATAGTAGGAAGATGATTTGTTTGCATTTTTTCTATTCTTTTCATAAGAACAGAGATCTTTAAATGTATCAATATCCTCTAGTATTTCTGGGCATATCCATATTTTACATTTCTGTTCTTCAAAACGTTTTTTTTGATTATCAAATACATGATTATGTGACCAAGTAAGATGGGTGAAAACAGTGTTTAAGAATTTTTGATCAGTATAGAAAGGATTCGATAAACCGACCAGATAGTAGCCGCCATCTTGACTAGGCCCAAGTACTATATCATATTCGGTTAACTTTTCTGCTGCTCTGTGAGATATTTCCGGAATATAATTTGGTGAATCAGTACCAGCAAGTAAGATAGGATTTTTATTTGTACATCTTTTCCCCAATTCAAAAAAAGCATTAGCTAGACGTTCACCTAGATCATTTCCATTTTGCAAAAAAATCTGCATAGGATCGACTCCATAGAAAGAAAAAATATCGTTTCCTTTTTGACTGGCACTAAATAAAAAAGTCCGACATTTTTTTTCTTTAGAAAATGATGTAAGTATGTTTTTCAATATACTTGCATATATTTTATGGGTACACTCGTTTCCTATAAAATGGGCTAGGCGTGTTTTTACCTTGCCTAAAATAGGCGGTCGTGCAAAAAATATTTGCCAATATGCTGTTTTCAGTCTTTTCCCTGACGGTTAGTATTATAGTTTTTAAAAATTTTTTGCAAACGCTTGCTCATGGAAAAGGGAAGAGAGTAATGTAAAGTCTCTATTATATGGTAAATTTTCGTCCTCCCATTTTTTATTCCTTTTTTTTATGAAATACGCTACTGTTTGGTCAGAGGCAGAAAAAGAAACCTTTGCACGATTTAAAGAGCGGACAAGATAGTTTAAATTCCAAGAAATAAAGTCTCCCAAAAAATCCAAATTTGCCATTGTGGGTTCGTAAGTAGCCAAAACTTCACAAAGATAAAAAGATCTTTTATAAGAATCTTCTATATTTTTTTTATTGCTTTCACTCTTTGTTTGTTCCATTATTTCAGAAAGTTTTTCATATATTTGGAGAGTATTTCTATAATATTTTTGTATATTTTCTTTATGCTCAGTTTCTTTTTTCAGTGTAGTAAATAAATCGAAAAATTCCTTAGAGTCGATATGTTGTTTGAGTATCGTATGTTTTTTTGAAGGTTTTGGATCAATTAGAGGAATGTACAAAAATAATTTTCTTTCTGCAAATCGTTTTTCTTTTGGTACATAATGTTCAATCTTAACGGCCTCCACATAATTATCAATTTCATCTTCATCTGGTACAGGAGGTCTCTCTGCAAGTGAATTTAAGACAGAAACATCATCTACAATAACACGACGCCCTTCATAACGGAAGCCACTGTATTCTTCTTCCATAAAGAGAGTCGTGTCTAAAAGACTGGATCTAATAAATCAATAATAATTATAGCAAGATAAGTTTTTTTGAATGAGTCCTAAATTGTGAATAGAAATAAACAATTTAGGCACGTTCGATAACCATTGCTCCGGCCACGCCCCCATGTGCACAAGCTGTTATCAAAACACGGTTTACATCTGATTTTTCCGCTAAATTCATAGCAGCATTTCCCATAAGACGGATACCTGTGGCCCCGAAAGGATGACCAATCGCAATAGAACTGCCGTAAGCATTTATTTTACCCTCATCAAATTTCTTTTCCCAATCATAAGAAGTACGTTTTTTAATCTCTTCTAAAGCTCCGATGGCTGTTGCAGCAAAGGCTTCATGTATTTCTACTTGATCTATATCATCTATTGTGAGTCCAAGCTCTTCTATGAGAGCGATACTCGCTTCTGCTTGTCCAATGCCCATATGATTAGGATGAACCCCCTTCATAAGAAAACCAGTTATACGCCCTTGAACAGGAAGGCCTAAATCTTTTGCCTTTTCAGAGCTACTCACAAGAAGACCAGAAGCACCATCTGAACGTGGGCATGCATTAAATATTGTCACGGTGGGGTCACCATCACTCTTCTCAAGAAAATCAGAATATTTCTCTTTAAATTCAGCAAACTTCATAATTGGGTTTTCAAACAGGAGCATGGCTTTCCCCATACGAGAAGGATTTTCAACAATGCCCTTACGAAGTAAAACAGCTTCATCATCCACTAGGTTTTTTCCCTCTTTACCCTTTATGGGAACAGGCACAATGTAGGGTTTGTACTTACCAGAAATTGTCGCTTCGTAAGCACGTTTATAACTTTCGTAAGCTAATTTGTCACTTAGCTCACGACTGATATTATAATTTTGGGCAACAAGCTCAGCTGTTACATGCATGCCGTAACTGGTTTTTCCATCGTTTAACCCATCCTCCAAAGTATCCATAATTTGTATATCTTCTGGTAGTTGGTCTGGTAAAAGTTTGAGCAATTTATCTAGACTTGAAGTCTTTTTATTATTTCTAGTTCCCTTGATAACGATGGGCATTGAAGTGAGAGATTCCTCTCCTAAAGATAGAAACAATTTTCCTTCTCCCAATTCTACGCGCCGACAAGCATCTCCTACCGCTTCCATAGAGGAAACACAATTGTTTGCCATAGTCAGAGCTGGGATTTCATTAGGAAGTCCTAAAAGATTAGAAATAACGCGTGCTACATTTGGTTGATCGGAAAAAGCTTCCCCAAGAAGAACTCCATCTATCTCTTCCTTGTTGATTTTGCTTGCCCTTAGTATCTCTTTTCCTACAAGGAGGCCTAGTTCGTAGCTTTCATAGCCACCTAAACCCTTAGAAATTTGAGCAAAGGGTGTGCGTCGTAAGTGCGAAAAGACAATGTTGTTTTTTAATTTCATGGTAATAAATATGCTCCTCCAACGGCTAGTGTATGCAAGGAAATAAGGTGGGAGTTTTCCAGCAAGTTTTTTATTAGAGTTTGTTTATGTGAACTTGTAAAGGCAATTCTCAACGGCTTTGTTGCATAAACTATAATAACACGAAAAAACCTTGTACTTTTAGGCAGTTAAGTTAATATTTCCATACGAGTGGGCTATTGTACGCTGAAAAGAATCAGCTCTGAACTACAATCAAGAACTGATCAAGCGAGCTAGCACAACTCTTTGTGGTTACGGGCAGGACGGAAAACACCTCTGTGCAGTTTGATGGGGACGGAAGCTCTTTTTATTTCAAGTCCGTGTGACGTTGATAGTCACAAAAGACTATTTATTATCCAGTAAAACGTTTTCCCCAATGGTAAGCGAAAGCAGCTAGGCCTTATGAACGTGTGTGATACCCATAGCGCTGAATACCGTGATCTTGTTCTGTGGGATTACCAAGGTTGGCATGTCCAGTGTCAACATTTGGGTCGTTACCTATTCGGGTTCCTTCTTCATATAACCCATCTACTCCGCCCTGAGTGCTGCGTGGCCTTCCCCCAAAAGAGTGGACTGTCCACCCTTTTGGGGGAAGGTTACCTGAGCGGTTGTTTTTCTAAATGAATTTCAGTAAATGAACCGAATAAATATTGTGCATAACTGTATAGGATAAATAGAGTGGTCAGATACTGTAAATGGCTGACTTTGAGTTGCCGTTATAATAAAGGTTTTTTTGGCATTGGTTTTTTTTTGGCATTGATTTTATCGTAGAGAAAGATGCAGAATAAAAATAAAATAGAGATAGCTATTATAATGGGAAGCCGTTCAGATGCTGAAGTCATGTCATCTGCTAGCCAAGTATTGGATGAATTTACTTTTCCCTATGAATTTGAGATTGTATCGGCACATAGAACTCCAGAAAAAATGTTTGCTTACGCTCGCTTGGCAAAAGATAGAGGGCTCAAAGTAATTATTGCAGGTGCAGGTGGTGCCGCTCATTTGCCAGGTATGGTTGCTTCTCTTACCCCATTGCCTGTTATTGGTGTTCCTATTAAATCTAAAAATTCAATAGATGGATGGGATTCCATACTATCCATATTACAAATGCCATTTGGAGTACCGGTGGCCACAGTTGCCCTAAACCAAGCAGGGAATGCAGGTCTATTAGCTCTTCGTATTCTGTCTCTCTCCAATTCTGAATTGCAACAAAAAATCACAATGTTTATGGAAAAACAGGCAGAATCTTTCATACCGAACTGAGAAAGACAAAGGTTTTGTAGAACGGAAAATATTTATTTTGTTGTTTGGTATGAAATGTATTTTTTTCTGAAAAAGTAAATTTTTTTATGGTCAGAGTGTGGATAAAAATTCCTTTGTGATAAGCTATGCTGAAGAAACGTCAGAAAAAGAAAAAATGCAGCCGGGCGATAATTTTTTCTGGAGGTGGTGGTCGTGGTGCTTACCACGTTGGCGTTTGGAAATTTCTTACCGAACATAATTGGAAACCGGATTTAATTTGTGGTTCTTCCGCTGGAGCTGTAATTACTGCGGCCATTGGATCTGGTTTTACTCCAGAAAAATTAATCAATACACTTAATGACCTAGAAAAGCATGGTGTTTATCAATTATCTTGGTGGAAGCAAATTCAGCATGTACTTTTTGGTAAAGGATTTGCCCCTATTATGGACATCAGTGCTTTTCAAAAACTGTTAGAATCAATTTGTGATGTAGATTCAATTAGAAAGAGTGAAATTGAGATTATTATTACTGCAGTGAATATCAGGCATGCAGAGCTGAAATTTTTTACTAATAATACGATTACGCCTACGCATGTCTTGGCCTCGTGCAGTATACCTGTTCTTTTTCCTTGGCAGTACATTGACGGGGAGGCATACTGGGATGGGGCGGTGATGATGAACACTCCTGTTTTACCAGCTATTCAGCGTAAGGTAGAAGAAATTATTGTTGTTTTTTTATCTCCTATGGGTTTAGTCCCTTGCGAGTTGCCATCTTCTAGGAGAGAGGCGTTTGAACTTTCTATAGAGCAAGAAAAAATTGCTTCGTATGCTTCTCTACTTTCTTCTGTGAATGAATATAAAAATCCAAAAAGTGGTTTTATTCATAATATATTTAAGCCTCTGTCCACCGATAATATGAAAATCAGAACAGTGGCACCCCGTCGCATGTTAGGACTCAGTTCTATATTAAATTTTTCATCCAAGCAAGCCAAATCTCTTGTAGAAGAGGGTTATAAAGATGCTTCTGAGCAATTGAATGATTTATTTTCAAAATAATTCTGTATGATCTTTTTCTAGTTTCAATTTTATAGTACCCTCGTTGGGGAGATAATCCTAAAATGGGGTGTACTGTCCAAAAATTAAAATTTCATGCGGCATACTCCCCGAACGAGCCTTTATGGTTCGAGAGGTGCAGGGTGCATAGGCACTCTGCCAAAAGTAATTATTGCAGGTGCAGGTGGTGCCACTCATTTGTCAGGTATGGTCGCTTCTCTTACCACATTGCCTGTTATTGGTGTTCCTATTAAATCCAAAAATTCAATAGTATGGATGGGATTCCATACTATCCATATTACAAATGCCATCTGGAGTACCGGTGGCCACAGTTGCCTTAAAGCAAGCACGGAATGCAGGTCTATTAGCTCTTCGTATTCTGTCACTCTCTCCAATTCTGAATTGCAATAAAAAATCACAATGTTTATGGAAAAAGAGGCAGAACCTTTCATACTGAGAAAGCCAAAGGTTTTGTAGAACGGAAAATATTTATTTTGTTGTTTGACATGAAATGTATTTTTTCTAAAAAAGCAAATTTTTTTATGGTCAGAGTATGGATAAAAAATTCCCTGTGAAAAGCTATGCTGAAGAAACTTCAGAAAAAGAAAAAATGCAGCCGGGCGATAATTTTTTCTGGAGGTGGTGGTCGTGGTGCTTACCAAGTTGGTGTTTGGAAATTTCTTACCGAACATAATTGGAAACCGGATTTAATTTGTGGTTCTTCCGCTGGAGCTGTAATTGCTGCGGCCATTGGATCTGGTTTTACTCTAGAAAAATTAATCAATACACTTAATGACCTAGAAAAGCATGATGTTTATCGATTATCTTGGTGGAAGCAAATTCAGCATGTACTTTTTGGTAAAGGATTTGCCCCTATTATGGACATCAGTGCTTTTCAAAAACTGTTAGAAGCAATTTGTGATGTAGATTTAATTAGAAAGAGTGAAATTGAGATTATTATTACTGCAGTGAATATCAGGCATGCAGAGCTGAAATTTTTTACTAATAATACGATTACACCTACGCATATCTTGGCCTCGTGCAGTATACCTGTTCTTTTCCCTTGGCAGTACATTGATGGGGAGGCATACTGGGATGGGGCGGTGATGATGAACACTCCTGTTTTACCAGCTATTCAGCGTAAGGTAGAAGAAATCATTGTTGTTTTTTTATCTCCTATGGGTTTAGTCCCTTCCGAGTTGCCATCTTCTAGGAGAGAGGCGTTTGAACTTTCTATAGAGCAAGCAAAAATTGCTTCGTATGCTTCTCTACTTTCTTCTGTGAATAAATATAAAGATCTAAAAAGTGGTTTTATTCATAATATATTTAAGCCTCTGTCCACCGATAATATGAAAATCAGAACAGTGGCACCCCGTCGCATGTTAGGGCTCAGTTCTATATTAAATTTTTCATCCAAGCAAGCCAAAGCTTTTGTAGAAGAGGGTTATAAAGATGCTTCTGAGCAATTGAATGATTTATTTTCAAAATAATTCTGTATGATCTTTTTCTAGTTTTTAATTTTATAGTGCCCTCGTTGGGGAGATAATCCCGTAAAATGGGGTATCCTGTCCAAAAATTAAAATTTCATGCGGCATACTCCCCGAACGAGCCTTTATGGTTCGAGAGGTGCAGGCAGGGTGTATAGGCACTCTGCCATTGGTAGCGATTGTGCAGGCCTCGAACGCGGGATAAGGTAATCACTTCCCGCTTTTCTGCATTTCGCAATAGCCCCTTATTTGAAAAAAAAAAGCCATCCTCATTTCAATCTAACTTACGCTAGTAAAATACTATAGTGGCTTCTATTCAGAAAAATTTACGATAGAAATTACGGAGAAGTTATGATTTCTTTTATAAGATGGTGATAAGACGATGAGCCACTGAAGGAGTGAAGGCGGGACCATTCTATTCATTCAGGATTTATTTATTTTTCATACGCCTTCTTTCTGTCTCTGTAAGGAACTTCTTTCGTAAGCGTATATGATTTGGCGTGACTTCCACTAACTCATCGTCTTCAATAAATTCCAGTGCCTGCTCTAAGCTATGGCGTATGGGTGTTACAAGCGTTAGGGCTTCATCTGTACCCGAGGCACGCATGTTTGTCAGTTGTTTTCCCTTTGTTGGATTTACAGTTAGATCATTACCTCGTGAATGGAGGCCGACGATTTGCCCTTCGTATATAATCTCCCCATGGCCCATGAATAAACGTCCTCGGCCCTGCAAGTTAAATAAACCAAAAGCAAGAGTTTTACCGGGCACCATAGAAATGAGTACTCCATTTTTTCTTTTTAGATCGGATCCACTTTTGACTACTCCATAGTGATCGAATGTACTTGTGGCCACGCCCGTACCAGAAGTGAGGGTCATAAATAAACCGCGAAAGCCAATCAGACCCCGTGATGGTATAGTAAACTCTAATCGAACTCGTCCGTTTGCATCTGGTTCCATTTGTAGCATTTCTGCTTTACGCAAACCCATCTCTTCTATGATGGCACCTTGATGTTCTAGTTCCACATCAATGACTAGGGACTCATAGGGTTCTTGCAACTGGCCATCAATTTTTTTTTGGATGATTTCTGGCCGAGAGACCTCTAATTCAAAACCCTCTCTACGCATGTTTTCAATTAGGACGGAAAGATGAAGTTCCCCACGACCAGAAACTTTGAACTTATCTGTACTCTCGCCGGGTTCCACTCGGAGAGCCACGTTGTGCATCAGTTCTTGCTCTAGGCGTTCTTTTAGATTACGTGAGGTAACATATTTACCATCTTGTCCGGAGAAAGGAGAGCTGTTGGCTTGGAAATTCATACTGACTGTTGGCTCATCCACAGATAGAGCGGGAAGAGCTTCTACTTTTTCCGGAGAGCATAGAGTGTCTGAAATGCCTAGCTTTTCAATGCCGGTAATACAGACGATATCCCCAGCGTTAGCTTTTTCAGTTTGGATGCGGTCTAGTCCTTGGTAACCCATCACTTGTAAAATATTGGCCGTTTTTTTCTTTCCATTGCTATCGATAACAATCACTTCTTGGTTAGGTACAACGTTTCCCCTTGTAATACGTCCAATACCAATTACACCGACATAAGTATTGTAATCTAGGGCTGAGATTTGCATTTGGAAGGGAGCGTCCCTGTCTACATCCGGTGGGGGGACATGTTTTGTAATCATTTCAAGTAAGGGCGTCATGTCTTCGGCTAGATCATTGATTTCTAATCCAGCAACTCCTTCTATAGCTGATGTATAAATAACGGGGAAGTCCAGTTGTTCATCGCTGCCCCCAAGATGATCAAATAAATCAAAAACCTGATCGATAACCCAGCTTGCACGAGATTGGGGGCGATCAACTTTGTTAATGACAACAATGGGACGTAGACCCCTTGCGAAGGCTTTGGCGGTAACAAAACGAGTTTGAGGCATGGGACCCTCCACAGCATCAACTAACAACAAAACAGAATCTACCATGGATAATACTCGCTCGACTTCACCTCCGAAGTCAGCATGCCCGGGAGTATCTACAATATTAATACGATAATCTTTCCAAGAAATGGCTGTATTTTTGGCGAGTATAGTTATTCCACGTTCTTTTTCTTGATCGTTAGAATCCATAACACGTTCAGTAACGGTATCTTTTTTATTTAGGGCCCCACATTGGTTGAGTAACTTGTCAACTAGGGTTGTTTTACCATGGTCAACATGTGCAATAATAGCGATATTTCGTAAATGTGTAAGCATATGAGTATCGAAGAGTAGGATATGGAAAAAATTTAGTAAGTAGAATCCAGTTCGCGTATAAAAATCAAAATAGCCAAAGAAAAAAAGAATATATAAGCCATAAATTCACTTTGTTCCTTCCTCATATTTTTATGGAGCGTACAGGTCAATTTTATTTATCATAATGAGACGATTGCACACTTTCGTAGCCAACATGCATTTATATATTGGGATTGTTACGAAATAGAGAAGTACCTATATTGTATTTCTATTTTATTTTGCTCTTTAGAATGAAGTTGTTTAGGAGGAATGATATGACTTTTTTAGAGTATGATTTAGATAAACTAGTATCAGATACCCACCCGTTGCGTAAAATTTCAGCAATGATTTGTTTTCCAAGACTATGCAAGTAAAACTTTGCAGATTTAAGTTGTAAATTAGGACGCAGTGGTTATGGCCTTAGGATTGGATTAAAATGTTCATTCTTACAGTTCTTCTATGATGAGGTTTGTTGTAAAATACAAAAGAACAAGAAAACACCTGCACGGGATGCCTTGAATCGGTATTTTATGACGTTTTATTTTCAATTCTTTACATTTAGCAAAGTCCCTAAAGCAAAGTTTCCTTCTGAGAAACGGTGCTTCCCATTACAAAAATAAACTTCGCTTATTTTTGCGATTGAGGCAACGCTTCTAGAAGGGTGCGGGAAAAGCCCCTTTGTGTAGGGGCGTTTTTTTGTGAGGCTTACAATCACAGGCTTGGATAGGAGAAGCTTTCTAATTTCTTGAAGATAAAAATAGGCCAGAGTCGGTGGATAAAAACAAGCTTCGCTTGTTTTTACGATAAAAGCGGCGATTCTAGAAGGGTTCAGAAAAAGTCCCTTTGTGTAGGAGCGTTTATTGTGAGGCTTACAATCATAGGTTTTGGATGGAGAAGCCTTCTAATTTCTTGAGGATAAGAATAAGCTAGAGGCATGGTAAAACAAGTTTCGCTTATTTTTGCGATTGAAGTGGCGATTCTGGAAGGGTTCAGAAAAAGTCCCTTTGTGTAGGAGCGTTTATTGTGAGGCTTACAATCATAGGCTTTGGATAGGAGAAGCCTTCTGATTTCTTGAGGATAAGAATAAGCTAGAGTCGTGGTAAAACAAGCTTCGCTTGTTTTTGTGATAAAATCGGTGATTCTGGAAGGGTGCGGGAAAAGGCCTTTTGTGTAGGGGCGTTTTTGTGAGGCTTACAATCATGGGCTTTGGACAGGAGAAGCCTTCTAATTTCTTGAGGATAAAAATAGGCCAGAGTCGTGGATAAAAACAAGCTTCACGTGTTTCCCATGTGGAGGCTTGTCTTTTTCGCGCCCTTAAAACCGAGGGCTTTGCTCCAGCAAAGCCTACCATGAACGCCTCCCAATATGAGCAACCCTTCCAACGCAAAGCCTACCACGAACGCCTCCCAACATGAGCAACCCTATCAACGCAAAGCTTTCCAAGGAAGCCTCCCAGCCTCGCTTGTTTCCCATGTGGAGCCTTCCCTTTTTCGCGCCCTTAATATCGGGGGCTTTGCTTCAGCAAAGCTAGCTTTCATACGAAAACTTCCCAAGCAAAGCTTCCTTCCAATCGCAAAGCTCTCCACAGAACGCCTCCCAAAATTTCGCACCAGCTTTGCCTTTTTTGCGCCCTTAATATCGGGAGCTTTGCCTCAGCAAAGCTTTCCACAAAAGCTTCCAACGCAAAGCCTTTCACCGCAAAGCCTACCACGAATACCTCCCAACATTTCGCACCAGCCTTGCCTTTTTCGCGCCCTCAAAATCGTGGGCTTTGCTCTAACTTTGCCTTGGCAAAGCCTTTCCACCGCAAAGCCTACCACGAACGCCTCCCAACATGAGCAACCCTACCAACACAAAGCCTATCAAGGGAGCCTCCCAGCTCCACATGGAACTATTGTAGAATGCTGAAAAACAAAAAAATGCAGGTCTAAAATGCCTTAGCTCGGCGTTTTATCGCATAACTCCTGCCTTTCTTACTTTTTGCCACACTTCCTTCACCGTCAGAATTATTCTTTCGTAAGCAAAAAACTATCATGTGACTTGAGCTTGTAAGGAGTTCTTATCCATGATAACGGCTTGTAAAGTATCGATTCGTTTTGTGCTTGTCCTGACTTCATGGATTTGATAGCAAGCCTAGTGGGGGACCTATGTATCTAGCCAAAATATTCATATTACCAAAACCTTCAATTTTAGATCCCCAAGGTCAGGCTGTGAAGCAAGGTTTGGAAAGTCTCGGTTATCAAGAAATTGAAAGCCTCCGTATGGGTAGATATATCGAATTAGTTTTAGATGTAAATGATTCTCGCCAAGCTGAAAAAAAAATCAAAGACTATTGTGAATCTTTACTTGTAAACGCAGTGATTGAAAGCTATCAGTTTACTTTGGAAGAAATCGAGAGATGACTGGTCAAAATACGAAAAAGCGATGGTACATGTAATGTTTGTCTTCTATTTGACTGTAGAGTAAGATAAGATTTTAGATACTTTTATGAAAGTTGGTATTATTCGCTTTCCCGGTTCCAATTGTGATGGAGATATTTATTACATATTGCAAAATTTTTTTCAAACAAGGACAAAAATACTTTGGTATAGGGAAGCCATTATGGAAAACTATGAACTTCTTATTTTACCCGGAGGATTTTCTTACGGAGATTATTTACGGGCAGGAGCACTAGCTCGCTTTAGTCCGGCTATGGAATCTTTACGAGAGCATATTGCTCGTGGAGGAGGAGTGTTTGGAATTTGTAATGGCTTTCAGATACTTTGTGAAGCTGGCTTTTTACCGGGTGCTTTTTTAATGAACAGCCATTTAAAACATATTTGCCGAAATGTTATATTACAAGCTAATAGTGAAAATCGTTTTGCATCCTCTCTGGAAATCAATCAAAACTATAGTGTACCCGTATCCCATACCCGAGGCAATTACTATGTGGAAGAGAACATACTAGAAGAGATGAAAGAAAAAAATCAAATTGTCTTTCAGTATATAGATAATCCTAACGGTTCCCTTGCTAATATTGCAGGTGTAAGCGATTCTTCTATGCGTATCTTAGGAATGATGCCTCATCCTGAACGTGCTGTAGACCCCATGACAGGAGTCACTGATGGCGTTCCTATTTTACAATCCATATTAAATGCATTATAAGCCTCCTTATCTTGCAAAGATGAAATAAAAAAACTTTAAAGGTATCAAAGTAAAAAGTAAAAGAAATCCAGAAGATCCTATTGGAAAGAGATGAAGCGAAATTATGGCTACTTCTAATTTATATTATAGTATAACGCTTTGTTCTCTAAATCAGACGCCTCTGGATATTCAAGGCAATAAAAAACGAATTGTCGAAGCACTCCAAACTCTATCTCTCGAGAAACAGAGCAAAACAAATTTAGTACTCTTTCCGGAATTATGTGTGAGTGGTTATGGGTGTGAAGATGCTTTTTTTTCTCCAGCTTTTGTTATTTCTGCTTTAAGGGTTACTCAAGAAATTGCTTATGATGCCCAAAGGCTTTTGCCCTTTTCGATTGTAATCGTTGGATTGCCTTTTTCTTTTGCGGGTGGTCTCTACAATTGCTCTGCTGTAATTGCAAATGGAAAATTACTAGCCCTTGTTCCTAAGACAATTTTGGCCGGAGATGGCGTACATTATGAGACCCGTTGGTTTTGTGCGTATACGCAAAATAGGAAGCACAAGGTATGCTTTCCTAGTCTATACAAAAAGGCCTCTCAAGAAGAAAAGTCTTTATTTGGCTTAATGGCTTTCTCTCATAATGGTGTTCGTTTTATAATAGAGAATTGTCGAGATGCTTGGGGACTTTGTCGACCCTCTTATGCTTTGTGGGACAGTAATTTTGATCTTGTTTTGAATCCATCAGCTTCTCATTTTGCTTTGGATAAACATCTTGTACGTCGGAATATATTTTTAGAATCCTCTCGGCGTTTACTCACAACCTTTGTTTTTACGAATCCCATGGGATGCGAAGCGGGTAGTTTTATCTATGATGGCCATATGGTAGTTGCCTCCCAAGGACAGCTTCTAAAAGAAAAAATCACTTTTTCCTACCAAGATTTTTGTACTTCTTCTTTTTCTGTAGATTTAGGTCCAAATCGAGCCAAGCGTTTACGTCTTTTCCCATCAGAGAAAGAAGCTCCTTCAGTTATTGGACAGTTTTCGCCAGAACAAAAAACACACGTTTTTTCAATTATAACTCCTACTATTCCAAAAGAAGAAATCCCACCTATACTATCCCTTACGGGAGAAAATTATCAAAGTAATGAGATTAGTGATACTCAAAAAATTCAAACTGAAACCAAAAAATCATTAAAAAATCAAAAAACGCAAAAAACGCAAAAAATGAATGAGGTCTATTTTCATGGTACGTATTCTTTTCCAAATGAGAGTCGTTATTCAATTTATGATCAATTTGTACAAAGTATATCGCTTGGCTTGTTTGATTACCTACGAAAATCGAAAAATCGTGGGTTTGTCCTTTCGCTTTCAGGAGGTGCAGACTCAACTAGTTGTGCTATTCTTGTGCATCGCATGCTTGCCTATGCCATTGCTGGGTTAGGTTATGAAAAAGCACTCTATCGTCTTGGGCGTTCGGATCTTTTGGGGAAAGTGTCAGATCCAAAAGCCAATCTAAAAGAAATATTATCCAAACTGATGCCACATATTCTACAAACTATTTATCAGAGTACAAAAAATAGTACAGAGCAAAGTGAGTTAGCAGCCCAAAAGATGGCCGAAGCTCTAGGAAGTCATCACCGTACTGTGAATATTGATTCTCAAATAGAACTGTATAAACAAAGTGCAGAGAAGATACTAGAGCGTCCTTTTAAAGAAGATCAAGAAAAAAGTGGAAAAGAAAGCGATTATGGAGATGATGTCGCTTTACAAAATATACAAGCTCGCTGTCGCTCTCCCTTGCCTTGGCTTTTAGCGAATACTAGTGGGAGTATTTTACTGTGTACCTCAAATCGTAGCGAAGCGGCTGTGGGTTATAGCACTGTGGATGGAGATATGGCTGGTGGTTTGGCTCCAATAGGGGGAGTTGATAAGAGCTTTTTACTGAAATGGCTTTCCTTTATGGAAAGCAAAGGGGATAATTTACTCGGTCCCATCCCTGAGCTTCATTATGTGCTTTCTCAAAAACCAAGTGCAGAATTGCGTCCTAATCAAAATGATGAAGATGATTTGATGCCCTATGAGTTACTGGATAGAATAACAGCCATTCTTTTCAAAGAGCAAAAATCTCCCTCCGAAATATTTAATTTACTTTTGCAAGATAAAAAAACCAGGCATCAGTACGGTCCGCAAGAATTAGAAAAACATATAGCCAAGTATTTTAAACTTTTTTACAAAAATCAATGGAAGAGAGAGCGTCTAGTCAATTCTTTTTCTGTAGACACCCAAGATGTGAGTCCCCGTTCTTATTATCGTTTTCCTATACTCAATGCACCAGAGACGTCAGAGTCGTTGCAAAAGTAATCAATCCAGAGACTGTTGCAACAATCCCATAATATGACTTTTTTTGATTATGATTTGGATAAATGAGTATCAGATGCTTACCCATTGCGTCAAATTTCAACAATGATTTGTTTTGGAACAGTTTCATGTAATAGTTTCATGTAATAGTTTCATCGATAGTTTCTTTCTTTAGTTTCTTTCTTTCATCGATAATTTCATCGAAGTGGCTGTTGCAAAACACAAAAAAATACGAAAAATGCCTGAATAGAATGACTTGAATCGGTATTTTAAGATATTGTATCTGTAATTCTTTACATTTCACAACAGTCCCTAGAATAGTCTCCATTTGGGACGCTTTTTGGGCATTCCTCTATTTTTAGGACAACGATTGTGCGATATGAACATCATTTTTTTCTAAAAAAAGCAGAAAAAGCAAATCTACGACTAGGAGCTCCTAGAAATATTGCCTTATTTAACAAAAAAAACAAAATATAGCTTTCGTGTTATGAAAGTATAATTTTCTACTTCCGCTTTTTCCATATTCTGAATACATTGGACACGCTTTTATAATTTATGCTTCTTTTTATTCTTGGTGGTACCTTTTTATTAGGTTTGTGCATTTTTTTGCATGAGCTCGGCCATTATACTTTTGGGTATATGGTTGGGGCGAAAGCAGAAATTTTTTCGATAGGCTATGGTAAGGGGAGATGGAAGAAAAAGATCGGCGATACCACCTGGCAGATTACGGCCTTTCCCATTGGCGGGTATGTTAAATTTTACGGGCAAGATCCTTCAGACAAGCTAGTTCCTGGTGGTTTTTATACATTGCCACCACTCCGTCGTATTATTCCTGTATTGGGAGGGCCCTTTTTTAATTTAATTTTAGGCTTTTTGATTCTTTTTTTGCTTCATAGTCTATCGGGACCATTGGCCCCTAGAGTTGTCCTTTCCGATGTGGACAAGCAAACAACAGCCGCTAAGCTAGCCGGCTTACGAGATGGTGATATTGTTCAAAGTATTGATGGGAAAAAGATACACAGCTTTATGGAGCTGAGTCAGCACGTTGCCTTATCTGGTGGTAAAAAACTTACGTTTCTTGTGGATAGAAAAGGAAAGAGTATCGAAAAAGAGGTACGGCCAGATGTGACGCCTTCTGGTGTGAGTATGATTGGTTTACGTGTACCGGGGGATAGGTATCTACAAGTCAATTATCCTACCCTCTCAACTTTGCGATATCGTTTACGATCTGTCTTGAATGGGGAACAGTTGCCACGAGAGATACGAGCCTTTCCCTATCTGAAAAATGGAGACATCATTCTTTCTGTGGAGGGTCAAAAAATCCAGTCGTCAAGGGACCTACAAAAGATACTAGGGAAACATCATGGAAAAACGGTTTCTGTACGTGTTCTACGAGAAAGTTATTCTTGGCTAGCTCCTTGGCCTAAATACGAGAAGACTGTTGAAGTTCCGACTTATCCAGAATATGCGATCCATCTTGAAAAAGTGTGGGATAAAAAATATGGGCGACCTCTCTTCGAAGAGCAAAGATTGTATTCGGCTGTAGAAGAACACCAACGGGGTTTGAACTATATCACGATCAATGGCAAACCTCTCCGGTCGTTTCCTTTTATTGCCAAAAAATTTGAAAAACCTCGCAAGGTTGAAATTAACATGGGATCAAAAGAACTGACCTATAGTGCAAAGGTCCATTCAGAAAAAATTGGACTGATTGGTTTTCGTCCATCGGCCATTGTACATGCAGATTACCTAGCTAGCCACCCTTCCTTTTTTGCTTCTATTCGTGCAACCATAAGGGATCTCGTGAATAATATTATGGTTTATCCTATTTTCTTTCGTGGGCTTTTTAGTGGACGAATTTCTTTTCTGGATAACGCAGCTGGTCCCGTACGTATTTTTGGGACAGCGGGTGTTATTTTACAATCTGGTTATCAAAATTATCTGCAGCTTTTTGCTGCTATTTCTATTGCTCTTTTTGTTATGAATATGCTTCCATTTCCTGTTATAGATGGGGGGTATATTGTTCTTTTTCTCTATGAGGCATTGGCCGGAAAGCCAATCTCGCTAAGAATTCGAGAGGGTTTGCAACGTATGGGCTTTGTTACATTACTCTTTTTTGGTCTGTGGGTTATGTACCGTGACTTTGTTTGGCTAATAGGTCTTTAAGCCGGGAGGTCAGTCTTGTCCTCTTCTCTAGGAAGCCCTTCCTATATAATCAAAATTTGTGGAAATAAATATTCCCAAGAAAGTCAAAAGGTAGCCCATTATCAGCCAGATATTATGGGTTGGATATTTTCACCCAAAAGTCCTCGTTGTGTGCCTTTCGCAAAGGCAATGTCACAGATATCTGATATAAATAAAATGTATCCCAAAATCAAACATATGGCTGTTTTTGCTCAAAATACAATGACAGAAATAGTCAAAATTTCTGAGCGAGGTCTTTTTGATTACTTCCAGATTATTGAAAAAGCCAATTTCTTCAGTCAGTTATGGCAAAAGATAAGCACAAAACAAAAAGTAAAAATTATACCCTCCCTTCGTGTTTCTAAACCTATTTCTTCTCAATTTCTTAAAAATGGCTATGTACATATTGATTGCAAGCCCCCCTTTTTTGTGCTGGATTCCTTTGTTCTGAAACAACTTGGGGGCACGGGTAAGAGGCTCAATCCAAATTGGATCCTTTCTGTAAGGGATCCTTTTCTATTAGGGGGAGGGCTCAATCCAGAAAATGTGAAGCAAGCATTAAAAGATTGCTGGGCTTGGGGTGTGGATGTGAGCTCTGGTTTAGAAGATGAAAGGCCGGGCTATAAAAATGAAAAAAAAATCGCTTCGTTTGTAAAAACGGTACGCAGTATTAAACCACATTTTGAAATCAATCAGCCACTTCTAGGATAAGCTAAGATGCATAAGAAAACAAATACCGATCCCTTAGATACACCTGTCATGAGACAGTATCTGGACATTAAAAAAAAATACCCTCATGCAATTCTTCTTTTTCGTATGGGAGATTTTTATGAACTTTTTTTAGAAGATGCACAAATAGCCGCCCCTGTTATGGAGGTTGCCCTCACAAAGCGTCAAAAGGAAGTTCCGATGGCGGGAGTTCCCTATCATAGTATAGATATATATGTGAGTCGTCTTTTAGAAGCCGGCCATCATGTGGCTATAGCCGAGCAGGAGCTTGATCCGAATAATCCACACCTTATGGGCCGGCGTGTACGACGTGTGATTACTCCGGGTACTGTGATAGAAGAAAGGCTTCTCAATACTCTGAGCCATAATTACATGATGGCCTTCATTCATAATCATAATGCGTATGGAATTGCTCTCGCAGATGTTTCCACAGGTAGTTTTTTTTCTTTTTGCCTCCAAAAAAAAATAGCTGATCATCGGGAGCTCCTACAAGTTTTACAGGATCATTATGTTAAATTTAGTCCCAGTGAAATTTTAGTACCAACTGAGCTTTATAATGAGCTAGGAAAAATACCAGGACAGAAAAAACTCGTTGTGATAGAATCTTGGAAAGCTTCCCCCACAGAAGGGCGTCGACAAATTGAGCATCTTTATAAACAAAAGATAGAGGGGCTTGGTTATAAAAAGGAATGGGATCTGTCTCTGGGAGCGGTATCTCTCATTTTACATTATGTACAGCAAAATTTTCCGACAGATTTTTCTGAAAAACGAAACACCCTACAAGCTCCTATTTTTCGTCGTATGGAAGAGAGTTTTATGCAGCTAGATGAAAGTAGTATACGTAGTCTAGATATTATTGAAAATCAAAAGGAAAAAGACAACAAAAGAACTCTCCTTGGTGTCCTAGATATTTGCAAAACAATAGTGGGTAAGCGTCTTCTACGAGAAAATTTACTTTTACCTCTTTTGGATATAAAAGAGATACAAAGACGTCAAACAATTACGAATCATTTTTTTATCAACACGGAGTTGAGGAAATCCTTAAGAGAAAAGCTAAAGGGAGTCGCTGATTTAGAGAGGATAGTGAGTCGTATAGGTGCCAACCGTGGCAATCCCAGAGATTTGATTTCTATTCTTTCTACGATTCAGATTAGCCAAGATATACAAATAAGTATACATCCCAAAAAGGAACTCATGAACTCGGGGACTAAAGAACAAATGCTATTTTCTTTTCAAATTTCAGAAGAGCTTCTTTCTCTTGCACGAAGTATCGAACGAGAAGTTGAAGAGGATGCTCCAAATATACTTCAAGGAAAAGGAAGGGAAGGGAATACTCCCTTTCTTCGTCATGGGGTTGATGAACGTCTTGATATGGCCCGTAAAGCAAGTAAGGAAGGTGGTCAGTGGATTATTGATTTTGAAAAGAAAGAAAGAGAAAGGTTAGGTATGAAAAGCCTACGAGTAAAGTATAATAAAATACATGGTTATTTTATTGAGATAACCAGAGCACAAGCTAAAGAAATCCCTAAAGATTACTATCGAAGGCAAACTCTAGTGGGTTACGAGAGATTTAGTAACGAGAAACTTTCTAAACTAGAGACTACAATCGGAGAAGCTCAAGTGATTATACAAAAGATAGAACAAGAAAAATATCAAGAATTTTGTCAAAAAGTGATTGCAACAAAAAATTTTATAAAAGACCTTATGAAAAGGTTAGCTTATCTTGATTTTTATCTAACACTATCCACCATTGCCTTTCAAAAAAAATGGACCATGCCCACCCTGTTAGAGGAAGCTCGTATAGAAATTAAAGATGGGTATCATCCCATAGTGGAACACTATTTAGATGTGGGAGAGCAATTTACCGCTAATGATTTTAAAGTAAATGGAGAAAGTAATTACTTAGGCATTGTCACCGGTCCCAATATGGCCGGAAAATCTACTTATATACGCCAGATAGCTTTAATACAATTGTTAGCACAAATGGGCTCTTTTGTCCCGGCAAAAAAGGCTATTTTAGGAGTGAGAGATCGCATATTTACGCGCATTGGAGCTGGGGACAATCTCACACGTGGAGAATCTACCTTTTTTGTGGAGATGCTGGAGACAGCACAAATCTTAAATCAATCAACGTCGCGCTCTCTTGTGATTATGGATGAAGTGGGACGTGGTACTTCAACTTATGATGGCCTTTCTCTGGCTTGGGGTATTGTAGAATTTTTAAGTGATCCAGATGGGGCGACTCCTTTAACTCTTTTTGCCACACACTATCATGAACTTACAGAACTAGCCATGCGATCAGGTGTTTTTAATCTAACAATGGAAGTACACGAGATAGACTCTGAGGTGATTTTTTCACACCGAGTTAAGGCTGGTGTAGCTGACCGTTCCTATGGTATTCATGTGGCCCGTCTGGCTGGATTACCGGAAAAACTCATCGATAGAGCCAAAGTTAAATTAGCAGAGTTAGAAAAGAAAACTGCACAACAACAAGTAAATACTCCTCTTTCTTTTCAGAAAAAAAGTTTTCCTAAAAAAACAATTCAAAATTCACAAGCTAAATCTAACTTTGATCAAAATTCACTCTTCTCATGAAAGTTCTATAGTGAATTTTCGAAAATTTCCAGTACAATGTTTATGAAAAAGAAGGACATTAAGAGAGGATTTCTTCTTTTTGTGAACATTTTTTTTATAGAAGTCAGCTAAATAGGCAACATTAAAATGAAAAAATCAGAATATAGTTTGAGTTTACCTAAGTTAGAGTTGCCTCGTAAACCAACTTATATAAAACTAAAAGAAGATATTCCTTTTTTCCATTTTTTTTGCCAAATAGAAAAAGAGGAGCCCTTTTGCTTTTTACTAGAATCTCTGGAATTAGGAACTAGTCATAATCGTTACAATGTAATCGGCTTTTCTCCTGAAATACATATCGAAGCTTTTCGAGATAGCTTAACTTGGTGGAGCATGGGGCAAGCAAAGCAAAAAATATTCACAAAGAATCCTTACGAAACAATTGCTAAATGGGCACCTAAAAATATTATCTCACGTAATTATGCTGGTGGTTTGGTAGGTTATATAGGCTATGATGCTAGTCATTTTTTTGAACCTATTTTAAAAATCAAAGAACATGAGGAATTTCCAACCCTGTGTTTTGGTTTATATATAGATGGAATAATCCATGATAAACTAACCGGAGAAACATTTTATTTTTATTATACAACCAATCGGATAGAGAAAATTGAAAAGTGGATCAAAAAAACATCATCAGCCTCTCTATCTTTGACATCCTTTGCTGTAAAAAAAGAAGGTCATTCCTGTACAAAGTCAGAGCACCAAAAAATGGTACTAACCGTAAAAGAAGAAATACGAGCAGGAAACACCTTTCAGTGTCAGATTGGCTTTCAAGAGAACTATAAAATAAATGGGAGCCCTCTTTCCTTTTATAATGAGCTTAGACAAATCAATCCTTCTCCTCATATGTATTATTTAAAACTAGACCAAAGAGTTCTGGTGGGTTCTAGTCCTGAGCTTGTGTTTCGTTTACAGCAAAAAGAAATCGAAAGCTTCCCCTTAGCTGGAACGGTTCGTCGTGGAAAAAATATGGAGGAAGATGTACAACTTGCACGACAGCTTTTGAATGACGAAAAAGAGATTGCTGAACATAACATGTTGGTAGACCTTCATCGCAATGATGTGGGAAGAATTTCTCGTTTTACTTCCGTTCGAGTTAGACATCTGATGGAAGTTAAAAAATTTAGTCATGTCCAACATATATCTAGTGAAGTTGTGAGTCTGATCCAAAAAGGCCATGACATGTTTTCTGGGTTAGCCGCTGTTTTTCCTGCTGGTACTCTGAGTGGTGCACCTAAAATTGAATCAATGAAGATTATTGAAAGGCTAGAGCAACAGCCACGCGGACCCTATGGAGGTGCCGTTGGACATTTTGGCTTGAATGGTGATTGTACATTTGCTATCCCCATACGTACTCTTTTTATTCATAAAGAAAATGCTTTTATTCGTGCTTCAGGGGGAATTGTTTACGACTCTACACCAGAAGCAGAATATGACGAAATTATACGAAAAATGAAGGCCCTCAGTCTTTGCCTAGAAAAGTTCACTTGATTCTAATCTATACAAAATTGAAATGACATAAGGTGTGCTTTCCTGTGGCAACGAGCTATATTAAAAATACAGTGACAGTATTCCCATTATGAAAGTTCTCATTATTGACAATTACGATTCCTTTACTTTTAATCTGTACCAATACGTGGGTGAAATTCTAGAGGATGACAATAAAACATTTCAATTGGATGTGAAGCGTAATGATGCGATTTCTTTAGAAGAAATTAGAAATATTGCCTATGAGCGTATTATCATTTCTCCGGGACCGGGAAATCCTATGGATAAAAATTACTTTGGAGTATGCAGTGATGTGATTGAAAAGATGGGTCCGAAAACCCCTATTTTAGGTATTTGTTTAGGAATGCAAGGTATCGTATACGTTTATGGTGGAAAAATTGAGCAGGCAAACATACCTATGCATGGTAAAATTAGTCAGATAGAAACTGATGAAAAAGGCATTTTCAAAAGCATACCATCTCAAGTGAAAGCCATGCGCTATCATTCGCTTGTTGTTTCGCAAAAAGAGTTACCAGAATGTCTATCGGTTTCTGCTTGGACAAATGATACAGAAGAAAAAGTGATTATGGGAATACGCCATGATGTATACCCAATAGAAGGAGTACAATTTCATCCGGAGTCTTTTGCAACAGAAGCAGGTCAACAGATGCTTTCTAATTTTATTGGAGTTGATTTCAATGTTCACGAACTATAAATAATAGTATAAAGTGAAATGATTTGTTTTTATGTTTTCTGGTTTTTTTCTAGAAATTTTCATAGCTTGGCGCTATCTTAGATCTCAAGCAAAAGTACCTATATTCAATGTGGGTACGCGTGTATCCCTCATTTTTATGGCCATCATGGTCTTTGTTATGGTCATTGTGCTTTCTGTTTTTATTGGTTTTCAAGAGACTGTACATAAAACCTTACAAAACTCAGGCAATCATCTCACTGTTATGCGAAGAGACGGTAAACCTTTCTATGGATATAAAAAGGTGTTTTCTCGCTCTCAGCAAAATCATGATTTTTCCAAATATATCCTTCATGCCTTTCCCAGCATTTCGTTAAATGTTCTTTTAGAAAACTATGGGCAATTTGAAGGTAAAGGGCTTCGTGCCGTACCTTTTCTAAATGCAAAAAAAATAAAAAATGATCCGAAGGCTTTAGATACCCTCTCTTTAGATACCCTCTCTATCGAAGAGAGGGCAAAATATTTTCCACCCTTAGTTTATTATAATGAAAAATACCTGAAAAAATTTAACAGAGGTAGATACGTAATTTTGGGAAGAGAAATGGCCCGTTATTACGGCCTACGATTAGGGGAACGAATACATCTCCTTTTACCCAAAGGGGGCTTTTTAAGTACAGATATTAAAATCAAACAAGAAAGCTTTATTATTGCGGGTCTTTATCGAACGGGATTCTATGAATTTGATTCAAATTTGATTTTCATGTCTCTCCAAACAGCTCAGAGTGTTTTAAAAATTCCAAGGCAAGCAACGGAAATGATTTTTCAATTAGAAAATTTAGATAATATAGAACAGACCAAAAAGATTCTCCACGAAGATATTCTCCATCCTCGTTTTAGCTATTTTATACGAACTATATATGAAGAGCGTGGCAACTTTTTAGCTGCTTTACAACTAGAAAAGACTTTAATGATGGTGATACTAAGTTTACTGATTGTAGCTGGTGCTGCTGGTATTTGGGTAACTGTACGTCTACTTATTAAGGCTAGAGAAAAAAGCATTGGGATGTTGCGTACCATGGGTATGTCTAGACGATCACTTATTTTTATATTTACAGCTCACTCTATGTTCATTGGCTTTTTATCCGCTGCTATTGGTGGTTCTCTTGGAATTTATACTGCAAATCGAATGGAGACACTAATCATTCTAATCGAAGACACAATCAATGGCTTGTGCAATGCTGTTTGGTACCAATGTGCTGAAATCGAGCTTGTACCAAAAAATATTTATTATTTTGATCATATTCCTATACAAGCAGAAATGGGTGTTATACTGGGCATTGCCCTTAGTACTCTTATATTAAGTGGTTTAGCTGGTTATTTTCCTGCAAGAATAGCTGCCCATCTCGATCCTGTTGTATGTATACGGAGCGAATAATTCAGGCAATCGAATCATATAGCGAGAATAGTTGAAATCATCAAAAAAAGTAAATTATTTGTGTATAGTTTGGGTCATGAATTCTGTTTGCTTTTCGCCATTCATTTGGGGAAATCCAGTAGCAGAAAAAAAAAGATATGAGAAAAAATATTTCTCACGTATTTCTCTAGGGGATGACTTTTTTAAAAAGAAAAATTATGATCTTGCTCAGATTGAATACCAAAGAGAATTAAAGTATAGTGATTTAAATAAAAATAAACGTGAAAGAGTGCAGAGCAAACTGGCACTTAGTTTTTTATATCAGGGGCAATTTGCAGAAGCTCTGGAAGCCACTCAATCTATAACAAAAGGAGACGTTTCTTTTCAAAAACTTTATTTAGGTATGTTTGCTGCTTTGAAACTAGGTTGGTTGCCTCTTGCTCAACGCAAAGAAAGAGAAATTCTGGCTCTACCCATGGTAACGCCTCTCCAAAAAGAACAGACTCTTTTACTAGGAGGTTCTGTTTATATAGAAAAAAGAAATTATAACAGGGTTCACAATTTTTATGGGCAACTTCAGAAAAAGAGTAAAGATAAAGGCATACGGCAAAAAAGTGGTCAGCTTTTATCTGCTCTACAAAGGTATGAAAAAAAACCTAAGAAAAATCCTTGGCTTTCGGCTAGCTTGTCTACGATTTTGCCGGGTAGTGGATATTTTTATTCCTCTCATTATGCAGATGGTATCATGGCTTTTTTTTTCAATGTGGCTTTTCTTGGATCGGCCCTTGTACTTTATGATCTAGAAAACACTGCTGGACGTCCTCATTATGCTTCTATAGGTATGGGGCTAGTTGGATTGAATTTTTATGTAGCTAACATAGGGGGGAGTATGCAGTCTGCAAGGCGCTACAATCATTTTCAAACGCGTGTTTTTCATCAAGAGATACGAGATTCTTTTTTTAATACAAGTTCCATAGAAAAGACCATAGAAAAGACCATAAAAATTCCATAAAAAATTCATAGAAGTTCCATAGAAAAGTCATAGAAAAGATAAGTGGAATATTATTTTGAGTGCGCAGGTCTTTAGCAAAGTAGTTGTACGGAGAAAAATTTTTTTGATTGTATCCTGTTTAATGTATATTCCGTAACAGTCCCTTCATAGATGCTATGGGTTTCTATTCCAAAAATATAAAATATATTTGATGCCATCTGATCAAAAGATTTCATGGTCGCTACGATGGAAGAAATTTGTAATAGAGATGATCTTAGTCATCATAATTTTCACACTGGTCATTGTTATGGATGTAATCCTGAAAATGAATATGGTTTACAGTTAAAAATTTTATATGACAAAAAAAATGCACGCACATATATTTTTGAATACATATTTTCTAAATATCAAGAAGGACTTTGGGGTTATGTTCATGGTGGAGTTTTAGCTAGTATATTTGATGAATTACAAGGGGCACTATGTCATTATTTGGGTTACAGGGTCATGACAAAAAAAATAGATATTTTGTATCTAAAGGCTACTCCCATAAAGCAACCTGTTCATTTTCAATCTTCTTTTGTTATCAAAGGGAAAAAAACTTTGGAGACGCGTGCGATTGCAAATGCCTCATGGTATATACTACCGGATCGTATTTTGAAAAGGCTTTTGAAGGGAAAAAATTTCCAAGCTTTTCAGGACTTTCAAGACAATTGGGATTCTTATCATTCAAAAGGAAATACAAAAATAAAATAAATAAATTTGCCTAGTATGGCCTTTGGCCTCTCCAATTTCCGGGAGGATCATAGTTACAGACCCAAACTTCGTCCAAACCACATCGACTTATCCCACAACCCACCCGTAGAGATGTTTTCCAAACAAGCTGTGTGTAATGTCCGCAGACACCATTACAAGAATTTTTTTGATAATTGTAATTTTGAATTTCGTTGTACCAAGCTTTTACCACGTCAATAGGTAACATACGGATAGATCTAGACCAAGCTAAATTTTCCCCATATTTTTTAGTATTTTTCCCCAGATGAGAGCGGTGCTTCATCTTACACCCATACTTTTTTTTTAGAAAGATAGCCCATTTTTGAGCGTATGTCGCAATTTTAGAATCCCATATTAAATTAGGGAGGGCAACCGGGGCTTTTTTTCGATAAAAATTGTGAGCATTGGTGATACCCTTTAGTGCATTTGGTTCAGGGCCTGTGCTTTGTTTATATTGTATTTTGGAATTTCGAAGCCAAGGCTTAAGTAAATTTTGTCCTTTTTCATTATATAAAAGAGAAGGATTAATTTGTTTACCATTAACAAAAAGTTTGTGGTTAGACTTTCGAACCTTCCGTTCTAGTCTTTTAACTTTGACCCTTTTCCCATCTTCATTGTAGTAAGACCAATTTCTTTTCAGATAAGATACAATTGTATCAATGTCTTTTTTGGGATATGAGAAAAGGGGTATTGTTGATATGAAAAAAAATATGATACAGAAAAAAAGAAATAAGCTATTACAATATAATTTTTTATTTTTCATAATAGGCAGATTCAGGTAACAAAACATACGTATCTTTGCACTAGGCTAAAGCTATTTTATAATACAATACTGACCTTCCCCCAATATTTTGTACAGTCGTTTTTAGCTTTTTTTTCATTAAGTATCATATTAAGCAGCATAGTATTCTTCCTCAGATTTGATAGGGCTCTTATATCCTAAAAATGAATGTTTTCTATATAGTCAGCCTTGAAAAACCAGAATACTATGGATATTTCGCATTTATAAGCTATTCTGAAGTAAAAAGTAGTACCCATAATCGCAAGGTTTTGCGAAAAGGTGTTCAAAAGCTTGTGTTTTTCAAGCATTATTTTTTAGAGCTTCCCTATGTTAGCTCAAAAAAAAAATGATTATCAAAGAGACTTGTTTAAGACGAATTTGGAAGGTATGCTCAATCATAATGAGCCCTTATTTCGTTTAGCTCAGAAAATAGATTGGAAAAAGTTTGATACTGAATTTGGTAAACTCTATTGTCCTGACAACGGCCGCCCAGCCAAGTCAACCCGCTTGATGGTAGGACTGCATTACTTAAAAGCCACATTTAATGAAAGTGATGAAACTGTTTTAGATAAATGGGTTCAAAATGTCTATTGGCAACACTTTTGCGGATACCAAGAATTCCAGCAGGAAGCTCCTTGTGATCACAGCACATTAAGCAGATGGCGTAAGCGTATAAAATCTAAAGGGATGACCTTCCCCCAATATTTTGTACAGTCCTTTTTAGCTTTTTTTTCATTAAGCAGCATAGTATTCTTTCCCAAATTTGATAGGACTCTTATATCCTAAAAATGAATGTTTTCTACGCCTATTATAAAATACCTCAATATACTCAAAAATATTTCTCCTAACTTCAAATATATTTAGATATGTATTTTTATATACCTCCTCTATTTTCAAACTTCCAAAAAAAGACTCCGCAACAGCATTATCATAACAGTTACTTTTGCGGCTCATACTGGATACAAATCCATATTTATCAAGCTTGCTCTTAAATTGATAACTCGCGTATTGACTTCCCCTGTCAGAATGAAAAATCAGACCCTTCTTAGGCTTATTTTGAGGGCTTATTTTGAGGGCTTATTTTGAGCAACGGCTCTGTCCAAAGCTTCTATGCAAAACTTCTAGGACCATTTCTGTTCTCATGTGATCTGTAAGAGACCAACTAACTATTTTTCTGCTACATAAATCAAGTATCACACATAGATATAACCAACCTACGGCTGATTTAATGTAAGTGATATCAGAAACCCAGACCTTATTAGGTTCAAGGATATTAAATTCCTGCCCTAATAGGTTCTTAGAAATAGGGTAAGCATGAGCTGAATTTGTAGTCAGAACCTTGAATTTAGGCTTAATTTGGGCAGAAAGTCCTATATTTCTCATAACTTTAGCTACCCTATTTTCTGAAATCTTACATCCCATATCATGCAATTCTGACGTAATCCTTGGAGAGCCATAAATACCCTTAAACTTATGAAAAATATCTCTAATCATATTTTCAAGTTTTTGTGTCTCGAAAGCCCTTTTACTTGTTTTATGTTTTACCCAAACATTAAAACCGCTCCTTGAAATTGTTAATAAAGAGCACATTTTCTGCACAGGAAATGAGGAGCGATGTTTCTTAATAAATTGAAACTTCATTTCTGTGGTTTTATGAAAATGGCTACCGACTTTTTTAAGATATCCCTTTCTTGACGAAGCTCAGAACACTCTTTGCGAAGCCTAGATAATTCCGCCTCTATAGAACGATTAGGATCAGAGTTATTAAACTCATATTTTCTACGCCATTTATAGAGTGTAGTTTCAGATACCTCAAAAGCTTCACTGACCTCTTTTGCTAAAAGCTTATTTTTGATCCAGTAGTCTATACCCTATTCTTCTTAAATTGTTCATCATAGCGTTTAGCTGACGCCTTGATAGTGTTTGTTTCCATGTTTTCTTCCTCCATAATGTAAAGTGGACTGTCCACTCTTTTGGGGGAAGGTCAGCTCCACATGGAAAACAAGCGAAGCTGGAAGGTTATCTTCGTAGGCTTTGCGTTGGTAGCTTTCCTATGTAAAGAGAGCTTACCTGTGGTAGGCTTTGCTGGAGCAAAGCTAGGGCAAAGATAGAGCAAAGCTCCCGATTCTGAGGGCGCGAAAAAGGCGAGGCTTCACATGGGAAACAAGTGAAGCTGGAAGGTTATCTTGGGAAGATTTGCGATTGAAGGCTTTGCGAGTGGAAAGTTTGCTCTCTAAAGAGAGCGCGAAAAAGGCGAGGCTCCACATGGGAAACAAGCGAAGCGTGGGAGGTTATCTTGGGAAGAATGCGTTCGTGGAAAGCTCCTCCTATCCAAAGCCTGTGATTATAAGCCTCACAAAAAACCAAAGGGCCTTTTTCCGCACCCTTCCAGAAGCGCCGCTTTTATCGCAAAAACAAGCGAAGCTTGTTTTATCCACAAAGCCTGTTTTTATCCACGCCTCTAGCTTGTTTTATCTACCAAATCCCGTTTTTATCCACAACTCTGGCGCATTTTTATCCAAAGCCGGTCCTCACCAGAATCGCCGCTTCTATCACAAAAACAAGCGAAGCTTGTTTTATCTAACAAAGCCTGTTTTTATCCACGACTCCGGCTTATTTTTATCCAAAGTCCGGTCCTCACCAGAATCGCCGCTTCCATCACAAAAATAAGCAAAGCTTGTTTTTACCCACTGGCTTATTTCAACGAAAAGAGAGACCGTTTGTGGGAGGCTTGCTTGGTAGGGTTGCTTGGGAAGTTTGCCTATGTAAAGGGAGGCTTTGCTGGAGCAAAGCATCCGATATTTAAGGGTGCGAAAAAATATCAAAAAATTAAACTCTGGTTTTACCCCTATCTCACGCCCATATGTATGTCATCATACGAAACGAATAAAAGTCAGTAGGGATATTATTTTCAGAACACTATTATGTATTGCGCATCTAAACAGGGGGCTGTTACAAAATACAAAATAACAGAAAGTTAACCTGCTAAAATGCTTTCAATCAGTAATTCGTAGCATGCTATTTGCAATGATTTATATTTTACAGCAGTCCCATGAAACACAAAAAACTATACTAAAACGATTATGTTTATAGAAGTTAATTTTTCCTATCAAAGAACAAAAGATTTTTCTCTTGTGGCCCAAATACATTGCCAAAGGGGCTGTATTTTAGGTATAGAAGGACCTATGGGAGCCGGTAAAAGTACCCTTTTCCACTGCTTATCTGGCTTACTACAACCACAAAAGGGATCTTTTAGCATGGATAATCAAACCTATATGGCCAGTAAAGTTCCAACCAACTACACAAAACAAATACACATAAAACCCCATAAAAGAAGAATTGCTTATCTCTTCCAAGAAAACCGTATTTTTCCGCATATGAACGTTGCTTCCAATCTACTCTATGCCCACAGAGCAACAAAGGAAAACTTTTCGCATGCTAAAAAACCAGCAAATTACGATGAAATTCTTGAACTTTTACAGTTGGCTTCTCTTCTCAAAAAAAAAACACATCATCTTTCGGGAGGAGAAAAAAGACGTATATCTCTGGGTCGTACGCTCTTATCTTCTTTTGATTTGCTCCTTTTAGATGAACCCTTTCTTTCTTTAAGTGAAACACAAGCAAATGACGTAATTGACTACATCAAAACATCTCTAAACAATCAAATTGTTTTCTTTGCAAGTCATCATAGTCTTTTTTTTACACAATTGGCTACAGAAATTACAAAGATGAATGATGGGCGCATACAATATCATTGTGATGCAATCACATGAGATGGCGTTGTTGTATCATCTGTATTTATCACAATTTGATCTGACATCTTTATGGCCTCCTTTTTATATTCTTTATCAGCAGAATGCCAGATTAAATTGTAGTTATTACAGATTAAGCTGAGAGCTTCATTTCCTAATGATGAGCTTGTACTATAATTGATGTATCTGGCCTTGGGTAATGCATCTGAAAAATAGACTATGCCTATCAAAAATTAGAATGCGACTCTGCAACAGTTTGCAGTTTCATCTGACGGGAGAATACCAATAGATTAGGCAGTTTAGGAAATAGAGGAAGGCCTATTGACACAAAATGATTTACGCTCTCGTTTTTTGAGGTTATGCCCTAAGTCATAAAATAAAATTCTACTTTGCATATGACTCTACCCAGTTCTCTCAACCCAGTCACCACATTCTTTAATGAGTTTGATCAATTCTTCATCAGCTACGGCAGTGTCTATGTTTGCTTTGACTATATTTTTTTCTTTGTACAAGTGAACCTTCCCCGGCCCCGCTCCAACATAACCAAAATCTGCATCAGCCATTTCTCCTGGCCCATTGACTATGCAACCCATGATTGCAATTTTTAAACCCTTGAGATGATCTGTTCGTTTACGTATGCGATTTGTTGTCTCTTCCAAATCAAACAGGGTACGCCCACAAGAAGGACATGATATGTACTCTGTTTTACTTAAACGTAAACGTGAAGCTTGCAAAATATCCAATTGAAACTGTTGGTTTGCCATGAGCGTCTCATTTGCTAGTTCTAAGAAAATCCCATCTCCTATTCCGCATAAAAGTAAATTTCCAAATGTGACACAAGATATATTCAGACCATCTATAGAGTTTATATAACTTGATCGTAGCAGTAAGGGTGGGAGAATAATCTGACTAGCATTTTCATCAGTTTGAGACAGGCAGGACAGTAAACGGCGATATAAAAAAGTTAGGTTTTCTTGTTCATTTGTTTGACCATTTTTCTTTTCACTTTTTATAGTCTCTGATTGGGAGTTTAATAGTGCTTGGATATCATGCTCATGAAGAATGGATAGAGCAATGGAGGGAGATCGTAAAATTTTACTTTCTTTTAGTACTGTCATCCATTCGTAGCCTTCTTCTTGCCCCTGTGCTAATACGCAATTTAGAAAGAGAGCTTTGTTTTGGTTTAGAAGGTGACTCTGAAATTCCTCTAAATCATTTAGAAAGTTACTTTCTAAAAGTGAAGCAACAGGAACATCCACATTTAAGGCGGAAGCATTGTTTTGAATTTTTGAAAGTAAATGAGTAAATGGGTTTTCATAAGCTTCTTTTTGGGCTGTTATTTTACCCACATCTTGTACCCAATCGATGCCCACGTTTTGATTGGCTTCTCGAAAAAGAGGTGAAACCTCTAGTTCTTTTGTGTAATTATAGTACCAAACAATATCGCAACCATTCTCCTTTAAATTTTGTAATGTCTTTTGCCATTCTTTTTTTGTTTTTTCGGAGAGTGAATTATTTTGTTGCAGAGATGGTGCATTTACGCTTGTAAAAATGCATTGGGGGCTTTCACCTCCGAAAGAGATATTTCCTATTTTACATTTCTTTGTGGGTATTCTTTGATATTCAAAAGCAGAAAAAATATTTTGATAACTGCTCATCTGTTGTGAAACACCCTGTTTCAGGGTTGTGTGTATTTCGTTTGTAGTTTTATTTTCATCTATTTTTTGTGAGAGTGCTGAGAGTATTTTTCTGCCTGCGGGAATTTCTTCTACTGGATTCTCTGTCAGAGAAATGCGTATAGTATCTCCTATGCCATCTAGGAGCAAAGCTCCTATGCCCAGAGCCGATTTCATGCGACCGTCTCTACCGCTTCCTGCCTCTGTTACTCCTAGATGAATTGGGCAGTGAATATCTTCGCGGTAAAAATGATGCACTAGTAAACGATAAGCTTGAACCATTATCTGAGGATTAGAACTTTTCATCGAGACAACAATATCATAAAACTGTTTTTGATGAGCAAAGCGAATGAACTCTAGAGCAGATTCTACCATCCCTAGGGGGGTATCTCCATAGCGATTCATGATACGGTCGGAAAGGGAACCATGGTTAGAGCCTATTCGTAAAACACGTTTGAGTTCTTTCGCACGTCTTACTAAAGGTAAAAAAGTTTCTTCCAAACGCTTGAGTTCTTCTTCATATTGTGCGTCTGAATAGCTCCGTACTCGAAAGCGTTTTGTATCTGCAAAGTTTCCTGGATTGATACGAACCTTTTCTACGTGCTCGATAGCCATTAACGCAGCTTTAGGAGAAAAATGTATATCGGCTACAAGCGGTTTATCATAACCTCGCTCTTCTAACTGTTTTTTAATATGCCTGAGGTTTTCTGCATCTTTTGGTCCTGGAGCTGCTATACGTACAAGATCTGCACCAGCATCAAAAAGGGCTATAGTTTGATTCACAGTAGCTTGCAAATTCATTGTATCCGTTGTTGTCATGGATTGTACGGAGATGGGTGCTGTACCACCGATAGTGAGCTGACCAAGTTGTACAGGGTGCGTGGGGAAGCGAGTATAGGAAAAAGGATTTTCTATATACTCACCTGCAGGAATGGAAGTAAATTTTACTTGATTTGTTATCATTGTCGTTTAGTCCCGCGAATGGATTAGATAAAAGAAGTCACTCTCTCCATAATGGTTATCATATTCTTATAATAGTTGCCAACACAAATAATAAGGTTTTAATCCCGCTTTGAAATGCATCTTCTCAAAACGAGTGATTGGTGATTCTTTTGGATGTTTACGTACATAATGAGGCCAAGGTAAAACGCTACTAAAATAAGGTGAGTTACGAAAGTTACGAATCATTTTTCTAGCATAGGGACCATAGTCCGTGCTCATGTGAATCATTCCTTTTGCCCGTAGCAAAAGAGAAATACGTTTGTCAAAATGTTTCTGCACTAGTCTGTGTTTCCAATGTCTTTGTTTGGGCCATGGATCTGGGAAGTTAATAAAGATTATATCAAAACTTTTTTTGGGAAGTATCTCTTCTAGAAACCAAGTGAAATTTACAGGAAGTAGCCTTAGATGTCTTTGCCTTGTGTCATCTTTTCCTTCGAAATTTTCTCTAAAATGACGTATGGTTTGTAAGAGGCGACTTTGCTTGATTTCAAATGCAACGTAGTCATCTTCCGGAAAATTTTCTAACCAGCTATGTAGAAAATCACCCCAACCAGATCCTAATTCCAGTATACGACGATGCTTACCTTTTCGAAAGAGTCTTTCTTCAGGGATGGCTTCTAAAGAAGAGGGGATGATTATTTCTGGATGTTCATGAATAGCTCTTGGCCTTTGTGTGATAGCCCAAAGTTTTTCCATGTATTGAGGGCTTGTTTTGTCTGTATTCTTTACGTTATGGCCGGTCATTTTTTCTCATCAATTTTGCAGAAGTCCAATTTTAGTATGTTTTATCTCTGTTGTTCATTCTTGAATTTTATTCTGTATAGTCATTCCCAATCTCAGTGGCAACAAGCATTGCTTTGTCATCAAAATTTTTTGTAGGGACTGTTACGAAACGTAAAAAAATAGAAAAGTGACCACCTGAAATGCCTTAAATCAGTTTTTTATAGCATGCTTCCATCTTATCTTTGCTTACTTTTACAAGCGACCCTAGTAGGATAGCCATTTCAGCTTTCATTTGTTTCCATCTGTTTCAACTCACCCTCCATTATCTCCAGGAAACGGGGTGGCTCGCACTGGTAAAAATAACGATTGAAATTGATTCTCTTTTAGATATTTTAGACATGCTTATCTGAGCAGAAATCATATCTAAAGCAAATTATTCTTTTGATCATAATTCACCTCCTGATTTTGAGACAGCAAACAGCCCAGTTTGAGGGGGATAAGCCAAATACTCTCATCAAGCAAAGCATCAAAATAAAACAAAACATCTCTACTTTTTGAGAAAACCATCCCGCTATTCCACAATCATTCCCGCGGCAACAGTAGAAAAGTTTCCAGAATCCACAAATATAAATGAACCAGTGCGTCGATTCAGAGAATATGGGTCAAAATGAATGACTTTCTGAGTTTTCACATAAATACGTCCTAAATCATTTAACTCAAGCTTCTTTATATGATTTATAAGATTCAGATTACTCATATCGATTTGGTAAATAATTTTCGTCACAATAGCAGACAATTCTTGATTTCCATGATAGAGTATATACTTCTTTTTGACCTCAAGTGCTTCCGTTCCCATCCAGCAAATATCAGCAATGAACTCTTGAGAGGATATCGGTCTTTTTTCGCCACTTTTTTTGCCAATGATCATATCCCCACGACTAATATCAATATCATCTTTTAAGAGAAGAGTTACGGAACTCGGTGGATAAGCTGTTTGTAATTCTTTTTTTCCTAACATAATTTTTGTAATATAACTCGATTGCCCATTATTGGTGGATAGTACCTGTACCTCGTCTCCAACAGATAAAATTCCACCATTCACACGCCCACTATAACCTCGATAATCAGGAAATTCTTTATTATTCTGGGGACGTATGACTCCTTGCACAGGGAAACGAGTCTCTTTTATGTTTTCATCGTATTCAACCTTTACTGAAGAAAGATGTTCTAAAAGTGGTTTCCCGGTGTACCAAGTCATCTTTTCTGATGGCTTGACTACATTATCACCGTCCAAGGCATTAACGGGAATAATAGTCACATCATCAATTTCATAGTGAAACGACTCTATAACCTTCATAAAGTCGTTACGAATACGCTCATAACATTCTTGGGAATAATCCACAAGGTCCATTTTATTTATAGCAAGAACAATATGAGGTAAGCGCAAGAGAGAGACTATGTAGGTATGACGGCGAGTTTGATCAACTATACCCAAACGTGCATCAACAAGGAGTATGGCCAGCTGCGATGTACTCGCACCCGTCACCATATTGCGTGTATACTGGACATGTCCAGGTGCATCAGCAATAATGAACTTTCGTTTCTCGGTGCCAAAATATTTGTAAGCTACATCAATTGTTATCCCTTGCTCACGCTCTGACTTCAGTCCGTCTGTAAGAAGAGAAAGATCTAAACCAGCTTTACCATTGCGTAGACTAGCCTCTTGAATAGCCTTTAACAAATCTGTTTGAACAGCTTGGCTATCATAAAGCATACGCCCAATTAGAGTACTCTTGCCATTGTCTACACTCCCACAAGTAATTAAGCGCAAAAGATCCATACGTAAAAAAATCTATATAAAATAGAATTAAAAATATCCCCCCCTCTTCCGCTCTTCCATGGCGCTTTCCGATCGACGATCATCTAGACGAACTCCCCTCTCTGTAGTTGTACTAGTTTTAATATCTTGAATAATTTCTTCAATAGTAGTCGCAGAAGAATCTACTGCTGCTGTAATTGTCATATCACCAATAGTTCGAAAGCGTATATTACGATTGATCACTTCCTCACTTGAATCAATGCGCACATAACTAGAAACGGGAAAGAATTGATTATGTCGAACTATCACATCGCGTTTGTGGGTAAAGTACAAAGAAGGTATAGCTATATTTTCTCTCTGTATATAATGCCAAATATCTAGCTCAGTCCAATTGCTTAGTGGGAAAACACGCACATTCTCTCCTTTATGGATACGACCGTTGTAGATTTCCCAAATTTCTGGCCTTTGCAGTCGTGGCTCCCATTGGCCAAATTCATCTCGTACAGAAAACACCCGCTCTTTAGCCCTAGCTTTTTCTTCATCTCGACGGGCACCGCCAATACAAGCATCTAGTTCTAATTCTTCAATGGCATCCAAAAGTGTCACCGTCTGAAGAGAGTTGCGACTAGCATATTTCCCTTTTTCTTCCTTCACTCTCCCCTTATCTATAGTTTCTTGAACATAACGGACAATCAAATTAAATTGATGCTCTTCTACAATTTTGTCTCTAAACACAATGGTCTCTGGAAAATTATGGCCGGTATCAATATGCAAAAGGCTAAAGGGTATGCGAGAAGGATAAAATGCCTTACAAGCCAAAAAAAGAGCTGTAATCGAATCTTTCCCTCCAGAAAAAAGCAAAGTGGGTTTATTAAATTTAGCGGCTGTTTCTCTTAGAATATAGATAGCTTCTGCTTCCAAATAATCTAAGGATTTTAGGTTTGCTTTCATAATCTAATTTTAGTTGAAATCCTAAATCAGGACAATAAAAAATAATAGCGGTTTAAATAATTGAATAGAAAGTAAAAACTCATTTTTTTTCTATAAAGCTATCGAAAAATTACCAAGAAGAAACCCCGGAGAAATCCCAAGAAGAAATCCCATACGCAAACAAAACATAATCTAAACCAATCAAAAACACTTTATAAAAACAGCTTTTTTTGGTACTATTCTTTATCAAATCATATTGCCTACTTATTTTTTTTTGCCTCACTGGAGATGCAAAAGCTGTTTCTTCACTAAAGAACGAATATTCACCATATTTATATATTTTCCCGGACATTTTGTATTTTGAACCTCTCGATGACCAATTATACGCTCAGGAGGAATATCATATTCACGAGATAAATTCACCAAAAAACGAATCAGAATCTGTTTTTGCACGGTCGGAACAGAGTGACTTTCAAAATCTCCGACAAGAGCAATCGCTATTCCGAAATAATTTAAATAACTTTTTTTAGTCGAATAATGATATTCTCGCTTTGTCCAACGCTCACTAAACTCAATCTGACCGGCGGCTGTACCTTCAGAACCATTGTTAATTACAATGTGGTAGGCAAGATCACCCCAACGTTTTGTGTGAAGCTTGCGATAAAACTCTAGATTTCCGATATCAGAGGCCGTATGATGCAGAATAATATAGCGCCAACGCATCTCTCGCCAATAATAGCGTCCTCCCAAAAAAATTAAAAAAAAGAATATCAACAGAACACAAATTTGTGGCCACTTCCAGTGGAAGCGTTTTTCTCTAAAAGACAAAGATTGATTAGTACTAGTTTTACTTGTTTTAGAAAAATAACTAGAGTAATCTTCAGTGTATTTCCAATTTTCTTTATTTTTTTTTGTGAACTGACTAGGAATTTGATTAGAAGTTTTTCCTGTGATTCTTCTAATCAAATTAGTAAAAAAAATCTTGAAGGAATAAAGAGCTTTTTGGTAATCTTTTCTTGGTGATTTTTGAAAATTTTTCCCCCACTTTTTAGACTGTTTCGCATAGTCTTCCATAAATAGAAAAGCTAACCGCAATTATCTTTGATGAACAAAGTTATGATTATGCCGTAAAACATTTATAGTCTAAGCGGGAATCAGAAAACGCTTCTGTGCATGTTGTTGCAATTTCGAGAAGATGTTTATCAGCAAATGGAGGTACTGTGAATTGTACACCAATGGGAAGACCCTTATGGTCTAAACCCAAAGGAATATTCAAACTGGGCAGTCCAGCCAAGGCAGATGGTATGGTGAACAAATCACTCCTATACATAGCCAAGGGATCCTTACGTTCATCCATACCAAATGCTGTAACTGGAGAAGTGGGGGAAAGTATCACATCGACTCTTTTAAAAAAGCTATTATATTCCTGTTGTATCATCCGCCTAGCCAACTGTGCTTTTTTATAATACGCATCGTAGTAACCAGTCGAAAGCACAAAAGTACCCAATAGTATACGACGGCGGACTTCAACTCCAAAGCCCTCAGTACGAGAACGAATATATAGTTTCTCTATATTACTTGGATTTCCTATCCGCTTTCCGTAACGAACACCATCATAGCGACTCAGATTACTTGAAGCTTCCGCTGTGGCTAGTATATAATAGATCGGTATAATATTTTCTTCTAGTTTTGTTTCCAAAGGTATCACCTTTGCCTTACAAGAGGTGAAATAATCAGCCAGCCCTTTGATTCGATTAACTATATCTTTATGTATTCCAGATTTTTCCGGAAGCATCAGACCTACTCGTAATTGGCTCAGTTTCTGGGGACTCAGGGCTTCTATTGTTTGTGGTACTATATTTTTCTCTGCCTGTGGAGGTGAAGTTGTGTCCAATGGGTCTCTACCACTGATAACGGAAAGCAGAAGGGCACAATCTCTTGGATCGCGAGCCAACGGCCCAATTTGATCCATACTAGAAGCAAAGGCAACAAGACCATAACGAGAAACAAGGCCATAAGTGGGACGCATACCCACAACACCACAAAAGGAGGCTGGCTGACGAATAGACCCACCGGTATCAGAACCCAAAGCCAAAGGAGTCGTACAAGCCGCCACACTAGCCGCTGCTCCTCCAGAAGATCCACCTGGAACACAATCGGCATTCCAAGGATTATGAGTCTTTTGAAACGCAGAGTTTTCTGTGGAAGAACCCATAGCAAACTCATCCATATTCGTTTGCCCAAAAAGTACGGCACCGGCTTCTTGTAATTTTTTAATGACGGTGGCATCATAAGGCGAAACATATTTTTCTAACATACGAGAGGCACAGCTTAACCGAAAACCCTTTTGAGCAATATTGTCTTTTATACTCACAGGTATACCATCAAGTGGTCCTAATACCCTTTCTTTTGCCCGACGAGTATCAGATGCTTCAGCCTGCTTTATAACATTTGTTTCATCGATTTGACGAATAAATATACCCAAGTTTTGGTGTCGCTTAGCCTGTTCTAGGCAAGCTAAAGCAAGCTCCTTAGCACTATATTTTTTTTTCTGAAGAGCTTTTTGGTGCTCCCAAGCTGACTGGGCTATAAAAGCATTTGATGCCATCTGTTCTACTCTATACTTCCGGCTGGATCACTCCAGGTACCACAAAGTGGCCAGCTTCCCATTGAGGGGCAATCGCTTCTATATCTTTATCATTTATAGATATTTGCTTGGGCTGATCGTCTCTTAGGTAAGAGACTGGGATTACATCCTTGCTTGTGTTTTTTGTGGGCTTTTTTCCTGCAGAAGTCTCATTTTGATCTAAAGTAAGCTCCTTCACTTTGTCTACATACTGTACAATTGTGTTAAATTCCTCACGTATTCCACACAACGTCTCATCACTAGCATCTAGGCGTGCTAAAAGAGCAAGTTTCTCAAATTCTTTTTCCGACAACATACATAAACTCTCCTACTACAAACCACCAGACGAAATATAAATTGCAAAAGCAAAATCGCCGACATAATCACCACCACTTTCTGATGTGGAATTGAGAAGGAAAGTAGAAAACGAGACTGCAAAGATCTTCTCTGCTAGTTCAATGTTTATGGTGCTTTCTTGGAATAAATAAAAGGGAAAAGGCTTAAATCATAATTGACAGAAGATTTATATAAGATATATTCTTGCCGATATAGGTCCATCTTCTGGCTAAAATGTGTACAGAAGCACTTTTTATAAAATGAAACCAACCCAAACTTTGAAAATACTATCTTTTTTTTCCTTTGTGATCCTTGCCGTTCCTACTCACCTGTTGCACACTCAAATGGAGAAGACAACCGAAGAACAAAAATCCGCTAAAACGGCTAAAACTCTAGATAAAAAAGAGAATGAGTCTGTACGGGTTGCATCTGACTCTTGTACATGTTCAAAAAGTATAGATAAAATAAAAAAAATATCCAAAATAGCTAGGGAAATGGATATAAATGTGACTAAAGCTTATCGTCTAAAAAAGAGTATGACACTTATGCCCCAAGAAATTGAAGATGCTCTACACTGCGAATGTTATCAAAAAACAAAAGCTATGGCGCCCTCCTCGGCTTCCCCAAAAATAAGTAGGTCTGATGATCGGTCTAATCGATCTAATCTTGCACCAGAAGGGAAAAAAGTGGCTCTATTGACACCCTCTGAATTAGGAGAGGGGTGCAAAAGTATACTGGATCTCGATTACGAATTCACTCAACCCCTTAAATTTGTACAAACAACAAACATGCTCAGAAATTTGGCTGCTGATATTAGAGGAGATGCCGTTGTGATTTTAAATTATGAAGAAAAAAAAGGGGCTAGTAGCAAAGTAGTTATTTGTGATGAAAAGAAACTACGAGAAAATGTTTTTTCTGACTTGAGTTTAAAAAAATTTGATAGCTATATATTTGACCCCAGAACCGGACTTAGCTGGCAAGTTTGTTCGAGAGGGCAAACTCTAGAGCGGAGCACTCTTAAAAGGAGAGAAGGCTGTACCAACGAACCGGAGAGCACTGATTTTTCGTCGAATCAAGATTACTGTCGTTCCCTGCCAAAACTCAATGGGAAAGCATGGCGAATACCAGAAATAGAAGAACTCTTTACCATAGCGATACCAAATCAAAAATCGAAAAAAAGTAAAATCGATCATTCTGTTTTCTCAAATACTCCCCCAGAGGTATATTGGAGCAACACACCCTACTGGAGTAAAAAAGCTATCATGTCTATAGACTTTGAAAGTGGACGTATCATCGCCTATAATCGAAAGGAGACGGCCCATACTCGCTGTGTAATTAACTTCATTCCAGACAAAATCAATTATTATCCCTTCCCTCCCCAGTAGAGACTGTTACAAAATACAAAAAAAGAGGAAAATAACCATCCAGAATACTTTAAAATCGGCAATACATAGCACTTTATTTGCAATGATTCACATTTCGCAAAATGTCCCAAGTAAAAAACGAACATCAAAACAGATATGATTTTTTTAATTTTCTGATGCTCTATTGAGTTTGTAGATGAACTATAGACGTATTCGCTATAAAATATATCCCATAATATGAAAATCAGTGTTCTCTTCGTTTGCTTAGGCAACATTTGTCGCTCTCCAGTGGCAGAAGGAACCTTTTCTCATTTAGTAAGCGAGCAAAAAATACAAAAGCAATTCCATATTGATTCTTGTGGTACAGCAGGTTACCATGAGGGAGAACTTCCTCATTCACTAGCACGTGGTGTCGCAAAGAGTCACGGCATTATTCTGCCTTCCAGAGCACGTCAATTTAAACAGTTAGATTTTACCCAATTCGACTATATACTTCCTATGGATCACGAAAATTATGCAAAGCTCAGTAAATGGAATGTCTCAAAAGAGGAAAAAAAGCGCTTACATCTTTTTCGTAGTTTTGATCCTATATGTAAAAACTCAACTCCCATACCTGACGTACCTGATCCTTACTATGTTGGAAATATTTCTGCTTTCAAGGAAGTACAAGAAATTGCTCTGCGCACAACAAAGGAATTCCTCAAATGGTTACTTCAAAAGCATAACATAAAATGAAAAATAAATCCCACTTGTCATTTTTAATGATGACCGAATAGGCCGTTTCTCTCACCTGTCAATAAAGTCACTTCTCTTGGCCCATAGGGGTATAGGATTTATGTGAAAAAATAGTACCTATTTTCTAAATAAGGGTTATCCTTAAGGTTGGGGTATTACGAAATCGTTTCTTCTTTTATATGAGCATTATACGCGTAAGCATTTTTCAAAAAGAATTGGGTAATCCACTAGGTAGATCTATCGCTAAGGCGTTTACTCGTCTAAAATCTGATTTTTTGCTTTTACCCGAATTTTTTTATACTGATGATGAAACGAGGGGTTACGATGACTTAGACGTAAAATCAAAAGGTGCCGAAGACTGGCTTACTGATGTCAGCGAACTATACAAAGGAACGATTATTGGGGGAGCTTATTTCCGGACTTCTTACAAGGAAAAAAAGAAATATCTCAGCATACCTATTGTAGTAGATGGCGAGATTGTAGACCACTACGATAAAAAAAATCTAAATACAATGGAAAAAAAATATGCTTCTCCAGGAAAAGATTACGGCACTTTCGTTCTCAACGGTATTTTTTTTGCGGCCATTTCTTATGTAGATTTGCAAAAAAAAGAACAAGTAGAATTTCTGGCAAAGCAGGGTATTCAGCTGATTTTTACACAGGCTAATTTTGAGATAGGTTTTGATAAACAAAATGTACAAGAATATCTCGTAGAAGTTGGGATGAAATACAATGTAACGATTATATTGTGTTGCGGGGTAGGAAATTTTCTCACAGATAGTAACGGCATCAAAAAGCTTTCTGGCTATTCTCTTGTAGTCACCCCTTTTGGTATTAGCTGGCAAATTCATAATAATGAAACAAATAAAGAGATACTAAAGACAATTGTGGTCAGTCATAAACTTACAAGTTAGGGTTATGTGTTTGACCTTCCCCCAAAAAGTGTGGACAGTCCACTTTAAGTTATGGAGGAAGAGAATATGGGTTTTATAACATGGGTTTTGTAACATGGAAACAAACACTATCAAGGCGTCAGCTAAACGCTATGATGAACAATTTAAGAAAGATACGGTATAGACTTACTGGATCAAAAATAAGTTTTTAGCAAAAGGGGTCTATGAAACTTTTGAACTATCTAAAGCTACACTCTATCAAATGGCCTAGGAAATATGAGTTTAATAACGCTGATCCTAATTGTTCTATAGAGGCGGAATTGTCTAGGCTTCGCAAAGAGTGTTCTGAACTTCGTCAAGAAAGGGATATCTTAAAAAAGGCAATAGTCTTTTTCGAGAAACCACAGAAATGAAGTTTCAATTTATTCAGAAACAGTAATCCTCATTTTCTGTGTAAAAAATGTGCTCTTTATTAACGATTTCAAGGAGCGGTTTTAATGTTTTGACCTTCTCCTAAAAGAGTGGACAGTCCATTTTACATTATGGAGGAAGAGAATATGGAAACAAACACTATCAAGGCGTCAGCTAAACGCTATGATGAACAATTTAAGAAGGATACGGTATAGACTTACTGAATCAAAAATAAGCTTTTAGCAAAAGAGGTCAGTGAAGCTTTTGAGCTATCTGAAACTACACTCTATCAAATGGCCTAGGAAATATGAGTTTAATAACGCTGATCCTAATCGTTCTATAGAGGCGGAATTATCTAGGCTTCGCAAAGAGAATTCTGAACTTCGTCAAGAAAGGGATATCTTAAAAAAGTCAGTAGCCTTTTTCCGCAAACTACAGAAATGAAGTTTCAATTTATTCAGAAACAGTGCTCCTCATTTCCTGTGCAAAAAATGTACTCTTTATTAACAATTTCAAGGAGCGGTTTTAATGTTTGGGTAAAACATAAAACAAGTAAAAGGGCTTTCAAGACACAAAAACTTGAGAATATAATTAGAGATATTTTTCATCAGTTTAAGGGTATTTATGGCTCTCCAATCTCTAATGATTACGTCTGAATTGCATGAGATAGGATGTAAGCTTTCAGAAAATAGAGTAGCTAAAGTCATGAGAAATATAGGACCTTCTGCCCGTGTATACAGTAACCAGAAGTAGAGGGCCAACTACTTCTGCCTTAACGCTTGCCCTATTTCTAAGAAGCGACTATAACAGGAATTTAATATTCTTGAACCTAATCAGATCTGGGCTTCTGATATCACTTACATTAAATCAGACGTACAGACGTAGGTTGGTTATATCCAGATGACACGGCTAGTGCCGACATTAAAGATAACAGGAATTTAATATTCTTGAACCTAATCAGATCTGGGCTTCTGATATCACTTACATTAAATCAGACGTACAGACGTAGGTTGGTTATATCCCGATACGACACTTGACCATTTACGAGTTACGTGTATACAGTGACCAGAAGTGAAGGGTCAACCACTTCTGCCTTGACGCTTGTCCTATTTCTAAGGAGTGACTAGAACAGGAATTTAATATCCTTGAACCTAATCAAGTTTGAGTTTCTGATATCACTTACATTCAATCAGACGTACAGACGTAGGTTGATTATATCTATGCGTGATACTTGATTTATGTAGTAGAAAAATAGTTGGTTGGTTGACCTTCCCCAAAAAGAGTGGACAGTCCACTTTAACTTATGGAGGAAGAGAATATGGGTTTTATAACATGGGTTTTATAACATGGAAACAAACACTATCAAGGCGTCAGCTAAACGCTATGATGAACAATTTAAGAAAGATACGGTATAGACTTACTGAATCAAAAATAAGTTTTTAGCAAAAGAGGTCTATGAAACTTTTGAGCTATCTAAAGCTACACTCTATCAAATGGCCTAGGAAATATGAGTTTAATAACGCTGATCCTAATCGTTCTATAGAGGCAGAATTGACTAGGCTTCGCAAAGAGAATTCTGAACTTCGTCAAGAAAGGGATATCTTAAAAAAGTCAGTAGCCTTTTTCCGCAAACTACAGAAATGAAGTTTCAATTTATTCAGAAACAGTGCTCCTCATTTCCTGTGCAAAAAATGTACTCTTTATTAACAATTTCAAGGAGCGGTTTTAATGTTTGGGTAAAACATAAAACAAGTAAAAGGGCTTTCAAGACACAAAAACTTGAGAATATAATTAGAGATATTTTTCATCAGTTTAAGGGTATTTATGGCTCTCCAATCTCTAATGATTACGTCTGAATTGCATGAGATAGGATGTAAGCTTTCAGAAAATAGAGTAGCTAAAGTCATGAGAAATATAGGACCTTCTGCCCGTGTATACAGTAACCAGAAGTAGAGGGCCAACTACTTCTGCCTTAACGCTTGCCCTATTTCTAAGAAGCGACTATAACAGGAATTTAATATTCTTGAACCTAATCAGATCTGGGCTTCTGATATCACTTACATTAAATCAGACGTACAGACGTAGGTTGGTTATATCCAGATGACACGGCTAGTGCCGACATTAAAGATAACAGGAATTTAATATTCTTGAACCTAATCAGATCTGGGCTTCTGATATCACTTACATTAAATCAGACGTACAGACGTAGGTTGGTTATATCCCGATACGACACTTGACCATTTACGAGTTACGTGTATACAGTGACCAGAAGTGAAGGGTCAACCACTTCTGCCTTGACGCTTGTCCTATTTCTAAGGAGTGACTAGAACAGGAATTTAATATCCTTGAACCTAATCAAGTTTGAGTTTCTGATATCACTTACATTCAATCAGACGTACAGACGTAGGTTGATTATATCTATGCGTGATACTTGATTTATGTAGTAGAAAAATAGTTGGTTGGTTGACCTTCCCCAAAAAGAGTGGACAGTCCACTTTAACTTATGGAGGAAGAGAATATGGGTTTTATAACATGAGTTTTATAACATGAAAACAAACACTATCAAGGCGTCGGCTAAACGCTATGATGAACAATTTAAGAAGGATACGGTATAGACTTACTGGATCAAAAATAAGTTTTTAGCAAAAGGGGTCTATGAAACTTTTGAGCTATCTAAAGCTACACTCTATCAAATGGCCTAGGAAATATGAGTTTAATAACGCTGATCCTAATCGTTCTATAGAGGCGGAATTATCTAGGCTTCGCAAAGAGAATTCTGAACTTCGTCAAGAAAGGGATATCTTAAAAAAGTCAGTAGCCTTTTTCCGCAAACTACAGAAATGAAGTTTCAATTTATTCAGAAACAGTGCTCCTCATCTCCTGTGCAGAAAATGTGCTCTTTGTTAACGATTTCAAGGAGCGGTTTTAATGTTTGGGTAAAATATAAAACAAGTAAAAGGGCTTTCGAGACACAAAAACTTGAAAATATGATTAGAGATATTTTTAATAAGTTTAAGGGTAATGGCTCTCCAATCTCTAATGATTACGTCCAAATTTCATGAGATAGGATGTAAGCTTTCAGAAAATAGAGTAGCTAAAGTCATGAGAAATATAGGACCTTCTGCCCGTGTATACTGTAACCAGAAGTGGAGGGGCAACCACTTCTGCCTTAACGCTTGCCCTATTTTTAAGGAGTGACTAGAACAGGAATTTAATATCCTTGAACCTAAGCAGGTCTGGGTTTCTAATATCACTTACATTAAATCAGACGTAGGTTGGTTATATCTATACGTGATACTTGATTTATGCAATTGGGGGATGGTCATTTATACATTCATACCATATTTCCCCTTTACAGTATAAGTCATTCGTAATATACAGCGTCCATGGCCGTCAGGACAAAAGTCAGAGCAGGTGTCAGACCTAAGCGACCAGCCCTCCCTTTTGTTGCACCTGAAGAACATTACGCTACCAAGGCCGATGTTGCCGATCTAAAAACAGAACTAAAGTCAGACATTGCAAACTCCAAAGCCCAGATCATCATGTGGGTGGCTGGTCTGCAATTAGCGAGCATTGGTATTATCATAGCTGTTTTGAAGTAACGTTTCACGCCGCCGATGTTTTCCGGCACCTTCGATCAAGATTTTTGCCACACAAAAGTACTATGGCTACACAAGAAAACAGTCAAATACAATACTTATGACTTCTTGCTTGATGTAGGAAACATTATGGGCCTATATAAAAAATAAATAAGCAGAACAAAACCCCATCCTGTTGCCCATGCAATTAATAAAGCTCCTCCAGCAAGTTCTGCTTTTTTTTCGTCTGGTACACCAGAAAAGATAATAGACCCCACAGGGAAAAGTGCAAGGAACACACAGAGGGTCCCTGCAACTATAGTAAAAAAGACACACCGTAGAAGCCTTAAGGCACGAGATGAATTAGTCATCTCATTATTACGCTTAATAATCTCGTCTAGCTCTTTAAAAAATCCCAAATTTCCTTACAAACTCCAACCAAGGGGGAGGAGCGTGTATATAGAGCGACAAGATTGCAACTATAAATTTATTGAGATGAGCTTTTTTTAGTGTGTTCTGCCAGTTTAGACTGCCAAAAAGTGATAGAATATGAAAAAGATCAGAGGCTCCCGTTGTGGCAAAACCAAAAATCCCTGTGACACTACCAACAGCACACCAATTACTGGATATTCTTTAACCAAGCCTTGAAGACCTAAATATAGGCTAGCCTGACCCTTTTCAAGACTTGTAAGCAAACTCCCTTCATATTTTGGGAGTTTGAAAATAGAGGAGCTATATAGTTAAGCTTGAAAAAGGCACTATATTAAGAAAATGCCATAACCCATACTTGCTTTTTTAAGGAAAAATCAGTCAGATATTGCGGAATAAATTTAAGCCAAGAAAAAGCTTTTAGCAATTTTCTCATATTAAAGCCAGCACCTAGTAAAACCGCATACATCTTATCACCTTCTTGCGTTAAGAGGTGATTTCTTCGTACACCTCCATCGTTTTTCATGTGACCAATGATGGGTTCAATGGCTGCTCTTCTTTTCATCCACTTGCGTAAACTACGTTTCATTTTTTTCTCCCTCTTTGCGCCAACAATGTGAACTGTTATCCCATCTTTAACTTTCGCTCCTCTATAACCTCTATCCACAAAAACTTCTTTTACGCTTAATGAATTGGGTAAAAACCTTTCTACCTGTTCTATGGCCGATGGTAATGTATGCCCATCAAAAGGATTACCGTGTTTTGCCATCGCGCCTAAAACAAAGTTACCTTGACTACTTGTCACGTAACTCGCTTTACATCCAAATTCATACTTCTTATGCGTTTTTCCTTTAGAGATACATTCTACTTCCGGCGCATGTAAACTATAAACTTTGTTTTTGCTATCCTTGGTTTGATCGTAAAGACGGTGAAGAAGACACAAAGAAGATTCATAATTTTCATGTAAGTCTATAGAGTGCAATTTACGCTCTACATCCCGTAAAACACGGCCAAAATAGGTTTTTAAGCTCTTTTGCTCACGCCTTGCAAGTCTGTATTTACGTCCTCTAAAGTATCGGTTCTGCATTAATAATGACTTTTTAGATAAACGAGAATAACTTTGGCGAAGACGAATATTATTTTTCTTAGCCAGTTCTGACAAATATTGTAAAGCTTTAAAATATAGTTTACCATCTGTTGGATATGTAATGGCCTTTTCCTGAACTGTTGTATCTACATTTACCTTTTGGACATGATGTCTACGCAGTAATTTATTAGAAAGAGCACAACGAATTGTTTCTTCTAAAAGCTTTTCCATCCCTTTAGATTTTATACGCTTACGCCATCTGCTTAATGTGCTATGATCACAAGGAGCTTCCTGTTGGAATTCTTGGTATCCGCAAAAGTGTTGCCAATAGACATTTTGAACCCATTTATCTAAAACAGTTTCATCACTTTCATTAAATGTGGCTTTTAAGTAATGCAGTCCTACCATCAAGCGGGTTGACTTGGCTGGACGGCCATTGTCAGGACAATAGAGTTTACCAAATTCAGTATCAAACTTTTCCCAATCTATTTTCTGAGCTAAACGAAATAAGGGCTCATTATGATTGAGCATACCTTCCAAATTCGTCTTAAATAAGTCTCTTTGATAATCATTTTTTTTTTGAGCTAACATAGGGAACCTCTGAAAAATAATGCTTGAAAAACACAAGCTTTTGAACACCTTTTCGTAAAACCTTGCGATTATGGGTACTACTTTTTACTTCAGAATGGCTTATAAATGCGAAAGATCCATAGTATTCTGGTTTTTCAAGGCTGACTATATAAAAATACATATCTAAATATATTTGAAGTTAGGAGAAATATTTTTGAGTATATTGAGGTATTTTATAATAGGCCTATAATAGAAAACATTCATTTTTAGGATATAAGAGTCCTATCAAATTTGAGGAAAAATACTATGCTGCTTGATATGCTGCTTAATGAAAAAAAAGCTAAAAAGGACTGTACAAAATATTGGGGGAAAGTCATTCTCTAGCATTCCCATCAAATGGGGTAAAGGGTCCATATGCTTTACCCTCTTTAAAATGCTAGTGATTTTAATATATTAACTATTTCATAATTTATCTTTTATATGATACAATTTTCTAAATTTGTGAAAGCTAACCAATACTATACAAAATAGGCCATAACAAACCACAATCAAAGGTCCTGTTAATAAATCAAACAAGGTCGCCACAAACATACCTGTATTCACGGAAAGTAAGCCACAAATCCAAGCCGTTACATGCTTTCGTTTCGTATTTATTGCTGATAGAGCTGGTAAAATTAAGCTAGCAAATACGACATAGACACCTACCAATTGTACGGAAGACGTAATAGCTAATGAAAAGAGTAAATAAAAACTAAGCCCGTTTCTGTATCTCGAATCTTTGCTAAACCAAATTATAAGTACAAAAAGGTAAATAGGCGCATGACTCAAAATATCTAACCAAGTGACAAAAAGGATTTGGCCAGAAAGGAGATGTTGTAACTCTTCGCTGCCATGTGGATGCTCCGCTAATAATATCAAGGCCAAACAAGCAGCGATAACAAAACAGGAACCAATGATAGCTTCTTGCTGTTTTGGTGTTTTGCGTTCAATTAAGCGAAAAGCAAGGGCAGCAAGGACCGCCCCACTCAAGGCAATACCTTGTTTGAGCCACCAAGGAGGCTCAAATAGCCACAGACTAGCACCAATTAAGCAAAGTCCACTAATTTGAGCTACAGCTAGGTCAATAAAAATGATGCCTCTCTTGAGTACCTGAATGCCTAGAGGAGCATGAGTTAAGGAGATCATCAATCCAGCAATGAGAGCCGGGCCGATAATTTCAAATAATTCGTTATTTGGCATTTTTTGAATCTAATAACAGTTTAATAGTTTGGTCAAAAAGACGAAACAGATCTGTAGCCTCCTTAGTACCCCCTATTGTATAAGGTAAAGTAAGAATAGGAATGCTACTCTTTTGGGAAAGCCACTGGCTAGGACTATTTGAAGCGTAAGGTGTACGGAGAATCGCTTGTATTGTTTTCTTACGCGCAAGCAACAACAATTTCTTTAAGTGACTAGTTGTAGGGGGTAGTCCTGGCTTAGGCTCCAAAGTATTAATAAGGCGTAAACCTAACCAATCAAAAAGATAGACCCAGCTTTTATGGTGAGTAATATAAGCTTGCTTCCGCAAAGGCCTAGCTTTCTTTTCCCATAGCCGAATGGAATTTTGCCAACGCTTGGCAAAATTGTCATAGCGCTTTTGATAGAAAATTTGATTTTTGGGATCTATTTTTCTTAGACGCTCCTTTAGCGCTTTGGCAACTTTTAGGATATTGTAAGGATTTGTATGAACGTGAGGGTTGCCGCCCGGATGAATGTCTCCTAAGCTACGATCAACATACTTTGGCTTTTCCAAAACCCGCACATGATTGACAGCCATTATATATCCTACTCGTCCCAGTTGTACACTGGCTTTGGCTTTTTGTAACAAAAGAGGCAACCAGCCAATTTCCAAACCACTACCAGAACAAAAGACAAGGTCGGCCTGTCTGATTTTTGCAATTAAGCTCGGACGAGCGCGTACGTAATGTGGATCTTGAAAGACGCTTGTAGCTGAATACACATCAACTTGGGCTGCTCCTATTTCTTTGCTGAGAGCCGCCCATTCTGGTAAACAGGCAAAAACTTTTAGTTTAGCCATTGCTGGACGTGGTATCACGTAAACCAATCCGATTGCGCATACAAAAATGAAGTGCCTTAATTTTGTATTTTTGATCATATTTAGATTCTCCGCTTTTGTTTATAAAATGAGACCATTGCATTCAGGCCTTTTGCAACTTTAAAGAGAACTATAACAGTGCTTTTAAGCATATATAAATCCCAATGTAATGGTCTCAAAACTCGATTAATATTTATGTGCGGAATGTGCTCCTAAACTAACAATGTACTGAAGGATATATTGGTCGTCTTGGACCTTATGTCCACTTTCATCTTTCTTAGCCGTTAACTCTTCCCGGTTGTATTGAAAACGAATACGACTGAACTCGCTATTTGTCCAGTCAAACATTACGCTAGTCGATTTTGGCTGAAAGTCACCCGAATCTAAAATACCTCCCTGTAAAGCTTCAGGTACTTCTGGAGCTTCTAAACGACTATAACGTAGGCCAATGCGCCATTGTGGATGAAACTTGAATATCAGTTGGCCATACCAACCTCGAAATTGACCTAAAAAATCCACCTTGTTTGTTTTTGCCTCTTTGTCTTCATAAGATCCATCTTCAATTAGCCATAAGTATTCACCCTGTAGAATGATTTCCATGTTACGGGCATTACCAGTGGGTACCCAAATATAGCGGAAGTCGGCAAGGTAAAGTCTTGTTGCCCCAATAAAAGAAAGTTTATTTTCATTACTTGAGCGACTTTGGTCTTCTGAAGACCTACCAACTAACTGAGAAGCGCCTAAGCGAAAACTATGATTGTCACCAATGTCACTACCAAATCGTACATAGCTAGACCAGCTTTGTCCACTATCACTAGAATTAGGATAATCACGGCCATGAAAAGCACCAGCGCCAAGCTCAGTGTAAAAATCAATAGGAAGAACGTATGATAATTCTATACCATCATCATTAAAAGCATTGTTGAGGAAAGCTCGATAAGCTAAGGGACGGTCAGAAAAATCATCCACATGGTTATGGTGTTCATTGAGGTATCCAAGAGTCCAAAAAGCGCTGCCAATTTTAAGACTCATACCATCGAGTAAACTAAAGCCAGGTAAGGTTTGGATGTAAGCTTCCTCTAATTCTACAGTAACACCTCCACTTTCTTCTTCCTCTTCTTCATCATGTTCTCCACCATGAGCATGTTCTGCTAGAGCAAAGGTGATACTACCTAAAAATGCATTATCAGCATTAGCTGAAACATTGATTTCTGTGTGATCTACTGAGAAACCTTCACTTGGACGTTCACCTTCCTCACCAATAGCAAAGCCTGGGATTTCACTTTCAGATTCACTAAATCTTAGATACTCACCGTTTAGAATTACACCAAATGCAGGGTTAAAGCTTGTATCGAAAATTTTCCTTTGGGATGTAGCAGGTGTATCCAAACGGGTATCTAAACCTTGTTTTTTTGCAGTTTGAATATCTTCAGAAGGAACTGCTTGTAAGTGGGGTGTACTTAAAAGCATGGTTAGTGGGGTAATAAAATATACCCAGTGAAATGAACGAAATAAATTATAAAAATACATATGAATAATTCTCCTTAATTTTTACTATGAAATAATAATATTCTAAAGTAAACTCAACGTACTAGGTTACACGTCTTGACATATAGAAGCTAAGTACAGAGATTAATTACTTATAACTGTCTAAATAGACAAGAGTTAGCTAGCCTTAAGGTAAGCTGAGAAAACTTAGGGTAGAGGTTTTACGTTAAGGAGGGAGGAGCGCGGACATGTTTGTATACATGGAATTGATATCTATAAAATGAATCGGTATAAGTATGACGAAAGATTGAGTCCTGCTGTATACTTAAGCTAGTTTGAGAAATAAAGGTAATCCGTGTTTTTTCAAACTGATGCAGCAAACGACAATCAAAATTACTCTCATATTGTGATTGGCTAATTCCATTGTTCTGCTGTATCTTATGTTGGTGGTTTATAGATCCACCTAGAATGAAGACAAAGCATATTGATGTAAGAAAACAGAGCTTCCTTTGATTATGGCTAGTTAATTTTTGTAAAGAGCCCATGGTTTCTTTGAATCATACTATGACTATCCGTCAATTTGTGTATTAGTAGCTGAAGGATTTAAGAAAGATGTAAGTATGTCAATTATAAAAAACTTTTTTTATTGAGAGAATTATATCCCATTCCCAAATAAGAGAAAAGCTTGCTAAAATACATTCAGATGAAAAAATACAACTGATCACTGACAGGGAAACTAAATAAACAATACCATCTCTTACGAAGCATATCCAGGCAAGGTTTCTTACAATAAGGATACTACGTGTTATTGTAGCAAACAGTTATCTACTGATGCCGTATATCCACGTCAAATTTTTAAATTTTTCGCATAGGTATTGCGCTTCCCTTGGCTGAAGCCAAATTCCATTAAGATATCCCTGGCCTAGCCTAATAAAGCTTATCCTGACCTATTCCAAAAGAGTGGACAGTCCACTTTAAGTTATGGAGGAAGAAAACATGGGTTTTATAACATGGGTTTTATAAAATGGAAACAAACACTATCAAGGCGTCTGCTAAACGCTATGATGAACAATTTAAAAAGGATACGGTATAGTAGACTTTACTGGATCAAAAATAAGCTTTTAGCAAAAAAAGTCTGTGAAGCTTTTGAGCTATCTGAAACTACACTCTATAAATGGCGTAGGAAATATGAGTTTAATAACTCTGATCCTAATCGTTCTATGGAGGTAGAATTGTATAGGCTTCGCAAAGAGTATTCTGAACTTCGTCAAGAAAGGGATATCTTAAAAAAGTCAGTAGCCATTTTCATAAAACCACAGAAATGAAGTTTCAATTTAGTGAAAAATATCGCTCCTCATTTCCTGTGCAGAAAATGTGCTCTTTATTAACGATTTCAAGGAGCGGTTTTAATGTTTGGGTAAAACATAAAACAAGTAAAAGGGCTTTCGAGACACAAAAACTTGAAAATATGATTAGAGATATTTTTCATCAGGTTAAGGGTATTTATGGCTCTCCAAGGATTACGTCTGAATTGCATGAGATAGGATGTAAGCTTTCAGAAAATAGAGTAGCTAAAGTTATGAGAAATATAGGACTTTCTACCTGTGTATACAGTAATCAGAAGTGGAGGGCCAAACCACTTCTGCCTTAACGCTTACCCTATTTCTAAGAAGTGACCTTCCCCAAAAAGAGTGGACAGTCCACTTTAACTTATGGAGGAAGAGAATATGGGTTTTATAACATGAGTTTTATAACATGAAAACAAACACTATCAAGGCGTCAGCTAAACGCTATGATGAACAATTTAAGAAGGATACGGTAGACTACTGGATCAAAAAGAAGAAATTAGCAAAAGAGGTCAGTGAAGCTTTTGAGGTATCTGAAACTACACTCTATAAATGGCGTAGGAAATATGAGTTTAATAACTCTGATCCTAATCGTTCTATAGAGGCGGAATTATCTAGGCTTCGCAAAGAGAATTCTGAACTTCGTCAAGAAAGGGATATCTTAAAAAAGTCAGTAGCCTTTTTCGAGAAACCACAGAAATAAAGTTTCAATTTATTCAGAAACAGTGCTCCTCATCTCCTGTGCAGAAAATGCACTCTTGATTAACGATTTCAAGGAGCGGTTTTGATGTTTGGATAAAACATAAAACAAGTAAAAGGGCTTTCGAGACACAAAAACTTGAAAATATGATTAGAGATATTTTTCATACGTGTGAGGGCATTTATGGCTCTCCAATCTCTAATGATTACGTCAGAATTGCATGATATGCGATGTAAGGTTTCAGAAAATAGAGTAGCTAAAGTTATGAGAAATATAGGACTTTCTGCCCAAATTAAGCCTAAATTCAAGGTTCTGACTACAAATTCAGCTCATGCTTACCCTATTTCTAAGAACCTACTAGGACAGGAATTTAATATCCTTGAACCTAATAAGGTCTGGGTTTCTGATATCACTTACATTAAATCAGCCGTAGGTTGGTTATATCTATGTGTGATACTTGATTTATGTAGCAGAAAAATAGTTGGTTGGTCTCTTACAGATCACATGAGAACAGAAATGGTCATAGAAGCTTTGGACAGAGCCGTTACTCAAAATAAGCCTAAGAAGGGTCTGATTTTTCATTCTGACAGGGGAAGTCAATACGCGAGTTATCAATTTAGGAGCAAGCTTGATAAATATAGATTTGTATCAAGTATGAGCCGCAAAGGTAACTGTTATGATAATGCTGTTGCGGAGTCTTTTTTTGGGAGTTTGAAAATAGAGGAGGTATATAAAAATACATATCTAAATATATTTGAAGTTAGGAGAAATATTTTTGAGTATATTGAGGTATTTTATAATAGGTGTCGAAAACATTCATTTTTAGGATATAAGAGTCCTATCAAATTTGAGGAAGAATATTATGCTGCTTAATGAAAAAAAAGCTAAAAAGGACTGTACTAAATATTGGGGGAAGGTCAAGCATGAGCCGTATTGGTAGGCTTTGCGTTGATGGGCTTTGTGTTAGTAGGCTTTGTGTTGGTAGGCTTTGCCAAGGCAAAGTTAGAGCAAAGCTCCCGATATTAAGGTAACTGTTATGATCATGCTGTTGCAGAGTTTTTTTTGGGGAGTTTGAAAATAGAGGAGGTCTATAAAAATATATATCTAAATATATTTGAAGTTAGGAGAAATATTTTTGAGTATATTGAGGTATTTTATAATAGGCCTAGATGGAAAACATTCATTTTTAGGATATAAGAGTCCTATCAAATTTGAGGAAGAATACTATGCTGCTTAATATGCTGCTTAATGAAAAAAAAGCTAAAAAGGACTGTACTAAATATTGGGGGAAGGTCAATATCTTCTACAGAGACTCCCATCCCAAAAGCAGTAAACAGATTTGAATACCTAAATATTGAGCCAACTATATGGATAACAGCGATCTCACCTTTCGTCTCGATTGGATCTACTGGCTCTTCAGCTTGTGCTAAAAAATCATTCTCAACTTCCGACTTTTTTATGATTTCTTTTAGAGCAGGCTGTGTACATAGCCACGGCTTGCCTGACTCTACAGTAAGAAGCTGCCTATGTTTACGTTTGGACATATAGAATATGTCTCATCTTTCTGGTAAACGGTCAAAGTTTTTTTCCGTATTTCTAGCTTTACATCACGTGTATGGCTATTAGCCTGATCTTGTGAGTGCAGCTAAAGCCCTACATTTAATTGAAAAACTGACAGAGGCCAATATATCTAAGGAAACAGCTACCGAGCTACTCGAATATGTAGAACAGAAACAAACCAATGCTGTCACAAAAGATTACTTTGAGGCCAGAATAACATCGGTAGAGGACAAGATAACAGGGGTAGAAGAGAAGCTAGAAGCCAAAATAACAGGCTTGAAATTATTTACAGGCTTTAACACGGCTTTGCTACTGGCTATTTTAGCAAGGCTATTTTTGGGTTAGCCCTTTTTTATCTGTCGTGTTCTTCTAAGTTGACGTTGCTTGTGCCGATTAGTGCACGTTCCTTTTTCAGCTTCTGGATATTACGCTCAAAATCGGTGCCGTTGAGCTCGGCACTCTCTCTGCTATAGGTACTTAAATTATTCTCAATACGCAGCTTTGCCGCCACGGTCTCTTTGACTGGGTCAATCTGCCCTGGGCTTGTGACCTTCCCCCAAAAGAGTGGACAGTCCACTTTACATTATGGAGGAAGAAAACATGGAAACAAACACTATCAAGGCGTCAGCTAAACGCTATGATGAACAATTTAAGAAGGATACGGTAGATGACCTTCCCCCAAAAGAGTGGACAGTCCACTTTACATTATGGAGGAAGAAAACTATGGAAACAAACACTATCAAGGCGTCAGCTAAACGCTATGATGAACAATTTAAGAAGGATGCGGTAGACTACTGGATCAAAAAGAAGAAATTAGCAAAAGAGGTCAGTGAAGCTTTTGAGGTATCTGAAACTACACTCTATAAATAGCGTAGGAAATATGAGTTTAATAACGTTGATCCTAATCGTTCTATAGAGGCGGGATTGTCTAGGCTTTGCAAAGAGAATTCCGAACTTCGTCAAGAAAGGAATATCTTAAAAAAGTCAGTAGCCATTTTCCTCAAACTACAGAAATGAAGTTTCAATTTATTAAGAAACATCGCTCCTCATTTCCTGTGCAGAAAATGTGCTCTTTATTAACGATTTCAAGGAGCGGTTTTGATGTTTGGATAAAACATAAAACAAGTAAAAGGGCTTTCGAGACACAAAAACTTGAGAATATGATTAGAGATATTTTTCATAAGTTTAAGGGTATTTATGGCTCTCCAAGGATTACGTCAGAATTGCATGATATGGGATGTAAGGTTTCAGAAAATAGAGTAGCTAAAGTCATGAGAAATATAGGACTTTCTGCCCAAATTAAGCCTAAATTCAAGGTTCTGACTACAAATTCAGCTCATGCTTACCCTATTTCTAAGAACTTACTAGGACAGGAATTTAATATCCTTGAACCTAATAAGGTCTGGGTTTCTGATATCACTTACATTAAATCAGCCGTAGGTTGGTTATATCTATGTGTGATACTTGATTTATGTAGCAGAAAAATAATTGGTTGGTCTCTTACAGATCACATGAGAACAGAAATGGTCATAGAAGCTTTGGCCAGAGCTGTTACTCAAAATAAGCCTAAGAAGGGTCTGATTTTTCATTCTGACAGGGGAAGTCAATACGCGAGTTATCAATTTAGAAGCAAGCTTGATAAATATGGATTTGTATCAAGTATGAGCCGCAAAGGTAACTGTTATGATAATGCTGTTGCGGAGTCTTTTTTTGGAAGTTTGAAAATAGAGGAGGTATATAAAAATACATATCTAAATATATTTGAAGTTAGGAGAAATATTTTTGAGTATATTGAGGTATTTTATAATAGGCGTAGAAAACATTCATTTTTAGGATATAAGAGTCCTATCAAATTTGAGGAAGAATACTATGCTGCTTAATATGCTGCTTAATGAAAAAAAAGCTAAAAAGGACTGTACTAAATATTGGGGGAAGGTCACTACCTAATTGTAGTAAAACAAAGCCCGGTACTCACCAGAATCGCCGCTTCGATCACAAAAACAAGCGAAGCTTGTTTTTCACCCAATTGTAGTAAAACAAAGCCCGCTCCTCACCAAAAACGCCGCTTCAATCACAAAAACAAGCGAAGCTTGTTTCTATCTAATTGTAACAAAACAAAGCCCGCTCCTCACCAAAAACGACGCTTCAATCACAAAAACAAGCAAAGCTTGTTTCTATCTAATTGTAGTAAAACAAAGCCCGGTACTCACCAGAATCGCCGCTTCAATCACAAAAACAAGCGAAGCTTGTTTTTCACCCCATTGTAGTAAAACAAAGCCCGGTACTCACCAAAAACGCCGCTTCAATCACAAAAACAAGCGAAGCTTGTTTTATCTACCGAAGCCCGTTTTTATCCACGACTCCGGCTTATTTTAACGAGGAGAGAGACCGTTCGTGCTAGACGTTCGTGGGAGGCTTTGCTTGGTAGGGTTACTTTAGGGGGCTGTTGCAACGATCCCAAAAAAGAAAAGACGAACAAGTAAAAAGTAAAATCAATACTGACACTATGTAAGATAGCGCTTACGATAGGCCTCCCTTCGGGGCTTCATTGAGACCATATATCGAAAATGAAATTAAAAAGTGCGTACAGAACTAGTAATGGCGTCCGTACTTCGAAACTTATTCACATGGGGACGAAACACAAGGCGAAAATTGCCAATAGGACCATTACGATTTTTAGCTATAACCATTTCAACGGTACCCCTATTCGATAAGTCCTCCTCTGTGACCATGTCCTCGCTACCCTCATCTCCCTGCACATCATGATGAATAAACATAACAATGTCCGCATCTTGCTCAATGGCCCCTGATTCACGTAAATCAGAAAGTTGGGGACGGGAAGCTTCTCCCCGCCTTTGCTCTACAGAGCGATTCATCTGGGATACAGCAATAATTGGAGTGCGAACTATTCTAGCTAGTTGCTTGAGACAACGCGAAATAGTAGCCACTTCATGCTGTCTTCCCATACGACGAGCATCTGGATCACTCATCAACTGAAGGTAGTCAACAATGATCAGGCCTAACTTTTGGCCTTTTTGCTCCAAGTCTATTTTGAACTTACGCGTACGAGCCATACAATCCCAAATAGTTAGATCCCCTGAATCATCAATATACAAGGGAGATCTACACAATTTGTCCATAGCTAAACGCAAATCATTTTGGCGGGCTGCACTGACCTGTCCTCTTTTGAGGTGTTCATGATGAATCTCTGATTCTGCACAAACAAGACGCATCATGAGCTCTACTTGACTCATTTCTAGAGAATATAACAAAACAGCCTTCTCACTTTGAGTCACAACATTTGCAGCCAGATTCAAAGCAAAAGTTGTTTTTCCTAAACCCGGACGGGCAGCTATAACAATCAATTCCCCTTCTTTTAGTCCGGAGGATAATTTGTCAAAATCACGAAAGTGTGTTTCCAGCCCACTGATCCTACCCTGATTTTCCATCAGGCTCTGGATATAATCTTGGAACTCTTCTCTCATCTCTCCCATAGAGACTATTCCAGCTCCAAAATCTTGATTTGTAATGCGTAATATGCTATCCTCTACATGGCGTAGAAAAGAAGCCTCATCTTCAACGGGCTGCGAAGAATCGTTGAGTATCTGATTGGCCGCCTCCATCAGTTGACGCCGCAAAGCAAGGCTTTTGAGACGATGAGCATGATGAAAGGCGTTACCGGGAGCCATCACATCCTGAGCCAATCGTAAAACATAGGGAGCTCCCCCCACTTCTTCTATATGACTAAGATCGCTAAGTCGTTGACTAATCTGGACAGCATCAATATCTCCATGACCCTTTCGATTCTCTTCCAGAACCACCCCATAAATGAGCCGATGGGAATGTAGATAAAAGTCATTTACTTTGACTTTGGAATCAATTTCAGAAATCAAACTAGAACGAACGAGCAGAGCTCCTAGAATTTGTCGCTCTGTATCAATATCATGAGGAGGAGAAGCCACTCAAAAAAACCCTACTCTGCTTTTTCTTCTCTTGCTTTTGACTCCGTCTCACCAGAAGAAACAGAAGACGGTGCTTCCAAGCTTTCATCGTGATTAGCTGGTTTCTCTTTTTCCGGCAATGGGCCAGGTCCGGACTCACCCGCTAGGGGCTCTTTTGTTGGATTTTCTATTGGATTTTCTATTGGATTTTCTTCAGAAGAAGGAGAGGCTTCCTTGGCTTTCCTTTCCATTTTTTTTTCTTCACTCGCTTTTCTTTCTTCTTCCCTTTTTATGGAATCTTCATCTGGAGTGACTTTTAGAAACAACGATACATGGATGCCATCCGTAAGATTCACGCGAAAGGAATGTGTCCCCACAGTGCGAATACTATCCCGAATTTCTATTTTCCGGCGGTCTATAGTGAAGCCTTCCTGTGATAGCGCCCTACAAATATGCATACTTGTCACAGAGCCAAAAAGCTTCCCTTCTTTACCAACCCGAGCTTCAATTTCCAGAGCAGGCAACTCTTTCAGTTTCATAGAAAAAGCCCCCATGCTTTTCTTACGCTTATGAATTTTTACTTCTAAAGCTCGTTTTTGATGTAAAAGTGCACGCTTTGTCCCTGTGTGAGCCGAGACCACTAACTTATGAGGTAGCAAATAGTTACGGGCATAACCATTGGCCACTTCCTTTATATCACCAAGGTCTCCCAGTCCCGGAACATTTTTTTGTAATATAACCTTCATTTGAATTTCAAAATAGCACGCTTTCGTCTGAAAAATAATTAAAATGGGATGTCATCGTCATCCATCTGTTGAGGGAGGGAGGCCTTCATGTCTGGAGAGACACTAGAAGGAGCATTCATCACGGGTGCTGCGGACTGCTGGAATTGAGCCCCAGCATCCCAAGAAGAGGAGGTCTCGCTACGTTCCTGTTGAGCAGAGCCACCAATGAATTGAACCTGTTCTACAACAATGTCTACTGTAGAACGTTTCTTCCCCTCATTATCTTGCCATGAATTTTGACGTATACGTCCCTCTACAGCCAACTGCTTACCTTTTTGGCAATATTGATTGATAACTTCCCCTTGGCGTCCCCAAGCCACACAGTTAAAAAAAGAAACCTCTTCTTTCTTTTCTCCATTCTGTATGTAAGTACGATTATTCGCTACAGAAAAACGACACAGAGATGTTCCTGTGTTGGTTTGCTTCAATTCTGGATCACGAGTCAAACGGCCCACCAACACTACACGATTTATATCACCTGCCATAGCTTTACTTTAACTCCCTCAAGCACTCCACTTCAAGTCATTATTTCAATCGCCGAAACATAAAATGCATTATATGAGCGTCCAGCTTTATATCTTTACTAATTTCAGCTACTTTCTTAGGAAGAATTTTACATTTCTTGTATACAAAAAAACCCGTGGTAATCTCCTTATGCTTAGGGTGAGGTAGTTTTTTTTCTCCCCATTTTTCCTCTCGACTCACTTGCACAGAATGTCGCATCAGTATTTCGGCAAAAGCGGCCAGTCCTTCTTTATCACCTTTCTGGGGAGAAAGCACCGCAACGATTTCATAAGAGGCCACACGGCAAACTGCCCTCATGACCACTTTCCGTCAACTAGAATGCATTAATAAAATAAAAACTTATTTATGGATATATTCGAATTGTTGCAAAATGCAAAAAAGTAAAAAAAGGGCATGTACAAAAAGAAATGAATACGCTTGTCAATAAAAACTAAGAATGAGAGTGTGCCAGATCCACTTTAGGTGGAGTTTTAAAATACATAAATAAATGGTTTTTCATGGTGTCTTATCATGCCCTATAGATATAGGACAACACAAAACCATATAAAGGAGTAGTGAATACGAATGGCAGATATTATCTATTTTTTTGGAGAAGGGAAAGCAGAGGGTCAAAAATTAGGAAAAGAAATTTTAGGGGGTAAGGGAGCTAATCTAACAGAAATGGCTCATATAGGCATTCCTGTCCCACCCGGTATTATAATCACCACCGAGGCATCCAAGACATATACAAAAACGGGGCGCTTTCCGGATGCTCTAAGTAAAGAACTACCTAAACGCCTAAAGCAGTTAGAAAAATCTTTGGGACGTACTTTGGGGGGGGCGAGCAAACCCCTTTTGCTTTCTGTACGCTCCGGAGCTCCTGTAAGCATGCCCGGAATGATGGACACTATCCTCAACCTAGGCCTCAACCCCCAAAGTCTGGAAGCTCTGATCCAAGAGACACAAAATGAACGCTTTGCCCTAGATTCATACCGCCGTTTTATTCAAATGTTTAGTGATGTTGTATTAGAGGTAGAACATGAGGAATTTGAAACTATACTCACAAAGCACAAAAAACAGGCTGGTGTGGAACAAGATTTTGAACTGCAACCATCTGCATTGAGAAATTTAGTCACCGATTACAAAGAATTAGTCAAGGAAAAGACAGGTGTACCCTTCCCCACAGATGCCTATGACCAACTTCAAAAGGCCATCGAAGCCGTCTTTCGCTCTTGGAATAATGAGCGTGCCGTCTACTACCGTAAAATAAATAGTATACCCCACGGCTTGGGCACAGCCGTCACCGTTCAATCCATGGTCTTTGGTAATATGGGAGAAAGTAGCGGTACGGGGGTTGCCTTTACACGCAATCCTTCCACAGGAGAAAATAAGTTCTACGGAGAATACCTAATCAATGCACAAGGAGAAGACGTCGTTGCCGGAATACGTACGCCCTTACCCATACAAGACTTAGAAAAAAAGATGCCGGATATCTACAAAGAACTCTTCTCCATACAAAAACGTTTAGAGGAGCACTTTAAAGATATGCAAGACATAGAGTTTACTATCCAAAATAAAAAACTCTTTTTGTTGCAAACCCGTAACGGTAAACGCACAGCCATGGCAGCCTTACGAATTGCCATGGATATGGTAAGCGAAGGAAAAATTGATAAAAAGATGGCTCTGAAGCAAATCGCACCGGATTCCATTCCTTCCCTCTTAGCACCCGTATTCATACCCGGGCCAAAGCAACAGGCCATTAAAGAAGGACGCCTTGTAGCGAAAGGACTCAACGCCGGTCCGGGAGCAGCTTCTGGTAAAATTGCATTTGACTCGGTAACTACAGCCAAATGGGCAAGGGACGGAAAGAGTGTCATTCTTGTACGCCAAGAAACAAGCCCAGAAGATATCATGGGTATGGAGCATTCTTCTGGTATTTTGACAGCCCGGGGTGGTATGACCTCCCATGCAGCTGTGGTGGCGAGAGGAATGAATAAGCCCTGTATTGTAGGTTGCTCTGCTCTACGCATTGATTATAGCACAAGGACAGTTCATGTCCAAAATAACGGGAAGGACTTCCAACTCAAAGAAGGAGAGGAGCTTTCCATTGATGGTAGCACGGGTGAGGTGATCCAAGGTAGCATTACCACTCAGGAATCTGAAATTGATCAATATTTGGGTGGAAATTGGAAAGGAGAAAGCACTCTTGCACAAAATTTTCTAAAGTTAATGAGCTGGGCAGATGAAGTACGTCGCTTACGTATACGTGCCAACGTAGATACCCCTCGGGATGCATTGATCGCTCGAAACTATGGGGCAGAAGGAGTTGGACTTTGTCGAACGGAACATATGTTTTTTGAAGAGAAGCGTATCAAAATAGTACGCCAGATGATACTGGCTGAGACAAAAGAGGAACGCAAGACAGCTCTTAATCAATTATTGCGATATCAACAGAAAGACTTTGAGGGTATTTTTTCTGCCATGGAAGGTTTAGCTGTGACAGTACGTCTCTTGGACCCACCTCTCCATGAGTTTTTACCCCATACCACAGAACAAGATACAGAATTAGCCAAATATTTAAATATAGATCCGGCTGAAATTCGTCGTCGTTCTGAATTACTCAGAGAGGAAAACCCCATGTTGGGGCATCGAGGATGTCGCTTGGGTATCACCTTTCCGGAAATCACACAAATGCAAACCCGTGCTATACTTCAGGCAGCTGTAGAAATACAAAAACAAAAGAAAAAAGTCTTACCTGAAATTATGGTCCCCCTTGTGGGACATTCCAAAGAGTTAGAACTGCAAGTGAACGTAATCCATGCTACGGCCAAAAAAGTTATGGAAGAAATGGGCCAAACAATTTCGTATCTTGTGGGCACAATGATTGAGGTTCCCAGAGCTGCAGTTCAAGCACATAAAATAGCTGAACATGCTCAGTTCTTTAGCTTTGGAACCAATGATCTAACACAAACGACCCTTGCCTTTTCTCGTGATGATTCGGGTAGTTTTTTAAATGAATACATCAACCAAGGTATCTACGAGACAAGCCCCTTCCAGACCATAGATATAGACGGCGTGGGAGAACTCGTTCGTATGGCTGTGGAGCGTGGTCGAAAATCACGCCCAGATATTAAACTGGGCATATGCGGGGAGCATGGCGGGGATCCAGCTAGTATTGCTTTTTTTCATAATGTGGGTCTTCACTATGTTAGTTGTTCTCCCTTTCGTGTGGCCGTAGCCCGTTTGGCTGCTGCTAAAGCTGCACTCACGAGTCCGTAGTTAACGTTGCGACATAAGAGATCATAGGAGAAATGGGCTATATAAAAAACAGTGGCCACACTCTTGGGGTAACCTCACTTCGCCTTTTTTCTGATATGAATAAATGTTTGCATTTCCTAAACGGCGACAAAGGGTTGAATAATTCGGGACCTCTAAATCAATTTTAGCAAGATTAAATATCAAGAAAATAAAACCCTGGGCTCCTCGTAAAGTTAGAGAAAAACGAAAGCAAAGTAAGCTGCAGAGTTTTATGGCTGTAGCAGAATAAGTGAAAGAAGGCCCTGTTTTTTTAAGTTTTTCTTCTGACTATACTAATTTCTCTTAAATTTTTAGGAAACCAAAGGGTTATGCTACCTCGCTTAATAAGCTCTTGATTATAGTTACGCTAGTTGACTTTTTTCATCGTACAATATCCCCACTTGTATGGAGATATTAACTTAACTGCCTAAAAGTACAAGGTTTTCTTCTTGTTATTATAGTTTATACAACAAAGCCTTATGTAATTGGTATTTGAGAACCGATCACTTCATTTATGGTTAAACCCTCCTTTTTTAGGAATTTATCAATATATCGATTGATAGCCGATGGTAAAAAAGGACCTTCATAAATATAACCTGTATAAATTTGAATCAAGCTGGCACCGGCTGCAATCTTTTCTAAAGCACTTTTTCCACTGTCAATACCACCAACTCCAATAATACGTAACTTTTCACCTACTTGTGTAAAACAATACCGTATAAGTTGTGTGCTTTTGGCTTGGATGGGTTTACCGGAAAGTCCCCCTTTTTCTTTTTGTAAAGATGACTGGATTTGGCTTTTATCTAGGCTTGTATTCGTGAGTATTACACCGTCTGCCTTTACCATGAGAAGAGTATCTAGAATATTGTCTAGTTCTTTGTAGCTAAGGTCTGGTGCTAATTTAACAAACAGGGGAAGTTTTTTCTCCATTCCCTCTAGTTCTTTTTGTATGCTAAATAAAAGCTTTTGTAGTAGCTCTTCCTTTTCTTGGAGTTTACGCAAGCTTGAAGTGTTAGGGGAGCTTATGTTGATTGTAATATAATCTGCAAATGGAGCTAATATTTGTAAACATTCTACATAGTCTTGGGTTACTTCATCTATAGGGGTCGATTTACTTTTTCCGATATTGATCCCTCGAATGGTTTTATGTTTTTGCTTCGATAAATGAATAGCGGCTAACTCTGCTCCGGGATTATTGAAACCCATATGATTAATTAGTGCTTTATATTTGGGCAAACGAAACAATCTAGGCTGAGGATTACCATCTTGTTTTTGTGTAGTAAATGTTCCGCATTCTATAAAATCAAATCCGAGTTGTGATAAGCTTGGGTATAGAGTCGCATTTTTATCAAACCCAGCAGCCATTCCGACTGGTCCGGGAAAAGAAAGCTCACAAATTTTATTTTGTAAGCGCGGAGAACTATATCTAAAATTATGAGCGAATAAAGGGAGTAACGGTTCGATTGCTCGTAAAAACCCGGAGCTAACGTTATGGGCATTTTCTGGATCTAAAAGAAAAAACAGAGATCTTACTAAAGATTTGTACATTTACGCTGGGATGTATATATAGCTTTATCCGTCATCATCTCTTTTATTTATTTCATATAATTCCATTCTTTTTTAATTTCCTGTTTTTCCGCCTCCTTGGGCTTTTTCTAATTTATCTAGGTTTTCATGGAAACGTTCCATTTCATTAGGTCGAGAGGAGTTCCCTTCAATTTCTATTCCTAAATGAACTCCCTTATCTCCTTTCTCAAACTTACGAATAAGACCAGAAAGAGTAATGGGTGCTTGCATACGGAAAAAAAGATCAAAAATCAAGTTTGTTTGTTTTTCTATTTTTTCAATCAAGTCCTTGTTTTGTATGAAAAGTAACATTCCTCCGTAAGAAATATTCACAATTTTTTCTCGCTCATTGATAATCATAGTATTTGAGTCTCGAATACGTTTCATAACACTTTTAATGCCTTGCCAAACGTCTTTTACGTCATGTTGTGAAAAATATTTTGCTTTGCTTTGCATATGTACATAGCCCAAGGGTACGGAGGTCTGATCTTGAATGGCATAGACCACTGGTATGCATATTTCAGAAAGTATGCCCTTTTGCCTATATTCAGTTATTTTTTGATTTATTTTTGTCCCCAAATAAGTAGCGTAATCAAAATAAGCAGAATTGAAAGGCTTGTAGGAAGCACTGTCTAAAGTATTTTTTAGTAAGAGAGGTTTAGCACTTATACAAATTTTATCAAAAATGGGATTTTTTTTATTTGAGCTGGCTAATTTGTCGTAATGTTGAACATCAATATAGTCAGCTCTTTCATGATAGATATTTTTTAATTCGGAGAGCCCTAATTTAATAGAAGTCGGGATACGATTCGAGTTTATATTCATCTCGCTTCGATTGACTCGAAAATTTGATATGAATATTGCATCATCAATAACAGCTATACGCTTGGAATCGCGTTTTTTTTTTGCGATGGCTATATGGTCTAGTGTCAATAGATGATAACGTCCACCATGAACCTTTTCTTGGACTACACGAGCAGAAATATGACAGTAGCGGTTTAGAATTTTATATAGAATGTACGTTTCATTTAGAGAGGGCTCATATCCCATAAAGTTAAGAACCACATGATTGGGTTTTCGTATTTCTACGATCTTGACTTCGACAGGAGGCTCATGCCCCTTAATAAAAATTGCTGTATTTAAAAAATGCTCATTGAGTAAGGGTACAATTTTTTCAGGAGACTTAACGACTATTAAATCACGTTGATTAGCTAATTCTTTTTTAGAAACGAGCATAGTTCAGCTATACTGGGATATCAATAATCTTTTGCCAAGTAAGTTTCAATATTTTTATGTACTAGAAGTATTACGAGCGGTTTTTGTTTATTATTTCGTATATCATACTAAGCTTCTCCAAAAAATGGCTATGGTCTTTTTTAGAAGGCATTCTCCATTTTTTGGAGGCAAAACCAGTCTGCACAACCCCTACCCTTACCCATGAGAGAGAGTGCTCATGCATTCTGTACCTTTCGGACCATAAGGCTCCGTTCAAGAGGATGTGGTATGAAATTTTAATTTTTAGACAGTACACCCCCATAAAAGTATATCTATTTGTTATGAAGATTATGTTTTTACATTGCTTCGCTTTGAATGTCTGAAACCATGGTACACCCTATAGCATGGCAAATAGAGTAAGCTTACGGTCGGAATTGAAGCTAGAGGGGACAGGAATCCACTCTGGTAACAAGGTTCGTCTTAAAATAATACCTGCCCCGTTTCATACTGGGATTATTTTTCGTAATGCTCATAAAGCAAAAGAGGAAATACTCTTAAGTCCTTTTTCTGTTATTGATACTTTGAATGCGGTAACCCTTGGGAGTGGGAGTTGGCAAGTGCAAACGGTGGAACATTTATTGGCAGCTTTATATTCGGCACGGATAACGGATGCTATTGTGGAATTAGATAGCGTAGAAATGCCTATAATGGATGGCTCAGCTTATCCCTTTTATGAAGCCATTCAACAAACTGGAGTGCTAAGTGGAGGGGAGAGGATAGAGCCCATTCATATAAATACAGCTATTTGGATTGTTCAAAGAGATAAATTTGTTATGGCTATCCCACAAGAAAAAGGGCAGGAAAATTTAAGCATACATTATAGCATAGATTATGATCATCCTCTTCTTAGAAATCAAAATTTTTTTATAGAATGTGACAAAGAAGACTCCATTGCTCAGAACATACTTCCGGCTCGGACGTTTGGTTTTTTGCGAGATATAGAAAAAATGCAGGCTCAAAATTTAATTAAAGGGGCTTCATTGGAAAATGCTGTTGTACTTACAAATGATGGTTATAAAGGTAGCTTACGATTTCAAAACGAATGTATACGACACAAAATACTAGATTTGCTGGGTGATCTATACCTCTTAGGAAGACCTCTGTCTTGCCACCTGATTGCTTCTAAGGCAGGACATGCTATAGATGTCGCTTTAGCTAAGATGATTTGGAAGCACTGTAAAAGTCAGACTTTTTAATTTGTTCTCACTAGTCTCAAGAAGTGGCTATATCTAAATATAGTAAAGTAATCAATTATTTCGCCTTCTTTTAATATGAAAGAAGGGAGAGTTTGACAATTTAGCCAAAACCTATATAGGCAACGCGGGTGGTGATATCTTTTTCCTCTGGTATACTATGACTGATATACTATGAATAGGGGTTAAAAAAATGAAAAAAGCATATACCGGCATAGAATGCCTTGAATCAGCATTTTGTGATATTTCATTTGCAATTATTTACACTTCGCAACAGCCCCTCATAGAAAAAACAGCCATAGTTTTTTTCACTACTTTTTGCCCATAGGGTCCGAAGCAGTCTCTCTGGGGGGGGGCAAGCTATAACTAGGGAAGTCTCGTCATGGGTTGACTACTCAGATTAATGTAAAAAAGAACAAATTATTTCCCTTCATTTCCCCTCATTTCCCTTCTATGATTTCTCTGTACAGGGCAACTTGTTCCTGACTATCATTTAGACAGGGAATGTATTCATAGCTTTTCCCTCCAGATTCTTGGAAAATTTTTTCCCCCTCCATTTGAATTTCTTCAAGAGTTTCTATACAGTCTACAGAGAAAGCGGGACAAACAATGTCAACATGCTCAACATTTTTAGAGGGCAATTCTTGTAAAACGGTGTCGGTATATGGCTTGAGCCACTCTTGTGGTCCAAACCGAGATTGAAAGGAAACCTTATAGTCACGGCCATTGAGTTGGAGTTCTTTAGCTGCTAGAAGTGAGGTGTGATGGCATTGTGTGTGATAAGGGTCGCCTTTTTGAATAGAATTCATTGGTAATCCGTGATAAGAAAATAGCAAGATGCGTTTTTCTTTTTTACCATAGCGAGGACGATTGCTATTTTTTTGTTTTCTACGTATACTATTCGCAATAGCCAGTATATAACTTGGGTTGTCATAATACTGTTTTATAAATTTTATCTCGGGTATAGATCGCCAAGATTGTAATTCTTTTGTGACAGCAAAAAAAACAGATCCAACTGTTGGGCTAGAGTATTGTGGGTACATAGGAATTACCAAAATCTCATCGCAGTTTTTTTTTTGTAATTCTGTTAAACTTTCTGGGATAGAAGGAAGACCATATCTCATACCCAAAGTAATCAAAATTTCTTTTTGATTTTTAAATTCTTTTTTGATAGCAGCACAAAGCTTTTGGGAATTTAGTAAAAGTGGAGAACCTTTCTTCGTCCAAATCTTCTGGTAATTTTTTGCAGAGGCTCTAGCTCGAAAAGGTAAAATATAGAAAAATAAAACAAAGAAGCGAAAAATACGCGGCATCTCTATGACACGAGAATCGCTGAGAAACTCTTTTAGATAGGTACGAACGGCCTTTACTGTGGGAGCTTGGGGAGTTCCTAAATTAATGAGGATTACACCCTTTTTCTCTCTTTTTTTCATTACTTTATATAATAGTTTATTTAAAATTCTTTGGAGGCATGGTCTAGAAATTTTTTTTCTTTTGAGCTTAGAGATCGAATACCTTCTTTGGATATTTTTTCTAACAGATAGTCTACTTCGGCTTTGATTTCAATTCGTCTATTAATTTCTTCTTGCTTTTCTTTGAGGCGTTTTTGTCGAAAATAATTTTGCCAACGCTCTTTGATCCTAAAAAGAGATTGTTGAGAAGAAGAATTTCCAGTATACATAGAATACTGTCCTCCCACACGAGCATAATAATACAAAAAAATAATCCCTGCTAGTGCACCACCTGAGTATTGAATGAAAGCGACAGGTCCTCCTTGAAAAGCCAATAAAAAGAATAGCAAAACAATAAACCATTTCATCCTCATTGGTATAAAAAACATAAATAAAATTTGACGATCTGGCCAAAACATGGCATAAGCAACGAGGATGGCGGCATTACCCCCTCCAATACCATGATATACATAGTTGTGATTCGGAAGTAAAGAGACAAAAAATGCGAGTAAAATAGAACCGAATAGACCCGTTAAAAAGAATTTTAAAAAATTATGAGAACCCCATATCCTTTCTAGATCTGGCCCAAAAAAATAAAGGACTAGAGAGGTGAAAAAAACATTTAATAGTCCCCACGGAAGGATGGTATTGCTATGAAGAAATGGATGGGAAAATAGCTGAAAGATACTAAAGTTTTTAGTGAATTGTAAGCTAAGCTTGCTAAAAAGATTTAGAGTTGCTCCCCCAAATGTAATCGATTCTGAAAAAGAAAAAAAGCTAGTTGCTATGAATTGTGCAAAAAAAGAAAAGACTAAAAAGGATATGAGGCGAAAAACATTATCCGTCGTTCTAGGCATACCGACTCTTTCTTACATAAAGGCCTTCGTGGCAAGCAGAAGAATTCGTGCTTGGTGCCTATTCGTTTTTACTGTTTTTTCTGGATTAGCGTTAGGTAAATTGGTTTCTGCCATTGATTTGCGTGAGAGCCTAGCTCTTTTGAATAGTTACCGTCTATCTATTCCCACACGCTTGTATGATCGCAACGGAGAGCTTTTTGCAGAATTATATCGTCATCGGCAAGAACTAGTCGCATTTCATCAGATACCCCCACATGTGATTCATGCATTTCTATCTGTGGAAGATACAAATTTCCATGAGCATTATGGTGTAGACTTTTCTGGTATTCTTCGAGCTCTGGCCACAAATATTTCAGCAGGTAAAGTCGTTCAAGGGGGGTCAACTCTTACACAGCAATTAGCTAAACAAATTTATCTAAATGTAGAAGGGCGGCGTGATCGTTCCTATTTCCAAAAAATACGTGAATTGGTGCTGACTCTTCAAATAGAAGAAGAGTTATCCAAAGAAGAAATACTAGAGGCATTTTTTAATGTGATTTATTTGGGCCATGGTTGTAAAGGGTTGGCCTGTGCTGCTAATTTATATTTCAACAAACAAGTTCCTGAGTTGAATTTGGCAGAAGGTGCTCTCCTCGCTCGCCTACCTCGCGCTCCTTTGTTGTACTCTCCGTTTAAGAACCCCCATAAAGCACGGAGAGTGCACCGTTATGTATTGAAAAGAATGGCACAAAATGGCTATATAGAAACAAAACAAATAGATGAGATCCATCTTAATTTTTGGAAATCTTATTGGCCCAAGATAGTTTTACGTCCTCCTTCCCAGAGTACTTGGAGTTCCCGCTTAGATATGGCACCGTATTTCACAGAGTATGTGCGTCAGCTTCTTGAGTTGGTTCCTGAAATAGGAAGGGAAGGCCTTTATGATAAAGGTTTAAATATTTACACAACTCTCGACCGCAAACATCAAGAAATTGCACAGAAAGAAATGGAAGCCATGCGTTCCAAAGTAAGCCTTACCGCTCGTCCCTATGCTCTCGCTAAGGGAGTCAGCGGTGTAGATTTTGAGCTCTTTCATCTTCTGAGTACACTACGTTTACTTCTACCGGTTCCTGTTCCCGTTGTACATGAGCTTAGCCAAAAAGAAATTTTTAAAAAAGTGATAGAAGAAGAACTATTAGACGGAGCGCAATTTCTCTCGTACACCACACCAGCTAGTAAAGAGGCTAGTGCACTTGACTTCTTTCGTAAACAAAATTTACAGAGTTTGGTACATCTTCAAGTAGAGCAAGCTTTTGTGAGTATTCAACCGCAAACGGGTTATATAACATCTATGATAGGTGGTAGTCGCTTTTCTCCGCAAAATCAGTTCAATCGTGTTTTACAAGCACGTCGTCAACCGGGAAGTTCTTTCAAAATTTTTGTTTATGGAGCCGCTTTGGAAAGACGTTTGATTGGTAATATGAGTCTGATAAATGATGCCCCATTTTTACGTGCAGCATCTGATGGAACATCTTGGAGTCCCGAAAATTATGACCCTGGTTTTCGAGGTCTTGTGCCGGCTCGCCGTGCTTTGGCTTCGTCTTTAAATACATGTGCCGTCCAACTTTATTTCCGTTTGGGTCCTGAACCCATTATGGACATCGCCGGGCGTCTTATGAAAATGGCGGCTCCCTCTCTTCGTTTTAAAGCTGAGCCACCTTTAGCACTTGGCGCTAGTGAAATAACGCCTATGGAGTTGACTACAGCCATGGCTATTATTGGTAACGGAGGACGAAATATAATACCTTTTGCTGTGCGTTATGTCAGTGATCGTGGTGGAAATATTATTTATAATCAAGAAGATAACATTAGGAAGATACTCTCTATTCAAGTTAGGGAAAAGCGTATTCAAATTATTGAACCAGGACTATCTTATATATTGCGAGGAATGCTTGAATATGTGAGTAACTCAGGTACTGCCCGCTATGGTTTACGCTCTTATGATCAGGGAAACTTTAAAGGTGATTTTGCTTCAAAAACAGGAACAACATCTAATTATTCTGATGCTTGGATTACAGGATTCAATCCCGAGTATGCCGCTACAGTTTGGTTTGGCTTTGACAAATCTAGTATCACTTTAGGCCCAGGCCATTCTGGAGGTGGTATTGCCGCTCCAGTTATAGGCAAATTTTTTCACTCTTTGTACAAAGGTACTAAACAGGGTGCTCCAACGTTTTCGAATAAAAATAATCAGCTTAAAAAAGCTTCTCTACCCGAAGGGGTTGTTTCCACTTCATGTGACGGAATAGCTCTTGCCTCTCGTCGTTTTCAAGGTGAGAAAGAAGCAATGAACACAGAAAACATAAGGCATTGTAATGCAAATCGTGTTTATGATGAAAGACAACTTTTGATGAAAGAACTAGGAATTACACCGGAAGATCTGGGGGAAAAAGGAAAGCGAGTTAATTTCCGGTGAAAACGAAATTATAAAGATTTTTTGTGTGTTATGGGATCATGAATTCAATTTGACCCTGCTCTATAGATTTTATTTTACTAACAATATTTTCGGATTTCAGTAATTAGTTCACTGATTTGACGAATGCGATGTAAAGATTTATAAGTAAAAGCTGGACTAAATTGACAAAGGTCTCGATAAAGAACTTGGATTTGAGCTAGTTGTCCGATAAATTCATGCCCCCATCTTTTTCTAAAGCGTCCTTCTTGGTGTTCAAAAGTTTTTACAGTCTTTTCTAGAATAGTTTCCACAGACTTAAAACGCTCATTGCTAGATAATTTTTCAAAATCCTCCATTTCTGTACGCCATGTATTATCAGAATACTTTTCATACTGCCTTGTATTCACTCGACTTGAGTTTGAATATTCTTTAGGAGTATATTCCTTAGAAGTATATTCCTTAGAAGTATATTCCCACACAGTATCTGTTTCATTTTCTGGATATAGGCTGTTTTCAGATTCAAGATCTCGGAAAAAGTTATGAATTTTAGAATGGGGAGATGCATCTGAAAAAACATTACGAAACATACGTTTCCCAGAAAAAGCCCCTTTTTCATGACTAGACGTATTGGCTTTTGTTGATTGATACTTGTACGGTCCATTTTTATTTTTGAGTATATGATCAGTCGTACTGTTTTTAGGTACACCATTTTTTAAGGCCTTATAAGCCTCTATAATAAGCTGAGCCTGTTTTTTATCCCCTTCTGTATGAGCAGAGTCTGGATGATGCTTCTTGATAAGTTCTCGGAAACTTTGTTGAACAGTTATAGCGTTATCTCCGGGAAGGACTCCCAAGATCATGCAATATTTTTGATAATCATCTTTGTACATAAATTCACTCATTTAATGTAAGCTTGCCCCAAGTATATGTTAATTCTATAAACTTTTGCATATTGTTTCAATTCAAAAGTAAGTGTAGTGAAAAAAAATTGAAATAGCGTTTTGAAACGATAATATTTTACCTTACTATATTCCATAGTATGGAAGCTAAAATAGCTTTTCTCATAAGACATAATCATTAAAATCAATCAGTGGATGCTTCCATAAATTTTATGAGCACCCGTCTTTACTCCTTTCGATTCATAGAATGAAAAACTGAACCAAATATAAATACATCTCAAGTGAAATCATATTTTGTAGAGAAAATTTTATCAGTGTTATGTCTTTTTAAAATTTCTATCTGAATGGGGATAACTTACAGGATGAAAGTGCCTACGATTCATTTAATAGTGAATCGTAGGCGGTAAAGGCTTTTCAAATAGTTGGGTACTACGATATTTCTAATTCTTGGCGAGAGCGAATGCTCCGTGCTAGGGCAGAAGTGTCCGCAAATTCAATAGAACTACCGGTGGGTATGCCATGAGAAATACGAGTGATTTTAGGAGAGAGATTATTTTGGCCCATGGGAAGATGAAAATGGAAGAGACTATGAATGTAATCTGCAGTGGCATCTCCTTCTATAGTGGGGTTTGTTGCGATAAATAATTCTTTGATTTCTGGGTACTCCTCTCTAATGCGTTTCTTCAGTTCTTCTATGCGTAGCTCCTCAGGACCTACTCCATCTAGGGGAGAGAGGGCACCCATGAGTACGTGGTAGTATCCAGAGAATTCTCCTGTTTTTTCGATAACAAAAATATCTCCCGGCTCTTCTACTACACACAGAAGTTCCACATTGCGATCACGATCCCCACAAATTTCACATAACTTTTGTTCTGATATCCCACCACATTTTTCACAAAACCCCAGCTTTTCTTTCAGATCTATAATGGCCTGACTTAAATCTTGAGCCAGTCCCCTCTCATTTTTCATTAGATAAAAGACAATGCGTGTGGCACTTCTCTGCCCAATGCCCGGTAAACGACTGAATGTTTCTATTGAACGATGGAATGCACTTTGCATAAATCGGATACAGATTTCTATACTAAGACATATGAAAGTTGTTCAAATCATCTTAAAGCCCCAAAAAACGTTCTAGCCCGGGTATACTAATACCACCCGTCGCACTTTTCATTTCATGAGCTACTGATTCAGAAACTTTTTTTTTGGCATCAATAAATGCTGATATGATTAGCTCTTCAAGTGTGTCCTTTTCATCTTTTGTTAGCAAATTAGGATCGATATCAATATTTTTCATATTATTGTTTCCGTTTACGATTATACGAACCATTCCGGCACCAGCCTCTCCAGTGATTTCCATATTCTCTAGGCGATCTTGGATGTTTTTCATCTGTTCTTTAACCCCGCCCATATTTTTCATTATTTCATTAAAATCAAAATTCATATTTTCATCCTCACTATTTTCTCTAATCAATTTTCTGTATGCATATGTATAATATTATTTCTTCTGTCTAGTTTTCTTTTTTCGTATCGACTACGCTTCCTAAAAATTGTTTTTGTAGTTCGTGCTCAAATGAATACGATTGCTCTTTATTGTGCAAAGATGCACTGAATTTGTTAAGCTTTTGCAAAACACCAGAGAGAGAAGGGCTTTCTAACTTTTCCTTGATAGAAAGCAATTCAATTTCTATTAAAACTTGCATTTCATAAGAATTTTGTAGAGTCAATTCATGGGACCTTTTGAGTAATATATAAAGATTTTGAAAGAGTAACTGTAAGTGAGTTGCCTCTACTTCTGCAAAAGCCGTAGATAGGGTATGAATTTGTGTGTTAGGCAAAAATAAAAAGTCTGGATCAACGACTCCTTTTTTGATATAGAGTAAAGTGCGCACAAATTCAAGGTATTCCCAAATAAAACGTTTGGGATCTATTCCTGTAGCAAAACTGTCACGTAATGGGTTGAGCATTTCTTCTATCTGATTTTTAGACTGATTTTTAGATTGATTTTTAGATTGATTTTTAGATTGATCATTAGACTGATTTTTTGAGGTATCATCTGTAGTTTTGTTTATATTCAAATGAGTTTTTTTGAAGAGGGTTTGTGTGAGAGTAAAAAATATATCTGTTGGGATTTGTCCAATAAGTTCTTTTACGCTTTCTACTTCTAATTTTCCACCACAATAATGAATACACTGTTCTAAAAAGGAGATGCTATCGCGAAGGGAACCATCTCCAGACCTTGCAATCCAAAAAATAGCCTCTTTATCTGTGGTCACAGCTTCTTTTTTACAAATTTCATGAAGGTGATCTTGGAGTACGGAAATAGCTACTTTTTTAAGATTAAAAACTTGGCAACGCGAGAGTATAGTTTGGGGTACTTTGTGAGACTCCGTTGTAGCTAATACAAAGATTACGTGGGCGGGAGGTTCTTCTATAGTTTTTAGGAGGGCATTAAAAGACTCTGGCGTTAGCATGTGTACCTCATCAATGATGTACACTTTTTTTTGAGAAGACATGGGACGAAATTTTACATTTTCTCGCAATTCACGTATATGATCAATTCCCCTATGGGAAGCAGCATCTACTTCAATTACATCTAGGCTTTGGCCATTTCGAATTGTAGAACAGGAATTGCATTCGCCACAAGGTTCTTTCTCGTTTGGTTTTTCACAGTTAACACAAAGAGCAATTAAGCGCGCTAAACTTGTTTTACCGACACCCCTTGGCCCAAAAAAGAGATAGGCTTGGCTGGCATTTTCTGCAGAAAGGGCATTTTGTACGGCTTGCACACTAGAGGCCTGACCAATCACTTCTCGAAAGGTTTGCGGGCGATATCTGCGTGCCAACCCATCTATTTTTTGTTTATCTACTTTCTGCTTTTCCATTATCAAGAGCTCCCATAAGGACTCTCATAAGGACTCCCATAGTGGGATTGCAAAAGTAAAAAAGACCAAAGTATGCCGTAAAACGCCGGTTTCAGGCACTTTAGACAGGCATTTTCTTGCTTTTCTGTATTTTGCAACGCTTCCATTTTGCACCAGAGCCCCCTCATAGAGATAGATCAACTTCCATTGAGCGACTTGTATCTGATGTCGTCAATGGCTTATTTTTGCTATCTCTTGAGGTATACTTTCTTTTCTATTGTTTTTGATGAGTGGAACGATGCATTTGATTGTGGGACTAGGAAACCCGGGAAAAAGGTACGAAAAAACACGACATAATATTGGAGCTATGATACTGGAAAAGCTTCTCGTTTCTTTCCATTTAGAGTTAGTGTCTAAGCCCCTTCAAATAGCTCATGTGGCTCAGGTAAACTTTCATCCGGACAGAACAAAGGAAGTATCAGAAAATCAAGTGAAACTCATTTTTCTTCGTCCACAAAGTTATATGAATTTGTCAGGCAGACCAATTGCCAAGGGCCTGCAATATTATGGCATTTCACCACAAAATATGCTTGTTTTACATGACGAAATAGATCTTCCTTTTGGAAATATGCGCATGAAACAATCAGGGGGTCATCGAGGGCATAACGGCCTACGCGATATTATTTCCATAGTGGGCCCAAATTTTCATCGTTTGCGTTTTGGTGTAGGTCGTCCCGAAAATAAAGTAGATGTTGCAGACTATGTGCTGTCTCCATTTTTCAAAGAGGAAACAAGCGAACTCTCTGAGTTGATAGAAAAAGCACAAAGCCTTTGTATGGAATGGATTGCCTCCCCCTCTCCTATTGTTGAATGAAAAAGGTTGTGTACTAATGAAGAAATAGACCGTTTTGCTTATATAGTGAAGCTTTGACAATCGACGCTCTTCAGATTTCCTTGTTTTTGAAAATCAAAAGAGCATAACTGGGAGATGCCGGTAAAGTCACAAATTGTGCGACAAGTGTATTCATTTTCTTCTCCACAAAAGATTAGACCTAGTATGGGTATGTTTCTTTTTTGACAGGCTTCAATGGTGAGTAAACTATGATTGATTGTTCCTAAGCTCGTTCGTGCGACTATAATAACAGCTAGTTTGGCTTTTACTAAAAAATCAGCCCAAGTTTCTTTTCTTGTTAAAGGAACAAGCAGTCCTCCAGCTCCTTCTATTAGCAGAGGGGCCCTTTTCTGATGCATTTTCAAATCATTTAGAATTTGTGACAGCTGGATTTCTTTGCCTTCCTTATCGGCTGCTTGATGGGGGCTAACAGGTGTTGGAAAGGAATAGCTTTCTGGTAAAAAACGTTGATCATTGGTTTGATCTCCCATGATTTTTTTCACATTTAGTCGATCTATATCGTTCCCTGTTTGTACAGGCTTCCAATAGAGTAACTCAGGATAATTCAGTAATAGCATGGCTGCCGTGGTTGTTTTACCAACTCCTGTATCAGTGGCTGTTAAAAAAAAAGACATAGACTCCTGATCACTCTTGGTTACCAAACAAGAGCCTTGTTATTTATATGAAACTTCAGAAAAAATTAAAATGAGAATGAATAGTATATAGGCGTAGAAGCCATGTAAAAAGGTAACTCTGAATGTTCCTCTTTAAGCCACTCTGTTATTATAAGATTTATGAAAAGCCTCCATAGGCGTCAATCCTTTCAGTGAAGTATGTGGCTTTTCCTCGAAGTATATGGCTTTTCTTTGTTATAAAATTTCATAAATTCTTTCAGATGAAATTTCTTCCAGCTGACCTTCCCCCAAAAGAGTAGACAGTCCACTTTACATTATGGAGGAAGAAAACATGGAAACAAACACTATCAAGGCGTCAGCTAAACGCTATGATGAACAATTTAAGAAGGATACGGTAGACTACTGGATCAAAAAGAAGAGATTAGCAAAAGAGGTCAGTGAAGCTTTTGAGGTATCTGAAACTACACTCTATAAATGGCGTAGGAAATATGAGTTTAATAACTCTGATCCTAATCGTTCTATAGAGGCGGAATTATCTAGGCTTCGCAAAGAGAATTCCGAACTTCGTCAAGAAAGGGATATCTTAAAAAAGTCGGTAGCCATTTTCATAAAACCACAGAAATGAAGTTTCAATTTATTAAGAAACATCGCTCCTCATTTCCTGTGCAGAAAATGTGCTCTTTATTAACGATTTCAAGGAGCGGTTTTAATGTTTGGGTAAAACATAAAACAAGTAAAAGGGCTTTCGAGACACAAAAACTTGAAAATATGATTAGAGATATTTTTCATAAGTTTAAGGGTATTTATGGCTCTCCAAGGATTACGTCAGAATTGCATGATATGCGATGTAAGGTTTCAGAAAATAGAGTAGCTAAAGTTATGAGAAATATAGGACTTTCTGCCCAAATTAAGCCTAAATTCAAGGTTCTGACTACAAATTCAGCTCATGCTTACCCTATTTCTAAGAACTTACTAGGACAGGAATTTAATATCCTTGAACCTAATAAGGTCTGGGTTTCTGATATCACTTACATTAAATCAGCCGTAGGTTGGTTATATCTATGTGTGATACTTGATTTATGTAGCAGAAAAATAGTTGGTTGGTCTCTTACAGATCACATGAGAACAGAAATGGTCATAGAAGCTTTGGACAGAGCCGTTACTCAAAATAAGCCTAAGAAGGGTCTGATTTTTCATTCTGACAGGGGAAGTCAATACGCGAGTTATCAATTTAGGAGCAAGCTTGATAAATATAGATTTGTATCAAGTATGAGCCGCAAAGGTAACTGTTATGATAATGCTGTTGCGGAGTCTTTTTTTGGGAGTTTGAAAATAGAGGAGGTATATAAAAATACATATCTAAATATATTTGAAGTTAGGAGAAATATTTTTGAGTATATTGAGGTATTTTATAATAGGCGTAGAAAACATTCATTTTTAGGATATAAGAGTCCTATCAAATTTGAGGAAGAATACTATGCTGCTTAATGAAAAAAAAGCTAAAAAGGACTGTACTAAATATTGGGGGAAGGTCAGTGCTGAGCGTAACACAGGTAGTGTCCTAATTCATTCGCTATTTTGTCAATTCTTTTTTTATGAGCGATCTCAAAAAATGGTGTATATTTGGGGAGGCTCTCTTGGGAAGAATGCGTTTGTGGAAGGTTTTGCGTTTGTAGGCTTTCCTAAAAGGAACTTACCTGTGGTAGGCTTTGCTGAAGCAAAGCTCTCGATGTTAAGGGCGCGAAAAAGCCAAGGCTCACATGGGAAACAAGTGAAGCTGGGGAGGCGTTCGTGGTAAGCTTTGCGAGTGGAAAGTTTGCCTATGTAAGGGAGGCTTTGCTGGATCAAAAAGAAGAAATTAGCAAAAGAGGTCAGTGAGGCTTTTGAGGTATCTGAAACTACACTCTATAAAATGGCGTAGGAAATATGAGTTTAATAGCCCTATTTTGGTTTCTTATGAAAAATTACTCTATAAAATGGCGTAGGAAATATGAGTTTAATAACTCTGATCCTAATCGTTCTATAGAGGCGGAATTATCTAGGCTTCGCAAAGAGTGTTCTGAACTTCGTCAAGAAAGGGATATCTTAAAAAAGTCGGTAGCCATTTTCATAAAACCACAGAAATGAAGTTTCAATTTATGAAGAAACATCGCTCCTCATTTCCTGTGCAGAAAATGTACTCTTTATTAACGATTTCAAGGAGCGGTTTTAATGTTTGGGTAAAACATAAAACAAGTAAAAGGGCTTTCGAGACACAAAAACTTGAAAATATGATTAAGGATATTTTTCATAAGTTTAACGGTATTTATGGCTCTCCAAGGATTACGTCTGAATTGCATGATATGGGATGTAAGGTTTCAGAAAATAGAGTAGCTAAAGTTATGAGAAATATAGGACTTTCTGCCCAAATTAAGCCTAAATTCAAGGTTCTGACTACAAATTCAGCTCATGCTTACCCTATTTCTAAGAACCTACTAGGACAGGAATTTAATATCCTTGAACCTAATAAGGTCTGGGTTTCTGATATCACTTACATTAAATCAGCCGTAGGTTGGTTATATCTATGTGTGATACTTGATTTATGTAGCAGAAAAATAGTTGGTTGGTCTCTTACAGATCACATGAGAACAGAAATGGTCATAGAAGCTTTGGACAGAGCCGTTGCTCAAAATAAGCCCTCAAAATAAGCCCAAGGAAGGGTCTGATTTTTCATTCTGACAGGGGAAGTCAATACGCGAGTTATCAATTTAGGAGCAAGCTTGATAAATATGGATTTGTATCCAGTATGAGCCGCAAAGGTAACTGCTATGATAATGCTGTTGCGGAGTCTTTTTTTGGAAGTTTGAAAATAGAAGAGGTATATAAAAATACATATCTAAATATATTTGAAGTTAGGAGAAATATTTTTGAGTATATTGAGGTATTTTATAATAGGCGTAGAAAACATTCATTTTTAGGATATAAGAGTCCTATCAAATTTGAGGAAGAATACTATACAGCTTAATGAAAAAAAAGCTAAAAAGGACTGTACTAAATATTGGGGGAAGGTCACTACTGGAATTCTTGGCATCCGCAAAAGTGTTGCCAATAGACATTTTGAACCCATTTATCTAAAACAGTTTCATCACTTTCATTAAATGTGGCTTTTCAGTAATCCAGTCCTACCATCAAGCGGGTTGGCTGGGCGGCCGTTGTCAGGACAATAGAGTTTACCAAATTCAGTATCAAACTTTTTCCAATCTATTTTCTGAGCTAAACGAAATAAGGGCTCATTATGATTGAGCATACCTTCCAAATTCGTCTGAAACAAGTCTCTTTGATAATCATTTTTTTTTGAGCTAGCATAGAGAAGCTCTGAAAAATAATGCTTGAAAAACACAATCTTTTGAACACCTTTTCGCAAAATCTTGCGATTATAGGTACTACTTTTTACTTTAGAATGGCTTATAAATGCGAAAGATCCATAGTATTCTGGTTTTTCAAAGCTGAATATATATCTACTGCACATCCCCTGTAAAAAAGATCGTCAGTTATTTTTTAGTCACAGCTATCATTCAAGATAGCCCCAAAACTTTGTGGAATAAATGTAAGGGAAAAGAGGGTAAGTAGAAAGGAATTTTTCGAGTATTTCGTAAATTGCAATACGGGCTATGCTATTAAAATCGGAAAGGTTGTATCCTTTGAGACTGAAATAAACCCTTATGAGACTATGGATTATTTCATGCCTCCGCAAAATTATTTATATATTAAAGGAGAAACTTATCTGGGTATTAAGTAAGCGGCTGTCGTATAGAAATTTATTTATTCACGACACTCGTTCGTAATTTCATCTTTTAGACTTTTAATTTTGGCTAAATTATTATATAGTTTTTGCAAGCTTTCGGAGAACACAAAGCCTTCTGGAAAGTGCTTAGTACCCTTATTGTAATACACTGTTATTGTCTCTCTAAAGTTGCCATAACTTATATTGTAATAGCTCCTATCTTGATGACTGGGGTTGAGATTTTCTAACTCGAATTTTTCCTGACCCCGAACTCCCTCTAGTATATTCTTAATGCAATTAAATTTATATATATATAAGTTAGAGTCAGAAGAACTCATTTGTATAAGCTATCTTGTCGAGACGACAATAGGCTGTAAATCGTAGACAGAGATCACAACATTCAAAATCTTTTCTACAAGACTTGAAGCAGTTTTTGGATCCATCGAACCCAATCTGTTAAGAGCCTCCTTTAAGTCGGCAAAAGAATCTTTATCCAAATTGTTAAGTGATATAAGCTGATCTGTTTTTTCTATAGCATTCTTTGGGTTTTTAATAAATTGCTTGTAAGACTCTTTTAGAGCTTTTGTTTTTTCACGATTATTTTCTGTAGAGAATCTTTCCCAATCTCCAGAGTTTTTGACACCATTCCTATAAAGGTCGTCTACACAGTCTTCTTTGAGATGCTTCATAATAAAGGAGAGGGTTATCTCCTTAGAACTTTTAAACACCTCTTCTATTGCTTTTTTGTCGTCTTTATTCTGTGAGAAAACCCATAAATCGAAATCCAATACACGAGCTTTCATAACACCACCTTCCCGCCAGGCTAGTAAATGAAAATTTGGCAAATGCAAGAAGAGCCTCCTATTAGGAACCGCTTCTATTGCATATACTTTATTTCTCATCAGAAAATCCTCCAGAATACACTAGTGGTCGGACAGGGGTTTCCCCTCATAACCACACATCCTTAATGTCGCCCTCTATAGAGTAAACGTCAAGTTGTATTTTCCGCTTCCAATAGACTCGCATACAATGCCCTAACAAACCACACTCGGGCCAAGGAATATCCTAAAGTCTCTATTGCAAGTAAATTCTGCATTCAATATCTAACTTTGACGGTAAAAGCGCTCAAAAAATCTCGTTTTAGTGACATGACGTCGTAGACTGGTGTCATGTCTGCTCATTTTACCCTGATCGAGGTCACAGCCTCAGAAACCGCCAATAACTGACCTTCCCCAAAAAGAGTGGACAGTCCACTTTAAATTATGATGAAAGTCCCGCTAGTGCGGGTAATGTAGATATGGGTGGAACTGTTATAAAATTGTGGGAATAATTCGTAAAAAGCTCTACGGTTTGAAAAATCATCGATAAATACATAAGCGTAAATTTAATATTATATCTATTTTAGCCCTACAGCTTTACATGGGTGTTTATATTAAAATACGGGAAAGATGCTTGATAAAAATAGAGTTTTACTACGCATACTTCAGGACATGGGACGTCTAATAGGAATACCTTTCACGAAAAGAAACATCTACACTACTATAGGTACTGTATTTTTATTTTTACTTCTTTTTATGCAGACTAAGATGAGCTGTCATGAGCATGCTCCTTTTCACGGTTTTTTCTATGGACATAGTTGTGTAATTATCTCAGGGGGTCATGTACGTTGCTGGGGTGGTAGTCCCTCTGGTGAACTTGGCTATGGGCATACGAATGCTATAGGTGATGATGAAAGTCCCGCTAGTGCGGGTAATGTGGATGTGGGTGGAACTGTTACGCAACTTGCCGCAAGCGAAAATCACACTTGTGCCTTGCTAATGGGTGGCGCTGTGACCTCCCCCAAAAAGAGTGCACAGTCCACTTTAAGTTATGGAGGAAGTGTACGTTGCTGGGGATACAATGGAAGAGGTCAACTTGGCTATGGGCATACGAATGCTATAGGTGATGATGAAAGCCCCGCTAGTGCAGGCGATGTGAATGTGGGTGAAACTGTTATACAGATTGCTACAGGCCGAAACCATACTTGCGCGCTGCTAACGGACGGTTCTGTACGTTGCTGGGGATACAATGGAAGAGGTCAACTTGGCTATGGACATACGAATACTATAGGCGATGATGAAAGCCCCGCTAGTGCAGGCGATGTGAATGTGGGTGAAACTGTTATACAGATTGCTACAGGCCGAAACCATACTTGCGCGCTGCTAACGGACGGTTCTGTACGTTGCTGGGGATACAATGGAAGAGGTCAACTTGGCTATGGACATACGAATACTATAGGCGATGATGAAAGCCCCGCTAGTGCGGGTATGTGAATGTGGGTGGAACTGTTATACAAATTGCTACAGGCCAATCTCACACTTGCGCGCTGCTAACGAACGGTGCTGTACGTTGCTGGGGATATAATAGAGATGGTTACCTTGGCTATGGGCATACGAAGACTATAGGTGATGATGAAAGTCCCGCTAGCGCGGGTGATGTGGATGCGGGTGGGGCTGTTATACAAATTGCCGTAGGCCAAGGTCACGCTTGTGCGTTGCTAACAAGTGGCGCTGTGCGCTGTTGGGGGGGACGGATGGGAAACCATGGATGGGGTGAACTTGGCTATGGGCATACAAACGCTATAGGTGATGATGAAAGCCCCGCTAGCGCAGGCGATGTGAATGTGGGTGAAACTGTTACACAACTTGCTGCAGGTGAATTTCTCACTTGTGCCTTGCTAGTGAGTGGCGCTGTACGTTGCTGGGGGGGCAATCCTGATGGTGAACTTGGCTATGGCCATACGAATGCTATAGGTGATGATGAAAGCCCCGCTAGTGCGGGTAATGTAGATGTGGGTGGAAATGTTATAAAGTTGTGGGAATAATTCGTAAAAGGCTCTACGGTTTGAAAAATCGTCGATAAATACATAAGCGTAAATTTAATATTATATCTATTTTAGCCCTACAGCTTTACATGGGTTTTGTAGAATAGAATATAGGTCTCTTGACAAGAGAAATAGTTATAGTGAGTTGTTGCTTTCACATGGCTATTGATTATGCGTGAACTGTTTTTATTATCTATAGGACTCATCACAGGCTCTGTGATGATTATGTGGTCATCGTGGCAAATCTACCGTCACTTCTCTATAAGCAAGGAAGAGCGTCATGGTCATCGTTTTTATTTTCGTGTGGCCCTCTTCGTAGGACTGATTGGATTAGGTGACTTTTCTAAATCTTTACGGGAAATGATTCAATTCTTTACGAATAGGCCATCTGTTTCTCAGGTAACTTCTGTTTCTATGATGGCTGATATTCAAAAACTGTAATCACGCCAGTTGATTTTTTTTATCATTGTAAAATATTCTCGCCTATCACGGCGAAATAAAGAAGTACCTATCATTATATCTCTATTTTAGTCTGCTCTCAGAATGAAGTTGTTTAGGAGGAATAATATGACTTTTTTAGATTATGATTTGGATAAACTAGTATCAGATGCTTACCCATTGCGTAAAATTTCAGCAATGATTTGTTTTTCAAGACTATGCGAGAAAAACTTTGCAGATCTAAGTTGTAGACTATAACACAGGAGGGTGTAAACAACTCTATATAGTCAGCCTTGAAAAACCAGAATACTATGGATATTTCGCATTTATAAGCTATTCTGAAGTAAAAAGTAGTACCCATAATCGCAAGGTTTTGCGAAAAGGTGTTCAAAAGCTTGTGTTTTTCAAGCATTATTTTTCAGAGGTTCCCTATGTTAGCTCAAAAAAAAAATGATTATCAAAGAGACTTGTTTAAGACGAATTTGGAAGGTATGCTCAATCATAATGAGCCCTTATTTCGTTTAGCTCAGAAAATAGATTGGGAAAAGTTTGATACTGAATTTGGTAAACTCTATTGTCCTGACAATGGCCGTCCAGCCAAGTTAACCCGCTTGATGGTAGGACTGCATTACTTAAAAGCCACATTTAATGAAAGTGATGAAAGTGTTTTAGATAAATGGGTTCAAAATGTCTATTGGCAACACTTTTGCGGATACCAAGAATTCCAGCAGGAAGCTCCTTGTGATCATAGCACATTAAGCAGATGGCGTAAGCGTATAAAATCTAAAGGGATGGAAAAGCTTTTAGAAGAAACAATTCGTTGTGCTCTTTCTAATAAATTACTGCGTAGACATCATGTCCAAAAAGTAAATGTAGATACAACAGTTCAGGAAAAGGCCATTACATATCCAACAGATGGTAAACTATATTTTAAAGCTTTACAATATTTATCAGAACTGGCTAAGAGAAATAATATTCGTCTTCGCCAAAGTTATTCTCGTTTATCTAAAAAGTCATTATTAATGCAGAACCGATATTTTAGAGGACGTAAATACAGACTTGCAAGGCGTGAGCAAAAGAGCTTAAAAACCTATTTTGGCCGTGTTTTACGGGATGTAGAGCGTAAATTACATTCTATAGACTTACATAAAAATTATGAATCTTCTTTGTGTCTTCTTCACCGTCTTTACGATCAAACCAAGGATAGCAAAAACAAAGTTTATAGTTTACATGCACCGGAAGTAGAATGTATCTCTAAAGGAAAAACGCATAAGAAGTATGAATTTGGATGTAAGGCAAGTTACGTGACAAGTAGTCAAGGTAACTTTGTTTTAGGCGCGATGGCAAAACATGGTAATCCTTTTGATGGGCATACATTACCATCGGCCATAGAACAGGTAGAAAGGTTTTTACCCAATTCATTAAGTGTAAAAGAAGTTTTTGTGGATAGAGGTTATAGAGGAGCGAAAGTTAAAGATGGGATAACAGTTCACATTGTTGGCGCAAAGAGGAAGAAAAAAATGAAACGTAGTTTACGCAAGTGGATGAAAAGAAGAGCCGCTATTGAACCCATCATTGGTCACATGAAGAATGATGGAGGTGTACGACGAAATCACCTCTTAACGCAAGAAGGTGATAAGATGTATGCGGTTTTACTAGGTGCTGGCTTTAATATGAGAAAATTGCTAAAAGCTTTTTCTTGGCTTAAATTTATTCCGCAATATCTGACTAATATTTCCTTAAAAAAGGAAATATGGGTTATGGCATTTTCTTAATATAGTGCCTTTTTCAAGCTTAACTATATAAACCGAAAATCTTACAATTCCGTTCATTTTACAACAGTCCCTTATTTTCTAGCTTTACATCACACATATAGCCATTAGCCTAATCTCGTGAGTGCAGCTAAAGCCCTACATTTAATTGAAAAATTAACAGAGGCCAATATATCTAAAGAAACAGCCACGGAGCTACTCGAATATGTAGAGCAGAAACAGACTAATGCTGTTACAAAAGATTACTTTGAAGCCAGAATAACCGCAGGAGAAGATAAGTTAGGAGCCAAGATAACCGCAGGAGAAGATAAGTTAGGAGCCAAGATAACCGCAGGAGAAAATAAGTTAGGAGCCAAGACAACAGCAACAGAAGATAAGTTAGGAGCCAAGATAACTGCAGTAGAAGATAAGTTAGAAACAAAGATAACCGCACTAGAAGATAAGTTAGAAACAAAGATAACCGCACTAGAAGATAAGTTAGAAACAAAGATAACCGCACTAGAAGATAAGTTAGGAGCCAAGATAACCGCACTAGAAGATAAGTTAGAAACAAAGATAACCGCACTAGAAGATAAATTAGGAGCCAAGATAACGGGCTTGAAATTGTTTACAGGCTTTAACACGGCTTTGCTACTGGCTGTTTTAGCAAAGCTATTCTTGGACTAAATCCCTTTTTTGGCTACCTTTTGGCTGCTTTTTTCAATCGCTTGATGGGAGATATCATCGCACATGAGGATTGGATGATGATTTCATGGCGCTTCATGGGATTATTGCGAAATGTAAAGAATTGCAAATAGAGTGCTATGAAACGCTGATTTAAGGTATTTTATAGAACTTGAATTCACATAATAAGTGCAACAGTCCCTTCCCTTCTGTTTCCTTCCCTCATGGTAAGGAAACAGAAAAGCTAGAGCCTCTCCTTAGACGGTCATTAATGGCAAATCCTATTCCATGATTTGGGAGGTAATGAGTAATAATAATCTGATTTGTTGTGAGTTTTGCGGCTTTGTCTAGAGTTCTGAAAAAATTTTCTCCCGCTTCAGTGAGATCACCTTTCAAAGAAAAGTTTAGATAAGAAGCAAATCCAGCGGGAGCTTTTTCTTTTCCAAAGGAAATATAACAGCTTTTTTCTGGACCTATATTATGTTTATGAAGGGCTCGCTTTAGCTTTTCTGTTATAAAATAATTTTGGAAAGGGTTTTCCGAGAGAAGCAATATCATCGGCAATTTTGGAGAATAGTGACGAGATAGCTGCCCTGGTGCAAGGGGCTTCTGCTCTGTCTTCTTTGTACACATTTTGACGCTAAAGCCGGCTTGTTTGATTTGTTCCCGACTGAGCCCTCCCGGTCTCAGTATTTCGATTTCTTTTCCTTTGTTTTGCAAAATTGTAGACTCGATACCAATTTTACAATGGCCTCCATCTAAAACACCAGCGATTTGTTTCCCTATATCTTCTAAAACCATTTGAGCTGTCGTGGGGCTTTGTTGATTTGATATATTTGCAGAAGGAGCAGCCAAGGGGAAGTTACATTTTTGGATTAGTTTTCGTAAAAGGTCATGATCCGGAACACGGTAAGCTGCTTGTGAAAGACCTGCACAAATGATGGAAGGTAAATTTCCTTCATGCTTCAAAAGTAAAGTCATTGGACCGGGCCAAAAATGCGCTAAACGCTGGTGAATCTTTTCTCCTCTACCATAGTCAAAGACGTGACGTGTTTCTGAAAAGTGGCAAATTAGGGGATTGTATTTTGGACGTTTTTTTACAGAAAAGATTTTTGCGACGGCTTTTTCATTTAGAGCATTAGCTGCTAATCCGTAGACGGTTTCTGTGGGAACTCCAACAAGCTTTCCCTCTTTAAGTGCCTGCGTTGCTTCTTCCAGGTTTAATAATTGGCTCATGCCGGAGTGAGAACTGCTTTCAGCATGGGACCGCTTAGTGTCTTTTGGGCCATCTCTAGTACATCATCAAGTGTGGTACTTTCTATCTGATGCAAAAATTTCTGGACTGGATTTTCTGTTTCTCCTCGCAAGACGGGTAGCGCCATCATGCTGTTTAGCCCTGCGCTAGTCTCAGCTCGGGCAGCCACAGAGGCTCTTATTGAAGCCTGACAACGCTTCAAGGCATCTACATTCAAATGCGATTTACAAATGAGATTGATTTGAGCCATGACTTCAGTAGATAATTGTTCTAACTCATTAGGAGCAATACCACAGCTTATACCCAAGGTATGAAATGGATGATCTCGCATTATCCAAGAATAGATGCCATAACAAGACATGCCTAATTCCTCACGTATTCTTTCAAAAAGTAGTGCAGAGTCATTTCCTCCTAGAAGATAATTCATAATATCTTGTTTTACACAATCGGGATGAGTTGCCTCTAAGGCAGGAAAAAAGAAATGGCAATAGGCTTCGCTGATACCAGCTTTTGTGAGGAGTAGCTCCTTTGTATTCTGAGGGATCACTTTTTCGTTTACAGGTTTTCTTTTCATCGGCATTTTTCCGAAAAAAAAATCCACACAAGATAGGGCCTCTTGTTTGGAGACACCACCAGCTATAGCGACTAAACAATTTTCTCCCCCATAAAAGTCTTGGCGGAAGTTATGCATCTTTTCTACGTTTGCCGAACGAATACTTTTTTCTGTTCCGATAATAGGATGATAGGAAGCTCCAAAATAATTCGCAAAGGCACGCTCCATTAAATAGCTATCTGGATCATCTTCACGTTCCCGTAATTCGCTTAGTATGGGATTAAGCTCCTTAGCAAATTCCTCTTCTGGAAAGAGCGGGTTTGTGTACATGTCTGCCAAAATATCAAATCCCTCAGAAAAATATTCATTTAAAACAGAGATATAATAGACCGTATGATCATAAGTTGTGTAGGCATTCATTTTTGCCCCTATATCATTAGCTGCTCGTGATATGGCCGTTCCTCCAGAGCGTTTCTGGGAACCCTTAAAAAACATATGTTCTAATATGTGTGCCATTCCGTGATTGTCATTTCCTTCGGATGCTGAGCCTACCTGAGTGAGTATTTGTATATTGGTTAGATAACTTTTATGGGGATAGTACAAAAAGCGCACATTGCCGACTTTTTGTATTTCAATATCTTCTGTTGCTATTTGCATTTATATTTATATTTATATTTAATCGGAGAATTTATCACCACCCAAGTCTCTAGGGATAGTGTCTACTTTCAAGCTATTTTATTTTTAAGAAGAAGTTAGCTTTTTCTTTTTTTCATTTCTGTTCCATGATCATTTTGTGGATCATTTTATGATTCAATTGTAAAGCGGGGTCATTAGGGTATCTATGGAGTAAGCGAGTATGAATTTCACTAGCTTGCTCAAATTCATCGTTTTCCAGTAAGTGGCTCACCTGAAGGGTTTGGATAAGGGGATGCGGTAAATGTAGTTTTTGCAAATATTGTCTGCTTAGAGCATGGGTTGGACTTTTAAAATAATAAATACCAAGGAAGGCTCGCAGAGCTAGATTATGACCGGATAGGTTTTCTGCAATTTCTATGAAAGGAGTGAGATTGATAGCCTTTTGGTATTGATAATATGTCCATATTAGAGATGTACTATAGCTAGCTATTTTAACTATATCTATTTCCTCTCCTTTGCCTATGGGCTCTTGTAGTAAATTTGCATAAAGCAAAAAACGTCGCCTCAACATGTTTGTTTGTGATATAGGTGACAGTACGTAGTGATTGAGAATGAGGTCTTTATAAAGTACAGAATAGATCCTTGGTAAAGGAGCTTGATCGCTGAGACCCGTGGCTATGAGTTGGAGAAATTTATTTTGTTCTTTTTGAGATGGTTTAGTGATATCGCTTCTTTTATTTTCTAAAATACGAAACCATACAGTGCCTTTTATAGAAGCCATGTTCAATTGAGCTAGACAATATTCTATTTCATACCAAGTTTTTTCTCCCGGCCAGTTTCTAGATTTTATAATACGTATCAAAAATGCATAAAGTTTCTGATTTTGTATATATAATTGCAAAACAAGATTCGTTATATAAGGACTAGTGTTTTCTTGATTTTTTTCATAAATTAAAATCAGTCGGGCAGCTTGAAAAATAGAACCGCGAGCCAGTAAAATTTGATACTGTTTAATAAGTTGGTCTTCCTGTGTTGGAGATTGATTTAATGTTTTCACGATATTTTTTTCGCTTTCTTTGTCACCCCTTTGTAGAGCAGATAATAGTTGTGCATATATATTCTCCTTGTGGTAAGTAATCTGCGAAATTTTTGGAGGTACCTTTGTTAAAATTTGATAACACAATTCATAATAAACGGTTGGGTTTTTGACTTTTCTATGATAGAAAGTAGCTAATGGAAACATTTTTTTCCGAGCGGAATAAAGACTCAGAACTTGGAATAAATCTGTATGATTTTCTTCAGACTGAGAGTACAAAGAACCTAAAGTTTGAAGCCAAGAAAAATGTCCCCTCCATAAGCAGTAATTGATGATGGCATCAATTACACTTGTATCATCGTTATATACAATTGCAGATAAATCCCTAAGAATGGATCGAAAAAGGATAGGCATTCTTTCTTCTGCAATTTTCCAAAGTTTTTGATCAAAAAGATATTGTACCTTCCAAAAAACAAACGGGAAGTGATTAGGAACTACTTTATTAGCAACAGACGGAAGAAAAGAATTTTCTAGTTGTACTTTGTTTTGTACATATGGTGCTAATTCTTCCTGAAAAAAAAGATTTGCTGTAGCAAAAGGAAGCATATCTTCTTCCACTGTTTGTAGAGGTAATTTCTGTGTTTTTACCATTTTATTAAGAATAAAAAGTTACCTTTTTGAAAGAAAAACCGATCTGTACAGGAAACAGCCCATAGATTCTACAAACATAAAACTACACGTTAAAAATATCGACATTTTTAAAGATTAGAGTCCATCAAAAAAAGGGAATTTCTTTTTGTTTTTGTTGTACTTTTGAGATATTATGTAATCATATGGAACATTTGTACGAGCTGTATTTTTGACTAGGGGCTATTGGATAATGATATTACTTTGTGTGCGTTTTTTATTCTCCTCCTTCCAAAAGGAACTAAACCAGACTTCTTTTTTCCGTTTTTTTTTACTTTTTTCATTCTTCTTTTCTAGTTTTTTTCCCGTTTCACTTTTTTCTAAAGAAAACATTTCAAATCTTTTGCGTGCAAAACGTTGGGGGGCTATCGAAAAGCATTTTCATAACAGAACACCACGTAGCGATAAAGAAAGCTACGCATTGGGTCTAGCCATTATTCGAAATCAGAAAAGTCAAAAGAATAAAATAAAAAAAGTCACACCAGATGTTATACGCGCCTTCCAATATTTCTTCTCTATATTGGACATATCTTGTCCAAAGGGTCAAACCAAAGATAATTTGCTTGTTTGTATAAAAAAAAAGAAACCGTATAGTTGTAGGAGAAATTTACGACGTGTGATGGCTTGGCGTGCTTCTTTTGAAGCTAAAAAGTATAAAATGTTTTCGTTAAGTTTAGCTTTAATTGCTCTTGCGAGCATAGAGAGAAATGATCCTTTTTCTGAAAAAATCTTTCAAGAACACCTAAAGCAATTACTGGCTAGTAAACAATATATAAAGGCATCAAATTTTGTTAGAATTAAAGCTCAGAAAAGTTTTCAAACCCCTTTTAGTAAATTTTTGATTGGGCGTACTTATGCCTATGAGAAAGCAAAAAAGATTGCACTACACTATTATTTTAAAGGAGCTTGGGCTGCATCAGCTAATTGGTTGCGTGTAAGTATACACAAAGACGTTCAACACTTTTATCCAAATCTTTTTTCTTCGCAAAGAATGAAAAAGCGGAATGAATACAATTGGAATTTATTGGCTTTTAGTGATGTGTTATCTAAGAAGAAACTAGCTGATTTAAAGAAAATTTGGAATGGTAAACTGAGTATTCAAAAAGCAAAAAAAAATCATTTGCGAATGCTGGGTATGTTTTTTGTGAAAACAAATAATTCTTCCAGTTTGAGACTGCTTAGTGGAAAGTTTTCTGACTATCTCACAGCTCATCCAAAAATTTTAAAACTATGGGTTCTAAAACTTATAGCTATGAACAAAGAAAGTGAAGCATGGACCCTACTCCGTCCTTTTCATCATGTTTTACATACAAACTGGCCCCTTTGGAAACAATATTTGAACGTTATGGCCATGTTAGGAAAAAAATCTGATAACAAAAAGCAATATTTTCGAGAGATGTTACGCTATCTAAAATACTATCCACATCATCGTAGTATTCAAGATACTTTGATGAAATTTCTCATTGGGCCAGATGCGAGGGTACCTCAGTGGGCTTCTTTGATTTATTGGAATGAAGCGAAAATGCGACTTCCTCGTCATTTTGGAAGTGGACGTTTTTTTTATTGGTTAGAACGTTTTTATAAGCAGAAAGGTAAACAAATTGAACTAGCGAATATACATGAAAATTTTTACGCCTATGCTCCGGGTTCTTTTTACGTTACAGAAATCTGGGAAAAAAATACTCAGAGTCGCTATGTCCGTAACTGGAGAAAAGTAAAGAATCGCGGTGACTATTTGCGTTGGCTAACCAAACATGGGGGCCGAAGGGAAACTTGGAATTTTTTACGTTCTCGTTCTCTTCGTAAATATCAAGATCCTAAGAGCTTAAAATTACTAGCTGAATTGCAAAAAACACAAACTCCTAAAAATAGTCTTTTGCGTTTGCTCTTTTCATTGGGAGATTGGTCCATGGGAGTGAGTCTTTTTCGTGAATTGCATGGTGATATAAAAACACCTTCATCTCGTCGTAAATATCTGCTTTCTCTTGTGCAACTTGGACGTTGGTCAAAGGCACTAAATGTTCAGGTCTACTATTTACGGCAAACTCTATGGGAAGAAGGCATCTCCTTTGATCCATTTAGTTTGCCAGCAACCATACTCAAGCTTTTGTATCCACGGCCATATCGTTCTTTAGTCCGACGTTATTCGCGTGCTTATCAGTTAGAAGAAAGTATGGTTTATGCTTTGATGCATCAGGAAAGTCTTTTCCGAGAAGGTGCTGTAAGTAGCGCCGGGGCAATGGGCTTGATGCAAATTATGCCCAAGACCGGTGCTTGGCTTGCAGGCATGATTATGAAGAAACAGACTTTGGATTTACATAATCCATCTCATAATATACGCTTGGGAGCTTATTATTTCTCTCGTCTTCTAAAAAAATATGATAAAGATTTTCGCTGGAGTGCAATTGCTTATAACGGGGGGCCGGGAAATTTACGAAAATGGAAGAGAAAACATTATCAAAATGATTTTTATCATTTTTTAGAAAAATTACCAAATAAAGAAGCACGTAATTATTGCCGTATCACATATAGCAATTATCTGCGATACAAAATTGCCTACAGCTTGATTAGATCTTGAAAACAACTCATTTCATCTATGGTCGGCGGCCTGTTGAGGAGCTTTTGAGAACGAATTTAGAAGTAGAGCAAATACAAGGTGTCTTTCTAAATAAAAATTTTCCGATTTCTTTCCAAAAAAAAATCTCTCAAGCCTTACCTAATGTCCCTATCACTTATCTTTCTCGCAAGGAGCTCAATGACATACTTGTTCAATCTCGAAAAGGAAAAGTATTGAAAAAAAACAGAGAAGACGGATTTTTTTCCCCCGATCAATCCACTCGTCATGAATTGAATCATCAAGGCGTAATCATTAAGAAATACTCTTCTGATCTTCCACAGCAGATCAAGCAAAAACCGTCATCTTTGGATCATTGGCAAAGTTATGTTCAAAAAACGGGCGGTCTTTTGGTCCTACTCGATTCTATTCAAGATGCGAATAACCTAGGGAGCATTATACGTACAACAGAAGCTCTCGGGGCAAAGTCTCTTTTTATTACAGGTAAGGGTGTGGCATTGGGGGACGTGGCGCATCGTGTTTCTGCTGGTGCTAGTTTTCATTTGCCCATATTCACAATGGCGAATCTTCATCAGTTGCTTTTATCTTTAAAAAAAATGGATTTTTGGATTTGTTCTAGTGTGGCTTCGGAAGATTTTCAAAACACCTTTTCCAAGCAAGCGACAAAAAAAACACCTCCTCTCCTCAATCACACAGATATCAGTTCTCTTCCTTCTCCTGAAAAGCTAGCTCTTGTGTTAGGTCATGAAGGGCATGGCGTACGTCCTTTGGTAATGGCAGAGAGTGACTTCCTGATTTCAATTTTGCTACATGGGAAAACAAGCTCTCTAAATGTGGGAGTAGCCGCGGGTATTTTATTGGATCGTTTGTTGGGTCAAAAGATTTCGAGAACGGTATGATTTATCAGAGTTATAAACTAAAGTTGGTGTAAAAGTCTAACTTGAGTGTACTCTGCCCCTATATGTGGGGCTGTTACAAATGCAGAAACATAAGAAAATATACGTCTAAAATGCCTTAAATCAGCGTTTCACAACGCTCTATTTGCAATTATTCACATTTCGCAACAACAGTCCCATGACAGTAAAGCCCCTGATTTGAACGGAACAACTGCACACGGGAAAAAACAAGGCTCTATCCGTCTTTCCAGAGCTAGATGATGATCTCTTAGAGTTGTTGCAACAACTACTGATACAAGTTACCGGTCTAGAATATCTTACGAAGACCTTATTGCTTTCCTAATTATCCTGTCGAAAATATATCATTTTTAAGCCCCGAAGTGTGAGTAATGGATCGACATCGTCAAAAAGTTGGGGTAGCTCTTTGTTGATGTAAGATGCTAGTCCGCCTGTAGCAATAATTTTGTAGGAACGTTTAGGGTTGTCTGCTTTAATACGATTGAGTATTTCCCGTAGGAGCCCAGCCCATCCAAAAAAAAATCCAGACTCCAGTGCTTGGATCGTGGATCGCCCCACAACACCGGACAAGGGCGGTTTAAATTCTATCATGGGAAGTTGTGCTGCATGTAATCCAAGTGCTTGAAGAGCAATTTTTAGTCCTGGTGCGATACTACCCCCTATGTATTGATTCCCATTGTGAATGACGCAGAAGGTGGTCGCCGTTCCCATATCTACAATAATCAAATCACCCCCATGTATATGGGAGGCTGCACTTGCATTCACAAGACGGTCTGCTCCAATCTCTTCCGGTCGAGGATAGTCGAAGTGTAGAGGTAAAGAAATTTTATTAGACACCTGTAGAATATTTTGGAAAGAGTGGGGAAAATAAATGGCGATCATATTTCGGAGTGTCTGATTCATCGAAGGAACCACTGACGAATAAATAAAGCCATTGATTTTTTTTGGTTTGATTTTATGAGAAAGAAAAAGGCTTAGGACTATGCTTCCTAGCTCATCTGTTGTACAATTTGTTTTTGTTGTGATACGCCAGTGATGTAAAATATCAAAGTCCTTTGTATCACGGAAAATTCCTAAAACGGTATTTGAATTACCAATGTCAATACCTAGTACATAGTGCTTGTTTTTCATAACGAGAGGAATAGAGACAAAGCCCACACTAAGAATATATAGACAACGTATTTTTCATAGTCACTAGTGATTATACCGAATAAGAGTTGTTACAACAGCCCCTATCAATAGACCATAATTCAATAGACTATAATTCAGAAGACCATAATTCAGAGTTCTATTCATAAACTTTCCCGGCTAAAAAAAGATGATTGTCTTTCCCAGCGATGCAAATTCTCGGGGGAGGATCGATCATTACACTAAAATGAAACTTTCGCAACAGCTCTAAAGACAATATTGAGTTTTTTATACCTTACCGATAAAAGTGTACTGTAGCCTGCCTATACGAATTTCATCTCCATGTTTTAGGCCTGTAGGTCGTAAAATTTTATTACCGTTTAAATAAAGACCAGAACCACTCATCATGTCATACAAAATAAAATGCGTATTGATTTTTTTGATGCGAGCATGTACTGGACTGGCAACAGGATCACGTACGGGTATATGAGCCCAACGTCCCGTTCCCAGCAAAGTGTTTTCTAAAAAAAGATCATAAACTCTAGATCGAGAAGGAGCACCTCCCAATAAATCAGATGGCATTACAGTGCGTAAAGCAGCTTTACGATAAGGGAAAGTATCACGAAGTGCCAGCTGTAGCATCCGATAGTTGCGTTCACGAAGATAGAGCACTCGTTCATTTTCAATAAGGACATCTGCACCACCTTTATCTTCAGGATAAGTACCAAATACGGCCTCTTCTTCTGCGATAATAGGCTCTCTGGCATATTTTAATTTTTGATCCTTTATTGTAACGTCAGTTCGTTTTTTATTCTCTTTTACTATACCTTCTGTTTTCTCATGTTTTTCCTGAAGTTTTCTTTCCTTATTTGCAAATAATATCCCACTTTCAGGAATCAATTGGGTTTCTAGAATACGCAATCTTTCTTCCTTTTCCCTTTGTGAACGCCTCCAACTCAATGCAAAAAAAATGGAAACTAAACTAAACAAAAAAAATAGCCCAAATATAAACCAACCCATTGAAATATTTGTATCTTGCAAATAAAACCAAGGGACACGAAAACCGGCCACAACAGCATAATCTCTTTCTTGTGATGAAACACGAACAATTACCTTGGAACCCGGGAATCTATTTTTTCCTTTGGATAGATAACGAATCAAATAACTTTTTTCATTTGCTTGGCGTATCTGTTGAAGTATATCCAAACTTTGAAATTGATTAGGATTCACTATCAACCGTCCTTGTGTTTTTAAGCTTAGCCTTTTGAGACGTGCGTAATGAGGTAATAAAGACAGACCTGCCTTTTCAATTTCTTTATTGAATAGTATAGTGTAAATAGGGACAGAAAGGCGCTTGCCAATAGAACTTAATTCAAAACAATCTTCGTCGTTAAGGTAACTGCTCTCTTCTTTACCATCCGTAAGTAAAACAACAACGGCACGACTCTGAGTTTTGCTCCCACTATGCCAAGCACTTTTAGCGGTATAAATAGAACTGTAAATGGCATCATACAAACGTGTAACTTTGCCATTATGACGAATGTTATTGAGGGCATATTTTAATTTTTCACGATTTTTTGTGAAATCATGTAGTAAAACCGGTTCTTCCTTTGCACTATAAAGAGCCATTTCCTCTTGCTCGTGCAAAGATCGAATGAATTGCCTTGTGAATGAAATAGCAGAAGCTAACTGTGCAGCTTGTAAAGAGAGTGAAGCATCTAAAATAAAAACGATATTCATCTTTCTTCTCTTCTTTGGGAGAGGTTTTACATGCAAATCCCTAACTCTTTTTTCCTGTTCTTTGTATATCTCTGAAACTTGAAAGCCACGAGCATCTATTCTTTTTTTGACAAAGTTCAAATGAGGTTCACGAATCTTCACAGTCAGACTAATATGTGGATATGAATTCGTATCCACCAAAAGTATCTGAACAGGCACTTGCCCTCTTAGGGGAAGAGTTGGGATAGCCAAAAATAAAACAAAAGAAATAAAGCTGATTTTAACAATACATTGGTACATAAACTATCTTCAACAGAGAATATCGACCTAAAGCACAGATAGAAAAAATACAAGCTATCGCAAAAGTTTTGATAAAGATCAATTTCATTAAATTTTCTTGACTATTTCCTATAATCAAACTATAAGAGTATAGTGACCTATATAATAACGAGTCCTTGTGTTAGTGTTTGTGATACAGCCTGTGTCGAGGTATGTCCTGTGGACTGTATTCATCCTACAAAAGAGGAATGGGAAGAAAAAAAATATAATCCAGATAACTTAGAAAACAAGCAATTGTATATTGAACCGGAAGAGTGTATTGATTGCGGTGCATGTGAACCTGTTTGTCCCGTTCAAGCTATTTTTACGGAGGATGAAGTCCCAGAAGGCATGAAAGGCGATATAGCGAAGAACTATGAGTATTATGGACAGGAATACAAACCGTAATCGCTGATGATGCTTCGAATTAACAGTTTTTTACGTAGTACCGTTCGTCTGATTGCTGGGTCTCCTACGGGTTGTACCCTAGAAAATCGTCTTTTTAGTTCTCTAGCCCTGCTCAATGGAACAGCAAATACTCTTGGTTCAACTAACTACATTGATGGTTTACTGGACACAAGCAACGTTCAGTCCCTTTTCCTTTTTTCAATTCACTTGGGAAGTGGTTTATTATTGCTTTCTATGTACCTCATCTCCCGATTGCAAAGACGTTATCGCCACTTATTCTGGCCCTTTATTTTGAGTATTTTTGCTTTCCTATTTGTAAATGTGCTTTTTAATGCGGGTTCCCACGGTGGAGCCCACTATTATTTAATAACAGCCACAATGATCGCCGTTATCCTTGCCCCCAAAGGCAAGCTATCCACGGCCTTTTGTTTCCTGCTTGGTATTGGTGTAGCCATGTTACTTTTTTGGATTGAGTACCATTATCCAGAAAAGCTGATCTCTTTTGCAAGTCGTGAGGAGCGTTTCCAAGATGTACCCGGAGCATTTGTATTTATGCAAATATTGAATGGCATTTTGGTACTAGTCCTCCGTATGCACTTTGCTGAAGAGAGAGACAAGTCAGAGAAACTTCTTTTGAACATTCTTCCTCACAAAATCGCTGAAGAACTAAAAGTGAGTGACCGTGTCACACCGGTCAATTATGAAAATGCTTCCGTTTTATTTACAGACTTTGTTGGTTTTACTCGTTACGCAGAAAATCTTAAACCTAGTGAACTAGTTCAAAAACTAGATGGGCATTTTCGTTCCTTTGATGCTATTGCAAGTAAGTATAACATGGAAAAAATTAAGACAATTGGTGACGCTTATATGGCTGTAGGAGGGCTACCAGAAAAGAACGCAAGCCATCCAGTGGATGCTATACTCACTGCAATGGAAATCAAGCAATACATGCAATATAATGCAAAGTTAGATAAAGAAAAAAACATGGAACCATGGCGATTGCGATTGGGTATACACACAGGGAACCTAGTTGCCGGTGTTATTGGGGAAAAGAAGTTTGCCTATGATGTTTGGGGTGATGCTGTAAACATTGCTAGTCGAATGGAATCTTCATCCGAACCGGATAAGATTAATATTTCAAAAGATACTAATCAGCTAGTGCAAAAGTATTTTCAATGCGTTTACAGAGGAGAAATTGAAGCGAAAAATAAAGGCAAAATTCAAATGTTTTTTGTGAAATCTTTGCATGCTATCTATGCACAAGATTTAGATGGCCAAATTCCTAATGAAACATTTTGGAATGAATATAATAAATTGAAAAGTAAAACTGTAAATTGAGTGAATAATCTATAAAATAGCCTCATCTGTACTTGTCACAAAATATCCATTTTCTCTTCGTGCTTTATATACTTTCTAAACTGCATTGACAAAAGAAGATTCGCTGAGTGAGACTATCCCCGGCTGGTGGGGACTTACTATAAAAGCAAGCGTAGCCCCGCCCCCTGTGGATATATGAGATATTTCATCCTTGAAACCCGTCTTTTCCACGGCATCAATAGAATCTCCTCCTCCAATAATACTGGTTGCACCATTTTTAGTACTTTGCCCTACAGCTCGTGCCATTTCATAAGTACCTTGGGCAGTTTTATCTATTTCAAAAACACCCATGGGCCCATTCCAAAAGATAGTTTTTGCCTGAGAAATCACTTGAGTAAAACTAGTCAACGTCTCTCGACCAATATCTAAAGCACAACAATCCTTCGGTATTTGGTCAAAAGCTACTCTCTTTAATTCTCCCACACTCATTTTTTGAGGATCAAATGAAGAAGTAATCATAAAGTCTTTTGGAATTTTTATCTTATTTGCATTATGTGTGAGCATTTCTTCTGCTATTTCATAATATCGTTCATCCACAATAGAAAAGCCCACTTCATAACCCTGAGCTTTTAAAAAGGTAAAACACATTCCGCCTCCAATAAGAAGGAAATCAACAGAAGCTATAAGCTTTTGGAGCAATTTAATTTTAGTCGCAATCTTTGCACCACCACAAATTGCAACTAAAGGTTTTGTAGGCTTCTCGACAATTTGATTTAAATATTTAATCTCCCGTTGAAGTAAAAAACCCATGGCTGATGCTTTTACAAATTTCGTGATACCACTATTTGAAGCATGTGCTCTATGGGAGACACCAAAAGCATCATTGATAAAATAATCCGCACCATGTGAAAGTTCTTTCGCAAAAGTATCTTCATTTTTAATTTCTGCATTATGGAAACGAAGATTTTCCAGAAGAATAACCTCTCCACTTTTCATTCTTGCAATCAATGCCTTCGAGTTTGGGCCAATACAATCTTTTGCATATTTGACTTCGATATTTAAAAGACTACTCAATCTACAAGCAATGGGTTCCAATCGTAGATTCAGAAACAAGCGACCATTGGGACGGCCCAAATGAGAAATGAGGACTATACGTGCACCCCGAACACGCATATATTCAATTGTGGGGAGAGTCTTGCGAATGCGATAGTCATTGCATACTTTACCATCTTTTAATGGTACATTGAAATCACAACGAACAATACAAAGCTTGTTTCTGAATTCCAGTTTCTCAAGGTTTAATTTTTCCATAATGGCAAAGAATATAGTCCGAAAATAACAAAAGCTAATATCATTATTTCCGTTTCTTGAGTAAAAAAAGTAAAGGGAAACAAGAGAAAATAAAAAACAAATTCTCTATAACTTTATCATATAAAAGATGGAAAAGATAAGTTATGCATTTGCAATATGCTGAAGAAGATCAACAATCTTGCAAGAATAGCCCCATTCATTATCATACCAAGCAATCAATTTCACAAAAGTTTTCGAGAGTGCAATACCTGCATCCGCGTCAAATATGGACGTATGAGAATTCCCTAAAAAATCAGTAGAGACAACAGCGTCCTCAGTATAACCTAAAATACCCCTCAAGTCTGTTTCCGAAGCTTCTTTCATAACGGTCTTAATCGCATCATAAGAGCTTGGCTTTCTTAGACGAGCAGTCAGATCAACAACGGAAACGTCCGCCGTAGGTACTCGAAACGCCATTCCTGTTAATTTTCCATCAAGATCCGGTATCACCTTACCAACAGCTTTTGCTGCCCCTGTGGAAGTAGGAATGATATTTTGAAGAGTTCCACGCCCCCCTCGCCAATCTTTTTGGGAAGGGCCATCAACTGTTTTCTGGGTGGCCGTAGCTGCATGGATTGTTGTCATCAGCCCTTCTTCAATGCCCCAATTATCATTGATCACCTTTGCAATGGGAGCTAAACAATTTGTTGTACAGCTTGCATTAGAAACAATGTTTTGATTCTTTTGGTAGGAAGCGTGATTGACCCCCATCACAAACATGGGGGCATCCGGAGAGGGGGCTGAAATCACCACTTTTTTTGCTCCTGCTTTAAGATGTTGAGACGCCTTTTCCATGCTTGTAAAAAGACCGGTGGATTCCACGACATAATCCGCTTTAATTTTATCCCATTTCAATTGAGTAGGATCGCTCTCATTGGAAATGCGAACTTTTTTACCATTCACAATTAAAGTATTCCCTTCCACCTCAATATTACCCTTAAAAACATGATGAGTTGAATCGTAACGCAAAAGATAAGCCATGTAACTCGCTTCTAGAAGGTCATTCACACCAACCACCTCTACATCATTTCTTTGTATTGCCGCACGGAAGACAAGTCGTCCAATACGACCAAAACCATTGATACCTATTCGTATTGCCATAGGGCCTCCTTGAACTTATTATCCATTAAACACACCAAACACACCAAAAACGAAAAACACAACGAAGGACAATAAAACCCCCTCTAGACCGTAAGACATGCCACCTTGTGTCAAGCCTATATATTGGGGCTGTTGCAAAATGAGTGTAAATATAAGACTTTTGATTTATCATAGAGTTGTTTATAGATAAACTGAGACGTCTTTTTGATATTTTCTTATTTTTATCAAATATCTAAGCGGATAGTTATCTGAAATGCCTTAAAGTTACGATAGTAATGTTCTAAAATAGATCAAATCAAAGTTATAGGCACAGCTATTCCCGTTTGTATTACACAAGCAGTCTTTTTATATTGAGGGACTGTTGTGAAATGTAAAAAATTGCAAATAGAGTGCTATAAATCGCCGATTCAAACATTTTAGATATTCACTTTCTTACTTTTTTGTCTTTTACAACAGACCCTTCATCGAAAAGCACATAAGAATACTATTGACAAACAGACCTGTTTTCAACTAAAAGAGCAAACACACTGTGAACGATAACCCTAAAAAAACTCATAACCTTGTTATCATAGGAAGTGGTCCCGCAGCGCATACGGCCGCAATTTATGCATCACGAGCCGAGCTAAGCCCCATTCTCTTTGAAGGTTTCATGGCGGGAGGAGTCGCAGCTGGTGGACAGCTAACGACAACAACAGAAGTTGAAAACTTCCCTGGTTTTCCAGAAGGGATTAGTGGACCAAATTTGATGAGTTTATTACGGAAACAATCTCAACGATTTGGAACACAAATTTTTACAGAAACAATCACTAAAGTCAATTTAGAGACTACTCCTTTTCATTTATGGCGAGAAGGCTTCGAAAATGATGAAGCTACCAAAGCACTCGCAATTATTATTGCTACAGGTGCCACGGCTAAAAAACTTCCCATATCAGGATCCGATGACTACTGGCAAAAAGGTATCTCTGCCTGTGCTGTTTGTGATGGTGCTTTACCAATTTTTCGTAATAAAGAATTGGCTGTAATTGGTGGAGGAGATTCTGCTGTAGAAGAGGCTACCTTTCTTACAAAATATGCGTCTAAAGTCCATCTTATTCACAGAAGAGAAACTCTGCGAGCCTCCCAAATTATGCAAAAAAGAGTTTTCACAAACCCAAAAATTCAAATACATTGGAATAGTGAAGCCACTAGTGTCTCTGGAAATGGTAGCATACTTCAAAAATTACAGATTCAAAAAACAAAAACTCAAGAAAAGCAGGAACTTTCCATAAGCGGTCTCTTTTTTGCAATTGGACATACCCCCAATACGAAGCCATTCCAAGGACAAATTGACCTAGATAAAGATGGCTACGTACAAGTAAAAGCAGGGACCACCTGTACAAATATTGAAGGTGTTTTCGCGGCTGGTGATGTTCAAGATAAGAAATACCGCCAAGCGATCACAGCAGCCGGTAGCGGTTGTATGGCTGCACTCGATTCGGAGCATTGGCTAAGAAGTTTATAAAACTTTGTGTTTTTGGCTATCAGATTCCAGCAAATTCCAGCCTACCTTTTCTCCCTATGCTTGAATCAAATATTTGACGACAATGCCTAGCTGTAAAAGTCTGGCTTCATCTTCCACATGAAAACACGAAAAGAAAAAAAATGGTTAATCGCTTATCTTACGGGTCGTTTGGATGTTAAAGCTTCCTCTGAAGTTGAAGATAAACTGGGAAGGCTAGTTGATGATAAAAATCTATACTTGATTCTAGAATTGAAAGGTGTCGAGTATATGAGCTCTTCTGGCTTTCGAACGTTGATTTCAATTCTTCGTAAACTAAAGGCCCGAGATGGGGAACTCAGAATTTGTTGTATACAGCCGGAAGTAAGTCGAATTTTTGAACTCATCGAACTGAATTCACTCTTCAATGTATATAAAACAGAAGAAGATGCCTTAGCTTCATAAAGCTGTCCTTTCCATTATAGATAATGGACACCCTAATAACGAACGCACCTTTGTTTTGTCCTTACTAGATAAAATTTTGGAAGAGAAGCAAAAGGAAGTTTCCTTTTTATCTACAAAGGGCCTTTCATGGTGGGAAAAGAACCTACCCCCTGACGCACGAGCTATTGTTTTTGAAGAAGCTATACGTCCATCTCAAGAGGAAAAATCACTCAAGATTATTGCAGAGTGTAAAAAAGCAAGTCCCTCTAGAGGTTTGCTGTGCAAAGAATATAATCCAAAAAATATCGCACAAAACTATAAAAAATGTGGAGCTAATGCGATTTCTGTTTTAACAGATCAGACCTTTTTCCAGGGTAATATAAAACATTTAACAGCCGCTAGAAAAAGTGGGCTTCCTATTTTACGAAAAGATTTTATCATATCCCCTCTACAATTATATGAAGCCAAGCAATCGGGAGCAGATGCTATTTTGTTAATTGTAAGGATTCTTCATATAAATCTCCTGAAAGAACTTTATCAACTTGCAAAAATGATTGGCCTTGGTGTTTTAGTTGAAGTTCATACTCAAAAAGAGATCGAAATAGCCATTGACCTAGAAGCCAAGGTTATAGGCATAAACCACCGTAACCTAAAAAGTTTAGAAATGGATATGACTCTTAGCTCCCGTCTCGCTCCTATCATTCGTCGCTACTTACCTAACTCTATAATAATTGCTGAGTCGGGGATTAAAAATCAAAATGATATCAAAAGAATGATCGGCCATGTGGACGCTCTCTTAATGGGAACAATTTTCATGGAAAGCCTCGATATTTCTAAGCGTTGGCGGGAACTTTTTCAAAAAACATATGCTACTTAACAATAAAAGAATTTTGCTAACGGGTGCATCTAGTGGCATTGGCGAAGAAACTGTAAAAGAACTAGCCAAAGCAGGGGCTATTCCCATACTTGTTGCACGTAGAGAGAAAGAACTTATACGAGTTCAAAATATAATTCAGGAGATGACTCACCACTCTATAAAAAGTGAATATATTTCAGCTGATATCTCCGTCGAAAAAGATCGTAAAAAAATACGTGATTACTTTTTAGATAAAAACGTAAAATTGGATATTATTATTAACAACGCTGGCATTACATCTCACGGCCTTTTTGAAGAATCACAACCAGAAGTATTGCGCAAAACAATGGAAATCAATTTTTTTGCTGCAGTTGAGCTTACGGGTTTACTTTTACCTATTTTGAAACAAAGCTCTGGAAAAAAAAGTATCATTCTCGTTTCCACACCCTCTGGCTTGTATGGTATTCCGAAGCGATTTGCCTATTCTGCAAGTAAAGCTGCCGGGCATGCTTGGTTGGAAGCTCTCCGAATGGAAGCAAGAGCATGGCCGAATCATACTTTAACGACAAGTATATTTTGCCCGGGCTATACTCGCACAAATTTGCGTAATAGTGGCCTTTCTGCAGATGGAAGCAAATTATCCGAAGAACAAGAAAAGAATGCACATAATGCAACAAAGGTCGCTCAAAAATTACTCTGGACTATACGGAAAGAAAAAAGGTTGGTCACAATGGATTTAAATGGTTTTTTTGTATATTGGCTTCGTACTTTATTTCCTTCAGCTCTAGAATGGCTAATATGGAAAAAGATGACTTGATACGATTAGATTATTTTCACACCATAGACTTGTCATGCTAGAAATTGCTAAAGAGAAAACAGAAGATGGTTCCCTTGATTTAATTCGCATCAAGGGACATTTAGATACGCATACCGCACAGGATATAGAAATTTTTTTCAAAGAACTGTACCCTATAGGAAATGGTTGTTTCATCCTTGAGGCTTCAAGATTAGAAACTATATCCAGCACGGGAATTTCTGCACTGGCTATAATTGTAGAAGAAACATATTCTAGAGAAGGATGGGTAGCTTTCCTTTCGTTACCCATGGAGATAGAACTACTTTTTACATTTATAGGATTTACCGAACAAGTCCCTACATTTTTGCATCAAAAAGATGCACTAGCTTTTTTTAATAAAATAAAACCAAAATTTAAAAAATACCAGATAGGCCATGATCAAAAAAATGTTGCACAACAAGAGGAAGCTAGCGAAAAAAGAACTAACTTCGATTCATCAGTAGAAATCAGCTGTTCCTATTGTGGATTATCTCTGCGTGTCAGCAAAGTCGGTCAACATATGTGTCCCGGTTGTGGACAACAATTTATGTCTCAACTGAAGAAATAAAATTAACGTTGTGAGTTCTACAACTAAGAGTTCTCTTAAGCTCTCCATAATAACGATCTTTTCCAGAATTTCAGGGTTAGCCCGTGACCACTATCAGGCAATTTTTTTTGGAACGGGTCCCGTTGCATTCGCTTGGGAAATTGCTATACTATTACCGGGAGTTTTGCGTAATCTTCTTGTAGAAGGTGGAATAGCACAGGCTTTTATTCCCATTTACACCAGCTCTTTGATGCATTCAAAGAAAGAGGCACAGCGTACAGCTGGTACTGTCTTAGTTTATGTTTTTATACTTATGACTGTAATCACCATTATTACAGCAAGTGCATCTTCCATCATACTCCCTATCATGACAAAACAAAGTCAAGAACAAGCTTACTTTATGATTCGATTAGCTTGGATACTTTTACTTTTTATGCTCCCTGCATCAATGACCGCAATTCTATCAGGAGTGAGCAATGCCCATAATCATTTTGTTATGCCTGCACTAGCACCCATCATATTAAACATTGGTGTACTTGTGGGTTTTCTTAGTTTAGAAACAGAAACAGAGCAAAAAGCAAACGCTATGAGCCTTGCTTGGTTTTTTGTTTTAACTGCAATCATACAGCTATGTGTCATCTACTTTTATGTTTGGCGTAAAGGATTTAAACCATCTATATCATGGGATATAAAGAATCCAGCTATACGTAAAATTTTTTATATAGCTGTACCTGCCGTACTCAGTACAGCTATTTTTCATATAAATGCCTTGGTAGATATAAGTATTGCTAGCTATTTTATACCTAGTGACGTGGGTGGTGTACCTGGATTACGTTTTGCTCAACGCCTTATTAATCTACCCACAGGGATTATAGGTGTGGCCATCTCTACAGCTATTCTCCCTATCTTAGTTCACTGCATAGAAAGGAAAGATGCTAACAAACAAAATGAAGTTACCGAATCTTTTCGTTTTGTTCTGTTCTTAACTGTTCCGGCAACTCTCGGATTGTTTTTCTTAGGAGAAGATATTATTGCTATCCTTTTTGCTGGAGGGCAATGGGATTCTCATTCCACTCAAGTTACTTGGGAAGCATTGCGTCTTTATCTTTTGGGTATCCCACTGTATAGCCTCAACAAAGTACTCATTGCAATCTTTTTTGCATTCAAAGACACCAAAACACCTTTACGATCTATGATACTTTCTACTTTCTGTAATTTAGTGATGAATCTCATTTTTGTGCAATACTTTCAACATTCTGGTATAGCCCTTAGTACATCCATCACTGCTGGAATACATTTTTTACAACTCATTATTTATTTGAACAGAAAACACATGGCTATTGAATTTACTGCCTTTAAAGTTTTTTTTATAAAAGGACTTATACTTTGGTTCACTATAGGTTTTTTTCTGTACCTAATAGATCAGTATTGTACAACGCTTTCTATTGAAATTGGCTCTGTTTTTATTCACTGGGTAAACGAAGGTGAGCCCGTACGCTATAATGCACTGGCTAAAGTTATTATGGGAGTTGGAGGAGGTTTTATCCTTTACATGGCTATGGCGACTTTAATGAAACTAAAAGAAATACAAACCATTAAAAGTTTTTTAAAACGATAAAGAAACAAACGAAGTGAAGCTATCGTAAAAGTCATGACTGGTCTTTCTCATATTCAAATCCAAGGTGCACGAGAACATAATCTCAAAAATATTAGCTTAAAGATCCCTCGCGATAAACTCACTGTCATTACCGGAGTTTCTGGTTCTGGAAAATCTTCTTTAGCTTTTGATACCATTTATGCAGAAGGCCAGAGAAGATATGTAGAATCTCTTTCTTCTTATGCTCGTCAATTTTTGGGCTTAATGGAAAAACCAGATGTGGACCTAATTGATGGTCTCTCTCCCGCTATTTCAATAGAGCAAAAAGCTACACATCGTAATCCACGTTCAACAGTAGGAACGATTACCGAAATTTATGATTACATGCGCCTACTATTTGCTCGGGCAGGACAGCCTCATTGTCATCAATGTAAACGCAAAGTGAGTACTGCAAGCATTGATCAAATAGTTGATCAAGCTCTCGCTCTGGGTAAAGAAACACGCTTACAAATTCTGGCCCCTCTAGTACAAAAGAAAAAAGGCCAACACAAAGAAACTATTGAGAAGATGAAAAAAGAAGGTTTCATTCGCATGCGAATCAATGATAAAATTATTCAAATTAATACTGAAGATGTACAATTAGAAAAAAATAAAAAGCATACTCTTGAACTTGTTGTGGATCGCTTAATATTAAAAAATAACATACGAACCCGACTTAACGATTCCATCGAGATTGCTTTAAAATATGGAGAGGGAAAAGTCAATCTATTTGATGGGGAAAAAGATCACTCATACACACAAAATCTCTACTGTAACTATTGTGATGTTTCTTTGCCTGAACTAGCACCGAGGTCCTTTTCTTTCAATTCTCCCATAGGCGCATGTTCCATATGTGATGGTTTAGGTCTCCACCTAGAATTTGATGAACAGAGTATTGTATCTGACCCTTCAAAAAGTCTTATGGAAGGGGCTGTGAAGCCTTGGGGAACACGACATTCATACTGGCATTTGCAAAGCTTAAATGAGCTTGTTGATGCCTATGAATTAGATCTCCATTGTCCTTGGAATAACCTAACAAATCAAATAAAGAAACTACTCCTCTATGGCTCAAAAACATTTTTGCACAGTAAAGAACAAACAAAACCGAATTTTGAAGGCATCATCCCCAATCTTAGTCGACGATATCGTGAAACAAATTCTGAAGAAGCTCGCTCTAATATGGAACGATATATGATAACAAGGCCCTGCTCTGGATGCAAGGGGAACCGACTTAGACCAGAGTCCCTGTCTACATTATATCACAACAAAAATATTATCGAACTTACAAAGAACTCTATTTGCAAGCTGCTGGAATGGTTTAGCAAACTTACAATTAGTAAAAAAGAAGAACAAATCGTTTCTCAAATTTTACAAGAAATAAAAGAAAGACTTACATTCTTAAATGATGTGGGGGTGGGCTATTTGTCTCTATCCCGTCAAGTCGCTAGCCTGTCTGGAGGAGAAGCTCAACGCATTCGATTAGCCAAACAAATTGGTAGTGCCCTCATGGGTGTTTTGTATGTTCTAGATGAGCCATCTATTGGCTTACACCAAAGAGATAATGAACGCCTCCTACAAACTCTAAAGAATATCCGGGACTTAGGAAATACAGTCATTGTTGTAGAACATGATGAAGAAACAATGCTCAATGCGGACTGCATTGTCGATATAGGCCCAGGTGCAGGAGTACATGGAGGCGAGCTCGTGGCTATTGGTAAGCCAGCAGAAATTAAAAAAAATCCAAACAGTATAACGGGAGCATACCTCAGTGGGAAACGTTCTATACAAGTCCCAATAAAAAGACGCACTGGAAATGGAAAATTTTTACAAATTATAAAAGCTACTGAAAATAATTTGAAACAAATTGATGTGAATTTTCCCCTAGGAACATTCATCTGTATTACAGGAGTTTCCGGTTCAGGGAAATCTACTCTCATAAATGATATACTGTACAAGGGCTTAGCACAAAAGATAAGCCGTATGAATAATCTTCGACCGGGAAAGCATCGAAAGCTTGAAGGTGCAAAGAATATTGAAAGAATTTTGTTAATTGATCAAGAGCCTATTGGCAGAACGCCTAGATCAAATCCGGCTACTTATACCGGCATATTTACTCCCATACGTGAATTATTCAGTCAATTAGAAGAAGCGCGCTTACGAGGGTATGATCCCGGACGTTTTAGCTTTAATGTCAGAGGGGGACGATGTGAAAACTGCGAAGGTGCGGGTATTATAAAAATAGAAATGCATTTTTTGCCAGATGTTTATATCACTTGTGACGTCTGTAATGGGAAACGCTTTAATCGAGAAACTCTTGAAATAGTGTATAAAGGTTATAACGTATATGATATTTTAAATATGACAGTGGAAGGTGCCCTACTTTTTTATAAAAATATAGACTGCATCAAACGAAAATTGCAAACTCTTGCAGATGTTGGACTTGGTTACATTAAATTAGGACAAGCAGCGACAACTCTTTCGGGTGGAGAAGCACAAAGAGTCAAACTTTCTTCTGAACTTTCGCGGCGTAGTAGTGAAAAAACTCTTTATATTTTAGATGAACCCACAACAGGGCTACATTTTGAAGATATTTCTCACCTGCTAAAAGTACTACATCGACTTGTCGATCGTGGAAGCACTATTATTGTTATTGAGCACAATCTAGATGTAATGAAAACTGCCGATCACATTATAGATATAGGTCCAGAGGGTGGAGATGAAGGAGGAGAAATACTTTGTTATGGTACTCCAGAAAAAATTTCCGAACAGAAATATAGCTATACTGGACGTTTCCTTAAAGAGATACTTTCTAAAAAGTAATGACAAATCATTGTACTGTCCAAAAATTAAAATGTGCTTTAACCCCTTAAAACTATACTGTCTTTTTTATATTTTTGGCCGTGCCCTCTCTAACAATGTGGGCCTTTTACAACGACTCGTATTGGCTATATCGTATTGATACACCAAGCATCTCCAGATCCAAAGCCATTCGCCCCTTCATCATCCCCAATACTTCGTACCAGCCTTACCTTTTTCGCACCCTTAAAATCAAGAGCTTTGCTCTAGCTTTGCCTTGGCAAAGCCTTCCAATCGCAAAGCCTTCTACAGAACGCCTAGCACGAACGGTCTCTCTCCTCGTTAAAATAAGCCAGAGTCTGTGGATAAAAACAAGCTTTGCTTGTTTTTACGATGGAAGCGGCGATTCTGGTGAGGACCGGGTTTTGTTTTGCTACAATTGGTGGGTAAAAACAAGCTTCGCTTGTTTTTGTGATGGAAGCGGCGATTCTGGTGAGGACCGGGCTTTGTTTTGTTACAATTGGGTAAAAACAAACTTCGCTTGTTTCCCAACCAAGCCTTGCTTTTTTCGCGCCCTTAAAATCATGAGCTTTGCTTCAGCAAAGCTTTCTTTCATAGGAAACCCTTCCATCGCAAAGCCTACCACGAACGCCCACAATATGCATCATTTTTGGGAGAGCTCATAAAAAAAAGAATTGACAAAATAGCGAATGAATTAGTGTACTATCTGCGTGACTGTACAGCATAGTCTCCTTTTATTCGCTGATATTTACCCCGACATCCGCCTGTAGCAATAGCAACGGCGGTGGTGGTGGCTCAGACGCGGGACCTACAGTACCCAAAGGACCCACGGGACCACCCACAATACAATTAGCTCAGGCGTATCGTAGTGCTAGCAATCGTCTCTGCAATGGTGCAAAAAAAGAGATCACCAACACTATCGTCGATGATTATCTGCCCGTGTATGCAGTCAGCAGAAGTGGAGGACAAACCACTTCTGCCTCAACAGCTATCTTGGGATGGAGTGAAGAAAACTCGGACGGGAGCAGCATAGGGACTCCGTACTCTCCTACGTATTCTTCTACGAATCGAGGCGATTATACATTTCGTTTTGTAAGGGGTGCCGTTACAAGCTTGTTTTTTGAATGATTATCAAAAAACACATGGCGACATTGTGGCTATTACGTTCAGACCCCAACCCCCTCTGGGCTATACCCAAGCGGCTTTTGGCGAGTGGCTACTTGCCCTTATCCCTTTCCGGTTCTATATTCCCCCCCCCCTATTGGGCTTGCTTTTTTTGACCTTTTTTGTAGTACGCTGTAGCTCCAGTAAATACGCTCCCTTCCCCCTATATGCCTTTAGTCTAGATGCCTTTGTGGTGAATCATAATGAAGTAAACCGTATCTACACCAATGATGGTACCGGAGTCTTTAGTGTGCATGATGCCTCCGGTGATACGGGAGCTAGCGGAGGGGTAGGGTTAGGAGATTTGGATGGGGATGGTGATTTAGATGCCTTTGTGGTGAATGATGGTAGTAATCAAATCTACACCAATGACGGAGCCGGAGTCTTTAGTGTGAGTGATGCCTCCGGTGATACGAAAAATAGCCGGGGCGTCTCGTTAGGAGATTTGGATGGGGATGGTGATTTGGATGCCTTTGTGGTGAATAATAGTCAAACAAACCGTGTCTACACCAATGACGGTAACGGAGTCTTTAGTGTACGTGATGCCTCCCCTAATACGAAAATGGGTAAAAATAAGCTTTGCTTATTTTTGCGATGGAAGCGGCGATTCTGGTGAGGGTGCGGGAAAAGGAAGACCCCACATAGGAAATAAGCGAAGCGTGGGAGGCTTTGCTGGAGGGAGAACTTACTTAAAGAGAGCTTTGCGATTGGATGGCTTGCTCTATTGGTAAGCTTTGCTGAGGCAAAGCCCCCGATATTTAAGGGCACGAAAAAGGCAAGGCTGGGAGGTTATCTTGGTAGCTTTGATAGGGCAAAGCTCCTCTATTTTTACTTTTTCATGGGTCACCTTCATGGTGGGTGAAAGACAGCATGCGTTGGCATTCTGCTTCTGAAAGACCGGTCATAGAAGAAATTTGAGATATAGAATGGCCGTTAGCGTACATCTTTTTAAAGATTTCTGCCTTACCTCTGGCTTCGCCTTCCGCTTTACCTTCTGCTTTGCCTCTGGCTTCACCTCTGGCTTCACCTCTGGCTTCTGCCTTTTCCAATTCAGGCAAAACATATTTTGTGATGTCTGCAACTGCTCCCATATCTAATATCCTCCCTTCAAAGGTAACTAACCTAGTTTTAAGCCCTTCTTTTAGTATGTCGACGATTTTTTTATCAAGAACCAGTCCTTTTCTTATATCAGCTGGCATGGTAATCTTCTTCTTATCCTTAACAAACTCTGACAAGAAAATACCATCTAGGCTGTCATTTAGCGGGGCTTCCTCAATGTTTAAAATATAAACCTTGAATGCTTGATAGTCGATCTCATAGCGTCCTTTTACTCGTTGAGATACTTTGCTTGTGGTTTCACTTAAAAATTTCGATGGCTTTTGTGATACGATCAGGCTAACGGTACTGTTGGCTTCATTTGCTTTTTTTTCCAAATTTAAATAGCTTTGATGATAGATCATGGCATCTCGAATATCCGAAATAGAAAAACGATCACGAAAAGACTTATAGCTGACTAAATTATATTTCTGAAAATAATCCAAAAGATGAAAGTTCTTGTGCATGGCATGTTTTGCCTGTGTTCCCTCTTGGGGTTGTTGTAAAGCCCCTCCCCCTTCCTCAATAATCAGTACATCCAAGCGTCTAGGCTGTTTGAATAACTCAACTTCTGTGAGTACCTGGCAACCTAACGCCTCAAAAAACTCAGTGCATTGTATCTTAAAGAAGGTATCGAGGGTAAGGGTTATCTTTTTATTCGTGGCCATGATAACTATAAAAAAATCGTATCTTGTTAACGTAAGACTACAAACTAGTGTCTCCTATGTTCTATAAACGTTTCTAAACCTCATTTGACTAGAATTTTAATGAAATACTGTATTGCCTCTTTTTTCGAAAAATGAGAAAGTAAAGTTTGTTGCACTTTGGGCTTGAATTCACAGCCTCTACAAATCTAAATTCATCTTAGAAATATAGTCAATCCAAACAAATGAAAACTGCCGATCACATTATAGATATAGGTCCAGAGGGTGGAGATGAAGGAGGAGAAATACTTTGTTATGGTACTCCAGAAAAAATTTCCGAACAGAAATATAGCTATACTGGACGTTTCCTTAAAGAGATACTCTCTAAAAAGTAATGACACATCATTGTACTGTCCACAAATTAAAATATGCTTTACCCCCCTAAAACTATACAATCTTTTTTATATTTTTGGCCGTGCCCTCTCTCTAACGATGTGGGCCTTTTACAACGACTCGTATTGCCTATATCCCATCAATACACCAAGCATCTCTCCAGATCCAAAGCCATTCGCCCCTTCATCATCCCCAATACTTTCCACCATTATACACCATTTTTTGAGATCGCTCATAAAAAAAAGTTGACAAAATAGTGAATGAATTGTAGTGGTGTTATCATGATAAACACAGCGACACAGCGACACAGCGACACAGCGACACAGCGACACAGCGACACAGCGACACAGCGACACAGCAAGATTTCTTTTATCGTTTAGCGTCCCCTTCATTTATTCACTGATATTTACCCTAACATCTGCCTGTAGCAATAGTGGCGGCGGCGGTGGCTCAGACGCGGGACCTACGGTACCCACGGGACCTACAGTACAATTATCTTTAACGTGTAATACAAATGCAAATAGTCTCTGCATCGGTGCAAAAAAACAGATCACCAATACAATCAAAGATAGAAATCTACCCGTGTATACAGTAAGCAGAAGTAAAGGAGGGCCAATGGGTAAGTCCTTAGAGGTTACCTTGATGTGGAGTATCGAATCCGATGGATCCGGCGTGAATACTGCCTACTCTAATAGCAGGGCATACTTCGGTGGTTCTACTTATGCCGGTGCAGGAGCGGGGTATCTGTTTACTTTTCTAAATAATTCCATCGGCAGTAGCAGAAAATCACTCGGCGCTTCACAAACGAAGATGTTTACCGTTGTAATTAGGGCTACCAACTCTAGTCGATCCTTTCGCATAGAACCATCCCAGAGACCTGATGCTACTGATCGAGCAGGGTCCAGTGCTGGTGGAAATACCATGTCTGGCCCTGCTGTTGGAGATGCTCACAATGGCACCGTTAAGATAGAAATTGTGGGTATTAGGACTGCCAACAGTGGCTATACCGTACCTACTCCCGCTCCCTCTGAGAAATTAACAATCCGGTATGAAAATCTAGCCGCGAACCAAGATTATTGAGCTTTGCTGGAGGGAGAACTTACTTAAAGAGAGCTTTGCGATTGGATGGCTTGCTCTATTGGTAAGCTTTGCTGAGGCAAAGCCCCCGATATTTAAGGGCGCGAAAAAGGCAAGGCTGGGAGGTTATCTTGGTAGCTTTGATAGGGCAAAGCTCCTCTATTTTTACTTTTTCATGGGTCACCTTCATGGTGGGTGAAAGACAGCATGCGTTGGCATTCTGCTTCTGAAAGGCCGGTCATAGAAGAAATTTGAGATATAGAATGGCCGTTAGCGTACATCTTTTTAAAGATTTCTGCCTTACCTCTGGCTTCGCCTTCTGCTTTGCCTCTGGCTTCACCTCTGGCTTCTGCCTTTTCCAATTCAGGCAAAACATATTTTGTGATGTCTGCAACTGCTCCCATATCTAATATCCTCCCTTCAAAGGTAACTAACCTAGTTTTAAGCCCTTCTTTTAGTATGTCGACGATTTTTTTATCAAGAACCAGTCTTTTTCTTATATCAGCTGGCATGGTAATCTTCTTCTTATCCTTAACAAACTCTGACAAGAAAATACCATCTAGGCTGTCATTTAGCGGGGCTTCCTCAATGTTTAAAATATAAACCTTGAATGCTTGATAGTCGATCTCATAGCGTCCTTTTACTCGTTGAGATACTTTGCTTGTGGTTTCACTTAAAAATTTCGATGGCTTTTGTGATACGATCAGGCTAACGGTACTGTTGGCTTCATTTGCTTTTTTTTCCAAATTTAAATAGCTTTGATGATAGATCATGGCATCTCGAATATCCGAAATAGAAAAGCGATCACGAAAAGACTTATAGCTGACTAAATTATATTTCTGAAAATAATCCAAAAGATGAAAGTTCTTGTGCATGGCATGTTTTGCCTGTGTTCCCTCTTGGGGTTGTTGTAAAGCCCCTCCCCCTTCCTCAATAATCAGTACATCCAAGCGTCTAGGCTGTTTGAATAACTCAACTTCTGTGAGTACCTGGCAACCTAACGCCTCAAAAAACTCAGTGCATTGTATCTTAAAGAAGGTATCGAGGGTAAGGGTTATCTTTTTATTCGTGGCCATGATAACTATAAAAAAATCGAATCTTGTTAACGTAAGACTACAAACTAGTGTCTCCTATGTTCTATAAACGTTTCTAAACCTCATTTGCTATAATTTTAATGAAATACTGTATTGCCTCTTTTTTCGAAAAATGAGAAAGTAAAGTTTGTTGCACTTTGGCCTTGAATTCACAGTCTCTACTACAAATCTAAATTCATCTTAAAAATATAGTCAATCCAAACAAATGAAAACTGTACCAATCGATAAATATAAAAAACTTCGGATGCAAATGGTACAAAAACAAATCTATGCAAGAGGGATCCATGATACGCATATCTTCTTTACGAAGTATTGGGAATGATGAAGAGGCGAATGGCTGTTGAAACATGCTTTTCTAAAGCAAAAACGCCAACAACGCTTCCTTCGGTTATCAGTTTAGTGATATATATATTGGTTGGTTCTGGGTAATTCCGAATACCCCAGCCGATCATGAATTTACTATTATTCTTCCACCGAGCATTTCCCCGACGAATTCGAAAATGTTCCCTCGTCTCATAGACATCCATTCTGGGCAACAATGTGATGTGTTTTGTTTTTTCCCCATTCACCACTGTACCCTTTCTAGGCCCTGATTTTGGGTAATCAATATCAGCTTCAGTTGTACCGATATCGATAGGGACATCCTCTTCAAGAGAAGTTTGACTGGCGTTCGACTCTTGCGAACAACTAGTCAAAGAAGAAAGAAAGAGCAAAAATAAAACTAGGGAGTCAATAATATATTTTCTTTGGCAACTCCCAATCATCCCTCAAGCAAAGCTCAATTATCGGTACCGCCGTCAACGGTGGAGTTTACGTTGGCGCTAGTGGTAATTCTTCCACTACCATAGTGAATTGTTAATTGCTCAGAGGAAGCAGCAGGTGACCTTCCCCCAAAAGAGTAGACAGTCCACTTTAGGTTATGGAGGAAGAAAACATGGATTTTATAACATGGGTTTTATAGCATGGAAACAAGCACTATCGAGGCCTCAGCTAAACGCTATGATGAACAATTTCAGAAGGATACGGTAAGACCTAGTGGATGACCTAGTGGATCAAAAATAAGCTTTTCGCAAAAGAGGTCTGTGAAGCTTTTGAGCTATCTGAAACTACACTCTATTAAATGGCGTAGGAAATATGAGTTTTTAGGATATAAGAGCCCTATCAAATTTGAGGAAGAATACCATGTGGCTTAATATGCGGCTTAATATGCTACTGAATGAAAAAAAAGCTAAAAACGACTGTCCACTCTTTTGGGGGAAGGTCAAAGAAAAACACTACCCTCTACAAGGGTGAGTGATTATACATAGAAAAACGATAACATCTCTTATCAAGCTAACTAGCCACAAATCACACAAATACCGTCTTTATTTGGTTGGCCACAATGCTCACACCATACATAAGAACCTTGAGCTAAGCTTGTATTTACGGCCACACGATTGTCAAAAACAAAGCATTCTCCCACCCAACGATTTTCTTTTTTTTGACCGTATTTTTCTAAATAATGGAGGATGCCGCCCTTCAATTGATACGCATCAAATCCTCGACTCTTTAAGAAAGGTACCGCCTTTTCACAACGAACACCCCCCGTACAAAAAGTGACAATTTTCTTTTTTTTGGGCAACTCATCTTGTGTATGCTTTCTAAGATCTAAACTATCCTCAATTAACTGAGTATAACGACTAGGCAATTGACTAAATTCATTTAGAGGAAGATGTAAAGCCCCTTGAAAACTTCCGATTGCATATTCATAATCATTTCTCATATCAACTAAAAGTATATCATCTCTTTCCAACCAATTTTGAAATTCTTCCGGTGTAAGATGGCTGCTACCTAAGTTGATTTCTTTTGTTTTCGGAAAGCGACTACAAACAAGCTCTTCTTTTATTTTCAGTTTGAGTTTACGATAGGCCGGTTTTTGTAAGAGACAGCGTCTTAAAAAAGAAGGCTCAAGCTTTGTATGTACGGCTATTTTTTTTTCTAAAAAACTATCGAGTTTTTCTTTTTCTCCTGTTAAGGCTATATTCATACCTTCCGGAGCAACTAGTATCGTACCCTTTAAATCAAGATCTAGGGCAAAATGATAAAAATCTTTCCCAAAAGAAGTGGGATCAGACACAAAAATAAAACTATAAAAATTTATCAGCTCCATTCATTTCAGTACCAAATAAAAAAATCATACTGACTGGTCACCCACCAGATGGCAATACATAAAAAATACACTACTCCATACGGGCATACCTCCTACTTGTTAGGAAAAGTTATCATGTTTTCTATCCCAGGCATTGTTTCATGTGTTTTCACATATCATTTCTTACTAGAGTTGACACAAAGACAGCTTTCTACATTCCTACTAAATTGACCGCAAGCTATCAATTGAATAATCAATAGAGATTTTTTAGAGATTTTTTCCGTTAAAAAGATTTTATGAAAAAAACATCTCTCCACAAAAAACACCTAGAGCAAAAAGCCCGTATGGTCCCCTTTGCTGGTTGGGAAATGCCAATCCAATACAGCTCCATTATAAAAGAACACAATAGCGTACGAAAGCAAGCTGGGCTTTTTGATATCTCACATATGGGCAAAATAGTTCTGAAGGGGGCACACTCCTTGCCATTACTCCAACACCTCACTTGTAACAATGTAGAAAAAATAAATGTAGGCCAAGCACAATACAATATTGTGCTAAACAATGAAGGAGGTGTTGTTGATGATATTCTAATCTATAGAACAGAAGAAACTTCCTTTTTTGTGGTGTCCAATGCTGCCAATCACGATGCTGTCTATTCCCACTTACAAAATTCATGTGAAAGCATGGAACTTTCCATAGAAATATCAGATGAAACAACACAATGGCAGCAAATCGCTATACAAGGACCACAGGCACAAAACATACTGAGTGATATAATACAAGAAGACCTTAGCCATGTGGCTTATTTTTATTTTACAGACCTTCACAAGCACAATCACCCCTTTAGAATCAGTCGCACAGGATATACTGGAGAAGATGGATTTGAGGTGTATGCAAAAGCCACCAGCATACTCTGGCTATGGGATAGGCTTATGGAGAAAGCAAAGAAAGAAGAGCTTCTTCCTGTGGGTCTAGGAGCACGAGATATTTTGCGATTAGAATCCCTTTATCCTCTATATGGCAACGAACTCAAAGAAAAGTGGACACCAATAGAAAGTGGGTTAGCTTGGTGTGTCAAAACGCAAAACCCACCCTATCTTGGGTACGAAAAAATTATGGAACATAAAGTAAATGGTGCACCGGGAAAGGTTATGGGATTTAGTTTAGAAGAGGATGGCTTAGCTCGTAATGGTTGCAATGTTTGGAATGAAGATGGAGGAAAAAACATAGGGCAGGTACTTTCGGCCGCCTACTCTCCTGTACGTAAAAAAGGGATAGGGACCGTATATCTTCCTAACGCATATAAAGAAAACAGCAAAGTGCAAATCGAAATCCGTAACAAAAAGCAGTTAGCCTCTCTACAAAATGAAGCATTTATCCAAAGGAAAGCAGGAAGGATGCAGAAAACAACTTAAATAAATTTATATTCGGGGAACTCCGAAAAAAAAGAAGCCTTATATATAACTCGAAAATGGCTCCCATAGCTTTTTATAAAATCATTCGTCGCTTCTATTCTTGGAAAGTACCTAAACCCGATAAACCTTTCAAAATCACAAAATAGTGTTTCATCTACCTTATTTGTTTCTATACATAATTTTTTTAAGAGTAACCAATTTCGACGAAAACGTATTTCATCAGTTACATGATAAACTTCTTTATCTTGTAATTGTAAAAGCTTTAACAAAGGAGCCCCTGATCTCGAATAGGGAAGTAAGTTCACCCTAAGAAAAGCATTTGTAAGCCCTATATTTTCACAAATGGGTACTTGTTTTTTTTGATTATCAGCCTCATCAACTTGAGTTTTCTGTTGAGCTTCTATCTTTATTTCCGCTTCCAAAGCCTCATCTACAATATGAAGGAGATCTTGAATATGTAGCTTTTCTTTGCCTTTATTCCCAAATTCTCCTAACCAAAGCCACCAATAGATATCTCGTACTTTTAAGTTATCATAGGATACAAGGAAATTAGATGCAACTTTATCATGAGTCTCGATTTGTGTGTGTGTGTGAAAAGTATTGGATGGAAGATAATCTGTCATGATCTCTGCCTTACATAAAGAGGGAGTGGAATACCATGGAAATCATATTTTTCACGTATACAATTTTCGAAATAAGAATACAAACTCGATGTAAACAATTGCGGATTGTTTACAAAAAAAACAAAACTAGGTGGCGATGTCGCGACTTGAGCAGCATACAGCACTTTCAAATTTGCAGCATTTCTCGGTAAACCTCTCGACCACTGATTCACACAAGTATTGAGTTCTGCTGTAGGGATATGCATATTCATATTTGTGTGCAACTGAAGAGCCATTTCAAAAATTTTTCCTATCCCATGAGAAGTCATCGCAGAAGAAAAAAGTAAAGGTAAATGGCGAGAATATGGGAAAAGATATTCCAATCTACTCTTGAAATTTTTTAAAACAACTTGAGGATCGGCATCTTTTTTTAAAAGATCCCACTTGGAAACAAGAAGAAAAGAAGGACGCTTGTGTTTTTGAATGGTAGAATAGATTCGTTTATCAAAATCGGTTAGTCCACTCACCCCATCAATGAGTTGAACAACGACATCAGCATCTTTTATAGCTCGTACAGAACGACTAAAACTATAAAAAGCCACACGATGACTACTTCCCACAAGCCTTTTATATCTTTGCATACCCGCTGTATCTACAATACGAAAGTGATTTGTTTTATAAGAAAATAAACTATCAACGGTATCACGAGTCGTTCCGGGTATCTCTGAGACAAGGGAACGTTCCTCTTCTATCATACAATTAAATAGAGACGATTTACCTGCATTGGCACGGCCAACAATAGCTAAACGTATCTCATTTTTCTGTTCGTCTACTTTCCCATCATCTTTTTTCTGGAAAGCACGGCCAGTTTTTGGGAGAATAGACTGAGAAAGTTTTTCCACTACACGGTCTAAGAGAAGATTGAGATTTCGACGACCACGAGCCGAAACAGCCAGCAGGGGCTGTAAATTGACTTCATAAAAAGGGAGAAGAATCGCATCTTCTCCCTTTTCATCATCTACTTTATTTACAATAAATAAAATAGGAATCTTATGAGATGTTTTACGAATCAATGGTATAAAATCTAAATCAAATGGATAAGGAAGCGGAGCCTCTAGAATAAAAAGTATTAGATTTGCATGACTCAAATGTTGCTTTGCCTGTTCTACCGCTTTGCTTCCCAATTCGTCTATATCTTTCACATCCAAACCGGGAGTATCTTGTAATAGAAAAGAACAACCTTTATGTTTCAATTGGACGTCCAGTACATCCCTAGTTAATCCGGGAGTATCATCGGTGATAGCTAATCTCTTACGAGAAAGAGCATTTAAAAGACTTGATTTCCCAACGTTACGGCGTCCCACTAAAGCGACACGAGGAAGATCATGAAAAGAAAGTAAAGCCATCTATAAAAATATACGAAAAAATATACAGGAACAGAAAAGAATATCAAAAATAAAATGACTTATGATAGAGATACTCACTTACGCCTCGCTTCCATACTCTGATTTGAACTCAAAACTTACTCTCATTTTTGTCAACCGGCAACGCTTCTGTTTTGGGTAACACTTTTTCGGAAACACCTTCTTCTTGATTTTTTTCTGGTATGGGAAAAGACGGCTCTCCAGCAATTTTTTCAAAGTCAGGGCTACTCAAAAGACCACTCATTTTCATACATAACTCTCCTCCGACATCCCCGCCAGCTAAAATATAAGCTCCCATTAGATTGGGTTCTTTTTCTTCTAAATCTTTAGCCGGAGTCAAACAAAGCTTACCACTCACTCGACTACTTTGTAAATTCTCTTGTAGCTGTACAAAGCCTGTGAGGACTAGAGTGAAATAATTACTCACTAGTTGTGAACCATCAAAAGTCATCTTCGCTTGATCAAAGAACGTTTTGACTTCTAGCTTTTTAATGTGTAAACCCGATAAATCTATTCCAAAATTATCTAGAGCTGGTAAGGCTAAATTGACTAATTTGACTCCAGAAGCTTGGATTTGTAAGCTCCCTTCCCAGTCTATAGCTCTTTTCTTTATATTTTCTATATCAAGAATTAGTATAACATTTTCACCAGATAATGAGAAACTTTTTGTGCCATAATAAACTTTTGCCATCTCAATAGTACCGTCGATGCTACTGCTTCCAGCTAAACTCAACAAAGGAATATTAATTTTTATCTGTCTTGTTTCCAAACCAGCTTCATCTCCAAAACTGTAGTTTACATTATTTATAAGGCTATATGTAAAAAAACTCAAATCAACTTGCGAAAAATTAAGAGAATGACTCTTCGCAAAAGAGAAAAAATAATAACGCAATATTGCTTGATAAGGGAAAAAAAGGAAACTGAATAACACAAAGCCAGCCAGAAATGTACCACCCACTTGCCATCTTTGCTTGGGATTTAATTTGTAACGATCATCATCTATATCATCTATGCCATCAAAACCATCTTCTGCTGAAATGGACGGTGCCTGATTTTTTTCTGTAATCTTCTCGACTGGTATAGAAGAATACTTTTGCTTCTCTTCTGTATACTCCGTTCTCATTTTTTTTCTTCCACAAATAAAGCCATAATCTATGGATCCTTTATCTTTCCCTCAAGGCTCACGGTTAAATTCACATCATAAAAATCTTTTTTTCCCACTGTTGTACGAAGCAAAAGAGAAGATATGGACAGGGGTGAATTTGATTGGTATTCCACATCATAAATAAAACTCAAAAGGTTAGGCATGGAAACAGATTGTAGCCGTATGGCTAATTGAAAGCTTTTCTTCTTCTTCTTTTTTTGCTCGTTAATACTAATGGGACGCAGATCATATTTTTTCAAAATTTCATTGATTTGAGAAAAAATTTTATTTCTATCTGGTAATTCCTTTTCTGGGGCAAGGCCTATAATCTTTTCTCTTAGCCGACCCAATTTTACCAATATCAAACCACTTTCTTTCGCCTCGGCTGCTAAATTTTGGCGTAAATTATACACATACAAAAATCCCAGAAAAAAGAGAAAAAGTAAAAATCCTCCAGTTGTATAAAGGATCAGAAGCCTTTCTCTCGTATCTAATTTTTGAATAAAAGATAATTTCATTTTTCAATATATATTTTTTCTTTTTTATGAAAACTTATATTATAAACAACCGGTTTCTCTGGTTGCTAAAGAAGAGCTTGGTTTTTTCTGTAAGCTTTCCAAGCGATAGGTCACCTTAGCCCTTTGGTTCGGTAGTATTTTTCGCTGCTTTACTTCCACAATGGTAAAAATACGACTCTTGCTCAATTCTTCTTGAAGATTCGAGGATTGACCCACATTGGAAAGCTCGACTTCAAGGTGTATTGCTTTACCATCATAATCTAACTTTTGAAAGACAACATCCATTTTTTCTGGGGGGGGTATATGCTGGTTTATTTCTTGAATGAGATCTAACACACGTTTTTGGGAGGCTTGAAAACCACGAAAACGCCTACGACAAATTTCTTGCGTTTGAATGAGTATTTGACTTGGGGCTGCATCTGAAGCTAATATGCCCGGTATATTTTTACTGAGAACTTCTATTTCTTCTATGTAACGCTTACTACGATTGTAATCTTGAAAAATGCCTATAGCAAAAGAAAGAGAAAATATCAACAAAGAAGCCATTGCAAAAAAAAGAGGCATCTTGAACAAGCCCAAATGGATTTGCCCACCTTTGAGAGTACTACCAAATGGGGTATCAATAAAGTCATCTCTGGCTTCTCTTGATAATTTGTATAATTCTCTGGCTCCAATGGCAGTCACCCATATTTCAGGTGGCTCGTTATTTTCCAAAGCAAGAGGATATCTTTCTACATTTTTTTGAAGTTTCTCTCCTATAAGGGTGGACAAACCTTGTGTTAGCGACACCCCCCCACTTACATAATAACAATCTGGAGATACGCACCGTAAAGCTAATAAGGATCTATCCACTTCTATACAAATCTCATATAGCCAATCTCTACACTTAGATAGAACGTCATCATAAGCTACTTTACTTATAGAATTTTTATTATAAAACTCAAGAGAGCGGGGACGTACATCTAATAAATTCATATCCCACTGTAATCGTTTTTCTTCAGCGAGATGTATTTCTATTCCCAGATAAGAAGCAATCACTTCATCAAGGTCATTTCCTCCATATGGCAAGGAACGGGTGAAGGCTAGTTTCCCGTCATATACCACATTAAATATAGTGTGAGTAGCCCCAATATCTAGTTGGCCTATGCTTTTTTTCTCATAAAACTCCAATCCAAAAACGCGTAAAAAACAAGCTACCATAGAGGCATCGGGGTAAAGACCTAGGACAACGGCTTGCTCCGCTACCAAGGGGCGAACAAAGTTTTCTACAAAATCTCGAGATGCACCAAAAGAAATGATGTGCATGTTCTCTTCATCCTCTGCCCAAGTGTGTCCTATAACCTCTGTCTTCTCTAGGGAGTAGGGAAGGCTCTCTTCCGTTCCAAAAGCAATGGATTCATTGGCTTCTTTAGGCTTCATTAAAGGCAGCATAAAATCACGAATATGCAAATTATCGAGTGGCAAGCTTAGAATATAGCTAGTTTCTTCTGGGAAAAAAGATTGGAGAAAGCGAATGGTATTGTATTCGTACTTATTCCAATTATAAAACGAAACATCGTTTTTTGTTGCTTTGCCATCTTCAGTCTCTGTCTGAGCTTCCGGCCACTCCGTATCCTCTTCTTCTAATTGCGTATCTCTGAGCATCTCTTCTTCTATGCGGGCCACCGGAAGAGCTTCTGTACGAACAATATGCTCTGATATAGGACCAGTTTCGCATAAAAGGCCTTTGATCGTGTGAGTCCCTTGATCAAAAATGAGAAATTTTTGCTGAAATATAGACATAAATACTAATCCTCAGAATAATATATAAAACGCTTCGCCTGTTTATCCCAAATTCCCCAAACACGTCGAACAGCCAAGCTCCTCTCTTCAGTATCGGAAGATATAGCAATAAATCCTATACCAGCCAAACGATAGAAACGACTAGTCGTCTTCAAAAAACCAGATACATTGGCACTTCCTAAAAGATAATCTGCTAAAGTTCGAGAGGCAAGAGCTCCTAATCCGGCCGGTATTTGCAATTCAGGTATGCTCTTTACATCGTTTGTGCCTTTAATATAGCCTCCTTTTTTTGACTTTAGTTTGAAAATAGATAAAATTTCACGACGCCCCATGGTTCCGGATAGACTCAGTAATACATGATAACGGGCAGCATTCACATTCACTTTTTCTGTTCCAAGCAGTCCACCCGGTGTTATATAGGCTGTGATGTTGTTGCTTAAAATCCAATCATCTTTCTGAAGAATTTGTTTCTCTATCGCTGATATACTGGACAGCTTTTCTAAATTCTCTTTGAAATCCACAGGAACTCTATGAGCAAAAATCAAATTACGATCAAATCCCTTCACCAAGCCCAAACCAGAAAGAGAATAAAAAGGAGCATTTTTGATTTTGTGAGGAGGTCTTAACCCTTCATAATAATGTCCCTCTGCCCCTCCTGTACTGATAAAAGTATTTTCATCTATCCAATCAACAATGGCCCCAAGAGTATCCAGCTCTATATCTAGAGCGTCAAAGAGGCGCGAAAAAATCTCATAGTATTCTTTACTAATTTCATCATTGTTCTTTATCAGAAGATTTATATTGAACTTACCATCCTCCGGCTGAATAGAGTAGCTTACATAGTATTTTATACACTTCCCATCTTCATTACAATCTTCGCTTAATAACAATCTTGGTGGATTAGAAAGTAAGCCCAAAGTGAAGAGATATTCTTCTGGCAGACTATGCAAAGTGAGTATGCCAGCCTCTATACCAGCTTGGGCTAGTTCTCGAGCTCGATAACCATCCACAACAGAACGAGTGGAACCATAATAACCAGTAGCCTGAGAGATATAGGTTAGTGAGGTTGTGGTGATACCAATTCCTAAAAAACTAATCGCCAAAAGTATTCCCGCTCCTTTGCGACTAATCTGTTTTTTTTTTTGAAATACTTTCATATCAATTTGATCAGTATAAAATTATCATAAATATTTTACAAAAGTTCTCCTATTATTCGTACACAAAACAATATTTTTCTGAAATGATTATTTGATGTTCATCCCCGGCAAAGCTAAGCTTTGGAGAGTCTGTTCCTTTTGCTTTATCAGGAACAAAATCTCTATTTGTACCATAATAGGAAGTCTTTGTTTATTACGACTATCCCAGCTATCCACCCAATCTTTTGTATTCGTTCTGTAGCGAATTTTAAAAGAGGACACATTTCTCAAAAGCTCATAGTGAGCACCTCCTTTACCAGGCTCATCGTCAATCATCTCATCTTCCCTCCGAATTAGCGTATATCCATCTTCTTCGTTCTGTTGTCGTAAATAATAAGATACCTCACGAACAGCCGGAGCGGCAATGTCTTCAGCTCCCGGATGAACAGCTGCAAAGGTAAGCCTATCCCTACGGCTCCCTTCCAAACCATCATTTCTACCAACAAACCATATACGCTTTTGGTTTGCGATATAATAAGCTTGTTCAATACTAGATTTAACGACTTGCATAGCAAAAAATGCACGCCGCCTGGCCTCACGCTCTGGGGAAGTACGGGTAGAAACAGTGATAATACCATTCATAACACCAAAAATCACTACAAGCAAAAGGCTCAAAACAAGTATAACAATGGCAAGCTCTGCAAGTGTAAACCCCTCACGAAGAGAAGAGCAACTGCGTAAACGAACAACGCCTTTGGTATCACTGGCCAAGAGATTTTTCGCTTTCCTCTGAAAAAAGGATACTCTCAGAAAAAGAAAGGCAGTAAATTTATGCCAAAACATAAAACGCTTGCAAGAAAATTTTACCATAAACTCACTCTATTCATAGCAGATCGTTATTTCTATAATGAGTACTTTTACTTCCATTTATAATTTGTCTTTTATAATTTATCTTATTGAGAAAGTTTGGGAGAAGGCCTAGAGCGTTCCAATCTTTGTAGAGTCTCCACTTTATATTCACCATAAGCCCCCCTCCCCTTTGGATATTCAATAACGATAGTGATACGTAAAATGGGGACATCTCCCAAACTAGCAAAGCCTTTGGAAAATTCAGAAAAAAGCGAATCCTTTTCCGTACCAGAATTGTTTTGTGCTCCGGAAGGCAATTGATCGCCAAGAGGTAGATCACTAAAACTATTTTTGAGAATCTCCTCTATGCTCAAATTTTCTTCTTTTACAGCAGTCTTCCATCTGTAGCCATAATAAAGATCATCTGTACTAGTAAACTCTCCCTCGCTTTCTGTTGCCGCAAGATCATCAGAGGAACGCATCTCAGCTATCTTACTTTGGGCAAGGGACATAGCTAGCGCAAGACGATCAGCTTCAAACTGAAGATTTAAAGCCCCCACAACAGAAGAGAGAGATGTCACTAACACACCAGAAATAACCGCTATAGCTAAACCGACTTCCAACAGACTAAAGCCCCAACGCTTTTGAAAACGTAGGAAAAGAGTCCGCCACATTCTCGTTTCCCTACGTCGTCTATTGAAAAGAAAAAAATCTATTCGAGTATATCTAGCTCTTCCCATGTTGGGTCCTCCAAACGATGCTCCACTTCTCCCGCGTGAACCTTGGCCTTACCCCCGTAGCGGCTATATATAATCGTTGCCTTAGGTGTTTCCCCCTTTGGTCCCATGTAGATAGCCACCTCTTCACCTATACCAGATGGCAAAAAGCGCAAACGAATGATACCTTCCTCACTACGACTTCCCGTAGCCGAAGCAATCGCAAGAATAGAATGGGACTCCGGTAACTGTACTGAGTTTAAAAAATCTTTTTCTGGTGCTCCCGGTTTATCTCTATCCAAGCGATAGGCACGATATTTTTCTTTATCCAGATCGATTTCAAAATAAGTAATTGAATTGGATTTCATGGCTGTGTTTCGTACAAAAACCAAAGATGAAGCCAGTTTATTGGCTTCATCTTTGGTCGTACTCAAGAGTGAAAGTTGTCCAATCAGAGAAAGAGAAAGCCCCATTAAAATAGCCACAATTAAAATAACCATGGCTGTTTCTATCAGTGAAAAGCCTCGTTTTAGATTTGTAGGAATTTCTAATAAAGTCAGCAAAATATTTAATGAGCGACCATTGCATTGACCATGCGATTTAGCCTTATTCAACATATAAATACAAAATATAATCCCGTTTTTCCTTAATAGCATGGTCTCATCTCAGTCGCAGTCATAATGAGAGGACTGTTGCGAAATGTAAACCATCCATGGGAGAGGAGGCGAGAGAGGGACGGAGGGAGGAAAGAGCAAATAAAATGCCATGAAACGCTGATTTGAATCATTTTAGGGGGCTACTTCTTGTTTCTTTCTAATTTGCAACGGTTCCATGAGTAGATGAATCCCCCTCCTCTTATTTCAACATAAATACAAGACTCCACAAATTGCAATAGTCACACGGTGCCTATATTCCACTGAGACATTGATAGAATACTATGTCAGCCTCTTTTCAGGAGGCAAAACTTTGAGTTTGCTTAGGAGACAAGACAATCTTGGGGTGAAGGACATATCTGAGCAAAAATACCATTTTCTAGAACCCCTGTAATGGCATTGATATTTTCTTCCATCGCCAGAGGATCGTGCCTAGACATATCAAAACGAGTATCCAGTATCCAGTTCCCATTATCCGTAATGACAGGCCCATATTTACCATAGTCCCCTCCTTGCCCCCTTCGTAATTTGATTTCATAAGCCCCTAGTTTTTCGAGGGATTTATGGACAAAAGCCATGGCAACCGGAAGAATTTCCACAGGAACAGGTTTTTTCTGACAGAGATATTCCACCCTCTTGGAGCTATCGCCAATCACGATCAAACGCCTAGACATGGAATGGACCAGCTTTTCTCGCGTATGGGACCCGCCTCCTCCCTTTAGAAGATGATAAGAGGGATCAATCTCATCTGCTCCATCAATGCTAATATCTAGCTCATTCAAGTCCCACAAAGGTACACAAGATATACCAAACTGTTTTCCAAGAAGGGCCGTATCAAAGGATGTAGCCGTACATTGTATAGACAAGCCTTCCTCTTTTACCCTACGACCAAGTTCTTCTATGGCAAATGCCACTGTGGAGCCAGTCCCCAATCCCACTCTCTGTCCATCTTTAATGAAAGAGGCCCCAAGTATACCTAGCTCCTTCTTTTTGTTTTCCTCATTATCACCCATCTTTTGACTAAATACCCAGTTCTTCTGAAACAACTGCCTTAATCCACCACTATACAAAATATACTTGAATCGAAATGACTGACACAAATAGCTCTTTCTCTCTTCCCACAAAAGCAAAAGAAAACAAAATCAATCCGGAGTAAAGAGAAAGATTACTTCTCCACTTAGGTACATTTTCACCCGCACGATTATGCGCTGTGCTCCCCAAGCTCACCCTTCTCATCTGCTTTAACCCCTTAAAACTAGACTGTTTGCTGTCTTAAAATTAGGAGGTGAATTATGCTCAAGAGATGAGTTCTGCTCTGGCAAGTATATCGGAAGAGATTGTTGCGACAGCCGTCTCACAAATGGAAGGCTTGCTTGGAGAGTTTCGCTGAGACAAAGCCCGTGATTTTAGGGCCGCGAGAAAACAGGGATCCACGTGAAAGACTCTCTTACTATGAAGGCGTTTTTTGGATAGGCCATTTTGCGGAAGGGAACTTTATACTTTAGGGGCTGTTACGACGGTCCCACAGTGGAAAGCTTTCTTGGAAGACTTTGATACAAACGGCGAGGCTTGCCATTTGGCTAAGGTCCCACAGTGAAAGGCTTTCTTGGAAGACTTTGATAGGGCAAATCACCCGGTTTTACGACCGCGCAAAAGAGAGGCTCTATATAATCTTCCTCCATTAAATGGGAGGCTTGCAAGTAGAAGAAAAGTAAGAAAAAATGTGGAACTGCAAATTATTTTATGTAAATAGCTTGTAGGGGCTTGTTACAAAATGTAAAGAATTGCAAATAGAGTGCCATGAAACACTGATTTAAGGCATTTTAGAAGGTTAACTTTCTATTTTTTGTATTTCGCAACAGTCCCTAAAGAGCAAGTATAGGGTTGTATTATCAAATAAACGCACATAAGCACACATAAGCACCAAACACATTTTTGAGTTTTGAAGCATCCCTTATTCTTGCCATTTTTAACCGTTTATATCACAACCCAAAAAGTTACGGCCGTGTTTTTCACAAGAGTTCAATACAGAAAAACTGCCTGCGGCTGGGTCTATTACCACGTCATCCTCATTAGACACGCAAGCTATTAGCTCACCTTGCAAATCAATTGGCTTTTTATGGGTAAAACTATCGCGCTTAACATCTTCTTGCCATACATCAGGTATATTGTGAACCTTCCAAATGCCCTTAGCTCTTCGTGGTAACTTCTGCAAAACAACTAGATACTCACTTTTACGTCTAGTCCTATAGCCCATCCCTATCTTGCCCTTATCCCAAGTAAGCATATCTACAACATCCAAAGACGTACCCGTTAACCATTCTGAAAAACCTGTACACAAGTGGAATTTATCCATCCATAAAAACAGGTGCCCACTGGGTATTAAAGCCTCATTGATCCCTTGTATAAACTTAGTGATCACCTCTTCTGTCATTTGTGGCAAGCCTGCTCGTGCTTTGCCTCTGTTTACTCCCTCGTTACCATAACCTAGCTTATCCAATACACCACGATATTGAGGATCAAAGAAAGCTACGGGTATACTTGAAGGGGGTAGTTGGGGTAGGAACTTCAACCCATCCATTTTAATCCGTTTATTGAAATGCATCCCTCTTGGTAATGTAATTTGAGGGGTTTTGATTTTACGTGTGCTTGAAAATACTGACGCAACCCGTTTATCAGATGACTTATCTATAGGAGGCATTATCTTTAGGAGGCATTATCTTTCTTACTGATCTAGCCATTTTACCAATCGCTTGAATTGATCGTATTCATAATTCGATCCCAACCGGTCCGATCAAATCATCAAGAGCCATTCCCAGTCTATTCACCATTATTACAACTGAAGTACACACCACTATTCTCACGAGACTGTTGTAAAATGTAAATAATTACAAATAAAGTACTATAAATCACCAACCAAAAACATCATAGAAGGGCAACTTCCTATTTTTTTGTGTCTTGCTACAGTCACCTCATGGTATAGATAATAGCTAAGCTTTATCGCGTTGCGTATGAAAATACATTATAGACTTTGTCGATATTTACTCTGCCCTAACGCTTAGGGCACCCTAGCGACTACATCGACATTTTTAGTAACTCTGAGACCTCAAGAGAACCACCAATTTCTAAAAAGGGACAAGATTTAGCTATTTCCAAGGCCTTTTCCATCGCTTCGACTTCTACAATGGTAAAACCAGACATTAAAGTTGTACTCTCTGAGAGAACAGTACCATCTGATTTAACAGTATGAGTTCCCTTCAATGGATTAGCTGGACTAACCACCGCACTTCCTAACGAAGATAACCATTGTTGGTATTTAGCAAAATGCTCTTTGCCCTCTTCCGGTGTGGAGGGCTTATTTCCCCCTAAATAAGTGAGAATGTATTGAGTCATATTTGTTCTCCTATATTATAGTCACAAATCAAGGTGCGGACTAAAGTTAGTTTAGTCGAAGAAGACACCTTATTTGTATACTTATATTTTCTCTTTTCAAAAATTATCACCTCCTTCACATTAAATGTCTCTGTTCACTTGCTTATCAAAATAAGTTTTTGAAGAGTTATCATAGTATAAAATTTGCTGACTTCACTATTCACTATTTGTTCCAAAAAGCCATGCCTCCCAATCTTCAAAATTATATTGCAGTGCATGGACCTCTCTTCCTTTCTATGCTACCTACCACTCTATGCTAGCTTCCATTAATTTCTTGACTACAAGCTAATTGAACACAGAGTTGAATACTGTTATATATCTCCACAACTTCTATCAAAGAATGGGGTTCTGAGCGATCAAAACCAACAAACAAAATCAACGATCCCTTTTTTTCCAATCACAAAAGAGATTGCTTGCTGTTTTGCCCATACCTTTTGATCTTTATCAAAAGTAGTTGTTTTTTCAGTGGGTATTTTGTCAAAGATTGATCTCTCCTCACAGAATGGTATATATTTTGAATAATTGTAGAATGACTCCCGTTCAAAAAAAATCATGCTAAGCTATCTTTTGTCCATAATATTTTTCTTTTTTTTAGCCTGGCTCATACCCCGTTTATTCTGGCTTTTCAAAACAATTTATATGCTAAAAAAACAAATCAAAAAACAAACAAGTGCCCAGCCCAACTTTTATGAAAAAAATTGGCAGCAGAAAAGCGATTTTTCATTCCAAAATAAAGAAAAGGACATATCTCACCGAGCAAAAATTGTCGAAGATAAAAAAGGGGCAAAAGAAACCGGAGAATAAAATATAGATGAAAAAACCAGAAATCCCTTTTTTGGTGATGGCTATCCTTTTTTGTTGCTTTTTCACACGTTGTGCTAGTACAGAAAACGCAAAGACTACCAAAAATGGACTACAATCTAGGGTAAGAAACTTTCCTAATCCACTCAATATCTTCCAGGATACCACAGTACATCAAAATATTCGTAAAGAAGCCAGTAAACAGCTGATTGAAGAGGATGCCGCCAGTACACCAAAAATTCTACACGATGTATGCTCAAAAGAGCCTGCTCTACTGACAGTAGAGATTATCAGTTATCTCGGAGAAAAAAGATTCACGCCAGGCTTTCCACTTATACAGAATGCTATAGAAAGACATAAAGAGCCTGAATTCATCTATGACGGCATTTACTCCTTGGCACAGATGAGGGAGAGCTCCATCAATAAATATATTATCTCCTATTGTGATAGCCTAGTCGATCAAGAACGCTACAAATGTTTATTAGCTATATCAGACTCAGAAAATAAAAAACTCAGAGAAAGAGCAATTCCGTACTTTAAAAAGATATTGGAAGATAAAGCCCTGACAAACACAAAAATATTATTTCTTGCTAAGCACTTTCTCAAAAACACAAAGCTAGCAGGAAAGATATATCCTCTGATCCCTTCAACAGGGGATCACAGTACCACAGTAAAGCCAGATAGTGTAAAAAAGCCAAAAGCGGAAACACCTAGCACTTCTATCCCCATACCCCCTCCACCTACTACTGTAGCTATACAAAAGACTTTACCAAAATCTATTCCAAAAATAAAATCTAAACCCAAGCCTACACCTAAACTGACATCCAGACCCAGATTACAAAAGAGCCTTCGAAAAAGTTCCACACACAAAGGTGCTAAGCAAAATTCAGATAAAAGAGATTGGGATGACAACTCTTATAAAGACAAAGTGAAAATTTTTTTGCATGCTAAACTAGGAACAAAGGCTACATCCCATCTAATGAAAAAAATAAATCGTCGTTTAAAAAGACTATCACGACAAAACGGCCTTAAAACAAGATTTCTGATTTCCTCCTACAGTAGGTTTTTCGGTAAGGCTAAACTTAGCTTAACAAAAGCAAAAGACAAAATTAGAAAAGGCATAGGTACTGGTGGAAGTTTACATGCCATAGCCAAAAACATAAAAAAGGAATACTCAACCCATTCCATGCAAGCCTATAGTCTTTCTGTACTCTTGGGAGTTGATCGTTCTGAAGCAAAGCTTATTTTACAAGTAACAGATGAGATTTAAGGCTATATTTTGTGAAGATATTTATCAAACTACTTACCGGTTTTCTTTTTAGCGGTGTCTGTTTACTTCTACTCTTCTATTACACAGACATCTCTACACTCAAAAAAACACTGCTCAACGTAAATTATAGTTACTTCGTTCCTTTCGTAATTTGCTCTATCTTAGCGCAAATTTTTATTGGAATACGGTATTATTTTTTTATGGAAAAAAAGATGAAATGTCCTCAAGCCACAGCTATCTCTATACTAGGAAATAGTGCAAACTTAATTTTACCGCTACGTGGCGGAGAACTAATCAAAAGCTATTTGAGCCAGCAACATACTTCTATTGGATATACAAACATATTAAGTCGAATTTTTCTAGAAAGAATTTTAGATCTATTTATGGCTATTGCTATTGGTACTATCTCCATACTATTTATGCAATTGAATATGAAAAAAATATTCGACAATAATGTAATCCAAGGTCTACTTCTACTTTTGATTGCTTCTCTTTTTGTTATTCCTACACTATTTTATCTTTTAAAAAAGAATATAAATGTTGTAATTTATATTCTCAAAAAGATTCTTTCAACCATATATAAAAAAAATCTGTTTGAGAACAAAATCGCTTTTGAACTTAAAGCCCTAAGTCAATTTCTTTCTTGGCGAAACCTCGCTTGGCCTATTTTGCTAAGTTTTTTTATTTGGTTTTTTCTCCATAGTTCAACCTATTGGAGTATTGGCCTTGCCCTGAATTTGAATTTGAAAATACAAGAGGTCTTTTTCCTTGTACTATCAGGTACAATAGGACTACTTATCCCCTCTAGTCCTTCTGGTATTGGGGCTATACATGCTTCTATTTCTTCTGGTCTATTACTCCTTGGCTATCCCCTCGAAAAAAGCTTAGCATACGCTATATTGTACCATTTTTGCATGTTTGTGAGTGTAGCTAGTCTTGGATGTATAGCTTGGCTCTATCCGACAAACCCTGCAAAAAGATGAAATTTTTAACAAAATTCCATCATAAATTGTAATCCATCGTAAAAACGAGCAAAGCTGGGAGGTTCTCTTGGCGATGAAAGAGGCCATTTTTCGGAAGGAAACTTTGCTTTAGGAATGCATCGTAGTAGGCTTTGCTGGAGCAAAGCCCTCGATTTTGAGGGCGCAAAAAAGGCAAGGCTGGTGCGAAATGTTGGGAGACGTTCGTGGTAAGCTTTGCGAGTGGAAAGTTTGCCTATGTAAGGGAGGCTTTGCTGAAGCAAAGCTCCCGATTCTGAGGGCGCAAAAAAGGCAAGGCTGGTGCGAAATGTTGGGAGACGTTCGTGGTAAGCTTTGCGAGTGGAAAGTTTGCCTATGTAAGGGAGGCTTTGCTGAAGCAAAGCTCCCGATTCTGAGGGCGCGAAAAAGGCAAGGCTCCTCGTGGGAAACAAGTGAAGCTGGGGAGGCGTTCGTGGTAAGCTTTGCGAGTGGAAAGTTTGCCTATGTAAGGGAGGCTTTGCTGGAGCAAAGCTCCCGATTCTGAGGGCACGAAAAAGGTAAGGCTTCCACGTGGGAAATGAGCGATGCTGGGGAGGTTATCTTGCTAGGAGGCGTTCGTGGGAAGCTTTGCTGAAGCAAAGCTAGCGATTTTAAGGGCGCGAAAAAAGTGAGGCTTCCACGTGGGAAATGAGCAAAGCGTAGGAGACTTGCTTGGTAGCTTTGCGATTGGAAGGCTTTCATATGTAAAGAGGGCTTACCTGTGGTAGGCTTTGCTGAAGCAAAGCTCTCGATTATAAGGGCGCGAAAAAGGCAAGGCTCCACATCGGAAACAAGCGAAGCTGGGAGGTGATCTTGGTAGGAATGCGTCGTGGTAAGCTTTGCTGGAGCAAAGCTCTCGATTATAAGGGCGCGAAAAAGACAAGGTTCCATATGGGAAGCAAGCGAAGCTTATTTTTACCCATCAATTGTAGCAAAACAAAGCCCGGTCCTCACCAAAATCGCCGCTTCTATCACAAAAATAAGCGAAGCTTGTTTTATCTGCCAAAGCCTGTGAGTATAAGCCTCACAAAAAGCACCCCTACACAAAGGGCCTTTCCCGCACCCTACCAGAATCGCCGCTTCTATCGCAAAACAAGCGAAGCTTGTTTTATCCACTCTAACTTGTTTTATCCACAAAGCCTGTTTTATCTACGACTCTGGCTTCTCCTAACCAAAACCCGCACCCTACCAGAATCGCAAAAATAAGCGAAGCTTGTTTCTACCCACAAAGCTTGTTTTATCTGAAACCCACACCCACCCAAAATCACCGCTTCCATCGCAAAAATAAGCGAAGCTTGTTTTATCCACCAAAGCTCACGATGGGGGCCAGCCTATTTTCCTCTCTCCGTTATCTCTGCCCCTTTATGATATCCCCACAATCGGGTATTTTTGCATCGCCATCATTACTGTTGATGTCATTGGTAGCGATGGTCTCACAGCCAGCTCCGCTATATAGCACCGCGGGCAACTGACGCGTTGTACCAAAGTTCCAGTTTCCCACGGTTCCCATGCTTCCGCTAGTGCTGACCGTCCAGCTCGACGGAGCCGACGGCGGAGTGGATGTGGAACTGAGGGCCTTGATTCGGGTGACTGTTTTATGCTCACAAGCGGAAGAAGACGAACACACTCCACTGCCAAGGCCATTGGTACCACCAAAGGTATCCGCAAAGTAGTTCTTTCCGGTTACAGAACTACTAGTAGAAGATTCCCCGATGAGCCCGCCGACTTTATTCCCCACCCCCATCACAGCTCCCGTGGCATAGGAGTTGCTTACAGTAGAAGCAAAAGAATAGCCGATGAGTCCGCCGACTTGATTACCCGTCCCCATCACATCTCCCGTCGCATAGGAGTTGCCTACAGAACCAAAAGATTGAGCAGTCCCGATGAGCCCGCCGACACTATTCGACCCCCTCATATTCGACCCCGTCACATCTCCCGTCGCATAGGAGTTGCTTACAGAACCAAAAGACCCCCCGATGAGCCCGCCGACATAACTCCCTGCCCCCATCACAGCTCCCATGGCATAGGAGTTGTTTACAAAACCATCAGAATACCCGATGAGCCCGCCAACAAAGTCTCCCCACACACCCCCCGTCACAGCTCTCATGGCATAGGAGTTGCTTACAGAACCTTCAGAATAGCCGATGAGCCCGCCGACATGACCATTACCCACTATATAGGCATCTGTCACACCTATATTCTTAATCTCAACACTACTGGCGATAGAACCAAACAAGCCTACGTTGTCAGTAGTTGAACGCTTGATGTAGAGATTAGTGATTTTATGGCTGTCTCCATCGAAGCTACCGGTGAACTGAGTCGTACTATTCCCTATGGGCGTAAAGCCGGTGCAGGTAGCTGCACTTCCATTGCTGCCGTTGTAGGCTACGCAGGTCGCGCTAGTGTCATTTTCACCCCAGCTTTCACTGGCGTCGATGTCATTGCCCAAGCGGTAGTGTTTATTCAGGCCGTTATTCTTGATGTCATTTAATTCATCGTAATCATTGATAGTGACGGGACTCGATTGGACCGCTTTTGTATTTGCTCCCCCTGGGCCAGCAGAACTACAAGCAGAATAAAGTAAAATGGAGAGTATTGGAATCGTGAAGAAGGAGAGAGTTACGTTCTGTTTACAGCCCCACGAGACAGGGGATAGCATACGTTTAGTCACACTGCCCCCGACAGTTCTCATATTATTGACCTCTTTTTTTACGCTTCAGCTTCTATCTCGATTACGCACTCGATTACGCGGCAGAGGATTACATCTACCTCAAATTAGGCAGGGTGTATGTCAAACTAATTTTGGGGAGATGGCGTTCTGTGGAGAGTTACCTGTGGTAGGCTTTGCGTTGGAAGGGTTGTTCTCTAAAGAGAGCTTTGCTGAAGCAAAGCTCTCGATTATAAGGGCGCGAAAAAGGTAAGGCTTCCACCTGGAAAATGAGCGATGCTGGGGAGGTTATCTTGGGAGGAGGCGTTCGTGGGAAGCTTTGCTGAAGCAAAGCTAGCGATTTTAAGGGCGCGAAAAAGGCAAGGCTTCCACCTGGAAAATGAGCGATGCTGGGGAGGCTTGCTCATGTTGGGAGGCGTTCATGGTAGGCTTTGCTGAAGCAAAGCCCTCGGTTTTAAGGGCGCGAAATGTTGGGAGGTATTCGTGGTAAGCTTTGCTGGAGCAAAGCCCGTGATTTTAAGAGCACGAAAAAAGCAAGGCTCCGCATGGGAAATAAGCGAGGTTGGGGAGGCTTGCTCATGTTTGGAGGCGTTCATGGTAGGCTTTGCTGAAGCAAAGCCCTCGGTTTTAAGGGCGCGAAATGTTGAGAGGTATTCGTGGTAAGCTTTGCTGGAGAAAAGCCCGTGATTTTAAGAGCACGAAAAAAGCAAGGCTCCGCATGGGAAATAAGCGAGGTTGGGGAGGCTTGCTCATGTTTGGAGGCGTTCATGGTAGGCTTTGCTGAAGCAAAGCCCTCGGTTTTAAGGGCGTGAAATGTTGAGAGGTATTCGTGGTAAGCTTTGCTGGAGAAAAGCCCGTGATTTTAAGAGCACGAAAAAAGCAAGGCTCCGCGTGGGAAATAAGCGAGGTTGGGGAGGCTTGCTCATGTTTGGAGACGTTCATGGTAGGCTTTGCTGAAGCAAAGCTCTCGGTTTTAAGGGCGCGAAATGTTGGGAGGTATTCGTGATAAGCTTTGCTGGAGCAAAGCCCGTGATTTTAAGAGCACGAAAAAAGCAAGGCTCCGCATGGGAAATAAGCGAGGTTGAGGAGGCTTGCTCATGTTTGGAGGCGTTCATGGTAGGCTTTGCTGAAGCAAAGCCCTCGGTTTTAAGGGCGCGAAATGTTGGGAGGTATTCGTGGTAAGCTTTGCTGGAGCAAAGCCCGTGATTTTAAGAGCACGAAAAAAGCAAGGCTCCGCGTGGGAAATAAGCGAGGTTGGGGAGGCTTGCTCATGTTTGGAGGCGTTCATGGTAGGCTTTGCTGAAGCAAAGCCCTCGGTTTTAAGGGCGCGAAATGTTGGGAGGTATTCGTGGTAAGCTTTGCTGGAGCAAAGCCCGTGATTTTAAGAGCACGAAAAAAGCAAGGCTCCGCGTGGGAAATAAGCGAGGTTGGGGAGGCTTGCTCATGTTTGGAGGCGTTCATGGTAGGCTTTGCTGAAGCAAAGCCCTCGGTTTTAAGGGTGCGAAATGTTGGGAGGTATTCGTGGTAAGCTTTGCTGGAGCAAAGCCCGTGATTTTAAGAGCACGAAAAAAGCAAGGCTCCGCGTGGGAAATAAGCGAGGTTGGGGAGGCTTGCTCATGTTTGGAGGCGTTCATGGTAGGCTTTGCTGAAGCAAAGCCCTCGGTTTTAAGGGCGTGAAAAAGGCGAGGCTGGTGCGAAATGTTGGGAGGTATTCGTGGTAAGCTTTGCTGAAGCAAAGCCCGTGATTTTAAGAGCACGAAAAAAGCAAGGCTCCGCGTGGGAAATAAGCGAGGTTGGGGAGGCTTGCTCATGTTTGGAGGCGTTCATGGTAGGCTTTGCTGAAGCAAAGCCCTCGGTTTTAAAGGCGCGAAATGTTGGGAGGTATTCGTGGTAAGCTTTGCTGGAGAAAAGCCCGTGATTTTAAGAGCACGAAAAAAGCAAGGCTCCGCATGGGAAATAAGCGAGGTTGTGACCTTCCCCCAAAAGAGTGGACAGTCCACTTTACATTATGGAGGAAGAAAACATGGAAACAAACACTATCAAGGCGTCAGCTAAACGCTATGATGAACAATTTAAGAAGGATACGGTAGACTACTGGATCAAAAATAAGCTTTTAGCAAAAGAGGTCAGTGAAGCTTTTGAGGTATCTGAAACTACACTCTATAAATGGCGTAGGAAATATGAGTTTAATAACTCTGATCCTAATCGTTCTATAGAGGCGGAATTATCTAGGCTTCGCAAAGAGAATTCCGAACTTCGTCAAGAAAGGGATATCTTAAAAAAGTCGGTAGCCATTTTCATAAAACCACAGAAATGAAGTTTCAATTTATTAAGAAACATCGCTCCTCATTTCCTGTGCAGAAAATGTGCTCTTTATTAACGATTTCAAGGAGCGGTTTTAATGTTTGGGTAAAACATAAAACAAGTAAAAGGGCTTTCGAGACACAAAAACTTGAAAATATGATTAGAGATATTTTTCATAAGTTTAAGGGTATTTATGGCTCTCCAAGGATTACGTCAGAATTGCATGATATGCGATGTAAGGTTTCAGAAAATAGAGTAGCTAAAGTTATGAGAAATATAGGACTTTCTGCCCAAATTAAGCCTAAATTCAAGGTTCTGACTACAAATTCAGCTCATGCTTACCCTATTTCTAAGAACCTACTAGGACAGGAATTTAATATCCTTGAACCTAATAAGGTCTGGGTTTCTGATATTACTTACATTAAATCAGCCGTAGGTTGGTTATATCTATGCGTGATACTTGATTTATGTAGCAGAAAAATAGTTGCTTGGTCTCTTACAGATCACATGAGAACAGAAATGGTCATAGAAGCTTTAGACAGAGCCGTTGCTCAAAATAAGCCTAAGAAGGGTTTGATTTTTCATTCTGACAGAGGAAGTCAATACGCGAGTTATCAATTTAGGAGCAAGCTTGATAAATATGGATTTGTATCCAGTATGAGCCGCAAAGGTAACTGCTATGATAATGCTGTTGCGGAATCTTTTTTTGGGAGTTTGAAAATAGAGGAGGTACATAAAAATACATATCTAAATATATTTGAAGTTAGGAGAAATATTTTTGAGTATATTGAGGTATTTTATAATAGGCGTAGAAAACATTCATTTTTAGGATATAAGAGTCCTATCAAATTTGAGGAAGAATATTATGCTGCTTAATGAAAAAAAAGCTAAAAAGGACTGTACTAAATATTGGGGGAAGGTCACTTGCTCGTGTTGGGAGGTGTTCGTGGTAAGCTTTGCTGGAGCAAAGCTCTCGATTATAAGGGCGCTAAAAAGACAAGGTTCCATATGGGAAGCAAGCGAAGCTTATTTTTACCCACCAATTGTAGCAAAACAAATCCCGGTCCTCCCAGAATCGCCGCTTCAATCGCAAAAACAAGCGAAGCTTGTTTTATCCACCAAAACTTGTTTTATCTGCACAAAGTCCGTTTCTACCTACCAAATCCCGGTCCTCACCAGAATCACCGCTTTTATCACAAAAATAAGCGAAGCTTGTTTTATCCACAAAACTTGTTTTATCTATACAAAGCCCGTTTTTACCCAAAACCCGCACCCTTCCTGAATCGCCGCTTCTATCACAAAAATAAGCGAAGCTTATTTTATCTGCTAAATCTTGTCTTATCCACTCTAACTTGTTTTACCCACAAAGCCCGTTTTTATCTAAAACCCGTACCCTACCAGAATCGCCGCTTCCATCACAAAAACAAGCGAAGCTTGTTTTTATCCACCAAAGCTTGTTTTACCCACGAAGCCTGTTTTATCTGCCAAAGCCCGTTTTTATCTAAAACCCCGGTCCTTCCAGAATCGCTGTTTCTATCGCAAAAATAAGCGAAGCTTGTTTTTATCCACCAAAGCTTGTTTCTACCCACGAAGCCTGTTTTATCTACACAAAGCCCGTTTTTATCTAAAACCCAGTCCTCACCAGAATCGCCGCTTCAATCGCAAAAATAAGCAAAGCTTGTTTTATCCACCAAAGCTTGTTTTATCTAAAACCCCGGTCCTCACCAGAATCGACGCTTTTATCACAAAAACAAGTGAAGCTTGTTTTATCCACCAAAACTTATTTTTACCCACAAAGCCCGTTTTTATCTAAAACCCGCACCCTACCAGAATCGCCGCTTTAATCGCAAAAACAAGCGAAGCTGGTTTTATCCACAAAACTTGTTTTATCTGCACAAAGTCCGTTTCTACCTACCAAATCCCGGTCCTCACCAGAATCGACGCTCCAATCGTAAAAATAAGCGAAGCTTGTTTTATCTGCCAAATCTTGTCTTATCCACTCTAACTTGTTTTACCTACAAAGCCCGTTTTTACCCAAAACCCGCACCCTTCCAGAATCGCCGCTTCCATCGCAAAAATAAGCGAAGCTTGTTTTATCTACACAAAGCTCGTTTTTATCCACGACTCTGGCTTATTTTTATCCACTGAAGCCCGTTTTTATCCAAAGCCCGTAGATTGTAAGCCTCACAAAAAACACCCCTACACAAAGGGCCTTTTTCCGTACCATTCCTGAATCGTCGTTTCTATCGCAAAAATAAGCGAAGCTTGTTTTATCTACACAAAGCTCGTTTTTATCCACGACTCTGGCTTATTTTTATCCACTGAAGCCCGTTTTTATCCAAAGCCCGGTCCTCACAAAAAACGCCCCTACACAAAGTGCCTTTTTCCGCACCCTTCCAGAATCGCTGCTTCCATCGCAAAAACAAGCGAAGCTTGTTTTTATCCACCAAAACCTGTTTCTACCCACAACTTTGGTTTGTTTTATCTGCCAAAGCCCGTGAGTATAAGCCTCACAAAAAACGTCTCTACACAAAGGGCCTTTCCCCGCACCCTTCCAGAATCGCCGCTTCCATCGCAAAAATAAGCGAAGCTTGTTTTATCTACACAAAGCTCGTTTTTATCCACGACTCTGGCTTATTTTTATCCACTGAAGCCCGTTTTTATCCAAAGCCCGTAGATTGTAAGCCTCACAAAAAACACCCCTACACAAAGGGCCTTTTTCCGTACCATTCCTGAATCGTCGTTTCTATCGCAAAAATAAGCGAAGCTTGTTTTATCTACACAAAGCTCGTTTTTATCCACGACTCTGGCTTATTTTTATCTACTGAAGCCCGTTTTTATCCAAAGCCCGCACCCTACCAGAATCGCCGCTTCAATCGCAAAAATAAGCAAAGCTTGTTTTATCCACCAAAGCTTATTTTTACCCACAAAGCCCGTTTTTATCTAAAACCCGCACCCTACCAGAATCGCCGCTTCCATCGCAAAAACAAGCGAAGCTTCTTTCTACCCACAAAACTTATTTTTACCCACAAAGCCCGTTTTTATCTAAAACCCACACCCTACCAGAATCGCCGCTTCTATCGCAAAAACAAGCGAAGCTTGTTTTTATCCACCAAAGCTTGTTTTACCCACAAAGCCTGTTTTATCTACACAAAGCCCGTTTTTATCCAAAGCCAGATCCTCACCAGAATCGACGCTCCAATCACAAAAACAAGCGAAGCTTGTTTTTATCCACAAAACTTGTTTTATCTGCCAAAGCCTGCCTTTATCCAAAGCTCTGGCTTATTTTTACCCACAAAGCCCGTTTTTATCTAAAACCCCGGTCCTTACCAGAATCGCCGCTTCAATCGCAAAAATAAGCAAAGCTTGTTTTATCCACAAAACTTGTTTTATCTACACAAAGCCCGTTTTTACCTACCAAATCCCGGTCCTCCCAGAATCGCCGCTTCAATCGCAAAAACAAGCAAAGCTTATTTTTATCCACCAAAGCTTGTTTTATCTAAAACCCCGGTCCTCACCAGAATCGACGCTTTTATCACAAAAACAAGCGAAGCTTGTTTTTGTGATAAAAGCTTGTTTTACCCACAAAGCCTGTTTTATCTACACAAAGCCCGTTTTTATCCAAAGCCCGGTCCTTACCAGAATCGCTGTTTCTATCGCAAAAATAAGCAAAGCTTGTTTTTATCCACCAAAGCTTGTTTTACCCACAAAGCCTGTTTTATCTGCCAAAGCCCGTTTTTATCTAAAACCCAGTCCTCACCAGAATCGCCGCTCCAATCGCAAAAACAAGCGAAGCTTGTTTCTACCCACAAAGCTTGTTTTACCCACAAAACTTGTTTTATCTGTACAAAGTCCGTTTTTACCTACCAAATCCCGGTCCTCACCAGAATCGACGCTTCCATCGCAAAAACAAGCGAAGCTTGTTTTACCCACAAAGCCTGTTTTATCTGCCAAAGCCCGTTTTTATCTAAAACCCCGGTCCTTCCAGAATCGCCGCTTCCATCGCAAAAACAAGCGAAGCTTGTTTTTATCCACAAAACTTGTTTTATCTGCCAAAGCCTGCCTTTATCCAAAGCTCTGGCTTATTTTTACCCACAAAGCCCGTTTTTATCTAAAACCCCGGTCCTCACCAGAATCGCCGCTCCAATCGTAAAAATAAGCGAAGCTTGTTTTATCCACAAAGCCTGTTTTATCTACACAAAGCCCGTTTTTATCCAAAGCCAGATCCTCACCAGAATCGACGCTTCCATCGCAAAAACAAGCGAAGCTTGTTTTTATCCACAAAACTTGTTTTATCTGCCAAAGCCTGCCTTTATCCAAAGCTCTGGCTTATTTTTACCCACAAAGCCCGTTTTTATCCAAAGCCCGGTCCTTACCAGAATCGCCGCTTCCATCGCAAAAACAAGCGAAGCTTGTCTTATCCACGAAGCCTGTTTTATCTACACAAAGCCCGTTTTTATCTACACAAAGCCCGTTTTTATCTAAAACCCCGGTCCTTACCAGAATCGCCGCTCCAATCACAAAAACAAGCGAAGCTTGTTTTTATCCAAAGCTCTGGCTTATTTTTACCCACAAAGCCCGTTTTTATCTAAAACCCACACCCACCCAGAATCGCCGCTCCAATCGCAAAAACAAGCGAAGCTTGTTTTTATCCACCAAAGCCTATCTTTATCCACAACTCTGACTTATTTTTACCCACAAAGCCCGTTTTTATCTAAAACCCACACCCACCCAGAATCGCCGCTCCAATCGCAAAAACAAGCGAAGCTTGTTTTTATCCACCAAAGCCTATCTTTATCCACAACTCTGACTTATTTTTACCCACAAAGCCCGTTTTTATCTAAAACCCACACCCACCCAGAATCGCCGCTCCAATCGCAAAAACAAGCGAAGCTTGTTTTATCCACCAAAGCTTATTTTTACCCACAAAGCCCGTTTTTATCTAAAACCCAGTCCTCACCAGAATCGACGCTCCAATCGCAAAAACAAGCGAAGCTTGTTTTTATCCACCAAAGCTTGTCTTATCCACGAAGCCTGTTTTATCTACACAAAGCCCGTTTTTACCTACCAAATCCCGGTCCTCACCAGAATCGACGCTTCAATCGCAAAAACAAGCGAAGCTTGTTTTTATCCACTCTGGCCTGTTTTATCTACACAAAGCCCGTTTTTACCTACCAAACCCCGGTCCTCACCAGAATCGCCGCTCCAATCGTAAAAATAAGCGAAGCTTATTTTATCTGCCAAAGCTTGTCTTATCCACAAAGCCTGTTTTATCTATACAAAGCCCGTTTTTACCCAAAACCCGCACCCTACCAGAATCGCCGCTTCAATCACAAAAATAAGCGAAGCTTATTTTTATCCACTCCAACTTCTTTCTACCCACAAAGCCCGTTTTTATCCAAAGCCAGATCCTCACCAGAATCGACGCTTCCATCACAAAAACAAGCGAAGCTTGTTTTTATCCACAAAGCCCGTTTTTATCTAAAACACGCACCCTACCAGAATCGCCGCTTCCATCACAAAAACAAGCGAAGCTTGTTTTTATCCACCAAAGCCTGTTTTATCTACACAAAGCCCGTTTTTATCCAAAGCCAGATCCTCACCAGAATCGACGCTTACCATCACAAAAACAAGCGAAGCTTGTTTTTATCCACAAAACTTGTTTTATCTGCCAAAGCCTGCCTTTATCCAAAGCTCTGGCTTATTTTTACCCACAAAGCCCGTTTTTATCCAAAGCCCGGTCCTCACCAGAATCGCTGCTTTTATCACAAAAACAAGTGAAGCTTGTTTTTATCCACAAAACTTGTTTTATCTGCCAAAGCCTGTCTTTATCCAAAGCTCTGGCTTATTTCTACGACGACCCCAGCCTATTTCCCTCTCCGCTATCTCTGCCCCTTTATGATGTCCCCACAATCGGGTATTTTTGCATCGCCCTCATTCATGCTGATGTTATTCGTACCAGAGATGGTTTCACAGCTAGTACCGCTATATAACACGGCGGGAAACTGAGTCCCTGTACCAAAGTGCCAGTTTCCAGTGCTTCCGGTCGTCCAGCCCGAAGTGGAGGTGAGGACTATTATTCCGGGGACTGTTTTACTCTTACAATTGGAGACCGAACACGTCCCACTACTACCAATGCCATTAGTGCCAGAGCTATCCACAAAATAATTTATTCCACTCACACTAGCACCACTACCACCCATATCACCCACCAGGCCACCTACAGAACCATCACTACTCACAGTCGTCGCAGTCACATTACCTGCAGCATAGCTATTACTCACACTACTACTACTAAGACCACCCACCAGGCCGCCTACAGAACTACTATTACTCACAGTATCCACAGCCACATTACCTGTAGCATAGCTATTACTCACACTACTACGACCACCACTATTATTAAAGTGCCTAAAGTTACCCACCAGGCCGCCTACAGCACCATAGCTCACAGTATCCACAGCCACATTACCTGTAGCATAGCTATTACTCACACTACTACGACCACCACTATTATTAAAGTGGCTGACCTCACCCACCAGGCCGCCTACAGTACCACCACTCACCTTCACATTACCTGTAGCATAGCTATTACTCACACTCATACTCACACCAGCAGCACTACTAATATCACCCACCAGACCGCCTACAGAACCACTATTACTCACGGTATCCACATTCACATTACCTGTAGCATAGCTATTACTCACACTCATATCACCACTACCGCTACCACTATAGCTAAAGTCGCCCATCAGGCCGCCTATCTCACTGCCATTACTCACAGTCACATCACCCGTGGCATAGCTATCACTCACACTCACACTCACACTACCACTATTACTATGACCATAATAATTAAGACCATTAAGACCACCCACCAGGCCGCCTACACGATGCACACTACCTACATAATCGCCAGTATTCACAGTCTTAGTCTTCACAGTCACAGCGCCTGTGGCACGGCTGTTACTTACACTACCAAAAGGACTCCTAAAGCCACCCAGCAAGCCGCCTACCCTACCACCTATATCAGTAGTATTATTAGAAATCACAGCACTCGCAGTATTCACAGTCTTCATAGTAATAGTCACAGTCACATTACCCATGGCATAGCTGTTACTCACACGAAAACTATCGCTATCATCACCACCAGCGCCACCCACCAGCCCTCCGATATCATATACATAAGCATCTACATCTGCAGATGTATAACTATAAGGAGTACTATCTGGATACGTAGACATCTTCGCTGTCGCGGTCACGGTCACGGTCGCAACCACAGCCACAGCCACATCGGCATAGCTGTCACTTACGCTACCAGAACCATACATATAACCCACCAGACCGCCTACAGACTCACTACGACCACTCACATCACCCGTGGCATGGCTGTTACTCACACCACCAGAACTACCAAACTCAAAATAACCCACCAAGCCACCTACACTAGAATCGCCTCTCATGTAAACGTTCTCTACCCCAACGTTCTTAATCTCAGCGTTGAAGGTAACACCAAATAAACCTACGCCAAAATTAGTTGGACGATTCACATAGAGTTTCTCGATTTTGTAGCCAGCCCCATCAAAACTACCTTTGAAGGCTCTCCTCGTTGAGGCCACAGCAGCCTCAGCTTCAGTCTCAGGGAAAGTCCCTATGGGTTCAAAGCCCGCACAAGTGGCTGTAGCCCCGTTGCTACCGTTATAGGCGGTGCAATTAGAGGCGCCCTCGCTCCAGCTCGCGCTGGCGTCAATGTCATTGCCCAAGCGGTAGTGTTTAGTTAGGCCGTTCTTGATGGTTTTGAGTTGGGCATAAGTCGTAATGATGATGGGGAAGCTGGGAAAATCCCCTCGTGCAATGGCAATGGGCTGCCCTGAGATAAGAGAGCCACAAGCGGGCAGGGCTCCACTCCCACACCACCTTGGACCGGTAGTCGTTGGATTCTGGACATACTTGACCGCGGGCAACTGAGTCGTTGTACCAAAGTGCCAGTCTCCCGTGGCCCCGGTCGTCCAGCCCGAAGTGGAGGTGAGGGCCGCGATTTGGACGCCTGTTTTACGCACACAAACGGAGGACGAACACGATCCACTACCAATGCCATTAGTGCCAGAGCTATCCACAAAGTAATTTATTCCACTCACACTCACACTCACACTACTACTGCTACTGCTACTGCTACTATAACTACTAAAACCACCCACCAGGCCGCCTCCAGAACTCACAGCGCCTGTGGCATAGCTATCACTCACACTCAGACTACCACTAGCACTAGCATTAGCACCAACAGAACTAAGAAGACGACCCACCAGGCCGCCTACTTCAGCACCATAGCTCACAGTAGCCACATCCACATTACCTGTAGCATAGCTATTACTCACACGCATACTCACACTAGCACTAGCACTACCATCATTACTATAGGCAAATTTACCCATCAGGCCGCCTATCTGACTACCATTACTCACAGTCACATCACCTGTGGCATAGCTATTACTCACACTCACACTCACACTCACACTACCACTCTTATGATAAGAATCATAGCTACCGGTACCCACCAGGCCGCCTACACCCGACATAGTACCTACATAAGCACCAGTATTCACAGTATTCACAGTCACAGCACCCGTGGCATAGCTGTTACTTACACTACCAGAAGGACTCCTAAAGCCACCCATCAGGCCGCCTACACTACCACCTACAGTAGTACTATTATAAGAAATTACAGCTTTCATAGGATTTTCAGTCTCTACAGTCACAGTCACAGTCACATCACCCGTGGCATGGCTGTTACTCACACGAAGACTATCGCCATCATCACCACCAGAGCCACCCACCAGACCGCCGATATTAGATACATAAGCATCTGCATCTGCAGATGTATAACTATCAGTAGTACCATCTGGATTCACAAACGTAGACATCTTCGCTGTCGCGGTCACGGTCACGGTCGCAGCCACAGTCACAGCCACAGCGGCATAGCTGTCACTTACGCTACCAGAACCAGATATCCAACCCACCAGGCCGCCTACTCCACCACGACCACTCACAGTTACGTCACCTGTGGCATAGCTGTCACTTACGCTACCAGAACCATACATGCACCCCACCAAGCCCCCTACACCAAAATCAGCGCCTTTCATGTAAACGTCCTCTAACCCAACCTTCTTAATCTCAGAGTTGGAGATGCCACCAAAGAGACCTGCGTTACCGCAATCGGTACTTGGGGTTGGGGTACTTGGACGATTCACATAGAGTTTCTTGATTTTATGGCCAGCCCCATCAAAACTACCTTTAAAGGCACTCGCTACGACCACAGCCTCATCCTCATCATCAATCAGAGTCCCTATGGGTTCAAAGCCCGTACAAGTGGCTGTAGCCCCGTTGCTACCGTCGTAGGCGACGCAACCGCTTGCGCCCTCGCTCCAGCTAGCGCTTGCATCAATGTCATTGCCCAAGCGATAGTGTTTAGATAGGCCGTTCTTGATGGTTTTGAGTTGGGCATAAGTTGTAATGATGATGGGGTTCGCCTTACTATTAGCCGTACTCCCTCCCACGCATGTACTACGACTCGAACTCGAAACAGAAAGCATGCCGCTATTACAGGTTGCGGTGGCTGATCCCTGGAGGGGCCCATCCGCATCCGTTAGCGTTACACTTTGCCCGTTGGGCACAACGGCCGCTGTCGTAGCCAAGCACGTATTTGTTCCCGCCGTCCAGTTTACTGTGGTAGCCGAGGGGCAATTGAGGTTCACCGCCACCTCAGATTCAGCGGCGGACTCAGCGTAGATGTTGCTTGGCCCATAAACCCTGAGGCTATAGAAGTAGCTAACGCTCTCTGTTTTGGCTGAGGGAACCTGCCAACTTGTACCTGTACCATTATAGACCTCTGTATAGACCCCGGCACCTGATCCAGACCCCTTCTTCTCTCTTAAAACATATCGCATAGCTCCCGTCACAGACGTCCAGCTAATCTCATAGCTACCATCGAGTGAAGGGCTTTCATCGCTTGTCAGAACGGGCGGGGTTAAGTCACGCGTTATCACAGACAATGATGACGAAGGACTAAGCGTTGCCGTCGAACAGGCCGCATCAGCGCAGGCCGCTAGTTGGTACGCATGAACGCTAGCGGCTGCTTTGGCGGGGATGCGCGATGTTGTTGCGCCTGGCGGGAGGGGGATCACCGTGCCGTCTTCCGTAAGCTTGTAGGCAACGGCTCCCGTCACTGAACCCCACGCAAGGGTGTAAGAACCATCGTGAGGATTACCTGAGCCATCCACCAGGCCTACGCCGATATAGGCGGTGAATTGCCCCGATGCAACGGCGAGAGTGGGAGCGCCCAATGACTGAAAGCTCACACCAAGATAATCAGCGACAGGAAGGCGAGGCGCGCAACCCACATCGCTACAGGCCCTCACGCGATATTTATAATTGCCCTTGGGCGCCGTAGCTCCGAGGTTCACGCCAAAGTGAACGCGACCATTTCTCTCAGTCGCGCCTCTTGCGTCTATATCCTGCCAAGTTGTTACAGCGCCAGGAACGCTTTCTTCTAGATGATAGCTATGCGTACTGTCATAGCCAGCCAAGACTGAGTCCCAACTGACAGAATAAGTGCCGTCATAGGAGGGGCTCTCATCGCTTGCGAGCATTGTCACGGTGGGCAGGGTGACCGTTACCCCTATTCGAGTAGAGGCGGCTCCACAATCGCCCTCTGCGTTACAGGCGCTGACTTCATACGAATAATCGCGGTGCCCTGGCAGCGAAGAAAAAGAGTAGAGAGGAGAGCTAGGGGTGGTAGAGCTAGAGGTATTATAGCTTATAATTACGTCAGCATAGGGCGTACCGTCTTTTTTTTGTCCACTCGCAGTGGACCTTATTTTATAGCTATGGGCATGGGGCATTGCGGTCCAACGCACATCATAGCTCCCATCTATATCTGCCGTTATAGGCGCACTTGCACCCGTATCCGTAATCTTCACTCCCGTTGGGACAAGATAATTCACTCGCACCAGATGGTTATTCGCACTTGTCGTCCAGTCTGAGCTTTCAGAATCGCTTGCACTGCAACCAGAAACAACAGCACAGGCGCGCACGCGATAGGCGTAGCCCTTTTCTCCAGCTTGGTTTGAAAACACATGACTAACCGACGTGTCGGTCGTCAACATAACAGGGTTCCAAGTAGTTCCGCCGTCTTGACTTTCTTCTAGAAGGTAGCCGCCCGCAGCGCCGGCCACGACGTCCCAGCTAATCGTATAGTCGCCATCATCAGAAGAAGCCACATTCGCCTGCAGATTTCCAGGGGCGGGAAGCCTTTCTACTCCCGCAATGCCTTCGCTCGAAGCGATACCCTCTATCACCGTTTTAGTTTTCGGTGCACACGTGAGCACCGGACAAGTACCAAAACCAGGACCAATGGCATTAGAACCAACAAAGTGATTTGTTCCAGTTACACTAGCTCCACTAACAAGCTGACCAAACAGGCCGCCAATGCTGAGACTAGAACCACTACCAGTCACAGCAGTCACAGTAGCCGTAGCATGACTATTACTCACACTACCACCATCCACACGACCCACCAGGCCGCCTGCATGACCATTACTAGCCATCACCCTACCCTTGGCATAACTGTCGCTTATAATACCATCACTACTTCCCACCAGACCGCCTGCAGCAGAACTACCACTACCCGTCACCTCCACGCTACTATCACCCGTAACAGAGCTTTTACTCACACTACCAGACCCACCCACATGACCCACCAGGCCGCCTGTAGCAGAACTAACACTAGTATTAGCTGTCACAATCACAGTACTACCGGCATAGCTGTCGCTTACACTACCATCACTACTTCCCACCAGGCCGCCTGCAGCAGAACTAGCACTACCCGTCACATCCACAGTCACAGTACTATCGCTTGTGACAGAGCTCTTACTCACACTACCAGACCCACCCACATGACCCACCAGGCCGCCTGCAACAAAACTAACATCACCTATCACACCCACAGTACTACCGGCATAGCTGTCGCTTACACTACCACTACCAGAAATCTCACCCACCAAGCCACCTACATAACCATAACTCTTACCTGTAGTATAACTACCAGCGCCGCCTGGGCTAGTGTAACGCACATAAATAGTCATAATCACCAAGGCACTACTCTTACTCACTCTACCAGACCCACCCACACGACCCACCAGGCCACCTGTAGCAGAACTATCACCACACTTGTCACATTTCACAGTACTACTAGTACTACTAGTACTACTACCCGGGACAGAGCTCGTGACAGAGCTGTTACTCACACTACCAGACCCACCCATATCACCCACCAGGCCACCTACAGAACTGGGAGCAGTGCTATTATTACTACTATTTATGTGAACGTCCTCTAACTCAACGTCCTCAATCTTAGCGTCAACGGTACTACCAAACATACCTACATTATCAGCATCAGAATTAATATAGAGATTCGTAATTTTATGGCCATCCCCATCAAAACTACCTGTAAATTTATCCGCAGAGTTCCCTATGGGTTCAAAGCCCTCACAAGTGGCTGTAGTCCCGCTGCTACCGGTATAGGCGACGCAACCAGAGGCGCCATCGCTCTGGCTCCTGCTGGCGTCAATGTCATTGCCCAAGCGGTAGTCTTTATCCAGGCCGTTCTTCTTGATGTCTTTTAAGTCATCGTAATCATTGATAGTGATGGGACCCGATTGGCCCGTTTTTGTATCTGCTCCCGCTGAGCCACCAGAACTACAAGCAGAATAAAGCAAAATAGATAGTATTGGAATCGTGAAGAAGGACAGAGTTACGTTTTGTTTACAGCCTCGCGAGACAGGGGATAGGATACGTTTAGTTATGCTGGTTCCGATAGTTTTCATGTTATTGACCTCTTTTTTTATGCTTCAGCTTCTATCTCGATTACGCACTCGATTACGTACGCGTTCCAAGGCAGAAGTGACCCCACTTCAAATTAGGCAGGGCGTACGTCAAACTGATTTTGGGTAGAAAGGGCGTGCTTCTCAAACTGTTTCTACATGGGGCGTGATGGGCGTTGTGGTATATTCAGAAGTACACACAAATATCAAGCTGTTTTCAGGATCTCAGGGGCAGAAGAGATAACTAGCATCTAGTTATCTCCCCTTTACAGTATAAATCATCCGTAATATACAACTTCCGTGGCTGTTCGTTAGAATAAAAGCCAGAACGAAGGTCTGGAATATCTTTGAGTATTTGAGATGAGAGTAAAAAATCTGGTCTATAAAATGTTTCTTGAAAATGTTTCTTGGTTAGAAGTAAAAACGAATTTTTGAATTCCTCAAACTTTTGATATGTCTGGCTCAAATTTTACATCCATCCTCATCACAAATACCAGTATTTGTTTGTGATCCTACAGGTGTTTCTGTGGATACAATTTTTTCGGATAGCAACGTTCCAATCCAGTATCCAAGCGTTAGATCACTTATATGGCCAAACTTATGTAAACGCAGTTTCCCTGCTTTATCGATTAGAATAAGAGTCGGGGTTCCTTGCATTTGATACGCACGCATAGTTAGCGGCAGTCTCTGATCGTTCTCACCATACTTGTCGATACCAATTGGAAAGCGAAGCCGGTACTCGTGAACAAACACTTCAAGCGCTTCCTGACCCATAACAGAATGATGTTCAAAGACAGTATGCAGACCAATTACAGCAACTTTTTTGGGATCGAACTCATCGTAAGTTTTTTGTGTTTGCGGAATGCCAACTTGTACACAACCCGGACAGAGCATTTGGAAAGAATGTAGTACCACCACTTTCCCAAGTAATGAGGCAAGCGTGATTGATTCTGATGTGTTGATCCAGCCAGAAGTTTGTAACTCAGGAGCTGGACTCTCACGATTACCAGTTTTTGTATCTAGGATTACAGCTTCCAATGGTAAACTTCCCGTATCAATGGCAGTTAGGCCTTTCTTATTCGTCTTCGTCAAGGAAAACTCTTTCTAAAAATGTAGAACCTATATGAAAATGAAAAGTAGCTTGACCCACAAGAAAACATTCACACACCTTGCTGTGTATGATGCCTTCTACAAATTCAACTAGTTCTATGCCAGAGATTCATGAACTCATCCAAAAACGCCAGAGTGCAGTCGCTTTTACTACTCAAGAAGTAACACAGGCTACCTTGCTCCAACTATTTGAAGCAGCTCGCTGGGCTGCTTCTTGTTTTAATGAGCAACCTTGGCACTTTATATTTGGCTCCAAGGGAAACCAGAAGGGAAACCAAAAAGAAGATTTTGAACGTCTTTTTTCTTGCTTACTGCCAGCCAACCAAGCCTGGGCCAAAAGTGCTTCTGTATTGCTATTAGCCATTGCACGACATAATTTTGTATATAAGGAACGCCACAATCCCCATGCTCTTTATGATTTGGGTCAGGCCGTAACACAGCTCTCTTTGCAAGCAACTCACCTTTCCGTAAATGTACACCAGATGGCAGGCTTTGACAAAACAAAAGCCCGCTCAGAGTTAAACATACCAGATGGGTATGAACCCGTCGCAATGATTGCTTTGGGCTATCCTGCAAAAATAGATGATATTGATCCTGAATTACGAGATAGAGCTACAACTCCTCGAACAAGAAAAAAACTTTCAGATTTCCTTTTCCAAGGTCGCTGGGGTGAAGCGGTTACAAACCACTAAACAAGCGGAATATCCACCCCAAGTCTTGATTTATAAAAAACGATATAAGGTTCTCATTGGGCTTTTAAAAAAAACCACATGGGTTTCTTTAAAACACTCTTTTGCATATATAGAAAAGATAGCCTGAGTGAATGGCGAAACCCAGTTAGTTTCCTCACTTCCTTACTCTTTGCAATGATACTCGCTTCTGTCTATAGCTATGCAATCCATCCGGACGTTTTCCTGTACAGAAGAAACTTTGAAGGCATACTACTCGCTACACTTTTTTTTTCTTCTACGCTTTATAGTTCACAAAGCCTCCGATCTGAATTAGAAGCAGGGGCATTACGTATTATGAATATGAGTCTTCTAGATCCCTCTGGGGTGTACTTTGCAAAAGTAATCGTCCGTTGGCAAAACCAAGTCCTTTTTTTGTTTTTTTGTCTTCCGGTATATTTTCTTTTTTTACAGGGTGGGAGAGAAATAACGATGGGTGAGCCTCATAGTAATTTTCAAGAACGCTGGCTTCTACTATTGACTTGTCTTTCTATTTGTGCCTTCAGTTTATCAGCATTGGGGACTCTCTTTGCTTATATTTCTGTGGATAGTAATATCCGTAGCATACTCCTGCCTATACTACTTCTTCCTGTTTCTATGCCCATTTTTATCTTCGCAATAGAATTTTTAGAAGACAATCAAAATTTCACTTCTCTATTTCAAATACCCTTCAAGTCTTATCTTACATTAATAGCCCCTGCAGGTTTATATGGAGGAATAGGTTCTCTCTTTTATTTTCGCCTTGTGAGCGATACCCCACACTAGACCATGGGCGCTAGACCATAGCAAAACTATAGCAAAACTATGACATCAAATATAACCTCATCTACGTTAATATACCAATCATATTCATATATATGAAATAGAAATGAAATCATCATGCTAAAGACTACTCTGCAAATCATATGTCTCATTTTTTCTTCATATTTTGTGGTTCCAGTGGCCCTTCTAGCATTGACTTATCCGCCCACCATTAGCTCGCAGGGAGTAGCGCATCGAATTTTTTACTGGCATGTCCCCATTGCTTGGGTTGCCTTATATGCCCCATTACTCGCTGCTTTTTGTGGGCTTATCCATATATGGACGAAGAAAGAAATTTATGATATATGGTCTATAGCCAATGCAAAAATCGCCTATCTGTTTTCTTTAGCTGTATTAGTTTCTGGCCCCCTTTGGGCATCAACAGAATGGGGCACCTATTGGAACTGGAAAGATTCTCGCTTAATTTCTTTTTTTATTTTGTTTCTTTGCTTAAATGGTTATTTTTTAGTACGTAAATTCATTGAGAACTCAGCACAAGAAACAAGCTCTGCAGCCCTACTGGCCATTTTATCAGCCATAGCCTCTTTATTAACATGGTTTGCTATACGGTGGATAGAACCGGACACACACCCGCCTTCTGTTTTAGATAAAATGTCACATCGTATTGCTTTGACATTTTGGATATCCGTTTTAGCTTACCATTTCCTTTTTTGGATATTGACAATACTTTCTGTGCGCCAAGAAAAAATTTATCGGTGGAAAAAACAAAAGTGGACTAGCCAATAGACTACACACCAGTAGACCATACGTACGATGGACGAATATTGTAATGGAATAATATTATAGAAGAATATTATATATGAAAAATCACTCACATCCTTTTTCCCAACATCTCAACCTTTGCCTAGCTATATTCTTTTTTATCCTACCCGTAAATTCGAACTCATTGCGAGGTGAAAAAAACAATGGTAAAGAAAAAGATACATTCTACTTAGAAGAAGCCAAAAAAATATTAGAAGTATCCTCTCTAAAAGATAAGAAGTCAAACGGAGTCATCACCAAAATCAAAAAACTCAAAAGCGAAGAAGCCAAGAAAATGATTAGTGCAATACGCTATGTCAGTCGCTCAAGAAATCCAGATATGGACCACCTCTATCTTGTGCTACGGCATCTTGCTGGGATAGAAGCGAATGCCCTAGCACAAAAGAGACTTCAAAACCTATTGTGGGTTATTGGACTGAGTCTTTTTTTATTTTCAAGCTTTCTAGTTTATGTCTTCATAGAGCAAAAACAAGCTATGAAACTGATAAAAGAAATACGACAAAAAGAAAAAGAAGAGGTACATGTAAAAGAGGATGATCGCATCTACAGAGGTGAATGAGTTACAGCTATATGTTGACGCGTATTCTCAATAATATTCTTTGCCACCAGAACTTACTGTTTTTTCAAACTCACCTGTTCGTTGGGTAACTTTATTATGACAGCACATAATTTTTTGTTTACTTCCGAATCTGTTTCGGAAGGGCACCCTGATAAAATTTGTGATCAAATTTCTGATGCCATATTAGACGCTTATTTAGCAGGCGACCCATCCAGTCGAGTAGCCTGTGAAACACTAGTTAGTACGAATTTTCTTTGTATTGTTGGAGAAATCACTTCTCAAGCGACCATAGATGCCGAGACCATTGCACGTGGAGTTGTCCGGGACATTGGTTATGTACACCCTGATATTGGATTTGATGCGGAAAATCTGGAAAGTTTGGTACGTCTTCATGAACAATCTCTAGATATATCACAAGGGGTTAGCAAAGACGAAGGCCTCTTCGCAGAACAAGGAGCTGGTGATCAAGGTATGATGTTTGGCTATGCTACGAATGAAACCCCTGAGTACATGCCAGCCCCCATCGCTTGGTCCCATAAAATTTTAAAACATATGGCAGATTTACGACACAAGGGAGAGCTTCCTCAAATCCTTCCCGACTCGAAAAGTCAAGTTACCGTAGAATATCAAAACTATCAAATTAAACGTATTGATACCGTTGTTGTTTCCACACAGCACCAAGAAGAGATTACACGAGAACAACTTGAAGAATTAGTTATAGAAAAAGTTATCAAACCTGTTTTACCACAGGAGCTGATTAAAGATACACGCTATTTAATCAATCCGACAGGACGCTTTGTGGTGGGAGGCCCAAACGGGGATGCCGGTCTGACTGGACGCAAGATTATTGTCGATACTTATGGTGGCTGGGGTCGCCACGGCGGGGGTGCTTTTTCAGGAAAAGACCCATCCAAAGTCGACCGAAGCGCGGCCTATATGGCTCGTTATTGTGCAAAAAACATAGTCGCTGCGGAACTAGCAGACAGATGTGAAGTGCAACTAGCCTATGCTATTGGATATCCAGAGCCAGTATCTGTATTTATCGATACATTTGGAACAGAAAAAGTTTCCATCGAGAAAATCAATAAAAGTATTCAGGCGAATTTTGACTTTTCACCAGAGGGAATTGTGCAAGGCCTTGAATTATTGGATAATAAGTCCAGATGCTACCGTGATACAGCTAGCTATGGGCATTTTGGTCGTGAAGGTTCTACATTTAGTTGGGAACGATTAGATAAAACTCAGAATTTACGCTAACTTTGTATTGAAAAAAAATAGAAACGAAAAGATCTCTTCATACAAAAAAACACGAAAAAAGACACAAAAAAAATACGGAAGAAGATATTGAAAAAGACACCCAATCAAAGTGTTGGTTTTTTGAAGGCAGGGGCTTCTCTTTCTCATCCATCCAAACCATCCAAACCATCCAAGTTATCCAAGTTATCCAAGCCTTCCAAACCATCCAATAAATTCGCTGAGAAAAAGGCCACACGTGATGCCTACGGCCAGACACTCTTAGCTTTAGGTAAACAGAAAAAAGATATTGTCGTTCTTGATGCAGATTTATCTGGCTCTACAAAAACAAACCTTTTCGCAAAAGAATTTCCAGAACGTTTTTTTAATGTGGGTGTTGCCGAGCAAAATCTAGTTGGTATGGCCGCAGGATTTGCTCTTTCCGGTAGTGTTCCTTTCGCTTCTAGTTTTGCAATGTTTTTAAGTGGACGGGCTTGGGAAATTGTTCGCAACTCCGTTGCTTATCCAAATTTAAATGTAAAGCTAGTGGCTACTCATGCTGGCCTAACTGTTGGAGAAGATGGAGCAAGCCATCAATGCCTAGAAGATATTGCCACTATGCGAGTTCTTCCTGGTATGCATGTTTTCGTACCTGCTGATTATTTAGAAACAGAAGCTATCATTAAAAGAGTCTATGAAATAAAGGGCCCTTGCTATGTTCGTTGTGGTCGTCCCTCTATTCCTATTTTATCCCATCCCTCCCCTTATTCTTTTAAAGAAGGGAAAGGGCAAGTACGACGAGAAGGGAAGGATGTCCTTTTAATAGCCTGTGGAGTTATGGTGCATATAGTGGAACAAGCAGCAGAGCTATTAGCAGCTAAAGGTATTGAAGCCTCAGTCATTAATATGGCATCGATAAAGCCCATAGATGATAAACTAATCCTAAATTATGCAAAAAAGACAGGTACTGTGATAAGTGTAGAAGAGCACAATATTATGGGTGGTTTAGGTTCGGCTGTTAGCGAAGTTTTGAGTGCTGGATATCCCGTGCCTCTCCTTCGTATGGGTGTGCCTGATAAATGGGGACAGAGTGGCCCTGCTATGGACCTGTTGACACACTATGGCCTTCATAAAAGAGCTATTGTACAGGCAGCAAAAAAAGTAATACAACTAAAATAAAGTATTATCTATTGCACGAAATAACCAAAATAACCAGTGCACGAAATAACCAGCATTTGTGCAAATGCAAATAATTAGAAACTAGAGGCTGTCGAGTAATTGAACGAAATTACAAGGACGGGAACGCACATCAAGTTGCTTAACAAGTATTCCTTCCCAAGCATCTCGACAAGCACTAGGAGAACCAGGCAAAGAGAAAATAAGGGTACCACCTGCAATTCCTGCACAAGCGCGAGACTGAATGGCAGCTGTTCCAATACTTTTATAACTCAACATACGAAATAACTCTCCAAAGCCGGGTATTTCCTTTTCCCATAAACTTGAAAGTGCTTCGGGACTAATATCACGACGACTGATGCCCGTTCCACCTGTCATCAGAATCACTCGTATAGAAGTATCTCCAATCCACTTTTTCAATTGAAATTGAATGGCCAATAGCTCATCCTTGACAATGCAATAAGCACCCAATGAATGGCCCGCTTTTTGTAAACATTGGATAAGAGTCTGACCGGAACGATCATTTTTTTCCGTACGAGTATCAGAGACAGTCAGTACCGCCACGGGCAAAGGAAGAAACAAACACCCTCCTCTCTTTCAAACAAAAAATCACACCATTCACTCAAAAAAGCAAATGAACTCAGATTTTTCCTAGTTTCCCGACCTAGACAACTTACGGTTCAGGCTAGTTGCCGCACTAATCAAACCCAAATGAGTGAATGCTTGTGGATAGTTGCCCAAATGTTCACCATGGGAACCTAGTTCTTCAGCATAAAGCCCCACGTGGTTTGCATAACTCAACATTTTTTCAAAATAGAAGCGAGCCTTTTGAAAATCTCCTCCACGAGAAAGGCACTCTGCATACCAAAAAGAACACATCGAAAAGGTCCCTTCATCTCCCTCCAAACCATCGGAAGCACTATCCCCAATTTTATAGCGATAAACAAGAGAATCTTCCACAAGATCTTCCTCTGTTGCCTTCATAGTAGATATCCATCTTGGGTCTGTTGGACTGATAAATTTAACCATCGGCATGAGAAGATTAGAAGCATCAATTGTATCCGAGTTTTTATGCTGCACATACGCATTGCGTTTTGAACTCCAAAAGCTCGTATTGATTTCTTTATGTATATCATCACGAACTTTAAGCCAATCAGATAAAGGTGCGGGAAGAGAACGCTTACGAGCCAATCGTATGGCTCTATCCAAAGCGACCCAACACATTAGGCGTGAATAAAGAAACTCTTGCTGCCCACCACGAACTTCCCAAATTCCCTCATCTGTTCTTGTCCAGTTTTTACATACCCATTGGATCAATTGAGTCAGAACTCCCCAAAACTGGAAAGATATCTGCTCTCCATACTTGTCGTAAAGGTAAACAGAATCCATCAATTCTCCATATATATCTAACTGAAGCTGATCATAGGCTCCATTGCCTATACGAACAGGGCGCGAATCACGATACCCACTCAGATGTGTTAGGCTTAACTCAGTCAGTTCTTTCCTACCATCAATTCCATACATAATTTGTAGAGAACCATCACTGTTCAAATTATAACAACGTTCTTCCACCCATTTCATAAAAGCACCGGCTTCCTCTGTGAAACCCAAACGTATCAAGCCATATAAGGTAAAGGAGGCGTCTCGAATCCATGTGTAACGATAATCCCAGTTGCGTTCTCCTCCCACTTCTTCTGGTAAACCAAAGGTTGGGGCGGCCACAATAGAACCATAACGTTTGGACGTAAGCATTTTTAAGGCCAGAGCAGAGCGATGAACAACCTCTTCCCACCTACCTCGATAGGTACTACTATTTACCCAGTTCCGCCAAAAATTGGCTGTTTCAAAAAAAGCTTTTTTCAAAGCTTCAGAAGTGTTTGGAAAAATAGCCGTATCTTCTTCAATAATTTGCATAACAAAATGTACAGGTTTTCCAAGCTCTGCATCAAATTCAGCAATGAATTCACCATTTTCCTCTTTAACGGGCACATCAGAATGAAATCGTAAAACCTTTTTATCGTCTCCCTGAGAATAGATAAAATATCCATTTTCATTTTTCTCTATTTTGTGACTAGCACGGGCATAATCAAAACGAGGCATAAAGTGCATACGCATGCGTACGTGCCCCTTTACTGATTTTACTCTGCGTATCAAGGTACCCGTAGAAAACTCTTTTGAAATGGGCATAATGTCTGAAACTTCAGAGATACCGGTATCATCAAAAAAACGAGTGAATAGTATATTTGTATCGGGAAGATAAATTTGGTGTTGTACAGGGTCCGGGTTCACAGGAGAAATTTGAAATTTCCCACCCTTTTCGTGATCTAGTAAAGCAGCAAAAACCGAAGGAGAATCAAAATCCGGAAGGCACATAAAATCAATAGAGCCATTTTTACCTACCAAAGCTATTGTACGTAAATCTCCGATTAAAGCATAATCTTCTATGGGAAGATACTTAGAATTGATTCGTGTCATAATTTTTCTCCTCGTACATTATAATTTTTCGCTCACAATGCATATTGAAACGAAGGTACATCGGATATAAATTACTTAAAATAAGCAAGGATATAAATTGAAATACAATAGATAAATATACAAAGTGATCTCGATTTACTTAGTCGTAGTCTACATTAAAGCCAATACTAAGGAGGTGATTGGTTAATTTGGCGAGCCTTTTCTCGCCTCGGCTTCCTATATCTATAGTTAAAACATCATAAGAATATGTAAAAACAAGGCCGAGCTTGATGATCTCTCCACGCCGAGTACGCAACCCACCCCCAGTGTGATTTCGTCCTACGCTTAGAGCAAACCCTATCCCATTCACGACTTCATCACTACCATTCCTTTCTTCCAGACCCAACCTTTCCACTTTTGGAATAGTGCTATTGAAATTACCGCCTAAAGCAAAGCGGACTTGCGGCGAAATGTATACACCCTTCGTATATTTTGTGTAATCTTGGAGCATGGGATATTCATTTAGGTAGAAAGTCAGTCCAATAGCATAGTAAGAATATGAATACGAATACTCAATCTCATCTTTTTCTAAACTAGGGTGAGAAGAAGGGCCAGATTTCTTGGCAGAACCCACTCGCACAAATCCAAAACCATTATGTAAAACCAAACCCGGGACAGAAATAAAATCTTCCAAAAAATATCCGATTTGGACATCCGCCAAAACGGCTCCACCGGAATACTCTGCATTGATTGATAATTCTTTTGGATACTCAGAGATTTCAGCAAAACTCAAGCCGAGGCCTCCGATAACACGTCCCCAAAAGCGCTCATGTTCATTGCCTTTTTCTTGGGTAGTATACTCTTGGGTGTCCGGAGCAGACATAAGCGAAACAGACGATACAAAAAATACCAAAACACAACAATGAAAAGAATGAAAAGAATGAAAAGAATGAAAAGATAGAAGCTTTTTCATTGTTGTGTTTTAGTTTGCTGGGAAGGGAAAAAGTGCTTCTGTCCAGTGGAAGGGAAATATTGAACACGCTTTGTACCATCTGAAGTAATGCGTATCCTTTCCTCACTGCCATCCCTTTTGATTGCAAAAATAAATGTTTCGACTTCACCCTGAATTGGAGCCCCTAGAGGGGGCATTTTTTCATTTGTAAAGGCATTCCCAATAGAAGCGGAGATGGTAAAAGTAGGGAAATAGGGATGATAGGCACGATCTGAAGCCAATACTCCCCTCCTCCTCGCAACACTATAGTAACATTCCTTATAGCCTTCATAAGTCATATGACCTACGTTAGGGGTAGTAGTAGTAGTACCACACCGCTTTGTGCTATTCGAGCTACGCAAGCTACGAGGAGAAGGGCAAGTTGTACCTCGGCGCGTGCTACTGCACCCACCGGTCATACCTTCATAAATTGCTCCAATGGCTGCTATTTCTACTGCTTTTGGAGTTTTTCCCTGCCCTGGAGTAATGAGATTGGAGCTTTTCGACGGTACTTTTGGATACATGATATGAGTCATATGGGCTGTGGGATTTCCCGGCTCTAGATCGGAATCCGCAAGTTTCATATTTCCCCAATGTTGAAGACCTAGGCAATGACCGACTTCATGGGTAAAGATGGCCTGCTTCTCAGCACTTGTTAGAAGACTCCCATCAGAAAGAGCACCTCTTTCGATAGCTATAGTTGTATCAACGATCTGACCAATTTCAGCATCCTCTCCCCCAACTACAATACGCAGGGAACAAAGACCCACCACATTGCCATTTAGTGCACATGTACCATTTTTAGATCTTCCAAAAGAAGATGGTAGTCCTAAGGCATCACAAGTCACCTCATCAGCCACGGTTATCCAATGGCGAGGATTCGCAACATAACCCGGTGTTACATTTCGAAAAGTTCCCAGCCGATTTGTGGCCAATCCTATATCCCAACCATTAAGAGCCTCGTTTGCCCAAGTCAGATGTTGAATTTGAGGATTGTTAGCTATCGTATCATAGTCAAAAATATTTTGGTCGCCATTGGAGAGACAGCCTAAACCCAACAACACAAAAAGCCAAATCGATGTCGATAAGCTCACAAATCTCACAGCTTTTTCTTTCCATTTCTGCACATATGCGTGGCACGGTCTCTATTCGAATAAATGCTGACTATCAGAAAAATCATCGAAAAAGAATAATACAAATCAATTAAAAAGGATTGGGAATGAAAAAATCTTTTTTTGACCAAAAATCATCTTGCAAATATTTCAAGGCATTGTCAGGAAATACCGTCACTATATGGCCTTCTTTTTGTTGCTTAGCAAGTTCCAAAGCCGCCCATAAGTTTGCAGCCGAACTAGGACTAATTAACAAACCCAAATAACGTGCAGCAGCAATGGCATAAGAAAATGCACTTTCCGTGGAGACAAGCAAGGTATCATCCGCTATATTTTTATCATAAATACCAGGAACAATGGCTGTCTCCAGATCTTTCCAACCCTCTAACCCATGAATGGGATTATCCGGCAAAACTTGGACACATTTCACACCCCTAGTTTGCAAAAAACGAGAGCTCCCCACAAAGGTCCCACTGGTTCCAATACCAGCACAAAAGTGTGTGACCTTCCCTTTTGTTTGTTCCCAAATTTCTGGACCAGTCGTTGTATAATGTGCTTTCCAATTGTTTTCATTATTGTACTGATCTGGATAGTAGTACCTTTCTGGATTTTTTGCAACCAAGTTTGTCACAAAATTCTGGGCTCCATCTGTTCCTTCAAAGCGACTAGTATAATGGATTTTAGCTCCGTAGAGTTCTAATATAGATTTACGTTCTCTTGAGACATTTTCAGGAACGGCCAATTCAATGGGTAAGCCCATATCAGCCCCCATCATGGCATAAGCAATGCCCGTATTACCACTAGTGGCATCAATTAATATTTTATTAGTTAGAAGACCCTTCCCCAAGGCATCTTGTATTATACTACGAACCGGTCGATCTTTTACAGAACCACCAGGGTTAGCGTATTCAGCTTTAGCATAAATTGAGACAGAAGGACTCTTCTTATGACGAATACTGATAAGAGGTGTGTTGCCAATAAGGTCAAAAAGGCAACTATCCATTTGATTTGATTTCTGTAATCAATTTACCAATAGCGTCTTTTGCATCCCCTAGATACATCAGGCAATTGGGATAGCCATAAAGTTCATTGCCTATACCTGCATAACCCGGATTCAAGCTACGTTTTACAACGATTACAGTTTGTGCCCTGTCTACATTTAGAATGGGCATGCCATAGATAGGACTACTTTCCAAATGACGGGCTACAGGGTTAGTCACATCATTTGCTCCCACAACTAAGGCCACATCTGTATTGGCAAACTCGTCATTGATAGCATCCATTTCGTACAAACTTTCATAAGGTACTTTCGCCTCAGCCAGAAGCACGTTCATATGCCCGGGCATTCGACCCGCAACGGGATGAATGGCATATTTAACGCTACCACCCCTTTTTTCTATAAGTTCTCCCAATTCATAAACCACGTGCTGTGCCTGAGCAACAGCCATACCATATCCCGGAACAATAATTACCGAACTCACAGAATCAAAAACCATAGCGGTTTCTTCAACCCCGACTTGCTTCACTACAATTTCTTTTCCATTAACGCTAGTCCCACTAGCTTCTACAGTCGAAGCAGGACCCGTTGTCCCAAAGCCACCCAAAAGTACATTTATAAGGGAGCGATTCATACTTACACACATAATACGCGTGAGTATAAAACCAGATGCCCCCACAAGAGCCCCTGTAATAATGAGGAGTTTATTTCCCAAAACAAAACCTGCCATAGAGGCTGCTATCCCAGAATAAGAATTCAATAAGGAAATCACCACAGGCATATCTGCACCACCAATTGGTATCACAACCAGTACACCGATTAGCAAGGAAAGACCCACAAGAAAAAGAACAACGACATTTGCAGTCACACCATCTAGATCCAAATTCACAAACGCAAAAATATATTCTAGTTTCGTTTTATCCAAACAAAGTAGAGCAATTAGAAAAAACGAAAAGAGAAGAAGCAACGCATTGATAAGATGTTGCCCCCGAAAGACGACACTTTTTTCACTCACGATTCCCTGTAATTTGCCAAAAGCAATTACTGAGCCTGTAAAGGTAATGCCACCAATAAAAATAGAAAGGCCCGTTGTGATACCCGTGTCAACTTCCACAGCCGGATTACGTAAAAAATCTGAACTTGCAATGAGTAGGGATGAAATACCACCAAAGCCATTAAATAGAGCCACCATTTGTGGCATGCCGGTCATCTGAACACGCCAAGCCATTACAGCACCCGTAAGAGTTCCTAGGAATATACCGGTAATAATCAATTCATATTCAAGATGATCAATTAAAGTGACTAAAATAGCCAAAAACATGCCAAGAGCAGCCAGAAAGTTTCCCTGCCGAGCTGTGCGTACTGCGGTAAGACGCTTGATACCAATAATAAAAAGTATTGCCGCGAGTAAATAAACGAGATTCTGCCAACTCTGCATTTTATATTTCCACCCTATTTGGCTTTTTTACTAACTTTGCTCTTAGGCTTAATAAACATGCGATGCATGCGATCTGTGACCAAAAACCCACCCACAACATTAATCGTTGCAAAAATCAAAGCCAAAAAACCTAACATAGTACTTAGACCCCATTCATAACCTAAAAAAGAAATCAAACCATATTCACTGTCTCCCGCACTCACAAGAGCCCCTATAATAGTTATACCAGAAATTGCATTACTTCCAGACATAAGGGGAGTATGCAAAGTGGGCGGAACTTTGCTAATCAACTCAAAGCCTAAAAAGGCAGCTAGCACAAGTATGTATAATGCAACAATTAATTCCATATGTAGTTACTTCTTCCCATTTTTTTGTATTTATTCATTAGAGAAAATCATCTATAAAGAGAGAAAACCATCGATAAAAGAAAACCGTCCATAAAAAAGAAAAATAAAGAAAATCAGCCATAGCTACATTCATACAAGAGATCATAAAAGAGATAGCGTTTCTTTATGAACGACCTTCCCCTTATGAGTAATGAGAGCAGATTTTAGTATTGCATCTTCCGGATCAAGCTCTATCTTACTTTCGTCTCTCGTAACATACTCTAAAAGAGCGGCAATATTACGCGCATAAAGCTGGCTTGCATGATAGGGTAAGCTAGCTGGTAAATTATTTACACCGAGAATCGATACCCCTTGATGTTCCACTATTGCATCCGGTTTAGTGAGTTCACAATTCCCTCCTTGCTCTGCAGCCATATCAACAATCACACTACCCGGTTTCATTGCCTCGACCGCTTTACAAGAGACAAGAACAGGTGCTTGTTTCCCCGGGACTAGGGCCGTCGTAATCACAGCATCTGCTTCCGCTATATGTTTTTCCAATAGTTCTTTTTGCTTAGCGAGGTATTCCGGAGTGACCTCTTTTGCATAACCACCCTCTCCCTCTCCTATTCCATCCTCTTCTTGAGGTGGTTCTATATAGCGCCCTCCCAAGCTTTCTACTTGTTCTTTTACGGCAAGCCGTACATCAGAAACTTCTACGATGGCACCCAATCGTCGAGCGGTTGCAATGGCTTGGAGACCAGCTACGCCTGCCCCTATAATAACGATTCTAGCCGGAGTAATCGTTCCCGCAGCACTCATTAACAGAGGAAAAATTTTTTTCAAATGATTGGCTGCGAGAAGAACTGCCTTGTAGCCACTGAGATTTGTTTGCGAACTCAAGGCATCCATACGCTGAGCACGAGTGATACGGGGAACGGCGTCCATAGCTAAGATATCTACTCCCTTCTTTGCCCCAGCTTGCGCTATTTCGGGAAAGTTCAGGGGCCAAAAAAAACTAATCCATAAAGACTCTGGTTTCAGTTCTTTCCATTCCATTTCGCCAGAGCTCATTTTTTCTGGCTTTTGTACCTTTAAGATTACATTTGCTTCTGCGTATACACTCGCTGCATCCTTTTGGATGCGCACACCAGCATCCCTGTACTCATCGTCTAAAAAGCCAGCAGCAACACCAGCACCACTTTCTAATAATAACTCGTGTCCTTGCTTAGTAATTAGGCGTGCTGAAGTTTCAGGAGTGGCAGCCACACGGGTTTCCCCCGTTATAATTTCTTTTGGGACACCGACTATCAAAGTGTGGACATGCTCCCCAATGGGAGGCCTTCGTCAAGTAAGCTATAAAAGTAAAAAAAATACAAACAGAATCTTTTTATGTTTTTGTGAAATATCTTAGGACCAAATACGAATATTATTTCATCCTATTGCATCCATACCACATTCTCCAGTACGAATACGAATAACATCTACCAATTCTGTAACAAATATTTTTCCATCTCCTATCACCCCTGTTTTCGCTCCCTTGGATATGGCATCGACTGTCGCCTTCACAAAAGCATCATTGACGGCTACCTCTACCACAGTTTTTTTTAAGAGATTGATCTCTTGCCTTGCACCCCGATACTCTTCAGAAAAACCCTTTTGCTGACCACATCCCAAAGCATTCGTCACGGTCATTTTTGTTATCCCTGCCTCAGCAAGGGCACTCTTAACGTCCGCCAATTTATGGGGCTGTATAATAGCTTTTATCAGTTTCATATGACTAACCTCTCCTTTATATCTCAATAGTTTCTATAACAGTTTTCATAACAGTTTCCACAACGGTTTTTATAAAATAAAACACACTACTTTCTTACGACACATCTTGATAGCTTTCAAAAAACAGTATAACACCCACCACACTTAACGTAAATCAAAAATTTGAAAGCCACTGTAAGCTTCTTGTTTATGCTCACTTATATCCAATCCCTTCAATTCCTCTTCTCGACTAACACGCAAACCAAAAACACTGCGTATGATAAAGAAAAAAATAAATGCAGCAGGGAAAGCGAACAGAAAGACAGCCCCCACACCAAGAAATTGACTCCAAAGATTATGCTCCGCATTATTACTAAAAAGTCCCACACAAAGGGTTCCCCAAATGCCACAAACTAAATGAACAGATATGGCACCAACCGGATCATCAAGACGCAACCTATCCAAAAGCAACACAAACAATACAACAAGCAAGCCTGAACTAAAACCAACAATGATTGCATACAAAACAGAAATACTGTCAGCACCGGCAGTGATCCCAACAAGACCAGCCAACACCCCATTCAAAGACATCGAAAGGTCTGGTTTTCTACTCACTAGACTAGAGAGAAGGGTCGCTCCTAACATACCCGCTGATGCGGCGAGGGCTGTCGTAACCAGAACATAAGAAACACTCTGGGGATCAGCAGAGAGCACAGACCCCCCGTTAAAACCAAACCAACCAAACCACAAAAGAAAAACACCAATAGTCGCCAAAGGCATACTAGAACCCGGAATAGCTCGAATGCTCCCCGAGACATATTTACCAAAGCGAGGCCCTAAGAGCAACACACCAGCCAAGGCCCCCCAACCGCCAACAGAATGCACAATGGTTGAACCCGCGAAATCATAAAAACCAAGCTCTGACAGAAAACCACCCCCCCATTGCCAACTCCCAACAATAGGATAAACTAGCGTCACATATAGAGCGGAAAAGATTAAAAAAGAACGTAGTCGGATTCGCTCCGCAACAGATCCAGAAACGATTGTTACACAAGTCGCAGCAAACATAGCTTGAAATAAGAAATCGGTCCAATAGGTATATCCTGTATTGTAATTTGGAGTGCCCCCTGAAGCCCCTGCATCTACCCCAAACCCAGAAAAGCCAAATACCCCATGAATGAAATTCCAATCAGCGGGATACATAAGGTGAAAACCCATTAGGGCATAGCTCAAAAGACCAATTCCAATGATAAGCGTATTCTTAAACAAGATGTTTACAGTATTCTTCGCCTGTGTGAGACCACTTTCCACCATAGCAAACCCAAGATGCATTATAAATACCAAACAAGCGGCTAGCATCATCCAAAGGTTATTACCCAAAAAAACAGATTCATCAAAAAACTTTTCTACAGCCACTGAACTGTATTTACCCTGATCAAAACTCTGCTTAAAAAAGGCTCCCTTCTCTTCACTCGCCCCATTGCTATAATGAAAAATAACCTTACCATAGACGGAGGCTTCCTTTTCTTCTTCACCCGACTCATCTACAGCTTGTTTCAAGGCGCTAGCATCAAACTGCCACTCTTGTCTTACCTGAAGTAACTCATTCTTATCCTGACCTTCAGCTAATAGGCTCCCTACAATAAAAAAGGCACACAGAAGAAAAAAGACTCGGATCAAACTCACTCCACACCTCATATTCATCTTTTCCTGACCTCGAAATTTAATACGCATGATGTCTGGTAAATATAAGGCGATGCCGTGTCAAGAAACAACGAAAAATATAGCTCTTTTTTATCATCATACATCCCAAATGAAACTATGCTATCCCCTGCCTATAGCTGTATAGCACGGTGTATAGCATGGAAAAAAGAAATAGACATTGTGTATCCATGTATATCCATACAGAAGACTCCAAAAGAGACTCCAAAAGACATATTGACCTTGATAATAATAACATGGCTCCATAACATGGCACTATGTTCAGTAGCATAGGCTTACCAGAGATTCTGATTATTTGTATAGCTATCTTGATTTTATTTGGGGGTAGAAAGATTCCTCAGTTAGCACGGGATCTTGGTACGGGTATTCGAGAATTTAAGCGCTCTTTAACAAATGCTAAAAATGATATGGATGATATGAGCGATATGGGAGACGTCTTGGTAGAGGAAAATGCCGTCCCTAAAAATACTGTAAAAAGAAGGCCTCTATCCAAAACAGTCAAAAAGACTGGAAAGAAATCCAATAAAAAATCGTATGCCCGTACCCGTAAGGGATAGAAGCATCGTTTTTATCGCTTTACCTCGTTTATCATTACAAACTATCTTTGGAAAAGGAATGGAGAGAGGGAAAGAAATCATTATGAATGCCACTCTTTTTGCTCATACACGCAAAGGGGTTCTTTGTTCTCAATAAAAAGAAAAAGAAGAAGAAGCTGTCTTGGCACAAATGATAAAAAGAACAGAACCCTACCCAAATCTTGTTTCCACGGCTAAATACCAACCCTTTTCCCGCCATAAAAAACAAAAGAAAAGAAAAAGCACATCCCAACAAAAAAGTAAATCTCCATCCACACCTAAAAAAGAACAGTATCTGACACTGGGAGAACACCTGGAGGTACTGAGAAAACATCTCATCGTGATTCTCACTATTATTTTTATGTTTAGTATCGTCTCTTTTGTCTATAGTCGCTCACTACATGAACTTTTCATCATGCCCTACTCCGAATTGACGAATCAAAAGCTCCTTCTACAAAATGTCTATGGCAGTATTGAAGTTCTCATTAAAATTAGCATCATGTCTGGAATTAGCTTCTCTCTACCACTTTGCGCTTCCATTGTGTGGCATTTTATCACTCCTGCTTTAAGCCGGAGCCTCGCTTGGTTGGGTCATGTCAGCGTGGCTGCTTCGGCTCTTTTATTTTGGAGTGGGTTACTTGTAGCATGGTTCTATATTTTCCCACTGGCTCTACGCTTTCTTTTTTCGGATATGCTCTTGTATGGTATATCTCCCCAAACGACCGTAGAAAAGTACTACTCTTTTCTATTTTTACTTCACATAGGTTGCGGCCTTGTTTTCCAAATGCCCTTGCTCACTATACTATTGGGTTGCTTAGGTATATTATCCACTGCTTGGCACAAAAAAAAGTGGAAATATGTTTTTATTGGCACATTACTTTTTTGTGCCTTCATCACTCCGCCAGATCCTTTAAGTCAGTTGGTTTTATCTTCTCTTTTACTATTGCTTTATGGTGTTTCTGTCTTTATTGTATGGCTATTCGAAAAAACCCGCTCCCGCTCATAAAAAAGTTTGTTTTTCAGCCATATGATATTTGAAAATTTGCGCCACTTCATTTGAAGGGCCAATTAAAAACCATCGGCGAAAGGGGCGGGTCGTTCGTAAGGAAGAGACCGTTGTAACATGCCCATGTGAAATAGAGAAAGGGATCGCACAAACGCCATTGGCTTATAGCGTGGGAAACACGCCAAAGCCAATAGAATGGCCCACTCAAAAGCTCATTAAATCCAAATCTTATGCTAAGACTATAACGAAAAGACTAGACTATGACTAGAGAATTAGTTATAGGTCGCACTAAAGATTACGCCTAGACTATTGGAGCTAGCAGTATCAGTATGTATATAATTCCCATTGAGACTAGCAGGCATAGCATCCCTCAATTTTATTTCACCACCCTTATAGCGATCTCGATGCCAGAAAAGGGCCACACCAAGCCCCCACTCATCGTCCACCCACCATTCTTTGCCTATCGACAATCCCAATCCAAACCCATCCCCATCGTAGCTAATGGTTCCACTAGCAGTTCCAATTCCCTGATTGGTAAATTCTTAAACTCAATAGTGGCTCTATGATTCAAACGCAAGACTGGTGCGATGTAGATGTTATCGGGCAAAAAATAATAACTAAAACCCAATGTTGTCGTAACTATGGAATACTCCCATTTTACTAAATCACCGCGCCCATCTGAAGCTACATCTTTTGCATCTAGTTCCACCAAAGACTCAGTACCAACATGGATCATCCAGTTCGGATCTACAGCTCCCCCAATTTGGACACCAGAAAGACCAGTAGTGAAAAAACTCTTGTTCTTAAGAGACTCCCCCTCCACTACCAGTTGACTATTCCCTTGACCAAGCTGAAAGCGTAAGAAAAAGCCATCGTGGGTTTCTTTTTCCGCCAACAAGAGACTGGGCACAAGAAGAAACATGGCCACTAAAGCTATTTTCATTTTTTGTATTGTATTCATATTTATGAAGCTCCGTTTTTTCGGCTATCAGCTTTCATAGGGCTCCTTGTGACAAGAAAAAATATGAGTGAAGTTTGGGATATTGTAGACAAAGCGTGCCTCCTGCTGTCATAACATGGGGCTGTTGTGAAATGTAAATGAGGGCAACTAAAGTACCATGAAACGCTGATTTACGGGATTATGGAGGGTCACTTCCCTTATTACGTATTTTGCCCACAGTCCTATAAAAGCCTTTTCAAATACACAATTTACTCAAATCAAAATCGATTCACAATAAAACCCGAATACAATTTAGGCTCAAACCAAGTAGACTTAGGTGGCATTACCTGGTCTGCATCTGCAACTTGTAAGAGATCTTTTGTTTTTATGCTTGGTAAACTAAAAGCTACTTTATACTTTCTTTCTCGAATCAACTTTTCTAAACCAACTTCACCATGAATACCGCCAATGAAAGCGATATTAGGAGAAGTACGAGTATCCGATATACCAAAAATTGGTTCTATAATCTGCTTTTGCAAAAAAGCTACAGCTAAAGAGGAAGTCAATTTTTCTATTTTCTCATTTCTTTCTATCTTCCAGGATATTTTGTACCATGTATCTCCCATGTACATGTTCATTTGCCAATCTTCTAGTACTCCATATCGGCCTTTCACAATCGAAAACCCCCTTTTGGAAATCTCTTCTAATAAATCTTTTTCTAAAAAACCGTTGCGATTGGCCAATACGCGATTGTACGGAAGTATTTGAAGTTGGTTATCCGGAAAAGCAACAGCCAAAAAACGTCCATGAGTACCATCAGTACCATCAGCACCCTGTCCATAGGAAGGGGAAGGGGAGGACAAATCAGAAGCGTTTACAGCAGACGCAGCTCGATGATGACCATCAGCAATATAAGCAAAATCCAGACTAGACAGATTAGCCTCTATACTATGTTTTTCCTCAGAAGCTATACGATAAAAACAATGCTCAGTACCATCCTCTATTTTTATATTATAAATAGCTGTATGTTCATTTGCATAATTTGATAAAAACTGGGTTAGATGCTCAGCCTTCTCATGACGATATAGCAAAAAAACGGGACCTGTATGAGCACCCACAACTTGTATATGTCTAGTTCGATCCTTTTCTTTTTCAGGTCTAGTCAGTTCATGTTTTTTTATTTTGTTGTGAAGGTAATCCTTGCCAGAAAAAAGAGCCACTAGCCCTGTCTGTTCCTTATTTTCTGAACGTATACGGTAGATATAATAAGATTCTTCTTCATCTTGAATGAGGACTTTCTTTTCCAGAAAATCAGAAAAATTTTTTTTCGCACGCTGATATACCTCATCCGCATAAGGGCTCACATCATCTGGAAATTCCAAGTCAGAACGAGTAATACGTAAAAATGAAAATGGTTTGTTTTCAGCCAATGAACGCGCCTCTTCCCTATCCATAACATCATAGGGAGGACTAATCACTTCCTTTGCTTTTTTCGGATGAGGTCTGATGCCAAAGAAAGGAGATATATCTAACATGTTCAAAAACTATACTAAATGAAGCTATCTGTATGATTTTGGAGTGACCCTTTTTGCTTCTGTTTTGTCACCCAATAAGAAAGAAATTCATTGCGTAAAGATAAAGGGAGCACAACAAGACCAAGACATAAAGCATCATTACATTGAAAAGAATATTCCTGTAATGTCTCTAAATTTATCGCCGTATAATTATTTTCCAACGAAACCATTGCTATACCTGCAGCAATATCCCATTCATGCTTCGGAAAAACACTTATCACCATATCCGCTTGGCCGACAGCTAAACGGGCCAATTTTCGAGCAATACTAGACTCAGGCACGCACACAAAATCTGTTTGCATACTGCCTAACTTATTCTGCTCCCACTCAGTTCGACTTACCAAGATTTTTGCATCATAGATACTTTTACACATAGATTTTTTCGTTAATTTCTTTACCCACTTACACTGCGGAAATAGGTTTTTTGAAAATTCTTCTTTGGTTGCATTTTGGATTTCTGATACAACAGAAGAAGGAGCTTGATATTCCCAATGCTCAATTTTACCACCCTTTTCGCCTAGAATAATCTCATGTGTTGCAGGTAGGGCTATCCCGCCTCCAATAGCAACACCTTCTTGAATGATCCCCACTGATATGGAAAACTCTGGGGTACCCTTTATAAAATCTCTTGTCCCATCAATGGGGTCAACAATCCAAATATATTTTTGACACAGGGGGGATTTAGAAAGTGTACTTTCTTCAGAAAGCCAACCCGCTTCTGGTAAAAGAAGTGTTAACTCCTCTTTCAATAACTCATTAACCGCTATATCTGCACTAGTACAGGGGCTTTTCCCTTTTTTATACCAAACGGTAAAAGAACGATCTTTATAAAAAGAAAATGCAAGTAAAGAAGCTCGTAATAGTATTCTGTGCATCTCTGATGGGTTTGAAGAAAGAGATGGGTCTGAAGATTGATTGATAAATAAAAATGAATTCAGATAATCATCCGCCTAGATATAAATCTTTAAACAAACTGAATACGTTACAGCTTTTAAGAAAAATATAATAACGATAATATCACAACAAAAAGATAGCTATTTTACGAAAGAGCGTATGCCAATCTTATTGTCCGTGTGTTTCTCATATTTTCGTCTTTTCTAATTTTCCCATTATATAAAGCACAATACCCATAAATAGCACAACAAAAAGAAACGCAACAAGATACATAGTCAGTATCCATTGAACGAACCCACATGACATATCGCAAACAGCACCCTCCACGGGTTGCATATAGCGATTGCCACAATATGCTTTTCCTAAAGTAGACGAAATGCCGAGTGTAAATCTATCACAATCAAGGGACTGTTGTGAAATGCAAAGGATTGCAAATAGAGTGTTGTGGATCACCGATTTACGTCATTTCAGAAGATTAACTTCCTGTTTTTTACATTTCACAACAGTCCCCCATCAAGTAAATCAAAACAGCATTGATAACGAGGGCTACACCGGTTTTTCTTTTTGTCCTATTGTTTCCGGTGTTTCCGGCCGCTTTATTTCCGACTCAGCGAACGGTGAGTTTCTCTCGTCGACAAAAAGCCTAGCTTATTTCAGAGTATTGTTTGTTCCCAATTTTATCTGATTCGTCCAATCAGCAATAGTGCTGACTTTTACTTTTTCTACCGGTAATTTGGCAAGTTTTCGTATGGTTTCTGTGTTTCCCTTTATTTGATTATAGCTTCAACCATAGGATTTCTGTTTTTTTTCATTTCCACCCTCATGATAAAAATGCTCCCTTGTCAGAATATTGAAATTGCTCCAGAAAGAATCAATATACTTATTTTTACGAAAGTCATTATGATGCCAAGTTGAACAGTTTCTTATTTTGGCTTCTCTTCCTGGCCCATCAAAACAATTTTGAAAAACTTTGGCTGCTGAATGTATAATCTTGGATCTAATTCATACTCAAAACGGGCTAAAAAATCCTTATACTTAACATAATAAACAAGAACTGATAAAGGGTTCTCATAGGCTATCTCCTTTATGGAAAGGCCTTCATAATACTTTTCTCTTTGATGGTAAAGCTGATTCTGAATAAGAATTCGCACTCCCTTTACTATATTGCGATGCAAGTTATCTTTTCCTACATTTTCTCCTTGGCGCCTTTTCAAATCTTTTTCTTCCTGCTTACGAAACTCAAGCATGACACCCCTTTCTCTATCAGCCCAAACAAACGAAGCCTGAAATGCCAAAAAGAAGATAAAAAACAATCTAAAGGAGTTCAACATATGGCACAATCTGTATTTGGAGACTACCCCGTCATTCACAATTTACATTTCAGCTAATATACCTATTGAAATAAAGAAATAAAATACTTAAAATCTATCTCAATTCCACATAGATATACCATTAAACCTCTCTTAAAACCTAAGATGTCTATTCTGTTTAAATTTATTTCTCTTGCCTTAAATTAGGAAGAAAGCAAAATGCTTCCCAAAAAAATAGAAACATATTTTAATTTGACGGAAATTACTTATACCCTAACGCAATGAATTCTAACGATACATACCACCACCCTATACGCTTATACGCACATCGTGGTTCAAATCAAGTTTTTCCTGAAAATACACTGCCGGCTTTTGACCATGCCCTAAAAGAACAAGCCACTCATTTAGAAATGGATCTCCATTGCACGAAGGACATGGAAATTGTTGTGATCCATGATCCAGATGGCAAACGAGTGGCCAATGTTAATCAGATTATAGCTACTTCCAAGTTAAAAGAAATACAAAGTTGGGAATTAATACATAGCAAGCTTTCAAAAAAAAACACAAAAGAGCAAAATAGTTTTTTCATCCCAAGTTTCTCTGAAGTTTTAGATACATTCCCAACTGCACACATAAATGCTGATATTAAAATAAATAACCCAAAAGCAATTCAGAAAATTGTAGAACTTCTAGAACATAGAAGAGACGATAGGCGCGTTTTACTCACTAGCTTTAACCCAAGGGTACTACATCAACTCTGGCATATTCCATACAAAGGCGAGACGGGTATTTCACGTACATCTGTATTACAAGCACTTCTCTATCCACGGTTTTTTTGGAAACTAGCAACTATTCCGGGATCAGCTTTACAGATACCACCAACTTGGAATCAAATCCGTTTAGATCGTCCCTATATAATTTCACGCTTACATGAGCTAGGCAAACGTGTGGACTACTGGACTATCAATGAACCCAAAGAAGCTATACGCCTGCTCACTCTTGGTGCTGATGGGATTTTTAGTGATAATATTAGTAAAATAAAGGAAGCTGTCTTTAGATTTGCCAATAAAACCGGGCGGCAATTGGATAACCAATCATAGCTCATGGGATGCTAAAATAAAACTCAAGTCAGCTAAAAAATAAATTCAAGAACGACTATACACTTTATATATCGCTTACAAGTGTACTTATCACAACTTGATCTGACATATTTATGTCCTTTGTCGGCAGAATGCCAGATCAAACTGTGATTATTGCAAATCCTGAGTATTTCTAAAGGCGATTCAACACTAACAAACTTTTTTTCCATTTCCTAACCACCCACGATTAAAAAGAGTATAAAGTTTTTGTACAATCTCTTCTTGTGTATTTTTTTTCATCACCCCTGTGCTAATTTGTGCAAGAGAAATACCATCTTTACCGGAAATCGCTTTTAAAAGTAAGTTATCTTCTGAAGAAATTCTTTCTATACTTACCTTTTCTTCTTCTTGATAAAGAATCAGGCTATGAGATTCATTCTTTAGCTGTAGTTTTTGAGTAGTGCTTGAGGCCGTTTTGGAACATTGCTTTGGATTTTTTTGCTTTTGCAATAGAGTATAATGCCAAATATCCAATAAAGGGTATGGAGAATCAATCAGACGCACACTACGACTTAAAAATAATCGAGTTTCTTCTGGAGATAACGCAACTAATTTTTGAAAATAGGAATACACATTTTCGTATTCCTCTTGTAAATCATCTCGTAATGAATAGTATACTTCTTGATAGCTCATCTCTAGCCGCATAAAATCTTCTATGTAGGGTATCTCTTTGTAGGGCATCTCTTTCAATCCTATCTCCCTAGCCGTGAAACGAGGCATATGCTCGCCATAGAGCTGAAGAAAAGAACTCCGACAAGGATAGACAAGTATGTAAGCTTTTACTAAGTTAGCAAAACATTCACCACCAAGTATTTCCCGACTTAACGGGAAGCTATCTTCTAGTGCCCCTTTCAAAGAATGGAATAAATTATTTTTATATATTTTTAAAGAGGAGGAAGCATCTAGACGCCCCGGACGGATTGCGGATAAAAGGCTATAATCGCTATTATCCAAATCTAATTCCGACGAATGACTATAAAGAAAGGAACTCAATTTTTTTTGTAAAGAATGCTTCACTCTACTCTCCTTTCTATTCTTTAGATTTTATGGTTTATGGTTTTTCTAATAAAAAAGACCAATCAATATTTTCAGATGGGAGCAAAGTTTTCTTTAAAAAAAGAGAAAAGCTATGATTTATTTTACTAGAAAATTTTCCCTTATTACTCGTCACAATATACCCATCAGGGAAATGAGTTTCATAGGATATGGAATGATTAGAAAACTTTTTTGTTATATATTTGATAATACGTTTAGTAACAATATTTTTCCATTCTTTTTTAGAAAGCGTAGGGAAACTGCGCCTAATCTCTAATCGGCGGTTAGAATTTTGAATTACTTTCGTATTTTGCAGGGGAGAACTCTCTATAACTACAGGGTTTCTAAAAGCAATTGTATAGCTAACACGAATTCCTCTTTGTTTTTTTTTCGACTTCAACTCTTTTTCAACAGATTGAAAACTAAGTCCAGTCAGCTGGGCCTTTTTAGTCAAAATCAGTTTTTCATATTGTTTGAGTACGCCCTCTTTAGTCGTAGGTAAAAATCCTAACAAAGAACTATTTTCCTTCTTAGATAAAAACACAACGTAATCAATAGACATAGTACCAGAAAAGTCGTCATTGAAAGTTATTCTTTCTTTATAGTCAAAACAAGCTATCAAGAAAAACAAATCAATAAAAAGTAGAATGGCTATCTTTATAAATTTTATCACAAAATTACTCCCTTTTGATTAAAATTATGAAATCAATAGCGTAAAGCTCGTAAACTCACAATACGACGTAATAAACCCAAAGGCCCTTTTCGAGAAAGTTTTTTCACTTTTTCTTTATAAATCTTTTTAATTTTATTCAAACTTTCTTTCTTCTCATCAACTCCATTATAATTTTCTCGAAATCGTAACATTGTATAAAGCTCAGAAAATTCTTTAATTTCAGGAATTTGTTCAGAATACTCCAGTATCGTATGATGCCGATCTAACAAAGGTTGACCTTCTTGAGCTAACCTCATTAAAAATAATTGCTGTAATGCTCTAAGGCCTTTCACATCACCTTTAAAGAAAAATTTAGCGAAAAACCAATAATAAACCAAGCGCCCATAATTAAAAGCATACAATAAGTTTATGACACCAAAGGCAATAAATAATATCAGCCACAACATCAATCTCCACGGGAATTCAAAACTGGGAGTGACTGCTATTTTTTCTTCTTCAATAAGGGGTATCACGACATCCATATTATTCGGGTCCATTTTAGGTTTAGGGGGAATAGCAAAAGATGTCGTTTCAAAATCAATCCAACCAAAACCAGGAATCCAAAATTGAACCCAAGCATGATGATGCGCCGTTGTGACTAGAAAAAGTTCTTTTAAAGCATAGTCTTTCAAAAGAGGTATGCGTTTTCGTAGATTATACAATCCACCTTTATGAGCTGGCGTTTGTAAATCCCGAGACGCTAGATAACCAATAACTACACGAGAAGGCACACCCATGAAGCGTCCCAAGAGGGCAGATGCGTGCGCAAATTCTGTACAATCACCTTTTTTTGTTTTTTCAATAAATTCCTTTATTTTCTCCAAATTCATCTCTTCATCAAAACCAAGTTCATAACGATGACGAGCAAAACCACGCAAGATAATATCAATTCTTTCAAAGAATTTTTCTGCACTTATAATAGAACCCTTCTTTTTTTTCTGTTTCAGATAAAGACGACGAGCGAAGCGAACATGTTTTTGAAAGACATTCTCAATTTGCTTGTTTACTTTTATTTCCAAATAAATTTTCATCCGCTTTTTCTCAAACGTATTGAGGTCACGAACAAGGAACCAATCGTTCGGTTGAGACACACTGACACGAGATTGTACACTATAAGAAAGATCAAAGGGATGATAGATTACATTTTGTACAGTTGGTTGAATGCGATAGGGACGATAAGGAACAACTCTCTCCTTAATCGTAGATAAAAAGAAACTAGAGACAATCTTTCTTTTATCATCACGGGAACTCACCTTATCTCGCCAAGTTTCAATGAGATGCACATTGGCTATGGTATTGAGTGGCTCAATTTCTGGAGGCAAAGGAAGTAAACCTTTTTCACTAAAAACGCCTCTGTAAGAACTTGCGGCATATACTGGATTAAAGCGACTAGCAACAACCATGACCGCATTTTGCTTATTGCTTTTTCCACCCCCTTGTTTTTGTGAATTATTGTAATTCTCCCATTGATCTGCCGGTACACCCTCGAGGCGAGGACCGTCTTTTCCTTTACCTGAGCTCGACCCACGAGACCTTGCACCCCCTCCATCTCCTTTTTGTTGCTCTCCGTCTGGTTTTCGGTTTTGATCCATCTCACCTCTTTTTTGCTCACCTCTTTTTTGCTCACCTCTTTTTTGTTTCTGTTTTTTCCCTTTCCCCTTTTTTTTCCCCTCATTATCTTCTTCCGGACGGCTTTCTTTTTCCGGTATATTCTTTTGCTTTTGACTTCCACCTTGTAATTCTGTTGGATATTTTTCGTCTCTTTCCCCTAGTGGAAGCCCATTACGATTATTCCCCTCTTTATCTTTTTCGCTTCCTTTCCCACCACCACCCTCTTCTCCTTCTTTTTCTATCTCCTTTGGATCTGGCGGAGGCTCTTCATTCCATTCATTAAAGGCAATTTCATGCTTTACAAAGTCAGAAGGAGAAATGAAAGCCAAGAATAGAAAAAGTGGTGCCAATATACATACCAAACCAAATAACTCGTTGCGCTTTTTTTGAAAGGAACGCTCTGGAAAGGCTGCTAAGTAAATCAATGCTGCATGAAAAAGAAAAGAAAACAAAGTCAGAAATAACAAGGACTTGGCAAGTCCTGGGCTCTTTTGGGCAATTTCTGGAGCAGAACGCGTAAAGCTCAGAAAGCTAAAATAAACAAACGCAAAAAAGAAAATCTCTAGGCTGGCCAAAAGCGGCACCCTTTTGCTAAAAAAGAGTAAACGCGTTAATGTAAAAGAAAAGAAGCTAAGAAGCCCATATAAAAGAATTGCATCTCTCTCCATACGAGAAAAGAGCAAAATAAAAAAGATAACGGTTAGTACAGCAACAAAAGAACTTATCCAAAAGTTTTTAGATTTTAAGCGGGACGGATGGAGATAGTAGGCAAGTAGCATCTGTAAGGGGGCCAACCCAAACCAAGCTATAGCACTGACGGTGTCATAAGCAACGACAACAGCGGGTTCAAGAAATAAAGGAGTTCCTACAAGAAGAAAGTAAAGAAAAAGCCGAGAGAAAAATAGAATTGTTTGCATGATATATTAATTCGTTATTATAAATATTGCCAATCGATAGAAAATATATCTAAGAACTTCCATTTCATGCCTAGAAAATACGACTACGAACCTTCATTTGCTTCCATGAAGCAGTACTTCCCCCCACAGGTAATCCATGTAAAGGCTCGGGAGCAAAACGCAATACCCATTTCCCAGTCCATGGTACAGAGTGCTCTAAGGGGAAAAGACGTACAAGGGGTATTTTTTTTCGTAACCTTATGCTTCGCATTGGCCAAACTTGAAAAACATGATACTTCACATCTTCTGCACTACCCATACTTTCTCCTCGCGATGCAATTGTTTTTAAACTGGGATCATAAGCCGTACTGAAAATAAATTTCTCCAAAACAGAAGGTCCTCGGCCAAGCCATTGACCATCCTCTACATATTCTAATTTTGATAAATCAAGAGCAAAATTGTCAATATCTTTGTCGTTCTCTATAATGTACTCTTCTTTGGCCGTTGCAATAAAAAAACGATGCTTTGGTGATTCATGATGGACTTGTAATACAAAAGAGAAAAGCCAACTTTTTAGTAAGTTAAGGTGTAAAATCGAAGTCACAGTATCTTTTTTTTGATAATTCAAGTTGCGTAGTTCAATAGATAAAAGCGGGTTGGGTTCCGGAGACTGAGGAGAAACACGAGTGATCATTTCACCCAAGCGAATGGAACTCTTCCAATTGATATCTTTTAAGCGATCACCAGGAATGTATTCACGCATAGAGTACTTATCTTCCTCGGATTGTCTCTGATTTTTTTGACTTTCTAGGCTAGTTGCCGCATAATTCGGAAGATAGGAACGTTCTTCCAAAATAGGAGGGCGCACAACAAATTGTTTAGATTGAGTAGGTCCTATACGTGTACGACTAATTCCTAGTATATCACGAACAAGTATACGCGAATGACAAGAGAGGGTCCCACACAATGGAAAATAAAAGTCAATATTCAAATCTCCATTCATTGATGAAGAAGCTTCCTTAAAATAATAAAAACGGGCTTCTTTGCCGGCACACAATTTACCACGAAATACACAATGGTAACGAAAAAAATAGGGAGGGGATACGGAAGATAGTTTCATCTGTAAACAACTCTCTGGAGAGCGAGCCAGCAGAGTATTCCAAGAACCCCAAGTATACTCGACATTCCCATTGCGAAAAGCCCAAAATCGAATAAAAACAACTTGCCCTATAATAAAAAAAATACCGGGTACCCCAAGCAAAAGGGCATAGAGATTTCCCGTACTGACGGCATAGCCCTGTAAATAAAGAAAAATAAAAAAACTAAAACTACCTAGGAAACTTAAAGGATAATAATACTCAACTATACCCCAATACTTTCGAAATCTTTCCAAAACAGATGGACTATTTAAAAAACGGAAACTAAAGATAAGCACAAAAGAAAAAGCTCCTCAAAAATAAGAATTCTATACTCCGATTTCTTTTTCTATATGATTTAGTATTTCGATTGAGTTTGCTGAAGGATCCTCCAGCTCTAACCTATGTGCAAAAACAGGCTCCAACAATTCCTTAGCAATATCAATCGTAGTATAGTTTTTCCCACGAACCAAGGCAAGGGCACGGGCCATACGTGCCATCTTTATACCTGAACGAGGGCTTAATCCAGTTGTTACTCCCGGATAATTTCGTGAACGACGAGTAAAGGAAACAATGTATTCAATCACATCAGTATGTATACTCACTGCGTCCACAAGTTTCTGCCAAGCCAGTAGCTCACCAAATTCAGCAACGGCTTGGAAAGACGCCCAAGCATCACTCTGACCATGATCACGCATAATTTTAATCTCATCTTCTTTGGAAGGATAACCCATCGAAAGCTGTACCATAAAACGATCTAGTTGGGGAGCCGGTAGAGGGAAAAGGTGTTGTCCACGTAAATTCATAGTAGCTATAATAAAAAAAGGATGAGGTAAACTATAGGTTTGCCCCTCAATGCTCACTCGTTGTTCTTCCATGGCTTGGAAGAAAGAACCCTGCGTCTTGGGGGTGAGCAAGTTGATTTCATCACACAGGACATAGTGGGCAAAAATCGGTCCGGGATTAAAAGTATAATGATTTGCTTTCATTTCAAAACGATTAAAACCTAAAATATCTTGCGGTAATAAATCCACAGTACATTGTATACGCTGGAAACTTTTAACAGATACATTTTCAGGAGTAGCATCTGATCTTTTCCAATCAAAGGAAGCAGCTAAAGAACGGGCTAGTGAAGTTTTCCCTACTCCATGTGAATCAGCTAATATAACGTGCCCACCTGCTATCTTGGCTGCTAAAATATAGTCTATTTTTTTCACATCAATGGCGATGTATTGCAAAATATTGCTCTTTACTCGGGCAATACCCTCGCGAGTAGCTTCAAAAAACTTCGCATCAATATTTTTAACCTTAGTTTTGACGTTTACCATAATGAATTGAGTATTCTTTTTGACTTACCTATTACGAACAGGAAAAAATAACACGTAGTATCTCGCTTCTAATTTGACGACAATAAAAAAATATCCAAGCAAGTAACAGAACAAAACAAATATATCAGACTCTAAACAAACTCAGTAAAGCTCTCCAATAAATATGGATTGTCTAACAAGATTTTTATAGAAGCTCCTATGAAATCCTATGCCTGTTCACTCTTTTATTTTGATTATATCATTTTCCAAAACCAAACTATAATTTTTCTCTAGTTCATAGTCTCCTTTTAAGACCATTTGACTGAGTACTCGAACAACACTTTGCTGCATAAGACGCTTAAGGGGACGCACGCCAAAATTAGGATCATAGCCTTTCTTAGCTAACCACACTACAATGCTTTTGTTTACCTTTACAGATAAACCTTGCTTCTTTGCACGCAATAAAACATCTTTCAATTGAATTTCAACAATAGACAATAAAGCATCGTGAGAAATAGGATTATAGGTAATCACATCATCTAAGCGATTCAAAAACTCAGGACGAAAGGAAAGACGTAACTCCTCTTCAATGGCATTTTGCTTTTCTTTTGGGGTTAAACCTTCTTTTACTAAATACTCACTGCCCAAATTAGAAGTCATAATAATCAAAGTATTCTTAAAGTCCACACGACGACCCTTACCATCTGTTAGAGAACCCTCATCAAAAATTTGTAAGAAAAGATTGAACACATCAGAATGTGCCTTCTCAACTTCATCAAAAAGGATCAATTGATAGGGGCGTCGTCGTACGGCTTCGGTCAATTGTCCCCCTTCTTCATAACCAACGTAGCCCGGAGGAGCACCCATGAGTCGAGCGACAGAATGCTTTTCCATGTATTCAGACATATCTATACGGAGCATTGCCTTTTCATTATCAAAAAGAAAAGCACTGAGTGCTTTACTCGTTTCTGTTTTCCCTACTCCAGTCGGTCCTAAAAATAAAAAGACACCCATGGGACGATTCGGATCTGATAAACCTGAGCGAGAACGCTGAATCGCATCGCTAATGGCTTCTAGGGCAGCCTCTTGACCAACAACGCGCTTACTCAGTTCCTGCGACATCTGTAATATTCGTTCCTTTTCTCCTTGCATCATTTTTGCAACGGGTATCCCAGTCCAACGCGAGACTATGCTTCCCACATCTTCTGCTGTGATTTCTTCTTTCAAATATTGCTTTTCACGTTGGTCTACTTTCTCTTCTAGAGACTTCATCTCATTCTCTAGTTCCACAAGCTTGCCATAACGAATTTCAGCCACACGATTTAAATCTCCTTGCCTTTCATAACGTTTTTCTTCCCCACGTAGCTCATCGATCTTTTCCCGTAACTTTTTGATTTGTTCTACACCCCGGCGCTCAACTTCCCAAATCCCCCTCTTGCGTGTAAACTCTTCGTCATACTCAGCTAAATCACGCTCTAACTCATTTAGCCTTTCCTGCGAAACATGGTCACGTTCCATCTTTAAAGCTTCTCGTTCAATTTTTAGAGACTGAATTTTTTTACTAATACGATCCAACTCTTCCGGCAAAGAATCCAACTCTATACGTAATTTTGCACAAGACTCATCAATTAAATCAACGGCCTTATCTGGTAAAAAACGATCCGAAATATAGCGATGGGATAGCTTTGTCGCGGCAATAATTGCTTCATCTAAAATACGAATTCCGTGATGTAACTCGTATCGATCTTTTAGTCCTCGTAATATTAAAACTGTTTCGTCAACGGAAGGCTCATTCACATACACAGGTTGAAAACGCCTTTCTAAAGCTGCATCTTTCTCTATGTGCTTTTGATATTCCTTCAAGGTTGTTGCACCAATACAACGTAATTCGCCCCGGGCCAAAGCTGGTTTAATCATGTTAGAGGCATCCAGAGAACCTTCTGATGCACCTGCTCCCACAAGAATGTGTACCTCATCTATAAATAAGATGATTCGCCCTTCTGATTTTTGAACTTCTTTGAGAACAGACTTAAAACGATCTTCAAAATCACCTCTATACTTTGCACCAGCAAGCATGCCTCCAATATCTAGAGTATACAAATCTTTCTGCTGCAATCCCTCTGGTACTTCTCCAGAAACAACTTTACCAGCGAGCCCTTCCACTATGGCTGTTTTCCCAACACCGGGCTCCCCAATTAAAATGGGATTATTTTTTGACCGACGACTTAAGACTTGCATAATGCGTCTGATTTCTTCATCCCGTCCAATAACGGGATCTAGTTTTCTTTTACGAGCCAAGTCATTTAGGTTCGTAGCGTATTTTTTTAGTGCCTGAAAAGTTGCTTCCGGATTTTCTGTATCGACAGGGTCTCCACCACGTAGTTCTTCGGTGGCCAGCTCTACATTTTCTTTTGTTAATCCTAGTTTTAAAAATTTTTGTACAGTTGCAGATTTATCATTTTGTAAATATGCTAAAATAAAATGTTCCGTTGAAATATATTCATCCTTACGTTTACGAATCAGCGCATCCGCATTTTGTAAAAGTGCTAAAAACTCTGGAGAGGGTCCTAGGGGTTGCCCGTCTCCTTGTGCATGAGAAGGGAAGAAACGGAGGGCCTCTTCTAATATGTCATCAACCATTAAAATAGAAATTTTCAGATGCTCTAGAAGCACTGGAGCCAAACCATCCTCTTGATGAAACACCTCATAAAGTAGATGCTCTGGAGCCAGCTCAGCATGCTTCTTGTCTTTGGCATGGGCTTGAGCACTGCTAATGGCTTCCGTTGCTTTTACCGTGAATTTTTCAAATTGCATTCTTTATCTGTTTTCATTCCCCTCTCTTTTATGAACAATGCTTTACTTTAGATACTTCATTTTAGATAACTATAAAATTTTTCAAAATTACGATATGCATAACACACACAAAACACTGTGAACGAACTGGAGAGACTTAACAAAATTATATGTACAAATAAACAATAAAGCTATTGCACAAAAGAATACATAGGTATTTTGAATTGAAAAGCCTTTTCAATTCAATGCCTGAGGGGCAACCAATTGGAAGGGAGCAATATCGACTTGAAATTCCTCCTCACTTCCACATTTCATTTTATAATTCCCTTCCATTGTGCCAAATTCTGTAGGAAGAGGGCAAAAGCTAGTGTACTCAAATTTTCCCATGGGACTTAAAACAGGCTGCTTCCCAATAACGCCCTTCCCTTCCACTTCTTCAATTCGGCCAAAGGCATCTCTTATCTTCCAATAACGTGATACTAAGCACACTTCACGATGGCTCTCATTGGAAATGGTTACATGGTAGGCAAAAAAATACAGAGGTTGTATAGGGTTAGAACGCTCAGGCATATAGCGAGGCGTCACTTTAACACGTATCCCATAAGTAACTTTTTCGGACACAATCCAACTATGTAGAGTTTGATTGGATTGACAAGCAAAAAGATTCTGAAAGCAATTTCCCTTTGTTTCTGTTTTTGCTTCAACACCCTAAAACTGGAGCATTTGCTATCTCAAAATGGCTATGCTTTATAATCATGGAAATCCTCTCCAATTTGTTTTACAAAAGAGATTAGCATAATCAGGCTATACTGTAAAAAGACAACGTCAATTTGAGCCTCACTCTTATTAATATAGTTTTGCCTTAAAACCAGGAGCATTGGCAATTTGCGCACCGCCTTTGCCTTTTTGAGTCAGTACAAAAAGCCCCAGAGAACTAGCTTTTTTTTCTACTTCTTTTTTCATAACCAAGCCAGCAATACAACCTATAATTTTATGGTTCTTGTACTGGGGAAAATCAATTCTGAAGGCTGGAATTTGTTTGTTGATGAGATTTTCAAGATTTCTATTGCTTACCTTACTTTTCACTTCAACTATAGCTATGTATTTCCTATTTATACCTATCAAATCATATTCACGCTCACTAATGGCTTTGACGCGTTGAGTTACACTAGTTAGCTTGATTCCCCTCTCTTGCATCAGGGCTTCTAGATTGCGATGAAATAAATCTTCGGCTATTTCGTCCTGAGTATTGCCTATTCCTCCAAACTCTTTAGGCATTTCAACCAAGGTAACTTCTGTTTTACGGTACTCCTTAGCCAATTCAGCCAAGGCAACTTCTGTTTTACGGTGCTCCTTGGCTAATTCAGCCAAGGCGGCTTCTGTTTTTTGCTGGGCAACTTCTGTTTTGCGGTGCTCCTTAGCTAATTCAGCCAAGGCGGCTTCTGTTTTTTGCTGGGCAACTTCTGTTTTACGTTGATCCTTGGCTAATTCGGCTAGGATGGCTTTAATCTCCTTAATTTCAGTGTCAGCCATTTGGAAATACCTCCTACATGCTCAATACATACACTTTGTTTAACTTTGTCAAATATTTAAATGCAGAAGAAAAATACAAGTTCTCTGAGCCTATCTTAAGAACATTTCGTAAGCGTCAAATTTAGTCACCTTATGGTTGTACGCGTGCACAGTATCGCAGTGTATATAGTCAGCCTTGAAAAACCAGAATACTATGGATCTTTCGCATTTATAAGCCATTCTGAAGTAAAAAGTAGTACCCATAATCGCAAGGTTTTGCGAAAAGGTGTTCAAAAGCTTGTGTTTTTCAAGCATTATTTTTCAGAGCTTCCCTATGTTAGCTCAAAAAAAAAATGATTATCAAAGAGACTTGTTTAAGACGAATTTGGAAGGTATGCTCAATCATAATGAGCCCTTATTTCGTTTAGCTCAGAAAATAGATTGGGAAAAGTTTGATACTGAATTTGGTAAACTCTATTGTCCTGACAACGGCCGCCCAGCCAAGTTAACCCGCTTGATGGTAGGACTGCATTACTTAAAAGCCACATTTAATGAAAGTGATGAAAGTGTTTTAGATAAATGGGTTCAAAATGTCTATTGGCAATACTTTTGCGGATACCAAGAATTCCAGCAGGAAGCTCCTTGTGATCACAGCACATTAAGCAGATGGCGTAAGCGTATAAAATCTAAAGGGATGGAAAAGCTTTTGGAAGAAACAATTCGTTGTGCTCTTTCTAATAAATTACTGCGTAGACATCATGTCCAAAAAGTAAATGTAGATACAACAGTTCAGGAGAAGGCCATTACATATCCAACAGATGGTAAGATGGTAAACTATATTTTAAAGCTTTACAATATTTATCAGAACTGGCTAAGAGAAATAATATTCGTCTTCGCCAAAGTTATTCTCGTTTATCTAAAAAGTCATTATTAATGCAAAACCGATATTTTAGAGGACGTAAATACAGACTTGCAAGGCGTGAGCAAAAGAGCTTAAAAACCTATTTTGGCCGTGTTTTACGGGATGTAGAGCGTAAATTGCATTCTATGGATTTACATAAAAATTATGAATCTTCTTTGTGTCTTCTTCACCGTCTTTACGATCAAACCAAGGATAGCAAAAACAAAGTTTATAGTTTACATGCGCCGGAAGTAGAATGCATCTCTAAAGGGAAAACGCATAAGAAGTATGAATTTAGATGTAAGGCGAGTTACGTAACAAGTAGTCAAGGTAACTTTGTTTTAGGTGCGATGGCAAAACACGGTAATCCTTTTGATGGGCATACATTACCATCGGCCATAGAACAGGTAGAAAGGTTTTTACCCAATTCATTAAGCGTAAAAGAAGTTTTTGTGGATAGAGGTTATAGAGGAGCGAAAGTTAAAGATGGGATAACAGTTCACATTGTTGGCGCGAAGAGGAAGAAAAAAATGAAACGTAGTTTACGCAAGTGGATGAAAAGAAGAGCAGCCATTGAACCCATCATTGGTCACATGAAAAACGATGGAGGTGTACGAAGAAATCACCTCTTAACGCAAGAAGGTGATAAGATGTATGCGGTTTTACTAGGTGCTGGCTTTAATATGAGAAAATTGCTAAAAGCTTTTTCTTGGCTTAAATTTATTCCGCAATATCTGACTGATTTTTCCTTAAAAAAGCAAGTATGGGTTATGGCATTTTCTTAATATAGTGCCTTTTTCAAGCTTAACTATATACAACAATCTCATGCTCTATATTGGCAGATAAATACCATAAACACAAGCCCCCTTCTGAAAATCGCCGCTTCCATCATAAAAACAAGCGAAGCTGGGAGGGCTCTCGTGGGAAAAATGCGTCATGGAAAGCTTTGCTTGGGAAGTTTTCCTATGAAAGAAAGCTTTGCTGGAGAGAGATTACTAAAGAGAAGCTTTGCTGTTGGAAGGGTTTCCTATAAAAGAAAGCTTTGCTAGGGCAAAGCCTCCGATTTTTAAGGGCGCGAAAAAGGGAAGGCTCCACATGGGAAACAAGCGAAGCTGGTTTTTATCCACGACTCTGGCTTATTCTTATCCAAAGCCCGGTCCTCATCAGAATCGCCGCTTCCATCGCAAAAACAAGCGAAGCTTATTTTTACCCACAGACTCTGGCTTATTTTAACGAGGAGAGAGACCGTTCGTGCTAGACGTTCGTGGGAGGCTATCTTGGGAAGCTTTGCTATTGGTAGGCTTTGCTAGAGCAAAGTCCCCAACTTTAAGGGCGCGAAAAAATGTCAAAAAATTAAACTTCGGTTTTACCCCTATCTCACGCCTATATGTGTGTCATCATGCGAAACGAATAAAAGTCAGTAGGGATATTATTTTCAGAACACTATCATACATTGCACATCTAAATAGGGGGCTGTTACAAAATGTAAAATAACAAAAAGTTACCCTTCTAAAATGCTTCCAATCGGTGATTCGCAACGTTCTATTTGCAATTATTTATATTTTGAGGCGTGTAGATGATGTCTTCGTAGGATAGAAGGATAACTTTCTAACATAGTTTCAAATATAAAACTATAGTTATTCAGATAACTCTATTCAATTTTGTCTAAAATTTTTAGATAACTTTTAAGATAAGATTTTGGAAGTTTAATATTCATATGACAATTCTTACCTTGTATATTATATAGCATACCATGCTGTTTCCCCTCCTCTAAATGATCACGAATAATTCGAAAGCGTAATTTTATTTTTTTAGCGAGCCCAGTCTTATGGATCAATAGACAGCTAGGAAAATCTATATAATAATACGTCGCCTGAAAAGAATCGAATTTTTCTTTTTGTTGATCAAGTATATTTGTGATTTCACAACTTTCTTTTCTGTGCTGTATAATGGCTATTATTTCATGTTTTAATTCAGATTTGGTACCTTGTGAAATCAAATGAATAGAATGCTTGATATTTTTGGCAGAACGATAGACAGGGCCTGTTATTTTGTAAATTCCTTTCTTTTCATTAAAATCTATCTTGATATGCCTCTCTAGAGTCTTTGCATCTTTCCATTCTTGAACGGTGACACAGCCTATAAACTGCAACACAATACTACATGAAATAAAAATATATAAAAAAATTTTATGAAACATCTGGGTTGCTTACCATCCTCTCTTTAAATAAAAGTAAGGGAGTGTTGTCATCATTTAATTTTTTAAAATAGTATTTTGAGTCTATTTTTATCTCATGCCTACTTCTATGTTAAGAAATTTATAAAAAATGCCTCTTATGGGACTGTCGTGAGAGGATGTCGATCATACAAAGACAAAAGTTCGGTATCCACAAAGCAATGGTATTTGTGAACGTTTTCATAAAACGATACAGGATGAGTTTTACAGTACGGCTTTTCGTAAGAAAGTGTATCATAGCAAAAGTGTATCCTAGCATAGAAGACTTGCAAAAAGATGTTGATGCATGGCTTGAGGAATACAATGTGCTAAGAACGCATACAGGGAAGTATTGCTTTGGTAAAACACCCATGGTAAAACACCCATGAAGACCCATGAAGACTTTTGAGACTTTTAGAGCTTCGAAAGTCTTGGCACATGAAAGGTTATTAGGTCGCCCGACAGATGTGCCGGCAGAGGGAGCTAGCTGTCAGATAACGCACGTTTTGTCAGATCAGGGTGTGACAAATGCGCATAAATCATTTTATGTAAATAGCCTGCATCCAAAAAAATCCAACAAAAAAAGTAGCTTATGAGCAAAGTTTGTTATGCTCGGGACTTGAGTCCGCATTACAAGGGAGCTTGCGTTTACACAGTATCCAAAGAAGAGCGGCGAGATGGCAAAACCATATATGAAATCATACGAAATTTATATGGGATATACAACATTTTCTTTCAAAAATTTTCTACAATATAATGACTGTCTCTTTCATCAACCTAAAGCCCTTTCCGCATAACTTTGCTTTCCCCCACAAAAAAATGAGAAGAGTTTTTCTTTCAATTCAAGAAGACCTTTTTTTTCTTTGGCCGATAGGAATAACAAGTCGGGAAGTTTTGAAATACCATCAATGGTTGGATACTTTTTTTGGAAGGCCCTTTTGAGCTCGGCTTGGATTTCTTTTTGCAAACTAATGTCGTAGTCCAGAAGGTCGCATTTGTTGACAACCACCAGAGCCGGTCTTGTGAGAAGATTAGGGTTATAGCTATACAATTCCTTTTGTAATAGAGTCAGTTCAGAATAAAAGTCAAATCGATCTCCATCCAATAAATAGATAATCACACTCACCCGTTCAATGTGTTTTAGGAAAGAAAGACCTAAGCCCACTCCTCGACTAGCACCAGAAATAATACCCGGAATATCCGCCAAAAAGAGACGACGATAGTTTTTGTTTTCCACAACTCCTATATTAGGCGTAAGGGTGGTGAAATGGTAGTCGGCAATTTCAGCTTTTTTTTGAGAAAGGGATGAGAGCAAAGTGGACTTACCAGCATTGGGCAAACCAACCAAACCCACATCTGCAATCAATTTCAATTGCATTAACAAGTTAGCCACTTGTCCCGGTCGTCCCGGCTGAGCATGCTCCGGCTTTTGTTTGGTGGATGTGGCAAAGTTATAATTACCTAAACCACCAATACCACCACTAACCGCTAAATACGAATGACCCGGAGCAGAAAGGTCCACAAGAAGTTGCCTCTCTCCTTCATTTCCTTGTGAGAAAATTTCTGTGCCAACCGGAACCAGTAGCTCCAGAGAGTTTCCATTGGCACCGCTCTGTTTTCTGCCCTTACCCGTTAGACCATTCTGGGCCTTATATTTTCTTTTTTGTAATAATTGACTTAAAGTAGAAAGAGAGGAATGTGCTCGGATATACACATTTCCCCCTTGCCCTCCATTTCCTCCGTTGGGGCCACCTTTGGGGCGAAACTTTTCGCTTTCAAAGCTAACAATGCCACGTCCACCATGCCCCCCCTCCACATCAATACTCACTTCATCTATAAATTTCATAGCCTTCTTTCCATATGCCTGATCAGTACAGCAACTGTAAACAAAATCTGACTGGCATATATAGAACCCACGCCATACTATTTTTATTTTGCAACAGTCCCATCATTCAAAATTGAATAAACGCAAAAAAGAATATTGCCTAGAAAAGCTCTCCACCTGTGATTGCATCAGTCTCTTTGGCGTTTCGTTTTTTTGCGCCTTGCGTCTATAGTTCATAGATATTTATTTGGTTTTTTTAGCAAAATTTTCTCTTTTTTTATGACAAACACAAAAACACAAATTCCAACTGTAAATACAGCAAAGGAAATGACGGATAAGGAGAAGGAAGTTATAGAGCAGCAATTTTTTGTCTTTTGGCGTAATGGAGAGGGTACGATGGAAAGGGGGCCTTTACCCGTACTTTGGGATATGATCGAAAGCTATCAAGTCGATATTTTCGACGTGTCTCTAGAACGCCTAACAGAAGACTTTCTCTCTTACATGAAGGAAAGCAGAAAGCTACGAATAGACATAGCAGCCTCATTTATACACATGGCGGCCCGCCTAGTCTATTACAAAAGTAGGGCACTTCTGCCAGATGTGGACTTCATTACCGAACACGAAGAAGAAAATCGGCTACCCAAAGAAATTGTCCAACAACTACTAGAATATCGCAAATATCAAATGGCTGCAGAAAAATTATGCTTTATAGAAAATCTCTCCAGCGGTATGCAAGGAAGAAAGGCTGGTATTCACTCTGTACAAATCACACCCATGGAGAGAAAGGAGAGAAAGGAGAGAAAGGAGAGAGAGGGATGGTTAGATTTAAACCTAACGGATTTGATCATTTTATATTCCCGGCTATTGAAACGAATCGAAAAGGAACAACAAAAAGAAAAAGATCTTACCTATGAGTTAGAAAAATATAGTGTAGAAGAAAAAATAAAATATCTCAGCACTTTGATAGAAAAAGTGGATACTTTCTCTTTTGAAGAAATTTTTGAAAATCCCTATTTGCAAAATGTCACCAGAAACGAACTCATTGTAACATTTTTAGCTCTTTTAGAATTGACTTTGCAAGGAAAGATCATACTTCGCCAAAAACATAATTTTCAAGAAGTTCTGATCTTTAAGAGAAATGTTATTGTAACCTAAGGACTGACTCCTTCTTTGTGCGTTGTACATTATTCAAAATGCAAACCACTACGAAACAAGAAATAGAAATGGAGCAAAAAAAACAAAAAGCAACAAAAATAAGCAAGGGAAAAGAAAAGACCGAAAGCCCTTACAAGAATAGCACAGAAAATAGCGAAAATGATAACAAGGGAAACGGTAAAGAAGAAACTCTCGCCATTCCGCTCCAATCTACAAAAGATGCCACCCTCCCACCTTATCGAGAACTAGAAGAAAAAGAAAAGTCATATTATCAAGGTCTAATCGAAGCCCTCCTCTTTGTATCTACTGACCCCGTTAGTTTAGGATTTTTAGCAAAGCATTGCCAGCTGGACCGTGTAAATACTCGCACTCTCGTGGATGATCTCATAGATAATTATGAAGAGCTATCTCGTGGTATTGTTCTAAAGGAAATAGCCAGTGGCTATCAGTTGCTTACTTCGGAGCAATACAGTAATGTTATGAAAAACATACACAAAGAACAAAAACGAGGAACCCTTAGCCGAGCTACTTTGGAAACGCTAGCTGTCATTTGTTACCAACAACCCATTACGCTACCTGAAATAGATGAAATTCGTGGAACGTCTAGTCGTACAATGCTCAGTAATTTACTACAAAAAAAATTAATTAAGGCCCAAGGCAATCGACCCATACCCGGGCACCCTACTTTATATGCCACAACCCGTGATTTTCTCACTCATTTCGCTTTGGGTTCTCTCAATGAGCTACCTCCCCTCAAGGAGATAAAAGAGTTGGAGTTTGATGCTATATAGTAGGTAACGTCTTTGTCTTCTAAAAACCTTAGAGAGCTAAGAAAAGAGATTGATGTAGTGGATCAACAGCTACTACAAGCTATTTCAAAACGAGCTCACCTAGCCAAAGAGATTGGCATACACAAACAAAAAGAAAGTAGCTCTGTTTATCGTCCGGACAGAGAAAAGGAAGTCTATAATAATCTACATTTTTTTTTGCAATCCCATCCAGAAAGCCAGTTAACCCTTAGCTCTTTGAAAGATATTTATCGCGAGATCATGTCCTCCTCCATTGCTTTGGAGGGTAATCTTACGATTGCCTATTTGGGGCCAATGGCTTCTTTTTCGCATACTGCCCTCATGGAAAAATTTGGTTCTCGAGTGCAAGGAATCGCACAGGAAAGTATCACAGATATTTTCCGAGTAGTCCAAGCAAACAAAGAGGCCCGTTACGGCCTAGTCCCCATTGATAACAGTATAGAAGGAAGTATAGGCATCACTCTGGATAGTCTGTTAGAATTTGATCTAGATATTTATGCAGAGTATTATCTTTCTGTTTCACATCAACTACTACATCATCAAGAAATCAAAACAAATGACATACGTCGCCTCTATACTTTTCATATAGCGCAAGAGCAATGCCGTGATTGGGTTCGCTCTAATCTAACAAACAAGGATATAGAATTGGTTTTGGCATCTAGTACCGCTGCAGCCGCAAAGATGGCTGCAGAAAAAAAAGATGGGGCGGCTATTGCTTCCAAACTCGCTGCACAAAGATATGGTTTAAAAATTATTGCAAAAGATATTCAAGATAACCCAAACAATACAACACGCTTTTTCCTTGTAGGCAAGGAACAATGTTTACCTACTCACGATGATAAAACATCGATTGTTTTTAGTTTACCAGATAAGCCCGGTAGTCTTTTTAAGGTTCTCTCCCTTTTTGAAAAAGAAGGTGTCAATCTAACAAAGATCGAATCGCGAAGTCGTAGACGAAGCTCTTGGGAATATAATTTTTTTGTGGATTTTCTAGGTAACCAAAAGTCTAAAAATATAAGTGAGATACTCAAGGGTGTACAAAAAAATAGTTCCTTTTTTCGAGTGCTTGGATCTTATCCTCGTATAAAACTTCTCAAATAGCCATTTCCTGTGATACAAAAAAACTCACTGCCGACTATTCCCTTTCGGTCTGTTCTTATATATGGTATGGGTATGATGGGTACTTCCCTAGCGTGGAGTTTACGACAAGCCTCTTCTTTTATCCACATTGCAGGAGTTGTCTCTTCACAAAAAAGTGCAGACTATCTAAACTCACTCCAATATATGCCACCAAAAAATAGTCACAATATTTCAACTCAAAACGAATCGCCATATCAAAAAAAAATCATCGAAAAAAAAATTATCGATAAGATATTTATCCACTCGCACATAGAAGATGCCCATGATATTGTTTATAAAAATTATGAACTAATCATCTTTGGCATAGCTATCGAAAAAATCATCACCTCCCTTCCTCATCTTTCGGCTACAATTTCTACATATTCAACAAAGCCCATCATCACGGATATGTCTTCTACTCAAACGGCTTTGTGTCTCGCTCTTAAAAATTATCCTGACTTGTGCTATATTCATTCCCATCCGTTGTGTGGCTCAGAAAAAAGTGGACCGAATGCCATTGTGAAAGAACTTTTTCAGGAGCGCTTGTGCCTACTCAGTAGGCTTCCTCATCAAAAAAAAGAATGTCAACTCATCGAACAACTTTGGCAATCCATAGGTATGTACACTCATATCACCGAAACAGAAGAGCACGATCAAGCCCTTGCCTATTTAAGTCATGTTCCCCATTTCCTTTCTAGCCTTCTTTGTCTTTGGGTAATCAACTCTAAACCTTTTCCAAAATTGCAAAAAAAAAGCCCAATAGCTCTAGCCGGTGGTGGCTTACAAGATATGACACGAATCGCAGCTTCTAATCCGAAGATGTGGATTGATATACTCAAAACAAATCAAGAGAACATACTTTTCGCTCTAGAAAAATATCAAAAAGAACTTTCTTTACTAATTCAAGATATCAAAATAAACGGACAAAAATCATCACACTGGCTTTCTTGGTTCCAAAAGGCACAAAAGGCCAAAGATATTTTATACGGTCGGTCTCTCGCTAAAAAATAGTTTTTGATTGAGAAAGAGGCTGTTGCAAAATATAAAAAACAAGCAGTTGACCTACTAAAATGACTCAAATCAGCGTTTCACGGCATTTTATTTACCTTTCCCATCCCCCATCCGATAGTTCACATTTCACAACAGTCCCAAGAAATTAATTCGACAAGAGGATCATAAATAAAGATGAATGGTATAAAAAATAATACTGAAAAGATAGTGATTGCTTTAGATGGCCCAGCAGCTTCTGGTAAAAGTACCGTAGCCAAACTATTAGCAAAGAAACTCGGCTTTCTACATTTGGACTCCGGTGCTGTGTATCGTACGCTCACTTTAGCCATTATACAAAAATTACAGATAAATAATTTTTCTGAAAATTTTACAGAAAGTTTACTAGAAAAATTTATGCAGAAAATCGAAACGAAAAAAATTTCTCCGAATAATCTAGAATGCACTTTAGTTTTACAAAAAGGAAAGCAAATTAATTGCATTTGTAATGAAGATGTAAAAGAAAGAATTCGGGCCCCAGGAGTGACAAAGTATATACGCTATATAGCTGATGATTTATTGTGCCGTGAATGGGTAAATGGTACCCTGCAAGACTTTGCAAAAAAAATCAGTCTTGTGGTGGATGGACGTGATATAGCCAGTGAAGTCTTTCCGCAAACACCGTTTAAGTTTTTTTTGGAAGCCAGCCCCCAAACTAGAGCTGAAAGACGACTTAAAAATTTACAAGATATGAAATATAATCTTAGTTTGGAACAAATCAAACAAGAAATCATGCAACGAGACAAAGAAGATTATAGTCGTAAAAGAGGGGCCTTAAAAAAAGTTCCAGGTGCTGTTACCATACAAACAGATGCATACATACCAAAAGAAATTCTTTCACAAATACTCGCACATCTTCCCAAAGACATTTTGTCAAAGGTTTACCAAAATTGAAACAAAAAACTGCTTTTATCTTTTTTCCTTCCTGTGTACCTGACATTTATGGTGCTTCTCTTTGAGTATTTTTTTACTATGCTATTTTGCACATGATTTTGTAATGAGAAGATAAAAGCTAATTTAACGTGAATAAATTGACATATTCTCCAATGTGAAAAATTTTTTCTGAAATATGACTGAGCCTAGTTCATCTAATCCATTTGACCTTGATAAAGAGGCTATTGAATCCCTAAACGAATTACTTGAGGAATTGCTGGATTCTTCAAATGGAGCCATTGGGCATACTCAATTCAATAAGCTTATCAAAGCACGCTTCCTTTCTGCTAACGGTCGTAATTTTTATTTTGATATTGGAGAAAAAAAGGATGGGATTTGTCCATCGAATGAATTTTTCAAAACGCCTACGGTTGGGGAAGAATTTTCTGTCCTTGTTTTAAAAGAGCCCCATAAAGATGGGACTGCACTTCTATCCAAGAAAGATGCCGATCGTCGAATTGTTTGGGAAAGTATTCAAGAAGCTCATAAATCCGTTACAAATCTAAGCGGTAAAATCAGTCGTGTTTTACCGGCTGGATATCTCATTACTTATGAAGGGGTAGAATTATTCATGCCCCTAAGCCTTTCCTCCCTAAACCTTTCTGCTACAAAACGATATGCCCAAGGGGCTGAGATTGACTTTCGTGTGGTGGAATTAAAGGAAAAATTTTTCTCTGCTATTGTTAGCCATCGTGCCGTTGTGGCTGAACGAAACGACGCACTTTGGGACCAATTCACCGAACAATACAAAGAAGAAGATATAGTTGAAGGTGTCGTTGTGAAAAAGGTTTCTTTTGGGGTCTTTTTCGAAGTAGAAGGTCTCATTGCTCTATTGCATTCCAATGATATATCATGGAGAAAATCTTTTTCTTTTAAGAGCAAGTTTCATCTCAAAAATAAGATGCAACTCAAAATTCTCAAAATGGACCGTGAGAATAATCATATTGGCCTTGGGTTAAAACAGTTAAAGGAAGAGCCATGGGAATGGGCCAAGAGAGAACTGAGTATAGGTCAAAAAATAACGGGTTTTGTCACATCCGTTACGCAGTACGGGGCCTTTCTTGAGGTATACGAAGGCCTAGAGGGACTTCTCCATCAAAATGATATGAGCTGGGAGCGAAAAAAAAAAGATACGAAAGACTATGTCATGCAAGGACAAAGCATAGATGTACAAATCACTGTTATAGATATAGAGAATCACCGCATTTCCTTTAGTCTGAAAGAACTAGAAGAATCTCCTTGGTCAAAGATGAAAAAAGCGATAAAGGAGGGGGATGTGCTTTTGGGAAAGGTTAAGGGAGTGACTGACTTTGGTACATTTGTGGAAGTCTGTAATGGTATAGAGGGTTTAATTCACTGTAAAGATTACAATTGGGATTCTTCTCCCAAAAAAGATATGTTTCGGAAGGGACAAAAGATACAATTCAAAGTACTAGAAATTGATTCAAAAAAAGAACGTATATCCTGTGGCTTTCGACAGCTTACAGATAGTCCTCACGTACTATTCAAAAAGGAATATCCTAAAGGGACTGTGGTCTCTGGAAAAATTAAACGTATAGCTCCCTTTGGACTAGTCATATCCCTACCTAAAAAAATGGAAGGGACGGTATCGCCCTACGAAACAGGTTTAGAAAGGGGCGTACGTATAGAGAGTAAATTTACCTTGGGCGAAGAAATTAGAGGAGTGATCCAAGATGTTGACCTTTCAAAAAGAAGAATTTATATTTCTATTAAAGGGTACGACAGAATACGGGAAAATGAAATCAGTAAAAAGTATATACAATCGCACCACACCCCAGCTAGCTACAATCCTTTCGCTGACCTTTTGGCCCACACAAATACAAAGAAAGACTAACATCTAGACTTTTTTTGTGTATAAGTCAGGCTTAATCTTCTACTTCATAAATCACGGCTTTTTGAAATTTTGATATTTTTGCGTGAGAAATTTTTTCTAAAATTTGAATAGCCGTAGCCTCTCTCTTAAAGCAACCCACAAAAATATTTTCCTGACCAACTATCCTCGGAACAGGAACACGAAAGGCTAACCGCTTAAATTGGACATGGCGTTTGATTTTACGACAAGAACTCGCTATTTGATTTTGTAAACCGTATAGATTATTTAGTCGATCTGTTAACTCAATGGCTTGATTAGACGGATAAACACCCACTTTAATCAAAAAACGAGCTTCTTCATTTTTTCCTGCGGTTCTTCTTATAGAAGAAAGAGATGGACTAGGTACATTTGTAAAATTTCTTTTTTTGTTCGGTGCATGTGGATCCGCATCTTCAACTACATGGTAGTTATAATCTTTTTCATTTTGATCCTTTATTCGCATTTTCTTTTTTTTCGTTTTTTTATAAAGAGAATACTCTGGACGAAGGTCATCCGGTTTAGAGATAATACTTTTTTCGATTTTTCTAGCCTTACCAATAAAAATACCTAAGACCATACCTAAACTAAAAGAAAACATCGTAACAAGAAAAAAAGGACTGAGGGATGTGTATCCTTTCTCATCTTTTGCACGTGACGGCCGCTTTTCCGAAGATGAATGGCCGGAATAAGAAGGGGCACCTAAACGGCCTTGACTCTGTGGAGAAAAATCCAAGTCCTGCATCTTAATAATCAACACGAGATCAAGAGAGGACCTCTTGAAGATTGTCGGTCATCTAGTGAATTTCATCAGAAATTTTCAAACGAGTCGTTGTAAAATACAGAAAAGTAAAAGAATGCTTTGAATCAGTGTTTTACTGCATTTTACAACAGCCCAGACAACAGCCCAAATAGAGAAAGCGTAAATGGCTCCGATTAGTTTGCCATCAATCAGCCATCAATCGATCAGACATCGATCAATCAGCCATCGATCAGCCATCAATCAATCAGCCATCAAGAGGCAGATGCTGATATAGCAACACCAAAGAAAAATATAGCTGAGACCGGTCACAATATACGCAAAAGAGAGGGCATGAGAAAGGAGACTGCCTTTTGTGAGGCGAAAAAAAGTCTATAGACAGGACTCTGAACTATGAAACGACTACAGATTACCTTTGCAAAAACTCGATTCTATATTCTCTCCAACCCATTATTTTCACACTAGCTTACTCTTCACGTACAATATCTGCACCCACAGACGCAAGTCTATTCTCAATATTAAAAAAACCACGATCAATTTGAATTACATTTTGAATATACGATACACCCTTTGCACATAGAGTAGCTAATAAAAGAGCCATCCCAGCACGAATATCTGGGGTCGATATATCTGCTGAATGTAAAGGAGATGGCCCCATCACGACAGCTCGATGAGGATCACATAAGATAATTCTCGCACCCATTGCAATCAAACGATCTGTAAAAAATAAACGGGATTCAAACATTTTTTCATGAATCAAAACAGTCCCTCTTGCTTGAGTCGCCGTAACTAAAGCTACCGAAGTCATATCTGCTGGGAAACCAGGCCAGGGGGAACTATCTATACGGGGCACTGCATCATCCAGATCATTGACAACCTCTAGAGACTGCTCTTTTGGAACTACAATAAAACCATTCTCATATTTAGTTTGGATACCTAAGCGCATAAAAATCATACGAATAATGCGTAAATCTTCTATACAAGACGCAGGATATTCAATTTTTAATTCTCCCCTAGTTAGTCCTGCTAAGGCAATAAAGCTACCGGCTTCCAAATAGTCTGGAGCTATTGTAAAATCTGTACCACAAAGTTTTTCCACACCCTCAATTGTAAGAATATTCGAACCAATTCCATTTATTTGAGCTCCCATAGATTTTAATAAACGACAAAGCCCTTGAACATGAGGTTCGCAGGCTGCGTTACGAATAACTGTTGTCCCTTCTGCCTTCACTGCTGCACATATGACATTTTCTGTACCCGTTACCGAAGCTTCGTCCAATAAAATATCAGCACCTATCAACTTTTGATACTTCAGTTCGTAACCATCTGAAAAAACCTTTCTCTTTACGCCCAAGGCTTCTAAAGCGAGAAAGTGCGTATCTAACCGACGGCGACCTATTCGATCCCCTCCCGGACGAGGTAAAAACACTTCTCCATTTCGGGCAAGAATGGGACCAGCTAAAGTAATCGAACCACGCAAAGTACTACACAGTTCAGCTGGAAGTTTTGAATCTATATCTTCAGAAATTTCTAGAGACAATTGATTTGTTTCTTTTTCTAATTTTACAACTTTAACTCCTATAAAATTTAAAATCTCCAACATGCTTTGAACATCTTCGATGAAAGGGATATTATTAAGACAAATCTTTTCATTAGTAAGTAAACTTGCTGATAACGCCGGTAGCACTTCGTTCTTATTACCTTGTGGTTTGATCTCTCCTGATACTGGATTTCCACCACAGACACGAAAAATACTACGCTTTCGATCATTCATAGATTAGATGGATTAGATGGATTAGAATAAATTAGCTGTGGAAGATAAGTGGCTATTTCAGGGAAAAAAGTTAACAGGATGAGTAAAAATATCTGGATACAGATAAAGGGAATAGCCCCTCGATAAATATCTGATGTAGGTATAGATGCAGGAGCTACGCCACGTAAATAAAATAATGAAAATCCAAAAGGAGGCGTTAAAAAAGAAGTCTGTAAATTTAGCGCAACAACCACAGCAAACCACACCGGATGGAAACCCATTGTGAGTAAAACAGGCCCAACGATGGGAATAATCACAAACATAATCTCAAAGAAATCAAGAAAAAAACCAAGGAGAAAAATAAGTATCATTACTATCCAAAAAGCTGACCATTTTTCACCCGGTAAGTTATGTAAAACATGAGCGACCATAGTATCTCCATCATATCCACGAAATACGAGGGAAAAAATACTAGCACCAATTAGTATGAGAAAAACCATAGAGTTAATTCTTAATGTATCTATCACAACACTATTGAATATTTTCTTATTCAATTTTTTTCTCATAAAGGCTAAAAAAAAAGCTCCAACACATCCAACTGAAGCCGCCTCTGTTGAAGTCGCTAACCCAAAAAGTATTGATCCCAAAATTGAAACCATCAGTAATAAGGGAGGCAGGAGGGCCTTCAAAACACGCATCCATAAATCCTTTATAGAAATAGCTGAGCGTTCCCTATCACTTAACGGGGGAGCTATGTTTTTTTGTAAATAGGAACGGCAAAGGACATACAATATATAAAGCAAAACAAGAAGGAAACTAGGTATCAATGCTCCTGCAAAAATATCACCGACGGAAATACTTTCCCCCGACCAATTCCCTTGACTGAGCTGAGATACTTGGTAAGCCGAACTCACTTGGTCACCTAAAATAATCAATACAATGCTAGGAGGAATAATTTGCCCCAAAGTCCCTGAAGCAGAAATAATACCAGTGGCAAAAGAAGGACTATACCCATGTTTTAACATAAAAGGAAGCGAAATAAGTCCCATAGTTATCACTGTCGCCCCCACAATTCCCGTCGATGCAGCTAGTATCCCTCCAACGATGCAGATAGAAATACCAATTCCACCATGAATTCCACCCAATAAGAGGGCCATAGTTTCTAAAAGTCCCTCGGAAAGTCCTGAACGTTCCAAGAGTACTCCCATAAATACAAATAAGGGAATAGCAATCAGCGTCTCATTTCCCATTATACCGTAAATACGACTAGGTATCGCACCAAAATAGCTCAAATCAAAATGACCAGTTAGCCATCCCATCAAAGCTACAAGAATAGCACTTCCTGATAAAGCAAAAGCGACTGGGACTCCTGTAAAGAGGATAGCAATGGTGAGTAAAACCAATAAAATAATATAGAACTCTTCCATATGTTATATACTATATGTTACATACTATTATGACATAACGCGACATACTATTATGATATACATAAGACAAACAAGATGAAACTCAGTTGAGTCAAAAGTCATATTTGAATGCTCCTCTAAAAAAGAGTTTATTTTTGTTTCTTGTCAAAAGCCATCTAACTTAGACCGTCCAAAAATACCTTTACCGAAAAGAACAAAAAAACAACGCACCCCTATGCAAAATAGTTGTAAAATTAGTAAAACAGGTAAAAGAAGTACGGCTGTCTTGATTAGAAAAACACCTGGCATTCCCCCTGTCTCTAAAGAAGCTTCCAAAATCACCCATGAATTCATCACATAGGGAAGAGCATAAGTCAAAATTAAAACGCAAGGGGGAAATGCTAAGCCTAAAATCCCACAAAGATTGACTAAAGCTTGTTTTTTGGGACTCATCGTATTGTAAAAGATGTCGATGCGAACATGAGCATCTTTTTGTAAAGTATAGACAATACCAAACATAAAAGATAAACCATGAAGGTACAAAACAACATCCTGAGCCCATACCCAGCCTAAACTGAAAACATAACGAAAAATGACGATAACAAAAACAACAATCGCCATAACAGGAATTAGGTAGGCTATTTTTCTTCCCAAAAGGGTATGGAAGTGCTCGATTTTATCTACCAAGCGTAGTAAGGCTGTCATAAGACTGGCAAACTCAAGACTTTTCGGAAAGCATCCTTGCAAAGGAAAAGCCCTCTGCTCCTATAGTATTCCATTTGAGAGAAGATTTACGAAAAGAAGAATAGGAATTGTATATTTTTCTTGAAGATGAGCTGTGCTCAGCTAGCTCATTTACAACTTCTCGGCTAGTCACGCCAGCTGCTTTTAAGAAATCATTAGAAAAACGTTTTAACTTAACGCCATGTTTATTCACTAACTGAAAAAGGGCTTCGCTATTTCGGGTAATAAACTCAGACATCATCTCCTCATAGGCAGCTTTGGACGCATACTTAATCATCTTTTTTAAATCTTCAGGCAATTTCTCATACTTTTTTCGGTTTACAATTAATTCCAATACTGTTCCCGGCTCATGCCAACCCGGCCAATAGTAGTACTTCGTTGCTTTGTAAAAACCAAAAGCTAAATCATTATAAGGACCAACCCATTCTGTAGCATCTATTGTACCAGAACGGAGTGCTTGGAAAATATCCCCTCCAGGAAGAGATACGGGAGTTGCACCAAAACGACGGAGTACCTCTCCACCCATACCGGGCATACGTATTTTCAAGCCACGAAAGTCTTTTTTCGTTTTAATAATTCGATTAAACCAACCCCCCATTTGAGCACCTGTATTCCCAGCAGCAAAGGGTCTTAGATTAAAGGGAGCATAAAGCTTATCCCACAAAGCCTGACCACCACCATGATTAATCCATCCCCCCATTTCTACGCCGTTCAACCCAAAGGGAACAGCCGCAAAAAATTGGGCCTCTGGAAGCTTCCCTGCCCAATAATAGGCTGCACCATGCCCCATATCCGCAACCCCTCTAGATACAGAATCAAAAACTTCAAATGCTGGAACCAATTCACCAGCAGCATATAGCTTTATTTTTAGTCTACCACCTGACATACTTGAAATCCATTTTGCAATCTTTTCAGCACCAGCCCCTAAACCAGGAAAGTTTTTTGGCCATGTCGTTACCATTTTCCAAACATACGTTTTCCCTAGGTTTATATTGACTGATTTTTTAGTTCCTCGGCAGGAAGTCAGGGCTAAATTACCAAGAACAAGCCCCCCTAAAAGCTTACTAAACGTTCCAAAAAAATTTCCGCGACTGATTTTACTTTTCCCTTTACTATTCATTTTTTTACCTTTACCGCTGAATTTTCAAATTCAATTCTAATCTAACCGTAACAGTCCCAGGAACAAAGCCACAGGAATGGCACCATCGACAATGGTATGAGTTTTTTTGGCAGTAACATTTCATGGTCACTGCGGCTAAATGATGAAAATATGGATTCAATTTCCAAATGTAGCAAACTTCGCTTGCTTATTTCTCGAAAAAAGATTTTAGCAGGGTTTAATACCCTAAACACTTTTTTGACATACAATTAGTGTTGTATGAGGGCCTTGCTTAGGCCTTCTTTTGCAAAACCGGGTTTTTTTTATTTTTTTACATTCCGCAATAGTCCCGAATTGTCTTTTCCATTGCACAGTGTTACCTGGTTTACCCCCTCCCATTGAAATGGATTCTCTTTTAGATATTTCTGTCATACTTGTCTGGCCAGAAATCATCTCTAAGGCTAATTGTTCTTTTGATTATAATCTATCTCCTAATTTTAAGACAGCAAACTATCCAGTTTTAGGGGGTTAAACCACTATTTTACGACACTACTATTGTCACAGTCTCAAGTTTGCCAAAGAGTATGAATGATGAAAAAGAGTAGCTATGAAAAAGTTTTTCTTTTTTGTTTTTATAAAAAAACCGAAAGGGTATGTAGGATTGTATTGATATGGATATTGCAACTCTTGGAGGTCTTGTCGGTGGTTTTTTCTTAGTACTATTTGGTACCATTTACGCAGGTCTTTCGCCTCTAGATATACTAAACATACCTTCTCTTTTCATTACCTTTGGTGGAGGATTGGCCGCTACGATCATTGCTAGTCCACTTTCTACTTTTTCGAATTTTTTTCGTTTTTCTCGTTTTGCGGTTTCGTCTACTTCGGTAGATATGGGTAACTTAATTACAACTCTTGTGAATTTTTCTGAGCATGCACGTAGAGAGGGTTTACTAGCTCTTGAAGATTATGTATCCAACCTAGAAGAACCATTCTTGAAAAATGCGATTCAGCTTGTTGTTGATGGGAGTGATCCTGAGTTAGTTAAAAATATACTAGAGGGTGAAACAACGAATATGCAACAGAGGCATTTGGATGGGATACGTTTTTGGGGAAACCTTGGGAATTTTTTACCAGCTTTTGGAATGGTGGGAACTTTGATAGGACTGATTCAGATGTTGAAAAATTTGGGAACGGGTGATCCATCGGCCATTGGCACTGGTATGGCGGCAGCATTGATCACAACTCTGTACGGGACGTTAGGAGCAAATCTTGTGGCCCTTCCCATACAAGGTAAACTGCAAGTACGAGATCAGGAAGAAACCCTAGTGAAGGCCGTTATGATAGAAGGGGTGCTTAGTATTCAGTCGGGTGATAACCCACGTATTGTGAAAGACAGACTCCACTCCTTTATTGCTCAATCACAACGAGAGAGTACTGAAGTTGGTGGCCAAGAATAATCTATAGCTTTGTGATGTCGCACTTTTTATATCTACTTAGGAGAGTAGTGGTGGTAAATAGCTTGTTTTATTTAAAAAAATAAGATATTGAATTTTTATAGCTTTCTTGTAGAAAACTCCTTTCTATACTAGGGTGATCACTCTGACTTATGGACCGTCTCAAAAAAATTCTCATAGAGGCAAAAAACGAAAATTCTGATACGGTTACGGATCGTATAGAAGTGATAGGTCTCAGTATTGCATCGTGTCTAAATCGAGCAGTTAGCTATTGGGATACGGATTTGATGTCTCTAGACTATGAAATACTAGAAAAGGGTAAGAGTTCCTTTCTCCATAAAAAACCGTATCGTATGGAGGTGAAATTTTTACCAGAAGACGACCGTTTAACTGAGTTAGAAGAGTTTTCTGAAAAGTTAGGTGTTGGGTCCCGTCTGATCAATAAGAGTCTAGAAAGTTATATTGCCCCTAAAAACAGAGTAGGCAGAGCTATCGTACGAAATTACTTTGATGGGGTCTATCTGACTGTTTTTCCTCCCTTGGGGACAGGCCAAGCTGTATCTAAGGACGCCGTCTTGCGACAAATATCATTGGCTGGTGCAAATAAATATAATGAGAAAATCACAGAGAGTGCTATTCAATCTGCCTCAGAAAAAAAGGTACGTATTGCAGATTTTGAACATATTTCTGATAACGACTCCACGTGTAAAATCGAAATTAGTTCGGACCGTATGAAAGCTTTTGCGACAGTGTCTCCTCCTAAACGTAATGGCCGCCACTTAAACGTCGGAGATATTGTTGCCTTACTAAAAGCAAACAAGGTATTGGTTGGTTTTAAAGAGAGTGAAGTCGATCAAATTTTACAAAAAGATACATATGGCAAACCATTTATAGCTGCGGAAGGTACTTATTCTAAACATGGTGAAGATTCACGAGTCGATTATAAAGTAAATGTGAAAAAAAATATAGTCAAGCTACAGGAAGATGTTTTAGGCCGTGTGGACTTTAAAGATTTGAACATGATTGAGAACGTAGTTGTGGGACAAATACTTGCTGAAAAAATACCTGCTCAAATGGGTAAAAAAGGCCTCACTATCTTTAACGAAGTTGTAGAGACAAAAGATGGGAAAGATCTTCCATTAAAACCGGGTAAAGGTACAATCCTTTCCATGGATGAAATGAAATTAACTGCTGAAATCAATGGGCAAGTATCTCTAAGTAGAGGGACTATTTGCGTAGAGCCAGTTTATAGAATTGCACGTAATATAGGACCAAAAACAGGTAATGTCAATTTTTTAGGTTCTGTTTATGTTGGTGGGGCTGTTTTGAGTGGTTTTGAAGTGAAAGCCTCTGGAAATATTGAAATCATGGGCGGAGTGCAAAAAGCTGTGATAGAAGCGGAGGGCGATATTATTGTGCGCTCTGGAGTACTCGGCTCTAACCTGACTTCAACTGCCGGCAATGTTGTGATCAAATATATCCAAGATTCAAAGATATATGCTCCCAAGGATGTGCTTGTGGCTGAGGGTGTATTGCGATCTGAGGTGGATACAGGAGGTTCTCTTTTTTGCAATGGCCGACGAGCACAAATTGTGGGGGGACACATACGTGTGAAAAATAGTTTACGTGCTCGAGTTATTGGCTCTAGTGCTTATACGGCTACAGAGATCACGGCAGGGACAGATCCCGATATCTTGTCACAATATGCTGTAACGTTGGAAGAACTGTCTAAAACAGGTGAAGAAAGTAATACAATCACAAAATTCATTCGGAGCTATGAAGCCAGAAAAAGAGCAAGCCCTAAATCTTTTACAAAGGAACAAGAAGAAATACTTACCGAAAAAAAACAAGCTCTGGTTGAGCATAAAAAAAATACGGAAGAACTACAAAAGACACGCATAAATCTAGAAAAACATTTTATGCATAATAGATGTGAATCAAAAATACATGCAGAACGCTATATATATCCGGGTACAGTGATCAATATACTCAAAGCAAAACACAATGTACCAGATACCCATACGGCTGTTACGTTAAGCTATGAGGATGGTTACATAAAGGTGAATAAACTAGAAAAGAAAAAAAGTGATATGCCTTCCTATCAAAAATGGAAAAAGAAATAGCCCATCTGTGGGTGAAGTGTAAATATATCCGTATAAATGAATTGCACTCTAAAACCTAAAAAGAAGAAAAACTTATTTGTGGCATAAGTGTATAAAAAGCGAAACATGACTGTACAAAATTTTTGGGAAAGGTTAAGTCAGTTGTTAAGAAAAGAGGAGGTGACACTGCCAGATAAATCACGTTTTGTCAGGTCAAGTTGTGACAAGTACAATTTACTTTTTTATGGAGGCACTAGTCTTTTTCTATTCATTTTTTCCGCTTTTTCTCTGAAACGAGTATGACCGATTTGAGCTGTGTCCACTTTATTGCCCATCAGTGCTATTATACCTGTTGTAAATAGAATCCAATTCATTAGGGACGCTATCTTTTCTATACTACAGGGAGAAAAACTTCCTCAAGAACTGATTATAGTTTTAAGTCCAATACAAGGAAGAAAAGAAGAAACTAATATATCCCTCAAATATCTAAATGGGAAAAATAGTAGCACTCACACAGACGATGTAGGCAGTACAACGGATGATATGGTTAATGCAATAGAAGAGAGTATAAAAGATGCCTCCCATTGCTTTCTTTCCTCTACACAAAAAAAATATTTCCAAGCTCGCTCTATTCATTGTACTCGCCCATACGTAGCTGCTGCCCGAAACGAAGGCGCTATACAAGCTAAAAACCCTTGGCTCGCTTTTCTAGATTCAGATGATCTATGGACGGAAAAAAAATTGAATGAACAATGGAACTATCTGCAAAAACGACCACACCTAATGGCTTGCCATTGTGCAGAAGAATGGATTAAAAAAGGAAAAAAACTAAAACATCCTTCCCACCTACAAGCCCACCGAGGAAAATTTCTTCAGGCCGCCCTAGAAAATTGTTTACTTTCTTGCTCAGCCCTTCTTATCAAAAAAGAAATCTTTCAAAAATGCGGTTCCTTTGATGAGTCATTTGAAGTTTGTGAAGACTTTGCTTTCTGTTTACATTATTTAAAACGATACCCCATAGGTCTAGTCCAAGACAAACTTGTGATCAAACGATCTGGCTCTTGGCCTCAGTTGAGTCAAAAATACCATTCGTTGGATAGCTTTCGTATACAAGCCATACTCAAATTTTTGAAAAAACATGGCAAAGACATAAAAGCAACAGAACACCAAAAAGCAAAAGAAAGCATTTATAAAAAACTCACAATACTCCAAGAAGGAGCGAAACGACATCAACGAACAGATGCATGTCAAAAGTTTCAAAAAATGCAAAAGGAAATAGACTCTCTATTTCAATAAATACATTAAATACATTGCATAAAAAAGATTCAAAAGATTTCCTCTAATACATAAAAGCGGTTTCGATCCGTACCAAAAAGCATACGACTTCCGGAAATGACGGGAGCACTGAGTATTGCCCCTTCCAATTCCATTTCCCACAATAAACGACCATTCTCAGCAGAAAGACAAATCAGCTTAGGTGCTTGTAAAGAAAAGTTTTTTAAATCACTACCATGCAAACCAAAGTAAATTCTGCCGCCCGCAACTGTAGGAGCACTAGAGGTATGGTAATCAAAAGATTTTTTCCAAGCCAGCTCTCCATTTTTCCGATAGAAGGCACGTACTGTTGTGTCTCCGCTTGTATAGATCACATAATTTTTCCAAAGGGAAGGGGCCATATAGTCAAGTAAATAAATATGGCGATAAAAAACATTGTGGGAGTTTTTTTGTACATAGGGACTCCACTGAAACGAGACTTTTTTCTCCCAAATTTTTCTTCCCTGCTTGCGATCTAGTGTTATGTAAGTAAATTCAGCACCATTTTTTCGCCCCGTAAAAAGACTTCGTCCAAAATAAACTTTATTCTCATCTATAGCTGGAAAAGAATACCATAAAGGTACATTAAAACGAATAGAAACTTGCCATAAAAAACGACGCTGACGAACGTCATAAGCACCAAAACCACCGCGTTGAGGGGCCCAATAAAGTACACCATCATATACTTGAAAAGTATGGTGAGACCAAGTGGGATTAGGCAGGCTATTCAGGGACCTTCCCTTCTTTGCATCTAAAAAGTAAGTGGCTCCTTGGTCACTTGTAAAGATGACAGTATCCTCAAAACGATAGATTAAAGACTGTACTGTTTTACCCGTTTGAAAAGCCCACTTTTGCTGTCCGTCTTTTTTATCTACGGCATAAACGTTTCCATCGTTGGAGCCAATATAAAGCGTATCACCATATACGTACGGAACAGAATTAACTTTATTTTTGGTGGGGAATATCCACCGCATATAACCGGAGACAGCATCTAGAGCATATAAGTTTTTATCATTTGAACCAAAGTAAATCGTTTCCCCTTCTATAATCGGTGGATTAAACGAACGTATTTTTTTCCCTTCATCATGCTGTAAACGCAACTTCCAACGTTGCCCCAATGGTGGATAGAGGGCATTGGAGGTTGTCCCACTTCCCGAATTTCCTCGATAGGCAACCCAATCTACTTGGCTTTCGCAATGAGAAAAGAAGGCGAGTATAACAAATCCTAAAAATAGACGGGAAGGAAATTGAATCGAAAGCAATGGGAAAAAAAATTTCATTAGAAGACACAAAAGACACAAAACAAAAAGATACAATACATTTTCCCATGGAGGGAGTGTTGCAAAACACAAAAAACTAAGGAATTAACCGTCTATAATGCTTTAAATCGACGATTCATGGCACTTTATTTGCAATTATTTACATTTCGTAACACTCCCATTGAGTGAAGTTATACCACTAGCATGTCATCCATTTTTTATGTTTAAGCTCAACAGTAACATCCCATCATCACAAATGCATCGGAGTTCCTAGAACGACTACCCATGACTATCCATGGGAAAAAGCAACGTGACTTGGCCCCAATAAAAGTAATTCTAAATCTTTACATGCCATTTCTGGTGTATATTCCCACATGCACCGGAAATGTTTTTTTGGACAAGCAGGTCGGCCATTAAAACCACAAGGAGAACAAGCCTGATAACTATAACCCACAAAGTGATGAGTAAAGTCAAACATCTTAGGATCAGTAGAGCCAAATATGGCCAATGTAGGAACTCCTAGCCCCCGAGCAATATGCATAGGACCACTATCATTAGAAACAAGAACACGACAATAGGAGATACAAGCCCCAGCCAATCGTAAGGGTACTCCACAAAAATCCGGTACGCTTGGAAATTCTTTTTGGATACTTTGGATCAGTGGGGTCTCTGCCTCACTCCCTAATAATAGTACCTGCAATTTCTTTTTTTGCACATCAGCTATCAATTGAATAAAATACTCTATGGGCCACTGCTTTGTTTGCCAACTTGTCCCGGGTACCATAGCGATCAAGGGCTGATCTATTTTAATGCTCACTTTTTCTAATAATTCATATGCTTCCTTTCTTTCGTTTTCACTGACGTGATAGCGAAGAAAACCACGAGAGAGTTTTTTCTTCGCTAATCTTTCTACCGTAGCATGGTAACGATCAGAAAATAAGACACGAGACTGAAAATTTTTCCAAGATACTGGCAGAGGAAAGTAATCCCAAACGCTACGCTGTTTCCACACCACACCGGGTACCCCCCCTGCGAATAGTAGCAAGCACCGGATCAGCTTACTCCGCAATTTATTATGAAAATCCAGAACAATACTTGGTTTATACTTTAACAGACGACAAGCATAGTGTAACATGCCCTCCCCTGCTTCCAAAGAGACCACGCCTGTGACATAGGGGTTATGGGATAACAAAGGACTCATGGCTTTCTTTGTTGCCACAAAAATCTCTGCTTTAGGCCAATTTGTAGCTATCGCTTCTATAGCAGGAGTGATGAGTACAATATCACCAATAGAACTAAAACGCAAAATTAAAATTCTTTTTGGTAAGTGTTGATAACTCTGTTTTTGAATTAAAAAAAAATGACAAATAAAACGATATAACATAATTTTGATAGGGTTTGATTTCTTTATGGTTTCTTTTATGGAGGGGACTTTGCAAAATACAAAAAAATAGGGAAGAGACAATCTCAAATGGCTCAAATCAGCATTTTATTTTTACTTATTTACATTTCACAACAGTCCTATGGGCTTATAATAGGGAAAACAAAAAAATATTTTACTTCACTCTATGACGAGTGCTTTTGTCATCACTTAGCTTCATCACTCAGCGCTGTGAGTAAACATCTTGCTTGCATTGGCAATTCATAAAGTCTCGTTAGTAAAATGAAAACGATAACAAGTAAAACAATAAAAAAAAGAAATCATCTCCCCGTTCTCCTTACAATTGCCGGTAGCGATAGCGGTGGCGGTGCAGGAATACAGGCCGATCTCAAAACATTTGGAGCTTTGGGTACATTTGGAACAAGTGTAATTACTGCTGTGACATGCCAAAATACCATGGGAGTTGGTGGGATGCAATCCATTGAACCATCTATCGTAGCCGAACAAATAGAAAAAATTTATGAAGATTTCCCAGTGGCCGCTATAAAAACGGGTATGCTCTTTTCTACTGAAATTATTCAAGTAGTACGAGAACGCTGGGAAAAAAATAACACTAAAAAATCATTTTTAGTCATTGACCCTGTGATGGTGTCCAGTAGCGGCCATAAGCTTTTAAAAAAAGAAGCCGAGGAAGAGCTCATTTCTTTTTTATCTTCTGGCTATCTGATCACTCCTAACTTACCGGAAGCAGAACTTATATTGGCTTGCTCCATCAAAACAACTGCAGAAATGATAGAGGCTGCAAAAATGCTTTACGAGAAGCACCAGACTAACGTACTTCTGAAGGGTGGACATCTTCAATTTGATGAAAAACTCAATCAAAAAAACAAAAAATATAAAGAAGATAATTCGATTTGTATAGATGTCTACTACGATGGAGAAAAAGAGGAACTTATTCGCTACCCTCGTTTACAAACAAAAAATACACATGGTTCAGGTTGTACTCTAAGCGCTGCCATCGCTGCTTGTCTAGGTAAGGGAATAGCTCTGAAAGAAGCCATCCATGAAGGGCGAAAATATTTGCAAGGGGCCATCAAAAACGCCCCTAACCTAGGGTCAGGAATTGGCCCTCTCAATCATTTCTGGAATATCAATCACTAAAAAAACTATCTAGAAAATGTAAGGAAAAGCTAGTCTTGCTTTTGAAAAGCGTACTGACCCATCCTTTTCTCAAAAGCAGAGACCCAAAATATTTTGGATAAGTACCCGTAAAAATAGTCACCACAACATCGTATCCTTTTAGAAGGATGTAATTGACCTACTCCCAAAAGAGTGGACAGTCCACTTTAAGTTACGGAGGAAGAGAACATGGGTTTTATAACATAGGTTTTATAACATGGAAACAAACACTATCAAGGCGTCAGCTAAACGCTATGATGAACAATTTAAGAAGGATACGGTATAGACTACAGGATCAAAAATAAGCTTTTAGCAAAAGAGGTCTGTGAAGCTACACTCTATGAAATGGCGTAGATAGAAAACGTTCATTTTTAGGATATAAGAGCTCTATCAAATTTGAGAAAGAATACTATGCTACTTACTATGCTACTTAATGAAAAAAAAGCTAAAAACGACTGTACAAAATATTGGGGGAAGGTATCATTTCTGAATATGGCTTTATGGCAAAAACTAAAAAAGGGTCGGTAGAAAAAACTGAATTTCTATAAAATTATCTGTTAACACTGTGAGTAATAAATATACCTTTTTTATTTGCAGTTTGAGTTTGATCAAAATAAAAGTCAAAGCAACAAAGAAAAGCACGGTGTAGACTTCGTTGAAGGCCAAGCTATTTGGCATAGTGAAGCCTGTAACGTTTCCACTCGAAAGAGAAGGGGAAGGTAGGAAAGCAGTTGTTGGTCAGATAGCTAGAGAAATATGGACTGCAATAATTACGATAAGAGGTGAAAAAATTAGAATTATTTCTATTAGGAAGGCAAGAAAAAATGAAGAAGAAAAGTATAACAACGAAAGGACTGGATAAGAAGATTGAAAAGGGCGAAGACTTGGGAGATTACTTTGATACAGAAAATGCAACAGTGCGTGTCAATATAGATTTCCCGACATGGGTGGTTCGATCTCTGGACGAAGAAGCTCAGCGTAGAGGGATCGCAAGGCAGGCATTAGTTAAGATGTGGCTTACAGACAAGTTAGACGGTCTCAAGCTCAGTAAAAAAAGAACTGGTTAAGCCTTATATAGTTAAGCTTGAAAAAGGCACTATATTAAGGAAATGCCATAACCTATACTTCCTTTTTTAAGGAAAAATCAGTCAGATATTGCGGAATAAATTTAAGCCAAGAAAAAGCTTTTAGCAATTTTCTCATATTAAAGCCAGCACCTAGTAAAACCGCATACATCTTATCACCTTCTTGCGTTAAGAGGTGATTTCTTCGTACACCTCAATCATACATTCTTCATGCGACCAATGATGGGTTCAATGGCTGCTCTTCTTTTCATCCACTTGCGTAAACTACGTTTCATTTTTTTCTTCCTCTTCGCGCCAACAATGTGAACTGTTATCCCATCTTTAACTTTCGCTCCTCTATAACCTCTATCCACAAAAACTTCTTTTACGCTTAATGAATTGGGTAAAAACCTTTCTACCTGTTCTATAGGCGATCCGTATGGCCGATGGTAATGTATGCCCATCAAAAGGATTACCGTGTTTTGCCATCGCGCCTAAAACAAAGTTACCTTGACTACTTGTCACGTAACTCGCCTTACATCCAAATTCATACTTCTTATGCGTTTTCCCTTTAGAGATGCATTCTACTTCCGGCGCATGTAAACTATAAACTTTGTTTTTGCTATCCTTGGTTTGATCGTAAAGACGGTGAAGAAGACACAAAGAAGATTCATAATTTTTATGTAAATCCATAGAATGCAATTTACGCTCTACATCCCGTAAAACACGGCCAAAATAGGTTTTTAAGCTCTTTTGCTCACGCCTTGCAAGTCTGTATTTGCGTCCTCTAAAGTATCGGTTCTGCATTAATAATGACTTTTTAGATAAACGAGAATAACTTTGGCGAAGACGAATATTATTTCTCTTAGCCAGTTCTGATAAATATTGTAAAGCTTTAAAATATAGTTTACCATCTGTTGGATATGTAATGGCCTTTTCCTGAACTGTTGTATCTACATTTACTTTTTGGACATGATGTCTACGCAGTAATTTATTAGAAAGAGCACAACGAATTGTTTCTTCTAAAAGCTTTTCCATCCCTTTAGATTTTATACGCTTACGCCATCTGCTTAATGTGCTATGATCACAAGGAGCTTCCTGCTGGAATTCTTGGTATCCGCAAAAGTGTTGCCAATAGACATTTTGAACCCATTTATCTAAAACACTTTCATCACTTTCATTAAATGTGGCTTTTAAGTAATGCAGTCCTACCATCAAGCGGGTTAACTTGGCTGGACGGCCATTGTCAGGACAATAGAGTTTACCAAATTCAGTATCAAACTTTTCCCAATCTATTTTCTGAGCTAAACGAAATAAGGGCTCATTATGATTGAGCATACCTTCCAAATTCGTCTTAAACAAGTCTCTTTGATAATCATTTTTTTTTTGAGCTAACATAGGGAAGCTCTGAAAAATAATGCTTGAAAAACACAAGCTTTTGAACACCTTTTCGCAAAACCTTGCGATTATGGGTACTACTTTTTACTTCAGAATAGCTTATAAATGCGAAATATCCATAGTATTCTGGTTTTTCAAGGCTGACTATATAGTCAGCCTTGAAAAAGGCACTATATTAAGAAAATGCCATAACCCATACTTCCTTTTTTAAGGAAAAATCAGTCAGATATTGCGGAATAAATTTAAGCCAAGAAAAAGCTTTTAGCAATTTTCTCATATTAAAGCCAGCACCTAGTAAAACCACATACATCTTATCACCTTCTTGCGTTAAGAGGTGATTTCTTCGTACACCTCCATCGTTTTTCATGTGACCAATGATGGGTTCAATGGCTGCTCTTCTTTTCATCCACTTGCGTAAACTACGTTTCATTTTTTTCTCTTTGCGCCAACAATGTGAACTGTTATCCCATCTTTAACTTTCGCTCCTCTATAACCTCTATCCACAAAAACTTCTTTTACGCTTAATGAATTGGGTAAAAACCTTTCTACCTGTTCTATGGCCGATGGTAATGTATGCCCATCAAAAGGATTACCGTGTTTTGCCATCGCGCCTAAAACAAAGTTACCTTGACTACTTGTCACGTAACTCGCCTTACATCCAAATTCATACTTCTTATGCGTTTTCCCTTTAGAGATGCATTCTACTTCCGGTAGATCTCTTGCCACGACTCCAGTAGAAGGAGGAGCAAAGCCAAAATCCATGAAAATGGGTTCTATTTTATTGTATAGATTTTCAAGCTTGAGAAAAACTGATTTGATGGCAATTTTTATTCCTTCTTTCTCGTTATCTTCTAAAATGAAAGCTTTGCGATGGAAGGCTTTGCCAAGGCAAAGCTAGAGCAAAGCACCCGACTTTAAGGGCGCGAAAAAGGCAAGGCTGGGGCGAAAGTCCTATGTATGGAAGGTGTTCGTGGTAGGCTTTGCGAGTGGAAAGTTTGCCTATGTAAGGGAGGCTTTGCTGGAGCAAACCCCCGACTTTAAGGGCGCAAAAAAGGTGAGGCTGGTACGAAATGTTGGGAGGTATTCGTGGTAAGCTTTGCTGAGGCAAAGTTAGAACAAAGCCCTCGGTTTTAAGGACGCGAAAAAAGGCAAGGCTGGTGTGAAAACCCCATACTGGAAGGCGTTCTGTGGAGAGCTTTGACCTTCCCCCAATATTTTGTACAGCTGTTTTTAGCTTTTTTTCATTAAGTAGCATAGTATTCTTTCTCAAATTTGATAGGACTCTTATATCCTAAAAATGAACGTTTTCTATCTAGGCCATTTATAGAGTGTAGTTTCAGATACCTCAAAAGCTTCACAGACCTCTTTTGCTAAAAGCTTATTTTTGATCCAGTAAAGTCTATACCGTATCCTTCTTAAATTGTTCATCATAGCGTTTAGCTGACGCCTTGATAGTGTTTGTTTCGATCTTATAAAACCTATGTTCTCTTCCTCCATAACTTAAAGTGGACTGTCCACTCTTTTGGGGGAAGGTAAGTGGATAGTTTCCTACATACGGAGTATTCCGATGCCTTTCTTTACAGAAAGTCTACTTGCTGTATAGGGTGAATGCCTCTCAAGAATAAGGTAATATTCATTCCAAAATTCTGTAGCCTCTTTCATAGAGAGAGGACGTATTTTATGTCCATTATTCATATATTGCCCATTAATGGGAATAATACGTACCCTTTCTAATTGATTACTTTTTTTAGAAAATTCTAGAATGGCTATAATATTATTTTTTTGTAGATCATTCATACTTCCAAATAAAAAATTCCCTAGCGAATAAAAAATCACACCACCTTTATATATTTCAATTGCTTGTGGGATATGAGAATGATGGCCAATGATAGCAGAAGCCCCTTTATCAATAAATGCATGAGCAATCTTTCTCTGTTCTAAATTTGGTTGTACAAAATACTCTCGGCCCCAATGGATATTTATAATTTTATGAGTTTCTTTTTTTATGCTACCCCATTCTTTATCTGTTAATCTTCTGACTACACCCGGTTTTTTTTTACCGCTGTATATATTTTTTTGTCCAACCCTTGTGAGTGATATAATGGCAAAGTGATGGGTGTTTTTCTTTTTTTGGTAAATACTTTCTTTTTGAAAGTAGTGAGTTTGCACGGCTTGTGCCCTGTTCAAACCAGCTCCTACTGTGGCAATTTTTGCATTCTCTAATTGTTCGATTGTATCTTGGAGACCTATACTACCCATATCCATACTATGGTTATTTCCCAGTACACTTAAATTAATATCTAGATATTTGAGCAGAGAAATATTCTTTGGCGAAGAATGAAATATATAAGATTTTTTGGATAGAGGATAGCCCTTATTTGTAAGAGCACATTCTAAGTTGATCGAGCGAAAATCAGCTTTTTCAAATATATGTTTTATTTGTTGAACAGGAGCAAGTAGCCCTTCTTTTTTTTGAAGTTCAGCTACTCCCCAGTTGAAATGTGTATCACCACTAAAAAGTAAACTCAGGTAAGGCTTTTCTTCCTTTTTAATCTGTGTTTCTTTTTTTATACCATTAGGAGTACTAAATAGTTGATAAATAGGAACCCCTAATATACTGTAAAAGAACAACGAAACTATAAACGTATTTTGTTTAAAAAAGTCGATAAACATACCATTTATTTTTTCTATAAATAAAAATTGGATTATTCAATTGAAAAATTTCTAATTCCGTTTCTTTTTTCCCTTTTTTACTTTTCTTAATAGAAGAGATTTTTAATTCACATTGGGTGTCACTTATATAGTAGTCTATTTGAATTTCTTCTTGAAATAAGAAAAAATTTTCGAGGGCAAGAAAGCTTTCGTATAAGTAACCTTTCCCTGAAATGATTTCTTTTTGTAGTCTATTATATGTCCAGTGTGCTTTTAAATCCACGTAGACGCCATCTTTCTTATGGACAAGAAATTTTAATTTTTGAGGTGTTTTTTCTATAACAATAAGGATTAAGTTATGCAAGCTTTGGGTAATATCAAAAAATCGTTGTTTCCATTCTTTTTTTTTTGAATGTGTATATGTGTTATCTGGATCAAAAAACCAACGAGGAATGATTTTCAAATTCATTTTTTTATTTTTGATTACTTGTACTTTAAGGGGGACAGATACCCGATGGTTATCTTCTTTCTTTGCTTTACAATGATATATACTAGTTATATAAAAAAGTACATATAATAAATAAATGAAATTTTTTAGTTTTTGTATCATATAACCTTTTCTAATAATTTCAGAAAATTATTCTCAATATGAATATGGATATTTTTTACCTTTTCTAAAACGCTAGTCGCTCCACTTGTTAAATTTGCATTGGCAATAATATAACATTGAGAAACAAATTGCTCTTTCATAAGATTTTGTTGCTCACGTAAAAAAAGATCAGATATTGTATGATCGTGCCATTTGCGTATGCAAAAAAGTGCCCGATTTGCTTTGTTATTTTTTTCATGACAAATCAGGTTAATACCATCTGTATCATTGTATCGCAAGGTGTTTTCTATAGTATGCCCTAACAGAGATACTATTTTGGCACATGTTTTTTCAAAAAGGGATTTATTTAATCTGTTAAATTCGAATATAAGATCTTTTTCTCCATGATCGCTTTCCGTATTTTCATTCGATGATTTTGGGTAGTTCTTCTTTTCTTCTGGAAAAAAACGATTGATATCTTTTATTTCTTCTTCTGCGAGGCCAGATAATTCATAAATTGCATTTTTTGTAATACGAGTTCGTAACCATTTTCGAATGTGTTCCGGAAAGTGGAAGTTCCCTTCGCCATTTGTATATTCAAAATCATTCTGTTCATGTAATATAGCTTTGTGATTTGAAAGCAAAGAAACTATTTCGTTTTCTGGATAAAGGCTTTCCATTATGTTGATATATTCAATGGTTTTTTGGGAATCCTCTATTTTTATAAAAATATATATCAAACTCAAGTAAGCATCGGTATTCTCGGCTATCCAATTATTGCTTTTACTAAGTTGTATACACGAATTTGCATGCCCTATAGCATCGTCATAATTCTTATTCTGGTAGCAAATAGCTGTAGCTAATTTATGAGTTATGTAGTTAATCTGTTCTTCTTTTGTTTTTTCTAATAGCGTTTGAATCGCACCAGCCGCATTCGTATATTTTTTGTGTAAAAAGCAAGTTATAATTTTGAACAATAAAACTGTTTCATTTTCTGGCTCTACTCGAAGCGCTTTATCAAATTCATCTATGGCATTATATTTATTTAACATGACTAAAGTAACTCCATAGGCCGCATGATAATTGACCTTCTCGGGAAATGTCGTAACAAGAATTTGAAAGTACTTTTCAGCGATAGTAAATAGTTTTTGCCCAACGGCTATAAAGGCAATATGACATAGAGCTATTTCGTTTTTTTCATCAAATGAGAGAGCTAATAAAAAATCATTTAGAGCATTTTCTATTTTTCCATTTTTGTAATTTATTTGAGCCATTCGTAAAAAAATTTCTGCAGAACTAATTTCTATTGGTAGAATTTTGATTCGTTTCAATTCTGTGAGATGCTGTAATTCGGCATCTTCATTGTTTTCCATAGCGTATATACATGATATATAATAATGGGCTAGAGCATCATTATGATCTTTATCCAAACAATCACGTAAAATAGTTATACCATCAATATGCTTACCAGTTTGAGCTAATGTCATTGCCTTTTGATAAATATTTTTTTTCCTATTCAAAAGATCATATAAGTAATAGCATATGAGCATGCTAAAAACAATAGCCAAAGGGACCATGATAGTATGCAAAAAACTTAATGACATCTTACAAAAGATCCTTCTTTTATCTGAAATGCATATAATATGTGTACTTTATAGAGAAGATATTTTCAAAAAATAAATCTGTGTTGCAAAACATCTATACGATATTGAATTTTCTTTTTACTTTTAAAATATGGCTACAGATGGTACTATAAGTATTCTTTTATGGTTTTTCTATATGAGAAAGGTGTTTTATAATTGTCTCTATAAGAGATTTCGCTAATTCTTTTTTGGGAGCAGGTCCTATTCTACATTCTTTTCCATTTTTATACAGGAGAATGAGAGTATTTTCATGGGGTCCAAAGGCCATTTGGTCTTTATATACTTGATTAGCAAAAATAAAAGACAAATCTTTTTCTCGTAATTTTTTGTTGGCATTTTTTATTATATTTTGTGTTTCTGCTGCAAAACCAATTCTATAAAAATGTTTGTAATTTTTAGCTAAAGGAATTAATGATTTCAGTATATCGACCGTTGGCAAAAGTTCCAAAGAAAGAGTAGTCTGATTTTTTTTTTTGATTTTATGTGTACACATATTTTTGGGAGTATAATCGGCTGGAGCTGCCGTCATAACTAGGATACACTGATCACATATACTTGAGTGTACGGCATCATGCATTTCTTTTGTACTCTCAACAGAAATATTGACTACTCCTTCTATCTTTTTGTAACTAGCCTCCACTTTCCCAGTGATATAAATGACTTCATGAAAATATTGAATGCCAGAAGAGGCCACACAAAAGCCCGTGAGGCCACTAGCTGGATTAGAAAGGAAGCGAATAGGATCTAACCATTCCCGTGTTGCCCCTGCTGTTACAACAAGGCGATAAGGCAAAACACCAGTCATATCGTCTTTTTATTCTCAATTTTTTTTATAATAGCTTTTTCAATATCTTCCAGAGAGGCCATTTTGCCTTTTCCCACATCTCCACAAATCACTTCATCACTAATGGGATGAACAATTTGTACTTCATCTTGTTCAAGCTGTTTTAAGTTACGTTGTACGGCGGGTGCTAGATACATTCCCGGATTCATAGCGGGTGCTAAAATAATAGGGCACTGCATAGCGAGGTATGTACTAGAAACAAGATCGTCTGCAATTCCATTTGCAAATTTTCCAATGCAATTTGCTGTTGCAGGAACAATCGCATATAAACTAGCCATGTTTTTTATATCGATATGCAGCATACCTTCTTCCCATTCCGAGCTGAAAACATTTTGTCCAGTTAGAGTTTGAAAAGTGAGTTTTGTCACAAAACGTTCCGCGTTAGTTGTCATAATCACTTGTACAGAATATTTTTTTTTGATTAGGCTACGAACCAATTCATAACTTTTATAAGAGGCAATGCTACCACAAACTGCAATAATGATATTTTTTTTCATTATGATAAATATCTATCTTATAAAATATTTAACAACGTTGGAATATTTTATCTAACTCTTCTCTAGACAATTGCATCATGGTTGGACGCCCATGTGGACATCGCCCGGGTTCTTTGCATTTTGGCAGGGCAAAAAGAATATCAGCCAGTATTTTATCACTAATACAATCATTCTTTTTAATCGATGCCTTACAAGCTCGCATAGCGGCATAGTCTTTATATAAGTGTAATTTTGTTCTACCTTCAATAATATTATGGACAAGATGAACTAGAACGTCTAGCTCTATACCCGGATCAAGATAAGAAGGAACTTCTCGTACAACGTAGGATTTTGGACTTATGGATTCTATCCAAAAGCCATTTTCCTTTAGATGATGGCTATGGGCCAAAATAGCATCTAACTCATCTGACAGGCATTCCACAACAAGAGGTTCCAAAAGGCCTTGGCGTTGAAATTGCATGGATTCTAATTTTTCTAGTGTCTGCTCATAGTTTACCCGTTCGTGAGCCGTATGTTGATCTATAATGTATAGAATACCGTTGCCTTCCGCTAAGACATAAGTTCCCAATATGGTCCCAAAATGTTTTTGAAAGCTAAATTGAGGGGCTTCTTCTTTTTGGGTAGTCTTTTGAGTAGATACATTGGATTCTGTAGAGTCCACTCGGTTTGCTTTTTTCAATACATCATGACCACTAGTCAGAGATACAGACTCCTCGATAGGATGAACGATAGGATGAGATTGAGGATGAACTTGAGATTTTGAAGAGGAGAGAACGGAAGCAGATAAGTTTTCCTTTTTGTAATGGTCACTATCCAATTCATTCTCGTTGTGTTCAATTATGTGTCCGGGATATAACTGTATATTATTCACTAGGGGTAGGCTTTCTTTGAAAGCCGCATTATCAGGAGAATTTTCATCATCTTTTTGCTCTATAGGGGAGGAGGTGGGCGGTTTTTTTTCCCCGGTAGATATTGGCGTTGGTGTTGTATATTTTTCGGAGAGCTTTTCTTTCTTAAACGAAAAGATTTTAGAACTACTCAAATGTAGTGGTGCTTTGGGACGAAGAATACGACTGATTGAGTTGAAAATAAAACCTTGTAGCAGAGATTGATTTAATAAACGAACTTCTTTTTTTTGAGGGTGAACATTTACATCGATTTGAGAAGGAGGAATATCTATAAATAAGAAATAATACGGATGCATGCCCGGTGCCAATAGTTCATCATATGCTTTTCTTACAATAAAAGATAGGCTTTTTATTTCAGCAGACCTCTTATTTACAAAGCTATATTGTCCATCTCGATTGGCCCGAAAATATTCTGGAGAGGATAGAAAGCCATATAGTTTGAAATTTTCGCATTCTTCTTGGATTTCTATCAAATGCGTAGAAAGTTTTTGACCATAAATAGTTGTGATGCGTTCTGACAGACTTTGTTTGGATGGATAAGACGAAAAGATCTTTCCTTCCCTGTAATAATCAAGCTGTGTTTGTGGATTAGTTATCGCTATTTTTATGATTTCTTTGTTATTTTTGGTATTCTCAGCTCGCACTGATTTTAGATATTTACGACGTGCTGGTGTGGAATAAAAGAGATTACTAACACGAATGGTTGTCCCTTTGTTATGATCTATCCTATCTTCGGAGACGATCTTTCCGCCTCGACAAATAATTTGTCCACCCGTTTGTTGATTTTGTCTACGGCTTTTGATTTGGAGATGGGAAATAGAAGCGATAGCGGCCAGAGCTTCCCCACGGAATCCAAGTGTATATAGAGTTTCTAGATCTTCTAGTTGAAATATCTTTGATGTAGCATGGCGTGTGATACTTGCAGAAAGTTCTTCCGGATGTATGCCTTCACCATCATCTTCAATGGTTATTTGTTCTATGCCAGCCTCTTTAGTATCAATACGGATAGAGTTTGCTCCAGCATCTAGGGCATTCTCTACAAGTTCTTTAATAACAGATGAAGGGCCATCAATGACCTCTCCGGCTGCGATTTTATCGATTAGTACCGGGGAAAGGACTTGAATACGTGCATGCGTTTTATCTGAAAATGCCAACTTTACTTATGTGTATCAACAAATGAAATAACGAATAACTAGCTTGAATGCTACAGCGAGCCAGTAAAGTCTTCTCTGTTCTTCCTGCAAGTATTTTTAATATGCAAATTTTTTATTGTAGTATTATAGTCTTGAGGTCATTTTCTGAATGTTGAGCTACACAAATAGCTTAGGATATTGATCGTATCTGACCCCAAATTTGAGATTGATTTGATCTTTTGTTTTGTTGTGCAAAGAGGGCTGACAGTAATCAACAGAGATCTCATTTGTGGCTTTCCCATACATCTTTAGTTTGATTATTTTATATTATAATAATCAAACTAAAGATTTCTCTTAGTTTAGGCCCGTCATTTGGGTTAAAAGCCTGTTTTTTGTTCATATTCGGATGAATTTAAGATGATTTTTTTGAGATTACATTCTAATGCCGTAAAATAAAATTCTACTTTGCGTATTACTGTTCAGTTCTTCTAACCCTTTCTGGTTTTGTTACGTAAAACTTTAGCTATGCAAAATAGCTCGATTCCCTTTTTTTGTCGGAGTAAAAAAGATCTAGTAAAATTTCAAAAATACTATACGATCTTCTGAACTACCCGCAAAAAAAATACGATAAAAAAGAATCGTATCACAAAATTATTTTAAACTGTTTATTATAAGCTGATGATAAAGAGAAAAAAAAAGATAACAAAAAAAACATTCAAAAAAAGATTTGGAAATGCAAAGTGCCAACAAAAAACCAAAGCCTTACTCGTCGCAGGAGGAACGGGTGGCCATATTGTTCCGGGAATTAGCCTAGCCCTAACTCTAGAGAAACAAGGTGTGCTCACTTCCTTTTTAAGCCTCTCCAAAAATAGGAACTACACTGATTTTTTTCATAGCCAAGGAATAGTCTTTCATCTCTACAAAGCCCCTCCCATCCCTTCCCCTCTCCGCTCTCTAAAAATTATATTGTTTCCATATCAATTTTGCAAAGCAATGATACAAACTCTTTGGCTAATTCAAAGGGAAAACTTTCACTTTATCATTGGTATGGGAGGCTACCCCATGTTGCCTGCCCTCATGGCAGCCGTTCTTTTGCGGGTTCCATACTATCTCTGCGAACAAAATGCTATTCCCGGTCGGGCTAGTCGTTTGTTTTATAAAGGAGCTAAGAAAGTTTTTATTAATTTTCCCCTAGTGCATTCCAAATGGCAAAAAGCAAAGAATACTATATCACATGTGGGTAACCCTCTCCGTCCCAAACTGATAGAAAAAATCAAACATACTCCTAAAAAGAAAAAACAAGAACTGCGCATACTAGTCTTAGGGGGAAGTCAAGGGGCATTACAAATCAATAAAATCATGACAAAAATCATTCCAGCTTTGGGTTCGAAAAATTACCAATGGTTCATACAGTGCGGACAAAAACACCTACAAAGTATGTCTGAAAAATTACCTAGTCAATCCTATCCAAATGTAAAATTGTTTGGCTACTTGTCTTCTATTGAAGAATTGTATCTATGGGCAGATGTTCTCATTTGTCGTGCTGGAGCAGGTGTGCTTTCTGAATCTATTTGTTTTGGTTTACCCCTTCTTTTAATTCCATACCCTTATGCTTCTGATTCCCATCAAGAGGCAAACGCAAACTATCTGAACCAAGCAGGGGCCGCTCAGGTTTTCCACCAAAAAGATACCAATCCAGATAAACTCCTCTCTTACATAAAAAAACTCCATCATGATGTACAAAAGCAAAAACAGATGCGTCACATGGCTGTAAAATTATCGAAACCCAATGCCGCAAAAGCCATTTGTTCCCAAATAATGGATTAACTCTACAAACGCTTTTTCTCTGACTCTTGTGTATTTCTTATGATATTTCAAAAAGGACAAACGTCGGCATATTTTATTGGTATTGGTGGTTCAGGAATGCAACCTCTAGCCCTCCTTGCTTCTGCTAAGGGCGTAAGGGTGAGTGGTTCAGATCCATCGCTTAACTCTAGCCAAATTTTATCACTGAAGAAAAATAATATTTATGCCCATAAACAAATCGATCCTAAAAAAATAGACGGCCATCATTTTGTTGTTTATAGTAGCGCCATACCCATTGAACATCCAGAAAGAGTACGGGCTATAGAACTGCAAAAAAAACAACAAACCAAGCTCTTGCATCGCATGGATTTTTTAAACATGTGTATGGAAGAATACATATCCTCTTTTGCTATTGGTGGCACACATGGTAAAAGCTCTAGCACAGCCATGTTGGGCTGGCTTCTTCTTCAATGTAATTTAGACCCGACCATACTTTTAGGAGCTAGACCTCTTTTCCTAGAGCAATCCTTTCGTCTAGGCACATCAGACCTTGGTATATATGAAAGCGATGAATCCGATGGCTCATTTCTAAAAAGTAAAGCTAAATTGCGCCTTGTACTGAACATTGACGAAGACCACTTAGAACACTACGGAAGTTTCCAAAAACTCACAGAAGCCTTTCGTTCCTTCTGTGAAAAAGGAGAGATTTTGGCTCTATATGCCCAAGACCCCACCCTAACCCAAATCAGCCAAAGCCAAAACATTCTATCGAAAAGTGTTTTTTTTTCCTGTTTTACAAAAAAAGAAGAAATGGAAAATTTTCTCCAAAAAAGACAGGATACCCGCCCACATCTTAGTGGTTACTTTTCAGAAACACCATCGAACTCGCCACAAATAGAAAAAAAAGTATCTAAAAAAACTAGGGGAACAATCGAAACTCTCAAAGTTTTTTCCCAACCGGAATGTTCCGGTAAAGGATCCAAAAAACTATATTATTTAGGTCAACTACAATTAGAAACACCTGGCCATCATTTTATAAAAAATGCCCTAGGCGTTTTAGCTCTCGTGATGGAAGCCCATACAAAAAAATATTTGAATCTCCCCGAAACAACTCCAAGCCATTTACTTCATGTGCTAAGTCGTTTTCCGGGGGTGGAAAGACGCTTGGAAAAAATAGGTGTCCTGCCCCAAGGAGCTTATGTCTATGATGACTATGGACATCATCATACAGAAATCCAAGCCGTCCTCAAGGCCCTTAGGTCTCAATTAGAGCACAAGGCCCTTCACAATGGCCTTCATAATAAAGGTCGACTAGTCGCTATTTTTCAACCTCATCGATATAGCCGAACATCTCTTTTATATACTTCCTTTGCCAAGGCCCTAAGTCTAGCTGATGAAGTTCTTCTTTTACCTATATATGGGGCAGGTGAAAAAAATAAATATAATATTAGCTCCGTACAAATACTAGAAGAATTACAAAATACAACTTTACTTCCATCATCATCACCATCACCACCATGCCAAATGATTAAAGAAAGTGACCTCACAAATGCACTACGACGTGCCAAAAAAAATGATTTTTTTGTAGCTCTGGGAGCCGGTAATATTTCCCAATTGATTCGAAAAGCCTTTCAAGAGATATAAATGATAAATATGGAATCTTCATTTACGGTCATGCCTACCATCTATATTTTACCTTTACAGTATGAGTTAGCTGTAATATACAACACCCATGGCCGTCAGAACAAAAGTCAGATCCAAGCGACCAACCCTCCCTTTTGTTGCACCTGAAGAACATTACGCTACCAAAGCCGATGTTGCTGATCTAAAAACAGAGCTGAAGACGGATATTGCCAATCTCGCAACAAAAATGGCCAACCTCAGAACAGAGCTGAAGACGGATATTGCCAATCTCGCAACAAAAATGGCCAACCTCAGAACAGAGCTAAAGACGGATATTGCTAGGCTATATGGTCAATTGGCTGGTGTGAAGCTGTTTTTGAGCTTCAATACAGCTTTGCTGTTAGCAATCCTGGTTAAGTTGTTTTTAAGCTAAAGGCTTCCATAGAGGGTCTCAGAGATCCTCAAAAAATTGCTATCATCGTCACTATTTTAAAGTAATCTCCCTCACACCGCCGATTGAAAGACCATCTGAGCACACCGCGACAGATAACCCCCGGGTAAATCCCCCTCAAGGCAAATGCACCATTCTCTTCTGTAACAAACGCACGGCAGATCAATGAGGACTTTTCAAAATGTAAATAATTGCAAATAGGGTGCAGTGAATCGCTGATGTAAGCCATTTTAGAAGGTTAACTTCCTGTTTTTTGTATTTCGCAACAGTCCCATATTTTACCTTTACAGTATGAGTTAGCTGTAATATACAGCGAGCATGGCCGTCAGAACAAAAGTCAGAGCAGGAGTCAGACCTAAGCGACCAGCCCTCCCTTTTGTTGCACCTGAAGAACATTGCGCTAGCAAGGCCGATGTTGCCGATCTAAAAACAAAGCTAAAGACGGACATTGCTAAAATAGAAACTAAAATTGCCCAGCTTGAACCCAAAATTGTTAATCTCAGAACAGAGTTGAAAGATACCAAAGCCCAGATCATCACATGGCTAGCTGGCCTGCAATTGACAAGAATTGATATCATCATCGCTGTTTTGAAATAATCTCCCTCACGTCGCCCATCGGAAATCATATTTTTAATGCTATTGTTCATTTTTGAATTTTATTCTATGCAATAGTGAATAGAGAGCAAGTTTTCCACACAAGAAATGAGGAGCGATGTTTCTTAATAAATTGGAACTTCATTTCTATGGTAGGGGATGGGGCAGTTGGAAAATACCCAAAGATAAGAAAATGCCTTAAATCGGCGTTTTACGGCATGCTTCCGTCTTTCTTACTTTTTGCAATAGTCGCATCAAAAACTAGAAAATCATTGGAAAAGCTAGGATGAAAAAAAACGAAAAACAATTTTTGCAATATGCTGAAATATACACTAGCTTACAAGGAGAGGGCTCCCACAGTGGCATACCATGTTTTTTTATTCGGACGGCAGTTTGTGACATTCGTTGTCATTGGTGTGATACTCCACATGCATTGGGAAGAGGGAAATGGATTTCTTTGTCCAAGCTACTAGAAAAAATACCCAAGCATGTTTCACTTGTACAAATCACAGGTGGAGAACCCCTTGTACAAAAAGATGCCATTATCACACTCATTACGAAATTACAAAGCCCCCCTCTTTCTAAAAAAGTTCTTTTGGAAACAGGAGGACATCGCTCTCTAAAAAAACTTCCTAAGAAGACACATATTGTAATGGATATTAAACTACCCGGTTCCGGAGAGGGGCATCACGATTTTGCAGCCAATTTTTCTTATCTCAAAAAGAGCGATGAAATTAAATTTGTCATAGCCAACAAAGAAGATTTTGATAAGGCTTTGGAATGGATAGCATGGTACAAGCTCACAGAAAAATGTCATCTTCTCTTTTCAGGGGTTTGGGGTGTTTTGCCATTGACAGAGCTATCAAAGTGGTTCATAAAAGCAGGAGAGAAAGGAAAAATAAAAATGCAAAAAGGGCTAGAAACTCGCTTACAAGTACAACTTCACAAAATTATTTGGCCAAATCAAACCAAAGCTGTATAGAAAATGTCCAACACAAACCCAATTACCAAAAATAAAAGGTATGACCCCCGCCCCTCCTCTTACGTGGAAATCACAAAATCCTTTCGCTTTGAAGCAGCGCATCTTCTCCCAAAAGTTCCCCCAGAACACAAATGCCGACGCTTACATGGCCATTCCTACTATTTTGAAGTTAGCTTGGGTGGGAGTAACAACGAAGAAAGCGGTTGGTTAAGGGACTTTCAAGATATTCGCAGTGTAGTTCAACCTCTCATTGAAAAATATCTCGATCATTATTATCTCAATGATATTCCTGGTCTAGAGAACCCAACAAGTGAAAATTTAGCCATTTGGCTTTGGCAAAGGATTCAGCCTCACCTTCCGGAACTAATCGAAATCACTGTTTTTGAGACATGTACATCTCGTTGTGTTTATCGTGGTTAGGAAAAGAGAGCAAAAATGAAAATACAAGAAGAGAAAAAAGCTCAAACACAAAACCAAACAGAAGACTTTCGTGAATTTTATATCACTCCCCTTTACATAGAAAACATGAAAAGACGCGCTAAAAAATGGAACGAAAACTTTATCCAACAACAACTGGATAGTTTTCGAAAAACCATTCCTGATTATCCCGAGCTTCATCATCTATTGGAAACAGAATTGCATACGAGACAGCTCAACAAAATCTATCAAAAAATTCGTTCTGTTTCCAAAAAAGAACTAAAAACCCTACTCAGCATATATAAAAAAGAAGCGGACTATTGTGAAATGATCCAAACTGAATTGGAAATACGCAGTGGTGTAAAATCTTTAAAAGAAACCACTATATCTAAATCATCTCAAAAAACACATGTCCGTATTATGTGAACTCCATAGCCATTTGTATGCTTGCCTAGAGATAGGGGATTTACCTTGGCTAGCCGAACGAAAAAAACCTCGTTGGAAAATTTTTAAAAAATCCTATGAAGATTTGTACAAAAAAAAAATAAAATTAGCTAAGCTATTTGAAAAAACAAAGGAAAGTCAAAAACTACTTTCTTCTTATTACCATTTTACAAAGGAAAGTACAGTTGCAGATAAAGGCTTTGCCGGCTTTCAAACTTGTTTTGATTTTCTCATCTCTTTATGTCATTTGGATGAGGAAGAGATTAAAGGTGTATGTCTACGAGTTGCGCAAAAAGAAAAAGCAGATTATGCAGAATATCGCATAATGTTTCCTGCCTACCTATCCAATGAAGAGTTTTGTAAAAAAATTATTGCCTTTTGCGAGGGTCTTTCTTTCGCCGAAAAAAAAATTGCTAGTTCTAAAATTTTACGTGCTGTGATTTCTTTGAGTCGAGAAGACAAAAAAACTTGGGAGCAGTACAAAAATATACAAAGGCTTTTGCATGTAGAAAAAAATCAATTTGTACAAAAACACCTAGTCGCTATTGACTTTTGCTATCGTGAAGAGGGCTATCCTCCCATAAGAAAAAAAGAATTTTTCACAAATATACTTACTGACAATCAAAAAAAACCAAACAAAGCTTTGGCCATTTTATATCATGTGGGAGAAAGCTACACTGACAAATCCGTAGAAAGTGCAGTACGCTGGATAGTAGAAGCTGCTCAATTTGGTGTACATCGATTGGGACACGCTATAGCTTTAGGCATCTCTCCTGAATTTTATTTGGGACAAGAAAAAAAAGAGCGCATAGATGAATACCAATCACAGCTTATTTTTGAAAAAAAGCATGCAATCTCTCTAAAAAAAATTGGCTATAAAATTACTTTTGAAAAAGAAAACATTAGCAAAAAAAATAAAGCGGGTTATGTTTATCATTATTATGATAGCAATCGCGTAAAACAGCTGAGACTATTTCAAAATTGGGCTATGAAAGAAATCAAAAACACAAAGGCTGTTATAGAATGTTGCCCAACTTCTAATTTACTCATGGGCAATATTAATTCTCCTAGTGATCATCCATTGGTACGCTTTATCGAAAATGGATTAGCCGTTGTGATCGGTACAGATGATCCCGGTATCTTACAAACCAATCTAGAAAAAGAATATGAGCAAATTAGCCAATGGCCAAAAATGACACAGTGCCATATAGAGAAACTGAAAAACACGGCTCTTTATTCCACTTCTCCGATACTTTCGGGTAGAAATATGGATGTGATAAAAAAATAAATTTCTCAATTAGCAATAGGTATATAAGTAAACATATCCAAATTACAATCTTTTGTTTATTCTCTAGTCATTATGGTAAAATACACACCACGGAAAACAAACCTAGCTTTTGCAAAACCAGACATAGGAGCAAAAGAACGAGAAGCTGTATTGAGAGTGTTGGAATCTGGTTGGCTAACATCTGGTCCAGAAGTAGAAAAATTTGAAAAAGAATTTGCCCAAGCTGTAAATGCAAAATGGGCCGTAGCTCTCAGCTCATGCACCGCCGCCTTACACTTGGCCGCAGTAGCTTGGGAAATGGGTCCGAAGGATGCCGTTCTACTTCCCGCCATTACTTTTACAGCCACGGCAGAAGTTTTTGGCTATTTTAACTGCCTGCCTCTTATACTGGACGTGGATAGGGATAGCTATCTTTTCTCTCCAAAAATAGTCCAAAATTTTATAGAAAATCATTGTGTCTGGAATAAAAAATATTTGCTTCATAAAAAAAGCGGACGAAATATCAAAGCACTTCTTCCTGTTCATTTAGGAGGACGCCCCTGTGATATGGAATCTTTTCAGGAGATCGCCTCTATATATAATTTAAAAATTTTAGACGATGCCGCTCATGCCTTCCCAACAAACTACAAAGGAAAGGCCATTGGAAGTTTTGGTGATGCTACAGCATTTAGTTTTTATGCTACAAAAAACTTGAGTACAGGTGAAGGAGGTATGCTTACCACAAATAACGAAGAGCTAGCGCAGAAAGTTCGCCACATGCGTTTACATGGTATTCAGGGGCAAACATACGAACGTAAACGTTGGCATTATGATGTTATCTCCGAAGGTTACAAATACAACATGATGGATATGTGTGCCGCTTTGGGGCGTATTCAATTAGAGCGATCAAAAGAAATGTACAACAAACGCAAAAAGATACATGCTTTTTATGAAGAAAAACTATCCAAATACTCATCCCTTATCACAACTAATCCCCCATGCCTTCCTTCTCAAGGAGAAAGTTCGTACCATCTTTACGCTATTGAAATATGTGAGGCTCTTGGTATAAAGCGAGATCAATTTGTAGAAGAGATGTATGCCCGTGGTATAGGCATAAGTCTACACTTTATCCCTCTCTATCATCTAACATACTATCGCAAGCGATACAATATTCAAGCCATCGACTATCCCCATGCCGAAGATATTTATAAGCGAATGATATCACTTCCCATTTATAGTGCAATGAACGGACAAGATGCACAAGACGTTATCAATGCTATAAAAGACATAATAGAGAAGACATATTGACATAGTAGAGAAGACAGAATAGAGAAGACAGAGTCGTTACAAAGGTCCCCTGAACATCTATTTCTTGATAGGCTTTGTTGCATAAACTATATAGTCAGCCTTGAAAAACCAGAATACTATGAAGCCTTCGCATTTATAAGCCATTCTGAAGTAAAAAGTAGTACCCATAATCGCAAGGTTTTACGAAAAGGTGTTCAAAAGCTTGTGTTTTTCAAGCATTATTTTTCAGAGCTTCCCTATGCTAGCTCAAAAAAAAATGATTATCAAAGAGACTTATTTAAGACGAATTTGGAAGGTATGCTCAATCATAATGAGCCCTTATTTCGTTTAGCTCAGAAAATAGATTGGAAAAAGTTTGATACTGAATTTAGTGAACTCTATTGTCCTGACAACGGCCGTCCAGCCAAGTCAACCCGCTTGATGGTAGAACTGCATTACTGAAAAGCCACATTTAATGAAAGTGATGAAACTGTTTTGGAAAAATGGGTTCAGAAAGTCTATTGGCAATACTTTTGCGGATGCCAAGAATTCCAACAGGAAGCTCCTTGTGAGCACAGCACATTAAGCAGATGGCGTAAGCGTATGAAATCTAAAGGGAGGAATAGAAAAGCTTTTGGAAGAAACAATTCATTGACCTAGCTATTGAGCCACATACGCGAGCCGATCAGGAAAAGTTGAACACAGCCAAGCAAATCTCAATTATTTTGGTTTATTGATTTCGGTTTGTTGGATGATTATCATATGGATTGTTAATTCCTCAGAGGAAGCAGTAGGAGATACCTCATAGCCACTGTTGGCGGTATTTTGAATTCCAATCTTAATGGTGGAAATGGAGCCAGTAGCAGCCGGATATCTGCTACCGGCATTAGGCGACTGGGATGGTTCTAGGCGAAAGCTAGAGCTACTAGTAACTCCAGCTGGGATTGTAATGGTAAAGCTCTTACTTGACGCAGTGACGTTTGTTAATTTGCTCGTCGGAGTACTCGTGCCACTGGAACCTTTTAGAAATTGAAAGGCATACAAGGCGTCAGGATCTTGACTAACGCTAGTGCCAAAGTAAGTCTGTGTATTAGATTACATAGTCAACGCACTACTCCCGTGCATGGATTGGATACTCCACTCCAAGGTAACCGTTACGGGAGAAGTGGTTTGCCCTCCATTTCTGGTCACTGTATACACGTGCAGATTTGGATCTGAGACTGTATTGGTTATCCGTTTGTTTGTGGGGGTGCAGACACTGCTAGCTCTATGACACGCTAAAGCTAATTGTACTGTGGGTACTATAGGTCCCGCGTCTGAGCCACCACCACCATTATTGCCACAGGCATATGTCAGGGTAAATATCAGCGAATAAATGATAAAAGAAATCTACACTATGATAGTAGTATAGTAGCATTGCAATTCATTCACTATTTTGTCAATTTTTTTTGAAAGCGCTCCCCAAAAAATGGATACATATTTACGAAGTATTGGGGATGATGGAGAGGCTGGTGTGAAAATGTAAGGAACTGCAAACCAAACGTCATAAAATGCCGATTCAAGGCAAGCATTTCTCTTGTGTTTTGTGTTTTGTGTTTTTGCAACAGTCCCATGAAATATCCCTTTCTACGGAAAAGATGGAATTTTGCGTATCTGATTTTGTACAGTCTACTGTGATAGTAGGTTATAAAGCTGACGGATTGCCGTCTAGTCCCTATTGTATCTTCTTCTGGCTTCAAAAAGCACTCTGTGACACACAGCTTTCGCACAATCATCCCGAAGTAATTTCTGAAGTGGCCTTTACCCATTGCTCTATTTTATCCTTGGTATGTGGTAGGCAGTTTGACTAAAAGCAGTCAAATACATATTGTAATCCCTCAATAATTTAATGGAACTCCACCTAAAACTTCTTGCCTACAGTACAGCATAATTTTTCCTACAAATAGGAGGTACGCCAGCGGGTAAAGTAATCAGTAGCTTTTACTTGACGCTTTTGGCCTATCAATTTTTTTCATTGATGTTAGCCCTTCTGATTGATCTAGCTAGAGGTCGTGGGCTCTACTGTAAATATTATCGCTGCCTTAGCTTAGTTGGTAGAGCGGCTGATTTGTAATCAGCAGGTCGTGGGTTCGACTCCTACAGGCAGCAAAAGGGGCAGGTGCCCGAGTGGTTAAAGGGACCAGACTGTAAATCTGGCGGCATTCGCCTACGAAGGTTCAAATCCTTCCCTGCCCAAAAATTTATTTTCGAATGGATTCTTAAAAAATCTAACCTTTTCTCTATTGTGACAGAATCAGTTTCTTTAATTGCTAGGTTCTATAAAAACCAAAGCCTACGTTTAGGGTTTTTTCCCAATACTTCACATGATTTTCCGAGTAGCCCTCACTTAGAAGAAATCGGGTATGAAACGATTCCTTCCAAATGGACTGAGCAAGGTATGCTCAATTGCCAATATGGAGATTTTCGCTTTTTATATGATCCTGCTTTAGGTATTTTCAAACTTTCTCACAAGAGGCTGGATATCCTAAATGGAGAATTACAAACGGGACAATTTAGTAGTCCTTTGTTTTTTATTGAGCTCAAAGAAGGGGAAGAAATCTATGGTTTTGGGAGTGTTTCTCCCAAGTCAACTCGTAATAATATTACTTTTGAAATCTTTACGTCTACTAATACAAGATCACGTCAGAAAAAGAACATAACAAACTCTAATTTACCATTTTTTCTATTTCGAAGAGAAAAGATTTTTATTGGAATACTGTTGAATACGTTTCTACATAGCACAGTACAAACAGAAAATGAAATTGAATCGAGGCGTCGGAAGGGCGTCTATATACGTCCAAAGGATGACACTAGGCCTATTGCTCAGGATTTTTTTATTTTTTCAGGAAGCCCAAAAAAAATACTTCAACAACTTTTTGCATCGATTGGAAAACCTTTTTTGCCTCCTCTTTGGTCTCTGGGTGCACAGATACAAAAAAAATCTCTTTACCATCATAAAATACAAGCTATACTAAATACTGTTAGTAATTTTCGCAAAAAAAATATACCTTGTGATGCTATACATTTTACTGCAAAAGGAGAGCATCATCACTCAAATTCTGCTTTTCTTTGGTATCCGAAAGAATTTTCTCAGAAAAGTAAAATACAAAAGAAAATCGCAAATATAGGTGCTGAATGTGTTGTTGAAGTGTTTCCTAAGCAGAACCTAAATGGAAACCTAACGCTATCGCAAAAGATCAAACAAAAAAGATATTTTCAAAAGGACATACCCAATAGTATTTCCTTTGACTTTAATTGGTTGAATCAACCAATTAAAACTTTCAATAAGAAAAAGCAGCCATTACAAAACTGGTGGTTACAAAGCCTATATCAAGCGATCAAGAAACATGCTATTCCTTTTCGTCTTTGGTTATTATGCCATAAAACTTTCCCAAGGACTCAAAAGTATGCCGGTTTTATTTTAAAAGAAAAACACACGAAATGGAATGATCTCAATGGTTACTTACAAATGGCACTCAACCTAAGCCTAAGTGGTGCCCCTTATTACGCCCACTGTATAAATACTCCCACTAGATCTTTTCTTTATCTATTTTTTGCATTTATGAGAAAATCAAGAAATACAAAGTATTTTTGGCTCTGGATTGAACTCAATTCTCTTATGCCATTTTTCATACTCAATTCTCATTTTTTCCCTCTGAAAAAGAAACATTGGGGATTAGATGCCAAAGGTCTGTCTATATGTAAAAAACACATCCAACGACGTTATCGAATACTCCCCTACTTATACACACTAGCCCAAAAAATGAATACAGAGGGAGAGATATGGGTTCGCCCATTGTTTTATGAATTTCCTGAAATAGAAACACACAAAATCAGTGATCAATTCATGATTGGCCCCTCTCTGTTAGTTGCACCGGTCTTAAATCTCAGAATGAAAAAACGACGGGTTTATTTACCAGCTGGAGATTGGTATGAATATGAAACAGGAACTCTCTATGGGGGAAATACCACCCATCACTTCAAACTTTCTTCAGGCTATTATCCACTTTTTATAAAGGCAGGCTCTATACTCCCGACATACACTGTGCCAAACAACGAAAATATGAAAATCACTACTCAAGAAAAGATTATACTAGAAATTTATCCGGCACAACAAATGGAAGGTTCTTTATATTTAGATGATGGTTTAAGCAGAGCTTATGAGAAAAATGCCTATACGATGCTTCAAACGAAAGGAGTAATGGATGACTTTCATGTACTCATTATCACCATAAATACTCTACACAGTGGCTATAAAGTCACTATTAAACAAATTGAATTTCGCTTACCATTACGGTACCAATCCTTACAAAAAGATGGGCGAAGTAAAAAAGCAACCACTGTAGACCTTTCCACAGAGGGTCGAAAGTTTTCCATGAGTAGTTTTTGCGTCCCTTATAAAAACAATAAATACGGTAGCGATAAATATATATTTAAGACCACATAAAAAATAGGATCTCTCAAACGAAAAATGGCTATGTTTTATAAGGCTGTCGACTTCCCAATATAAACTATAAGCGATTCCATACCCACATATCTATTGAGACTATTACGAAATGTAAACAAGGACAAATAAAATGTCGTGGAACACCGGCTTGAGGTATTTATAGAAGATCGCTTCCATATCTTTTCGTATTTTACAACAGTCCCCTATTTGAGAGATGAGTTTTGTTGCCGTAACAACCACAAAAATAATGGGGCCCCTATGAAACTAGTAATCGCACCTGGGGGTAAATACATCACGTTTACATTGCGAGAAATGGTATCCACTATTAACATTAGACACGCTCCCAACGAAAGAGAAAATGTAAGCATGTAGTTATGACTTGCACCTATTAAGAGACGAGCAATATGAGGTATCACAAGTCCAACAAAACCAATAATACCTACCAAAGCTGTAGTTGTTCCCACAAGTAAACCTACACAAAGTATACTGCTTAAATAGCTTGTGCGCAAAGAAACCCCGAGAGAATTTGCACTTTCTGTTCCCAAATACAAAAGATCTAAATCCCTACGCAAAGTAAAGGCAACCACTAGACCAGTAGCTATCGGTATCGTTCCCCAAATTAAATGTAACCATGAGCGAGATTCAAAACTCCCCAAAAGCCACTGACTGATTTTCAGGCTAATCTCATAATCTTTTATGTTTAAACTGAGCAATAAAGTAATCACTGCACTATAAAGTGTTCCTAGAGCTACGCCACACAGCAACAGAGAAGTACTACCTTCCCACCCTTTGCTTAGCCAATACAAAAAAAAAAGAGAAATCAGTACTCCCAGAGCCGCTATCAGAGGGGTTGCCCAAAGCTCTTGTTCATCCATACCAAAAGTTATACCAATAATAGCGGCTACGGCCGCACCATTACTAAGTCCCAGTATATTGGGGCTAGCCAAGGGATTGCGAAAAAGACCTTGGGTAATCACACCACTAGAAGCTAACGCGGCGCCTACCAACAGAGAAAGGAGTATGCGAGGCAAGCGTATTTGCCAAACTAGAGCTTTGTGTAAATCATTAGAAGAGGCCTGATTCATAAACTGTTCGTAAAACACAGTCCAAACATCTTGTAAACTCAGGTTACCCGGCCCAAGAGAAAGGTTCCCCATGACTAAAACAGGCAGTACCCCCAACCAAAGGGAAAGCATTCCTACCATATATGTTTTTTTATTTGAGAGAGGAAGAAGCATCGCTTCACTCTATAATACAATCTTTCTGTATATATTGTATTGGCTATCGCTATTTATACCATTGTCCATTACACAAAATCAATATGGAAAGCAACCTCTAAAATAAAAACTCTTTCCCCTTTACATTCAGATTTACATTCAGATTTACATTCAGAACGTAAATAGGCCACACACACTGAACCAACGGGAAAACTCACAAGAGAACTAGAGTCAGTATATATTCATAAGTGCTTTTGCATCCTCCGAGGCCATTTCTCTTGGATCCCACGGAGGCTTAAAAACAATCTCTACGTTTGCACTAGGCACCACCCGCGTAGCCGCAGCATGTACTTGTGCCTTGAGTTGTGGGCCATAAGGGCAAGCCATGGACGTGAAGGTCATAGATATATCAGCATGGGTGGGTTCTTTCAGTAGGATTTCATAAATAAGACCTAAATCTGTAACACTCAAACCAATTTCAGGATCTTCCACTAAGGAAACTTTCTCCCAAATACTCTGTCTAAGTTCTTCTATACTTGGAGTTGGCTTTGGTTTTGTGATCTCACTCATGTAAAAAATTGTTCGTTCCCGTCGTTTTTAGAAAACATCCCAACACACTATTCTCAGCTAGATGATTGTATAACAACCACTATTTTACTTGGGACATCCATTTGGGATAGACTTTTTTATCATTTCAGATACTTTATAAAGATGCAAAAAGTAATCTCTGGCCACTCAAATGGCTTATTTGATAGACTTATCGTCAAAAATTAAATACAGATAATAAAAATTTCTGAAAATATTGCGGTACTCTTGCAGTATAATTCAGCTCTAGGAGTATGGATATTTGGCATTTTTAATGGGACATAATATAGAAATCGAATATTGGGAAGAATGTAAAAAACATTTGAGAAACCACATCTCGCCGGCTTTGTACCAAAGTATTATTTCTCCCATCTCTCCCAGTATGGAAAAGAACGTAGAACCCAATAACTTACGATTGCAAAAATTAGAATTATGTGTACCAAACCAAAAAATAGCTACGCGTCTTTCTCAACGCTATCTTCCCATGATCAAAAATTTTTTTTCCGAGATACCATTGCAATACCAAGTAAGCATACGTATCGCCAATAAGCCAGATAAAAACGTAAATGAGCCAATAGTTTATCAGGAAAAAAATACTGAACCGTATAATCAAAGAGCTAACCAGCAAAATAAGATAGCTGACTCCAACTTCATACAAAATATAGAAAAAAGGAATATCAAAAAAGAGAGAAGCCATTTCAGCAATTCCTGCATAAAAGATTGCTCTTCTTTATCCGGCGGTAACTTTTGTATTCCACAAGTAAACTTATTTCAAATAGAAAGACTTTGGCGCGAACCCACTACGCTTTACCACATGTATGGGAAAGAAGGAAGTGGGAAGAGTACTATAGGAGCTGCTTTTGTAAAAAGCCAAGAAGAATTGGGAAGGCGCTCTCAATTTTTAAAGTTTGAAGCGTTTCTTTCTGATCTAGCTGTGGTAGCTCGTAATCGTGATAGTGTGAATTGGCGTAAACGACTGCGAGAATATGAATGCTTAGTTATTGATGACTTCCATTACATCAAACCCAATGCTCTTCGTTCCCAAGAAGAACTTCTATACCTCATCGACTATTTTCTACAAGCAGGGAAGTGTATTATGTTTTGTACAGACCGACCGGTTTCTCAAATGAAGCTGACACCTCCTCTACTCTCTCGTCTACAGGCTGCACGAAAAATCCCCCTATGCTATCCGGAACAAAAAGAAAGAGAAAGAATACTCAAACAAGAAAATGAAAACTATGGCTTGCATCTAAAAAAAGAACTCAGTGTGTACCTGAGTAAGCGTATTTCCAGAGACATGCGCCGGTTAAAGAGTGCCGTTTGGCGTATAGCTGAATTCCATTCTTACTCCAACACTATAGATAATCCAGAACTCACAATAGCAAATATAGGTTTGGATTTCCTTGATAGAGAATGTCAAGATTTGTACACAAAAACCACAGAAATGACACCACAAGCCGTAATACAAATTGTGGCTGATTTTTATAAGATATCACCAAAATGCATTACTGGCCCAGCTAGAGATAAACGATATTCGCTGGCTCGTCATGTAGTTGCTTATTTTTGTACAAACTATTTGAAAATGAACCTAAAGGAGAGTGCTCAAGTGATTGGTCGTCAGGATCATGCAAGTGCTTCTCATGCTAGAAACAAAGTCGAAAAACTAATGGAAAGGGACCTATTCTTTCGTCGCCAACTACAGGAACTCTTTCTGCAAATTCAATCATAAATCATATGATGTCATCTTCAACTATTTAAAGACTTTTTTTACCGGGTATGTCTCTCCATAATTTTATGATATCTTGATCATAAAATTATGAGTAAGCGTCAAACATAGCCAAGGTTCAAGAGCTAGTGGATTATGATTATATCAAGAGTTTATGCTATATGAACTATTTACGCTTGACATTAGTAGGGTGGAAACCCCCGACTTGATTGGATAGTTTATTCTGAAAATACCCTTAAAAAAGGTAAGAACATTTTATTTTTATCGGAAGTGCAAAGAACTATTTTTATCGGTGATGTCCACGGCTGTTTACATGAGCTCCAAAAAATGATAGATCTTTTGCAACCTAAAAAAAAAGATCATGTTATACTTTTAGGAGACATGATTAATCGAGGTCCAGAACCTGCGGGCGTGGTGGAATTTGTTAAAGGGAAAAAGTTTTCATGCGTGTTAGGTAATCATGAAGAACACTACTTACAAAACTGGAAAAAAAAAGATCAATATAAAATATTACGCGAAAAAATTGGGTTTAGGTTACACTCTTGGCTAAAAAAACTCCCTCTGTACATACAAAAAAAGGACTTCATTGCCGTACACGCCGGACTACAACCAAACACAAAAATATCGAAAGGGAAATCCAAAGTACTGTTAAATATACGAACATGGGATGGTAAGGGGGATAACTTAAGTCATCCGGCTAACCCTCCTTGGTATGATTTTTATACCGGAGAGTGTCCTGTCTTTTATGGGCACTGGGCAAGTCAGGGTCTCTGCATTCGCAAAAATACCTTTGGATTAGATTCTGGTTGTGTTTATGGAGGAGAACTTTCGGCATATATCCTAGAAGAAAAACAACTAGTTCAAGTCAAATCTGCAAAAAGTTATGCAAAACGCACAAGAATAAAATGGAACTGAAAGAAGAAAATCATCGTCTGAAAGCACTCATTTCCTCCTTTGCAGAAGTGAGTTCTTCGCTAGACATCCAAACAGTTTTATTGAATTCCATTACCACAGCGACAAAACTGATGAATGCAGAGATTGGTTCTATCGCTTTGCTTAATGAGCATGAGAACGCCTTACTTTTTGTAGAATCAACCGATAGTAATTTTGATAAACTAAAAAAACTCAGCATACCACTTGGAAAGGGTATTGCAGGTTCCGTTGCCAAAAGTGGGATTTCTATCTGTGTAGAAGATGTACATAATGATCCTCGTTTTTATAGAAAAATTGATAGGGAGATGGGACGTACAACTGGCTCTTATATATGCTCTCCTCTTGTTGTTAGGAATAAAATCATTGGTACAGCTCAAATCATGAACCGTTTGGATGGTGCGGGCTTCAGCCAAGACGATGTAGTCCTTTTAGAAGGCTTTGCCAGTCAGGCAGCTTTAGCCATTAAAAATGCCCAATTCCATCAGATGGAACTCAAACAAAAAAGTCTCGAGCATGAGATGAACCTATGTGCAGATATACAGCAAAATATTTTTCCGAAAAAAGATTTGAATATTCCCGGTTTTGATGTGTATGGCTCTTCTTTTCCAGCTAAGGAAGTCGGGGGTGACTACTATAACTATTTTGTGCATAATGGAAATTGTTGTGACTTACTTATAGCAGATGTTTCTGGCAAGGGACTTTCTGCAGCTCTTCTAGTGACACAACTTCACACCTGTTATAACTTATTGGCTTCTGCAGAAAAATCTCTACAACAAACAGTAAAAGAGCTCAACGATTTTTTTTACTCAACATTGATGGACGGACAATTCATCACTATTTTCATATGTCGCATTTATCCTCACAAAGAAGAAATAGAATATACTCTGGCTGGACATCCTCCTCCCATTTTCGTTAGAAGCCCAAGCTCGTCTATCCAAGAAGGAATTGTAAAAACAGGACATATACTGGGCTTAGATAAAGGGTCAAATCCTAATGTGAAAAAGATACCCTTTTTCCCGGGAGAAACTATTGTTGCCTTCTCTGATGGATATAGTGAGTGCCAAAATGCAGAAGGAGAGTTTTTTGGAGAAGACCGTATGTCCAATGCGGTAGAAAAAGTGGCCCATAAAAAAGATATAAAAACTATCCATTTCGAGTTAAAAAAAGAAGTCGATAAATTTCGAGGTGATATACCATTCACCGATGATACCACACTTTTACTGTTACGTCGGATTAAAATACTAAAGTCATAGCCCTATATACTATATTTTCATTATTGTACTTTATGTTGAAATTATTTTTGCTATTTTTGTTATGTACCTTACCTATGGCCCTACTAAGTCGCCTCTTTGGTATTTTTAGCCGTATCCATTTTCCGGCACCTATCCAAAGGGCTATTTTATCTTTATATGCTTGGAAGTACAATGTAAATTGTGAAGAAGCAGAAAAACCTCTATCAAAATATAAAAACTTAAATGAATTTTTCACACGCTCCCTCAAAGCGAAAACACGGTCCCTCCATAAGGGAGCGACTAGCTTCATTTCTCCTGTAGATGGAAAAATCACGAGATTTGGTACTATTCAAAGTGATACTCTCTCATATTTTGTCTCTGTAAAAAATAACCCCTATACAATGGAAGAACTCATAAAGGGAACTCCCTCTTCTGATACTTCTACTTCCTCTGATTCTGGAATTTACAGTACAGAAGATTTTATAGATGGATCTTATGCGATCTTATATTTGTCTCCCAAAGATTGCCATCGTATTTATACCCCTTTTGATTCCTATGTTTTGGGCTATAGTTATGTGCCAGGTCGACTTTTACCAGTACAAGAGTGGATTTCTCAAAAACTCCCGAGTTTATTTGTACGGAATGAAAGACTTGTGAGCTTTCTTTCGTATAAAAACACAAAGATCGCAATGATCAAGGTTGGAGCAACAAACGTAGGTTCTATTCGAGTGTCTTACGATACTTCTATTCAAACAAATTCGTGGTGGCGTATGCAATCCTTTTGCGAATATAAAAAACCCATACCAGTAAAGAAGGGTGATGAATTCGCTCGCTTTGAAATGGGGTCCACTGTTATTCTTTTATTCCCTAAAAAGACTATACAATTTTCTAGGGATATTAGGATCTCTCGAACTGTGCACTGTGGACAGAAAATTGCCGACTTCATCATATAGACTCATTTCCGTAAAATGCTAGTAAATAAATACTGGGAAACAATCTGGAATCGAATCGATAAAACATTAAGTTGCGTTCAAATCCAAATCTGGCGAAAGAGTATAAAAGTCTTTCTCTGTTGTCTTTTTTTTGTACTAGTCGCGTTATTGGCTACAATATCTCTTCATTTTTTGTATAATTCACTTTCTCATTTTCTGAGAACAAATGTGGATGTGACTCCTCTTGTATGGCTTTCTTCTCCATTCTTTCTTTTTTTAGATCGTAGCACATATGCTAGTGTTTATGTTATAGGGGGAGCCTTTCTCTTTTATAAAGTATTACCACGTTTGCAAATATCCAAATATAACTCAATGCCACCCCTCTCGATATCCTCCCTCTATATACCCCCCCAAGAAAAACAAAAAAATACAGCCCTTTTTCATAGGAGAAGTTATCGTTTTCTTTATAGTATTTTTTTTGCTTGCCTCTTATTTTCTATAATCTTTTTGCTCGATTCTTTTATCAAAACTTTTTTGCCTGCCCTTGCCATGAAAATTAGAAATGAAACGGTATTGCATACTCTCTTAAAAAAAGATAGTCTGGTTTTTTTTTGGCACATTGTGTTTAGTGCTTGGATAACGGCTTTACTTGAAGAATTTTTTTATCGAGCTTGCTTACAAAGGTATCTGACAGACGCTCTACAAAACTCCTGTATCTATTTGAATGGTAAGCGAGGTATTCTTCTTTCCATTTTTATCTCTTCTCTAGCTTTTGCCGCTGTCCATCCACACTCCCTTGGTATCATGATCATACCGGGTATTATTTTTGGTATTTTGTTTTGGTGGGGTGGTTTATTTTCTGCCTTTACGGCACATGGCTTATATAACAGTTTGATTTTATTAGTGGCAAGCAAATAATGCTTTCTTTCAAAAAACTATTTTCATCTTTTTCTTTTGCCTGTTTGGCAACATTGGCTATTTTTTTCATTCTACTTATCAATCCGGCTTTTTCTGTTAGAGCCGAAATTGTGCGTTCTTATGAATCTTCTCTCAAAATAGAAGACCTCAAAATAGAATTAGAAAAGCTACTGAAAAAAATTGACGATGGCAACTTTGAAAAAGAAGAGAAAACAAGTGGCTTCTCCCACCACTATGAAAGTGATTGGTTTTCTTATTTTAAGTATAACATTTACATTGGTCCTATCTTTACCAATAAAAAGTACACCATTCTCCATATGGAAGGGAATAATGGGGACGTACAAACTCTAGCTCGTATTTTTCAAAAGGAAGGCCTCCTTCATAAGGATACACAAGTTCTTGGTGGAGGACAAGTATACACTCCTGAAGAAAAATACCATATTTTTGCCCAAACCTTGAATTTACTTTCTCCCTCTATCAGTACCATCTACCAAAGTTATTCTTCTCCTCGTTTAGAAAAAGTAGAAACCATTTCCCGAGTAATCAACTATTTGCTTTTGGATTTATTTGTCTATTGGATGGCTGGGAATCGTTTTTTTACGATGCGACATAGCCCCGGCCAAAATCAAGAGTACATAATCATTGGTTTAGCTATAAACCGTTTCGCTGGTGCTCTCCAATCTTGGAATGTTGTGGCTGGTCACAACAATATTGTTCGTATAGGTTACACCTTCCCCATACGCTAACTAAAATAATTTCAGGGATGCTAGTCTGACTATGGGATGGTGTTTTGTTGCACAAATCCTCCCCCCAAATATGATTACTCCTAAAGTAGTTATTTTTATAAAACTGCTTTAACTCCCTAAAACTGGATCGTTTGCTATCCGCAACAATCCCCTATTTGAGCTGGAATATAGGGCCCATGAAATTTGAAATAGAATACGATGTCGCTTACATTCATCTGAAAACCCTGCTAATAGTGAATTCAATTCAGCAAAGCTAAGTCCGGTCAGATCCGGTCAGTACGCAAAAAATGGCACAAAAAAGGTGACCAACTTTTTCTATGCACAAAAAGTTTATGAACAGAACTTGATTTATGATCTCATTGATTTAATCTTACTGCTTGCTTTTGCAACGGCTCTAGTAATTTTCTTTACAAATCTACTTTGCTATTGGTCTTTGGAGGCAGAGGTTTTTTTATGACCTTTTAGATGTGTTACGGTTCACATGATAGACATAATCTTTCTTGTAACACGGTTGTTATTATGAATGGGGGCTTAGCTCAGCTGGGAGAGCATCTGATTTGCATTCAGAAGGTCATCGGTTCGATCCCGATAGTCTCCATATTATGACAACTATTTCTGCCGTTATTATCACCAAAAATGAAGAAAGAAACATAGGTCGTTGTCTAGAGTCTTTACTTGTTACTTTTGGGCCAGTAGTCGATGAAGTTATCGTTGTAGACTCTTTTTCTAAGGATCAAACAGAAACCATCTGTAAAAAATATGGTGTGTACTTTATACAAGAGAAGTGGAATGGCTATGCTACTACAAAAAACTTAGCTAACCAGAAGGCGACTTGTGATTATATCTTTTCAATAGATGCAGATGAATCTCTTTCTGAGGAATTGAGCCAGGCTCTACTCCAACTCAAAAAAGAAGGACTATGCGGTATTTATAGTTTCAATCGTTTGAGCAACTATTGTGGTCGATGGATACGTCACCTTGGCTGGTATCCCGATCGTGCCATTCGTCTTTTCCCCCGTGCTTCTGGTAAATGGGTAGGACTTGTTCATGAATATATAGTCTTTTCAGAAAATTTTATAGAAACTATTCTTAGGGGTGATCTATATCATTATTCCTATTCTAATTTTGTAGAACATAGAGAGAAGGCGGATAAATATTCTCTTTTAAAAGCACAAAAATTATATACGCAAGGAAAGAAAGTACATGTGTTTTGGCCCTTACTAAGTGCCATAGGCAGATTTTTACGTATGTATATCTTAAAAAGAGGCTTTTTAGAATCTTATTATGGCCTTATGATTAGTTTTATCTCTGCTCAGTCGAATTATGTGAAATATGCTGAGTTACGCCGTTTGAAAAAAAGTAAAGCACCATTATATCTGGAAAATATACTAATTAGCCGTACTGACAGCATTGGAGATGTTGTTTTGACTTTACCTCTAGTCGGTATACTAAAAGAAAATTTCCCGCACGCGACGATATACTTTTTAGGAAGGGGATATACCAAAGATATTATTGAAGCTTGTGAGCATGTGGACCGTTTTTTAGATTGGGAGCTTTGGCAAAAAAAAGGAAAAAGGGAACTACTTTTTTTTATTAAAAAATTTTCTCTAGATCTTGTCATTCACGCCTTCCCTCGTTTATCTATTGCTCGTATTTTTTCTCAGGCTCATGTCCCTTTACGAGTGGGAACAGCGCGCCGTTACTACCATTGGCTCTATTGTAATTTTCGTCCGAATTTTACGAGGAGACAATCTGAACTTCATGAGGCAGAATTGAACACAAAACTAATCCTTCCTTTTATTAGGAAGCAAAGCAACTTTGAAAAAAAGTACATTTTAAAAAAACTTCCATCTTACTATGGGCTATCTAAAAAAAATTTGAATACAAAATTTCCAAGTGTATATAGTCAAATTCATAAAGAGTTTTTTTATTCTCAAAGTGAAAAAGGAAAATGCTTTCGCCTTGCTCTTCATCCTCTTTCTCAAGGTAGTTCTGTAGAATGGCCCCTCAAAAATTATGCAAAATTAATTGAAATCCTTCCGCAAGATCGCTTTTCTATTTTTTTGACCGGTACGGAAGAGGAAGGTCGATGCTTTCGTCCTAACCTACCTTCTCAAGAGAATGTTCATGATATAAGTGGACGTCTATCTCTACGAGAATTTTTAATTTGTCTTTCCAATATGGATGGACTTCTGGCTTCTAGTACGGGTCCCCTTCATCTAGCCGCTGCTCTAGATATTCATGCTATAGGCTTGTATTCTCCGAGGCGTCCCACTCACCCCGGACGCTGGGGGCCTTTGGGTAAGCATGCACATTTTTTTGTATTTGATCCAGACTGTCCAACTTGTAGGCAGGGTAAAGGCTGCCCATGTATAGAAAAAATCACTCCGCAGAGGATTAGTGAATATCTGGAAACACTATGAACTAGAAAATTCTACTCAAATGTCTTTAGTCGTTTTGAAATAATAGAAAGATATTTTGCTTTGTTTATCTGCTTTATACAAAGCAATGCATTTGGTTTTTAAATTACGATGGGCGTTGTCTTTGCCAGCTTGTGCCCTCTGTGTTGTCTTTTAATTGTATACCTTCTTTTTCTAGTCGGTCACGTATGGAGTCTGCACCAGTGAAATCACTGAGCTCCCGACATTTATTTCGTTTTTGAATGAGTTTTTCAACTTCTTTTGGTGAAATTTCATTATCTAGTTTTTTTTCCTGAAACCAAGCTTGTGGATCTTGTTGTAGTATGCCAAGTGTATCTCCACAAGCCAAGAGTTGCTCTCTTAGCTCACTTTGTTTTTGTTGACTTTTTTCTGTATTGATTTGGACTACAATTTCATGCATAACGGCTAGAGCAGATGATGTGTTTAGATCATCGTCTAGAGTTGCTAAAAAAGCTTTGGGAGCTTTATCCCTGTATTGATTTTTTTTAGTATTTGTTAGAGATTTTAGATTAGTGGTTTTTCTGATGCATTCGTAAAAACGATCTAAAGTTGAATTAGCTTGTGCAATGCTTTTGGAGGTCCAATTGAGAGGTGCACGATAGTGTACAGAGAGCAAGGCAAGGCGTAAACTTTCTCCAGCTGTATTTTGTAATAGATCGTGAATTAAAAAAGTATTCTGCAAAGATTTCGACATCTTTTCTTGATTGATATTTACAAAACCATTGTGTAGCCAAAAGGATGCACAAGGCATACCTTGCTCATGTATGCAGGCACTTTGGGCTATTTCATTTTCGTGATGGGGAAAAATTAAATCTTGTCCACCGCCATGAATATCCACACATTCACCAAAATGTGAGTGGATCATTGCACTGCATTCGATATGCCACCCCGGTCGCCCCCTACCCCAAGGGCTATCCCATCCCACTTGTGTTTTGGTCGAAGGTTTCCATAATACAAAATCGGCCGGATCTTTTTTATAAGGCGCTATTTCAACTCTTGCTCCTGCGATCATATCTTTTCTATTCCGATTAGAAAGCTGGCCATATCTTTTAAAAGAAGGTGTATCAAAGATCACATGGCCTTGGGCTTCGTAGGCATGTTTTTTTTGAATCAAACATTGTATTATCTCAATCATTTTTGGGATATGATCTGTTGCACGAGGCTCCAGTGTAGGAGGAGTGACTTGTAGTGCCGCCATATCATTTTTATAAATATTGTAATAGCGTTCTGTAATTTTTTTGATAGTGCTATTTTCTTCCTCAGCTTTTGCTAATATTTTATCATCAACATCCGTAATATTTCGAGCATAGATTACTTTTGGATAATAGAGACGAAGGAGGCGATAGAGGATATCGAATATAACAGCTGGCCGTGCGTTTCCAATGTGAGCGTAGTTGTAGACGGTGGGTCCACAAACATACATACTAACCTGTTTAGGATTCTTAGGATGAAAAATTTCTTTTCTTCGAACAAGAGTATTGTAAAGCTGGAGAGACAAAGCTATCCTATTCCCTTTCGATCTCTTTTCGAAACTATCCTGTTTCGTTTATTACGTTCTGATTTGGTTGTAAGGCTGTCTCCGAATTTTGTCCAATTAAGTAAAGAAATTCTTTGCGGTATTCTTTCTGTAAAAATTTACCAGAATATTCTGTAGTCGTGGTAGAACTGTGTTGATCTTTTATCCCTCGCAGTGTAACACAAAGATGTGTGGCATCAACCCGAACAGCTACATCTTGAATTCCCAAAGCAGATTGCATTTCTTGTAGAATTTGCATTGTAAGGCGTTCTTGGACTTGAGGTTGAGAAGCACAATAATTTACTAAGCGATTGATTTTAGAGAGACCAATGATTTTTTTTTGAGGGATGTAGGCGACATGTGTCCTTCCTAAAATGGGTAGAAAATGGTGTTCACATATGGATCGTACAGAAACATTTTTTTCTAGAAGTATACCAGAGTAAGAAGATGTATTTTCAAAAAGCGAAAGCTTAGGCTTATTTGTTGGGTTCAGGCCAGAAAAAAATTCTTCTACATACATGTGAGCAACCCTCTTTGGCGTATCTTTTATACTTTCATTATCTGTATCTAGACCCAGTGTTTGGAGTATAGCTTGAAAGTGTTTTTGGATGATTTGTATCTTCTCTGCTTTGCTCGTACTAGGGAAGTTTGGTAAATCTTTTTTTGCTGAAAAGATATTCCCATCTATGTGATTAGTCTTTTGCATCAGAAAACGAAAGGCTAGCCAGTGTCAAAAAATGAGATAAAAAGACAAGAATCTTTTCCAGATATTGAGAGTCTGTTTTGTCTGTAGAGAACTGGACTCTAATCATTAGGAGACCCGTTTGTGGCTTTCCCATAAATATTTCTTTTGATTATTTTGTATTACAATAATAAATCCAATCATTCCTCTGAGTTTAGAGCGTTATTTGGGTTAAAAAGCTTGTTTTTGTTTATATTGAAGTGAGTTTTTTGAAATTATGTCCTAAAAAAACCATAAAATTAAATACTATTCTGTGTATTACTGTTCCAGCCCTCAGTTGTATGGAAAATTATCGTATTTTCTATCCCAGACATTATTCCATGTATTGTCATAGATTTTTTGCCATAGTATATATAGTCAGCCTTGAAAAACCAGAATACTATAGATCTTTCGCATTTATAAGCCATTCTGAAGTAAAAAGTAGTACCCATAATCGCAAGGTTTTGCGAAAAGGTGTTCAAAAGCTTGTGTTTTTCAAGCATTATTTTTCAGAGGTTCGCTATGTTAGCTCAAAAAAAAAATGAATATCAAAGAGACTTGTTTAAGACGAATTTGGAAGGTATGCTCAATCATAATGAGCCCTTATTTCGTTTAGCTCAGAAAATAGATTGGGAAAAGTTTGATACTGAATTTGGTAAACTCTATTGTCCTGACAACGGCCGTCCAGCCAAGTTAACCCGCTTGATGGTAGGACTGCATTACTTAAAAGCCACATTTAATGAAAGTGATGAAAGTGTTTTAGATAAATGGGTTCAAAATGTCTATTGGCAACACTTTTGCGGATACCAAGAATTCCAGCAGGAAGCTCCTTGTGATCATAGCACATTAAGCAGATGGCGTAAGCGTATAAAATCTAAAGGGATGGAAAAGCTTTTAGAAGAAACAATTCGTTGTGCTCTTTCTAATAAATTACTGCGTAGACATCATGTCCAAAAAGTAAATGTAGATACAACAGTTCAGGAAAAGGCCATTACATATCCAACAGATGGTAAACTATATTTTAAAGCTTTACAATATTTGTCAGAACTGGCTAAGAGAAATAATATTCGTCTTCGCCAAAGTTATTCTCGTTTATCTAAAAAGTCATTATTAATGCAGAACCGATACTTTAGAGGACGTAAATACAGACTTGCAAGGCGTGAGCAAAAGAGCTTAAAAACCTATTTTGGCCGTGTTTTACGGGATGTAGAGCGTAAATTGCATTCTATAGACTTACATAAAAATTATGAATCTTCTTTGTGTCTTCTTCACCGTCTTTACGATCAAACCAAGGATAGCAAAAACAAAGTTTATAGTTTACATGCGCCGGAAGTAGAATGTATCTCTAAAGGAAAAACGCATAAGAAGTATGAATTTGGATGTAAGGCAAGTTACGTGACAAGTAGTCAAGGTAACTTTGTTTTAGGCGCGATGGCAAAACATGGTAATCCTTTTGATGGGCATACATTACCATCGGCCATAGAACAGGTAGAAAGGTTTTTACCCAATTCATTAAGCGTAAAAGAAGTTTTTGTGGATAGAGGTTATAGAGGAGCGAAAGTTAAAGATGGGATAACAGTTCACATTGTTGGCGCAAAGAGGAAGAAAAAAATGAAACGTAGTTTACGCAAGTGGATGAAAAGAAGAGCCGCTATTGAACCCATCATTGGTCACATGAAGAATGATGGAGGTGTACGACGAAATCACCTCTTAACGCAAGAAGGTGATAAGATGTATGCGGTTTTACTAGGTGCTGGCTTTAATATGAGAAAATTGCTAAAAGCTTTTTCTTGGCTTAAATTTATTCCGCAATATCTGACTGATTTTTCCTTAAAAAAGCAAGCATGGGTTATGGCATTTTCTTAATATAGTGCCTTTTTCAAGCTTAACTATATAGTCAGCCTTGAAAAACCAGAATACTATGGATATTTCGCATTTATAAGCTATTCTGAAGTAAAAAGTAGTACCCATAATCGCAAGGTTTTGCGAAAAGGTGTTCAAAAGCTTGTGTTTTTCAAGCATTATTTTTCAGAGGTTCCCTATGCTAGCTCAAAAAAAAATGATTATCAAAGAGACTTGTTTAAGACGAATTTGGAAGGTATGCTCAATCATAATGAGCCCTTATTTCGTTTAGCTCAGAAAATAGATTGGGAAAAGTTTGATACTGAATTTGGTAAACTCTATTGTCCTAACAACGGCCACCCAGCCAAGTCAACCGGCTTGATGGTAGGACTGCATTACTTAAAAGCCACATTTAATGAAAGTGATGAAAGTGTTTTAGATAAATGGGTTCAAAATGTCTATTGGCAACACTTTTGCGGATGTCAAGAATTCCAGCAGGAAGCTCCTTGTGATCATAGCACATTAAGCAGATGGCGTAAGCGTATAAAATCTAAAGGGAGGAATAGAAAAGCTTTTGGAAGAAACAATTCGTTGTGCTCTTTCTAATAAATTACTGCGCAGACATCATGTCCAAAAAGTAAATGTAGATACAACAGTTCAGGAGAAGGCCATTACATATCCAACAGATGGTAAACTATATTTTAAAGATTTACAATATTTGTCAGAACTGGCTAAGAGAAATAATATTCGTCTTCGCCAAAGTTATTCTCGTTTATCTAAAAGGTCATTATGAATGCAGAGCCGATCCTTTTTAGAGGACGTAAATACAGACTTGCAAGGCGTGAGCTAAAGGGCTTAAAAACCTATTTTGGCCGTGTTTTACGGGATGTAGAGCGTAAATTGCATTCTATAGACTTACATAAAAATTATGAATCTTCTTTGTGTCTTCTTCACCGTCTTTACGATCAAACCAAGGATAGCAAAAACAAAGTTTATAGTTTACATGCGCCGGAAGTAGAATGTATCTCTAAAGGAAAAACGCATAAGAAGTATGAATTTGGATGTAAGGCGAGTTACGTGATAAGTAGTCAAGGTAACTTTGTTTTAGGCGCGATGGTAAAACACGGTAATCCTTTTGATGGGCATACATTACCATACAGATCGGCCATGTGGATCGACCATAGAACAGGTAGAAAGGTTTTTACCCAATTCATTAAGCGTAAAAGAAGTTTTTGTGGATAGAGGTTATAGAGGAGCGAAAGTTAAAGATGGGATAACCGTTCACATTGTTGGCGCAAAGAGAAAAAAAATGAAACGTAGTTTACGCAAATGGATGAAAAGAAGAGCAACTATTGAATCCATCATTGGTCACATGAAGAATGTATGATTGAGGTGTACGAAGAAATCACCTCTTAACGCAAGAAGGTGATAAGATGTATGCGGTTTTACTAGGTGCTGGCTTTAATATGAGAAAATTGCTAAAAGCTTTTTCTTGGCTTAAATTTATTCCGCAATATCTGACTGATTTTTCCTTAAAAAAGGAAGTATGGGTTATGGCATTTTCTTAATATAGTGCCTTTTTCAAGCTTAACTATATAGACAGGTAAAACGGATATTCTTGGCTGTCATAATTTCAAGCATAAGGCCTGCTTTACGATGGATTTCTGTATTCTTTACACGATACAAATTTCTCGTGATAATTTGTATTTCTGTTGAGTAATCTTGCATGAGCCCGACCTCTATTTTTGTTGATTGCAGCTAAAATGGAAAGTTGGTCCTTTGTAAAAAATATATTGATTTTTTGTTCTATATATCTCAATTTTGTATTAAGAGGGAGATAACTAAGATTTATGAAGATTGCTTATTTGATTCTCGCACACAACAATCCCAAGCATCTGCAAAGGTTAGTCACCGCACTGTCTTCTGATTCTGCTGGTTTCTTTATACATCTTGATAAAAAATCTAATGTTGCTAATTTTTCTAGCATAGTGGGTGATAATATTCATTTTATTAAAAAGCGGATTCGTGTTTATTGGGGTTGTTTTTCTATCGTTGAAGCAACACTCAATCTTTTACAAACAGCGTTTTTAGACAACGCTAACTTTGATCGTTTTGTGTTGTTAAGCGGGGCTGATTATCCGATAAGATCCACGTCTTATATAGAATCATTTTTTCAGAACAACCCTGATAAGGAGTTTATGGATATGCATGAGGCCTCATCCTTAAAACACAAAATAACAGATAGACTTGCTTTATATACTTTCTATTCATCATGGCCAATTTTAAACCTTATATATCACAAACTAGATGAAAGACTAAAGAGGGTGAATGTTGATTTGTGCATGAGGATGGGACCCTGTAGAAACTATAAACTTTATCTTGATGGACTTACTCCCTACGGTTGCTCTCAATGGTGGGCACTTTCAAGAGATGCTTGTGATTTTATTTTGGATTTTGTTGAAAATAAAAAAAAAGTAGTGAAATTCTTGAAAAATACAGTTGTCCCCGATGAGTCATTTTTCCATATCATTCTCGGCAACTCCCGTTTCAAATCAAGGATAGCAAGTTCTCTTACCTATACAGATTGGAGTGGTGAAAGCAGTCATCCCGCCTATATCACAGAAAACCATCTTGCTTTGTTTAACAAGGCATCGTCATTTACTAAAGATGGAGCACTTGGCAACCTATCTTTAGTAGACGGAAGGCTTCGCGAGGAGCAATTGTTTGCTAGAAAGTTTTCAGATGACTCTGAAAATCTGATTACAAAACTGTTTCGGCTATAATATTTTTATTTTGCACATGTTAATAGCAGTGTTTTATCTTCCTCAATTGGCAAGTGTAGTTTTCGTCAAGTTTGTAGAACCCATCTTAAAAGGTAACACTGAATGTTCCTCTTTAAGCTACTTTGTTACTGTAAGATTTGTGAAAAGCTTGCATAGGTGTCAATCCTTTAAGTGAAGTATGTGGCTTTTCTTCGTTATAAAATTTCATAAATTCTTCCAGCAGGCTGTTTTTTTCTTGAAGACATAGGCGACGAAAACACCTCCTATATCACCTGTTTTTTCCCTTATTGTGCATAATGCTTTGACTGTCACTTTTTCTATATACGTTTAGGGCTTATTTTACAGCCTCTTGGACGATTTGCTAATACGTCTAACTCATAAGTGCAAGCTCTGAATTTTCTTAGCCAAGAATAAAAAGTCCTGTGGCATACCCCATACATACTCCATATATAGACAGGTAAAACGGATATTCTTGGCCGTCATAATTTCAAGCATAAGGCCTGCTTTACGATAGATTTCTGTATTCTTTACACGAGACAAATTTCTCGTGATCATTTGTATTTCTGTTGAGTAATCTTGCATAATCCCACCTTCTTTTTTGCTGATTACAACTAAAAGGGAAAGTTGATCATTTGTAAAAAATAATACTCAAATGTGTTACCTTTTTACATGGGTTTTATATATCATTTTGAAATTCATTTGACAAAATATTTTCACACTCAGAGTGTCCGTCTATGTCTTTGGAATTATACAAAAAACCACCTCAACTCAACGAAAGTCGTAATTTCCCCGTTAATATGCAAAATGCTCTTAGTTTGCTTTACATGGCTAAAGAGGGGATCAAGGGCAATCAAAAGGGACAATACTACGCTGTTCCTGCTTTTAACGTAACTACTTTCCAAGCCGTCAATGCTGCTTTTACAGCTTTTGAACTGCTGGGTTCTAGTGGACTTGTTGCCTTCTCGAACTCAGCTCTCAAGCACTTTGGAAGAGGAGATGCTATTTATGGGTTGGAAATTATTTCTGATTATGTGGCACGCTTAGCTAAAAAATCAAAAATCAAGGTGGCTACTCACCTTGATCATGGAGATTATATTACAGACAATGGTAGACGCGTGGTTCAAGCAGCTGTCCAATCTCTCACATCTGTTATGGCAGATAACTCCACCGACCATGAGAATAAAACCAACACAAAGTTAGAAGACAATATCGGCCTCACACGTGAAGTCGTCAATATAGCACATCCTCTTGGGCTTTCTGTCGAAGGAGAACTCGGGGTCTTAGCTGGGGAAGAAGATGAAGATACTAAATCAGAATTTTCTACTTATACAAATCCAGATGAACTAGAACGCTTTCTGAAAGAAACTGGCGTTCTTATGCTTGCACCAACCATTGGAACCATGCATGGTCCCAACAAAGGCAAACCTGGGCAAAAAGTGCGACTCAATATTGAGCTAGCCCATGATCTTTTAAAAATAGCCAATCAAATTGATCAACGCATTTGCTTTGCCTTGCACGGGGCTTCCACTCTATATCCAGAAGTCATAAACTACGCTACGAGCTTTTTAGAAAAAAATCAAATAGGCAATGGGAGTTTGGAAAAATGGAAGAATTTTGTGGGAACAGACTGGGAGCAGGCAAAAAAATTGATTGCTACTGGCTTTACAAAAATCAATACAGATACGGAAAACCGCCAAACTTATCTCGCTAGCATCATAGGTACTCTCGTTAAAGAGGCCGCAAAAATTGATATACGTTACTATGACAATTCTTGTACGGATGCATTAACACAAAGCTACATAAAAAAACTTATAATGGCCGGAAATTATGGGGTATGGTACGAACCTAAAATAGACGTAGATACGTTTCAATTCAATCTGTCAAAAAAATTAGCAGATAGTATCAAAACTTGATAAGAAAATTATTTCGCGGATCCTCCCCCAAGGTATAATCACTCCAGAGGAAGTTTGTATCATGTTCAATATTTTAACTTTTATTCTATAAAGTTGTTATAAAAAATAGGAAGGTACCTTAAATCGGTGTTTTTATGGATAGTACTTCCTTTTTATAATAGTCCCATTGCTTTTACAAAAACTTTTGTTATTAGTTATATTAAAAAAGAGCACCTCTTTTGGAGGTAACTTCAGAATCTGGCCTGTAAATTATTTTGTGTAAATAGTTTGTACTCTAAAACCCAAAAAAAGGAATACATTAATAAACGTTCAACGAAAAAAAGACTCTGTAGCAGTATTATCATAACAATTACCTTTGCGGCTCATACTGGATACAAATCCATATTTATCAAGCTTGTTCCTAAATTGATAACTCGCATATTGACTTCCCCTGTCAGAATGAAAAATCAGACCCTTCATAGACTTATTTTGAGGGCTTATTTTGAGCAACGGGCTCTGTCCAAAGCTTCTAGGCAGAGCTTCTATGCAAAACTTCTAGGGCCATTTCTGTTCTCATGTGATCTGCAAAGAGACCAACCAACTATTTTTCTGCGGCATAAATCAAGTATCACGCATAGATATAACCAACATAGGTCTGATTGAATGCAAGTGATATCAGAAACCCAGATCTGATTAGGTTCAAGGATATTAAATTCCTGTCCTAGTAGCTTCTTAGAAATAGGGTAGAGCATGAGCTGAATTTGTAGTCAGAACCTTGAATTTAGGCTTAATTTGGGCAGAAAGTCCTATATTTCTCATGACTTTAGCCACTCTATTTTCTGAAAGCTTACATCTCATGTAATTCGGACGTAATTCTTGGAGAGCCATTACCCGTAAACTTGTGAAAAATATCTCTAATCATATTTTCAAGTTTTTGTGTCTCAAAAGCCCTTTTACTTGTTTTATGTTTTACCCAAACATTAAAACCGCTCCTTGGAATCGTTAATAAAGAGCGCATTTTCTGCACAGGAAATGAGGAGCGATGTTTCTGAATAAATTGAAACTTTATTTCTGTGATTTGATGAAAATGGTTACTGACTTTTTTAAGATATCCCTTTCTTGACGAAGTTCGGAATTCTCTTTACGAAGCCTATACAATTCCGCCTCTATAGAACGACTAGGATCAACGTTATTAAACTCATATTTCCTACGCCATTTATAGCGTGTAGTTTCAGATAGCTCAAAAGCTTCACAGACTTCTTTTGCTAAAAGCTTATTTTTGATCCAGTAGTCTACCACCGTATCTTTCTTAAATCGTTCATCATAGCGTTTAGCTGACGCCTTGATAGTGTTTGTTTCCATGTTATAAAAACCATGTTATAAAAACCATCTCATAAAACCCATGTTCTCCTCCTCCATAACGTCTAGCCTCTTTGAAGTGGACTGTCCACTCTTTTGGGGGAAGGTCAGTGTTCGTGAAAACATTGAAATAACTGCGACAGTCCCCGCACCAGTAATGACCTTCTTTCTTTTGTGCTGTTATTTTGTTACAATCCTCATACTTGGCACAAACAGGCTTGTCGCCCTATTGCAGTTTTTCAAAGTATTGGATAGCACTATTGTTATCGGGGTATTGTTCGATAAGTTGATATAGGCTCAGGGTTTTAACTGGAGGTTTCCGCTTCGACATAGTCCTACCCTGTATTAGTTTATCCATAATGTGGCTACGGAGCCTTATAATATAAGGCTGTTTGTCAAGTTTCGTGCAAGAAATTATTGCTATCCTTTGTCAAGTTAACTACGTAAGTCCCGTATATTATACTGAAATGATACTTTTCGTTGCAGTAGCTTTCTAATATGGCTTTATGATTATAGGATCCATAGTATGAATCCATGTCCTAACAAAGCACTCCACAGAGCGTACTCGTTTACTAATTTAGATAACCTCCTCGTATATTTGATTTTTCGTGAATAATGTGCAGGAGTGGTATTTGTTCTTGATAGAATTCGATCAAGGCTGAAATCATATCTTTTGTCTTTCGTATGGAAAGAAAAATTTGTTTTGTCTCTTGAGGGATTTGCAGAAAATACGTAGATAAATAAGCAATAGCCCGGGCTTCTTTTGGAATTTTTGCCTGCCCAAGATACTCTTGGATTTCGTATCCTATGAGGTGTATGTACTCATATAGTAAAGTTAAAAGATATTGCGCATCTTCTTCGTCTTCTTTTGCAGAAATTTCCGTTACTTCAATTTCTACTTTCCCACGAAGATAGTTTTTTTCATAACTCAATTCTCTGATCCAAAATCGAGACCGACCAATGGCGTTAACGATGATATCATTTTGGTCTGTGGTCTCTAAGGCTATAATTTTAGTGGCTATTCCCACATTATGGGGTTGTACAGGGGAATTTGATGTTTCATCCATATCTTTAATTAAAATCACGCCAAAATCTTTCTTTTCGCAAAAACACTCATGGAGTATTTTTTGGTAATGCCCTTCAAAAATATTTAGCCGAATAGGGAAACCGGGGTAGAAAGTAGATTGTAGGGGTAAAAGTGGCAGTTCTTGCATAGTATTTGAACTATCCTTAGACGACGGCATATATAGTACGAAAAATAGTCTATTTTTTAAGTTATGGCACTATTATTTTTTCCTTTTCGGCTATTTAAAGTGAAAAAATAGGTCCACACAAAATAAAAATCAATAAATATATAGATCAATTATAGTCGTTGGATGGTTATCGGGTGAGAGATAATTTATATAAAAAAAAACGGAACAATACAAAAGTAAAAGACCTTATAGGCATATGCCAAAACAAAAAAATAAGCTTTTTCTTTTTTCTTTCAAAGCATTGTCGTTAAAAAATATATGGAAAAACCTGGGGATAAGATTTGTTTTTTGCAGTCTTCTTTCTTCTGGTTATTTCTCTGTATGGTCGGAAAGGATTCCGATTATTCCCGAGGCCAATGCTAGTGAAGGGAAAAAAGCGACCCTAGACATCGCACCAAATGGTGTGACTGTTGTCAATATTGCAAAGCCAAATAGAGAGGGGTTATCCCATAACCTTTTCCAAGATTTTCATGTTTCTCGACGTGGCGTGGTTATGAATAATAGTCGGGGCATTGGTCGTTCTCAATTGGCAGGAACGATTTTAGGTAACCCTAAATTAAATGGGGGAGCTGCTCGTATCATTCTGGCCGAGGTGGTTGGGGGAAGTCCCTCACGATTAGAAGGCTATACAGAAATTTTTGGACAACAAGCGGAGTATATTCTTGCGAATCCTTATGGTATAAGTTGTAATGGGTGTGGTTTTATCAATACACCGAGAGTGACACTCTCAACAGCTAGACCACAATGGGAAGGCGATCATTTACGAGGCTTATCTGTGGAGAGGGGCGAAATAGGTTTTTATGGGAGTGGTGTGAATGCAAAAAATGTAGAGTACTTCGATATAATCACGCAGAGAGTAATTGCGCAAGCAGAGATACGAGCAAAGAAATTATCCTTTTTTTTGGGTCGCAATAACTTTGATTATATGACTCGTCGTATCACTTCTCAACAGGCGGCAGGAATAGATAGTCATAGCACAGCATGGGCATTGGATGCTAGTAGTATGGGTAGTATGTACGCAGATCATATTTACTTAGAGGCCACAGAAAATGGGATTGGTGTTCGAATGGCTAATCATATGGCCGCCAATACGGGTGACCTAAAGATTACTGCGGCAGGAAATATCTTGCTAAAAAAACAAATTTCATCCGTGGGTGATATTACTTTTCGTACGAAACAAAAGATTCTCATAGAAGATAAATTATATGGGGGAAGGAATATAAAAATATATGCAGATGAAATAGAGATCAAAGAAACGGGTAGTTTATTTTCTAGAGAGAGGCTTTTTGTAAATGGAGAACGATTTTCTGTAAAGCAAGGAGGGCAAATTGCGGCCGGTGTGGGTAGTGATGGTAGACTCTATGGTAGACTCTTATGGGAACAAAATATAGAAAAAAAAGAGAATGGTATATTGGAAATTACCCTAGGAGCTAGGTTAATGAACTCTGGGCTAATTGCAGCCAACCAGAGTATGAAACTCCAAGTAAGGGGAGACATCACAAATGAGTCGATATTTTTTTCAGGTGGTACCATGGAAGTGTACTCTTCTACATTTACCAATGGAGAGGGGGCAGAGTTACTTTCTTTTGGAAGTATCACATTGGCTCGTAATGCTCGTTTAGAACAATCTACCCAAGTAAGCAATCAGTCCGGACGAATAGAATCCCAAAAAGGGAATGTCACCATTTATAGCGATAGTATAGAAAATATAAGAAAAAATTTCGCAGTTCGTGTCGATCGCTTTACTGGTGGATCTATATCATTACCCGGTTTCCGATGTGAGGAAGACGATTGTTTTGGTAATCCTTGGAATGGTCGTGTTCGTCGATTAAAAGAACAAGCTGTTTTAAATGGTGCACTCACTACGGTAGCCGCTCAAATTTTTGCTGGAGATAGTGTGCGGCTTTTTGCTAACCTAATTCAAAATGAATACAGTCAAATTTATGCCAAAAACGATATATCTATTGAAAGTGCTGTTATCGAGAATCGTGCCGGCCAAATGTACGAATCCTACGAAAATCGAAATTGGCATGTGGATTTTAATCATAGTGTGGGTGATGTATGCAAAAGAAAGGTACTCGGAGTATGTCAGTCTAAACATCAATACTATGCACCAGCTTGGGTAAGTGCTTCCTACCTTGAAGAAGAAAGTATAGGTAATGATATTGATGCCATAATGCATGCTGGAAGAGATATAAACATTGCGGGTAATTTCCAAAATTATGGTGGGGCAACTAGACAAGCGAATACCACTACTGATTTGAGTCCTTCTTCCACAATAGATGTACACCTCTTCAAGGAAGCGAAAGGGCTTTTTATTACATCTGCGAATGTAGACCATCCATATCTTATTGAAACCAATCCCCTATTTGCGAATTTAGATCGTTATATAGGTTCAGATTATTTTTTTGATAAAACGGGTATTACACTAGAAAAACTAAGATATAACCAACGCTTAGGAGACCCCTTTTATGAAACACGGTTAGTTCAAAAGCAAATTTTTGAAAAAATAGGAATGAAATTCACTCAAGAAAAAATCATCAATAGTGCAGAACAAATGAAGTTTCTTTTTGATAATGCGGCCCAAGCAAAGGATGCTCTACAACTAACGGTCGGTATTTCCTTGGATGCCAAACAAATACAGAACTTAAAGCGTGATATTATTTGGTTAGAAGAACGTATGGTGCGTGGGAAGAGAGTACTCGTTCCCCAGCTCTACTTAAGCAAGTTAACCAGACAAAAAGCATACATTCATAAGGCGAGTATACAAGCTAGGAATATAAACATCAAGGGCGCTAGTTTTATAAATGAAGGTGGTAACTTGTTTGCTAAAGATAAAATTGATATTCGTACTAGTGGTGATATTAGAAACATTCTGGGAAAATTGGAAGGAAATAAACTCATACTATACTCGAAAAAAAATATCAGAAATCAAAGTGGGACTATCCAAGGTAAGGAAGTTCATGTGACGGCTATAGAGAATGTAGTGAATGAAGTCTTAAAAAAGAGATTGTCTAACGATTCACATAATTACTCAGATTTTCACTTGGGAAAAAGCATTATACAAAGTATTGATAATGACACTGGTGAAAAAAAAGAAAGCCTAGAACAGATAGGACTATTAAAAATTTCAGCTGGTGGAGACATACGTAACATTGGTTCTCAGTTATACGCAAAGGGAAATGCCCATATAGCGGCTGGTGGAAATATTCAATTGGATAGTTTAGTTTTAGAAAATAAATTTAGGAGACTTGTTTCTGATCGTTTTGCAAAATTTTCTTTTATAAAAAGTAATCCTGAAAAAAGTGATTATGAAAAAAGCTTTAAACGTAATCATCTTGCTTCTTTACTAGAGGTGGGAGGTGATTTGAGCCTTGCTAGTCGAAAGAATTTTTCTATGATAGGTGCTCAGCTTTCTGTGGAAGGGAGTGGTGATATAGATATCATGGGCAATATTTCCATTCGGAATGTACATGATATTGATTTTTATGAAAAAAAAGTAACACACAAGGAAAGAACAAGTCGCATAGGAAAATCTTCTTCTCAAACAACTACTCAAGTTCAAGGGCATAAAAGGAAAAAGACTATTTCTTCTAGTCTTTCTTTTGGAAAAGATGTAAGTATCACCAGTCAAAATAAAATAAAGCTAATAGCTTCTAAATTGTACACTAGAGCTAGGCTTAGTCTAAATGCAGATGATATTGTCACCTCCCATGGGAAAAATTCTATAGAAGAAAGGAATACTAGTATTACAAGGAGATCAGGTTATAGCATCAGTTCCAAAGGTGCGAATGGCCATTCTTCTTTGGAGAAGCAAAAACAAAATTCGAGTCGTACTGAAATTGTACTCTCTCAAATAGTGGGTGGTAGTATTGATATAAATAGTCGCAAAAACATCCATTTAGAAGGTTTAGGATTGCTTTCTCAAAATGATCTAACGATTCATGCCGGAGGTGATTTCACTCTGGGAGCCGTTAAAAAAATCCAAAGTAGTTTTGAATCGAATTATAAAGAAGAAATTGACATAGATTTAAAACAAGATGCAGATTTGACGCTCTCTTACGGAGTTAGTCAGAGTGAAAGTCAAACTAGTCAAGAGACGGCGGTATCCTCTCTTCTCCAATCCAACTCTGGGAATATTTATATAGAAGCGGGCAATGGTCTATTTGTAAAGGGATCAAATATTGTCGCCAAAGAAGGAGATATAGAGCTCCATGGAAAAAATACAATTGAAATCCTTTCTGCAAAAGAATATGCATCACAGGGTACAAATTCCTCTCAGATGAAAGGCTCTCTGAGTACTAATGTAGTCAAGCTGGCTTCTGGTGTAGTCAATTTTGAAGTTTCCCTTTCTGATGGTCAGAGTGATAGTTCCTCTGCTAGTACAAATCATCTCCAAAGTCTCTTAGGAGCCAAGAAGGGAAGGCTCTATATGCATAGCAATGGTGATATGAAAATTAAGGGAGCCATTGTGAAAGGCAAAGATGTTGCAATCAAGGTACTGAAAAATCTAGATTTAGAAAGCGTACAAAATACTTCCGCTTTTCAATCGAATAGTCAGAGCCGTCGTATGAGCCTTTCTTATGGGCCAGGAGATATGGGCTTTTCCGCCAGCTATAACCAATCCAAGGCCACCGGGAATAGGGCTTGGGTAGATAGTGTTACAAGTATAGTGGGTACAAGCTCTGTTGATATGAATATAGGTGAGAATATGAAAATAAAAGGAGCTAGCATTGCTAATCAAAAAATAATTCAAGAAATTCAACATGATGCTGGCAATCTGAATATACTTGTGGGAGGTAAGCTTTCTGTAGAGTCTATAATGGATTACGATATATCGAAGAGTTCTAGTCATGGTGCCGGCGTTGGCTATAATACCGGTGGAGATTTTTTAGATGCTATTGAAAATAATTCTCTGCAATTCACAAAAAAAAATAAAAATAAGCGGGGCATTACACGGGCAACTATTGGTATGGGAAAAATAAAAGTGGGAAAGGGGCGTATAGCAAAAGAGCTAAATCGAAATATACAAGAGCAGCAAGAAATTACTAAAGATGAGAAAAGTGATAGGGGATTGTCTCTAGATGCTGGTGACTATGCAAGGCTAATCAAAAACTATCGCAAGGGTAAAGATGGTGTCGAAACTCTTCTAGATAATATAGACACTTTTTCGATTGGAGAAACTATGGAAGTTGTTCGTTCTTCCAGACAAATCATTGGAGCGGGTTCTGGCGTGGCTTCTAGTAGTGGGCGTGTAGTGCAAGATGTGACAAAAAGGATTGGAGAAGAAAAGTTAGGGCGAAAATGGTCAGAGGAACTGAGTCAAATTGCTGAATACACAAATACCCAAGCAGACTTTCTTTATGAACTAGATATTAAAAACAGAGTATTATATAAGATCAAGACTGAGCTTGGTATTTTCAAAAACTTAGATATAATCAAAAAGCAGTTAGATAATTTAGATAAAAAAATGGTCCAAGTTGGGATAGACACTTCTCAAAGAATGAAGAATTCCGTACTAGGGGATCACAATGGTAAGCATTGGAACTGGGAAAATGATACAGAGTTGATCAGCCGTATCGCATCTGATATTGAAAAAGGTTTAAATATTTTAGAAGGAGATTTTGAGTATAATAGTTTTGAAAATAGTGTCAAGGATGCAATGGGTAAGTTAGAGTTTTTAGGTGGCATAGGTTATAATGATCAAAAAAAAGACGATATTTTACATTCTTTATTGTATGGAATGAAAGGTAGTATTGTCTCCAATATCAAAAAGAGTTTTCATAGAGATAGTAGTGAGTTCACAGAAAAAAAAGTAGGTTTGCTCGATTATATAGGTGTAGATAGTGGAGAAGTTGCTGAATGGCTTTGGAATACAAGAGATCAAATCGCTCAAAAAAAGATTCAGAAAGCCTATCAAGAACGGCAAATCCAAGAAAAGAAACAAGATGGTCTTGTTTTATCTTTACTCCATTCTGTAGGAAGTAACATCAAGAATTTCACAGAATCCATAAAAAACATTCGTGATGTGGGTCACTATAAAAACGATTTGAGTTTATCTACTGCATTATTTCAAAAAAAAGATTCAGGTGAGGCTCTCACTTCCAAAGAAGTTTCTTTTATAGGAAGGCGTTTTAGAAAAATCAAAAAAGCTACAGATGCAAAGAAATATCAACAAAATAGGAAAAATACAAAACTACTCAATAAATTAGAAAATATTATAAAAGATGCAGATGAGCTAGAATTTGATTCTGGTATGAAGGCCGAGAGAAAGAATTTACAAAATTATTTGCAAAATAAGATTCAGTTGAAAGAGAAACAACGCATCACAGCTAGATTACGAGAAATTGATAAGAAAGAGGAAGCTTTCTTACGCGTAAAAAAAGCCCTTGTGAAGGGGAGAGAAGATAAGAAGGTCATTGCTCAAAAAATTTTAGCGAAGCTTTGTAATGTTATTTCTTACAATCGTATACAGGTTGTAACTGGAAAAAGTAATCGTAGCCTAGAGAAGTTTTATGTAGAAGAGCTACAAAAGGGTAATATAGGTCACTCGGGTAAGCGGGTAGATTTCGTAAGTGGTTCAGGTAGTAATGTTTGGCGTGAAGAAGCGGCCATGCGTCGTCTGGCTCTCCCTAAAAAGAAGGGCATAGATGCTACGAATTTCTTTGAAAAAGAACTGAATAGCTCTGGGAGACAGACAGCAATAGTATATCAGGATACTGACAATAAGCCCGGACCGAATCATTTTTTTCTGATTGCACGTAATGAAAAAGGGGATTGGATGAATTTAGATCATAGTTCTGTAAATAAAAAAACAAGGGGAGAAAAAGTAAAATGGGATAAAGTGCATAGAATAGATTATATGAAATAGACCAGTGTGTATGATCGCTACCAGAGCTTTATCACGAATACCTAGCGGTCTGTTGGTGTACCTATCACATATTAGGGGATAAAACAAGCGAAGCCTGGGTGACCTCTTCTCAAAAAAAATTATGATATTCCCACAGTGGAGGGCTTGCTCATTACTTGGAAAGCTTTGCTTTAGGGATGCATCGTAGTAGGCTTTGCTGAGGCAAAGCTCCCGATTTTAAGGGCGCGAAAAAGGCAAGGCTCCACATGGGAAACAAGCAAAGCTTGTTTTTATCCACAGACTCTGGCTTATTTTTATCCAAAGCTCGTCCTCAGCAAAACGCCGCTACACAAAGGACTTCCTTTCGCACCCTTCCAGAATCGCCGCTTCTATCACAAAAACAAGCGAAGCTTGTTTTTATCCACCAAAGCCCAGTCCACACCAAAAAGCACTCCTACACAAAGGGCCTTTCCCCACATCCTTCCAGAATCGCCGCTTCAATCGCAAAAACAAGCGAAGCTTGTTTTATCCATAACTCTGCCTTATTTTTATCCAAAGCCCGGTCCTCACAAAAAACGCCCTACACAAAAGGCTTTTTTCCGCACCCTTCCAGAATCGCCGCTTCAATCGCAAAAACAAGCGAAGCTTGTTTTTATCCACAACTCTGGCTTATTTCCCTATCCGTTATCTCTGCCCCTTTATGATGTCCCCGCAATCGACTTTTTTTGCGGCACCCTGATTGCGGTTGATGTCATTGGTACCAGAGATGGTTTCACAGTCAGTTCCGCTATATAGCACGGCGGGCAACTGAGCCGTTGTACCAAAGTTCCAGTTTCCAGTGCCCCCGCTAGTGTTGACCGTCCAGCCCGAAGCGGTGGTGAGGGCCGCGATTTGAGCGGCTGTTTGAGACACGCAAACGGAAGACGAACATACCTTACCACTGCCAATGCCATTGGTGCCAGAGGCATCCACAAAGTAGTTCTTTCTGGTTACAGAACCTCTATATTCCCCGATGAACCCGCCGACAGTAGTTCCTGTCCCCATCACAGCTCCCGTGGCATAGGAGTTGCTTACAGAACCACCAGAACGACCGATGAGCCCGCCAACATTATCCCTCCCCGTCACAGCTCCCGTGGCATAGGAGTTGATTACAGAATCATCATAAGAATAACCGATGAACCCGCCGACATTATTCCCCGTCCCTGTCACAGCTCCCGTGGCATAGGAGTTGCTTACAAAACTACCAGAACTCCCGATGAGCCCGCCAACACTATTAGCCTTCCCCGTCACATTTCCCGTGGCATAGGAGTTGCTTACTGAACCAGAAAAAGCCCAACCAATGAGCCCGCCGGTACCAAACGTCCCCGTCACAGCTCCCGTGGCATAGGAGTTGCTTACAGAACTACCAGAACTCCCGATGAGCCCGCCGACACTATTCCTACCCGTCACAGTTCCCATGGCATAAGAATTGCTTACAGAACCATCAGATCTCCCGATGAGCCCGCCAACACCATCCTTACCCACTATATAGGCATCTGTCACACCTAGATCCTTAATCTCAGTATGACTGGCGATAGAGCCAAACAAGCCTACGAAGTCCGCAGATGGACGCTTGATGTAGAGGCTGGTGATTTTATACCCAGCTCCATCAAAGCTACCGGTGAAGGCGACATTAGCATTATTACGTACATATGTCCCAACGGGCGAAAAGCCCCGACAATTAGCTGTCTCCCCGTTACTGCCGTCGTAGGCTACGCAAGTCGCACTAGTGTCATTTTCGTTCCAGCTCGCGCTGGCGTCAATATCACCGCCTAAGCGGTAGTGTTCATTCAGGCTGTTCTTGATGTCTTTTAATTGGGCGTAACTCGTGATAATAAGGGGACCCAATGGGGACACTTTTGTATTTGCTCCCCCTCGGACAGCAAAACTACAAGCAGAATAAAGTAAAATGGAGAGTATTGGGATCATGAAGAAGGACAGAGTTACGTTTTGTTTACAGCCCCGTGAGACAGGGGATAGTATACCTTTAGTCACGCTAGTTCCGATAGTTTTCATACTATTGACCTCTTTTTTGCACGTAATCTTCTGTCCCGATTACGCACACGTTCCCGAGACAGAAGATTATATCTACCACAAGTTAGGCAGGGCGTATGTCAAACTAATTTTGGGAAGGTGAACACGCCGTACCACCGCCAATGCCATTGGTGCCAAAGGCATCCACTTGGTAGTTCTTTCCACTAAGAGCATTAGTTGGCCGCCCTAAACCATCCCACTAGGCCACCAGAAACGCCGCTTCAATCGCAAAAATAAGCGAAGCTTGTTTTATCTACACAAAGCTTTTTTTCTACCCTCAAAGCCTGTTTTTATCCACGACTCTGCCTTATTTTTATCCAAAGCCCGGTCCTCACAAAAAGCGCCCCTTCAATCATAACCGATCTCTGGTTTTCGGTTTTAGACAATACAAATCATTTACACTCCCTCTAATCATATAATGGTGGGCTATATTTTATAATCATGCAAAGCCTCAACAATTCGTTTTACAAAAGAGATTAGCACAATCAGGCCATACTGTGAAAGGCGGCTCAATTTGACGCTCACTCTTATTCAATATAGTTTTGCCTTAAAACCAGGAGCATTGGCAATTTGTGCACCGCCTTTGCCTTTTTGTGTCAGTACAAAAAGCCCTAGAGAACTAGCTTTTTTTTCTACTTCCTTTTTCATAACTAGGCCAGCAATACACCCTATAATTTTATGCTTCTTGTACTGTGGGAAATCAATTCTGAAGGCTGGAATTTGTTTGTTGATGAGATTTTCAAGATTTCTGTTGGTTACTTTACTTTTCACTTCAACTATAGCTACGTATGTCCCATTTACAGCTATCAAGTCATATTCACGCTCACTAATGGCTTTGACGCGCTGGCTTACACTAGTTAGCTTGATTCCCCTCTCTTGCATCAGGGCTTCTATATTGCGACGAAATAAATCTTCCGCTATTTCGCCCTGAGTATTGTCTATTCCTCCCAACTCTTTAGCCATTTCAGCCAAGGCGGCTTCTGTTTTTTGCTGGGCAACTTCTGTTTTGCGGTGCTCCTTAGCTAACTCAGCCAAGGCAGCTTCTGTTTTTTGCTGAGCAACTTCTGTTTTTTGCTGAGCAACTTCTGTCTTTTGCTGGGCAATTTCTGTTTTACGTTGATCCTTGGCCAATTCGGCTAGGATGGCCTTAATCTCCTTAATTTCAGTGTCGACCATTTGGAAACACCTCCTATGCATTCAATACATACACTTTGTTTGGCTTTGTCAAATATTTAAATATGAAAGAGAAATACAAGTTCTCTAAGCCTATCTTGAGAACATTATTGGCAGATAAATGCCATAAACACAAGCCCTTTCCTCACCAGAATCGCCGCTTCAATCGCAAAAATAAGCGAAGCTTGTTTTATCTACACAAAGCTTATTTCTACCCTCAAAGCTTGTTTTATCCACCAAAGCCTGTTTCTACCCACACCTCCGCCTTATTTTTATCCAAAGCCCGGTACTCACCAAAATCGCCCCTACACAAAGGGCCTTTTCCCGCACCCTCCCAGAATCGCCGCTTCAATCGCAAAAATAAGCGAAGCTTGTTTTATCTACACAAAGTCCGTTTTTATCCACGAAGCCTGTTTTATCTACACAAAGTCCGTTTTTATCTACAACTCTGGCTTATTTCTACGACGATCCCAGCCTATTTTCTCCTATCCGCTACCTCTGCCCCTTTATGATATCCCCGCAATCCGGTATGCTTGTATCACCCTCATTGGTGTTGACGTTGTTGGTGCCAGTTATGGTCTCACAGCTAGTGCCGCTATAGAGCACGGCGGGTAACTGCACGGTCGTTCCAAAATTCCAGTCGTCGCTTGTCCAACTGCTCACAGAGGTTAATGCCTCTATCTCCGCTATAGTCTTGTTCGCACACGCACCGCCTGAACACGATCCAGGTCCACCGCCAATGCCATTGGTGCCAGAGCCATCCACAAAGTAGTTCTTTCCACTAGCAATACCCCCCCCCCGCAAGTACCCAACTAGGCCGCCTACAGAACTACCACCTCTCACATCCCCTGTGGCGTAACTGCTACTAATACTCTGCTGCCGAGCGGCACCCGCCAATCCGCCGACCGCAATCGTGATACCAACAACGTTACCCGTGGCATAACTATTACTGATACTGCCCGGATAGCCTCCCACCAATCCTCCGACATGGTTACCACCTCTTACGTCACATGTCGCATAACTATTACTGATACTGCCCGGATAGCCTCCCACCAATCCTCCGACAAGTTGACCAGAACCATTCACATTACCGGTCGCATAGCTGTTAGCAACACTAGCACCACTACCTACTAGCCCGCCGACGTCATCTTTACCTACTACATAGGCATCTGTCACACCTATATTCTTAATCTCAGCGACGCCGTTTGCATAACCAAACAGACCTACGCCATCCATATTTGAACGATTTACATAGAGTCTCTTGATTTTATGGCCAGCTCCATCGAAGCTACCAGAGAACTTAGTCCTATCATTCCCTATGGGCTCAAAGCCCGTACAAGTGGGTGTAGCCCCGTTACTGCCGTTGTAGGCTACGCAGGTAGCTCCAGAGTCATTTTCATTCCAGCTCGCACTGGCGTCAATGTCATTGCCCAAGCGGTAGTGTTTAGACAGACCGTTTTTGACTGTTTTGAGTTGGGCATAAGTCGTAATGATGATGGGGAAGCTGGGAAAATCCCCTCGTGCAATGGCAATGGGCTGCCCTGGGAGCAGATCCCCGCAATCGGGTATTTTTGTATCACCCTCATTCCTGTTGATGTCATTGGTAGCGATCGTTTCACAGCTAGTGCCGCTATAGAGCACAGCCGGCAACTGAGTCGTTGTACCAAAGTTCCAGTTTCCCATGCTTCCGGTCGTCCAGCCCGAAGTGGAAGAGTCGAGGGCCGCGATTTGGACGGCTGTTTGAGACACACAAACGGTAGACAAACACGCTCCAGTACCACCGCCAATACCATCAGTGCCAGAGGCATCCACAAAGTAGTTCTTTCCGGTTACAGAACCAAAATCAGAATCATCAAAAATACCGAGGAGCCCGCCGACAGTAGTTCCTGTCCCCGTCCCCGTCACATCTCCCGTGGCATAGGAGTTGCTTACTGAACCAGAACCATCAAAAATACCGAGGAGCCCACCAACAGTATTACCCGCCACATCTCCCGTGGCATAGGAGTTGCTTACTGAACCAGAACCATGAAAACCACCGATGAGCCCGCCGACTTTATCACCCCCCCTACCCCCCGTCACAGCTCCCGTGGCATATGAGTTGCTTACAGAACCAGTAGAAGAACCGATGATCCCACCAACCTCCCCCGTCCCCGTCCCCGTCCCCGTGACATCTCCCGTGGCATAGGAGTTGCTTACAGAAGCTTGAGAATGACCGATGAGCCCACCGACATAATTACTCCCCGTCACAGTTACCGTCGCATAGGAGTTGCTTACTGAACCAGAACCAAGAGAATGACCGATGAGCCCGCCAACATTATCACTAGTACTAGAACTCCCCCCAATCACATTACCGGTCGCATAGGAGTTACTTACAGAAGCTTGAGAATGACCGATGAGCCCGCCGACACTATCCTTACCCACTACATAGGCATCTGTCACACCTATATTCTTAATCTTAGTATTACTGGCGGTATAGCCAAACAGACCTACGCCATCGACACTTGAACGATTCACATAGAGTTTCTTGATTTTATGACCAGCCCCATCGAAGCTACCGGTGAAGGTATTTCCCGAATCTTTCCCTATGGGCGTAAAGCCAGTGCAAGTGGCTGTAGCCCCGTTACTGCCGTTGTAGGCTACGCAGGTCGTCGCACTAGAGTCATCTTCATTCCAGCTAGGGCTGGCGTCGATGTCACCGCCCAAACGGTAGTGTTTGTTCAGACCGTTTTTGACGGTTTTGAGTTGGGCATAGGTGGTGATGATGATGGGAAAACTGGGCACCGTACCTGGAGACCCTATTTCGAATTCTCTTTCTATCCAGCGACCGCAACCAAACTGATTGCAGGTGCGTACTCGAGTATAGCATACTTGTCCGGGGTACATTGCAGGCAACTCATACTCACTATCTGTGATACTCTCCTCCCTTGTTTGGCCCCAGTTTACATCTGAGAGTTTCACTCTCTCTGCTTGACAAATCTTAGTTATTTCATACTCTTCGGCCCCTTCCATATCCTCCCAATTCACACTGTACCTATGCTGCTCCCCCATTGGGAGGGCAGAGTCAAGGTCTTTTATATCGAGATTTCCCGGTGCAAAGGGAAGGCAGTGATCTTCTGGATCAACCGTGGCATCTCCATTACAAGGGATAGCTTCTGTAGTACAAGCCGCAGAAAAAAGCCATAAAGACAGGGGTATGACCCAAATAGCCGAAAAAGATGACGAGAGGAGCGAGGAGCGTTGACTCTTGGAAACTATTTTCCTGACTGCTTTCTTGCTCGCAGGAGTCAGCACAGAAAAACCCTGTCGGACGTTGCGCTTCCCAGCAAAAATTTGATTATATATCACTGATATATATTTCTTTGTATAGGTTAATACGCTCATAAAATCCTCCAAAAAGAGATAACTATGCTAGCTCTATGTTTTTCGCCACACACACCCTCTTCACACCTTGCTCTTCACATGACAAAGTTTCGGGGTATTTTGGGGGAAGAAACATTAACACCCACATTATATTCTATCTGTTTCCCGGGTCAAACTAATTTTAAACAAAAATTGGAAGGTTTTTTTGGGGGAAGAATGCGTCGTGGTGGGGTTACCTAAACTAAAGGGAACTTACCAGAGGAAGCTTTGCTGGAGCAAAGCTCTCGATTTTGAGGGCGCGAAAAAAGGCAAGGCTCCGCATGGGAAATAAGCGAGGTTGGGGAGGCTTGCTCATGTTTGGAGGCGTTCATGGTAGGCTTTGCGATTGGGAGGGTTTGCTATGTTGGGAGGCTTACTTGGAAAGCTTTGCTGGAGCAAAGCTCTCGATTTTGAGGGCGCGAAAAAAGGCAAGGCTTCACGTGGGAAACAAGCGAAGCTGGGAGGCTTGCCTAAAGGAAGCTTTGTGTTGGAAGGGTTACTCATGTTGGAAGGTATTCGTGGTAGGCTTTGCGAGTGGAAAGTTTGCCTATGTAAGGGAGGCTTTGCTGAGGCAAAGCTCTCGATTTTAAGCGCGCGAAAAAGGCGAGGCGGGAGCGAAATGTTGGGAGGTGTTCGTGGAAGGCTTTGCGAGTGAAAGGCTTTGCCAAGGCAAAGCTAGAGCAAAGCACCCGATTTTAAGGCCGTGAAAAAGGCAAGGCTTCACATGGGAAACCAGCGAAGCTGGGAGGCTTGCCTAAAGGAAGCTTTGTTAGAGCAAAGCTCCCGACTTTAAAGGCGCGAAAAAAGGCAAGGCTCCACGTGGGAAACAAGCGAAGCTGGGAGGGTTGCCTATGAAAGAAAGCTTTGCTGAGGCAAAGCTAGCGATTTTAAGGGCGCGAAAAAGGCGAGGCTTCACATGGGAAACAAGCGAAGCTGGGAGGCTTACTTGGAAAGCTTTGTTAGAGCAAAGCTCCCGACTTTAAAGGCGCGAAAAAAGGCGAGGCTTCACGTGGGAAACAAGCGAAGCTGGGAGGTTTACGATTGGGAAGAAGGCGTTCTGTGGAAAGTTTTGCGGTGGAAGGTCAGCTTTCCTATGAAAGAAAGCTTTGCTGGAGCAAAGCCCTTGATTTTAAGGCCGCGAAAAAAGGCAAGACTCCACGTGGGAAACAAGCGAAGCGTGGGAGGCTATCTTGGGAGGCTTTGCGGTGGAAGGGTTGCTCATGTTGGAAGGTGTCCGTGGGTAGGGTCGCTTGGTAGCTTTGCTGGAGTAAAGCTCCCAATATTTAAGGACGCGAAAAAGGCAAGGCTTACGTGGAAAACAAGCGAAGCTGGGAGGCTTACTTGGGAAAAATGCGTCGTGGTGGGGTTACCTAAACTAAAGGGAACTTACCAGAGGAAGCTTTGCTGGGGCAAAGCTCTCGATTTTAAGCGCGCGAAAAAAGCGAGGCGGGAGCGAAATATTGGGAGGCTCTCTTTGGTAGGCTTTGCGAGTGGAAAGTTTGCCTATGTAAGGTAGGCTTTGCTGAAGCAAACCCCCGACTTTAAGGGCGCGAAAAAGGCAAGGCTTACGTGGGAAACCAGCGAAGCTGAGAGGCTCTCTTGGGAGGCTTTGCTGAAGCAAAGCCCTCGATTTTGAGGGCGCGAAATGTTGGGAGGTATTCGTGGCAAGCTTTGCGATTGGGAGGGTTTCCTATGAAAGAAAGCTTTGCTGAGGCAAAGCTAGCGATTTTAAGGCCGCGAAAAAGGCAAGGCTTCATGACCTTCCCCCAATATTTAGTACAGTCCTTTTTAGCTTTTTTTTCATTAAGCAGCATATTAAGCAGCATAGTATTCTTCCTCAAATTTGATAGGACTCTTATATCCTAAAAATGAATGTTTTCTACGCCTATTATAAAATACCTCAATATACTCAAAAATATTTCTCCTAACTTCAAATATATTTAGATATGTATTTTTATGTACCTCCTCTATTTTCAAACTCCCAAAAAAAGATTCCGCAACAGCATTATCATAGCAGTTACCTTTGCGGCTCATACTCGATACAAATCCATATTTATCAAGCTTGCTCCTAAATTGATAACTCGCGTATTGACTTCCTCTGTCAGAATGAAAAATCAAACCCTTCTTAGGCTTATTTTGAGCAACGGCTCTGTCTAAAGCTTCTATGACCATTTCTGTTCTCATGTGATCTGTAAGAGACCAACCAACTATTTTTCTGCTACATAAATCAAGTATCACGCATAGATATAACCAACCTACGGCTGATTTAATGTAAGTAATATCAGAAACCCAGACCTTATTAGGTTCAAGGATATTAAATTCCTGTCCTAGTAGGTTCTTAGAAATAGGGTAAGCATGAGCTGAATTTGTAGTCAGAACCTTGAATTTAGGCTTAATTTGGGCAGAAAGTCCTATATTTCTCATAACTTTAGCTACCCTATTTTCTGAAACCTTACATCGCATATCATGCAATTCTGACGTAATCCTTGGAGAGCCATAAATACCCTTAAACTTATGAAAAATATCTCTAATCATATTTTCAAGTTTTTGTGTCTCGAAAGCCCTTTTACTTGTTTTATGTTTTACCCAAACATTAAAACCGCTCCTTGAAATCGTTAATAAAGAGCACATTTTCTGCACAGGAAATGAGGAGCGATGTTTCTTAATAAATTGAAACTTCATTTCTGTGGTTTTATGAAAATGGCTACCGACTTTTTTAAGATATCCCTTTCTTGACGAAGTTCGGAATTCTCTTTGCGAAGCCTAGATAATTCCGCCTCTATAGAACGATTAGGATCAGAGTTATTAAACTCATATTTCCTACGCCATTTATAGAGTGTAGTTTCAGATACCTCAAAAGCTTCACTGACCTCTTTTGCTAATTTCTTCTTTTTGATCCAGTAGTCTACCGTATCCTTCTTAAATTGTTCATCATAGCGTTTAGCTGACGCCTTGATAGTGTTTGTTTCCATAGTTTTCTTCCTCCATAATGTAAAGTGGACTGTCCACTCTTTTAGGGGAAGGTCATTCACGCGGGAAACAAGCGAAGCTGGGAGGGTTGCCTAAAGGGAGCTTTGTGAAGAGAGCTTTGCTGGAGCAAAGCACCCGATTCTGACGGCGCGAAAAAAGGCGAGGCTTCACATGGGAAACAAGCGAAGCATGGGAGGGTTGCCTAAAGGGAGCTTTGTGAAGAGAGCTTTGCTGAGGCAAAGCCCTTGATTTTAAGGCCGCGAAAAAGGCAAGGCTCACATGGGAAACAAGCGAAGCTGGGAGGCTTACTTGGAAAGCTTTGCTGAAGCAAAGCCCCCGATTCTGAGGGCGCGAAAAAAGGCAAGGCTACACGTGGGAAACAAGCGAAGCATGGGAGGCTTACTTGGAAAGCTTTGCTGAAGCAAAGCCCCCGATTCTGAGGGCGCGAAAAAAGGCAAGGCTACACATGGGAAACAAGCGAAGCTGGGAGGCTTACTTGGAAAGCTTTGCTGAAGCAAAGCCCCCGATTCTGAGGGCGCGAAAAAAGGCAAGGCTACACGTGGGAAACAAGCGAAGCATGGGAGGGTTGCCTAAAGGGAGCTTTGTGAAGAGAGCTTTGCTGAGGCAAAGCCCTCGATTTTAAGGCCGCGAAAAAGGCAAGGCTTCACATGGGAAACAAGCGAAGCTGAGAGGCTCTCTTGGGAGGCTTTGCTGGAGCAAACCCCCGACTTTAAGGGCGCGAAAAAGGCAAGGCTTACGTGGGAAACAAGCGAAGCTGGGAGGCTTACTTGGTAGGCTTTGCGAGTGGAAAGTTTGCCTATGTAAGGTAGGCTTTGCTGAAGCAAACCCCCGACTTTAAGGGCGCGAAAAAGGCGAGGCTTCACGTGGGAAACAAGCGAAGCTGGGAGGCTTGCCTAAAGGAAGCTTTGTGTTGGAAGGGTTGCTCATGTTGGAAGGTATTCATGGTAGGCTTTGCGATTGGAAAGTTTGCCTATGTAAGGGAGGCTTTGCTAAGGCAAAGCCCTAATTTTAAGGGCGCGAAAAAAAGCAAGGCTCCACATGGGAAAGTGGTAGGCTTTGCTGGAGCAAACCCCCGACTTTAAAGGCGCGAAAAAAGGCGAGGCTTCACGTGGGAAACAAGCGAAGCTGGGAGATTATCTTGGGAAGGTTCCCTAAAGGGAACTTATCAGAGAAAGCTTTGCTGAGGCAAAGCTCTCGATTTTAAAGGCGCGAAAAAGACAAGGCTTACGTGGGAAATGAGTGAATGTGGGGAGGCTATCTTGGAAAGCTTTGCTGAAGGGAACTTACCAAAGGAAGCTTTGCGATGGAAGGGTTTCCTATGAAAGGGAGCTTACCAAAGAGAAGCTTTGTGTTGGAAGGGTTGCTCATGTTGGAAGGTGTCCGTGGTAGGGTCGCTTGGTAGCTTTGCTAGGGCAAAGCCCTAATTTTAAGGGCGCGAAAAAGGCAAGGCTTCCACGTGGAAAACAAAGCCCGGTCCTCACAATAAACGCCCCTACATAAAAGAGCCTTTTCCCACGCCCTCCCAGAATCGCCGCTTCTATCGCAAAAATAAGCGAAGCTTGTTTTATCCACAACTCTGGCTTGTTTTATCCACTCTGGTTTATTTTTATCCAAAGTCCGGTCCTCACTAAAATCACCGCTTCCATCACAAAAACAAACGAATCTTGTTTTTATCCACGAAGCTTGTTTTATCTACACAAAGTCTGTTTTTACCCACAACTCTGGCCTGTCTTATCCACCAAAGCCCGGACCCTCACCAGAATCGCCGCTTCCATCGCAAAAACAAGCAAAGCTTATTTTATCCACAACTCTGGCTTGTTTTATCCACTCTGGTTTATTTTTATCCAAAGTCCGGTCCTCACTAAAATCACCGCTTCCATCACAAAAACAAACGAATCTTGTTTTTATCCACGAAGCTTGTTTTATCTACACAAAGTCTGTTTTTACCCACAACTCTGGCCTGTCTTATCCACCAAAGCCCGGTCCTCACAATAAATGCCCCTACATAAAAGAGCCTTTTCCCACGCCCTCCCAGAATCGCCGCTTCTATCGCAAAAATAAGCAAAGCTTGTTTTATCCACAACTCTGGCTTGTTTTATCCACTCTGGTTTATTTTTATCCAAAGTCCGGTCCTCACTAAAATCACCGCTTCCATCACAAAAACAAACGAATCTTGTTTTTATCCACGAAGCTTGTTTTATCTACACAAAGTCTGTTTTTACCCACAACTCTGGCCTGTCTTATCCACCAAAGCCCGGACCCTCACCAGAATCGCCGCTTCCATCGCAAAAACAAGCAAAGCTTATTTTTATCCACAACTCTGACTTATTTCTATCCAAAGCCCGCGATTGTAAGCCTCACAAAAAACGTCTCTACACAAAGGGCCCTTTTTTCCACCCTTCCAGAATCGCCGCTCCAATCACAAAAACAAGCAAAGCTTGTTTTTATCCACTCTACCCACCAAAACCCGTTTTTATCCATCGAAGCTTCTCCTATCTAAAACCCTTTCCTCACCAGAATCGCCGCTCCAATCACAAAAACAAGCAAAGCTTGTTTTATCCACAACTCCGCCTTATTTTTATCCAAAGCCCGCTTTTATCTAAAATCACGCACCCTTCCAGAATCGCCGCTTTTATCGTAAAAAATAAGTGAAGCTTATTTTTATCCACAGACTCTGGCTTATTTTAACGAGGAGAGAGACCGTTCGTGCTAGACGTTCGTGGAAGGTTTTGATAGAGCAAAGCCCTCGATTTTAAGGGCGCGAAAAAGGCAAGGCTGTTGCGAAATAAAAAGAAATAGGCCTCCTATCTTATGAAAAGGAAACTGATTGACCCAAAGGAACTTTTTCTTCCGTTTGATAGATAACGTGGATCATAAAAAATTCCAACTAGTCGCCGATTACAAAGCATCTGGAGATCAACCCAAGGCTATTCAAAATCTTGTGGAGGCTTATCATGCAGGGAAAAGCAATCTCTGTCTTCTCGGAGTGACAGGCTCAGGCAAAACCTACACAATGGCTTCTTTCCTTGCCAATATAAATAAACCGGCTTTAGTTCTAACCCATAACAAAACCCTAGCTGCTCAACTTTATCGAGAATTTCGTGATTTTTTTCCTAACAATGCAGTAGAATATTTTGTTTCATATTACAATTACTACCAACCAGAAGCCTATGTTCCAACGAGTGATACCTACATAGAAAAAGATTCTTCTATCAACGATGAAATTGATCGTCTACGCTTGAGAGCGACCTCAGCACTTCTAGAGAGAAAGGATGTAATCATTGTAGCCTCAATTTCCTGTATATACGGTCTAGGTTCTCCCGAAGAATACAAAGATAGCTTAATCATACTAGATCAAGGGATTGAAGTCGATAGAAATGATATAATACGAAAATTACTTCATATTCAGTACCAACGCAATGATATTGAAATTGCCCGGGGAAATTTTCGTGTAAGAGGAGACTCTCTAGAGTTGTTTCCAGCCTATCGCCAAGAGGGTATACGAATAGAATGGTTTGGGGACGAAATAGAAAATCTGTCTCTAATTGATCCTATAACGGGTAAGCTATTACGAAACATGGAGCGTGTAGCTATTTACCCTGCTAAACATTTTATTACTTCACCGACAAAGCTAAAAACGGCCATCAAAAATATAAAGGAAGAACTGGAAAATCGTATTGCGCATTTTGAAAAAGAAAAGAAGGCCATTGAAGCCGAGCGCATTGCCTTGCGTGCTCGCTTTGATATTGAAATGCTAGAAGAAATGGGACATTGCAACGGCATAGAAAATTACTCTAGGCATTTAACAGGTCGTGCTCCGGGGGAACCGCCTGCCTGCCTTTTAAATTACTTTAGTGATGAATTTGTTGTGATTATCGATGAAAGTCATGTGTCTCTACCGCAAGTGAGGGGCATGTATGAAGGAGATCGTTCTCGTAAAATGACACTAGTAAACTATGGCTTTCGTCTACCCTCCGCTTTGGATAATCGTCCCTTGAATTTTCATGAATTTGAAAAAATTGCCAAACGAGTTATTTACGTTTCGGCAACTCCCGGTGATTATGAATTAGAAAAATCTCAAACAATTGCGGAACAAATTATTCGCCCCACAGGCCTTACAGATCCAACGGTAGTCGTTCGGCCCACAAAAAATCAAATTGAAGACCTATTAATTGAAATTCGTAAACGTATTCAATCTAACGAGCGAATTTTAGTGACCACACTTACAAAAAAAATGGCTGAAGATCTTTCTGATTATCTAGGAGAAATGGGTTTGAAAGTTGCTTATCTACATTCAGAAATCAAAACAATGGATCGAGTAGAAATCATTCGTGACTTGCGCCAAGGTATATACGATACTTTGATTGGTGTTAATCTTTTACGGGAAGGCTTAGATATGCCAGAAGTTTCTTTAGTGGCCATACTAGATGCTGATAAAGAAGGATTTTTACGTAATGCCCGTTCTTTAATCCAAACCATGGGGCGGTCTGCTCGAAATGTCAATGCCCATGCCATACTCTATGCAGACAGAATAACCGATTCTATGAAAACAGCTATAACGGAAACAGAACGCCGTAGAAAAATACAAATACAACACAATAAAGAAAATAATATTACACCAAAGACTATTCAAAAAAACATCACAGATATAATAGAACGTGATTATGCAGAAAAAGACAAACTAAAATCTCTACATAAAATCGAAAATGAAATCAATATCGATCCCAAAACATCTCCCAAAAAAAGGATAGAATTATTACGAAAAGCTATGCTTGATTTTGCCAAAAATTTAGATTTTGAAAAAGCAACTCTTATACGAGATCGTATGGAGCAACTAACGGAACAAATTAGTGTAAAAACGTCCAGTAAAAATACAAAACGAAAGCAAGGGTATGCGAAAAGCAAAAACAATATCTACCAAATGAACCAATAGCTTACATTATCGTATCAAAAAATAAAACAAACTAACGATCAAAACTTGGTTCCAGTTCTGGTGTAGATTGGGGAAAATATCCATTCTCTTGTCTCAGCCGAAGGGCATTCAAATTTTTTCTTGCCCTAGTCACCTGTTGACTGGAACCAATTTCTAATATTTGTTTATAAAAAGATGCGGCTTCACTCCAACTCCTCTCTGTCTGAGCAAGATAGGCTAGACGCTCTAAAGACTTAGGATGCTGTAGAGTCTTTGTATAAAAAAGAAGTGTATCTAATACTTTCTTTTTTTCTGGTATGATTTTATCTGTAAGTAAATAGTATTTTTTTTGTGTATTATCATCTTCTTTTTGAAGGAGTTCCTTTTTTAGTTTTTCTTTTTCTTCTATCAAATTGACAAGTTCTTTATTCAAATTTTCTTTTTTTTGCTCTATTTTTGCATATTCTATTTGTGTATTTTTTAAATATTTTTTTTCTTCTTCTTTATTTTGATTTTCTCTATCAATAGAAGCAAGATTAGATAACGCTTTATAACGATGCACTTCTCTAAAAAGTTCATTTTTATTATTTGCATAGTCTTTTGTTTTTTCTATATAGTCTTTATACAATATTTTAGCCTTCTCTAATTTCCCCAGCTTTTTGAAGTAAAGATCTGCTAACATATTTATCACAGCCATTTCTTTCTCTTTCTCTTGAGGAAGCTTTGAGATAAAATATAAATAGTTTTCATAATTTTCTGCTGATTGGAAATGACGATGATGATCAGTATAAAGTTTGGCTAAACGTAGAGTATATAAAGCCAATTCTTTTTCGCTTGGCTTGTTTATATTTTCTTTTTTTTCTAAATACAAAGCATCCTGTGCTCCTCGTATATAGAGCTCAGTAAAAAAGATGGCTTGTTTTGTTTTTTTCGATCTGTATTTCTCATCAGAAAGTAACCGAATATATTCTAACATAAAAGGATTTATTTTATGAGCTAACTCAAGAAAAATAGAATAGCCCTTCAAATGAGTATCTAGTGTCTTTTTATCTAAAAAATTTCTATTCCCTAGGCCTCGTAAAAAAGATGACCTATATTTTTTTTCTTGATAGCTCTTACTTTCTTTTTCCAATTTCTTTACTTGCAAAGCCATATCGTAGGCTGCTTTTCCGTAAAGAAGCCTAAGCCTATCAATATAATTCTTATAAGAATCTTTTCGTATGCCTTCGAGAGAAGATGCAAGTGCTTCCCGTTCACGTCTAAATTTACCTTCTGTATTCTTTGCATCTTGAATAGAAACATTTTTACCACGTGCGGCCTTGTCTCTAGTTACAGAGACTTGACGAATCGCTTCTTTATGTGCTTTTTTTTTTATGAAATAATTTTCTAGGTCTTGACGAAAGATATTCGCATCACCTTTCCATTTCTCATCGTTTTCCTCTAATAAACGCTTTTCATCTGCAAAAATTTTTTTCATCCAAACATAACATTCTTCTTTTTCTGCTTCACTAACTGTGTTTATATAATTTTTTCCCGGTACATCCGCTATTTCATTTTTTTTATATGTTAGAAGATTTTTTTGTATTTTTTGAATTTGTTTTTCTTCCTCTATACTGAGTGGCTCAAGAGCAACGTAACGAAAAGCCATCGCATACTCTCCAATAGCTTGAAAGGCGCGAGACTGCTTCCCATAAGCTGTAGCTAAAGCAACATGAGAACGAAAAAGATAAGGAGAGCTTTGTATAAAATATGATTTGGCAATACTTTTATCTTTTTTCTGAAGAAAGCGACGTAAATGAGATGTGCCTATTTTATAGGGAGGTTGGGGTATATTCTTAATTTCATCATAAATTTTTTTCTGCTCTGTAAACTGTTCATAGTACTTTTTCAAAGGAGCTCTGATTTCTTTTTCAAGATTACGAAAATCCCCTTGTTCTGGTGATAATCGCTCCTCCCAATTTGTAATCATTTCTTCAGTCAGAAAATCTGATGGTGGCCTAACTTGTCGCCCAGATGATAATTGAGAAGTCTGAGAGTAAATGAAATTTCTATGTGAAATATATGAAATATGTGAAAAAAGAGGTAAAAATAGGAAAGAAAAAAGAAAAAAGAAAAAAAAACTATAATATTTTAGACATAAGGGCAAACAAGAAATCCTCATCAAATTAGTGAACAACAAAAACAAAAGATACATTGTATAGCTATAGGCTATCCTTTTTTCTTGATAAAAAATATGCTCAATCTTTTGTTTCTATATATTGTGTTTCTTTAAGTATCGTAAAATAGAGCTTACGAGCTTCTTGAAAGTCGGCTTTATGCCTAAGTGCTAATTGCAAATAACGCAAACTTCTTTTCGGTTTTTTCCAATCGCGATAAACAAGAGCTAAATTATAAAAAGCAAAATGTTTTTTCTTAGAGGATGCAAGTCGTATCGCCTTTCCAAACCATTTAATCGAATCATGTAAACGACCTGTTTTCAAAAGAAGGGCTCCATAGTCATTATAGAGATCGCCTTGCCTGGGGTTTTTACGTATAGCCTTCCGAAAATATCGCAAGCCTTTTTCTTCTTGTTTATAGACTGTTCCATAGAGCCAAGCTAAACACCCATAGTTCAATTCAGAATCATCAATTTCTATTGATTTAAGTAAAAAAAATTCTGAGGCATCATAGTCTTGATTTAAGATAGCCTGAACCCCTCTCTTATAAAAAAGATTTGCTTCTGAATTCATAAAAGTATCGGCACGAAATGCCTATACTATATAATCGGATACTTCTAGAAAGTAGAGAGAATTATTAAAAGATACTTCGTAAAATTTCCACAATTTTTGGAGCAGATAAATTATACTTCGTAAATATTTCTTGTCTAGTCCCATGTTCAATAGAGCTTTCCGGAAAAGCAAAAGTCTTCACATGACGAGGGAGAGTTTGGGAAGAAAGCAATTGTAGTATATAGGCTGCGGCACTAGAATGTATGTATGAGTCTTCAATTATAATAAATTTCTTAGCTGAAAGAAGATGCCCCTCTAAATTGGGCAAATCAAGGGGACGTATCCATCGTAAACCAATCAGGCGAACTTTTTTCTTTTCCTCTTTTTGAAGTATTTCTTGCACAGCCATCCCAACTTCCCACATAGCCCCAACAACTATTATTGCCAAATCATCTTTCCCATCTTTATGAATAGGATCAGAACAAAGGGGTACATGAGAATAAATACCCTGATTTCCCGACGAAACTATTCCTTCTAACTCACTCCGTAAACAAGATGCCTTAGGGAAACGTATGGCGAGAGGAGAAGCATCGTGTTTCTCCATATAAAAAAGTATAGCTTTTAGCTCAGCCCCTGTAGCCGGTGCATAAACTTGTATGTTCGGAATAGAAAGAAGTACACCAATATCATAAAGCCCCTGATGTGTTTCACCATCAGGCCCAACACAACCTGCCCTATCTACAACCATACGCACAGGGAAATTCATCAGAGCCACATCTTGAATCAATTGGTCTATACCACGGTTCAGAAAAGTTGAATAGATACATAAATAAGGGATCATACCTGAGGCAGCCAGAGCACCCGCAAAACTCACACTATGCTGCTCTGCAATACCAACATCAAAAACACGATCGGGCATAGCATTGTACAGAGGCCGAAGGCCAGAACCCTCTATCATAGCAGGCGTAATAGCAACAACTTTGGGATTTTTACGTGCCAATTCCAAGAGTGTTTCGCCTACAATTTCACTATAGGATATTTTTTCTTTGGCTGCTTTGGAGCTTGCTGCAAAACTACCATCCGAACGATTGAAAATAGAAACGCTATGATAGCGAATTGGATTTTCTTCAGCAGGGGTATAGCCTTGCCCTTTTTGTGTATATATATGTAAAAAAGTGGGCTGTTTCATTTTAGAAAGCTTGCGCATCATTTTCACCAACCCCACAACATCATGACCATTCACAGGACCCACATACCGAAAACCAAGGTTGGCAAAAAAACCACCGGGAGTAAAGAGGTCCACAAAGGAACGCTCTACTTTATGGGAAAAAGTACGCAAAGCCGTCCCAAGAAAGGGTAACCATATCAAACAAGTGTACCAAATACGCTTCCAATAATTATAAAGATTACTAGCAATGAGACGATTTAGATAATGATTTAATGCCCCCACATTATGAGAGATAGACATATCATTATCATTGAGTATCACTAGACAATCTGTTTTGAGATGGCCTCCATGATTGAGTGCTTCCAATGCCATCCCAGAAGCAACAGAAGCATCACCAATCACACACACACACTTGTGTGACTTACCCAAAACATCACGAGCCACCGCTTCACCTAAAAGTTGTGATATAGATGTCCCAGCATGACCAGTATTATATCTATCGTAGATAGACTCCTCATTTTTTGGGAAACCAGAAAGACCATTGAACTTACGCACACTCTTTAAAAGATCTCGCCTTCCCGTTAAAATCTTATGAGGATATATTTGATGGCCCACATCCCATATAAGGCGATCTTCTGGGGTGTTATATACATAATGTAGAGCGACGGTTAACTCAACCACTCCAAGATTAGAAGCAAAATGCCCACCTACCGAAGAAAGAGTTTCAATAATGTATTCACGTATTTCAGTACATACTTGTGAAAGCCTATTCAGAGGTATCTTTCGTAAATCTTCTGGGGAATCCAGACTATACAAAAAAGAATAGCTTGGTTTTTCTTGTTTTCCTTGTTTTCCTTGTTTTCCTTGTTTTCCTTGTTTTCCTTGTTTTCCTTGTTTTCCTATAGAACTGAGAGTGAAAGGAGGAGTGGGAAGGGGAAAATGACTACCATTATACTTCTTCTTGAAAAAACGAAAAAATTTACGAGGTATTTGGGTTGGGTTACTTTTGGGCATAAAGGTATACAAAAAAATTAAAAAGGGGTACTCGTTGATAAGCTTCTTTGTTGGGAAGCCATGTCAATACTGTTTTACTTACTGGTTAAAAGAGTCTTTCTGAAAAGATAAAGATACCGAATTCATACAATAACGCAAACCTGTGGGTTGGGGGCCATCAGAAAAAACATGTCCTAGATGGGCATCACATTGAGAGCAAAGAACCTCTGTCCGAACCATCCCTAAACCACTATCTGTTTTTTCTGACAGACAGTCGGAATTAGCCGACTCATAAAAACTAGGCCAGCCCGTACCAGAATCATACTTTTTTTCTGAAGAAAAGAGCTCTTGGCCACAACAAACACAATTATATATGCCCTTTTCTTTCCAATTTGAATACTGGCCTGTAAAGGGAGATTCCGTCCCCCCTTGACGAGTCACTTGATACTGTTGAGGAGTGAGGATGTTTTTCCATTCTTCCGGGGATTTATTGACTTTTTTTCCCATCTTTATGTGCCCGCCCTCTTATACTTCATGAGCCAAAACCAAAATAGTTGTTATTAAACATAAGACAAAGCAATTTGTGGGAACTCCTAAACTCTCAAAAAACATCTAAATCAATAATGGATCAGAAATAATTTCCATATTTGTACCAAAGTAATTCTTCTCTATTTTACTTCTTTCTAGCTATTATATTCTCCAGCAAATACACGTTGGTGTAGCTGAAAGCTAATTATAATGCTAGCAATAAAAATAATGAAATTACCATCACTATGCAAAAAAAAAGAAAATCCCCAAAAGGGAAAAAGCAAATGCATCAGCAAATACGACAATATATGCAAAACGCACTCTTCAATACGATCCAAATGGCGCCATTTCGATAAAAAAACGATGTATTGAGAGAAAAAAGGAACAAAGCCATTCACATAAAGCGTTCGTTGCTTATAAAATGAGTTTATATAAAAAAAGGCCACTGTAACAGCGACACTAGCGATGATTGCCAAAAAAAGAAAGAGGAAAGACACCTAAAAACTATCTCAAATCCCGTTTCAATTTGTCTATCTGTATTTGCATTTCTTTTACCTTAGCTTCTTTTTTCTTTTTTATATAATACGCTTTCAGAGCCTCTAGAGCCTTCAGTTTTTCCGCCATTTCTTCTGACAGTTCCATATTAAGTAGTAGCTTTTCTTCTTGGTTATCTAGCGTTTTTAGCCGTTCGGAATTTCCCCCACGAGTAGCCACGGGGGGAGCCACAGGGGGAGCCACGGGGGGAGCCACATGGATAGCCACCAATGATTTGGATGGACTAGGACTAGGGACTCTAGTCTTACTGGGAGGAGATTGTACCGTATCATTTTTGTTTTGAACTGTGAAGATAGAATCTGCGGGTACATCTGAGGCATAACGAAAAAAGAGAATGGAGAGGAAAATGATAGGAAGAGTTGCGAAAGTGCCCCAACCCCAATGTAAAGGGGCTAGATCACTATACAAAAAAGTTTCTTTGAAAATAGCTACCCACTTTTGTAAAAACAGTTTCTTTGTGACAGGGAAAAGTCTTCCTCTTTTATCATTTTGCCTTTTTTCAATTTTGCCAAGCTCTTTCAAAAAAGATGTTGTGAAGTCTTTTGGAAGAGGACTTGCTTTAGCGAATTTTATCGATAGCTCCCCTATCTTTGCCTTTAAAATAGAGTCGAGAGAAACTTGTTTCTGCATTCTTTGCTTGCTTTGCTCATCTAGCCCTTTCAAAAATTCAAACGTGATCGCCTCTGGCTCAATCTCTAAATTATTTTTCTCTTTTTCACCTGTAGATTTCACTAACTATCACCTTCAAAAAAACTATAGATTAGAAAAGTCTTCTTCGCGTCCATCCCTCACTATCGCCTCTCGTAGAAGGCTCCGTGACTTAAACAAGCGACTTTTAACCGTTCCTACTCGTATATGTAGCAATTCTGAAATTTCTGCATAGCTCAAATTGTCATAATAACGATACACGATAAGCACACGATATTTTTCCGGAAGAAAATTAATCTTACTCATTAGATAGTTAGTCTCCTCTAAAAGTTCAAAGTTTTTTTCTAAGTTAAACCTCTCGTCAGTGAAAATAGGCTCCAAGCTATCAATACTGAAGTCAATTTGCCCTTTATAAAACTTTGAGAGGTAATCCCGACTCCTATTCGTAACAATACGATAGAGCCAAGTATATATAGAGCTCTCCCCACGAAAACGAGGTAATGCCTTATAAGCACTCAAAAGACTGGATTGAAGAGCATCTTGGGCGACATCTCTATCCCCAAGCAAAGACATCGCCCTATGGAATAAACGATTTTGGTAGTGTTTTATAAGCTTACCGTAAGCCTCTTTATCACCCAATTTAGCCCGACCCACAAGCTCTCTTTCTTCTATTCTGTCCATTGCTTTCCTAATAAAATCACCTTTTTAGTATAACTTTCTTTATCATGTGAAAGCCATCTATCTCGAATAAACAAATATCAAGCAAATTGTACAAAAACTAAAAGGAAGGGAAACCCACCTGTTATACATATTTATTTTCTGGTTTTTTTCTTCACTCTTGAATCGCATTCTCACTTCCTATAGTGAACATCAGAGAGATAATCCCCACAACAATAATGCTATCTGCAAAATTGAATGTAGGCCAAGTGTCCATAGCTAAAAAACGGAAAAGGAAAAAGTCACCTAAACTATCCCAACCAAACCAAATACATTCAATAAAATCCACAACTCCAGATACATAATTTTTCTTTGGGGTGAGAGAAAAAAGCCATTCTCGTGTTTCCAAAGACTTAATAAAGAGCTTGTCGATTAAATTACCAAACGCACCAGAAAAGACGAGAAGCCAAGCAGTGGGGTGACCCAATTGAAAATTTTTCCAACGATACAATAACAAAAGACAACTAGCCAAGAAACTCAAAAAAAAACCTATATAGGGAAGAGATGGACCTAAGCCAAACACAAAACGATCATTAAAAACTAGGCGAAATTTAATATATTTCCCATCATCTCCTAGAATATCTATTTTATCGTGCCCACTTCTCTTTTGACTACCAGCAAAAGCAGATGGTAAATTCTCTTGATAAGAAGGAAGCCACTTATATTGTGTGTAGCTCAAATGAAAGTTTAGATTATTTGTGACTATCTTTTTACTAACTAAATCAATGGAAATCAGAACAAAAAAAGAAAAAAGCCATAGAGGAGTATAGACTCGAAAAAAAGGACAGGGAAAAGTAAAGAGAGAAACAAGTAATCTCTTAATGCGATCCATTTGTTTCTCTACTTGTAAAGCCTTCTGGCAGTTTTCCCTGAGGATGAGAATGTTCGACACCCTCGACACCCTTCTTTCTCTCCATATTAGCTTCTACAAGTTCTGCAACATCCAAAACTCGAACATCCTCGCTAAGATGATTATTTTTTACACCATCTGTAATCATAGTGATACAAAAGGGACAGGCTGTAGCTATAGTATCTGCACCTGTATCAATTAGCTGTTTGCTTCTAGTATTATTCACTCTATCATGTTTTTCTTCCATCCACATTTGTGCACCACCGGCACCACAACACAAAGAAGTTCTATGATGATCCGCAGCCTCAGCTAAGTCCATACCTAGAGCTTTATTGGCTAAATTACGTGGTTCCTCATAAATTTCATTATAACGGCCGAGATAACAAGAATCATGATACGTACCTCTTCGCTGCTTCGCTTTCTCAACCTTATTCTCATCCATATGGATTTTCTTTTTCCGAATAAGATCATCAATAAAATCAGAATGATGTTGCACCTCGTACTGACCACCCATTTGAGGATATTCATTCTTTAGAGTATTAAAACAATGCGGACAAGCCGTAACAATTTTTTTTACCTTGTAGCGTTCAAAAGTTTTTATGTTTTTTTGTGCGAGGGTTTGATAAAGATATTCATTCCCTGCCCGACGAGCACTATCCCCCGTGCAATTTTCTTCTGTTCCTAATATACCAAAATTCACTTTCGCTTCTTGCATAATAGAAACAAAGGAACGGGCAATTTTTTTATTTCTATCATCAAACGAGGCAGCGCACCCTGCCCAATATAAAACATCCACATCCGCATTTTCAGCTAATGTCTTTACATTCATATCTGCACACCAGTCGGCACGGGTATGAGATCCAATTCCCCAAGGATTTGATTGATTTTCCATGTTCTGAAAAGCCGTCTGCAATTCTTGAGGGAAACGACTTTCCCCGAGAACTAACCCCCTTCGCATTTCCATTATCGCATCAAGTTGATTATTTCCCACAGGACAAGCTTCTACACAAGCATGACAAGACGTACAACCCCAAAGTTCCTCTTCTGTAATATAAGGTTCCCCAATAATTGGGGGCGGTGAAGCATTTCCAGTGGACTGCATGAGACCCTTTTGATTTTCCAACATTGAATGCTTGATATCCACCATAATCTTTTTGGGATCCAAAGGCTTGTTGGTTTGATTAGCCGGACATACTACAGTACAACGACCACATTCAATGCAAGACAAACTATCCAACAGACTTGGCCAAGGAAGTCCTGATAAATTTGAAGCTCCAAAAGAAGCATCCTCCGCCTCAAAGTCCATCATCTTCATCTGACCAAGTGGACGATTTTGAATGAGGAAAAAATTGATTGGTGCGAAAACCAAGTGAGAGTGCTTGGAAAGCGGAACATAAATCATAAAAGTATAAACAGTGGCAATGTGTAACCACCAACTAAAATTACGTACAGCAAAAGCTGTATCCATATCTATAATTTCTAAGCCTATCCCGCTCAAAATAGAATGCATCAAGCCTTGTATCCAAGTCCCATGAAGCCCACCATCAAGATAGTTTTGAGCTGCAAAGCCAATTAAGGTGGAGAGCATGAGGTTGCTAATCAAAAGCAAAACAATCGCAGATTGAGTAGAAGGCACATCTAACCCCTTTGCCCTACGTACCCAGCGTCTATAAGCAAAGAAACCAAGCCCTGTGAGAACAAAAAGAGAAAAATGTTGGACCACAGATTCATAGAATGCGGTACCAGACCCCACAAGAACAGCCAGTAAAGCCATTGTCTCCACAGAAAGTAGGAGAAGAAAAAACCATTGGATCAGAGGACTTGTACGCCAATTCACACGTTTCCCTAATTTCACTGAATACATGAGAAGCACAGTCAAGGCAATTATAGCGAGTATACCAACAAATGCAAGGCCCGCCATACCCTTATCTAACGAAAATCCTAACCAAATATAATCCGTTAGCCAAAAGCTATACGGATCTAAACCTTCTTGCACTAAAAAGTACCAAACATTTCCAGCGACCATTTGGCTCATGGTATGTATAAGATAAGCTAAAAATCCATAAAAAATAAAGGCATGCATAAGACCACGTACTGGCTTTTGAAACAGCTTAAACTGAAAGATAACGTTTAAGAGAACGGAACGGAGCCTAGCCTCCATGGGGGCTAGGGAAGTTGCCGCTTGCCCCCTTGCTACCAGGCTGAGGCGCTTATAAAGCGCATAAACGAAGAAAGCATTGGCAATAGTAAAAATGCACAAATGAAAAAGATTGGGTAAGATGTCGACCATGTGTTACACTCTTTTTTAACTATTCGCACTCGTCCATAAAAAAGCAAGCCTCAAATGAATAGATAGAATTTGCTCATGAGAGCTGGATAGTAATTACTAGGATCCCGTTTGTAGCTTCTCAATCAATGTTTATCTTGATTATTTTTGTATCACAATCATAAACCCAAAGATTTCTCTTAGTTTGGGTCGTTATTTAGAGTAAAAGCCTGTTTTTGTTTGTATGTGATTAGTTTTTGAGATTATGTCCTATAAAATCATAAAATTTAATTCTACTGTGAGTATTGCTGTCCAGCCCCTCCCATGGGACTGTTGTAAAATGTAAAGAATTGCAAATCGATTGCTACGAATTGCCCATTTAAAGCATTCTAAACAAACGGTTAATTTCCCAGTTTTTTACATTTTGCCCCCCCCCCCTCATAGCGACTATAGCCCATCATATTAGTGCAACAAAAAATTGAATCTTTTGGTTTGCCCCTGTTCATTTGATAAGAAATCGCAAATACTCTATTGCATAAAAAATAGAGTGTATGAGCAAAACATTTATTTTTCACACAATTATCCGTAAAAAAATGCCACAGAAACCCACAAAATTCCATATAGCCGGCCCATAGGGGCCTAATCGACGCCAAGTAGAATCTATTTACCGTAAGGGAACAATCATTTATTTTTTTCTGTGGATATAAAATGAAACGGGCGTGAAATACAAAAGAAAATCACTAAAAAAGAAATTTAGCTTCTAATCTATAAAGAACATCTGAATCTCCATAAGATAAATTTGTCCCATAAGAATAAGAAATAAGCGTATCTTTATTTTTATAAAAACTACTCGCAAAGTCACTTGAGAAGGCATTTTGATAAACAAACATCTGATCACCATTTTCATCTTGCACATCAGATTTACTCAAAAATAAATTGTAGTTATCTCCCCACCACTGCCAATCCATAATGTGCCAAGTATAGATGAATAACCCGGAAGCCCCACCCAAACCAGCCAAAGCAGACCCAAGCTTTTGCTGATTTTGTAAAGCTTCAATCTGATCCTGGGATTTCCGACTAGGGGATAGAAGCTCTGCTTGGGCAGAAAGAAATTGCAAAAAACCCACTGCAACAGCAGTTAAAGAAAAGATAGTTCCACCAACAAAAAAATAACCTTTTACATTTTGCTCTCGTATAAATTGAGGCCAGCCAGGAGTTATACCTTGCCAAAACGAAATTTTTTTCACGCCTAAAACAACAAGACTTACCTCAGAACGCGGATAGGAGCGGGGTGTATCGTTTTCTGCCCGAAACAAAATAGAAGATCGATCACTAGTCACAAAGTTACCAGCTATTTTTTCTCCACTATCCATTATCAATAAATCTTCCCTTCTATCCAATTGTGCATCTGGCTCCTGTGACCAGATAGGGCATACCAACAAAATAGAAACAACAAAAACGGTACAAACATACCATAATCTATTATTATAAAATAATGATAAAAAAAATCTCATAGTACAATTGGTCTAATATCTTTGATACGACCAAATGGAATGATTTTTTCCACATCTTGTCCTTTATTTTGGCGTTGGTATACAAAACCTGTTCCATCTTGACTTACAGAAAAGGCCTGCAAAACTTCCTTTGCTTCCTTATCATCCTCATCACTATAAATAACAGTAAACAGTATCCCCTTGGGGCCAAGGCCACTTTCGGGTAGAAGGCTTACGGCACTCAATCCAACAAGTCTTTTGGGGGAAACAAGAAAGGCACCCGTCTTTGAACGAATACGAATATAACCAGCAACATATTTCATTTCCTGACCCCAAATCTGCCCATTTTTTTGATCAATTCCTGTGCCCTTCTGAATTATCACAAGGAGGTAGGTAACGGGTTGAATTTTCTTCTGAATATCAATTTCATTCCTCTTCGTTTCATCCAAACGAAGTAACTTATTCCTACGAGGAAAAGATGTGTTTTGTAAACCGTCATTATTACCCAAAACTTTCTGGGCACTTGCACTAATAGTCTCACCAGTCTTCTGAGTCCTCAGATCGGACGCCCCATCAGACTTTGTACGAATTCCCAGCCTCTTTTTAGCGATATCAAAAAAGCTCTCAGAAAAATTCTTGCCCTCTTTGCCAAGGTCTTTTCCTGCATTGCTAGCTTCCGCATCTGAAGCGTCTGAAGTATTTTTATCGGAGGAAGATTCTTGGGGAGCAGGGCCATCAGTTAGCACATCTTCTGCTATATCACTAACAACATCCATGATTTTTAAAACACGATTAAATAAACCTCCAGATTTATCTTTTTGAGTACCCTTTTCTAAATTATCTAAGGCAGTAGTTGAATTTATCGCCTTCCCCTGACTATCAGATTCACCAGTTTTTATAGCTTGCTCCGGCTCCTCAGATTTTTCATTTAGCTTTTCTTGGTTTTTGATTTCGGAAAGAGAGGCATCGCTATCTTTCTCTTTATTTCCAGCTAAAGCCGGCACAGGACTACCTACCAATACAGAACCCACTGTTTTTTTGAGGCTATATATGAGACCTGTGTTTTTAGGCTTTGCCTTTACAGAAATAAGTTTTACATTGCCTGAGTGTATCTCTTCCGCATCTGACGGTAATAAAAACAACTTAGAATCATTATCATCTTTACTAGCTATATTTTTTAAATTGTCCTCGTTTTCCGGTAAAGATTCAAAAGTATCTTTTTGTTCTGCTTTATTCCCAATGACAGACCTATCCTTTTCTATCTTTTTTTTACCTAAGTTTGCTACTTCCGGATCGCTTAAAACCGGAGTAGCGATACCGATCGCACTAGTAAAAGAGTTTACCCCAGATGCAATTTTATCAAAAAAATCTTGCGTTTTGTTTTCTTCAATTGCCTTATTGGAAATACGCTCTATGTCATCCTCATTATTTTTTTCTTCTTTTTCTTTGATTTCTTCCTTTATTTTTTGAATATGCAAACTTTCACGAGCCACAGCACTTTCCGGAAGGCGGATGGATACCTGTTTAATGGTATCAGCAAGAACAACATCGCCCAATTGTGCAGCTTTCCTATTTGCATATTCTTTAACTCTTTTACCACCGCCATACAAATTACCAATCAAAAGTAAGCGTCGGTTAGCCATTTTAGCTACATCGGAAGCACCTCCATTTTCAACTATCCTTTGATAATCTTTGATAGCATCCTTCCTATCACCAATTTCTTCTTTTACACGGGCATATCGAAATATTTCTATAGGCACGGTAAGACGAGGTAATTTTTCATACACTTTCTTCGCCGCAAAAAAATCATTCGTTTCATATAACACCTTCGCACGAGAAACAGGCTTTTGGTAATTCTTCTGAATTTGTGCAGTCTGACTTCTACGCAAAGCTATAATACGCTTTAGCCCCGTTGCTGTCGTGGCATAGTGGGTACCGGGAAAGTTTTCAATTACACTTGAAGCCATCTTTAGCGACTGAGCAGTATTCCCTAATAAAGCATTGCAATAAATTTGATGCAAAAGAGCAAAGGCAATACTACTATTCTTTTTATTTGGGCTATTTTTAATAAACAGATCATACTCACTTACAGCCCTACTAAATTGACGATTCCTCTCCAGATAAAAGGCATATTTTAATAGCACCAAAAGCTCCCGCTCTTTCCATAAATTAAGAAGGGGTTTAAAAGATAAAAAACGAACGGAATTTACAAGAACAAGACCAAAATGATTCCCAAGGGAAACATTCAATACATCCGACTCAACATGGTTTAGCACACTAGAAGAAAGGACATATTCCTCTACCTCAGTTTTAACCTTTGTATTTGAATTTTTGCGGGATATCAGTTTACGAAACTGCCGTTCTAGTAGCTGAGAAGCAAGCTCAAAATTTTGAACTTCATCCTTTTCAATATACACCTGTAATTCTAGGAGCTTACTACCCACAATGGACTGGGTCGATAGCCAAAAAAGTAGCACAAGGACTCCAGACATAAAGAGAATACGTTTTACATTCATTACGAAACCTCCAAGGCAAGAAAAGTCACATCATCTATGAAATTACAAGCAAAATTATCAAAAGAACTTTGCACCTCTTTTGATAACTCTTCCACAGAAGAAGAGTTATGTTTGTCCATAATAGATAAAAGGCGATCCATGCCAAATTCTTCTTTTTTATCGTTAGTTGTTTCCACAAGCCCATCACTATATATAAAGACCTTATCACCCTTATTTACAGAATAACTATGCATAGGGTATTCTGCATCTGGTAGTATCCCTATTGGTAGTCCATCGGATTCAATACTAATCTTTTCTTTACCCTTGGGAAGAATAAAAAAAGTATTATGCCCAGCGTTTGTTACCCACAATTGGCCACTATCATTGAAGATCATAAGAGCTGCTGTTAGATAAAATGCCTGTTGCATACGATTTGTAATAGAATTGTTTAAAGCATTCATTAAACCTTCCATCTTATTAGAACGACGTAAAACATCTTCCAGGCTAAGAAAAGAAATAGCTGTAACAAGAGCCGCTGGGACACCATGGCCGGAAGCATCTGCGAAAAAGACACCACGAGCACCATCAGATAGCTTAAAATAATGGAACATATCCCCACTCACCTCTCGTAAGGGCCGATAGTAAACCTGAGGTCTTAGATCCTCAACAATACTTTCTGGAGCTGAGATCAATAATCTCTGTACTTCTTTTCCTACCTTCAGTTCTTGCTGAATTTGTTTATTTAGCCCACTAATCACTTCTATTTGATGAGAAATCGTTTGCACCTTTTCTTGTACATTTCCAGCCATAGTATTAAAGGAAAGACCTAGGACATCTAACTCATCTCTTTTTTCGTCATTCATTTTCCATTCGACTCGACTAGAAAGATCGCCTCCTCCCATTTTTGTGCTAGCATTTACGAGGAAAGAAACCCGACGAAAAATTAATCGCATCAGAAAGATAGCAAACAAGAAGTGAAAAAGAATACCCCAGACAACGGCACCAGCAACTTGATAGTATACTCGATTCAAACGATCTCGCATACTTTTCAAGTTTAGAGAAGCGAATAAAAATGTTTTCTTTTTCACCCCCACCGGCAAAAGGACTTCAATACTGAAGTCCTCTTTTTTTAATTCAACCATATATCTAGCTTGGAAAAGAGAGGCATTTGAAAGCAACTGCTGGACTTTTTGGATAACTTCTTTGCTAACAATTGACTTTTTTTTGCTTTTGTCTTTGATATCTGAAGAGGAATATTCTTGCAAAAGGAGACCACTACGATCAAAAAGCTTATACCAATTTAAATCGTAAGAAGATAAACTTTGACGAAGATCTGTTCCAACAGATATAGATTTATTTTTCCTTTTTCCTATTTCCAAGTTTCGTAAAGATGATAGTGTGCTCTTAGCTAAACTATCCGCTTGATACTTGAAATTTGTGATAAGAAGATCTGTTTGATTTTCTATAATTATAACAGAAAAAAAGATAAGATTGAGAATGGTGAGGAAAACATAAGCAATCCCTATTTTAAACACGAGGGAGTCTTTAATATGAACCATTGAAAAACCTATTAGCGTATCGGTAGTTTTGCTTCAAAAAAAAAATCGTAAAATCAATAAATTCCGCACTCAACCATAAAAAAGGAGCTCGGAGTAACACGTTACCTTAACTAAAGTATGTCAAGATAAAAATATAACCCCCTTTGTAGAACCCATATAAAAAGGTAAGACTGAATGTTCCTCTTTGAGCTACTTTGTCGTTGCAAGATCTGTTAAAAGCTTACATGGGCGTCAATCCTTTAAGTGAAGTATGTGGCTTTTCTTCGTTATAAAATTTCATAAATTCTTCCAGCGGGCTGTTTTTTATAAAATCAAGTGGTTTTCCATTGAGTTCTTGACTGTGCACATAACGAATAAGTAATCGATCAATGGAAACGTTCTATGGAAACGTTCCATAGAACGTTCTATGGAAACGTTCTATGGAAACGTTCTATGGAAACGTTCTATGGAAACGTTCTATGGAAACGTTCAACTTTATCGTTATGGGCAGTGTTTTGGGCTTGCTTCAGTAATGCTCAATTCCTTGTTGTTCAAGTATTTTTTCAAAAGGAGAATAACGCTCCTTTTCTTTGCGTTTTAAATTTGATCTTGAAATAAAAAAATAGGTGAATTCCACACCATTATCTGACCTTTCCCCAAAAGAGTGAACAGTCCACTTTAAGTTATAGAGGAAGAGAACATGGGTTTTATAACATGGTTTTTATAAGATCGAAACAAACACTATCAAGGCGTCAGCTAAACGCTATGATGAACAATTTAAGAAGGATACGGTTAGACTTACTGGATCAAAAATAAGCTTTTCGCAAAAGAGGTCAGTGAAGCTTTTGAGGTATCTGAAACTACACTCTATCAAATGACGTAGGAAATATTCATTTTTAGGATATAAGAATCCTATCAAATTTGAGGAAGAATACTATGCTACTTAATATGCTACTTAATGAAAAAAAAGATAAAAACGACTGTACGAAATATTAGGGGAAGGTCACTATACTATCTATACTTGCTTCCAAGATTCAAATCCCAAACACAGCGCATCTAACTCTCAGCTCTATTCACAAAATAATATCACACTACTTCTAAAAGCAACAGTTTTTCTCCAACTTCTACTTTATCACCAGCGCTTTTCTCTATTCCTTTGACTCTACCATTGTAAGGGGATTCCAAAGGGAAAGCAGCTTTTTCTGTAACAAGCTCACACAACTCATCGCCTTCCTCAACCCAATCACCTAAGGAAACATGCCAAGCTACCAATTCAATTTCAGAAGCATCTCCTATATCAGGCACCTCCAGAGAAATTTGTTTGTTCGTATTATTTGACGCCATATCCAATTAAAAGTCATCTATAAGTTTTTCTGCTATTTGTACAGCATTTAAAGCAGCACCCTTAAGAAGCTGGTCTCCACAACACCAAAGTTGCAACTCCCTTCTACTTTTCTCACTGTCCCTTTTAAAAGAGCTCCGTAAACGACCAACAAAAACTTCATCCTTATGAGAGCTTTCTATAGGCGTAGGAAAGACATTCATCCCTCTATCATCTACAAGCTTGACTCCGGGAAAAGTCTTGAGGGCCTTTTGAATAGCCGACAAATCAATATCTTCTTTCAATTTCAAATGAATAGATTCCCCATGAGCACGTAAAGTACTCACGCGAATACAGGTTGGAGCAATACGAATACTAGTATCTTGAAGTATCTTATGAGTTTCTTGAATCATTTTGATTTCTTCTTTATTGTAACCAGAAGCCATTTCCACTTCAGAATCATGACTAAACGCATTAAAGGCAATGGGATGTGAAAAAATCTTGGGTTGCACCTCATCTCCTTCTAGGAAGCTTCTTGTCTGCGATTTTAGTTCTTCCATAGCGGCCATGCCCGCTCCCGAAACCGCTTGATAAGTGGAAACTACAATCTCTTCGATTGGGTTGATGCGATGGATTGGTGCAATTGCCATAAGCATAATAATTGTGCTACAATTTGGATTGGCTATAAGGCCCTTATGATTGTGCAGTGCTTCCGGATTGATTTCTGGTATAACCAGTGGAATATTTTCCTCCATACGATAAGCGGATGAATTATCCACAACGATACTTCCTGTCTCAAGGGCTACAGGTACATAAGTTCGTGTACTATCGCTATCTATACTAAAGAAACAGAAGTCCGCTTTACTTTTTTGCAAAGATTCGCTACTCAATTCCTCTACTGTATAATCTTTCTTACAAAAAATTTGTTTCTTTCCCACTGATCGTCGACTCGCAAATAATCGCAGGTCACCCACAGGGAAACAACGCTCTTCTATAACTCTAAGAATTTCAAGACCCACAGCCCCTGTTGAGCCTATTATATTCACAGACAATTTTTTTTTCATGGGGCTTTGTGAAATGTAAAGAATCGCAAATAATATGTCATAAAATGCTGATTCAAGGTGTTCTATGCAGGCATTTTGCAGGCATTTTCTTGTTTTTTTGTTTTCTGAGCAGTCCCTTCATCGAAAAAGACTTGTTTGCAAGAAATGAAAATTTCCTACCACATTTCGTACAACTCAGACATCCTCTTTTTTATCAGACAGAAGGCAACACAAACTATATTTTGATGGTACATAAGTAAATTTTATGCATTTATTATACACGCACACTTATACCAGATTGCAATAAAAACTGTTTTACTTGAATGATGCTATATGTACCAAAATGAAAAACAGACGCTGCCAAAACTGCATCGGCGTTGGCCTCATGGACGGCCTCATAAAAGTGAGATAATTCACCAGCACCACCAGATGCAATAATTGGCACAGGAACCCTCTCTCTTACCGTTTGTATTAACTTCAGATTATAACCCTTGCCCACACCATCCTCATCCATACTCGTTAGTAAGATTTCCCCCGCTCCAAGAGAAACAGCCTCTTGCGCCCACTCCACAACACATTTTCCAGTAGATGTCCGACCACCATGTAAATAGACTTCAAAACCATCGGTATCTTTTTCATGATCGAAATCGGCTTGAGTAGAAGAGACAGAAAGCGTCACATGCTTCGCATCAATGGCACAAACAATACATTGAGAACCAAAGCGTTCGGCCGATTCTCTGATCAATTCAGGTTTTTGAAATGCAGCCGTATTTAAGGAGACTTTATCCGCACCAGCTTGTAATATAGAGTGGATATCCTCTATTGTACGCAATCCACCCCCAACAGTAAACGGAATAAAAATTTCTTGTGCAACACGAGATACAAGGTCCAAAACAATGTCACGTTTTTCTGAACTTGCAGTGATATCTAAAAAACAAATCTCATCAGCTCCTTCACTAGCATAATACCTAGCTAACTCTACAGGATCTCCTGCATCTCGTAATCCCGTAAACTGAACCCCCTTGACAACACGTCCATCTTTAATATCTAGACAGGGAACTATACGCTTCGTTAACATAAAATATAGCTATATAATGAAAAGGCTAGTCCAAAAAATATACAGCATTCATTACTGCCCATCAATATTCATCCATATCGAGTCAGGAATACGTGATGCATATTCTTTTGACAATCACAAACGAGTTCAGGAGTCAAACTAATGTTATATAAAATACCATATGGAATACTATCTAAAATACTATATGGCACCATGCACAATCCCATACAGTGAAAAATAACAAAGAAAACTGCTCTCTCTCGAAACTTTTCGAGATTTTTAATACTCTAGGAAAGTAATGCTGTACACTTTTTTCCTTTTAGATAAGAGATATATTCTGGTCCCGGTAGAGGACGGCTAAGTAAGAAGCCTTGAGCATAATTACACTCAAATGCTTTCAAAAACTCCAACTGGTCGTATGTTTCAATACCCTCTGCAACCACATCCATATTCAAAGAATGTCCCAAAACAATAATGGCAGCCACAAGGGCACCTTCCTTTTCTGAATCTAAAACTCTCATCATAAAAGACCGATCTATTTTTATTTCATTAATAGGTAGATCTTTCAAAGAAGTGAAGCTTGCATAGCCTGTCCCAAAATCATCGAGAGAGATCTGTACACCCATTTCTTGTAAATGAGCAAGGTTATTGTATAGCTCTGTACAACGTTTTGCAAAAACACCCTCTGTAATCTCTATCCCAAAACAATTTGATTCCACAGACATTTTTGTGAAAATACGCTCAACATTTTTTGAAAAATCTGCATTTAGTAACTCGTAGGGCGAAATATTAATTTTTATTCTACAATCTGAAAAGCCATTATCACTTAGCTCTTTGGAGTAAAAACAAGCCTCTTCCAAGACAAATTGTCCAATTTTAAATATCTGACGAGACTTCTCAGCGGCAGAGATTACTTGGAAAATATTTAACCCTTTATCTTCAGTGAAACGAAGCAAAGCTTCACATTTTTCAACTTTGCCTGTTACCAAATTAATAATGGGCTGAAAGTGCAAAGTGAATTCATTATTAACAAGTGTAGACTGAATAACATCATCAAATCGAATAACATCATCGACTCCATTTGATATTGAGGGGGCATGCTCTTTTTGCAATACAACAAAATATTGATGTTTTTCTTTCGCCTCTCTGAGAGCTTTTTCACACACTTGAATAATTTTATTTGCATCTTTTACTTTCCCATTTTCTACTAAAGTCGCACCAATTCGAAGACCATGAAGGATATAACGTCCATCAAATTCCACTGCCTCGCCCAAAACTCGTTGCATCTTCTTAACTAAGTTTACAGTTTCGGTTCTTCTACCAGATTCGTTTCTCATGATTATAGCAAACCGACTACCAGCAATGCGAGCGAGCGTCTCCCCAAAAGACAAAAGAGGCCTCAGTTTTTGACATATATCTAAAAGTATTCTGTCACCATAGGAACGGCCAAGGCTTTCATTAATGACAGAAAGTCGATCAAAATTTATGAGTAAAACGGACGAATAATTCTCTTTTACATCAAAATTAGGTTCTCCTATTTCTAAAGGATTTTCCTTTTTAGAAAGCCCCGACAATCTTTTCTCAAAGAACGAAAAAGTGGGTAACCCGGTTAATGTGTCGTGAGAGTTTTCAAAAAAACGACGGGCTTTTGAAGTTTTATATTTTGTGATGTTCGTGATGGACCCAGACAAACGAACCACTCGCCCATGCTCATCTCTTACACATAAACCCCGCATTCGCACCCATAAGAGGCCGGACGCCTGGGTATGGAACGGCAATTCTATCTCCAGTGTGTCTTCATCTCTTTCTATAAACATCTCAAATTTTTTTCTAACCGAAGAATGTTCGTCCATGGGAACACACTGCAATATAAACTCCACGCCCTTTGGTGATCTTCCATTATCACTGTCATTACTTCCTGCAAGACCTAAGCGCTCTTCCCAACAGGGAGAGATGTAAAAAAAACCACTTTCTAAATCCCAATCCCAAACTCCATCTTTACCACCTCGAATAATAGCTTCATAGCGATCTTTAAGATTTTGTAAGTATTTAAACTTCCCATCCTCTTCACTAACATCATATATAGACCAAAGGCAGGCCTGCTCCTCCTCCGAAATTCTGTGCCACTCCATAAGGATTTCAACAACCCGATTGTCTTTTAATCTAACACGAAAATGAGTATCTTCTTTGCCAATATAAATCTGAGACAAACGCACCTCAAAATTATCTGAGTTCAAGATACGTTCAGCAAATAGGCCACTCAGGTCATCCCAATTGATCTTTGCACTTTTATCGGAAATAGGAACGAAATCCCGAAAACCTTCACTCCAATAAATAGGTTTTTTTTTCGAATCCGTTAAAAGGACCCTTCTAGAGTCTGATTGAAAAAAAGTGGACAAAAAGCCAAGAGAAATATCAGTTGTAGTATCTATCATCTTTCAAAAAAATCCACCCCTTAATATATACTATTACAATTGATTGTGCAAGCATTTTTTTAGAGGTTTTTTTACAAAAACTAAAAATCCCTACTCTGTAATGATTTTATTGCAGTTAGACTTGCCATAACTCCCAGTAATGTGTATGTTTTTTAGAAAAGAAAAAACAAATGTGGATCCTTTTTCGATTTTTAGTGAATGGTTTCAAGAAGCAACGACTGCGATCCCCGAAAACCCAAATGCAATGGCAGTTGCAACTGTAACCCCAGATGGACAGCCTACTGTACGAATTGTACTACTAAAAGAGTTTAGTCCAAAGGGTTTTGTTTTTTTTACAAACTATACTAGCTCAAAAAGCCAACAACTTGATATAAATAACAAAGCCTCTCTCCTTTTTTATTGGAACACTATCAAAAAACAAGTTCGCGTAGAAGGCACAGTACAAAAAGTTCCCCACAAAGTTTCTGAACACTACTTTCACTCCAGATCGAGAGAAAGTCAACTAGGAACTCACGCTTCATTACAAAGCCAGAAATTAGATTCACATGGAACACTAGAAAAACGTTTTTTCGAATTTCAAAAAAAATTTGATAAAAAGACAGTGCCATGTCCAGAGAATTGGGGTGGGTATATCTTAGAACCAAACTATATCGAGTTTTGGCAAAATGGATATCATCGTCTACACAAGCGCACTATATTCACAAAAATTAGGCAAAAAAATCATAATGGAGAGATTGAAAAACGAAACACCCCTGACGCCCCTCATCAATGGAAGAAAGAACGTTTATTTCCTTAACATAAAAAAACAGATGAAAGGGTTGACGTAAAATAAACTAACCACATTCATCTATTGAAGTTTTCTTCTGAAGTTTTCTTTGACACTCCCATGCTCGATTCTGCAAATTCACTTACAGAAAAACAAGTACTCGATCGAATTCGGGCAGTCAGGCACAATCATATTAAAGTTGCCGTTACTGATATTGATGGTGTATTGAGGGGTAAGTATATACATAAAGAAAAGTTTTTGGCAGCGGCACAAAGTCATTTTGGATTTTGTAATGTTGTTTTTGGATGGGATGTGGGCGATGTATGCTACGATAATGGAGATTACACGGGTTGGCATACAGGCTATCCCGATGTGCAAGCTTGTATTGACCTAAAAACTTTTCGTGAAATTCCATGGGAAGAAAAAACACCCTTTTTCTTAGCAGACTTTTATGATGAAAAAAATAATGAAAAAAAAGCACTCTCTATTTGTCCTCGCAATCTGCTCAAAAGACAAATAGAAAAAGCAAAAAAATTGGGATTTGAAGCGAAGTTTGGCATAGAATTGGAATGGTTTAATTTTCATGAAACGCCACAAAGCCTACATGAAAAATCTTATACGAACATGACGACCATCAGTCCCGGTATGTTTGGTTATTCTATTCTAAGATCCAGTCAAAATAAAGACTATTTCCATGCTCTCTTTGGCGAGTTGTTAGATTTTGCCATACCCCTAGAGGGCATCCATACTGAGACGGGTCCTGGTGTTTACGAGGCAGCAATACTAGCTTCAGATGCATTAGAAGCTGCTGACCGTGGTGTACTCCTCAAAAATGCTATAAAGGAAATTGCACATCGATTTGGGATCATGCCTAGTTTCATGGCAAAATGGGACTCCAATCTACCAGGCTGTAGTGGACACATACATCAATCCCTTTGGGACATAGAAAAGAGAAGAAATGTTTTTTTTGATGAAAACAGAAATTATAAAATGAGTCAAATTCTTTCTCAATATGTAGCTGGGCAAATGCATTGTTTACCGGAAATATTGCCTTTTTTTGCTCCTAATGTGAATAGCTACAAACGTCTAGTAGAAGGGCTTTGGGCACCTACCAAAGTTACTTGGGGAGTGGAAAATCGCACTACCGCCCTACGCATCATCCCCGGAACAGAAAAATCTACTCGTCTAGAAACAAGAGTCGCGGGGGCTGATATGAATCCATACTTGGGTATAGTTGCCTGCTTGGCTAGTGGTCTTTATGGAATACAAAATCAACTTTCCCTCCAACAAGAAGCTCCAATTTTAGCGAATGCTTATAGTGTCACAAAGGCACCAAGCTTAGCCCGAAATCTATGGGAGGCCACCGAAAAAATGGAAAGGTCTCAAGTTGCAAAAGAACTTTTTGGAGATGATTTTGTGAAACATTTTGTCCAAACGCGACAATGGGAATGGAGACAATTTCAAAAAACTGTTACAAATTGGGAGATTAAAAGATACTTTGAAATCATTTGATGTAATATCGTACTATAGCTTCCCAACAAATATCTTTTTTGGAAAAAATGCGAGAAGCTTAGCTCCAAGTAAACTAAGAGAGGCCGGATGTTTTCGACCTCTCTTAGTTACAGATCGTAGCTTAGCACCTCTTCACTTCATTACCGAAATCAAGATGATGTTGGAAAAAACAGGAGGTGAGCCAAAAGAAATCCCCATCAACGTAGAGGTTTTCAGCGATATTTGGGGAAATCCTGTTGAATCCCAAATTCAATCGGGTGTATACTCCTATCAGAATGCAAACTGTGATTCTGTGATTGCTGTTGGGGGGGGAGCTGTCTTGGATAGTGCAAAGGCTATTTTGCTTATGGCAAAACACCTTGGCCATCTTTTTGACTACGAAGATGGTAAAGAAGATAGTCGCTCAATTGATCCCACGGCCATACCATACTTTTTAGCCATTCCAACGACGGCCGGTACGGGGAGTGAAGTCGGTAGAAGTGCTGTTATTTCTGACGATGTTACAAAAGCGAAAAAAATCATTTATTCTCCTGCATTGTTACCGCAAGCCGTTTTAGCGGATCCAGAACTCACAGTTCAATTGCCAACAGGGGTAACGGCAAGCACTGGTATGGATGCTCTCACTCACTGCATTGAAGCCTATCTAGCTAAAGGTTTTCACCCCATATGTGATGGTATTGCTCTAGAGGGCATAGCTCTCATCTCAAAGAGCCTTGAAAAATGCGTATATTTCAGCAAACAAAACGAACTTTTTCATCCTCAGTCTAACGGTCACAGCTCTGGAGATATTTCCTCCTCTGAAGATACTTCCTCCCTAGAAGAACAAATCTACTATCGTGGTCTTATGCTCAACGCTGCTATGATGGGGGCTATTGCATTCCAAAAAGGTTTAGGAGTGACCCATTCCTGTGCCCATGCTCTTTCGACTATCTACGACTTACATCATGGACTAGCAAACGGTATTATGCTTCCTTATGCGATGTGTTTTAATGCAGAAAAAGAGAAAGATCGATTTGATCTGATGAAAAAGTCAGCAGGAGTAAATATGAATTTTATTGATTGGATCATTAGTCTGCAAAAAAATATAGGTATACCAGAAAAACTTAGTGCATTAGAAATTGAAAAAGAAGAATGGGACTCTCGGTTGGATACACTGGTAGATTTTGCCTTTCAAGATGTATGCCACCAGCTTAATCCACGTGAAGTTACAAAAGAAGACTTCAAAAAATTATACCAAAATGCCTTTTCTGGTGTTCTAAAAAAGCCATCAGTATTTTTTTCATAAAAGAGATAATAACTCAGAAATTGATGGAGGTAAAACACAAAATACGGATAGGATTATCGGCTTGTTTCTTTCACCCCGATCCTGCGAGGGTCGTCTTTGCCCCTAAAACACTTCTCTATTTTGAAGAAACCATGGCTCGACTTGTGATGTCCCAGGGAGCGTTCCCTGTTTTAATGCCACGAGAGGCATATGATTTCCAAGCAATCGATTTACTCTCAGAAGTAGATGGTTTAATTCTACAGGCTGGTTCTGATATCTCACCTCTTCACTACAAAGAAAAAGCTCTAAAGGAGGATTGGGAGGGCGACAAAGTACGAGATGACTATGAGATTGACTTAATACACAAGGCAATGGATTTAAACAAACCTATTCTAGGAATATGTCGTGGTTTACAAATCATCAATGTTACTTTTGGGGGTAGCCTCTATCAAGATATAGACACACAAGTCAAAACAGAAACGGAACATCGTAATCCAGATAAATACGATAAACTTACCCATGAAGTGAGCATACTTCCAGAGACTCAATTGGCAAAGATGTATAACGGTAGTCCAGGGGGAAAAGTAGTCAGTGTCCACCATCAAGGAATAAAGCAACTGGGTAGGGGGCTGGTTGTGGAAGCATATTCTAAAGAAGATAAGATTATAGAAGCTATTCGCTACATTCCTAGCCTATCGGAAAAAACAAACTCACAGGGAAAAGAAGAAGCACCTTACGTTTTTGGAATCCAATGGCATCCTGAATATCACGAAGGAAAAGAAGACCTCGATTTACTCGATGCTAGGCCTATTATTCAAGATTTTATAGAAGCCATTATTAAACGCAAAAAAAATCTATAGCATAAGTTCATGGCGTAAATTCAATAAGAATTTTGAGAAATTTAATCTGCTATTCGTTTATATAAATATTTTTGCGATATATACTTTTGAAGTATTTTTTTAAGAAAAAGAAGCTAGTCTTGATTTTGATAATTCAATAAAATTTCAAAATACGGAAAGAGCATGATATAAAAAAAGGTATAAAAATTGTCCTATATCTATAAAGGGCTGTTGCAAAATACAGAAAAACAAGACACTACCCATCTAAAATATCCTACATCGGCGTTTTACAGCATTACTTTCTTCTTTCTTTCTTACTTTTTGCAACAATCTCATGAAAATTAAAACGTAAAAAATTTATAAAAATACCAATTAGTCTAAAGAAAAAAAAAGAATACTTAGAGTATAGATATTTGATTCCAGCTATGGTAGCAAAAATATTTCACGTAAATAGAGTCATTCTTTCTATTTTATCACTTTGAAGGAGGCGAGCAATCATCAGAATTTGTCAAATGTGCAAAACCTTTGCTCATTCGACCACTTTGGAACGGCTCTAGGTCAAGACTAACATATTTAAAACCAAGAAATTGTAAGTATTTTCGAATGCTATCACGCTTCTCAAAGCCATGTTTCACATCCCATAGTAAGCCCATTTGGTCTGGAGACAATTCAATACGTGCTAAATCTCCATGATGACGTACTCGAAAATTCCGGAAGCCACAGGAGAGTAAAAAATGTTCCGCCTTTTCAATTTGTTCTAATTTTTTCACTGTCACTTTCTGAAAATGAGGGATACGAGAAGACAAACAAGGAGAAGCTGGTTTATCCCATATCGAGAGTCCAATTTTTTTAGCTATGGCACGAATTTCTTTTTTTGTAAAAGCAAGAGACTGTAAGGGGGATAGTATCCCCCTTTCTTTCGCAGCATTCTGCCCTGGCCGAAAATCATTTTTATCGTCTAGGTTTGCACCATTGGCTATATAAGAAAAACCTTCTTTTTTCGCCACATCTATCAAAAGACTATACAACTCTCCTTTACAGTGATAGCATCGCTGGGGTGTGTTTTCGAGGTAAGCTGATAATTTCCATTCTTGTGAAAAAACAAAGCGATGGGGTAAGTCTATTTCTGCAGCCAATTCAACAGAAATTTCTTTTTGCCGTTGCCCTAAAGAAGGAGAAACTGCAGTCACAGCTAGAATATTTTTCTTTCCAAGGACATCTCGTGCCACTTTAGCCAAAAAGCCACTATCTACGCCTCCAGAAAAGGCTATGAGTAACATTTTTTTAGAAGCTATATAATTTTTTAGCTCAGAATATCTGTCCAGCTGCACTATGCATAAAAGCCATCTATTCCAGTGGAGTAAATCAGAAAATACTCCATATCTAATTGTAGCATAAATCGTAAAATAGCGTGTAACCCATAATTTCGTACTTATCTGCCACTGGCAAAAAGGAAGCTATTGCGCAAAACATCTAAAGAAATAGGAAAGTAACCATGTGGAATACTTCAAATCGGTGTTTCGTAGTGCTCTATTTGCAATTATTTACATTTTGCAACAGCATATATGAGAATATTAGCCACAGTCGCCTAAAAGCACAAGTTTCTTTCCCTTGTGATCAGAGTGTACATACACCAAAGCCTAGGGTACATAACTAAAATCCGTACCATCACCAAAACCATCATCATCATCAAAATTTATATCACCAATATTTTCAACAAAACCTTCAAATCCTCCTTCTCCCCAAACCTCCTCGGCACGCTGTTTATTTAACGTCTCACTAGCATTTAGTTTTTTTGAAGAGGGCTCTCCTCCTAAGGATGGATTTTCGAGAATCATTTCTTTACGCATTTCCTGTACCCAATCCGGTGAAAAAAATACTTCTTCATTACTCTTACCATGAATAGGAAGATTTATGGCATGATTTCCAGCAGCATCGCTTCGATAATAACCACTGCTATACCTCTCATACTCTGCATTCATTTCCACTATTCCTTCAAAAACCATTGCAAGCGAAGCGACTATAGGCTCCCCAATATAGGCATTTGCTGTAGCCGAAAGGTCATCAACTGTTTCATTTGTGCGCCACTTCGCTTCAAGAGAACCAGAGCCGGAAAATAAACTCACTTCATTAAATTCATTCATATCAGTAGCCGTTTTCGAAGCATTTTCAGAAGCAACAACCATCCCAGCCCTAAGCGATATTGTAGCAGCCGTTTCTAATGCTGGTAAGGACACAATCCCTGCCTTCAAGGCCTTCGAGGCCGGAAACGCTAGGCCTACTGCACTCGCAAGAGGTGCATCTATCCCACCTGTACCATTACAGTCATAACACCGACCAACAGACATATTTTTTATTTCATCACTCTCGGGAAGCTTAAGCTCTTCTGTTGCCAGATAGTGGGTAGATCTTGTACTACCGGTTGCCCCCAAATTAACAACACTCCCATCTTCATCAAAATTCAAAACAAGATCACCAAGCGTTTCCACATTTTCCCGACCATATAAATCAACAACAGCTGTACCGTAATCTAGCCCGACGGAGAAGTGATTGATCGTTGCCTTAGAACCACCCATAGCCAACATACTTTCTGCTCCACCTCGCCCTAATTGTACAGCCATACCCCCTTCTGAAGAGAGGGCCATAGTTCTTTCTAAATCATCTTCGTTAGGGGGAGTGAAGCCAAAGATAGCCGAAGGCGCACCATTATCTTGTACCGTCAGATTACTCTCTCCATGAATTTTAATCACCGGAGCTCCATCAGTACCCCCTCCTGATTGAATTTCCAAGCTATCAATATCAGTTATATCTATTCTCACAACTTGTTCTAATTCTGGATTGGCTCCTGGAGAAAGCATATTTCCCACACCTCGTAAACCAACGTTTGTCAAGCCTCTTGACAAAAACTCACGAAAACCATCGCCATAGCTACGGGGGCCTTCATTTCCATCAGCATCACTCTCCGTATATGTTTCTATCATAGCAAATTTACGAGACTCATAACGCCCAGGAAGAGCAGATGGGACAGACTCTTCTTCCAAACTAATTACACTCATCCCACCAAATTCATTTTCAATTACAACAGGCTTTCCACTCTCTAAATTCAACAGCCCTTCGCTCTTATCATTCATACCGATAATAATTGCTACATTGGGATCAGCTATTTGATCCCGACCTTCCCCATACAAAGTATTCAATATGAAGCCCTCTGTTTTATTCTTCATCACAGACGCTTTATCTTCTAAGGAATCAAAAGTATTCACTATGAAGCTCTCTGTTTTATTCTTCATCGCATACGCTTTATCTTCTAAGGAATGAAGTGTGGAATGAACTGTTAGGCTGGCTAGCTCAAAATACTCATTACCAATTTCTTTCACATCACTACCAAATTCTTTCATTTTTTCAATACTGTTGATACCAAATTCCTTCACATCACTACCAAATTCTTTCACATTTTTAATACCATTACTCACAGATAGACCTTCTGTATATGGAGTAAACGGAGTGATCCCCATCGGCTCAAAAGCTCCTAGCCCAATATCTTTCCTGAGACCGTCCATATTCTCTCCCAAATTTAGGTAAGCCCGCTCATTAGCCGAAAGACCATTAGAGTCAACATCTGGAGCAGTCAGACTATTGTATTTTTTATCAGCGGCCGTCCAACCAAAATATCCTCCAATCCCTGCTATGGCCGTGCTCTTCAGAACTCCCACAGTGCTAACCCCTGCTGCAACAGCAACAGAGCCCAATCCAGCCACAACCCACCCCAGTGGAGTAGCTCTCATATCAACATTGACATCATCAATAGCAGCGAAGCTTTCTTGTAATTGGGAAGACAGATTTTCATGTCCAGTCATATCCATAAGCATGCTAACCTCATTCAGTGACACAGCCTCTCCACCCGCACATCCACTGCCCTTACAAACTCCTATTTTTACTTCGCCCCCTAGTATTTCACCACCAGCTTGCCCAGAGACTTCAAGAGCATAATTACCCAAAAAACCAAGACCAGTTATACCATCACTAGGTGATTCTGAAACAACAAGACCATCCGCTTGAATTTTCATTTCTACCGCTACACCATGAGAATCCTCTTGAAAAAGAGACCCTTCTATATTTTGCATCACAGTATCACCTTTGTCGTTAAGGCTCAAAGCTTCCAAAGTCACATCAAGACCAGGCACATAATTATTCCCATCTTGATCTAAATCCCCAACCATTAAATGCATAGGGGCATCTGGATTTAAACTCGTAATATGAGTCTGACCAATTTCATCTGTTCCTTCAGGAAGTATTTTTAGTCCCACCCCATTACCACTTATGTGAGTAAGCTCACGGCCTTCACCAGACCCTTCCTCCTCTGGTTTAGGATTATCTTTCAGCTTAGTTATGGTGAAAGGACCGCCTATGCTGATAGACATCGCATCTGAAGTATAACTCAAGGAAGTGACTTCTAACCCTCCATCAACAGGATTACCAGTAATAGTAGTTCTCTCTTGCTCTGTAGGATCCATGCTTAGAAGCGTGTTAACCAAAGCAACACCCTTCCCATCTAGCGAAATTTGTGCCACTTCTTCCCCCTGTAATGGTAACAATTCCGCACCTGTAACACCTTCACCATTCCAATTCACTTTCATAGCACCGGTAACCTTTTGTCCTCCGAATTTAGCTCCTCCTACGATAGCCTCATTCATAGCCTCACTCGGTAAATACGATAGCGTATCCAGGCTAATGACACCACCGCCAAGAGCCTCCGCAAAAGAACCTCTCTCCCCATTTACCGCCTTCAAACTTCCATCTTCTCGAAGGACCGAAACTTGATAAACACCTTGACCGTCTTTAGGACCAAGGACTTCATCCAAAAGTTCTGCCGTGGCCAAAGAAGCTCCTTTATTTAGTTGGGCGCCACCCGTTATGCTAACGTCTCCTAGCTGCTTTCTTGTTGCGTCATACTCAACGCTAAGTCCATTCACCCAAGAGGCCTCAGCTCCCTCTCCCACTTGAAGCTTTTCATTACGAATAACAATTTTCTCACCGCCTGTAATATCTAAAGCGAAACCAGCACCCTCTACACCATTTTTACCGGTATTTGTGATTTCGTTCGCAATTTTTTCAATAGCAGATGAATATTTTTGATCACCTCCTGAAATTTGCTTTTGAGCAAAGTCTCCAATTGCCCCAAGCAATTCAGGGGTCAATGTATAGGTACCCACCTCAAAGTGAGTTGTTCCTGCTTCTTTTGTAAACACTATCTCATTAAATTTATTTTCACTTATGTTTAGTGTCTTATTCTGAACCTTTGCTAATTCACCCTTAGAAAAGTCAACGGAGAGACCCGTCCCCGTTACCCCACTTTCACCATTGCCTGTGGTTAAGGCAGAAACTATATTTCCTACGGCATTTTCGTTTCCATCTTTCGTGGTGGAGGGGCGTGATTCTAGGAATTCTATTCCTGCCTCACCTAATACGGCCGTTGTTTCACCATTGAATTCATAACCTTCTATCCCAAAAGCAGAGTCACCAGTTTTTGAATCCTGAGAATAGACTACATTTTGAAGATTAGCTCCCTGTGAAACAAGAGACTCATTGCGGATCATAATTTCATCTCCAGCTTTACTATAAGAAAATCCACGCCCACTTATCGAAGTCTCTCCCACAAGGGCCTCCATGAATTTGTCTATAGAAGCCCCCATAGAAGCCCCCATTTTATCTAGCTTGTCACCAGAGAGGAGAAGAGGCCGTACAGCTTTTTCCATATCCTTAATCGCATTCGGATCCAGCGTATATTCTCCAACAGAGACCTGGTCATCTATACCCCTATACCCCCCTAAGTACAATACATCCTTAAACTCATTTCCTCCTATAGTAGCCTCAGCAACACTAGCAAATACTTGATTCCCCCCACCATTGCTTCGTTCCCCCTCAGCATCAGGATTTTTTAACCGACGAGATACAGCATCATCACCCCAAGCGACCAGTACACCTTTAGCCGTAGAGTCTCCCTCTCCACTTTTTGTAAAAGAATCCATTATATCGCCAACAGGGCTATCGACTAACTCCTTACCAATGTCTGAAAGTGCTTCTACAGTGTTTTTATTTATAAAATGGCTACCATAAGCAATATGCCCTTCTCCTGTTTTACTATGAAAAGAACCACTTAAGCCAGTGAATCTATTTGCATTTTCACCCTCACCAAACCGTAATTCAGCTTGCTCAAAGGCAACCGTTTCTTTGGTCATATTGCCGTTCACAACAAGATGTTTACCATAAATACGATTACGATCAGAGCCTTCTCCAGGCTTATTCACAAAAGCATCCATAACGTCCCCAACGTCCCCAACGTCCCCAATTTTCTCGTCTAGATCCAGTGCCTCGATGGCGGCAAAAGCAAGATCTCCAGCTACAGAATAGTTTTTAGCTTCCACTCCAAAAATTCCCGTTAGAGAATCAAAGCCTCCTGTCAACCCATTCACATCTAGACTGCCATTATTCGTCCGCAAATTATCAGCACTTGCATTCAATTTAAAGCCCGAATTATTTTTAGACGGCTGTAGACTCAAAGCGAAATTTGTGGCTTGGGTTCCACCATCAGCAATCGCAATGTCCACTAATTTCCCTGCTTTATCGCCTAGATCGACGGTGTTTTCTAAAATCATTTTAGCAAAATCACCACCAACTGTAATAGACCCAGCATATACATTTCCATAAACAGGAAGTTTCCCTTCTGGAGCATTCAAGTTATAGTCAAAATCGCCCCCAAAGTCGCTGAATTCCAAATGTGTCGCCTGCTGTTCTCCTCTTCCTGAAGTCAAATTCAACTCTCCACCCACAAAACGACCAGTAAGCCCATCCTCTTTGTAATTACCCTGAAAAGCGACATCCCGTAGGTTCACGTCTAGAGTTTCTTGCTCACCCAAAAGCTGCGTAGAAAATGACTCTCCCCCTAAAATGTTAGCAAAAATACTATCCACACGAGGGGCTGTAATTTTACCATTTCCATGGTGAACAGTTCCTTTAAAATCCCAACCCATACCTTCTTTGGGTAGTTTGTTGGCAGAGAAGCTTGCTCCTAAATTTATGGAAGTACCATCGACATCATTATATCCTCCAAGGGTTGTAAAACTAACCTGAGTTATCGATTGTTCCCCCATATCATACCTGCCTCCGAAAAATCCCGAAGCAAAAATTGAACCATCTAAATTACCATTATTTACACCAGTCGAAATATGTGATGCAATGGAATAATCACCTCCTAGCTCAATATTGTTTCCATCATTATTGAAGTTTACGTTTAGAATGTTCGCATAATTTCCCAAGCCCTCTCGATTATTATTTCGCTCTATTTCACCCTCAAGAAGGTCTATTTGACGGTCATAAAACACAACGCTTCCCTCAGCGCGACTCTTGTCAACAGACGCCATAGGCAATTTCTGCTTCTCCTTTTTAGCAAAATGAATAGCATCAGGATCATCAGGATGATAAGTAGAAGCATCAAGATCAGCGATAGTAGTAGATCTCTGTTTCACCAATCCCTCCGCTTCCGCCAAGCGATGGGCTATTATTGCCAGTTCTTCTTTCGATCTCTCTTCTCTTTCTTCACGAGAAAGGGAACGGATAACACCAATTTCTCTATCAGAGTGATCAAATAAAGCTGTGTTTATATCAAAAGCTACAGTGAAGTTCGTCTGATAAGCTTCACCATTCTGAAAAGATCGAAAAGCATTATAGGCATTCCCTGCACTATGTCCAGGAAGGAAAAAATCAAGTGCTGGTTTTTCCTCAGAAAGTTGCCTAAGGTTCCCTTCGTCTTCAGAGAGCCAAACCTTTCCCTCCACGTTGCGTACTATCATTTCCGGCGGTTTCTTGCCAAAAATACCGTCTAGAAACTCTTCCACTGAGGTCTCCGCTTTAAATTCGGCTCGGGTAACCTGAACTTGGGCACCATTTTCCTCAAATCCGGCAAGCTGATCTGGCGTTAAAAATTTCTGCAGAATTGGATTGTTAGTGAGTTGCTCTTTGGCTACATCTATCTTATAATTATCCATTTTCGTGAAATCAAAATTTGCTGCAATATCAATGTCCCCGCCATTTAACAAAAGGCCATCATCTGAAGATAGATACACATTACCTACACCCCTTGTCACTTGGCCATCTGCTGTTTCGTAATCAACATTGGCTATATTGTAGCCCTCACCAGTACGACCCTGTAGTTCAACGGCCAGAACTCCTCCGAGTATAGCACCCCCACCCGCGGAAATTTCACACCCACCGCAAGATACAGCCAAGGCTGCCCCAAAAACAGCTGACCCCATTGTAATCAGGTTATCTTTAGTCCAAAAATTCGGAGTAAGAGTCCCTTCTCCATTTTCAGCTTGGACTGGTTCAGGGGTGAAAATGTCACCTAAGTTGGCGAATCCTTTCCTTATATTTCCCGGCAATTCCACTAGTGGCTCGAAAAATTCTCCCGGGCGAATAACCATCGCTGTATCCAGAGTAGCACTTATAGAGACATTCTCTTGCTCTTCATTTTTTGTTATAGTCAAGATTTTTGACACATCTCGATTTAAATCCCCAAGCTCCTCATCTGTATATACAGTGCCATCCAACTTTGTGATGGTACCCTTTCCAATGCTTGCCCGCAAAACACCTTGTTTATCGTGCCCAGCTCCAGCAAATCCACCCGTTATTGTCGGAAGGGTAGAGCTAGAGCTAACACTCCCACTAATACCAGCATTCCAACTAGTGAAATCGGAATAATCGTGCATTTGCAAGTCTTCACTAGTGATAGAATCCGTGGCTATAGATACATTTCCACCGTCGCTTCCATCTGCATTCAGCTGGGCAAGAGTACCACCAATAAGCTCTATAGAACCTGCTCTAATATCCAAAGAGCCGCCATCAGTCGCAAAGAAGCCGGAAGGGCCATCTGCCCAACGGCTACTGCCAGAACCATCGGTCTCTCCTAGACTCAGGTTGCCGCCAATATTGGTCTGACCTCCACCCGTGCCAGCATTGATGCCAATGCCAAAACTATCCCCCTCTAAGTCAGAAGTATGCTCATTCAATAGGGTTTCCACCCTCAGTTTCCCACCTACACCTACTTGAACTGAAATATCTTCTGCCACGCCCGTTGCCCCTGCCAAAACAATATCCCCACCCGAGATGACAGATAATTTTGAACCATCGCCAACGCCACCCAAAGATGATTCGACCCAATTATGACCACTCATTTGAAAATCTTGATTACTTTCGTTCATGTTCAAGCCACCACTACCACCACTGCCGCCAACGTTCATCGAAAGAGAAACACCAAACCCACTGCCCTCAGTCTGTCTATATCCCCACCTTTCCTCTTTGATGGCACGATATTCAACACCAACACCTTTCCCACCACGAATTGAAGTCTCTTTACCAGGTCCACTTCGAACAACGGCACCAATACCTCTAACCTTAGCATCATCACCATTAACATGGACAAAAGCGACACCGGAACGAGAGGTGATTTCTGAAAGATTGACTTTTTCCTGATATTGACCCGATTTTGTCTCCGTTTGGCTCTGTTTATAACTCACACCAATACTCCCGCCACCGAGCCCGTTGGAAAACACGCTAGCCATATCCGATAGGTTTTTAATGTTCGATAGTTTTTGGACTGTAGTGGCCAAGCTAGCGGCTGAACTCAGCAAATTCAGTCCATTCGCAATATTCTCTTTTCCTTTGTGTTTATTCACTCTTGTGGGAACTTGATGGTTAGAGGCCTGCTGTTCCCTTAGGGCTTCACGAAAAAGGGCCACCTCCCCTCTCTCTTCTTCCTCACTTGGCTCATTCGCACCATCGCTAGGTCTCAACTGATTAGTTGCATCAGTAGAAGGTGATATTTCTACGGGGGTCGAATTATCGCTAAGCCTCAACTGATTAGCTACATCAGTAGAAGGGCCACCGCTAGCACCCCCCCCGCTATTTCCCATTGAGGAAACCGTTTTTGCTATAGTTATCAATGGATTCGAGAAACTCACACCGAAAGATTTCTCTTCACGTTGATGATGAAAAGTAGATAGAATGGTATCGACACCACCCAACTGATAAACATCACCACCCTCCAAAGACTGCACAACCGTTGCTATTTCACTCCGTATATCACTCCCTCCCTCTAGAATAATATTTCCCGTTCCGCTCAAAACAACCGTAGCTCCGTTTTTCGAATCGACAGTAGAGGACTGTAGGGTTTTCGTAAAGCGTCCTTCTTTTGATGTAGTCCCTTCCACTTTGTATATTTCGGCATCACCAATAGCTGCTGCAGCTATCATACCATATCCAGTCGCGACTAGAGCTATACCTACTGCGGCTTTAACTATGCCAAGTAGGTCGAAACCACTACTCTTCTCAAAGTGATAATCCATCTCATAGCCAGTATCCACGCCCGCAAACAGGTTAACCCCTTCCCCACCATAAAGAGCTACATGCCCATTTTCAGACGTGATTTGAGTATTCGTGACCCCAAGGACGCCAGCCACGTTCATAAAAACACCTTGATTCCCTTCGATGAAGTTTGTAATTGACGTTTCGTAAGAATCATTCCTTTTGTCCCTCGTTTGCTTAGACTTGTACGTAAGAAGACCACCAAAAAGGCCACTGCTCTTATGACGCCAGCTACTCTTTTCACTTATATGTTTTTCTTTCATGTCTTCAAAGACAAGATGCCCAGAAACACCGGCCCCTCCCAATACAGCGAGAGGCTTGCCATTTTCATCTAGCATCACTTTCCCGTCTGCATCACGCCGAAGTTCTATATCACCTACTTTAATTTTACCTCCAGCGACCCAATCTTCACCCTTTATAACGCCATTCCCTCCCACTTCATACGATTGACTACCACCGCTTACAACTGTATTCTTCTGTACTGTCTCATCCAATTTCAATTTTCGAGCACCACCGGTTTCTGTAGACGAAAACAACCAACCACTACTTGATTCATAGCTATGACTCGTTTCCTCCCCATCAAGGTCCTTTACCCCTTGGCTCAGATGAACGCCGGCAAATTCTCGAGTGAGGTGGCCACCTACATCGTAATTCAGGCCTTGATCTACGGCATCTCCACCCACTCGAAAATACGCATCCCCAGCGATATTCCAGTCACTAGTACTCCAGCGTATTTTATCTCTGTTAACAGTCCCTCCCGACGAATTCCCACCGTTCGACGTGTGAGCAAAGCTATGGTTCATCACAGCTGTAAAATTTCTGTCCCCTTTAACGTCATAATAGGCATTACCACCCACATTGAGGTCAATACCCTCACTATTATGATCGCCCTGCACAATTAGCTGCCAGTTCCCACTTGCACGCTCTACCGAAGCCTCTGAGCTTTGGGTTTGTAATTTACTTTCATTAGCTCCATGCTTACCAGCACCATGATCCTCATAGTAATATTCCGTCTCTTGTATCTGAAATTCGTTCCGGGTACCACCTACTACTTGGGATATATTGGTAGCCTCCATGCTATGGGCAGTCAGATGCTGGTCCCCAGCAATGGCAAAGTTCAAATCTCCGGAAGCAAAGCGATATTCCGCTTTAGGACCTATACTATCTTTATGATAATCAACTCCACCAAGACCCCTAGCCCTCAAAGTTAGGGATTTTTCTGTTTGCTCACCACCTACAAAAATATTCCCATCTTTACCTTTAATCTGGCCACCTATATTTGCATAATCACCACCACTGATTAGGGTTAGCCTGCCAGAATCCTCATCTCCAGCAGTAGTACGAGACCCAAATGTAGCCTGCGGACCCGCATATTCCTCATTTACTCGTATAGTTACTAATTCTTTATGTGTGGTAGCACCACTCTTAGAGCTGGTTGATCTTTCCACCTCTATTTCCCTATCTACTTCCCTTTCAAATTTGAGCGTCTCATTTGTGAATTCACCCTTGACAAAGGCAAAGGTATTCTTGGCAACAAACGAGCTTGAAATGTTTTTCAAATCACCACCCACTCGAATATTTGCATCACCCTTTACCTCCACAATGGCCTGCCTATCAATCCCCACAAAAGGCCGTCTATCGGGCCTCTTTGCCGCTGTACAGCCATAGCCTTTAGCACCACAGGTGGCTTCATTTATAAAATCACCATCTGTCCTAAGAGAAAAGGAGCCATCAGAAACAATACGGCCACCAATGTTCTCAACATTTTTTTTCGCAGTCAGAGAAAGGCTTTCACCCGCATAAATTCCGCCCCACTTATCATTTAAGATGCTACCATTTCGAGATTCTAACGAAAGATTATCGGAAGCAACCAACACATAATCATTTAGGCTCTTGATGTCTATTGTAGCATTTTGTGTAATAGATAAGGAAGAGCTGGCCTTAATTTTATTATTTCCATATCTTCTTGTATGACCAAAATCAATTTCACCACCCGTATCTATACTGAGATGTTGTAAATCCAGAACGCCATTCCCTAAAGAAATGTCTCCAGCAGCCTCAAGGTAATAACCCTGCGAAAGCCCCGCAGAGCGAAAGCCCGTGGAGATAATCTCCCCTTTGCGAGATTTTAGAGATAAAGAACCCAACCTAGAGTCAGAGGAAGCGGATAAATTTAGATTATTTACAATACTATCGTCTGTTATGACCGAAAGAGTGCCCTCTTCCATATTTATATTGGTATCATGGTCCAACAGCCCCAAGGCACTAGTTGCATCCACAGTAAAAGAAGAGTCCGTTCCACCAACTACACTAAAACCAACCATATCTGCCTTACCCGCTACATTCAAATGGGATTTCTCCCCAGAAAGAAGATGAAACTCAGCACCCCTAGCAGACAAAGAGCCTTCTACAACGACTTCATTCAACAAATCACTCAGATCACTTCCCGTACTTTCCAGATTGGCAATGATCCCTTCCAATATGGGCAAAGCACTCTCCGAGCTGTCCGTATCAATACTTATAGAGCCGTCTGCCTCATAAAATATAGAACCGTCTGTCTCAATACTTGTAAAGCTACCTGCCTCAATACTTATAGAGCCGTCTGCCGCAACAAGTATAGTGCCGTCTGTCTCAATACTCTCCGAGCCGTCTATATCAATAGTTATAGAGCCGTCTACCTCAATACTTGTAGAGCCGTCTTCCTCAATACTTATAGCCATAGGGCCGCCTGCCTCAATACTTGTAGAGCCGTCTACCTCAATACTTGTAGAGCCATCTGTCTCAATACTTGTCCTTGTAAACATAACTGCCTCTGTAACCATAGAGCCGTCCGTCTCAAGAAATGTGTAGCCGTCCGTATCAATACTTACAGAGCCGTCTGCCTCATGAAATATAGAGCCGTCTGTCTCAATACTGGTAAAGCTGCCTGCCTCAATACTTGTAGAGTATTCCACCCGACCTTTTACGAACTCACTCATAGAGCCGTCTGTCTCAATACCTGTAATCATAGAGCCGTGTAAGCCCTTCTTCTTCTCACGCCTTGCTTCAGCGACAATTTCTTCTATTTTTTCATCTACCTCTACACCATCCCTTACGCCAGAAAGAACAGCCCTAACTCCATCTAAAAAAGTGAGGATATTATCCTTATTCAATATTTTTCTTACAGAATCTTGCCAGCTTTCCTTTTGACCATCCCCATCTAGATCATTTTCTAGTCCTTCCACCAGACCAAACGATCCCAATAATCTTTTTTTCATATCGCTATCTACAACACCAAGGGTATCCTCTAATGCAGAAATAATTACCTTGGTGAAATCTTTTTGCTCTTTTGCAGAAAGCTCTCTCTTGCTACCAGCCTCTACAAAAATTTGCCCATCTATTGTAGCCCCTTCCATTGTAGCCTTACTTTTAGTTTTGAGAAGAATATTTTTACCAGTCAGATCAGCATTATCTATGTCCACATTGCCCCTTGCGGCTAGAAAGCGTATGGAAGATTCAGTCGAGTAACGGTCCACGGAAAAGTTCGCTCCTTCAGCCGTAATGCTACCTGCCTTGCTTTTCAAGTAAATCGAACCATTACCATGCAGACTAGCCCCATCGAAATTCATATCGTTCATACTCACTGCAGTAAAGGAAGTATCAAACTCAAGCAAAGCCCCATCAAGTCCTATGATCTCTCCGTCAACTGAGGATAGATAAATAGAACGTGCTCCACCAGTGGTGCCCATCATGTTTATATCTCCACCCGCCTGAATAACAAGAGAGCGGGAATTCCTCGTACCCACTTCTTCAAGCTGGAAGGCAGTGTTAGATAGATCAATTTCACCATTCATGGCGCTTATACGGATTCCATTACCCATAATTGCTCCGCCACTGCCGAGTATACTGCCTGTCTCACTTGAGATACTCAAACCCGCCCGTACAAGATCGTTCCCTTCGATATCTCTATAATCTTCAATTGGATTTCCGTCAGCATCCTCATACAAATCTAAACCAGTAAGCTCGGCAATGCGAGTACGAGAAGCGGTAGCATATATGGTCGAATCACTCCTTTGTATATCTCGAATAGCTACTATATTCACTATTCCACCTGTAAATTCTCCCCCGGAAAGGTTTGCACTGCCATCTACTATTAAATTTAAAGCCGTTTCTGACGTAACTGTAAGCCCTGACAAATCCATATCGCTAGAGACCCCAGTCGTTTTTATATAGACAGATCCCCCAGCTGAAATAGAGCCTTCCTCCCCACCGGAAATAATGCTACCTTCAGACACAACTGATTGTGCTCTTATGTCAGAGATGAGACTAACTAAAGCCGTTTTCATTCCTTTTACTTTCCTAGCATCGTCCTCGGCTTTAGTCCTTTCTGTTTCACTTGCATCTTCATCCAAGCTTTCATCTTGTAATCCAGCATACACATTTTTCAAAATAGCTAAGGCTTTTTGAGCCTCTTGAAGAGCGTTCGTGGTCTCTTCTCCATCTTCTGCATCTGTATCACCACCCGACACAGTGGAAGGCCTGCTTAAGATTTCTAGCAAAGCTAAAGACGCAGTCTTTCCGCTCCCCTCCTCGCTTGCACCCACCTCTTGTAATAGAGCTGTGAGGCCATCAACTTCGCCCAAATTAACTAGGAAGCCTTTGTGCTCTGCTCTACTAAGTTCCCTCTTCGTACCAGCTATAAGAGTGAAGGAAGCCTGTGCTTCGACATCCCAGCCAGTTGTTATGACATCACCACCTTTAGCATGAATATAACCCTTTCTGCCCCCTAATTCAGAGGAAGACAAATCAATATCCCCTTCCTCCTCTGAAATAAAAGACAAAACACCACTTGCTTTATCACCCAAACGGAGGCTCCTACCGCTAATATTCCCCTTACGAGAGATAAAAGTTGCGCCGTCACTGAGACCAAAAATTTCAGTATTATCAAGGTTAATACCTGAATTCGCAGAAACAGTAATGGCATTTCTGAGGCGGGATACCACACCATGGGCATCTACTCTTCCCCTCTCAGAAGAAAGAGTCAAGCTATCGCCCTGAAAGGAAGAGGCCGATACATCAATATCTCTATGGCCAGTTATGTTTAAATAGCGAGAGTGGGATACCATATCTTTAGCCGTAACACTATCTGCCTCGCTTTTCAAGTAAATCGAACCATTACCATGCAGACTAGCCCCATCGAAATTCATACCGTTCATACTCACTGCAGTAATGGAAGATCCAGTCGAGTGACGGCCCACGGAGAGGTCAGCTCCTTTAGCCGTAATACCATCTGCCTTGCTTTTCAAGTAAATCGAACCATCACCATGCAGACTAGCCCCATCGAAATTCATATCGTTCATACTCACTGCAGTAAAAGAAGTATCAAACTCAAGTATAGCCCCAGATCCTATGATCTCTCCTTCGGCTGAGGATAGCGAAATAGAACGTGCACCACCAGTGGTGCCCATCATGTTTATATCTCCACCCGCCTGAATAACAAGAGAGCGGGAATCCCCCGAACCCACATATTTTATGTGCCCATCACTACCCACTTCTTTTTCAAGCTGAAAGGCAGTGTTAGATAGATTAATTTCACCATTCATAGCGCTTATACGGATTCCATCACCCATAATTGCTCCGCCAACGCCGAGTATACTGCCCGTCTCACTTGAGATACTCAAACCCACCCGTACAAGATCGTTCCCTTCGATATCTCTATAATCCTCAATTGGATTTCCGTCAGAATCCTCGTGCAAATCTAAACCAGTAATCTCGGCAATGCGGGTACGAGAAGCGGTAGCATATATAGTCGAATCACTCCTTTGTATATCTCGAATAGCGGCTATATTCACTATTCCACCTGTAAATTCTCCCCCGGAGAGATTTGCACTGCCATCCGCTATTAAATTTAAAGCCGTTTCTGACGTAACTGTAAGCCCTGACAAATCCATATCACTAGAGACCCCAGTCGTTTTTATATAGACAGATCCTCCAGCTGAAATAGAGCCATCCTCCCCTCCGGAAATAATGCTACCTTCAGATACAACTGATTGTGTTTTTATGCCAGCCATAAGAGCGAAGGAATCCTGCACTCCGACATCCCAGCCGGTTGTTGTGACATCACCACCCTTGGCATGAATATAACCCCTTCTACCCCGTAATTCAGAGGAAGATAAATCGATACCCCCTTCCCCCTGAGAAACAAAAGACAAAACACCACTTGCTTTATCACCCAAATGGAGGCTTCTGCCGCTGATATCTCCCTTACGAGAGATAAGAGTCGCACCACCCCTGAGATCAAAAATTTCAGCATTATCAAGGTTAATATCTGAATTCGCAAGAACAGTAATGGCATTTCTGATGTGGGATACCACACCATGAGCATCTACCCCTCCTCTCTCCGAAGAAAGAGTCAAGCTATCGACCTGAAAGGAAGAGTTCGATACGTCAATATCTCTATGACTAGTTATGCTTAAATAGCGAGAATCGTCTGCAACACCAAAAATAGCTCTTGTACCCACAACAGAGCCCAAAGAAGCTGATAATTGGATTCCATCGCCTATCACCTGGGATTGCCCAAGGCTCTCTCCAATTAAATTTATATCTCCTCGCTCTGAACTAACCCGAACAGCAGCACCAACGAGATCTCTTCCCTCTGAATCCCTGAAATCAGCGATATCGTTTCCTTCAGAATCTTTGCGAGCTTTCACTCCAAGTATCTCAGCTAATTGTTTACGGGAGGCCCGACTCTCTATGTCGGAATTCTTTAGCTCTACCCCGCTACCCCCTTGTAAATTCACAAAAGCCCCTGCAAGGCTCCCTCCATCCCCTACTAATTTGCCACCAGAAACGACGTCCAATCTACTGCCAGCAGACAAGACATCCCATTGACCTATAGATATAAGCCCACTAGATGCTTGTTCTCCCTGATTGCTCTTTAAAAATATTGATCCACCAGAGATAGTCCGAGCTCCATTTCCACCAATAATGGAGCCCGCATTCTCAGTTGTCGTCGTTTCGATATTTGATAAAGCAGACTGCAAAGAGGAAACGATCCCATCTGTCTGTTCGTCGCCTAATTCACCTGTCTTTCTCTTCTCTTTCAATTTCGTTAAGACGGAATAGACTGCAGAGCGAGCCACCTGGGCAAGACTAGTCGCCCCGCCATCGGCTTCAGGGGTTGCAGGAAGGAGTTCATCCACTTCATCAGAAGAAAGGACACTAGAAGCATGCCTTCTTAGATTATCGCGAAAACCATTAAACTCGCTCTGAGTGATTTCCCTCTCTTTACCAGCAGTGATGGCTATAGAATTTCGAAAAGAAGCATCGTATCCATCGATTGTAACGTCTCCACCATCAGCTCTAATCACACCCCTCCCAGCCCGTAACGATGATCCAGCTATATCTATATTCCCTTGTTGAGAAAAGAGACTAAGAGCATCCCCCTCTCCATTTCCCTTTTGACTGAGAACAGAACCTTTGCCCTTGATATCCCCTCTCTTTGTAGAAACGCTGATTGCATCTCCAACTACTTGAGAGTTTTCGATATTGATACCATTCGCAGATTCAATCAGAATCTTTTCACGAGAATTGATAAAGCCATTAGAAGCAGAGACACTGCTCTTTTGGGAATTCAAAACGATTTCACCAGCAGAAATAGACGCTCCATCAACATTCAAACTCCCTTTAGAGACTAAAGAAGCCGAGCGAGAAGAACCAAGGCCATCAATAGAGAGCCCTCCAAGATCAATAGAGCCTTTTTCCGCAGAAAGAAACACCCCATCGCCAACAATACCCGCACTCTTCCCAAATATACGACCACCGATACCGGCAGAGGAAATACGCACAGAGAGGGGAACCATATCACGCCCTTCACTATCTTTAAAATCTGCAATTTCTTCCCCATCTTCGCCTATCTCATTCTTCATAGAGTAGAGATTAGCGATTTCCTGACGGGAGGCATGCCCACTGATCTGCGACCCAGATAAAATGACATCCCTATCTGCTGTCAAATTGACGACGCGACCAGAGAGAACAGAAGAAGACAAATCCAACTCTCCTCTCACTGCCCCATTCATCGATAAACTATCACCAACTGTTATATGACTAGCTACAGCATAAATACCACTACCTACACCACCCGCACTTTCGACAGAAGCACTTGCACCAGAAGAAAGACGGCTACCCCCAAGCTCAACGGAGCCACTCATCACAATGTCTGAGGTCTTTTTGCCTATCCCTTTAGATACCGCTGCTAACTCATCGCGTATACCCGACAAGGCATCCAAGGTATCTTCAAGGGTATCTCTATCATTCGCTATTTTTGCTTCCCTTTCTTTCTCTCCTATTTTCTGCATAGTTAGGGATAGCACCCTCTCTATTCCATAGCCATTTTCTACACTGTCGGCTAGTTCTTCAGAAACATCTATCCCCGTATCTAGGAGTATTTCCTTTACCTCATCTGCATAAGAATTATTTTGCTTTTGGCTCAAGGAAGCATATACACCCGCCTTGAGGTTCACATTATTTTTGGCACGTAAAACTGAACCCCTATTGAATATGCTCCCACCTTTAGCGAAAATAGAGATGTGCCCAAAACCAACTAACGAAGACTCATCCAATGTGACATTACCACCGTTAGCACCATCTCGATAACCTTTCACAGCTACGATAGCAGCCTCAATTTTCGCACGCCTCTCTCCGCTTACACCTCCCCTTTCTAACTTTTTTTCTAACTGAGCTAAAATACTTTCCAGAGAAGAGCTTCCCACTAAGTGAAAAGCGGTATTATCTTTTTCAAATCTATCAAGGTAAATGCCGGTACCCTCTAAATGTGAGGCTAAGCCTTGTGCAATTTCTCTTTTCTGTCCTTCGCTAAATTCGCTCGCTTCAATATAAACCTGACTATTTGCTCCTGCGCTTTCAATTGAAATGCCTCTAGCCATAACATCTCCACTTGCGGAAGCCAGATGAATTTGCTTTCCCTTCAAATCCGCATTATCAACATTCACCTCATTGAGGCCTCTGATTTGAATAGCCTCTCTCACTGCAAGCAGGGAACCACCACCAAGCACGCTCCCTGAGATGGAAGATACACTCATAGAGCGAGAAGACACAAAGGCGCCTCCTATATCCACAGTCTCATTCGCGAAAAGATTCACCGATTCGTTTCGACCTTTAATTTCAGAACTACTCAGATCTATTGCCATTGCAGCATGAACAAGTAATCCGCTAGCAGACACACTCGCTCCAGCACCTTCAATACTCCCTTTACTAGAAATAATCCTCACACTATCGGGGACTACAGTTGCTTCATCCGAAGCATCCATTCCATAAATATTGGCTATCTGCTTTCGATTAGCACGCCCATTTATACGGGCATTTGTTATATCTATCCTTTCAGCCCCATTTAGAGTTACGATAGAGCCGGAAAGGGAGGTATCCGCAAGATTCAAATGATTACTCGACGTCAGCGATACTGTCTCTCCACCAAATATATTAGCACCACCACCACTAATATCCCCACCAATACCCTGCAAGCTCACAGACTTGGTAGAGAAAAGCCCTGCATTATTTATCTGAATCGAACCGGCAACAGCAACTTGACTTGTTTTTTCATCTATCGCCTCTATCTTATTTTCTAATTTTTTTATGGCAGCAGAAAGAGCCACAAGCTCACTATTCTCCGCACTTTCTTCTACAGACTCTAGCCTTTCCTTTAGCTTCTCCAGAGCATTACTCAAAGCCACCCTTACATTCGTTCCACCATTTTCGTCCGTATCAAAATCAACTCCAGATTCAGACATAATCGTTCTTATGTCAGCATGGTAACTTTCACTCTCAGCTTCCGTCAACTGCACCAAGGAGCCGGTCTTCAAAAAGAGAGTATCTCCAGCCACCAGAATACTATCATCACCAAGCAAATCTCCATGCTGAGCAGAAAGACTTAACACATTACCAGAGAGGAAGGAGCCTTCAAAATTAACACTACTCCCCTCATCATCCGCACCCCCTGCGACAGCTTGCAAAAGAGAAGTGGTGTGATCACCTACGCGAGCTGACGATGCCTGAATTGCCCCGATCGTTGTATTTAGAAGGATACTATTGGCATTCACATTAGAATGCGATAAACTCAAGTTTTGGTTTGAGACGAGAGAAACGGAGCGAGAGAAACGAGACCCAAGAGTAGAACTTTCCACATCTATCGAACCATTCGAAGCGATAACCTGTATTCCATCGCCTTGAAGATTACTGTTTGATCCAAGCACACTGCCACTTCTGGATGAAATACGTAAAGCAGAGGGGACAACATCTCGCCCGTCTTCACCCTCCGGAGACTCTATCCCGTACAAAAGGGCCAACTGGCGACGACTGCCAGTAGCCTCAACAGTCGCATTGGTTATATTTACATCATCCCACGACGAAAGAGAAACGGACAGGCCAGAAAGACGCCCACTCGATAAATTTATATCATGAGAAGCATCGATGTTAAGGCCTTTGAGGCTCGTAACGTTGGCTCCAACGGCGAAAACACTACCTCCCTCTGAGCTTTCGGCTGCGGAGAGGGCTTCTATGGAGAGGGCTTCTATGGAGACATTCCCGCCTGAAGTTATTTTCGCACCGCTCGCATGAACGGAACCAGAGAAGGCAACGTCAAGGGGGACAGAGCTTTGCTTAGCATCACTAGCAGGGACTTCGCGAGAACCCGCAAAAAGATTCACGTAATCGGCACCTTGAATTATGGCATTGTCTGCAGATAAATCTCCCGCATTTGCCTTCACATACACAATATCTCCGCGAACAGAGGCCCCAACAATAGAGACTTGACCAGAGCCCGCCTCACTAGCTTCACCCCCAGCAGATACCGACAAATAACTTGTCTCTCTTCCTCCAAGACTGGAGTTTCTTGCGAATAGATGACCCTTCTCTGCATTCACACGAACCACCCCACCCATCACTACAGAATTGTCCAAAGTCACATCTGTTTTTGCACCCAGCTGAAGAAAATCCCGAGCAACCACAGACATATTCACTCCCGACAAAGAAGTATCATTAGCATCTAAATGCACGGCATCGGAAAAAAGAGACGAGTTATCCAAATTGATGCTGTTTTTTGACAACACCTTCACAGAACGAGAATCATAAGAACCAAGATTAAAACCCTGAAGATCAACAGAACCAGCGGATGCCCCCTCTTCTTGCCCGGCATGAATCCCAACACCATTTCCCAGGATGGCCCCTCCCTGACCTCGTATCGTCCCCTCTTGAGAAGAAACGAGTATGGCATCGGGGATCAAATCTTGGCCTTCTTCGTTTTCCAATCTATCTATGCCATAAGCTTGCGCTAACTGCCTACGGGTTGCCGTACTGGATAAACGGGTATTATTGATCGTTATACCCTCTTGGGCTTGAATTCGGATCGCCCCCATAGACATTCTGCTTCCAGAGGCAAGCACTCCCCCCTCGCTCGAAGCAATCTGCAAAAAGCTCGTCTCATCACCACGAACATCAGCATCAACAGCATTGATGTCACCACGGGCAGAAAGAGAAAGCGAACCACCTGAAAAAACACTTTCGCGAGCGTCTAAGCTCCCTCCAGACAACAAAACTGTCGAGGCATCATTGGCAAAAGTATCTATACGACCCTCTACATTACGAATAAGCCCCTCTTCACCTATTGCATTTATAAAAACAGTATCACGAGAAGTTATCCGCCCACCGCTATTGTCTATCTGGCCGGAGAAAGCAACTTTATACTTTTTATTTTCCCCCGCAGAAGCAAGGCTAGTCTTTATCTCTTTCAACTTGACTATCGCAGAAGCTATCGCATCATACTCATCTTTTTCGATAGTTTCTCTCTGCTTTTTCTCCAAGTGAACTAACAAACGGTTCACCTCTGAAGAAGCATCTTGAGAAAAAGCTTTTTTGTTTATGGAAACTTTTTTATCTGTAGAAAGCAATGCGGGCAATTGAAAAAGAGCCGTCGTGACCCCAGCTAAGATTTCTTGCTTATACTCCGCCTTAAGGACTTCTAAACCGGCAGAAAGCATCACCTGACTACCCGATGTGATTTCCCCTGCATTACTAATCCCATGTCCTGTCAAAGAGGATATCTGCACAGAATCGGCAGACAGAGATCCATTATTTTCGATTTCACCCCCTGAAGCCTCCATGACTAAATAACCTTTTGAGATGATAGAGGAAGAAAGCTCATTAACAATGCCAGCAGAGCTTAGAATTGCACCTGCTTCCCCCGCCTTATCATAATCTAAGGAACCAGCCGTGATATGAACCCCGAGATCGCCCTCTATAACGCCACCATTCACATTGGAAAAACCAACCTTCTGGCTATCCAATTGAAGATTTTTACCGGAAATCCTCGCACCAGAATTTAAAATTGCTCCCGTGGCATTTATGGATACATAATCGCCCCTAACGATTGTTTCATCGCCTGCAATCGATACACGACCATCGAATTCCACTTGTCCTTCGCTATCTCCAGAATCAGCTATAGTGGCACCAGCAGAAAGAGATAGGCTCTTTCGTCCCTCTATCAAGCTGCCTCCAGCTACTTCAATATTACCTTTTTCGCTTCTAAGAAAAACAACACTAGCAATCAAACTACCGCCATCACTCATGAAGCCCCGCTCAGCCTCCACAACAAGGCTACCGCTTCCTTCAACGGCAGGGTTAGCTTTAGCCCTCACATGCCCGGAGTTCTCAAAAAAACCTCCAACCCCTTCTATAGCCCCTTCCCCAGAAGCCCCTCCCAACTCAGGAAGGGAAGCCTCAACACGCAAAGACACACTACCACCAAGAAGGGAACCGCCTATATTTTTGATGTCCCCGCCCGTAACACTGACGGACAATGCTCCCGAGGCATCAATGAGGCCACGATTGACTACCCCACCAAGCTCCTCGCCTTCATTATCTGCAAATAAAGTTACATTTGAGGCAAGTAAGCTCCCGCCTTCTTCATTGCTGATTTTACCACCCGAACGAATAACAATAATATCATCACCAGATGTACCTTGCTCAATTTCTTCTGGCGCATCAGAAGTAAACATCTCCTTAATTTCGCTAGCCGTATATGGGATAGCAACATCGCCCCCTTCGGCCACAACGCTATCCAATATCTCTTGTATCTTTTCTGTATTTTCAGAAAGAGACAGCATTCCCCTCAATTCCGATCTGGTCTGAGGAATAAGATTACTACCACTATACCTTTCTAAAAGGACAGAAAGGATATCTACCGTACCCACTTCGATACGTCCATTATTTAGAACATCCCCCTCTTGAGCCTCTACATACACCTGCTTCCCAGCCAATAAAACACCGCTGTTCTCCAAATTATTATTCGCATTGATGTAATTCGAATCAAAAGCCTTCAGAGCTGCCTCCCTCCCAATCCTAGCATCACGACCCGCATTAATCACTATATTCCCACCAGAAGCAAAAAGCCCCGCATCAATAGACACATCTCGCTCCGCGTCTACATGAATAGATCCTACACTTTTGACTGACGACCACCTACCCTCACTTTCCACATCCCGACTGGAAGCCAAAACAACGGATCCTCCACCAAAAACATGAGCATAGCTATTGCCTATATCTTCACCCGAACTTATACTAACCCCTTGAATGCCCTCTATTTGTCCCCAATCTTCATTACGAACACTGCCTTCAGCATTCAGTTGTATCCAGCCAACACCTGAGCTCAGAGTCCCCCCTTGATTCACAATATCCCCACCGGCCTTAACATCAAGCCATCGATTGGAAAGGATCAGACCATCATCTTCATTTACAACATTCCCTTCTTTCGCTTCCAGTACAGTAACAGAGCCTCCTGACAAATAACCACCATCTTTATTCTGTATATCTTGCTTCGCAATAATCTCTAATCCCCTATGCCCTTCTATCACACTACCATGATTCACTACGCTTCCACCAGCAGCCGAAATCAACACGCCACCGTTGCGAGAACGTACAATAGTACCAAAGCTACCCTCACTACCAAGAACAACATCACCCGAATGGCTTTTCAGTTTTACCGAGCCACCCCTAGCTGTCACATTCCCACTCATAACCATTTTACCGTCTGCTGTGAAGCGTACCCCTCCCGCACTGCTTGCCATATTACCAGCAACACGAACACCAGACCCTCGCCCCGAACTCTCCATCGTAATATCCCCGGCTCGCACACCGCCCAAGGCAGACACATCAAGTGCAACCCCACTACCCACATCCGTGCTAAGCACCTCTTCGACTTGGCCCGAGTCATAGGAAACCAGATTTTTACCCAAGACCAAAGATAAACCACCCCGCACCTCTGCACGAGCATCTATCGTTACAGATTGAGTGATAATATCAAAAAAATCGGTGTCTCCACCATGTAGACCCGCCCCCTCAATGGAAACATCCCCACCATTCACTTCAAACCCACGAAGGCTACCTTGATTTGTATCAAAGACGGAACGACCCGTGGTCAAAGTGGCTCGAGAAGCATTCATAAAACCACAGCCATCACAACTTATACCGTTCGGGTTCGCTAAAACATACTCCGCTCTTTGGCCAAAAATTTCTGTTTGACCCCTTAGCATAGAACGCCCACCACCCGTTACTTCATTCAAAATAATACGAGCAGAAGAGCCAGATAGCCCCGCATTAGCACCCAGCTGACCCCCAAGGGCTGAACGACCACCCCTCACGCTGTTGTTCATGACAGCGCCGCCTCTTCCTACGTTAAAGCTCCTAAATCTGTTATGAGAAAGACCAGACGCATTCGGCTTAACAATATCTACGATGTGTGTCCCCCCGCTATTGCGAACAGAGGCTGACGGACCACCAGATCTATCGACCTGCATACCCGAACCAGCGGGTACTTGGGCGTGCAATTGCCACAAATTCAAAGAGAAAAAATACTGTAAAACCAAGACAGAGGCGACAAAACGCTTTACAGTTCGTGGAAACAACCCTTTCCTCCTTCTTGACGTGATTACCCCTTTACCTTTACAAATAAGATTACGGTACATATCTTAGAACCCTCCTTTTGAAAATATCACACATTGATTTCAAAGAAACCCTAAGGGAGGGTAAATTAGGGCTTGAGGAAAGTCAAGGATGAAAAAAAGAGCAAATAAACTTTCATAGAAAATAATGTCTTTTTTGGGGGCTGTAACTCCCCAAAAGGATCCGTTTTTTTATGAGTGTGTGAACCCGCTCAGTTTGATGAATATTTATGCTGTATGCAGATGAATTATTGTGAAAGAAATTAACGGGAATCACCCATGTTCTCTTCTTTTTCTTTTAATTTCTTTTCCAAAGCAATCACACGCTTTTTTAGCTCATCAAGGTGTGCTAAAACGACCTTATTTCGTAAGAGTTTTTGAACAGGCTGCAGAGGAGTTCCCCCATAAACCCCCGCTTCCTTTACATCTTTTACGATGCCAGCGAGGTGTACAAAAACCACGTCATCGGCAATTTCAATATCATTCTGAATAGCTGTTCGACCACCCATGATGACCCTTTTCCCTACTTTAACCGAACCAGCAACTCCCGATTGAGCAATAATAATACTATCTTCTCCTATCACAGAATTATGCCCTACATGGCAGAGGCTGTCAGAAATAACACCATCCTCAATGTGTGTGTCCTCATAGCTAGCTCGATCTATGTTATTTAATGGACCAATAACTACACGGTTTCCAATCACCACACGCCCCGTTTGGGGGATTCTGTGATTTTTACGCCTTGCATCCTGTGCAAAGCCAAAGCCCTCTGAGCCAATATTTGCACCAGCTCTAATAATAACCTGTTTCCCAATCACACACCCATGTGCTATACAGGTATGGGAGTGGATAACACTATCATCACCTATATTCACATCGTGCTCAATGACAGCACTAGCCAAGATTGTAACTCGCTCCCCTATTTGCACATCGCGCCCAATTACAACCAACGGTCCTACACTAGAGCTCTCCGGCACACTCACGGTATCATGAATAACGGCAGAGGGATGTATCCTTGGATAACCTTGTTTGCTAAAATCTCTATCCACATACTTTTGCTTAATCAAAGCTAAAGCCAAATACACATTGGAACTCACAATAAGAGTTATAGAACTATCTTCACGAAAGCTCTCGGCAATCTTTCGGGTTACAACAATAGCAACAGGTCGTTTTTTTTTCACACGGGGTATGAACTTTTCCTTCCAAAGAAATACAAGATCGATAGGCCGATAGTTTTCGATGGAGGCAAACCCATGAATAACGGCATCAGGGCCAATAATTTCTTCAAGTATCCCCTCTTTTTCAAATTCTGTAAAGATTTCAGAAACTTTTATAGCAATTTTTGACATATTGTATGGTAGTAAATTTGTATAATGTGAATCACTACAAATAATTTCAAAACACTACTCATGAGAGGTGCATAACATAAAAAATCAAATAATTGAGTAAAGCTTTTAAATTTGAGTATACTACAAACCCATGTTTAACTTTATTCATATTTAGAACTTATCCCCTTTAACGACGAATAGAATGTCAAATCATAACAGAAATATGCAAACTTCAAAACATATGACCTTCAATGGCTGGAATAAAAGGCTCAGAAAAAGCTTGACGAAAAAATACACAAAATCGGGCTAAATGCTATTGGAAAACAAGAATAAAGGGCATGGCAAAAAAAAAAATCACAACCAAAAGAAAGACAACTTCTAAAAAGAAGCTAAAAACTCCGATAAAAAAGACTTCAACTAAAAAAAAGTTAACTTCCACTACAAAGAATAAATCCCTAACAACAATCAAAAAAAAATTCCCTCCGCCCTCTGCCTATCCTTTATGGCTCAACAATGCATTATCTTTTATCAAAAAGAAGGATATAAATGGGGAAAGCTATTTTGAGTCTGCAATTAATATCATTACGAACATACCGGGCTATGCATTCCTAAACTTATACATTACTGAAACCGGAGAAAGCCATTCTCCAACAATACTTCCGTCATTTTTTTTGCTGAGAATTCACCAAAAGAACAATGCTATGAACACTGCTATAGCAAACGAGGGAAAAGAAAAATTTCCTCTTTTCATCCCCAAAAAAGAGAAATTGCCCTTCCCTTGGGAAGAAGAGAGGTTGATAGAAAAAAATTCTAACAAAAATGATTTTTTACGACTCTATCAATATGAAAATGAAACCATGCATTCTTCGGGGGTGGAAGAAAAGACATATGTTTTTTATCAACCTCTCTGGAATAGAAGTAATGCTATAGGAGCCGTTAGTATTGTCTTTGAAAAGAAAAGCTCTTTATCCAAAGCGTCATTGCCTTATTTGGAAACGGCTAAACTCTTTTTAGTCAATTCTCTCATCAATGAAAGACTGTATTTTTATAGTGAAGATGTAAAGAAGCAAGAATCAGAACTTAGGAGCTCCTTTATTGACTTAAAGAAACAATTTTTAAAAATAAAAAAAGAAACAAAGAATAAAGAAAATCATCTTTTATCAGTAATTGAAAAAGAAAAAAAGGAAAAAGATAAGGAAGAGAGGGGGAGAAAAGAAAATCAAAAAGCCTTAACTTCCCTAGAAATAGAGGGGATAAAATTAAAAGATGACTTAGAAAAACAAAAAAATAAATCAGTTCACCTAACAAGTGAACTCAGTTCTGCTATAGAAAATAATCAGCGCTTAGTCACTCAAGAAGAAAAACAAAGACAAGAAAAAGAAGAACTTTCAAAAAAACTCAGTTATTTTGAAAATGCAAAAAATGAAATAGAAACACTATTTCAACAAAAACAACAAGAGTTCACACAAGAAAAAGAAGAACTTTCAAAAAAACTCAGTTATTTCGAAAACGCAAAAAATGAAATAGAAACACTATTTCAACAAAAACAACAAGAGTTCACACAAGAAAAAGAAGAACTTTCAAAAAAACTCAGTTATTTCGAAAACGCAAAAAATGAAATAGAAACACTATTTCAACAAAAACAACAAGAGTTCACACAAGAAAAAGAAGAACTTTCAAAAAAACTCAGTTATTTCGAAAATGCAAAAAATGAAATAGAAACACTATTTCAACAAAAACAACAAGAGTTCACACAAGAAAAAGAAGAACTTTCAAAAAAACTCAGTTATTTTGAAAATGCAAAAAATGAAATAGAAACATTGTTTCAACAAAAACAACAAGAATATAGTTATAGAGAAGAAGAACTTAAAAGGGAGCTCCAAAAAAATCAAACAGAATTAGAAAAGATAAAAGAAGAAGTAGTGGCAACTCTTCAAAACGAACGTCAAAATATGCAAGAGCATTTTGATGAAAAGCACAAAGAGATTTATCAAAATTACAAAGAAAAAGATAAAGAAGCCAAAGAAGCCAAAAAACAAATCGTCAAAACCGAACGAAGGTTCGAGCAAGTTCAAAGTTTTTCAACTAAAAAAGAAAAAGATGATAAAGAAAAACAGGAAAAACTTCAAAAAGAGATTTCATCATTACAAAATCTCTTTGAGCAATACAAGGGGAAGGCTAAAAAAACAGAAGAGGGCCTACAGGATAAAATCAGAAAAATAAAGCAAGAAGGCATAGAAGAAAGTAATTTTTTTCAAATGGAGAAAGCCAAACAAAAAGAAAAGTTATTGCAACACGAAAAAGAAATTCCTATACTCAAAAAACAAAAAACAGAAGGAGAGTATGCTCTAAAAAAAGAAAAAGAAAAGACAGAAAATTTACATGAAAAGGAAAAATCTCTTCAAGATCAATTAGATGAAAAAAATAAAGAGATACAAGCACAGATCACACAAAACCGAAAAGATAAAGGCGAACGTAAATTTCAACTACTGGATGAATTGAGAAAGCAAAGACAAGAATACAATGAAAAAATACGGATTGCTGTTGAAGATAGAAAGGCTAAAGAAGCCATGCAATTAGAAAAACATAAGATTGAAAAAGAAAACGATTCACTAATTGAACAACGTACTATTTCCTTACAACAACTTGCTGAAGCGGAAAGTAAATATCATAATCAAGAAAAAGAATTGCAAACATTCAATCAAGAAATGGCCAACCTAAGAGAAGAACAAAAGAAATTAAAAACAGCGATACGAGCTCAAAGTAATGAACTCAATACTTCTTATGAAGAAAAGAGGGCCATAGAAAAAACATTTCACACACATAAGGACAGAGAAATTCATTTAGAAAAAGCCCTTTTCTCCGTCAACAAGGAAGTATACTTTCAAAAAGCACACCTTGATGCAGAAAAAGAAAAAAGGTTAGAAGCAGATGAACAAATATTGAAAAAAAATCAGCAAATAGAGACTCTCCAAAAAAGCCTACACAGTGCCCATATGAAACAAAAGAGATGGGAACAAGAACGCATGCATGCTTTTCAAAATGAGAAAGAAGAAAAGAATAAATCACAACCCCTCCTCCCAACTATTCTACACAGCCTATCTCATGGGAAAAATCTAGAAGAAAAAATTCTACTTTTAGATAAAGGTTTTCTACCGGAGGAGCAAATCGAACGGATTTTTGTCTATAGCCTATTCGAGAAAGAACGAATTCAATGGGAAGGTGGTTACTGGCAAAAGAAAAGCTTATTCTCGGATCTCCCCATAATTTTTTCTATAGGTGATAGTGCCTTCGGAGAAGTATTTACAAATCCCTATCCTAAGATTATTACGGAAACAGATGAAATTCAAAATATAGATCTACCAGTAATCGTAAAAAAATATATACTAGCAAAACATACAGATATACTAGAAGCAGAAAAAAAGGAAAGCCTCCTTCCTCATACAATAGCCATTTTTCCATTACTCACCAATGGAACTGTTTCTGGTGTACTTACGCTTTCTTCACAAAAAAAACAAGTATTTGAGAAAAAAACTATTATAGAAACGATATCTCAAATCACCCCTTTACTTAGTATTGCTCTTCAACAAGCGAAACACGGGGATACTCTCCATAAAAAACAAGAAAGTATACAAAGTTTATACCAATTCAATGGTTACTTACAAAATCGCTATGCAAATGCCATAAAGAATATTCAACAAATCGTACAAAAATTAAAGACACAATTACCACAAAACCTTACCTCAGACTTACTACAGAGTATAAATTCTTTTCCCAATCTACTATCAATCCATACGCAAAATGATTCCAAAGAAAGGGATTATCACTTCATCAATTGGATAAAATTAGCTGGGGAAAGGGCACAAAACAAAGTAGGTGTGTCCTTTGAACATAAAATAGATAAAGAAGCTACTCGGGAGTTGATCAAAGCTACAGGTGAAAACTATCCCAGCCTGTACTGGCTTACTTTTGAAATAATCGAAAATATTATACAACATAGCCAAGCAACGAAAATGCATATTCGACTAGAAAAAAAAGACACAAAAATTCAATTCAATATCACTGATAATGGAGATGGCTTGGCACGTACATCAGAAAGAAAAGAGATTGACCATGTTGGGAAAGACTTCAAAAATATTCATAGCCTAGCTAAACTTTGTGGGGGTCACATTGAGCTTGGAAAAGATGAAAGAGGGTTTGGTTTATCCATCACCGTAAACTGGTTGGAAAGGGGACAGAACGCCTCGTAAAAAATAATAAGGCTTTCGTCATTTTACAAAAAACTATTTTTCACCCAATAGCGCACAGTATAGGGCAGAAATAGATCTAACCCGCGATCAATATCTACAATTTCAGCTTGATTACCATTTTGAGATTGATTTTTTGCACCATCTCTAGTCTCAAGCCAAACCATCGTGGGATATGATCGCACTTGAAATTGTTGATGAAGCCGACTATTCGTATCTATATAAAGTGGAAATGAAATCTTTTCTTTCTTTCGGTATTGCTCAAGTGTATCTGCCTTCTCTTCCGAAATAGCCAGAACAGTAAACTCTGGACCATATAATTCTTTTTGAATTTTTTGAATAGAAGAAAGTTGGAAGTGACAAGAACCACACCAAGTGGCAAAAAAATAAAGAAGGACTTTCTTACCACGTAAACTAGGCTGACTCACTTGCTCTCTCTCCATCAAAGCAGATGTTTTTTTTATTTCAAAATTCACCACGGGACGGCTCATCAACTGGCGATCAGAAAGATACTGAGGCAACCTTTGCCAAATTACGTAAAAAAAAGCAAAACCAAAAAAAGAAAGTGAAAGCCAATTGCTCCGCAAATAAGTAAAGATATTATACAACATAATCAAACAAGGCTAAACTTGCCACAAGATATAAACTCAAAATAAATCAGTCATCCATTATACAGTAAACAAAATTATTTTAAAGCGACCACATACTGATCAGCAAAATCTTTAATAGCCTTGGCTACAACGTCTTCTTCTTGAAACTTTCCTGTGTCTTTGATCGAAAGCAGTATATTTCCATGCTTTTTTCGAAAATACTCAATTAGTTTTGCTTCAAAATCACGAATATTTTTTACGGGTACCGTATCCATTTGGCCCTGAGTGACACCAAAAATCGAAATAATTTGTTCTTCCACCGCCCATGGATTAGATTCATCTTGTTTAAGTATTTCCAAAACACGATAACCACGATCCAGCTGCCTTTGAGTTACGGTGTCTAGGTCTGTTCCTAGCTGTGCAAAGGCTTCTAGTTCACGAAATTGAGCAAGGTCTAATTTTAATTTACCAGCAACAGATTTCATTGCTTTAATCTGAGCTGCCCCTCCAACACGACTCACAGAAATACCAACTTCTACGGCAGGCCTCTGGCCAGAGGCAAAGAGATTCGGTTGTAAATATATCTGGCCATCTGTGATGGAAATCACATTCGTGGGAATATAAGCGCTCACCTCTCCATCCTGTGTTTCGATAATAGGAAGTGCGGTGAGACTTCCAGCACCGTACTCATCACTCAGTTTCACAGCACGTTCTAAAAGACGACTATGTAAATAAAAGACATCTCCCGGAAAAGCCTCCCTTCCCGGAGGACGACGTAAGAGCAAAGACATTTGACGATAGGCATTCGCTTGTTTACTCAAATCATCATAAACACATAGAGTGGCGGCCTGCTTTTCGTACATAAAGTGCTCAGCCATGGCTGTTCCGGAATACGGAGCTAAATATTGCAAAGGAGCTGGATCAGCCGCAGAGGCGACCACGATAATCGTATAATCCATACAACCCTGCTTCCTCAGTTTTTCCTCAAGAGCAACAACTCCAGAAGACTTTTGACCAATGGCCACATAAACACAAATCACACCACTATCCTTTTGATTGATAATCGTATCAATCGCAACGGCTGTTTTTCCAGTACCCCTATCACCAATAATCAATTCACGTTGCCCACGACCAATGGGAATCATAGAATCTATAGCCTTAATTCCGGTCTGCATAGGTTCATGAACTGGCTTACGTCGAGCTATGCCCGGAGCAATAATCTCAATTGGGCGGGTACTCGTTGTTTTTATAGGACCCCTTCCATCAATGGGGTTACCCAATGGGTCCACTATTCTACCTAACATGCCTTTACCGGTGGGAATTTCTAATACCCGGCCTAAACGCTTGACTTGGAAGCCTTCCCTAAGTTTCAAATAATCCCCCAGAACAACCACACCCACAGAGTTTTCTTCTAGGTTAAAAGCAAGTCCCGGTATTCCATTTTCAAACTCAACCATCTCATTATACATTACATCCTCTAATCCGTAAACACGAGCGATACCATCCCCAACCGAAAGTACCTCTCCGACTTCCGCCATATCTATTTTTGTATCATAGTTACGTATTTCTTTTTTGAGAACACTAACTATCTCATCTGTTTTAATTTTCATAATATTCTTCTCCTAGGACATCCTGATTCAGAAATTTATCTTGAATAGTGCGGAGACGAGTTTGTATACTAGCATCGATCAATAAACCTCCAGAACGAATCACAAGACCGCCTATCAAGTCGGGACACACTTCTCTTTCCATCACAATATCTTTATCAAAATATTTTTTTAGTACTATGGATAGTTGCTCTTCTTCTGCTTTTGATAATTCTTTTGCACTACGAATACCCACGGACTGGAGCGAGAGAAAGTGGTGGGCTTGGCTTTGAAAGAGGGTTTGTATCAAAGGTAAATCACTGAAACGCTTGCGCTTCAAAAGTAAAAAAAAGAAATGAAGAAGCAATTTTTCTAAATTAGCTTCTAATTTGCCTTTTAAAGTTGCCGTTAGCAAATCCATTTGTGCCTTGTTGCTGGCTACGGGCGAAGTTAAAAACTTCCAAACATTCTTTTCCTTTTGAAAAGCAGAGACGCATTCTTTAAATTGTTCACATACGCTAGGGACAACACCCTCTTCCCGTGACAATTCTAAAAGAGTCTCGGCATAGACCGCAGCAACTTTTGCTTCCGTCTGCATACGTCATCTAGCCTATACTTTGGAATTTGTGCATAGTATCATGTAGCAATTTTTCATGATCTTTTGTATTTATATCACGACTCAATATCTCAGAAGCAATAGCTACAGCCAAACCCACAACCTGTTCTTTTGTTTCTGTGACCGCCACATCTTTCGCAACCTGTATTTCCCTTTTGCTTCGTTCCAACAAAGAGTGCGTTTCTTCCTTTGCCGCAGCCATCATTTTCTCTTTTTGCTCTTCCGCTTCTTTTCGACTCTGCGTGAGCACCTTTTGCCCTTCGCTCTGTAGCTCCTCAATTTTCTGCAAATACTCCGTCAATTTTCTCTCTGCATCATCCTTGAGCCTTCGTGCACTATCAATATCACTGTGTATTTTTTCTGCTCTCTGGTCCAAAGCCACAGTAATAGGATGCCAAGCAAAACGATGCAAAAGAAAGAGGACAATACCAAAAATAATAAAAGTCCAGATAACAAGACCCGGATTTACCTCAAGAAGAGCAATACCTCCCCCTTTTGCAAGAAACTCCAACATTACAAAATTTTTATCAGCGATTAGACTGTTCTATAGTCTTTACTGGCTTGTCTGGCTTGTCTGCAAACTTCTCTAACAACTCTGGTGACAAGTTTTGGCCAGCCAAAAACATAACCACTAGAGCGAAAAGAGCTGCACCCTCAATTAGAGCCGCTGATATAATCATAGCCGTTTGTATGGAACCGGCAGCCTCCGGTTGACGACTAATGCCCTCTACAGCCTGACCACCAATACGGCCAATCCCAATACCCGCTCCTATAAGTATTAGACCCGCTCCTATACCTACTCCAACAATTGCAAATGCTATCATCTATCTTCCTCCAAAAAAATTAGTGCCGATGCATGGCAGACCCTATAAAAAGGGATGTCAATAGCGTAAAAATGAAAGCCTGTAAAAAGGCCACCATTATTTCAAGAAAATATATAGCTACCGTCCCAGCTATGGATGCCATTCCAATTCCCGCTGCTCCTATGGCGGAAGCGACTCCACCAAACCAAAGACCAGCACTTTGAAAAATAAAACCTAAAAGAGCCAGTATCATCACATGACCCGCTGTCATGTTGGCTAATAAACGTATCGTTAGAGCAAACCCTTTCGCTAAAGGTCCCACTATAAACTCTAGAAGCCAAAGGATGGGATAAAGGGGAAGAGGTACACCAGCCGGAACCACACGCCAAAAGTAAGCAATACCTTGATAACGAAAACCCGTAACCCATATCATAAAAGCTGTGATGAAGGCTAGGCTAAAAGTAACAGACAAATCACCCGTGACCGTTATGCCGGGCCAAAGAGCAAGTAAGGGGCTTTCTGTAGACCCATGTCCATACTCTTCTCGCGAAGAAGGAGCATCATCAACTGTAACAGAAACATGATGCCAAACCTTTTCTATACCTTCTCCTATGGGAGGGAACAAACCGGCTATATTCAAAAAAAGAATGAAGAAAAAAAGACTAGCGATATAACTTGAATAAGATTTACCGTGGTGGCCCATGCTAGGCTCTACGATGTCCCTACGACACCAAGAATATAATGTCTCCATAATATTAGAGAAACGACCAGTAATACGATATGGATTCTTGGCAATGCGACGGGCCGCTAGTATAACAAGCAAAACCAGTATCCCACCAACTATAAACATCTGTACCACTCTCCGAGTCAAATGCAAAGGAATACCACCACTATATTTATATAGTCTACCCGCCTGATCACGAAAAGCATAGCTCCGTAGAAAGGGCCTATCTATAAAACGCTCATCACCTTCATAGACTTTCACTCCACCCAAGTTCCACTCCCATATAACAGAATCCATTAAGTGATGACTCAACAGAGAGCTTAAATCAAATTCATGAGAGTTGTGACTAGAAGCTTCACCACCTTTCTTGGCTTCGAGAGCAAGAGGAAGAGAGAATATCAGTAAACATAATATTACGTAGCTGTGTACCTTCATCCCTTACGCCCTATAACCATCTCTTCGAAATACCCATAAAGCAACAAGCTGAAAAAGCAAAAAAGATGCCACACTAATGGCATAAAGCTCTAGAGCTGGCACGACTATGGATAACTTATACCACCGAAAAAAAAATAAAATAAAAAAGATACCACCTATACGTAGTGCATTTGCACTTAGGTGCACGCCCGTGGCCCAAGCGGGACTATGCCTAGAGATATAACGACCAAAATAATATGGAAAGTGGCATAGAAAAAAAGCGAAGATATGAACAAAGAAACGAGAATGCCAATCTATTAGAAGAACGGGTACCAGCCAATGCCCAACAAAAATCCCCACAGGAATAGAGAAACAAAGGAGCCACACCATAACCGCTTTACGTTTTGTCAAATTTGATTAGGACGCACCGATCAATTAGGAACTGACCCCATTCGCCCTAACCACTTTCATTTGGTTTTCCACAAGCTTCATATCTGAATCCACCATCATAGTCACAAGCTCTTCAAAATCTACTTTCGGTTTCCATCCTAAAATTTTCTGTGCCTTTGAACTATCTCCAATCAGATAATCTACTTCCGCTGGACGAAAATAGGCTTGGTCAACCTTCACATAGTCATGCCAATCTAGACCCACATGACGAAAAGCGATTTCAGCCAATTCTTCTACAGTGTGAATTTTACCCGTAGCAATAATAAAATCTTCGGGCCTGTCACGCTGTAGCATTTTCCACATGGCCTCAACATAATCCCCTGTATATCCCCAATCTCTAGCCGACTTGAGATTGCCTAGACGTAACTCATTTGTCAGACCCAATTTAATACGGGCCACCCCTAATGTTACTTTTCTGGTCACAAAATCTCTACCCCGGCGAGGACTCTCATGATTAAAAAGTATACCCGAAACAGCAAATAGATTATAGGACTCGCGATAATTTACAGTGATAAAATGCCCATATACCTTAGAAACACCATAGGGGCTACGTGGATAAAATGGCGTATTCTCATTTTGAGGTGTATCCCTTACCTTACCAAACATTTCTGAACTGGACGCTTGGTAAAATCGTATAGTGGGATCAACATTTCTTATGGCCTCTAGCACACGCGTTACACCTAAAGCTGTAAACTCACCCGTCAAAAGAGGTTTGCCCCAAGAGGTAGGAACAAATGACTGCGCAGCCAGATTGTATACTTCAGAGGGGCGGGCTTCCCGTAGAAGGTTAATTAAGCTCAACTGATCTAGCAAATCTCCCTCTCGTAATTCTATGCGGTTACGTATATGTTCAATGCGTTCAAAATTTTCCGAAGAAGAACGACGCACCATACCAAAAACACGATACCCCTTTTCCAAAAGAAACTCAGCTAGATACGAACCATCTTGGCCCGTCACACCAGTAACAAGGGCTGTCTTTTGAGAGTCGGCCATAACGCTGGTCATGATCTAGTCACTCTTCTTTGTGACAAGCTCTTTCAAATGGAATAAATCAAAACGATTCTTTCGATTTAAACCATGAAAAAGCAGATAAGAAACAGAATTAAAATATTTGCATCGCAAAAAACAAAGATAAAGAACAAAAGTAGAGAAAGATTAGAGTTGTTACTGTAGTACTAAAACAGTTTGACTGTACAGTACAAGTTAACCAGAAGAAAAGTGATATAATTATGCCATCGTTTCCAACACTTGGGGAGTTATGAAAATAAAATCTAAAAATACCACCAACTATATTTGCGAGAATTGCCAAGCGGTGTACATACGTTGGGCTGGTAAATGTTCTTCTTGTGACACATGGAACACTATAGTCGAAAATACATTAGTACAAAACAAACAAAAAACTTTCGGGGTCTCCACTCCCCTCCCTCTTTCTGAATTGAATATGAAAGATGAGGCGCGGCTTTCTTGCGGTATCAAAGATATGGATCAAGTTTTAGGAGGAGGCATTGTGGCCGACTCCCTAGTACTACTCGCTGGAGAACCCGGAGTGGGGAAATCCACACTAATGCTGGAGTTAGCTCGCAGTAACTCCTCTCCTATTTATTATTTTTCTGGAGAAGAATCCGTACAACAGGTCGCTCGCCGGGCGGAACGCATGAAAATACAAAATGATAATCTTTTTGTATCTAGAGAAACTAATCTAGAGCATATTTGTGAATGTATACATCAGAAAAAACCAAAACTGGCCATAGTCGACTCCATCCAAACGGTTTATCAACCAGATAAAACGGGTGCCTCTGGTAACCCGGGGCAACTTAGGGAAGCCGCTATGCTACTATTAGAAACGGCACGTACATCCGGTTGCTCTATTTTTGTCACAGGCCACATTACAAAAGATGGTGCCATTGCCGGTCCCCGTCTTCTTGAACATATGGTCGATGTGGTATTATATTTTGATAGTGACCGCACAAATCACTACCGACTTTTGCGAGCTGTAAAAAATCGTTTTGGGCCTGTGGGTGAAGTGGGTGTTTTTGAAATGACTGGAACGGGATTAAATGCCATTTCGGCCCTGCCACTTCTTCTGATGAGAGACAAAATTCCGGGGGCCATTCATTCCCTTGCCCTTGGGGGAAGTCGACCCCTTCCTGTCGAAGTGCAAGCACTAGTCACCCGGTCGGCTGGGCTCCCTAAACGTATGACAGAGGGGCTGGACGGAAAGCGCCTGATACTCTTAGCTGCCGTTCTCGAAAAGTACCTCAAAAAACTCAACCTCGCTGATTGTGATATTTTCGCAAATATCGTGGGTGGATTTTCTTCCGATGAACCGGCCCTAGATCTTGCACAATGTATGGCTATTTTTTCTTCTTGCATAGAGCTACCCATCTCACCACACACAGCTTGTCTAGGCGAAGTGGGTTTAGCCGGTGAGATACGACCGGTGGGGCGTTTATCACTTCGAATACGAGAACTCCAAGGCATCGGTTTTCAAAAGGTCTTTATTCCAAGAGATAATGTCAATGGCCTAGAAGAAGGTGTGTGCAGCAGGGGAAAAGAAAAGGGCATACAAATCCATCCTCTACAACACATCAGTGAGCTACCCCAAGCCATACAAAGCTAAAAAGATAAAGAGAGTTATTACAAAAGTAGTCGATGGCGATGGCGATGGGACTGTTGCAACAGTTCCATCGGCAACGTGATGGGGACTACTTCAAAATAGCTATGATGATACCAATGCTTGCTAATTGTAGACCAGCTACCCACATAATGATCTGGGATTTGGTATCTTTCAGCTCTGTTCTGAGATTGGCAATGTCCGTCTTTAACTCTGTTTTTAGGCCGATAACATCGGCCTTGGTAGCGTAATGTTCTTCAGGTGCAACAAAGGGGAGGGCTCGTCGCTTGGATCTGACTTTTGTCCTGGCCGCCACGGGTGGTATATACTACAGCTAACTCATGATGCTGTAAAGATAAAATATGGGACTTTGTGAAATACAAAAAAACAGAAAGTTAACCGTCTAAAATGCCTTACATCAGCGATTCACTGCACTCTATTTGCAATTCTTTACATTTTGCAAAGCCCCAAAACACAAAAAAATAGGGAGGCAATCTTCCGAAATACCTCACATTGGCAATTCACCACACCCTATTTGTAATTCTTTATATTTTGAAAAGTCCTCATTAATCTGCCGTGTATTTGTTGCAGAAGAAAATAGTACATTTACCTTGAGGGGGATTTACCCGGGGAGTTAAAGGTTTTTTTAAGGGTGATCTGTCGCGATGTGCTCAGGTGGTCTTTCGATCGGCAGCATGAGGGAGATTACTTTAAAATAGCGACGATGATACCAATACTTGCTAATTGTAGACCAGCTACCCACATAATGATCTAGGATTTGGTATCTTTCAGCTCTGTTCTGAGATTAGCTATATCCGTCTTTAGCTCTGTTTTTAGATCGGCAACATCGGTCTTGGTAGCGTAATGTTCTTCAGGTGCAACAAAAGGGAGGGCTGCTCGCTTGGCTCTGACTCTCGTTTTGGCGTTTGTCCTGACGACCATGGATGTTGCATATTACAGCTAACACATATTGTAAAGGTAAAATATTGACCTTCCCCCAATATTTTGTACAGTCGTTTTGAGCTTTTTTTTTATTAAGCAGCATAGTATTCTTCCTCAAATTTGATAGGACTCTTATATCCTAAAAATGAATGTTTTCTATCTAGGCCTATTATAAAATACCTGAATATACTCAAAAATATTTCTCCTAACTTCAAATAGATTTAGATATGTATTTTTATATACCTCCTCTATTTTCAAACTCCCAAAAAAAGACTCCGCAACAACATTATCATAGCAGTTACCTTTGCGGCTCATACTGGATACAAATCCATATTTATCAAGCTTGCTCCTAAATTGATAACTCGCGTATTGACTTCCCCTGTCAAAATGAAAAATTAAACCCTTCTTTAGGCTTATTTTGAGGGCTTATTTTGAGTAACGGCTCTGTCCAAAGCTTCTAGACAAAGTTTCTAGGACCATTTCTGTTTTCATGTGATCTGCAAGAAACCAACCAACTATTTTTCTGCTACATAAATCAAGTATCACACATAGATATAACCAACCTACGGCTGATTTAATGTAAGTGATATCAGAAACCCAGACCTTATTAGGTTCAAGGATATTAAATTCCTGTTCTAGTAGGTTCTTAGAAATAGGGTAAGTGTTAAGGCAGAAGTGATTGCCCTCCACTTCTGATTACTGTATACACAGGCAAAAAGTCCTATATTTCTCATAACTTTAGCTACTCTATTTTCTGAAACCTTACATCCCATATCATGCAATTCTAACGTAATCCTTGGAGAGCCATAAATACCCTTAAACTTATGAAAAATATCCTTAATCATATTTTCAAGTTTTTGTGTCTCGAAAGCCCTTTTACTTGTTTTATGTTTTATCCAAACATTAAAACCGCTCCTTGAAATAGTGAATAAAGAGCACATTTTCTGCACGGGAAATGAGGAGCGATATTTTTCAATAAATTGAAACTTCATTTCTGTGGTTTTATGAAAATGGCTACTGACTTTTTTAAGATATCCCTTTCTTGACGAAGTTCAGAACACTCTTTGCGAAGCCTAGATAATTCTAGGCCTTCCCCCAATATTTAGTACAGTCCTTTTTAGCTTTTTTTTCATTAAGCAGCATATTAAGCAGCATAGTATTCTTCCTCAAATTTGATAGGACTCTTATATCCTAAAAATGAATGTTTTCTATCTAGGCCTATTATAAAATACCTGAATATACTCAAAAATATTTCTCCTAACTTCAAATATATTTAGATATGTATTTTTATATACCTCCTCTATTTTCAAACTCCCAAAAAAAGACTCCGCAACAGCATTATCATAGCAGTTACCTTTGCGGCTCATACTGGATACAAATCCATATTTATCAAGCTTGCTCCTAAATTGATAACTCGCGTACTGACTTCCCCTGTCAGAATGAAAAATCAAACCCTTCTTTAGGCTTATTTTGAGGGCTTATTTTGAGCAACGGCTCTGGCCAAAGCTTCTAGACAAAGTTTCTAGGACCATTTCTGTTCTCATGTGATCTGCAAGAGCCCAACCAACTATTTTTCTGCTACATAAATCAAGTATCACACATAGATATAACCAACCTACGGCTGATTTAATGTAAGTGATATCAGAAACCCAGACCTTATTAGGTTCAAGGATATTAAATTCCTGTCCTAGTAAGTTCTTAGAAATAGGGTAAGCATGAGCTGAATTTGTAGTCAGAACCTTGAATTTAGGCTTAATTTGGGCAGAAAGTTCTATATTTCTCATAACTTTAGCTACTCTATTTTCTGAAACCTTACATCCCAGATCATGCAATTCTGACGTAATCCTTGGAGAGCCATAAATACCCTTAAACTTATGAAAAATATTTCTAATCATATTCTCAAGTTTTTGTGTCTCGAAAGCCCTTTTACTTGTTTTATGTTTTACCCAAACATTAAAACCGCTCCTTGAAATCGTTAATAAAGAGCACATTTTCTGCACGGGAAATGAGGAGCGATGTTTCTTAATAAATTGAAACTTCATTTCTGTGGTTTTATGAAAATGGCTACCGACTTTTTTAAGATATCCCTTTCTTGACGAAGTTCGGAACACTCTTTGCGAAGCCTAGATAATTCCGCCTCTATATAGTTAAGCTTGAAAAAGGCACTATATTAAGGAAATGCCATAACCTATACTTCCTTTTTTAAGGAAAAATCAGTCAGATATTGCGGAATAAATTTAAGCCAAGAAAAAGCTTTTAGCAATTTTCTCATATTAAAGCCAGCACCTAGTAAAACCGCATACATCTTATCACCTTCTTGCGTTAAGAGGTGATTTCTTCGTACACCTCAATCATACATTCTTCATGCGACCAATGATGGGTTCAATGGCTGCTCTTCTTTTCATCCACTTGCGTAAACTACGTTTCATTTTTTTCTTCCTCTTCGCGCCAACAATGTGAACTGTTATCCCATCTTTAACTTTCGCTCCTCTATAACCTCTATCCACAAAAACTTCTTTTACGCTTAATGAATTGGGTAAAAACCTTTCTACCTGTTCTATAGGCGATCCGTATGGCCGATGGTAATGTATGCCCATCAAAAGGATTACCGTGTTTTGCCATCGCGCCTAAAACAAAGTTACCTTGACTACTTGTCACGTAACTCGCCTTACATCCAAATTCATACTTCTTATGCGTTTTCCCTTTAGAGATGCATTCTACTTCCGGCGCATGTAAACTATAAACTTTATTTTTGCTATCCCTGTTTTGATCGCAAAGACAGTGAAGAAGACACAAAGAAGATTCATAATTTTTATGTAAATCCATAGAATGCAATTTACGCTCTACATCCCGTAAAACACGGCCAAAATAGGTTTTTAAGCTCTTTTGCTCACGCCTTGCAAGTCTGTATTTACGTCCTCTAAAGTATCGGTTCTGCATTAATAATGACTTTTTAGATAAACGAGAATAACTTTGGCGAAGACGAATATTATTTCTCTTAGCCAGTTCTGACAAATATCGTAAAGCTTTAAAATATAGTTTACCATCTGTTGGATATGTAATGGCCTTTTCCTGAACTGTTGTATCTACATTTACTTTTTGGACATGATGTCTACGCAGTAATTTATTAGAAAGAGCACAACGAATTGTTTCTTCCAAAAGCTTTTCTATTCCTCCCTTTAGATTTTATACGCTTACGCCATCTGCTTAATGTGCTGTGATCACAAGGAGCTTTCTGCTGGAATTCTTGGTATCCGCAAAAGTATTGCCAATAGACATTTTGAACCCATTTATCTAAAACAGTTTCATCACTTTCATTAAATGTGGCTTTTAAGTAATGCAGTCCTACCATCAAGCGGGTTGACTTGGCTGGGCGGCCGTTGTCAGGACAATAGAGTTTACCAAATTCAGTATCAAACTTTTTCCAATCTATTTTCTGAGCTAAACGAAATAAGGGCTCATTATGATTGAGTATACATTCTAAATTTGTCGTAAATAAGTCTCTTTGATAATCATTTTTTTTTGAGCTAGCATAGGGAAGCTCTGAAAAATAATGCTTGAAAAACACAAGCTTTTGAACACCTTTTCGCAAAACCTTGCGATTATGGGTACTACTTTTTACTTCAGAATAGCTTATAAATGCGAAATATCCATAGTATTCTGGTTTTTCAAGGCTGACTAACTAGCGTACGCACGGCCAATTGATGATAGCCAATGGGATAGCAATATACCTAGATAGAGAGCAGAGTAACGAATTACTGACCCCTGTTCTAAGTGAGATAATGCACTCCATACCGTAAATTGGAAAGAAGTACCACAAAGTAAGATATTCATTTTGTGATTGGATGTTTACTTTCCAAAGATCTCTATCGTAATGGCTTCCGTTTCTTCTTGCAAAAGATAAGTATAGGAAGACGGCCAAAGTCTTTGGATCTCTTTTAAGAAAGAGGCTATCAGCTCCTCATAGTCAAATCGAGGAATGCTTACATTATTCACTTCATTCTGTACTTGAATATTTTCTGGGAAAGAGAAACAAGTGACCCCTAAAAAAAATAAGGCACAAATTTTTTTTGCTAGTCCCTATACAAAAAATTCTAAATGTATTTTAATCTTTGGAATCAAATGTTTTAAAAATTTTCACTATACTTTCATAAGAATGAGGGCACAAATTTGAAAAACTAAGAGAATAACGTGGAGGTTGATAATGTTTTTCAGAGGTATAAGGCAAAAGAAAATTATCCTTTAGGAGATCTCTACGCACAAAAAAAGCATTACAACCACTCAAACTACAAGCCACTAAATTATATTTTTTTTTCGCCATCTCCACTTCCCAAAATTTTAAAGAAGACCCAAAGTAATCATCATCTTGCCAATGGTGTTTAGAATTATAAGCCATACAAAAACGCACGGGAGGTGGAAATTTTGCATTATATTCCACTATGACGACACGTGCTTCTATAGATTGAATCATTTTAAAAATATGATAATCATTCCCATCAATATCTACAGAAAGCAAATCAATTTCTTTTCCTTCTATATTCTCATATATAATTTTATCGATATTCTCACGAGTAATAAATGACTTTACTAAACATAATTTTTGAGTTTTTAGAATATCCGCAAAACCACGCATGATTTTTTTATAATTGCGACTATCCCCTTCAATCCATAAACCTTTCCAACCCTGTAACAATAGATATAAAGTATTGTTCTCCAATCCATCTCCTACACCAAATTCCACAAAGACCTTATGCTTTATACCCACGCGTTGAAAAATTTCTTGTAAAATACCATCTTCATCATTTTGTGAATAAACTCGAAACCCAAAAGGAATGAGATTGTTTGTCTCTTTAAATTCGGGCCAACGCTGCAATTCTTCCGCTAGAAGGTTTTGTTGTGTTTCAATATGCCGGAAAAAGATTTTTATTTTCTTTAAGAGTTTACTTACAAAATTCATATCCAAAGAAGCTGATTACCCTCCTATTGCTTATATAACTTTTTCATTATTTTAGTCAGCTAAAAAAGGATTATTTCACTTCACTTTTTGAGCGATATATACTTTTCTCCCATAAAAGCATATTTTTCTTACGTTCTTTTCCCCAACGGTAAGCATGAATTTCTCCTTTTTTTGTAATCACTCGATGACAAGGTATTATGTAACTAACTGGGTTGCTAGCCACAGCACTAGCTACCGCACGCACGGCCAATGGAAAACCAATATACCTAGCTAGAGCAGAGTAACTAATTACAGCCCCCTGTTCTAAGCGAGATAATGCACTCCATACCGTAAATTGGAAAGAAGTACCACAAAGCAAGACATTCATTTTTCGATTGGATGTTTGCTTTCCAAAGATCTCTGTGGCAATAGCTTCCGTTTCTTCTTGCAAAAGATAAGTATAGGAACACGGCCAAAGTCTTTGAATCTCTTTTAAGAAAGAGGCTATCAGCTCCTCATAGTCAAATTGAGGAATGCTTACATTATTCATTTCATTCTGTACTTGAATATTTTCTGGGAAAGGGAAACAAATGACTCCTAAAAAAAATAAGGCACAAATTTTTTTTTCGCTAGTCCCTATAAAAAAGAATCCAAATGGGCTAGAAAATACTCCACAAGAAATGGTCAAAGCAGTTTGCTTACCCACTTTATAAAGATTTGCGGGAGAATCAGGAGCAAATCCCTGATTTGCTTTTTTAGCTGTTCGCAATAGTTGTTGGGCAAAATAATCGCTTTTAGTGTTTCCCATAAAAGACTGCACCAGAAGATACAAATAACAACACACCGTTATTTTATCAAAAACAGATAAAGCACAAATACCTTACAAAAACTACACCACAATGGCCAGAGCAATCAAAAAATAGCTACAATAACAGTACAGTAAAACTCCACAAGAGAAAGAGGAGGCAATGCAGAACTCTATCTAACTCAGCTTCTTTTTATGTCGATTAGATTTGCGTTTCTTCTTACGCTTATGAGTGCGAATTTTTCTACGTTTTCTTTTTCTACCGGACGGCATTCGTTTCCCTATATTTACCTAGGTCCGCATACAACAAAACGGACAATTGAGATAGAGATCTAGTCGAGGTATTTTTGTAAAGAGGTATTTTCACGTATACTCACCAAAAGCTCTTTAATTCGATCTATAGAATCTCGCCTGGCAACAAACAATATATCCTCCTCTTGAACAAGAACAATGTCCTCTACCCCTAATAAAGCCACTAGACCTTGGTCAGTGGCAATGATGTTATTTTGACTATCTATTCCTAATAAGTGGGTATTTTGACGCGAAAAAAGAACATTTCCCTGAATGTCTTTTTCTAGTATCCTTTCCAAAGAAGTCCATGAACCCAAATCATCCCAGCGGAAATAGGCCGGCACTACCGCCGTTCGTCTGGATTTTTCCATGATGGCAATATCAAAAGGGATGGCTGGAATATTAGAGAAAACACGAGCAAGCTCATCCCCTTGCCCCTGTTCTTTATAAACAGAAAGTAGAGGTTCTATCATTTCGGAAGCATGTGCATAAAACTCTTTTAATATTGTCTTAGAAGACCAAACAAAAATACCGGCATTCCAAAAATAATTTCCTGATGAAAAATATTCTTTTGCTGTAGAGATATCTGGTTTTTCTTTAAACGAAAGTATTTTCTGAACTCCCGAACAATTTTGTATATCCTCTCCACTATGAATATACCCATACTGAGTATCTGGCCTTTTCGGGGTGATACCCAAGCTAACTAGAAAATTTTTACGAGCGGCTTCCATAGCTTTCTGCATTGTTTCTACAAACTGCTCAGATGGTGAAATATAATGATCTGCCGGTAAAATGATCTGTATATTTTCACCTTCTGGAAATTTTTCATTTAGCACTACGGATGCAAGGGCAATCATAGGGGCAGTGTTACGCCCTTCTGGTTCAATAATAAATCCACTCTCGGAAAGATTAGGGTGAACTTCACAAATAGCATCTCGAAAAAAGGGATTACATCCAATAAAGATACGATCTGAAGTTGTCAAAAGATGGGCTCTTTCTATAGTCTCTTCTAAAAGAGTTTTTTGGGAATAAATACTTTGAAGCTGTTTCGGTCGTTTTTTCCGCGAGCGTGGCCAAAACCGCTCACCTTTGCCACCAGCTAAAATCACCACAATCGGGAGTGGTGGTGTTGAAGGTATTTTTTTATGAAAATCTTGCAAGTTTTTTGTCATTCAAAAAGAAGTATAAAATGATATTTTATGCAAAGCTATTATTTTATCAATATTCCTTTAGGGTGGTGTGAGATCAGAAAACGGACCAGTACCATCCATAGTGGTATCTACTTCACGGGAAGTTTTCCCTGAAGAGCGGAAACTTTTCTCAGTTTTCTCAGAAGAATACCCAGAAGAAAAAGGTATAAAATCCATTATATTCATTTTTTTACTTTTTTTATCCCTATCATCTTTATTTCCATGACCACCATATGATTTTTTAGGGATGGGGGATGCACGAAAGGAATTTGAAAACCACCTATCATGAGGAACGACCATAACTTCTACATTGGGAGCTAGCCTATCTATCGCTATATAATTCTGAAGATGAGGATAAGTATTCAGAAGTTTTCCGATCTTTTCCAAGCGTACAAAGTAGGCCTCATCATGAATTGTAGCGGCATCTTTCTCAGCACGGGCCTTGCTAATGATTCTTATACGATTTAGTTTTTGATTTATAATTTGGCGATCCGATGATAAAATAGCTTCATAACGCTTTCTATCTGGTACATAAATATGTTTTACAGTCAAAGAATAGAATTCTACACCCTCTCTCTGAAAGGCTTGATTCAACTCATCCCGTGCTTTCTCTTCAAAATAAAGTTTCATTTTTAGTTTTAATTCAGATAAACCAGAATCAGCTTTATAGAAACCGGAAACACGTTCTTCTAAAAAATTTTGTAAACTCTGAGATAAATAGTTTTCCAACATATTCCAATTTGGCTTTTCCAATTTTCGAAAAAGGTACAAAAGTTTTTCTGGGTTCAATTTGTAATGTAAACGCAAAATAGCTTGAATATAAAAACTACTGTCCAAGCCTAAACCTTCAGCTTGTTCAAGTCCCTTTTTAAAATGAATTCGTAAAAAACGTGGGTAAACATGTAAACGATGCAATCGAATGCGACCGGGAACAATGCGGCGAAAAACAAAATGACTAGTTGATGGATAGACAATATCATCTTTATCTATACCAACATAGCGATCCTCAATAAGAATGGCCTCACGCTGAGAAGCCGTTACATAACTAAAATAAACCCAAGTAACTATACTACCAAAAAGAACACTAGCAAAGAAAAACCGAAAAAGTTGACGCATTGTAAAGAGGCAACTTTTCTATTTTATGAACCATCTTTCCCAACATTCTGGGAAGCTTCATTTGTATTTTCTTCTGCCTCAGCTTCTAAATGAATCCTATCTAATTTTAGACTTTTGGGAAAAACGATCGTGGATACGGCGTGTTTATAAACTAAGCTCTTTTTATCATCATATTCCACGATAAAGGTAAAATTGTCAAAACTGGTAATGCGCCCCTTAAGTGGAACCCCATTGCTAAGATAAATGACAAGCTCTACCCGCTCCTTGCGTACACGATTAAGAACAAAATCTTGTATATTCCCACTTGTTTTTAAGGTTGGCATGGCTTATGTAATACAAAGAAGAAACGAACCCTAAACAGTCAAGAAAAAAGACTATTTTACATTTAATGCAGATTTTATTTCACGAATCACATAAGATTGGTTTTCAGCTAGAACTGCCTTTTGGCCTACTTTCTTACCAAGAAAAACTTTAGCTAGAGGGGATCCATAAAATATAATATTTTTCTCGGCATCAGCATCCCATGGACCAAGTATAGTGTACTCTCTGTTTTTTTTTGTATCACTTACACTCACAGTTACCTTTACACCAACACTCACAAGGTCCACACGAACATCAGACGATCGTATCACGCGTACTTTCTGTAACTCTTTGCTAACCGTAGTAATTTCGGCTTGAAGTTGTGATTGCCTTTCCATTGCAACACTATATTCTGCATTTTCTCGCAAATCTCCCCTTTCTTGGGCCTCACCAATATCCCGTGAGTTGGCCGGCATCTCTATGTGTATTAAGTTATCTAAATAAGCTCGCCTCTTATCAAGGGCAGGAGCCGAAGTCAAAATAATATTATCAGAAGGTAGTAAGTTATCCTCGCTATCTTGGATATTTTCTTCTTCCTCTTCTTCTCCACTAACAATAGAAAGCTCAGGGCGAAATTCTTTTAGAAAAACAAACATATTTTCTTTATGAGCCGTTGGAATGTAGGGAACATCCCTAAAAAGTGCATATATTCTCTGTAAAAGCTCTGGCTGGGAGTTTTGTACTAATTCAAGGATCACATCATGCTTTTTTAAAGAATCCACAGTAATATTATTTGTTCCACATATCGCATCTAGAGCAGCATTTTTCAGACGTATTCCTTTTTTCTCCACCTGAGCAAGGGGTTTCAGAAGACGAAAAACAAGGAGTATAATATCTTCACGGGAAATATTCACCCACTCGTATTCATTCCATTGTTTAGCTAAAATGGAACGAGCCACCCAAAGAAATATCTCCGGATTCTCTCTGTACTTACGACAAACTCCCTGCAAATATTCCTTTAGAATATCCTCTTGTTTTAGGTGAATCAGCTTACCAATAATGAAACGATGTATGCGAACAGGCACTTCGACCAAAAAGCCTTTTAATATAGGAGCGTAATCCTTACGCACCCTCAGCACAACAGAAACGATATCTCTCTTAAGATCTGAGGCCTGCGTATTTTGTGACCAGCTTCCTATATCTTCAGGAGTGGCATTAAAAAAAATCTTTTGGATGGCATCCTCTGTTAAAATACGTTTAGCAATCTCTTCACCTAAAGATTTTTTTGCCAATTCTAGAAAGAAATAACTGTGCAGGCACTTAAGAACATCTTTATTCTTCTCATTTTCTTTGTAAAACTGGATGGCTATAAGGGCTGCACCCTCTGTATCCGTATCCTTTAACGTCGTTAGACCAATCTCGATCTTCTTATTCCAATCAGACTCGCCCTGAAAGCGAAGAGAAAGCTCCTCTGTCAAATTCATCGAAACCTCTCTTAAGATTAATTCATCTTTCTTATGAGGGTTGAATCCCAAGTTGGGTTCTTTTTTTACATAAACACGTACTTTCGTCCACCATTTAGACCATTCATCCGGCTTGAGAAGACGACCGACCAACTCATGCTTTATTTCTGCCATAGTCATACTATTCCCAAAAGAAGAAAGAAGAGACTCCAAAAAAAGAGGTATGCTTTCTTTAAAGATATCTTCTATTTCCTTCTTATCTTCATAATGTTTCGCCCAAATATGCCCAGCTTGTAGGGGCTGAAGACTATGTATGGCCATTTGAATAGACATTACCTGACCGGGATTATTGGAAAAATCAATCACAGTACGCTCACTATCAATTTCAATAATTTTACCTACCCCACGAGTACGATGGTAGACATAATTACCCACATCAAAAACAATATTACGCTCAAAACTGGCAATACAAGGCTCTACAGTCCTTTTATGATTGGTTAAGCCTGAAATTTTTAAAAACTCACCAAGCAAAGAATGCCCTTCATATTTAGCACGATAAGCACGAACTAAATCTGAACGAGAACGAGATGAATGTTGCTCATAATGCAATATTTTTTTCAAAATCAGAATCACATTATCCCATTTTTCGGCCACTCGAAAGGGTTCCACTAAATAAGAAAAGTGAGACGCGATCCAGACTCTTTGCCTATCTCCAACAAGTATACGCTCAATACGCTCAAAAAATGCTAAATCTTCATGACCATGTTGCACAACTAACATCCAAATACTTTCTAATCCTTTGTAATCTTTCAAGCGAGCATAGGTTTCACCAGCTTGTTTAAGATAGTTCATCGCTTTCTCTTTATCTTCATCTAAAATACTCAGCGCATACTGCTTGGCTACACCCGGGTTTTTACGGTCTATTTTAGCTAATTTTTCTAGAAAAGGACGAGTCTCTTTTTTCCCTTTGAGATGACCAACGCTCTCGATTTTTGAACGTAACGCCGTACGATGTGTGTCTTCAAAAGAAAGGATCAAGTCAGCTATATGATCTACAATGGGCCATTTTGATAGAGCAAAGAAATCATCCAGTAATGTAATAAAATAATCTCTATCTGTGTTTTCTTTATCCTGAAGAGCCAAAAAACCCAAAAGATAACGCGCAACAAGGGATGTATTTCCTTCTCCTAAGTGAGTACATAGCAAATCAGACAATTCTTTCTTTTCAACTTCTGGAGATAACGATAACTGATCCGCCAGTTCTTTTAGAAGGAGTATGCGATTCATCTGGACATCGGCCAGTTCTTTAAATATACTCTCCTCGTTAATTTGTACATCGACACGCTTCCGTAAAGACGCCCCTCGACTTCCTTTTTGTTCGACCTCTGCCTCTGAAACTTCCATTATATTATATATTATTATGATTACGATATTACTTCAAACAACACACAGAGACATCACCCTATGTTGTAATTATAGTATTATGAATACGGACAAAGATATTCAGGCATCCAAGCTATGAATACAAGGCGTTTTCTTGTGGACATACTGTCAAGTTATTTACTTTTTATCAACTTACCATTGGTGTGCCCATCTCCTACATGAAAAGGCTTTATTTATTGACACATTCACGCGAAGATTCACCTTGGCTCTTTCTTTCTTACTTTTATTATGTATGCATTTGTAAAACTGGGTGGTCACCAGCATAAGGTGGAAAAGCATATGATACTCTTAACAGAAAAAACGGGTTATAAAGCTGGTGAGGAATTTACCTGCTCTGAGGTGTTACTTGTTGGGAAAGAAAAAGAACCTACCACCACAAAAATTGGCAAACCAACTATTGATGGTGCTAAAGTCAAGTTTAAGGTACTGGAAGACACAAGAGCTCCTAAAGTTTTAGGTTTTAAATACAAAAAGAGAAAGGGGTATCGTAGACGTTGGGGACACCGTCAAAATCTCCAAAAACTCCAAGTACTATCAGTTGAGGTGTAGATTGTGTTTTATTTTAGATAAATGTTTTGGAAGAAAACAGAACTATACACTTTGATCACGGCTGAAATCACACGAATTTCCGACCAATACGTAACCGCCCTATCCCTTAGGGGGCACGCAAAATTGGCACCCAAAGGGCAAGATATCTTATGTGCGGCTGTCTCCATTTTATTAGAAAATCTTGGACACAGTCTAAAGACCCTCCTCCATATCCCAGTCAAGATAAAAGCAGAGAAAGGACTTTACACTATCACTATGAGACAAGATAATGTCTCCGAAGGAAGTCAGTTGCTTTTTGAATCTGTGGTTTTAGGTTTAGAAGTCCTATCAACTCAATATCCTAAGCAACTGGAGTTAAAGGAGATTATACATGGCACATAAAAAAGGTGGTGGTTCCACAAAAAATGGTCGGGATTCCCAATCCCAAAGACTTGGTGTAAAAGTCTACGGAAACCAAGCCATCCGCTCAGGAGGTATTATCATTCGCCAACGTGGAACACAATATCACCCGGGGAAAAATGTCGGCTTAGGAAGAGATTACACTCTGTTTGCTACAAGTGATGGCATCGTTCAATTTGGTCATATCAACCGCCAGAGAAAGTGTGTCCATGTTATTCCGTCTTCAGACCAGAAGACACCTCACTCATAGCCAATTGAAAAGCGGCTTCTCCATTTCTAAGTAGATCTTAATAAAAGCCATTGGAATCCCAAGCTGCTATTATAATCTTGCTGATTGTGACAAACCTTCTCATGGGCTTGCTTTGCTGGAAACAACAGGGGAATATCTATCATCTAAGAGAAGAGAAGGCGTTACTACAAGGAAGTCTACAAAGTTATGAACGAGAAGTAAAGGCAAGCCAGGAATTTAAGAAAGAAGTCACAAATGAATTTACTGTTTTAGCAGATCGTATTTTTCAAGAAAAAGGGAAAAAAATTGCAGAAACAAGTCATGCACTACTCAATCCACTTCGTGAACAAATCAATACCTTTCAAAAAAGAATTGAAAGTGTACATGAGAGAAATATAGCTGATAATGCCTCTCTCATTACAAAGATTAGTGAAATACAAAATCTCAACCAACAACTGAGTAGCGATGCCAAACAGCTGACCACAGCACTAAAAGGAGACTCTCAAAGTCGTGGTGCATGGGGGGAGATGGTTTTAGAAAAAATTCTAGAGGAAAGCGGTCTAGAGAAAAATAGAGAATATGAATTACAAAATCATTTTACAGATAACGAAAACAACTCACTCCGGCCCGATGCCATTGTACGCCTACCACGAGATCGAGACATTATTATCGACTCTAAACTTACACTCCTGCACTATAAAGAAAGTATCAATCAAAATGATCCGGATGAACAGCAAATTTGTTTAAAAAAACATGCGGATGCTCTCAAAAACCAAATTAAAATTTTGAGTGGTAAGTATACTAAATTACCGGGACTTCGTAACATAGAGTGTACATTACTTTTTGTTCCCATCGAAGGTGCCCTAGTCGAAGCCTTTCGGATTGAACCACAACTACAAGAAGAAGCTTTTTCACGTAACATTATTCTTGTAGCCCCATCTACTCTTATGGTAGCCCTTAAGTGTATGCACTATGTTTGGAGTACGGAAAAGAGGGAACGAAATCTTGAGAAAGTTGTGCAAGAAGTGAGTGCCTTGTTAGAGAAAATTGCTAATTTTTCCGAAGATTTACAGTCAGTGGGAGGCCGTTTAGATCAGGCAAAAAATAGCTATGACACAGCCTACAGTCGGTTAGTTTCCGGAAATGGCTCTGTAATTAAAAAAGCCAAAAATATACAAAAGATGGGCTCCTTCCACACAAAAAAAGAATTACCAAATACTACGGACGACGACTAGCTATTTGTTTGATTTTGACAGATATGCCTATAGAAAAAAATTGGGTTACTGTTGGTCTCATACAATCACAAGTCAGTTCAGATATAAAAAAAAATCGTAAAAAGACACTTGAAAATATCATAAGTTGTGCGGAGAGAGGCGCACAGATTATTTGTACACAAGAACTCTTTGCAACACTGTATTTTTGCCAAGAAGAGAAGACTAGCCATTTTATGTTAGCTGAGCCTATTCCTGGTCCAACAACAGAAGCTATTTCTACTCTAGCGAATAAACTTCAAGTGGTTGTCATTGCATCCATCTTTGAACGGCGCATGGCTGGTATTTATCACAATACAGCAGCTATAATTGATGCAGATGGTAGTCTACTTGGCATCTATCGTAAAATGCATATACCCAATGATCCCTTTTATTATGAAAAATTTTACTTTACGCCTGGGGATATAGGCTATCAGTGCTGGCAGACACGTTATGCTCGCATAGGTGTTTTAATTTGTTGGGATCAATGGTTTCCCGAAGCAGCACGCATCACTGCGTTAAAAGGAGCTGATATTTTATTTTGCCCTACAGCTATTGGTTGGCAAAATACTGATGACGGAAAAGAAGGAGAAAAGCAACATCACGCTTGGGAATTGACACAACGTAGTCATGCCACTACAAATGGTATCTATGTTTGTAGCATTAATAGAATAGGAAACGAAAAGAATATTCGCTTTTGGGGGCAAAGCTTTGTTTGCGACCCTATGGGTTCTATTTTAGAAAAAGCGGGTAGAAACGAAGAAAAAAATATTACTTGCTCTTTCGATCTAGACTTGATCGAAAAGACGAGGCAAGAATGGCCTTTTTTCCGTGATCGGCGTATAGACAGTTATAACGAAATATTGAAGCTAGGATTGTAATTCTAAATCAAATGTCTAGATGATTTGATTTTTTCGATGGGCTTCTTCTTCTAGAGGTGATTGTTTAGGATTTCTTCGCCGTGTTTTATCTCGACTATTTTCTAAATATGGCTTACCTTCATATTCATTGCGAAACGGATTCAGAAGACGTTTAGAGGGAACAGAGATTGATAAAAACATGCGTAAAATAAATATTAAAAAAGCACCGTACACAGCGATTCGCATAAATGTCTCTTTAGAAAGAGGCACACTAGAGTTCGGTACTAAAGCCACCATATCGTCCTTAAATAAAGCTAAAAAACGATACCAAATTTCTAACATAAAAAACGGTACCAACCCATGCGTATATAGAATATAGATGATCCTTTGAATAGAATATAAAAAGCGAAAAAATACTCAAATAATTTAATCACCGTAAACGTGATTAAGGCGCATATATACGCCTGGGTTATTTCCAATATATTCCACAAGATCTTTACGTTCAATACAATAGACTTCTGCCTTTGTCATAGAGGAAAAAGTAAAAGATGATGGTTTTTCCTTTTGTAGCATAAATATTTCACCAAAAAAGTCTCCTCTCGAAAGATTTTCTACTACATCATCATTTTCATCAAGAACGTCGATCAAACCCGATTTAATAATATATCCCATATGAAAAATTTTATCCTTTTCAATAAAGACATGCCCTTCCGAAAATTTTTCTAACTTCATGATCAATTCTAGTTGTGTTTTCTGAGCAGAGGTCATCGCCCTAAAAAATCGCGAATGTGAAAAGACACTCCAAGTGCCCGTCTCACGTACATCCATAAGATAGGCAAATTTTCTAGCCACATCTGTTCCCTTAATGAAGTTCAAAAAATGAGTCCTTCTCATAGTGAGAGCAACTACATCTGTTTGAGCAAGAACTCGAGCCCTACGTAACTCACCTGTAATGAGAGAAGCCTCTCCAAAGTACTCATAGGAACCGTATTGTTTGATCCCTGTATTTTCTTCAGATATCTCCTCCCCTCGCACTGCCATCTTTTCTACAACTACACTTCCAACCATAACAATAAAAAATTTATCTCCCGGTGTGTCTTTCTCAATAATAACAGTGCCTTTAGAAAAGAATTCTCTCTCCACTACACTCAAAAATTCTTTTGATTTGGCAATGGGAAAGCCTCGAAAAATATCAATGTTGCTCAGTACATCCAATATTTCTAAGGCTTTTTCATGTTTTTGAGGCATTATGGGTGGATAATAAGTATTTTCAATACCAAATTTAGCTAAAGTCAGATGAGTCTTTTTAGGCATGTCACGACGAGAAATATGATATATAGTGATCTTTTTCTGAATATCTTCAGGTAAAGTTTGCAAATATTCTACACGTGTATGTAAGGGAGGGATGCCAGCTTCATGGTAAATAATATTATGATGCCAAGGGAAATCTAGCAAATCTTTATAACGACTCTCTGGAAAGACTCCTTTCTCATACATCTCTTTATATTTCTCCGGATCATTGAGATGATCTGAAGAATAATAAAAAGATTGATCTTGAAAGGAAAATTCAAAACTGAGACTAGGAATAGAATGCAACGCATAGCTAAAATGAAACTCAGATCCATTCACAAGGTATGAACGACCAATTATAACGGGTACAAACTCAAACAAAGAAAAAAGTTCTTTGATTGGAATTTGCGTTAGTGCATGATATTTTTCTATAAAGGAATACATCACTGTTTCTGTAGAATAGATCGTAATACGATCCTCCTCAAGAATCTTTTGAAACGTTCCTGCATCATGATCTGCATGCGTATGGGTTAAGATGACTGTATTGATTAGCTTAGGGTTAATACCCGACTCTCGCAACCATTCGGTAGAGTTGACAGGAGGATCAACCATCACTCCTTTTTTTTGTATCCAAAGTAAAAAACCACTCGTATTGTCTTCCACATCAAAACCATGGCTAGGCCCAAGACAAGTTATACCGAATAAAGGCGGTTGGAAAATTTTGTTCGGAATATTCCCCGTATCATAAATAATATTAAAACCAACCTCGCCGGGTACCTCCACTTCAAACCCCCAGTCACTATCTTTAACATGGAAATCACCATCTTTTTTTTTGGTCAAAACTACATTATTAAAGCGTACAGTATCATCTTTATACACGACAAACTGAATTAAATCTTCCAGTTGACGGTCTCCCCGGAAGTACTTCATTTCAGCCTCCATATTCGGATAGCCAAAGGTCTCCTCTGCACGAATATACTCAGATCGTAAATCTACTTGTTTTGGGCCAAAAATGGACTCTTCCAAAACAACCGTCAACTGCTGCTTTTGTTGTCGTGTGCAAACAATATACGTTTTCTTTTGCCTAAGGAAATGATTGTAATATATAGGAAATTCTAGCTCGGCTACAGATATACCCTTGTGTACATGAAAAAATAAATTCGGTAATATAAATATTTGTGGAGTGCTACGCTCTAAACGCATAGTATCCTTAACCGTTTCTGGAGGCGAACCCACTTGAAGATAGCCAACAGAAGTTTCTACAAGATAACCACCCCTAGGTAGGGCAACATATACACCCTGTTTTTTCTCTGTTGCTATTTTCGTATCCATTAAGTTCGTATCCATAAGACTGTATATTAGTCTAGTCTAGGCGTAAATTGGAAAGCATTTTTTTTGTACGCCTCTATTATCCTTTACTTTATCTCTTCCCAAAAAGCAAACTCTACTCGCACTCACCCTTGAGGTACCACTCCCACACACTTACACAAAACAATTTACAGTCCTGAAAATTGCCTGTTTAAGACACCTCAAATCGACGTCTTACGGCATCATTACTTCCGCCTTTCTGTGCATTCGTCACAACAGTCTAAAAAAATAAGAGAAATTATAGGCTAATCAAAAACTAAAGAGAAAATAGTTTCTCTCACCTCTAAGGGAAAATAAAAGCAAAACAAAGAGTTTATTTTTACTCTGCTCTCTGCCCTGGGAGCAAATCACCACAAGTAGGTAGGGTAGATTCAGCCCCTTCGACTTCCTTACACCAATTTTGACCAGATAAATCATGACTCTTTTGAACATACTTAAGGGCAGGAAGTTGTGTAGAAGTTCCAACAGACCAACGTTGACTCCCCCAAGAGAAATCTGAAATAGTCATTCCCTTTAGTGCAACTTGCGTTCCATAAAAACAGGCTCCAACTTTACACACAATTCCGAAGCCCACAGGATCTTTCTCACCGTCCGTATAATAATTCCTTCCAAGAACTACCCCACCAGCAGAATTATTTCCCACAATAGAACCAATATTACGATTCACGGCAGTTCCACGAACAACGACTCTGCTCAAGCTATAACTGTTCTCAATTTGACCATTCCTATTCAAGTAGCCCACCAAACCACCAGCAACGATATTTTCACCTGATATCTCCACATTTCCAGAAGAATAGACATCCTTTAATGAGCCTTCGTGATTATTAAATCCTACAATCCCCCCTGCATAAACAAATTCCGGAGCAAAGCCCTTGACTACAATCTTTGCATAACTATTCAACACCTTCGCACTCGCATCATCATTCCAAGCCAATAATCCACCGACATAAGCTTTAGACACAGTGCTTAACGATTCTACGTAACCAGAGGCATAACTATTTACAACAATACCTCTATTTACACCGATCAGACCCGCAGCATAAGTATACGAATGGCTACCATTATATTTTGCGGCTATAGTTGTTACACCTAAATTTTTAACAACACCACCTGACCCAAGAAGACCTATGAACGCGGCCACTCCCCCAGTGGAACGTTTCATGTATAAATTTTTGATTGCATAACCACCTCCATCAAAAACCCCACGAAAACTTCTATTATCTCCACTATAAGGTTTACCGTTTTGATCTTTTATTGCAGTAGTACATATATGATCCGCACCACAATTCCCTATTGGGGTAAAGCCCTCACAAGTAGCCTCTTCAAAATTACGACCATCGTAGGGTACACACCCAGAAGTGCCTTCTCCCCAACTTGCACGGGCATCAATCTCATTCCCTAAGCGAAATCTTTTGCGATGATAACCATCATCACGATCTGATTGATTCAATACTCTACGACTAATTTCTTTTAACTGCTCATAGCCACGAATGACAAAAGGAGAATTATCAGTCCCAGATCCTAATTCTTGGCAAATTGATTGAGAAAAGACCACACCCGTAGGGCCACAAGTTGCAACAATGGCACCCTCAAATCCAGTTGCCACGTTCAAAAGTCTTTCACTCTGTCCCATAGTAAGCCTTGGAACATTAGCTGAACAAGAAGCTGTATGAATTGTACCATCCCACCGTCTATTCGAAACCGCTTCACACACCTGTACATCGACAGCTACTGCTCTAGCTGAGTACTCACCACAACTTTTTTCCCCTCCGTTCCCCCCATGGGTCTGAGTGACAACACACGCTTTAATCTTATAACTAAATCTACCCCTAGGTTGATCAGATCTAACAAAAACTATTTCTCTTTTATTTTGTCCAGACGCATTGACAATTGTATGCTCAGAAGAGCTATTACCTCTAGTTTCTTCTACCACATATTCAGACACCCAAGGCATGAAACCCCAACTCAATGAATAACTTCCATCAGGAGACGGGTTCTCATCACTTTCCAAATCAAACACATCCAAACTATAGACTCGAACACCCAACTCTCTACTAAAATCTCTCTCTTGACTATCCAAATTACTGCAATCGACAACAGTACAAGTTCTCACTCGATATTCGTAATATTTACCAAATTTCTTAGCATCAGCATCAAGGCTTATGGTGAATGTTTTTTGATTTGTACGAACTCCTCCTGAGTCTCTCCAAGAGGAAAGACTACCCGCTCCCTTCAGATTACCCGAACGAACGGCCACACGATAACTCAAAGCTCCAGTCACAGCATCCCACTCTAAAATATGAGATGTATCGTAAGAGGGGTTCTCTCCGTCAACTATACGCAAATTTTCAGGTGTGTGTACCGCCACAGCAGAAGATGCAACCGTAAGACTCTCGCTTTTCACAGACCCACACCGACCCAAGCGATCACAGGCCTCCACAGAGTAAGTATAAGTCCCTGTTCCTAGGCTTTCGAAACTTACGGACCTTTTTTCCCAACTACCACTGTAAACACCGCGGGTATAAACAGAAGCTGTACTAGAAGCTAGGGGTGCCGGTAAAATTTCCGCGAATTTATAATAGCTAACCAATTCTCTATTTTGGAGAGGGGCCTCCCATTTGACTATAGCATGGTTCCAATTACTATTCAGAAGAGCTTGCAAAGATTGAGGCACACCCATGGTCAGTTCTACACGCAAATTTCCAGCAGAATACAAGCCTTCACCACAAGACTCATACAGGCAAGCTTTCACTCGTAAATCGAACTGAGAAGAAAAATCTTTTTTCGGTAGTATCCAAGTAATTCGTCCTTCTGACCTTCTCGCTTTTACAAGGATAAGCTCTTCAACCCCAAGACTGTGTACTTTATAAAGCTCATATTTGCGAGCTCCCGCCACATCAGCAACAAGTGAAACTGAAAAATAGGGTAGACTAGTTTTCTCCTGAAGAGACAATCTTGGAATAGATAAAGCCTTCACTGTCACCGTTAAAGATTTTATATCACTATCCGCTTCATTTTGACATCTGCCTTGAGTACAAGCTAAAACACGATATTTTATCGCCCTATTACTCGCTCCAGAACGCATCCTAGTTTCTGGAGTCATCCAACTTGCACTCGAACCATTATAAACATCATCCCATGTGTTTCCATCGTTAAGACTTTCTTGTAATTTGTAATCATATTCTTGATTGGCAACATTGGCGACAGGCGTCACCTCCGTCCACGAGAGTGTATAGACACCATCCTCCGATGTATTATTTTCTTCATCAACAGTTGGCATAATAGCAACACTCGGGATTTTTTTCACCTCAACTTGACCAGCCATTTCCCCTTGGGGACCACATATATCCCTCTCAACCCCCGTATCAGCATCAGCAACAGAAATACAAGCAGCAATACGATAAGAATAAGTCCCAACGGGCTTACCGCTAAAACGAAATTTAGGGTTCTCGGCTCTCAATTGGCTCGGATACTCTACTCTATAAACCAAGAGTTCCCAAGCCCCCCCTCTAACTTTTTCCCAAATTCTATAAGAAGGGGAAACAGATAAACTCGATTCTGATACGGCAAACCAACTCAACGTATAACGATTCAGCGTAGCTGTGGGTGTCCCACTAACTCCAAACACTTTTGGTAATTCTTTTACCAAAACTGATTGCTGAGATTCAACCCAATCACTACAATTACTTCCGTTGCAAGCCCGTACCTTGTACTTATATTCGCCCACATCGTTCTTGTTAAAATCACACTTATGCTCATTATCAGAACAAACGCTTGCATAAGACGAGCCACTCATGCTACTCCACGTTCCACTCTTATACTCCTGAATTTCATAACTAGTGGCCGCTAAAACAGAATCCCACTCATATACATAGCTCGCGTAGCTAAGGCTACCGCCACCCTTGTAAATGACACTATTACCCACGTCAGAAAGAGAAAAACTAGCCGGTTGCACTATACGAGGAATCGTTACTTCATGAGCTTCGGAAGTCCATAAGCCACAATATCCACCTTCGGTACAAGCACGAACTTGATAAAAGGAGTCACCTTGAGAAAGACCGGAGAGTGTTAGCTCCTTCACGCCATATCCAGTTGAACCTAACTGAACTGCATTCGGCTCTAGCGTACTAGATACTCCATCTCCCATTCTGACCTCTTGCACTTCATAATATATTTCACCCTTGTATGAATAGTCTAAATGCTCCCAAGTCAAAGTAGAAGAACCAGCAAAACATTCATTAGAGAGACTACTGGGAACACCAATACAACTATTCTCTACTCTATTGGGAGAAGCAAGATGGACAGAAACAGCCACCTCATTAGACCATACACCATCTTCACAAGGAACACTGGCGTTACATGCTCGGACTTGATATACATAAGTCGCGTGACCTCTCTCATTTTGGAAAAACAGAAAATAATCATCTTCATTCAGACTTTCTTCCGCGACGTTCGTAACAGAAGACCATGAGACAGAACCAGAGTCTTGGCTTCTTTTCTTACCCTTTCTATATTGATACAAAGTAGCTCCCAAAACAACAGGCCACTTGACTTTAAAAACACCATCATGGGATACCCCATTACCTTCTCCCTCATCCTCAATCACTATGCGAGGAGCCTGTAAAGTAGATACAGATAGGCTCACTCTTTCTGATGTTTGAGAAGAACAAATCTCAGCATTGCCTCCACCCAAACCGAAACAAGCCGATACACGATACTGGTAGCGTCCAAAATCCTTCCTAGTAAAATCATAATGGGTAACACTGGATATGCCTTCCGCTTCTACAACGGACCAACTCCCCCAATTGTCGGCACCTTGCCGCATCCGTTCTTCTAGTTTATAAACAATTCCATGGCTATCTTCCCGCTGCCAGCTAATCTCATACTCACCATCTCCCACTACACGACCATGAGCGACAGATAGACCATAGACAGTGCCAGGAGGCTCTTGTGTAGATCGTGATTCCGCAGAACAGCTAACCCCTCCACTATCACCGGCAGCATTCTCCTTGCTGTTTGGCAAAGCACGGAGGCAAGGGTATTTTCCTCGACTACCAAGAGACCCCCACCCCTCCTCTCCCGAAATCCAACTCAAAGCATATTTACCACGGCCATTCTGCTCTGCTAACTCATCTCTTAGATAACCAACCCTTTTCCCAACAAAAACATTAGAATTTATAAGTTTATGTTTATGGCAACTATTTTCAGCCTGGCTATCACCACCACCAAATACAGAAATGGCACCAGTCGCCTGAGTTCGATAATAGAGAGGGGCTCCAAAGCGACTCTCATTGTTAGCAGAAGCTTCACAATGTCCAACGAGAGCACCCACATACTCTCCATCACCTTCAACTGGAGACGCAGTATAAACTTTACGCAAGGTCGCAGTCTCTTCCATTTTGCCAACAAAGCCACCCACATTATTCCCCGTCCCCTTGACCAAGGATGCAGATGTATAGCTTTTACCGATGCCGGCATTACCCTCAACAAGACCAACAAAGCCACCTACATTGCCACCCCCAGAGGAAAAGACCTCTCGCCCAGAAGAATAACTGTCTATTATATTTCCTCCATGACTGATCTTACCAGCCAAACCACCCACTTCACTCCTTCCATAAACACTACCGGATGCACGCACCTGAGCAAGCTGAGCTCCCTTTATATAACCAATCAGACCACCAACACTTGAAGGAGAATAGCGATTTTCTGCAAAACCATGGACACTCCCAGAAGCATAGCTTTTTTGGATAGCACCTGCAGCATTTCCTCCCCCCTCAAGCTTCCCTACGAGCCCCCCCACATTGCTTGTCTTTCCAAACACATCACCAACTGAATACCAATAATTCACTCTCGCACCATCATCAATACGAAAATACCCAACTAAGCCACCCACATTGTTCTCACCAAAAACTGTTGCTTCCGAATATGTATGGTTTCCCTGAGCACCACTCTTGTCTCCATTGTCTCCATCAAGATTACGCGCTTCACTCCCGCCTTCTAGACGGCCGATCATGCCCCCCACGTTATTTTTCCCACGAACAGAACTACGAACTACTTGGACATCAATCAGCCGCCTAGGCACGCTATTTCCGACTAGACCGCCAACATTATCCTCACCCTGAACGGAAACCCTCTCTAACCAAATGTTCCCAATATAACTACTGCCACCTTGCCCCCTACCGACTAAAGCACCCACATCATTTTTCCCTGTTATCATGGCATTCTCTAATTTTATCCCTCTGATAGAAGCATCACCAATGATGCTACCAAAAAGACCAACCCCCCCCTCCGCTGCAGGGGCATTGATATAGAGGTTATCAATCGTATAGACCTCCGGTTCACCTTCGGGCCGTGTGCGAGAAGAAAATGAACCGGAAAAATTTTGGATGGGCCTGAACCCCGCCCCAGATGGGGCTTGGCACCCTCCTGGACCACAACTGGGTGTGGCATCAATATCGTTAATTAAGATGTAATTTCCACTAAGTGGCAGGCTATTCCCTATTTTCTGTAAAGTTTCATAATCACAAACAGCAAAATAATTATTCCCATACTCGGGACAAGCAGAAGTAGCCCCCTCCCGTTCTCGTGAATCTGTCGGCGAAGGGAAGTCACCTTCCTCCAACGCATCATCAACGTAAGGCAAGCAATTGTTCTCTGGATCAAGACTCGGGTTACCATCACAAACTTGTGCTCTTGTGACACATTGCAAAGAAAAAAAGAGGAGTAATGCCAACATAGGGCAAATCAAAAATAGGACTGGTTTTTCCAAAAGCCCCCGCTTCTGAGAAGAGATCAAACGTGGCATCCTTTGTGTTAATTTACGAATTCCAAAAATACAGCCAAAAAGTTTCATTAGAAAACCTCCTTTTTATTTCCATCGACGAAGTAAATACGCGGTTATTGTGTGACCTGTTGAAAGCATGTCAACCTTCTTTTGTTTATTTGTGGAAAAACAGGAAGTTAACCCTCTAAAAATGCCTTAAATCGGCAATTCACAACACTCTATTTGCAATTATTTACATTTCGCAACAGCCCCATGATGGAAAACTGCCGAAAAAGTCGGGAGGGGATGACTTTGGGTTATGAGATTATAGGGAAATTCACCAGCGGTCTCTTAGCTGGCGAAGGTGTAAAAAAATGTCTTTTTCAGATGGTTCGGCAGAGGGGCCAGAAGTGCCCCCATAAAAATGGGGGTGTATTTTTTCGAGTTCTTTGCGTAGATCTCGGGAGTTGAGACGTAGAAAGAGATTGATTTTTCGTTCCATGCCCATTGTGGACGAAAGCCATTCCCCCTTTTTAGCCAGTTTGGTATGCTCCTTGTAAGCGATCAATGCCTCTTGGTTATTTTTTTCGTAGCAGAGGGTAAAGCGAAGATTGTTTTCCATATAATTATGACCGGGAAAAATACGAATATGATCTTCTATATTTGCATACTGCTGAGTAATCGTCTGATAAAGTACTTCGGGGTCTCCGCCGCTACTACACCTACCCACACCAGCATTGAAAAAGGTATCTCCTGAAAAGATAGCTTGTGGTAAATGGTTTTGATTTTGGTTTTGGTCTTCATAGAGAAGAAGGCTTACGTGACAAAAGGTATGCCCCGGAGTATCCATCACGATAAAATACGAGTGATCTGTTATGGGAATGCGGTCGCCTGCTTTCAGTCCGTTAGTCATATGGGGTATGGTATGTTTTGCATTCTCATGGGCGAGTATTTCAACGTCATAGTACTGGCTGAGCCCATGATTACCGCGAGTGTGATCCCCATGTTCATGTGTATTAATGATATGTGTTAGTTTGACTTTTCGTTTTTCTAGAAGAGTGATGATCTGTTCACTATCCCAAGGATCTATACAAAAAACTTTTTGTCTCTCGGATGGTTTTTTGTGTTCTTCTTCGGAATAAATGAGATAAGTAAAATTTTTCAGGGGGCTGCGCGTATATATTTGTTCCCATAACATAGTATTGTTTATTTCTGGTTCAAATGTCTTATTTAGTTCGCCCTATATATTTATTTCAGGAAAAGACTTGCAACTTTATATAGCCATAAAAAACGGACAATGCACTTTTATTTTTTTCATGAGATTCAAACGAGATATTTTAGTAAATGTTTAGGAAGATAGATATTAGACAAGGAGTCTCTCTCCAAGAATACGCAGCCATACCCGAATATCATTTAGCCGTTAGTGAGCTAGAGGCAGAAGTCAAACAGCTTTATTCTGTTCTACAAGGTCGTACAGTTTGGATGATCAACTCAACAGATAAGGGAGGAGGGGTGGCAGAAATGTTACCTAAAATGATACAGATTTTTCGAGAGTTAGAAATTTCTATGGAGTGGGGTATTATTCATACAACAGATCAAGAATTCTTTCAATTTACCAAAAGAATGCACAACATGCTTCACGGCTCTGGCAAAGGTGGTATAAGGCAAAAAGAAAGAGAGGCATACGAAAGGGTGAATCGAGAGAATGCGAAGTCCCTCAAGGCAAAGCTCGGGGAAAAGGATGTACTCATCGTTCATGATCCCCAACCCATGGGACTAGGAGCCTTTCTAAATCAAGAGCTTGATATATCGACTATTTGGCGTAGTCATATTGGTACAGATAGAAAGAATGAAGCAACAGAGAGTGCATGGGAGTTCCTATATTCCTATTCAAGAAACTATCAGCATGGTGTCTTTTCTGCTCCGGAATATGTGCCCTCTTACTTTTCCGATCGCTTTTCCTTAATACAACCAGCTATTGATCCGCTTTCCCATAAGAATCGCCCTCTTTCTCCCCATCGCATTGCAGGTGTATTTAGTAATGGGCACCTGGAACAATCACATCATTCTGTTGTCCCATCAGATTATCCCTCTTTTGCGCAAAGGCTTCAGGCCGATGGTACTTTTACGGAAGCATGTTTACCTGAAAGCTTTGGTTTTTTCTATCGTCCCATTGTCACACAAATTTCTAGATGGGATAGACTCAAGGGCTTTCGCCCATTAGTTGAGGCATTTGCTATGATTAAAAAGAGTATAAAAGAAAAAAATATTTCTTCAGACAGCCTTGCCCGTAAGCGCCTTACTCTGATGCGTTTAGCCCTTGTGGGCCCAGACCCAGCATCTATTCAGGATGATCCAGAGGGGAAAGAAGTGTTAGGCGAAATGATCGCATTTTATAAATCACTAGACGAAAATTTGCAAAAGGATATAGGTCTTTTTGCCTTACCTATGGACTCACTAAAAAATAATGCGTTGATGGTAAACGCAATACAACGTTGCTCATCCATCATTGTGCAAAATTCTATTCAAGAAGGTTTTGGACTAACGATAACAGAAGCGATGTGGAAAGGAATCCCTGTATTGAGTACGAATGCTGTGGGGCCACGTCAACAAATCCGTCATCAAATAGACGGATTTCTCATACAAGATGCAGAAAACGTAAAAGAATTAGCTCAAGCCTTGGAAGAGATGTTAGAAGATACAAGCCAAAGAAGATTGTACGGAGAAAATGCCAGTCGCCATGTCTATCAAAACTTTCTTGTATTTGCACAAATCCGAAATTGGCTAAAAGTGTTTTCGACTACTCTAGCGACTTCTTAATTCCACTTTTTGTATTGTCCTGTTATTATCCTCCTCTCCTAATCGTAGAACCTGACCTTCCCCCATAAATGTAAAGTGGACAGTCCACTCTTTTGGGGGAAGAAAACATGGGTTTTATAGGATCGAAACAAACACTATCAAGGTGTCAGCTAAACGCTATGATGAACAATTTAAGAAGGATACGGTATAGACTACTGGATCAAAAAGAAGAAATTAGCAAAAGAGGTCAGTGAAGCTTTTGAGCTATCTGAAACTACACTCTATAAATGGCGTAGGAAATATGAGTTTAATAACTCTGAGCCTAATCGTTCTATAGAGGCGGAATTATCTAGGCTTCGCAAAGAGTGTTCTGAACTTCGGCAGGAAAGGGATATCTTAAAAAAGTCAGTAGCCATTTTCATAAAACCACAGAAATGAAGTTTCAATTTATTGAAAAATATCGCTCCTCATTTCCCGTGCAGAAAATGTGCTCTTTATTAACGATTTCAAGGAGCGGTTTTAATGTTTGGGTAAAACATAAAACAAGTAAAAGGGCTTTCGAGACACAAAAACTTGAAAATATGATTAAGGATATTTTTCATAAGTTTACGGGTAATGGCCCTCCAATCTCTAATGATTACGTCAGAATTGCATGATATGCGATGTAAGGTTTCAGAAAATAGGGTAGCTAAAGTTATGAGAAATATAGGACTTTCTGCCCGTGTATACAGTAACCAGAAGTGGAGGGCAATCACTTCCGCCTTAACGCTTACTCTATTTCTAAGAAGCTACTAGGACAGAAATTTAATATCCTTGAACCTAATAAGGTCTGGGTTTCTGATATCACTTACATTAAATCAGCCGTAGGTTGGTTATATCGGTTATATCTATGCGTGATACTTGATTTATGTAGCAGAAAAATAGTTGGTTGGTCTCTTACGGATCACATGAGAACAGAAATGGTCCTAGAAGTTTTGCCTAGAAACTTTACATAGAAGCTTTGGACAGAGCCGTTGCTCAAAATAAGCCCTCAAAATAAGCCTAAGGAAGGGTTTGATTTTTCATTCTGACAGGGGAAGTCAATACGCGAGTCATCAATTTAGGAGCAAGCTTGATAAATATGGATTTGTATCGAGCATGAGCCGCATTGGTAGGCTTTGTGTTGGTAGCCTTTGCCAAGGCAAAGCTCCCGATATTAAGATAACTGCTATGATAATGCTGTTGCGGAATCTTTTTTTGGGAGTTTGAAAATAGAGGAGGTACATAAAAATACATATCTAAATATATTTGAAGTTAGGAGAAATATTTTTGAGTATATTGAGGTATTTTATAATAGGCCTAGACATAGAAAACATTCATTTTTAGGATATAAGAGCCCTATCAAATTTGAGGAAGAATATTATGCTGCTTAATGAAAAAAAAGCTGAAAATGACTGTACAAAATATTGGGGGAAGGTCAGGCGTTCTGTGGAGAGCTTTCGTGGTAAGCTTTGCGAGTGGAAAGTTTGCTCATGTTGGGAAGCGTTCTGTGGAAAGCTTTGCGAGTGAAAGGCTTTGCGATTGAAAGGCTTTGCCAAGGCAAAGCTAGAGCAAAGCCCCCGATTCTGAGGGCGCGAAAAAGGCAAGGTTGGGGAGGCTTGCTCATGTTTGGAGCCGTTCATGGTAGGCTTTGCGAGTGGAAAGTTTGCTCATGTTGGGAAGCGTTCTGTGGAGAGCTTTGCGAGTGAAAGGCTTTGCCAAGGCAAAGCTAGAGCAAAGCCCCCGATTTTGAGGGCGCGAAAAAGGCAAGGTTGGGGAGGCTTGCTCATGGTTGGAGGCGTTCTGTGGAAAGCTTTGCTGAGGCAAAGCACCCGATTTAAAGGGCGCGAAAAGGCAAGGTTGGGGAGGCTTGCTCATGTTTGGAGGCGTTCGTGGTAGGCTTTGCGAGTGGAAAGTTTGCTCATGTTGGGAGGCGTTCTGTGGAAAGCTTTGCGAGTGAAAGGCTTTGCCAAGGCAAAGCTAGAGCAAAGCTCGCGATTTTAAGGGCGCGAAAAAGGCAAGGTTGGGGAGGCTTGCTCATGTTTGGAGGCGTTCGTGCTAGGCTTTGCGAGTGAAAGGCTTTGCGAGTGGAAAGTTTGCTCATGTTGGGAAGCGTTCTCTGGAAAGCTTTGCGAGTGAAAGGCTTTGCGATTGAAAGGCTTTGCCAAGGCAAAGCTAGGGCAAAGCTAGAGCAAAGCCCCCGATTTTAAGGGCGCGAAAAAGGCAAGGTTGGGGAGGATTGCTCATGTTTGGAGGCGTTCGTGGTAGGCTTTGCTGAGGCAAAGCTCCCGATTTTGAGGGCGCGAAAAAGGCAAGGCTGACTTTTTAGATAAACGAGAATAACTTTGGCGAAGACGAATATTATTTCTCTTAGCCAGTTCTGACAAATATCGTAAAGCTTTAAAATATAGTTTACCATCTTACCATCTGTTGGATATGTAATGGCCTTTTCCTGAACTGTTGTATCTACATTTACTTTTTGGACATGATGTCTACGCAGTAATTTATTAGAAAGAGCACACAAAGGGCTTTGCCCCGTACTCTTCCAGAATCGCCGCCTCCATCACAAAAACAAGCGAAGCTTGTTTTATCCACCAAAGCCTGGTTTTATCCACGAAGCCTGTTTTATCTACACAAAGTCTATTTTTATCTAAAACCCGCACCTTTCCAGAATCGCCGCTTCAATCACAAAAATAAGCGAAGCTTGTTTTATCTACCAAAACCTGTTTCTACCCACAACTCTGACTTGTTTTACCCACGAAGCCTGTTTTATCTACACAAAGCCCGTTTTTATCTAAAACCCGCACCCTCCCAGAATCGCTGCTTCCATCACAAAAACAAGCGAAGCTTGTTTTATCCATCAAATCTTCTTTTCTACCCACGACTCTGACTTGTTTTACCCACGAAGCCTGTTTTATCTACACAAAGCCCGTCTTTATCTAAAACCCGCACCCTCCCAGAATCGCCGCTTCCATCGCAAAAACAAGCGAAGCTTGTTTTTATCCACGACTCTGACTTCTCCTGTCCAAAGCCCGGTCCCCACAAAAAACGTCTCTACACAAAGGGCCTTTTTCCGCATCCTACCAGAATCGCCGCCTCCATCACAAAAACAAGCGAAGCTTGTTTTATCTACACAAAGCTTATTTTATCCATCAAATCTTCTTTTCTACCCACAACTCTGGCTTGTTTTACCCACGAAGCCCGTTTTTATCTAAAACCCGCACCCTCCCAGAATCGCCGCTTCCATCGCAAAAACAAGCGAAGCTTGTTTTTATCCACGACTCTGACTTCTCCTATCCAAAGCCCGGTCCCCACAAAAAATGTCTCTACACAAAGGGCTTTTTTCCGCACCCGTCCAGAATCGCTGCTTCCATCACAAAAACAAGCGAAGCTTGTTTTTACCCACGAAGCCTGTTTTATCTACACAAAGCCCGTTTTTATCTAAAACCCGCACCCGTCCAGAATCGCCGCTTCAATCACAAAAATAAGCGAAGCTTGTTTTATCCATCAAATCTTCTTTTCTACCCACGACTCTAGCTTGTTTTACCCACGAAGCCTGTTTTATCTATACAAAGCCCATTTTATCTAAAGCTTGTTTCACCCACCAAAGCCCACGATGGATCCCAGCCTATTTTTCACTTTGGACATGATGTCTACGCAGTAATTTATTAGAAAGAGCACACAAAGGGCTTCTTTCCGCACCCTTCCAGAATCGCCGCTTCAATCGCAAAAACAAGCAAAGCTTGTTTTTATCTACCAAAACCTGTTTCTACCCAGAACTCTGGCTTGTTTTATCCATCAAATCTTCTTTTCTACCCACGACTCTAGCTTGTTTTATCCAAAGCCCGGTCCTCATCAAAAACGCCTCTACACAAAGGACTTCTTTCCGCACCCTTCCAGAATCGGCGCTTCAATCGTAAAAACAAGCGAAGCTTGTTTTATCCATCAAATCTTCTTTTCTACCCACGACTCTAGCTTGTTTTATCCACGAAGCCTGTTTTATCTACACAAAGCCCTCTTTCCTCTCTCCGCTAGCTCTACCCCTTTATGACATCCCCACAATCGGGTATGTTGCCATCGCCCTGATTACTGTTGATATTATTGGTGCCAGAGACCGTTTCACAGCCAGCCCCCTATCTCCGTTCTAGAAGCTATCCTTCTAGCTATCGCCCTCATTCAGTCGCGTAGCCCCGGCAGGGGTATTCCTTTCCTCCGCCGGGACTAGCGTTGCCCTGGGATAAGAGAGCCACAAGCGGGCAGGACTCCACTCCCACACCACCTTGGAGCGGGAGAAGCCGTTGGATTCTGGGCATACTTGAGCGCAGGCAACTGAGTCATTGTACCAAAGTTCCAGTTTATAGTGGCCGCGCTAGTGGCAGTTGCCCAGCCCGAAGCGGTGGCGGTGAGGGCCTCGATGTCGTTGGCTGTTTTACGCTCACAATTGCTAGGCGAACACGAGTTACCGCTACCAATGCCAATGCCATGGGTGCCAGAGGCATTCACAAAGTAGTTTATTCCGGTTACAGAACCAGAAGAATTCCCGATGAGTCCGCCGACAGTACTACCACTACCCGTCCCCGTCACAGCTCCCGTGGCATAGGAGTTCTCTACAGAACCAGAACCTCCAAAATTCCCGATGAGCCCGCCAGTACTACTCGTCCCCTTCACATCTCCCGTGGCATAGGAGTTGCTTACAGTACCATCAGAATTCCCGATGAGCCCGCCGACAGTATTCCCCCTCCCCTTCACATCTCCCGTAGCATAGGAGTTGCTTACAGAAACAGTACTAATAGCCCACCCGATGAGCCCGCCGACAGTACTCGTCCCCTCCACAGCTCCCGCGGCATAGGAGTTGCTTACAGTACCATCAGAATTCCCAATGAGCCCGCCGACACTACTACTACCCATCACAGTTCCCGTGGCATAGGAGTTGCTTACAGGACCTTGAGAATGACCGATGAGCCCGCCGACACTACTACTACCCATCACAGTTCCCGTGGCATAGGAGTTGCTTACAGAAGCAGAAGAATTCCCGATGAGCCCGCCGACAGAATTTCCCGTCCCCGTTACAGCTCCCGTGGTGGCATGGGAGTTGCTTACAGTACCTTTAGAATGACCGATGAGCCCGCCGACATTACCCGCCCCATTCACAGCTCCCATGGCATGGGAGTTGCTTACAGTACCTTCAGAATAACCGATGAGCCCGCCGACTTCACTACTCCCCGCCCCCTCCACATCTCCCTTGGCATAGGAGTTGCTTACAGAACCTTCAGTCCAACCGATGAGCCCGCCGATATTACCCCCCGTCCCCTCCACATCTCCCGTAGCATGGGAGTTGCTTACAGAACTACTAGAAGCCCCGATGAGCCCGCCAGTACTACTCGCCCCCATCACAGCTCCCGTGGCATAGGAGCCTCTTACAGAACCAGAACCTTCAGCCCCCCCGATGAGCCCACCAACAGAATTCCCCGTCCCCTCCACAGCTCCCATGGCAGAGGAGTTACTTACAGAACCAGAACCTCCCAATTCCCCGATGAGCCCGCCGACATCATGCCTCCCCCCCATCACAGCTCCCATGGCATAGGAGTTGCTTACAGAACCAGAACCATCAGCATAACCGATGAGCCCACCAACATTATCCCCCCCCCCCCCCATCACAGCTCCCATGGCATAGGAGTTGCTTACAGAACCATTAGACTGACCGATGAGCCCGCCGACATTATTTCCCGTCCCCGTCACAGCTCCCGTAGCATGGGAGTTGCTTACTGAATCAGAAGAATGACCGATGAGCCCCCCGACACGATCACTACCCATCACAGATCCCCTGGCATAGGAGTTGCTTACAGAACCAGAAGAAAACCCGATGAGCCCACCGACAGAACTTCTCCCCACTATATAGTCAGCTGTCACACCTATATTCGTAATCTCAGCACTAGTGCCGGTATAGCCAAACAAGCCTACGTAGTCTGTAGATGGACGCTTGATGTAGAGGCCGGTGATTTTATGGCCGGCCCCATCGAGGCTACCGATGAACTGAGTCGTACTATTACTATTCCCTATGGGCCTAAAGCCAGTGCAGGTAGCTGCAGCCCCGTTACTGCCGTTATAGGCTACGCAGGTCATGCTAGTGTCATTTTCACTCCAGCTCGCGCTGGCGTCGATGTCATTGCCCAAGCGGTAGTGGTAATATCGACCTTCTTTGACCGCTTTGAGTTCGGCATAGGTGGTGATCATGGTGGGCTTGATTCTAAGGAGACCCACTGAGGGCAATTTTCCCTTTTCATGAGAACTACAAGCAGAATAAAGTAAAATGGAGAGTAGTGGGATCGTGAAGAAGGAGAGAGTTAGGTTTTGTTTACAGCCCCGCGAGACAGGGGAGAGCATATCTTTAGTCACGCTGCTTCCGATAGTTTTCATAGCTGTGCTGTGCTGTGCTGTGCTGTGCTGTGCTGTGCTGTGCTGTGCTGTGCTGTGCTGTGCTGTGCTGTGCTGTGCTGTGCTGTACTGTCACACAAGCAGTGTATTAATTCATTCGCTGTTTTGTCAATTCTTTTTTTTTATGAGCGATCTCAAAAAATGGTGTGTATTTGGGGAGGCTTGCTCATGTTTGGAGGCGTTCTGTGGAGAGCTTTGCGAGTGGAAAGTTTGCTCATGTTGGGAAGCGTTCTGTGGAAAGCTTTGCGAGTGAAAGGCTTTGCCAAGGCAAAGCTAGAGCAAAGCACCCGATTTTGAGGGCGCGAAAAAGGCAAGGTATTCGTGGTAAGCTTTGCTGAGGCAAAGCTCCCGATTTTGAGGGCGCGAAAAAGACGAGGTTGGGGAGGCTTGCTCATGGTTGGAGGCGTTCGTGGTAGGCTTTGCGATTGAAAGGCTTTGCGATTGAAAGGCTTTGCCAAGGCAAAGCTAGGGCAAAGCTAGAGCAAAGCTCGCGATTTTAAGGGCGCGAAAAAGGCAAGGTTGGGGAGGCTTGCTCATGTTTGGAGGCGTTCATGGTAGGCTTTGCGAGTGGAAAGTTTGCTCATGTTGGGAAGCGTTCTGTGGAGAGCTTTGCGAGTGAAAGGCTTTGCGATTGAAAGGCTTTGCGATTGAAAGGCTTTGCCAAGGCAAAGCTAGGGCAAAGCTAGAGCAAAGCTCGCGATTTTAAGGGCGCGAAAAAGGGGAAGGCTCCACATGGGAAACAAGCGAAGCTGGGGAAGCGTTCGTGGTAGGCTTTGCGAGTGGAAAGTTTGCCTATGTAAGGTAGGCTTTGCTGGAGCAAAGTGACCTTCGCATTTGTTTCTGGAGTCAGAAGAAATATGTGTTCAGCTGTGAAGGCATTTTGAATGTATAGCTATTGGTTTACCTTTTTGTTTGTATGAAAAGTGGGTGTAATAGTCTTTTTCAGAATCCATAAATTGGGTTCGGAATTTAGTTGAAATATTCAGAAAGTTCTTTTACAAAGGTGAACGTGACATTTTCTTTTTTATAAAATATTTTATAAAATATTTTTTCGTGAAAAAAAAGTTTCTTCTGATTTGTGTCCATTTGACTCTAACTAGTGATTGTTTTGGAAAAAAAACAAATACATCTTGCTTTTGATGCCCGGATGATTTTTTCATCTGGGATAGGAACTTATATCGTAAACCTATTGCAAAAATTAAATACCATACCCCGTATTCACTTACGAGTATTGGGAGACGAGAAAAAGATTTTAGAAAAAATTCCAAATTGGATAGGAGAAATCACTCCCTTTTTTGCTCCCATTTATAGTATAGCCGAACACTTTACCTATCCTTCTCTACGAAAAAAGGAAATGCTTCATGTGCCACACTACAATGCTTCTTTGCGATATTTACGCCGTTCTATTGTTACCGTTCATGATTTAATACACTTGCAATCTAAACAGTTTATGCTTCCTCACTATCGTTTTTATTGCTATAGTTATTTACTGGCTGTTACTAAATTCTCTCCTCAAATTCTAACCATTTCGCAAACAAGTTATAAGAATCTTGTTCAGTACTTTCCCAAAGCAGCTAGCAAAACAAAAGTGATTTATAATGGGTTTTCCTCTCATCTCTTTTCCAAAAAAAGCTCTCCTAACAAAAAGAAATTATTTTTGCGTCGCTTTCGTTTGGATGAAGGCTATCTGCTTCATGTTGGCATAGGGAAAAAACATAAAAATGTAGATTTTCTTGTGCGTTCCTTGGCTATGGGATGGAAGAGTGGTAGCATAACAAAGCCCCTAGTCTTAGCCGGATGTGGGGGAATCATGCCATCCTATGTCGGAAAGGAAGTCAAAAGATTGGGACTTTCTTCTTATGTTCGCGTCATAGATCCGCTTCCCTTTGATGAGTTAGCGTGTTTGTACCAATGTGCGAGTCTCTTTTTATTTCCGTCTATTCAAGAAGGTTTTGGTTTCCCTGTACTAGAGGCGCTAGGATGTGGACTTCCTATCCTTTGTTCTAATATAGCTGTTTTAAAAGAAGTCGCCCAAGATGTCGCTTTTTATTTTGATCCTCATAACGAAAAAGAATTCCAAGAAAAAATAACTTATCTTTTGAATAATCATTCTTTACGACGTCGTGTAGCCGGTTATGGAAAAAGATATGTAAAACGCTATACTTGGGAAAAACACACAAAGGAATTACTGAAAGTGTACGAGAAGACATACTCATCTCTTTTTTTATGATCTAATCAAGCACCAAATACGTTGTTTTTGAGTTATGAGTGTGAGTTATACCTTTTTTGGAAAGTAAGGGAATATCAACTTGACCCGCTCCTTTCTTATTCCACTTTGGAGGCACCGGGATGTGGCGCAGTGGTAGCGCACTCGTCTGGGGGGCGAGTGGTCGCTGGTTCAAATCCAGTCATCCCGATATTTTTTATTCGATTACGGAAACCAAAACTGAGTTGTGTACCTCCCAACCTTCCGTTAGCTATACTTTTGTGAAGCTTGATTCTTTTCTAAATTTATAGGTGAATTTCAGGAAAGTGTCGCGAGGCAAATTTGAGAGGCCTCTTCCAAAAAACTATGGAGTTTGCTTTCTTGTGTATTTGGATCTGCCAAAATGTCCTCTGCCTTTAGCAATGCACCAAACCAGCCTTCTGTATTCCAAACGCCTGCAGATAAAGGACGAATTTTTTCTTTAGCAAAATAAGGCCAAGGAGAGACATACCAATAGGGCGTGGGATTTTTTCCATCTCCGGGAGAAAAACCTATGCCCACAGAACTCCCATCTTCACCACTAGCTTCCGTTGCTTCTCGGATAGTAATCAAAGTAGACATATCAAAATGATGGGGCCATGTTCGTATGGGTGAGGCACCTTCGTGTTGCAAAAAGAGTCGTTGTAATGCTCCCATCGTGTTTTTGTAATACGAAGCGATTTCTTGGAAGCCCTTCTCCTCCTCCCCCTCTATGGATGAGGAGGAGAAGCGAGCCGAATGAGATAGCGGATGGTTTGGAAAATCATCGGGATGGCGAGGAATTTCTAATTTATCCGCGTTGATCCCTTGTTTGTTGAGTTCGTTTTTTAGCCAAACTATCGCTTCTTGGAGTGTTCTATTATAGAGAGAGGTGCTAGCCAAAGCTTTATCCTCCGCATTTTGTACTTGTAGTTCTAGATTGGGCAGTTTGAGAGTGATTTTTATTTTGTCAGAGGATGTAGTGTAAGACTCGCTATAAAAAGCATATTGCTCTGGTAAATATTGCAAGCTGGAATGACTCCAGTCTGGCTTTTTCTCTAACAGGCTATCTCCTAGAGAAGCCACCGTTTGCACAGCATAGTGCAATTGTAAACGTGGTTCTATTAAGCCTTTGACTTCTTCAGTTAGTGTTTCCCATTGCATATTGTTATTTTTCATTTCGATAAATATAGAGCCTCTCCGTATTTTTTATGAAATATTTTTTGTAAGTATAATTTTTACAAACTTGTGCACAGTGATTTTTTCCTTTTCTTTCACCCGTCATAGTGGAGTAAATAAAGGGGCTAATTTGTATTTGATGCTCACAGAGAATAAATAGTTATCCGTTCGGTTATTTGCAAGCTCATTTTTTTGTATCACAAGAAATCTCGTCTCAATTAGAACGGATCCCACTCTATATTATCGATCAAACGAACACCTTCGCAAAATACAGCAACTGCTAAAAGAAACGATTGCATTGGCTCTACTAAATCCGTTGAAACAGAGGAATCACTTTCTATACTTTGTAGAGTCTCTTTATTAACAAGCTCAATATAGGAAATAGAATTAGAAGGAGCCGAAAGAATAACATCTTTTACAATCTCTTTCATTTCTGTAAGGTCCGCTTTCTTTTCATTGTACGCCATTTGACCAATTTTCAAAGCACGATAGATAAGAGATGCATTTTGACGCCCCTCTGGGCTCAGACGTGCATTACGAGAGGAATACGCAAGGCCACTTTCTTCTCGAAAAGTATCGACTCCAATAATACGTATGGGTAAATCCAATTCGGTAACCATGCGTCGGATGATAAGGTATTGTTGATAATCCTTTTTCCCAAAGAGACCATAGGCAGGTTGGAATAAATGGAATAGAGATAAAACAATACGGAGAACGCCTTCAAAGTGTCCGCATCGATCCTGCCCGCAAAGCATATTTGTTAAGCTAGGCATGGAAAGTTGGAGAAGAGATTCTTTGGGAAACATTTCTTCTCGAGATGGTATAAACACAATATCCACGTTATGTTTCTCACAAATTTCTAAATCATGCCCCCTATCCCGTGGATAGTTTTGATAATCCTTTGGGTCATTAAATTGGAAAGGGTTTACAAAAATGCTAACGGCGCTAGTCCCAAATTCTTTTGCTTGAGAAAAAAGGAGTTCATGACCCGCGTGAAGATAGCCCATAGTGGGGACGAGGGCAACTTTTTTTGTTTTTTTATCTCCTCTAAGGGTAGAAAGGTATGTTTGCAATTCTTTTTTAAAATGAATGACTTTCATTTATTTTTCTTTTTTAGCAGACCCAGACCTCTTAAAAGTAACGAGTTCAAGCAAAGTCAATAATTCCCTTTTAATCAGTGCTTGATTTTGCCACAAAACAAAATGCCCCTCTTCTGCCGGAAGTACGAAGTGTGTTTTTTGAGGTTGAAGTACTTTCTTCAAAAAATCTATGTGACTGGGCGGCACTAGAGTATCTTTTTTTCCGTGTATAACGGTAACGGGTATTTTAATTTTCTTCCAAAGAGGTCGCATTTTTTCTAATTCCCCTCGTAAGGGAAGTATCTCACGGTTACTAGTTTCTAAATCCTTAGGGAGTATCCATCGTACTAAAAAAAAATTTCCTAGCTTGTTGTACCAAGCTGGCTTTTCTACGTCGGGAGATATCGAAGATGCAATGAGAAGAAGAGCCTGCACATTTTTTGTATAATCCATAGATAAACGAGAAACAATCGCACCACCCAAAGAATGTCCCACTAGGATAATAGGTCCCTTTCCAGCATGAGAGGCTAGGATAGGCTCTATGGCTTTGGCTTGAAATTTTATTGTAGATAAAGCCGTTCCCTTTTTAAAAGAAGAAGCACCATAGCCAAGACGATCTACAGAAATGAGCTTAGCTGCTCTTTGTAACTGAGGATCTTTTAAATAGTCTATATAGGCACTCCAACCTCCGGGGGAGCCGTGTACAAAAAGGATGAGAGGTCTTTTGGATTTTTTTTTTTGTGTATCCAAACTAACGTACCGCAAAGTACACGAATCGATTGTGTAGCTCTTGAAAACAGGTACTTTGTCTTTAGGGAAAAGAGTAGCCGCTTCTTTTGGATCCATATCAAAAGAAAAACAGTTTGCAAAAAAAATATAAATAGCAGATAACTGAATTATAGTTCGGCACCGTTTTATGGCGTACTTTCTCATTTTCACCATGTGTTTTACAACCCTCTCTGGCCTTACCTTATCAAAAACAGTCGATACAAAATAGATAAAGTGAATCTGACAATAATTTTTCATAAAGTAAATTTTTTCGATTGGAATAATTGCAAAATACAGAGAAAGTAAAAAAATACACGTCTAAAATGCCTTAAATCGATATTTCATAGCACCCTATTTGCAATTATTTACATTTCGCGACACAGAGCCCACACCAATACGCTAAAATTAGACTTTTGCAACAACTCTATTATAAAATGAATGAAACTCCCTTTGTGTGGGTACTTTTTAAAAAAGAGTCGATTATTTATATGCTTTGGGCCAAACGTAATCCACTGAATTGCCAACACTTTGCCGCTTGTAAAAAATTTCGATAGGCGATACGTATATGGTTCTCAGGGCTTACGCAAGAGCCACCACGTAAGACAATTTGATTGCACATGAATTTCTCATTATATTCTTCTAGCATACCGGGAAATGGACAATAGCCCGGGTAGGGCTGATAGGCACTATTTGTCCATTCCCATAATTCACCTAAACATTGTGTAAATGAATTTGCACTGATAGAGAGCTTTTTATTTTCTGTGGCTGGCAGGGGGTGGAGGATTTTTTGATCAGCAAAGTGGGCTGATTTTAGTACGCAAGGCGTGACTAGTTGTTCTGTAGCGACTTCCCACTCTATTTCTGTTGGCAGACGCTTCCCTGCCCAGTGGGCATATGCAGAGGCTTCGTAATAACTCAAATGGCAAACCGGTTCTTCTTTTTGCAAACGGTCAAATCCAGAAAGACGATAGACAGACCATGACGTCTCATCTTTTTGCCAATACAGTGGAGCATGGCATCTTTCCTTTTGTACCCAATCCCAACCATCTGACATCCAATAGCGAAAATTTGTATAGCCACCATCTTCAATAAAATCTAAAAACTCTCCACATGTGATCAGTCTATTCCCAATCCGAAAGTCATGACAATAGACATAGTGTTGAGGACTTTCATTATCGTAAAAAAAATCAGTTTCACTTTTACAACCAATAGAGTACTGCCCTCTGGGGACCTCTAGATAATCTAGAGCTATGTATTCTTGTTTTTGCTCAGGAGGAAGGCTGCTGGAATGGTAGCTAGGATACAATGGATTTTGATAAAAATTATACTTAATATCTGTGAGCAATAATTCTTGGTGTTGTTTTTCATGCTGTATACCAAGGGAAAGCAACATCAAAAAAGTTTGTCTTTTTTTTTCTCCATCGTTCCCATTCCATACTAACGAGTCTTCCCAGAGTATGGAGAGATGATTATCAACGTGTTTACGATATACGTGTATTTGCGAGAGAGAGGGGTGTGATATAGAACCACGCCTGTTGCGTGGAAGATGCTTTCCCATGCCTTGATAATATGAGTTAAAAAGATATCCAAACTGAGGATGAAAGGGGGAATAATTTTTAATATATTTTTTGAGTAAAAATTCTTCGAAAAACCAAGTTGTGTGGGCTAGATGCCATTTCGGTGGACTGACATCTTCTATTGTTTGGATGAGATGATCCTCCACCGTCAGAACAGAGCAGAGGGCCATTGTTTTGGCCCGGGTTTCTATCAATAGGGGAAAGTGCATCAGATTTGATAGCCAACTACGTGAAAGAAGAAAGCATACGAGTAGGGGTCAAGGTTTTTTGAGAGTCTTTGTCATAGAAAAATTGAGTTTACTTATCGTGGAGATGAGGGATATTATGAGATATATTTCCTATTTGCGATTTTTCTATGACTATTTTAATCTGATTTTATGAACGAAACTCGACTAGCTCTATTCAATGATGATTTTCTTCCTTTGTTGGAGAGTCTGGAACAATCTGTACAGAAAAAAGTGGAGTCCATTGTGCGGGGTGGTTTTTGTAGAACTAATCAAAATTACCATCATCGTATTCTAAAGGTAGGCTCTTTTCGAGTATCTCCTTTACACATACATTATCAGCCACTTCTTTCCCGTCGTTTTGTTCCTTACTTTGGAATAGATCGCGTAACGAATATACTGAGTTTGGCAGAACCAACGCTCCCTTTGGATTTTCATGATGCGATCAAACATATTTTACTTCTCCCTGAACTGGTTTTAAGCTCCAAGCATCTTCTAAGTCAAATTTATATTCCCAAGGCCAAAGTAATTGTTTTTTATTTATGTCCTAAACGTTTTTTACCAAATCAACTTTGCATAGAAGATTTTGAGAGACACGCTTCCCTAAAAAAAAGAATGGAAGGGGATCGTAGTAGCTTGGATCTACTGGGTATTTGGGGATGGGGTTTGCGTCGCTCTTTGGACTGTGCACTTTCTCACGCGAAGCCCCTACAAAAATTTTTATTGGATAGTAGCCTTCTGTGCGAATCTGATATTGCACCCCTGCAAGAAATCCATGATGTCTACATAGAAAAACAGTATAATAGTGTTGGCTTCTTGTAGAGAAAAAACCACTATCAACTTTCGCTAAATCAGTGCCAAACTTTTCTGTACCAAAGCATTATTGGGGTGCCCACCTTGCTGTTTATGGAAAGGAAGCTCTACGGGAACTTTGGGAAGAGGCTGAACATTTTCCTTCGCAAGAAAAACTATCTATGATCAACACAAAGGAAAGGGAGTTCCTATCTCAGCAGATTAATATTGAACCAGATCGCATTTTTTTTTTACAGCAAGTACATGGTAACCTTTGTTATGGGATTCCAAAAAAAGAAACCCGAACCAGTCATCACAATGGAGATGTACAGAAAAAGAGAAAAACAAAAAACAGCCCAAAACTTTTTCTCAAAAGAAATCTGGAAAATCCAAAGAAAGAAAACATCCTAAAGAAAGGAAACATCCTAAAGAAAGGAGATGCCCTGTACACCAAAGAAGAGTCAGTGGCTCTAGTCATTCGTACAGCGGATTGCTTGCCTTTTTTTATTATAATCGAAACACCTCAAGAACACTCCATTGGCCTCGTTCATGCCGGTTGGCGCGGGCTAAAAGAAAAGATTGTACACAACGCAATCCTACAAATGCTAGAGGACTTGAAAAATCAAAAAGAGGAAGCAAAAGATATTTCTTTCCAAATGATGCTTTTTTGTGGTCCTTGTGCGAGTTCGGTACGCTATGTTGTAGGACCGGATGTTTCCCAGTTTTTCCCCTCCTCCTGTCGAGCCCCTATTCCGAATTCATCACCTGCAAAATTTTCACCTGTTCTGGAGCGGAATCTCACTCACGAAAAATATGAAACACTCTCTTTGAAAAAGATAGCCTTGCTACAAGCCAAAGAGGCTTTATACTGCTATACCATGACTACAAAGCCAACGGAAGTTTCCGATTCATTTGTAGAGAAGATAGAATACTGTCCCCACCTAGAGGCCTGCACTTTGGAAGAGGGAAGTGACTTCTTTTCCCACCGGAGCGGTGATATGGGACGCAACCTCAATGTGATATGGATGTGATATGGATGTGATATGGATGCCTTCATAGGTGTCATAGGCATAGTTTGTAATCTTTCCTAGGACTGTTTTTTGCAAAATATGAAGGATTCAAAGGGAATGCTATGAAACGCCGATTTAAAGCATTTTAGACGGACATTTTCTTACTTTTCTGTATTTTGCAACTTTCAGGCCCCTAAGTTTTATAGAATTTTTAAGTATTTCTTGAGACGTCTGTCCGTATATTTTCTTACTTTTCTGTTTCACTTTTCCCTTTCTTTTTCTCGGAGTATATTTAAGTCTATAAGATTTGCCGGGAGCTGGCCATCATATTTACCTTGAATGATGGCAAGGATTTGTGGCCCATAAGTGATTTTTTTCCAATTAGTGAGTACAGATAGTTTTTCTAGCGCTTTCATGTCTTCCGGAAGATTTTTAGTAATGATTTCAAGGTGTCTGTTACTAATGATCATCGCTGGATCAATACCCCTATACTCCGCAATTTTTTTTCGCCAAATTTTGAAGTCTTTCAAAATAGATTTATTTTCTTGGTTTGGTTTTTTTTGAGAAGCATATAGTTCTTTTTCAATCAAAATGGGATCTATATGTTGCCCATTTAATATTTCTAGAATGGCCTTAGCATCTTTTTGTGAAAAGACGGGGTGAAAGGTCTTACTCAGTTTTGGTTTTTCTAGATTATTTGGTCTTTCTTTCACAAGGGATATAAGTATGTGGTTGGGGAGAAGGCGAAAGGCAGCAATATTTTCTTTGCGACCCCTTTCGTCACGAAGTAGATATAAGGCACGTAGCATGGCTTGCTTTTCGATGGAAAGTTGTTTAGCTTGGGGTATTTTCTTCCAACCATCTGGGTTCACCTTCCGCAAGGGCTCAACTTCCACTTGACAAGTTCGTACAAATTCCTCAGAAACCTCTTCGTACATTTCATATTTCTCTATCTGTTCTTTTAGCTTATTCATAACGCTTTCTAGATAAACGGTATCTAGGTGGGCATATTCAAGTTGAGAAGGAGTGAGAGGTCTTTTCTTCCAGTTTGATTTTTGTTCCTTTTTCTCCAGCTCAACCCCCTCATACTCAGAAACTAGGCCAGAAAGAGAGCAATTGGCATGGCCTAAAAAACGAGATGCAATAAAGGTATCAAAAATATTAACAAAATCCCAATTGTATGTGCGCTTCAATTCAGCAATATCTGAGCTTGCTGAGTGGAAAATTTTAGTGATTTTTGGCTCTTTACAGAGTAAACCTAACTGATCAAGATCTAGACCAGACAGGGGGTCAATAATATAGTGTTTTCCTTTTGAACTAATTTGTATCAAACAGAGTTCAGAATAGTAAGTGTAGTAACCAGAAGACTCGGTATCGATAGCTAAACAGATGCTTTGTGTAAGCTCATTTAGGCTCGCCTCTAGTTGTTTTTGTTGTGTGATGTACTGAAAATTTTCCATGGTGGGTGAGAGCCTAGAGGATGTACCAAACAAAGATTTTATGTCCCCTCAGGGAGGGAACCTCATTTTGATAAAAGATACCAGCTATTTTTATTTTTCTTAACTATTTATACACAACTATCCTTAGACTTCCTCTTTTAGACTTCCTCTTTTAGATACTTTTCTATTTTTTTGATAGTGTTTTGATAAATGTTCTTCTGACGTTGAATTTTGCGTTCTGCATATTTTATGTCTTCTTCTCTAAATATATCGCTAAACTCCCCACCTTCAGCACTGCTCCCGATAGATGCCGTAATTTTTTTTCTTGTTAAATGGGGATCTAAATATACCAAATCGATACAATTAGAATTTATTCCTTGTAAAAGATCTAAATTGTCGTGGCAAAAGATAGTCCTGTTCTCTTCTATTGCTACACTTCATAAGGAGTTTTACACCTCAAACATTTTCTATGTCGATTGCATATTAAGTCTGTAATTTTGAATATCTCTTTTTCGCTTACTTGAAGCTAAAGATGGCCATTCATATCATATTTCCCCTTTACAGCATGAGTCATCTGCAATATACAGCATTCATGGCCGCCAGAACAAAAGTCAGAGCGGGTGTCAGATCCAAGCGACCAGCCCTCCCTTTTATCGCACCTGAAGAACATTACGCTACCAAGGAAGATACTGCTAAGATAGAAACCAAAATTGCTAATCTCAGAACAGAGCTAAAGGGAGATATTGCTAATCTCAGAACAGAGCTAAAGGGAGATATTGCTAATCTCAGAACAGAGCTAAAGGGAGATATTGCAAATTCTAAAGCCCAGATTATTATGTGGGTGGCTGGTCTGCAATTAGCAAGCATTGGTATCATCATCGCTGTTTTGAAGTAACATTTCACGCCACCGACATTCTCTGCTTTCCCCGTTCCAACCTGATTATACTTCATAAGGAGTTTTACACCTCAAACATTTTCTGAGTTGATTACACATTAAGTCTGTAATTTTGAATGTCTCTTTTTCGCTTACTTGAAGCTAAAGATGGGCATTCATATCATATTTCCCCTTTACAGCATGAGTTATCTGTATATCTGTAATATACAGCATCTATGGTTGCCAGAACAAAAGTCAGAGCGGGAACTAGACCTAAGCGACCAGCCCTCCCTTTTATCGCACCTGAAGAACATTACGCTACCAAGGCCGATGTTGCTGATCTAAAAACAGAGCTAAAGACGGATATAGCCAATCTCGGAACAGAGCTGAAAGGAGATATAGCTAATCTCAGAACAGAGCTGAAGGATACCAAAGCCCAGATCATCATGTGGGTGACTGGTCTACAATTAGCGAGCATTGGTATTATCATCGCTGTTTTGAAGTAACGTTTTACGCCGCCGATGTTTTCCGCTTTTCCCGTTCCAGCCTGATTACACTTCATAAGGAGTTTTACACCTCAAACATTTTCTAGGTTGATTACACATTAAGCCTGTAATTTTGAATGTCTCTTTTTCGTTTACTTGAAGCTAAAGATGGGCATTCATATCATATTTCCCCTTTACAGCATGAGTTATCTGTAATATACAGCATCTATGGCCGCCAGAACAAAAGTCAGAGCGGGAACTAGACCTAAGCGACCAGCCCTCCCTTTTATCGCGCCTGAAGAACATTACGCTACCAAGGCCGATGTTGCCGATCTAAAAACAGAGCTAAAGACGGATATAGCCAATCTCAGAACAGAGCTGAAGGATACCAAAGCCCAGATCATCATGTGGGTGGCTGGTCTACAATTAGCGAGCATTGGTATTATCATCGCTGTTTTGAAGTAACGTTTTACGCCGCCGATGTTTTCCGCTTTCCCCGTTCCAACCTGATTACACTTCATAAGGAGTTTTACACCTCAAACATTTTCTGAGTTGATTACACATTAAGTCTGTAATTTTGAATGTCTCTTTTTCGTTTACTTGAAGCTAAAGATGGCCATTCATACCATATTTCCTCTTTACAGCATGAGTTATCTGTAATATACAGCACTCATGGCCGTCAGAACAAAAGTCAGAGCGGGTGTCAGATCCAAGCGACCAGCCCTCCCCTTTGTTGCACCTGAAGAACATTACGCTACCAAGGAAGATACTGCTAAGATAGAAACCAAAATTGCTAATCTCAGAACAGAGCTAAAGGGAGATATTGCTAATCTCAGAACAGAGCTAAAGGGAGATATTGCAAATTCTAAAGCCCAGATTATTATGTGGGTGGCTGGTCTGCAATTAGCAAGCATTGGTATCATCATCGCTGTTTTGAAGTAACGTTTTACGCCGCCGATGTTTTCCACTTTTGACCTTCCCCCAAAAGAGTGGACTGTCTGCGGAAGGTGAAAAATCGCCGCACCAAACCCGAGCTTCCAAGGTTTATGCATCGGGGGGAAAAATAAAAAAGGCTTGTTGGATTTGTAATGTTATCTTAAGCAATAAATGTTGGCATAAATTTAATTATGGGATTTAGGAGGACAGCTACGATTAAGCTGTGGGAATTGTACAGACGATGAGTAAGGGATAGAAAACAGGTGGCAAATTAAAAATTTTGTCGATTCTGCTTAGTGGACAATTTTTAATTACGGGAGGAAGCAAACGGGGAAAAGTAGTCATCTTATCTCAATATCTGAAAAAAAGGACAAGCCATTGTTTAGCTTGAAACAGGAAGATTGTAAGGCTATATGTTTTTTTGATGTTGTTTTTTCTGTAAATGGTAATCCTTTAGAACATAGCTTTGGCTTTCATGTGCCCGTCATTTTGGAAGCTGACGGCCTTTATTATGCGTTATGTTGTGAGATAGATCAGATTGCTTATGGCTCAAATATTCGTAATGCGGTGGAAAGAATGGCGAGGGTTTTATCAGATTTTGCTGATTACTGGCTGAAAGGGGAAAGCGACTGGGAAAAGTTCTTTGAAGAACCAATAGATTATGCATATTTGGAATTATTCCATAGAGTAAAACAAAAATTGAATATAAGAGTGGCTGTGAGGTTTAATCAATACCTGAAAAATTCTACGGATAATTTGGACACAGTGATAGAGGAAACTAAAAGATATAAAATCATGAGCAAGCTCGGAGAAGCTAGTATTTCACAGAGATACTACGCTAGCGCCTAACCAAGATTATACCCACCGGTGGTGGCTGAAATGAATAGATTTTGCAGTGCTATAACCTTGCATGATTACCTAGTAGAAAAAGGAGGTGAAGAGATTGTTTCCATAGGGAAAAGGAAGCATTCTTATGTTATTCGTATTCAAAATTCCAAGAATAAGGGCTTAACCATAAAGCAAATTAATATAGAGCAAATTGCTATCTGTGAGATTGACGATATAAAATATATTCCTCACTCAGAGCGAAGAATTAAAGCTGTATTTCATAAACTAATAAGATCAAACTCCGATCTTTATGCCCCTATTTCCGCTAATTTTTTAGAAGATGATAAATATTGGGGAAGCAAAGAGGATATCAAAAAACAAAGTTTTAATACCAAAAAGTATCCAAGCTCAGCCTAAAATTGAAGAAATACTATGCTCCAATTAAAGTAGTGATTTTTAGCATCTTATCGTATGTTTTCTCAAATAAAGATCGTCCATTTTTTTTACAAGTATCGTAAATTATTTTTGGGACTCTCTGTATTCTTGGGTGTGGCACTTTTAGTGGTTTTGATTGCATGGATATATCCATTTTTTAGCAAGGGAATGCAGGATACGAGTATCAAAGATATAGCCGACAGTAGGTTTGGGTCAAATTTGGCAATTTTGCTACTTACTTTGCCTACGTTACTTATATTATGGGTATACCGTACGCGTGATACTCTTGAGAATATTAACCGCCGTTCTTTTTTTGACAGCCTTAAAATGATAACCAGTGGTGACCCACAAAGTAAGGGCTTTGGAATGAAACAGTTGGTATATTTACGAGATCAAGTTAAGATTTATAAATCAGAAATAGACACCCTTACTGAAGGAATAGACTTGAAGAATGCTATGCTTTCTAGATTAGAAATCAAGGATGCTAAATTAAACGGAGCTAATTTACAAAGAGCTAATTTACAAGGAGCTCAGTTACAAGGAGCTCAGTTACAAGGAGCCAATTTACGAGGAGCTGATTTAGAAGAAGCTAATTTAATGAGAGCTGATTTACAAAAAGCTCAGTTACAAGGAGCTCAGTTAATAAAAGCTAATTTACGAGAAGCTCAGTTACAAGAAGCTCAGTTACAAGAAGCTAATTTAATAAGAGCTGATTTACGAGGTGCTCAATTACAAGGAGCTCAGTTACAAAAAGCTCAGTTACAAGAAGCTAATTTACGAGGAGCTGATTTAGAAAGAGCTAATTTAGAAGAAGCTCAGTTACAAGGAGCTAATTTACGAGGAGCTGATTTACAAAAAGCTCAGTTACAAGGAGCCAATTTACAAAGAGCTAATTTGCAAGGAGCTCAGTTACAAACAGCTAATTTACAAGGAGCTCAGTTAGAAGGAGTTAATTTACGAGAAGCTAAGTTACAAGAAGCTCAGTTACAAGGAGCTAATTTACGAGAAGCTAAGTTACAAGAAGCTCAGTTACAAGGAGCTGATTTACAAGGAGCTGATTTACAAGAAGCTCAGTTACAAGAAGCTAAGTTACAAACAGCTAATTTACAAGGAGTTATTTTACAAGGAGTTATTTTAAAAGGAGTTAATTTACAAGGAGCTGATTTACAAGGAGCTGATTTACAAGAAGCTGATTTACGAGGAGCTAATTTACAAAGAGCTAATTTACAAGGAGCTCAGTTACAAGGAGCTCAGTTACAAACAGCTCAGTTACAAGGAGCTCTGTTACAAGGAGTTAATTTACAAGGAGTTATTTTACAAGGAGCTAAGTTACAAACAGCTCAGTTACAAGAAGCTAAGTTACAAACAGCTAATTTACAAGGAGCTCAGTTACAAGGAGTTAATTTACAAGGAGTTAATTTACAAGGAGCTAAGTTACAAACAGCTCAGTTACAAGAAGCTAAGTTACAAACAGCTAATTTACAAGGAGCTCAGTTACAAGGAGCTAATTTACAAAGAGCTAATTTACAAGAAGCTAAGTTACAAACAGCTAATTTACAAGGAGTTAATTTACAAGGAGCTCAGTTACAAGGAGCTCAGTTACAAGAAGCTCAGTTACAAGGAGCTGATTTACAAGAAGCTGATTTAGAAAGAGTTAATATAGAAGGATATATTTTCCGAGGAGCTAAATATGATGAGAATACTTTGTTCCCAGGTGGTTTTGATCCTAAGGGAAGAGGTATGAGTCTAATACCTGGACCTGAGCAAGAGTCCGAGACTTGAGTGAGGTTCTCGCGTCCTGTTCGGCCAAACTTGATCCAGCCAGATCAGAACACCGCCTAGCTGTAATACAAAGAGAGCTTTGCTATTGGAAGGGTTACTATGAAAGAAAGCTTTGCTGAGGGGAACTTACCAAAGGAAGATTTGCGTTGGAAGGCTTTGCAAAGAGAGCTTTGCTATTAGAAGGCTTTGCCAAGGCAAAGTTAGAGCAAAGCTTTCGATATTTAAGGGCGCGAAAAAAGGCAAGGCTCCACATGGAAAACAAGTGAAGCTGGGGAGGCGTTCGTGGTAAGCTTTGCGAGTGGAAAGTTTGCCTATGTAAGGGAGGCTTTGCTGGAGCAAAGCTCCCGATTCTGAGGGCACGAAAAAGACAAGGCTCCTCGTGGGAAACAAGCGAAGCTGGTAGGCTTTGCGAGTGGAAAGTTTGCCTATGTAAGGGAGGCTTTGCTGGAGCAAAGCTCCCGACTTTAAGGGCGCGAAAAAGGCAAAGCTCCACATGGGAAACAAGCGAGGTTGGGGAGTTTTGCGAGTGGAAAGTTTGCCTATGTAAGGGAGGCTTTGCTGGAGCAAAGCTCCCGACTTTAAGGGCGCGAAAAAGGCAAAGCTCCACATGGGAAACAAGCGAAGTTTCTCCTATCCAAAGCCCGCGATTCTAAGCCTCACAAAAAACGCCTCTACACAAAGGGCCTTTTCCCACCGACCTTCCAGAATCGCCGCTTCCATCGCAAAAACAAGCAAAGCTGGTTTTATCTACTCAAAGCCTGTTTTATCTACACAAATCCCGTTTTTATCTAAAACCCGCACCCTCCCAGAATCGCCGCTTCAATCACAAAAACAAGCGAAGCTTGTTTTTATCCACAGCCTGTTTCTACCCACCAAATCCTGTTTTATCTACACAAAGCCCGTTTTTATCTAAAACCCGCACCCTCCCAGAATCGCCGCTTCCATCGCAAAAACAAGCGAAGCTTGTTTTATCTACCAAATCCTGTTTTTATCCACGACTTTAGCTTATTTTAACAAGGAGAAAGACCGTTCGTGCTAGACGTTCGCGGCAGGCTCTCATGATTGTAGCAAATCAGGGGAGAAAAAAATGAAAGTAACGAAAGTAACGATGATAACGATGGTAAGGTTTTTATTCAAAATTTTGGCTTTGGGGATAATTGTAGGAATTCTTTTTACAATCAATTCTTGTGAAAACAATGAAGAGACCAATCAAAGTAGTTTTATAATAATGAAGGATGACGATAGTTTTAGTTGTCCGGACAGAAATGCCTTTGATGCTTGTGGGCGTAGCGAGCTGGCTTGTACTAGACAGTGTAACGGTCCCTCAATTCGCTATGATTGCCGGAGCATTACTGGTGGTTTTACGTGTTTTAGGAACAATCGTAACACATCATCATTTTGTATTGGAGCGTGTACCACCTTTTGTAGTGATGAGTGTACTTTAAAATAAATCCCACTTGCCCATCCTTTAGCAGTTTCTACTTTTGTGGGCTTCGGTCTCACTCTGTCTATAGGCTAGGGTGAGGCTGGTAGTTTGTCCTATGTCTATTTTTTTAGACTTTACTCTGCTCATTTTTAGAAAAAAATATACAGAGTAAGGATAGGCAGACTACTCAGTGAGACAGTATCAAAAAAGCGTATATACCAAAACAGCTATTATTCTATACTTGTGATATTCGCATCTTTGACTGGAATGGCTTGCTTAAAAAAAGTGGCGAACAGTCTTTACCACTTCAAGCCGGACAGCATCAAAAAGAAGTTATAGTTTACCAATAAGCAACTCGACATAAATCGAAAGCCTTACAAGCACACTCATTTTGTAACAGTCCCAAATTGTAAAACGAAATTATCGTTTTTTCCTACACTTCTTGACCGTTGTATAAACGACTCACCCACTTGCCATAGCCATTGTAAGGGAGTGTCTGGATACGTCCATGTTCTCCAATGACTTGTTCTGATGCTTGGCTCCAGCGTGGATGGGGGACTTTTGGATTTACGTTGGAGTAAAAGCCATATTCAGAAGGAGCGGCATCATACCAAAAAGTAGATGGTTTTTTTTCCACAAACTCAATACGAGTAATTCCCTTCATACTTTTATAACCATACTTCCATGGAAGGATCAGACGAACAGGGGCTCCATTTTGTTTAGTGAGGGCATGTCCATACATACCAACGGCGACCAATGCCAATTCATTGTTGGCTTCATCCATCCGTAGAGCCTCATAGTAGGGCCATGAATAGGAGCCAGGGTGCCGTTGTCCGGGGGCTTCTTCTGGTCGTTCCCAACCAATGAAGCGCATATAGCGAGCTTTACTTGACGGCTCCAAAAAGCGAATGAGCTTTTTTAGAGGGAAGCCTATCCAAGGAACAACCATGGCCCAAGCCTCTACACAGCGAAAGCGATAGACACGCTCCTCTAGAGTGAAGCGACGCACCAAAGCTTCAAGATCATAAGTACGCTTTTTTTTGCTTCCAATTTCTCCACCCACCGTGAGAGTCCAAGGTCGTGTGTTAAAACCTATAGCTAGTTTCCATACCTTTTCTTTTTCCTGAGAAAATTCGTAGTAGTTGTTAAAAGAAGAAGCTAGTCGTTCTTTGGTTACTTTTCGCTTGGGAACAGATAAAAAACTTTTATTTTTTTTGGGGGGAAAACTATTTTTTGCAAAGTTTGGATCGTAGACAGTTTCAGGTGATAGCGGTTTTTTGCTAACTGAATCTATGACAGAATTTGTAGTTTTTGATTTTTGATTACAGGAAAGAAGGGTCAATCCCATCAAGGCTTGAGCAGATTTTGCCAGAAAGCTTTTGCGATTTATGTAGAGGGGCTCTGGTGTGACTATTTTATCCTGTAAGTCCCAACCTCGTTTCAAAATTATATTTGGCATATCTTTTAACTAACTTAAGATACTCTTGCCCTTTATAAGGCTTTCGTCAAATATTTATTTATTATAAACAGTCTGAGGGAGAAAGAGGGGGGAGGAGAAAGAGGGGGGAGGAGAAAGAGGGGGGAGAAAAAAGGAGGGGGGAGAAAAAGGAGGGGGGAGAAAAAAGGAGGGGGGAGAAAAAAGGAGGGGGGAGAAAAAAGGAGGGGGGAGAAAAAAGGAGGGGGGAGAAAAAAGGAGGGGGGAGAAAAAAGGAGGGGGGAGAAAAAAGGAGGGGGGAGAAAAAAGGAGGGGGGAGAAAAAAGGAGGGGGGAGAAAAAAGGAGGGGGGAGAAAAAAGAAAGCATTTTATCCTAGAAATTCTATGGGAATTCGTATTTGCCTATATAAATTATTTTGAATAAAGTTTGTTTTGACAAGGAAAAATCAAAACGAACGTTGTCCCCCTGTATGAAGATGAAAAAGATTTTTATTGCAATTTCAGCTAGCGTTGTTCTGTTACTTGGGCTTCTTGTGGGCGTTTCTGTTTATGTGGCTTCCCTTCTTACAGAGGAATTTATCGTCCATCAATTAGAAGAGATTTTTAATGCTCGATTTGATCTGAAAAAATATACCCTTAGTGTACTTTCCGGGGGAGATCTTAAAATTCAAAAATTTTCTATGGGACCAAGAGACCGCTATGCAAACAATGGTGTGCCCCTCGCAAAACGCCCCCCACTTAAAAATACTGCTATTAGCATGGAAGAGTTGGGTTTACACCTAGATATATTTAAGTTGATCGATGGTATATTTTCTCTAGAGGGTTTTGTCCTCAAAAAGCCAAAAATTCAATTGGTTTTGTATGCAAATAATCGTAATAATCTGAGTTCCCTTTTTACTAGTCCGGCGATTGTGAATGGAAGGCCTAACCAAGCCAAAAAACAAAATGAAGCCAGCTCGAATAGAGGCAAAGAAGAGAAAGTATCCGATAAAAGGCTAAAAAAATCTGGTACCCTGAAAGCTCAGTCTGTACCAATCGCCGCTAGTTTGGGAGAAATTGGGATTAAAGGGGGCTATGTGAATGTTCTTTTAAAAAAAACAGGTGATTCCATACGCATAGAAAACCTCAATCTACTTGTAAAAAACATAGAGTTTGATCCAAAGGATCTCAAAAATAAAAATAGTGCTGACATCTTTTTTGATATGGAGCTTAGGCTTTTCACCAAATCGAAAAAAGAAACGGGTTTATTTCTCCTCTCTTCTAATGGGAGAGTTGTTCCATTTAATCAGAGATCAGGTCGCTTAGATCCAAATGTTGTGTACAGTTTGCTTGTAGAAAAAGGCTCCTATGTTGCTGGTTTTAGTGTATTAGAAAAATTGAGTGGTCAATTGGATTTATTAAAAAAAGCAAATATTTCATTGGATCAACTCAAAGAAAAAGCTGTTCTTAGTGCAAACTCGCGTTTAAAACTGAGGTATTATAGAGATGTCGTAAGTTTTTTAAGAGATGCTAGTCTTCTCACAAAGCATTTTGATCTTTTTCTTAAAAAGGGGACTTTGTTTCGTTTGACGCAAATGACACATCGTATGAAGGGAGAGCTTTTGTTATCACCTGAAATTTCCAAAGAGACCATAGCCGGTATCGATAAAAATTTACAAAAGCAACTTAAAATGAATCCAAAAGAAACAGTCGAAACACGTAACAAAGCTTTTCAAGATATTATACGTGGTGATCGTATTTTTTTGTCTTTTCAATCTCAGGGTTCGATTCAGTCACCCAGTGTGAGTTTACATAATAAATTACCATCTATTTCTAATTTACTGGAAGAAGCTGGTAAGCAGTACTTTCGTAGAGAAAAAGAAAAAGGAGTATCAAAGGCCGTAGATAAATTAAAAAAAGAAGGAGAGAAATTGTTACAAAATCTTTTTTAAAATCAGCTATCGCAAAATTCTGATAATTTAACTAAATCTTTTATTTATAAGTAATATGAAATCTTTTTTGAAATGGAGTTCCTACATCTCTCTTCCCGTTGCTGTTTTAGGTATTGTTTTTGCTATTCTCCAAATAGTTTTCAGCTCAAAGATGCTTGGTCAATCTGAGAAGAGTTATTTTACTCGATCATTACAAGGCGGGGATGTCGTTTTATTATCTCTTAGGGGGGCTATACATGGAAGGAATGGTTATCCTGGTAGCGTTTCTCATCTAATTCGCAATATGGAAACGGCCAAAGAAAGTACAAACATCAAAGCCATATTGCTTTCTATCGATAGTCCCGGTGGTACAGTTTCAGCCACAAAAAAACTTTATAACAAAATTTCATCTGTACGGAAAAAAAAGCCAGTGATTGCTCTCATTGAAGGTCTAGCCGCAAGTGGGGCGTATTATGTTGCTAGTGCATGTGATCGCATTGTTTCTTCAGAGGCGGCAACAGTTGGTTCTATTGGTGTGTTGAGTACTCATGTGGAATTCCATCAACTTCTCAAAAAGCATGGCATTCATGCAGAAATGTTTAAAGCAGGACGTTATAAAGATATAGGGTCTCCTTTTCGAAAAATGACACCCCAAGAGCGTCAAATGTACCAAGAATTGATAGATGAATTTTATCTTCTTTTTCTGAGAGACGTGGCCCATGGGCGCAAACAAAAAATGACAAAAGTCAAAACATGGGCAGAGGGTAAAATATTTTCAGCTAGAAAAGCCCTTCGTTTGGGAATGCTTGATAAAATAGGTGGAAGAAAAGAAGCATTAAAAGAAATCAAAATTTTACTGAAGATAAAGGATGATCTGAAAATTATAGAACCTCCCAAAAATTTTGAATACTTTTTAGAAAAGTATCTTTCTCAATATACCAATTCTAATCGTATCCAAATCAACCTATCGTTATTACAAGACCCTGTTTTATTCTTTTATCCTAGAGTGTTTTTTTTACAAAAGATGATTTCTAACCCGTCGTCTATAGTGCAATAAAGTTTACGCATGCCTTTTTTCTAGCCGTCATCATTCGTGATGATAAAGAATTCCCGTTTACAAATGTCTGATTGCATATGAAAAGAGAGCATCAAATTTTAATTCAACAAAATTGGTCCACGGTGGCCAAAAAAAGAAAATACCATCTGATTCTCATGAATATTTTCCCGTTTTTTGGCTTTGGGCAGGGTATACCGGGTCAAAGAAAAATTAAAAAAATTGCACGAACCATTTTACAAAAACATTGTGAAAAAGATCAGCTAAATGTCTTTTTTGAATTATCAATTGCATTGATTGATGATAAAGAAATGAGGGAAATCAATCACCAGTATCGGGGAAAAAAACAGACAACAGATGTACTGAGTTTCCCTCTGTTTGATTTCCCTGTTGGGCCGGGCACCTCAGCCCTCCTTACGCACCCTCAAAAAAAGGAAAAGATCCTTTCAAAATGGCCGGTTCAAGAAGAAGACTATTTACTCCTCGGAGATATTGTGATATCTTGCCCTTGCTGTATACGCCAAGCTAGGACAAAAAAATACAAAAAAGAAAGTTTTCCACAAGCAATAGAAAAGGAATTTATTCAACTCCTCATTCATGGAATTCTTCATTTATTCGGATATGATCATGAAACAAACCATAAAGATTATCTGGGTATGAAGCGCAAAGGAAAAGAGCTCTATTCGTATTTTTGATTTGCTTGATACGAAGAAAATTTGAATAGAAACTAAGAAGCTATTTTATCTTATACGCCAGGAGGGATTCGAACCCCCGACCAACTGCTTAGAAGGCAGTTGCTCTAATCCAACTGAGCTACTGGCGCCTATGCTCTCGATAAAGAGCCAGATACACATACTAAAAGTATTCGGAAGGATCGCTTGTCAATGCACTTACACTCACAAAAGTTTTAGAAACTTCAATACTGCTACTCTCTCTGGTGCTAGTTCCTACATTGATTTGAGGTGATTTTTTGAAGTAACTACCAAAAACAATGAAATCTTTCCATATTAGGGAAAAAGACATAATAGTTCTGAAAAAAGACCGATACGAGTCATTGTATTTCTTATCATTTTATCTTTAAACTCCAAAGACCGTACCAATGAAAAAAATAATGATTACAATGACCATGCTCTTCTTTTTTTCGATGCCAATGAGATCTGAATATCGCCTAGATGTATTTGGTAAGCCAACAATTAACAATTGGTCCAGTTCTTCATCGGTAAGATTAGAAGCCGAAAAAATACTCTATCAAAAGAATGAAGACATAGCAATTCGAGTTAAAATACTCAACAAAGGCTATAAAACCGTCCGTATATATCCTTCTCCACTTCCTAATCAGAGCTTCCAGTTTTTTCTAAACGACCGATATGGTCGAGAAGTGAAACAAGAGTTTGATCTTGCTTCATGGGAAAATCGAGTCAAAGGGGCTAAAGTGATTAATTTTCAAAGTCAAGAAGAAAAGGAAATCATACTTTCTCCGGGAGAAGGTTTCGAAAAAACAATTTATCTAAATGATTTTTACAACCTGCAGGCTAATCAAGAATATCGAATTTGGATATATTTTTCCCCGGGGAAATGGAGGGGAGTAGGAAGTTGGGGAAAAAGCCAAGATAGAGGACAAAGCAATCTCTTTGTTCGCTCGGAAAATAGTCTTTCCGTTCGCGTAGGCAAGGGCAAAACGAGCCGTGGCTTGCATACATTTTTAAAACAACAAAAAAATCTAACGATCACACCAGAAGAAACCGTTTATCTTTTTCTTTCAGCAGAAAAACAAAAAAAATGGATAAACTATTTAAAATATATTGATTTAGGCAAATATATCACTTCCTATAACAGTTATGCCATTCGTTTTACAAATGCAAATCGTATAGATCGGGATATTATACTCAAAGAATTTTCTGAATTTTTGACTAAAGATCCTGCTGAAAAATTAACATATTTTCGGATATTACGATCAGATCCAGAAAAGGATAAGAATGGGAATATGGTGCCGAATGGGCGCTATTTTGTAAAGGTTTTAGGAACACGAGGAAATCGGGATTACTTAGCTCGCTATGAGTATAAGTATATTCTAGAAGCACAATCCGAAGGTTTATGGAAAATAATTTATGTGGAAGCAAAATTTGTACGTTGATAAAAAACACAATCGATAGTACTTTGCTCGGAGGAATGTATGACAGAAATATTATCACAAGATGAAGTTGATGCGTTACTTTCGGCCATCTCTTCTGGAGATGTCACCCCGGAAGCATACGGGTCAGGGGCAGAGCAAAGAAAAGTTAAAATTTATGACTTTCGTCGTCCTGATAAATTTTCAAAAGATCAGATCCGTACACTTCAAATGATTCATGAAACTTTTGCTCGTTTGACAATAACAGCTCTTTCTGCTCAGTTACGTGCTCTAGTTGGTGTTCATGTTGGCTCTGTTGATCAGTTGACCTATGAAGAGTTTATTCGTTCTATCCCAAACCCAACAACGATAGCTGTTGTCAACATGAACCCCCTACGTGGTTCTGCTGTATTAGAAATTGATCCTAGCATTACTTTTACGATTATAGACCGCCTCTTTGGTGGGCCGGGAGATCCTAGCAAAATTACTCGAGAGTTATCTGATATTGAGATGTCTGTGATGGAAGGGATTATCGTGCGTATGCTGGGTAATTTACAAGAATCTTGGTCTACAGTTATCGATCTTAGACCACGTTTAGGAAATATAGAAACAAATCCTCAGTTTGCTCAAATTGTACCTCCCAATGATATGGTGGTATTGATCACTTTTGAAACAAAAGTGGGAGACGTGGAGGGTATGGCTAATCTCTGTATTCCATATATTACAATTGAGCCTATTATTTCAAAATTATCTGCTCAGTACTGGTATTCTTCCATCAGAAAAGGAGGTGGAGATGAGAACAGGGCGATTGTTCAAGAGCGATTGGATAATATTCATATACCTGTCCGGGCAGAAGTTGGTGAAGTGGACCTTCCATTATCTCAGGTTCTAGAGCTTCGAAATGGCGATGTAGTTCGTTTAGGTAACACAACAGCCAAATCAGATATGACACTTAAGGTAGGACAGAGACAAAAATTTCACTGCCGTGCAGGAAAAGTAGGTAAGCGTACTGTTGTTAAAATTGGTAATGCGGTAAAAGACGTTCCCGATGAACTCCTAAGCTCTACTAAATCTGAACGAACTTTTTAAGCTAGCTAGTCTTCTAGCTCTAAGAGTCCTGCTTATCGTTTTTATTGGTAAACAATAGAGTTTGTGGACAGTGAGCTTAAAATCATCTCAACAAAAAGCGGTGTTCCAAGCTTACAATGGCAGGGACGCTATCTTCATAGCCGGCATGATCCAGTAAAAGAATCGCGTTCACAATTGAGTCAGCTTGCTTTAAATAATATAGAGGCACACACCATCATTTTTTTTATTGGGGCTGGTCTTGGTTATATTATATCTGAATTTTATCGCCGGTACACAAATGTTGCCATTTGGTACGAGCCCAATCCAGACATTGCGAGTTTAGCTATAAAGCATAATGATTTGGGAAAGTACTTAGAAAGCAAACAACTGAGGTTACTTCAAAAAAAATCCATAGGAGATAATGAACTTCAAAACATTATAGAAAACCATAACAATTCCGATGTATTGTTTTGTGGTCATCGTGCTTCTTATCCAATAGCTCCTGAATATTTACAATTTCAAAAATCCCTTGAGGGGCTTCTGAACAGAAAGTCTGTGAATATGGCTACTCTGGCTCGTTTTGATCGGCTTTGGATGCGTAATATCTTGGCCAATTATCATGCCTTGTTGAGGGCTAGACCCGTAAAAGAGCTGTTTGCATTGGTTTCAAATCAACCGGTATTGGTCTGTGGAGCGGGTCCCTCTTTACATTATGACCTAGATATTATTCATAAATACAGGAACTGTTTTCTTCTCATTTGTGTAGATACGGCATTGGCACCTCTAGTCAAAAAAGGGATTGATCCAGATATTGTTCTTTGTGTTGATCCTCAACCCATTAGTCGCCATTATATTACAGGCTATGAAGGTGAGGCTTTTTTTGTTGTGGACCCTTCTTGTTCCTACTTAGCCCTTCGCTTAATTCCTCCCGAAAGGCTTTTTTATTTTTGGTCTCCTTTTTCCTTATCAAAATTGTTTTTTGATTTTATAGGTGAAGAGCCGGGGAAAATTGCCTTTGGTGGATCTGTTAGTACAAATGCTTATGATCTAGCCATACAAATGGGATGCGATCCTATTATTTTAGCCGGACAAGATGCTGCTTTTACAGATGGCCTAGCCCACTTACGAGGAGCCGTTCTTGAAGAGCACATCTTTCATAAACAGGATAGATTTTTTAATTACGAATTACATAATTATCGTCAATTAAATGCCCTCCCCATCCGTTATCTTACGGCGGATACAAAAGAGAAGGTAGATAAAATTGCCACGAATGATAAATTACTAATTTTTCATCAATGGTTTCAAAGACGTATTCAGGAAGATTTACAAAGAGGATTTCAAATCAAAAAAATTTCTAATAAGGGAGCAAAGTTAGAGGGCCTTTTATCAGAGGATGGAGAAACTTTTTTTTCTAAGCAAATAAATTCTTTGGATAATATGGTGAGTATAAAAAAATTAATAAAGACAAAAGATTCTTTGTTAGTACAAAAAAATCAAAAGCGGGCGAAAGAGTTTTATAAGCTTATAGAGAAGCTATCCCATGAGTTTACAAATTATATTTGCAAAGTAAAAGATGGTATCAGAATTGCTCAGAAGCTTCATGACACACTTCTCCAAAAAACACACACAAGTAATTACTTTGATCTTCTAAATGAAATGGAAACTATTGATAAAGAAATTATTCAATTCAAAAAAATATCGGCTCTTGCTAGTCATGTTTTACAAAGGCTTATTTTTCAAATACTTGAGGAAAATAAAAGCAAAAGTAAAGGGAATAACGAACAACAAAAAAATGACGATCATTCTTCTCGTTTAGAAATTTCTCAGAAAAGCTTACAATTATACAACGGCCTTCTCGAAGCATCTCTTTCTCATCAGAAATGGCTAAAGCGAACGGCAAAAATTTTTATTTGAGTCGCATCTTAAAATTTCTTGACATAGATAAAAAAGAAAGCGTCTGATTAGAGATGCAAAAAAATAATTCCTCATCCATTTCGTCCTCCATAAAAGAACTCTCTACAAAAAAGGGGCGTATGCAATATTACTCTCTGAAACATTTAGCAGATGAAAATACTCTTTCCCAACTACCTTTTTCTATTCGTATACTCTTAGAAGCATCTCTACGCAATCAAGATGGCTCTAGTGTTCTACAAAAAGATATTGATCTGCTTTTAGCTTGGGAAGGCAACGTGAAACAACGACAGGAAATAGCGTTTAAACCCGGCAGAGTTGTTTTACAAGATTTCACAGGTGTTCCAGCCATTGTGGATTTAGCTGCTTTACGAAGTGCTATGTTGCGCCAAAAGGGTGATCCAAAACGAATTAATCCCCAAACTCAAGTGGATCTTGTCATTGACCATAGCATTCAAGTAGACTATTCAGCTAGTTCGAATGCATTACAAAAAAATATGGAACGTGAATTTGAGCGTAATCGTGAACGTTATGAATTTTTAAAATGGGGTGAACAAGCCTTTGAAAACCTTCGTATTATTCCACCGGGAGTGGGAATTGTACATCAAGTGAATCTTGAGTATTTAGCAGATGTAGTTTTAGAAAAGAAGCCGCTTCTTTATCCAGATACTTTAGTTGGTACAGATTCCCATACAACGATGATCAATGCTTTAGGTGTACTAGGATGGGGCGTTGGTGGCATCGAAGCAGAATCGGTTATGCTAGGGCAAGCGATTGATATGCTGGTACCCGATGTGGTTGGCTTTCGTCTTCACGGTAAGCTTCCCGTAGGGACAACAGCTACAGATCTTGTTTTACTCATCACACAGATTTTACGCAAACATGGGGTTGTTGGAAAGTTTGTTGAATTTTTCGGCCCGGGTCTAGAGAACCTGAGTTTACCAGATAGAGCCACAATAGCTAATATGGCCCCAGAATATGGAGCTACCTGTGGATATTTTCCAGTAGACAAAGAAACGTTACGATATCTGGAACAGACAGGTCGCTCACTAGAACAGGTTGATCTTGTGGAAAAATATTATACAGCCCAAGGTTTATTTCATAGAGAGGGAACAAAAGATCCAAAATATTCTGATCAACTAGAGCTGGACTTGAGTAAAGTAGGGGCTGCTATTGCAGGGCCTCGACGTCCCCAAGATCGTATAAATTTAGAAGAAACAAAATCTGTCTGGGAAAAACAATTGCAAAGTCCCTTGGAATATGGTGGATTTGGGATAAGTCCGGAAAAAATCCAAACTATACAAAATATTGATCTGCAACAAAAAGAATCTTCTGAAACAACGGATACTCTAACTCATGGGAGTATCGTGATTGCTGCCATTACCTCTTGTACAAACACTTCAAATCCGGGTCTAATGATTAGTGCTGGGTTAATTGCTAAAAAGGCCATTGAGCGAAAATTAGGAGTAAAGCCACACGTCAAAACGAGTTTGGCACCCGGCTCAAGGGTTGTTAGTGATTATTTGGACGCTTCTGGCCTTACCTCCTGTTTAGAAGGTCTTGGCTTCCATACAGTTGGCTATGGCTGTACTACTTGCATTGGCAACTCTGGCCCTTTGGACACATCAATTGTATCCGCTATTGAGCAAGGTGAGCTTGTGGTTGCATCCGTGCTTAGTGGGAATAGGAATTTTGAAGGACGGATATCACCTCATGTAAAAGCAAATTTTCTAGCCAGTCCGCCTCTTGTTGTCGCTTATGCTCTAGCTGGAAATATGAATGTAAATATTACAAAAGAGCCCCTTGGTAAAGATACTCATGGGCGAGATGTTTTTTTAGAAGATATATGGCCAACCGAACAAGAGGTCCAATCTCTATTAGTAAAAAGCGTTCAGCCAAAAATGTATTCTCAATGTTATGCAAATCTTAGTAAACCCGGGAGCCTATGGGAGCAGGTCCCTGTGACTAAGCAAGAAATCTATAAATGGGACAAGGAATCCACTTATATTCGAGAGCCGGATTTCTTTTCTGATATGCCACCGAAACCGGGTCCATTACATAATATAGAAGGAGCTCGCTGCCTAGTCAAAGTCGGAAAATCTGTCACAACGGATCATATTAGCCCTGCTGGAGCTATACCTGAGGATATGCCAGCGGGTCTGTATCTTATAGAAAATGGAGTGAAAAAAGAAGATTTTAATTCTTTTGGTTCTCGCAGAGGTAATGATCAGGTCATGACACGGGGTACTTTCAGTAATATTCGTTTACGAAACCAGTTAGCACCTGGTACAGAAGGAGGCTGGACAACTCATTATCCTAGTGGCGAGAAGATGAGTATTTTTGATGCCAGCCTTCTTTATAAAAAAGCATATGTTCCTCTCATCATTTTGGCGGGAGAAGAATATGGTACAGGTTCCTCCCGCGACTGGGCGGCTAAAGGTACGTACACCTTAGGGTGCCGTGCTGTAATTGCCACTAGTTATGAGCGTATTCATCGTTCAAATCTAGTCGGTATGGGTGTATTGCCCCTACAATTTCGAAAAGGCGAGAGTCATGAAAGCCTAAAATTAACCGGAACAGAAATTTATTCCATACTGGGCATACACGATAATATGAAAAGTGGAGTAGAGCTAGAGGTTCGTGCTGATGAAAAAACCTTTCACGTTATTTGTCGTTTGGATACTCCTGTCGAAATTGAGTATTATAAAAATGGAGGGATATTGCATACAGTTTTACGAAACTTCTGTAATAACTAAAATAAACTACTGAAGTTGATAAGCAAACAGCAACTTACGCCCACTTCTGAGAGAACTTTTCTCTTAGAGTTATCTCATTTTGAAAAGATAAAAAAACAAAATAGAGCTTTCGAAAACGTATCAAAAAAAACACGAGAGAATGTATAAAAGCTCTGTCTTATTCATATGAAAGAGAGAATTCATTCAGTGAGTTTTTTGTATGGTTCTTGTCTCCTTTTTGTGTGAAGTCTTATCTCTTGGGATTGTATATTATTATAAATCGTCAAGAAGCCTTTCATCTTGGATTAGATTTTATGATAGATTGTGTGCATAACAAAGAAGAGAAGCTGCAAGCACTGGATAATTTTTTGTTGGATGATATCCCCCAAACACACTATACTATTTAAAACAATCATATACAAATGGAATTTTCATTTGCGGGTTAAAGCTGTTATTTTTAGAAAGCTATAAATGGAACGGCTACCCCTACGCAAAAACAATCTCATGCCATTTTTACAGAATAATGTCCCTTTTGCTGATGTTGCTTTTGAAAAGCACCCTGCCTACAATAAAAATGTAATGTATTTTTCAAATCATGTGGAGAAAGTAATTCAGAAAAACATAAATGAACTTATGGCCAAAGAAAAAACACCTTTTCTGTTGTATGTTAAATTAAAATTTCTACAGAAAATTTTCCCTTTTACACACTTTAGGTATATTCTAATTGCTACAAAAACGATAATGCAAGCTAAAAACGACTGTACAAAATATTGGGGGAAGGTCAAAAGTCCCTTTCTCTTATAAGATGTATCTAAAAAGTGTAGCTCAAATAGATTTTGATATGTATAATGTGTGTAATGATTTCAATTGTAAATTTTATATGAAGTTGTGTATTTTATTTCCTGTATTTTCTATTTTGGTGGTATGAAAATAAATGACATTTGGAAAAAATAATACAAATGATAGACTTTGGGTAGGACGTTCAAGTGGGGATGTTTCTGATGTTGCTATTGCCATTGGTGAATCTATTTCCTTAGATAAAGAACTGTATAGAGAAGATATAAAGGGTTCTCTTGCTCATGCAAAAATGCTCCACAGGATAGGTCTTCTGGATAAAGACGATTTGGAAAAAATACTATCTTCTTTAAAAAATATTAAACAAGAAATCGAATCAAATCAATTTGTATTTGATGTATCATTAGAAGATATTCATACTCACATTGAAAAGTCTTTGATTGATGTATGTGGGGACGCTGGGCGCCGACTTCATACGGCTAGGTCTCGAAATGATCAAATTGCTGTTGATACACATCTTTATGTCACAGAAAGATCAAAAGAGATTGGGAAAAAAATTTTAGAGTTATGTAGTCTACTTCTGGAAAAGGCCAAAGAGGAGGTATCAACTCTTCTTCCTGGTTATACGCATTTGCAAATTGCCCAGCCCATACGCTTGAGTCATCATATCTTAGCCCATTTTTGGAGTTTTTTACGTGATGTGAAGCGATTTGCCATTGCAGCTGAGATGGCAGGAAAACTACCCTTAGGTAGTGGGGCTTTTGCTGGGGTAAACTATGAAACAGATAGAGAATTTCTTCGTACAGAACTTGGCTTCCATTCTATCTATCCCAACTCCATGGATGCAGTTTCAAGCCGTGATCACATTCTAGATTTTTTGTATGCTCAATCTACCTTTATGACGCATGCGTCACGTTTAGCGGAAGAAATTATTCTTTGGAGTTCCCATGAATTTTCTTTTTTACAATTACCAGATCATCTCACTACAGGGTCGAGTATAATGCCGCAAAAAAAGAACCCGGATCTAGCAGAGTTGGTCCGGGGAAAAACAGGGAGGGTGCAATCTCATCTCCATAATTTATTTACGAATCTCAAAGCTCTTCCTTTGACTTATAATAGAGATTTACAGGAAGATCGTTTCCCTTTGCTGGATAGCTGTAACCAGACTCAACTTTGTGTAGCCGCTCTTTCTGCCATGATGCAAGAAGTCGTTTATAATAGAAAAAATATGTATTCTGCTCTGGAGAATGGGTTTGCAACGGCCACTGATCTTGCTGATTCTCTTGTTCAAGAAAAGGCTATCCCCTTTCGAGAGGCCCATCATATCGTTGGTCGTTTAGTTAAACATTGTGTAGAATATAGCAAAACTCTTTCTCAAGTTGCCAAAAAAGATCGAATTGATATACATAAGGCCTTAGAAGACGAATCTTTTTATGAAAAATCTATCAATACAGAGGCGAGTGTGGAGAAAAAAAAGAGCTATGGTGGAACTTCTCTCGCCTCCCAGAAGAAGCAATTCACAGAGGCTAAAGAAGCTATCCAAAGCTGGCAAAAACATAATTGGAGAGAAGAAGCCAAATAAGAAGAGCGACTTCTAGTTAAAAATAATATTTAAGGAAAAAGCTGTTAGCAAGCTTCTTCCTGTGACTCTACGCAAATCGGACTCATTTTGAGCTTTTTCCGTACCGCTAGGCTCGCCTGTTATTTTATTTGTTTGTTTTTCCAAAAGAAGTAAGTCATAGTTAAAAGTTAGAGCAAAGCCTATCCCAATTCTGTGATTAACCCAAGTATCCTTAGCTAAAGTAAGCCCATATCCTGAACGGAAACTATAAAGAACTTCAGTCGTTGCAAGGGTATATTTATCTCCACCAGAGAGAATATTATTATTTTTTTGAGCTGAGGTTCTCCGGCCTAGCTGGAACAAGTGTAGGTACGGTGATATGGAAAAAGCAGATGGAACATGAAACCAAGAAAAACCCACACCAGCTAGGCCTAAAAGAAATTCAGTATTTGTCTTTCCTACACTACTACTTAGTCTTTCTTGGATTTCAGGTCCCTCTGTGTTTGAGGAGTAAAAGACTGACCCGATTGCATATAAAGCAAATTCTCTTTCGATTGCCCAGCCCAATTGAGTAGATATAAAATATCCTAAAGAATAGTACTTTTGATCCTCTTTGGCGTAATCTTCTACTAACTCATGATAGCCCATGCCTAGCTGAAAACGATTTAGAAAACCATGGTAACCACTACCCGTACTAATCATATTTTGAGAATATAATGGAGAGCTTCCCATTCCAAAGAAAAACAAGGTGGCAAAGAGCCAGACAACATATTTTAAAATATGCTTGAGATTTCTCAAAAAATATTTAACCATGAGCATCGCTCTTACCTAGAATAGAGTACAAGGGTCCATGCTGGACAATATCTAACAAAGACACACTAATAAAATTTATTTAAGAGTATAACTTTTTTTCTTCAAAACCCTCTTTTTTTGAACAGAAAACTCTTTTTCACGGGGCTATTACAAAAAAAGCAAGAACGACAGGAGCAAATGCCGTAAAATGCTGTTTCAAGGCATTTTAGACGGATATTTTCTGATGCTTTGCAGCATTTTGCAAGCCCCCTCCTCACAGATATAAATCACCCCTCATAGGCTCCTCACTTAGACTTCAAAAAAGCTTCGGAAGCTTACTTTTTTCTATTTTTTTCATTATCCCTTGAATAGACCAAGTTTTTGGAAAAATATGAAGGTATTGATTAGCAAACCAAAAAAGCCAGTGAAATAGGGTTATGATTACCATTATTTGCAAAGCCTTTTCCAAGCTATGGGTTCTATGGCCACTATAGGCTATCCACAATACCATAGGCCAAGCGAGGAGTATAAAAGTAGAGGAAAAATTTAAGACATTCTGTAAAAAGAACACCAATTCTCTGCTGAAATCGGCCGAATATCTTCCCCACGATTTTGCCAATTCCGACCAAAACAAAAGAATATAAAAGAAAAGGATTAGAGAAATGGATATTTTCCAAAAAAAAGCAACATCACTACGTGAATAGATCAATAAAGTGATTAAACCCCAAAAAGCAAAAAGAGGTAACAGAAACGCATCTAAATCCATAAGACAATATCAGGCAAACCCTTGGATTACTAAATCTAAAGCCCTTACTATACTTTCGGCACTAGCACGACCCTTCCCCGAAATATCAAAGCCACTTCCATGATCTGGGCTTGTACGGAGAAAGGGAAGTCCAATTGTGCAATTCACACCATGATGCCCTTCTAAAGCCTTAAAAGGTATGAGGCCCTGGTCATGGTAGCAACTTAAAACTAGTCTATAAGAGTTTCGGATAGAAGGCATAAAAAGAGCGTCGGCAGAGAGGGGGCCATCGATGGCTATCTCTTTCTCTAAAAGTTGGTTACAAAATTTCCGTAAAAATTTTTCTTCAGTACCTAAAAGCCCCCCCTCACCAACGTGAGGATTTAAACTACATAAAGCCCAGCGAGTATTTATATATTCAGGTATTTGTTGGATTTTTTGTAAAAGCCCTAATAAATTTGAATTATTCAAGGTTTTTCGTAATTTCTTTGGGACGTCCTTGAGGGGCACATGAACAGTGAGTGGGACCACGCTTAAAGTCTTCCCATGCATAAGCATCAAAACTTGACAATTAAATTTTTCGGCAAGATAATCGGTATGCCCCCGAAATTTTTTTTGCCCACTCCGAATCACCCATTCCTTAGCTAATGGAGCTGTGAAAAGACCAGAACATACATAATTTTTTGCAAAACTACAAGCCATATCTAGAGCATAAAAGGCTATAGCCCCTGTATATATGGAAGGCTCGCCCAATGTAACGTTTTGCTTAGGGAATGGGGCAAGAGAAGGAACATCGTAAAAAACCAAACCTTTTTTTTGCTTAGGAAGGGAGTTTGTTTTTTCACTATATATGTCCTGAGAAAAGAAAACGTTCTCTTTTTGACAAAGAGATTGTATCGTTTTTTTATGGATAGTTCCAGCTGTGCTGAAATAACAAAATAGGTGGCCCTTATATTTTCTAAACAAATGAACAAATGATTTTTCCATTAATTCAGGAGCAACACCAGCTGGGTCTCCGCCACTAAGTAAAATCATTTGATTAGCTATAGTGGGATGGATGATTTCGATCTTGGACAATGATATTTAGCAAGCTGGAACTTCACTCGTAACTATTTTCTCTCAATTTTTTTCCGATCATTTGAATAGGTAAATAATCTATTCTCAGATAAATTATCCTGCTCATATCCACCACAAATATGATTACGAGCAGAATGTTTTAAGTCATGACTAATCATACAGCGACCTTCTAGAATAACTCCGTTTTGAATAATAAGTTCAGGCGTCTTAATATCTCCGAGTATACGAGCGGTTGGTAATAACATAACCCTGTTATGAGCTAATATGTTTCCCAAAACAGTACCTTCAATAATGGCAGAAGAGACTTGTATATTTGTTTTTACTTTGCCCGTAACTCCTATATAAAGTTGATCTGCTTGTAGAGATCTCCCTTCAAATTTACCATCAACTTTAAGCGAACCACTGATAAAAAAGCGGCCAATAAAATAAGAGTTCACACCTATTCTACAATTTGTTACCTCCGAAGCTGTTTTGACAAGTGGCATATGTTTTTAATATCGCTTATTTATTATGTAAATTTGACTTCCGGCATGGCTATATGCTGAATAGACTCTTCACAAAGCCTAGAAAACTCTAGGAGTATTTCCATAACCGTTTCGCCTTTAGAAATATCTGTATTCACTTTGTTCTGAGAGCTTGTAACCTTTTGATGAGGGTTTCTTACAATATTTTTTGTATCCCCTGCATCTTCAAGCAGTCTTTGTAAAAAATTTCGCATTGATTTTAAGAATAGGTCACATTCCATAATCACGCTTCTTGTCTGTCTTTCTTTGACTTGTAACAAACGTTCGCGAGTAACGGGCAGATCGGCATTCGCTATATCGTCTAAGATTATGATAAGATCCCTTACATTACGTGAAGCACCTTCCATTTTAAGTTGTAGGGCATCTCGCTGAGCAGTATGAATGTAATCCATCCAACAGTAACGATCTGATAATATATCCCAGTAGACATCTTTTATTTTTTTCAGTGTAAAAGCAACTACATTTACTTCAGAACTGTTCGACTTGGGATGTGCTTTATTTACTGCTATCCCTAATATTTTGATAAGGCCTTCTTCTTGATGGCTAGATGCACCGGAATCTTTTTCTTTGGATAAAGTCGTTTGAGTTAGGTCAAAACCTAGTAGTTGTGATATTTGTTCTACATTTTTTCTGGTGATGTCTTGATCTGGAATCATCTCCATAATTTTCCTTTTATAGGCCACAGTCTCTTTTTGAAGCCTTTCTTTCTGCTCTGGATTGGGAGATGTAATGATAACAGTTTCTATGTTTTTCAGATATTTTAAAATTTTGAATACTTCCTCGCTTTGTTTTTCTGTTAAACCACTCACAAATATTCAGACTGAAAAGAATGATTCTCATGACAATTCTTTTTTCCAAAAGGGCGAGCAAAAGAGTTTTTGAGGGAAGGGGTCAGGCCAAAGCATACGGCCATGAAACTTTTTATGTCTCTTACCATAAGTTTTTGCTGGAGTATACTCATGGTTCATTTACTAGAGTTTTTGCAATAGTCCCAATAAATTTTTTTATAAATTTTTTTATAAATTTTTCTCGCCTAAAAAAGAGAGATAGGCACCTTCTTCAAGACTATTGCAAAAAGGAAATAATGCCGTAAAACGCCGATTTGAGGCATTTTAGACAGATATTTTATTTGCCCTTGTTTACATTTTACAACAACTCTAGTCAATTGAATTTTTTAGGCTAAGCAGATATATACTTGCGAACAACTATACTCAGCCTGCGGTACTATATGAATCCTGAAAACCCAATTAAATATTTTGTACCAAGAACATTACCGTCAATTAAAACCCTTGGGGAAAACATTGTCGACAGCCTTTGATGCTTAGTTTGAGGCGATTGGTGCGAGGATCAGAAATAGCTAGAACAAATTCACCGATAGAGATATTTTTTTCACAAATGGGACATTGCCTACGCAATTGATTTTTGAGATCTATACAATAGATACAACCTTTAATCCTAGTGCGCACCTCAATATTCCCAATTTCTTCTTGGTTAGAGCGTACTTTTTCTCCTGAGTACAATGCGTGTTTACAAATAGGGCAATGACCCTTAGGTTTTTCTGTGTTTTTTTTTGGCGATGTAGTAGTAGAAAAATGTATGGGTAAGAGCATCGCAATGAGAAGTATAACGATAAGCAGACATAAAAAAATTAAGAACAAGTGTTCTGTTTGGAGCATAAGGTTTTCTCGCTCAGAAAAATGGACGTAACTGTTGAATTGATTTCATTTGAATACCAGTTAGCTCCTTAACTGGTGTTTGTGTCGTATCAGTTTTGTTTTTTGACAAGGAAGCTATAAATTCAGCGTTATTGCATTGTATTTCATAACCAGATTTTTGTATAAGAGAGATTGTTTCCGCTATAGAAGAACCCATAACATTCAGATACCCAGATACAAAAAGAGAATTCGCAACAGCAAAAGCGTCTTGTTGTCTTTCTTTTAAATACAATTCCCGTCCCGCAGCTATGCGTATTTCGGCTTTAGGGTTGGTTAAGCGAAACATGGAAAGTATACGCAAACAATAATCTGCATCTAACACGTGTTTTCCTTTTACAGAATGTCCCGGTACAGGTAAAAAGAAGTTTATCGGTATCGAGGCTGCTTTGTTTTTTTGTAACTCCAAAGCTACACTCACAAGATCCAAAGGGGCTTCCCCCATGCCAGCAATCACGCCACTGCACAATGAAATGCCAGCTTTGCGTAAAATTGATAATGTATGTACGCGTTCCTCGTAAGTATGAGTTGTGCAAATTTTAGAGTAATGATTTTTGGATGTGTTGAGATTGTGATTATATCGATCTAATCCGACTTTGGCTAATAGCTTCGCGTGCTCTATTTTCTCTATAAGGCCAGCAGAGAGGCAAACCTCCATCAAAGGATACTTGTTTTTCACTTTTTGGATTATAGTGGTAAAACGTTGGATAGAGCGTTGATTAGGTCCGCGACCAGCACTAACTAGGCAGTAGCGATAGGCTCCCGATTGCCAAGCTTCTTTGGCTTCTTTGAGTATTTCATCATCTGATTTATCCGGATAGCTGGAGATTTCTGTAACATCGCCACCCTTACGTTGTGCACAATAGCTACAGTCTTCCGGACAATAACCATTTTTGATATTATTCAAGATGTGAATATGGACGCTTCGATCAAAATAGCGCTTTCTTGGTATAGATGCAATCTCAATAATTTTATTCGTGTCTAGCCTTTTGTCTGTAAGAATAGAAAGCGCTAGTTCTTCATTTATTTCACGGCTATTTTCGGCTAGTATTTTTAGGTTTTGTAGAAAGGGTGGATTCATATGGGCTTTTACTCAAAACTATGCTCTTTTTTGGGAAAATCTCCAGCTTGAACTTCTGTATGATAGCGATTTGCAGCAGCAATGATTTCTTCCCCCAGAGGTGAGTATATTTTAGCGTGTCTAGGATGGAAATCTAGATTGAGTCCTAAAAAATCATGAAAGACAAGCACTTGTCCGGATGTATAAGCTCCTGAGCCAATACCAATTGTTGGAATATCCAACTTTTCAGTGATTTTTTTAGCAATGGAGCTTACGATCAGTTCTAGCACTACAGCAAAACATCCAGCGCTTTGTAATAAAAGGGCCTGTTTTAATAATCGATCAGCCACATCGCTTCCACGCCCCTGTATACTAAAACCACTAGTATTGGGGTAACTTTGGGGTGTCATACCCACATGCCCCATTACGGGAACACCACTGTTGCTGAGTTTTTCGATGGCAAGAAGTAAGTCGGGGTGTGCCCCTTCCACTTTGACTGCATTGACTCTTCCTGCTTGGAGTAGGCGTAAGCCGTTTTTAATTGCTTGGTTTGTACTAATCTGGTAGGAAGCAAAGGGCATATCTCCAATTATAAAATTATCTGGTGCACCTCTCCGTACTATACGGCAGTGATAAATGGTATCTTCAAAATGTACAGGTATGGTGGAGTTATGCCCTTGAACGACCATACCTAGTGAATCTCCCACAAGTAATGCGTCCACATGAGAGTGCGCAAGTAGGCGTGCAAAAGATGCATCGTAAACAGTGAGTATACTAATTTTTTGCTTGTTCTGTTTTCTTTTTATCCAATGTGAAGGATAGCGCAAACTCTCATTTTTTTTCTGTGGTTTAGACATGATCTTTTAGCAAAAAATATTGGAAGAGGTGTTATTCCCAGTAATATAACTTCCCGTGGAGATTTTGATCTATATACCGTACTCTTTCTAAATAGAAAAGGTCATTATTTTTTTCGATCACTGTACCGGCATAAACAGAATGAATACGTAACTTGAGTAAGACCACTCCCACTTCTGTAGGTATATTTCCTTGAGAAGGGAAAAAAGAAAGAGTGGATAAATCAATTTTTTTTACCCGGGGCTCATCGGGGAAAGTGATTCTTTTTTCCCAAATTTTTGTCTTTTTAGAAGCTATAAAATCTAGTATTGGCAAATCTAATTTACGGATAAAAATTTCGATTGTAGCCTCCTTGATACGTGCCTTTCTTTGGAAAGTAGCTAAATCACATTGACTACATGCACCGTTGTGTAATTCTATCCTATTAGGCTTACGCTTTGCGGGAATGGCTTCTTTATCAGAAAAAGGGAAATGTGTGAGTGCTAATTCAATTAACAATTCTGCTTTTTGGAGGCCATCTTTTTTATGATAAGGTATAGCCACGGCCGTCTGCGGATTTTTATCAAATAGCTTATTCGCACCAAATAGCCAATCCATTTTCCCTTCAGAAGTTTTGTACTTTACTCGTCTCCCATTTTCTAACATTAACTTTCTGAGATCTGTTCGGAAATAAACGGCCTGTAGTATACTTACAAGTAAGAGCGTTAAAGTAAAAGCCAAAGGAATTAAAGTATATTTAACTGTTTTCATTTATATATGCGTATAATATCATGCCAGTTCAAAGAACGAGTTAAAAAATAAACAGGGGGCAGTACATTATTGAGTACGAAATAGATTTTTCCTTTTACTGCTTTCTGTAAATAACTAAATTAGTTTTTTTGATTCCGATTTGTGATTTTTACTGCTAACCTGAAAAGTAAAGCATTCGACTTATGGCTGTAGCAACTATCAAATAGTTTATTATAATTTAGATATGCTTACTTTATCTTATCCCACTCGTAGAGAGAGATGCTTCCATTAGTAAAAGTGGGGGAAAAGCTTTATGCATGTACTTTGCCTTGGCACGAGTTATACAGGACGTTACGCTGCTTCTCATTTTTGCGATGAGCATGATATATACTTTTTAAGTCGCTCGCCTAATTATTATAAAAGCTTACTTTATTGGAATAGAGTGTTTCTCGGACAAGTAAGGATTGATTGTATTCTTGATACGATTCCTCCTGTAGGTATAGACGAAGGATTGAGCAAACAAGAAACTTTGCCAAGCTATCATGATAGCGTTATAGGGGTGTTAAAAAAAAATCCTCTAGCTTCGTATATTCATATTAGTTCAACTTCAGTTTTCCCTACTCCAGACTTTTCTCAATCTAATTGCACTCATATTGTTGATGAGACAACCCATCCCATTCCAAATACAAAAAAAGGAATGATCAGACTGAATTGGGAAAAAAAGATTTGTGAGTTATATCCTTTCTGTAAAATTGTACGCTCTACCGGTATTTATGGACCTAAACGTTCACTACTCGAGCAGTTCCAAAATAAAAATTACTCACGAGCTCATATAGGGAATCGGTATACATCTCGTATTCATGTCCATGATTTACTTCGTTTAGCCTTTGCTTTGGCAGAAAGCCCATCCGACTTATCCCTTGTTCATGGGGTAGATCAAAAGGTGGCTCCTTATGCTGAAGTTTTTTCTTTTTTAGAAAGAGAGTGGGGTTTTTCCATCCCAGGCAACTGGCGACATGCTCCCCCTACTGGTCGCATTGTGAAAAGTCTTTATGCAGAAAAATTACTGAGAGGTAAATATCTTTTCCCTAGTTACAAAGATGGTTTTTGTCGTACAAAAGCCTTAAAATGAATTGTAATTTTTTTGAATCACTTGTCCTTTCTAAACCAAATTCTACGTCTATTCCCCGATTCGGCTGATTTTAGGGCTGTTATTTATCTTTTTTGGCTGTGACAAATCAACACAAAATATAGGGGTTACACGTTATTCTACGATTTATGAGACTGTTGCAAAATACAAAAAAACAGGAAGTTCACCTTCTAAAATGCCTCAAATCGGCGATTCATAGCATTCTATTTGTCCATCCCTTCCCTGTTCTCTTCCTCCATAACTTAAAGTAGACTGTCCACTCTTTTGGGGGAAGGCCACAATTCCCTCAATTACATTTTCAACAGTCTCTTCATGTAACAACACTCTTATCCATTATATATGGATTCTAATATATATGGATTCTAAAATTATTTAAAAACTAATTTTTTTTCATACCCAAAAGTCGATATATGCCATATTGTGTGTGTGTACACAGTGGAGTATTTCGCTTAGCAATCCTTCAACAATAACCATAGTCATCATGACAGAAGCAGAATTATTAGAATCATATAAGCGTAACGCTGTAGCCAAAATAATTCAAAAACGGCAGTTGTCTTTCAGTTTCACAACCTTTGATAGTATCTACTCTGACTTATCTTCTCATGTACTTTCACGTATTCTGGGTGAGTATAAATTGAATTACCTAGAGACTATGTTGATGACATTTATCAGAGAGATTGTGAATAATGCTGTTAAGGCAAACCTCAAACGTGTTTTTTTTAAAGAAAAGGGTTTAAGCTTAAATAATGAAGATGGGCATACAGAAGCATTGGCTGATTTTCGTGAGAATGCTCTTATGCAAATAAAGGATTATTCATCTTTATTGAAAAAAAACGACCTGAAGGTGCATTTCTCCGTATTGCTGGACACAAATGGTTTTCATCTTGTTGTAAAAAATAATGTCAAGATGACACCTAAAGAGATGAGTCGTATTCAAAAAAAACTTCAACAGGCAAAAGAAGTAGAGAATTTATTTGAATTATTATCGATGGACGAGGACGAGAACGAGGACGAGGAAGCTGACGATGAAGGGGAAAGTGATCCAGAAAGAGAGGGTGCGGGTCTGGGTCTCTGCATGAATCTTCTTTTACTCAAAAAGACAGGGATTGATGTTAATAATTTTCAGATTTTAGTGGAGGAAGAAAATACCGTTGCAAAACTTTTTGTTCCGGCTGGTGTAGCTAGACCAGAGCTTGTTAACTATATCGAGAATAAGATTGAGAATAATTTAAAGAGTATAGGCACTTTTCCAGAGACAACTCAAAAACTAATCAGCATGTGCAGTAATCCTAACGTGAATATTGCCCATATATCTCAGGAAATAAAGAGAGATCCATCGTTATGTGCAACCCTTTTACGAATGGTAAATTCTGGCGCATTTTATACCTGTCGATCTGGTCAAGGGAAGATCAATAGCTTATCTCGAGCGATCATGATATTGGGATTGAAAGGTGTTAGACAGTTAATTACCTATCATACAACTTCTTCCATTTTGAGTGAACATCATCAAATTTGTCGTGATTTTCAAGAACATTCAGAAAAGTGTGCAATTTATGCTTCTAAAATAGCAGAGCTGACCGGGAATAGAGAAAAAATGGAAGCTGTTTATTTAGGAGGCTTGCTCCATGATATTGGTAACGTTGTTCTGTATTCCGTTGATCCAAGTATGATTAAACTACTAAACAACGTAAATTCGGATAGAACTGCAAATGCTACAGCAGTTATAGAAGAAATTTCTTTAGGTATTTCTCACACGGAAGTTGGAGAGAAGCTTGCGTCTAAATGGTCTTTTTCAGAAGATGTAATTCAAATGATTAGTTTTCATCATACCCCTTTTGCATCAAATAAAAAGTATTTGAAAGAGGTGAGTATTGTTCACCTAGCGGATGCCTTTAGTAATGTAGAAAAGAGGCATAAAAATTACAATTACCTAGATATAGAAGCACAAGCTGAACTAGGAATTTTTTCCCATATAGCTCTAGAGAAATTACGTTTAAAAGTTCGAGATGCCTGTTACATAACCATGAAAGAAGCTGGCGTTGCCTAACTATCTCTAATTGGAGACCGGTCATCATATTTATTATTCCTCTGATATAGAGGATTTGACTGTACAGTTTTCAGATATACTCATCAAAAAGCCCACTAGTCTTTTTGAAAAAGAGATCGTTCTTATCCCTGGGGTAGGTATGCAGAGCTACCTTTCTTTGGCAACGGCACGTTCTTGTGGGATTTGTGCGGGTGTGCACTTTTGGGTGCCTGCCCATTTTTTAAAAGAATTATTTAGTTTAGACTTATCTGTTCCCTTCCCCTTTGATAGGAAGCGCGTAACATGGTTGCTTTGGAGTTTTTTAGAGAAAAACAAAGCAAACAAAAAACTATTACCTCTTTTTGTAAGAGAAAAAATTTATAGAAAACAAAATGAAAGCTATATCTATAGCTTTGCAAATACTTTGGCATGTGTTCTTGAGCAATATTTACTTTATGCTCCCGATTGGCTTCGTTCTTGGCAGAGAGGAGAACTTGTTGAAAGCCTCAAAGAAGAAGAGCAACAAGAATGGCAGTTATTTTTTTGGAAGGCATTTTTAAAGAGTTATCCTGAGTTTGATATAAATAACAGCCTATATAATTTTTTCTCTTATGAAAAAAACAGAAAGGAAGAAGATGGCGATCGTTATTTACAGTTACCACAAAGGATATTTGTATTTACAATTGTTTCTTTACCTCCCCTTGTTGAAAATTTACTTTTTCATTTGGCTAGTAAAAAAGAAATCCATTGGTTTTTTTTAGAAAGTGAGCAAAGTATTGCTTTACCAAAGCAAAAAGATGTACATTCTCTTTTACTTTCATATGGGAAAACAGATCCCTTATTTTTAAAGCCCATTTCACGCTTATATTTCTATTCAGATGCTTTGGGAGAAGATAAGAAAAAAGAACAGAACATCCACTCGATAACTCATGTTAAAAAGTCTGACATTTCAGAAAAAGAAGACACTTTACTTTTACTGCTGCAAAAATCTTTACATGAAAACAAATCGGATTCAGAAGCGCTATACAGAAATAATGAAATAGATTTTTCAAAAGACGATTCGATTTCTATTCATAGTTGTCACTCTCCCTTACGTGAAGTTGAAATATTACGGGATTGGCTTTTAGCTCAGTTAGAGAAAAAAGAGTCGTTACGCGAAGAGTCGTTACGCCTAGAAGATATTCTTGTTATGAGCCCTCAGCCAACCATTTATGCTCCCTTTGTTGAAGCTGTATTTGGGAGTTCAAATATAGAGAAGGGGTATCCAAAACTAGGCTACAAACTTTTGAACAACTTTTCTCAAACGAATCAATCTTTTACAAATATTTTCTTTCAACTTATGGGGTTGGGAGAAAGTCGTTTTTTATCTCCAGATATATTTTCCATTATAAGTGATCCTTTGGTTGCTCATAAGGCTAAACTTTCTTTGCAACAGATAGATTTGATACGAAGTTGGCTCCAAACGGCTGATATACGTTGGGGCATAGATGACGAACATAGTAGCCATTATGAATTGTCAAATGGCTTAAAAAATCAAAAAAGTAATCATTTTTCTTATGGTTTGTTACGCCTATTTTTGTCCTATGCCATTTCTCCAAGCTCTCCTACAGAAGAGAGATTGAGTATGGCCAAGTCATGGAATGGTTTATTGCCTATCACAGAAATCGAAGGCGAAGCAGCTCAAACATTAGGTCTTTTTGCCTTTCTTTTTAGCCGTCTAGCTTTTTATGCAGATAAATTAAGAGGAAAACATAGTCTTTCTTACTGGTCGGCACTCTTATCTGAAATGGAAAAAGAAATTTTGGGAACAGAAAAAATGCTGGGTACATTAGCTGGCTTAAGTGTACTAGAAAAAGAAGATGGTTTTGATTTTCCTGTGAGTATAGAACCCATTCGTCTCTATCTAGAAAATTATCAAATTGATCATCAAGAACAGTTCAATCGTGTTGGAGAAGGCATATCTTTTTCGGCTTTTCTACCCATGCGTAGTGTACCTTTTTCTATCATTTGCCTTTTAGGAATGAATGAAAGCGACTTTCCTCGTCGAGAAGCCGTACAAGAGTTTGATCTTCTTTCTGCTACAAAAAATAAAGGGTTGCGTGCCAAAGAAGATAGGCGTTTCTTTTTAGAAGTACTCTACTCCACACGTTCTAATTTATATGTAAGCTATGTAGGTCAAAGTTTATATAAAGTAAGTGAGAGTTATCTTCCTTCTATAGTCATTCAAGAATTACTAGAGTATATCAAAAATTCTTGTCTCAACCACTCAAATCTTATACTAGATGCGATTTTTTATAAACATTATGGGCATAATTTTCATAGAAATTATTTTAAAGAGAAAAAAGAAGGGAATGCTTTCCCCTTTTCAAAGCAGCTCTACAACTATTCATATGAAAATTACAAAGCAGCTCTTGCTTTAGAAAAATATTCAGAAAATCCTCCTATGCATTCAAAACCTTTTTATATTTCTTCTAATGAAGATGCTAAAAAACACATAAAAACTTTATTAGAAGGAAAAAAGAATATTAGCACACGCATTGAGTTGAATGATTTTATAGATTTCTTTATGAACTCATCTAGTGTTTGGCTTAAAAAGAATTTAGACTTTTATATTCCCTCTTCTCTTAAAAAAAATATTTTAGAAGGAGAAGAAAATTTTGAAGTTGATGCTTTACAAAAATATAAAATTCGTGAAATTCTTTTTACGAAAATGCTTCTGGAAGAAGAGATTGACAAAGAAAAGACTCTGTGGGATATCCAAACTTATCAGTCTCTTCCACATGGAAACTACGGTACGCTATTGTTGGAAAAAATTTGGGAAGAAGCTCAAACTTTTGTAGAGAGTATTCAAAAATATTCTTTTGGAAAGCTAAAAATTTTATCAGAAAATATCACTATAAAAATTAATGACGATATACTTCTAACTGGAAATATAGAGGCTTGGCATGCAAGTCATGATGGAAAGGAAACCCTAGTTTACATTCGCTCTGGCAAAGAAATAAAGCCTAAAGATATTATGCGAACCTGGATACTCCATTTAATTTGGGAATGTCTGATGTTGAAGAAAGAGAAGACTAATGGGATGGCTAGTTACTTCATAATAGGTAGTGATTGTATCCACTACACGATGAATGATCAGGATCACAAAAAAGATTTCGCTTTTGCTTATCTTAAAGAAATGATTCAGCTTTATGAAAAGGGGATTCAAAGACCCGCTCTTTATTTTATTCAAACTAGCTATGCCTATGCAGCAAGTGAAGCAAAAAATCACAATGAGCAAAAGGCTTTGTCCTCAGCCAAAAAGAAATGGGAAAATGAATGGGGAGTCATTTCTGGTGAAAAAAAGGATAGTAATATAGAATTATTGTTTCGTGGGCGGGACCCTTTTCTAAAAGAGAATCTCAAACTTGTTAGGGAGTTTCAAAAACTAAGCCACCAAATATTTCAAGCACCTCTTTTCTATTTGAAAAAATATAATGAAGCTTAACTTGATTCCCTTGATTTCTGAAAGAAGGAATGGCAAGATGAATGTATTGTAAGATTATATTTTGTACATAAATAATATTCAAGTCTAATCTTTTAAATAAATTTACGTGTATTCTATTTCCCAATGAGTTGATTTTGAACAGAGATGTAATAAAAAATCTGACTTCTTGCCATCGAGTAGTCATCAAAATAGGGACTAGCCTACTTTTGCAAAAGGCTGAGAAAGAGGGAAAAAACTTCGGAGCGAGTTTATATGGTATAGATGAAACGATGCTCAAAAGGTTATGTAGTGAAACGCTTTTTCTACGAAAAAATGGAGTTCAAGTCATGATTATCACGAGTGGAGCCGTGCATGTGGGAAGACAAGCTTTAAGGCAATATGACTATCCATCAGAAACAGAATTATTCTCTAATGAGAAGGAAGTGACTTTACAAAGGCGTCAGGCGCTTTCTGCTTTCGGTCAAAATATACTTTTATCGACTTACGAAAGAGTTTTTGCTAGTGTAGGTATACCCGTTGCTCAACTCTTATTAACAGCTAGTGAGTTTTTGAATCGTCGCACTTATATTAACATGGCACATACGATTAACGAGGTTCTAAAATTAGGTGGTCTACCTATCATCAATGAAAATGATACGATAGCTATTGATGAATTACAATTCGGAGAAAATGACCTATTAAGTGCATCTTGTGCCGCATTATTTCATGCAGATTATTTGTTTATTCTAACTTCAGTGGAAGGCCTTTTAGATAGTCAATCCAAACGTTTTTCTCTCATAGATAAGATATTACCAGAGCATTGGAGTCAAGCCAAGGGGCCCGAAGGCTTGGGCCGAGGCGGTATGCAAACAAAATTACGAGCAGCCAAACTTTGTAATATAAGTGGTATCCACTGTGCTATATTACCCGGTGGGCATAGTCAGCCAATTCGTGCTTTTTTTGAGAAAACGGATATTGGTACATTATTCGTGGCTAATCGATGTAAGCGATTGAATGCACGTAAAAAATGGTTACTTTTTTCTCGTTGTCGTGGTAGCATTACGATTGATGCCGGTGCCCGTAAAGCTCTTGAAGAGAGTGGCTCTTCTCTTTTACCTGTAGGAGTATGCAGTTTACAAGGTCAATTTCTATCTCATGAGGTAGTTGAAGTACAAGACAAAGAAGGTAAGCTAATAGGTCGGGGCATTGTAAATTATAGTTATAAGGAATTGGTATCTATGATGGATCTCTCTTCTCTAAAAGTCCAAAAACAAAACATCACATGGCGCGAAAAAGAATTGATTCATCGTAATAATTTAGTTCTAGAGAGTCAAATAGTCGTATAATTAAGAGTATTTATTCTCAAGCAAGCTAAGAATAAATACTCTGCTTTTCGTTTGCCATTTTTGCATTGGATGATTGTTTTCGTATCTCCAAAGAAAGGAGAGAAAAATTTTATTTATGTCTGAAGGATGAGTATAAATTTGATATGGGATCATGGACTGTAACACAATGAAAAAAATAACTGATCTAGCTACAATCCAAAATTAATCAACCGAGGTCTGATGACCCTTTGGTTTCCTAAAAAATTCAAGGAAAGTGGATAGAGTTATGTATCGTTTCAAAACCATATTTGGCGAAAGATTGTCTCCACATGCAATCGAAAATCAAGCCACTAGAGCTTTTATAAAATGGAACTGTTGCACAAAATACAGAAAAGTAAGAAAATACACGTCTAGAATACTTTAAATCGATAATCCATAGTACTCATTTGCCTTTTTCCCTCAATCACATTTTACAGCATTCTCAAGCGTGCTCCTTTAAGGAGAGTACTGGATAGAAAGGCTTTATTTTTATCTTGTCACAGGGATAGTATACAATGCTACTGTGGGGCCGGGAAGGCTTCTGAAGAAGACCACACAGAAGGCCCCATAGAAAACCACACAGAAAACCACACAGAAAACCACACAAAAAACCATGAAAAAAGTCGCCAAAAATACCAAGCAGAACACACTCCACTCAGATTTTCTTTGGGATAGGCTCAAAACACATCCAGATTATGCACACTTGTGCCAAGATCCATGCTCCTTTGCTGAAGGCGTACTGGGTCTTCGCTCTCCACTCAATCTTCCTAGCATAGAATTTGCCATTCATTACATTAAAAGGGCTCTGGAAACATTACAGGACATACTTATTTTGGGAGATAAAGACGTAGATGGTGTTAGCTCCACGGCCCTTCTCGGAAGTTTTTTAAAAGAAAGGCATCATGGAAGTTTGGAACTCATTGTTTCAGACAAGGGAGATGATTACGGGCTTTCGGGGGATATATTTCAACGCTTGCGGTCTGTAAAAAAAGGAACACTGGTTATCCTTCTGGATATGGGGACTTCCCATGGACCAGAAATTGAGATACTTGTAAAAAATGGAAACTCGGTTATTGTGTTAGATCATCATATGCTCCATGATTACATTCCAAATCCCGCTCTTTGTGCCTTTGTGAATCCCCAGCGTAATATAAAGGAGCATGCTCCGAATCATGGCGGTCATGGGGGAAAGATTGCTACCGTGGGGCTTGTGTTTAAATTCCTTTTTGCTTTGGCTCTTTCCTATACTCGAGATTGGCGACGTGTGTATGTGATGGAAGCCAAAAAAAAATGCTACGCTTTTGTATGTGGTCATTGTGTAGGTAGTTTTACTCTATATGAAAAAGAAGAATGGTTTTCTTTTTTTCAAAAAAAACATGCGAAGAAGAATCTTTTTGATGACACACAACAAAATCAAGATTGGGAAATCGTCTTTCTTTGTGAAATGGAAAAAGGGAAGGAAGGGACAGACAACAGTCAAAAAGAAAAGACAAGATATTTGTTTTCTTCGGATGAATGGGCTATGGCCCAAAATGATATAGACTATGCCGGACGGCTTTTATTGGCTAAGACAGTGGAGACTAGACCGCGGCTTTACAATTTTGTGCGTATGCAGGCTGATCTAGCCGCTTTGGGTACAGTAACGGACATGGTTCCTCTTTTGGATGAAAATCGTGCTCTGGTGCGCATTGGTATTGGTCGGGCTGCTTACGGGCAAGGGAGGCAGCCAGGTATGCGTAGTTATCGTACAGGCTATATGGCTTTAGTGGAGGCTTTGGGCTTGAATCAGAAGTCGATATTGAGTCGAGACTTGAGTTGGTCTCTTGGGCCATCCATTAATGCTGCCGGACGCATGGGAAATACCCGTTTGGCTCTAGACTTACTCATTTCTTTGGAAAAAGAGGAAGCCAAGAGATTGGCCCGTAAATTGGTGCGAGTCAATGAAAGTCGGAAGAGACGAACCAAGCGTAATGAAAAAATTATCCAAGATCATTTGACTAAGGTACCAGAGAAAATAAAGCAAGCTATTCTTTTTTGCTATCACTCCGACCTTGAGCCGGGTGTGTCTGGGATATTAGCTACGCGTTTAACAGAGCAATATAAAAAACCTGTGATTTATATAAACAATGATGGGGCCTATGCTCGTGGTTCGGCTAGAACTTGGAATGGTTTTAATGTGTTAAATCTTTTAGATACAGCTTCTCATCTATTTATTCAGTTTGGTGGTCATATAGAAGCATCTGGTTTTAGCATCGCTTATGAAAATATACCGTTATTAGAAAAACAATTATTAACTGGTTACGATGCCATTATGAACGGAAAAGGGAAAGAGCAATCGCTCTTGAAGCCTTCTGGAATAAGGGATTACCATATTGAGTTGGATATTGGCGACCTAACCCCTCGTCGTTTTCGTGAGCTACAATATTTAGAACCCTTTGGCCCTTCCAATCCCGAACCGATCATTCGTTTATCCAAAATAGAACCCATACAGCCTTATTATATGAGGGAAGGCCTCCATGCTTCTTTTAGAGTAAAGGGCCCTTCTTTTCATAAGGGTATTTCCTTCTTGGCCTGGAGGCAAGGAGAGCAAATCCAAAAAGCCATTTCAGAGAAACAATTTTTGAATTTGTACGGATGCATGGAAATGAGCCCCTTTCGTGGTAACTATGAATTGCATTTTCGTGTGGATGCAGTTGAGCTAGCTCATGTTGAATCAAAAGTAGAAATTTTTTGATGATCTATTCCCCATTCAAAAGCCAATGACCATAGTCGATTTTTCATCTTCTCTAAGAAAACTAGACTATTTTGCCTCACAAAAATTCACGGTAAAAGATTTTCATTTCTATTCGCAAAGTTTATTTCCTCTTTATCGTCTCCATTTGGAAACAGAGAAGGAGCCAGTAAAAATCCTTGCGGCTAAAAATGTTCGTTCTCTATCCATGGGAAAATCAGAATGTGAAGCTTTACAAAAATTAAAAAGTGCAGGTTGTCTTGTACCAGAGTGTTATGGTGTAGTGGATATGAAAGGGAAATTTTTTTTAGTAATGGAGTTTATCGAAGCTTCTTCTAAAAGAAGCTCTTCTTTTGCTTTAAAAAAACTTCTCCGAACGCTCTACCAAAATACAAATAAAGATTTTGGTTGGGGTAAAAAGAATTATATAGGTCCCATCGAACAGGAAAATCATTGGTGGTCTAACTTTACGGAATTTTGGTGGAAGGACCGGATCAAGCCCCAGCTGGATTTGGCTAAGAAACATTCTCATGTTACATCCATAAAAGATAGAGACGCTATAAAAATAGAAAAAACAGTTATAGGCTGTGCACAAAAATGGAATTTAGATAAATTCACACCTCGATTGATTCATGGAGATTTATGGTCTGGAAATATTTTGGTAGATCGTTCAAATGAAATCTATTTGATAGACCCTTGCCTTTCATATGCTAATCCGGAACAGGATCTCGCTATGCTTGGTTTATTTGGAAGCTGTCTTTCTGAAGCCCACAAGGAAGAAGTGGCCAAAGAGTTTGGTGTCGGTCCTAATTTTATGGAAAGGAATCTTTTTTGGCAAATTTATCCTCTGTTAGTTCACGTAAATCTATTTGGCTCTTCTTATTTAAATCAATTGCGCCAAGCCGTTCGTTTTTATGAAAATATTTTTTGAAATTATAGAACCCATGTGAATTTGAACACCTTTTCGCAAAAGCTTGCGATTATGGGTATAATAACTGGAAAGGAAGTTTTGCAGATAAAACAATTAATTTAGATCATATAATAAACGATAATTATAAAATACTTAGGGGACAAAATACCAATCTATCGAGTCAATGGGTGTCCGCATTGGGGCAGATTAGGAGTGTATTTGTAGTGCGCATCTCTGGATGCTGATACTGAAATAGTTAAATTAACTGCGAAAAATGCGATAGAGAATAACGCACTGAAGATTAGGTATAAATTTAGAAATAAGAAAGTATTGGAAACGTTAAAAAAATTACATGAGGCCATTAAAAAAAAATGGGGTTTAAAGATGATGAATTTTATATTGAAGCAACGGGAGGGGATAGAAGAGAAAGGAAAGTTGGTGAACATATTTCAACAACTAATGGCAGTGTAGTTGTTGGAAGTGATGATAAGTCTCCTCATTTGATTAAGAATGGTGCGAGAGGGGTAGATTTTAAATTCAGTGCAAATATCCCAAAGAGTGTGGTGAAAAATATTTTAGAATCATTTCCTGAGATTGTGGGTCCATGGGGGACGGCAAAGAAAAATATCAAAAGCGAATATAATAATCACCTTCATTTTAATCTGATGAGCCAATTTAGATACGAACCCGGAGATACTTTACCTAACATAGAAGATTATGAAATATTACCTACCCATTCTATATTTAATGAGATGCCCACATATTATAATATGATACGTGGTAAAGAGTGAAATGCAGAGGGTATTGTTATTTAGCTTATTATTTAGCTCAGTTTCCACTTCTGGTCTTTTTTCCCAAATTAAAATCTCAAATTTTGGAGATCATAATTTGGGAAATATAATTTATGTCCCAAGACATAAAGACTGGGACAAAAAAATTAAGACGAATAAATATTTCATTCGGCTGAAGAGTTATCGATTATTTCCCAGTGGGGAAAGGAAGTGGGATGTAGCAAATGACGGTACTTCTTTTTCTATAGTTAAAGAAAGTAATTATCATCCACAATATAAGGTTAAAACAAATAAAAAATCTTTATATAGGCTTGGGTATTCAAAAAAACTTTTATCAAAAATTTTCTCTAAAAGAAATCTGAAAAAAGATAAACTGGAATTCATGATGAACTTTTGGCTGACTTTTTCTAGTGATCTTAAAAATGGAATCAGAATTGATAAAACCATAGAGACAAAAAAAGGAAGGTTTAGAGTAATGTCTGCCATTGTTGAAAAAAAACATATAATAAGAGTAATTCAGGTATTTCGTCCAAACTTTTATAATTTTGATCTCCATGATAGCCGTTTCCCTTTTTTTATAGCCTATTTAGGAAAAATTGGCTTTGTGAATGGTGTTACTTCTGACCAGGCTGGTTTTTTACTGACTTATATTGCAGGTTTGAAAAAAGATGGATATGGAATGAGAAATAGCTATAGCACTATTCTAAATTTTAGGATTTCTAAATTAACGAACTCTTATACAGAAGAAAATAGAAACCATGAATTTTTATTCAAGGATCAATTAACTTACAAGTGTCCAGATAAGCATTCAACAGAAACTTGCTATCATACTGCTAACAGCTTGCCTATTGCTCTTAATGCAGGAAAAAACAAACTATTTTTGATGCTGGAAAAATTTAGATATAGTACACTTGAATGGAAGAATAGTAAATGGAGTTTAAAAGGAACCGAAGGGGTAGATTTGTTAATACCATCTGGATGTTCGGTAACAGGAAGATATGAATATACGTACCCTCCTTTCGATTGAAAGAAAAAAAATTCCTCATGAAGCCAGCCTTGTCCTATTTACAGCCATCACTCTTCTACTTCCAGTCGGCCTAGCGTCCCATGGCATAGTACGCGATCCAACAAACACAAATACTTTCCGTATTTACAAAAGCGGGGCGGTCAGCCCCGCAACCACAGCCAAACTGCGTATGTGACCTGCGCAACACAGGAGGTGTTGCGGGTTTCGGCTCAGGCCATGGATGGTCTGCGTCGAAAGCGAGCATACGCAGTTTGGCCCATGCCAGCCTAGGTTTGGGCTCAGCTGAATTTTATCTTGCGTATAAAGATAATGATGTAGCTGGAATGAAAGACGCCGCGCTTGCAATGGGGATAGATCTTGCGGCGGCGGCAATACCGTTTATACCGGGTGGAGCGGGTATCGCCTTAAAAGCTGGTAAATGGTTTATCTCGCCTAAACAGTTACAGAGTAAGTTTAAACATGCTAAATACTTTGGTATAACAGGGAATTATAGCCTTGCAAATGCCAAAAAGTTTTATACAAAAATACAAGAACACTTGAATTCACCCAAGACTAAAATGATGCTTGGGACTTATAGAGGTAACCCGGCAAAACTTTGTGTTAATAAAAAATCTAAATTAGTTGTAATTCTAAAACCAAATGGTGATTTCGTAAGTGGTTGGGAGTTAGGTGATCCTCAATTGAATTATGTGCTCGCTTCTAAGAGGCTATGGTGACATGAATGACAATATACTAAAGCAAATTGCATTTTTTTATGAATATTTATCAGCACTCAGGAAATTTACTAGCGGTAAAATATCTGCTCCACAATTTGAAAAAGAATTTTTAAATATTTTCGGGAGGTGGAAGGATTATATTTTCCCTATAGAAGCAGATCGTATCATACAAGATTTTTTTTGGTCTGTGGAAGACTATTGTAGATACCCAGAAATACGAGAGGAAGGTGATCTGGATGATGAGGCGCTATTATGTAGTGCAAAGAAGGCTTTAGAGAAACTGGAACGATGCAAGAAGTATATAAAGAAGTATATGGGCAGTTAATGTAGCCTTTCAACCCGTCCCACCAACCATAGGCAATGCTGAAGAAAATATAGGAGGTGTGTATTCGATTGATATGTATCTCCAGAAACGGCGCACCATCTCACTACTGCTGTTAAAACAGTTCTTCATACGATCCAACAAACACAAGTACTTCCCCTATTTACAAAAGCGGGGCGGTCAGCCCCGCAACCACAGCCGAACATACGCAGTTTGGCCCATGATAGTGTAGATAGGCCTAGGAGGAAAAGATACTTGCGAAAGGGGAAAAAGAAAATAAAAGTACGAAAAAGGGAGTATAATTTATAAATTCTTATGAAGATTACAGTAGAGATTGAAAGGGGAAGAAAGAATAAAGCTCCTTGTGTTGTTGAAATTTATTTTGATGAGGAGGGTTTTGATTTTTTATTGGAACGACTTTCTCTCATACGGAATCAGAAAACGAATCCCGTACACTTTTTTACTCCTTCTTGGGGAGGTAAAGAGCTATCAGAAGAAAAAATATTCCGTTATAGTAATGATATAGCTCACCATTTAAAACTAACAATGGTCCAAACGCCCGTGCCTCTACTGAGGATTGCAGTAGAAATTGAAAAAGAAAGTAAAAGTAAGGTTCCCTGTGCTGTTGAAATTTATTTTAATGAGGAGGGCTTGGATTCTTTCTTGAAAAAACCTTCTCCCATACGGTATGAAATAACAGATCACGTATACTTTTTTACTCCTTCTTGGGGAGGTGACGATCTATCAGAAGGGGAACTATTCTGTCATAGTAATGATAGAGCTCACTGTTTAAAACTAACAATGCTCCAGACACCCCCTCCTCCGCCTGAATCACTTTGGAACTATTGGATACGTTGTTATAAGCGTTGGAAAGCTAGACTTATATATTATAATGTTGAAGTACTCCGCGAATGGATGTTCAGGTTTTTCATTAGAAAATGACACTTTTTTTATCAAAAAACTTTCTTGTGTGAAAACAAACTGCTGACAGCGCAGAACCCTACCCCATGAAGCCAAGCCTTGTTCTATTTACAGCCATCACTCTTCTACTTCCAGTCGGCCTAGCGTCCCATAGCACAGCATACGATTCCATATACAAAACATTTTCCCGTAGTACAAGGCAGGGGGAGTCGCAGCGAGGAATGGGCAACGGCCTGTCAGTGCTGCCCGGAGGGTGGCACGATGGCGAAGTCGTAAAACGACAAGCCAGACAAGGCCGTGTTCCTGCTATTAGCAGGAGCACATCTGAGCCGACGGGGGATGCAATCCCCCACCCACAGCCAAACTGCGTATGTGACTTGCGCAACACAGGAGGTGTTGCGGGTTTCGGCTCAGACCATGGATGGTCTGCGTCGAAAGCGAGCATACGCAGTTTGGCCCATGCCAGCCTAGGTTTGGGCTCAGCTGAATTTTATCTTGCGTATAAAGATAATGATGTAGCTGGAATGAAAGACGCCGCGCTTGCAATGGGGATAGATCTTGCGGCGGCGGCAATACCGTTTATACCGGGCGGAGCGGGTATCGCCTTAAAGGCTGGTAAATGGTTTATCTCGCCTAAACAGTTACAGAGAAAGTTTAGACATGCTGAAGCTTTTGGTATAACAGGGAATTATAGCCTTGCAAATGCCAAAAAGTTTTATACAAAAATACAAGAACACTTGAATTCACCCAAGACTAAAATGATGCTTGGGACTTATAGAGGTAACCCGGCAAAACTTTGTGTTAATAAAAAATCTAAATTAGTTGTAATTCTAAAACCAAATGGTGATTTCGTAAGTGGTTGGGAGTTGGATCCTAAGCAATTAAAGTACGTGCTCGCTTTTGGGAGGTTATGGTAATATGAATGACGATATACTAAAGCAAATTGCATTTTTTTATGAACATTTATCAGCACTCAGGAAATTTACTAGCTGTAAAATATCTGCTCCACAATTTGAAAAAGAATTTTTAAATATTTGGGGGAGGAAGGATTATATTTTCCCTATAGAAGCAGATCGTATCATACAAGATTTTTTTTGGTCTGTGGAAGACTATTGTAGTTACCCAGAAATACGAGAGGAAGGTGATCTGGATGATGAGGCGCTATTATGTAGTGCAAAGAAGGCTTTAGAGAAACTGGAACGATGCAAGAAGTATATAAAGAAGTATATGGGCAGTTAATGTAGCCTTTCAACCCGTCCCACCAACCATAGGCAATGCTGAAGAAAATATAGGAGGTGTGTATTCGATTGATATGTATCTCCAGAAACGGCGCACCATCTCACTACTGCTGTTAAAACAGTTCTTCATACGATCCAACAAACACAAGTACTTCCCCTATTTACAAAAGCGGGGCGGTCAGCCCCCCACCCACAGCCAAACTGCGTATGTGACTTGCGCAACACAGGAGGTGTTGCGGGTTTCGGCTCAGACCATGGATGGTTTCATGGATGGTCTGTGTCGAAAGCGAGCATACGCAGTTTGGCCCAGTTTGGCCCATGATAGTATAGATAGGCCTATGAGGAAAAGATACTTGCGAAAGGGGAAAAAGAAAATAAAAGTACGAAAAAGGGAGTATAATTTATAAATTCTTATGAAGATTACAGTAGAGATTGGAAGGGAAACTAAAGTTCCTTGTGTTGTTGAAATTTATTTTGATGAGGAGGGATTCGTTTTTTTAGCGGAACGACTTTCTCTCATACGGAATAAAAAAACGAATCCCGTACACTTTTTTACTCCTTCTTGGGGAGGTAAAGAGCTATCAGAAGAAAAAATATTCCGTTATAGTAATGATATAGCTCACCATTTAAAACTAACAATGGTCCAAACGCTCGTGCCTCCACTGAGGATTGCAGTAGAAATTGAAAAAGAAAGTAAAAGTAAGGTTCCCTGTGCTGTTGAAATTTATTTTAATGAGGAGGGTTTTGATTTTTTATTGAGAGAACTTTCTTTCATACGGTATGAAATAACAGATCACGTACATTGTTTTACTCCTCCTTTGAGTGCATGTGGGCACCTCTTCAAATCTATAACAGATCACGTACATTTTTTTACTCCTTCTTGGGGAGGTGACGATCTATCAGAAGGGGAACTATTCTATCATAGTAATGATAGAGCTCACTGTTTAAAACTAACAATGCTCCAGACACCCCCTCCTCCGCCTGAATCACTTTGGAACTATTGGATACGTTGTTATAAGGGTTGGAAAGCTAGACTTATATATTATAATGTTGAAGTACTCTGCGAATGGATGTTCAGATTTTTCATTAGAAAATGACACTTTTTTTGTCAAAAAATCTCATAAAATCTCATGGATAAAAACGAACTTCATTTATTTTGTAACATTAGATCAGTGGTTTTATCAAAAAACTTTCTTGTGTGAAAACAAACTGCTGACAGCGCAGAACCCTACCCCATGAAGCCAAGCCTTGTTCTATTTACAGCCATCACTCTTCTACTTCCAGTCGGCCTAGCGTCCCATAGCACAGCATACGATTCCATAAACAAAACATTTTCCCATAGTACAAGGCAGGGGGAGTCGCAGCGAGGAATGGGCAACGGCCTGTTAGTGTTGCCCGGAGGGTGGCACGATGGCGAAGTCGTAAAACGACAAGCCAGACAAGGCCGTGTTCCTGCCATTAGCAGGAGCACATCTGAGCCGACGGGGGATGCAATCCCCCACCCACAGCCAAACTGCGTATGTGACTTGCGCAACACAGGAGGTGTTGCGGGTTTCGGCTCAGACCATGGATGGTCTGTGTCGAAAGCGAACATGCGCAGTTTGGCCCATGCCGGTGTTGGTTGCGGTACAGCTTCCGCTAATGGAGGAGACTGTGGTTCTGGAGCACTGGGAAGTGGTCTAGCTGAGTTAGGGTCCGACTGGCTGAATGGCAATACACTAGGGGCCACGGGAGATAACTTAGCCCTGCAGTATGGAGGCCTAGTGGCCTCCCTGATAACCGGAGCCGATGCCAACGATGTTATAGCTGGGGCCAATCGAGTAGATAGCTACAACAGGCGCCTACATCCCAAAGAAGCAAAGGCCTTGAAAGAAGCCCAAGAAAACGCAGAGCAAGATGAAAAGAACCTACTCAAAGCAATAGCCTGTTCCTTGGTCAAATGTTCCACAGGAATAGCCAAAGAGGATGGCCTCTACGAGACGTTTAGAGAACTCCAGGATAGCGGAGATGCCCTCAAAAACGAAAATCCAAAGCTCTACCAGCAATTAAAGGGGCAGCAAAAAGAAGGCCTTTTTGGTTACAGTAATCATCACAAGATCAATGATTTTATCACCTCTCATGAACAGGAAATCACAAGCACAAAGGCAATCGCAGAAATAGTCTCTGGCGGTATAGGCATAGCTGGGGGCATAAGTTTATGCGCTAGTGGCATTGCTTGCACCATTGGCCTTCCTCTAACTGGCTTGGGTGCTATAGAAGCGGCTAGTGGGTTAGGCGAACTGATTGGCCAAGGGCTTTATGGTTACGATTACAAAGAGGGACAGGGGGTATCTGATTCCTTTCGCCTAGATACCCATCAAGGCCATCATGATCCCCTTAGGGATCTAGGCATTGACTTAGGCAAAAATGTTGCCTTGAGTTTAGTGGGCGGGGTAGCCATAAAGCATGGGGTTAAATTTGGGAGGAAAGGCCTCAACGCTGTTGTTGGTAGACTGTTAAAGAAACAGAAGAAACAAAAGAAATGGGTGCCAAACCCATATGGTAGTCGTGGGGGTCCAGAACATCAGAAGAAGATTAAAGAAATAATCAAGTACCTAGTAGAAGAGAAAAAATACACACATGTGGGTGGCGGAGGCTTGCCAGAGACAACAATTCCAACAAAAGAAGGTCGTAAAACAATGAGGAGGCCTGATATAACAGTGACTGATCGTGATGGGAATACATACCATATTAATGTGGGGAAACAAACCAAATCGGGGCAACCTATAGCTCGTGAAAGACAGGCTATGGAAGATATACTAAATGCGAATCCGAATGCATCGCCTCGGCAGTATGGGTTCTACCAGACTATAGAAGATATGCTAAATGCGAATGTGATTGAGCATATAACGCTTATACCGTATAACTGAGGTCAATATATTTAGAAAGGAGTTGACTCGCTGTTGCCAGCATTACGTTTATACCGTACAATTGAGGTCAGTATAATTAGAAATGGGAACAGGAGAATTACAGTTTTTTACTACAATAGAGACGCTTGCGCCAATACTCAGTGAAATTGGAAGGGAATATGAATTTGAATGCGTACTTCATGTAATCACATATAAAAAGAATCCATCTGCAGTTATTACTGACTATCATAAAATAGAGATTGCAGATATATATGAACAGTGCAAAAAATTGCAACCTTATCAACTTTTTTTCTCACAAAATAAAAAGATGTATAAAAAATTGCTCTCTGATGGCCTCCATCCTGCAAAACTTGGGATTATCATAACTGGGTTACCTCAATTGGTAAACAACAAGCTTTGCATGTCAAGAGTGTGTGTAAAGACAAATTGGTACGATTCTAAATATAGGTCGCATGAGAATGAAGACTTAAAGCTTCTATACCGTAAAGTCAGGGCGCGCGTACGAAAACACTTGTCTTTTCCAGTTTTGATATACCAGATAGAGAGCAAATCAGAGGCAGATATATATAAAGGAGTAGGCTATACGCCCTGCGTAAGAGAGTTAACAAAAAATGGGGTCGAATTTGTGCAATTTGTGCAATTTAAAGATAATTCAGCTACACGCTTTTGTCTAGAAGAGACGGAGTGACGAAAAAAGCGAAACGGGATTGTTGCATTTGAGAGAGAGTATAAATCACTCTCCAGCATATTCTCCATAATTCCCCATAAAGCCAAGCCTTGTCCTATTTACAGCCATCACTCTTCTACTTCCAGTCGGCCTAGCGTCCCATGGCATAGCACGCGATTCCATAAACAAAACATTTTCCCATAGTACAAGGCAGGGGGAGTCGCAGCGAGGAATGGGCAACGGCCTGTCAGTGCTGCCCGGAGGGTGGCACGATGGCGAAGTCGTAAAACGACAAGCCAGACAAGGCCGTGTTCCTGCCATTAGCAGGAGCACATCTGAGCCGACGGGGGATGCAATCCCCCACCCACAGCCAAACTGCGTATGTGACTTGCGCAACACAGGAGGTGTTGCGGGTTTCGGCTCAGACCATGGATGGTCTGCGTCGAAAGCGAATATGCGCAGTTTGGCCCATGCTAAAAAGACAAGCACCAGTGCCTTTGGCATGAAAGCGAGTAGCTTTGGTGGTCAGTTGTTTGGGGCAAGTGCAAAAAAAGAGAACAAGGAATGGCTTCATACCAAACAAAACCTTTCTTCACTAACCGCCGGCAAGGAAATCCAACTGACCTCACGGGGCAATGTAAAACTGCAAAGCACAGTCTTTGATGCAGGAAGCGATATAGGCATCACTAGCAAGGAGGGGGTCGTTGCGTTTACTATTGCAGAGGAAATAGAGAGCTACTCTTCCAAAACCAAGGGTAAAAACCTGGTTTGGCAAACGAACAAGGGCAAAGGCTATCAAAAGGGCACCCTTGTGGAAGGTGACATGCATTTTGGCGGGGAACTCACAATCAATGCCAAAAAGGGCGTCGATCTAGACTATAAAAAAGAAACGATCACAGAAACGTATACAGGGAGCTGTGGCAGTAGACTCTCACGAAGAAGCTGCCAAAAGACAAAAAAACATACCCGCTTGGAAACAGAAGCCGAGGCCTATGAACGACTATTGAGCGAAGGCGGCTGGCAGGCAGCCGTTATAGGAACAAGAAAACACTCCCTTTCGGAAACGGGTGCCGAGACCCAGGAACGACTGTTGAGTGAAGGCGATGGACAGCAGCTAGCCACCATCATTCAGACCGCCAAAAAGTCCACGGGTGATGCGATTACAGAAGAAGAGAATTCAATACGGCTAGGAGAGAAAGAAGACACATACGTTTCTTGGGAGTATGACACTTCTGGACTGACCAAAGAGGCCGTTTTGGCCGTAACGATAGCCGCTGGTATAGTTACTGGAGGCGTTGGCGGAGCCGTTATCGGAGCCGGCGTAAGCGCCCTTACCTCCCAAGCTTCTGTCAATCTCATCAACTCTCTAGGTCGTGGAGAAGGCTTGGGTGCTGCTCTCGATAGCACACTGGAGAACGCCATGAGTGAAGACAGCCTAAAGCAGGCGGGCATTGCCATGGTTACAGCCGGGGCCGTACAAGGACTATCCTCTTACCTTCCTACTGGAACGAATTATGAAAGCTTGGGAAGTCTTGGTAAGGACTTGGGAAGCTTTCAGGATGCACTGGCAAACAATCTAGTCAATGCAACTGTAAGTACAAGTGTAAATAATCTTGTCTTTGAGGGTGGAGACTGGGACAGCTTTCAAACAGATTTAGGGAATGCTTACGAAAATGCAGCCATTGATGCAGTGGGGAGCACCGTTGCCGGAAAGATCGGAAATGAATATGGAGCCGCATCAATTAGCAAAGGACCAGTCAGTCTAGACTACCTCATTCACAAGGGGGCCCATGCCGCTTTAGGCTGCGGACTAGCCTCTGCTAAGGGAGGAGACTGTGGGTCTGGAGCTGCTGGTGCTGTGATCGGAGAAGTTGTTGGAGAAGTTGTTGGCAAGTCTCTCATTCAAGATGGAGAGTTTGATCAAACAGACAAGTGGCTAGTCAAGACAGCAGGTACTACGGCTGCTATCTTTGGGACATCGGCTGCCGGGGGTGATGCGAGCGTAGCTGCAGATACGGCACAGAATGCAATCGATCATAATTTGCTGCCTGCTATTGGAGTGCTAGTTGCCGCAGGTATCGGTGTACTTACAGGGGCAACAGAAAATGCATTGGAGCAAACAGCAGAAGGGCTTGGCGAAGGCAAATCTTTAGAACAATCGGCTAAAGATATTGATGTCAGAGAGCTGATTAAAGAAAGCGCCAAAGAGGGAGTCATTAACGGAGCAACCCTAGGAGCCGGTAAAATCAAGAAGGCTGCTAAAGCTAGTCAGATAGCAGATAACCTGAAAACAGTCGCTTCAAAATTAGATTTAGGTAAAAAGCTATCCGGCCTTGGATCTCAGATAAAAAATGCAACTGTAGGCAAAGCAAAGGGAGTCGTTAGTTGGTTTAAGGGCCTTTTTGGTGGGAAAGCAGAGTCTAAATCTAAAGTTATTACATCTTATCAGCGGCCTTCAGGAGCTACAACTTCAGCACAAAGAAAGTCAGTACGAGGTAAGCCATGTGTAGATTGTGGCTCTACAACAAAAAAACAAGTTGCTGACCATAAAAAACCACTTGTAAAAGAATATTATGAGAAAGGTAGTGTGGATAAAGTGAGGATGCGTCAAAATAAGGCGGTTCAGGCACAATGCCCAACTTGTTCTGCAAAACAAGGGGCTAAATTAAGTCGTTATTCTCGTCAGAAAAAGAAGGAATTAAATCTTGAATAAGAAGGAGTTAGAATTACTTCAAAAGCGGGTATGTGAAAAGTATAGTTCCGTGTACTTGCCGGCAAAGCCAGATCTAAAAATGGGAATTTCATTGAATGTACGTGGAGGAATTAAGCCTTTGAATGGGTTACGTCACCCTCCAGAAAAGGATACAACAGGTTGGTATATTTGGGGAGGTGAAAAATTATCAAGGAAATCCGATTTTTTTAAGCCACTACATGCCACCCATATAAAGGAATGGTGTCCAGCTATTCAAAAATTCCTAGGACTTGAGCCGGGTTGGCGCTTCCTAATCGCTGACGATTACACAGATGTTTGGTTTGATCCATCACTATTAGAATTAAATACAGGTAAGTCTTAAAGCTTAAGATAAATTAATTCTACCTCTACTCTCCATAAATTCCCATGAAGCCTCGCCTTGTCCTCTTTACAGCCATCACTCTTCTACTTCCAGTCGCCTAGCGTCTCATAGCACAACGTACGATTCAACAAACACAACATTTTCCCATAGTACAAGGCAGGGGGAGTCGCAGCGAGGAATGGGCAACGGCCTGTCAGTGCTGCCCGGAGGGTGGCACGATGGCGAAGTCGTAAAACGACAAGCCAGACAAGCCAGACAAGGCCGTGTTCCTGCTATTAGCAGGAGCACATCTGAGCCGACGGGGGATGCAATCCCCCACCCACAGCCAAACTGCGTATGTGACTTGCGCAACACAGGAGGTGTTGCGGGTTTCGGCTCAGGCCATGGATGGTCTGCGTCGAAAGCGAATATGCGCAGTTTGGCCCATGCTAAAAAGACAAGCACCAGTGCCTTTGGCATGAAAGCGAGTAGCTTTGGTGGTCAGTTGTTTGGGGCAAGTGCAAAAAAAGAGAACAAGGAATGGCTTCATACCAAACAAAACCTTTCTTCACTAACCGCCGGCAAGGAAATCCAACTGACCTCACGGGGCAATGTAAAACTGCAAAGCACAGTCTTTGATGCAGGAAGCGATATAGGCATCACTAGCAAGGAGGGGGTCGTTGCGTTTACTATTGCAGAGGAAATAGAGAGCTACTCTTCCAAAACCAAGGGTAAAAACCTGGTTTGGCAAACGAACAAGGGCAAAGGCTATCAAAAGGGCACCCTTGTGGAAGGTGACATGCATTTTGGCGGGGAACTCACAATCAATGCCAAAAAGGGCGTCGATCTAGACTATAAAAAAGAAACGATCACAGAAACGTATACAGGGAGCTGTGGCAGTAGACTCTCACGAAGAAGCTGCCAAAAGACAAAAAAACATACCCGCTTGGAAACAGAAGCCGAGGCCTATGAACGACTATTGAGCGAAGGCGGCTGGCAGGCAGCCGTTATAGGAACAAGAAAACACTCTCTTTCGGAAACGGGTGCCGAGACCCAGGAACGACTGTTGAGTGAAGGCGATGGACAGCAGCTAGCCACCATCATTCAGACCGCCAAAAAGTCCACGGGTGATGCGATTACAGAAGAAGAGAATTCAATACGGCTAGGAGAGAAAGAAGACACATACGTTTCTTGGGAGTATGACACTTCTGGACTGACCAAAGAGGCCGTTTTGGCCGTAACGATAGCCGCTGGTATAGTTACTGGAGGCGTTGGCGGAGCCGTTATCGGAGCCGGCGTAAGCGCCCTTACCTCCCAAGCTTCTGTCAATCTCATCAACTCTCTAGGTCGTGGAGAAGGCTTGGGTGCTGCTCTCGATAGCACACTGGAGAACGCCATGAGTGAAGACAGCCTAAAGCAGGCGGGCATTGCCATGGTTACAGCCGGGGCCGTACAAGGACTATCCTCTTACCTTCCTACCGGAACGAATTATGAAAGCTTGGGAAGTCTTGGTAAGGACTTGGGAAGCTTTCAGGATGCACTGGCAAACAATCTAGTCAATGCAACTGTAAGTACAAGTGTAAATAATCTTGTCTTTGAGGGTGGAGACTGGGACAGCTTTCAAACAGATTTAGGGAATGCTTACGAAAATGCAGCCATTGATGCAGTGGGGAGCACCGTTGCCGGAAAGATCGGAAATGAATATGGAGCCGCATCAATTAGCAAAGGACCAGTCAGTCTAGACTACCTCATTCACAAGGGGGCCCATGCCGCTTTAGGCTGCGGACTAGCCTCTGCTAAGGGAGGAGACTGTGGGTCTGGAGCTGCTGGTGCTGTGATCGGAGAAGTTGTTGGAGAAGTTGTTGGCAAGTCTCTCATTCAAGATGGAGAGTTTGATCAAACAGACAAGTGGCTAGTCAAGACAGCAGGTACTACGGCTGCTATCTTTGGGACATCGGCTGCCGGGGGTGATGCGAGCGTAGCTGCAGATACGGCACAGAATGCAATCGATCATAATTTAGCTGATATTCTATGGGATATTGCCAGCCTAGGTTTGGGCTCAGCTGAATTTTATCTTGCGTATAAAGATAATGATGTAGCTGGAATGAAAGACGCCGCGCTTGCAATGGGGATAGATCTTGCGGCGGCGGCAATACCGTTTATACCGGGCGGAGCGGGCGCAGTCTTAAAGGCTGGTAAATGGTTTATCTCGCCTAAACAGTTGCAGAGAAAGTTTAGACATGCTGAAGCTTTTGGTATAACAGGGAATTATAGCCTTGCAAATGCCAAAAAGTTTTATACAAAAATACAAGAACACTTGAATTCACCCAAGACTAAAATGATGCTTGGGACTTATAGAGGTAACCCTGCAAAACTTTGTGTTGATAAAAAATCTAAATTAGTTGTAATTCTAAAACCAAATGGTGATTTCGTAAGTGGTTGGAAGTTAACTACTGCTCAATGGGATCATGTGAAAACTTCTAAAAACCTACAGTAACATGGATGACGATATACTAAAGAAAATCACACTTTTTTATGAATATTTATCAGCACTCAGGAAATTTACTAGCTGTAAAATATCTGCTCCACAATTTGAAAAAGAATTTTTAAATATTTGGGGGAGAATGGATTATATTTTCCCTATAGAAGCAGATCATATCATAAATGATTTTTTTTGGTCTGTGGAAGACTATTGTAGTTACCCAGAAATACGAGAGGAAGGTGATCTGGATGATGAGGAGCTATTACGTAGTGCAAAGAAGGCTTTAGAGAAACTGGAACGATGCAAGAAGTATATCAGGAAGTATATGGGCAGTTAATGTAGCCTTTCAAGCCGTCCCACCAACCATAGGCAATGCTGAAGAAAATATAGGAGGTGTGTGTTCGATCGATATGTATCTCCAGAAACGGCGCACCATCTCACTACTGCTGTTAAAACAGTTCTTCATACGATTCCATAAACACAAGTACTTCCCCTATTTACAAAAGCGGGGCGGTCAGCCCCCCACCCACAGCCAAACTGCGTATGTGACTTGCGCAACACAGGAGGTGTTGCGGGTTTCGGCTCAGACCATGGATGGTTTCATGGATGGTTTGTGTCGAAAGCGAACATACGCAGTTTGGCCCATGATAGTGTAGATAGGCCTAGGAGGAAAAGATACTTGCGAAAGGGGAAAAAGAAAATAAAAGTACGAAAAAGGGAGTATAATTTATAAATTCTTATGAAGATTACAGTAGAGATTGGAAGGGAAACTAAAGCTCCTTGTGTTGTTGAAATTTATTTTGATGAGGAGGGATTCGTTTTTTTATTGGAACGACTTTCTCTTATACGGAATAAAAAAACGAATCCCGTACACTTTTTTACTCCTTCTTGGGGAGGTGAAGAGCTATCAGAAGAAAAAATATTCCGTTATAGTAATGATATAGCTCACCATTTAAAACTAACAATGGTCCAGCCGCCCGTGCCTTCGCTGAGGATTGCAGTAGAAATTGAAAAAGAAAGTAAAAGTAAGGTTCCCTGTGCTGTTGAAATTTATTTTAATGAGGAGGGTTTCGATTCTTTATTGAAAAAACTTTCTTCCATACGGGATGGAATAACAGATCACGTACATTTTTTTTCTCCTTCTTTGGACGCACATAGGAACGTCCTCGGATTTATAACAGATCACGTAAATTTTTTTACTCCTTCTTGGGGAGGTGACGATCTATCAGAAGGGGAACTATTCTGTCATAGTAATGATAGAGCTCACTGTCTAAAACTAACAATGCTCCAGACACCCCCTCCTCCGCCTGAATCACTTTGGAACTATTGGATACGTTGTTATAAGCGTTGGAAAGCTAGACTTATATATTATAATGTTGAAGCACTCCACGAATGGATGTTCAGATTTTTCATTAGAAAATGACACTTTTTTTGTCAAAAAATCTCATAAAATCTCATGGATAAAAACGAACTTCATTTATTTTGTAACATTAGATCAGTGGTTTTATCAAAAAACTTTCTTGTGTGAAAACAAACTGCTGACAGCGCAGAACCCTACCCCATGAAGCCAAGCCTTGTTCTATTTACAGCCATCACTCTTCTACTTCCAGTCGGCCTAGCGTCCCATGGCATAGTACGCGATCCAACAAACACAAATACTTCCCGTATTTACAAAAGCGGGGCGGTCAGCCCCGCAACCACAGCCAAACTGCGTATGTGACCTGCGCAACACAGGAGGTGTTGCGGGTTTCGGCTCAGGCCATGGATGGTTTCATGGATGGTCTGCGTCGAAAGCGAGCATACGCAGTTTGGCCCATGCCAGCCTAGGTTTGGGCTCAGCTGAATTTTATCTTGCGTATAAAGATAATGATGTAGCTGGAATGAAAGACGCCGCGCTTGCAATGGGGATAGATCTTGCGGCGGCGGCAATACCGTTTATACCGGGCGGAGCGGGTGCAGTCTTAAAGGCTGCCAAGAAAGCAAAGAAGGTTAAAAGTGCAGCTAAAAAAAAGAAAATCAGGACAGCTCAAAATAGTCAAGATCAGTTAAATGAAATTCAGGGTGCTCAGAGTAAAAACCGTAAAAGAGGTTATGGCGATAAGATATATTCTACAAATAAAAGCGAACAGCGTGCAAATACGGACTTGAGTAGAATAAAACACCCTAATGATCTAAAAGATGAATTTTAAAAGAAGTCATGTCTGTAAAAAAGGAAAAATACAATGATACTTTCACTTATGCTATGCAACTTAGGGAACAGCAAAGATATAATGAAGCGATTGTCTTATTGAAAAGTTTAATTGGAAAAGATTTTCACCAGGCAGGAGTACATGGAATGATTGGAGGTATTTATCGTTATAAAAAAGATAGTTTATCATCAATTCCATATCTAAAAGAGGCTACAAAGTTAGGTACTAATTCTCGGCTTGCTTCAATAATGTTAGTGCATTCTTTACTGGAGACAGGCGAAAAAGAGAAAGCATTAGAGGAGTTAGATAGATATTTAAGGGCTTGCAACTCAAAGAAACCTGAAAAATCAGATGATCATCATGCTGTAAGAGAAGAACTTTTAAGGAACTGGAATGAGTTTGACAGGCTATATAGTTAAGCTTGAAAAAGGCACTATATTAAGAAAATGCCATAACCCATATTTCCTTTTTTAAGGAAATATTAGTCAGATATTGCGGAATAAATTTAAGCCAAGAAAAAGCTTTTAGCAATTTTCTCATATTAAAGCCAGCACCTAGTAAAACCGCATACATCTTATCACCTTCTTGCGTTAAGAGGTGATTTCGTCGTACACCTCCATCATTCTTCATGTGACCAATGATGGGTTCAATAGCGGCTCTTCTTTTCATCCACTTGCGTAAACTACGTTTCATTTTTTTCTTCCTCTTTGCGCCAACAATGTGAACTGTTATCCCATCTTTAACTTTCGCTCCTCTATAACCTCTATCCACAAAAACTTCTTTTACACTTAATGAATTGGGTAAAAACCTTTCTACCTGTTCTATGGCCGATGGTAATGTATGCCCATCAAAAGGATTACCATGTTTTGCCATCGCGCCTAAAACAAAGTTACCTTGACTACTTGTCACGTAACTTGCCTTACATCCAAATTCATACTTCTTATGCGTTTTTCCTTTAGAGATACATTCTACTTCCGGTGCATGTAAACTATAAACTTTGTTTTTGCTATCCTTGGTTTGATCGTAAAGACGGTGAAGAAGACACAAAGAAGATTCATAATTTTTATGTAAGTCTATAGAATGTAATTTACGCTCTACATCCCGTAAAACACGGCCAAAATAGGTTTTTAAGCTCTTTTGCTCACGCCTTGCAAGTCTGTATTTACGTCCTCTAAAATATCGGTTCTGCATTAATAATGACTTTTTAGATAAACGAGAATAACTTTGGCGAAGACGAATATTATTTCTCTTAGCCAGTTCTGATAAATATTGTAAAGCTTTAAAATATAGTTTACCATCTGTTGGATATGTAATGGCCTTTTCCTGAACTGTTGTATCTACATTTACTTTTTGGACATGATGTCTACGCAGTAATTTATTAGAAAGAGCACAACGAATTGTTTCTTCTAAAAGCTTTTCCATCCCTTTAGATTTTATACGCTTACGCCATCTGCTTAATGTGCTATGATCACAAGGAGCTTCCTGCTGGAATTCTTGGTATCCGCAAAAGTGTTGCCAATAGACATTTTGAACCCATTTATCTAAAACACTTTCATCACTTTCATTAAATGTGGCTTTTAAGTAATGCAGTCCTACCATCAAGCGGGTTAACTTGGCTGGACGGCCATTGTCAGGACAATAGAGTTTACCAAATTCAGTATCAAACTTTTCCCAATCTATTTTCTGAGCTAAACGAAATAAGGGCTCATTATGATTGAGCATACCTTCCAAATTCGTCTTAAACAAGTCTCTTTGATAATCATTTTTTTTTTGAGCTAACATAGGGAACCTCTGAAAAATAATGCTTGAAAAACACAAGCTTTTGAACACCTTTTCGCAAAACCTTGCGATTATGGGTACTACTTTTTACTTCAGAATAGCTTATAAATGCGAAATATCCATAGTATTCTGGTTTTTCAAGGCTGACTATATATTAAGGAAAAGTATCAGAAGTGATCTTGTAGCTGTCTCTCCAAAAATTAAATTCCCATGAAGCCAAGCCTTGTCCTATTTACAGCCATCACTCTTCTACTTCCAGTTACGCTAGCGTCCCATGGCATAGCACGCGATCCAACAAACACAAATACTTCCCCTATTTACAAAAGCGTGGCGGTCAGCCCCCCACCCACAGCCTTTTCACCTGTACGGCTTGCGCTGGTTTCCATGGATGGCCATATGGATGGCCATATGGATGGCCAGCGGATTGGTGCTCTGTGTCATGGATGCACAGCGCAGCAATCCCGTGCAGGTGAAAAGACGCCTGCCATTAGCAGGAGCACATCTGAGCCGACGGGGGATGCAATCCCCCACCCACAGCCAAACTGCGTATGTGACCTGCGCAACACAGGAGGTGTTGCGGGTTTCGGCTCAGGCCATGGATGGTCTGCGTCGAAAGCGAACATGCGCAGTTTGGCCCTGACCTTCCCCCAAAAGAGTGGACAGTCCTCTTTAAGTTATGGAGGAAGAGAACATAGGTTTTATATTTTTGAACTTATCTCTTGCTTGACCTTACAGATAACTGCAAAATCTTGTGATCCTTGAATCTTCTTGGAATCTTTTTATGTACAAAGAAGTGTTCGTTATATTTTGTTCGGTGTAACAAGGGTAAAATATAACTATAGTAGACGGGGTGTGTAGTGGAGGTATGCAGCAATGGAAATATTTGTATTGATAAAACAAGTCCCTGATACGGAAACTCGCATCAAAATTTCTGGGAGTTCTGGTTCTGGCTCCTCCGGCTCCTCCATAGATGAGACTGGGATTAAGTGGATCGTGTCTCCCTTTGATGAGCATGCCCTAGAAGAGGCTTTACGTCAAAAAGAAAAAGTGGGTGATGGAGCAACGATTACTGCGGTTTGTTTGGGTCCGGAGCGTTCCGCAGAGGCGTTACGAAATGCATATGCCTTGGGAGTAGACAAAGCCGTACACATTAAAGACGACAGCTATAATGTCCAAGATATAAATTATACAGCCTTAGTTCTCGCTAAATATATTGAGTCGACTGAGGCCAAACTTATCTTATGTGGGCATGTTGCCATAGACTCACAGTCCTCTATGGTCCCTTCTGCATTGGCAGAAAAGCTTGGGTATGCAAACTTAAATAGTGTCATTGAGTTGAATGTAGAAAACAATACAGCTAAGGTCACTCGTGAGATTGAAGGGGGAACAGCCTCAATGGAAGGGCCTCTACCGGTCGTGGTCACTGCGGCAAAAAATCTAAATAGTCCTCGTTACCCTTCTTTGAAGGGAATTATGGCTGCGAAAAAAAAGGAAATAGAAGTTGTGGAAGTCTCTGCTCTATTGATAAAAGTTCCTCGCATTGAAATTCTATCCATAGAACTTCCCCCCCCACGTCCGCAAGGTCGTGTAATTGAAGGGAGCGATGTAGAGGCTAAGGTCTCGGAACTTGTGACCGCTTTGCGTGAAGAAGCGAAAGTGATTTGATGTGATTTGATTGCGGAGAGATAAATAAGAGGAGATAAATTTCATGTCGGTATTAGCTATAGCAGAGATTAAAGATGGGAATTTGAAAAAGGTTTCAAAGGAGCTTGTATCCGTCGCGAGAAAGGTTAGCGATAGGGTAAATGTTCTTTTGATTAATGGGACTGATGACCATGCCCGAGAACTTTTTGAAGTGGGTGCTGACGTTGTTGTCAAAAACTCTACAGCAGAATACAGTCCACAGGGCTATGCGAATATTTCAGCTACTGTAGCCAAAGAAAAAAATGCTAAGCTTATACTTGTGCCCCATAGCGTGAGTGGAAAAGACTATGCTGGCCGTCTATCTGTAAAATGTGGGGCCAGTCTGATTGCTGATATAGTTGAAATCAAGGGTTCCCTTGATAGTGGAATTGAAGTTCGCAAGCCTATTTATTCCGGGAAAGCCTATGCCAATATAAAGGCCATGGGACCCCTTGTGCTTACGGTTCGACCGAACTCTCAGGAGATTATTTCTTACTCAGGGTCTGAAACTATAGAAGCTTCAGATGCAGAAGAAGGTGATGTTGTAGCCAGACTTTCGAATATTGATGCTTCGGGTGGGAGTAAAGTTCAATTGAATGACGCTTCTGTAATTGTTTCCGGTGGGCGTGGAATTAAAGGGCCTGAAAACTGGCCTGTTTTACAAAAGCTTTGTACTACCATAGGGGCAGCTTTGGGTGCTAGTCGTGCCGCTGTGGATGCTGGTTGGATTGATCACAGCCATCAAGTTGGCCAAACTGGTAAAACCGTTTCTCCTAATTGCTATATTGCTTGTGGTATTTCCGGAGCTATACAACATTTGGCTGGTATGGGTTCTTCAAAAGTAATCGTTGCTATCAATAAAGATGGAGACGCTCCTATTTTTAAAGTGGCTACTTATGGAATTATTGAAGACCTTTTTGAAGCTGTTCCCGCTTTGGATGCTGAATTCAAAAAAGTAATTGGCTGACCCTTTTTGTTTGATGATTTTTCTTTTGGACGAGAGCAAAAAGAAGTATTGTCAACTAACCTATCCTATTCATTTCCTCGGTTTTTTATTGCTCACTTCCTTTTTCCCTTTGATCTCGTGTTTTCCTGTAGTTGCCCAAAGTCAAAGTGCCTTAGGTGCTGTGGGTAAGGTTGTTTCTGCTTTTACTTCTCTGGGAAGTTTTCGTACTGATTTGTCTATACATAGGATTTCTGAAGAAAAGAATAGAGAGTATTCTATTCAGAGTGTTTTGTCCTATGATAAGGGGAAGTTGTCTCTGAACTTAGCAGATGGGCGTGTTCTCGCCACAAATGGAATTTATGTGATTGCTTATAGTCCTGTCAGAAACGTCGCGGCAAAACAAATTGTCGACCCAGCTGTGGGTGGGATTGGATGGCTTTTGAATGGTTTTGTGTATACTTTTTCATCCCCTAGTAGTGTAGTTGGGCAAGCTTTCAATAGTACTTCAAAAGTAAAAGAGGTTCGTTTAGAATGGGAGAAGCAGTACAGTTTGAGTAAATTGAGCGTACTTTTGAGAAAGAATGCTTCGTGGCTTCATTTGAGACTTTCAAATACTAGAAAAGTCACGAGTTTTTCTACTACTCTTTTTTCCTATCGCCCCCCTACGGGTTCTCGTACAGTGGAAAATGCTTTGAATCGTAAAAACTAGTTCCAACTAATTTTGCTTGCCTATATTGGCTTTTTGAAATATTAAAAAAGCAATTTGATTGTAATCTCTTCTTGATCTGTATTTGTTAAATTTTATGAGAATATCTATCAGTATATGGTTCTTATGATGGAACCCGAAAATGGAACCAGAAAGAGGAAATTATGGGGCTATATAGCCATGTACGTGATGTAGTTAAAAAATGCCAGATCAGCCTATAACAAAATCAGAAGCTCATGTCCTCTTTGGAAAGCTCTATCGTGCGCCTCGTTCTCCTGATGATCAAAAAAAAATAAACCAGATTGTTGCGACCACTTCAGATATTTTTCTTCGGATCAAACGCATCAAGGAACTGGATAGAAAAAATAAGCCAGCCATTGCATCTCAAAAATTATCTCAGTCGGGTAGTAGTAGCTACTTAGGAAAAAGAGCTTTTGGAAACAGTACGAATAAAAATGTGGGGAAGGGAGATAGCAGGAGACTAGAGATGAATTCCGGATTACATACTTTGAATAAAGTAAATCTGCCTTATCAAGAAAGTGATACTGCCAGTGAAGCTAAAAATCCTTTCTCAATTCTAAAAAAGTCATCTGAACCAAAATCTCCCGGCTTTTTGGGGCGTCTTTTTGGAGAAAAGAATAGTGATTTAATAGAATGGGGCAAAAAAACAAAAACTTTAAATAAGAAATTTTTAAAGCTAAATTTATCAAGAGAGGCTAAAAAAATATTTTCTACGCCATCTGAAGATGAAGTAATTAAAGCAATTAAAGGTTTTCGTATAGCTACAGGCGGTATATGGGAAAAAGTGGATGCAAAAAATTATAATTCTCTGATTGCTATTTATCAATTTTATTCAGAATTTATTAAATTTGGTAATATTTTTTCTAGAGTAGAAGATCCTGAAAATTGGATACAGGAAACGCTTTCAATGCAAAAGCACTATGCACAATTATTGCACTACTCTGATTATAAAGAAACACTCACAACAATATTTTTGGATCATCTTAGAGCCAATAAAGTAAGTTCATCTTTTCTAAAAAAAGTTGAAAATGCTGTTAATCATATTGTGAGTTTAGAAAAAAATAAACCCACTTTAAAAAATGTAATCATTGCGTTTTATATATTAGCAGAAAAAAAACTACACCGGTGGTCTGATATAGAGCAAAAATTAGGCGTACATAATACTGTTACAGATAGGTTTTGTGCTCCAAAAGAGGTCATGACTCTCATACAAAATAAAATACAGAAACTTCAGATCAAACAAAAACTATATGAAAACGAGGTGGAAGAAATTGAAAATATTCGTAAGAACTATTTGTCTATTGATGAAAATGGTGATTTTGATAGTCAGTTTTTAAATGAACTGATTCAGGAGACTGTACATCGTACCTATGGGAAAAAAGAGCTCCCGAGTCATGTTATGAATTCATATAAGAGGCGACCCCATCGTTTACTCTTTTCTATTTTACGTGATTATAGCATTCATTATATTCCTTTACTCAGGGGAAGTTTAACGGTAAGTACCCCCACAGATGAGGGTACTACTATCCAATTGTTTTCGCATAACGTTTTTGCTAGTCATGTGGAAAATTTTAATCAAATATTACGTTCGATGGAAGAATATTATCGAAAATATACCGGCTTTGATTATAGTTTTTCTGATTTTGTAAAAAACTCACGAAACTATAATATACTGGATCCATCTATAAAAAGTTTACATAGTATTATCCAAAAGACGAATGATTTTTTTAGAAGTATTGTTTTTGATATACAAACGGTTGTAAAGAATCATAAAAATGCTAAAGAGCATTGGGGTGAGAAAAATGGTATTGTGCAAAAACAAGAAGTAATGAACCGACCAATACCTAGTATTGAGATCAAGCAGTGCTATATACCCTATGCAGAAGCTGTTTTATTAGTTAATGGGGGTAGACTGGCTCAAAAAACAGTTTATGATGCATTACAAAATCTTATGTCTTACAATTATAATTATCTTTATATCTTTCGGGATAGCGTGATGTGCAAACTTTTAGCTAGTGATAAAAAGCTTCAAGAAGAGGCAAAAAAAATTGAAGAAAATCTCAAACGTTTAAATTGTGAAAACGACGATTCTATAGTACCCAAGATTTACGATAATAATAATAAAAAATGGCAATAAAAAAAATAGGGATTCTAACTTCTGGTGGTGATTGTGGTGGCCTCAATGCCGTGATCAGGGGTGCTGCTTCTCGCGCACTTCATTATGGAATTGAACCCTATCTCATTCCTAATGGCTATGCAGGTCTCTATAATCTTCTGGATTTTTCTTCTCTTGTTCTTCTAAATGAAAGGCGTTTAGAAACATTTTTTTCATTCTTTGCTGGGAGTGAGGCAGGTAATTCAAGAGTAAAAATATCAAAGATTATAGACACTAATAAATATCAGCATATACGTAAGGGGCTGGCTAAATTTGATATTGATGCCTTGGTTATCGCAGGTGGAGATGATACGGGTAGTGTAGTTGTAGATTTATCAAAAGAAAAGATCCCTTGTGTTCATGTTCCGAAAACAATGGACCTAGATTTAGCTCCTTATAGCGTTGGAGGAGATAGTACAATCAATCGGATTGCTTCCTTTGCAAAGGATTTGCGTACCTCTGGGGAAACTCACAATCGCATTATGGTTATGGAAGTTTTTGGGCGTTATGCAGGGCATACAGCCTTTCGAGGTGGCATTGCTGCCCAAGCAGATGTAATTCTTATACCAGAGATACAGGTGGATTTTAAAGTTATTTATAAACGTTGCAAGGAACTTTTATGCAGACGTATTCAAGAAAGTGATAATCATGCGGGTATGGTGTTACTCATTGTGGCTGAGGGATTGAAAGATGTTTCTGGTGCGGAAATTATCGATAAAAATGCATTACCAGATTCCTTTGGACACCGTCCCCTCATAGGTGCTGGTAAGTATGTGACGAAAGAGTTAGAAGGTTATCTAAAAAAAGATGGAGATTTGAAGACCTTTATGGAATCTACAAAACAGTTTGTGGAAGCTTTGTATGAAACACCAGAGGTACGAGAGGTACGCCCCGGCCATCTGGTCCGTTGTGGTTACTCTTCAGCTCTAGATATAAGTTTTGGAATGGAAGTAGGGGTAGGTGCTATTGATTTAATTCGGGAAAATATTTTTGGTGTTACCGTTGTTTCTTATCGAGAAGGTAAACTGGAATATATGAAATGTGTTGATGCTATAAAGCAACGCCATGTGGATATTGCAGATATAGAACTTTATGAAAGTTTAGGAATATGTTTTGGACGCCAAAGTCAAGTACCGTCTAATAAAGAAAAGCAATGGGAAGGGGAACGAAAGATGATACAGGGAAAGCCCGTACGCCCATATTGAGCTGAGTAAGGATTTTTTTTAGTCTATTTATTGTACACGTAAAGTAGAAAACGTAAGTAAGCTGAGTATAATGCCAATTAGCCAAAAACGAATCACTATGCGTGTTTCGGGCCAGTTAGAAAGCTCAAAATGATGATGTATGGGAGCCATCTTAAATATACGACGCCCAAAAATTCTATAAGAAGCGACTTGTAAAATAACAGAAATCGCTTCCATGACAAATATCCCTCCTGCAATGGATAAGAGAATTTCTTTTTTTATGATAATCGCAGTCATACCTAAGGCAGCCCCCAAGGCTAGAGAGCCCGTATCTCCCATAAAGATTTTTGCAGGGGATGCATTAAACCATAAAAAACCTATACCGGCTCCCGTTAGGGCAGCTAGAAAAACAGATATTTCGTGTGCCCCTTCAACGTTGGGTAGATTTAGGTAATTCGTTGCAAGTGGTGTCCCCGTTATGTAGGCAATACAACCCATGGTAACCGTTACAATGGAAACATTACCAATTGCAAGTCCATCTAGACCATCACTTAGGTTTACAGCATGAGAAGAACCAACTAACACAAGTAACCAAAATAAAATCGCGACCAAGGCTGGCATCTGCCAAACTTCTCCTTTGATAAAGGGCAAAAAAAGGCTTGTGAGTGTATAGCCAATAGATTGCGAGTTGCTTTGGGGAGATTTAGTGAAGTTATAATATATGATACAAAAACTTATAGCGACTAGAATAGTTAAGAAAAATTTGAATTTAGAACTCATTCCTTTTTTCTTTTTCAAAACGACCTTCGAATAATCATCCCAAAAACCAATCCCACCAAAAAGCAAAGTACAAGCTAGGAGTAGATTAAAATGAAGATTAGAAAAATTTCCAAAGAGTAATGCAGCAAAAGAAGAAGCACCTAAAATCAAGATACCGCCCATCGTGGGTGTACCTTGTTTTTTTTTATGAGAAGATGGCCCATCGCTACGAATAATCTCCTGCAATCTTGAGGACGTTAAACGGCGAATGAGCCACTCTCCACAGGAAAAAGATATGACCATGGCTGTTAGACTAGCTAAAAGGGCACGAAAAGTAACATAACTGAACAAGCGAAAAAAACTAGGCATATCATAATGACTATAGAGATACTCAAACATAATTATATAATAAAGAAAAATGGGAGTGACGAATTAGATAACTGTTATCTCCAGTACCGTAAGTGTTTTTCATTTTACGTGTAAGTTAATCTTTGGATTTGATCACTCAGTATATCCATCTGTGCAGAACGAGAGCCCTTGACAAGTATACCATCAAATTCACTTAATTTTTGTGATATTTTTACCATTTCGACTAGCATAGAGAGATTTTCTCTTTCCCATATTTCTCCCTCTCCTTTTTGATATTGTTGGTAGGCCTTTACAACTGTGCTTGAATAACGACTTTTCGCTAAAGCTAACAACTGATACCCCTTTAGGGCCGCATGCTTACCAATATTTTCATGACTCATTTTTGCTTTTTTTCCTAATTCAGCCATCTCTCCAAAAAAAAGGGCCAGACGACCATGTGGAAGAAGTTGCCGTAGTGTTGTTACAGCCGTTAAAAAAGATTTTGGACTAGCGTTATAAGTATCGTCTATTAAAATTTGTGGTTTTTTCTCAGATGAGCGGTTTTTTCTAATCACTTGGAAACGCCTTTTACTTTGTATGTGTAAATTTCGGCTCGCCTCTAATAGGGCTTTTTTTGAGAAATGAAAAGCTTGGTATAAAATGGAAAAGCACCCCATAATGTTAGAAGCCATAGAAGGGTGGTGAAAATTTTCACAGTAAACTTCATTTCCTTCCCAATAAAATCGTAATCCATCTAAGCTGATTTGTAAGTCTTTACCTAGATGGATATGATTATCTGGTAAAAGTTTATCTGTTTTTATTTTATGATTATCTGGTAAAGAAGACGAACCATTATTTTTTGACATTCCAAAAAAACATAATGGGATGTTAGCTTTTTGAGCCATCTCCATAGCAATATGAATACCGGGACTAAAGGCATGATAGGCTATACTTGATTTGTACTGAGATGACATACCTTCTATGATTTCAAGTTTGGCGCGAGCGATATCTAGTATATCCGGAAAAAACTCATGGTGGGCATCACCAATATGAGTAATTAGGGCATGGTGAGGTTGGGCCAGACGACTAAGAAAGGCAATTTCACCAGAATGGTTCATTCCCATTTCTAAAACTATAAATTGATCTTTTTTCTTTGCTTTCAGAAGGGAAAGAGGAAGGCCTATATGATTATTAAAGTTTCCGGTTGTAGAAGTAACATAGGCTTTCCCGACTATATTTTCTAATAAATGAGTTAAAATTTCTTTAGAAGATGTTTTTCCATTACTACCTGTTACGGCAATGATACTAGCTCGTATTCGTTTCCGATGGAAACGAGCCAAGTCTTGTAGTGCTTCTATGGCATTTGGTTTACAAAAAATTGTGGTATTTTTAGGTAAATTATGGGTTTCTTTGAAATAAGACCTTTCAATGAGTATACCTGAAGCACCGGCCTGTAAGGCGTGCTTTATATAAGCATGGCCATCGTGTTTATCTCCTTTGATACATAAAAAGAAATCACCCGGCTGTAGTGTACGAGAATCAATACTGAAGCCATTTACAGAAAAATTTTCCGCACAAAATAGAGGTGAAGTGCCTAGTGCATCTGTAATTTCTTTTTGTGTCCAATCCAAAAGTAATTGATTTACCTATTTTAGTTTTATTTTTTCTGTTTTTGATGTTTTTACTATAGAACCCAAAGCAAGGGAAACCCAAAAAATAAGGATCACTTCATCATCTTTAAAATAACATTGAAAGAGGCTCGCCACAAATAAACCTACACAACCACAAAGAAGAGAAATGCTTTCTATTTCCCGTAAAGTATCTTTTTTACTTCGCAGAAACAGCATTTGCCGTAGGATGAAAAATACAATACCCAAGTAAAAAAGAACGGGAAAAATGCCATGGAGATAGGCCATATCAAGAATATCACTATGCACATGGCCGGTGGGTATAAAATGCATAAAATACCAAGCATCCGGATTTTCACTCAGAAAAGTATTGCGCCATGTCTCCTTGACCGAGGAATATTTGGAGTGTCCGACACCGAATATAGGATTTTGTCTAATGGCTCCCCAACTTTCCGTCCACATCAGTGGTCTACCAAAGTTTGCGGTCCGGAGTACGGGTCTAAGAAATCGGGTATGAAAATCAAAGTAAATACTGATACTAATGAAAAGGGTAAAGAGTAAAAAGAGAATATAAATAATTTTACGATAATAGCCCTTTTCTTTTTTCTTCTGCAAAAAGAACCCTTTCCAATATTGAAAAGATAGGAAATCTTTTTTTAGTAACATCAAAAACAAAAGAGATAAAGCAACAGCAAGGCCTATAATTGCGGAACGTACGCCTGTGAGCCACAGTACCCCTAGTCCGAAAAGAGATATGGAGCCATATATGATAATCAAAATAAATCTTACTGAAAAGATATTCGTGTTCAGTTGCTGATTGCTTTCTATTTCGTTTTTATTTAGACTTTGAGTTTGCTCAATCTTTTCATGAGGGAAGGTGTGAAGGGTTGCATGGACCCCATCCCTTTTTTTTAATATATAGAGAATTACTTTTCCCATTAGAAATGGTAAGACTATGATAAGCATACCAGCATAGGTTAAGCGCGTACTCATAAAGCCAGTGGGAGAATACAGCGGTATACCAAATAGAGTAAATAACAGGTTTTGTGGTTGATTATCTCTATCATAGACGGGAGGATTAGAGGACATATTTACAGACGAGAGAAGAAGTGATGAGAGCTGTTGTTCAAAAAAAACTGAAATCACACCTGAAAAAATAAGTAGAACAATCAATATAATAAAACCTTTTCCCATAGTTTGTATTCTTGCTTTCTTTTTATAAAAAGACCAGATAAGTATACCAAAAGACATTAGATACAAGTCGGATTTCTTGAAAAAATAAATTAGATTAGTCAAAAGAGAAGTAGCAGAAAAACTCTCAATGGAATGAAAGATTTCACTGACGAGTACGAAAAAGAAAAGTCCAATTGCACAAATGAATGCATTTGGTATATTGTTATGCCGTGTTTTGAGTTTAGGCTTTGTGTCTATAAAGTATACGATTACTTTTTGTATCACACAAAAAGTAATGCTAATGGCGATATTTATTTGTGTGATACTAATAGAGATAAACGTACTTAAGAGAGCAAAAAAGGCGAAAAAGAAGGAAATTTTTTCTAGAATATCATTATAAAATTTCTGGTTCACAGTCAAATATTGTTGTGTTTTTTTTAAGTTAATCAGTTTTTTCGTTGTATTGATGTTTCCTTCTGTTTGTGACCTTTTGTCCGCCATGGCAATGAGCACCCAAAAAAGAATAACAACTTCATCATCTAAAAAATAACATTGTGCTAGACCTGCGATAAAAAAAGTTACGCATCCTAATAGTAAATATGGACCCCATTTTGTTCTATTTCGTAACATATCACGAAAGACACAGTAAATTAGATAAAGAAAAAAGAGTACACCTATAAACCCAGATGTGACTGCTAGGTGTAACAAATCATTATGAGCATGGTCTAAGGGGAAAGGAAGGTTTGTATTTTCGGAATTGGCTATATGTTTGGGTAGCTTGCTCAAATATTGATTCCATTCATTCCAAGTAGACATGGTATAATTTTCTATTCCAACTCCTAAAAAAGGATTTTTTAAAAAAAGATGTCCGCTTTGATTCCAAATCAAGTTTCGATAATTTACTGCTCTATTATATGTACCCTTTTGTGAGGGATTTTTGATTTCAAAAAAGAATAAGAGAAATACAATTATATAAAAAATGCCGATAACAAAATGACTAGAGTAGGAGAGGATAGTTCTTTTACCGATTTTTTTGGGAGTATGTTGGGAAAATCTGTTGTAAAAAAAATAAAATGTTAATGGTGTGCATAATAGTGTAGCAATACCTGCTGAGCGAGAGCCATTTAACCATAAAAGACAACATATAGAAATACTGATCAAAAGAAAAAGAATGGAGAAATATATTTTTTTTTCTTTGAAAAGAAAATATAAAAAACTCGATAGAGCAAGGGGCAAAAATAACATTAAAAGACCCGCATAAGTTAGAGAAAGACTCATAAAACCATGGGGACGGTACATATTCACCCCTCCAAGCTGAGTTACAAAAGATTGATGTCTAGGTGCTTTGCCTAGTAGTGATGTGGCTAACTGATTTTCTAAAAAGATGCTTACTATTCCCGTAGTGATCAGCAAGGCAATACAAACGAACATAGCTTTCCATAGAATGGATGCCTCTTGAGGTTTTTGAGCTATATACCAAACAAGGATACCAAAGAACAACAGAAATAAACCTGACAATATTTCTTGAATGCCTTTCGTAAAGTACAGGTTTTCTTCGGGGTTTTGAAAGAAATGCACTGTGTCAGTTATGAACAGAACACTGTAGAGTAACAAGCCTGCTTGAAAAGGTTTAGGTATGTTCTTGCTCTTGATTCTATTATAAAAATCGATTGAGATGTTTTTGCAGAGGTAGAAAATATTTTTGATGTGATATTCGTTTAAATGGATTCCCACTCTTTCTTGATAAGAAAAAATGAAGTATAGTATAAAAAAGAAGAACGAAAAAAAAAGAGAAATATGGGTTGCAGTGATGGAAATAGCCATGCATATAATAGCTAGTGAAGTAGCCCACATACTGGCTCGCCTCCATTTCTCTGATGAGCTTTTTACTTCTGTTATCAAAATCAATTTTTCCTTATATACTTTTTCATTTTTGAACTGTTCTTCTTTTTTTGTACAAAGATATGAAGATATGGTCTAAACTGATTACATAGAATAACGGGTATTCGATAGTTTTCTACAGAGTAGATGAATAAACTACATTTTAGTTGTCACTGCTTTATTCTTGTAAATCAAATATTTCTTACTTGCCTAGGAGGGCTAGGCGTTTAGACGGATACTGTGGTATTTTGTTTTATTGGTATTTTTATTTTCGCCTTTAGCCAGCCTAAAGAATTACCTAATTTGTAGAGTGTAGAAATAGAAATGAAAAGTCAAGTTTCTTCATCCCTTCCCTTCCAAAATAGACGCTATGATGTGATTGTTGTGGGTGGTGGGCATTCTGGGGCGGAGGCGGCTTTTGTTTGTGCAAAGGGTGGTTTGAATACGTTATTGGTTAGCATGAATTTGGATACTATTGGGCAAATGTCCTGCAATCCAGCTATAGGAGGTATTGCCAAGGGTCATATTGTCCGTGAAGTGGATGCTCTAGGTGGTCTTATGGGAAAAATTATCGATAAAACGGGAATACACTTTAAAATGCTAAATCGTTCGCGAGGTCCAGCCGTTTGGGCTCCTAGAGCACAAGCTGAAAAAAAGGACTATCAAAACCAAGTAAAATGGACTCTCGAAGCGACTCCCCAGCTTTCCTTTTGTCAAGATAGTTGCGATACCCTTTTATTTGAAAATATAAAGGGAACAGGAGCTAGCTTGGGAATGGAACAGAAAAGAGCGAAGGGAATACGAACGGGAAGGGGACATGAGATTCTGGCTGATTATGTTATTTTAACAACGGGAACTTTTTTAAAGGCTCTGATACACATTGGAAGCTTTCAACAAAATTCTGGGCGTATTTCGGAAGGTGCAAGTATGGGCTTATCCGATTGTCTTTCCCGGTGTGGATTTTCCCTAGGTCGTTTGAAAACAGGAACACCTCCGCGAGTGTTGCGTCGTACCATTGATTTTTCTCTTACGGAAGAACAAAAACCAGATAAAGATCCTCAACCCTTTTCTTTTGCCACAGAAAAAATTTTACAAGAGCAAACTCCTTGCTGGCTTACCCACACAAATCAAAAAGTGCATGAAATTATTCGAGAAAATATCAATCTTTCCCCTTTATATTCAGGTCAAATAAAATGTCCGGGACCTCGCTATTGCCCCAGTATAGAAGATAAGGTTGTTCGTTTTGTGGAACGAGATGCACATCAAATATTCATTGAACCTGAGGGAATGCAAACGGGTGAAATGTATCTCAATGGTATTTCTAGTAGTTTGCCAGAGGAAATACAATGGCAGATTGTACAAAATTGCAAAGGCTTGGAGGAGGCAGAAATTATTAAACCGGGTTATGCCGTTGAGTATGACTATGTGGATCCTAGAGGGCTTTGGCCTAGTCTGGAAACAAAAAAAGTGAAGGGGCTATATCTAGCTGGGCAAATTAATGGCACTACTGGATATGAAGAAGCGGCGGCTCAGGGTCTCATGGCTGGTATTAACGTTCTCCGTGCTAGCCAAAAAAGAACTCCCTTTATTCTAGGAAGGGGGGAGGCCTATATTGGTGTGCTCATTGATGATTTAGTTTATAAGGGAATTGAAGATCCGTATAGAATGTTTACTAGCCGTGCAGAACACCGTCTTTTGTTGCGACAGGATAATGCAGATTTTCGACTAATGGCCTACGGGAGAGATTTAGGTCTGATCAAGGCAGAAGACTGTAAACGTATGCAAGAAAAATATGCTCGTATTGGAAATATACGTAAAAAGTTCCAGTCAACCGGTATTCGTCCCGGGAAAACATTTGAACGTATCCTTGCGAAAAAAAATATAAAAGTATCTCCTTCTTTTTTTGGTAGCTTTGTAGCCGATTTTTTACGTCGTCCAGAAATTTCTATTCATGATTGTGTGGATATGGTTGAAGAGAGCAAAAGTTTGAATAACGAAGAACTCAGCATTTTAGAAATGGAAATTAAATATGAAGGTTATATCAAAAGAGAAAACGAAAAAATTAAACAGCGAGAGAGCTTACAAAAAATAAAACTTTCTCCAAAAATAGATTATGATAAAATTATGGGTATGAAAAAAGAAGCTAAAGAAAAACTGAAACGATTGCGACCCCTTGATCTAGAAAGTGCGGCCCGCATTTCTGGAGTAGACCCTGTGGATATCGATTTACTATATTTACATATACGAGACAAACTGGGCGAAAAACAAGTTTCGTAAATATGAGATGGTGTGAAATATAAAATATTTATTAGCCATTTCAGATTCCCATTTCAGATTCCTTGCACGGGACTGTTGTAAAAAATAAGGAAGACAGAAGCATGCCATAAAACATCGATTTAAGGCGTTTGGTTTCTTTCTGCAATAATCCCATTACTTTTGCAACAACTCCTCTAACAAAAAGCTTATATCTTTTTTCTATTTTAAATTATATTTATCGTACTATATGATGGAAGAAAATAAAAGAGAAGAAATTGATTTACTTTTAAAAAAAGCAAATATTGAAACAAAGGAATATAAGGTGGAAGATCTTATTCGAGAAGCTTCTACTCGTAAATATTCTCGTCTGCATCTGCTAAATAAAAATGGGACTAGCTCTAAAAAAAGTTTGATCTTTTGTGATGGGCTCCCTCAACCTTACGATGATAATGATCACTTTATAGAGCTGAGTAATTTTTTTAAAAAAACTTCTATTTCGACCCCAGATATTTTAGCGATGAATAGAGAGAAAGGTCAGCTACTTCTAAGCGATGTTGGCAAAAAAGATTTATGTTCCTATGTTTCTTTTCTAAGAGAAAATGAAAATAAAGGTATAGAAAAGGGAGCTAAAAAAAAAATAGAAATTATACTATTTGAAGCGATTGATTTACTATTGTATATTCAGTCTCTTCAAGCTCCAGATTTTGTGGAAAAGAGAGTATTTGATTTTAAAAAATTATATTCTGAAATGGAATTTCTTTTAGATAGTTTACACTCTGCTTATAAAAAGTATGAAATAGAAATTGTGATTTCATTTGAAGTTCAAAATTTTATGAAGGAACTTTGCTCGTATTTAGGAATGCAAGAAAATTTTGTTTTGACTCATCGTGATTTCCATAGTCGTAACATTATGCTTTCTAACTTTTATGATGGGGATAGACAAAAAAAAATCGGCAGTCAATTTCCTTTGTCTATTCTTGATTACCAAGATGCTCGAAAGGGCCTATATGTATATGACCTCGTGAGTTTGCTTTATGATCCTTATCTATATTTACCTTCACATTTACGCGAAGTATGCTTAGATTACTTTATAGCACAATCAGGAAAAAAATTAGACCCTATTTTATATTACGGACAAGCCTTACAACGTTTGCTAAAAGCATTGGGTAATTATATTGATCAGTCCGTAGATAAAAGGAAAAAGGGTTATATTGTGAGTGTTTTAAGAAGTATCAATATGGCTAATGAAGTCATAGCATATGGCTTTTTTCCAGATTGTGTTTTTTTGTTTTTAGCCGATGTAAAGCAAAAACTCTATCCCCTGATACAAGGGGATAAATAATCGTCTAGTATAGATTTTATTACGAATCTTTTTTATGGTTAGCTATCACTGCTTTAATGATAGGTAGATCCAGTTTCATTCTTTCCGCAATCAATTCGGGTTGCCATTTGTGATTTAGATATAGACTGAGTACTCCATCTCGTTTATGTTCTGGTAATATACTAGAAATTCCTTTCTTTTTCTTGCTTGATGATTTTGTTGATCTGTTGGCTACAAAACTTTCCGCTACTTCAGAGTCTTCTAACTTTTGAGAAAGGCGAGATTCTAGCATTGTATCCACCATGTGGTAGAAAGCAGTCAGCTTATCCATTTTTTCATCTGCTTCAGAAAACATGGAATTCAATTCCTCAATAGCTTGTGTGCCCTTATCTCTTACGTTATCAAAGCGTTGTGACATTTCTATAATTTGCTTTTGCTTTTGCTCAAGGTCTATCATAAGGCCATCCATTTGTTCAAAGCGTGCTTCTACTTTTTGAATTTTTTTCTGACCATTTTCTAACTTGTGTGCCCTAATTTCAAACTGTTGTAAGCGGTCATGTAGATGTCCTTGGCGACTTTCCGTTACGTTCACCTCTCCAATCAACTTCAAAGAAGTTTGATTGGCTTTGACGGCCTCTTGTCGAGATTTTTCTAAAAAGCCTAAGGCTTCCTCAATATATCGTTTTCTTTCTTGTATGTCTTGAAAATAGTTGTCAAAATCTTCTCTGAATGTGGAGAATTCTTTGCTACGTTTTTCTATGGAAAGTGCCAACTGCTTTACATCTCCCAGTACAGTCATTTTTTCATAGACTTGCTCCACTTGATCTTCAGCATCACGGAGCCGCATTTTTTGACTTTCTAAAATACGTAACTCACTTTCAACTTCTCTTCTTCTAGAACGTAGTTCTTCAAAGTTTTCATCATATGTTTCTAAGTGGGAGCACTCTTTTTGTGCTAAATCCAGACGCTCGTCTAACATCTGAAGAGTCTTATCCAATTGTTGAACAAATCGATCGATTTGGTCAACTGATTGCAAATGTTTTTCAAAGAGATTTATTTTTTCGTCGCATTGATTAATTTCTGCTAATATATTATTTTTTCGCAGGTCTAGCTCTTCTACTGAAGAAAGCATATCATTCTTGATTACAGTAAAGCGACTCATAACTTCTTTTTCTATTTTATCTATAAAAGCATCAAAATTCAATCGATTACGTAAATCACTTTCTACTCTCTTTGCCGCGACCTTAATTTTTTCAAAAGCCACTTCCTGATTTTCATTATGTTTTTTTGTTATTTCTTCTACGTTTTCATAGGTCTTTTCATATTTTGTTTCTAGTTTTTGGCTAGTATCATTCACAAATTGTTGTAATTCTGTTATAGAATTTTCTTTTTCTGTGTTGTATTCATCCAAAGTGGAAAAGAGTGCTTGTTCTTTCCCTTGTATAGTACTCTCAAATTGCTTCAGTAGACTTTCACTAATTTCATTCGCCTCTTCAGAAAGACCGTCTCTTTTCTCTGTATATTTATCTGAGAATATTTCCAACTCTTCTTGAAAGCGATTGTACTTTTCTTGGATTTCTTTTTCAAAATTGAACACAGCATTTTTTATATTCATTTTTTCTTTGAAGTTTTTTTCTATATTACCAGCTACTTCTTTGAACTTATTGTAGATATTCTTCTGTTTTTGAGCATAAAAAATGGCTTTGTCCTTCATGTCGCTATGGTGTTTTTGAGAATTTAATTGAGTTTTTTCTATAATTTTTTCTGCATAAGATTTCAACTGATTATATGCATCCGCTTGTTGCGTAATAAAATCATGTGTATGTTGTTTAACATTTATGGCTTCTTTTCTCGTCTGTTCACCTTGAGTTACCATCTCTTGCGAAACGTCTTCCTTGGTATCCAAAAGTTCTTGTAAGATGTTTTCTTTTTTATTTATAATTTCTGTAAGAGAATTTTCCAATGTGATTCGTCCTTTTTGCTCTATAGAACTAAATTGTTTTTGTGCTTCATCCATGAATGACTGGATAATCTGATCTATTCCTAATTTTTCTCGAAAATCATTTTCTATATGAGTGGCTGCTTTTTTGAGTTCTTTGTAAATATGATCTCTTTGTTCGTTGAGATCATTATTATAAACTTCCATCTCTTGTATTTTTTTTTCACAGCTTTCGTTTAGACTAGTCTGTATATTTTTAGCACTAGTTTCCACAGTGTTCAGTTCTTTTTTCATTTGCGAAGAGACGAGAATCATATTTTTTTCTAGTTCTTCTTCGATAGAAGAAGCTGTTTTTTTGATTTCTTCATGTATGTGATCTTTTTGTTGGTTCAGTTCGTTATTGTAAGTTTCCATCTCTTGTGACCTTTCTTCAAAGCTTTCGTTTAGGCTAGTCTGTATATTTTTAGCACTAGTTTCCACAGCGCTCAGTTCTTCCTTTATTTGAGAAGATAAGAGAAACACATTTTTTTCTAGTTCTTCTTCGATGGAAGAAGCTGTTTTTTTGATTTCTTCATGTATATGATCTTTTTGTTGATCCAGTTCATTATTGTAAGTTTCCATCTCTTGTGACTTTTCTTCAAAGCTTTTGGTTAGGCTAGTCTGTATATTTTTAGCACTAGCTTCCACAACGTTCAGTTCTTCCTTTATTTGAGAAGATAAGAGAAACACATTTTTTTCTAGTTCTTCTTCGATGGAAGAAGCTGTTTTTTTGATTTCTTCATGTATGTGATCTTTTTGTTGGTTCAGTTCGTTATTGTAAGTTTCCATCTCTTGTGACTTCTCTTCAAAGCTTTCGTTTAGGCTAGTCTGTATATTTTTAGCACTAGTTTCCACAGCGTTCAGTTCTTCCTTCATTTGAGAAGATAAGTGGACTACATTTTTTTCTAGTTCTTCTTCGATGGAAGAAGCTGTTTTTTTGATTTCTTCATGTATGTGATCTTTTTGTTGGTTCAGTTCGTTATTGTAAGTTTCCATCTCTTGTGACTTCTCTTCAAAGCTTTCGTTTAGGCTAGTCTGTATATTTTTAGCACTAGTTTCCACAGCGTTCAGTTCTTCCTTCATTTGAGAAGATAAGTGGACTACATTTTTTTCTAGTTCTTCTTCGATGGAAGAAGCTGTTTTTTTGATTTCTTCATGTATATGATCTTTTTGTTGATTCAGTTCATTATTGTAAGTTTCCATCTCTTGTGACTTTTCTTCAAAGCTTTTGGTTAGGCTAGTCTGTATATTTTTAGCACTAGTTTCCACAGCGTTCAGTTCTTCCTTTATTTGAGAAGATAAGTGGACTACATTTTTTTCTAGTTCTTCTTCGATGGAAGAAGCTGTTTTTTTGATTTCTTCACGTATGTGATCTTTTTGTTGATTCAGTCCATTATTGTAAGTTTCCATCTCTTGTGACTTTTCTTCAAAGCTTTTGGTTAGGCTAGTCTGTATATTTTTAGCACTAGTTTCCACAGCGTTCAGTTCTTCCTTCATTTGAGAAGATAAGAGAATCATATTTTTTTCTAGTTCTTCTTCGATGGAAGAAGCTGTTTTTTTGATTTCTTCACGTATGTGATCTTTTTGTTGATTCAGTCCATTATTGTAAGTTTCCATCTCTTGTGACTTTTCTTCAAAGCTTTTGGTTAGGCTAGTCTGTATATTTTTAGCACTAGTTTCCACAGCGTTCAGTTCTTCCTTCATTTGAGAAGATAAGAGAATCATATTTTTTTCTAGTTCTTCTTCGATGGAAGAAGCTGTTTTTTTGATTTCTTCACGTATGTGATCTTTTTGTTGATTCAGTCCATTATTGTAAGTTTCCATCTCTTGTGATCTTTCTTCAAAGCTTTCGTTTAGGCTAGTATGTATATTTTTAGCACTCGTTTCCACAGCGTTCAGTTCTTCCTTCATTTGAGAAGATAAGTGGACTACATTTTTTTCTAGTTCTTCTTCGAGCGAAGAAGCTGTTTTTTTGATTTCTTCATGTATATGATCTCTTTGTTGATTCAGTTCATTATTGTAAGTTTCCATCTCTTGTGACCTTTCTTCAAAGCTTTCGTTTAGGCTAGTCTGTATATTTTTAGCACTAGCTTCCACAACGTTCAGTTCTTCCCTCATTTGAGAAGATAAGTGGACTACATTTTTTTCTAGTTTTTCTTGGATACTTTCGGCTATCTGTGCTTGTTTTCCCATATTTTCAATTGTATCCTTATAGAAAGACTGGACTACTTGTGTGGCTTTTTCTGTTTCGACTTGAATATTTTCTTTTTCCTTACTCATTTCTTTTATGGAATTTTCTAATTTGTTTTGTACAGATTCTTCTATATGATCAAATTGTTTTTGTGCTTCATTCGTAAATGATTGGATGATCGTGTCTATATTCAGTTTTTCTGTGAGGTCTTCTTCTATGTGAGCGGCTGCTTTTTTCAGTTCTTCGTAAATGTGTTCTCTTTCATTTGTAAGCTCATGATTATAAGACCTCAGTTCTGCCAACTTTTCTTCAAAGCTTTTATTTATGTTTGCACTTATATTTTTAGAGTTATTTTCAATGGTATTGAATTCTCCTTGTATTTGAGACAATAGCTCATTCACATTTTGTTCTAGAGCACTTTGGGTAGTTGATATTGTTTCTGTTTGTTTCTGGATTTCTGTGTCGATGTTTTCCAAGGAATTTTTCACGGAATTTTCCAAGGAGTCTCTCAGGGAATTCCTGAGTGATTGTCTAACCTTTTCTGTTTCGACTTGTATCTCCCCTTGGAGTTCTTTGGCTAAATCATCACATTCTTCTTTGACCTGATTCATTTCCGATTCCAAAAGAAAAGATTTTTCTTCTTGAATTTTAACTATACTTTCTCTCAATTCTGTAACAAATTGGCTGTTCTGTTCTTTGTGAGCATCTTCTCGTTCTTTCCATTTTTTTTCTGCTTCGTGGACATAAAGATCCATTCGCTTTTGATAGCTTTCCGTCCCTTGAAGAAAGCGATTTTCAACTTCTAGATAGTTTTCTTTGAAAATTTGATTTTGTTCTTGAACTTTATGGGCCATTCTCTTCGCTTCGTTTAAAATTTCGTCACGCCGGGACATAGTCTCTAGATTCATATCTTCCATCTCTTTACGCATAATATCCAGTTCAGATTGTAGATTTGCTACACCAACTTGACTAACTTTTGTAATTTGATCTCCAATTCTTTTTATCCGGTTTTGTATATCTAATTCTATCTCTTTTGTTTGGAAATGGATGCGATCTATTCGCTCTTCCCAATCTTTTTCCAGTTGTTCGGGGAATTTCTCGAGACTTTCGGCTATTTCGACTGTTTGCATTTTATTTTTGTCTAGGATACTTTTCAACTCCTGTTGCTCTTGTTCAAATAAAGTGAAAGAAGAGTGGGCCATTTCAGCAATTTCTTGTGTTCGATCATGATTTTTTTGTGTAAGTTTTTCCAAATGTTCTTCTAATTTGAGTTCTGCTTGATTCTCTTGCCCTTGGATATGCTTATGAAAATCGTCTAGTTGACCGTATAGATTTTTTATTTTGTCATCTGCATGGCTCAGTTTTTGTATTCCTATATCGAGTTCTTCCACGCGTTTACTTACACTATCTGCGTTGTTAGCAACCTGTTGCATATGGGAAGAAAGCTCTCGAATAAGGTTTTTCTCTTGCTGTATTTTTCCCAGACAGTGCTTGTATTCTTCAATCTCTTTTTGTAAAGACCTTTGTATGGCTTGACTTTGGCCCATAAGCATTTCGTAGTCTAAAAAGGAATCTTTTATTTTTTGCACTTGCTGATTGGATATTTCAGCAATGGTATGCTCATGCAAGTGCATGGTTTTTTTTAATCGAGAAAGGAGACTTGTCGATTTTGACCCTCTTTGGAGGAGGAGGCTGAAGCAGACCGAAGCTAAGAAACTAGCAAAAATTAAAACTAGATACATAAGATACTCACGTTATGTCGCATTAGAGATAACAGGCGATCCTGTAGAGGGGCTATCAGACAAGCAAGAAAAAAATAATCCGTGCGAAGAAAGCAAGTCCTGGATATAATGACTTTTTATTGGCCCAGGTGGCGGAACTGGTAGACGCGCCAGATTCAGATTCTGGTGGGAGTAATCCTGTGGAGGTTCAAGTCCTCTCCTGGGCAATACTGTAAACAGCACTGGCCAATATTTTCAGAGAATTTTTGGATAGAGAGGGGGGCTTCAGCCCTGACTCGTTTTTAAAGCCAACATTCCACAGGCTGCGTTTATTTTCAAACCGGGTGAACCCCTGTTGAAGACGGATATTCCGGCATCCAGTAGGGAAGATTGAAAGTCCTGACTTTCCTTATAATTTGGTCTACGCCAACCCTGTAGAGTTGTATTTAGGGGGATGAGGTTAATTCGACAGCGTACAGAACGAGCGATACGAATGAGTTGATCTCTTGCCTTATTATGCATATTGATTTCTGGTATCATAACATACTCAAAAGTGATGCGTTTGTTCAACTCCTTTGTGTAGAGTCGACATGTTTTTAAAAGATGCTCTAATGGAAATTTTTTATTGATATTCATAATAGAGCTTCGTTCTTCACTGATGGAATGGTTGAGCGATATAGCTAGATTGAATGGTTCACGTTCCCGAGTAAAACGTTCGATTGAGGGAATAACCCCTGCTGTGCTAATCGTAATATGGGAGGCTCCCAACTGAAGACCTTTTGGGTGGTGTAGGATACGTGCGGCTCGTATCACGTTATCATAATTATGAAAGGGTTCACCCATTCCCATAAAAACGATGTTTGTTATTTTTTCATTGGACCGTCGCCGAATAAATTCGTATACTTGTTCTAGTATTTCCCACGTGTGTAGATTCCCTCTAAAATCAAGTGTCCCTGTTGCACAGAAAGAGCAAGACAGGCTACACCCTAATTGAGAAGAGATACAGACGGTACGCCTTTGTGGATGTGTAATCCATACGGTTTCAACTTGCCGTAATCTTTTTTGTCTGTGCCCTGTTGAATCCAGATTAAAGATAATTTTTTCTGTTTTATCTGTATCTTTTTCACTTGAGTTATTTTTTGTTTCCTGATGGGCTTCATTGATTGTGAGTCGGGGTAGGATGTTCCATTCCTTGAGTTTTTGACGCAGAGATTGGGGAAATTCACTAAAGTTGTCTAGGTTTGTTTCAAATTCCTTGTTAATACGACGGAATGCTTGTTCCCCTCTGTAGCGAGGTTCTCCTATGCTCGTAAAAAACTGTTCCAATTCTTTTATACTCATACCTTTGAGTATTTGTCCTTCTGGTAATTTCATATATACAGCAAGATCAATTACATCATACCAAATGTATTTTTACCTGACTGCCTTTCACTCTATTTTTGGTATAGCGAAATAATACGCAGCTAGTCAGTACATCCTTCCTTTCAGCTAAAAAAGGATGGGTGACTTGAGTAGTTATCCACACTATACAGAACAGATGCTGATGTGAGATATTGTTCTCAGAAGTATACTTCCTATCAAGAAAAAGAGAGATGTGTCTAAAGAGAGATGTGTCTTATGATAAGATGGTAACAATATCTCAATGTGTTGTGGTCATGCCTATGAGAATGCTCACGCTGAATCATTCAATCATTCAATCAGACAATCAAATATAAAGAAATCAATTTATCCAAATATGAAAATTCTGACGAATCCCAGCAAAGTGAGTGAGACTGTTACAAAATACAAAAAAACAGGAAGTTAACCAGCTAAAATGACTCAAATCAGCGTTTCACGCCATTTTATTCGCCCTTCTCTCCCTTCTCTCCCATCGTTTACATCTCACAACAGTCCCATAGAAAGTGCAAACGAGTATATAGTCAGCCTTGAAAAACCAGAATACTATGGATATTTCGCATTTATAAGCTATTCTGAAGTAAAAAGTAGTACCCATAATCGCAAGGTTTTGCGAAAAGGTGTTCAAAAGCTTGTGTTTTTCAAGCATTATTTTTCAGAGGTTCCCTATGTTAGCTCAAAAAAAAAATGATTATCAAAGAGACTTGTTTAAGACGAATTTGGAAGGTATGCTCAATCATAATGAGCCCTTATTTCGTTTAGCTCAGAAAATAGATTGGGAAAAGTTTGATACTGAATTTGGTAAACTCTATTGTCCTGACAATGGCCGTCCAGCCAAGTTAACCCGCTTGATGGTAGGACTGCATTACTTAAAAGCCACATTTAATGAAAGTGATGAAAGTGTTTTAGATAAATGGGTTCAAAATGTCTATTGGCAACACTTTTGCGGATACCAAGAATTCCAGCAGGAAGCTCCTTGTGATCATAGCACATTAAGCAGATGGCGTAAGCGTATAAAATCTAAAGGGATGGAAAAGCTTTTAGAAGAAACAATTCGTTGTGCTCTTTCTAATAAATTACTGCGTAGACATCATGTCCAAAAAGTAAATGTAGATACAACAGTTCAGGAAAAGGCCATTACATATCCAACAGATGGTAAACTATATTTTAAAGCTTTACAATATTTATCAGAACTGGCTAAGAGAAATAATATTCGTCTTCGCCAAAGTTATTCTCGTTTATCTAAAAAGTCATTATTAATGCAGAACCGATATTTTAGAGGACGTAAATACAGACTTGCAAGGCGTGAGCAAAAGAGCTTAAAAACCTATTTTGGCCGTGTTTTACGGGATGTAGAGCGTAAATTACATTCTATAGACTTACATAAAAATTATGAATCTTCTTTGTGTCTTCTTCACCGTCTTTACGATCAAACCAAGGATAGCAAAAACAAAGTTTATAGTTTACATGCACCGGAAGTAGAATGTATCTCTAAAGGAAAAACGCATAAGAAGTATGAATTTGGATGTAAGGCAAGTTACGTGACAAGTAGTCAAGGTAACTTTGTTTTAGGCGCGATGGCAAAACATGGTAATCCTTTTGATGGGCATACATTACCATCGGCCATAGAACAGGTAGAAAGGTTTTTACCCAATTCATTAAGTGTAAAAGAAGTTTTTGTGGATAGAGGTTATAGAGGAGCGAAAGTTAAAGATGGGATAACAGTTCACATTGTTGGCGCAAAGAGGAAGAAAAAAATGAAACGTAGTTTACGCAAGTGGATGAAAAGAAGAGCCGCTATTGAACCCATCATTGGTCACATGAAGAATGATGGAGGTGTACGACGAAATCACCTCTTAACGCAAGAAGGTGATAAGATGTATGCGGTTTTACTAGGTGCTGGCTTTAATATGAGAAAATTGCTAAAAGCTTTTTCTTGGCTTAAATTTATTCCGCAATATCTGACTAATATTTCCTTAAAAAAGGAAATATGGGTTATGGCATTTTCTTAATATAGTGCCTTTTTCAAGCTTAACTATATAGTTTAAGCCAGATTAAAACAAACTTGTATGAGATGATGTGTCTCAGGACCAGAAGCCATACTTATGTTACGACAAAGATATATGAAAACACATAGCATTATACCATGGAATAATGTCTGGGACAGAAAATATGATGACTTTTCCTACGGGTAGGAGACACGCCGCATATGTGAGCCTATTATCCTCTTTGTCCGAAAAATCTTGACACTATGCACCCTTTCCGGTCCGTGTTACTGAGTATGTTACCATGGTTGCATAAGAACGTAACGGCTCTGCTTTTCTTTTTTGCCCTGCTGGGGGGGGCTTTTGTTTTCCCTAGTTTTTTGGAAAAGCACCTAGAAAATTCGTGGGACTTGGAGAGTTGGCGTACACGTTTTGTGCAGAAGGTTCAGGAAACCACAGAAGTCCAGTTTGGGGTAGAGGGTGTTTATTATGAATTTTTAACGGGCGTACATTTGAAGGGCGTCTTTGCCCAAGATAAAGCACGGACCTATCGCTTTTACGCAGAAGATGTTATTATTGATATCCCCCTCTTTTCATCCTTATCAAAAGCAAAAAACCCACTGGAAGTAAAAGCCATTCATGTTGGTGCTCCACGCCTTCAATTAAATTTCTCGAACAATAAAAACTTCCAACTTTTGAAAGAGTCTTTTTCACAAGTTTTCTCCTGTTTGCAAAAGGGCAGACCTAATTTGAATATTCCTGTTTTTTTTCATAAAATGCGGGTAGTACCTTTTAAAACATATAAAAATTCTTTTCTAAATGAAATGGCGGTTGACCTTACCCTTTTCCCGAGACGTAATTCAGCTAGTGACTTTCCTCAAACGCGTATAGAAATAAGTCTCACGTCTTTTTTGAAGGATAAAAAAGAAAGTGTAACGAGAGGTAAAAACCATGATTGGAAATTATATTTAGAAAGAGAAACTACAGGTAATTTTCGTTTTGAGGCAAAAAAAGTCCCAGTTAGAATGTTGGTTTCTTTATCTGATTACTATAATCTTAAAGATATTCGATCCTTCCTAAAGAAAGAATATGTCACTTTTGAGAGTGGCTTTGTCTCTGGTGGAGGCATCTTTTCTGTAACGGAAGAAAATAAAGAAAAACTATCCCTTTCTTTATCGTATCATAACGTAACAGCCCAATTACGTGTTGATTTAGTACCAGCTTTCCAGCTCCATAACTCTGAAGGGAACATAGCTCTCAACCTGTCCATCCAACAAAGGGAACAAGAAATGATGACGGATATTGAATTTGAATTAAACCAAAAAGATGTCTCTGTTCGTTTTAAGAAACAAACTTTTCCCTTAACCCAGATAGGATCCAAAAATAATAAACAAATTATGTACTCTCTGGAGGGAGATATCTTTGCTTTGAGTGAAGCCGATGCAATAAAAAAGAATGGTTTATCCATAAATGCTAGTCAAATTATAGGCCATGCTAAGTTTACTATGAACTTTCTCCAAAAAGATAAGCAGCTATCCTTTTATGGTGATGCTTCTTTAGAAAATGTAGAATTCCCCGCTGTTTCACTTTTATTAGGGAAAGGTAAAAACAAAAAACCTTTCAAAAAACATTTCAGGAAGAGACAGTTAGTTTTTAAAAAAATCACATGGCGGAAGCAAAAATCTCAAAAAGATTTTTCGATTTCTTTTGTGGCTGATTGTGTTGGTAGCACTATCGTTTTGAATGGTAAGGGTGATATTACGATCATGCCTAGTGCTGAGGACTTTCAAATAAAAACAAATTTGGGTTTCAAGATGGCATGGAATAAAGTTACTGTTCCCTCTTTTTTAAGAGTACTCCAGTCTTCGCATCAGCATATTCAAGAAGAAGGTCGCAATATTGAAATAGGTAACCACATAAATGAAATGCAAAAAAATAAATTCTATCAGGGTAAGCTGTACCGAACTTTTTTGGCGGGACTAAAGTTGAATGGGAAACTTTATTTGAAAGATATCCAGGCTCTTCCGCCTATTCCATCTGACCTTCAATTTGATATAATTTCTGATGCCCGTCGTTTCCGACTTTCGCTTTCCGAATTTACTCAAGACAAAAAAGTTTTTACGAGTCACTTTGTTTACACGCTTTATTTTCTTCATAATCGTCTTCCAAGAAATAACATAGATTTTAAATTATCTATGCATGAGAATGAAAATCCACTACCTTTAATTACGGGTGATGACACTCCAATTAGAGAATTGGATATTAGCTATCGGTACGATGGATATGGGTTTTCTTTTGCTAACATTTTACGTAGATCACATAGTAATTTGCGTATCCACGCCAATTCTCTTAATTTAGCAGATAAAGAAATAGTGGAAGCCATTAGCCATTCTAGCTTCTGGAAAAGCAAAAATATACCTGTAGAGAAACTTTTCATTCAGAAATCAACAAGTGGTATTCAAGTTACTCTTAATTTTTCGGGCTATTCTCCTCTTTTCCGATTTTCTGGAGTCGGTAATTACAACATAGGTTTGGGTGGTGACGTTCGTTATACTGTTCAAACTAAAGACTTAAAGAAAGCTACAGCGATAAATCGAAATCAATCTAAAAAAATGCGTATACTTTCGTCAGGACGGTGGGTGCCGGATGTATAAGGGAAGATCGTTTAAATTTATGCGATAATATTCCAGATTCAGAAGAGAGTAGGCCTGCGCACACGCATATACAGATAATTCCCAAAAGAAACTAAAAGAAAAGGGAATCATTAATTCCATTTGATAGAATATTGAGCGAAAAAAAGCTAATATCTGAAAGTTAGGCATTGAAATAGACATTGAAGACTTTAAATAAATTCATATAAAGCAGAACGATAACGGCTCATAAGAAGCACGATAAAAAAACAAAAAAATATTCAAAAGATGGTAAAAAATATGGCTGAGGTACATTGCTCTTTTTAAGGCTACTCGTTACTTGCTGTCATTTGGCTATACAATTGGTCTATTATGGAAAAATTATAAGCATCCGAAACCGATCATGTTTGGATTAACCACGCGAAAGTGGAGTATGGTAATAATCTTTTTGATTTTACTATTTTTCTTGACAAAAATACTTTCCCACGATTCCACTAATATATAGTAAAGTGCCTGAATTACAAAAAGAAGTTTCTCAAGTTACCCCTCATTCTTTTACACCAGAGATGACAGTTGGTGATGCTATGCAATTGCATCCCGATGCGGGGTTAGTTTTTTCCAGCTATCATTTGGGCGGTTGCTCCCATTGCTCCATTAACGAGATAGAAACGATTGAGCAGGTTTGTGGTGGATACGGAGTGCCTGTTGACCAGTTGTTGGATAGTCTAAATAATCTTTTAGAAACGTAAAATATCTGTATGTAGCGAGTAGTACACTCCGTAAAATACGGACGCCTGATGGCATGAGCTTTGGTTGTTGTTCTTTTTTTGGTGTTCATTCTTTGTAAGTGGGGAAAATTGAATCTTGGTCTTTTCGCATAAGAACATACTGGATGCGGATCAGTTTACCAGTAAGGATTTACAAACTATATTAGAGTATACGAAAAGAATTAGCCTTTGGGAAGATAAATCTTACCTTTTTGGGCTTCTTCAAGGGAAGATTTTAGCCTCTCTTTTTTTTGAGGCTTCAACGCGAACCCGACTTAGTTTTGAAACGGCTATGCATCGCTTAGGTGGTCGAGTCATTACGACTGTCGGATTTCAATTTTCATCAATAAGTAAAGGGGAGAGCCTTTCTGATACCATTAAAATGATAGAGGCCTATGCAGATATAGCTGTCGTTCGTCATCCAACAGAAGGCTCAAGTCGCATCCTTTCTACTGTTGTAGATATGCCAGTGATTAATGCTGGAGATGGTATAGGACAACATCCGACACAAGCTCTTCTAGATCTGTATACGATTTATGCGGAAAGAAAATCAATAAATGGTTTACGTATTGCCTTTGTTGGTGATCTAAAATATGGGCGAACAATACATAGCTTACTCAAATTATTATATCATTATGATGTAGAAATTGTTCTTGTTTCACCTAAGGACTTAGCTTTACCAAGTTTTTACAGAAAAGAACTTGGATCCAAGAAGGCCCACTTTGAAGAGAGTAATGATCTAAAGGCTATTTTAGATTGTGACGTGGTTTACATCACACGGATACAAGCAGAACGATTTACTAACATGGGCGAGTATGAAAAATTAAAAAATGCTTACAGTATAGATCGTGCTTTTCTTGAATTTTCTTCTCGTGATATTTTAATTATGCACCCATTGCCTCGCGTGAATGAACTGAATACAGATGTTGACGTACTTCCCAATGCAGCCTATTTTCGCATGGCCCATTATGGAGTGAATGTTCGTATGGCTCTTTTGCTTTTATGTCTACAAGTAGACCTACCGGGCAACTGAGAAGAAATATTCCTAGTCTTTTTGACTCAAACCTGACCTTCCCCCAAAAGAGTGGACAGCCCTACCCCTATATAGAACAGAAGCGATAATCGGTATTATCGTATCTAAGAAGGGAACAGATGATCGTTGCTGATTGTTTGTATCTTTTTTTGTGCTATGTGGTAGGAGCGTGTTTATCGCCAAAAAAGCTACCCCTACGAATATAGTAGAGATGCGTTTCATAGAGTTTTTTCAATACCCTATTCAATTATTTTTAAGGGGTCGCAGATTTATTTTGAACTATTTTTGTCACTCATTAGTAATCATACCCTCACCTATAACGCTTTCAATCAAGTATACCATACTCAATGATGCACCATTTTCCGTCTTCCCTAGCAAAGTTTACCAAAAAATCATGCCTTCTCCTCAAGTACTTCCCATACACATATCCCTTTAAACCTGAAAGCGTTGTAATGGAATGCCAGTTATATTTGAAATTCTTCAGTCTTCGGAGCTTGCTATTAAAATGATCATAACTAAAACGAACAATATTATAAGATAGTTTACCTATTACCTTGCCTTTCACTGAAGGCTTATTGCGTAAATTTACGTTTTTGCCTGTAATTACTCCAATATGGTAATCTTCATTCCCTAAAAATATTTTCTTTTGATGTTTTGAATTGTCTAACCAAAGTGCTCTGATAGGATAAGGAGCTTTAAATACCTTCCTAATCGGCCCGTTGTCTTTATCGAAATAACGGTATTCAGGTTCTTCAATAAAGAATCCACCAAGTCGTAATACTTCAGATAGCATAAACCAAATTCTACTTTCCTTTGGCTTTATACGGCGATCAATAATTTCTTCCCGTCTTTGTTGATTCGAACCTGCATTTTTTAAGTGCCCTCTATTCTCAAATTTATCAGGGTTCTTTTTAAAGTCTTTAAGCTTTAAGACTTACCTGTATTTAATTCTAATAGTGATGGATCAAACCAAACATCTGTGTAATCGTCAGCGATTAGGAAGCGCCAACCCGGCTCAAGTCCTAGGAATTTTTGAATAGCTGGACACCATTCCTTTATATGGGTGGCATGTAGTGGCTTAAAAAAATCAGATTTCTTTGATAATTTTTCACCTCCCCAAATATACCAACCTGTTGTATCCTTTTCTGGAGGGTGACGTAACCCATTCAAAGGCTTAATTCCTCCACGTACATTCAATGAAATTCCCATTTTTAGATCTGGCTTTGCCGGCAAGTACATGGAACTATACTTTTCACATACCCGCTTTTGAAGTAACTCTAACTCCTTCTTATTCAAGATTTAATTCCTTCTTTTTCTGACGAGAATAACGACTTAATTTAGCCCCTTGTTTTGCAGAACAAGTTGGGCATTGTGCCTGAACCGCCTTATTTTAACGCATCCTCACTTTAATCCACACTACCTTTCTCATAATATTCTTTTACAAGTGGTTTTTTATGGTCAGCAACTTGTTTTTTTATAGAGCCACAATCTACACATGGCTTACCTTGTACTGACTTTCTTTGTGCTGAAGTTGTAGCTCCTGAAGGCCGCTGATAAGATGTAATAACTTTAGATTTAGACTCTGCTTTCCCACCAAAAAGCCCCTTGAACCAACTAACGACTCCCTTTGCTTTGCCTACAGTTGCATTTTTTATCCGAGATCCAAGGCCGGATAGCTTTTTACCTAAATCTAATTTTGACAGAGACTCTGTTATCTTTTCCAGCTTCTTCGCAGTTTTTGCAAGCTTAATTCCGTTCTTAACTGATCAAACTTTCCATTAAGATAACATGTAGTCAATATCTAGTTTGGGATATTTACTCTTTCATCAGAAAATCTTTTCCGACACAAACGACTTATGGGAAATATATTTTTTGTCTCTACACGAAAATGGACCCTGCCTTCAAGTATTACAGGAATATCAAAGTATAAAGCTCCTTCTATATCTAAGCTAACCAGCCGTTTTACTGATGGAATAATAGAGAATAATTTATCAAAGGAAGGAAGAGTGCTGTAGTTAGAACTTAAATTTATAGAGGGAACAATTTTTTCATCAACGGGAAAAAAACTATATGTTTTTGGATCTAAGTAACAAGCGTCACTACGACGAATAAGTAAATCAGCACAAGTTTTTACTGGGGAAAAACGAATACGAGGGACAAGAATGATCCGAGATTTTTCAAAGCAACTGATCCCAGATCCCATCGCTGTTTCCAATTGTAAAACTTTTCTAGTTTGTATTGTCTTTTGATTTTGAATAAGGGCTAAATGCAAAGAATTCCTTTCTAGTTTGTTGTCTAAGGCTTTTAGGTTTACCCATAAGTTATTTACGTTGAAAAAAGAAAATCGAGATAAATCCTGAAAATCTTTCTGATTTTCCTTGGGAACTTGTGCGATTTCTAGAAGATCAATCGCTTTCTTTTGCTTCTGATTTTTTCGACGGAAAAGAACTCCACCTTTTTTATCGGCTAGGGTTTTTTGCGTGACTTCTGATATCCAATCTAGCTTTTCTTTTTGCATATATTCTAAAATGGAGGGCTCTACAACGGCTCCTAAATTATCACTATTTGATATAAATACAGTCTCATACCCTAAACGTAAAAGCTTATTTAACAGCCCCGTATTCTTTAATGCAAAAAAAACATCTCCATGACCAGGAGGACACCAAGCTTCTTGAGAAAAATTTTCGACTTCTAGCGGAAAAAAATTATTTTGATACAACCTAGGAACTTGATTTTGTAAAAAAACAGAGCCTAGACTTTCCTCTATTTCTGCATTCATTCTGGCCAGCGATTCCACTTTCACAGTATCTTCTTGAGTAGCAAATGAATTCATAAAAAAGACAGGAAGAGAGACTGAATATTTTTTGCGGAATGCTAATGTTTGTAAACAAATGATATCTAAAAAATTTTTCCCGTCTCGAATAGGGATTAGAGACTTCGCTTTTGTTAGTCCCATACTTGTTCCTAACCCACCATTAAGTTTGATTACAGCTAAAGAGGCTAAAAAAGCTTTACTGGATTGTGTTGATGAATGTTCAGATACAGAAAAATGACTCTGCCTCTTTATCTTTTCTAAAGGAACAATATCTTGCTCTTCTAAATCTCCTACATCATCCCAAGATACATTTGATAAATTACCTTTGCTTCCTTTTTTTGCTTCTTGTACACGACGAAGAAATTCTTGTATCACAGAATCAGAAATACCAGCTTCTTGCATTTGTTTTTTTATAGCTTCTATTTGCTCTTTCATCTTGTAACAAATGTGAATACAATTATATCATTTAAGAATTTTACTCCAAAAACGTGGAGTATGGGGTAACAAATCACGACGTAAAAAAAATAATTTCCACTTACAAGGAGTGCCTGTATGCTTATTTTGTAAGTCTCTTATTTTGCATTGAAACCAAATTTCAATTTTTCTCAGCTTCCTTTTGAATTCCACTTTAGGCTGATCAGAAATACGATATGGTCTTTTCACCATCAAAAAAAAATGATAATAACATATGCGTGGTTCTTTTTTACTATTACAAAGTACGCCTCGCATTTCTGGATTTGAAATCATTTTTTCAAATTTCAAGTATGGAATATGATTTTTTTTCCAATGAGAAAGCAAGGCTTCTTTTACTGTAGAGTAGTTAGGAAAAGGAGGCGCCGCCAAAATTGCTAGTGGAGCGGAAAAAAACAACATTGTGATAAATACATTCCCTATTTTCTTCCTTTTTTGACACAAAAAAATTTTTATTCGCATAGGAAAAGCGTCACTCACCCTTGTGTACAAATCATTGTTCCGATACCTTTAGCTGTAAAAATTTCTAACAGTAGAGAATGGGGTTCTCTTCCGTCCAGAATATGGGCTTGCTCTACACCTGCACGAATAGCATCAACGCAGCAATCAACTTTGGGTATCATCCCTCCTGTGATACTTTTTTTTCGCTTTAATTCCTGAATCTCTTCAGGATGAATCCGTCCTTGAACCTTTCCATTAATAATCACACCGGGAGTATCTGTGAGTAATATTAATTTTTTCGCATTCATAGCAATAGCTATTGAGCCAGCCATTGTATCACCATTAATATTTAAAGCATTCCCATCAGTATCTGTAGCGATGGGAGCAATCACTGGTAAATACCCCCCCCCCTCAAGTGTGTGCAAGAGTGCAGGAGTAATATCTTGAGATTTTACTCTCCCAACACGCCCCAGGGCTAGGGACTCTTTTTCTCCATTTGGGTTCGTCTTCTCAAGCGTGTATGTAGAGGCATAAGCCAGTTTACCATCCCTTCCAGAGATACCGACAGACTTACCTCCCTCTTGGTTAATGATGGCAACGATCTCTTTGTTAATTTTCCCAGACAAAACCATTTCCACAACATCCATAGAAGCTTCCGATGTAACACGATGACCATCAACAAACTCCGAAGTTATGGAGAATTCATTCAAGGCCTGACTTATCTGAGGGCCCCCCCCATGTACTATTATGGGTTTAATACCTACATATTGTAAAAGTACTATGTCACGTGCGAAATTTTTCCGGAGCTCTTGACTTTCCATAGCAGCTCCACCAAACTTAATTACTATGATTGTATCCCTAAAGCGGCGAATGTACGGTAAGGCTTCAAGTAATATTGAAATAGACTTTAAATACGAAGAATCAGTCATAAATTTATTGGAGATTCCATATGATTTTTTTGCAAAAATAGACTTTATAGCCTACTAATTATGCTTCGTCTTTTTTTTGATTTTTTAACTCAAAAAACTTCTGGATAGATTTTTTATCTTTTTCTAAGGTGCTACGGTACACCTCCGCTAAACTTGTCTCTATCATGCCGGCGACTATAAATAGCTTGCTCACTATTCCAATTTGATAGATACGTTGACAAAGATCTTTTTCCAAGGAACTATACTTTGACTTTCCCTCTACACTAAAAACCTTACGAAGTCCTTCATTTTCTGGGAAAACAGAAAAAAGATGTATCTGTGTTTCTGAGTCAAACACAGATTTGTCTATGAGAGAACTAAGGCTTTGGGGTAATAGCGTAGATAATATTTCTGGCAATTCTTTTCCCAAACTAATTCTACGGACTTGGTAATCTTTTGTACCTTCACATTTTTCGGAGAGTAAAGTTACATTGCCCAACTCAGGGTATCGCTGTGGATGTTCATAGCGTTCCTTTCGTAAGCTAAGTAAAGCTTCGAGAGAACATTCAAAAGTTTGTTCAATAGAAACGGTTTTCATAAGAAACGGTTTTCATAAGAAACGGCTTTCACAAGAAATGGTTTTCAGAGCAAAATATAAAAGTAAAACACCCACCACTCTAAAAAGAGTATCCCGGCCAATTTACACACGATAGCTATGCATGCTTATGTCTACTTAATTTTACCACAATGGTGTTTTCAAGCAAAAGCTATATAGTTTTATTCAAATTTTTATACCTTATAATTTAGTGGACAGTAAGAGTCCCCACAGGCACTATAGCCTGTGTCTATGCCCGCATCTGCTTCATCCACTCTCATGCAAAAAGATTGTTACGCCCCCGATGCCTTCCCTAAGGGTATCAGTCGAAAAGTTGTCGAGTCTATCTCGCAAATCAAAAATGAACCTAGCTGGGTAACAGAGTTTCGACTGAAAGCCTTCGATATCTTTTTGAAAAAGCCTATGCCAAGTTGGGGCTTTATTCCTAAATTTAAAATAGATCTAGAAAGCTATGTACACTATGTTGGGAATCGTTCAAAAAAGAAAAAGTCTTGGGACGAGGTTGATCCTGAAGTATTGAGAAGTTTTGAACGATTAGGAATACCAGAACATGAGCGTCGATATTTGGCTGGGTTAGAAGCTATGAATGACTCAGAAACTGTTTATGCCAATGTTAAAAAAGAGCTAGACGATTTGAATATTATTTTTTGCGATATAGATAGTGCTATAGAAAATTATCCTGATCTTGTACGCAAATATTTGGGCACCGTTGTGCCTTCTGCTGATAATAAATTTTCTGCACTGAATAGTGCTGTATTTAGTGGTGGCTCTTTTGCCTTTGTTCCCAAGGGTGTGAAAACTCCTATGCCCCTCCAAGCTTACTTCAAAGTAACGGCGGCATCTTCCGGTCAGTATGAGCGAACTTTACTCATTGCTGAAGAAGAAGCAGAAATTGTTTACAGTGAAGGTTGTAGTTCTGTACAAGATTCTGGCACAAATTTTCATACTGCTGTTGTCGAACTAGTCGCTCAAAAAAAGGCACGTATCCACTATACAACCATCCAAAATTGGAAAAAGAATATGTTTAATTGGACCGTAAAACGTGGTCTTTGTGAAGAAAGAGCCCACATCACTTGGACAGATGTAAATGTAGGTGCCCAAACGATTAAATACCCCGGTATTATTTTAAAAGGTGATCATTCTACAGGTGACGTTCTTTCTTTAGCCTTTGCAGGAAAGGACCAGCTTCAAGATACCGGTGCACGCATTGTGCATGTTGGAAAAAACACAAGAAGCAATGTCTTGGCGAAGGGCATCTCTCTGGATGGAGGAATAAACTCTTATCGTGGGCTGGTTAAATTTGCAAAAGGAGCTGAAAATGCCTTTAGTCACATTAAATGTGATGGTTTAATGTTGGACAAGAGGTCTGAATCCCATGCTTATCCGTACAATGATGTAACCGGTTCTCGTGGTAGTTTGAATTATGAAGCAACTGTGTCTAAAATTGATGAGGAGATGCTCTTTTATTTGCAAACCCGAGGTTTCGATAAAGATCAAGCAAAACTGCTGATTGTAAATGGTTTTTGCGAGGGAGTTGTCCGGGACCTCAATATAGAATACTCAGTTGAAATGAGCCGGCTGATTCAAATGATACTTGAAGATGGCCATGCCGTTACAACCCATGCTAGAAGTACGTAAATTACACGCTTCTATCGAGGGTAAAGAAATACTAAAAGGATTGAACCTTTCCATTCAGAAAGGAGAAACCCATGCGATTATGGGACCGAATGGTTCTGGGAAGAGCACTTTTTCTTATGTGCTCATGGGGCATCCCGCTTATAAGATCGAATCAGGGGATATTTTGTGGGATAACCAGTCTATCTTGGATTGGCCTACAGAAAAGCGAGCTCGTGGTGGTTTATTTTTGTCGTTCCAATATCCAGCTTCTATACCGGGTGTTACTGTGAATAACTTTATGCGAAATTCTCTTAAAAGTATGAAAGGAGAAGATGTACCCATTAGAGCGTTCCGGACAAAAATGCGAGACGCAATGGCCTCTTTGGATATGGACGATAAAATAGCTGGTCGCTATGTCAATGACGGCTTTTCTGGAGGAGAGAAGAAGCGAAATGAAATACTTCAGCTATCACTTCTGCAACCCCGACTGGCTATACTAGATGAGATTGATTCTGGTTTAGATATTGATGCTTTGCGCATAATCGCTCAAAAAATTGAAAAAAATCGTTCACCTGATCGGGCATTCTTGTTTATTACGCATTACCAACGTCTCCTTAATTATCTTACCATTGATAAAGTTCATGTCTTTATCAATGGTTCCATTGTGAAAAGTGGTGGCCGAGAGCTTGCAGAACATTTGGAAAAAGAAGGCTATGACAAATTGGAAAAAGAACAAGCTATATAAGCTTTGAAGATGAGTAATACTATAGTCGCCCCCTCTGCTCCTATCTCTATTGCAGACATACAAAACAAAGCAGGAATGCTCTTAAAAAAGTCATCTTTGCCATCTTCCGAGGAAGAAGCTTGGCGAAAAATTCGAATAGGGACTCGTGTTGATAAAAGTTTTTTCCAGAAAAAAAACTCTAGAAGCCGTATCGATGTTGAATTTAAATCAACGGCATCCAATCAAACACCTGATGGAGTTCATCTATTATCTTTTAACGAGGCTTTTCAGAAAGCACAGCTCAAAAAGACAATAGAAAAACATTTTAAAAATGCTATAAGTGGGGATAGAGATTACTTTTTTTGGCAAAACTTAGCCGAATGGAAACAAGGCATCTTAATTGATATCACAAAGCCTTTAGATGGGCCAATAATTATTCATCACCATAAGGATGACCACCAGAAAGATGACCACCATAAGGATGACCACCAGAAAGATGATCACCAGAAAGATGATGCAAAAAATCAAATTGAGAGTAGTTTAATCCATCATGTCATTATTTACATCGCAGAAAACATCACGGCCACTGTCATAGAAAAATTCCATAATAAACAAGAAAAAAAACACAGTATCTATTGGAATACAATTAGTACGGCTTATGTAGCACAGAATACAACACTACACTACCTTAGTTTACGGGACTTTGGTGAAAACGATCACCACTTTCAAAGATTTTTTTCTGAACAAAAGCGTGACTCCCGTGTTTTTTATGGACTTTCCCATTGTGGTGGACTGATGGGAAAAGGGTTTTTACATGCTCGGCTTTTAGGAAGCAATGCTGAATTTCAAGGTGTTGGCATACATGCAGGAAGTCATAAAGAATTTCATGATATGGAAATGTTTGTAGAACATCAATCTGAACACACTCAAAGCTCATTACTCTATAAGGCTATTGTTTCTGGAAATGCACATAGCGTTTTTGATGGTCAACTGAAAATTCCTCCAAACATAAGTGATATACACTCCCATCAAATGAATCAAAATATACTTTTATCTCCAAATGCCCGGGCTGAATCAATGCCTCGTTTGGTTATACAAACAGAAAATGTTTTCTGTGAACATGGGGCTACCGTTGGCATGCTGGACCAAGAAGTCCTTTTTTATCTCCTTACCCGTGGGTTGAATAAAGAAGAAGCCCAACACCTTATGATCGAAGGGTTCCTTGAAGATGCTATATCACAATTTCCTTTGGACCAGGAGGAGCATGGGAAAATATTATCAAATATAAAAAAGAAATTAGGAATAAAGTAAGACTAGAGTGTGTCTAAAAGAAACAACACCACTTGACTGGTTGAATTCCCTAAAACTGGACGGCTTGCTGTCTTTTAAAATCAGAAGGTTAAACTACCAAAACAAAGCTCCCGATTTTAAGACGGCGAAAAGAGATCCATCGATCCATCATATTTATCTTTTCCAATTGCTTGTCCAAATAAAGAAAGTGCAAATGGCTCCAGCTAGACATCAAGGGGCAGATGGTGATATAGCAAGGTCAAAGGGAAATATAGCTGAGTCCGATTGATCAATACACCAATACACCAATACACCAATACACCACAAAAAAGACGATCATCTTTTTTTAGGCGAGAAGAGTTCATAAACAGAATTCCAAACTATGAATTATATGATTACTTTTGCAAAAGTCCTACTATTCATAATTAAAGCCACCATTGTTTTGGAGACGGCGGGAGTCGAACCCGCGTCCTACGGCGCAGCATAAAAGCCTCTACATGCTTAGTCGGCTAAGAGAACAGTTGCCTACCTGCCGACTGGCTAGCCACTGTTTTGCAGTCTGTAAATATTTGCCACTTCGCAGTCTGCCACAAAGCAACTCATCCCTTGTAAATTACATTCTTTCCTGTCCCCAAAGGCAAAGACAGGAAGAACGCTGACCATTAATTATGCGGCCAGTGCGTACTCGTTATTAGCAAGTGTTAAGTGAGGTTTTTAAGAGCTCCTCAACTCTACATGCCACATTTACACCAATTCACAGCAGTCGAAACCATTTCGTCCCCATAGGGGTATGCTGTGCAAAGCATTCTATCACATCAAGCAAAATATCTGATCTTTTCATAAGAGGAGGAGGAGGGCCGTCCTACTTGTACGGGCTGTTACAAAATATAAAAACACAATGGAATGCCTGCATAGAGTGCCTTGAATCGGCGATTCATAGCACTCTAGTTGTAATTATTTATATCTCGCAACAGTTCCCTGATCAACTCTGACCCCTATTCGTTTCGTGCTTTTACACCGTTAGGAACTCCTAGGGTACTTATACTCTCCCAAGCGGAGGTGATTTTCTTGTATTTCCCATAAAAGCTCATGGGAAAGTGACATGGCAAACTTTTCTGAAAAAGGCTTAGCTAAAATTTTCCTAGTTCTTAGGACAACACCAGCTCTAGGCATCGCACTAGCAGAAGCATCACCACTGTGATGACCTAGAGCACAAAAAGAAGTCGACTTGGTCTTACAGAGCGGATAGCACGCACAAAAGTATACTGACTAGTAGACTGCCTTTTTATGAACAAGAGGCGACAACACTCAAGTCAACAGATGGTTTTACAATACTGATTTAAGCAGAGATATGGGACTGAATTTTTATCACGAGCCAGATAGCATCTCTTGAAAAGGTTCGTGTCAATAATTTTTTTGATATACCGATTTCCGCACCCTTCCTGAATCGCCGCTTCCATCGCAAAAACAAGCGAAGCTTGTTTTTATCCACCAAATCTTGTTTTATCTACCAAAACCTGTTTCTACCCACAACTCTGGCTTGTTTTACCCACGAAGCCTGTTTTATCTACACAAAGCCCGTTTTTATCTAAAACCCGCACCCTCCCAGAATCGCCGCTTCCATCACAAAAACAAGCGAAGCTTGTTTTATCTACCAAAACCTGTTTCTACCCACAACTCTGGCTTGTTTTACCCACGAAGCCTGTTTTATCTACACAAAGCCCGTTTTTATCTAAAACCCGCACCCTCCCAGAATCGCCGCTTTTATCACAAAAACAAGCGAAGCTTGTTTTTATCCACGACTCTGACTTCTCCTATCCAAAGCCCGGTCCCCACAAAAAATGTCTCTACACAAAGGGCTTTTTTCCGCACCCGTCCAGAAGCGCTGCTTCCATCACAAAAACAAGCGAAGCTTGTTTTTATCCACGACTCTGACTTCTCCTATCCAAAGCCCGGTCCTCACCAAAAAACGTCTCTACTCAAAGCCTGCTCCTCCCAGAATCGCCGCTTCAATCGTAAAAACAAGCAAAGCTTGTTTTTATCTACCAAAACCTGTTTCTACCCAGAACTCTGGCTTGTTTTATCTACCAAAACCTGTTTCTACCCACAACTCTGGCTTGTTTTACCCACGAAGCCTGTTTTATCTACACAAAGCCCGTTTTTATCTAAAACCCGCACCTTTCCAGAATCGCCGCTTCCATCGCAAAAACAAGCGAAGCTTGTTTTATCTACACAAATCTTCTTTTCTACCCACGACTCTAGCTTGTTTTACCCATGAAGCCTGTTTTATCTACACAAAGCCCGTTTTTATCTAAAACCCGCACCCTCCCAGAATCGCCGCTTCAATCGCAAAAATAAGCGAAGCTGGTTTTATCTACACAAAGCTTCTTTTCTACCCACAAAGCTTGTTTTACCCATGAAGCCTGTTTTATCTATACAAAGCCCATTTTATCTACCAAAGCCTGATCCTCACTAAAAACGCCGTTCTCCTCTCCGCTAGCTCTGCCCCTTTATGATGTCCCCGCAATCGGGTATTTTTACATCGCCCTCATTTATGTTGATATTATTGGTGCCAGAGACCGTTTCACAGCCAGCCCCCTATCTCCGTTCTAGAAGCTATCCTTCTAGCTATCGCCCTCTCATTCAGTCGCGTAGCCCCGGCAGGGGTATTCCTTTCCTCCGCCGGGACTAGCGTTGCCCTGGGATAAGAGAACCACAAGCGGGCAGGACTCCACTCCCACACCACCTTGGAGCGGGAGAAGCCGTTGGATTCTGGGCATACTTGAGCGCGGGCAACTGAGTCGTTGTAGCAAAGTGCCAGTTTCCGGTCGTCCAGCCCGTAGTGGAGGAGGTGAGGGCCGCGATTTGGGCGACTGTTTGAGACACACAAACGGCAGTAGAAGTGGGGGGAGTGATAATGGACAGACAACTACCAGTACCAATGCCATTGGTGCCAGAGGCATGCACAAAGTAGTTCTTTCCGGTTACAGAACCTTGAGATTGCCCGATGAGCCCGCCTACAGCAGTCGTCCCCGTCACAGCTCCTGTGGCATAGGAGTTGCTTACAGAACTACTAGAAGACCCGATGAGCCCGCCGGCATTAACCAGCCCACTCACATCTCCCGTGGCATAGGAGTTGCTTACAGAACCTTGAGATTGCCCGATGAGCCCGCCAGTATTACTCGTCCTCCTCCCCATCACATCTCCCATGGCATAGGTCTTGCTTACAGAACCAGAAGAATAACCGATGAGCCCGCCAGTATTACTCGCCCCCCCCGTCACATCTCCCGTGGCATAGGAGTTGCTTACAGAAGCAGAAGAATCCCCGATGAGCCCGCCGACATTACCACTACCCTCCACATCTCCCATGGCATGGGAGTTGCTTACGGGACCTTGAGAATCCCCGATGAGCCCGCCGACATTAGTACCCGTCCCCTCCACATCTCCCCTGGCATAGGAGTTGCTTACAGTACCAGAACCAGAAGATTTCCCGATGAGCCCGCCAGTATTACTCGTCTTCCCCATCACAGCTCCCGTGGCATAGGAGTTCCTTACAGGACCTTGAGAATCCCCGATGAGCCCGCCGGTATTATTACCCTTCCCCGTCACAGCTCCCATAGCATGGGAGTTGCTTACAGAAGCAGAAGAAGCCCCGATGAGCCCGCCGATATTATTCCCCGTCCCCGTCACAGCTCCCATAGCATAGGAGCCACTTACTGAATTAGAAGAACCTTGAGCCCAACCGATGAGCCCGCCGACAGACCCCGCCCCCGTCACAGTTCCCATGATGGCATGGGAGTTGCTTACAGGACCTTGAGAATGACCGATGAGCCCGCCGACATTACCCGCCCCATTCACAGCTCCCATGGCATGGGAGTTGCTTACAGTACCTTCAGAATGACCGATGAGCCCGCCGACTTTATTCCCCGCCCCCGTCCCCGTCACAGCTCCCGTAGCATAGGAGCCACTTACTGAATTAGAAGAACCTTGAGCCCAACCGATGAGCCCGCCGACTTTCCCCGTCCCCGTCACAGCTCCCGTAGCATAGGAGTCACTTACAGAACCAGAACCTCCAGAATGACCGATGAGCCCGCCGACATTAGTACCCGTCCCCTCCACATCTCCCTTGGCATAGGAGTCACTTACAGAACCTTCAGAAACCCCGATGAGCCCGCCGACACTACCATTACCCGTCACAGTTCCCATGATGGCATGGGAGTTCCTTACAGGACCTTGAGAATGACCGATGAGCCCGCCGACATTAGTACCCGCCCCCTCCACATCTCCCGTAGCATAGGAGTTGCTTACAGTACCTCCAGCCCAACCGATGAGCCCGCCGACACTATTACCTACCCCCCCCGTCACAGCTCCCGTAGCATGGGAGTTGCTTACAGAAGCAGAAGAAGCCCCGATGAGCCCGCCAACATTATTCCTCCCCGTCCCCCTCACATCTCCCGTAGCATAGGAGCCACTTACTGAATTAAAAGAACCTTCAGCCCAACCGATGAGCCCGCCGACAGACCCCGTCCCCGTCACAGCTCCCGTAGCATAGGAGTCACTTACAGAACCAGAACCTCCAGAATGACCGATGAGCCCGCCGACATTAGTACCCGCCCCCATCACAGCTCCCGTAGCATAGGAGTCACTTACAGAACCAGAAGAATCCCCGATGAGCCCGCCGACATGCTCACTACCCACTATATAGGCAGCTGTCACACCTATATTCTTAATCTCAGCAAGAGTGCCGGTATAGCCAAACAAGCCTACGTCGTCCGTAGATGGACGATTGATGTAGAGGCCGGTGATTTTATGGCCGGCCCCATCGAGGCTACCGATGAACTGAGTCGTACTATTCCCTATGGGCGTAAAGCCCCGACAATTAGCGCTAGCTCCATTGTTACCGTTGTAGGCTACGCAGGTCGTCGCACTAGAGTCATCTTCACTCCAGCTCGCGCTGGCGTCGATGTCATTGCCCAAGCGGTAGTGGTAATATAGACCATCTTTGACCGCTTTGAGTTCGGCATAGGTGGTGATGATGATAGGAAAGTTGGGACCATCCCCTCGTGCAATGGGAATTGGCTGTCCCGGTAGCAAATCCCCGCAATCGGGTATTTTCACATCGCCCTCATTGCTGTTGATGTTATTCGTACCAGAGATGGTCTCACAGCCAGCTCCGCTATATAACACGGCGGGGAACTGAGTCGTTGTACCAAAGTCCCAGTTTATAGTGGCCGCGCTAGTGGCAGTTGCCCAGCCCGAAGCGGTGGCGGTGAGGGCCGCGATGTCGGCGGCTGTTTGAGACACACAATTGCTAGGCGAACAAGTACCACTGCCAATGCCATTGGTGCCAGAGGAGCTATCCACAAAGTAGCTCGTTCCCATTACAGAACCAGAAAAACTCCCGATGAGCCCGCCGACAGATCCTGTCCCCATCACAGCTCCTGTCCCCATCACAGCTCCTGTGGCATAGGAGTTGCTTACAGAAGCAGAAGAATCCCCGATGAGCCCGCCGACATTATTCCCCGCACCCTCCACATCTCCCTTGGCATAGGAGTTGCTTACTGAATTAGAAGAACCTTCAGCCCAACCGATGAGCCCACCAACAGAATTCCCCGTCCCCGTCACAGCTCCCGTGGCATAGGAGTTACTTACAGGATCTTGAGAATGACCGATGAGCCCGCCGACATTATTCCCCGCCCCCTTCACAGCTCCCATGGCATGGGAGTTGCTTACGGGACCTTGAGAATTCCCGATGAGCCCGCCGACTTTATCACCCGTCCCCTTCACATCTCCCGTAGCATGGGAGTTGCTTACAGAACCTTCAGTCCAACCGATGAGCCCGCCGACATTAATACCCGTCCCCTTCACATCTCCCGTAGCATGGGAGTTGCTTACAGAAGCAGAAGAAGCCCCGATGAGCCCGCCAGTACTACTCACCCCCGTCACAGCTCCCGTAGCATAGGAGCCACTTACTGAATTAGAAGAAGCTTCAGCCCAACCGATGAGCCCACCAACAGAATTCCCCGTCCCCTTCACAGCTCCCGTAGCATGGGAGTCACTTACAGAACCAGAACCTCCAGAATGACCGATGAGCCCGCCGACATTACCATTACCCTCCACATCTCCCTTGGCATAGGAGTCACTTACAGAACCAGAAGAAACCCCGATGAGCCCGCCGACACTACCATTACCCTCCACATCTCCCATGGCATGGGAGTTGCTTACTGAACCAGTAGCATGACCAATGAGCCCGCCGACATTATCACCCGTCCCCTCCACATCTCCCCTGGCATAGGAGTTGCTTACAGTACCTCCAGCCCAACCGATGAGCCCGCCGACACTATTACCTACACCCCCCGTCACAGCTCCCGTAGCATGGGAGTTGCTTACAGAAGCAGAAGAAGCCCCGATGAGCCCGCCAACATTATTCCTCCCCGTCCCCTCCACATCTCCCGTAGCATAGGAGCCACTTACTGAATTAAAAGAACCTTCAGCCCAACCGATGAGCCCGCCGACAGACCCCATCCCCGTCACAGCTCCCGTGGCATAGGAGTCACTTACAGAACCAGAACCTCCAGAATGACCGATGAGCCCGCCGACATTATTCCCCGCCCCCGTCACAGCTCCCGTAGCATAGGAGTCACTTACAGAACCAGAAGAATCCCCAATGAGCCCGCCGACATGCTCACCCGTCCCCGCCCCCGTCACAGCTCCCGTAGCATAGGAGTCACTTACAGAACCAGAAGAATCCCCAATGAGCCCGCCGACATTATTCCCCGCCCCCGTCACAGCTCCCGTAGCATAGGAGTCACTTACAGAACCAGAAGAATCCCCAATGAGCCCGCCGACATTATTCCCCATCCCCTTCACAGCTCCCGTGGCATGGGAGTCTCTTACAGTACCCGAACCTGTAGAATAACCGATGAGCCCGCCGACATTATTCCCCGCCCCCATCACATCTCCCATGGTAGAGGAGTTACTTACAGTACCTTGAGAATGACCGATGAGCCCGCCGACACGCTCTCTACCCACTATATAGGCAGCTGTCACACCTATATTCTTAATCTCAGCAAGAGTGCCGGTATAGCCAAACAAGCCTACGTCGTCCGTAGATGGACGATTGATGTAGAGGCCGGTGATTTTATGGCCGGCCCCATCGAGGCTACCAATGAACTGAGTCGTACTATTACTATTCCCTATGGGCGTAAAGCCCCGACAATTAGCTGCGGGATTTCCATTGGCTGCTTTTCCATTGCTACCGTTGTAGGCTACGCAGGTCATGCTAGTGTCATTTTCACTCCAGCTCGCGCTGGCGTCGATGTCATTGCCCAAACGGTAGTGGTGATATAGACCATCTTTGACCGCTTTGAGTTCGGCATAGGTGGTGATCATGATGGGCTTGATTCTAAGGAGACCCACTGAGGGCAATTTTCCATTTTCATGAGAACTACAAGCAGAATAAAGTAAAATGGAGAGTATTGGGATCGTGAAGAAGGAGAGAGTTAGGTTTTGTTTACAGCCCCGCGAGACAGGGGAGTGCATATCTTTAGTCACGCTGCTTCCGATAGTTTTCATACTATTGACCTCTTTTTTTGCACGTCAGCTTTTATCTCGATTACGCACTCGTTCCCAAGATAGAAGACCATATCATAAATTAGACAGGGCATACGTCAAACTAATTTTGGGAAGCTTTGCGAGTGGAAGGCTTTGCTGTGAAAGAGAGCTTTGCTGAAGGGAACTTACCAAAGAGAGATTTGCAGTGGGAAGATTACGTCGTGGTGGGCTTTGCGAGTGAAAGGCTTTGCCAAGGCAAAGCTAGAGCAAAGCTCGCGATTTTAAGGGCGCGAAAAAGGCAAGGTATTCGTGGGAAACAAGCGAAGCTGGGAGGTTCTCTTGGGAAGATTTCCTTGGGAAGATTTGTGATTGGAAGGGTTTCCTATGAAAGAAAGCTTTGCTGAAGGGAACTTACCAAAGAGAGATTTACAGTGGGAAGATTACGTCGTGGTGGGCTTTGCTGAAGCAAAGCCATCGATTTTAAGGGCGCGAAAAAGGCAAGGTTGGGGAGGCTTGCTCATGGTTGGAGGCGTTCTGTGGAAAGCTTTGCGATTGAAAGGCTTTGCCAAGGCAAAGCTAGGGCAAAGCTAGAGCAAAGCTAGAGCAAAGCTCGCGATTTTAAGGGCGCGAAAAAGACGAGGTTGGGGAGGCTTGCTCATGTTTGGAGGCGTTCGTGGTAGGCTTTGCGAGTGAAAGGCTTTGCCAAGGCAAAGCTAGAGCAAAGCTCGCGATTTTAAGGGCGCGAAAAAGGCAAGGTTGGGGAGGCTTGCTCATGGTTGGAGGCGTTCATGGTAGGCTTTGCGAGTGAAAGGCTTTGCGATTGAAAGGCTTTGCCAAGGCAAAGCTAGGGCAAAGCTAGAGCAAAGCTCGCGATTTTAAGGGCGCGAAAAAGGGAAGGTTGGGGAGGCTTGCTCATGGTTGGAGGCGTTCGTGGTAGGCTTTGCGAGTGGAAAGTTTGCCTATGTAAGGGAGGCTTTGCTGAGGCAAAGCCCACGATTTTAAGGGCGCGAAATATTGGAAGGTATTCGTGGAAAGCTTTGCTGAGGCAAAGCACCCGATTCTGAGGGCGCGAAAAAGGCAAGGTTTACGTGGGAAACAAGCGAAGCTGGGAGGTTCTCTTGGGAAGATTTCCTTGGGAAGATTTGTGATTGGAAAGGTTTCCTATGAAAGAAAGCTTTGCTGAGGCAAAGCTCTCGATTTTGAGGGCGCGAAAAAGGCGAGGTTGGGGAGGCTTGCTCATGTTTGGAGGCCTTCGTGGAAAGCTTTGCGAGTGAAAGGCTTTGCCAAGGCAAAGCTAGAGCAAAGCTCGCGATTTTAAGAGCACGAAAAAGGTGAGGTTGGGGAGGCTTGCTCATGGTTGGAGGCGTTCTGTGGAAAGCTTTGCGAGTGAAAGGCTTTGCGATTGAAAGGCTTTGCCAAGGCAAAGCTAGGGCAAAGCTAGAGCAAAGCTCGCGATTTTAAGGGCGCGAAAAAGGCAAGGTTGAGGAGGCTTGCTCATGTTTGGAGGCGTTCGTGGTAGGCCTTGCGAGTGAAAGGCTTTGCCAAGGCAAAGCTAGAGCAAAGCTCGCGATTTTAAGGGCGCGAAAAAGGGAAGGTTGGGGAGGATTGCTCATGGTTGGAGGCGTTCGTGGTAGGTTTTGCGAGTGGAAAGTTTGCTCATGTTGGGAAGCGTTCTGTGGAAAGCTTTGCGAGTGAAAGGCTTTGCCAAGGCAAAGCTAGAGCAAAGCTCTCGATTTTGAGGGCGCGAAAAAGGCAAGGTTGGGGCGAAATATTGGGAGGTACTCGTGGTAGGCTTTGCTGAAGCAAAGCCCACGATTTTAAGGGCGCGAAAAAGGCAAGGTTGGGGAGGATTGCTCATGGTTGGAGGCGTTCGTGGTAGGTTTTGCGAGTGGAAAGTTTGCTCATGTTGGGAAGCGTTCTGTGGAAAGCTTTGCGAGTGAAAGGCTTTGCCAAGGCAAAGCTAGAGCAAAGCTCTCGATTTTGAGGGCGCGAAAAAGGGAAGGTTGGGGAGGCTTGCTCATGGTTGGAGGCGTTCGTGGTAGGCTTTGCGAGTGGAAAGTTTGCCTATGTAAGGGAGGCTTTGCTGAGGCAAAGCCCACGATTTTAAGGGCGCGAAATATTGGAAGGTATTCGTGGAAAGCTTTGCTGAGGCAAAGCACCCGATTCTGAGGGCGCGAAAAAGGCAAGGTTTACGTGGGAAACAAGCGAAGCTGGGAGGTTCTCTTGGGAAGATTTCCTTGGGAAGATTTGTGATTGGAAAGGTTTCCTATGAAAGAAAGCTTTGCTGAGGCAAAGCTCTCGATTTTGAGGGCGCGAAAAAGGCGAGGTTGGGGAGGCTTGCTCATGTTTGGAGGCCTTCGTGGAAAGCTTTGCGAGTGGAAGGGTTGCTCATGTTGGGAGCTTTTGTGGAGAGCTTTGCGAGTGAAAGGCTTTGCCAAGGCAAAGCTAGAGCAAAGCTCGCGATGTTTAAGGGCGCGAAAAAGGTGAGGCTTCCACGTGGGAAACAAGCGAAGCTTGTTTTTATCCACAACTCTGGCTTATTTTTATCCATGACAAAAAATTAGAAGGCTTCTCCTATCCAAAGCCCGTGAGTATAAGCCTCACGAAAAACGTCTCTACACAAAGGGCCTTTTTCCGCACCCTCCCAGAATCGCCGCCTCCATCACAAAAACAAGCGAAGCTTGTTTTATCTACACAAAGCTTGTTTTATCTACCAAAACCTGTTTCTACCCACAACTCTGGCTTGTTTTACCCACGAAGCCTGTTTTATCTACACAAAGCCCGTTTTTATCTAAAACCCGCACCCTCCCAGAATCGCCGCTTCCATCGCAAAAACAAGCAAAGCTTGTTTTTATCTACCAAAACCTGTTTCTACCCAGAACTCTGGCTTGTTTTATCTACCAAAACCTGTTTCTACCCACAACTCTGGCTTGTTTTACCCACGAAGCCTGTTTTATCTACACAAAGCCCGTTTTTATCTAAAACCCGCACCCTCCCAGAATCGGCGCTTCAATCGTAAAAACAAGCGAAGCTTGTTTTATCCATCAAATCTTCTTTTCTACCCAGAACTCTGGCTTGTTTTATCTACCAAAACCTGTTTCTACCCACAACTCTGGCTTGTTTTACCCACGAAGCCTGTTTTATCTACACAAAGCCCGTTTTTATCTAAAACCCGCACCCTTCCTGAATCGCCGCTTCCATCGCAAAAACAAGCGAAGCTTGTTTTTATCCACAACTCTGGCTTATTTTTATCCCTAACAAAAAATCAGAAGGTTTCTCCTATCCAAAGCCCGTGAGTATAAGCCTCACGAAAAACGTCTCTACACAAAGGGCCTTTTTCCGCATCCTACCAGAATCGCTACTTCCATCACAAAAACAAGCGAAGCTTGTTTTATCTACCAAAACCTGTTTCTACCCACAACTCTGGCTTGTTTTACCCACGAAGCCTGTTTTATCGACACAAAGCCTATTTTTATCTAAAACCCGCACCTTTCCAGAATCGCCGCTTCAATCACAAAAACAAGCGAAGCTTGTTTTTATCCATCAAATCTTCTTTTCTACCCACAACTTTGGCTTGTTTTATCTACACAAAGCTTGTTTTTATCCACCAAATCTTGTTTCTACCCACGACTCTAGCTTGTTTTATCCAAAGCCCGGTCCTCATCAAAAACGCCTCTACACAAAGGACTTCTTTCCGCACCCTTCCAGAATCGCCGCTTCCATCGCAAAAACAAGCAAAGCTTGTTTTTATCTACCAAAACCTGTTTCTACCCAGAACTCTGGCTGGTTTTATCCATCAAATCTTCTTTTCTACCCACGACTCTAGCTTGTTTTATCCACGAAGCTTGTTTTATCTACACAAAGCCCGTTTTATCTAAAGCTTATTTTATCCACCAAAGCCCACGATGGATCCCAGCCTATTTTTCCCTCTCCGCTAGCTCTGCCCCTTTATGACATCCCCGCAATCGGGTTTGTTGACATCGCCATCATTGCTGTTGATGTTATTGGTGCCAGAGATGGGTCTCACAGCCCCCTATCTCTGTTCTAGAAGCTATCCTTCTAGCTATCGCCCTCTCATTCAGTCGCGTAGCCCCGGCAGGGGTATTCCTTTCCTCCGCCGGGACTAGCGTTGCCCTGGGATAAGAGAGCCACAAGCGGGCAAGACTCCACTCCCACACCACCTTGGAGCGGGAGAAGCCGTTGGATTCTGGGCATACTTGAGCGCGGGGAACTGAGTCGTTGTACCAAAGTTCCAGTTTATAGTGGCCGCGCTAGTGGCAGTTGCCCAGCCCGAAACGGTGGCGGTGAGGGCCGCGATGTCGGCGGCTGTTTGAGACACACAATTGCTAAGCGAACACGAGCTACCGGTACCAATGCCATTCATGCCAGACATATTCACATAGTAGTTCGTTCCGCTTACAGAACTAGAACTAGAAGAAGACCCGATGAGCCCGCCTACAGCAGTCGTCCCCGTCACAGCTCCTGTGGCATAGGAGTTGCTTACAGAACTACTAGAAGACCCGATGAGCCCGCCGATAGCGACAGAACTAGTACCCCTCCCCTCGGCAACAGCTCCCGTGGCATAGGAGTTGCTTACAGAAGCAGAAGAATTCCCGATGAGCCCGCCGACTTTATTCCCCTTCCCCTCCACAGTTCCCGTGGCATAGGAGTTGCTTACAGAACCACCATTACTCCAACCGATGAGCCCGCCGACAGTATTACGACCCTCCACATCTCCCTTGGCATAGGAGTTACTTACAGTACCACCATGACTCCAACCGATGAGCCCGCCGACATGCTCACCCGTCCCCGTCCCCGTCCCCGTCACAGCTCCCGTAGCATAGGAGTTGCTCACTGGACCAGTACCACTAGTATAACCGATGAGCCCACCAACACGATTACCCGTCCCCTCCACAGCTCCCGTGCTACGGGACTTGCTTACAGTACCTTGAGAATGACCGATGAGCCCGCCGACATTATTCCCCGCCCCCCCCGTCACAGCTCCCGTAGCATAGGAGTTGCTTACAGAACCACCATGACTCCAACCGATGAGCCCGCCGACAGAATTTCCCGTCCCCTCCACAGCTCCCATGGCAGAGGAGTTACTTACAGAACCAGAACCTCCCAATTCCCCGATGAGCCCGCCGACATCATGCCTCCCCCCCATCACAGCTCCCATGGCATAGGAGTTGCTTACAGAACCAGAACCATCAGCATAACCGATGAGCCCACCAACAGCATCCCCCCCCCCCCCCATCACAGCTCCCATAGCATAGGAGTTACTTACAGAACCATTAGAATCCCCGATGAGCCCGCCGACATTAGCATTACCCGTCCCTGTCCCCGTCCACTTCACATCTCCCGTGGCATGGGAGCCTCTTACAGAACCATAAGACTCCCCGATGAGCCCGCCGACTTTATTCCCCTTCCCCTCCACAGTTCCCGTAGCATGGGAGTCTCTTACAGTACCTTCAGAATAACCAATGAGCCCGCCGACACGATTACTCTCCCCTGTCACAGATCCCGTGGCATAGGAGTCACGTACAGAACCAGAACGTCCTAATACCCCGATGAGCCCGCCGACATTAAAACTCGTCCCCTCCACATCTCCCGTGGCATGGGAGTTACTTACAGAACCATAAGAACTCCCGATGAGCCCGCCGACAGTATTACCCGTCCCCGTCACATCTCCCATGGCAGAGGAGTTACTTACAGTACCATGAGAACTCCCGATGAGCCCGCCGACATAATCACTACCCACTATATAGGCAGCTATCACACCTATATTCTTAATCTCAGCAAGAGTGCCGGTATAGCCAAACAAGCCTACGTAGTTTGTAGATGGACGATTGATGTAGAGGCCGGTGATTTTATGGCCGGCACCATCAAGGCTACCGATGAACTGAGTCGTACTATTACTATTCCCTATGGGCGTAAAGCCAGTGCAGGTAGCGCTAGCTCCATTGTTACCGTTGTAGGCTACGCAGGTCGTCGCACTAGAGTCATCTTCACTCCAGCTCGCGCTGGCGTCGATGTCATTGCCCAAGCGGTAGTGGTAATATAGACCATCTTTGACCGCTTTGAGTTCGGCATAGGTGGTGATCATGGTGGGCTTGATTCTAAGGAGGCCCACTGAGGGCAATTTTCCATTTTCATGAGAACTACAAGCAGAATAAAGCAAAATGGAGAGGATTGGGATCGTGAAGAAGGAGAGAGTTAGGTTTTGTTTACAGCCCCGCGAGACAGGGGAGAGCATATCTTTAGTCACGCTGCTTCCGATAGTTTTCATACTATTGACCTCTTTTTTTGCACGTCAGCTTTTATCTCGATTACGCACTCGTCCCCAAGACAGAAGACTATAGCGTAAATTAGGCAGAACATATGTCAAACTAATTTTGGGATGATGGCGTTTTCTGTGGAAGGGTTTGCTGTGAAAGAGAGCTTTGCTGAAGGGAACTTACCAAAGAGAGATTTGCAGTGGGAAGATTACGTCGTGGTGGGCTTTGCTGAAGCAAAGCCATCGATTTTAAGGGCGCGAAATATTGGAAGGTATTCGTGGAAAGCTTTGCGAGTGGAAAGTTTGCTCATGTTGGGAGCTTTTGTGGAAAGCTTTGCGAGTGAAAGGCTTTGCGATTGAAAGGCTTTGCCAAGGCAAAGCTAGGGCAAAGCTAGAGCAAAGCTCGCGATTTTAAGGGCGCGAAAAAGGCAAGGTTGGCGCGAAATATTGGAAGGTATTCGTGGTAAGCTTTGCTGAGGCAAAGCTCTCGATATTTAAGGGCGCGAAAAAGGCAAGGTTGGGGAGGCTTGCTCATGTTTGGAGGCGTTCATGGTAGGCTTTGCGAGTGAAAGGCTTTGCGATTGAAAGGCTTTGCCAAGGCAAAGCTAGGGCAAAGCTAGAGCAAAGCTCGCGATTTTAAGGGCGCGAAAAAAGGCGAGGCGGGGGTGAAATATTGGGAGGTCTTCGTGGTAAGCTTTGCTGAAGCAAAGCCCACGATTTTTAAGGGCGCGAAAAAGACGAGGTTGGGGAGGCTTGCTCATGGTTGGAGGCGTTCATGGTAGGCTTTGCGAGTGGGAGGGTTTCCTATGAAAGAAAGCTTTGCTGAGGCAAAGCTCTCGATTTTAAGGGCGCGAAAAAGACGAGGTTGGGGAGGCTTGCTCATGGTTGGAGGTGTTCATGGTAGGCTTTGCGAGTGAAAGGCTTTGCCAAGGCAAAGCTAGGGCAAAGCTAGAGCAAAGCTCGCGATTTTAAGGGCGCGAAAAAGGCAAGGTTGGGGAGGTTTGCTCATGGTTGGAGGCGTTCGTGGTAGGCTTTGCGATTGAAAGGCTTTGCCAAGGCAAAGCTAGAGCAAAGCTCGCGATTTTGAGGGCGCGAAATATTGGAAGGTATTCGTGGTAAGCTTTGCTGAGGCAAAGCACCCGATTCTGAGGGCGCGAAAAAGGCAAGGTATTCGTGGTAAGCTTTGCTGAGGCAAAGCACCCGATTTTAAGGGCGCGAAAAAGGCAAGGTTGGAGAGGCTTGCTCATGGTTGGAGGCGTTCGTGGTAGGCTTTGCGAGTGAAAGGCTTTGCGATTGAAAGGCTTTGCCAAGGCAAAGCTAGGGCAAAGCTAGAGCAAAGCTCGCGATTTTAAGGGCGCGAAAAAGACGAGGTTGGGGAGGCTTGCTCATGGTTGGAGGCGTTCGTGGTAGGCTTTGCGAGTGGAAAGTTTGCTCATGTTGGGAAGCGTTCTGTGGAAAGCTTTGCGAGTGAAAGGGTTGCTCATGTTGGGAGCTTTTGTGGAAAGCTTTGCTGAGGCAAAGCTCTCGATTCTGAGGGCGCGAAAAAGACGAGGCGGGGTGCGAAAGTCCCATGTTGGAAGGTGTTCTTGGTAGGCTTTGCCAAGGCAAAGCCCTCGGTTTTAAGGGCGCGAAAAAAGGCGAGGCGGGGGCGAAATATTGGAAGGTATTCGTGGTAAGCTTTGCTGAGGCAAAGCACCCGATTTTAAGGGCGCGAAAAAAGGCGAGGCGGGGGTGAAATATTGGGAGGTCTTCGTGGTAAGCTTTGCTGAAGCAAAGCCCACGATTTTTAAGGGCGCGAAAAAGACGAGGTTGGGGAGGCTTGCTCATGGTTGGAGGCGTTCATGGTAGGCTTTGCGAGTGGGAGGGTTTGCCAAGGCAAAGCTAGAGCAAAGCTCGCGATTTTAAGGGCGCGAAAAAGACGAGGCGGGGTGCGAAAGTCCCATGTTGGAAGGTGTTCTTGGTAGGCTTTGCCAAGGCAAAGCCCACGATTTTTAAGGGCGCGAAAAAGGCAAGGCTACACATGGGAAACAAGCGAAGCTGGGAGGTTCTCTTGGAAGGCTTTGTGTTGGAAGGGTTTCCTATGAAAGAAAGCTTTGCGAGTGGAAAGTTTGCTCATGTTGGGAAGCGTTCTGTGGAAAGCTTTGCTCTAGCTTTGCCAAGGCAAAGCTAGGGCAAAGCTAGAGCAAAGCTCGCGATTTTAAGGGCGCGAAAAAAGCAAGGCTGACCTTTTAGATAAACGAGAATAACTTTGGCGAAGACGAATATTATTTCTCTTAGCCAGTTCTGACAAATATCGTAAAGCTTTAAAATATAGTTTACCATCTTACCATCTGTTGGATATGTAATGGCCTTCTCCTGAACTGTTGTATCTACATTTACTTTTTGGATATGATGTCTACGCAGTAATTTATTAGAAAGAGCACAATGAATTGTTTCTTCCAAAAGATTTTCTATTCCTCCCTTTAGATTTTATACGCTTACGCCATCTGCTTAATGTGCTGTGATCACAAGGAGCTTCCTGCTGGAATTCTTGCCATCCGCAAAAGTATTGCCAATAGACATTTTGAACCCATTTATCTAAAACACTTTCATTAAATGTGGTTTTTAAGTAATGCAGTCCTACCATCAAGCGGGTTGACTTGGCTGGGCGGCCGTTGTCAGGACAATAGAGTCTACCAAATTCAGTATCAAACTTTTTCCAATCTATTTTCTGAGCTAAACGAAATAAGGGCTCATTATGATTGAGCATACCTTCCAAATTCGTCTGAAACAAGTCTCTTTGATAATCATTTTTTTTTTGAGCTAGCATAGGGAAGCTCTGAAAAATAATGCTTGAAAAACACAAGCTTTTGAACACCTTTTCGCAAAACCTTGCGATTATGGGTACTACTTTTTACTTCAGAATAGCTTATAAATGCGAAAGATCCATAGTATTCTGGTTTTTCAAGGCTGACTATATGAGTCAAAATCTTACATTACAATTACGCTCATTTTACAACAGTCCCATTTTTTATAAATAAGCAGAGAACAAAACAATTGATTTAGGATGAATCGTATAGGGTAACGTATTAGAGTAAATGTGTGAAGAATTTGATAGAACTCTCACTGAAGCCTCTTTACTGAGAGGCCTTAACAAGTAGCAAACAACCGCAATTGTTTTTTATGTCTAAATTCCTTTCAATACGAGACATCGCATCCGAGACTGATAACTCAGAAAAAGCCTCTACCATCACATTCACACCAGAATCCATACCAGCAGGTAACGTATGAAATGGGAAAATAGTATTTTTAGATAAAGAGTAATTTTTATCTGAAATCTTGCCCCCATTTTCTATTCTAATGGAATTCATTTTGGCCTCCTTTCCCTCTTTTTCAAAGCAAAGACAATATAAAGTATCTATATCAATAATCTCATGCACTTTTGAGATTGCATCAGGGAGACTATTCCCAGAAGCAAGCGATTTTTCAAAAATAGAAAACGCACCGGAAGCGGAAAGAGATGTTTGGAAATACGTTTCTTCAGAAGCCACACGCCCTAAAATAATAAAATTTTTCACACCTACTTTTGAATGACCCCAAAAGTCACCACTACTATCGTTTCCTAAAAAACGAAGCTTCACTTCTACCCCTCCAATGGAAAGGTCTATCGGCTTTAGAGTCAATTCCTGAAATTTAAATGATAGATCTTTTTCTGTTAAAAACTTCTCTGCAACGACCAAATCATTTTGTGTTTTAGAAAGTATCTCCTGCAAGATAGAACTCATTGTATTAAAAGTATTACCTAAATCACTAACTTCTTGAATACTTCCGGTTTCTATAGGCTGATTATATTGACCCATGATTACTTTTTCCGCAGCTTCGTTTAATCTTTTTATTTTTTTAGTAAGAACTCTCGATAAGAAAAGCGCAATTAGAACACCAAGAATTCCTGTTAAAGTCGCAAAAATAACCGTGTTTTGAAAAAGTGTGGCTAAATGTCTGTCGTAGTAACTTACATCGGTATCCAAACCAAGGTAAAACTCTTTTTCCCCGTTATATACGGTTGTTTTTGCTAAAGAAATGAAAGTAGACATATATGCATTGTTTTCATCATCATATTTCACACTAGAGATGTACATATTCTTTTTTAATTTGTCAGCACCACTCCCTGTATTTTCAGAAACTGACAAGGCATCCACTTCCCTCCATTGAATCTGTTTTGGCTTTTTTTCGTGAAGAATATTCACTAGCTTCCTTCCATTCGGAACAAGAAGGTATAAGGAATTGATAATATAATTCGCTCTATTCCTGGTTTCATTATCTTCCATCCCTTCCTTCGACATACTCCATTTTTTCAATTTTTGAACGGAAACTATATCCTGACCGGCAAAAATCTTTTTTATATCGTCTTCCGTGAGAAATTCTGAAATAGTAACAGCAAGAGAAGAGATCTCTTCTTGCATTCCCCATAATAATTCTTGGCGTTCAGTAGTGTATTTAAAAAAACTGAGTATAACACCAAGCCCTATAAAGATAGGCAAGATTGTTAAAAGATTTTGTGTTCGTATCTTCATAAGAAGGTTTTTAATTTTTACTTGAAGATTCCAAAAAACTCACAACAAAACTTGGACACTCATAGATTAGAGTCAAAATATGTTTTTTAAAAAGACATAGTATCTCAACACCCTCATCTGCTGAAGCATATACACTGTATTCCAGTGGCCGATCAAAAAGAACAGATCTCAAACCAAAAACAGTTGGTAGCTTCTTTTGTTTTGAATCTAACAAATCACCACTAACAACTACATAAACAGAAGAGAGTACATCTCCTTCCGAAGCAATAGTCTCTCCCTGTGAGAAATTGCTCAAGGTAACCACTTCAGATAATAAAGATAACTCTGAAAGTGACAAGCCTTGAAAACAAGCTATATTCCGAAGGGCATGCATTTTTTCGACAGATGTCATATACTCCCATCCCCACTTTTAAAAAAAACAGGCATCAGTGCGCTAGTTGTTGAAATTTCCTTTTCTCTTACGTTCTTAATGAAATCTTTTTTTGTTTGGATTTTAGAAAGGCTCTCAGGGCTCCCAATGATCACGCCTTCTGCTTCTGAAAGTTTCAAAGAAAGCCTATCTGATTTTAAAGGATACGGAGAAGCTGATTTTTTTGGACCACTCTGGTTAAATTCTAGAGCATGATACGAAGAAGCATTATCTATTTCCAGGACACCACTCTCAATATCATAAATGAAAAGACCATCTATCCGGGAAGAGAGGAACCCTCTGGAGACTTTCAGGAGATCATCATCTGTTTTATATTTAGCGAGCATCTTACTTAGGATTAAACCGTTAGTGTTCCGGTCACGTAAATCTCCAAACATATCTGCTGAAGGTGTTGCTAACCAAACAATAATCTTGTTATTTTTTAACAAGTGACCACAAGGAGAATCATCGATCTCTTTTTCTGGATTCAACCACAATCTGCTCAAGGGTAAATACTTACCTTTCTCCTCAGAAGAAAAAGAATTATATTTCTTACTCAAGCTGTAAAATAAATTTTTCGCCAATTTTTCAGAAAGTATCTTTCTGTTATCAAAATTCATCTGCGAAACAATATCTTTCAAGGAAAGGCTCATTGTATTAAACGTATGTGATAACTCTTGGAGCTCTTTAGACGCTTGAATACTAATTTGAGAACCAAACATTCCGGCCGCAATTTGCAATGCTCCATTTTTCAAGTTACTGATTGTTTGAATCAAACGATTCGAAATAATAAATGAAACAAAAACAGCCAATAAAACTGCAAAAAGACCAATAGCCAAGATTTTTAGTATAGCTTCATTTGTTTTCATCTCGATAACAGAAATATTCACATCAGCACCAGCGTAACCAGAAACGACACCTTCCTGATCTAAAATAGGGTTGTAAGCAGATTTCAGTAAACCCCATTCTTCCCAATATTTTATGTCCGAAAGATATGTCTCTCCCTTCAACCAGACATCTCTAATATCGTCTTCCGCCTCATCCGGGTCCTCATATCCAACATAAGAGTGGATTTCATCTTGCGTAGCATCCAAAGCATATGAAATCGTTTTCGCTTTATTCTTGAGTACACTGGAGTACAAAAAAGTTAAATCCTTTTTATTTTTTATACGTAACATGGGTGATATATAGGATAGATATTGTTTTTGGCGGGTAGCTTGCTCAAGGTTTTTTTGATAACGTAAGTCCTCACTATAGCCCGTTTCATTATGAATGGTTACAATTGGAACAGTTGTGCTAGAATAAAATTTATTTTTATTCTGATCGAAAGCCAAACCAAAAGCCCCTAAAAGCAAACGTGCATTTTCATCAGATCGATCAGCATCTTTCGTGAGAATGGGATATACAATTTTTGCAACCCCTGTTTTTAAATCAAACTTCGCTATATCATTACTGCGGGTAACAACACCATACAATGCACCTTCGCCCTCATGGTAAGCTAGACCACGTATATAAGGGACCCCAATGTCATTCCCTACGATGACTTCATTCCCATTTTGGGGGTTCACACGAACAAGCTTTTCATCATTATTACAATACAGAACGTTTTGTTTGGAATCATAAGCTAGCCCATAGTAAAGCTCCTTCATTAAAACAACTTCGCTTCCTATCCCGGTAGATGTATTGATCCTTATCAGCCGGCTGATGTCATTCCCTTCTTCATCGGCATCCCAAACAAGACCATACAAGAACCCATCCTCCGTATTAAAGGCAATATCCTCTATTCCGTAAAAACCAATTTCATTCGATAAATGACGGCTCACACCTCGTTGTGTATTGATCGCTAAAATCCTATTATCAATATAATAATTACCATACAAGGTATTCGTTTTCGAATCAAAAGCAAGCCCACGCACCTGTTGCATTTCTGTAATTTCTTTGTGTACATTCCCATCAATAAATGACCCGGAAGCAGCACTTATAGCATAAAGTTTGCGCTCAAAACCAGTTAAAATAACTTTATATAAATCAAAGTACATGATCAAAGCATAAATGAGAATCAAAAATAACAAGCATGGCACAAGGGTTAACAAGATGAGAGATCTTAGTTTTATATGCAAACCAAACATTACAACTCTCTCCCTATTTTTTTTAGATACGCTACACTAATTTTCGGGAAGGTGTTGGCTACTTGTAACATGGCGTCCTTGCGAAAGGATAGCGAATGAAGACGATTTACACGGATATCGTCACTGTGTTTTTGATTAGAGAAAACAGCTTCATTCCCAAAGAGATCTCCTTTCTCATATTTTATGCCTTTCTTGCTAGATTTACTTTTTATCTGACCATCTATAATCAAATGCAAAGTATCGACTACTTCACCGCTTTTGGCAATTACCGTATCCTTATAGTCTTGTTCAGCACATATTAAAGAAAGTGCTGAGAGTTCTTCCATTCCAAAAGTCATCAGAAACGGATTTTGTAACATATAGTAAAGCTTATCCACTCTGCTTAATCCGGGCTCTTTACCTTTAAGCCTCCCTTGCCTCGCCAAGTCTTTTTCCGCTAAATGAAAGACCATATCCTTAGGGAGGAGGCGGTTATTACTTTTTTCATACCTTTCTAACCATTGAACAAAAGCCTCTTTCTCTCCCAATCTTTCCCAATATGCTTGGGCCGCAATAGATACCTCCAACGGAAATGGGCTTTCCAACGCCTTCTCTATAACATTTTGCACTGTAAACTGTGTGAGTTCATGTTTTTTAACAGCATTCATCCTTTTAAAATAGAAATCTATCTGCTCCGTTGTACTACGCATATCCACAAGAGGCAGGAGGAGACGAAAGGTTGAACGATCAACACCTTGTTCTAAAGTCTCAATAGCATCTCCTCGTATTTTCAGGTTATGAGAACGTAACGAATTACTAATCAATTCGTATCCCTGTAGACGTCCGCCAATGGTTAAAACACGCAAAATAAAATCTAACATCACTTCATGATTTTTTTTATAGAAATCCGCAAGAACACTGAGGCCAGGACTCTTATCTTTCTCCATAGACAAAATGGAATGAAAATACAAGGTTTGATATGCTTTTTCCAACTCACTTGCAATCACCTCAGGATAGGAAGACTCAAATTGCGGGAAAGCCAACTCTCCAAGCACTCTAGCCGCAAGAGACGAAGTCGCATAGGAATAGTTATCTTCTGTAAACGCAGATATGGTCATGGGAACACTTTTCAAACCCATTTTGAGTATAATATCTTTCACTTTACGTTTCTCTGAAGGAGTGAAATTTTCACTAGCAATTAACAATGGAGTAATGGAGCTAGAATCTTGAATTTTATCAAGACAATCCAAAGTAACAGAACGGATATCCACATTTTCCGTATCCAGTTTTTCTAGAAGGAACGGCAATGCATAATTTGCCCTATCATCCAGCATATTATTGGCAGCCACCAAAGCCTCATAGCAAATCCTTTCCGAAGGGGAATTCAAAAGCTCCCGAATCAGGTGAACATATCGGCTTTCTTTCATCTTTCCCAAAGTACGAACACCCATAATAACTTCTTCTTCTGTCCCTGCTAAAAGTCGCTTCAAACTTTCCATAGCCAGCCCCATAGACTCCACTTCCCAGCTACGAGTAAGAGAAACAATAGCCGTACTTTTTTCGTGTAACTTATCAGACTCTAACATGGAACGAAAATTAGCGTGGCGAATTAAGCCTCGACTACTAAACTCTTCTAATAAATCAAGAGTAACATTACCACTTTGGTTATTCAACCATACAAGCAACTTACGATTCATACTAGCATCAGACTCTGTTAATACAAAGTCGAGTATGCTTTTCAGCTCAACCTGACGCTCTTGAGCTACATTATTTAAGGCAGACAAAAACGCATCAAATGCACTGTGACGATCATACCGCCAAAGTGCGTGGAAAAAGGTCTCAGTCCCACTACAATTTGTAGTTACAGCATCCGACAGCAGAACAACATCTTTTTTTGTGAATGAGGCAACAAAGCTATCGATCTTTTTGGAGAAGTCCAAGGAACCTTCTCGAAGAGAAGCAATCATTGCTGGCAAATACTGAGCACGTAAAACTAAAGCAAGCACTATGAATATGCCCGCAATGACTAGTACAATACCTGAAATTTCTTGGGGAGAAAGAACACCCACAGAAAGCATCAGAAAAAAACCTGCCAAAGCGGTGGCAAGAGGATCCATAAACCCCTCTGTACAAATCCGAACGACCTTTCGTACATTTACAGGGAATGCATTAAACAAAAAATTCCAATTGTTATAATCAATAGCTATCATCACGCCTTGATAAGCCATAAAGCCGAAGAGTGCCGAAGAAGTACCATAATCCAACAAATAGTACGCAAAAGTTAAAAAATAAACAATGGGCTGCAATACAACTATGTTACTTACGCCGAATCTCGCAACAGCTCTGCTAAACCCAAAAAAGACAAAAAGGAGAGTTACTGCATTTGTTATGAGAAACAATTTCCCAAAAAAACTTGTCAATTCCTCTGCACTACGTCCTTCAGCAAAAGTAACAGAATACTGGTATTCATTTACCGTTGCAATAAAGATCATTACAAGAATAGATCCGTTTACAATGTACACAAATTTAGATTTTTTTGCATATTGAACAATCGTGCGGATGGGCATGAAAAAACCTATATTCTCTTTCCCACTCCTTTCTTGCTCACTCAAATTTGGCCAACTCGATAAAACCCTATAAAGAAACAGAATGCAAACCAAGGATAAGAAAGACCAACCAAAGAAAAAATATCCTGCTGGCATTTTTGTCCCCAGATAACTCACTATCCCACCACCTAATGCAGAACCAAAAAGCAAACCACCAGACAAGATTGGGTAGAGCCTCTTGGCGTCGAGAATGGTGAAATATTCATCAACAAAATTCCAATAGAGAGAATATAAACTTATCAGCCATAAAAACGCATATAACTTAGAAAAATAGTAAAACCAAACAGGGATATTTTCTTTTAAACTAAACAAACCCAAAGCCGGACCGGCTACAGATAGAAGTAAAAGTATATATGTAAAAACCTTACTTAATCCAAATCTCTCGATACTCCAACTAAAAAATAGGACAAACACACACATGATCACAGGAACGAGAAGGAAGAAAGCAGGGAGTTTATCTGCTCCCACGTTCACAATAAAGAGAGCATCCGATATGCTGACCCCCATAATGAGACCAGCTTGGAGAAAAGTTCCTAGACAAAAGAAACTCAGAAGTTTTGTTTCTTCACCCCCTCGTATTCTAAATAGTTTTCGCATAAGCTAAGAATGAAAAAATATGCATTCTAGTGCCAACTATTTACATATCGCTTTGTTTGGGGAGTAAAAAATTTAATACAGATGAGGACACTTTGTAAAATGCCTGTCTAAACTGACCTTGGGCCGGTGTTTGGCTACATTTACTCCCATCTTGGAACACAGTCATGATATGTTTTTCGATGATATGGCTATATTGAATACATAATCACTTTTATATTTATCTAAGGCCTATCAAAATGCGCAAAATAAGTAAACTCAAAAGTATTTAGAATTTTGATTCTTTGTGTTATTTACGATGGCCACGGCCTCCTTGTTTATCAAGTAAACGACCATTTCCTTTGGCCACACCTGACCATCCCCCAATATTTTGTACAGTCCTTTTGAGCAGTTTTGTTTCATTAGGTATCATAGGCCACCCACAGCCAAACTGCGTATGTTCGCTTTCGACGCAGACCATCCATGGCCTGAGCCGAAACCCGCAACACCTCCTGTGTTGCGCAGGTCACATACGCAGTTTGGCTGTGGTTGCGGGGCTGACCGCCACGCTTTTGTAAATAGGGGAAGTATTTGTGTTTGTTGGATCGCGTGCTATGCCATGGGACGCTAGCGTAACTGGAAGTAGAAGAGTGATGGCTGTAAATAGGACAAGGCTTGGCTTCATGGGGATTTAATTTCTGGAGAGACAGCTACAAGATCACTTCTGATACTTTTCCTTAATATATAGCCTGTCAAACTCATTCCAGTTCCTTAAAAGTTCCTCTCTTACAGCATGATGATCATCTGATTTTTCAGGTTTCTTTGAGTTGCAAGCCCTTAAATATCTATCTAACTCCTCTAATGCTTTCTCTTTTTCGCCTGTCTCCAGTAAAGAATGCACTAACATTATTGAAGCAAGCCGAGAATTAGTACCTAACTTTGTAGCCTCTTTTAGATATGGAATTGATGATAAACTATCTTTTTTATAACGATAAATACCTCCAATCATTCCATGTACTCCTGCCTGGTGAAAATCTTTTCCAATTAAACTTTTCAATAAGACAATCGCTTCATTATATCTTTGCTGTTCCCTAAGTTGCATAGCATAAGTGAAAGTATCATTGTATTTTTCCTTTTTTACAGACATGACTTCTTTTAAAATTCATCTTTTAGATCATTAGGGTGTTTTATTCTACTCAAGTCTGTATTTGCACACTGTTTGCTTTTATTTGTAGAATATATCTTATCGCCATAACCTCTTTTACGGTTTTTACTCTGAGCACCCTGAATTTCATTTAACTGATCTTGACTATTTTGATCTGTCCTGATTTTCTTTTTTTTACCGCCCTTCTTCTTAGCTGCACTTTTAGCCTTCTTTGCTTTCTTGGCAGCTTTTAAGGCGATACCCGCTCCGCCCGGTATAAACGGTATTACCGCCGCCGCAAGATCTATCCCCATTGCAAGCGCAGCGTCCTTCATTCCAGCTACATCATTATCTTTATACGCAAGATAAAATTCAGCTGAGCCCAAACCTAGGCTGGCATGGGCCAAACTGCGTATGCTCGCTTTCGACGCAGACCATCCATGGTCTGAGCCGAAACCCGCAACACCTCCTGTGTTGCGCAAGTCACATACGCAGTTTGGCTGTGGGTGGGGGATTGCATCCCCCGTCGGCTCAGATGTGCTCCTGCTAATGGCAGGCGCCTTTTCACCTGCACGGGATTGGTGCGCTGTGCATCCATGACACAGAGCACCAATCCGCTGGCCATCCATGGAAACCAGCGCAAGCCGTACAGGTGAAAAGGCTGTGGTTGCGGGGCTGACCGCCCCGCTTTTGTAAATACGGGAAGTATTTGTGTTTGTTGGATCGCGTACTATGCCATGGGACGCTAGGCCGACTGGAAGTAGAAGAGTGATGGCTGTAAATAGAACAAGGCTTGGCTTCATGGGGTAGGGTTCTGCGCTGTCAGCAGTTTGTTTTCACACAAGAAAGTTTTTTGATAAAACCACTGATCTGATGTTACAAAATAAATGAAGTTCGTTTTTATCCATGAGATTTTATAAGATTTTTTGATAAAAAAAGTGTCATTTTCTAATGAAAAACTTGAACATCCATTCGCGGAGTGCTTCAACATTATAATATATAAGTTTAGCTTCCCAACGCTTATAACAATGTGTCCAATAGTTCCAAAGTGATTCAGGCGGAGGGGGGAGGTAGAGCATTGCCATTCTTAAATGGTGAGCTCTATCATTACTATGACAAAATAGTTTCCCTGCTGATAGATCGTAACCTCCCCAAGAAGAAGAAAAAAAATTTACGAGAGTTGTTTTCTTATTTTGTATGAAAGAAAGATCTTCCAATAAAGAATCCAAACCCTCCTCATCAAAATAAATTTTAACAGCACAGGGAACCTTACTTTTACTTTCTTTTTCAATTTCTACTGCAATCCTCAGCGGAGGCACGGGCGGCTGGACCATTGTTAGTTTTAAATGGTGAGCTATATCATTACTATAACGGCATATTTTTTCTTCTGATAGCTCTTCACCTCCCCAAGAAGGAGTAAAAAAGTGTACGTGATCCGTTTTTTTATTCCGTATGAGAGAAAGTCGTTCCAATAAAAAATCAAAACCCTCCTCATCAAAATAAATTTCAACAACACAAGGAACTTCATTGTTAATTTCCCTTCCAATCTCTACTGTAATCTTCATAAGAATTTATAAATTATACTCCCTTTTTTGCACTTTTATTTTCTTTTTCCCCTTGAGAAATTTTCTTTTCCCCCTAGGCCTATCTACACTCACATGGGCCAAACTGCGCATGTTCGCTTTCGACGCAGACCATCCATGAAACTATCCATGAGACCATCCATGGCCTGAGCCGAAACCCGCAACACCTCCTGTGTTGCGCAGGTCACATACGCAGTTTGGCTGTGGGTGGGGGATTGCATCCCCCGTCGGCTCAGATGTGCTCCTGCTAATAGCAGGCGCCTTTTCACCTGCACGGGATTGCTGCGCTGTGCATCCATGACACAGAGCACCAATCCGCTGGCCATCCATATGGCCATCCATGGAAACCAGCGCAAGCCGTACAGGTGAAAAGGCTGTGGTTGCGGGGCTGACCGCCCCGCTTTTGTAAATAGGGGAAAATGTTTTATTTGTTGGATCGTATGTTGTGTTATGGGACGCTAGCGTAACTGGAAGAACGAGAGTGATGGCTGTAAATAGAACAAGGCTTGGCTTCATGGGGAACTTATGCAGTACAGCTACAACATCTTTTTAATAGCAATTAAAATCAGGAGATAACTGTAAAATATTCTCTTGGAAATGAGTGACTAGCCTGCTTGATAGGTAATCATTTACGGCAAAAAAAATTATAGGGTCATCATCCCTAAGAACACCGTACCAATTATTACTATCATCTGTGAAGTGAAATTCCCCACAGTATTCATCAACTAAAGAAAAAAACTCTTGCTCATTAAAAAAGTCATCAAGTCCGTACTTCCAAACTTTTCCTGTTTCACTGCTTCGAATATTTACATTGCCAGATGAAGCATTATTGTAGAGTAATTGACCCAAGTGAAAAGAAAAAATTTTATCACCTTCATAAATTAAACCCTTTTTGCGAACATGAAATAAATTATTTTCACTTTTATCTAAATTACATTTTGTAAAAAGCTCATCAAAGTTATTTACAGGTTTATCATCATCCGAAACCAGATGTGCCTCTGTAAGGACAGCATAAAATTTTTTTAAGGTAAGCTCGTTAGGAAACAATCCTTTTACGGGAAAAAATCTAGAATGAATCATAGGTCAAAACATTAGTTTATTAAATCCCATTCCCATCACAAACCTAGTCCGGAAAGATAACCTTTTGCTTACCAGCTTGAATTCGAGTTGTACCGGCTTTTTTAAATCTGATTCGAAGTGGTGTACCATCTTCCAATTTACCGACAACAGCTCGAGAACGGTTACCTTCGCTGATTTTTTTCCTATTGCTGATACCTTTTGTATCTAACTTTCTAAATATTTCTTTTGCTTTTTTTCTACCTCCTGGAGCATAAATATCTCCTTTTTTGGGATTTTTAACTGTACCCTGAGTAACTTTAACAAGGTTATCAACTCCAGATACTTTCCCCCCAAAAAGCCCCTTAAACCAACTAACGACTCCCTTTGCTTTGCCTACAGTAACAACTTCTCCGATCACAGCACCAGCAGCTCCAGAACCACAGTCTCCTCCCTTAGCAGAGGCTAGTCCACAGCCTAAAATAGCATGGGCCAAACTGCGTATGCTCGCTTTCGACGCAGACCATCCATGGCCTGAGCCGAAACCCGCAACACCTCCTGTGTTGCGCAAGTCACATACGCAGTTTGGCTGTGGGTGGGGGATTGCATCCCCCGTCGGCTCAGATGTGCTCCTGCTAATGGCAGGAACACGGCCTTGTCTGGCTTGTCGTTTTACGACTTCGCCATCGTGCCACCCTCCGGGCAGCACTGACAGGCCGTTGCCCATTCCTCGCTGCGACTCCCCCTGCCTTGTACTACGGGAAAATGTTTTGTTTATGGAATCGTATGCTGTGCCATGGGACGCTAGGCCGACTGGAAGTAGAAGAGTGATGGCTGTAAATAGAACAAGGCTTGGCTTCATGGGGAATTATGGAGAATATACGGAGAGTGATTTATACTCTCTCTCAAATATCTGCTTCTTCGAAAACAACTAAATCTGGAGGAACAATTTTAAGGACTTTACATTCCGGAGTGAATAGCATCCAAGGATAACCATCTCCCTCTGTATATACAGAAAATAAGACAACAACTATATTCTCTTCAAACTCAAGTTCCATATCAAAGGCATTATTTAATACTCGAAAGCCTATAAATTTTTTACCTTGCAGTATATTCAGGTCACGAGCACTTTTACTTCTATTATCTCCAACATCTCCATCAGCAATTAGTGGTTTACTATTTTGCTCAATACGCCATGAAGCTAAATATACCCAAAAACGCCATTCACCCTCAAGATATTTCGTGATGCCTTTTCTACCTGTATGCTGTTTGGCCGTAAGTTTACCAAAGTGTATAGTAAACATACTATCGCAGCCGAGTTCAACCATACTGGTTCTTAAGCCTATCATTCTTTTTATGGTTTCTTCAACTACTCGCTTCCCACTTTTTTTCATTTAAACAAGCAATAACCTTCCTTAACAATCTCTTGATAGTTATAATTTTGGCCATGTACCTCACGATGCAATTCTTCACGATGTTTACCCGTGAACTTTCTGCCAAGCTGTTTTCCAATTTCTTTCATAACATCTGTCACTTGTTTGTTCTAATGAAAAAAAAGCCAAAAAGGACTGTACAAAATATTGGGGGAAGGTCATTCTTCGAAAACAACTGAATCTGGAGGAATAATTTTAAGGACTTTACATTCCGGAGTGAATAGCATCCAAGGATAACTATCTTCCTCTGTTGTATATATAGAAAATAAGATAACAACTATATTCCCTTCAAACTCAAGTTCTATATCAAGGGCATTATTTAATACTCGAAAGTCTATAAATTTTTTACCTTGCAGTATATTCAAATCACGAGCAACTTTACTTCTATCATCTTCACAAGCAATTAGCGGTTTACTATTTTGCTCAATACGCCATGAAGCTAAATATACCCAAAAATGCCATTCACCCTCAAGATATTTCGTGATGCCTCTTCTACCTGTATGCTGTTTGGCCGTAAGTTTACCAAAGTGTATAGTAAACATACTACCGCAGCCAGGTTCAACCAGGCTGGCTCTTAAGCCTATCATTCTTTTTATGGTTTCTTCAATTACTCGCTTCCCACTTTTTTTCATTTAAACAAGCAATAACCTTCCTCAATAATCTCTTGATAGTTATAATTTTGGCCATGTATCTCACGATGCAATTCGTCGCGATGTTTATCAGTGAGCTTTCTGCCAAGCTGTTTTTCAATTTCCTTCATAGCATCTCTCACTTGTTTGTTCTAATGAAACAAAAGCTAAAAAGGACTGTACAAAATATTGGGGGAAGGTCACTCTTCGAAAACAGCTGAATCTGGAGGAACAATTGTAAGGACTTCACATTCCGGAGTGAATAGCATCCAAGGACACCTATCTTCCTCTGTATATATAGAAAATAAGATAACAACTATATTCTCTTCAAACTCAAGTTCTATATCAAGGGCATTATTTAATACTCGAAAGTCTATAAATTTTTTACCTTGCAGTATATTCAAATCACGAGCAACTTTACTTCTATCATCTTCACAAGCAATTAGCGGTTTACTATTTTGCTCAATACGCCATGAAGCTAAATATACCCAAAAATGCCATTCACCCTCAAGATATTTCGTGAGGCCTCTTCTACCTCTATGCTGTTTGGCCGTAAGTTTACCAAAGTGTATAGTAAACATACTACCGCAGCCAGGTTCAACCAGGCTGGCTCTCAAACCTATCATTCTTTTTATGGTTTCTTCAATTACTTGCTTCCCACTTTTTTTCATTTAAACAAGCAATAACCTTCCTTAACAATCTCTTGATAGTTATAATTTTGGCCATGTATCTCACGATGCAATTCTTCACGATGTTTACCAGTGAACTTTCTGCCAAGCTGTTTTCCAATTTCTTTCATAACATCTGTCACTTGTTTGTTCTAATGAAAAAAAAGCCAAAAAGGACTGTACAAAATATTGGGGGAAGGTCACCTTCTTGCTCAGCGACTTTCTTGTGTAGATAATTGTTTATAAACAATTTCAACTCTACTCATCCAAGAGTTAGAGCTTTCTCTAACTGTATTCAATATCTCTTCAGATACAGTTCTATGACCAAGGAAATTTTTTACTATAGCTAAGTAAATTTTTTCAATTGGTAACAAGTCGATAGATTGAGTTGAGTAGAATTCATTTATTGCGGCGATCGACAACAGTTTATTTAAGAATGGGAAACATTTATTTTCGAGCAAGTCAAATATTTCATTATTTGATTTTTTAACATCTGTATTTCTCACATATGTCCACCAATGATCCATTTTTTTATTTTTTGTCTCATTTAATAATTGGCCTATCCTGATACGAGGGAAGCAATTTTCTTCAGCAATAAATTGGGGGCTATTTCTTCTCCAACATGTCTCCCAGATATTTGGATTAAAAAATCCAAGGTTCATAGTAAAAGTTTCTTCCTGTTCATTGCTATAACTACTTAATTGAAAGTTAATTACCTGAACAAAATTATTAATTCTTTTGTTCCATGTCATATTTCTCTTATTAAAACCATGTCGTTTTAATAAAGGTGCAATACAGTTTGTAATTAAATTATCGAACATATTGATCGAATACACACCTCCTATATTTTCTTCAGCATTGCCTATGGTTGGTGGGACGGCTTGAAAGGCTACATTAACTGCCCATATACTTCCTGATATACTTCCTGCATCGTTCCAGTTTCTCTAAAGCCTTCTTTGCACTACGCAATAGCGCCTCATCATCCAGATCACCTTCCTCTCGTATTTCTGGGTAACTACAATAGTCTTCTACAGAAGAAGACCAAAAAAAATCATTTATGATACGATCTGCTTCTCTAGGGAAAATATAACCCATCCTCCCACAAATATTGAAAAATTCTCCTTCAAATTGTGGAGCAGATATTTTACCGCTAGTAAATTTCCTGAGTGCTGATAAATGTTCATAAAAAAATGCAATTTTCTTTAGTATATCGTCATTCATATTATAAAACCCATGTTTTCTTCCTCCACAACTTAAAGTGGACTGTCCACTCTTTTGGAGGGAAGGTCACAATTTATGAAGGGAATTTGAGCTAACGTAGAAAGCATTGCGATTGTAGTGAAAGTAAGCTCCATACCATTACATACCTGAAAAAAAATAAAGTGCGTCATAAAATCAATATTTTATACATGTGAAACCTTTTGACCTTTACGTAGTGCAGTGGATTTTTATCGACTAACAAAGATGCCGTATTTTAATAAAACGAATAAAAAACGATCTTTTTCTTTTATCAAGATGGAGGGTTGCGGAAATGATTATATTTTTATAGATACTCGCCAAACTCCCCTTGATGTAGCGTTCTCAGAATGCGAAATACAAAAGATCTGTGATAGACATACGGGTGTAGGCAGTGATGGCGTGATTATAATCACACCATCTAATCGAGCTTCTTTATTTATGAATATGTGGAATGCTGATGGCTTCCCTTCAGCTATGTGTGGGAATGCGCTTCGCTGCTTAGCACTATGGGAATATTACTGCAGTGGCACAAACGAATTCTTTATCGAAACGAGTGTTGGACTACACCAAGCAAATGTCATATCCTGCCTCGAAGAAAAAAATATTCAATTGCAAATTCAAATGCCTTCTCCCATTTTTGCTGTTAAAGAGATACCTTTCAATACCATATATGCAAAAAAAAAAGAGAAGCTTATTTCTTATGGTCTGTCAGTACATGGTTTTGGCATTCAAGAAGTATATGTCCTCTCTATGGGAAATCCTCACTGTATTTTATTTGTGGATGATGTGAAAACTGCACCAGTAGAAGCACTAGGGGCGGAACTAGAGAAGCACCCTGCTTTCCCTGAGAGGACAAACGTAGGATTTGTTTCCACAAATAAAAACAGCATAAGGGTCCGCACTTATGAACGCGGTAGCCAGGAAACTCTAGCCTGTGGAAGCGGTGCTTGTGCGGCTCATGTCGTTTCTGTTCTCACAAAAAAATCTGCAACAAAACAAAGGGTAATTTTACCAGGTGGCGAATTGGAAATTGCATGGGAAGGAGGCTTTGAAAAAAAAGCCCCTGTAATCATGACGGGACCAGCCCGTTTGGTTTATGAAGGTAGGTATTACATATAGAAAAATTCTATTCCGACTTGAAAAATAAGCGAATATGTAAATCAAGGCTGAACCCGTAGTTATAAATCGATAATAAAAAGAGTTGGCAAAAAAAATGATGAAAGAAAATTCTTTTTACCCTTTTACTTATGACATCTTTCAAAAAAATATAGCATAAATTATGTCTGAAAATAAACAAAAAGATACTCCGCTAGCAATAGAAGACGGCATCTCCGCAAGGCAGCTCTTCAACGCAAATGCAGGTATCACCTATCGAGACTATCTCGTCTTGCCCGGCTATATTGCTTTTCATCCTAGTACAATCAATCTCCAAACAAAACTGACTAGGGAAATCACTCTACAACAACCACTAATCTCTTCCCCTATGGACACAGTTACCGAGTCTGAAATGGCTATCGCCCAAGCCCTCTTGGGTGGCATGGGTATCATCCATTACAACAATACTCCAAATGCTCAAGTTCAGCTAGTCAAAAAAGTGAAGCGTTACAAAAATGGATTTATCGTTGATCCTATTGTACTTTCTCCTCAACATAAAATTACAGATATAGATAAGATCAAACAAAGTTACGGTTTTTCTGGTATACCTATAACTCAAGATGGTACAAGGGAAACTCCTCTGGTTGGTATTGTAACAAATCGCGATATTGATCTACAAAGGGACCGCAATATTTTAATAAAAGATGTTATGACCACTGAATTGATCACAGCAAACGAAGGCATGGGACTCATTGATGCAAATCAAATACTACAAAAATCTAAAAAAGGTAAATTACCAATCATCAATAGAGAAGGGTGTCTAGTCGCTCTCATTTGTCGCTCTGATCTTCGTAAAAGCCAAGACTTCCCCACAGCATCAAAAGATGAATATAAGCGCTTACGGGTGGGAGCAGCCATTTCTACTCAACCGGAATCCTATGACCGTATACCTGACCTAGTACAAGCTGGAGTCGATTGCTTAGTCATTGATTCTGCTCAGGGCTACTCCTCTTATGAAATTCAAATGATTCATTGGCTAAAAAAGAACTATCCACAAGTACAAATCATTGCTGGTAATGTAGTCGCAACAGAACAATGTTGTGGCCTAATTGATGCGGGTTGCGATGCACTTCGCGTAGGAATGGGACCGGGCTCAATTTGCATAACTCAAGATGCGATGGCTGTGGGGCGTGCACAAGCGACGGCCGTATACCACACAGCAGCTTATTCTGCAAAGCGAGGAGTTCCTATCATCGCGGATGGTGGCATCTCTAGCATAGGTGACATGGCCAATGCCATTTGTATTGGTGCGTCTACTGTGATGATGGGTTCTATGTTTGCAGGTACAAAAGAATCTCCCGGTGATTACTTCTATGAGGACGGGGTCAGACTGAAACGCTACCGAGGGATGGCTTCACAAGAGGCATTTGAAGCAGGGGGCGAAAAACGTTACTTTTCGGAAAACCAAGTAATCAAGGTTGCCCAAGGAGTTTCTGGGGCTGTAGTGGATAAAGGCTCTATGTACGAATATGTCCCGTATTTACTACAAGGTCTACGCCTAAGCTTTCAAGATATGGGAACGGTAAGTATCACAGAACTACATAAAAATCTATACTCTTCCAAATTACGATTCGAAAGACGCACCCTAAGTGCTCAGCAGCAAGGGTCTGTTCACGGCCTACATAGTTACTCTACTCCCAATATGCCTCATCAAAAGATAGTTTGACATAAAAGAGAAAGTTATTAGCATGATCCGGGTAGATATGGATTTTGAAAGATTTAAAAAAATAAATGATGAAAGAATGAATTATTCTGAGATGGAAGATGCTACGGTTGTTTCTTCCTATCGCAATACAGGCTGTGGGGATGGCTATCGACTATATCTTAAGATTGATGAGAACATGCACAGTCCTGAAGAAAAGTATGTTACAAATGCTAGTTATACGACGACGGGTTGCGGTTTTGGTCTGGTCTCACTAGCCATTGCCACAGAATGGGCTAAAGGTAAAACACTAAACAAAATTGAAAATGTAACTGTAGAAGATCTAGAAAAGGATTTTGAGTTTCCACCCCGCCGCAAAAATTATCCAGCATCTGCGGTAGAATGTTTACAAAAGGCCATTGCCGACTATCGCAATGGAACAGGAATTCAAGCGGGAGAACGCATTACAAAAAAAACGGTATTAGAAAAGTTGAAAGTCGCAGGACACTTACGCAATACAAAACTTCGTCAGGTAATACTTGAGGGAGAAGATTTTTCTGGTATAGACTTATCTGGGGCAGACTTAAGTCATGCTTTTTTGACAAATTGCAACTTCGAGGGTGCAAACTTATCTCAATCTCGCCTTCGTGGAGCCTTTCTAAATAATGCTAACTTAAGAAAAGCAGATTTACGACAGGCAGATCTCAGGTGGGCCAAGCTCACAGGGGTGACTATCGAAGAAGCTCGCTTTGAGGATGCTATATATGATGTAGGTACGCGCATGGACCCTCGACATACACATCTTTTCTCTCAAATGAAGAAGGGAGAAGGGATAGATTTGTATATGAAAAAAGAGTTGGAAACTCAAAAGCTAAGGCCCTAAAATCAGCCTGCCAGCACGCGCTGATATCGGTAGCTCCCAGTTGTACGCACTGCCCATGCAAGGCAGTTTGCTTGTTCATCCTCTATAAAAAAATTTTCTTGTACCATTTTAGGAGCCTCGCCTTTCAGTTTTTGGATGGGAAGAATGACTCCTTGTAATATTCTTTTCCTGTCTTCTGGAGATTGGACAACCAAGCGGGGCCAAAGAGGAAATGTTTCTTGAACAGAAAGTAAATTGGGCTCTGTTTTCTCTGGCCTCCATATCGTGTTTGCATTGTCATCTTCCACCATTTGATGAGAACCTATTTTCGTCCGGCGTAAAGCACCAAGATGGAGTGGAATACCGATTTGTTCAGATAAATCTCTAGCCAATGCGCGCACGTAAGTCCCTCCACTCACATGTAAGTAAACACGAACTCGACTTTTTTTAGGTTCATATGCTAAAATAGAGCTTTCATAAATCTGTACAGGACGAGACGCGACTTCCACAACTTGCCCCATACGAGCATGATCGGAAAGACGGCGCCCCCCTTGTTTCAAGGCTGAATAGATGGGAGGTTTTTGTTCTTTCAAGTTTGTCCAACTTGTAATCACTGTTTCTATGCTCTTTGTTTCCTTCTGCAAAAATTCTTGTACACGCTCCTCAGAAAGCTCATCCAAAACCTGTCCTTGTCTATCATGGGTATCAGTGGATTTTCCAAAATGAAATTCCGCATGATATCCTTTATCTGCGTGTAAAAAGAATTGGGCCAAACCCGTAGCACGACCGACTAATAAAAGCATCAGCCCACTAGCTACACGATCTAGAATACCGGTATGCCCAATACGCTTTATTTCTAGCTTATGTCGCAGGTGAGTGACAAGTGTAGTAGAAGGCATTCCGCTTGGTTTATCTGCAAGAACGGCCCCACATATGTTTTTCTTCAATTTCATATTATAACTATTCACTATTCACTTTAAAAAAGGCATTCCGGCCATGCACTTTTTTATTCACTCTCAGTATAGAAACTTTCTTGTAGTGCTTGGTCCACAACAAACAAACGAAAGCGTGGAGTGAAACGAAGGCCTAGGTTACGCCCAATTATTGACTGAAACAAACCAAGTTTTTCCTGAATAGCTTTGCAACAAAGCTCATTATCCTCAGGACTCCCAAAAAAAGACAAATACAGTTTTGCATGGCTACCATCACGAGAGAGATCCACTTTATGAACAGAAACAAATTCTATGCGATCATCTTTAGTCTGGTAGCGAATAAGCAGTTGGGCTAATTCTCGCAGGATAGAGCTCTCTACTCTTTTTTTTCGTATAGGACTCATTCTATGCTAGACCAAAGGCACACATCTTTTCAAAATGCCCAACAAACCAAGTCTCACTTTCCTGTTAAAGAAAAAGATTAGTCAATACTAAAAAAATAGCTAACTATAACTTTCGTGCAATTTCTTTAATTTGAAAACACTCTATCTGATCATTTTCTCGTAAATCATTAAAACTTTCTATTGAAATACCACACTCAAAACCTTCGGATACTTCATTAGCTTCTTCTTTCACACGACGTAAATTTTGTATTTTACCAGTATAAATAACGACGTTTTCTCGAATGACGCGAATGGAATTTTTACGAATGATTTTTCCTGAAATAACTTTACAGCCAGCTACGTTACCAGTGCGCGATATTTTAAATATTTGTCGTACTTCAACCTTACCGATAACCTCTTCTACCTTATCTGGCTCCAACATTCCTTCCATCGCTTTTTTCACATCTTGTATAATATCATAGATCACACTATAGTATTTAATTTCTATACCATCTCTCTCGGCCAATTCTGTGACACGCGAGTTTGCTCGCACCTGAAATCCAATAATGAGTGCACTTGAAGCTGAAGCGAGATTAACATCAGATTCAGAAATAGCCCCCGTGGCCACATGTATGGCGCGCACTTTAATATCTTCCGTTGAAAGACGCAATAGACCCTCACGAATAGCTTCAACAGAGCCCTGTACATCTGCTTTAATTATAATATTGAGCTCCTTATGAGTCTGTATCCAACTCCCTAACTCAGTCAGGGATGGCTTCGCTTCAGACACAACATTTGAAGCACTAATGTGTTTATAATGCTGTCTTTTGTTGGCAATCTCTCGACCATATCGTTCATTTTCAACTACCTGAAAAGGGTCTCCCGCCTGTGGAACACCATCAATACCAGCTATTTCCACAGGGGTGGCCGGTATGGCTTCTTTTACACGCTTCCCATAATCATTATACAAAGCCCTAGCCCGACCGGAATAAACTCCAACTACATAGGAATCTCCCTCACGTAATGTACCCTTTTCGATGAGAAGAGTGGCCACCGGTCCCTTACCCGGATCCACACGAGCTTCCACAACATGCCCCTTGGCACGTACTTTGGAATTGGCTGTTAGCTTGAGCATTTCTGCCTGTAACAAAATAGCATCTAATAACTGACTGATTCCACGCTGTTCTTTTGCGGATATATCGCAAAAAACAGTATCACCACCCCAATCTTCTGGCGACATCCCGTGCTCACTCAATTCCTTTTTTACATTTTCTACATCTGCATCAGGAAGATCTATTTTATTCACGGCGACAATAATCGGTACTTTTGCCTCACGTGCATGGGCAATCGCTTCAACTGTTTGCTGCTTCACACCATCATCTGCTGCAACAACTAAAATAACAATATCTGTTATAGAAGCTCCCCGAGCCCTCATTGCACTGAACGCCTCATGACCAGGTGTGTCTAAGAAAGTAATTTTCCCTTTTGAAGTGTCAGAACTATCTTGAGTTGCATTTACTTGATAAGCACCTATATGCTGAGTAATCGCTCCAGCTTCACTATCTATGATGTTAGAACGGCGAATAGTATCCAATAGCATCGTTTTTCCATGATCAACATGCCCCATAATTGTAACAACGGGTGAACGCGATGCACGCTCCGATACTTTATCATCTTCTTCTTCAATGAGTGTTTCATCATAAAGAGAAACCACTTTCACTTCACAATTATATTCGGCTGCAAGCAAAGAAGCCGTCTCTGTGTCAATAGCTTTATTAATTGTGACCATCTCACCCATTCTCATAAGAGCACCAATAACTTCGTTGGGACGCAAGTTCATCTTTTTGGCCAAATCTCCAACCTGAATGCCTTCCATGATTTCGATTCTAACAGGTGTTTTCGTATGCATTTCGGAACTTTTTGCATTTATGTCTTTTTCTAGAGGACGTTCCTCTTTTAACTTATCTCGCTCCTGACGAAAACGCTCATTCCTATGACCTGTTCGCATAGTACGTCCTCTCGCTTGAGCAGCAGTGGGAGGACTGGCTTGCATAAGCAAATTCACACGATTAGCTTCTATCGCCGTAACACCAGCCCCGCTAGATCTTTGATCAATAGAGGCCTGAGGGTTTTGTGCAATGCCCCTATCAGAGATGGAGCTAGTGGCTTGTTTTGGATTTATTTTAGGGCGAGGAGCTAGAGGAGCAAAACCAGACTTCTTCGATTTACTTTCATTTTTATTCCCAAATTTAGCTGCACCAAAATGTTCTGAAATATCTTTTTTTTGAGAAGTTTTCTTTTTAATGACAATTCTTTTCTTTTTGCTACCGGCTGATGAATACCCTCCCCCCATCTTCCGACTTGAAGCACCTTTTGTAATTTTATCCTTTTCCGGCATTTTCTATTGTATAGGAATAAATCTATCTGGGCTATATCTATCAACCATGCACAACCATGCAATCGCTAGGCATCTTCAAATTCAACAGTTTCTGCCAAAACCCTGCGTATTTGCTTGGCAGTAGATTTCCCTACACCCGGCATCTCTGACAAATCTGTTTCTGAAAACTCCACTAACTTTTCCACACTGCTTACATCATTTTGTCTGAGAAGTTCAATGATACGGCGCGAAAGGCCCGGCAAATCTGAGAGAGGAGTCGCCTCATCCCCTGCTTCACTTGTTGTCGTATCTTGATTACTAAACAAAGCTTCTAAACGCTCCTTTGCTTCTGGGGAAGACATCTCTTCACTAAATTGTGTCTGAGACTTAACAACGATGTTGTAGTCAGTCAACTGGCAAGCTAGACGGACATTATGACCCGTATTACCAATAGCCACACTATAGGAATTATCCGAAACAACAACAAAGGCTTCTTTTGCAGAAGAATCTACACGTATCTCAAGCACCTCTGCTGGGGAAAGAGAATTGGCTATCAATTCTTGCGTCTCTTGAGCAACGTTCACTATGTCCACGCGTTCATTGCCAAGTTCTCGAACAATAGATTGAATACGAACGCCTTTAATACCAACACAAGCCCCAACAGGGTCCACATCCTGCCGGGTAGAACGCACTAGTAATTTTGTCCGGTAACCAGCCTGACGAACAACATGAATGATTTCAACAACGCCATCATAAATTTCAGGGATTTCCATTTCAAAAAGCTTACGAACAAAAGCTGGAGAGGCACGAGAAAGTAAAATAAAAGGTCCAGGTTCGCGGGTTCTTTCTCTACGTAATTCAACTGTTTTAATCAGAGCCTTTACTCTATCTCCCGGTCGAAAACGTTCTCCCGGTATTTGCTCACGTCTTGGTAAAACACCCTCTGTACGACCAATATCAACATAAACAACTTCACGGTCACGCCAACGTAAAAAATACCCATTTATCAATTCACCTTCTTTATCTTTAAAGTTATCGTATATAATTTCACGCTCCATCTCACGTAAACGCTGCATCAGAGTTTGACGTATATTTGTGGCCACCACTCGCGAGAAACCAAGTGGATCATAACGCTCCTCAATAAAATCACCGATTTGCACATCCGGTCGAATAGTACGTGCCTCTTCTATTCCTATCTGTCCATCAGAACTTGAACTTTTTTCAGCGACCATTCTTCGGTGTAGCACAGCAATCTCTTCTGCTTCCGGATTGATCAATACCTTAAGATCTGCATGGATGCCATATTTTTTTTGATATGAAGTCAAAAAACTGCCCCTAATCAGTTCTATAATTTTTTCGCGGCTTAACTTTCTCTCTGTGGAAAGGTCCTCAATAAAAGTAAAAAAAGCCTTTATGTCTGGATCACTTTTCTTTTTTAATTTTGCCATTATATTCTTTCGCACCGTGGGCATACAATATGAACGCCCAGCACCACACTCACAATTCGTTTTTCACAAGTGAAATGGAGAAAAAAAATCAATCCATAACCACCTAAAGTCGACCTCCCACTTTACGCTCCAACTGTCAAGCTTGTTCATCTTTCTATGTGTAAAGATAAATAATTTTACCCTTTAATATCGAAGGCAAAAATAGGACAAACCCTCAATTTTAAGGCACCGGAAAAGGTGATCTGATCATCTTTGTCTTTTTTGTGTTTTGCAACAACCCCCATCATGAAAGCGAATAAGTCTTTTTACTTAACAAAGCTAGCGTGTATAACTCCCTAATCATATCTTTTTAGTTGTAAGGAGGGAAAAACAATGATGAAAAAAGTTTTGCTTTCAATAGTAGCTGCCACTATGCTATATAGTGCGGCTAGTTGTATAACGTACAATGGTAGTTTTGCCGGTAAAGAGGGTGTAATCAGTAGAGTTATGACTTTACCCTTTGGTATAGGCAGTGGTCCTGTCCATTGTATACGTACCGAGAAAAAAATGAAATGTAAGTTGGCCGACTGATTTCATTCTATGGTTCGCACTGCATACGTGGCGAGAAGAGAATGCAATGTAAGTGAAGACCTTAGTCCGCACTCTATAGTCTTTGTATTGTAGAGTGCGGTTATATAGTCAGCCTTGAAAAAGGCACTATATTCAGAAAACGCCATAACCCATACTTCCTTTTTTACGGAAAAATCAGTCAGATATTGCAGAATAAATTTAAGCATGGAAAAAGCTATGGAAAAAGCTTTTAGCCATTTTCTCATATTAAAGCCAGCACCTAGTAAAACCGCATACATCTTATCACCTTCTTGCGTTAAGAGGTGATTTCTTCGTACACCTCAATCATTATTCTTCATGTGACCAATGATGGGTTCAATAGCTGCTCTTCTTTTCATCCACTTGCGTAAACTACGTTACATTTTTTTCTTTGTGCCAACAATATGAACTGTTATCCCATCTTTAACTTTCACTCCTCTATTACCTCTATCTACAAGAACTTTTATCTACAAAAACTTCTTTTACACTTAATGAATTGGGTAAAAAGCTTTATAGCTGTTCTATAGGCGATCCGTATGGCCGATCCGATGGCCGATCCTTATGGTAATGTATGTCCATCAAAAGGATTGCCGTGTTTTGGCATAGCGCCTAAAACAAAGTTACCCTGACTACTTGTCACATAACTCGCCTTACATCCAAATTCATACTTCTTATGCGTCTTCCCTTTAGAGATGCATTCTACTTCCGGCGCATGTAAACTATAAACTTTGTTTTTGCTATTCTTGTTTTGATCGTAAAGACGGTGAAAAAGACACAAAGAAAATTCATAGTTTTTATGTAAGTCTATAGAATGCAATTTACGCTCTACATCCCGTAAAACACGGCTAAAATAGGTTTTTAAGCTCTTTTGCTCACGCCTTGCAAGTCTGTATTTACATCCTCTAAAAGGTATCGGCTCTGCATTCATAATGACCTTTTAGATAAACGAGAATAACTTTGGCGAAGACGAATATTATTTCTCTTAGCCTTTTTATTTGAGCTAGCATAGGGAAGCCCTGAAAAATAATACTCGAAAAACACAAGCTTTTGAATGCCTTTTCACAAAAGCTTGCGATTATGAGTACTACTTTTTACTTCAGAATGGCTTATAAATGCGAAAGATCCATAGTATTCTGGTTTTTCAAGGCTGACTAAAATAGGAAAGAATAGATTAAACAGAAATATTCATCATATTCCTTTATTTCCCGCTATAAAGAAATAACCAAGGGCAAATCACTCCGTATCTCTTAGATAGAAGCTTCTATACCTATCATGAAGACTTATATTGGTCTAAAATTTGCCTCAGCTTCATTAATAACTGATCTTTTTCGAATTGGTTCTTTTTTTCTAGCCAATTAATGAGATGCTTTCCATTGGGAACAATTAATAAGTCTCTTGGAGAGTGGGATAGAGAGTACAATTTTTTGCCAAATGAGATGGGAACAATCATGTCATGCTTGCCATGAATAATGAGAATTGGTAATGGGCTCAACTTAGCGATTAAATTTGTTGTTGCGTGATAATCTGAGAGAAAAACGTAGCTCAGCAGGCCAAAGGGTGGGGATACAGCTTGGTTTATTATTTTACGTCCAAGATTTTGAAAAGAATCAAAGCCCCCTTCCAGGACTATGCCCGCAATATATTTATTCTCTTTTAGGCCTATGAATGTATGAATAACGATTATGCTTCCCAGACTTTGACCGTATAAAATTAAAGGTGTCTTCTTTTTTTGGTTTTGCTCTTGTAATTCTTTAACAAGAAGAATAGTGTCCGCAATAATTTTTTTTGTGTTGGGGGAGCCTTCTGATTGGCCATAGCCGCGATAGTCAAAAGTAAAAAGATTGTACCCTTCCCGTACAAGCCATATTAAATTTAGATATTGAGCGGTTAAGTTTTGACTGTTTCCATGAAATTGAATGATGGTTGCCTTTGGCTTTTTAGCCAAGGAAGGGAAGTACCAACTATGTATTAAGTTTTTATCTACGCCAAAGAAAAATTGCTCTTTATACGATAAGCGAAAAAGACGAGGGTCAGAATAATGTAAGCGCGTAGGATGATAGATTAGACTAGCTGTACAAAAAAAGAGGGAACACGCTCCACAGAGGATAATAAAAGATTTTAAATACATGCCTTTCTTCTCTAAAAAAAATAATAAAGCCCAAATAATATATCATGATAATTGTTTTGAAAGGAAAAAATTGCTCGCCATTCAAGATTTTTTTGTAAACTTTTTCTGTAATGAAAATCTATCTGAAATATATTCGGTACACGATGCCAGTTGTAATAAATAAATTCAACGCTAAGTTTATACTTCCAACTTTTTTCACCTCCAAGTAAAATAAGCATCCCTTCTGGACCAATCTGGTGTTCTTGTGGGTAGTGTTTAGCATAGCGATAACGTGCTCCAAATAATGCGCTTATATTGACTGGGAGATTTTCAAATATCCCCCATGTAGCGCCTCCTAAAGCGCGAGTATAAGTATTTTGGGAGGGGCCTTTTTCAGAAAATCTCGTATTTGAATCCGCTTTGGTCTTTGCGTACTCAACATTATTCCCTATGGTAATAACATAAGAAATGTCCTTTCGATATTGTTTATATGGCGTCAAAGAAAATAAACTAATCAAATCAAGTTGATGTAAAACAATTCTATTAAATTTTTCATAGTATCTTATATCAAAATTTAAAAATAGTAACTCTGTACTTTTAGGGAGGGCATCCTCTTGAGCTAAAAGATCATGATAGAGCATATAAGAACGAACGTTATTAAAATAACCGTAATTTGAATAACCAATGGAAAACGAAATGAGTCGTAGAGCATGGTTAAGGTGAGGTGGCATATCTTCACTTTTTATTATAAATTTATGTTCTTTAGAAGCGGGAGGTGATTTTAATCTTTTTTTGATAAGACTCTCATATAGAGATTCTTTATTTTTCTTTTCTCGCGATGATTTTTTTGATTTAATCTGACTGATTTGATAACGAAGAAAGCTAAGTAGGGTATCGAGTATAAATAATTCTCGTTCTTTTCCCAAATTTGGAATATTTCGTATGGCTTGCTGAAAACTTACTTTTTGATCGGCAACTAAAAAAAAAGCTTTTTTCTCGGCCTCGTTTAAGCTATCAATTTTTTGTCCCAGTATCCTAGAAGTAGAAGGACGAAAAGTAATATCTTTAATTAGTTTCTCTTTTTTCAAAAGCTTTAATGTTTCCGCTGGGATGACTATGAAATTAAATTCCTTGCGTAAACGTAAAGAAGGGCGAGCAATTTCTAATAGAGAAAGCAACTGATAAGAACAATTCCCATTCATGTAATAATAATCAAAAGTAGCTTTATTTAATTCCCAAAGATGCAATACCATCTTTTTAATTTCCATTGTATCTAGATTAAGCTTATATTCCCATAAGTCTCTGTTTTCAAAATCATTATATTCACGCACCTTAAGGTGATAGGGTAAAAAGGAAAAACGACCGGGAAAGCCACCAAAAAGACCGTATAACGCATAGCGTAAAAAATCAATATCTCCAGGATAAGCAGCAAAATTTGTAGCATAATCTAGTAATGTTGCTTTTGCGTATTTGTGAGTATTTATTTTTAATAGTGTATGACCAAAAAGAGATGCGGGAGCATTTAAGTAATAAGACGCAAAGACTAAAGAAATTGATTCATAATCAAGTATTCTCAGCCAAAAATCTAAATCCGGACATTGTTTCTTTTGGGTCTTTTTTCTAATGCCTAATTTTTTCTTTAACCAAGCGTAACGAGCGGGGAAATGGCACCGAGGGGGCTGATTTCGTGAAATTATTTTTTGATCATTTGTTTCTTGAGAAGAAATAAAGAGTGCCTTGATAGTCGCGTGTAATTCAGATCTTGGATCGATATGTCCAGTTTCTGAAAAAAAAAATTGACCACCAGTAATTTCGCTTTTCCCATTTCTATAATGTAAAAGCAATAACCAGTAGGGTTGTTGGGATAGTTTCAGACTATCTGCTCTTTGGATAAGCCTCTTCCAGTCTAATTCGAGAGAAGAAAAAGGAGGCGCGATCTGCTGGGCCAATAGAGTATTTATAAGGCCAAGAAAAAGAAGAAAAACCTTCAAGATAAAAAGTACCTCATAATAAACGCAAAGATGGCCCTTCCTCATCAAAATTTTTTCCCTCTTTCTACAAGAAAGAGGCTCAGCAATAAATGTTGCTTATTACGTATACAATCCATATACAGTAATCATATAACGACAAGACTTTGATACTCTAGGCTGTTTATTTTTCATTCTTTGACAAAGAGAAGGCATAAAGGCGTTCACGTCCGTATCGGGTTTTATCTTGTCACTGAGGAAGAAGAGGTTTCCTGAAGGGAATGCTCAAATTGACCAAATTTACAGGGTTTTTCACAACCAAGCAACTTACTAAACGCAGTGAGCTTGATACCCGACATTCATCCGTCTCTTTCTCTAAAGCTCTTACAATTCACAGCAACAAAAATTTCTTACTCACTGTGGCATTAAGCAGTTACGCTTTCATCATCGTTATCAAGACGCTCCTAAAGCGATAGAAGAAGCGGGAGAGTCTGAGCTAGATGTAATGAAAGCCTCCTATTCGTTGTAGGATCAAGGAACAGATACCATGGGTCACCAACCACCAGCTCCAAAAGTACGTAAAGCTATGTTATAAGCAACAGGCAACGCATACTCCTTCTGCCATCAATGAGCGAAACGAAATAACACAGCACTGAAAAAAAATACCCAATGAAAGAGCCTCTCCTTATTTCATAGAAGAGAGGCTCTTTTTCTACTTTGTTAGGGTCAATTACACTTCTAAACCTCTAAATGAATCTACAACTCTTGGATAGAACAGGGTTTTTCCGCAAGCTAGCCTTCACGGTCTGAATAAACCCAACAGGATCCTTCTGAGTAGCCTCCTGAAAAAAAACAGGGTGGTTTTTACGCGCGAACTGGATAAACTCTTTTCTCGCGTCGCAACCCAAAACTTGCGCAAAGGCATCTACTTTATCTCCCTTACCTACGGCCAACTCCTGCCTAAGAACATCATAGTTTACACCAATAAAAACTTCTTGCTCTCTTTGCTTATACAATGAAGTTTTTTTTTCCGCAGTGTCACAATTCAACGTCCCCGACGTGATCCCAAAAGTTTGATTCCCCAAAAAACCATTTGAGGTTGCAGCAAAAACTTGTACGAAACCAGGCCTGTCACCCAAAAGCACAGAACCAAGTCCGCAGCCAGCTAGACCATAGCTCCCCTTTTTTGATTCGGCTTGAACAGGCAGGCCCAACATCAGGAAGCACACGCCCAAAGCCAAATATAAAAGTGGATCTATGGTTTTCTTATTCTTTGTTTTTGAAAATATATTCATGACGCCTCGTTTCATGGAAAGCCAGAAATACAACTTATTTTATGATTAACCAGACTTTTTTTTTAAGGAAAAATCAGTCAGATATTGCGGAATAAATTTAAGCATGGAAAAAGCTATGGAAAAAGCTTTTAGTAATTTTCTCATATTAAAGCCAGCACCTATCAAAACCGCATACATCTTATCACCTTCTTGCGTTAAGAGGTGATTTCTCCGCATACCTCGATCATTATTCTTCATGTGACCAATGATGGGTTCAATAGCGGCTCTTCTTTTCATCCACTTGCGTAAACTACGTTTCATTTTTTTCTTCCTCTTTGCGCCAACAATGTGAACGGTTATCCCATCTTTAACTTTCGCTCCTCTATAACCTCTATCCACAAAAACTTCTTTTACGCTTAATGAATTGGGTAAAAACCTTTATAGCTGTTCTATAGGCGATCCGTATGACCGATCCGTATGGCTGATCCAATGGTAATATATGCCCATCAAAAGGATTACCGTGTTTTGCTATCGCGCCTAAAACAAAGTTACCTTGACTACTTGTCACATAACTCGCCTTACATCCAAATTCATACTTCTTATGCGTCTTCCCTTTAGAGATGCATTCTACTTCCGGCGCATGTAAACTATAAACTTTGTTTTTGCTATCCTTGGTTTGATCGTAAAGACGGTGAAGAAGACACAAAGAAGATTCATAATTTTTATGCAAATCCATAGAATGCAATTTACGCTCTACATCCCGTAAAACACGGCCAAAATAGGTTTTTAAGCTCTTTTGCTCACGCCTTGCAAGTCTGTATTTACGTCCTCTAAAATATCGGTTCTGCATTCATAATGACCTTTTAGATAAACGAGAATAACTTTGGCGAAGACGAATATTATTTCTCTTAGCCTTTTTATTTAAGCTAACATAGGGAAGCTCTGAAAAATAATGCTTGAAAAACACAAGCTTTTGAACACCTTTTCGTAAAACCTTGCGATTATGGGTACTACTTTTTACTTCAGAATGGCTTATAAATGCGAAAGATCCATAGTATTCTGGTTTTTCAAGGCTGACTATATACTAAAAACATTATTCAACAGACAGCATGAAAGAAGGCTTGCAAAAGCCAATCATTCTTTCTCATTCACTTTTTACAAAAAAGACACCATCTCCCTTTTTAAGTGGGGTTCGCGATGGCGACACCACCCGGCTCATATAGCCCTCCAATTCTTGGATGCGAAAAGTTATATTTTTTTTTTGCAATTGCAAACGAGGGACGAGTAAACGCTTCTTTTCTTCTAAACCATCATACTTACCTAAATTAATAAAAGCATCCTCTCCCTTGACTTTAACAACTCTCCCCTCCACAGGTACATTTCTCAAAACGGCTCTACGTGTCTTATAAGCAAAATAAGTCATTCCATCTTTTACATCCATCTTTATCTGATATCTAGCCAAAATTTTTCCTATGCTACTATCTCGTAATCGAAGTGAGATTTGAAGACCTCCTTCTATACTTTTCCGGTAGCCACCTTCAAGAATATAATGAGTTTTATTCTTGTTTTTCAATTTTTTGTATATTGGCCTGAGATATTTAGAATGATAATGTCTACCCCAAGCATAGCCTTTATCGCGAACATTATGGCTAGAACTAGCTTCCTTTATCACCTCATCACGCAATTCTAAAGGAATAGCTTCCAAAACTCCAGGCTGAGAAAATTCTCCAATGAGAGCTAAGCTCAATTTCTGAGAAATATCTGGATAAATGGGAAAAGGCTCTTCCGGTTTTATATCAAAAATAAAAATTTTTTTTGACTGCCGCCAAGTATACATTACGGATGAAAGAGTAAGATTTCTCCCCCGAGCGTTGAATGAAGTAGAAAGAGGAGACAAGCCAACCAAACCACTACGATAGAGAAGACTCTTTCTATATTTTTTAATAAGCTTAGACAAACGATAGTGAAGTTTTGGATTTTTTGGATACTTCTTTTTCATAAGCTGATAGACAAAAAGCAAAGCACTATAATCACCAACCTCATATAGGAAAGGGATTTGCATCTGAATTGCCTTTTGTGAAGAAGCATTCAAAAGTAGAGCCCGTCTAAGATGTGCATGAGCCAAACCATTTTGATAGCGCTTTTTAAATGTCATAGCTTTGGTTAAATGATGACTAGCTAGTGGCTTTCCCAGAGAAGAAATACCTAAACCTTTATAGTTCTTATATTTCAGAACACCATCTTCTAGAGTCTGTCTGATAAAAGAATTATTTGGCTCAATCGATAGAGTATTGTTTAGGCCTTTTAAGGCATCTCCTAGTTTCTTTTTTTCTCCAAAATAAAGTTCAAATAAATGAAGCAAATACTCCGGTCTGACATCTTTTGAGGGTAAAATCCTATTTAAATCAAAAAGAATTTCCTTTAGTTCCTGATATTTTCCAATGTACATATTAGCTCGCACTTGTTCCCAAAGAGCATCTACATTATATGGATTGAATCTCTTTACCGTCAAAAATTCTGCATATGCTCTTTCTAAATATTCAATTCGATCTGACACTCTTTCCTCTTTAGAAGCAAAATATAGATATAGGTGGCCCTGTGCTTCATATAAACCAATGTCTTCTTGAGAAATTGACATAGCACGATCTAAATATTTTTTCGCTTGAATGGGTCGATCCGTCTTTACAGAAAGACGAGCCAGAGCCAATATAGAGGGTAAATGTGTCGGCTCCAAGTTCAAAGAGCGATCATAATAGCGTTTCGCCTGTTCATGATTCCCTTCTTTTCCATGCCATAGACCAAAAGCATAAATATTTTCGACGTTTGCCGGATCTTTTTTTTGTACTCCTGATAAAAGTTTATACGCATCTTCAGCACGACCTAATTTCATAAAAACCTTAGATAAACCTGTGCGGGCTAAATTGGCTTCAGAGCTTTTTAGATTTTCCTGTAATATACTTTCAAAATAAGTTTGGGCCTGAAGATAATCACCCATCACCATATAAATTTTTGCAGCCCCTAAATAGGAAGAGACGTGGTGCGGATTGATTTCCAACACCTTCTGGTAGATTCGCAAAGCCTGAGGATAATTCCTAAGATTTTCGGCTTCTTTGGCCTCACGATGCAAGAGAGTCACATCCCTTACATTTCGAGAAATACCTTGTCCTTCAATTATTGGTATAGCAAAAAGAAAAGTAATCATCAATAAGCAAGTAGCTAAAAACAATTTTATCTTCATTTACTTTATCTGATTATGGTACAAAATAGCCTGAATTACCAATTCCTTTTGTCCCTAAATAGTTGATTTCTAGGCGTAAGTCTACATATCTACCAGTGAATCGTTTATTCAAATTCGTACCATAGGTTATAATGTAACGCCGATCCTTTTTCTTGGCTAAATCATCATAAAATTGGGTCAGGCTTCTTTCATTAAAGGCTTGAAAATAACGACCTTTTGTTTCATACGCTATACTCGAATACGAAGCCATTATTTCTTCTTTTTTTTGGGTATCCCTCTCCCCTTCGTAAGAAAGGATTTGAATAGGTATATGATGAGAAAGGGAAAACTGCTTCAAACGTTGGATACTATATTGTGCAAAGGAATTTGAATAGCTTTTACCCGACACCAGTACAACAACAGAACGTGGACCAAGTTTCTTAGATAAATATGTAATCGCTTCATATATGCCTTTACCGATATTCGGTTCCACAGATTCGTCTGATCTTTGTTTAAGAAGACGCATGATACGACGTCTTTCTAAACCCTTATATACGACACGAGCATCTTTGCCAGCCTGTATGACATAGACCATATCTGCAATACGTAAAGAAGTGAGAATACTATTTAGGGTAGAAGATAAATAACCATTATAATTTTCTGCATAATAAGGGGAATTCTCTCGTACTATAGCGATAGTGTTGCGATGATTATATGGAATAATATTGTCTGTTTTAATTACATTTATAAGGCTATCATTTTCATATAATAAAAAATTCTTTCTTTTCAAACCTTGTAACGAATTTCCAAAACGATTACTAGTCGAAACAAAAACACCGATTTGAGGGAAAGCAGAGCGATCAATCCTTTGTATTTGACAATTTAAATTCGAGATACGCATCCCAAGAGGGACTAAAAGTAAAAGACGATTGCTTCCATAATCTGCGATATACAATCCTCCCGTTTTATTTATGCGAGCAGAAAATGGACGAACTATCTTGATTGCATTCCCTTTTTCATCTTGTAAATTATCGAGAAGTGACCAACGCTTTTTACTTAGTTCATAAAAAAGAACCCCACTCTCCTCATCTGCAATAATAAGTCGATCATCACTCACATGAAGACCTCGCGGCTTCTTTACCCATTCAGAAAGTATATCACCTAGATAATTGCCATCTAAATCAAAACGCAAAATACGTGCTCCATCTCTGTCAGCTACATATAAAATATTTTCCCTATCAATAGCCAATCCTGTAGGATGCAAAGGGGCTTTCTCTCCTATATTATGCCCTATTTCGAGAAGAAACTTCCCGTCTGTGCTAAACTTTTGGACTCTACGATTCCCAGCATCTGCAACAAAAATTGTATTCCCATGTACCACAATACCCGTGGGGCCATAGAATTGACCGGGACGCCTGCCCGCTTCTCCAAAATGAAAAAGATCCTCTCCTCTATCCGAAAAAACTCGTATTTGATCTTTTTGGTATTCACTCACATATATGCGTCCATTCTCATCAACTCCACTCCCTAAGGGAGTTTTTAAAGAATTATAGAATGAACCGGATATTTTTTTTAGAGCCGTTCCTGTTGGAGAGAAACGAATCACATTACCAGATTTCATAGAGGAGAGATAGAGTTCGCCCTCTGTACCTAAGGCTATATCAGTAGGTCTCTCAAATTTATACCCGGGCCAACTGTCTGGCTGAAAGGCCTGTAGAAAAACATACTTTTCTGGTGCCTTGGTATGACCCAATTGAAAACGCAAAATCTGACTACGTTGTTCGACTAGCGGATAGGAATTCTGAGATGCCTCTATAAGGGTCTCCCACTCTTGCAAGGCCTCAAACCAATTCCCAGTGTAATAGTAGGCATCCCCCAAATAGCGCCTAGCTAAATTAAAATGAGGATATATCGCCAAACTCTTATATAAAAACTCCCTTGCTGCTCCATAACGTTGTGTGTGATAAAAAAGCAAAGATTTACGGAAGAGATCGTAAGCCTTCTGTTCACGAATACGAAAATATGGCACAGGCTGTGCTTCCAAAAGAGAGAATGATGGGGAAAAACATAATACAATAATAAAGCCCACCAAAAAATATACATTCATCCAAAACCGGAATAAATATGAAAAAGTTTTAATATGAAAAACAATCATATACTTAAAAAACTTTCCAATAACGAAACATGGCTTCAGTAAAGGGACTGTTATGAAATAAACCATGAGAAGGGTAAATAAAATGCCGTAAAGCGCTGATCTGAGTCATTTTCGAAGGTCAACTTTCGGTTCTTTTGTATTTCGTAACAATTCCATGAAAGGACTATGTTGTAAAAAGTGTGACAAAAACAGGAGTAATGCCGCAAAACACCGATTTCAAGCATTTTAGACGGACATTTTCTTACTTTTCTATATTTTGCAACAGCCCCATCAGTCTACACAGGTAAATGTGACATAATATGCTAATCTGACAAGAGATATTTTAATGGTTTTGACAAATACTCTAGTTTAGAAGCTCTAGAAAGAATGCTTTTAAATTTTGTCCTTTTTGAAAATGCTTTTAGCCTTTTCTCTTTTTTTGACTATGAGCTCTATTTTTTTTATGGGCTTTTTAGCTTGTACGTACTAGACACCTTTTCTCTTTTTTTATTTAGCTTTTATACTTACCTTTTACTTTATCTTTACAAGAAAAATAAAAACTATTGCCTATCTAAAAATAATCCACATTTTCAACCCATAAACTTGCGAACTGCAAACACAAAGGAATTGCCTTTTGTTACCATACAACTTCCCATTTATAATGAATATTATGTTGTGGATCGCCTACTAAAAAATATTGCCCAGATAGATTGGCCACGGGAAAAACTAGAAATCCAAATACTAAATGACTCTACCGACGAAACCTCTACCAAAATCCATAAAGCAATCAAATTGTATCGTAAAAAGGGCTTATCTTTTATCCACATTCAACGCATACAGAGAGAGGGATACAAGGCCGGTGCTCTCAAAGCTGGCTTGAAACAGGCGAAGGGACAAATCATTGCCATTTTTGATGCTGACTTTACTCCTCCTAGGGATTTCTTGTCACGAACTGTACCCTATCTTATGAAAAAAAATATAGGGATGGTGCAAACTCGCTGGGGACATCTGAATGCAAATGATTCTTTTCTAACAAAGGGACAATCCATTGGTATAGACGGACATTTTGTGTTGGAGCAAGGAGGACGAAATGCCCATGACCTCTGGATTAACTTTAATGGTACAGCAGGGATTTGGAAACGGGACTGTATTCTCGAAGCGGGGAACTGGCAAGGCGATACTCTGACAGAAGATATAGATATTTCTTACCGTGCGGAACTAGCAGGTTGGAAGTTCCAATATCTTTTGGATATCATTTGCCCTGCTGAAATACCCAGTACAGTGGCGGGGTATCGAAGTCAGCAATTTCGATGGTGTAAAGGGTCAATACAAACAGCCAAAAAAATGATTCAGCGTATTTGGAGATCTCATTTCCCTTGGAAAATAAAATTGGAGGCTACACTACGCCTTATAAAATATTCCATACATCCTTTAATGTTCATTAATATGCTTCTCACACTACCTCTTTTATTACAAAGCGAAAGCCATAATATCTCTATTATGAGTTTACCCATAGGAACACTTCTTACCGTAACCGCGTTTCTTTGTTTGGGTAGCTTATCATCTATCATTTTCTATATATACGCACAAAAGGAAATATATAAAGATTGGAGGAAACGTATCTTTTTTTTCCCTGCTCTTATGTTTATAGGAAGTGGTATTTGCATTAGTAATACCAAAGCATATATAGAGGCTTTATTCCAAAAAAAAGAAAGCCCCTTTTTGAGAACACCAAAGCTTGGTGCACAAACAAAAGATAGCAAAAAAGAAAACAAATTGGAGACCAAAAGCCGCTATCAACAAAAATCTTTCGAACCCATTTTATTGATAGAATTTCTTGGGGGTCTCTATTGTGCTCTCACAGTGTACTACTCACTAAAACTGAATTATTTTATTTTTACTATACTAATGAGTATTTACTCTTGCGGGTTTTTCTATCTCTCCATAAAAGGAATACAGCAAAACTCTTATAAAAAGAAAAACGACTCCCTTTGTAAAAACTGAAGAACACCTTAAAATGGGTTACTGTAAATTTGTAATTCAATTTATCAGAAATACTCAGAAAATTTTCCTATTCCTGTGTTTTTGTACAGTTTTTGTTATAGAATTTTCTTTATCGCGTATTATCTTCTAAATCGTCCATAAAATTAGAAAGTAAGCGTATTCCCCAAGCCGTTGGACCGCTTCCTTGGGAACCAGCAGCCTTAGCTCTCCACGCAGTCCCTGCTATATCAAAATGTGCCCAAGGAATTTCATGGGGGACAAAGCGAGCTAAAAATCGCATAGCCGAAAGTGTTCCGGCATCTCGCCCAGCTATGTTACGCTGATCAGCGATTTCAGATTTGAGTCCTCGACCATATACAGACCAGTGTGGCATACGCCATACCCTATCTAAGGAGCGCAACGAGGCCCGCTCTATGCGCGAATAAAGATCTTCAGATGAAGTCATGACCGCTGTAGCATCATGTCCCAAGGCCACAACACAGGCTCCAGTTAAGGTTGCAAAATCAAGCATACAAAGGGGATCATAATTATCAGCAGCGTAAGCAAGAGTATCCCCCAATAAAAGACGTCCCTCAGCATCTGTATTTTGAATTTCGACACTAGTTCCATCATAGGCTGTATACACATCTCCCGGCTTAATTGCCTCTCCATCTGGCATGTTTTCAGCCAAACACAAAAGAGCCACGACAGGCACAGATAATTTTCGAGTAGCGGCCAAAGCCACGCTATGTAAAGCTAAGGCAGAACCACACATATCATACTTCATTTCATGCATTTCTCCAGGAGGTTTTAGAGAAATCCCGCCCGTATCAAAAGTCACCCCCTTCCCAACGAGAACAAGGGGACGAGAGGTTTGCGGAGCATTTGGGTGATATTCTAGAGATATCATTCTAGGAGGAATAGTCGAACCACGACCAACAGCGACTATTCCCCCACAACCCATTTTTTCCAGTGCAGAACAATCAAAAACCCGGACCTTTAATTCAAATTCTTTTCCTAAGCGACACGCATACTTCTCATACTCTTCCGGATTCATATGATTCCCAGGAAGCGCAGCTAAATAACGCGCACCTTGAAGCATTTCAGAAACTTCTTTTCCTCTTTGCAATCCCCTTTCAATGACAGGGCTTGGTAGAGACGGGGCAGAGATCACCCCAAAAAAAGATTTTTTATCCGCATGACTTTCCTTTTTGCAAAGCCCCATACCCTCTGCTCCTATGTTCATACAAGAAACAATTTGAATTATAAAATTTTCGGCATCTATATCTGCGATAAAATCAGGATGATAGTCTAAGGCTAAATCTTCTTCCGAGTTTTGTGCACACTGAGTCGATTCTTTCTTATGGGACTTCTTCTCCCTTTTTTGTCTGGCTTCTCCTTTAAAGCATAGACTAGCATGTTCTTTATGTTGCTCCTTTTTTTGGACGTGTTCCTCTAGCACTTTTAGAAAAGAATCGGAAAGAATTATTTCTAATGTGAAATCTTGAAAATTTTTTACGTACTTACCTAATTTACGAAAGAGCTCACAGGCCCTTTCAGGATGCCAATTCTCACGTTTACCAGACCCTCCTAATATGACACCATATTCAGGTAGGCTTAAAATTTGATCGGGAAGAGCCTTAAAAATACCTATCTCAACGTATCGCTTTAAGACCGAATGTATAGTTGGACGCCCAAGCTCTATTCCCCATTCCTCCGGCGAGCTTTCAGTAAAAAGCGGAAAAAATTGAAGAAGAATATTCTTGCTTAATTCAGAACTTGTTGGACGAAAAATAAGTCTTTGTTGAGGTCTTTGCGTCTCTATCATGAAAAAATATACTCCTAAAAAAATAACAAAAAAGTCTAACAAACAAAAAATCTATTTTGTAAAAATATCAATATAATGAAGGGATTAATCGGAAGAATTGAAGTCCCGAAGCACTCTTTCCACATGTCCCTTTGCACGAACGTTTTCATAAACTTTGAGCACCTCAAGTCGACTACTCAAAACAAAAGTAGTCCGTTTCATTCCTTGAACGATCTTACCATAAAGGTTTTTACTTCCATAGGCACCTGAAGCAACAGAAATTTTACGATCCTCATCTACAATCAAGGGGAAGTTCAAACTATATTTTTGACTAAACTTTTGATGAGAAGCGATGGAATCCATGGAAACACCGACTACATTATAGCCTAGCTTCTCAAACACAAGATTTTGATCACGAAAATCACATGCCTCTTTTGTACAACCCGGGGTATCATCCTTAGGATAGAAATAGAGAACGATTCCTTTAGACCCGGAAAGCTTCGATAATTTTTTCTTCGTTCCGTCGGTAATTGTAACCGTTAGGTCATCAAATTTTTTCTTTTGTTCCATCAATACCTACAATTATAGGAAGACTCATACATAGAAAACTGAAACCACCAAAGCCACATTTACCGTACACTAAAAAGAAACATCCAATTCCTAAAACTCACACTATCATTGATGATATAAACCACTAAAGATAAACAATATAAAAAAGCACAAAAAACAACCACCTATGACTGTACGTAATTAACGGGGTGGGTTGCCAATTTTACCTGTAGGGGGTGGTATATAAAGTACCTGCTTGGGATAAATTAAGTTAGGGTCATTAACCTTTCTCTTATTTGCCTGATAAATACGCTCCCACAAGTGGCCCTTCCCATATACTTCCACACGAGCAGCAATACACCACAAACAATCTGCTGGTCTTTTACCACGAACAGTATAACGCTTCCAACCGTCGGCTAACTCCTCCACCAAACCTCTACCATCACCAGTGAGAACGCCACGAGTCTCGCCTCCTTTCAGTGATCCTTGCCGCGAAGAAGCAATCAAATTTTGCTGCTCTATAACGACTTGTGCGAGACGAATCGCATCTTTTGACTCTTGAATGGACTCCACATAGTTCTGCTCATCTAAAAATTTTTCCGATGCCTCTATAGCCTCTTGTGCTGAAGCCACTTGTTCTTTCAAGGCTTCTATTTTTTCTTCGCCTTCAGAAACGGACGCACTTTCTGTGGAGGGGACAACCTGCTTTTTCGAAGTATCTGTTTCTTCGCCTTCAGAAACGGACACACTTTCTGTGGAAGAGGCCACCTGCTTTTTCGAAGTGTCTGTTTCTTCGCCTTTAGAAGCGGACACACTTTCTGTGGAAGAGGCCACCTGCTTTTTCGAGCTTTCCGTCGTTTCTTCGCCTTTAGAAGCGGACACACTTTCCGTGGAAGGGGGCACTTGCTTTTTCGCAGTTTCTGTTTCTTCACCTTCAGAAGCGGATGTACTTTCTACAGAAGGGATCTCTTTCTTCTCTGTTTTTTCCGTAAGATATTTTTCTATTTTCGATACAGACGATTTTGCAGAAACCAAAAGCTTACGAGCATATTCCGGTGCCAAAGAAACGAGTAAATCATCTAGAGACTTCTGTAAGTCTCCTGCAAGCTTTAGAGCATCGCTATAACGTTCCTGTTTATATGCCTTTTCTGTCTTAGCTAGTTCGGCAATGGGTCCCTTCAATTGAAGGGTCGTTGCACCATACTCCTTCACTTTTTTGAAGGTCTCTTTCGCTGCCTGAATGGCCTCAGAAACATTTTGTGATTGAGACTTAGAAAGTTCGGCTACCTTATCTGAAACACCCTTAACTTCCTTATAGGATATAAGGGCACTACGGTAATACCCAAGCGCCCTACGGCGTAACATATACTTCTCTTCTTTATTGGAACTGGATACAATACTCTGTTTGACCCCGTCACCCGTTGATTTTGCTTTTTCAGCCTTAGTAAAGAGACCTTTCGCTTTTTTATACTCTTCAGGATAGCTATCCACAGAACCTATTTTAGTCATCACTTCAATAGCATCTCCGGCCTCTGTCCGGCTCTTTTTTATTTGGACAGGGAGTGAGACTTCTCTGGCACTCATTGCCAAAAGAATTGCTTTTCTCGCTTCTTTCGAAGCATCCCCATATTCTTCATCCACCACTAGTCTCTGGGCATCCAATAAACTTTTTTCAGAATCACCATAGTCTTTAGCAGCTAAGTCGGCAGCCCCTTCCTCTTTCGCAGCAGAGAGCTGAAGCCTCGCCTCAGAAAGTTCTTGTTGAGGAAACTCCTTTGGACAATGCAACAAAGACAAAATCACTACAGAATATAGAACAATAAAAAGACTCCTCACCAAAAAAAAATTCCCAATACCTAATTTACCCATAATTCAAAATCACCTCTTTACAAACTTAGTTTTCCAAAACACCCACAACGTTCCAATCAAAAAATAAAAACAAAACATAAAAAAAATAATCCAAAAAAGCTTTCCATAAAAAAACACCCTTCGTAATTTTTTTACTTCAAAGCAGCTATGGAAGCACCTTCTGTATCATCCATATCAAAAAAAGACGTGAGTTTAGTCAGTTCAAACACCTTACGAACCGAACCGGCCACATTACATATCCTTAAATTGCCTTGGTATTTTTTTAAGTTAGAAAAGCTAGAGATTAATGCACCTATACCGGATGAATCTATGTAAGATACCCCATCTAGATTTACAATTATCTTATATTTCTTTTCATCTACAAGTTTCTGTACAGCCTCCTTCAGCTCAGGGGCATTATACAAATCTATCTCGCCAGTAATGGAAAGAATGACAATACCATCTTCTTCTCGATTAACCATTTCCATAATGTATAACGCAAAGCCCTCCTCAATAATCAACAATCGCATTCCAAACAAAACAAACCCACTTTAAAGTAGACTATGCATTCTTTTTACACATGTCCTCTCTGTCAAACTAACAGAGAGACTATCGCCACTCGGGCGTCCCCATACCGTCTACACAAGCTTTTTTTTATATTTTCATGGAGAGTTGTTATAAAATGCAAAAAAGAAAGAAAATGCGAGGATGTTGATAATTTTGTGTGCCTAAAGTTCATTGAAACGGCGTTTTACAGACACTTGTTTCTTTTTTGCATTTTATAACAATTCCATTCTATACCCCCTCATTTCTTCATCTTGCGTGTCCGCTTTTTGGAGGGTAAGCTCATGTCCTTTACGTAGAAAAGTATACTCTTGGGAGCAATATCTAACATCAGCATCTGTTCTGTGTAGTGCAGCTAGCCATTCAAGTTGGTAGTCTTATCAAAAATAGATTTACCGCTATCGTATAAGCGTTCTTATCAATAGATTTGGGAAATACCCGTATTCGTATCCATATCAATCCATTCAGAGCCGTCACTCACACAGACTATTTTCTTGGCTTTTGAAACAAGCCATTTGGAACGCTTTACGCTTGCGTCAATTCTCAAAGCAACTATAGTCCACCCCCGTTTGGGTCTAGAAAGTCTTTACAGCCAACCGCGTAGCCACACAGGGCGTTCCCTTTCCCTCTCCGCTATCTCTGCCCCTTTATGATGTCCCCACAATCGACTTTTTTTGTATCGCCATCATTGCGGTTGATGTTGTTGGTGCCAAAGATAGTTTCACAGCCAGCACCGCTATATAGTTAAGCTTGAAAAAGGCACTATATTAAGAAAATGCCATAACCCATATTTCCTTTTTTAAGGAAATATTAGTCAGATATTGCGGAATAAATTTAAGCCAAGAAAAAGCTTTTAGCAATTTTCTCATATTAAAGCCAGCACCTAGTAAAACCGCATACATCTTATCACCTTCTTGCGTTAAGAGGTGATTTCGTCGTACACCTCCATCATTCTTCATGTGACCAATGATGGGTTCAATAGCGGCTCTTCTTTTCATCCACTTGCGTAAACTACGTTTCATTTTTTTCTTCCTCTTTGCGCCAACAATGTGAACTGTTATCCCATCTTTAACTTTCGCTCCTCTATAACCTCTATCCACAAAAACTTCTTTTACACTTAATGAATTGGGTAAAAACCTTTCTACCTGTTCTATGGCCGATGGTAATGTATGCCCATCAAAAGGATTACCATGTTTTGCCATCGCGCCTAAAACAAAGTTACCTTGACTACTTGTCACGTAACTTGCCTTACATCCAAATTCATACTTCTTATGCGTTTTTCCTTTAGAGATACATTCTACTTCCGGTGCATGTAAACTATAAACTTTGTTTTTGCTATCCTTGGTTTGATCGTAAAGACGGTGAAGAAGACACAAAGAAGATTCATAATTTTTATGTAAGTCTATAGAATGTAATTTACGCTCTACATCCCGTAAAACACGGCCAAAATAGGTTTTTAAGCTCTTTTGCTCACGCCTTGCAAGTCTGTATTTACGTCCTCTAAAATATCGGTTCTGCATTAATAATGACTTTTTAGATAAACGAGAATAACTTTGGCGAAGACGAATATTATTTCTCTTAGCCAGTTCTGATAAATATTGTAAAGCTTTAAAATATAGTTTACCATCTGTTGGATATGTAATGGCCTTTTCCTGAACTGTTGTATCTACATTTACTTTTTGGACATGATGTCTACGCAGTAATTTATTAGAAAGAGCACAACGAATTGTTTCTTCTAAAAGCTTTTCCATCCCTTTAGATTTTATACGCTTACGCCATCTGCTTAATGTGCTATGATCACAAGGAGCTTCCTGCTGGAATTCTTGGTATCCGCAAAAGTGTTGCCAATAGACATTTTGAACCCATTTATCTAAAACACTTTCATCACTTTCATTAAATGTGGCTTTTAAGTAATGCAGTCCTACCATCAAGCGGGTTAACTTGGCTGGACGGCCATTGTCAGGACAATAGAGTTTACCAAATTCAGTATCAAACTTTTCCCAATCTATTTTCTGAGCTAAACGAAATAAGGGCTCATTATGATTGAGCATACCTTCCAAATTCGTCTTAAACAAGTCTCTTTGATAATCATTTTTTTTTTGAGCTAACATAGGGAACCTCTGAAAAATAATGCTTGAAAAACACAAGCTTTTGAACACCTTTTCGCAAAACCTTGCGATTATGGGTACTACTTTTTACTTCAGAATAGCTTATAAATGCGAAATATCCATAGTATTCTGGTTTTTCAAGGCTGACTATATAGCACGGTGGGCAACTGACTCGTTGTACCAAAATCCCAGTTTCCCGTGCTTCCAATCCTTCCAATCGTTGCTTGTCCAGCCTGAAGCGGAGGCGAGGGCCGCGATTTGGGCGGCTGTTTGAGACACACAAACGGAGGACAAACACGATCCACTACCAATGCCATTGGTACCAGAGGCATCTACAAAGTAGTTCTTTCCAGCTACAGAACGAGAAGAATAACCGATGAGCCCGCCGACATAAACGCCACTATCACAGCACCCGTGGCATAGGTGTTGCTGATACTAGCTCTTTGGCGTTCACTCTTTCAATCATAATCGATTTCTTGTTTTCAGTTTTAGACAATACGAGTCATTTATACTCCCTCTAATCATATAATGATGGGCTATATTTTCTACTCATGTAAATCCTCTCCAACTCGTTTTACAAAAGAGATTAGCATAATCAGGCCATACTGTAAAAGGTGGCTCAATTTGAGCCTCACTCTTATTCAATATAGTTTTGCCTTAAAACCAGGAGCATTGGCAATTTGTGCACCACCTTTGCCTTTTTGAGTCAGTACAAAAAGCCCTAGAGAATTAGCTTTTTTTTCTACTTCCTTTTTCATAACCAAGCCAGCAATACAAGCTATAATCTTATGGTTCTTGTACTGTGGGAAATCAATTCTGAAGGCTGGTATTTGTTTGTTGATGAGATTTTCAAGATTTCTATTGCTTACTTTACTTTTCACTTCGACTATAGCTACGTATGTTCCATTCATACCTATCGAGTCATATTCACGCCCACTAATGGCTTTGACGCGTTGGCTTATACTAGTTAGCTTGATTCCCCTCTCTTGCATCAGGGGTTCTAGATTACGATAAAATAAATCTTCAGCTATTTCGCCCTGAGTATTGCCTATTCCCCCCAACTCTTTAGCCATTTCAGCCAAGGCGACTTCTGTCTTTTGCTGGGCAAGTTCTGTCTTTTGCTGGGCAACTTCTGTTTTGCGGTGCTCCTTAGCCAATTCAGCCAAGGCAGCTTCTGTTTTTTGCTGGGCAACTTCTGTTTTGCGGTGCTCCTTAGCCAATTCAGCCAAGGCAGCTTCTGTTTTTTGCTGGGCAACCTCTGTTTTGCGGTGCTCCTTAGCTAATTCAGCCAAGGCAGCTTCTGTTTTTTGCTGAGCAACTTCTGTCTTTTGCTGGGCAACTTCTGTTTTGCGGTGCTCCTTAGCTAATTCAGCCAAGGCAGCTTCTGTTTTTTGCTGAGCAACTTCCGTCTTTTGCTGGGCAACTTCTGTTTTGCGGTGCTCCTTAGCCAATTCAGCCAAGGCAGCTTCTGTTTTTTGCTGAGCAAGTTCTGTTTTACGTTGATCCTTGGCCAGTTCGGCTAGGATGGCTTTAATCTCCTTAATTTCAGTGTCAGCCATTTGGAAATACCTCCTACGTGCTCAATACATACACTTTGTTTAACTTTGTCAAATATTTAAATGCGGAAGAGAAATACAAGTTCTCTTAGCCTATCTTGAGAACATTTCGTAAGCGTTAAATTTAGCCGCCTTATGGTTGTACGTGTGCACAGTATCCTAGTGTATATATACAACGATTTCATACTCCATATTGGCAAATAAACACCATAAACACACAGCCCCTACCAGAATCGCCGCTTCAATCGTAAAAATAAGTGAAGCTGGTTTTATCCACAAAACTTGTTTTATCCACGCTATCTCTGCCCCTTTATGATGTCTCCACAATCGACTTTTTTTGTATCGCCATCATTCAACCGTGTAGCCGCACAGGGCGTCCCCTTCCCCTGCTTGCTCTATCTCTGCCCTGGGATAAGAGAACCACAAGCGGGCAGGGCTCCACTTCCACACCACCTTGGACCGGTAGTCGTTGGATTCTGGACATACTTGACAGCGGGAAACTGAGTCGTTGTACCAAAGTTCCAATTATTGCTTGCCCATCCAGTCACAGAGCTTACGGCTTTTATCTCCGCTATAGTCTTTTTCTCACACGTACCCGAACACGATCCACCGCCAATGCCATTGGTGCCACCAGAGGCATCCACGAAATAATTTGTTCCACTCACACTCACACTCACACTCCCACTACCATAATTACTACTACCAAGACCACCCACCAGGCCGCCTTGATAACCACCACTACTCACAGTCTTCGCAGTCACAGCGCCTGTGGCATAGCTATTACTCACACTCATACTACCACTAGCACTAGCATTTTCACCAACAGAACTACCAAGATAACCCACCAGGCCGCCTACTTCACCACCATTACTCACAGTATCCACATCCACATTACCCGTAGCATAGCTATTGCTCATACTCATACTCACACTACCACTACCACTACCATCATTACTATAGCTAAATCTACCCACCAGTCCGCCTACGCTATAACCAGTATTCACATCCACATTACCTGTAGCATAGCTATTACTCACACTCATACTCACACTAGCACTACCACTACTAAGACCACCCACCAGGCCGCCTACACCCTGTATAGTACCTACATAAGCGCCAGTAGTATTCATAGTATTCACAGTCACAGCACCTGTGGCATAGCTGTTACTTACACTACCAGAAGGACTCCCAAAGCTACCCATCAGGCCGCCTACATCACCACCTATAGTAGTAGTATTATCGAAACTAGGAATTACAGCATTCACAGTATTCACAGTATTTACAGTCACAGTCACAGTCACATCACCCGTGGCATAGCTGTTACTCACACGAAGACTATCACTAGCAGAACCACCAGAGCCACCCACCAGCCCTCCGATACCATATACATAAGTATCTGCATCTCCATATGTATAACTACCAGTAGTACCATCACCAATCATATACGTCTCCACAGTCGCGGTCACGGTCGCAGTCGCAGTCACAGTCACAGCGGCATGGCTGTCACTTACGCTACCAGAAGCATATATCCAACCCACCAGGCCGCCTGCTCCACCAATACCATTTGTAGCACCACTAGCACTACCACTCACAGTCACAGTCACATCACCTGTGGCATAGCTGTTACTTACGCTACCAGAACCATACATGCTCCCCACCAGACCCCCTACACCAACACCAGTGCCACTCATGTAAACGTTCTCTAACCCAACGTTCTTAATCTCAGCGTTGTTTGTATAAGCAAATAGACCTGCGCCATCGCTACTTGAACGATTCACATAGAGTTTCTTGATTTTGTAGCCAGCCCCATCAAAACTACCTTTGAAGGCAGTAGCTGTGGCCTCAGCCAAGGCTACCGCCTCATCCTTAGCTTTAGTCTCAGTCAAAGTCCCTATGGGTTCAAAGCCCGTACAAGTGGCTGTAGCCCCGTTGCTACCGGTATAGGCGACGCAACCAGAGGCGCCCTCGCTCCGGCTGGGGCTGGCGTCAATGTCATTGCCCAAGCGATAGTGTTTAGCTAGGCCGTTCTTGATGGTTTTGAGTTGGGCATAAGTTGTAATGATGATGGGGTTCGCCTTACTATCTCCCATCACGGCGCGCTGTCCCGGTAGCAAATCCCCACAATCGGGTATGTTGGCATCGCCATCATTGCTGTTGATGTCATTGGTAGCGATCGTCTCACAGTTAGTGCCGCTATATAGTCAGCCTTGAAAAACCAGAATACTATGGATATTTCGCATTTATAAGCTATTCTGAAGTAAAAAGTAGTACCCATAATCGCAAGGTTTTGCGAAAAGGTGTTCAAAAGCTTGTGTTTTTCAAGCATTATTTTTCAGAGGTTCCCTATGTTAGCTCAAAAAAAAAATGATTATCAAAGAGACTTGTTTAAGACGAATTTGGAAGGTATGCTCAATCATAATGAGCCCTTATTTCGTTTAGCTCAGAAAATAGATTGGGAAAAGTTTGATACTGAATTTGGTAAACTCTATTGTCCTGACAATGGCCGTCCAGCCAAGTTAACCCGCTTGATGGTAGGACTGCATTACTTAAAAGCCACATTTAATGAAAGTGATGAAAGTGTTTTAGATAAATGGGTTCAAAATGTCTATTGGCAACACTTTTGCGGATACCAAGAATTCCAGCAGGAAGCTCCTTGTGATCATAGCACATTAAGCAGATGGCGTAAGCGTATAAAATCTAAAGGGATGGAAAAGCTTTTAGAAGAAACAATTCGTTGTGCTCTTTCTAATAAATTACTGCGTAGACATCATGTCCAAAAAGTAAATGTAGATACAACAGTTCAGGAAAAGGCCATTACATATCCAACAGATGGTAAACTATATTTTAAAGCTTTACAATATTTATCAGAACTGGCTAAGAGAAATAATATTCGTCTTCGCCAAAGTTATTCTCGTTTATCTAAAAAGTCATTATTAATGCAGAACCGATATTTTAGAGGACGTAAATACAGACTTGCAAGGCGTGAGCAAAAGAGCTTAAAAACCTATTTTGGCCGTGTTTTACGGGATGTAGAGCGTAAATTACATTCTATAGACTTACATAAAAATTATGAATCTTCTTTGTGTCTTCTTCACCGTCTTTACGATCAAACCAAGGATAGCAAAAACAAAGTTTATAGTTTACATGCACCGGAAGTAGAATGTATCTCTAAAGGAAAAACGCATAAGAAGTATGAATTTGGATGTAAGGCAAGTTACGTGACAAGTAGTCAAGGTAACTTTGTTTTAGGCGCGATGGCAAAACATGGTAATCCTTTTGATGGGCATACATTACCATCGGCCATAGAACAGGTAGAAAGGTTTTTACCCAATTCATTAAGTGTAAAAGAAGTTTTTGTGGATAGAGGTTATAGAGGAGCGAAAGTTAAAGATGGGATAACAGTTCACATTGTTGGCGCAAAGAGGAAGAAAAAAATGAAACGTAGTTTACGCAAGTGGATGAAAAGAAGAGCCGCTATTGAACCCATCATTGGTCACATGAAGAATGATGGAGGTGTACGACGAAATCACCTCTTAACGCAAGAAGGTGATAAGATGTATGCGGTTTTACTAGGTGCTGGCTTTAATATGAGAAAATTGCTAAAAGCTTTTTCTTGGCTTAAATTTATTCCGCAATATCTGACTAATATTTCCTTAAAAAAGGAAATATGGGTTATGGCATTTTCTTAATATAGTGCCTTTTTCAAGCTTAACTATATAACACGGCGGGCAACTGGGTCGTTGTACCAAAGTTCCAGTTTCCCGTGCTTCCGGTCGTCCAGCCGGAAGCGGTGGCGGTGAGGGCCGCTATTTCGGCGGCTGTTTGGCGTGTACAAGTGCCCGAACAAGTACCACTGCCAAGGCCATTGGTGCCGCCAGAGGCATCCACAAAGTAGTTCTTTCCGGTTATTACAGAACCATCAGCCCAACCGATGAGCCCGCCAACTTTATTACCCGTCCCTCTCACCGTTCCCATGGCATAGGAGTTGCTTACAGAACTAGTATAAGCAGTACCGATGAGCCCGCCTACATCATTCCCCCCCGTACCCGTCACATCTCCCGTAGCATAGGAGTTACTTACAGAACTACCCAAACCAGAGGTTCCACCGATGAGCCCGCCGACACCATTCCCCGTACCCGTCACATCTCCCGTAGCATAGGAGTTGCTTACAGAACTACCAGATATGGAATAACCGATGAGCCCGCCAACAGAATTCCTACCCGTCACAGCTCCCGTGGCATAGGAGTTGCTTACAGTACCATCAGAATAACCAATGAGCCCGCCGACATTACCACTCGTCCCCGTCACAGCTCCCGTGGCATAGGAGTTGCTTACAGAACCATAAGATACCCCCCCGAGCCCGCCGACAAATCCATCACCCACTATATAGGCATCTGTCACACCTAGATCCTTAATCTCAGCATTACTGCCGGTATAGCCAAACAAGCCTACGTTATCAGTAATTGAACGCTTGATGTAGAGGTTGGTGATTTTATGGCCGTCTCCATCGAAGCTACCGGCAAACTGAGTCGTGTTATTCCCTATGGGTTCAAAGCCCGTACAAGTGGCTGTAGCCCCATTGCTACCGGTATAGGCGACGCAATTAGAGGCACCCTCGCTCCGGCTGGGGCTGGCGTCAATGTCATTGCCCAAGCGATAGTGTTTAGCTAGGCCGTTCTTGATGGTTTTGAGTTGGGCATAAGTTGTAATGATGATGGGGTTCGCCTTACTATCTCCCATCACGGCGCGCTGTCCCGGTAGCAAATCCCCGCAATCGGGTATTTTTGCATCGCCCTCATTACTGTTGATGTTATTCGTACCAGAGATGGTCTCACAGCTGGTGCCGCTATATAACACGGCGGGCAACTGAGTCGTTGTACCAAAGTTCCAGTTTCCCACGGTTCCCATGCTTCCGCTAGTGCTGACCGTCCAGCCCGAAGTGGAGGGGAGGGCCACAATTTCGGCGGCTGTTTTGCGTGTACAAGTGCCCGAACACGTATTACCACTGCCAATGCCATCGGTGCCAGAGCCATCCACAAAGTAATTCTTTCCGGTTACAAAACCATTAAAGTACCCAATGAGCCCGCCGACACTATTCCCCCCCGTCCCTGTCACAGCTCCCGTGGCATAGGAGTTGCTTACAGAGTCATCAGCCCGACCGATGAGCCCGCCAAAACCATCCCTTGTCCCCGTTCCCGTCACAGCTCCCGTGGCATAGGAGTTGCTTACAGAACCATCAGCAACCCCGATGAGCCCACCGACATGCCCCACCCCCATCACAGTTCCCGTGGCATAGGAGTTCCTTGCAGAACTACGAGAACGCCCGATGAGCCCGCCGATATTATACCACGTCCCCGTCACAGTTCCCGTGGCATAGGAGTTGCTTACAGAACCAGCAGACTGACCGATGAGCCCGCCGACATCACTACTACCCACTATATAGGCATCTGTCACGCCTATATTCTCAATCTCAGCACTAGTGGCGGTATAGCCAAACAAGCCTACGTCATCAGTAGTTGAACGCTTGATGTAGAGGCTGGTGATTTTATGGCTGGCTCCATCGAAGCTACCGGCAAACTGAGTCGTATCATTCCCAATGGGCGCAAAGCCGGTGCAGGTGGCTGTAGCCCCGTTGCTGCCGTTGTAGGCGACGCAATTAGAGGCGCCCTCGCTCCGGCTGGGGCTGGCGTCGATGTCATTGCCCAAGCGGTAGTGTTTAGCTAGGCCGTTTTTGACGGTTTTGAGTTGGGTATAGGTGGTGATGATGATGGGGTAACTGGCCACTTCACCCTGAGTACCACATTCGGCACTTGCAGAAGAAGCCAGCACCAGCGCACCACCTGTACAGGTGAAGGTGGCACTACCCCTAAAGGTACTACTTGTATCTTCGAGTTTCACCGTGCTTCCTAAAGCCATGGCGGCCGTTGTGCTTGCCTCGCAAGTATTGGGACTAGAACCCGATGTCGAGGTCCATGTGACACCCGTTCCTATTGCACAATTCAAGACCACGGCTACGGAGAGGGTGGAGCCAGTCAGGGAGACATTTCGCATGCCATGCGCCGTCAAGCGGTAGCTGTAACTAGTACTGGCGGTCTTTGTACTGGGGACCACTGGTGATGTACCATTACCAATGGATGCCCAAGTGGTGCCTGCGTCGCTACTCTCTTCTAAGACATAGCGAGTGGCCCCTGTCACGGCTGGCCAAGTGATGGTGTATGAGCCATCGTTGGATGTGGCCTCATCAGAGGCTAGAGCTGGTGGAGTGAGGTCATGGGTGACTATAGTCACGGGGGGGCTAGAGGGCGATGCCAAATTCGCTGAGCAAGTGGCCGTGACACAGGCCGTCACCCTATAGAGATGCCCACCAGCCGCCTGAGGAGCTATGCTATATGAAGACTGGGCTTGCGTGGCTAGGGCTCGCCATGTAGGGCTAGTGAACATGGACGATGCGGGGCGGGCCGTTTCAATCTTGTACTGAGTCGCCCCTACGACACTATTCCAAGTTAGCTCGGCACCATCACTCAGGCTGCTACCGCTTCCGCTTCCTATATAAACGGGGCTATGCACAGAGCTGAGTGCCGGCGCCAAAAGGCCCAGGACATTCACGCTCACATGGGCGCTTCCAGCCGTACTGGGACCACAGCCCACGCTACTACAGCTACTCACGCGGTATGAGTATGTGGATAGGGCACTTTTTGTGATGAGTTTGGAACTCTGCGAGCCGTTGTAAAAAGATGTCCATGCTAAAGACGCCCCTGTCTTTTCTTCCAATTTGTACTTTACATTTGCATTGTTCGTGCCATAGCGATTGCCTGCATCCCGGGCAATGCGATTCCAACTCACCCTATATTTGCGATCATAAGACGTATTTTCGTCGCTTCGTAAGCCGCTAACGACGGGCAGGGTGACCTCCACCGTCACTTCACGGGACCAGTTGGATGTACAGATATTCTGACTATTGCACGCCCGTATTTTATAGCCGTAGCTACGATGACCCAACTGCCCGGACTGGCTTAACCTTTGGGGTGCTGAGGCTTGTTGGGCTTGGTAGCGATCCCTTGTGCTTTCAGTAGCCAAGGGCGTTGCGAGAGATCTTTTTCGTATTTGGTATTTACTGGCATTTCCCAATTTATTCCAAGTGAAGCTATATGCACCATCGATGTCTGTGGTCTCACTGAGGGCTATGGCCGTAATGGCTGGGTATGCCACCTGCACAAAATCGTCTGGACTAGTCGCCCAAGGGGAACTCTCGCTAGTTCCCGCTGCACAACCGGTGGTCACGCAGGCACGAACTCGATATTTATAGTTCGTTTCTCCTTCTCTATTCGCAAAGTCATGGCTCGTGGCATTATCCCTTGCCAACACTACAGCCGTCCAGTTTGTACCATTTCCAATATCAATACTTTCTTGTAGAACATAGCCACCAGCAGAACCGCTCACGGCATTCCAGCTAATCGTATAGTTTCCATCGCTTGGGGTAGCACGGCTTGTGCCTAAATTTTGCGCTACAGCTAATCTCACATCTACGGACACAGAGCTAGAGGCAACGCCACAATTGTTGCCAGCACAGGCCTTGACTGCGTAGGAGTAGGTCTTCCCATATGCTTTGCCCGTGTGACGTTGGCTTGTTCGGCTCACTTTCACCGGAGCTTGGGCAACACCGCCTATGCTTTCTGTGATTTCATACTGACTTGCACCAGTAACGGCATTCCATGAAATCGTGTAGGTCGCATCCGAAGACACGCCACTTACTTCATCTGTGGACAGGCCGCTTACCTGACCTATAGTACCTATACTAACGGACTGAGGAGAGGAATAGTCTCCACAAGCCCTAACTGCCTGGGAGCTACTGGCATCTTTACAGGCTCGCACGCGATAGCGAAAAGTAGAACCGGAGGGTTTCGAGGTGAAACTTATCGAAGAAGTACTCGTTTTGGTCGTTGCCCTACCCCAAGCAGAGAAAGAGGCTCCAGAAGAAGAAGCCTCTTGCCAATCGTAGCTATCGGCATGGGTCACACTTGGCCAACTCACCGTATAACTGCCTGAGGGAGACGCTGTTATCGGGCTGACGATAGAGGGTGCAGAAAGCTTTACTTCCACAGACACGGAGCTAGAGGTAAGGCCACAATTGCTGCCAGCACAGGCCCTGACCGTGTAGGAGTAGGTCTTCCCATATACTTTGCCTGTGTGACGTTGCCTTGTTTGGCTCACTTTCACCGAAGTTTGGGCTCCACCACCTATGCTTTCTGTGATTTCATACTGACTTGCACCAGTAACGGCACCCCATGAAATCGTATAGGACGCATCCGAAGATACGCCACTTACTTCATCTGTGGACAGGCCGCTTACCTGACCTATAGTACCAATACTAACGGACTGAGGAGAGGAATAGTCTCCACAAGCCCTCACTGTCTGGGAGCTACTGGCATCTTTACAGGCTCGCACGCGATAGCGAAAAGTAGAACCAGAGGGTTTCGAGGTGAAACTTATCGAAGAAGTACTCGTTTTGGTCGTTGCCCTACCCCAACCACCAGAAGCCTCTTGCCAATCGTAGCTATCGGCATGGGTCACACCTTGCCAACTCACCGTATAACTGCCTGAGGGAGACGCGGTTATCGGGCTGACGATAGAGGGTGCAGAAAGTTTTACTTCCACGGATACGGAGCTAGAGGTAAGGCCACAATTGCTGCCAGCACAGGCCTTGACCGTGTAGGAGTAGGTCTTCCCATATACTTTGCCTGTGTGACGTTGCCTTGTTTGGCTCACTTTCACCGGAGCTTGGGCAACACCGCCTATGCTTTCTGTGATTTCATACTGACTTGCACCAGTAACGGCACCCCATGAAATCGTATAGGAGGCATCCGAAGACACGCCACTTGTTTCATCTGTGGACAGGCCGCTTACCTGACCTATAGTACCTATACTAACGGACTGAGGAGAGGAATAGTCTCCACAAGCCCTAACTGCCTGGGAGCTACTGGCATCTTTACAGGCTCGCACGCGATAGCGAAAAGTAGAACCGGAGGGTTTCGAGGTGACACTTATCGAAGAATTACTCGTTTTGGTCGTCGCCGTACCCCAACCACCAGAAGCCTCTTGCCAATCGTAGCTATCGGCATGGGTCACACCTTGCCAACTCACCGTATAATTACCTGAGGGAGACGCTGTTATCGTGTCGATAGAGGGTACAACTATCACAACTACCGACACGGAGCTAGAGGCAAGGCCACAATTGCTGCCAGCACAGGCCTTGACCGTGTAGGAGTAGGTCTTCCCATATGCTTTGCCTGTGTGACGTTGCCTTGTTTGGCTCACTTTCACCGAAGTTTGGGCTCCACCACCTATGCTTTCTGTGATTTCATACTGACTTGCACCAGCAACGGCACTCCATGAAATCGTATAGGACGCATCCGAAGACACGCCACTCGCTTCATCTGTAGATAGATTGCTTACCTGACCTATAGTACCAATACTAACGGACTGAGGAGAGGAATAGTCTCCACAAGCCCTAGCTGTCTGGGAGCTACTAATAGCATCTTTACAGGCTCGCACGCGATAGCGAAAAGTAGAACCGGAAGGTTTCGAGGTGAAACTTATCGAAGAAACACCCGATTGGGAATTACTCGTTTTAGTTGCCGTACTCCAAGCAGAGAAAGAACCACCAGAAGAAGAAGCCTCTTGCCAATCGTAGCTATCGGCATGGGTCACACTTGGCCAACTCACCGTATAATTGCCTGAGGGAGACGCTGTTATCGGGCTGATGATAGAGGGTGCAGAAAGTTTTACTTCCACAGACACGGAGCTAGAGGCAAGGCTACAATTGCTGCCAGCACAGGCCTTGACCGTGTAGGAGTAGGTCTTCCCATATACTTTGCCCGTGTAGTTTTGGCTTGCTTGGCTCACTTTCACCGAAGTTTGGGCTCCACCGCCTATGCTTTCTGTGATTTCATACTGACTTGCACCAGTAACGGCATTCCATGAAATCGTATAGGAGGCATCCGAAGACACGCCACTTGCTTCATCTGTAGATAGGCCGCTTACCTGACCTATAGTACCAATACTAACGGACTGAGGAGAGGAATAGTCTCCACAAGCCCTCACTGTCTGGGAGCCACTAATAGTATCTTTACAGGCTCGCACGCGATAACGAAAAGTAGAACCAGAGGCTTTCGAGGTGACACTTAACGAAGAAACACCCGATTGGGAATTACTCGTTTTAGTTGCCGTACTCCAAGCAGAGAAAGAACCACCAGAAGAAGAAGCCTCTTGCCAATCGTAGCTATCGGCATGGGCTACACTTGGCCAACTCACCGTATAATTACCTGAGGGAGACGCGGTTATCGGGCTGATAGAGGGTACAACTATCACAACTACCGACACGGAGCTAGAGGCAAGGCCACAGTTGCTACCAGCACAGGCCTTGACTGTGTAGGAGTAGGTCTTCCCATATGCTTTGCCTGTGTGACGTTGCCTTGTTTGGCTCACTTTCACCGAAGTTTGGGCTCCACCACCTATGCTTTCTGTGATTTCATACTGACTTGCACCAGCAACGGCATTCCATGAAATCGTATAGGACGCATCCGAAGACACACCACTCGCTTCATCTGTAGATAGGCCGCTTACCTGACCTATAGTACCAATCCCAACGGACTCAGAAGCGGAATAGTCTCCACAAGCCCTAACTGCCTGGGAGCTACTGGCATCTTTACAGGCTCGCACGCGATAGCGAAAAGTAGAACCGGAGGGTTTCGAGGTGACACTTATCGAAGAAACACCCGATTGGGAATTACTCGTTTTGGTCGTCGCCGTACTCCAAGCAGAGAAAGAGGCTCCAGAGGAAGAAGCCTCTTGCCAATCGTAGCTATCGGCATGAGTCACACCTTGCCAACTCACCGTATAATTGCCTGAGGGAGACGCTGTTATCGGGCTGACGATAGAGGGTGCAGAAAGCTTTACTTCCACGGATACGGAGCTAGAGGTAAGGCCACAATTGCTACCAGCACAGGCCTTGACTGTGTAGGAGTAGGTCTTCCCATATGCTTTGCCCGTGTAGTTTTTACGGATTCCTTGACTAATAATTTCCGCCGGAGATTGGGCATGACCACCTGGTGGTACCGCGTACCCCCCTCGCATAAGGATAATTTCCGCTGGAGTTTGGACAACACCATCTATGCTTTCTGTGATTTCATACTGACTTGCACCAGCAACAGCACCCCATGAAATCGTATAGGACGCATCCGAAGACACGCCACTTGCTTCATCTGTAGATAGACCGCTTACCTGACCTATAGTACCTATACTAACGGACTGAGGAGAGGAATAGTCTCCACAAGCCCTAGCTGTCTGAGAGCTACTAATAGCATCTTTACAGGCTCGCACGCGATAGCGAAAAGTAGAACCAGACGACTTCCCGACTTGCTGGAAACTATTGACACCGACCGCTGTCGAAGTCGCCACTCCCCAAGCAGAGAAAGAGCCTCCACCAGAGGAAGAAGCCTCTTGCCAATCGTAGCTATCGGCATGGGTCACATCTGGCCAACTTACCGTATAATTGCCCGAGGGAGACGCTGCTATCCTATTGATAGAGGGTACAGAAAGCTTTACTTCCACGGACACGGAGCTAGAGGCAAGGCCACAATTGCTGCCAGCACAGGCCTTGACCGTGTAGGAGTAGCTCTTCCCATATGCTTTGCCCGTGTAGCTTTGGCTTGCTTGGCTCACTTTCACCGGAGCTTGGGTAACACCGCCTATGCTTTCTGTGATTTCATACTGACTTGCACCAGTAACAGCACCCCATGAAATCGTATAGGTCGCATCCGAAGACACGCCACTTGCTTCATCTGTAGATAGATTGCTTACCTGACCTATAGTGCCAATACTAACGGACCGAGAAGTGGAATAGTCTCCACAAGCCCTAACTGCCTGGGAGCTACTGGCATCTTTACAGGCTCGCACGCGATAGCGAAAAGTAGAACCAGAGGGTTTCGAGGTGACACTTATCGAAGAATTACTCAATTGGGCCGCCGTACTCCAAGCAGAGAAAGAGGCTCCAGAAGAAGAAGCCTCTTGCCAATCGTAGCTATCGGCATGGGTCACATCTGGCCAACTCACCGTATAACTGCCTGAGGGAGACGCTGTTATCGGGCTGACGATAGAGGGTACAGAAAGCTTTACTTCCACGGACACGGAGCTAGAGGCAAGGCCACAATTGCTGCCAGCACAGGCCTTGACCGTGTAGGAGTAGCTCTTCCCATATGCTTTGCCCGTGTAGTTTTGGCTTGCTTGGCTCACTTTCACCGAAGTTTGGGCTCCACCAGCTATGCTTTCTGTGATTTCATACTGACTTGCACCAGTAACGGCACCCCATGAAATCGTATAGGAGGCATCCGAAGACACGCCACTTACTTCATCTGTAGATAGGCCGCTTACCTGACCTATAGTACCAATACTAACGGACTGAGGAGAGGAATAGTCTCCACAAGCCCTCACTGTCTGGGAGCTACTGGCATCTTTACAGGCTCGCACGCGATAGCGAAAAGTAGAACCAGAGGGTTTCGAGGTGAAACTTATCGAAGAAGTACTCGTTTTGGTCGTTGCCCTACCCCAACCACCAGAAGCCTCTTGCCAATCGTAGCTATCGGCATGGGTCACACCTTGCCAACTCACCGTATAACTGCCTGAGGGAGACGCGGTTATCGGGCTGACGATAGAGGGTGCAGAAAGTTTTACTTCCACGGATACGGAGCTAGAGGTAAGGCCACAATTGCTGCCAGCACAGGCCTTGACCGTGTAGGAGTAGGTCTTCCCATATACTTTGCCTGTGTGACGTTGCCTTGTTTGGCTCACTTTCACCGGAGCTTGGGCAACACCGCCTATGCTTTCTGTGATTTCATACTGACTTGCACCAGTAACGGCACCCCATGAAATCGTATAGGAGGCATCCGAAGACACGCCACTTGTTTCATCTGTGGACAGGCCGCTTACCTGACCTATAGTACCTATACTAACGGACTGAGGAGAGGAATAGTCTCCACAAGCCCTAACTGCCTGGGAGCCAGTGGCATCTTTACAGGCTCGCACGCGATAGCGAAAAGTAGAACCGGAGGGTTTCGAGGTGAAACTTATCGAAGAAGTACTCGTTTTGGTCGTCGCCGTACCCCAAGAAGAAGAAGCCTCTTGCCAATCGTAGCTATCGGCATGGGATACATCTGGCCAACTCACCGTATAATTGCCTGAGGGAGACGCTGTTATCGGGCTGATGATAGAGGGTGCAGAAAGTTTTACTTCCACGGACACGGAGCTAGAAGCAAGACCACAATTGCTGCCAGCACAGGCCTTGACCATGTAGGAGTAGGTCTTCCCATATGCTTTGCCCGTGTAGCCTTGGCTTGCTTGGCTCACTTTCACCGGGGTTTGGGCAACTCTGCCTATGCTTTCTGTGATTTCATACTCACTTGCACCAGTAACGGCATTCCATGAAATCGTATAGGACGCATCCGAAGACACGCCATTTGCTTCATCTGTAGATAGGCCGCTTACCTGACCTATAGTACCAATACTAACGGACCGAGGAACGGAATAGTCTCCACAAGCCCTCACTGTCTGGGAGCTACTAATAGCATCTTTACAGGCTCGCACGCGATAGCGAAAAGTAGAACCGGAGGGTTTCGAGGTGAAACTTATCGAAGAATTACTCAATTGGGCCGCCGTACTCCAAGCAGAGAAAGAGGCTCCAGAAGAAGAAGCCTCTTGCCAATCGTAGCTATCGGCATGGGTCACACCTTGCCAACTCACCGTATAATTGCCTGATGGAGACGCTGTTATCGTGTCGATAGAGGGTGCAGAAAGCTTTACTTCCACAGACACGGAGTTAGAGGTAAGGCCACAGTTGCTGCCAGCACAGGCCCTGACCGTGTAGGAGTAGGTCTTCCCATATACTTTGCCCGTGTAGTTTTGGCTTGCTTGGCTCACTTTCACTGGAGTTTGGGCAACACCATCTATGCTTTCTGTGATTTCATACTCACTTGCACCAGTAACAGCACCCCATGAAATCGTATAGGAGGCATCCGAAGACACGCCACTTGCTTCATCTGTAGACAGACCGCTTACCCGGCCTATAGTACCTATACTAACGTCCCGAAAAGCGGAATACCCTCCACAAGCCCTCGCTGTCTGAGAGCCAGTGGCATCTTTACAGGCTCGTACGCGATAGCGAAAAGTAGAACCAGACGACTTCCCGACTTGCTGGAAACTATTGACACCGATCGCTGTCGAACTCGCCACGCCCCAAGCAGAGAAAGAGGCTCCAGAGGAAGAAGAAGCCTCTTGCCAATCGTAGCTATCGGCATGGGATACATTTGGCCAACTCACCGTATAATTGCCTGAGGGAGACGCTGTTATCGGGCTGATGATAGAGGGTGCAGAAAGTTTTACTTCCACAGACACGGAGCTAGAGGCAAGACCACAATTGCTGCCAGCACAGGCCTTGACCGTGTAGGAGTAGGTCTTCCCATATGCTTTGCCTGTGTGACGTTGCCTTGTTTGGCTCACTTTCACCGAAGTTTGGGCTCCACCACCTATGCTTTCTGTGATTTCATACTCACTTGCATCAGCAACAGCACCCCATGAAATCGTATAGGACGCATCCGAAGACACGCCACTTGCTTCATCTGTAGATAGGCCGCTTACCTGACCTATAGTACCAATACTAACGGACTGAGGAGAGGAATACTCCCCACAATCCCTCACTGCCTGGGAGCTACTAATAGCATCTTTACAGGCTCGCACACGGTAGCGAAAAGTAGAACCAGAGGGTTTCGAGGTGAAACTTATCGAAGAATTACTCGTTTGGGTCGCCGTACTCCAAGCAGAGAAAGAGGCTCCAGAAGAAGAAGCCTCTTGCCAATCGTAGCTATCGGCATGAGATACACTTGGCCAACTCACCGTATAATTGCCTGAGGGAGACGCTGTTATCGTGTCGATAGAGGGTGCAGAAAGTTTTACTTCCATAGACACGGAGCTAGAGGCAAGACCACAATTGCTGCCAGCACAGGCCTTGACCGTGTAGGAGTAGGTCTTCCCATATACTTTGCCTGTGTAGTTTTGGCTTGCTTGGCTCACTTTCACCGAAGTTTGGGCTCCACCGCCTATGCTTTCTGTGATTTCATACTCACTTGCACCAGTAACAGCACCCCATGAAATCGTATAGGAGGCATCCGAAGACACGCCACTTGCTTCATCTGTAGATAGATTGCTTACCTGACCTATAGTACCAATACTAACGGACTGAGGAGAGGAATACTCTCCACAAGCCCTCACTGTCTGGGAGCTACTAATAGCATCTTTACAGGCTCGTACGCGATAGCGAAAAGTAGAACCAGACGACTTCCCGACTTGCTGGAAACTATTGACACCGATCGCTGTCGAACTCGCCACGCCCCAAGCAGAGGAAGAGCCTCCAGAGGAGGAAGAAGAAGCCTCTTGCCAATCGTAGCTATCGGCATGGGGCACATTTGGCCACTCCACTGTATAATTGCCTGAGGGAGACGCTGCTATCGTGTCGATAGAGGGTGAAGAAAGCTTTACTTCCACGGACACGGAGCTAGAGGCAAGACCACAATTGCTACCAGCACAGGCCTTGACCGTGTAGGAGTAGGTCTTCCCATATGCTTTGCCTGTGTAGCTTTGGCTTGCTTGGCTCACTTTCACTGGAGTTTGGGCAACATTGTCTATGCTTTCTGTGATTTCATACTGACTTGCACCAGTAACGGCACTCCATGAAACCATGTAGGACGCATCCGAAGACACGCCACTCGCTTCATTTATAGACAGACCGCTTACTTGATCTAGAGCACCAATATTAACGGACTGAGGAGAGGAATAGTCTCCACAATCCCTCACTGTCTGGGAGCTAATGGCCTCTTTACAGGCTCGCACACGATAGCGAAAAGTAGAACCGGAGGGTTGCGAGGTGACACTCGCCTGAGAAATGCTCGTTTTGGTTGCCGTACTCCAAGCAGAGAAAAAGCCGCCAGAGAAAGAATAAGCCTCTTGCCAATCGTAGCTATCGGCATGGGGCACATTTGGCCAACTCACCGTATAATCGCCTGAGGGAGACGCTAGTATCGCGTTAATGGAGGGTTTAGAAAGTTTTACTCCCGCAATGCCTCTGCCCAAAGCTGAGTCCTCTATATCCGCTTCAGTTTTCGACGCACACGCGCCTATCGGACAAGTACCAGAACCAATGTCATTAGAAGGACCAGATCCAGCCGTAAAGTAATTTGTTCCAGCTACACTAGCTCCACCATCAAGCCTACCAAACAGGCCGCCAATGCTGAGACTAGAACCACTACCAGTCACAGCAGTCACAGTAGCCGTAGCATGGCTATCACTCACGCTACCACCATCCACGCGACCCACCAGGCCGCCTGCATGACCATTACTAGCACCCAACCCCACCCTTGGCATAGCTGCCGCTTATACTACCATCACTACTTCCCACCAGACCGCCTGTAGCAGAGCTACCACTAGCTGTTGTCACCTTCACTTTACCATCACTCGTGACAGAGCTCTTACTCACACTACCAGACTCGCCCACACGACCCACCAGGCCGCCTGTAGCAGAACTACCACTAGCCCTACCTTTCACAGTCACAGTACTACCGGCATAGCTGTCGCTTACACTACCATCACTACTTCCCACCAGGCCGCCTGCAGCAGAACTAGCACTACCTTTCATGTCCACAGTCACAGTACTACTGGCATAGCTACCGCTTACACTACCATCACTACTTCCCACCAGGCCGCCTGCAACAGAACTACCATCACCTTTCACAGTCACAGTACTAGCGGCATCGCTGTCGCTTACACTACCACTACCAGAAATCTCACCCACCAAGCCACCTACATAACCATAACTATTACCTGCACTATAACTATTAGGGCCTGGCTTAGTATAAACCACATAAATAGTCATAATCACCAAGGCACTGCTCTTACTCACTCTACCAGACCCACGTACACGACCTACCAGGCCACCTGTAGCAGAACTATCACTACACTTCTTACATTTCACAGTACTACTACCCGTGACAGAGCTGTTACTCACACTACCAGACCCACCCATATCACCCACCAGGCCGGCTACAGAGCTGGAAGCAGTGGTATTACGACTATTTATGTGAACGTCCTCTAACTCAACGTCCTCAATCTTAGCACCAACGGTACTACCAAACATACCTACGTTATCAGCATCAGAATTAATATGGAGATTCGTAATTTTATGGCCATCCCCATCAAAACTACCTGTAAATTTATCCGCAGAGTTCCCTATGGGTTTAAAGCCCGCACAAGTGGGTGCAGACCCGCTGCTACCGGTATAGGCGACGCAACCAGAGGCACCCTCGCTTTGGCTCGCGCTTGCGTCAATGTCATTGCCCAAGCGGTAGTCTTTATCCAGGCCGTTCTTTTTGATGTCTTTTAAATCGTCGTAATCTTTGATAGTGATGGGACCCGATTGGCCTGTTTTTGTATTTGCTCCCGCTGGGGCACCAGAACTACAAGCAGAATAAAGTAAAATAGATAGTATTGGAATCGCGAATAAGGACGGAGTTACGTTTTGTTTACAGCCCCGCGTGACAGGGGATAGGATACGTTTAGTTATGTTGGTTCCGATAGTTTTCATGTTATTGACCTCTTTTTTTACGCTTCAGCTTCTATCTCAATTACGCACTCGATTGCGCACCCGTTCCAAGGCAGAAGTGACCCCACTTCAAATTAGGCAGGGCGTACGTCAAACTAATTTTGGGAAGATAACATTCTGTGGGAAGTTTTGCGGTGGAAGAGAGATTTGCTGTTGGAAGGTCAGCTTTGCTATGAAAGAAAGATTTGCTGAAGCAAATCCTACGATTTTAAGCGCGCGAAAAAAGCAAGGCTTCCACGTGGGAAATAAGCGAGGTTGGGGAGGCTTCGTGGGAAGATTTGCGGTGGAAGGTCAGCTTTACGTTGGTAGCGTTGTTCTCTTGGTAAGCTTTGCTGAAGCAAAGCTACCGATATTTAAGGGCGCGAAAAAGATAAGGCTTCACATCAGAAACTGACCTTCCCTCCAAAGAGTGGGCAGTCCACTTTAAGTTATGGAGGAAGAGGACATGGGTTTTATAACATAGAAGCCTTGGACAGAACCGTTGCTCAAAATAAGCCTAAGGAAGCCTAAGGAAGGGTCTGATTTTTGTTCTGACAGCCACTCTTGCTATCTATACGTACAGCTAATAACCTATACTATAAATATACTGTAAAAGCAAAATAGAGTTGTTGGGGAAGCCCAATTTCAGAGTATATCTTATCCTTACAGCTGATTCTTGACAGCTGATTCTTGAATTTTATTTTATGTGGAAGTTCCCAATTTCTAGTTTTTTTGGGTGAAGAGAGTTTACAAACAGATTCTTGGATTATGAGCTCTATGACTATTTTTGCAACAACTCTATTTTAGAAGAAATGAAAAGTTTACTTTTTCTGCAAAGAAAACAGAGGAGTTAGTATTCTTTCTTGGAGTATCCGACCCCGTTGGCTATAGTAGGTTTTTTTCATAGGAAAAACTTGCGCTAAGTTAGAATAGAGAAAACATTCAAATTGTAAATTTTGAATGAGTAAACTATGGGAATTTTCTGGAAAGCCCTCGGCCAAAACTTGAGTGGAAAGTACCATGTGGCGACTATTTAAAAGATCGGGTTTGATATAAGTGAGTATAGCTTCTAGACTGGCGGGTTCAATTTTTCCTCCTACGGATGTGCGTATTTTATGCTTTTGTGCCTCACTTACAATGAGTTTACAATTTGTAAGGACAGCGTCGTCATTTGGAGAAAAACTAATTTTTATATTTTTGTTTTCGTTATTTTTATTCATGAGGTGCGTGGAATTTATAAAAGCAGCCATGGAGCCCGACAAATCCGTGCGTGCGGCTGTGATTTGATCTAGTTCTCCAGCCTCTGGAAGTTGTAATATTTCTTCTAGTTTTTCCACAGCCGTAATTGTTTCTATATTGATAGCTTTTTGTATCCTTTTGTAGTCGTTTGGATTTAAGACCTCCCGTAAGCTTATAAAGAATTTTTGGAGAGCATAGGGTGATTCAATCATGGGAGCAATTAGGGCATCTACTTTTAGTTCCGACAGGGATCGTATATCATTGCGGGCCTCAGCCCCCCCTATCTTAACATAAAGTGGGATGATATTTCTGCTTAGCTTTCGTAGATAGGCAATTTCTTCAAAGCCCATATCCTCAATTTCGGTACCTGTTTTTAGAGCCACTAGACCAGCCTCTTCCTTGAGCTGAATAAGGCAATTACGCAGATCAGAAAAAGAAGTTGAATTCATAATGAAAAGAAAAAAGTGAGCTTGGGATCGATAGGCTTGACACAAAAAGGCTTGAAAAATATCCGTGGAGTCTTCGCATTACTTTATTTTTGTGGTTTTAATCGCCTTCTTTCCTTTTGATGAGCAATTTTTTGAGAAAACTCTTGCTTGTCTAAGTAAAATTTTCTCAACATGGCTTGAGAAGGCTTTCTTTTTTGGAAAATCGCCCCCACAACGATTTGAAATATGAATTTTGTAAAGCTGGAAAAAAAAGATCATATAGCTATTTTGGGTTTGGATCGCCCAAGTGCCTTAAATGCTTTGAATGAAGAAATGCTGGATGCTATCCATACTGTGGTGCAAAATCTTTCCTCTGACAAGCAAATACATGGTGTTTTATTTTATGGTATGGGAGACCGTGCCTTTGTAGCTGGGGCGGATATCGCCACAATGAAAGAGGCTAGCCCAGAAACAAATGCAAAATTTTGCCAGAAAGGAAAAGATGTATTTTCTGCTATAAATCAGGCTAACTTGATTAGTGTGGCTGCGGTATCTGGCTTTGCTTTTGGAGGTGGTTTGGAATTAGCTTTAGCGTGTGATATGCGTCTGGCTTCCCATAATGCTCTCTTTGCCCTTCCTGAAGTGAGTTTGGGAATTTATCCCGGTTTTGGAGGTACTCAAAGACTTCCACGTTTGATTGGTCCTGGTCTTGCTTTGGAACTGATTCTTTCTGGATCTCAGATTACAGCTAAGCGCGCTCATGAAATTGGTCTTGTGAATCATGTTTATTTTGATGAAGAACATGATCAGATTGGAGAGTCTTTTTTAGAGTTTTCTGAGAACTTCTTGCGAAAATTATTGGGAAAAAACTCGGTTAGTGCGCAACTAGCTGCTCGCCGTGTTATTCATGAAGGTTTAGATTTAAGTTTGGCAGAAGGTCTACAAAAAGAACAAAAAGGTATTGAGAAACTTTTTTTGGCTAGTGATGCGAAAGAAGGTTTTTCTGCTTTTCTTGAAAAGCGTTCGGCAAGTTTTTCATAGTATACTTTTGTGGGATATTTTTGTGAATGAAAAAGATGTTTGTTTAGTTTTGGATATTAGTAATCGTTGGATTTTGGTCGGCATCTATTCTAGTCAATTTTCTTATGAGAATAGTATAGTGACCCCTCGAAGCGCCTTCCAATGGCTCCCAGAAACGATACAAAAGCTTTGTGCTAGTGTTTCTATTGAAAGACCAGACTGGATTGTGAGTACCATTGGCCCAGGTTCTTTTACGGGGGTGCGTTTGGGTGTAAGTTTCTCCCGTAATCTAGCGCAGTTATGGGAAATACCCGTTCTGGGTGTGGCGTCGTTATATTTCTATTGCTATGATCTCTTGTGTCAAAACCAAGAGCTTGCTGGAGTGATACTTATGATAGATGGTAAACAAAAGAAAATATATGGAGCTAGTTTGGATCGTTTTTTACTTTCTTCAGATTTCATGGCGAAAAATCCCTCCTTTGCTTCATTCCCTATAGTCGATCAAGTGCCTCATATATTTTTTCAAGAACAAAAAGAAACAAATTGTCATTACGGTATATACGCCGATCAACCAGAAGAGATTGCTCAATATGTACCCAGAGAGGAAAATAGTTGTGCAAAGGAAATCCAAATGCTTCCTAAAATGCCTCAACCGCATTCAAAAAACCTTTATCATCTAGCGTTAAAACATGGAGGCAAGCTTGTTGCTTCTAGCTGGAAAAAACTTTTACCTTTGTATTTAAGAAGTGATCCGGCTAACGCAAAGTATCCCGGTGGAATTTCTATGACGAGAAATAGACGTGTGACTTTTTTGCGATGAGAGAGATGAGGTATAGTCCTATAGCGAAAGGCCTTCGTCTTTTGAACAAAAATGCAGGAAAAAAAATCTCCTATACACAAATCAAACATGAGCTCCTATGTAGGTCTACCAGACCCAAAAAAACTCGTTCCTTTGCCTCTGATAAATCTCGTCCCTATTCTCGCTCTCGTAATGCTACTGATATAGGGGAACATGAAATTAAAGAATTTATAGATAGTCTAGAAGAAATCAATCTAGTCAAAAAAAAAGGAAATTATATTTTTCCTCAGAAGCCCTTTTCTCTTTCCGGAAGAGTTTCTCTAAATCATCGGGGAGCGGGTTTTGTTAGCATAACGGGAGTGGCCAAGAATGTTCCTGAAGTTTATTTCCATCCTCGAGATATCAGTGGTGCATTAGTAGGAGATCAGATCCAGTTTACGATAAGAGACCATTCCCGTGGTCGCTTTGAGGGGCGTATGCTTGGTATTATAAAAAGAGGGCGAAATGCCTATCGAGTGCGTTTACTCGAAAATCTTAAAATACGAGCAATGGATCGAAGCAAAAAAGAAGACGCTGTAATTTATAAAAGAAACAGAGATAGAAAATCAACTGTATCTATAAGGCCTGTGAAAATTTTAGGGACTATTTTAGATATGTCTCCGGCTCATCCTTTCGTTTCTATTTCTTTAGAAAAACTTCCGGACACAGTCTGTTCCCAACTCAAAAAAGATTCTGTAGTGATTGTGAAACTCACTGGAGAACATGAATATTCTTCGCTTGCTAATGATTATGCCTATAAGGCCGATTTCCTCCGTATAGAAGAAGGTACTTCTTCAGATAAAGACCTAGAGCGTATATTCCTAAAGTACAACCTAAAGCCTAACTATCCGGAGTTTTCCGGTAACCAAATCGTTCAGACTAGTCAATCAGATTTCCAAAAAGCAGAACCCCAAAAAGAAAATATTCCGGATTGGAAAAAGAGGAGGGACTTACGAAATTTATATACTATAACTATTGATGGAGTGAACTCAAAGGATTTTGATGATGCTATAAGCTTACAAATGCTTTCTCCTACTCGGGCACTTTTGTTTGTTCATATTTCTGATGTGAGTTATTATGTACCATTAGGGAGTGACCTAGATAAAGAGGCCCAAGAGAGAGGTACGTCTTATTATTTAGGAAATAGCGTAATACCGATGCTTCCCTTTTCTTTATCCAATGAATTGTGTTCTTTAGTTGCCGGTCAAAACCGTCTGAGTGTAACAGTTGAAATGAAGATAGATATAGATAAGGGGAAAATACTCGATGCTAGTTTTTATCGCTCCATTATACGCGTAGATCATCGTTTTACATATACACATGCAGAAGAAAAACTCAACAACACTAGGGCTAATTTTTGGGGAAGCAAACTAGCAGAACTAGAAACAAATGATGAGAATTATCAAACAGCTTTTCTCTCCGGGTTATGGAAGCTTGCGAAAAGTAAGCGAAAACAACGGTTAGAATCTGGTAGAGTAGACATTGTTTTATCTGAACCTTCGATACATTTTGGTCCTTCCGGACAAATTCTATCTGTAAATTATAAAAAGCGTCTCAAATCAAGCATACTTATTGAAGAGTGTATGTTAAGTGCAAATACAAGTGTCGCCGCCTTTCTTCAGAAAAAAAAGAAAGCAACTCTACATCGTAATCATGAAGCTTTAGATATAGCCAAGCTAGAACCCATCAATGCCTTTTGTGTAGTCTCTAACTTACCCATTACTCTAAAAGATAACAGCTACTCATCTATCGGAGCCGCTTTGGATAGGGTAAGAGCTCACCCGAATTCAAAAAACTTGTCGCGTATTTTTCAAGTGATGCTTTTGCGTTCGTTCCAGAAAGCCTTTTATGGACCTGAGCCCTTGGGGCATTGGGGGCTTGGCTTCTCTTCCTATTGCCATTTCACTTCTCCCATTCGACGCTATCCTGATCTCGTAACCCATCGTGTACTCATTGCTTTACTAGAAAAATCTAAACCTATCTACTCCCTTAGAGAATTAGAGGAGCTGGGTATAACGAATAGCGAATCTGAGAGAAAGGCAATTGATGCAGAGAGAGATAGTAGTAAACTAAAAATGATACGCTATATAATAGAGAAGGGATTGCGACGTTTTAGTGGTTTTATAAGTGGAATACGTCCGAACTGTATATATGTAGAAATCAATAAATTCCCGATAGAAGTGATTGTAGAGAGTCATCACCTGACAAAGGGAGGATTTCTCGTCCTAAATGATCCACCCTACAGTACTTTTATTCAAAAATTAGGGCGTAATGTACGCCTGGGGGAAGAGTGGGAGCTTCAATTATTGGAGATAGATCCAGAAGAGATGCAAATACTATGCCGCCCTATTTTTGTAAAATAACTCGTTAGAGAAAGTTTTGTGTTTTATCGAAGTTATATTTCAAGTCCCACGGGACAATGATCTGACCCCATTACATCGTCCATGATAAAGGCTTTTTTGAGTTTCGGTGCCATTTTTTTAGAGACACCAAAGTAGTCTATACGCCATCCTACGTTGCGATCTCGAGCTCGCATACGATACGACCACCAAGTATAATTTTCCGTTTTTTCCGGATAAAAATAACGGAAAGTATCTATAAAATCACCCTCTATAATCTTAGTAAAGCCATCTCTTTCCTCTTGAGTAAAACCAGCACTTCTTTCGTTTGCTTTAGGTCGTGCTAAATCAATTTCTTTATGGGCTACATTCAGATCACCGCAAAAAATCACCGGTTTTGCTTTTTCTAGTTTTTTTAAAAACTTGAGAAAAGCTTTATCCCATTCCATGCGATATTTTAATCGACGAAGCTCTTCACCTGAATTGGGAGTATATACGCAAACTAAATAATAATCTTTATATTCTAGAGTGAGCACACGTCCTTCTGTATCGTGAACCTTCTGTCCTATTCCATATAATGCCTTTATAGGAACAAGATTTTCCCTAACAAAAATGGCTGTTCCAGAGTATCCTTTTTTTTCAGCATGATTCCAAAATTTGGTGTACTTTGGAAAGAGCTCATCAACATTCTCTGGATAGCCTCGTGTCTCTTGTAAACAGAGTATATCCGGTTTACTTTTTTTAACAAAACCAATAAAATCTTTTTTAATATTAGCACGTATACTATTTACATTCCAAGAAATTAATTTCATTTGATAATCATTTTCGTTCTGTGAAATAGAATTTCTTTATTGTCAATCAGATATTTTATTCACGATAAAAAGAAGATAACAGTAAGCCCATAAAACTAAAATAGGAAACTAAAAACTGAGTTCATTTATGGCATGCAAAAATGATTCATGCCAAAGATTGCTAAAAATTGAAAAAGTAAATATAAGTAAGCATAATACAGCTAGTAATTTAGATTTGTGTTTAAAGCTTAGTAAGGTGGGTACAATTAGACAAATCGCTACACTCTGTGAGTAAACTATACTCTTTATTAGGCCATGAAAGGGGAATAAATAAAAATTAAAAAGCAAGATGCTCGCAAATAAATTTATAAAAGAAAAATAAAGAGGTGTGGGCAGAATGAGCTCTTACATCTGCTCGATTAAAAGGATAATACAATTTATAAAAACATTTCTTTTGATTTTTTGTGGCTAGCCCAATAAACACACTTCCAACTGGTTTATTTGCTTCCCCTCCACCCGGTCCAGCGATTCCACTAATACTCATAGCATAGTCTACAGGTATATTTTTAATTACACCCTCTGCCATCGCTAGGACGCATTCTTTGCTCACGGCCCCTTCCCCTTCTTTTGATAAAATTTTTTTAGGAACTCCTAGGTGAGATATTTTTACTTCATTAGAATAACTAATGATACTTCCTTGGAAGTAGGCGGAGCTATTAGGATAATCGGTGATAAGCTTACTGACTAGACCTCCAGTGCAAGACTCAGCTATTGCTATCTTTAGTTTTTTTTCTAAACATATTTTATGAAGAAGATCTTGGGCATCTTCTTCTGAAAAATTCTTCGTATAGTTTTTTTTTGCCAGCTGAAAAGCTTTTTTTATATATGTTGTGTTATGAGACTCAATAAAAATTCGCAATCTACCGTCTTTGGCACTAACTCCCCATTGAAAATCTTTTGGTACGGAAGATGGCTCCAGTATGGGAATAGCTTCCACATTTTTTTTTAGTTTTTTAGATGGAGATGGTGAAATACCAAAGAAACTAGCTTGGAAGTTTGACTCTCCCATATTGTACAAATAAAAAACCCGTCGGTTTGGTTTTTGTATTTCTCCTTTGGAAAAACTTTTCTTTAAATAAGGAAAAAGTTCATAGGAAAACATCGCTTCCATTTCTCTTGGTACACCCGGTAGAGCAACCATGAGACAAGTGTTTTTTTCTCTTTCCCACTTCAGGAGAAATCCAGGTGCTATGCCTATGTTGTTTTTGAAGATTAGAGCACCTTTGGGTATGCGCGTTTGGGTACGTGTCTTTTCTATATGAAATTTTTCCGGATCGCGCTCACAAAGTTTTTTCAAACGAGCTAGGGCGGTTGGCTCTTCCACAATTTCTTTTTTCCATAATGAAGAAATCACATTTACAGTATGATCATCATGAGTAGGCCCAAGTCCTCCACTCATAATCACTAATTGAACATCTATCTGTTCCAGCACATGGAGAATATTTTTTTTTAATAAAGCAGGAATATCAGGTATTGTACTGATACCCACTATATGAAAACCCTCATGACTGAGTTCCTTGGCTATATGGGGTGCATTTGTATCTTTGGAGTGTCCATTACTCAATTCTGTTCCTGTGGATAATATATAAACCCCAATACCCATGGGAGACATAGCGTTATTGAATGTATGGTAAAACAAGAATTATTTTTAATTTGCTTATATATTTGGTATCTACTACAGTGGACATGTGTCTTGTGCCTTTTTACATAAGCTGGCTACAAGGCTTCTTTTCCCGGTGACCAGCATCACCATGATTGTGCTTTTGTTCGGCTCAGCTTGTTCTGCACAGGATGAGGTACCTGAACTCTCCGAAATTAATAATACTACTCTACGGGGTTTCCTGTGGCGGGGTTGGGCACGTATTTCCACCTGTATTACTAAAAAGACCATTTCTATGACTATGGCAGATCCTAATGATCCCGGTAAACCCGGATGCCCAGATACTACAAGTCAGGCAGAAAAAGTTTTCATTGATTCAAGGGAAAGAAGTGGGATGCCGTATAACATGACTTTCCGTATTCATACAGATGGGAGTGGGGTTATCAAGCTTGTTTTAGGTTATTCTATGAATACTATGCGCAATTATTCTGTAAACATAGCATCTTATTCACGTGGGACAAATCGGTATGTACACAGCCCAGAGCTTCCTCTTCAGGTGCTTACTTTTGCCGTTCCATCTGGAGCTACATCGGCTACAGAAGGCTCCTCTGCCATTACTATTCAAAATTTGATTTTAGAGCAACGCGTAGGATATCTTGAAGGTGGGATGACATTAAAGTTGCCAGTAAATACCAGTACAACTTTTACATATTCTGTCTTACTAAAGAATGGCGGTGTTTTGTGATGAAATATTTTCTATTGTTTTTTTTTATTTTGTCTTCCTCTTTACTTCTGGCACAGAAAAAAAACAAACCAAGTAAAGCTAAGAAGACAGAAGTAAAAAAGGGACTGGCTATTACTGGGCTTCCTCTTGTTTCTTTTGACGATGATCGTGGTCTTACTTATGGAGCTCGTGTGATTGCCACTTACTATCAAAAGGATTATGAGCCTTATCGCTATCAAATATGGGCTCAGTATCTAACTTCCTCTTTAGGCTATACAGATCATGCTGCCTATTTTGATTACGCTACCAGTGGTGGGTTGCGCTTTCTTACACGTTCTGGAGTTAGGCGCGATCCTCTAGCTGATTATTATGGTTATGGAAATCATCAAGATATACGCAGAATACGTAGAGTGACAGGTGATCAAAGGCCCGTTATTCCTGTGGGTTCTAATTTGGCTCGGACAGATATTAAGCAAAATCAGATCGAAGATAGCCAAGATCGCTATTATAATTATGATTATAGGAGTCCGTACATAGTCTCTTCTGTTGAAAGTTGGTTTGGACAAAGTGACTTTAAATGGTTTTTCGGTTTTTTAGGAAATCGCTATTTTATTGATTCCTATTATGGGGATAAAGACCCCAGTGATGTAGAGACAAATATACTTACCTATCTTGATATCGAACAACCTTTGGGTTATGAAACTATTCGTGATGAGGTAGGAAGGAGTAGCAATTACATGCGTTTAGCTTTTGCTTACGACTCTCGTCCTCGTAAGCGAGAAAATAATCCAAATACTGGTATTTTTACAGATGTACATTATGAGAATGCAACCACCATTCTTGGTAGTGATTATACTTATTCAAATATTACTTTGACTTGGCGTCAATATGTAAATCTTTTCCCATCTTTTTGGGATAAGATAAATATGGAGAGTGTTTTTGCCTATCGTCTTATGGCACGGGAAACTTTTGGAGGTGACGCTCCTTTTTTTGAAGCGGGGAAAGTTCGGAATATAAGGGAAACGGCCGATGGGCTAGGGGGGGTGGGGGGTGTGCGTGGCTTCCCTTCCAATCAGTTTATTGATAAAATCATTACAATTGCCAATTTTGAATTGCAACATACCGTGTACAAGAGTGAGATTTTGGGTTCTATTGATTTCCAAATTTTTGGATTTTATGATATGGGTCGAGTGGCTGCTTCTAAGCAAGAATGGCAAACAAAAGATTTTCATAAGGCCTATGGTCCGGGAGTTAGAGCCGTTTGGCAAACAAACACGGTGGTCACTCTTTTTTTTGGACATTCTGAGTTTCATAGTTTTACGGCATTCAGTTTGCAACGTACTTTTTAATTTTAAGAGGGTTGTGTACTCTCATTTATGTAGGAACTCCTAACTAGGCATTTGTAAATAAATATATTCAGTTTCTAATTACGGTTTTTACTTTTACCTACGGAGAGCATGCTATCGATAGCTTTTCGAGCTGGTATACGAATATTTTCAGAAACTTTAACTTCATACCGTTCATATAATAAGCCATTGCGAATTCCTTCTAAAGTAATCCGTTTCATATGAGGGCATGTATGGCATGTAGAAATAAAGTTTCTATTTTGGAATTGCGAACGAAGATTGTCTCCCATGCTACATTCTGTGAGAAGTAATATATTCGTATTTTCATTATTTTCTATGAAATGACTCATCTGAGAAGTGCTTCCAGAAAAGTCAGAGTTCTCAGTCACTTCAGTAGGACATTCTGGATGTGCAATTACTAATAAATCAGAAAACTGACGGCGAGTAGCCGCAATATCTTCTGCTTCATATAATTCATGCACCATACATTTGCCCTCCTTCCAAGAGATGATTTTCTTTTTAGTCTTTTTTTGTACATTTTGTGCTAGATATTCATCTGGCAAAAAAATGACTGTATCGCTAGATATACTTTCGATAACTTCTAGGGCATTAGCACTTGTGCAGCAAATATCTGTCTCAGCTTTAACCCCTGCTGAGCAATTGATATAGGTGACTACAGGAGTATTGGGATATTCTTCCTTGAGCTGTTGAACATCCTCAGCTGTGATACTTTCTGCTAAAGAACAACCAGCCTTTGTATCTGCTATTAAAACAAGACGATCAGGATTGAGAATGGAAGCCGTTTCTGCCATAAAATGAACACCGTTAAACATAATAATGTCGGCTTGGATGCTTGCTGATTTCTGAGCTAAGTACAGAGAATCCCCTACAAAATCAGAAACACCATGGTATACATCCGGTGTCATGTAGTTGTGTCCTAAAAGAACTGCATTCTTTTCTTGTTTCAATCGATCTATTTCTTCTATGAGGATTAAAGCTGCCTCTAATTCGTTTGGCAACATTGTGACTTTTAGTTTCTCTATAATAGTGTCTTTTCTCTTTTGAAAAATTTCTGCTGAAGACGACATGGCATCGTTTATCTTGTACTTCTAAATATCTGGCAAGAAAAATATGCAACAAATCTTCACTTAGTGACCTTTATAATGGTATGAAAGGAAAAAATATTTATAATATCAAGATCCAAGATTCTCGCCAAAGGATTATTAGTAGTATCCTCATTCCACAAGTATATTGGAGTCTCTTTGAAAATCAGAAAAAAAGGCTAAATAAAAATACAAATGAGCTTTTACCATTTTTACTTAGAAGGTTTTCTGTTAAAAAATGGCTTCTGTTTTCTCAAACTAATCGTTCCACAACCTCCTACCAAAAAACCGGTCAAAATCTTATCAAACACAACTTTTCTGTCACTCCTGCGAATTGGCAACGCATGAGATCACTTGCGAAATTATATGGAATTTCGATTTGTCATTTTTTTATAGTGTTGCTTCTATTATTGGAGACCAAATATGTAGGAACTCCATTAAAGTTCGTACTCTCCATGAGATTAGAGACTTCCGAGAGTATCGATTTTAATAATTTTTATATTTTTAAAAGTTATCAAATAAAAGGAAGCAGAATGGATACAGGATAAAAGATAATTAGGGGTTTTTTAATGAAGAAAATGTCGAATCCCTGTCAAAGCCATAACGATATTATGTTCATTTGCAGCAGCGATGACCTCTTTGTCTTTCACAGAGCCTCCTGGTTGAACAACAGCCCTAGCTCCTGCTTCAGCGAGAGCATCTATCCCATCACGAAAAGGGAAAAAAGCGTCAGAGGCTACGATAGAGTTTTGCAAATTTTTATTGGCTTGGTGTGCTTTAGAAACAGCGATTTCCACAGAATTAATGCGACTCATTTGCCCAACTCCAATACCAAGGGTTTCATAAGGAGAACAAAAAACAATAGCGTTAGACCTTATATTCTTAGCAAGGTACCAGGCAAACACCATCCCTTCAAGCAATTTTGTATCTGCTTTTTTTTGCGTAACAATATCCCAATTTTTAAAGTTTTCTTTCATAGTAGGAAGGTCTTTTTCTTGATAGAGTAGGCCACCCATCGCATTGCGTACTTCCATATTTGCGAGGTTATTTGATAAATTATTTTCTTTTTTGTTTGAGCGTTCAAAAAAAGAAGGATTATATTTTAATAATCTCAAGTTTTTTTTAGAGCTAAATATTTCTATAGCCTCTTTTGTGTAACCGTAGGATAGAATTACTTCGGCAAAGTTTTCACATATAGTATGTGCTAATTTACCATTTACTATACCTTGAATGGCAATAATCCCACCAAAGGCACTAACAGGATCGCAACTTCGGGCTCTTAGAAAGGCAGAGTGTAGCTCCTCTCTGAGAAGGGGGTCTTCTTTTTGTAACTCAAATGGAGAAGTAGAAAAGTTTTTACTTTTAATAATAGCTGCTCCACAGGGGTTCAAGTGTTTTATAATGCAAACTCCAAGGGCAGGTAGAGATAAAACGGTTCTGAGAGCCGCATTTGCATCTAGTATATTGTTGTAGGAAAGTTCCTTCCCTTGGATTTGTACCCAATCCTCATCTTCTTTTTGAGAAAAGAATTTATGGTTAGAAATGTAATAAGCTGCTTTTTGATGAGGATTTTCTCCATATCGAAGAGCTTGCATTTTGTGGTACCCTAAAGTTAATTTTTCAGGAAAATTTTGCTTTGTGATATTATTCAGATAATTTGCGATCATGCTATCATAACTTGCCGTGTGATTAAAAGCCTTACAACTCATCTTCAGTCTAGTTTTTGTACTTATACCTCCTTCTTCTTTCCACTCTTTTATAATGTGAGCGTAGTCTTTTGGTTCGCAAATCACAAGGGTATGGGAGTAGTTTTTTGCTGCCCCACGTATCATAGCCGGTCCACCAATATCAATATTTTCAATGGCGGTTTCGATAGTGACATTTTTATTCGCGATAGTTTCTCCAAAGGGATATAAGTTTACAATCAGCAAATCAATATATTGGATGCCATGTTTTTTTAAGGCTTTTTCATCTTCGAGTAAATTACGTCTTGCTAAAAGGCCTCCGTGAATCTTGGGGTGAAGAGTCTTGACCCTGCCTCCTAGAATTTCTGGGAAACCTGTGTAATCCTCAATAGACTGTGTCGGTATATTATTCTTCTGAAGTACTTTTAGTGTTCCACCAGTAGAAAGTATTTGGACGTCCTTTTTCTGAAGGAAAGAAGCTATTTCAATTATATCTGTTTTGTCGGAAACAGATAATAGAGCTCTTTTAACGTGTAACATAGCTTTTTTTTGCTTTCTTTCTGAGAAAGAGTGACATTTTTTTTATTTGAATTTATAGAGCAAGATGAATTGGTGATAGGTCGCTATTCTTTATTGGATTTGACTAGGAATAGGAGACAAGGACATTGACTTACCATGGGGATGGTATATAATAAAAAAGATTTTGTGAGTGACCAAGAGATTCGTTGGTGCCCGGGTTGTGGAGATTATGCTGTCCTTTCCGCCATGCAAAAAACCCTTCCGGAATTGGGTATAGCACGGGAAAAAATCGTTTTTATTTCCGGTATAGGTTGTTCTTCGCGTTTCCCTTACTATATGAATACCTATGGCTTTCATACTATACATGGTCGTGCACCTGCCTTTGCTACAGGACTGGCAATTACGCGGCCAGATCTTTCTATATGGGTAATCAGCGGGGACGGAGATGGACTCTCTATAGGAGGAAATCATCTGATTCATGCCCTACGCCGTAATGTGAATATAAATATACTTCTCTTTAACAATCAAACTTATGGATTAACTAAGGGGCAATATTCTCCCACAAGTCAAGGTGGCACAGTTTCTAAATCAACACCATATGGTTCTGTAGACCGCCCTTTTAATCCCTTATCTCTAGCTTTGGGAGCCGAAGCGAGTTTTGTAGCCCGTACCAATGATAAAGATCAAAAACATATGAGTATGATATTTGAACGAGCCGCCCGACATCATGGAACTTCTTTTATAGAAATATACCAAAACTGCCTAATTTTTAATGATGGTGTTTGGGAAGATAGGTTAGGGAAAGAAACGCGCCAAGATCGCTTACTTTTTATCAAAGATAAACAAGCTCTAGTGTTCGGAAAAAAAGAAGAATATGGGTTACAGTTAAAAGACTTTGCTTTTGAAAAAGTTTTATGCCAGGAAGTTGGTATGGAGAATATATATATTCATGAGGAAGAAAAAGACAGTGTTCCTTATGCACAAATGTTATCTCAACTTTCCTATCCTGATTTTCCGGAGGTAATGGGTATTTTACGTGTAAAGAAAGAAGCTTCACATGAAGAGAAGTTGACAAAACAAAGGGACCATCTCAGTAGAGAATTAGGGGAACCGAATTTAGAAAAGGTATTGAGAAAAGGAGATACTTGGGAAGTTCACTAGGAGAAAATATATGTCAGAAATAGAAGAACAGCCAGAACAGCCAGAAGAAACGGAAGAAGTGAAACAAGAAATACAGGTTGAAAAGGAAGAGGTGGGTCAACAACAAGCCACAGGCACAAAAGAAGTGCCAATGGAATCTTCGGAGAAATTAAAAGACGAAAATGATACCAAGAAAAAGAAAATTAACAGGATGAGCATAGAGGAAATCGAAGTGGTTCTAGAAAAAACTCGTAAACACATGGGTGGTTTAGGTAGTCGATATGCTCGCTCTCTTATCGGACGTAAGGCCATACTGATGGAAAAAGACAGCTAATCAAAAACTCAAGTCAAAAATGGTTAAGCGTGATGGTTAAGCGAATTTGTCGTCGTCATGTTCGTTAGAGGGAGGATTTCGCAAAATACAGAAAAAATGCCTTAAATCGGCGTTTCACAACGCTTAGTTTCGCCTTTTTGTAACAGGCCTTGAAAATAGGTGCTGACAAACAAGATAAAACATAGTAGAAAAGAAACAGCTACAAAAACTGTTTCTCCTCTATTTTGTCCGAAAAATACTAATAAGCTCCTATGTTACGATCCATTATTTTGAATTGTTTTGTATGCAATTCATTAGAAGTAATGGAGTTATATTTTGAAATTCTTTTTACAATTTGTACGAATTCATGTCGTAGAAACTTATGATATCTTCTTTTGAATTCGTTACGGTGAGAAAAAGACTTATCATTCCTCATGAGCCCCACTAGGCTTACGGAAGGGGTGTCTTGGTTATATCGACTTATAATAACAATGTCATCAAAATTATCATCCATAGGCGAAGGATCAATAATAATCTGAACGTCCTTAACCCCTGCACGTAAGTTATTGTATTCTGTACGTAATGTCGCTAGAGCTATCAATCCTTTTTTATCATTTCCTTGAGGAGCAAAAAACAGACTAAGCCAGTCGCGTTGTGAGCCAATAGCTCGTATTTTATCTGGATCCTTAACACGAATGAAACCAAACCTAGATAATTCAATACCATCTCTGTTTCCAATATTGAGATCAGATGCATTGATTTTATTCATCTTTGCTAAATCAATTTTACTCTTGATGAGGGTTTTGACTTCCTCTAATTTACCAAAGGTATTCAGAATGAGACGTTCACCTTCTTTCACATAGCGTATACTGCTCCTCCAAGGTACATAGCGCAAAGCTACTTTATCATGATTAAAATTTAGGGGCTCTTTCTCAGAGAGAACGGAAAGAGCACGATCATTTTTAGCTAGCTTCACAAGATGACCAAAACTTCCTAGGGTATCGTAAGCACTCTTGATATTTTTTTCCCATATCTTCTCTGAATAATATAGGGATTTAAATTTCTTCTTCTCCTTTTCTCTATCGACAACAGCTTCTTGAGCTGATATGGACAAGGAAGCTATTATAAAAAAAGCTGGTAAAAGCGATATTTGTAACATTTTTTTTGTGTGAATCATTGGTATCCTCCTCAACAAACTGGTAGTTAGATTTAGACGACCAGCCTATTTACTTATTGGCTTTTATGTATTGCAAATTTAAACCAATACGTAAATAAAATATGATCTGTGAAAAATTTATGCTAAATACAAAGATTGGCCGTCCGTAGGACTCTCGCTAAATGTAAATAATTGCAAATAGAGTGCTCTAAATCACCGATTCAAAGCATTTTAGACGTGCATTTTTGAGGGTGTAAATAGACCTTCCTCTATTCCGGAAACTGTCCAATCTATTGGTATTTTCCCGTCCGGTTTAACTTGAAACCCACCCCCACCTGTGCTATAGTCCAATTTATTAGTATTTTCCCGTCTGGTTTAATGACCTTCCCCCAAAAGAGTGGGCAGTCGTTTTTAGCTTTTTTTTCATTCAGTAGCATATTAAGCAGCATAGTATTCTTCCTCAAATTTGATAGGGCTCTCATATCCTAAAAATGAATGGTTTCGATCTAGGTCTATTATAAAATACCTCAATATACTTAAAAATATTTCTCCTAACTTCAAATATATTTAGATATGTATTTTTATATAGCTCCTCTATTTTCAAACTCCCAAAAAAGACTCCACAACAGCATGATCATAGCAGTTACCTTAATATTGGGAGCTTTGCTCTAACTTTGCCCTAGCTTTGCCTTGGCAAAGCCTACCAACTCAAAGCCTATCAATGCAAAGCCTACCAACGCAAAGCCTACCAACGTAAAGCCTACCAACGCAAAGCCTACCAACGTAAAGCCTACCAATCGCAAATCCTACCAATGCGGCTCATACTGGATACAAATCCATATTTATCAAGCTTGTTCCTAACATTGATAACTCGCGTATTGACTCCCTCCCCCTGTCAGAATGAAAAATCAAACCCTTCCCAAACCCTTCCTTAGGCTTATTTTGAGCAACGGTTCTGGCCAAGGCTTCTATGTTATAAAACCCATGTTCTCTTCCTCCATAACTTAAAGTGGACTGTTCACTCTTTTGGGGGAAGGTCACATACGTTTTTACGGAGTTTTTTCTACACAAATGTGGTATAGTAATCACTTTATTTTTCATGAAACAGCCAAAATGAGCATAGAAAATTTTCTTGCACAAGAACGAGAATATATAAATCAGAGTAAGAATGCCTACAATGCGTATTCACCTTTGTAATCCTTACGAACTCTTAATATTTCTCAGGAAAACTAAAATGCTTACATTCATATCTAGTTATAAATATTATGCCAAAAATGCTAAAAAAGATCCGGAAGGCGAAAATCCCTTCTTCAATCAAAATTTTGAGCAAAATTTTGAGAAAGATCTGGAAGAAAAAAATGGTACAAATCTATTAACAGAAGAAAAGACGAAACTAAAAAAACCAAATATGTACTGCGTCTTTATGATAAATGATAACTACACCACCATGGAATTTGTAACTTGGATTATACAAATGATTTTTCATAAATCTTTACAAGAAGCGACTCGTCTCATGCTGGATGTACACACAAAAGGTCGTGGCCTGATGGGTGTTTTTACTTATGATGTGGCCCGGACAAAAGTAGAACAAGTTCTTGCAATCGCAGAAAAAAATGAACATCCTCTACAATGCATTCTAGAAGCGGAAGTTAGTGATGAGTGAATTGATTTCAAAAGAGTTAGAAAAAAGTCTCCAACGGGCTTATAACGAAGCCAAAAGACGTAGACATGAGTTTGTGACCCTGGAACATTTATTATATGCACTCACTTTTGACCAAACAACTTGTGATGTTCTCTTACACACTGGAGTTGATGTTACAGAACTCGGTAAGGATTTAAAAAATTTTATTGATAACAAATTGTCTTCTTTAACAATTCCTGAGAAAAAAGAAAAAAAAGAGCATGAGCCAAAATACACAATGGGCTTTCAATATATCATGCAAGTTGCCATCACCCATGGACAATCATCACAAGAGGATAAAAAAATAAATGGAGCTAATATATTGGCTTCTCTTTTTCGAGAAGAAGAAAGTTTCGCTGTTTATTTTCTAAAAAAACAAGGGCTCACTCGCCTAGCTGTAGTACGGTATATTTCCCACGGTATGCCCTCTTATGAGAATGATGCTGAATCTGTTCTTCTTGAAAAAGAAGAAACCCGAAAAGAGACGAAACTTCACCGTAATCCTCTCCAATTTTTTTGTACAAATTTAACTGAGTTAGCCAAAGCTAAAAAAATTGATCCTCTAATTGGTCGAAAGAAAGAGCTAGATCGTATGATCCATATTTTGGCTCGCAGAAGAAAAAATAATCCAATCCTTGTGGGAGATGCCGGGGTAGGTAAAACGGCCATTGTTGAAGGTTTAGCTTCTCAAATTGCTTATGGTGAAAGCCCCTCTTCTCTAGAAGGCTATAATATATTCTCTTTAGATATGGCTGGACTTTTAGCTGGTACTCGCTATAGAGGAGAGTTTGAAGAACGCCTTAAAGCAATCATGGATAATATCAAAAAACAAAAAAAGACTATTCTTTTTATTGATGAAATCCATACTATTATAGGAGCAGGTGCTGTCTCTGGTGGGGCCATAGACACTTCTAATATACTTAAACCAGCCTTAGCCAATGGTGAAATTTCTTGTATTGGAACAACAACTTACAAAGATTACCGCAGTATTTTTGAAAAAGATCATGCCCTATCTCGACGCTTTCAAAAAGTAGAAATCAGTGAACCTCCAAAAGAGAATACCATTAAAATTTTGGAGGGCATACAAAACCATTATGAAAAGTACCATGGCGTTTTATATAGCTCTGGTGCCATCCGCCACGCAGTTGAACTTTCTTCCCTTTATATTCGCGATAGAAAATTGCCAGACAAAGCTATTGATATTATAGATGAAGTAGGTGCAAAAATAAAATTACGTACACAAAAAAATGTTCTAAAACAACAAAAAAATAGAAGCAATGTAGACACAAACTCTACTTTGAGTGAAGCTATAAATGATAAATCATTCCCAAATCGTATAACTAAAATTACAGCCAAAGATATAGAGGCTCTTATTTCTGATATAGCGAACGTTCCTGCCCGTGCTATAAAAACGAGCGACAAGGAAGAATTGAAAGATTTGGGAGCGAATTTGAAGAAAATGATTTTTGGACAAAATGAAGCTATAGAAAGCGTTGTTTCTTCCATACAATTATCACAAGCCGGTCTAGGAGAAGAAAATAAACCCATAGGCTCTTTTTTATTCGCAGGACCAACTGGTGTGGGTAAAACAGAACTATCAAAGCAGCTCGCCAATGAACTCGGAAGCAAGCTAATCCGCTTTGATATGTCTGAGTACATAGAAAAACACACTGTTTCGCGTCTAATTGGCTCTCCGCCAGGCTATATTGGCTTTGAACAGGGCGGTTTACTTACTGAGGCTGTTCACAAAGATGGTCATTGTATATTATTATTAGATGAATTGGAAAAAGCACATGAAGATATATTCAACATACTCTTACAAGTAATGGATTATGCCACTCTAACAGACAATAACGGGCGAATATCTGATTTTCGTAACGTTATATTGATTATGACAACCAATGTGGGAGGCCGTGAATCGTTAAATGGGGCCATTGGTTTTGAATCAAATGTTCATGTAAATCGTAGTTTGAAAGCTGTAGAAAAAGCATTTAGCCCAGAGTTTCGCAATCGCTTATCGGCTATAATACAATTCAATGGCCTTACGGAAGAACAGATCCGGTCCATTGTAAAACGTATGATAAATGAGCTGTCCATGAAATTGCAAAAAAAACAAATCACTATAGAATTAGAGGAGAGTGCAGAACGTTATCTTGCCAAAGAAGGTTTTGATGCAAAGTATGGAGCACGACCTATCCAACGCCTGATTGAAAAAGAGATTTCTCATCCTCTTTCTTCGGAAATACTTTTTGGAAATCTAAAAAGGGGGGGAAAGGTTACCATTAAAACAAATAGAGGCAAAAAATTAGAATTTATTTATTCACACTGCTAATGGATATTTTTTCATAGTCATTTTAGATATAAGTCTACAGGCAAAAATAAAAACAAATATGAGTAGGTCACTCTATATGACAAAAGAAAACAGCGATCTATATCTTTTAAGCCCTGATATTTGGGAAAAAATATCTATTTTACTTCCGATTGGAGCAAGAAAGTATCAAATAACATGTTCTCTTTTCTCACAAGAGAATATTCAAAAAAAAATCAAGAGAAAAGACTTTATAATTATTGTTCTCAGTTACAATTATTTAAAAACAAATTATTTTGATATCATAACTCTCATAAAAAAGATAAGCAATTTTCATGTCGGCTTCCTTTTGCTTGGAGACGAAGATGAAAAAAGATTTGAGCAACAAAGTGATACTCTTTTTCATCATTTGAATAATATTGAAAAAACGAAAACAAAATGTTTTCCAATCCTTTGTTTTCCTCTTACGATAGGAAAACATTATTTTAAAAGTGCTATAAAAAATCTGACACAACAGTTAATCTATCTAAAAACTAAAAGTGATCAGCTAAACTCTGATGATTATGAAATACGTCGCATATTAAATATAAGTAAATATCTAGCCAGAGAAAAAAACTTTGAAATATTGATCACTTTAGTTCTAGAAGAAGCTAGACGTATCGCATGTGCAGACGGTGGTTCTATTTACATTATAGAAGAGAACCCTTCTACTAATATAAAAAAACTACGCTTTAAGCGCTCTGCACTGATTTCTGATAGTGATGAATTTCTGTTAGCGATTGATTCTAGTTCTATCGCAGGGCACGTGGCTCTTACAGGAAAACCTTTACTCATCGCAAATGTATATAATCTACCCAAAAATTTACCATTTAGTTTTAATAAAAATTTAGACAGAATGTATAACTACCATACAAAGTCTATGCTTGTGATTCCTATGATCAATCAACTAGGAGATGTAATGGGGGTGCTTCAGTTAATCAATCGCAAAAAAAAATTTCAAGATAAAATCAGTCTAGAAGATATGCGAAATGGAATTGGGATACTACCCTTTAGCCATAAAGACTATCTTTTAACAAATTCTGTTGCTAATCAAAGTGCCATTGCCCTTTATAATCAAAGCCTACTAGAAGAACAAAAAAAACTATTAGAGAGCTTCATTGAATTGATTGCATCTGCTATTGACTCAAAATCAGATTATACAGGAAGTCATTGCCATCGTGTTCCTATAATAACAGAAATGCTTACAAAAGTTGCTTGTGAATATGACGAGGGTTCTTTAAAAGGTTTTCAACTTTCTGAGGAAGAATGGTATGAAATTCGTATCGCTGCTGGTTTGCATGATTGTGGAAAGATTGTTACCCCTGTCCATGTTATGGATAAAGCAACAAAATTAGAAACAATTGCAGATAGAATTGAGAATGTTAAATTACGTTTTGAAATTTTACGCCAAAATGCAGAAAAAAAATATATAACGTGTATGCTTGAAAATAAAGTATTAGCTAACGAAAGTGAGGTACTTTTAAAAAAGCAAATAGATGAAATCAATGACATGGAAACCTTTATTGAAAAAGTAAATATTGGCGGTGAGTTTTTGAAATCTGAAGATGTAGAAAGAATTTTATCTATTGGGAAAAAAACATATCTGCAGAATAATGAGCCAAAAAATTTACTTACAGAAACCGAAATCAAATATCTTTCTATTTCTCGTGGAACATTATCAGAAGAAGAACGCCTAATTATAAATGGTCACATGGTCGATACGGTCAAAATGCTCGAGTCCTTACCCTTTCCTAAAAGCCTTAGGCGTGTTCCCGAATATGCTTGTGGTCATCATGAAAAAATGGATGGTACCGGCTATCCAAAAGGAGTATATGGACAAGATATGTCTATTCCAGCACGTATCATGGCTGTTGCCGATGTATTTGAAGCTCTTACGGCTACAGACCGTCCCTATAAAAAAGCAAAGAGCCTTTCCGAAACAATGTTCATCATGGGGAAGATGAAAGAAAACAATCATTTCGATCCTGAAATCTTTGATCTTTTTATTACGTCTGAGGTTTATCGTATCTATGCTGAAGTATATATGTCACAGGATTTGATCGACGAAGTCGATAAGGAAGCACTACTAAATATAAAGCCAAAAGGATTTTCACTTCCTCCTAAAGAAGAACGTTTAAAACGCAAAGAGGGCTTTTTACCAGCCTATAAATCTATGGATAAAAGCTACAAAAAATTAAAACTATAATTGTATAGAAAAAACAAAAACACACAAAACAGAAGGAACGATTACGATAATCTTCTCGAATGATCTAGTTTTGTAAAATAGCTTTTTGCATCCCTTTAGTATCTCTATAATTCGTTGTTTTCCAAATCAGTTTTCCCTTATGATCTAGTACCACAAAAAAAGGAAGACCTATTTTGAGTTCTGGGAAACGAGTATCATGGCTAAAATCTTCAAACTCAGGGTCTGTATCATAAATCTTTAGTAGAATAGCTTTATCTAAAGCGCTCTGTAACTTTTGATTCGTTTGCAATAAATTATTAAAATCTTTACAATTTGCACACCATTCTGCATAAAAATCAATAAAGATGGGTTTTTTTTCTTTTTTAGCAAGTTCCAAAGTATATAAAAAGTTTCGATGAAAACGAAGTTTTCCTATATCTTCATAAAGCGGTGCTTTATTTTGGACATAATGAGGAACTTTTTGATAAACAATGCCACGAACAATAAAGGCTATACCAAAAGACAATGCAATCAGAGCAAAATAAAAACATGTCTGTGCCCGACGATCTTCTCTGGCTGGCGGTTTTAAACCTAAAAACACAGCTAGGAAAAGAAAAGCAAGACCCGATAGAATGAAATAGATTTCTGTGTTGGCAAAACCCATGATTTGTAGACCTTTATCGATTTGATAAAAAGCAACTAATGCAATCGCTAATGAAAAGCTATATTTGACAACTAAAAGCCAATTACCCGAACGAGGTAAACGCCCCCCTAAGACACCTGTAATAAAAAAAGGTAAAGCTATTCCTGCTCCAAAAGAAAAACAAAGCGAGGCGCCATAAAGTATAGGATAGAAATTCATTTCATTAGTATTACCAGAGTTTTGGGCCACAAGAAGAAGCATACTCACAAGAACAGGTGCCACGCAAGCAGATGCAATCAGTCCGGCTAGAAGCCCCATCAACATTGTAAAGAGAGAGCCCCCTTGATACGAAATACGATTTTGTAAATTTTCACCCATGCTCCAATGCAAAGCATACCAATCTAGACTAACAAAAGATAAAAATAAAAAAAGGAAACCTGTACACACCGTGAAAATTCCACTCTGCATCACTTGATTAAAAGCACTCCCCATTGTAGCAGCCAAAGAACCTAGTATCGTATAAGCAAGTACCATCCCAAACCAATAAATAAAAGGATGCTTCCAAGTAGACTGCTCACTTCGATTGCGTAGAAAACCAGCCGTTATGGGGTATAATGGATACACACAAGGAAAGAGGCTAGCCAAAAGGCCAGCTAAAAAATACAATGGATAGGAAAGGTATAGTACATCTAAACTCTGAACAGCCCAACTATTTACCCATTGATGCAAACTCTCCATGCTTCTAATTAAATATTTTCTTTCATGACCTTTTTCATTCAATCACACCATACTTTAAAAGGGACTGCGTGAGAATGTTATAGTTCCAGATGGATGTGTTTTTTTGTATTGGCCGTATTTACGTACATGTGCTTCTAATTCTTTTGAATCACTATATGGATAGGGCGAAAGATCCAAATGGATAATCCCAATGGCATCTTTTTCTTGCATACACACTTCTCTTGCTTCTCCTCCTTCTCCACCAATAACTTTTGTGAGTGTATTATGTTTAAATTGAGGGAAAAGCACATCTTGTAAGCAAAGAGTACGAGATTTTGGTCTCAAATCTTTTTCAATTTTTCTAAGTTCACTATACACATCTATACGTGTTTTTGTGAAATTGATATAGCCCTTCCACAGCAAAGGCGAGATCATCAGAAAAAATGGAAGTATATTTTGAATAGGAAAGGAATATATTTTTCTACCTGAAATTTTCTTATACACATCTAAAAAGCCCCAAAAAGCAAAGGGCAAAATAGCGCTTGTATAATATGTCATATAATGGTGCATACCCACCTCACATGTACCCATAATCACAGAAATAAAAGTAAGGGGAAGAAAAACTTTTCGTGAAAAGAAAGGTAAGAACAGGAAACTTCCATAGAATTGAAACCACTTAGACACAATAAAAACATCATAAAGAACTTCGATAGGCTTTTGGAAGAAACCAAATACAATTTGAATAGGTGTGTTACCATATTTTCCCCAATATGAGATAGGGGCAACATGATTGAGAGGAGGAAAAGTCATAAAATAAGGACGTGCGATAGTATAATTCAATAGAAAAAAAACAATACTAAATAAAAAAAGAACGGAGGCTTCTTTGCGCATACTTTTTTCCCAAATTAGGGCACCAATAGAAAAAACACTAAAGTACATCGCCCCATTTTCTTTCGTAAGAATATAAAATAAAAATGCGATTACCCATATGCTTTTTTTTCTAGAAACCCAACCATAAGCAAAATATAAACCAGAAAGTAAAAATACATTCTCAGGATGAAATGAGTAATTTACATTGCGCCATACCCATGAGCAGCTAAGAAAGAAAACACAAGTTAAAACACATATCCATTTATTATCCATGTAATGATCGCATAATTTCCATAAAGGAATCACCGAAAGAGCAATAATAAAAGGATGAATAATAATAAGAAAATAGCTTGAATCAAAAAGAGTATGAAAGGGTACAAACAAAAGTAAAGTATAAAACTGATGCACAACGTACATGTTGGTTTGATTTACTTCCGAATACAAAAAACGCCCACTATGTATATTGTATAACAGAGAATCAAATACACCAAAATCAAGACCCGGGATATCTATCGCCCAATATCCCATAAGCTCTGCTATCAAAAAGAAGAGAGCGAATAACACAAAAAGTAAATAGGCTTGTTTTTTTGCTTTTTCACTTAACGTTATTTTTGCTGGATTTATTTTTTTTATACCAAGAATAATAAAGAAAATAAATACAAATATCATCTGCCAATTTCGTATATTACCCATGGGGGAATATACAAAAGTTGAAATAAAAGAAAGAACAAGACAAATAGCAATCCCGAAAATATAAAAAGAGGCAATCCTATCTACATTCAACATATTTCTCTATTCTCTGTCTGAAAGCCAGACAACCTAACCGATAACAGTGGACACTCTATCTGCATATAACCGTTATGAAACACCAATTTAAAGCATTTTAGACGCGTATTTTTTTTACTTTTCTGCATTTTGCAACACAGTCCCTACATGTATGGAAATAAAATAACAGTCAAATGAAAAACAAGAAGTCAAGACACAGCCCTTTTTTTGTAGCTCCCATAAAAGTGGTAGGATGTTAGGCAAAAAAAATCCCCACACACCTACAGAAGCTCGGCACAACACACCACCCGTATACTCTATAAGTCCAGAAGACCCACTGTCATCATTGCCCTCTCTTCTCAGCTAGGCACATAGCTCCTTACTTACTCCCCCTATAGGCACAACTTTAGTTACAGGATCACCAATACGGCAGCTTTTTTTCGTAAACTCAAAAAGATTATTACCCTTCAAGGCAGACACACCCTTTAGCCATGCTAAACCCTCCTAGTTTAGTGCGGCTAACAAGTCGTAGATGTTTGCTAATTTCACCCACAGCTTGCGTCTTTATATAAAATAACGACAGTTATCTTTTTTGCAATAGTAGTCTTCTAATCTCCTTTATGTCTGCTTTCTGTTCTGCAAAACGACGTTTCATTTCTACCTTTGTATCACTCATTTGTGATTTAATATCGATATGTAAATAAAAAATAACCGTTAGCAAAAGAGAAAATCCACCGATCACCACTACCCAAAGCCTATCTATATTCTTATCTCTTTGCTTATCCGCATAATCCAGCAACTTAGTAGCCGTCTGTTCCCCTATTTTTGGCTTTAGGAGCTTTACTAACTCCAACGCATCGGCTGTTGTACTCACTCGTAGCATAAACCTTCTTTTTATGTATTTCGGCAAGTAGAAAATACCACACAAATATAAAACCCATATAAAAAGGTAACACATTTGAGTATTCTTTTTTACAAATGATCGACTTTCCCTTTTAGCTGTAATCAGCAAAAATACAAATTATCACGATAAATTTATTTCGTGTAAGGAATACAGAAATCCGTTGTAAAGCAAGCCTTATGCTTGAAATGATGACAGCCAAGAATATACGTTTTGGCTGTCGTATGCATGGAGTATACATGGAATATCCATGTAGTATGCCATAAGACTTTTTATTACATACACGTGGTAACTTTAGGCATAGTGTCATAGCTTTTTCCAGATAAAGACCGCTCATTTTCCTTTTTATTTTTTCCTCCCCACTGCTTAAAGAAAAACACCGTATTCGTGTACTCGCATTGTCTTTTAATGTCTAAGATCTATGGTTTTTTTATTTCTCTTGAGTTAGTCCCACTTTCTCCACCGACAATCACCCAATCAATGCCAGATAATTTCATTTTGGGAATTGCTTCCAGCAGGAGTTCGTAAGATAAAAACTTGATTATTACATCTTGGGGCTGTTGCAAAATATAAAAAAACAGAAAGTTAATCTTCTAAAATACCTCAGATTGGCGTTTCATGGCATTCTATTTGCAATTATTTACATTTTGCAAAGTCCCATCTTATGTATGGTGTGAGCATTATGGCCAAGCAAATAAAGACGGTACTTGTGTGATTTGTGGTTAGTTAGGTTGATTAAGAGATGTTATCGTTTTTCTAGGTATAATCACTCATTTTTGTAAAGGGTAGTGATTTTTTTTTATAGCCAAGTGTCTCCCCAAGGGTTTGGAAGTTACCCATTCCCTTACTCAGCTCAATATCGTCTGTGGTAAACTGAGCTGGATGCTGATAGCCAGCCGTATGTGATAAAGCGATGAGCTCTTGACGGAAAACTTGTATATAATTAGCAAAACGGTTGGCCTTGTCTTTGATATTGATCCCGGCCTCTAACCATTTATTTTGTGTGGCTATACCAGTAGGACAATGGCCGGTATGGCATTTTTGTGCTTGTATACAACCTATGGATATCATCGCTTCCCGGGCAACTTGAATAAGGTCACAACCCATTGCGAATGCTGTGATAGCACGATCTGGAAAACCTAATTTACCACTTCCTATCCATGCCACATCATTTTGTACTCCGGTTTTCATAAACAGTTTATAGACCCGAGAAAAAGCCGTTTTGAATGGTAGTGACACATGATCGGAATAGGTTAAGGGGGCCGCACCAGTTCCGCCTTCTGAACCATCGATAGAAATAAAATCTGGTCCCTGTTTTCTCTCCTTCATAGCTTTGGCTAGCCTTTCCCAAAATAAAGTTTTACCGATGGCACACTTGATACCAATGGGGAGCCCTGTCCCTTGTGCAATCGTTTCTATGAAATGGAGTAAAGTATCTACATCATGAAAGACAGAATGGCCATTTGGAGAAATACAATCCTGACCTTGGGGGATACCTCTAGTCTCTGCAATTTCTTTACTAATTTTTTGACTGGGTAAAACACCTCCCTTACCCGGTTTCGCCCCTTGAGAAATTTTTATTTCGATCATTTTAATTGCCGGGTGTTTTTGTACTTTTTTGATTAACTTTTCTATACTAAAATTTCCTTCGTTATCTCTAACCCCAAAATAACCAGTTCCTATTTGGAGAACTACATCCGCTCCCAATAGATGGTATTCACTTAATCCTCCTTCACCTGTATTGTGATAACAGTTTGCCAATTTCGCTCCTTGATTAAAAGAGGAAACAGACCGTTTGCCAAGAGAACCGTAAGACATTGCAGATATGTTGATAACGGAAGGTGGTCGGAAGGATTTCCTTCTTTTATGAGATTCACCAATGATTTTTAGGCAAGGGATCGCAGTGGTGTCATTCGAGATATAATCCACTTTGTGACTGGGGATGGGAAAGGCTGCATTTTTAATAATGGGGTAACCTGGCTCATAAAGCTGTTCCGTTGTACCAAATCCAAAGTAGTTGTTTTGTTTTTTAGCCGAGGCATAGATCCATCGTCTTTCGGCTCGATTGAAAGGGCTTTCTTCTTTATCGTTGGCAACAATGTATTGTCTTATCTCGGGTCCAATTTTTTCAAGCCAGTAGCGAAAGTGTCCAAAAATGGGAAAATTATGTATAATAGTATGTTTTTTTTGGAGAAAAATATCGTGTACGGCTAAAACAAAAAAGAAGAGAGCAATAATGATGAATAGATTTCCCCAAGCAAATTGAAAAATCTGTTCAAAAACAGAAAAGATAAAAAAAGAAAAAGATTCCCAAAAAGCTTCCATAAAAGAGTTGTTGCAAAAGTGAATAAAGGTTCCAAGCATGAGTAGCCATACTTCCTATTTTCAGGTTAGTAGCCGATTCATAACAATCTATTCAAAAGCCTCCACACCTATAGGACGCTTGTCTACTTTTCCAACAACTCTTTTATGGAAATACCATTGCACATTTAGATCAATGACTTTTTGCTTACTAACTGAGCAACTTTATATATAACTTGACAGTCTTGTTCTTTTAGCCCGACATTAAAGAGTGGGGTGAGTTGGAGCTAACGATGCTTCTCCCATTCAGGGACTGTTGTAAAATAATGACGCAAACCAGCATTTCACGACAGTCCCATGAATCATGGGATTTCTAAAGATCAGTTCTAATGGAAAAAATATATATTTTTGATACCACGCTCAGGGATGGGGAACAGTCTGCTGAGGTGAGTTTCACAGCTGAAGAAAAGCTAGAGGTGGCATTGCAGCTAGAAACACTAGGCGTAGATATTATTGAGGCCGGCTTCCCTTGTACGTCTTTGGGTGATCTACAGGCTGTTCAAAAAATTGCTATGGAAGTCAAAAACTCTACACTTTGTGCGTTGGCCCGAGCTGTGAAAAAAGATATTGATATCGCTTGGGAGGGTGTGTGTAAGGCAGTTGATCCGCGTATCCATGTTTTTATTAATACGAGTGATATTCAAATTGCACATCAGTTGGGTAAAGCCAAAAAAGATGTACTGACACAGGCCCAGTCTATGGTTGCCCATGCTGTTTCCTATACTTCAAACGTTGAATTTAGTCCGATGGATGCGACACGTAGCGATCGTGATTTTTTGTACAAGATGATTGAACTTTGTATTGAGGCTGGAGCAAAAACTATCAATGTTCCTGATTCAGTGGGCTATGCCATTCCAGAAGAACTGGCCCAGCTTTTTCAAGGCATTCAAAAAAATGTTCCCAATATATCAAAAGCTCGTTTGAGTTTTCATGGCCAAAATGATTTGGGGCTTTGTACAGCGAACTCTTTAACAGCCATTCAAAATGGAGTACGACAAGTAGAGGTTACAGTGAATGGAATAGGTGAGCGTGCAGGGAATACATCACTAGAGGAAGTTGTCATGGGTATTCATACTCGTAAAGATTTCTTACCTTTTTATACAGACGTTTGTTTAAAAGAGTTATATCGAACAAGCAAAATGGTGGAGGTTTACTCTGGTATGCCTGTGCAATGGAACAAAGCTGTAGTAGGAAAGAACGCCTTTCGACACAGCTCTGGTATACATCAAGATGGTATACTCAAACTCCGTGAAACATGGGAGATTATGGATCCGGTCTCCATTGGTATTCCTCAGGGTACACAATTGGTTTTGGGTAAATTATCTGGTCGTCATGCCTTTCGCTCTCATATGGAAAAATTAGGCTATAACCTAATGGAAGAAGAGCTTGAACGTGCGTTTTCAGAATTTAAGGCCTTAGCGGATAAAAAAATCAAAGTAGAGGACCGGGATCTAGAAGCCATTGCAAATGATAATTTACGGCGTATAGAAAATCCGCCTTGGAAATTAGAACATGTTCAGGTAAGCTCTGGAGATAAAAACACACCCACGGCTACTTTGCATCTGCGTAATCAAGATGGCGATCTGAAAAAAGATGCCGCAACGGGAAGCGGTCCCGTAGATGCCATTTATCGTTGTATGAATCGTATCACGGATTTGCAACCTAGCCTCATTGAGTTTAGTGTAAAAAGTGTGACAGAGGGAATTGATGCGCAAGGAGAAGTGACCATACGCATACAAAAAGGCGGTGATCAGGCATTTAGTGGCCGTTATGCAGACACAGATATTCTGGTCGCCAGTGCCAATGCCTACATTCTTGCTTTAAACAGAATGTTGCTGGAGGATATTGCTGGAGGATGTTGCTAGTAGAAGAAGGTCTCAAAGCGTTCTCTGCTGAATCAGTGTGAATACAATAGCGTAACAAAGCTAAATCCTTTCTGAGCAAATTCTTTTTTTGGGCTTTCAGCCTAGGTCTTCGTGTACCAAGAAATATTTATCCCATGCATTATGTTGTGTGATGTGGCCTACATCGTTTAAGGGCTAAGCCGGGTTTGTCTGTTGAATATTTAATTTCAATAAATAAATACTAGAGAAATAAGGCTTATTTTCTATCTATATCTATTTTGCGATTGATTGTTTTTTTGTCTTGGAGGCAAGTAGTTTGCATATTTTGTATAGTTGTTTTTGGTCTCCTTAACTTATTAAAGTAGAATAAAAGAATCAGATATGGAAGTTTCTATCTTGAAAACAACTTAACCATGATTGCTAACAGCAAAGCTGTATTGAAGCCCAAAAACAGCCTCATACCAGCCAATTGACCATATAGCCTAGCAATATCTGTTTTTAGCTCTGTTTTTAGATTAGCAATATCTGTCTTTAGCTCTGTTTTTAGATTGGCAATATCTGTCTTTAGCTCTGTTTTTAGATCGGCAACATTGGCCTTGGTAGCGTAATGTTCTTCAGGCGCAACAAAAGGGAGGGCTGGTCGCTTGGATCTGACTTTTGTTCTAACAGCCATGGATGCTGTGTATTACAGTTAACACATACCGTAAAGGTAAAATATATAGATGGTGGAAGGTCATGGATGTGCCTCTTAAAGCGAACATGGTTTTTGGGACTGTTGTGAAACACAAAAAAACAAGGCGTTAACCTTCCGAAACACCTCAAATCAACGATTCATAGCACTTTATTTGAATCCTTTACCATTCCGCAAAGTCCTATTGGTGACGTGATGGAGACTACCTCAAAACAGCTATGATGATACCAATGCTTGCCAATTGTAGACCAGCTACCCACATAATGATCTGGGATTTGGTATCTTTCAGCTCCGTTCTTAGATCAGCTATCTTTGTTTCCAGTTTGGAAATATCCGTCTTCAGCTCTGTTCTGAGGTTGGCTATTTTTGTTGCGAGATTGGCAATATCTGTCTTTAGCTCTGTTTTTAGATTGGCAATATCTGTCTTTAGCTCTGTTTTTAGATCGGCAACATTGGCCTTGGTAGCGTAATGTTCTTCAGGTGCAACAAAAGGGAGGGCTGGTCGCTTGGATCTGACTTTTGTTCTAACAGCCATGGATGCTGTGTATTACAGTTAACTCATACTGTAAAGGTAAAATATGGGATTGTTGCGAAATACAAAAAACAGGAAGTTAACCTTCTAAAATGGCTTACATCAGCGATTTCACTGCACCCTATTTGCAATTATTTACATTTTGAAAAGTCCTCATTGATCTGCCATGCGTTTATTACAGAAGAGAATGGTGCATTTGCCTTGAGGGGGATTTACCCGGGGAGTTAAAGGGTTATCTGTCGCGGTGTGCTCAGATGGTCTTTCAATCGGCGGTGTGAGGGAGATTACTTTAAAATAGTGACGATGATACCAATTTTTTGAGGCTCTCTATGGAAGCCTCTAGCTTAAAAACAACTTAACCATGATTGCTAACAGCAAAGCTGTATTGAAGCTCAAAAACAGCTTCACACCAGCCAATTGACCATATAGCCTAGCAATATCCGTCTTCAGCTCTGTTCTGAGGTTGGCTATTTTTGTTGCGAGATTGGCAATGTCCGTCTTTAGCTCTGTTTTTAGATCGGCAACATCGGCTTTGGTAGCGTAATGTTCTTCAGGTGCAACAAAAGGGAGGGCTGGTCGCTTGGATCTGACTTTTGTTCTAACAGCCATGGATGCTGTGTATTACAGTTAACACATACTGTAAAGGTAAAATATATAGATGGTGGAAGGTCATGTACGTGCCTCTTAAAGCGAACGTGGTTTTTGGGACTGTTGTGAAACACAAAAAAACAAGGCGTTAACCTTCCGAAACACCTCAAATCAACGATTCACAGCACGTTATTTACAATTCTTTATATTTCGCAATACTCCCTCCCATAGGAGGAAACTCCCATGGAAAAAAAAGAAAAATCCCTTTAAGCTTTATAGTGTTTAGAATTACGCCTAGTTGTCGATTTTTTTCTATTATGCCCCCTATTATTGCCACTAGCCGCTCCTCCTCCTCTTGCTGAACCTCCTCCGCTATTATAGTTGGAGGAGCGACCATTTCGTCTACTAGGAGCTCTTTGCGAGTATGATGACGAACGCGAAGATTGAGATCTGGCTTCTGGTAAGGGCGCCAACGGTTGAAAACCGCTTTTCGGAAATTCAAGAAGTTTTGCATCCACAGGAGCGACAGGTATTTTTTGACGTATATAGCGTTCTATTCTAACTAGGTGGTCGTAGTCCTCTTCACAACAATAAGAAATGCTGGCACCGCTGTTGCCAGCTCGGGCAGTGCGCCCAATTCGATGCACGTAGGCTTCTGCATCTTGCGGTAGATTGTAATTGATAACGTGACTGAGATTGTCTATATCAAGTCCTCGACTGGCTATGTCGGTTGCCACAAGAACAGAGCATTCCCCTGCCTTGAATCGGCTCAATAAATTTATGCGACTTTTTTGTCGTAGAAGGGAAGAAATTCCTATGGCAGTGATGCCGTAGCGACGGAAAAGTCGTGTGAGTGTATTGACCCTGTGGCGGTAGTTTGTGAAAACAATAATGCGTGGCTCTTTGGCCTGTCGAATTTGATTTACAATATAAGCATCTTTTTCGGAGGCACCCAAGTGGACCAGAGATTGATCAATACGGTCTACAGTGATGGATTTTGTTTTCACTCGCACTTCTATCATATTTGGCATGAGATCCCTAGCTAGACCCATAATGGAACGGGAAAGGGTCGCTGAAAAAAGCATACGTTGGGATTCCTTAGCTAGTTGTCTAGTAATGAAACGCACATCGTTGATGAAGCCCATATCAAACATGCGGTCCGCTTCGTCTAGCACTATGAAGCGGATTTCTGATATGGGGAACTTATCCTTTCGTATATAATCAATCAATCTACCGGGGGTAGCCACAACAATAGGCGGTTTCTTTTGTATTTTAGCTTCTTGTCGGCGATAGGGCTCTCCTCCAAATAAGCTACACACTTCGATAGAACGGTTTTGGTGTTTACATAGTTTTCTTGCTTCTTCAGAAATTTGTAGGCAAAGCTCACGTGTAGGAGTGATGATCAGTGCTGAAAAGCCCCTTAGATTTTCTGTAAGTATGCAGTTTATAATAGGTAGTAAAAAGGCGATTGTTTTACCAGTGCCCGTTTGTGCTATACCCGCAATATTTCGTTTTTGCAGGGCAGGGCCAAGTACCTTTTCTTGTATCTCTGTGAGCTTTTCTAGCCCCATCTCTTGAATAGCAGAGAGTAATTTAGGATGAAGATCTATATCAGTGAATTTCATTTTGTAAAAGTACCGTTAGGCGGCTGTCGTAAGCAAGAATTAGAGTAGAAATCGAGAAAAAAATCACAGGTGTTGTAAACCTGCCTCCCAAGGTAAATAGCTAAGCGGCCGTCCTGTGTTGCTTTCGTGTAGTCTTTCTAGACCTTGCATAAAAGGTTTGGACAAAAAAGGATGAATCATCTTCTGTTCAGAACTCAAAGGAAAGTGCTGGTTAGCTAGAGAGCGTATATTTGTTTTGAAAGAAGGGTAATAGTTAAAGCGATATTTTTGTGATGCGTTAGAGCCAGAGATTTGTTTATAATACTCCAAAGCATCAATGAAATTCAGATTACCGTCAATCATCTTGCTTTCATAAAATTGCTTGCCGGTGAAGACTCGTCCTTCTGCCATTTTTAGCACTTCTTTGACTTGCTTTTCTCTTCCTAAACTAACTCTATTTAGAAATAATTCATAGGTGGACAACATGGTTTTATCTAGCATTTTTTGTGTTTGTGAAGAAAGAGGACCTGCCTCGGAAAAGAGATCGCGAGTAGGATCTTTGGTGAGATTATCCTTACGAACTCCCCATTTAGTATAGAGCTTTTGTAAATTTGGTCTCATTCGAATGACCCCGATGGACCCTGTGATAGAAAGCGAAGAAGCATAAATACGATTTGTGGCACAGGCGATATAGTAACCACCAGATGCAGCAACAGGACCTAAAAAAGAAAAGACAGGTTTAATACGGGATAATTCATAGATGCTTTCAAACAGAAGCTCAGAAGCATCTGCAGAACCTCCCGGGCTATTAATATACAAAAATACGGCTTCATCTCGATTACGGAGTACATCTTGAAAAGTTTGGCAGAACGGAAGTGCAGAAACAGAGTGAGCTTTAGGAGTCTCTCCTATTTGACCCATTTGAATAGCACCCTCCATCGTTACAAAAGCAATCGATGGGAGGCGACGTAGACGAATGAATGGGAAGTCTTTGCGATGAAATCGTTTTTCTATAGATTGCAGAGTAGATGCTTTACCACTCAAAGACAAATGTTCTTGGAAACGTTCTGATAGTAGCTTCTTTTCTTTGTTTTTGCTTTTCTTTACCTTTGCTTTTGCTTTATGAGTTTCGTGCTCACTTTCTGGGGAGAAGGAATGGGTAGTTTGTGCTCCTATCGTATTCATAGCATTTTTTAAAAAGATAAGATCGAGAAAATACGATTGAGGGGTCATACTTTGTAGAAAGCCACTCTTGAGTAAATCGCTTGTTTGCACTAATGCTTGATTTTTTAGAAGTTGTGAGGTTGCCTTCTTATCTTTTTCTTTTAGATTTCTGGTTTCTGTAAAGGCTTCCTGCAATTCTTTTCGTAGCCCTTGTATGAGATGAGACATACTGGTACGACTTTGGGGACTAAAACCCGTTCGCGTGAAAATTTCAAAGCCACTTCCTTTATATTGACCGGCTGTTTTGGTTTCAACAGAAACCCCTATACGATCCAGAAACCCTTTGATAAAGTAGGACCCAAAGTTTGGAAACAGAATGATGAAATTTGCATGAGGAGAGGCATATCTTTTGTGAGCGGGAGTCATAAGATAAAGAGATTTGAGATTACCACCCGTTGTATGGGCGATTAGTTTTTTCCCAGAATTTGCAATTTTAACAAGCAGTTGAGTGATCTCTACGATTTGATGCCAACTAGCTTGCATATCAGGAATACGATACGCAAATTGCTTGATTTCAGTACTTTTTTCGACAAGCTGTAGGGAAAATAAGTATTCTAGATATTGATCTTCTTTTTTTGATATAAAAAGACTCATCCAACCGCTAGGCTGTGTCATAGCAAATGAGCTTGGTATGGAGTGTACCAGTATTTCTCTTTTTCCAAAGAGATTACGTAGTTTAAACCATAAGTAAAGTAAAACCCTAAAGGGGAAAAACAGGATGTGAAAAATGAACATACAGTAACGAAAAATATACGGAAAGGACGATTCTACCCATATCTGTGTATCGATCATTTCTGCATACTGTAAAAAATTGTGGCTTGTAATTTTTTGGTTTTAATAGTAGATTATCATTATGATGCGTAGTGACTGTAAAAAATATTCCAAAGAAGGGTGCAGGATTACAGGCGGTATAAATGCTTTCTGTAACATCATGCCAATTTCTTTTTTGTACTCACTTCTTTTTGTTATATTTATAGCTTTTTCGAACCCTCTTTTTCCCTGTGATCTCTCCTCTGAAAAAAATAGAACAACAAAGAAATCATTTGGTTCTACTGTTCTTGTTGAGCTATTTACTTCTCAGGGGTGTTCTAGCTGTCCTCCGGCAGATACTGTTTTACGAAGAATTATAGAAAGGCAACCTATAAAGGGAGTATATGTTATTGGGTTGGGTCTACATGTAGATTATTGGGATTATTTAGGTTGGAGAGATGTCTTTTCTTCTTCTCTCCATACAAAGAGACAACGGAAGTATGCATCGTACTTTGAAAGTAATCGTATCTATACTCCTCAAATGATTGTTGGTGGTCGATATGAATTTGTGGGCCATGATTACCGTAAGGCGATTCAATCTATACGCTCTGCTTCTCGTGAAAAAGCTCAGGCCCGTTTGGGCATACGTTTTCTCCCAGTTACTGGAAATACCAGAGATGCCTACAAAAAAAGAGTGATGATAAATGTCCAAAATTATGGCCAAAATCTTTCGTATAGCTCTCTTTTTTTTGCAGTGGCGGAAGAAAAACTGAAAACTAAAATACAGAGAGGAGAAAATTCTGGTCGTCACTTGTATTACTCATCTGTCACACGTTACATAAGAAACATAGATAGTCTCAACCTGAAGAAAAGAGAAAAAAAATCTTTTTTTCAGCAGATACAAATTAATCCCTCTTGGCAAAAAAAGCGTTTATTATATGTTGCTTTTTTGCAGTCAGAGTTTGATGGACATATTTTAGCTTCTACATTTTGCCGAAAAAATAAATGAACGATACCCTTTGATTAAGAGGAGTGTCGTGTAAGTTAGACTTTATTACTTGCGATTTGTATTTTCTTTCGCTTTCTTTGTTTTGGTTTGAATATCATCATTTATTTTTTGTGAAGTCAAATATGCTATAGCTGATATTTTGTGTAATCGTATCTATATCTATGGATTAAGCCTATACAACATAATTATTTATCTTCTCATTGTTTGAAAAGTTTTGAGACAATGCTTATCGATATAATTGAGGTATGAAAAAAAAATCCCCACGAAATAATACACTTGAGTTAAGTAAGCAAGATGTCATTCAATATGGGAAGAAGGTACTTTACTTAAAAGAGCCTATCCCAAAAAGAGAAATCATAAATAGGATCGTGTTAGGTGATTTAAATAAAATTATACAGTACATGCCTAAAGCATTTGTTGATTTGATGATTATTGACCCTCCTTATAACTTGAATAAAGTTTTTTGGGGGAGTGAATTCAAAAAAATGTCCATAGAAAAATACAATAAATATATTGAATCATGGTTATCTATCTTGTTGCCTGTACTAAAAAAAAATTCTACAGTATACATTTGCTCCGATTGGAAAACATCTACATCTGTTCATATGATTGCTTCCAAGTATCTGAGGCTACAAAATAGAATAACATGGGAAAGAGAAAAGGGGCGAGGAGCCGAGAGAAATTGGAAAAACAATATTGAAGACATTTGGTTTTTTTCTTATGGTAAGCATTATACTTTCAATATAGAAGATGTGAAAATCAAGCGTAAAGTTCTTGCCCCATACAAAATAAATGGTAAACCCAAAGGTTGGGACGAAAGTGAAAAGGGAAATTTCAGAATGACTTACCCATCAAATATTTGGAATGATCTGACAGTTCCTTATTGGTCCATGTCAGAAAATACAAATCATCCCACACAAAAGCCGGAAAAATTGATTGCAAAACTTATACTGGCTAGTTCCAATAAAGGAGATGTCGTTTTTGATCCTTTTGTTGGATCTGGTACTACTCCCGTCGTTGCCAAGAAATTGAATCGAAAGTATGTTGGTATAGAGATTAATCACGAGTATGCGATGTTAACTGAAAAAAGATTAGCAAGGGCTGAGCACGATAAAACTATACAAGGATATAGCGATGAAGTGTTTTGGGAGAGAAATTCATATAATCTACAACACCGTGGGCCAGGCACGAGTAAAATTTTTTAGTGTTGTAAAGCAAAGTTTTTATGAATTGTGTGTGACATTGTTGTATGCTTAGAAAAATTATTTTCCCTATTTTATTTTTGTTGGTCACATCCATATGTATTGTTATAGTCTTTCTATTCTTTTTGAGTCAACGTGATTTGCCAAAGGGACAGGAAGGAAAGAAAGCAGAGATTTTAACACAAAAAATAGAAAGAGCGATTCATCTCGATAATTGGAAAAAAACAGCTGCTGTTTCGTTTCTATTTATGAGAAAAACTTTTCATTTTCGTGATAATAAGCGGGGTTATCGCGAAGTTTCTTGGAAAAAAGGGAGAGAATTTTATCGTGTGCAATATGATATAAAAGAAAATTATCTTGTCTACGTTGATGAGAAATTATTGCCGAAAGAAAACAGTTATCGCTTTTATAAAGTAGCCTATGAGAAACACACAAACGATTTTTTTTGGCTAAATCCATTTTCTCAAATGCGAGCACCGGGAACAAAACGTTTATATGTGGAAGAAAGGGCATTACTTTTGCAATTTACTTCCGGCGGGGTAACGCCCGGTGATTCTTATTTGATCATTACAGATCAACAAGGTTTACCCATACGCTGGCAAATGTGGGTTTCCATTGTACCTGTAAAAGGTATTGAATTTAGTTTTGAAAACTGGCGAAGAACGAAGACGGGGGCACACTTAAGCTCACTTCATAGGAGTTTTGCATTTGATTTGGCTGTGAGTAAGATAGAGACATATGGGCAATATCCAGACGTGAAAGTAAGAAAAGGTGAAGATCGTTTTGCTGATTTTATAAAAAAGCGGGCAAAGTAAAAATAGATGCCCTGTCCATAATAAGAAATAGATTGCGGTCATTATAGTGCTGGGCATGGGGCTTGCGATTACACAGTTTGAAGAATGTCCAAGTAGAATTTAATTTTATAGCTCTAAGACATAATCTCAAAAAACTAATCTCAATATGAACAAAAAATAGGTTTCACCACAAGTGACGGCCTAGACCATGAGATATACCACGATATATCCCATGAGATATACTACGAGAATTTTTTGGGCTTATTATTGTAATACAAAATAATCAAAATTCGTCAAGTTTGGGAGAGTTTCTATCTCGTGTAAAAAGGCTGTCAAACTTTATGACCGTAGCTTGACGTCTGAGTAGTTTCCATAAAGACTGGGTATATGAAAGGAACGAGGCAAAAAGCTCTTCTTGTTCTTTCGAATGGGTCTGTGTTTCCCGGTTATTCTTTTGGGTATCCCAAAAAAGCTTTGGGTGAGGTTTGCTTTGTCACTTCAATGACGGGCTATCAAGAAATTTTAACGGATCCATCTTATAGTCGCCAATTGATTAGTTTTAGCTATCCCATGGTGGGAAACTACGGGATCAATCTTGCACAAAATGAATCGGAAGGGATCCAAGCGGCTGGTCTGATTGTCAAAGAGTATGCGAAAACTCCCAGTAACTTTTGTTCACAAGAAAGTTTAGCCAGTTTTCTAGAACACAATGAAACACCGGCCATAGAAGGTATTGATACTCGCCAGCTCATTTTGATGCTTCGTAGAGAGGGAGTTCAGAACGGGGGGATCTTTATTGAAGATGAATATGATCTTTCTTTTTTGGAGGAAGTGCGTTCACAGCCTAACATGGAGGGATTAGATCTTGCCTCAGAAGCGGGTACAGATGAAGTGTATTTGTTTTCGAAACAAAAAAAGCAAAGTTTCCAATTGGGTGTTGTGGACTTTGGTATAAAAAAGAGTATTCTTCATTTTTTAGATCAGGCGGGGTTTACTGTGAAGGTTTTCCCTGCTAGGACAAGTTTTGAGGAACTGAGTAAAGAGAAGCTAGATTGTTATTTTCTTTCAAATGGTCCGGGAGATCCAACTAGTTTGGGGTACGCCATTCAAACTATACAAGCTTTATTAAACGAAGGTAAGCCTATTTTTGGAATTTGCCTTGGACATCAATTGATAGGGTTAGCCCGTGGACATAAGTGTTTTAAACTCAAATTTGGGCATAGGGGAAGTAATCAGCCAGTTCGTAGGGAAGAGGATGGACGTGTGGAAATCACTTCTCAGAATCATGGTTTTGCTGTGGAAAGTAAATCGGCAACAGATATCAGTACTACACATACGAATTTAAATGATAATACAATTGAAGGTTTTTCTGGAGTTTCTTTTCCCCTGATGTCTGTTCAATATCATCCTGAGGCAAGTCCCGGTCCACAAGATTCTCGTTATTTATTTCAAAAGTTTTTTCAAATGGTGGAGCTATACTATACCCAGTCCCACATGATTTCATCAAAAAGAGCTTAGGTATTTTTTGTGAAGCCTCTAGTCTTATTTTTATTACTTTTAGAATTTTGTTATGTTTGCCGTTGTTCTAGTAGTTCAGAAAAGGCTTCTAGTCCAGCATCTAAGATCCCGGGCAATATTGTAAACTATGGACTTTATTTTATAGGATCCCGTGTGATCACATATAAAGATATGCAAGGCATGAAAAAAAAATTACGTAGATTTGGTATTAAAAAAAAGCTCAAGAAAAAATCTTTTGATGAAATAATTGAGCGGAAAATTGTGGATATATCAGCAGAGGAAAATTTTATTTATATCACAGAAGAGAAGATTCAAAATGAGATAGAAAAGCAAAGATTCGCTCAAGGCTTGAGTCAAAAGAACTTTCGAAATAAAGTAGAACGCGAAGTAGGTTTACCCTATAACGAGTGGGTGAATGAATTGCGCTACAAGCTAATCAAGAGGCAAATCATTCAAATTAATCTGCGTGTGAGCCCCCCCACAATTGCCGAACTAAAAAGGTTTTACTACCAAAATAAAAAACGTATTGGGATTGAATTGCGTTATAGAGAAATTCGTTTTGTTCCTAAAAATAGACAAATAACAGAAGAAGCTCGTGTCTCCCGTTTAGCTAACAAAACATATCAAAAACTAATCCACAACCCCAAAAAGTTTCGAGCGATAGCTAGGACTCATGCTGGACGTTACGATGGAATTTTACGCCCCTATGAAAGCATATATGACATTGCCCGTGAAAATCCTCTTCTCGCTTCTCTTCTCTTTCAAGTACCTCTCCAGAGTATTTCACGTCCTTTTCGTGATTCTCTTGGGCGCTATATGATAGTGAGAGTCGAAAAACGCCATCCTCTCCCTTTTTCCAAAGCGAAAAACTTAATCCTAAATCGAATTTATGCAGAGAAAGAGGAGAAGGTTTTTTCCAAATGGCTTAAAAATAAAAAAAAGAACATTCCCCTTCGCAAGATAAAGAAAATATCTTCTTTATTATAGAAAAGAGATCATTGCTGTGATTGAGGAAAAACGGGATCATATTTTGTAATTATGTGCCAAATAAAGCCAACCCACATGGTCAGTACAATGGTCTTTCTTGGAAAGGCAATACGTTCTTTTCTGTCTGATAAAATCATGAATTCAATAAAAGTATGACTGAGACTAAGAAGCAAGAGGAGGGTGATATTTGTGCTGTTCTTATTTTTGAAAACGAAGAAAGCCTATCAGCCTCAGAGGAATTTCTTTCTTTATCTGTAAAAAAATTACAAAAATCTTTTCCTAAAGCGATTATTTACTCCAATCATTCGTATGCAAAGGATAATATCTACCACCTCACTTTACCACCTGAAACAGAAGGAGGGTTGGGTGCTTGTCTCAAAAAAGTTCAAGAAAAATGCATCAATAAAGAAGATAGTATTGCTTTGTGTTATGGCTGGTACCCCTTACTTGACCTTGAGCTCGTGAAAGAGGCTCTAGATGATCATAAGCGTTATATTGCACACTTTACTTATGGGGAAAATATACCTATAGGTCTTTTACCTGACTTCGCATCCTATGAGTTCTTATGTGAACTCTCAGAAAATATTCCAAATGACTTGCGAAGTTTTGTACTGAAAAATATAGAACAATTTGATGTGGAAATTTTTTATAAGAATCCAGATTTACGTCCCTATCGTTTATGTCTTTCTACAGAGTATTCCCGCTCTCAAAAAACAATTTCCTTTATTATGGAACATAAAGAGGATCTAAAATACTCTGAGTTAGAAAATTTTATTTTTGATAACGCTGAGATACTACGGCCTTTCCCGGCCTATTTTGAGATAGAACTTTCCTCCCAGTGCCCCCTAACGCCTTTCTATTGGCCCAAGCGAGAGAAAGCAGTCACACCACATCTTTCCTTTGCACTTTTCCAAAAACTAAAGATAGAAATCGAAGCTTGCAATTTAGAGAATTCGATAACTGTTGCTTTGGGGGGGGTAGGAGAGCCCATGGAGCACCCTCAGTTTATGACAATACTGTCTTCCTTTTTAGAAAGCAAGTCAGTACGGAGAGTGTACTTAGAGAGTTTTGGTTTGCGTATAGATAGAGCGATGATAGAGCAGATGAATTCCCTCACAGGTGGCCATAAGCTACATATCATTTTTCGTTTGAGTTCTTTGCAAAGAAAACGCTATATGCAAATGTACGGACAGGATGTTTTTCCTCAAGTTTATGAAAATATTCAAGAGATAGAAAAAAGAACAAAAGATCTCGTGTTTCATGTATACGCAGAGATGTTACGAATAAAAGAAAATGATGATGAAATCCAATCTTATTTTGATCGCTTTGAAAAATCATCGATAACTGTGATATTGCAAAAGTATAATAGTTATTGCAATACTTTACTTGAAAGACGAGCAGCAGATTTACGGCCTCTTCATCAAGATTTTTGTTGGCATCTAGCCCGAGATTTTTATCTCACTGTAGAGGGTAAAGTGCCCTTATGCAAGCAAGACCCTTTTTCACTCAGTTCACAATGCTCTTCTTTTGCAAAGGAAAGTGTTGTGGAGATAATCAACAAAACAATGAAATATCATCGAGTTTCTGTCCAAAAGCAATATGATAAAATACCAATGCCCTGTGAAAAATGTGATGAGTGGTATACTTTCAATGCCTAAGTCTGTGTAGTCAGAAAAAGAAATATCACAAGCTCTTTTGTGCTTTTTTATATATGAGATTGGTATGTGTTGTGCATAATAGGGCTTTTATTCTGGTATGGCAATGAGACAAGTGGATAAGGCATCAAACTTATCGGCGTCTTGGATACATTTGAGATCTTGACTTGTAAAGCGTTTTATACATCGTTTTTGGTAGGTTTGTTTGGCCTCTCTTGTTTGCCAAAATTTTCTCAATTGTAATTGATCTTTTCTTTTCTGAAAATTTTGGCTATCATTCACTATTTTTAGAATTGTCTCATAACTTTTTTGGCAATTTTTCATACTGATTTTAAAATCTTGTTTGGGCAACCAAAGCATACGCTTCACATTATTTTCTGATAGATTGACCATATCCTTTTGCTTTCTTTCACAGGCTAAGAGGGTATAGAAATTCTTTGCTTGCATTTGGCAATGATACACTGCGATATTTATATTATTTTGGCAGTAGATGATTTGTTTTTGTATAGTGCCTTGTGTTTGTAGGTATTTTTTATTTGTAATTAGAGCAGACGACAGAGGGAAAGTATTTTTTTGAGCCAGCTCTATTTGGTGTTGATAGAGCTTTTGACACTGTTCATCGCTTAATTTTTTGGCAAATGAAATGGGTTTTGCACTAAGCTGTAGGTACATGTGTGACGACGAAGTTCTGATTGGCCAAATATGAATTGTAAAAGTGACGAGGAGGAGGGGCACAAAAAAGAGAAAATAGTTTTTATATCTTTGCATTGTAGTTTGTTTAATAGTCAATCTAACAGAAGAAGGGTATAGAAACACCTATTTTTGCATCTACTTTTTTCAGTTTTGTTGTTTTTTAGATGATCCGATACGATAGGATGTACGTCTTTTGTATGATTAGAGTATTTATGTTTTTTCATTGGTAAGAAAATATGAAGTGTTTGAAAAAAGATTGTCTTACGGAAACACAACTCATGAATTGGAGCTTGGGATGGATGGATCCTTCCCACGGAGAGCGAGAGAAAATAAGTCAATGTATAAAATGTCAAAATCGTTTAAAGAATATGGAGCATGTATTTTCAATAAGAGAGACAGTAATCAGTGAGAGATATGATGCTTTGTTGCCAGTCTCTGAGCTATGCCGTTTCTGATCGTATTCTTTTTTCTAATCTTTCTATAAACTTTCCCCCCAAAAAAATAATTGGTATTATTGGTACTAACGGCTCTGGTAAATCCACATTGCTTTTACTACTTGCAGGCATAAAGAAGACACAAAAGGGTCAGGTATTGCTCCATAGTTTTTGTGCTCCTAAAAAAACTACCAATATCGAAAAACTTTCTCTTAAGGAAAGAGCCCAGCATATTGCCTACTTACCTCAAAAAAATTTAATTTCTGCTGATATGACAGCTTTAGAAGTTGTTTTATTGGGGCGTGCCCCTTATCAAAATTTTGCTTATTTATGGAGCAAAGAAGATTATGAGATAGCTAAGGAGGCTCTACACGCCGTTAGCCTTTCTCATTGTGCTGATCGTTGGATGAGAAGTTTGAGTGGCGGTGAATTTCAAAGAGTTATGCTCGCTCGTTTATTGGCATCTCAAACGGAAATTTTATTGTTGGATGAAGCTATAACAGCCTTAGATATTCACCATTCTTTGGAATTTATGGAATTATGTTTGCGTCTTTGTGAGAATCAAAAAACAATCATTCTTGTGATCCACCAACTAGAAATAGCCTTTCGTTACTGTAATTATGCTGTTTTGTTGGGTACACAAAAAAATGAGATAGAGAGCTCGCTACATGGACCAACAAAGAAGGTGATGCAAGCTAAGAATTTAGAAAATTTTTTTCATGTGAAAACTGTTGAAAATAAAGGGATGTTGCATTTTTTTCACTTGTGATCAGCTTCAAAATTACCTTCCTTTACAATGCAGGGAAGTATATTTGCTTTTATACCTTGCATTTTGGATTCGATTTTTTTATTAAAGAAGTATAATAGAATTTCGTTGTCTATAAACCCCCTATGCAGAACAATGACCCGACTGTTTGTAGGACCGTTACGAAATGTAAAGGATTGCGAATAAAATGTCGTAAAATGCCAGTCCAAGGCATTTTCTTGTTTTTTTGTATTTTGCAACAGACCCTTTGTAGAAAATGATTTTATTAGAAAATTTACACCATATATCTTTGGGAAGTGCGAATATAGAGCGTACCATCACGTTTTATAGAGATATTTTTGATTTCGAGATAACCACTCCATTAGATACAACCAAACAATACGTAGTTTTGCGTTTAGACCCGCTATGTATTCGCTTTAATTTTATTTCGAATTACCACTGTACCACAAGAAACCCAGGAGAGACAAGTTTTGCCTTTGTTTTAGACGTGGATGATTTTACGGAAGCCATACATGAATTAGAAGAAAAGCAAATTGAGATTATAAAGGGACCCTTGTCTATTGAGAATGGGGAGTCGCTGTTAATCACTGACCCGGATGGACATCTTATAGAGCTTTTTTACCAAGAATAGATGAAATGGTACAACTTATCTGGCTTCATTTTCTTTTTGTGAATATTGTCAGTATAAACGAGTTCCTAAGCTAAAGAAAGCTAGGAACTCCTAGCGAAGAGGAACCGTTTTGGCTATTGGATAGATGAAGGAGGGTCATGGTGGGAGGGGATGAGATTCTTCTTAGCCAAATTGCCAAATGATCCGATAACTCAATCATGCTACGCTCTTTATGGACGGCGGCCAGTGGTATGGTTGCCCAGCAATTTAATATTGATACGATTGCCAATAACTTATCGAATGTAAATACTACGTCTTTTAAGAAAAATCGCGCTGATTTTGAAGATCTTATTTATCAGCATCAAGTTTTAGCAGGAACGCCAGCCACACCCATATCTGAAATACCTACGGGTGTTTCTGTAGGTCATGGTGTGCGAGTGGCTGCAACTCAAAAGATTTTTCAAATGGGAAATTTACAAGCGACAGGAAATAAGTTTGATCTGGCTATTGATTCTCAGGTAGGCTTTTATAAGATACTTTTACCAGATTCTACCTCTGCTTACACTCGGGATGGCAGTTTTAAGATTGATTCTCGACGTCAGATTGTAACTTCTAATGGTTATTTACTTGAACCAGCCATTACTTTACCGGAAGGGTCTATGAAGCATACTTTTCAAGTCTCAGAGAATGGAGAAGTGACCGTTCGTTTGGCAAATGAAAATACTCCACAAACAATTGGTCAGATAGAATTATTTCGTTTTATTAACCCGGCTGGTTTGAAGGCAATCGGTCGGAATCTATACAAAGAAACTCTTGCAAGCGGGGAAGAAGTGCAAGGAACTCCCGGTCTAGATGGTTTAGGTGGGCTTATCCAAGGTTTTTTAGAAACTTCTAATGTGAAGCTAGTGGAAGAAATGGTGAATATGATTGTGGCCCAACGCGCTTATGAATCAAACTCTAAATCGGTAACCACATCGGATTCAATGTTAGGTACGGCGATAGCTATGAAACGATAGTACTTGGACATGACTCAAAAAACGTTATATATTTTTTCATTGTTATCTAAAAAGAATTTTATTTTTGAGGGAATATTTCTTCTCTTATTCATGGGTATTATAGGTATTCATGGGCAAAGCCTTTGGGAAGACCATAATCCTTATACGATTGGTAGTAATCTTCCAGTCGGAACGGTTTTGAAATTGAATATTGATGAGCCAGTTCAAATTGTATATCAATATGAAAACGTAACAGATGAAAATGTGAATATAAATCTTGTACCTGATCGTATGATAACAAAGTTTTTACCTCCAGCGACAACAACGAGAAACATTAGTAAGCGTTATCAAAATCGTTTAAATTCTCGCAGTCGTGTGCGATTAAAGATGGCTGTTACAGTGGATACGAATTTAGATAAAAACTCTATAAGTTTTAAGGGAGCCAAATTTATAGCACAAGAAAATGGAGTGAGTCGTCAACAAGTTGATGTGCAGGGTAAAATTCATGTGGATGATATTGAACCGGGTCGTTTAATACGATCTGAAAATGTGGCAGATTTACAAATTATTTTGGTAGGGGCTCCTATCCCTAAAAATAAGAATTTAAAGCCTCCCCCTGTTACAAAAGAAGAAGCCACTTCGAAAGTAAATCCCATTACGGGAGAGACTCTACAGAATAAAGCACCGGCAGCATCTTTAAGTGATGACCAAAAACGTCAATTGATCTGGGAATATATTAATCGCTTGTTAGGGGAAAGTTCAAATCAATAAAAGATGCGTTTACTGTCTTTGATATCTTTTGCATTGCTCCTTGGTGGAATATTTTGTACGATCCTTCATGCACAAGAAAATATAGCCCCAGCAGAAAATGTGCCTCCTCTCACAGAAGAAGCCAGCTCAAATCCCGATTCGAATGATGTTGCCCTTCGTGATTTAGCACAAATACAAGGTGTGCGTTCTAATCAATTGTTAGGTTATGGACTTGTTGTTGGTCTGGCTGGCACTGGAGATAGTCGTTCAAAATTTGCTAAACAAGCTATTCGTAACCTTTTGGGTGGTCTTGGCCAAAAGGCCGATGGTAAAGGTTTATCAGAAACACGTAATATTGCAGCGGTCCTTGTGACAGCAGAAGTGGCTTCCTTTGCCAAGGTGGGTTCTCGTCTGAGTGCAACGGTCTCTTCTGTGGGGGATGCCAGTTCAATAGAAGGGGGCATCTTGATTCAGACACCTCTTTATGCTGGGAATAAAAAAATTTATGCAGTGGCACAAGGTGCTATAACAATCGGAAGTAGAAATAGCAAGCGTACAACAAGAAAAGGAAGAAACACGGTGGGGAGTCTTTTGAATGGGGTTATTGTTGAGAAAGAACTGCAAGATGAAATGCTTTCTTCTGCAAATAATCGACGAGTGCGTGTTTCCTTACGACGTTTTGATTTTTCAACTTTATATAATATGCAACAAAAGATTGCTAAAAGCTTTCCAAAAGCAGATGTACAATTGGATGGAGGTGCTGTCTTAGTCGATATTCCTTCTTCTGTGGAACCAGTGGCCTTTATTGCGAAAATGCAAGATATACGTATCCGCCCTCGTTATCCTTCCCGAGTTATAATTAATGAACGAAGTGGTACCATCGTTATGGGAGGAGATGTACGTGTAGATGCTGTGGCGATTTCTCGAAATGGAATGAATGTTCAAGTAAACAATTCAGAAAAAAGTAGCGAGGAAGTCGATGGCACTGATTTTTTGTTAGAGTCAGAAAGTTCAAAAAGGAAGGCAATCACGCAAGAATTTTCTGGGGGTAGTGTGAGTGAGTTGATTCGTTCTTTAAATGGTATGGGTGCTGGGGTAAAAGATATTATTGCGATACTAGAAGCTCTAAAAGATTCGGGAGCTCTTCATGCTGATTTGATAGTCAACTAGGATGTACATATTATGAAGTTAGGGCAGTCATATGATTTTTTGAACGGAAGAGAACAGTCTAGAGTTTTAGATGCAAAAATATCTTTGGAAAGAAGTCAACAGCGAAGTAAAAAAAAAGAATTTGAACTCTATTTTCCGGGTCTTTCTGGCCAAAAAAAAGGAAAGAGCATTTCAAATGAGGGAAATACGAATCCAGTAGCCAACACATTGCCGAAAGAAGCCGCGTCTGGCTTTGCTAATCAGTTACAAAAGGATTTGAGTCGGGAGGAGATTAGCGCAGAGGTGAAAAAATACCCCGAGAAAAAGAAACTCTACGAAGCGGCTCTAGAGTTTCAATCTCTTTTTGTAGATCGTATGTTGAATGCTATGCGAAAAAATTTAGATCCGAAAAGCGATCTTTTGTATGGAGGTTTTCAGCAAAAAATTTTTCAGGATATGCTCTATGAGGAGTATTCCCGTATGCTTTCCCGTACAGATAATTTTACTCTTGCGGAGGATATATATCGTCAGGCAAGCGAGTCACAGTAGTTTCCCCTTTTGGTAAATTTTTTTTGTGTCTCTTTTATGGAATTTTATCAAACGATAATAGGCAAAGTTTTCTTTTTTAGGAAAGAACGGTTTGATGTGAGTGTTATCTGTTGAGGACTATCTGTATGGTTTCTTTTGTATGATTTGCCTACACCGCTTACGAGGACAGGAATTTTGGATCAATCATCGTCATATTGAGTATTTAGAAAAAAAACCAGATACTGTGATTACTCTTATAAATGAACATCGCTATGTGGTGAAGGAAACACCGGAGGAAATTTGTGATCTTGTGCGAGTTTTTGAAGGTAGAATTTATTCAGATCCGTTTTCTGCTTTGTCTTCTCATTCTCAAAAAACAGATAGTGAGACAAATAGTAAAGGCGGAAAGACTTCTCACTAACAACGCCATCCTAATCTAGGAACTGTTGCGAAATGTAAGGAATTGCAAATGAACTACCAACTGGAGTACATGGTGGAATACTATGAATCGCCGATTTAAAAATATTTTGGTCATTTCCGTCTCGACTATATCTCCACATGCTATTCTTCCTGACCTTCCCCCTATACATATTCTGCTCTAAACTATAGTATAGGATGTTACTGTATAAAATATAGATTATGTAAAAAAACAGTGTCCACTTTTTGGGGTATAACCTCATGAATAGAGTTCTGTTCAGAAACTTTTCTCGCCTAAAAAAAGATGATCGTCTTTTTCGTCGCCTTCAAATCGCGGGTTTTGCCGTGGCAAAACTTTCTTCCAGTATGATATTTTTTTATTTTGGGACAGTTGTGCCGATAATTTTGCAACAACGCCTATAGGAATTCCCGATTTTCACGTGTTATTTTTTATTACGAAAGGCTGTTATTCATTTCAAGTATACGATCATCAAGAAACAAGAGCCCTTCTTGATCCCATATCCATTGGTAACATTTTTGATTTTGGAAATAAAAGCTATCCAACCAGCCTTTATTATACCATGTTTCCAAACATTCTTGGGCTTTTTCTAGGGTTTGGTAGGGTAAATTACATTTTTGGAGTAGAACGGACTCCCATAACCCCAATGGGAAAGGGCCACAAAGGCGTAAAAGCATCAGGGGCACTTCGAGCAGGGGCTTGTGAGCTATCGGTAAGTTGTCGGCAGGATTCTTTAACCAAATACCAAAATTACGTGGGTTTTCATATCGGAAGTAACCATCAAAACCATGGGCACCAGGCCCCAGTGCCAAGTAGGGTTCATAGAGCCAATAGCGTAGATTGTGTAGAGACCAATAGTGATCTTTGGCAAAGTTTGAGACTTCATACTGGGTGAGATGGAAGTTATCCAAGCGATTGACTAGCTGTTTCCAAACGGAGCTTTGTATTTCTTCGTTGGGGGGAAGAGATGTACCATCTTTTATAGAATGACCATACATAGTTGAGTCTTCAGCTGTGAGGCTATATATGGAAAGGTGATTGGGTTGTATGGAGAGAACGGTATCTAAATCTTCATAAAATAAATCTTCTGTTTGTCCCGGAAAACCATAAATCAAATCAACCCCAAAATGTGAAATGGGACTATTTTGCAGATTGTGTAGTATAGTTCCGTAGTGCTCTTCGCTGTAAAATCGATTCATACTACGAAGTATTTTTGAATCTAGACTTTGGACCCCCACATTGATTCTGTTGATACCAGCACTTTTTAAAGAAGATAAGTATTCAGGCGTTAGATTCTCTGGGTTACCTTCCAGAGAAATTTCGCATTCCGGAGCAAAAGTAAATTCTTCTCTAAAAAAAGAAAGCATTCTCTCAATTGTGTCTATAGGTAAAAGGGAAGGTGTCCCACCACCAAAAAAGATGCTACTAACTTGTGTATAATTTCTGAATCCAAATCTTCTGTCTGTCAGTCGTAACGTAAATTCACGTAAGATTGCATTTTCATATTCTTTAACTGTTTCTGTAGAGACGTTGTTTACCTTTGATGTGTTTTTTGTGTGGTTTAAACCTATGGAATAGAAGTCGCAATAGTGGCATTTTTGGAGGCACCAAGGGAAGTGTATGTAGATGCTAAGACTTTTTGGAGGGAAACTGTAGGCGGAAAATAAGCTTTTTCTGCTTTCTTCTTCTCGGGTAATGTTTTTTTGTTCTGTCTTTCTCTTTTTTAAAAAATGGACTTTCAATCTTACCTTTTTTGAGCGGTTTTTGATTATGGAAGTAGCAGATTTGCTTGCACTATAGGCCTTCCAGGATACAATATACGATACACAAGAGCGGCTTGAGATGCAGGGGTTTTTGAGAAGGACGAGAGTACCGCACCTTTTTCTGGTATCAGAATTTTTACAAATGGGTTACCCGTATATAACGCTATAGTTTCTTTTGTTCTAGCGTCGTTTTGTTTGGGATTTTTGTTTTGTTCTTTTATTAAGCGATTCCAAAAGGATAACGATTTATTTGTAATTTCAATTATCCAAATATCCTCTGCTAGATGATTATTTACAGCTTGTAGCATATTTTGAGGGTTTTCTAGTTTAGAAATTTGGCTAGAAGCTATGCCCATTTTCAGAGCCGCATTTTTCATGATTTCACTTTTGAGTAAAAATCTAATTTTATTGAATTTTTTCAGAGGAAGACCAAGGAAGGGCCTTTTTAAAGAGACAATAGACGCTCGGGATACAACGGTGTTTAGATTAACCCCTCTTTTTTTATATTTGTTTTGTATATTTTTATAGCGTAGTTGCACTTTTTTTTCTTGGTGTTCCCAATACTTTGCAAATGCCGTGTTCCCTGGTGGATGATGAGGTAATGCTTTCTTCCAACGATAGATGATACCTCTTTTTGCTTTGAGTTTCAATTGCCTTTTTACAGCCTCATCTAGGCTTTTTAGGGGTAGACGTTTTGATCGAAAATCTTTTAAAAGAGCATTGTACATTTTTTTGAGTTCTTCACCTTCTTTTGTTAGTAGTATAATATCTGCTCCTGCTTTAAAGGCAAGACGTGCAGCTGTTTCTACATCATAACGTTTTGCAATGGCTTTCATTTCCATCGCATCTGTAGTGATGACACCTTGAAAATTGAGCTTTTCTCGTAGTATTTTTTTCAGTATGTTGGGTGAAAGAGTTGCGGGCTTGTCAGGATCAATATGGGGAAAAAGAATATGAGCTGTCATTAGAATTTCAGCATTGGCATTTTTTATAGCCTCTCGGAAAGGAAGAAGTTCTAGTAATTCTAATTCATCTATTGTTTTATTAATACGTGGTAGAGAAAAGTGCGAGTCGGTATCTGTATCTCCATGACCCGGAAAATGTTTGATTGCCGATAAAGAAAGTGCCTCACGATTCCCCATAACATAGGCTTTTCCCATTCGTGCGACTAGTTTTGCATGACTACCAAAAGAGCGAACATTGATGACTGGATTCTGTGGATTGTTATTGATATCCAAAACAGGAGCTAATACCCAATTTATCCCTAAAGCCCTGAGTTCGTAGGCGGTAACAAAAGCTACTTCCCTAACATAGTTTCCTTTTCCTGTTTGCCCTAAGGCCATTGCTCCCGGAAATTCTGTGGCTATGTTACCCTTTAATCGTTTCACACGACCTCCTTCTTGATCGGTACTGATTAGCATTGGAATGCCACTTCCATCTTTTGATATACTATTGTTTTGTAGATTTTTATTTAATTCGAGTATTTCTTTCTTTGAGCCAAAATTGTATTTGAAAAGGATGACCCCCCCCACTTTGTATTTTTGGATGAGCTGTCTAATGTGGGAGCTTGGCTTTGTCCCCTCAAAGCCAATATGAAAGAGTTGTCCGACTTTTTCTTCAAGAGAAAGTGTAGAGATGATTTGTCGAGGCCTTTCTTCAATAGATTTTTGTACATCATAATCGCTTTTTAATTTTGTTACAAAAAAGAACGCGATTATGCATATGACAGAAAGAGAAAAAATAGAAAGATATATTTTATTTTTTGTAAACACAAGATTTAAATTACAAAAACAGACTACGCATCAAGTTACACATCGTGCACTACATGTAAAAGAAACAAACCTTTTCTTTCCCAATGTAGTAAAAAAGTAGTGAAAAAATAAGAAAGGACGCAAGAGACACAAGAAACATAGATCGAAAGAAAATGAAGAGTGTGGTCGTAATGAAACTACAAGCACAATATGAATATCTCAAAAGTATCATGAAGCAATTAAAAAACGTAAAATAGCCCCAACAAGGGTACAGGGGAACTCCTATTATGTATGTCATCTATTGAGATAGCATCTATTTAAGAACGAGAAATCAGCGACTTATCGTTAGTATGGAATGTGCTTGTCAAAATAAATTCATCACAAAATACTAAAACAATAAGCTTCTTCTTCAAAAGCATCTATAATCTGAGTGTCATTAGTTGCTCAATATGGACGGAAAGAGTTTGCTTATTTATATGGTACTTTTTGTGGTATTGCTTGTGGCTTTGTTTGTAACATTAGAACGAAGCTACTCAGTACACCTTGCAATATAAAGGCACTGTCACGAATATGCAAGCACTTGAAAAAATGAAACTTCCTTTTTTACATGTTACAAAGAAATATAATTATCACATAATGCTCCTAGCCATAAGTTGAGTTTAGTTGTGATAATTGATGTTTCAAATGGTAGTTGTGAAGTAGCTAGGTCAAGTGGTTGAAAACTCCATTACGAAATGTTTCATAATGTATGGATGATTTGAACTTAACTCCCAATCAAAGTATGCAGTTTGTAGTGGAAGCAAGATATGAATCTTGGCGATTAGATATTTGGCTTTTCGGTTGTTTGGAACAGAAGGTTAGCCGTAGCCTTATTCAACGTTGGATTAAATCTAAAAACATTTATTCAGATAAAAAAAAAGATCTCCAGCCCAATCAAAAGATTCAAGTGGGAGAAAAGTATCGTATCACCGTCCCTAGTGAGGAAGAAGATAAACTGGAAGCTCAAAAAGTAAATTTTGTTTTTTTATATCAAGATGAAGATTTAGCCGTAATCCATAAGCCTCCCGGTTTGGCTGTGCATCCAGCTTTTAAGCGATCAAAAAAAGAGCTAACGGTTGCCCATGGTCTTCTTTACCTCTGGAATGAAAGTTTTCAAGAAAAGGGAGAGAAGAGAGCGAATATGAAGGCTAGTCTACGTCCCGGAATAGTTCATCGTTTAGATAAAGATACGGAAGGACTTCTCCTTTTGGCCAAACACGAAGAGGCTCAAAAAAAACTGATGGAACTATTTGCATCACGAAAGATCGCTAAAGAATATATTGCTTGGATATGGGGCGCCCTTTCTCCTAGTCAAGGTCAAATCGAACTGAGCATTGCTCGGGACACCAAGCAAAGGATCAAAATGTGTGTACATACAAATGGAAGACCGGCAGTGAGTGTATACAAGACGCTCAAAGTAAAAAAATCAAACAAAGGACGGAAATTTTCTCAAGTCAAACTTTCCCCCATAACGGGTCGTACTCATCAACTACGAGTCCACATGGCCCATCACAAAACTCCCATTGTGGGAGACCCCCTGTATTCTAGAAATACTCTTCGTCGTAAAAATTTTGGCCTCCTCCTTTTTGCACAAAGTCTTTCTTTTATTCATCCATTTTCTGAGGAAAAAATGTGTTTCAAAACAGATATTCCCCAACGTTTTATAGATTTTGAAAGAATATGTGAAAAATTATAGTGACATTCTTTATCGTGCAACTAGCCTAGTTGCAGATTAGTTAGATGGAATAGAGTTCACTTTATCGTAAAGTTCGCTCATGTTTTTTTGTTCAAAACAAGGTTAACGAAAAGAACATGGGTGGAAAAAAACGGAGTCTAAAAAAGTGAATACAAAAAATAAAAATAGCTTTGTTAGTCATACTTCTTCTTGTGCCTAGTGTCTTGTTGGCGGGAAACGAAACACACAATGGCTTTTTCTTATGCTTTTAAACTGGCCGGGGTAGTAGTGAATTTGTACATAAACCACAGGGTTCGTCTGATAAAACTTTAAAGAGCGATGGTTCTTTTCTAAACACTGGCTTCTTTCGTTCTCAAATGAGTGAGCTATAAACCCTCACTAGATTACCCATGTTGGCATTGACTCTTTGTTTGAACGAAATGCAGAGCTGGATTTCAAGACTTCAGAGAAAATTGAATATGCTACAAGTGCGATAAGATTAGGTTTCAGTTACTATTTTTTACCTAGTCATGCCTACATTGTACCAGATTGCACCAGTGTTACGTTTGATTTATAGAACAACTCTTGTGGCGAATCCATTATTGAAGAAGACACCCACAAAGACTAGCTACAGGGAAAGGACTCGGGCTTTCGCTAGGCAAAGAATGGTGGATTGACCATGAATGAGAATTGGACGTGGCCCTTTCTTGGCATCAAGATCGCTACTAAGGATGATAAAATAAAAAGAGACTCTTTGAGTATCAAAAATAATACAGCTACTATGTCCAATAGCCTAGGCGTACTCTTTAGTGCCACCCATAACTAATCCACTGTTTTTTGATAAGCCCAAGCACCAAAGTCAGCCTGATCAAAGAAGGCTAGACAGTAATCGATAGAGATCTCGTTTCTGGCTTCCTAAGCAATATTCATCTTGATTATTTTGTATTACAATAATAAACCCAAAGAATTCTCGTAGTTTAGACCGTCATTTGGGTTAAAAAGCCTATTTTTTGTTCATAGTAAGATTAGTTTTTGAGATTATGTCCTAGAGATATAAAATAAATTTCACTTTGCGTATTATTGCCTAGTCTATAACCTTTGGGACCTTTATAAGCTCCAACACATATCTTGACAAAAGGTCTGGCTCTTAAAAATGGGACTTAATTATCGATTGATCTCAAGGTTGTTTTTTTAAAGTAAGGATATAATAATAAACGATATGTTTTTAGAATCTTTTTTGGCCTTCTCCTAAAATAGCTACCAACTTGGTTTTGGATTTGTTAAGTGTGATTATTTATTATAATGTTGCTTTTTTCATAGTGCAGCAGTGAGCCTATCTTTTAAGTGTTATTATGAAAACGTACTCTATTCGTTCTGGTTATCATCTTCCCTTGAAGGGTGAGGCCCAAGAAATCGTCAAAGAAGCCCCGTCGTCTAATAGCTATAGTGTCCGCCCAACTGAGTTTTACTATGTGAAGCCCAAACTGCATGTAGGAGAAGGAGATAGTGTAAAGATAGGGAGCCCATTATTTTTCGATAAGCGTCAGCCCAGCGTTATCTTTGTTTCCCCAGTAGCAGGGACCATTAGAGAAATCCAATATGGAGAAAGGAGAGTCATTCAGCGTATTATAATTGAAAAATCTGGTGAAAGTGCTGAACAGTTCCCAAGCTTTCGTCCCGGTGAGATTTTTTCTGCGGGGAAAGAAAAAATAAAAGAGTTACTATTGAAAGGAGGTTTATGGCCATCTATTCGTCAAAGACCCTTTGATATTATTGCTTCCCCTCAAAAAAAACCCGATGCTATCTTTGTTAATGCGATGGATACTTCTCCATTAGCTATTGATCCTGAATTCAGTTTAAAAGATAAAAAAGCTGATTTGAAGGCAGGTATAGACGCTCTTCGCGTTTTTAGTTCTGAAGTTCATTTGAGTATAGGAAAGAAAGATTCACTTTTTTTGGATACAAAAAATGTTTCTGTGCATTATTTTCATGGGATTCATCCTGCAGGGTTAGTGAGTACACATATACGTCACATTTCACCACTTCATGAATCAAAAGTAGTTTGGTATTTGAATGTTCGAGATGTGGTAAACATAGGCAGTTTTCTTCTCGTTGGTCAATATCCTACTGAGCGTATTGTTGGTTTAGTTGGTATGGGTCTGAAAGAACGAAATTACTTTAAGACTAGAGTGGGAGCTAGCTTGGAAGGTATATTAAAGCATAGTATGGAAAAAGGAAAGCCTCGTATCATATCTGGGAATGTATTGACTGGGAAAAAAATCAAATATCAAGATAGTGTGGGTTTCTATGATGATTTAGTGAGCGTTATTCCAAGTGTAAATGATCCGCAATTTTTAGGATGGATGATGCCGGGTTTACGTAAATCTAGTTGGTCCCGGGCCTTCCTTTCTGCTTTGTTGCCGCAATCTTTATATTCTATGGACACAAGTTTAAATGGGGAAGAACGCTCTCTAGTTAAAACAGGTGATTATGAAAAGGTTATGGCCTTAGATATTCTACCTTCTTTTTTGGTAAAGGCAATCTTGTCTGAAGATATTGAATTGATGGAACAACTTGGTATTTACGAAGTGGCCCCAGAAGATTTTGCTTTATGTTCTTATATTTGTCCTTCCAAAACAGAGTTTACTGAAATACTTAGAACAGGGCTGGATATGATGCTAGCTGAAGTATCGTAAGTAACGATAAATTTTATAAACAGAAATAAAAAATGAAATTTCTTCTTTCTTTCCTTCAAAAATACAACCATCATTTTCAAAAAGGGGGGAAATTAGAAAAACTTGAACCCCTTTGGGACGCTCAGAATACTTTTCTCTTCACTTCTTCTGTCACAACAAATAAAGGGCCTCATGTCCGAGACTCAATAGACTTAAAGCGCGTAATGATTATTGTTGTTTGGGCTCTTTTACCCTGTGTTGTATTTTCTTTTTATAATACAGGTTATCAAATTGCTTCAGCCTATGGTGAGTTAGATCAATTGACTTGGTGGCAGTTGCTTACCAATGGGATGCTGATTAATTTCCCTATTATATTGACCAGTTATTTGGTGGGTGGCCTTTGGGAAGGCGTTTTTGCTATTGTAAGAAAACATAAAATTAGTGAAGGCTTCCTTGTTACTGGTCTATTATTCCCCCTCACTCTTCCTCCTACCATTCCTCTTTGGCAGGTAGCCGTTGGGGTGAGTTTTGGAGTTGTAATAGGAAAAGAAATATTCGGTGGAACGGGTATGAATATTTTGAATCCTGCTTTGACGGCTCGAGTTTTTCTGTTCTTTTCTTTCCCTGCTGACATATCTGGGACGAAGGTGTGGACACGGATATTTGATCCTGAAAATAATTTTTTTGATAACCTTCTTCGTCCTGTCTTCTTTCATGATTGGTCTGCACCTGTTATAGCGGGATTTTCTGGTGCTACAGCTCTTTTGCGTATTGCCGATGCTTCTTTGGGAAGCGATCCCGTTACGGTCCTAGTCTCTGCTGCGGGTCATCTAGATTTTTCTTTTATGAATCTTTTTGTGGGCTTCGTTCCGGGTAGCATAGGAGAAACCTCCGCATTAATGTGTTTGATAGGGGGCATCTTTTTAATTTTAACTGGAGTTGGTAGTTGGCAAATTATGTTAGGTTGTGTTTTAGGAGCCTTAGCCACGGCTTCTTTTCTAAATCTTTTTTTCACTCCTGAACTTCCTGTTTTTTTAGGTCTTCCTCCTCACTATCAACTGGTCATGGGAGGTTTTGCTTTTGGGACTGTTTTCATGGCCACAGATCCTGTAAGTGCTACTGGCACAAACATAGGTAAATTAATCTATGGTATCTGTATAGGTTTACTTTGTATTTTGATTCGTATTTGGAACCCTGCTTATCCAGAGGGTATGATGCTGGCTATTTTGTTCGTCAATATATTTTCTCCGCTAATAGATCACTTTGTTGTTCAAGCACACATAAAGAGGAGGCGCAAACGTGTCACGCAGTAGGGTTTATGTATTTTCTTTTGCTTTGCTTGTGTGTTTGTTTGTAAGCGTTGTTCTTGCTCTTGCTTCAACTTTGCTACGCAAGGATCAAGGGATTAGTGCTCGTCTAGATGTTATTCAAAATATTTTATCTGTAGCTGGCTATACAAAAGAAAAGATCGATATTCTTTTGCAAAAAGATTCTCAGGAAGTCATTCAGTTATTTAGAAGAGAATTCCAAGTACGGCTCGTCAATCGTAATAATAACGAAGTTTCCTTAGATTGGGTAAAAAAAGAACTCTTTCTCCTTGGATATAAGAACGAAGAAATTGATGAAAAAGAAGCCTTTGAGTTAATCGAGATATTTCAGTCTAAGATATCCCTTCTGGCTAGTGTTGTCCAAAAAAAACCAAGTGAATATGATCCGGGTCTAAATTTCATCTTTTTGTACAAGCCTCAAGAAAAAGTAATCTCTTATATTGTTCCTGTAGAAGGTTATGGTTTATGGGGAATGATTTTTGGCTATGTGGCTTTAGAGCCAGATTTATTGACGATCAAAGACATCCGCTTTTACAAACATCAAGAAACTCCGGGCCTAGGTGGAGAATGCTCTGAGCCTTGGTTTACGAATATGTTTAAGGGTAAAAAGATATTAAACTCACAAGGTAATTTTGTATCTGTTTCCGTGGTTAAAGGTAAAGCTGAAGAACTCTATAGCGGTTTGGATTTACAACATTATGTAGATGGAATTAGTGGCGGTACAATTACTAGTAGAGGGATCACAAATTTTTTAAAAGAAGACCTTGGGCGTTATAATCGATACTTCAAAACAATTCGCGAAAATATAAGTTCACAATGAGAAAAACAAAACGGAGGATACGATTATGAGCGAGACAGCGGTGATAGAAAAACCTCAGAGCACGAAAATTACGAAACCTAAAATCACTCTTTTCGGAAAAAAAGAGCGAGCTACAGTTAAGGATCCTTTATGGGATAATAATCCTATAACTTTACAAGTTTTAGGCATTTGTTCTGCTCTGGCTGTAACCACTCAAGTAAAAGTTTCTTTGGTCATGTGTGTTGCTGTAATTGTTGTTTTAAGCCTTTCTAATTTTGTAATTTCTTTGTTACGGAACTTTATTCCTTCCAATGTACGAATAATTGTAATGCTGACAATTATTTCGGCTCTTGTGATAGTTGTAGATCAAATTTTGCGGGCATATTTTTTTGAGATGAGCAAACAACTTTCTGTTTTTGTTGGCCTTATTATTACAAATTGCATTATTTTAGGTAGAGCGGAAGGTTACGCTATGAGCAACACACCTTGGCGCTCTTTTTTGGATGGTCTAGGAAACGGGGTTGGGTATAGTATTATACTTTTAATTGTAGCGACCTTCCGTGAGATTTTAGGTAATGGAACATTTTTTGGATATGCTGTTGTTCCTGTTGCACTTTACGATCTTGGGTATAAAAATATTGGCCTCATGATCCTACCACCGGGAGCATTTATCATTTTGGGAATTATCATTTGGGTCCAACGTTCTATCTCGCAAAAATTTGAAACGAATTGATTTTTTTAACATATTAGAATTGTCACACCCTTATTATATAAAAAGATAACTAGCTTTTCGTTTTTGTATGTGGATCTGTTCTTAATGTAGAAAAACTGTAATGAATATTGACAAAGGGAAAATATGACAAAATTAGAATTACTTGAACAAAAAAAAAGTTCTCTAGCTCCCTCTGCGTCAAATCCCTCAAAAAAGGGAAAACACTCTTCTCAAAGAGCCGATAGTTTCCCAAAGAAACAGATTACATATCGAAAGCTTTCTTTTGTTTCTCAAAGAGATCCTTTCCCCTCGGAATATGAAATTGTTGGTGTAGAAGCTATAAAGCATAAACTAATTTACAATGATACCCTATCAAAAAATGCCATTCCAAAAGAAACAGCTAATTTAATCATCACTTCGCCACCTTATAATGTGGGGAAAAATTATGGCACGTTGAATGATTCTATATCCTATCAGGATTATCTTTCTTTTACAAAGACTTGGCTAGAAAATTGTTATTATTGGTCTCATCCGAATGGTAGAATTTGTATTAATGTCGCTTTGGATAAAAATCGTCATGGCAAGGCCCCCCTTTCAGCTGATGTAACAAAAATTGCTATGGAAGTTGGTTGGAAATACCATGCGACAATTATTTGGAACGAAGGGAATATTTCTCGTCGAACAGCATGGGGAAGTTGGCTTTCGGCTAGTGCTCCGCATGTCATTGCTCCGGTTGAAACAATTCTTGTTTTATATAAGGATGAGTGGCGGAGAGGAAAAGTTGGAGAATCAGATATAGAAGCCGAAGAGTTTAAGGAATGGGTATTCGGAATGTGGACTTTCAATGGGGAAAATGGAAAGCGTTTAAAGCATGAAGCCCCATTCCCTCGTGAACTCCCCAAAAGATGTATTAAATTATTTTCTTTCAAAGGAGATACCATCTTGGATCCATTCTCTGGTTCAGGAACTACAATGATTGAAGCCATTCACAATGGTCGTCGTGCCCTAGGCATTGAGTTATCTCAAGAATATTGTGCACTGTCTATAGAAAGGATCATAAAGGAATGTGAGTCATGCAAAGTGTTGCCCAAGATTTAAGTGGATGTCCAGCTTATAAGGCCGTTGCTTCTGCAAATTCAGATAAGATTAATTATCCTCTATCTGATTTTATATTAAAATCCTATCAATGGTATAAAACACATTATGATGCATCTTCTCCAGCCAAGCGTTCCACAAATGGTCATGTTTTTGAGAGACTCATTATTGATGCCTTGATCTTCGCTAGTATTCAACCCGTTTATTATCATGCCAAAGTAATGCATATTCCTCATGTTGAATTTGATATTTTTCTGTATCATCCTATTCGGCCTGTAGCCATATCATGTAAGACTTCTTTGCGAGAAAGGTGGAAGCAAGCAGCTCTAGAGGGGCTTGCTCTTAAACAAGTTTATGGTGGAGCGCAAAGTACACTAGTCACAATGGCTAAGGAAGAGGGTTTAGCTGTCCAAAATAAAATTAAAGAACAAGAAGTTTTTGGTTTAGATAATTGTTTTATAATTGATGAAACAAATACTCAGTTTGACGTTTTTTTAGATCAATTAAAAAAAGAAAAATATCAAACTGCAGAAAAAATTTTACCGGTAACGGGTGGTCATTTACTTCCTCCTATATTAAAGGAAAAATGAATATATGATACTTACGGGAGACTGTTTACAAAAAATCAACGAGATACCAGATGAGAGTATTGATCTTATTATTACATCTCCTCCTTATGCAGATGCAAGACAAAAAACTTATGGAGGTACTTCCCCTGATCAATATGTAGATTGGTTTATAAAACGTTCTGCTGGTTTGTTTCGTGTATTAAAATCTTCGGGTTCCTTTATTTTAAATATTAAAGAAAGATGTGAAGATGGACAACGACATACCTATGTTTTGCGGCTAATTTTATCTCTTATAGAAGTTCAATCATGGAAATGGGTAGAAGAGTATATATGGCATAAAAAAACAGCTGCTCCCGGGAAATGGAAATACAGATTTCGTGACCAATGGGAGCGTTGCCTCCATTTCACAAAAACTAAAGACTTTAAAATGCATCAAGATGCAGTACGAATACCTATTGGTGATTGGAAAAAAACACGATTATCTAATTTGTCTGCGAATGATCAGAATCGACAAAACTCAAAAACAAACAGTGGTATAGGAAGAAACATTTCGAATTGGAAAAATCGCGAACTATGCTATCCTTCTAATGTATTGACCGGGGCACCTGTTTGTCACAATACTGGTCACAGTGCAGCTTTTCCTTTATGGCTTCCAGAATGGTTTATTAAATTATTCACAGATGAGGGAGATAAAGTTTTAGATCCTTTTGTAGGTAGTGGTACAACACTGATTGCAGCCAAAAAATTAAATCGTAAAGGCATCGGTATAGAAAAAAAGATAGAAATAGCAGAGCAGCTAAGGGCTAAACTATGATGCTACAAGAATAGAGTTGTTGCAAAAGTTTCATTTCAGCTCACCTATCCTCTCCTAAAATAGTGGATAGTCCACTTTAAATTATGTTAATCCCATTCACTGGACTGTTCCAAAATACGAAAAATGTCTAGGGGTAGGATGGAAGAATAGAAGGGGCAATTTGATCGGGGCGGAAATGTGCTCTTTATTAACGATTTCAAGGAGCGGTTTTAATGTTTGGGTAAAACATAAAACAAGTAAAAGGGCTTTCGAGACACAAAACTTGAGAATATGATTAGAGATATTTTTCATAAGTTTACGGGTAATGGCTCTCCAATCTCCAATGATCACGTCCGAATTGCATGATCTGGGATGTAAGCTTTCAGAAAATAGAGTAGCTAAAGTCATGAGAAATATAGGACTTTCTGCCCGTGTATACAGTAACCAGAAGTGGGGGGGCAACGACTTCTGCCTTAACGCTTACCCTATTTCTAAGATGCTACTAGGATAGGAATTTAATATCCTTAAACCTAATCAAGTCTGGGTTTCTGATATCACTTACATTAAATCAGCCGTAGGTTGATTATATCTATGCGTGATACTTGATTTATGTAGCAGAAAAATAGTTGGTTGGTCTCTTGCAGATCACATGAGAACAGAAATGGTCCTAGAAGTTTTGCATAAGAGCTTTGGACAGAGCCGTTGCTCAAAATAAGCCCTCAAAATAAGCCTAAGGAAGGGTTTGATTTTTCATTCTGACAGGGGAAGTCAATACGCGAGTTATCAATTTAGGAGCAAGCTTGATAAATATGGATTTGTATCCAGTATGAGCCGCAAAGGTAACTGCTATGATAATGCTGTTGCGGAGTCTTTTTTTGGGAGTTTGAAAATAGAGGAGGTACATAAAAATACATATCTAAATATATTTGAAGTTAGGAGAAATATTTTTGAGTATATTGAGGTATTTTATGATAGACATAGATCGAAACCATTCATTTTTCGGATATAAGAGCCCTATCGAATTTGAGAAAGAATGCTATGCTGCTGAATAAAAAAAAGCTAAAAACGACTGTACGAAATATTGCTGGAAGGTCATTGCGAACGCTAGTGTGAGATTAGCGGGAAATTTTTAATCACTTACATTATTATGCCGACTATTTTCTCCTTCTGGCTTAATAAATCTCAGCTGAAAAGAAATGCCTTCTTTTTATTGAAGGTAATTATTTCCTTCTTACTGCTTAACTGCTTCTATTTGCTCTTATTAGTATCTGTTCAATCTTTTGATAAAAGAATTATCCGTGCTAGAATTTTAGCTGCCGCAGAAAAAGGAGGGACTGATAGGAAATGCGCATGGAATAAGACCTTCCCATACGAGAGGGTAACAGATACGCTTACGGAGTACATTGCCCTTACGATAAACTTATCAGAGCCATTAGAGGCTACAAAAGAAAATTTTCTTGAAACGGCTCTGTTATCTAAAGCTGTTCCGATTTGTTCTCCTCATTATATTGAATTTCTCAAAAATGGAAAAGTAAAAGATAACAAAGGTAAAAGAATTAAATATACGGGGCAGTATCATAGGTATTGGCATGGCTATCAGGCCTATCTGAAACCTCTCTTGCGATTTATGACCATTTTCAATATTAGATTCCTTTTTCACTTTCTCATTATTGTTTTGATTTTTATATTGCTTAATTTATTACAAAACTCCCCAGAAATAAAAATAGCATTCATGGCTATTTTTTTTCTACTGCCTTTCTTTGTGAACATACTTGACATCTCTCTTCTTACTTCTTCTCTATTTGCTATTATCTTAGCCTCTTTAATCGCGTTTATCTTATTTTTGCGCTACAAAATAAATCATGAGAGGTCTCTCATAGCTTTCTTTTTCTTCTCCGGCTCAATCCTAAATTATTTCGATTTTCTAATCGCGCCCCAATTGAATCCCACTTTATTAGGGTATATCTTAGTCCTTTCCCTATACGCTCAAAAAGACTTCCAATATTCAAAAAAAAGAATATTTTTCTTATTAAGTCTTTGCGTTTTAGCTTGGTTTGGTGGTTATTTTTTGACCTATGTTATGAAATGGATTTTTACCGCATTTATCTTACCAGTAGATATTATTTATGAAAATATATATTACGTAAAATACCGTATAATGGGACTAATGTCAAAGGAGACGCCGATACCTGCAATTTCGATAACTTGGCACCAATTAAGGCACTTACTGGCAGGGTCTATACTTAGACTTTTTGTCTGTATGTGTCTTGCCTGTGTTTTTATCATCTTTTTTATTTTCACTTATATAAGAGCAAAAAATAAAAAAATAATGCTCCAAGAATTTTTATTGCTTTCTGCACCTCTTCTTGTTCTAATCCTCTGGTCTGAGCTTGTTAGAAATCATACGTATATACATGCCGGATTAAATCGATTTGGAATACCCTCTTTTATTTTTATAATTCCGCTGGCAAATTTGTTTTTTTTGAATGCTTTTTACAGAAAAAATAAAGTTTAAATGAGCCAAATTGAATTGACCATCCTTATGCCTTGTTTGAATGAAAGTAGAACGCTCCCTATTTGCATCCAAAAAGCAAAAGCATACTTAAAATCTAATAAGATTAATGGTGAGATTTTAGTAGCAGATAATGGCAGTACTGATGGATCCCCCGAAAAAGCTCAAAAGATCGGAGCTAGGGTTGTACACGTTAAAGAAAAGGGTTATGGTGCTGCTCTAATGGGGGGAATCCAAGCTGCCTATGGAAAGTATATTATCATGGGTGATAGTGATGATAGCTACAACTTTTCTGACTTAAATCCTTTTATAGAAAAGCTAAGGCTAGGTTGTATGCTCGTAATGGGTAATCGCTTTCTTGGAGGAATTCATAAAGGCGCTATGCCATTTTTGCATAGGTACCTTGGTAACCCTATCTTAAGTAAAATTGGTAAAATTTTTTTCAGACTAGCCATAGGAGATTTTCATTGTGGTTTGCGAGGGTTTGACAGGAATAAAATACTACAATTGCGATTGCATTCCCCTGGGATGGAATTTGCTTCAGAAATGGTTATCATGAGTTCCTTACAAGAATTGAGTATAGATGAAGTACCTGTAGAATTGTATCGAGATGGCAGAGACCGTAAACCTCATTTACGAACATGGAGAGATGGTTTCCGGCATTTATGCTTGTTACTAAGCTATAGCCCCAATCATTTATTTCTTTATCCAGGCATTTTCTTTTCCCTTACAGGAGGAGCTTTGGCTTCTTTATTAACACTGATGCCGATCAAAATAGGGGCGGCGTCATTTGAAACGCATACAATGCTATATGCTTGGATCAGTCTAACGATAGGTATAGATTTAATCGTATTTTCTCAATTCACTCAGAAATTGCAAAAAATAAAGGGTATACGAACAAAGGAGTCTATTCCCTTTTATAACTGGCTTCTGACTTTATTTTCGTTTGAAACGTTATTTTTAATAGGTGCTGTATTGCTTCTCATCGGTCTCATTGCGGCATCCTTTGCCTCATATACGTGGTATTCCCTAGGTTTTTCTACCCTGGAGATTCAAGATACGATGAAAATAGTAATCCCTTCTTCTATGACATTAATTCTAGGAATGAAATTTATATTCTTTGCCTTTTTGTTTTATATCCTCAATAACACTTCTCAAAAAAACAATCATTAGCCAGTGATTTATAATGACATTGTTGCATAACCTAACGGTCTATATTAAAAAAAGGAACTAAAAAATCTTGCGCTTTTTTAGTTCCTTTTTAGTTCCTTTTTAGTTCCTTTTTAGTTCCTTTTTAGTTCCTTTGAGGCGATCGCTTCCTGTTCAGGTGCATATTTTATATATCACATAATAGTTAAATCTAAAAAATGACTATCTAAATCAAAAACAGATATGAGCAGGCGTTCTGGGCTTGATTCAGTAATGCTCAATTCTTTGTTATTCAAGTATTTTTTCAAAAGGAGAATAACATTCCTTATCCATTTGTACTCTATGAAACAAGTGGCTTTTCGGATGCATACCGTTTTGTATGCGGGTGATTACTTTTACGCCTGTATCTCGTAGTTAGACCTCCTCAAGAAAAGATATTGTCAATTGTAGAATGAGCTATGCATCGACCTAATTGTTTCCTGAAGGCATAGGCGACGAAAACACCTTCTGTATTACCTGTTTTCTTTCTTATTGTGCATAGTTGTTTGACTGTCGCTTTGTCTATATACGTTTAGGCTTATTTTACAGCCTCTTAGATGATTTGCTAATGCGTCTAACTCATAAAAACAAGCGCCAGCTCTAAATTTTCTTAGCCAAGGATAAAAAGTCTTATGGCATACTCCATACACACTCCATGCATACGACAGCCAAAACGGATATTCTTCGCTGTCATCATTTCAAGCATAAGGCCTGCTTCACGACGGATTTCTGTATTCCTTACACGAGATAAATTTATCGGGATAATTTGTATTTTTGCTGAGTAATCTTGCATGGTCCCCACCGCCCTTTTTGCTGATTACAGCTAAAAGGGAAAGTCGATCATTTGTAAAAAAGAATACTCAAATGTGTTACCTTTTTATGTGGGTTTTATACCCCTTCCGCTTGCAGCAGTCCCAGAATAGGCCTTATCCCCAAAGAGCATGCCCTGCTTTTTCTGAATATATGAAAAATCACAATAAAATTGCCAAGAAAAAAGAAGGTTTTATTTATGGAAGTTTATAATGAAAATTATATTTTGTTTCGAATGAAGACAGAGGTACTAGTAAGGGATTCAAGATAAAACAATAGATGGCTTCAATTATTGTATAATAATCTGGCTAAATAACTCAACACCATAATGATCTTAACGGGTAATGAAATTGAAAAACGCTTGGGGAAAGACATTACCATAGAGCCCTTTCAAAAAAGACTGATCAATCCTAACTCTTACAATTTACGCTTGCATGAAGAATTACTAGTTTACTCAAGCGATACATTGTTCATGAATCAAGAAAATCCTACTCAAAAAATTATAATCCCAAAAGACGGCCTCATCATGGAGGCTGGCCGTCTATATTTGGGAAGGACAATTGAGTACACAGAAACACACAATCTAGTACCCATGTTAGAGGGCCGTTCTTCCATTGGGCGCCTTGGGATGTCTGTCCATATTACAGCAGGGTTCGGGGATGTTGGCTTTTGTGGATATTGGACTTTAGAAATTCATGCCTTAGCTCCCATTAAAATATATGCTGGCATTGCCGTGTGCCAGATATTTTACCATACACTACGGGGAGATATCACTGAATATGACTCTGGGAAGTACCAAAAAAACAAAGGAATACAGTCTAGTTTATTGTACAAAGATTTTCAATAAAGATTTTTTGTGGGACCTGCTTTCAATCAATCAAGCAATCGAACGGACGGACGGGGGGACCCCACGACAATATGAACAGATAATCTAAAAGCAGATGATTACAAATAATAATGCCCTTGACTGGCAGAAGGCAACGGTAAAGGTTGAGCGTATTGTTATGATGGAGTTTCTGAAAGAGTGTCGTACAGAGCTAAGAAAGGTAGCTTGGCCTGCTAGAGAAGAAGTTCTTAACTCAACTATCGTTGTGTTAATTGGTGTCGTCATCGTCTCTATTTTTTTATTTACTTCGGATTCTATATTTGAAAAACTTTTTGATGCTCTAATTTCATTAGGAGTAAATTCTTCTTCTGATTCTCCATGAGTTTCTATAAGGAATAAGTATTTTTATGTCACTAAAATGGTATGTGATCAGAACCTATTCTGGACACGAGAAAAAAGTCAAAGCTAATATTGAAAAATTAGTGAAACTAAGAGGTTTAGAGGATTACGCTGGCCAAGTGAATATACCAACAATCAAAGTAGCCGAGATGAGAAAAGATAAGCGTTATGTTGTAGAAAAAAAATTCATGCCGGGTTACATATTAGCTCAATTGGACCTTCTAAACGAAGATTTACTTTTCCTCGTTCAGAAAATTCCATCTGTAGCTGGTTTTGTAGGAACGCCTGGACCGCAAGCTTTAAGTGACGAAGAAATTCAAAATCTTATGCAAAGCCAAACAGATGAAGTCTCGGGGGAAGAACAAGCCGTTGCACATATGCTTTTTCAAGTCGGTGAGCAAGTTAAGATTGTTGATGGACCGTTTGCAAATTTCATCGGAACGGTGTCTGAAATTATACCTGAAAAAGCAAGGTTACAAGTAAAAGTAGAAATATTTGGACAAGCTACATCCGTTGAACTTGGGTACTTACAAGTTGCCTCTAATGTTGGCTGATAATTGCGATTAGAAGCAGGACCTCTCCATCTTCTAAAGACAGAAGAATGTATCTCCCTCTCTGATTTTTTAGCCTTAACTATAACTTTGGGTAAAACGTAAGAGAAAGCTCACGGATTTTTTGTACAAGTTGCTTCTCCTGAATACGATATATGACCATACACTCTTTTGAGTTCCGGCTATCTTGTATAGCAATGAAAGCTTGATTCAATAATGATGCAAAATCTAGCTCTGCTTGTAAAAGGTCGCTTTTTTGGAATATAAAAGGATAATCTACAGCTAGCTTACTTTGAGCTTCTATTTGATTTACCTTATAATTGTCATGTAAATCTAATTTAATGTGCAACATAATCCGGAGCAAACGGTCTCGGGCTTCACGTTGGGCTAACTCTAGGCATAAGCGCTTATCATTTCGGATATTTTGTAGGGTACTTTGATAATTTACACGACCAACTGTTTGTAATAAATGTGGGGTTAAAAAACCTTCATCAGTAAAATTAAAATCAGCATAACGCTTCTGTAAAAATTTTGAAGGCTGACAAAAAATAAAAATAAAAATAAAAACAGACGATACAAATTTATACATATTCTTCACCATCTTTTTTAATACAGATTGTCCCATCTTCATCCATATCCCGAGCAATACTTAAAACGTAAGAACGAGCTTCATATATCTCCTTTACATGAACAGGACTACTATTCTCAATTTGGTCCAGTAGATCGGCTGCTCGATTTTGTGATATGGAATTGAAAAAATGAAGGCGTAAGTCTTGATGTAGCCCTCGAAGAGCTGTGGCCAGTATGCCATCATCTCCTAAGCGAGAAATTAAAAGCCGCATCTCTCTATGGGATAAAACCAAAAGCTCTTCGAAAGTGTAAAGATGTTCTTTCACTTTTTGCACCGTGTCAGGCGTCTCTTGACCAATTGAGTTTAAGATATCACTTTCCTGTTCTCGTCCTAAATAGTTTAATATTTGTGCTAAAGATTCAGCACCCCCTACTTCCGAATAACTTTCCTGATCTTTACGTTCAAATTTTTCTCGCAACATACGAGCTACTCGATGTATCGCTTCTGGATGTATCTTTGCGGCCTTAGCGATACGGATAGCCACTTCCGTACGTATATTCTTTGGTAAATAGCGCATAACCTCAGCTGCAATTTTGGGCTTCAAATAAGAAAGCGCAACGGCCACTATCTGCTTGTGTTCATTGCTCAAAACGGAAGCTAAAATCTGGGCTTCCACACCCTCTAGAAAGGCGAAATCTGCATAAAGATCACGATGGTTTACTCTGCGAAGTATCGCCTCGCTTGCCTTAGAATCCATACTTGCTTCCAAAAATTTCTTTGCCTGATCTATTCCACCCCGTAAAAACGCACCTTCTTTAGTCACAAGCTCTTTGAACTCTGCTAATAATTCACCCTTTTCCTCTGCATCAATTTGTTCAATTCCAGCAATTTCTTTCATTAAAATTTCTACTTCATGCGGCTCTAGCTGCTTTAAAATCTCAGCTGACTGTTCAGTACCAAGAACTATAAGAAATTTAGCTGCCCGACTAATCCCATTTTTCGACGAAGTAGCTTTTTTTGCCATTTTGGCTACTTTTGAAAGGTTCAACTGACTTCGCTTCATTAGGTCACCATCCTATTTTTACTCTACTCATACCACTATAATCAGACATATTTCACTACAAAATAAAAAAATCTTAATAGACAAGTGAACGCCATTATACCAACAATCATAGGTATGGTACGACATAATGCTTGAATGACAAGCCTTTATTGATAGCGTCAGTTTATTCTCAAGCACGAATTATCTTTTCTTTATTCAGAAAAACATAATTATAGCACTGCAAATCAAATAGAAAAAAACAGATGCCATCTACAGAAAATACAGAAAGTTCAAATCCAAAGAAAGGGAGTTCTTCCTCTGCAAAGAAAGAACTCTTGCACAAGGGGCTAGCTTCATTTTTAGGCAGAGGTCTCTTGCCACGTATTCTAGATGCTATGCGTTCTTATACTCGTTTAACAACGGAAGGTATAGAGCATATTCCACGAACAGGGTCTACGTTAATTATTCCCAATCATAGTGGCGTTTGGGGTTGGGACGCAATGGTTTTGCAAAATGAAATTCTAAAAAAAATTCATCGTATACCCCGCACTATGCTACATGATTTTTGGTTTCGTAACGAAAATTTACGAGAAATTGCCGTACAGCTTGCTTTTATCCCCCAAGATTTTAAAAAGGCTCTACGAATATTAAAACGCAACAATTTATTACTTGTATTTCCAGAAGCCGAAGCGGGAAATTTTAAACCTAGTCACCAAATGTATCATATTCAAGACTTTAATCCCGGCTTTGTTTCTTTAGCTATGTTGTCAAAAGCCACAATAATTCCTTGTTGTATTCTTGGTGCTGAAGAAAGCCATCTGAATTTAGGAACTCTCTCATGGGCAGAAAAATGGTTTGGAGCGAAAATACCACTCCCCATAAATATTCTACCCTTTCCAGTGAAATGGAAAATTATTTTCCTTCCACCAATAAAATTAGATATGTATAATCGTAAAAATGCAAGAAATGAGAAATTTCTCATTGAAGTGGCAGAAAATATAAGGATGCGAATACAACAAAAAATTCAAAAAGAACTCGTTAAACGCAAGGTATCTTCTTTTCTTTGGGATTCCTAAAGCAGAGTTTAAAAAAATAGAAAGGGGAAATATCATTGAAAGAAACAAAAGAACCAAAAAAAACAAATGAAAAAGAAGAGCAGGCCTTAAAAGAGATGTTACTTGTTCGAACTCGTAAATTACTGGATACTTCTGTTAAAGAAGTTTTAATCAAAAATGTTCTTAGCTGTGATTTTAATGATCTAGTTGCTAAAGGTGCTCGTATTATGTTAGAAAATAATTTTTTAGGGATTATCATTATTAAAGAGGGGCGACCTGTAAACATAGTCACAGCTTTCGACTTGTTGCGTCTCGCATATAACGAAGTATTTGATCCTACTCGGGGCTTCTTATTAACAAAATTAGGAGAATTAGTTGAGGAAAAAGAATTTATTAGTATAGGACCAGATACAAAATTGAGAGAGGTACTAAATATAATGGTTACCAAACGAGTTCGCACTCTCCCTGTTATTCAAGAAAATGAGGTACTAGGTGTTTGCACAATCATTGACTTGATGCATTGGTATCGTAAAACTCATGAAGAAATTCGTACTGGCAAATTATAATTTTTATTCTAACTTCTTTATCCACTTTAAGATTTCATGATTGGAATATGTTAACAGAAATTTATAGTATATCTATTGAAAAACAAAAAGCCCGGAAATTACGCAAAACAGTCTGGTGGAAGCGAAAACGTGAAAAAGGGATTTGCTATTATTGTCAAAAAAAAATCCCCCTCAGATTATTAACCATGGATCATATCATTCCTTTAGCAAGGGGAGGTAAGTCTATAAAAATCAATATTGTAGCTTGTTGTAAAGAATGTAATAGTGTGAAAAAAAATCAACTTCCAACAGATGGAGAATGGATGGAGCATATGGACAAAAAAATATAAAATCTTCCTCACATTTTTATCATGAAAATTCATCTCATACCGTTGTTGCTATTCACTTTTTTGTGCATTATAGGAAGCAAAAAAAGTATTTATCCACAAAATACTTCTACAAAGGGTGTAGCGATAAATGTACAAAATAAACAAAAAAGAGACCCACAACAATTTCTTCTTAGCAAATTAGATAACGGAATGAATTATCCGAATGGCTTATATACAGGTAAAATATCCATACAATTTAGAAATGGTAAAAAAGATAAACATTACATGTTTAAATTGTATATCAAAGAAAGGAATAGACTCTACTATTTTACAAATAACACAGGTGATCTTATTCTTAAACTTTTATATTATACAAACCCAAAAATAGAAATGCTTATAAAAAGTTGGGATCCTTTGCGAAGAAAATCAACAAGAACTTCAAAAGAAAATTGCTTTAAACCTGTATTGCAAACTGGCTTTAGTTATTGGGACTTGGCTCTATTCTCTTATGATAAAATATATCACTCAGAAAGCCCATTAAATAATGTGAAATCTAAATCTCTCATATACAATAGAGAAAAGGGAAAAAATACTCTTAGTTTCCCAGATAATTTACTGGAATATACTCAAAAAGGTTTCATAACATTGTCACTTCGGCCAAAATTTGGGTCGTCTTTTTTTTTAAATATAAAAATGCGTATTCATGAAAAAAAAATGGAAACTGTACACATGGATTTCTATAGCTACCCTAGCCTACTCAGAAAAAGTGTGTATTTATTAAAAGATAAATCCATTTATAACCATAATCAGAAAAAAAATGGGAAAGTTCCTTTCCCTACAAAAATGAATAGTCTTGATTTTATGAAAGAAACTCTTTCTCGTTTTCAGTTAGAAACTTATGAACCTCGTGCCAAGATCAAACTAAGTTTATTTTCATCATATTTTTTCCAAAACTAATTTCTTTTTATTTTTTTTAAAAACCATCTGAGTTTAATAAGAGAAATTATCTCTCCTATGCTCATATCTGATCTGAAATGTGGGACATCTATTTTAGCTAGTGACTGAGTGCTTTTTCTGCTAGCAGAAGACTCAGCCCCCGTAACAATAAGATTGATCTCTTGTTTTTTTAAATCATCTATTCCTTCCAAATTTTTGCTACTGATTTCATCATATTTAAACGGAGTTCGAATGCTTTGGGGCAAAGTAATTCCAAATTTTAAGAATCGGCCATGTATCCTACTCACGTTTGTTTTACCTTGTAGTATACGAACCGTTTCAGAAATAATGGACCATTTGAGCCACCTTGGATCTTTCAATGGACTAATATGATTACAAACACGATAAATTTCTCGAACTTTATTTGCATTAGAATGAAAAGCCAGGAAATGAAAAAGTATCCCATTATTTACTTTAGGCGTAACAACGAGATCTATATTCCCAAAGTTTTGCTGTTCCAGAAAATCAAGCAAATGTATCATAGAAGAATTCATCAAATCTAATCCCGTTTCTATATTGATATTTTTCTTTATTCTCACATGAGATGTAAGCTTTGAGTTTGCAAATACAGCTTGAATGAAATCGCCTAGATCAATCTCCTCAATATGTTCGGGTTCTACAAGGACTTCTAAACGCGCAAGCTCCATTAGTAAATTTAAATTTGTCTGTATATCTTCTATATTTTCATTAATCTCTCTTGCCGATTCTTTAAGAAAAGAAGTTGATTTTTTCTTTTCCCAAAAACATGGGAGACGTTCAATTGCCTTTTGGCTTGGCTTCGCGAGAAGTGAGCCTATATATCCAAATATACGATGCTGCAATTCATCGATAGATTTAAGATAAGTATAATGTTTCTCTACTTCAATTCGACGTAGTATTATGCCATAGAAAAGTCCAATCGATAAACTTAGGTTAAAAAGAAAGACAGAACCACCATCATCGGAAGAAAACAAGTCAAATCTCTTGTCTCCTAAAATATTATATAGAACCCCAAAAATAAAAAACACTGCCCCAATGATGAAAGAAATACTTTCTCGCATAAATAATTTTTGCTTTTGAAAAGCTATCATGAAGTAATATATTAAAAAAGGAAACTGAAGTAAAAACCATAGTGCAAGTAGTCCATAATTTTTAGTGAAATTTACGGAGATGCTACATAAAATCGTAACGACGGCACTAACTAATAAGTAAAAGTTTCCCAATTGTTCTGCATTTTTTTCTATCCTTTTCGAAAGGAATGTAAATTCTATCTTCTTTAATCGAAAAAAAGATAGAAAAAAGAAATAAAATAGAACAGGTAATATGATAGATGCGAATTGATTTATTCTATCATACAGAGGTGCTAAATCTATAACCGCATAAAGAACTTCATTTTGAGTGAATTTATAAATAGAATAACAAAAAAGAAAACAACTAAATCTGAAATATTCCTGCACATGATAAAGACGCAAATAAATAGCTAGAAAAAATATAGCTAAAATAAAACTCAGACAAGCATAACTAAAGCCTCGTATATTTTTTTTCCAAATAAATAATTCAGCTTTTTGAAAAGTGGATATGATAAATTGACCCTCAATAGATGGGTTTTGAAATTTCGAACCCTTTATCAAGCGTATGGCAATAGTGTTCTCTTGATTTTCTTCATCCAAAAAGTGAAGTGGGATAGGGTATATAACCGATCGAGGACACCGTGAATAATAAATAAAGCTGGTGGTTTTTTGTTTAAGTAAACGTCCATTTAAATAAATTTGCTCTATTCCACAAACTTTCTCTAAAAGCAAAGCTAGTTGCTTATTTGAAGAAGCTAAAAAAAGTCGTGTCCGTAGCCATAAAATTTTTGCATTGGCAGTATATTTTTTTGTTTTTGCGGAGAATACATTCCACTCTTTATCATTTATATTACGCAAAGAGTAATTGGCACCATCCTGTTCTATATAACTCCAAGATACCTTTTGCAAAGAGATATCATCTTGTGCGAATAGAGGAATGACAAATCCAAAAACAGTCAAAAAAAGAAAATATATAATCTTCATACAAATAACTTTTTATAATATAAGATTCAATATTCACTCTACTGGGATAAATAAAATAAAGCGAGAAAAGAAACCATTATTATTTTTAAATACGGTTTGCCCACCCAAACTCTTTACAGCAAGAGATACTAACGTAAGACCAATACCCAATCCAAGCACGCTTGGATTCATTTCATCTCCCCGAAAAAACTTTTGGAATACCTGCTCTTTATTTTCAGCATTGATCCCTGGCCCTTCATCACTTACTTCGATTTTTAATTCATGACTAGACAATGCTAATTTACATTCAATTTTACCTTCTGTATATAAAAGAGCATTTTCTATCAGATGATAAAAAGATAGTGAAATCAAATCCGAATCACCCATAACCATAGGAAGGTGTTTTTCCATATGAATAGAAACTCTTTTTTTATTGTGAACAGTAACGAGTAAAGCTTTCCGAATAGAATCTTCACAAAGATTTTTTATATTAAAAGCTACATGCTTAGGGATATAGTTATTAGATTCTAGTGTGCGTAAAATTTCACTATCATAAATTAAATTTTCTAACCCCATTAAGTGAGGTTGCATAAGTGATTTCATCTTAACTCTCTGTTGCACAATAGTAGGTATTTCATTCCCTTGCTTCATTTTAGACAATAAAATAGATAAACTATCTAAATGTTTTTCAAACTCACGAGACATGTTATAAATTGAATGTGTTTTCCTTTTTTCAACTAAGCGAGTTTGCTTTTCACTATTGACCATTTCTTTATGCAAAGATAAAATGTGTTTAGAAATATATAAAAATGCACTAGATATAAAGAACAAGAGACCAAAAGAAGTGAAACCCGGCAAAAAACTTATAAATAAAAGAAAGTTAACATCAAGAATTACAGAAATAAAAAGTGTAATCGTTCCTAATTTTAAAATATGCAAATGTTCTCTTTTTGCTCCATCTCCATACCAAAAAAGCCATATAACAAAAAGCAATACGAGAAAAATGATAGCTATATTGGCTAGTGACAAATAGCGCCAAGTAACAATACTATTGGGCAACACCATAATAAGAACAACTAATAAGCCACTTACTCCATAACAAAGTAAACTATGCTTATAACGCCTTCCTCTTACTATTTGTTGTAAGTATTCTACAAAAAAGGGCGGACAACAAAATAGAAAAACTCTTTCAAAAACATACGATGTGACAAAAGAATCAAAAATCTCATACCGGATCCATGTTTGTAAAAGAAAATAGAAACCCACGCATAAAGAAAAAATACTTAAATATAAACATTCTTTTTGATTCGGCGAAAAATAAAAAAGGCCGATGAGTACAGCCAGTAGAAAGCAAACTAGACAGATTATAATTTGTGGGAAATCTTTTAAAAAAATCTTTTGAGAAAGAAAAGCTTCATTTGCAATAGAAGTTTTGACAACCCCCCTATTATAGACAGCATCTCCTTCTAGATATATGCTAATTAAATTATCTCCTCGTTGCCAAAAACGAGACGGAATAGTATACAAGCGCTCTTTACCGGGATCATAACGATTCAATCTAGCATTTCCAGTTTGACCTAATAAATTTCCATTTAAATATACTTTATCTGCTACACCTATTTTCCCCAGATAAAGAGCTGTATCTTCTAGAAAATCCGTTTCAATATAGACAAAACAACGATACCATATACTACCTTTGGAACTATCCCAATTCTGAGATAAATAGGCATCTGGCCAATTCACATCTGTAGTACCGAATTGAATAGCTTGTGAAGAAGAAATCGAGTAAGAGTACTTCCAGTGAACACTAGATAAAGAAAATTCCTGACTAGGCTGATAAAATTGGCGGCACTGTGCGAATAAATCAATCGTCAGATTAGGGCTTAGTAAAAGAAATCCAATACATAGACTAATCAATATTTTTTTCTTTTTCATTATGAGTAATATATCTAAAAGTTTAAATTATCATCTGTAAGCGCGCTGTAAGATGGTTTCTATCGAGTGTAAGCGACTAGGATGCAGACATTCTTTTTGTTCTATTAAATGGCCATAATCCTTTTGATCAAGATGATACTTGTTTTTCGTAAGTAACTCTTGCACTGCACAGTCCACGCTATTTACGTCATGAGTGCAATCGGAAAAATGACATTGTAAAGTTCGAGGATGTATTTCAGGGAAAGAAGATAAAATATCTCTTTTAGAAATATGAAAAAGCCCCCATTCTCTTAGTCCGGGGGTATCTATCAGCATGGCCTTTGTTTTTGGTAAAATAAAAAGGCAACCATTGGTTGTCGTGTGTTTTCCATGACCAGTCGCTTCACTGATCTCTCTTGTTTTTTGGTAATCTTGATCCAAAATCTGATTAATTAGTGTTGATTTGCCTACTCCAGACTGACCCACAAATAGCAAACAACCAAAATTCAATTTTTTTTTCAGAACATAAACTTCATTCTTTTCCAAAGTATTTATACAAAAAACAGGATATCCAAGTGATTTATATAATTGAATTGGGAAAAAATCTTTTATTTTCCCTCCTTGTTTTTGGAAAAGATCTTTTTTAGTGAAGACTATCCAAGGTTCCACTTTACCATGATAGGCTGCACACAAAAAACGATCTAGTAAGCCAAAATGGGGAACGGGTAGAGTCAAGCTCAAAACTATCACAGCATGGCTAAGATTAGCTCCTAAGCAATGAATTTCATGGGAATGAGAACGCTCTAGTGAATTCTCACGTTTTTGAATAGTCTCTATTCGGGCCGTGGGGGGGGCTACTTTGTCATCTATACAAGAAAATAAAACTCTATCCCCAATCGTAAGTATGTGTCTTTGCCTCTGTTCTTGGGGTGAGGCTCTTCTTTTTTGAAGGCGAAGACGACCACGCATACTAGCTTGAAACTCTATTTCTAAATTATTTTCTGGTATGATCCCATAAAATCGGCCGTAAGTTTTACTTACAATTCCTGATTGCATAGAGAGGAACAAAGGCTTTTTTGGTGTTTGTTCGTACATCCCTTTTTCTTTTCTCGGAATAATTACGGACACAGTTTTTTATTATTTCATGAGCATATGAACAGCTTAAAAATTTCACGATTCAAATCTTTCCAAGGAAATGTCAAACTACCCGGGTCAAAATCTATTGCAAATAGGGCCATTCTTTGTGCTGCATTTGCTTCTGGTCGAACAGTTCTGAAGAACCTACCCCCAGCACGCGATATTGAAGTCCTTTTAGAATCTGTCAAGGAACTCGGTATTTCTGTGACTTCCCAGCAGGATGCAGGTGAGGTGCTTTGTAATATACAAGGAAACGATGGCCCCATTTCTAAAGAAAACACTCTTTTATATTTAGAAAATGCCGGTACCGCTCTGCGACCTTTAACAGCCATCTTATCTACTGGCTATGGGAAATTTATCATTACCGGGAATACTCGTATGCAGCAAAGACCGATTGGAGATCTAGTCCGCTCTTTAAAGAGTTTAGATGTAAATATACAATGTAACTCAAATGAATTTCCTCCAATAGAAATACAAGCTAGTGGCTTGAAAGGAGGTAAAGTTCGTATCCCTACTCACAAATCTAGCCAGTTTATAACGGCAATGATGCTGGCGGCCCCTCTGGCACAAGAAGATATTGAGATTTGTCTTATAGGCAAACCAACAAGTTTACCCTATATTCATTTAACAATCGATGTTATGAAAAAATTTGGTATATCCATAATTCAAAAAAAGAAAAATCTTTTCTTGATTACTGCTCCCCAAAAGTTTGTTTCCCCTGATATTTTTTGCATTGAGGGAGATGCGACATCAGCCACTTATTTTCTAGGAGCAGCTGCCCTTCCCAATTGTGGCCCTGTGCGTGTTCAAGGATTAGGAGCAAACTCCTCTCAAGGAGATCTTCAATTTACTAGTCTATTGCAGAAAATGGGAGCTCAAGTGCAAATTGAAAAAAACACGATTGAAATTTCTGGTGCAAAAAATAGAAATTTCAATCGCCTACAATCCATAGGGGATATTGACATGAGCTCTATGCCTGATGCGGCCATGACCCTAGCTGTACTTGCCTTATTTGCCGATGGACCAACTCATATTCAAGGTATTGGGAATCTAAGACTCAAAGAATCAGAACGTATTAAAGGATTAAAAAATGAATTAGAAAAACTGGGAGCAAAAGTTTTGGAGAACAAAACAAGTCTGCACATTACTCCACCAGAAAAAATTCATTCGGCCACAATTGAAAGTTATGATGATCACCGCATGGCCATGTCATTTTCTTTAGCTGCTTATGGAGCCAACATAACTATAAATAATCCAGATTGTGTGGATAAAACTTATAGAGGTTTTTTTGACGACTTTCTACCTCTTTGTTCGTAATCATCGCAAGCGATAGAAACGATAGAAACGATAGAAACGATAGAAACGATAGAAACGATAGAAACGATTTTTTTATGGACAGGCTGGCTCAATGGCTTCAAAAAGAACAGCAAACAAAATGATAAAGTAGATTGAATTTTATAGAGTGTTTATGGAAATAAATCAGGAAGAAGAACAGTATCTAAGTTTATTAAAACGCATTATAAAAGATGGAGAACAACGTCAAGATCGAACTGGTGTGGGTACATTTTCACTTTTTAGTGCAAGCATGTCTTTTTCTTTAAAAGATTCCTTCCCTTTACTCACAACTAAAAAACTTCACTTCAAATCAATTGCCCATGAGTTACTATGGTTTTTGCGAGGAGATACAAATACTCAGTATCTAAAAGAAAATAATGTTTCGATTTGGGATGAATGGGCAGATGAAAAGGGCGAAGTGGGTCCAATCTATGGATTCCAATGGCGAAGATGGCCTTCGCAAAAGGGAGGAGCTCAGAAAGGAGGAGCCATCAATCAGATCGATCAGATCGATCATATTGATCAAATAGCTCAATTACTAAAGTCTCTTCAGGATAATCCCTTTAGTCGCCGTCATATATTGAGTGCTTGGAATGTAGGAGAGATTGCAAATATGGCCTTACCGCCTTGTCATCTGCTAGCACAGTTTTATGTGAGTAAAATGGGAGGGCTATCTTGTCAGTTTTACCAAAGAAGTGTAGATGCCTTTTTAGGCTTACCTTTCAATATAGCCTCTTATGCACTTTTAACTTATCTTTTAGCCAAAATCACAAACCTTTTTCCAGAAAAACTTTACTTTATTGGTGGCGATGTACACCTCTACAATAACCACATTGAACAAGCAAAAACTCAAATAGAGCGAAAACCTTTTTTATTTCCTTCTCTATATTTAAAATCTGATCTTTCCTTGGAAAAACTGAAGTTTGAAGATATTAGCCTACAAAACTATAAACATCATTCCAGTATCAAGGCTCCTATCGCCATTTAATTAGAAACTTTTTCTATGAAAAATAAAGAAATAAACAAAGCTAGCGCAGAAAATAAAAATTTGGGAGCCCAAAAAAAAAAGATGGGTCTACGCTTTCACGCTGTGCTTGCCCAATCTTTGAATGGCGTGATTGGTAAAAACGGAACCCTCCCTTGGCATGAACCGGAAGATTTGAAATCCTTTGTTAGAATTACAAAAGGAGGATGGCTGCTTATGGGTCGCCATACTTGGGAAGGCCTGAATGGCTGTTTGCCGGGTAGGAAAAGCCTTGTTCTTTCCAGCAACACATCTTTAGATATACCAAAAGATGCTTTTTTAGCATCAAATTGGAAGCAGGCAATGGAGATGCTACCTCAAAACACAACAGCTTTCATTATAGGTGGTGCTCAAATTTATAACGATTGTTTTTTTTGGTTGGATGAAATATGGGTTACTCTAATTAAGACTGTATGCTCTGGTGATACTCATTTTGATGTTTTTCACAACATTCACCCTCTAGAGTGGGATATGGTTGAGCAGAATACTCTAAGCACCAAAGCAGAACTTTTTAGATTCAAAAGGAAAATATAGATGGCTATTTTACTAAAAAATAAAAAAAATAACTATGTACGCTATGAATACGGACAAGATTTATTTGGGTACCTTTACCTAGACATCGTCCGTAGTAAAAAACATTATAGTTGGCCTGTAAAAAGCTATCTTTTTCGTGATAAAAAGGATTTCATTCTTACCTTAGATATAGATATAGATCGTCGTAGTTCTCTAGGTTATTTATCCATTTAATCGGAAAGAGCAAAAGATCCAAAAGAAAGATGGAAGCGTCTTTGTTTGTTCCTCATTTATGCAACAAAATATCCGTAATTTTTCAATTATCGCACATATCAACCATGGGAAAAGCACCCTTGCTGACCGCCTTCTCGAATTAGCAGAGGTTACAAATAGTCGTACCAAAAAAGAACAAATTCTAGACAGTATGGATATAGAGAGAGAACGTGGGATTACCATAAAATCTAACTCAGCAAGCTTTCACTGGGAGAACAAAAAAGACGGAAAAGTATATTTATACAATCTAATTGATACTCCAGGGCACGTAGATTTTTCTTATGAAGTTTCCCGATCCCTAACGGCTTGCGAAGGAGCCTTGTTACTAATTGATGCCACCCAAGGAGTGGAAGCCCAAACTCTAGCCAACCTCTATCTTGCTATGGAAGAGGAGTTAACTATCATTCCAGTCATAAACAAAATTGATCTTCCTGCAGCAGATATAGATCGCACTCGTAAACTGATTGAAAACTCTTTGGGTCTCGATCCGAATCTAGCTATACCGGTTTCTGCTAAAACTGGAGAAAATATTGAAAAAATACTAGAGTGCATCGCAGAGTACATCCCACCACCTAAAGGAGACTTAAATAAACCTTTAAAAGCTTTAATTTATGATTCCTATTACGATAGTTTTACTGGTGTCGTTGTAAAAGTACGCATCTTTGATGGTTCTTTAAAAAAAGGGCAACGCATTCGTATGATGAAAACAGAAAGTGAATTTCAAGTAACGGAATTAGGTATTATTGCTCTAGAAAAACAAACAAAAATGAGCCTCAACGCCGGTGAAGTTGGCTATATCATTGCTGGAATAAAAAGTGTTTCTGATACACGGGTGGGAGATACAATTACACTCTCTGATAACCCTGCTCGACAAGCCATGATAGGCTACCAAGAGAGTAAGCCCATGGTTTATTCTGGACTTTTTCCTATCAATGGAGAAGATTTTGATGCCTTTCGTGAAGCCATATCTAAACTAAAATTGAATGATGCTTCTCTTGTTTTTGAACAAGAAAGGTCTCCTGCCCTAGGATTTGGTTTTCGCGTCGGTTATCTTGGACTTTTACACATGGAAATTGTACAAGAACGTCTACAAAGGGAATTTGGATTAGATTTAATTAGTACAGCTCCATCTGTCTGCTATAAACTAACAGATATAAGAGGAAAAAGTATAGAGGTGGATAATCCTGCTCATTGGCCCAGCCCTCAACAAATTGCAGCTATGAAAGAACCGATGGTGCAAGCAACAATACTAAGCCCAAATGAGTACCTTGGTAATATTTTCACACTCTTACAACAAAAACGAGGTACTCAAATCAATGTACTATATATGGAAAACCAAAAAGCACAACTAATCTACCGAGTACCTTTAGCAGAACTTGTTTTTGAATTCTATGACCAACTCAAATCCTGTTCACGTGGTTACGCATCTCTTGATTATGATCTCGATGGCTTTTTTGAATCGGACCTTGTAAAAGTAGATGTACTGGTGAATGCTATACCGGTAGATGCCTTAGCAATGATTTTACATAAAAGCCAAGCCGAAACTAGGGGCCGATATGTAGTCGATAAGCTCAAAGAGCTTATCCCCCGCCATCAATTTCAAATACCCATACAAGCTGCCATAGGTAATAAAATTATTGCGCGAGAAAATATATCTGCCCTAAGAAAAAATGTGACTGCCAAATGCTATGGAGGAGACATATCACGAAAACGTAAACTTTTAGAGAAACAGAAAGAAGGTAAGAAGAAAATGAAACAAGTGGGTAGTGTTGAAATTCCTCAAGAAGCTTTTTTAGTAGCTCTCCGTGGAAAATCATAAAGGAAATAGAAAATGATATAGCCAAAATATCTTGAGATGGATAGAGCTTCTCATAGCATCTTGGCTAGAGCTCTTGTAAAAGTATTCAATAGATGGACTGCTGTAACAGTCCCCAACACAAAATTACCTGTTGTCGTTTGTAAATCTCACCTGATCGGCTCTAATGTCCACTTGTCTCGTATTTTTACACCCCTAGGAACTCCGAGGCTACTTATCCCATTCCAAACGGAAATATTTCTTGTGTTTTTTATAAAAACCATGGAAGAGTGAAATGGCAAACTTTTCTGAAAAAGCCTTACCTAAAAAACTTCCCTTCCTATAGATAGTTCCCGGCTATACCTCCCATCATCAGTAGAAGCATACGTGACAGTAAATCTTCCGGAGCCGTTGTTTTTATAAATATAGCTTTTCAGCTTGAACCCACCACAAAAACACCATAAGTACGAGGCGAGGGAGCACCATCACCATTAGAAGGCGTACATCCCAAAAATAAGGCACAAAAAAGAAAAGCAAGAAAGGGAACCGGATCAGTTGTAAAAAAGTATAATAAATTCTCTTCCTTCTTATAATTCTAATATTTTGCCATAATAGCCTCCTCCCTCCTCGCTAAATTTAATCCATTCTATAAAACTAACTCGAACTATATAGTTAAGCTTGAAAAAGGCACTATATTAAGAAAATGCCATAACCCATATTTCCTTTTTTAAGGAAATATTAGTCAGATATTGCGGAATAAATTTAAGCCAAGAAAAAGCTTTTAGCAATTTTCTCATATTAAAGCCAGCACCTAGTAAAACCGCATACATCTTATCACCTTCTTGCGTTAAGAGGTGATTTCGTCGTACACCTCCATCATTCTTCATGTGACCAATGATGGGTTCAATAGCGGCTCTTCTTTTCATCCACTTGCGTAAACTACGTTTCATTTTTTTCTTCCTCTTTGCGCCAACAATGTGAACTGTTATCCCATCTTTAACTTTCGCTCCTCTATAACCTCTATCCACAAAAACTTCTTTTACACTTAATGAATTGGGTAAAAACCTTTCTACCTGTTCTATGGCCGATGGTAATGTATGCCCATCAAAAGGATTACCATGTTTTGCCATCGCGCCTAAAACAAAGTTACCTTGACTACTTGTCACGTAACTTGCCTTACATCCAAATTCATACTTCTTATGCGTTTTTCCTTTAGAGATACATTCTACTTCCGGTGCATGTAAACTATAAACTTTGTTTTTGCTATCCTTGGTTTGATCGTAAAGACGGTGAAGAAGACACAAAGAAGATTCATAATTTTTATGTAAGTCTATAGAATGTAATTTACGCTCTACATCCCGTAAAACACGGCCAAAATAGGTTTTTAAGCTCTTTTGCTCACGCCTTGCAAGTCTGTATTTACGTCCTCTAAAATATCGGTTCTGCATTAATAATGACTTTTTAGATAAACGAGAATAACTTTGGCGAAGACGAATATTATTTCTCTTAGCCAGTTCTGATAAATATTGTAAAGCTTTAAAATATAGTTTACCATCTGTTGGATATGTAATGGCCTTTTCCTGAACTGTTGTATCTACATTTACTTTTTGGACATGATGTCTACGCAGTAATTTATTAGAAAGAGCACAACGAATTGTTTCTTCTAAAAGCTTTTCCATCCCTTTAGATTTTATACGCTTACGCCATCTGCTTAATGTGCTATGATCACAAGGAGCTTCCTGCTGGAATTCTTGGTATCCGCAAAAGTGTTGCCAATAGACATTTTGAACCCATTTATCTAAAACACTTTCATCACTTTCATTAAATGTGGCTTTTAAGTAATGCAGTCCTACCATCAAGCGGGTTAACTTGGCTGGACGGCCATTGTCAGGACAATAGAGTTTACCAAATTCAGTATCAAACTTTTCCCAATCTATTTTCTGAGCTAAACGAAATAAGGGCTCATTATGATTGAGCATACCTTCCAAATTCGTCTTAAACAAGTCTCTTTGATAATCATTTTTTTTTTGAGCTAACATAGGGAACCTCTGAAAAATAATGCTTGAAAAACACAAGCTTTTGAACACCTTTTCGCAAAACCTTGCGATTATGGGTACTACTTTTTACTTCAGAATAGCTTATAAATGCGAAATATCCATAGTATTCTGGTTTTTCAAGGCTGACTATATAGGCATCTGTCACGCCTATATTCTTAATCTTAGTACTACTGGCAGTATAGCCAAACAAGCCTACGCCGATCGTAGATGAACGCTTGATGTAGAGCTTGGTGATTTTATGGCCGGCCCCATCGAAGCTACCGGTGAAGGAGTCTTTATTAGTATGAGATATATATGTCCCAATGGGCGTAAAGCCAGTGCAGGTGGCTGTGCTTCCATTGCTACCGTTGTAGGCGACGCAGGTAGCGCTAGAGTCATTTTCACTCCAGCTGGGGCTAGCATCGATGTCATTGCCCAAGCGGTAGTGTTTCGCTAGGCCGTTTTTGACCGTTTTAAGTTCGGCATAGGTGGTGATGATGGTGGGATAACTGGCCACCGTACCCTGAGTACCACACTCGGCACTTGCAGAAGAAGCCAGCACCAGTGCACCGCCTGTACAGGTGAAGGTGGCGCTACCCCCGAGGGTACCACTTGTATCTTTGAGTTTCACCGTGCTTCCTAAGGCCACGAGAGCCGTTGTGCTTGCCTCGCAAGTGTTGGGACTAGAGCCCGATGTCGAGGGCCATGTGACACCTGTTCCTATCGCACAATTCAAGACCACGGCTACGGAGAGGGTGGAGCCAGTCAGGGAGACATTTCGCATGCCATGCGCCGTCAAGCGGTAGCTGTAACTAGTACTGGCGGTCTTTGTACTGGGGACTACTGGTGATGTACCATTACCAATGGATGCCCAAGTGGTGCCTGCGTCGCTGCTCTCTTCTAAAACATAGCGAGAGGCCCCTGTCACGGCTGGCCAAGTGATGGTGTATGAGCCATCGTTGGATGTGGCCTCATCAGAGGCTAGAGGCGGCGGAGTGAGGTCATGGGTGACTATAGTCACAGGGAGACTAGAGGGCGACGCTAAATTCGCTGAGCAATTAGCTGTGACACTAGCTGTGACACAGGCCGTCACCCTATAGAGATGCCCACCAGCCGCCTGAGGGGCTATGCTATATGGAGACTGGGCTTGTCTGGCTAAGACTCTCCATGTGGACGAGGCTGGGAGAGCCGTTTCAATCTTGTAGTTAGTCGCCCCTTGGACACTATTCCAAGTTAGCTCGGCACCATCACTCAGGGTGGTGCTACCGCTCCCGCTTCCTATATAAACGGTATTATGCACAGAGCTGAGCGTCGGCGCCAAAAGGCCTTGGACATTCACGCCCACATAGGCGCTTCGAGCCGTACTGGGACCACAGCCCACGCTACTACAGCTACTCACGCGGTATGAGTATGTGGATAGGGCGCTTTTTGTGATGAGTCTGGAACTCTGAGGCCCGTTGTAAAAAGATGTCCATGATAAAGATGCCCCTGTCTTTTCTTCCAATTTGTACGTTATATTTGCATTGTTCGTGCCATAGCGATTGCCTGCATCCGGGGCAATACTATCCCAACTCACCTTATATTCGCGATCATAAGACGTATTTTCGTCGCTTCGTAAGCCGCTAACGGCGGGCAGGGTGACCTTCACCGTTACTTCACTGGACCAGTTGGATGTACAGATATTCCGACTATTGCACGCCCGTATTTGATAGCCGTAGCTACGATCACCCAATTGCCCGGACTGGCTTAGCCTTGCTGAGGCCTGTTGGTCTTGATACTGATTGCTTGTGCTCTCAGTAGCTAAGGGCGTTGATAGGGATCTTTTTCGTATTTGGTATTTACTGGCATTCCCCAATTTATTCCAAGTGAAGCTATACGCACCATCAATGTCCGTGGTCTCACTGAGGGTTATGCCTGTAATGGCTGGGTATGCCACCTGCACAAAATTGTCTAGACTAGTCTCCCAAGGGGAACTCTCGCTACTTAGCGCTGTACAACCGGTGGTTACGCAGGCCCGAACTCGATATTTATAGTTCGTTTCTCCTTCTCTATTCGAGAAAACATGGCTCGTGGCATTATCGCTTGAAAGCATCACAGCCGTCCAGTTTGTACCATTTCCAATATCAATGCTTTCTTGTAGAACATAGCCACCAGCAGAGCCGCTCACGGCATTCCAGCTAATCGTATAGTTTCCATCGCTTGGGATAGCACGGCTTGTGCGTAGATCTTGCGGTACAGCTAATCTCACGTCCACAGACACAGAGCTAGAGGCAGGGCCACAGTTGCTGCCAGCACAGGCCTTGACTGTGTAGGAGTAGGTCTTCCCATATACTTTGCCCGTGTAGCTTTGGCTTTCTTGGCCTGGCGGGGTGACCAACGCCGCAACTTTGGACAATGGAGCCTGGGCAACACCATCTATGCTTTCTATGATTTCATACTCAATTGCACCAGTAACGGCACCCCATGAAATCGTATAGGACGCATCCGAAGACACGCCACTCGCTTCGTCTGTAGACAGACCGCTTACCTGACCTATAGTACCAATACTAACGGACTGAGGAGAGGAATAGTCTCCACAAGCCCTAACTGCCTGGGAGCTACTGGCATCTTTACAGGCTCGCACGCGATAGCGAAAAGTAGAACCGGAGGGTTTCGAGGTGATACTTATCTGAGAAGTATTCTGTTGGGAAGCACTCGTTTTGGTCGCCGTACTCCAAGCAGAGAAAGGGCCTCCACCAGAGGAAGAGGAAGAAGAAGCCTCTTGCCAATCGTAGCTATCGGCATGGGTCACATCTGGCCAACTTACCGTATAATTGCCCGAGGGAGACGCTGTTATCGCATTGATAGAGGGTGTAGGAAGTTTTACTTCCACGGACACGGAGCTAGAGGCTGGACCACAATTGTTGCCAGCACAGGCCCTGACCGTGTAGGAGTAGGTCTTCCCATATGCTTTGCCTGTGTAGCTTTGGCTTGCTTGGCTCACTTTCACCGAAGTTTGGGCTCCACCGCCTATGCTTTCTGTGATTTCATACTCACTTGCACCAGTAACGCGATTCCATGAAATCTCATAAGACGCATCCGAAGACACCCCACTCGCTTCATCTGTAGATAGGCCGTTTACCTGAGTTATAGTACCAATACTAACGGACTGAGGAGCAGAATACTCTCCACAAGCCCTCGCTGCCTGAGAGCCAGTGGCATCTTTACAGGCTCGCACGCGATAGCGAAAAGCAGAACCGGAGGGCTGCGAGGTGTAACTTATCGGAGAAACACACGGTTGGGTTGCCGTACCCCAAGGAGAGAAAGGGCCTCCACCAGAGGAAGAAGCCTCTTCGCATTCGTAGCTATCGGCATGGGGCACATTTGGCCAACTCACCGTATAACTGCCTGAGGGAGACGCGGTTATCGGGCTGATGATAGAGGGTGAAGAAAGCTTTACTTCCACAGACACGGATCTGGAGGCAAGGCCACAGTTGCTGCCAGCACAGGCCCTGACCGTGTAGGAATAGGTCTTCCCATATACTTTCCCTGTGTGACTTTGGCTTTCTTGGATCACTTTCACCGGAGCTTGGGCAACACCATCTATGCTTTCTGTGATTTCATACTCAATTGCACCAGTAACGGCACCCCACGAAATCGTGTAGGACGCGTCGCGGGACAGATAGCGGCCTCCACTCCCCTCTTCTCCCGTTCCCACATCCGTCAATATGCGATGATTGGTAACAGGATCTATGCTTTTGAGTTCTACAGTAATGGCCGAAGACCAAGGACCACACCCCACAGAGCTACAAGACCGAATCTGATATTCGTATGTACCAGCATGGCTATCCCCGACAATAGGCACCTCACAGGCAACACCACTAGCACATGAAAATTTCTTGACCACACCGTTTTCTTGTATAACAGAGTAAGTTCCCACACTAGCTCCCACACTCGGTATCTTTTTTCGGATATTGTAATATACGGCGGGGGTGTAGTGATATGTACTCAATCCCTCATAAGTGAGTTTATATTCACCATCATAGGAGACAGAGCCCACCTCATCGCTTCCAAAAGTGCCAGGAGCCGGCAACGATGGGGCATTGACATCCACAACACTGGACCAAGCACCACAATTTTGGGGTGTCGTACCCAAGGCGGGTCTACAAATGCGCATGCGATATGTATAGTTAGCTCCAGCTTCTTTTTTATCTGTAGATGCAAAGGTCTTTTCTCTATCAGTGAAATCAGTTAGGGTAAGAGACACTGTCTCCCAAGAACCACTCCCCACTTTTTCTTCTAGCTGATACTCCCCACCACCCTTGCGCAACCAATTCAACGTACCACCAATATAGCCAGCAGTAGTACCGCCATTGTTGTTACTCCCATCAATCCTGAAAATAGCTGTAGGATGTTCCGATAGGGTCACCTGAGGTAAAGCTAAAGCCCTGTTCTCTCGAGCGGAAGACCGACAATATTCAGTCCCCGCACGAGTTACACAAGCTTTCACGCGATATTCATAGCGATATCCAAAGGAGGCCGTATTATCTTCAGATTTATATTCAGCCTTTCCGTTACTATTATCTTGATAAGACCAAGAACTCCAAGTAGCCGTACCGATGGCTCTTCCTCGCCTTCCGATTTTATAATCCACACTGACGTTAGCTGAGTTTGTCCAGCGGACCAAATGACCCACCATCGGAGAGACATCGGATAGGGTTATATCGGGTTGCTCAACAAGGACTTTTACCGTATGTGGTGGATCAGACCAAGCCGTGCAGTTTGTTCCAGCACAGGCGCGCACACGGAAATGGCGAGCACTCTGGATCTCATTGCTATGGAAATCTTTCGTTAGGGTAGACATTGGCATCACCGCATTTGGTTTCGTATCACTGGGTTCTGCTGAGACGTTAGTGCATTCATCTTCGCAATCATTGGACCAAGCCTTGAGTTGATACGAAACACCCCCCCCCCCATCGGAGCAGAGAGCGTATCGGCACGGGTCAGTGTATACACAGCATCCTCCTCTCTACTTTGATCATCTGATAGGGTAACACTTCCACTTAGGGCGGGGACAGTTACATCTTGAACGGTTGAATACTCACCACAAGCTCTAACTAGCTGAGTATTACTGGTGTCTCTACAGGCTCGCACGCGGTAGCTAAAGACGGAACCAGACGACTTCCCGACTTGCTCGAAACTATTGACACCGGCCGCCGTCGGCATCTCCACACTCCAGTCTGAAGCCGAAGGAGAGTTCCCGGGAGCCTCCTGCCAATCGTAACTATTTGCATTGGTCACATTTGGCCAATCCACTGTATATTGACCGGAGTGAGACGCTGTTATCGCGTTAACGGAGGGTGTAGAAAGTTTTACTTCCACAGATACAGGATCGGAGACAACCATGCCACAATTGTTACCAGCACAGGCTTTGACTGTGTAGGAGTAGATCTTCCCATATACTTTGTTCCTGTAGGTTTCGCTTGTCATGGGCACCGTAACTGTGGACGACGGGGTTTGGGCACCACCGCCTATGCTTTCGGTGATTTCATACTCACTTGCATCAGTAACGGTATCCCATGAAATCTCATAAGACGCATCCGAAGACACGCCATTTGTTGCGTTGCTCACCACATTGATGACCTTGGGTAGGGGATCAACAGTGACTAATAGCCTTGTACTACTCCAAGCACTACAAGTGATATTTGGTACCAGACTTCCCGCAACACAGGAGCGTATCCTATAGCTGTACGTGCCTATAGTCTTTGCATATGTTTTCCCCAAAGCAGAAGAAAAAGTAAGAGCTGTAGCAGACCCGTTGTTTCCCCCACCCGTACTTTCTTCTATCTCGTAACGATCTACAGAAGAAGCGGAAGATGTACCAGCAGAAGGTGTACCAGCCGACCAACTTAGGCTATAGTTTCCACTATACGAAGTTGTACTGCTTGTACTAAAGTTAGCGGGAGGCGGCAGTCTCAGAAGAAGCTTGCTCACTGAAGACCAAGGGCCACAGACCTCTGCCCCACCCTCTGTCCCACAGGATTTCACCCGAAAGAAGTAATTCTTCCCATAGTCTCTCGTTAAATCACCAGTGGAGGCATCGGCTGAAGGAATATTACCATTATCCGGCACCTGATCCGGCACCTGCCAACTTCCACTAACTCCAACCCTCTCTTGGATGGTGTAGTGTGTTAGACTAGCGTCAGTAACACCATCCCAAAGGATTTGAAAGGTGTTATTCGTAATAGCATACTCCCCCCCCATTGCTAGCAAAAGATGATTGAGCCACTCGTGGGCGTGGGTTAACAGGAGGCTTGAGACCTATTATGAACTCCCCTTCTATCCAGCGACCACAACCAAACTGATTGCAGGTGCGTACTCGAATATAGCATACTTGCCCGGGGCTCATTCTACCCAACATATAACTATTCTTTGTGACACTCTCGTTCCTTTTTTGAGCCCAGTTTATATTTGAGAGCTTCACTCTCCCTGGTTGACAAAGCTTAGTTATCTCATACTTTTCGGCCCCTTCCATATTCTCCCAATTCACTTGGTAGCCCCCATTTGCCCTACCAAGGTCTTCCATATCGAGATTTCTCGGTGGCAAGGGAAGACAGTCATTCTCTGGATCAGCTGTGGTATCTCCGTTACAAGGGGCGACTTTTGTACTACAAGCCGCAGAAAAGAGCCATAAAGACAAGGGTATGACCCAAATCGATGAAAAAGATGACGAGAGGAGCGAGAGCCGTTGGCTCTTGAGAACTATTTTCCTGACTGCTTTCTTGCTCACAGGGGTCAACACAGAAAGACCCTGTCGGGCGTTGTGCTTCCCACCAAAAATTTGATTATAAATCACTGATGTATATTTCTTTGTACCGGTTAATATGTTCATAAAATCCTCCAAGGTAGATCTATGCTGTATCCCTGTTTTTCACCATACGCCCCGATCACACCTTGCTCTTTATATGACAGGGTTTCGGGGTATTTTAGGGGAAACAACACCAACGGTTGCATTGTATTCTATCCGCTCTCAGGGTCAAACTAATTTTAAATAAAAATTGATAGGTTTTTGTGGGGAGAATGCGTCGTGGTGGGGAGAATGCGTCGTGGTGGGAAAAATACGTCGTGGTGGGAAGAATGCGTCGTGGTGGGAAGAATGCGTCGTGGTGGGAATGAAAGCTTTGCTGCTGGAAGGCTTTGTCGTGAGAAGAATACGTTCTATGGAAAGCTTTGCTGAAGCAAAGCTAGCGATTTTAAGGGCGCGAAAAAAGGCGAGGCGGGGACAAAATGTTGGGAGGTATTCGTGGTAAGCTTTGCTGGAGGGAGGGTTTGGTGTTGGAAGACTTGCTCATGTTGGTAACGTTCTTTATGGAAAGCTTTGCTGAAGCAAAGCCAGCGATTTTAAGGGCGCGAAAAAGGCGAGGCTTCACGTGGGAAATGAGCGAGGTTGGGAGGGTTGCTCATGGTGGGAGGCGTTCTGTGGTAGGAATGCGGCGTGGTGGGAAGAATACGTCGGGGTGAGAAGAATGCGTTCTATGGGAAGTCTTGGTGGGAATGAAAGCTTTGCTGAGACAAAGCTCCCGATATTTAAGGGCGCGAAAAAGGCGAGGCTGTTGCGACGCTCATCCCCAACATAAAATTGCCCGGTCGTTGATTGCAAATCATCTGACCGGTTCTAATCCCTACTCGTTTCACATTTTTACACCGCTAGGCATTCCTATTCTTACAGGAACTCCTAAAAGATTATCTTGTTTTATCATAACTATTTAGGCAAAAGCTGATACTGGATAAATTAAAAAAACTAGTTTGGCTTTCACCAAGTTCTATTGAAACTGGCCATATCTATCATTCCCTATATCTACCTTTGCTAAGACTGTTGCAACGCTCCCTTCCTTGATAAAAAATTTATGCTAATACTTGATTTTTATGTGGATGAACCTGCCTGCTTCGGAGTCCCTCCTTACATCTCTCCTTACTGTCGCTATGTGGCTGGGGCTCTCGTGGATGCAGGCATTCCAGTTGAAAGAATTTCTTATCTTACAGTAGATCAATGGCGTCAGCAAAAAAAAGAATTATTCGAAGAACCAGAACTTCTCTTTATCATAGCCGGACATACTGTACCGGGGAAATACCTAGGCGGAAAGATTGGCACTGCCAAAGAAATTTTAGAAGTTTTAGATTATCGTCAAAAATATCACAAAAATGGTATCACTCTTTTAGGTGGACCCATCCGCCATGCCCCACCCAAAATAAAAGAAGAGATTATAGCACGCAAGGGCCTTCTCGTTCGGGGTGATATTGAACTCTACGCCTATCGTATTGCAAAAAAGAAATCTCTCTTGGAAAGGAAAAAAATTTGGGAAGAACTGAGAGAAAAAACCGGTCGACTAGGGAGCAGAAGAAACTATGAACAAATCGCTCTGTGGGCTAGTATGGGTGCTTTTCTCACGGTATTGCACCCTAACTTCCCTAATCTAATTATAGAGTTAGAAACCTACAGGGGTTGCACTAGAAACGTATTTTGTTCTTTTTGTACGGAAGCTTTTTATGGTAAACCGGACTTTCGCTCTCTGGATAGTATACTAAAGGAAGTTAAAGAACTATATTCGATGGGTAACCGTTTCTTTCGAATGGGACGTCAAGCAGACTTACCTACTTACTTGGCAAACATGCAAGATTTCCAAAATACTTTTCCTAGACCTGTACCACAACATATTTTAAATCTGTACCAAGGTATACATCATGTGGCTCCAAGAATCAAAGTACTTCACCTAGACAATATTAACCCGGGTCTTCTCGTTACTTTCCCAAAAGAGGCTAGAAAGATTATGCAAATCATTAGCCAATTCAATACACCCGGAGATACAGCAGCCATGGGAATTGAAAGCGTTGACCCTAATGTTGTACAGGCTAACGATCTAAAATGTAGTGAAGAACAAGCAGAAAGGGCTATAGAAATTGTAAATGAATTTGGGGCAAAAAGACAAAATGGTATACCAAAAATATTACCCGGTATCAATTTGCTCCATGGACTACCCGGTGAAAGTGAAAGAAGCTTTGAGAAAAACTATCTATTTTTACAGCGCATAATGGAACGTGGCCTCTTGTTACGTCGTATCAATATACGCAAAACAGTTGTTTATTCACAAACTAAATTGGAAGAATTGAAAAAGAATAAAGTCCCAATAAAAGGCATCCCACGTAATCAACAAAGAACGCATCACATCCAACAAAAATTTCTGTATTGGAGCAAGCGCATACGCAATGATATTGATCGTCCTATGCTCTTAAAAAATTTCCCATTGGGCACCTGTATTCCACAAGTTATACTTGAATTTCAAAATGAAGGGTATTATTTTGGACGTCCTCTTGGCTCTTATCCGGTTACCATAAAAGTACCTATTGGCGATTCTAGTGCAAAGCACATTTGGGAAAAACAAAAGAAAACAGGCATGATCAAAACCGTGACCACAGTCATCACAGGTTCTTGGGAAAGAAGTCTAACAGCTCTAATTTATCCCATTACCATTCCTCTTTTGGATAGGAAGGCTCTAGAAAGTATCCCCGGTATAGGTAAGAAACGATCCGCTCAAATTTTTTTGAAGAGACCGGATAGTTTCCAATCTTTACAAAAACTAACGGAAGGAAGTATTTTTGGGACAGAAGATCAGTACAACTTCACTACAAACTCTCATGAACTAGTTGAGTAAAAAAAACCCGCTTCCTATGCAGAAGCGGGTTATCGATAAAATAATTTCCCCTTTCGACTAAAGAAAGGAAAAATCAAGAGTTCGCTTAAAATACTTGTGTGAACAGGTATAAATTAAGCGTCTCTATTTCTTATTGAAGCAACTGCAACACAGATTGTGGCCGTATATTCGCTTGTGAAAGCATAGCGTTTCCTGTTTGAACTAGGATTTGATTTTTTGTGAAATCAACAATCTCCTCCGCCATATCAGTATCACGAATACGTGATTCGGATGCTTGAGTATTTTCATAAGCAACCATCAACCCTTTTGCTGTATGCTCCAACCTATTGTAATAAGCACCTAAATCTGCTCTCTGCTTATTTAGACGGTTGAGAGCGAGATCTACAACACCTATTGCTTCATTCGCAAACTCCATAGTAGATAGCGAAATGAAGGAACCATCCTCACTTTCTATATTTAGAGCTCGGGCAGTCATCGTGGAAATATAGGCTCTTTCTCGTTGATGCATATTCGCACCAACATGGAACCACATAGATGCGACTTGTGAACCGCGAGCAAATTCACCTCGTAGTAAGCCCATTTTGTTGAACTCTGCCTGAGAAGAGACGCGATTTACTTCATCTACTAATTGAGAAACTTCTACCTGCATCAATTGACGATCTTCAATAGAGTAAATACCATTGGCAGATTGCACTGATAAAACACGAAGTCTTTGCAATACTGTTGATATCTGACTCAAATAGCCTTCCGTAGTTTGTATCATGCTCATACCGTCTTCGGTATTCCTCTCTGCCTGACGGAGACCTTGAATTTGTGCACGCATCTTTTCAGATACGGCCAAACCAGAAGCATCATCTCCAGAGCGATTGATTCGCATCCCAGATGACAACTTCTCCATGTTCTTGTCTACATTCCAATGCTGGAACTTTAAGACTCGATGGGAGTTTATCCCCGACATATTGTGATTTATAATCATTGAGTTTCCTCCTTGAAACTAACTAATGTATTTAAAGGGCATCCATGCCCTCTAGAGATCTCTATTTATATGGACTATGTCATCCCTCGCTTTCGCAAAAAAGAAAGAAAAAGACCATCCCAAATGACAACCTCATTCTTTTATTCGGGTAAAAAGGTACCATCTATTGAGTCTCTAGTCTGTCTTTTTCGGTCTTTTCGGTTTTTCTAAATCTATAAGAACTAGAGTTCTTGCAAAAGTCTAATTTTAGTGCTTTTCAACCCAAATGACGACCTGAACGAAGAGAGATCTTTTTGATTATTATTGTAATACAAAATAATCAAAATAAATATTTATGAAAAAGCCACAAACGGGCTTCATAGTGATTATTTCCCAGCCATATACTAAATTTTTCCCCGGCTTCAGCGATAATATACTTGCAGAGACGCTTCTCTTTGAAATCATGCGGACTGTTGTTGTGAGGAGCAACGATGCAAACACCGATATCTAATTTCGCTCTCACCCCATTTGATTTAACAAAATATAAGGGCGTTCATGGCCTAAACTTTTATGAAGAGGATTCTCTTCTCCCAAGCATCGTGGATAAGTATGCTCGCTCATACACAAAAAATCATACCAAGGATTTTAAAAAACATCTTCATGAGTATGGAGAACTAGCGGGTGGCATACTTGATGATTTAGTACAGGGCTAGCCATAAAGACGGAAAATGGGGCCAGATTGTGCAGTATGACCGTACAGGAAGGCGTATAGATGAAGTTGAATATTGCTTTGAACAAAAAGAAGTACGCCGGATTAACTACGAACATGGGCTAGTAAATCTTGATTTTCATCCAGAATGGGAGCATACTTTCACAAAGTTGCACCGCATGGCACTGGCCTACCTAGCCAATACAAATGGTGAAGGGGGAATTACATGCCCCTTGGCTATGACAGACGGTATGATACAGGTTCTTCAAGCCATCGGAACCCCTGCACAAAAAGAAAAATACCTTACGTTGCTCGCAAATCCTCAAAGTAAATCGTACTTTATGGCTGGTCAATACATAACAGAGCGTGTGGGTGGATCAAATGTAGCCGAAAATCGTACTGTTGCCCACAAGACCAACGATGACAAATGGATTTTAGAAGGGGAAAAATGGTTCTGCTCCAATCCAGGTGATGTCTGGGTCACAACAGCCCGTATTGAAGGGAGTCGCCGAATCGGACTATTTCTTGTCCCTCGCATAAAAAAAAATGGAGAGCTAAACGGTTGTCATCTGTTGCGCAAAAAGGAGATCATTGGAACAAAGGGAAAACTTACAGTTGAGGTAGTCTATGATAACTTGGAGGCCGAACCGTTGGGACGGCTCATTTACGGTCTGGCAAATTTAATCCAGTATGTGATACAGACTTCTCGCTTACATGTCGCAACATGTGCCATTGGATTAAGTCGCCGTGCCTTTATGGAGACTGTATCCTACAGCCAAACACGTACGGCTTATGGCAAGAAAATAGGAGACTTCCCTTCTGTGCGGAAAAATATTGCAGAAATGCAAATTTTACATTCTTCTATGCTTTGGTGTGTTTTTAAAAATATAGAGCTGGTGGAAAAAAAAGAAAAGCTTTCTTTGATGCTCACTCCCTTGCTAAAATACTCATCAACAAAACACTCTACTTGGATCACTCATGAAGCTATGATGCTTCATGGTGGAAATGGTATTTTGGAGAACTTCAGCTGTTTGCCACGCCTGCATAATGATTCTATTATCAATGAGACATGGGAGGGGACGCACCAAATAATTGCAGAACATACAATCAAGGCATTTTTCCGTCCTAAAATTCAAAAGGCCTACTTTACACTGTTAGAAGAAAATATCAAGGGAGCAGAAAAGTATCCTGAATTGGAATATACTCTCACCGTACTTCGCAAAAAAAGAGAACTCATCGAAAAAATTTTTACTATGGATAAAGCAGAGGTGCAAATGTCACATTTATATTTTTGTGACAATCTTTATGATTGTTTTGCCCTTTCAGAGTGGATCAATGAGGCTAAGTCTGACCAAAAAAGCATATATGCGATCTTTGCAGTGGGTTTGGCAGAAATAGTGGATAGGGGTAGAGGCTCGATACTTAGTGAAGACAGTATATTTCATAATCAAAAACAAGTGGAGAGGTTAATTACCTATTAATTTTTTCGTGATGAATTATTTTCGCTCCTTATAGTGTATTGTAGTGGTAATCCCCACCGGATAAATCTATCCTTTACCTGCAAAATTGATTATATTTACCGTTCCACTGTAAGCATCGTAGCGTCAATACCGGTGGCTACGCTTCCAGTAGTCACCGCAGTAGGGATGACCAAGCAAAGTTGATTGCACTTGAGACTTGAAACCACAACGCTATATTATTTTCTGAATGGCAAAGAAAAGACATCAAAAAGAAGAGACATCAATATGTGCACTATCCGACCAGAATATTGTGAATTTTACCACTCACTATTGCAGGATATTCGATATTTTTTTAAAAAGCAAAACTTTCTTGAAGTGGAAACGCCTCTGCTCAATCAGAGTGGAAACGTCGAAGCTTATATAGACTCTTTTCACGTATTCAGAAAAAATGCACACAAAAGTCCACAAAAGAAAAAAGAAGAAAAACTAGCCGGCTACCTCATCACAAGTCCAGAATATAAGTTGAAATCTATTCTAGCGAGCCTCCGACGCGATTTGTACCAAATTGCCCACTGTTTCCGCTCTGGTGATATTGGAGATTTTCACTTAGAGGAATTTTTGATGTTGGAATGGTACAAGATAAATGCAGATGAATTTGCACTCATGAAGCAATGTGAAGATCTATTACACTCTATAAAGATTTCTTCCTTTCCAAACAATTCTAAAAAACCTGTAAAGCAAACATTATCTTTTTCAAAAAGAAGTCTTTACGCTATTTTACAGGAATATGTAGGATGCGGATGGGAACGAGAAAACCTAGAGCAAACTCTCATCGCCAAACACCTGCCCGGCTATAGGGATGCACGCCAAATGCCATACTCAGATCTCTTTTTTACAGTTTTTCTGAATCTTGTCGAACATCATCTGGGTAAAGATGGCCCAGAGTTCATTTATCACTATCCACCTGAATTATCTGCCTTCAGCAAAGTAGAAAATGGATATGCACGACGTTTTGAATTATATTGGAATGGCTTGGAATTGGCCAATGGTTACTACGAGCTTACAAAAAGAGAAGAATATGAGCAACGCTTTTTTGAAGAGAATACCTTACGTAAAAGACTAAAAAAAGAGACTATGGTGCCAGATCGTGATTTCTGTGATACTTTAGAGAACAATCAAGGCTTGCCAGAATGTAGCGGTATAGCACTGGGCGTAGACCGTCTTTTCTTACTTTTACTAGGAGAAAAAAATTTGAAAGCAATTTATAAATACGAATAAAAACCACACAGAAAAGCACGACTCTAGGGAGAAGCGGTTTCTAGGCGTAAAGCATGTAAACCTGTAGATAATTCGTTTTCTAAAGCTTTATAAACGAGGCGATGCTGCTCAACAGAAGACAACCCTATGAAGGAAGAAGATGTAATCTTTATAAAAAAATGAGTCTCCCCAGTTCCTATCTCTTCGTAGGCAGAATGCCCTTTATGTTTTTCACTTTCATTAATAATCTCTAACTGACTTGCTTCTATGGAATGAAATAATGACGATCGTATTTTTTCTTGCATGGACATTTTAAATAATAATACATTGCATATAGATTTTTGCATAGCGTTTTGACAAGAAAGATTTGACGGAGTTTTGAGCTCACTAGTTTTAGGAGAGTGCGTAAATTTTCTCTTCTTCTATTTACTTTAAAGCTCCTACTACGCTCTGCAATTTTCTATAATTTGAGTCGGCTTTTACCCTCAGAATCTCGCCTCCGGTACCGTCGCAAAAGTAGTCTATCAGGAGCACAAAAAATTGCTGACTTCTTTTTAGACAGAGGGGGTATTTTTCTGAAAGTTGCCCAATACCTTTCTACAGTGAGTAATCTTTTCGACCTTAGTTTTTCTGAGATATTTGCAAGCATACCAGACCGAACAGTCCCTCGTCCCTATAAAGAAATTCGTTCACGCTTTTATAATGAATTCAAAGTAGAACCAGAAGAAGTTTTTTTAGAATTCAATAGAGAAGCAATAGCCTCTGCTTCTTTAGGCCAAGTTCATACTGCAAGGTTACACGATAATAGAAAAGTCGCTGTAAAACTCTTGCACCCGAATGTGGAGTCACAAGTTCGTCAAGATTTAAAAGCACTTCTTTATGCTGTAAATCTCATACGTTTTATTTATCCCCATATAAACTTTCGAGATCATCTCAATGAATTTTCTAATATGATTATACGAGAAATGGATTATCGGAATGAAGCAGAAAATATGCACCGCTGTCATGATAATTGGAATGGAGAGAAACGTATTATCATTCCAAAAGTCATTGATGAGTTCAGTCGCTCCACAGTTTTAACAACAGAGTATATAGACGGGATTAGTATCGCAAATATAAAAGAACTAGATAAGGCCGGTGTAGATAAGCGTGAAGTGATTAACCTCTTAGTTTTTTCTTACGTACAAATGATTTTTAAACATCGTTTTTTTCATGCTGATCCACATCCTGGCAATATATTTGTACTGGCAGCCAAAGGAAATCAACCAGTTCGAATCGCACTTGTTGATTTTGGGGCAACTCAAGACTTAACAGACAGAGTCATAGAACAAATCAAAAGCTTTATCAGTATTGCACGAAGTAGAGACATTCTCGCCTTCGTTAGTCTTGCAAAGAAAATAGGTTTATTACATAATAATGCTGATTTTGAAAAATATACAAACCTATTTGAGCTGATTTATATTCGCTATGGCTCTTTCAAAATACGAGATTATTACCGTGTAAACCCCATACGTTTTGGGCGTGTGATTAAATTAAATGATCTAACTGGAGTTGAGTTACGTCTGCGGGATATTATTATGGATTTGCACATACCCCGGAGATTTATATATATAGGCCGTACAATTAGTTTACTCTTGTCTATCTGTCATAATCTAAATGACTCTCTGAATATTTTTATTCTGGCCAAGCCTTATATTGACAAACAACTCAGAGACCCCGCTTATTTCTTGCAAATCATACGTCGTCGCTTATGGCAACTCATAGAGGGACGAGCAAACTTCACTCAGCAAATAACAAATAATCCGTTTGATTGGGAAAAGCAATTGAATGCGGACAGAAAAGCAAAGGCTGTGGCTCAATATCAACTAGGACAACAATTGCTTTTCGCCATTCTGGGGCTTAGCGGTACCATCATTACGATCTATCTGCACCAAAATAATATACAAGAATATCTTTTCTATAGTATTTATGGAACGGCCGTTAGCTTCGCCTTACTTCTATACCGCAGTCTATCATCGCCCAATCTCCATAAATGAATAGAGATTACTTGAAAAAATTTTGTTTCTGATTAGCGAAGCAGGGACTCGAACCCCGGACCGACGAATTATGATTCCGCTGCTCTAACCAGCTGAGCTACTTCGCCACATCAAAAAGAATACGTACGGTATACGCCCAAGATAAGCAACCCACCAATTTTACACTAGCGCGGACAGGATTCGAACCTGTGACCTTTGGGTTATGAGCCCAATGAGCTACCAACTGCTCTACCGCGCGATGTAAGCCTCAAAAAGCTTTGTATAATCCTAAGATTGCACAAATTTAAACCCGAGGTCATTATAGCTCAGCTTTACTCTCCCGCTCTGTCAAGTTAATTTTTTATCAAGCATATATAAAACCCATGTAAAAAGCTAACATATTTGAATATTATTTTTTACAAATGATCACGAGAAATTTATCTCGTGTAAGGAATATAGAAATCCGTCGTAAAGCAGGCCTTATGCTTGAAATGATGACAGCCAAAATATCCGTTTTGGCTGTCGTATGCATGGAGTACATCGAGTACACATGGAGTATGCCATAAGACTTTTTATTCTTGGCTAAGAAAATTTAGAGCTTGTTATGAGTTAGAAACATTAGCAAATCGTCCAAGAGGCTGTAAAATAAGTCCTAAACGTATATAGTTAAGCTTGAAAAAGGCACTATATTAAGAAAATGCCATAACCCATACTTGCTTTTTTAAGGAAAAATCAGTCAGATATTGCGGAATAAATTTAAGCCAAGAAAAAGCTTTTAGCAATTTTCTCATATTAAAGCCAGCACCTAGTAAAACCGCATACATCTTATCACCTTCTTGCGTTAAGAGGTGATTTCTTCGTACACCTCCATCGTTTTTCATGTGACCAATGATGGGTTCAATAGCGGCTCTTCTTTTCATCCACTTGCGTAAACTACGTTTCATTTTTTTCTCTTTGCGCCAACAATGTGAACTGTTATCCCATCTTTAACTTTCGCTCCTCTATAACCTCTATCCACAAAAACTTCTTTTACGCTTAATGAATTGGGTAAAAACCTTTCTACCTGTTCTATGGCCGATGGTAATGTATGCCCATCAAAAGGATTACCGTGTTTTGCCATCGCGCCTAAAACAAAGTTACCTTGACTACTTGTCACGTAACTCGCTTTACATCCAAATTCATATTTCTTATGCGTTTTCCCTTTAGAAATGCATTCTACTTCCGGCGCATGTAAACTATAAACTTTGTTTTTGCTATCCTTGGTTTGATCGTAAAGACGGTGAAGAAGACACAAAGAAGATTCATAATTTTTATGTAAATCCATAGAATGCAATTTACGCTCTACATCCCGTAAAACACGGCCAAAATAGGTTTTTAAGCTCTTTTGCTCACGCCTTGCAAGTCTGTATTTACGTCCTCTAAAGTATCGGTTCTGCATTAATAATGACTTTTTAGATAAACGAGAATAACTTTGGCGAAGACGAATATTATTTCTCTTAGCCAGTTCTGACAAATATCGTAAAGCTTTAAAATATAATTTTCCATCTGTTGGATATGTAATGGCCTTTTCCTGAACTGTTGTATCTACATTTACTTTTTGGACATGATGTCTACGCAGTAATTTATTAGAAAGAGCACAACGAATTGTTTCTTCCAAAAGCTTTTCCATCCCTTTAGATTTTATACGCTTACGCCATCTGCTTAATGTGCTGTGATCACAAGGAGCTTCCTGCTGGAATTCTTGGTATCCGCAAAAGTGTTGCCAATAGACATTTTGAACCCATTTATCTAAAACACTTTCATCACTTTCATTAAATGTGGCTTTTAAGTAATGCAGTCCTACCATCAAGCGGGTTAACTTGGCTGGACGGCCGTTGTCAGGACAATAGAGTTTACCAAATTCAGTATCAAACTTTTCCCAATCTATTTTCTGAGCTAAACGAAATAAGGGCTCATTATGATTGAGCATACCTTCCAAATTCGTCTTAAACAAGTCTCTTTGATATTCATTTTTTTTTTGAGCTAACATAGCGAACCTCTGAAAAATAATGCTTGAAAAACACAAGCTTTTGAACACCTTTTCGCAAAACCTTGCGATTATGGGTACTACTTTTTACTTCAGAATAGCTTATAAATGCGAAAGATCTATAGTATTCTGGTTTTTCAAGGCTGACTATATAGTTAAGCTTGAAAAAGGCACTATATTAAGAAAATGCCATAACCCATATTTCCTTTTTTAAGGAAATATTAGTCAGATATTGCGGAATAAATTTAAGCCAAGAAAAAGCTTTTAGCAATTTTCTCATATTAAAGCCAGCACCTAGTAAAACCGCATACATCTTATCACCTTCTTGCGTTAAGAGGTGATTTCGTCGTACACCTCCATCATTCTTCATGTGACCAATGATGGGTTCAATAGCGGCTCTTCTTTTCATCCACTTGCGTAAACTACGTTTCATTTTTTTCTTCCTCTTTGCGCCAACAATGTGAACTGTTATCCCATCTTTAACTTTCGCTCCTCTATAACCTCTATCCACAAAAACTTCTTTTACACTTAATGAATTGGGTAAAAACCTTTCTACCTGTTCTATGGCCGATGGTAATGTATGCCCATCAAAAGGATTACCATGTTTTGCCATCGCGCCTAAAACAAAGTTACCTTGACTACTTGTCACGTAACTTGCCTTACATCCAAATTCATACTTCTTATGCGTTTTTCCTTTAGAGATACATTCTACTTCCGGTGCATGTAAACTATAAACTTTGTTTTTGCTATCCTTGGTTTGATCGTAAAGACGGTGAAGAAGACACAAAGAAGATTCATAATTTTTATGTAAGTCTATAGAATGTAATTTACGCTCTACATCCCGTAAAACACGGCCAAAATAGGTTTTTAAGCTCTTTTGCTCACGCCTTGCAAGTCTGTATTTACGTCCTCTAAAATATCGGTTCTGCATTAATAATGACTTTTTAGATAAACGAGAATAACTTTGGCGAAGACGAATATTATTTCTCTTAGCCAGTTCTGATAAATATTGTAAAGCTTTAAAATATAGTTTACCATCTGTTGGATATGTAATGGCCTTTTCCTGAACTGTTGTATCTACATTTACTTTTTGGACATGATGTCTACGCAGTAATTTATTAGAAAGAGCACAACGAATTGTTTCTTCTAAAAGCTTTTCCATCCCTTTAGATTTTATACGCTTACGCCATCTGCTTAATGTGCTATGATCACAAGGAGCTTCCTGCTGGAATTCTTGGTATCCGCAAAAGTGTTGCCAATAGACATTTTGAACCCATTTATCTAAAACACTTTCATCACTTTCATTAAATGTGGCTTTTAAGTAATGCAGTCCTACCATCAAGCGGGTTAACTTGGCTGGACGGCCATTGTCAGGACAATAGAGTTTACCAAATTCAGTATCAAACTTTTCCCAATCTATTTTCTGAGCTAAACGAAATAAGGGCTCATTATGATTGAGCATACCTTCCAAATTCGTCTTAAACAAGTCTCTTTGATAATCATTTTTTTTTTGAGCTAACATAGGGAACCTCTGAAAAATAATGCTTGAAAAACACAAGCTTTTGAACACCTTTTCGCAAAACCTTGCGATTATGGGTACTACTTTTTACTTCAGAATAGCTTATAAATGCGAAATATCCATAGTATTCTGGTTTTTCAAGGCTGACTATATAGACAAAGTGACAGTCAAACAACTATGCGCAATAAGAAAGAAAACACAGGTAATACAGGAGGTGTTTTCGTCGCCTATGCCTTCAAGAAACAAACAGGTCATGCATAGCTCATTCTACAATTGATAATATTTTTTCTCGGGAAGGTCTAACTACGAGATACAGGCGTAAAAGCAAGAACCCGCATACAAAACGGTAGGCATCTGGAAAACCACTTGATTTTATAAAAAACAGCCTGCTGGAAGAATTCGTGCTAAAAGAATTTCTGCTGGAAGAATTTATGAAATTTTATAACGAAGAAAAGCCACATACTTTACTTAAAGGATTGACACCTATGCAAGCTTTTCACAAATCTCACAATAGCAAAGTAGATTAAAGAAGAGGGACATTCAGTGTTGCCTTTTTACATGGGTTTTATATAAAATCTTGTGGAAACACTTTATAATTTATCATTTCAATAGAATCATCTCTAAAAAAACTTGGTGAAAGTAAAAAACTGAAAGAGATTTTTAGTGGTATTATAATAGGAGATGATAAAAGGAAAACCATATCGTAAAAATGCCGGAATCGTTGTATTTAATGCAAAAGGCAAAGTATTGGCTGGTGAGAGAAGTGACCATGCAGGCATTTTTCAGTTACCACAAGGTGGGATCGACTCCAATGAAACTCCACTGGTTGCTGCAAGACGAGAACTAAAAGAAGAAACGGGACTAATACTAAAAAATGATCCTATATCTGAAATACAAAAATGGCTGACATACGAATTCCCAAAAGACATACCCCAAAAATTACAAAATTATCGGGGGCAAAAGCAAAAATGGTTTTTCTTTTTTTGGGATGGAGATGTTGCAAAGCTATCTTATAAGAACCATGATGAAATGGAATTTCGCTCTTTAGGATGGTATGACCTGAAAGAAATTTGCCAAAAAGCAGTCTCATTTAAAAAAACTGTTTACCAAAAAATTTATGAAGAAGGGCAAAAGGTTATTACAAGTTATTTAAAACTTCACTACATGCATCGTTGGGGTGGGAATGGAAACGACATCAAAAGGGTGGAAAGATTGCCCAAAAGTTTTGACAACTTTTTAGAAAATACTTTTGACCTACAAAAAAATAAATTTTTAGAACAGCAATACTCCACAAAATCTCCTCGAGATATTTCTCCCTCCTCTTTTACAAAAAAACAAATAGAAGAACTATCTAATATAACAGGTAAAGAAAATGTGGCTATTGATACATTCAGTCGCCTATCTCATTCCTATGGACAATTTTTTCTGGATGTATTCAACCAACGCCAAGGGAACATCTCTCATCTGCCAGATGCTGTTGTTTATCCACGTAGCGAAAAAGAAATCAGTCAGATCATCCGATGGTGCAATAAAAAAAGTATCCCTATTGTTGTATGCGGAAAGCGATCATCTGTAACTCAAAGCCTGAAGATGCCAAAAGGCGGAATTTCTCTAGATCTCACAAGACATTATACTAAAGTAATTCACTTTAGTAAAATAAATTCAAGTATCACTGTAGAACCCGGAATAACAGGACCAGAATTAGAAAGTTATTTAAACGCCAGAGGTTTTACCTCTGGACACTTTCCTCAATCTTTCGAATATTCCACCGTGGGAGGCTGGGTGGCTGCACGAGGAGCTGGACAAGCATCCACCTCTTATGGTACTATTGCTGAAATTGTTTTGGGATTATGTCTATCAACAAGTAAAGGACAAATCAAAACAAAAGATTATCCAACAGCTTCTATTGGACCAGAAATCCAAAGGTTACTAATCGGTTCAGAAGGAGCCCTAGGAATACTGACAAGTGTCACCTTACGTATTCGTGCTTTTGATAAAAATAGCTCCACTATGGCTTCTTTTGTTTTTAAAGATTTTACCAGTGAACGGCAACAATGAAACAGGTTATGCAAGGTCAATTTGGTTTCCCTCACTTTTTTCGCCTCCAAGATTCAGACGAAAGTGATTTCTCTTTTCGACTTACAGAAAAGAGAGGAGGCTGGGGTGATCGCTTTCTCACCTGGAAAGGATATACGCCACAAAAACGCTGTCTCTTGCACATGGTCTCTTATGGAGACCATGATTTACAAAAACTAATTCGCTCAAAATGTAAAGCAATCGCTCGCCATCATGGTGGATTATACTTGGGAAGTTTTCCGGTAAAACAATGGTTACAGCATCGTTATTCCAGTGCACATTTACGAGACAGTCTCTTAGACCGTGGTTTAGCCATAGATACCGTTGAAACAGTCACAAGTTGGGAAAATGTCAATAGGCTCCGAAACGCTGTCCGCAAGAAGATCTTACAAAGACCCAAAACGATATGCCTTTCTCATATTTCCCATGCCTATGAAAACGGTGCTAATCTCTATTTTATTTTTTTAACAAAACTAAAAAAAGGCAAAGAAAAAGAGGACTTCCAACCCTTTCATGATAGCATACTAGATACAATACAAGAAAATAAGGGAGCCATCTCTCATCACCATGGTATTGGACGTTTATTCTCTTCTCGTCTGGAAGAAGAAATAGGACCATTAGGTGTCACTTTACTTCGGGCTATCAAAACCAATGTGGATCCAAAAAATATTTTCAACCCAAGTGGAACTTGGGGAAATTAGGAAAAACTCAATTGATAAGATGAGACTGTTGCCTCAAAAATACTAAAACATGGGGTGCATTTTCTTCTGCCATTTTTCATCTTCCGTAGTATGAGATACACCGCTTTCCTTCATACCAAGCTTTTTCACTATTATTTTATGAAAAAACCTTGAATCATTGTAATTTTGAGTAAACACACGAAGAAGCACTCCATTTTTTTGAGTTCTGTTATGAAAAATAATTTTGCAAATTGTTTTTTTGGGAAGAAGTATCAAGACAAAACCACTCTTCCCTTCTGTCTTTTCATTATAAACTCTTTTAATCGAAAAACGAACTTTTTCCTTTTCCATCTGACTCAATAATTTTTTTAAAGTATCGGCCTTAGAGTTCTGTCCTTCATATTTACGCCATTCCGCTCCTAAATCAGAAACAGGGGAAACTATACAAATAAAAAATAAAGTTAGGAAAAACAACCTCAAGAAAAGAAACCTAAACAAAAGAAACCTTTTACAAAAACACATCTGTTACAAATCTCGGTACATAGTCAGAATATCAACAGTAAATTACGTAAGAAAGCAACCACAAAATGAAAATACTATTGACACTTATTCGGCTCACAGGCTTCACAATAGCTAGTGAAGTTTTATTCACGAACTTTCGGAATAAGTCGATAGAGTGACTGAAAATTTAAAAATTAAGAGGTGTTTATTCATAATGTTAAGAAAGATAGAATATAGTATAAAAGAAAAGAAACATTTACTAACATGGAGTAGTTTAAAGTGGAGTAGTTTTTGGCTATTTGCACTTACACTGTTCGTATCCTGTTCTGGAGCAACTTCTCGTGGTGCGATTGGCGGGCTAACCTATTCCCCAGGAGGAAATGGGTTTTCCTATAAATCTGTTTCTGTACCCGGTCGTGATTTCAGTAAATGGGCTAAGCAGAACAAAGGTAAAATTAGAAAAACGATCGCTTCTCTAGAAAACGGTTTTGTTCTAGAAATTGTTGGGCACACAGATAGTTCCGGCCCTCGCAGAGCTTCTGGGGGTCGCAAGGGAAATGTCTGGTATTCCACTCAACGTGCCAAAGCAGTCTACAATGCCTTGGCTGGCCAAGGTATTTCTCGTCGTAGGATACGTTATAAAGGCATAGCTGATGATGAAATTATAGATAGTTCTGATACTAGAGGTCAGATCAATCGTCGTGTCAGTTTTCGTATTGTGAAAAAATAAATATAGATTTGTAACGGCAAATGATCATCTGAATTGAAACCGAATATATCCATAGGGGGGTCTCCATTGGAGAGACTCTTCCTAGGGTTATTGGTATTGTTGAGCGTCCACTCCCCCTCTCAAGGCTCCTCTCCTTAAAAGGCACTGGCCTACGTCTCCTTGAATTGCGAATAGATCGTTTTCCCCAACCATTTCGTTTAGCTGATATGATTTCTTTTACGGAGTTAGCTCATAAAGAAAGCTTTGGAATACTCGGAACTATTCGCTACGAAGAAGAAACAAAAATTAAAGCGGAGGGGCGGAGGATAGAACTTTTTTCTCAAATTATGCCTCACGTAGACGCCATTGACATTGAATTCGAATGCCCCCTCTCTCAAAAAGAAAGAATTTGTAAATTGGCCCAAAAACACAACTGTCCCTTACTTTTGTCTAGCCACAATTTCAAGATGACTCCTAGTACAGAGGAAATGGAAAAGGTCTATGAAGAAAGTCAAAGCCTAGATGCTGACATACTCAAACTAGCCTACCATGCCCACAATGAACAGGATGTAGAACGCCTTATGAAATTCGCCCTCAAATATAAAAAACATTTACCAATCGTTTGGATCTCCATGGGACCTTGGGGCATCCTCTCTCGTATTATGTCTCTTTTTTTGGGTTCCCCTTTTACCTATGCTTATATAGATAGTGCAAATGCACTTGGCCAACTTTCCGTTAGTGAATTGCATCAAGAGCTTTTACGCTTTCATCCAAAATATCCAAAAATAGACATAAATACCCTACACTTTTCCTAGAAATTTCATATACTATCGTAAATATAATCATCTATTTCATACTATGCAAATCCAACTTCCTCCTATCGAATCAAATCTTCTTCGCCGGAACCGGCAAACAAATAAATCAACCTCTAACTCACGCAATAGGAGTGCGCGTATAGAAAATCCGCAACAAACATCTTCTTTTCAAGTTATGATGGATGAAGTTTTACCTCTGAACGAAGATAGTAATATTGATCTCAATCGACTTTGGAAGGCATTGCCACAAACCGAACGCACTCTATTAGAGTATCCCTCCCCAGAAAATCTAAAAATATACCAAAAACTTATATTGCAAATAGCCAATACTACCATCAAAAAAAACACACTGATCAGAAAAATGAAAAAAATACGCCCAAATAAAGGGAATCAAGTCGAGTTAAGCGTTGTCTCTTTCATAGACAAACGCTTACAAAACATGGCAAATATTATGCACTCCCCCAAAAATTCTGCCTTCACAATCCTTAAAAATATAGAAGAGATTCGTGGCATGCTCCGCGACATACTACAGTAATTTTTTTTCAGAAAATGCTGAAATTTATTTAATAACTCTATAACAAATGACGATAAGATTCATATCCCGGTGATCTTCTGCCTATTCAAAGGTAAGATGAGACTTGGAATAACGGTATAAGAAAATGCAAATTGACGGAAAACTACTTCTTGCTTCGGCTCAAAATATTCTAAAAAACCGCAATCAAAATGAGGCCCGTAGTGGAAAAAATGAAACTTCTACGGTAAATTCCAAGAAAATATCTGGAAATCTGGCTAAAGCAGATATGGCCAATTCCCGTATGTTAAAGTTACAAGCCGACTTAAAGAGTCTCCAGCAGGATTATACACGCGAACAAGTGCGCGAAGACTTCTTATCGAATAAACCTGAGCAAATTAACAGAAATATCCTTTATGCTAATTCTCCCCTTTTTCCAGAGCATGGAGCGGATATGGATATGAAAGCCACAAAAGAAATTGTTTCCCATAATATCAAGCGTCTAGTGCAAAGCCTTAAGGGTATCCAAGTAGAAATAGAAAACCTCTATGCTCTGCATTTTGAAAAGATAGCCACAGAAAGAGTTAACCTGTCCTCTCTCGAAAGTTCATTTCATATCAAAGAGGTTGATCCGAAACGAGTAGCTCGCCTCACTAGCCCTTAGTTTATCGTCTTTTTCACAGAGACTCTTTTGTACACATCTTTCGAATTGTACAAACTTGACTTCCAAGCTACGAGTGATGACTTTCGTTGCAATTCTATTCTCAAAAAATTTTGCCTACTCCAGATCCAATCGCCAAAAGACTAGCTCAAATCAGAGAAGAGCTGAGTAATCTGAAAAAGTCACAAAAAACACGCATTGTATCTGTCACAAAAACACGCCCTTTATCTGATCTACGTACCCTATTTGAACTAGGGCATAAAGATGTGGGGGAAAACCGCTTTGGAGAAGCTCGTGATAAAATCATTCCCCTATCACAAGAAAATATCACAAAAGATATAAAACCTATCTATCACCACATAGGACCCCTTCAAAGTGGAAATGCACGCCAAATACCTCGTTTTTTTTCTTGGGTTCACGGAGTATCAGATCAAAAATCTCTCGCAATACTTCTGGAGGCAGCTCTTCGCTATCGCGACAAAACATACAAAGAAAAAATATTATTCCAACGGGAATGGCCTATGCACTACCTCTTCCAAATACACCTTACAAATGAGAAAAGTAGACGGGGAGGCATGGAGCTCCAAGAATTTTTAAACT
>CBDHEM010000069.1:690000-1538058 GCA_965261955.1 Leptonemataceae bacterium
CAGTATGTCCGTATAGGCTTACACGTACAAGGGTCAAGTGTTTTAAAGGAATTATACATAAAAGTAGAACAAAAGAATAAAGTATCCCTAGCGATCTCCAAAATAAGAACAAATTGTTCTAATTTGAAAAACCGTTTGATTATAATGCTCCTCTTATCTATGTTGGGGCCGTTACACAATACAAAAAGACAGAGAGTTAACCTTCTAAAATGCTTTGGTCAGCGATTTATATGGCACTCTATTTGTAATTATTTACATTTCGTAACAGTCCCATGTTAGAAAAATTATAGTCTTAACCCTTACCACAAGAGGGACAAGTGTATCTTTCTGAGTTGTCCGTATAAAAATAATGATTACATTGTTTGCAATCAATAAAAGCACCACCCTCTGAATGAACTTGGGTATGGGGAGGCATAGTGAAAATAAATTCTCTATCCCTATAGGGATAATCCGCTAGATGAATAGTGGCTAGCGATTTGGGACACAATTCAATAAGCTTTATAGAAAAAGGAGAATATGAAGCGAAGGTATACAGTACTGATTTTCGAATATAATCTAATCCATCAGGTAATAGAGGATAGATGCGTTTTCCATCAACAATCACTTCTCGATAGCCTTTTTTAAGGCTTACACCTATCCTTTCTATCAATTTGTGTGCAGATAAGCTATCCAGTTGCCCGTGGGGCATAAAATATAATTTTTTTGTTTTTTTCCTAAACATAGTCTTCACTCGTTTTAGTCAATAAAGATACCCCTTTCATTATACGAGAACACTTTTATGAGGTCTTACTCTTGCGGATCATAATTTAAATTAGGAGCAAGCCAACGCTCCATCTCTGAAAGGGACATTCCTTTACGTCGTGAGTAATCTTCAACTTGTTCTTTTGTGATAAGACCCAAACCAAAGTAACGAGCTTTAGGATGGGCAAAGTAAATCCCGCTCACGGAAGCAGCTGGTAGCATAGCCATGTTCTCAGTTAGAGAGACCCCTATTTGATTGGGAGCATCTATACACCGAAAAAGGGTTTCTTTTTCGGTATGATCTGGCTGGGCAGGATATCCTGGAGCCGGACGAATACCCTGATATTTTTCTCTAATCAATAATTCTTTACTCAAATTTTCTTCCGATGCATAACCCCAATATTTCTTACGTACCTGCTCATGCATATATTCGGCAAAAGCCTCAGCTAAACGATCAGCCAAAGCCTTAGTTAAAATACTATTGTAGTCATCATTCTTTTTTTCATAATGATCACACAATTCTTGTGCACCTATTCCTGTTGTCAGAACAAACATACCGATGTAATCCATACAGTTACTATTTTTTGGGGCTATATAGTCCGCTAAAGAACGATTTGGCTCTCCAGCCCTTTTTTGCGCTTGCTGTCGTAGAGTATGTAAAGTTAAAAGTTTACTTTTTTTCTCTTCATCGCAAAAAATTTCTATGTCATCACCCACACTACAAGCTACAGCTAATTGAAACACACCATTAGCCTCTAGCTGCTTTCTTGTAACAATTTCATCTAAAAGAAGATTAGCATCACGAAAAAGATTTTGAGCCTCTTCTCCATATTTCGGATGTTCTAAAATGGCCGGATATTTCATATTCATTTCCCAGCTGATAAAAAAGGGAGACCAATCTATGTAGGATCGAAGAGTTTCTAATGCAACAGAAGGCAACTTAGTTTGTCCTAGTTTTTTAGGTTTAGTGATAGAAAAAGAATCCCAATCTAGGGATAAACGATTAGCCATCGCTTTCTCTAGGCTAAGATATTTCTTTTGATCAGATCGATTTTTGTATTGATTACGAACATTCTCATATTCTAATTTCATCTCACTCTGAAAGGCTTCCTTTTTATCTTCTGTAACTAACTTCCGTGAAACAGGAACACTACGAGAAGCGTCTAATACATGGATACTTGGGCCACTATATTGTGGCGTAATTTTTACAGCCGTATGTAATTTTGAAGTGGTCGCCCCTCCAATCAATAAAGGATAGTTTAGCTTACGACGTTCCATTTCTTTCGCAACAAAAACCATCTCATCTAAAGAAGGTGTAATCAAGCCAGAAAGGCCTATTATATCTACGCTCTCTTTTTCCGCCGTGTCCAAAATTTTTTGAGCAGATACCATTACACCAAGATCAATAATTTCAAAGTTATTACAGGCCAAAACAACACCTACAATATTTTTACCTATATCATGTACATCGCCTTTCACTGTAGCTAATAGTATCTTACCTTGGGCACGACTCCCGCCACTTTTTTCTGCCTCTAGATATGGTTGTAAATAGGCCACGGCTTTTTTCATAACACGCGCACTTTTAACAACCTGTGGTAAAAACATCTTACCCGTGCCAAAAAGATCACCCACAATATTCATTCCGTCCATGAGGGGACCTTCAATCACGTCTATAGGACGTCCTAACTCTTGACGTGCCTCTTCTGTATCTTCTTCAATATGATCTCCAACCCCTTTAACTAAAGCATGCTGCAATCGTTCTGAAACACTTCCCTTACGCCATTCCTCTTGAGAGACGAGATTCGCTTCACCGGAATCTTCCTGCTTATATTTTTCAGCTAAAGAGATCAGACTTTCCGTTGCCTCAGAATTTTCGTTATTCTTGTTTAAAATTACATCTTCTACTTTTTGCTTTAATTCCGGCTCAATCTCTTCATAAAGGGCTAACTGACCGGCATTGACGATACCCATACATAGACCCGCTTTAATAGCATGATACAGGAAAACAGCATGTATAGCCTCTCTTATTTTTATATTCCCACGAAAAGAAAATGATATATTGCTCACTCCGCCACTAGTTTTTACATAAGGAATATTTTCTTTGATCCATTGTACGGAAGATATAAAATCAACAGCATAGTTATTATGTTCAAGTATACCTGTGGCAACTGTAAGTATATTGGGATCAAAAATAATATCTTCAGGGGGGAAGCCAACCTTTTCCACAAGTATAGCGTAAGCACGCTGACATATAGCTATACGCCTCTCAAAATTATCTGCTTGGCCATCTTCATCAAAAGCCATGACAACAATAGCCCCTCCAAAGCGACGAACAATTTGAGCTTGTTTGCAAAACACCTCTTCTCCTTCCTTTAGGCTGATTGAGTTAACGATGCATTTACCTTGGACATTTTTAAGCCCCCTTTCTATCACACTAAACTTAGAAGAATCTATCATAATGGGAACACGAGCTACATCTGGTTCGCTTCCAACAAGTCGGAGAAATGTTTCCATGACCGCTGAGGAGTCTAGCATACCCTCATCCATATTCACATCAATCACTTGCGCACCATTTTCTACTTGTTCACGAGCGATGGAGAGACCATCTTCTAACTGATTGGCTTGGATTAGACGAGAAAATTTTTTAGAACCAGTAACATTCGTACGCTCCCCAATATTTACAAAATTCATATCATCTCGTAAAATGAGTGGCTCAAGACCACTCAAGCTAAGCAGAGAGCTTTTTTGCGGTATCTTTCTAGGGGGCACATTCTGCACAGCTTCAGCCATTTTCCGTATGTGATCTGGATTTGTTCCACAACAACCGCCAACCAAATTGACTAACCCTTCCCCGGCATAATTCGCAATTTGCTTTTGTATAAACTCAGGTGTTTCATCATAGCCTCCCATCTCATTAGGAAGTCCTGCATTTGGATAAAGACTGATGGGGCAGCTTGCGACTTTCGCTAGTTCCTCAAGAAAGGGACGCATCTCAGCAGAACCCAGTGCACAATTCAAACCGACACTAAGCAAGTGTGGCATATGAGAAATCGATATCCAAAAAGCCCAAGGGGTTTGCCCAGAAAGAGTCCGACCACTTTGATCAACAATAGTACCAGATATCATTACAGGCAGGCTTATATTTCTCAAAGAAAAAATTTCTTGAATAGCATAGAGTGCTGCTTTACAGTTGAGAGTATCAAAGACTGTTTCCACAAGAAGTATGTCAACTCCACCCTCTACTAAAGCGACAATCTGTTCTGAATAACTTTCTGCCATCTCATCAAAACTAATCGCACGATAAGCGGGGTTATTTACATCTGGAGAAAGAGAAAGGGTTTTATTTGTTGGACCAATCGCACCTGCAACTAAACGAGGTCGGTCCGTTGTACTAAACTTTTCTGCAGCTTCCCTAGCCAACTGAGCGGCAACAATATTTATGTTTTTAACCTCTGCCTGCATATTGTAGTCTGCTTGAGAGATGGAGCTTGCATTGAATGTATTTGTCTCGATAATGTCTGAACCTGACTCCAAAAAATCACAATGAATACTCTTTATAATGTCAGGTTGACTCAGTACGAGTATATCATTATTTCCTTTGAGAGATGAGCTTGTATACTTCCCAGAAAAAACTTCTCCCCTGTAGTCACTTTCTTCTAAATTGTGCCTTTGGATCATAGTGCCCATAGCACCATCCATAAGTAAAATACGATGTTTGAGTTCTTCTTTCAGCCATTCCCGACGTTTACGCCCTTCTTTAGGTAATTCAGGAACAGGAGGTTTAGGGCTTTCTTGCAAAACGTTTTGCTCTATAGATGGAGTAATTATGGACACGGCTTATATCTATAGCTCAACACTTATAACTCATACTATCAATATAAAACCAAAAAAAAGTTTGTCTATGAAACATAGAAATTATGATAAAACTACGGAATATTCTAATGTATGGTACAAGCTATTATTTTTCTTCTCTTCATAAATGACAAGGCTAGAAAGAGAGAAAAGAAGCGACACTTCCCCTTCCTACCCCGACTTAAATTATTTCATTGTCAACCTATTTTAGCTTCCCTTCCTTTTCAAATCAGAGAACAGAACACTACTCCTTTCTTGGGATAGGTTAACATTTCACTCAATATTTGAAACACATGAATTTACTGGGAAGGTCACAGGAGAGCATTCTAAAAATATAGTAGACACTCTTAACAAGCATATCGAATATACGCCCGTAGTGACTGGCTTTAACTGAGAGTCAACTACCTTCGTTAGAAGCAACCTTAAGGCTTGTAACTTACAAAAGGAAATGTCGCCGGTCTCTAATATTCCTGATAATCTTAGCTATGAGTTTAATGAATTTAAGGCGGTTGATTATCTTAAAGAATACTATGATGAAATAGAAGAAGAGAATGAGTTCTTGCTTCGTTGTTATCATAAATTCTATTCTAACCTAACTCCTAAAGACAAGCTTATAGAGATAGGGGGAGGACCAACTATCTATTCTCTAATCAGTGCTTGCACCAAAGTAAAACAAATTATTTTTGCTGAATACAACCGTAAAAACAGAGAAGCCGTAGCTGACTGGACAAAAAACACACCAGAAGCATATAATTGGGATCCATATTTTCAATTTGTTGGCAAGCTTGAAAAACAGCAAAACAAGAACGTAACAAATATGGAAATAGAGGCGATAAAGAAGCGTTTGCGCTCTTGCATCACTCAAATTGTATCTTGCAATCTATTAGCCAAACAGCCTTTAGAATCTTACGGAAAAGAAAGTTTCGATGTGGTCTCCAGCAACTTTTGTCCTGAGTCTATTACTGATAAAAAAGACATGTTTACGATAGCCATTGAAAATGTTCTTTCTTTAGTGAAGGCAAAAGGATATTTGCTATTGAGTATGTTGAGGGGAGCCTATTATTATAAAGTAGGCAACATGCATTTCCCCGCCTATAAAATTGATAAGATTGATATCAAAAACCTTTTAAAAAGCTATTCCTATAGCGATATTGAAATTGATTGTACAGATGCCACTCTAGATGATAAAGGCTATGAAGGTCTTATGGTAATCAGTGCAAGAAAAGCATGAGAGCTAATCGTTACAATATCGCATAGAACCAAGCGGGCCATAAAATTGGTAAAAATATTAGGTGAAAAATAAAGCCACAAAAGCGAGTGGTAATAAAAATGTACAAGATTTTGTTCGAGGTGCCGGTCTTAAAAGTGCTTGTACTCATGGGCTATTTTCTTGCATAATAACGACGTGGGTAATAAATTTCAAGGATTCTGAACGCACTTTGGGATGAGATCAAAGCTCTTCTTCCTAAGGCTAAGAAAAAAATAGAAGATGGACGCCTTCGTTGTTGCGACAGGGAAATTACAGAAGGTATAGTCTACAAATTAAAAACAGGTTATCATCGGAGAGCTATACCCAAGGAGTTTCCATCAGGAAACTGTTGCAAAAAGTAAGAGAGACGAAAGCAAATGCTGTAAAACACCGATTTAAGGTATCCTTAGAAGGTTAACTTCCTCTTTTTTTACATTTTGCAACAGTCCCACCAGGACAAACTTGCCATTTTGCCATCGGAGGCTTCAGGAATGACAAAGGCAAGGTGTCTTCGATAGAAGACATAAAAGAATTCATAAAAAAATTCTGAAATTTTATGACAGGGAAAAAGATATAAACTGGGAATGGACAGCTCTGGATAAAGGTTATGACTGCCAAAAGTTAGGGGAGGAAATGCATAAAAGAGGTCTACGTGAGCATATCCCAAAGCGAGCTATAGTATGTACAGGAAGAAGCTCTGGTAAAAAACATAAATCAAAGCATTGGGTTGTAGAAAGAACTCACAGCTAGCACGATTATTTTCGGGTTCACTTGATACGATGGGAGGTAAAGAGTGAAAACCATCTTGCTTTGCCTCAGCTCTCTTGTGCATTTATTTTATAGGCGATGGCTACAAAAGAGCCTTTTGAGACCGGCTCTTAGTACACTACAACTTTTTATATTACCAGAGGTGAGTTGTCGCATAAAACTTACTAAATAGTAAATAGCCTGTAATCAGTAAAAATATAATTCCTGTGAAAAAATTAACAAGATTTTGATTTATTCGAGAAAAGCCTACGCCAAGGAGTATACTGATCGGCGGCAATAAACCCAGTAAATAGCGAGGGAAAAGTATATCTACCCTTAGAATGGAATAAATCAAAGGTAAAGCAAAGCCAAATAGTATCCAAAAAGAAAGCAGTTGAAGGGAACGCGTATAAACTTTGAACTTGTATGATTTTAGGAAAAAGGAAGTAATGCTCCATAACAATACAAGAGAAAAGAATACAATTAACCAATCTCGGACGTAAACCCATACAAAAAAATCTTTTAAATAAAAAATTTTTACATGCCATACCTTTTCAGGTATCCAAAATTTCTTTATTTTCGATGCTACCGATATCTTGTATAGGCTAGGAATACAGCTAATAAAAATAGCAAACATACTTATTAGAATAGCTACTAGTTTTTTTTGGGTTCTCTTATGTTTTAAAAACCAGAATATAAAAAAGCAGGCCTGAGAAAAAATAAGGGGATAGGCATAAAAGTGAGAGTTGAGCATAAACATAGAGGCAATTATATAGGATACAAGCGTAAGATAGTTTATTTTTTTATTTTTGATTAGTTTATAAAAGAGGTAAAAACTGAGCGTTGTCGATAGGTAGAATAGCGCATAAACTCTTGCTTCTTGCGACATTGTAATATGTTTTACAGTGACAGAAGTAATGAAGAGAGTATAAACAGCCACCTTGCGATTAAAAAACTCGCGAGCACAAAGATAAATGGCAAGAACTCCAAATAGACCAAATACTACAGACAAACTTCGAAGGGAAAGAATAGATTTACCAAATATTTTTAACCATACCCACAAACTCATATAATATAGATTGGGATGTACAACGTCTCCTTCTATGTTTTTTTTCATTTCAGAAAAGGAAAGAGAGGGGTTGGCAACCGAAAGTGAGTAGTCTTCATCCAACCACAACCCTCGGTTGTCTATCCCATAGAATCTTGTTACGAGAATAAAAAGCAAGCTTAGCAATAATAATACGCTTAGGGTCTGGGTTTTCATTGCATTAACCGATTTAGTACGACAGATTCAATCGTAAAGTCAATTCCAAAATAATGTAGCTATACATCAAAGGGTCAAACAATTAAAATTTGCTATAAATGAGTTAACCATTAAACATCATATTCAAAAAAAGCTAAAAAGGACTGTACAAAATATTAGGGGAAGGTCACTCTATTGGTCAATTAGTTTCTTATGATTCTATTCTTTTTGATGAGTCCAGATATGTTTTGTTTTTTGTAACCTTTGGATAACACGTTCATATCCAAGTATAGAAAAAAGGATAGGTAATTCTAAGCCTTCCATTGTCCCAGTTGTTGCAATGCGAATAGGCATAAAAAGTAAGCGTCCTTTAGCTTGTGATTCCTTTCCAACTTTTTTTATTATTTGTGTAAAATCTTCAGGCTTTTGCGGTTTTTCTTTTTGAAGAATCAATAAAAATGAGTGAATAACTTTTTCCGAAAGAACTTCTAAGAGAAGCTCTTGGGCTTTTTTATCTTTGATTTCGATTTTTTCTTGGAAAAGTTCTTTGAGATAAGGGATAGATTCAGCAAAAGTATAGAGATATTTACGAACACAATCAAATCCATGTTGTATTTTTTTTTCATCATTTTGAAGTAAAATATTTAATTCTGGATCTCGCTTGAGCCATTTTTCTTCTTCCTTCCAAATTTCTTCTATGGGTAGCTCTCGCATGTACAAATTGTTTAACCAATTCAGTTTTGATTTTTTATTTATACTGTTTTTTAATTCTTCCATACTAAGTATTTCTGAGTTGATTTCTTTAGAATCTTTCTCGTCGATTAGGAAAAAATCAAACATAGCTGGACTTTTTGAGCAATGAACTATTTCAAATTTTTCACCTAACTTTTTCCCGGGCATAAATTCAACAGAATCACGAGGGTACCATCCTAGGAGAGACATATAATTTACAAAAGCTTGGGGATGATAGCCCATATCACGAAAGAGTAATATGGATGTGGCCCCTCGTCGTTTTGAAAGTTTTTTATGATCGTTGCCTACAATTTCGGAAATATGCGCATATTGTGGAAGAGCTAGATCTAGGGCATGATGTATTAAAATTTGACGAGGTGTGTTCGACAGGTGTCCTACCCCACGTATAACATGGCTAATTTTCATCTCATAGTCATCTATGACAACGGCATAATTATATGAAGGGAAGCCGTTGGATTTTAAAATAATAAAGTCACCGATTAAGCTTGGATTAAATTTAATTTTACCTTGGACAAGGTCTTCCACTATAATTTCTTTCTCTGTATTTGTTTGGAAGCGAATTACATAATTTTGTGTCGCCCCTTGCCTTTGAATAATTTCTTCTTTTGAAAGATTACGGCATTTTCCGTCATATGTATATGGTTTCCCAAGTACCTTTGCATGTTCTTGTTTCATTTGTAATTCTTCATTTGTGCAAAAGCATGGGTAAGCTAATTTTTTTGTGAGCAATTGTTTTGTATATTTTTCATAGCATTGTAAGCGTTCCGATTGGCGATAGGGTTCAAAGGGACCTTTTTTTTGAGGACTTTCATCTGCTCGTATGTTAAGCCAATCTAGAGATTCTAATATATTCTTCTCTGATTGAGATGAAGAGCGCTCTTGGTCGGTATCTTCAACTCGGAGAATAAAAGAACCGTTATTGGCACGAGCATATAGATAATTAAAAAGCGCCGTACGTGCTCCTCCTACGTGTAAATATCCCGTTGGTGATGGAGCAAAACGAGTACGAACTGAGTTGGATGCCATGGTGAAGTCCCACTCTGTATGGCAGATATCGCTATGGCTTGCCAAGCAATAAATTTATTCTAACTTTCAGTACTGTGGAGTGCCTCCTACTTATGGAAAAAGTTATCATCTTTTCTATCTATAGGATTATTCAGGATTATTTCATAAGTATTATTCCCGGCATTATACCATGTGTTTTCATATATCTTTTGTCGTAACATAAGCATGGCTTCAGATTTGGTGACGTGCCATTTCCTCCAAAAGAGTGGACAGTCTACTTTAAGTTGTGGAGGAAGAGAACACGGGTTTTATGACATGGGTTTTATAATATGGAAACAAACACTATCAAGGCGTCAGCTAAACGCTATGATGAACAATTTCAGAAGGATGCGGTTAGACTTTACTGGATCAAAAATAAGCTTTTAGCAAAAGAGGTCATGAAGCTTTTGAGATCTCTGAAGCTACACTCTATAAAATGGCGTAGGAAATATGAGTTTAATAACGTTGATCCTAATCGTTCTATAGAGGTGGAATTGTCTAGGCTTGCAAAGAGAATTCCAAACTTCGTCAAGAAAGGGATATCTTAAAAAAGTCAGTAGCCATTTTCATCAAACCACAGAAATGAAGTTTCAATTTATTAAGAAACATCGCTCCTCATTTCCTGTGCAGAAAATGTGTTCTTTATTAACGATTTCAAGGAGCGGTTTTAATGTTTGGGTAAAACATAAAACAAATAAAAGGGCTTTCGAGACACAAAAACTTGAGAATATGATTAGAGATATTTTTCATAAGTTTAAGGGTATTTATGGTTCTCCAAGGATTACGTCCAAATTGCAAGGGAGGCTTTGCGATTGGGAGGGTTTACCTAAAAGAGAGCTTTGCTGAAGCAAAGCCCACGATTTTAAGGGCGCGAAAAAGCCAAGGTTGGGGAGGCTTGCTCATGTTTGGAGGCGTTCGTGGTAGGTTTTGCGAGTGGAAAGTTTGCCTATGTAAGGGAGGCTTTGCTGGAGCAAAGCTCCCGATTCTGAGGGCGCGAAAAAGGCAAGGCTTCCACGTGAGAAACAAGTAAGGCTTATTTTTACCCAATTGTAGCAAAACAAAGCCCGGTCCTCACCAGAAGCGTCGCTTTTATCGCAAAAACAAGCAAAGCTTGTTTTTATCCACAAAGTCTGTTTTTATCCACCGAAGCTCCTCCTATCCAAAGCCTGTGAGTGTAAGCCTCACAATAAACACCCATACACAAAGGGCCTTTTTCCGCACCCTTCCAGAATCGCCGCTTTTATCGCAAAAACAAGCGAAGCTTGTTTTATCCACAAAGTCTGTTTTTATCCACAACTCTGGCTTGTTTTATCCACCAAAGCCTGTCTTATCCACAAAGCCTGTTTTATCCAAAGCCCGTGAGTGTAAGCCTCACAAAAAACGTCTCTACACAAAGGGACTTTTTCCGCACCCTTCCAAAATCGCCGCTTCCATCGCAAAAACAAGCGAAGCTTGTTTTATCCACAAAGTCTGTTTTTATCCACAACTCTGGCTTGTTTTATCCACCAAAGCCTGTCTTATCCACAAAGCCCGTTTTATCCAAAGCCCGTGAGTGTAAGCCTCACAAAAAACGTCTCTACACAAAGGGACTTTTTCCGCACCCTTCCAAAATCGCCGCTTCCATCGCAAAAACAAGCGAAGCTTGTTTTATCCACAAAGTCTGTTTTTATCCACAACTCTGGCTTGTTTTATCCACCAAAGCCTGTCTTATCCACAAAGCCCGTTTTATCCAAAGCCTGTGATTGTAAACCTCACAAAAAACGCCCCTACACAAAGGGCCTTTTCACGTACCCTTCCAGAATCGCCGCTTTTATCGCAAAAACAAGCAAAGCTTGTTTTATCTGCCGAAGCTTATTTTTATCCACGACTCTGGCTTACTTTAACGAGAAGAGAGACCGTTCGTACTAGACGTTCGTGGTAGGCTTTGCTATTGGAAGGCTTTGTGTTAGTAGGCTTTGCCAAGGCAAAGTTAGGGCAAAGATAGAGCAAAGCTCTCGATGTTTAAGGGCGCGAAAAAGGCAAGACTGGTGCGAAATAAACAAATTTCAGAAACAAATTCCAGCCTCAAGAATTGATTTCCCACAATAAAAAAAAGCTAAATATGACTGCACAAAATATTGGAGGAAGGTCAGATAAAATTATAGGAGAAGCCCCAAGTTCTCAATAAAAAAGTGCAGTTTGAAAAAAACCTTGTAAGAAACGTTTGAATTTAAAGAACATGCTCGGGGTATCGGAAGGGAGACCATTTGCTCAATGCAATGGTCTTGAGGTAAACATTGTTAAAGGAATCTTGGGAGAAATCAGAGGAATGTGTTGATGGGAATATTAGCGAGAATATTAGGGGTTGTAATAATTGGCTATTTGCTATATTTCTCTTATGAAATTTTCATCTTTTGTCTTTCCCCTTTCATGAAAATTGGCGATTTTCTATATCTCTCTTATAAAAGATACCGATCCAATCGTTCTGCCCTTGCCCGTACCAATTTTATAGCGCCCGGCAAGAAGATTATTGTGAGCGGACACCAGCTAAGTGGTGGAATGATTTACGTCGGAAAGCTTGGAAAGCACCCCCATGGGGATACGCCAAAATCATATATCAATCTTGATGCTAAAGTCGCTAGTTCTGGTGAAGATATTTTTGGCTTCTCTATGAATTACTGGCCGAGTTACAGCACAATTTCTCCACAGAGTCGGCTGGCTTATCTTCGCTGGCTGGCCAGTGGACGGCGTGACCCTGAATATGATATCGGATATGTTTTCCTGTTCTTCTACGGCCTTGAGCAACGATTATTCAGCGATAAGGCTTATGAAGAGGCTCCGGCATTTATTCAGGAAGTTATCGAACTCCGTAAAGTCTATGGAAAAGCCCGCTCTTTCAACAGATACAGCCAGAGCTTTCTTGATATGGCGACACTCTTAAAATACACTGAAACTGGTAAAATCAACTATGAGCCAATGCTCGAACCGCACAGTAGCAGTTGGGAACCCGAAATCCCCTTACTGTTAAGAGGGGCTATCGGTTCGGAAATCACAAGAAATGGAGTCATCAGGGCAGACCTTGCCCTTGATTGGTGGTGGGTCGCCAGTCGAAAGATGTACCCATTATCGTCAGTGGTTTACCGGGTTTTTTCTGAGTTACGCTTGCTATTTCATTTACGGTTTGATGCAAAATTTCCGGGTGGCTTGAAATTCGCGCCGCCCAGAGTCAAAATTCCTAGTGTTTACCGTTCAGCCAGTCGTGATTTCCAATCAGACATTACTCTCGACTTACCTGATATTTGCAATATCAGGGCCCCACTAAAAAAGATAGATGTGATTGCCCAAAGCTGTGTTGAAGAGCTGAGAAGCTACAGCCGCACCAAAGCCAGATCAGAGGGCAGAGATATCTCCCCCGAAGCATTGGCCCAACTTCCCACCGATATGTATAATGCCATCCCGTCAAAGGCAGCGGATAAGCTGAGGGTGTGGCTGAAACAGACCGTTGTTGGCCGTTTTGCTTCGGTGGCTATGGTTGATCTATTTACAGAAACAGGCATCAAATTCGACGGTAAACTGACTAGCGCTAAAGTCCGCAAAGTCACATCTATTTTAAACTTTGCCGGATACGGCATTGAACCTCACCCGGATTTTGGGGGCAAATACGAATCAGGGCAGAATGTTGTTATTTTTTATAAGCAAGGAAGTAACGAAACTCAAGCCTCAGAATCCTATCTGAGAATTGCCCATGGGTTGACACTAGCCGTTGCCATAGCCGATGCGAGCGGAGAAATTTCAGCGAAGGAAAAGAAGCACCTCCGGAACATGGTTGTACTTGAGGGAAAAGGGCTTTCTGTATCTGAGCAAAGTAGACTAACTGCATACCTTGAATGGCTGATAGCTTATCCACCAGCATGGGCATCTCTTCGAAACAAGCTCAAAAAGCTATCGCTGGAAAATCGCCGTTCAATGGCTCCGTTTGTACTGGCGACAGCATTGGGTAATGGGTGCATTGATCCAGACAAAGTCAAACTACTTGAAAAGCTCTATGCTTTAATGGAAATCGATCGAAGACAGCTTTATACCGACCTGCATGCTTTTGAGGGTGCCCTGCTCGATCAACCTGTTTCTATCAGAGCGGCTAAACCAAAAACTGATTATGCAATCCCACAAGAGCCAAAGCCTGTCTCGAACAGAAGCAAAGACAGTCCATTGAATATGTCACGTGTTGAGCAAATTGAACAGGAGACGGAGCAGACTAAGCAAAGATTATCTGAAGTATTCACAGACCCAGGGGCGGAAGAAGCCACAACAAAAGAGAAAAGTGATTCATTCAACGGCTTGGATGCTGACCACCGTTTGCTGCTGGATAAACTTCTAGGTCGCGAAGATTGGCCTCGTGAAGATTACGATCTCCTGTGTAAAGAGCTTGACCTAATGGCAGAAGGTGCACTTGAAACCATCAATAACTGGGCTTTTGATACCTATGATGATGCTTTGATTGAAGACGGAGATCCGATGGTCATTCACAAAGAACTGCTACAAGGGGCCCTAACATGCCTAGCATGACCAAAAACCAAATTAAGCCCAACGAACGTGATGCTGTTATTCAGGCACTTAATGCCGGGGTGGTTCCGCGTATGGGTCTCCAGCATATAGCCGTTGGACGTTTCAAAGAAACAAATGCTCTGCTCAAGGACATTGAGAAAATCACCAATGGTAGTTCAGCCATTCGATTCATCATTGGCGAATATGGTGCTGGCAAAACGTTCTTTCTGAATTTAGTTAAGCAAATTTCGCTTGAGCAGAACTTGATTGTGATTTCTGCCGACCTCGCCCCGGATCGTCGGCTCCACGCCACAGGTGGACAGGCTCGAAGGCTGTACGCAGAACTTATGCGTAATCTGTCGACGCGAAACAAATCGGACGGAGGCGCATTGCAAAGCGTCATTGAGCGTTTCATTTCAAATGTAAGACGCAAGGCACGAGCCGAAAACACTGATGAGGTTGAAAAATTCATCAATCACGAATTATCCGCCCTTGAAGACCTTGTTGGAGGGTTTGATTTTGTAAACGTTCTTTCAGCCTATTGGCGCGGCTTTGATGAGGGCGACGATAACCTGAAAGGGGCCGCACTTCGGTGGCTCAGGGGTGAGTATTCAACCAAGACCGAAGCTCGCAAGGATTTAGGCGTTCGCACCATCATTGATGACGCTTCTTTTTATGACCACTTGAAACTAATGGCAAAGTTTGTTGTAATCGCTGGGTATGACGGTTTTATGGTGTCCATTGATGAAATGGTCAATCTCTATAAGCTCAACAGCACACAGTCCCGCAACGCTAACTATGAGCAACTGCTTCGGATCATCAATGATGTGCTACAAGGCACATCGTCACGTATTGGCTTTGTTTTTGGGGGTACTCCGGATTCTCTGATGGACACCCGGCGCGGGATCTATAGCTACGAAGCCTTGCAATCCCGCCTTGCCGAAAATCAATTTGCTCGGAATGGACTAATCGATTTGTCGGGTCCGGTTATTCGCCTACAATCTTTGAGAAAAGAAGAACTTTATGTGTTACTCGAAAATATCCGCCGGGTATTCGCCCTTGGGGATGACGACAAGAACCTGATACCGGATCAGGCATTGAAGGCCTTTATGTCCCACTGCAATGATAAAATTGGCGAAGCCTATTTTAGAACGCCCCGCAATACTGCCAAGGCATTTGTCAACTTACTGTCCGTGCTGGAGCAAAACCCCCAAACTACGTGGACTGATTTACTTAGCGATGTTGATATAAAAGCTGAAATTCCGCTTGATGAAGAAACAGACGAATCGTCCAGCGTGGGTACTGCCGAGAATACTGATGAACTCGCAAGCTTCCGGCTATAATTCTGTATCAACAGCGTTTGACCAGCTGAACCCTGCTGTCCAAAAATGGATATGGAAACAAGGCTGGAAGGGCCTTCGTGCCATTCAGGAAAAAGCCGTTGCTCCCATTTTGGCAAAGCAACGCGATGTCATAGTCACGGCTGCAACGGCTGGCGGGAAAACCGAAGCCGCGTTCCTACCAGTAATTTCAAACTGCATTAAACAAATTGAACATATTGAACATATTGAACAATACGGCGAAGGTTTCGGTGCCCTCTACATCAGCCCACTAAAGGCATTGATCAACGATCAAGCCCAGCGACTAGAAAGCCTGTGCAATTTAGCAAAACTCGACATAACCCCGTGGCATGGTGATATTTCTGCTTCGGTCAAAAACAAGGCACGACGTAAACCGTGCGGATTGATTTTGATAACACCTGAATCTCTGGAGGCCATGTTTGTTCGGCGTGGAACACAAATCACATCGTTGTTTGGCGCGTTGAATTATGTGATCATCGATGAGTTACATGCTTTTATCGGAACGGAGCGCGGTATTCAGCTTCTTTCCTTGCTCAGTCGCTTGGAGCACGTTCTTAAACGCACGATTATCCGAATTGGCTTATCTGCCACATTGGGAGATATGAACATCGCCGCTCAGGCACTCAGGCCTGGGGGAAATACACCCCCAGAAATCATTTTTGATGATAGCGAGAATAGGGAATTGCGGGTTCAGGTACGCGGATACGAAATAGGGGGATCAAGCGATGATGAAAATGACCCTTGGAAAATCGTAAGTCACTTACTGAAAAACCTTCGCGGGAAAAGTAATTTAATTTTTGCCAGATCGCGTCAACGGGTTGAGGGGCTGACGGATCAACTGCGGCGCATGTGTGATCGCATGGGTGTACCAAACGAATTTTTTGCCCATCACGGCAACCTGTCAAAGGAACTACGCGAAAACCTCGAAAAGAGATTGAAAGACGGCAAGCTACCAACAAGCGCCATTGCCACAACTACGCTTGAGCTTGGGATCGATATTGGTGATGTTATCAGCGTGGCTCAAATCGGTGCACCCCATTCCATTGCTGGCTTACGGCAACGCCTGGGGCGTTCGGGACGACGTGATGACGCGCCTAGTGTTCTACGTATTTATACTGAAGAAGTTCTCCTAACCGCCAAGTCACCCTTTCCTGATCAATTACGGCAAGATACGGTTATGTCGGTCGCAGCGGTACGCTTGCTGATCGAAAAATGGTGTGAAACACCTCACAACAGTGCACTGCACTTGTCAACATTGACCCATCAGGTTTTAGCCCTGATCAAACAATACGGCGGCATGGGTGCACAAGCTCTCTACCGCCAACTTTGCACCGAAGGAGTCTTTCGCAGTGTTAGTGAAGCTTTGTTTATAAGGCTATTGCACCAAATGGGCAGCGATAAAACACAATTAATCGAACAGGCTGATGACGGGGCTTTGTTGTTGGGTGAAATCGGTGAACGAATCGCAGACCGATATGATTTTTACGCGGTGTTCCAAACATTCGAGGAATACAGGCTGGAATGTGCGGGGCAAACCCTTGGACAGCTTTCAGCGAAATCCTTACTCATTCCTGGACAATATATGATTTTTGCTGGTAGGCGCTGGCAAGTTGAAGACATAGATGTCGAGGCTAAAGTGGTGTACGTTAAACCCGCTACCGGAGGAGCGCTACCATATTTTGACGGGATGGGTGGCGAAGATACCAGTGATCGGCTGGTTGAAGAAATGCGCTTAGTTTATCAAGACACTACACCAGCCACCTTTTGCGATGCCTCTGCCAAACGCTTCCTTAGTGAAGGTCGCAAAGCCTTTGCTACGGCAAACTTAGGGGCGGCTGCCTTTATAGTCAAAGACAACGAGTCATACTTGTTCCCATGGCTCGGAACGCGACGCCAGACAACCCTGTCTCATTGGCTCAACACCTTTGACGACATAAAAGCCGAATGCGAAGGCATCGTCATTCACACTGAGGCCTCCCGCACAATTTTAATGCAAGCTCTAATCAAAATAGCAAACGGTCCACCGCCCGACCCAATGGCCATCGCCAAGCAAATTAAGATGAAGGATAATCAAAAATACCATCAGTATTTAAGTGATGATCTGCTGAATGAAGAGCTTGCACGGGATCGTTTGGATGTGAAGGGATTACCCGATGTTGTTAGGAAGATGATGAATTTATGAACCACTTTGCTGTAATAATCACAGTCTTCCTTCATATTGATGTCTTCACGTATTTCACAAGACTTTTCAAAATGTACTTTTTTATGCAAATTGAAATGCCTATACAATGGCCTCAATTCAGCTAGCACTTTAAGTTTTAAGTTTTTTCAAAGCCCTTTGTGGGCATCATCTCGTTTTTATTTGATTAATAATTTTCTGAATTTCTTTGATGCGATTTTTTTGGGTCATCAAAACCATCAATTAACCATACTAACCATCAAGCAGAAGCTAGCCCAATTTACTTTGAACAGAAGCTCCATACTCAGTATCACACTTTGTAAAATGGCCAATCATTTTATCTTTAATCTCTTGGGGAGTTGTCCGCATTGTAGAAGCGATGGTAGTTACCAGCCGGTTTTTCTCTTCCGGCGAGAACAAGCGAAAAAGGTTCCCTGCCTGAGAGTAATCGTCGTTATTTTGATGCGAGTTATGCCGAGCAGCATCCCCCTTTATTTTTAACGGAGCTTCTCTGTAACTTTCATCTTCAGCCGGGCCATTAAAGTGATTAGGTTCGTAATTATCCGAAGATCCAGCATTTCCATCAAATCGCATACTACCATCCCTGTGGTATGTATGTGCCTTTGTCGCATGGGGACAATTCACAGGAAGGGCTTGATAATTTACGCCTAAACGATATCTTTGTGCGTCTGTATAGCTAAGGAGCCTGGCCTGAAGCATTTTATCTGGAGAAAAACCGATGCCAGGTGGGACATGGGAGGGACAAAAGGCAGACTGCTCAACCTCAGCAAAGTAATTTTCAGGATTGCGACTCAACTCTAGAACGCCCACCTCCATAAGGGGGAAGTCTTTATGCGGCCATACCTTGGTTAAGTCAAAGGGATTATAAGGCGTCTTCTCCGCTTCCTCTTCTGACATGATCTGAACTTTCAATATCCATTTTGGGTAGTCCTTTTTTTCAATAGCTTCAAACAAATCTCTACCCGCATAGTCAGGGTCTTCTCCCGCAAGTTTTCCCGCCTCCCCTATGGAAAGGTTCTTAATTCCTTGCTGTGTTTTAAAATGAAATTTCACCCAAAAGCGTTCCCCTTGGTGATTAATAAAACTAAACGTATGGCTTCCATATCCATTCATATGCCTATAACCGTCAGGAATACCTCTATCGCTAAACAATATCGTGATTTGGTGCAGTGCCTCTGGTGATTTGGCCCAATAGTCCCACATCCTTTGAGGGTCTTTGTAACCCCTATGAGGACATCTTTTTTGAGAGTGAATAAAATCGCTAAACTTCAGTGGATCACGCTCAAAAAAGATAGGCGTATTGTTACCCACTAAATCCCAATTCCCTTCTTCTGTGTAAAATTTAAGAGCAAAGCCTCTGGGATCTCTTTCTGTATCAGCAGAACCCTTTTCTCCGGCCACCGTAGAAAAGCGAAGGAAAACCTCTGTCTCTTTTCCTACCTTAGAGAAGATATTCGCCCTTGTATATTTTGTAATATCCTTCGTGACAGTAAACGAACCATATGCACCAGAACCTTTAGCATGAACAATTCTTTCTGGAATTTTTTCCCTATTGAAATGGGCCATTTTCTCAATGAGATGCACATCTTGCATCAGGACAGGCCCCCTTTCCCCGGCAGTCATGGAATGCTGGTTATCAGCAACGGGTATCCCCACCGAATTTGTTAGTATTTTTTTCTGGCTCATTTCGTATCTCCTAATGTTGCTTAAGTCAACAGACTGCACGCAACTTGAAGAACACAAAAATATTGGCAAGTTAATAATTTAATCGCAAGGAGGCCATTGCAAAATTCAAGCCTAAAATGCAACACCACTATTCACTTTGTGGGGTATCTAAGTCAAATATCTGTTTAGATGTTTGGTAAAAATAAAAAAATGTCTGCATAGAATACCTTGAATCGGCATTTTATGACATTTTATTTGCAATTCTTTACATTTCGCAAAGCCCCATTTACATGGGGCTTGAATTCCTTCATATTGTTGTAGAATCTGTGTAGAATTTGTATGGATAGAAATATGCCCCTTATGTATTTTTTGTGAGTGTGTTCTTTTTCACTATTCCAAAGAAGACTGGTCGACAGCACACAGCTTTATATTGCGTAATCAAAGAAAGCTTTTGTGATAGCTGATAGGATGTGGCGCATTTACTGAGAGCAAAAAAAATATGCATGAACAAAAAATCGATAGGCCACGGCCTATCCATGAGGGAAAGATACGTTCTCTTTATCCAACATCTATAGAAGATGTGGTTGTGATGCTTGTGAGTGATAAGGTCTCCGCATTTGATGTGGTATTTTCACAAAGTATTCCAAACAAAGGTCCATTGTTGAACCAAATATCTTATCTTTGGTTAAAAGCCATCGAAAAAAGTGAATTGGTTAGAAAATATAATTTTTCTACTCACTTACTCACAAGTGATTGGGAAAAATTTCCAGAACCATATTGTTTGAATCAAGATTTTTTTGAACGGGCCATGCTAATCAAAAAAACGAAACGGATTAACTTTGAATGCATTGTGAGAGGGTATTTAGCCGGCTCGGCTTGGAAGGAATACCAGAAAAATCAAACAGTTTGCGGAATACCTTTAGAAGCAAATTTACGTGCAGGGGAGAAGCTAACTGATCCAATTTTCACACCCTCTACAAAAGCGAATGTGGGAGAACACGATAGGAATATAGATTTTTCCATCATGGAAAAAGAATTGGGCAAACATCTTGCACAACAAATTCGCGATATTTCTCTAGCTATTTACGACTTTAGTGCAAAGAAAATGACGCAGTGTGGCATCCTCGTTGCAGACACCAAATTTGAATTCGGTTTACATGAAAATAAAATTGTTCTGATTGATGAGGTACTCACACCAGACTCTAGTCGCTATTGGCAAAGTAGTGACTATTGTCCGGGTAAAATCCCTTCCGGTTTTGATAAACAATATATTCGAGATTATGTTGAAAAAGTCTTCTGGAACAAAAAAGCACCTGCACCTGAACTTCCGGCAAATGTAATTAATAAGACCCAAAATCTTTATAAAGAGATACTAGCTAAAGTCAAAAAAGTACTGTAACAGGTCTTTCACTGCAACAGCTCTTTCCTCAATATCTTGTAGATACCACCGGATTACATATTTTCAATAATCGCATTTCCGAATTCGGAACACTTCAAAAGACTGGCACCATCCATGAGACGTTCGAAATCATAGGTTACTTTTTTAAGAGTAATCGTTTGATTGATTGCTTGGAGAATGAGATCGGCTGCTTCTTTCCATCCCATATAACGTAACATCATCTCTCCGGAAAGAATAACAGATCCCGGGTTCACTTTATCTTGGTCGGCATATTTGGGAGCTGTGCCATGTGTCGCCTCAAAAATTGCAATGCCATTTTGGTAATTGATATTACCACCCGGAGCTATCCCAATTCCACCAACCTGTGCGGCCAAAGCATCACTTATATAATCCCCATTTAGATTTAAAGTAGCGATTACATCATACTCTTTAGGGCGTGTGAGGATTTGTTGTAAAAAGGCATCAGCAATCACATCTTTGATTACAATTTCCCTATTCTGTAACTGAATTTTACACCAAGGACCATCATCAATAGTTTTTGCATCGTACTTCTTTTTGGCCAGTTGATATCCCCAATCTCGAAAAGCACCCTCGGTAAATTTCATAATATTGCCCTTATGAACTAGTGTGACAGATTTTCGATTGTTCTTTATGGCATACTCGATAGCAGCCTCTACCAATCGACTGGTACCCTCTTGACTAACGGGTTTAATACCCAAACCAACTGTATTTGGGAAACGTATTTTTTTAGAGAGATCAGGAAAGTTTTCAGTAAGAAATTTTTGGAACAACTTTGTGTCCCGTGATCCTTCCTTAAATTCTATGCCAGCATAAATATCTTCCGTATTTTCTCGAAAAATAACCATATCAATATGGCTTGGATTTTTCACTGGGCTAGGAACTCCTTCGAACCATTGAACGGGACGAAGGCATACATACAGGTCTAGAATTTGCCGTAAGGCCACATTAAGAGAGCGTATTCCATCGCCAACAGGTGTGGTAAGAGGACCCTTAATCCCAATCAGATATTCCTGAAAAGCTAAGAGCGTATCTGGGGGTAGCCACGCTTTATTTAAATCCTTTTGATAAATATTCTTAAATTTTTCATAAGCCTTTTCGCCAGCATAGACTTCAAACCATTCGATTTTCTTTTTACCATCGTAAGCTTTCGCTACCGCGGTATCAATCACTCTTTGGGAAGCTCGCCATATATCACGACCTGTCCCATCGCCTTCTATAAAGGGTATGATCGGTTGATTTGGTACTTGAAGTTGTTGTGTAAGTATATCAAAGGAAATTTTTTTTCCCTGACTAGGAGGTGTTAGATGTTCGTATGGCACGTCTCTATGTTGGGACTGTTTCAAAATACGAAGAACAGGACAACGACCTTCTAAAATACCTCAAACCAACGCTTCATAGCATTTTATTTGTCCTTGTTTATATTCCGCAATATGGTCCACGCTTTATATTAGATTATATTGGTCAATCAAAGAACATAAAATAGCCCGTGTGAAATCAAAAATTATAATGAAAAATGAAAAAGTTTCATTAAATATTAGAGTTGTTACAAGAATACTCATTACTTATAGAGGAAGAGGAACTGTTGCGACGGTTGTCACCACAGTGGAAGGCTTTACCAAGGTAAGGCCAAGTCCCCTGATTTTATGGCCATGGCCGCGAAAAAAAAATGTTCACCTCTCTTTGTCGTAAAAGACTAATGGCGTCTACTCAGGCAGATTAACTTTTCCCACTGCAAAAAATCACACCACAAAAATAAAAACACTTTTGTTCGACGGGAGAATACCAACAGATCAGGTGATTTAGTACCCTAAAGAAGAGTCTCTTTACATAAAGTTATTTACACCCCCGGCTGTACTTTTTGGGGAGCTTAAATAGGAAAAATGTTCAGGAATATAAAAAAAACTGTATAGTTCTAAGGGGAAAATATTTTTTTTGCCTTGCCAGCTTAATTTAACTGCAAACTAGTGTTTGTACGGCTTGGGTCCATATCGTTTTTGTACGTACCATGTTAATGATGGAATGTTTGATTTTACTTGTCTATTTTTTTAATTTTTTTGGAAGGAGTTCTAAATGAGAATTGGTTTTGCATTTAAAATAGGGTTTGCTGTGAATTTGATACTTGTGTCTGTTGTGGGTCTTGCGGGTTTCCTTTTCTATAATAATACCCGTGAAGTGATTATAGATTTGATGACTGCTCGCCTTTCCGACGTTGGTAAGACCGGTAGTTTTCTATTTAATTCTGAGGACAGGAAGAATATACGAAAACTTCGTGATAGGGTAAATAAAGATCCAGAACGTATAAGGTTGAAGAAGAATAAAGACGTTCAAAAACTTCTTCCGGGGGATTCGTTGCGCTCACTTCCAAAAACCAGAGAAGATCAGTATATGGAATCAGGGGAGTTTCAGGCTATTATCCAAAAGCTAAGGCAAATCAAAGAGGCTAGCCGAAAAAAACTGGAACGGTTAGCTAGTCTTTCCCAAATTTCTCCTGATGCAGCGGATTATCCTGTAATCCAGTATACTTATCTCTTAGCCGCTTTACCGGAGTTTCCTGATAAGAATATAGTTATGTTTCTAGGCGACGCAGACTATGCACCGGAGGATGGAGAAGGGGGCAACCCCATTGGTAACCTCTACAAGGTAAAACAAGGTGCCTTTATTTCTGCTTTTTCTGGGGAAGTCGCTGCTGAAAGAGAATTTATTAAAGATGAGTGGGGTACTTGGCTAACGGGAGCTGTTCCTATTTTTGATGAAAATAAACGTGTTATTGCCATTCTTGGTATTGATTATGACGTGCGTGGTGAAGCAAATGAGATATCGGCCCTTTTCAATACCGTTTTGTTAACTATTTTTCTTAGTTTAATTTTTGGGGGGATCGCTTCTTACTTTATTACTAAGATCCTGACTAAACCCATTGATCAACTGCGAAAAGGAGCAGAACAGGTAGCGAATAAAGATTTTGATACGCAAATCAATATCAAGAGTAAAGATGAATTAGGTTTGCTTGCTAACACTTTCAATTCAATGGTCCGTGATATCAGGAATTATGCTACACACTTGGAAGAGATAAACAAGGTGTATTTTCGTTTTGTTCCTAAAAGCTTTTTGGATACGCTAGGTATTACAAGTATAACAGACATTAAGTTAGGGGATCAAATTCAGAAGAATATGACGATACTTTTTTCCGATATTCGTTCCTTTACGAGTATGTCAGAAAAAATGGCACCGAATGAAGTCTTTGATTTCATTAATTCTTACCTTAGCTTTGTTGGCCCCATTATTCGTAAATATAATGGATTTATTGATAAATATATAGGGGATGCCATTATGGCACTTTTCCCTGAAAATCCAGTTGATGCACTACAGGCGGCGATAGAAATGCGAAAGGCGCTTAATGATTTCAATCAAAAAAGAAAAACGGAAGGGAAGGGAGATACTATTGATATTGGGATAGGTATTAATAGTGGTACGTTAATGTTGGGAACTGTTGGCGAAAAGGAGAGAATGGAAACAACAGTTTTTGCAGATGCCGTAAATACAGCTGCTCGCTTAGAAAGCTACACCAAAAAGTTTCGTGCACCTATTATAATTAGTGAATATACCCATGATGTTGTCGAACGAGGAGGTTCCAGCTTTCCTGCAAGATATCTTGGTAAGCTTCAAGTGCGTGGGAAGAAAGATCCTGTTGGTATATATCAGCTTTTTTCTGATATTGATGATCATTTAGCTCTCAAAGAAAAGACGAGTAATAATTTTCAGGAAGGCCTGAAACTCTTTGTGGGTGGGAATTATACCAATGCATTGAGTGCATTTCAATCCGTTCATTCGCAAGATAAAAGTGACCAAGTTGCTGAATTTTATATTGCTCAGTGTAAGAAATTCGCTGAAATTTAGTTAACAGTGTAGATCATCAATCAAACGATCAAAGGAAACCGATTGATTGATTGATTGATTGATTGATTGAACCAATGCCTTTGTGCATTCTTTTTTTACATTTGTGATGTGGTGTCCGTTTCCTTTATTTTTTTAGAAGATGCGTCAGAAGATCAATGGGTACTGGAAAGATTGTTGTTGAGTTTTTATCAGATGCAATCTCCGTAAGCGTTTGTAAAAAGCGCAATTGAATGGCAACAGGATGTTTTCCAATTCGGTATATATCAGCTTTTTTCTGATATTGATGGTCATTTAGCCCTCAAAGAAAAGACGGGTAATAGTTTTCAGAAAGGCCTGAAATTCTTTGTGAGTGGGAATTATACCAATGCATTCAGTGCATTTCAATCCGTTCTTTCGCAAGATAAAAGTGACCGAGTTGCTGAATTCTATACTGCTCAGTGTACGAAATTCGCTGAAATGTAGGATATCAATCAAACGATTGATTGAACCAAAGCCTTTACATATTTTGCGTTGGTGATGGTGTCGTTTGGTACCGTTTTCTTTTATTTTTTTAGAAGATGCGTCAGAAGATCAATGGGCAATGGAAAGATCGTTGTTGAGTTTTTATCAGATGCGATCTCTCCGTAAGCGTTTGTAAAAAACGCAACGGGATGTTTCCCAATTCGGTATATATCAGCTTTTTTCTGATATTGATGATCATTTAGCCCTCAAAGAAAAGACAAGTAAGAATTTTCAGGAAGGCCTGAAACTCTTTGTCGGTGGGGATTATACCAATGCATTCAGTGCATTTCAATCCGTTCTTTCACAAAATGATAGTGACCGAGTTGCTGAATTTTATATTGCTCAGTGTACGAAATTCGCTGAAATGTAGTTAAAACAGTGTAGAATATCAATCAAACGATCGAAGGAAACAATTAATTGAACCAATGCCTTTACGCATTCTTCTTTTGTATTTGTGACGGTGACGGTGTCGTTTTCTTTATTTTTTTAGAAGGTGCGTCAGAAGATCAATGGGTACTGGAAAGATTGTTGTTGAGTTTTTATCAGATGCAATCTCCGTAAGCGTTTGTAAAAAGCGCAATTGAATGGCAACAGGATGTTTTCCGATTTTTTCAGCGGCTTCCGAAAGTTTTTGTGAAGCCTGAAATTCCCCTTCGGCAGCAATAATTTTGGCTCGCCTTTCTCGCTCTGCCTCGGCTTGTTTAGCCATGGCTCTTTGCATGTTTTCTGGAAGATCAACATGTTTGAGTTCTACCATAGATACTTTGACACCCCAAGAGTCCGTAGACCTGTCGATGATTGTTTGGAGCTTGTCATTAATTTTATCTCTTTCCGAGAGTATATCATCCAGTTCTAATTCCCCCACGACAGACCGCAAAGTTGTTTGCGCTAGTTGTGAAGTTGCGTATAAATGATCCTGCACTTCAATTACAGATTTATCTGCCTCCATAACACGAAAATAAATAACAGCATTCACCTTTATCGAAACGTTATCCTTTGTGATTACATCTTGGGAGGGGACATCCATTGCCACCATCCGTGTACTAACTTTAATCATTTTATCAATAACGGGTAAAAGCAAAATCAATCCGGGCCCCTTCACCTGTATCAAACGACCAAGCCGAAAAACAACTGCACGCTCATATTCACGAAGTACTTTGATAGCACTCGAAAGCACAACGGCCAATAAAACAATTATACTGATTATAGAAGTAATGGGTAACTCTTGCATGTAGCGACTATCTTGTTGTGTCCTTTTGGTGTCAATTCTTTTGTAAACGTATAATATGCTTGCATGCCAACTATAGTTTTATGAATAGAAAAATGCTTTACCATAGGAGAGTCTCCTGTTTTTGTCCACAGAGGCTGGAAGATTTAGAGTATGGGTATGGCAATAGAGGAAATTAAAACAAAGATTGAGACCGGCCTACCTGGTGCTCAAGTAAAAATACTGGATCCCATGAATGACGGGGTTCATCTTAAGGCTGAAGTTCGCTATGCGGGTTTTTCTGGAAAAAAATTGCTTGAACAGCATAGAATGGTTATGAGTACCTTAAAAGAAGAGTTAAAGGGTGATCTCCATGCTTTAGCGGTGGAAACTAGTGAGATTTGATTTATTGTGTTTTGTTTGAAAAACATAATCTATTTTTATTGAATGTTGTTTAAATAAGATATGAAACAGTGAGAGGTTTTACTATGGAAAAAGAATTAAAAGAAAAGATTGAAGCTAGAATCAATTCCGATCGTGTATTCCTTTTTATGAAAGGAACGCCACAATCTCCAATGTGTGGGTTTTCTGCGGGTGTAATTCAAGTTTTAGAGAAATTGAGTGTAAAATATAGTACGTTCAATATATTTGATGATGCGGATATCCGTCAGGGTATTAAAGAATATGCGAATTGGCCAACCATACCTCAGCTTTATGTGGATTCTGAATTTATTGGTGGTCATGATATTATTGTTCAAATGGCCCAGTCAGGTGAGTTGAAAAAGACGCTCGAAAAAAAGGAATAAAATTATTTTGCTTACTGAGTGAAGGGGCTACAAGAATTTTGTTACCTATGTTTTCGCTCTATCACCAAAAAACGTGTCCCTATTGTACGAGGGTTTTTAGAGCCATTGAAGCTTTGAATCTCAAAGAGGGGAAAGATTTCATTTCGTGTACAATATCTTACGGTAACGAGGCTTATGAGGATTTGCTTTCTTTAGGGGGTAAAATACAAGTTCCCTTCATGGTAGATGGTGATATAAAGATGTATGAAAGTGATCTCATTATTGCTTATTTACAAAAAAAATATAGAAGCTGCTAGTTTTCTTTTTGTAGTAAAAAAATTTAGATATTGTTTGACCACAACGAGTTATGGGCTCCTTTTTGAAAGGTATTCCTAAGGTATTCCTATCAATAGGAGGAAAGACAAGCGAGAATGTATTCCATAGAGTTAGGCAAACATTCTTGAATATCATACAGCCTCCCCATGATAATCATGTTTCGCTATTTGTACTAAAACACAGTCCCATATCTATTGTTTGTTGCTTGTGTCCGATGAGTACAATGATAAACGCTGGCTTGTTTGAGTAAGTTTGTATCTGGTGAGGTGTTGTATCCTCCACCAAACCAAACACAGCTTTTAAAACCAGTAACATAGAGACATTATAGATCAACATACGGCTCACAACCAAACACGGCTTTTAAAACCAGTAGCATAGAGAGAGTGTTTTCAAAGGCTTGAGAAGATGCAGCCGCTTGAAAGCAAATTGAATACATACGAGTGAATATAGCCACTTGCCCCTGTCACTGTACAATTATTTTTACCAGATATCGAAAAATCATAGGGGTGATGCCCTACTAGGATGCCCTGGAAAAACCAAAAATACTTTATGCTGAGTCCCTATTGGTATATTCATTACAGTAGTCGGTTTATTCGTTGCATTTGCATATTTTTGATCCAAGCAAACAGCGTTATATTAGAGTTGTTGTAAAAATGAATAAAGGCTCCAAGCATGAGTGGTCACACTTTACATTTTTAGGATTAAGCCCATTCGCAACAGTCTATTCAAAATCCCCTCACAACTAGATAGAGGACTCATATCTACTTTTGCCACAACTCTGATACCATATTCTTACGCATGTGGTTTTTTCTTACCCGGGTAATTACGTTTCTGTGTTCCATTGTCTAATCGATTATAATAGCCTTTAAGCCAGGGATAAATCAAAGTGATGCCTCCGTTGTTTTAATTTATCTCGTTGGCAATACCATGACAATACCATGACAATATTACTTTCCCATACAAAGTAAGGTATTTTCCAAAACTGATATCCGCCTAGCCATGGGCTCTAGCCGTCGACAGGCAGATGATGATCTATGGCTATACCAAAAAAGGCTATACCAAAAAAGGCTATACCAAAAAAAATATAGCTAAGTCAAAAGTAGGATAGCTCTTCATATAAAATAAAATAGTTTTTCTGAAGTTGTTTTTAAGATAGCCTCTCTACCGTAATACGAATACTCTAACAATGAATTCCACTGTCGTGTATATTTACTTGAGCACTCTGCTGATGGTGAATTAAATTTATCAAAGTTAGGCTCGGTCAATGTACGAAAAAGAGGATCATTTTTTGGGGGGAGAAAAGTTTATAAACAAAATTCTGGTTATGACTTATTGATTACTTTTGTAACGACTCTAATATATACACAATGCGTAAAAAATTAGTAAAATAAACTTGCCCTTTTCGGGTGTACGCGTGACGATGTCCCCTCTTTTCCCTTCCTTCTTATCAAGCTATAAGTTTTGAATAGAATAGGAGAAAGCAATTTTAACGGCGGTAGCATTATGGTGTTGCTTGCCGAAAAACATTAAATGAGGAAAATATGTCAGAGAAAGAATCTTTAGTTGTAGTTAGTAAAACAAAAACTTATGTAAAAGGTAAGGGATTTATGATGTCCAGCGATGCCTTGAGTACTTTGAATGAAAAAGTTCATAAGTTGCTTGATGACGCTTTGGAGCGTACAAAACAGAATAAGAGAAGTACACTTCGTCCTCACGATTTGTAAAATCAGTATAGTTTATTTTTATCTCAGACTTTTTTAACTTTCTAAGTTATTCCAAAGCGCAATAAGTATTTTCTCTTTTTCGATTTCGATTTCGGTTTCGACTGGGAAGTTTTTTCCTTTTTGTGCAAAAGCTTTTGAAGAGGATACTTTTTCAAAAAGTTCTGGAGAAAATATTTTAGAGAGAGTTTCCGACTCAATGTAGGGTTGGAAACTCTTGACTGCTTTGGACATTTTAGAATTTAGTTTTGGGAAGTAGATTCCTATTCGATCTGTTACATTGAATCCACTGGACTTACGGGCTTCTTGTATATTGCGTACAACGTCTCGGGCCAACCCTTCTGCTATGAGATTTTCGTTTAGGTCCGTCTCTAGAACTACGAAAAGCCCTTTGCCCTCAACTCCGGCTACATTTCCCTTTGAAGTGCTTTCTATAAGCAAATCTTCTTTTTCTAATTCTATTTTCTTATGATGAGCCTTTTCTTCTTTAGGAATTAGAATTGAAAGTTTATTTTCTTTTTCTAATTCATTGAGAATATTTTTTACATTTGTGTTTTGTAGATATCTTTGTACAATACGAACCCGAGAGCCTAGACGCTTTCCTATACGCGGTAAATTTGGTTTTATTTTGTAGCTAATGAAGCTATCTGAGTTTTTCATAAACTCTAGAGATTTCACATTCAATTCTTCTAGTATAATATTCTTTTTTTGATGAATAATTTTTTGTATTTCCGGTTTCTCTGTAAATATAAAGATACGAGATAGAGGCTGGCGAACTTTTATATTGGCTTGCATGCGTGCCGCACGGCCTAAAAAAACAACATCTTTTACAATTGTTTCTTCGGATAAAGCTGTTTTATCATAACTAGTTTTATGGTTTGCATTCGGCCAACTAGATAGAAGCACACTTTGAGGAACTTGGGAAGGCTCTTGTTGAGAAGACTTTTTAGCCAATTTTTTTGTAACTAAAATTTGAAATACGTCTTCGGCTAAAAAAGGCATAAAAGGCACAAGTAATCTAGATATGGTGCATAAACAACGGTAGAGGGTATCATAGGCATTCAATTTATCTTGATCTAAAATTCCCTTCCAGAAGCGGCGACGGTTCCGACGTATATACCAATTTGATAGGCTTTCTAAAAAAGTTTCTATGTGCTTACCAGCTTGGAGGCAATCATAGTTTTCTAGGCAAGTTGTCGTTTCTTGTATAACATCTTGCAAATAGGAAAGTATCCAGCGGTCCATATCCGTGCGTTTTTGAAAAGGGTGGGCACCCGCTATGGGTTGATTTTCCCAGTCTTCTTCGATTTGAATATTATCTACATTTGCATAGAGTGTAAAAAAACCCAAACAATTGATCAACATATTCATGAAGGTATGGACTATATTGACCGGGTCGCTGGGCGTACCAGGTTTTCCTAATCTACGAGAGTTTCCGGGAGGAGCACCCGTTAAAAAATACCAACGTATAGCATCTGCACCGTGGTTTTGAAAGATATCCCAAGGGTTTACAACATTACCCTTACTCTTGGACATTTTCTCTCCTTTTTCATCGAGTACGTGGCCAAGACAGACAACATTTTTATAAGAACTTTTATTAGAAACCATTGTGCTAATGCATAGAAGTGTGTAAAACCAGCCTCTGGTTTGGTCAATGGCTTCAGATATAAAATCCGCTGGAAAGTAGCGTTTCATAGCTATTTCCTTTTCTTTTTCTGATGACCACTGGGCGTAAGGCATCACGCCGGAATCAAACCAGCAATCGATGACTTCCGGTATGCGTTTCATCAGTTTTCCATTTTGTGGATCATGAAATTCAATTTTATCGATATGAGGCCGGTGTAAATCTAGGTTATCTAGTTTACGTCCGCAAAGTTCTTCTAATTCTTTTACAGAGGCAATCAAACGGAAAGTTTTATCGCCGTCTGTCCAAATAGGTAGGGGAGTTCCCCAATAGCGTTCACGACTAAGGGCCCAATCACGATTATTTTCCAACCAATTTCCAAAGCGCCCATTTTTTATATGTTCAGGTACCCATCGGATTTCTTGATTATTTTTTAATAGTTGGTCTTTTAGATTTGTGGTACGAATATACCAAGCATCTTTTGCATAGTAAAGGAGGGGGGCACCTGTTCTATATCCAAATGGATATTTATGTTTGTACTTTTCAGACTTCCATACCAAGTTTCTCTTTTTCAAGTCATGAATAATTTTTGGATCGGCTTCTTTAAAAAAGAGACCCGCATAGGGTGTGTTTTGAAAAAACTTCCCATCCAGTCCTACACCATGTAAGAGTGGTAAGTGATGTTTTTCTCCCAAATTAAGATCATCTGCTCCATAAGCTGGGGCGATATGAACTATTCCCGTCCCACTCTCCATGCTAACAAAATCCCCCTCTATGATGTACCACCCATTTCTGCCTTCATGTTTATTTTCACTTTTTTTTTCGATATTTTTGATAGAAGCAGGAGCAGTAAGTTTAAGAAAAGAAAATAGTTTTTTATAACGTAATCCCAACAGGTCTTTACCAAGGATAGTACGTACTACATTGTACTGTTCTTTTTGGCCATCGTCTAGAAGTTCTGGTAGACGTGCTTCTGCACAGATCAATTTTTCTGTAATTGATTTGTTTCCGTTTATTCTTTGACCTTCCAGTACGGCATATTTTTCTTTAGGGGCCAAAGCCAGGGCGGCATTAGAGGGTAGAGTCCAAGGAGTGGTTGTCCAAACTAGAATATATGAATTTTCTCCAAAAGGATTATCATTTTCCAATGGGAAGCGTACGGTCAAAGATGAATCTTCTACTTCACGATATCCTAAATCCACCTCTGCATCGGACATCGTCGTTCCTAAAACCGGATCATATGGTACAACGCGGTAACCTTGATAAATAAGTTTTTTGTCCCAGATAGTTTTTAAGACTGACCAAGTTGCTTCAATGTAGTCATTGTCCATTGTGTGATATGGGTTAGACAGATCTACAAAAAATGCCATCCGTTCACTAAAGCTATCCCAATCTTTGATATACTGTAAGACAGATTTACGACATAATGTATTGAAATGAGCTACTCCATGTTTTTTTTCGATTTCAGATTTATTTTTTATCCCTAAAGACTTTTCAATTTCTCTCTCCACAGGCAAACCATGGCAATCCCAACCTGCTTTGCGGGGGACATGATAACCACGTTGTGTATAAAAACGAATGTAAACATCTTTATAAACACGACTGAGTACATGATGTACTCCAGGTTTTCCATTAGCGGTAGGTGGCCCCTCATAAAAGACAAATGCTTGCCCGTTTTCTGTTAGTTTTTCTACTTTTTCAAAAATTTTATTTTTCTTCCAAAAAGCAAGTGTAGCTTCTTCTCTTTCATTGATTGTAATATCTTTTGAGATTTTGGAAAAAGGGGATATAATTGAAGACATGATTTGTAAAAATTGAGAATATTTTTGTTTACTAAAATAAATCTACTGCACACATTTTTCAAAAAAGTATAGGGTCAAGTCATACTTCTCAGTCTTACTGTCTAAAAATTAAACTGTCATACTACATCCTCCTCGAACGGAGGCTTTATGCGGGGCCTTTATGGTTCGAAAGGTACATATAGTGCATGGACACTTTGCCATCAATAGCGATAAACCGTAAGCGATAAACCGTAAGCGATAAGCCGTAAAGACAGAACAAATACCTAAAGTATAACGCAAGCAATCCTCTGGAGATTTAAAAACAGGTTCATTATCATAAAGTAAATACTTGGGCAAGTCTTCTGGCAAGGCCTCTCGCATTTGTTGTTTTAGCCAATCCAGATTAGGATACCGAGTAACAGCAAGATGTAGTATTTTGCGACTATGGTGAGCCATCATAAAGAAACAAAAGAAAGGCGACCTTAGAGAGGAGATACTATAAATAATACAGAAGTCCATGGCATAAAGATGCTTGCAATGGAGTTTAAGAAAATTCTTCCAAGTAGGACCAAGTGGGATCAAGTGGGATCAAGTGGGATCAAGTAGAAAATGGTAACTTTAGTTCACGAGGTATATATTTTCTGACAGTGTTTACATTCACTGCATAGCCCAAGTGATATAACTTAGCTTATATTTTATGCGTAGACCAAAGAGTATTTTCTTTTGCTCAGAAATGAATAATGGAAATTCGTTCTTGGTCTATCGTTGGCCTTCCTATCTGTTTTTTTATAGATAGCCATTTCCAGAAAGCACGAAAAAAATTTCTATGCCAACGCAATACGGTTTGAGGCTGAACGATAGCGATTATATTTTACCAATTTCGAAAGAGTTTAGAGAACAATATGAGCTAGACTCTCTATAGGCCTTGTACGGATATGATCTTTACAGCGAGTGAAAATAGTGACCTGTTGTCCCAAGGCAATGTTTTCACAAATGAGATAGAAAAAATTTTACGACAAAAAGAAGAAAGATAAATTGAAAATACGTGAAAGGGCAAGGTAGGTTTCTATAATACCCAAACTATTTTCATATAATTTTTTGGTAAATCATTCGTAAATCTTTTTTGTGAACAGGTGGGAGAATAAATAATTTTGTGTAAATTGGCTTTCACACTCGTTGAAATCACTCCCCACTTCCAGTTACTCTTATCCTATTTTTTCAGATTTTCGGTGCCTTCAAATCGAAGGCTTTGCGTTAGCAAAGCTTTCTACAAAAGCAAACACGCTTTCAAAAAAAAGTCTCACGCTTGCGTTGTAGATAAAAGTAAGCTGTAATTATGATAAATTTAATGACGGGATTGCCCTAATTGATTGAGGGTTTGCTTGAGTTCATGCATCTTTTCTCCAAATTTTTTCCAATTTCCGCTAGCTGCGGCTGCCTGCGTTTGTTGTAAAAGAGAACGTGCTCTACGACCTAAAGCTTGAATCGAAAGAGGTGGTTGCCCCTTTCTCATGGTAGAGTTGAAATCTGCACTAAAGTTCGTTTGATTACTTCGTTTTTGACTGCTCTTAGTGGCCAGCTGGAATAGTGCATCCCCAAGGTCTTCTCCCATGACTAGGTTATTGTGATCTGCTGCAATGACACGACGCAATTCTGGGAAGGGTGAGTTCGTACTTTGGAGATAGATAGGCTCTACATAAAGGAGAGTTTTTCCTATGGGTATAACAAGAAGGTTGCCGCGAATAACCCGTGAGCCTTGCTGATTCCAAAGAGTTAAGTCTTTACTAATTTCTGGGTCTTGATCAATGCGAGCCTCAATTTGAATAGGCCCGTAAATTTGACGTGTACGTGGGAAATCAAAGATCAGAACTTTACCATAAGGATTATCTTTTTCTTTGACTTCTTTGCGGTAGTCACATCGTGCTGCCATCCAAGCAATCATATTATCTTTGTTATTTGGAATGAAGGGTAGCATGAGTATGTATTCTTCTTCTTTTTCACCGGGAAGTTTTATCATAGTGTAGTAGGGTTCTACTTGCTGAGGTTGGTCAGAGTAAACTTCAGTTGCAATTTGCCAGCGATCTTCCAGATTATAAAAGGCACGGGTATCACTCATATGATAGTCCGTATAGATAGAAGCTTGTATAAAAAAAAGGTTTTCTGCATAACGCATATGTTTGAGTAGAAAATCTGGCATCTCAGAAAAAGGTTGTATGAGTTGCGGAAAAAAATTAGCCCAAGCCTTGGCAATTGGATCTTTTTCGTCCACAATGTAGAATTGTGTTGTCCCGTCATAAGCATCTATAACTACTTTGATAGAGTTACGTATATAATTGATGCCTTCCATGCCTCGGAGGTAAGTTTGTCTACCGCTGGCATGAGCAGGCTTCAAAAAGTCACCACTAAAACGGGCACTGTAAGGAAATCGATTTGAGCTTGTATACGCATCCATGATCCAATAGAGGCGTCCATCTTCTCCAAGAACGATATAAGGATCCGGATCATACTTGAGAAATGGTGCCAACCTTCGCACGCTTTCGTGTATATTGCGACGGAATAAAAGACGAGATTTAGAGCTTATATAATCTGAAGCAAGAAATTTCCAAGTATCAAATTGCCAAGCTAAGAGTAGGCGACGTAGCCCCTTTCCCAATGGGATGCCTCCCTTTCCTTGATACACAGTTTCTGCAAAATTTTGTTCTAGTGGGTAATCGATTTCTTTGAGAGATGTATTCACAAGGACATAGTCATTGGTCAGCTCACCATAGTAAATTTCGGGACGCTTAACCGAAGTGATCCCGGGTTGTGTAACTAGGGGAGGGAAGTCTCGTATCCACAAATCTGGCAAACCCTCTCGGGTGACGGTATTGGAAGGAGCCATGGCAATCCCATAGCCATGTGTGTATTGAAGATGACGGGATTCCCATCTTCGCGCACGCGTGGGTAAACTGTTCTTATTGAGCTCTCGTGCTGCGATCATAACTTGTCGAGTTCGACCGCCCACTTCATAACGATCAATATCCACATCCAAGAATTCATAGTATTGGCGAATTTCTTGCAATTGCCGTAGGGTTGCTCGCACAGGTCTATAATCCCATAAGCGGATATTATCAATAATTTCGCGATTATTTGCAATTGTCTTTAGACTCAGACTTTCTTCTGCCGCAAACTTTTTACGTTTGATATCCCCTAAGCCATAGGCCTCTAGAGTATAGGCAATGCTATGTTCGATATATTCTTTCTCGGCTTCCAATTCATTAGGATTGACTTTTACAACACGTATCAACTCCGGATAGATTTGTAAGATAAAAAAATAAGAGATAACCCAAATACCTAAAAGAGTTAGTGGAGCCTTCCACCGTCTTATGAAGCCACTAATGGCAATTACGAAGGCAAAAAGAATTCCTATATACGAAAAAATAAGATAAGCACCACTACGAGCATTCACGTCTACATAAGAAGCTCCGGCTACTTTGGGAGAGCTTCCCTCGTAAAGGAGGTCGTAGCGATTGAGATAAGAAGAGACACTAAAAGACAAAACAAAAAGTCCCAGAAGAAAAGCTAGATGAGGTAGCCCTATGGATAAGAGCCTTTGTACATGGTGGGGGCGGGTTTGAAGATTCAATCCATAGAGTGGCAAAAAGTAAGTAGCGAGAGTCACCAGAAGGGAAGTAAAGAGAGAGAATTTTACCCAAACTAAAAGGCCTTGATAGTACTCTAAATGAAACATGTAGAAAGAAGCATCTTTTTCAAAAATAGGATCCTGAATCCCATATTCTGGGGAATATGAGGCTAGTATGTATGCATCCCAAAGCTGATAGAATATAGAACCGTTAATCGTAAACAAAACGAAGACAATGCCTGCCCATAAAAGGTAATCACCAACTTTACCTTGTGGAGGAGACTCAAAATTACGTAGGCGCAATTTAGCTATGGCGTAATTGATACTATATGGGAATAGGGCCAAACATACCCCACCCAAGTAGAAACCAAAACGAATGTTAATTAAGTCCCACCACAGGGCCTCTTGCGAGTGGCTCTGATACCAAAGGTAGTCTACAAAATAATGACTACCAAAGCGGAATAGAACAAATAGAAGAAAAGTGGCGATTCCCAAGCCATAAAGAAATATTTTGCGATTTATCATAAAATGTGTAAAGAGATTAAAAACTCGTGCATAGTCAATGGATTGTACTTAGGATATGTCAAGATATCTTTTGGGACTTCTACAGGGCGTGCCTCCTACTTGCAGGAAAAATTATGTTGTACTGTAGGCAAGAAGTTTTAGGTGAAGCTCCATTAAATTATTGGAGGATTACAATATGTATTTTACTGCACAATAAATCAGTCGTATAAACAAAGCCCAGTCCTCACCAAAATCGCCACTTTCATCGCAAAAATAAGCAAAGCTGGGAGGTTAGTTTGGTAGGCTTTGCTTGGAAGGGTTACTTGGTAAGCTTTGCTGGAGCAAAGCTCTCGACTTTAAGAGCGCGAAAAAGGCAAGGCTCCACATGGGAAATAAACGAAGTTGGGGAGGTTCTCTTGGTAGGCTTGCGATTGGAAGGGTTACTTGGTAAGCTTTGCTGGAGCAAAGCTCTCGACTTTAAGGGCGCGAAAAAAGGGAAGGCTTCACATGGGAAACAAGCGAAGTTGGGGAGGTTCTCTTGGTAGGCTTGCGATTGGAAGGGTTACTTGGTAAGCTTTGCTGGAGCAAAGCTCTCGACTTTAAGGGCGCGAAAAAAGGCAAGGCTCCACATGGGAAATAAACGAAGTTGGGGAGGTTCTCTTGGTAGGCTTGCGATTGGAAGGGTTACTTGGTAAGCTTTGCTGGAGCAAAGCTCTCGACTTTAAGGGCGCGAAAAAAGGGAAGGCTCCACATGGGAAACAAGCAAAGTTGGGGAGGTTCTCTTGGTAGGCTTGCGATTGGAAGGGTTACTTGGTAAGCTTTGCTGGAGCAAAGCTCTCGACTTTAAGGGCGCGAAAAAAGGCAAGGCTCCACATGGGAAATAAACGAAGTTGGGGAGGTTCTCTTGGTAGGCTTGCGATTGGAAGGGTTACTTGGTAAGCTTTGCTGGAGCAAAGCTCTCGACTTTAAGAGCGCGAAAAAGGCAAGGCTCCACATGGGAAATAAACGAAGTTGGGGAGGTTCTCTTGGTAGGCTTGCCATTGGAAGGGTTACTTGGTAAGCTTTGCTGGAGCAAAGCTTACGATTTTAAGAGCGCGAAAACGGCAAGGCTCCTCGTGGGAAACAAGCGAAGCCTGTTTTCTACCCAAGCGTAGTAAAACAAAGCCCGGTCCTCACTAAAATCGCCGCTTTTATCACAAAAACAAGCGAAGCTTGTTTTATCTACCGAAGCCCGTTTCTACCCACAACTCTGGCTTGTTTTATCCACCTGAAGCCTGTCTTATACACAAAGCCCGTTTTTACCTACCAAACCCCGTCCTCATCAGAATCGCCGCTTCCATCGCAAAAATAAGCGAAGCTTGTTTTATCTACACAAAGCTTTCCTATATCCAAAGCCCGGTCCTCACCAAAAACGCCCCGACACAAAAGGGCTTCTCCCACACCCTTCCAGAATCGCCACTTCCATCACAAAAACAAGCGAAGCTTGTTTTATCTGCCAAAGCCTGTTTTTATCCAAATCCCGGCCCTCATCAAAAACACCCCTACACAAAGGGCCTTTTCCCGCACCCTCCCAGAATCGCCGCTTTTATCGCAAAAACAAGCGAATCTTGTTTTATCTACCAAAGCTTATTTCTACCCACAAAGCTCATTTTTATCCACGACTCTGCCTTATTTTTATCCACAGCCTGTCTTACCCACGAAGCCTGTTTTATCTACACAAAGCCCACTTTATCCACTCTCGCTTGTTCTTATCCACCAAAGCTTATTTTCATCCTCAATGGATCCCAGCCTATTTTCCCTCTCCGCTACCTCTGCCCCGGCAACAGATCCCTACAATCCGGTATGCCTGTATCGCCACCATTGCTGTTGATGTTATTGGTAGCGATGGTTTCACAGCCACCTCCCCTATAGAGCACGGCGGGCAACTGAGTCGTTGTACCAAAGTTCCAGTTTCCCACGGTTCCCATGGCTCCGCTAGTGCTAATTGTCCAGCCCGTCGAAGTGGAGGTGAGGGCCATGATTTGGACGGCTGTTTGAGACACACAAACGGAAGATGAACACGATCTAGAACCAATGCCAATGCCATTAGTGCCAGGGGCATCCACAAAGTAGTTCTTTCCGGTTACAGAACCACCAAACTCCCGATGAGTCTGCCGACTTGCTGACCCGTCACAGCTCCCATGGCATAGGTTTGCTGATACCAACTTTTGGGCGTCCACTCTTTCAATCATAATTAATTTCTTGTTTTCTGTTTTAAACGATACAAATCATTTACACTCCCTCTAATCATATAATGATGGGCTATGTTTTATAATCATGGAAATACTCTCCAATTCGTTTTACAAAAGAGATTAGCATAATCAGGCCATACTGTAAAAGGTGGCTCAATTTGACGCTCACTCTTACTCAATATAGTTTTGCCTTAAAACCAGGAGCATTGGCAATTTGTGCACCGCCTTTGCCTTTTTGAGTCAGTACAAAAAGCCCTAGAGAACTAGCTTTTTTTTCTACTTCCTGTTTCATAACCAAGCCAGCAATACAAGCTATAATCTTATGGTTCTTGTACTGTGGGAAATCAATTCTGAAGGCTGGAATTTGTTTGTTGATGAGATTTTCAAGATTTCTATTGCTTACTTTACTTTTCACTTCGACTATAGCTACGTATGTTCCATTTATACCTATCGAGTCATATTCACGCCCACTAATGGCTTTGACACGTTGGCTTATACTAGTTAGCTTGATTCCCCTCTCTTGCATCAGGGGTTCTAGATTACGATGAAATAAATCTTCGGCTATTTCGCCCTGAGTATTGCCTATTCCTCCCAACTCTTTAGCCATTTCAGCCAAGGCAGCTTCTGTTTTTTGCTGAGCAACTTCTGTTTTGCGGTGCTCCTTAGCTAATTCAGCCAAGGCGGCTTCTGTTTTTTGCTGAGCAACTTCTGTTTTGCGGTGCTCCTTAGCTAATTCAGCCAAGGCGGCTTCTGTTTTTTGCTGGGCAACTTCTGTTTTACGTTGATCCTTGGCTAATTCGGCTAGGATGGCTTTAATCTCCTTAATTTCAGTGTCGACCATTTAGAAATACCTCCTACACATTCAATATATATACTTTGTTTGACATTGTCAAATATTTAAATGAGGAAGGGAAATACAAGCTCTCTTAGCCTATCTTCAGAACATTTCGTAAGCACTAAATTCAGCCGCCTTATGGTTGTACGTGTGCACAGATCGTAGTGTATATACATACAACGATCTCATGCTCCATATTGGCAGGTAAATACCATAAACACAAACCCCATCTGAAAAACGCCGTGCTTACCATCGCAAAAATAAGCAAAGCTGGGAGGTTAGTTTGATAGGCTTTGCTTGGAAAGCTTTCCTATGCAAAGGGAGATTACCAAAGAGAAGCTTTGCGTTGGGAGGCTTACCAAGTAAGCTTTGCTGGAGCAAAGCTTACGATTTTAAGGGCGCGAAAAAGGCAAGGTTCCACATGGGAAACAAGTAAAGTTTTTTTTTATCCTCAAGAAACTAGAAGGCTTCTCCTCTCCAAAGCCTGTTTTTATCCAAAGCCCGGTCCTCACCAAAAACGCCCCTACACAAAAGGGCTTCTCCCACACCCTTCCAGAATCGCCGCTTCCATCGCAAAAACAAGCAAAGCCTGTTTTATCCACAACTCTGCCTTATTTTTATCCAAAGCCCGGTCCTCACCAAAAACGCCCCTACACAAAAGGGCTTCTCCCACACCCTTCCAGAATCGCCACTTCCATCACAAAAACAAGCGAAGCTTGTTTTATCTGCCAAAGCCTGTTTTTACCCAAATCCCATGATTGTAAGCCTCACCAAAAATACCCCTACACAAAGGGCCTTTTCCTGCACCCTCCCAGAATCGCCGCTTCCATCGCAAAAATAAGCGAAGCTTGTTTTATCTACCAAAGCTTATTTCTACCCACAAAGCTCATTTTTATCCACGACTCTGCCTTATTTTTATCCACAGCCTGTCTTACCCACGAAGCCTGTTTTATCTACACAAAGCACACTTTATCCACTCTCGCTTGTTCTTATCCACCAAAGCTTATTTTCATCCTCAATGGATCCCAGCCTATTTTCCCTCTCCGCTACCTCTGCCCCGGCAACAGATCCCTACAATCCGGTATGCCTGTATCGCCACCATTGCTGTTGATGTTATTGGTAGCGATGGTTTCACAGGCACCTCCCCTATAGAGCACGGCGGGCAACTGAGTCGTTGTACCAAAGTTCCAGTTTCCCACGGTTCCCATGGCTCCGCTAGTGCTAATTGTCCAGCCCGTCGAAGTGGAGGTGAGGGCCATGATTTGGACGGCTGTTTGAGACACACAAACGGAAGATGAACACGATCTAGAACCAATGCCAATGCCATTAGTGCCAGGGGCATCCACAAAGTAGTTCTTTCCGGTTACAGAACCACCAAACTCCCGATGAGTCTGCCGACTTGCTGACCCGTCACAGCTCCCATGGCATAGGTTTGCTGATACCAACTTTTGGGCGTCCACTCTTTCAATCATAATTAATTTCTTGTTTTCTGTTTTAAACGATACAAATCATTTACACTCCCTCTAATCATATAATGATGGGCCATGTTTTATAATCATGGAAATACTCTCCAATTCGTTTTACAAAAGAGATTAGCATAATCAGGCCATACTGTAAAAGGTGGCTCAATTTGACGCTCACTCTTACTCAATATAGTTTTGCCTTAAAATCAGGAGTATTGGCAATTTGTGCACCGCCTTTGCCTTTTTGAGTCAGTACAAAAAGCCCTAGAGAACTAGCTTTTTTTTCTACTTCCTGTTTCATAACCAAGCCAGCAATACAAGCTATAATCTTATGGTTCTTGTACTGTGGGAAATCAATTCTGAAGGCTGGTATTTGTTTGTTGATGAGATTTTCAAGATTTCTATTGCTTACTTTACTTTTCACTTCGACTATAGCTACGTATGTTCCATTCATACCTATCGAGTCATATTCACGCCCACTAATGGCTTTGACGCGTTGGCTTATACTAGTTAGCTTGATTCCCCTCTCTTGCATCAGGGGTTCTAGATTACGATGAAATAAATCTTCGGCTATTTCGCCCTGAGTATTGCCTATTCCCCCCAACTCTTTAGCCATTTCAGCCAAGGCGACTTCTGTTTTTTGCTGAGCAACTTCTGTCTTTTGCTGGGCAACTTCTGTTTTGCGGTGCTCCTTAGCTAATTCAGCCAAGGCAGCTTCTGTTTTTTGGTGAGCAATTTCTGTCTTTTGCTGGGCAACTTCTGTTTTGCGGTGCTCCCTAGCTAATTCAGCCAAGGCGGCTTCTGTTTTTTGCTGGGCAACTTCTGTTTTTTGCTGAGCAACTTCTGTTTTGCGGTGCTCCTTAGCTAATTCAGCCAAGGCAGCTTCTGTTTTTTGCTGGGCAACTTCTGTTTTACGTTGATCCTTGGCTAATTCGGCTAGGATGGCTTTAATCTCCTTAATTTCAGTGTCGACCATTTAGAAATACCTCCTACACATTCAATATATATACTTTGTTTGACATTGTCAAATATTTAAATGAGGAAGGGAAATACAAGCTCTCTTAGCCTATCTTCAGAACATTTCGTAAGCACTAAATTCAGCCGCCTTATGGTTGTACGTGTGCACAGATCGTAGTGTATATACATACAACGATCTCATGCTCCATATTGGCAGGTAAATACCATAAACACAAACCCCATCTGAAAAACGCCGTGCTTACCATCGCAAAAATAAGCAAAGCTGGTTTTATCTACCAAATCCCGTTTTTACCCACCGAAGCCTGTTTTTATCCCCAACTCTGGCTTCTTCTATCTAAAACCCCGCACTCTCCCAGAATCGCCGATTCCATCGCAAAAACAAGCGAAGCTTGTTTTATCCACACAGCCTGTCTTACCCACGAAGCCTGTTTTTATCTAAATCCCGGTCCTCACAAAAAACGCCCCTACACAAAGGGCCTTTCCCCACACTCTCCCAAAATCGCCGCTTCCATCGCAAAAACAAGCAAAGCTTGTTTTTATCCACAGCCTGTCTTACCCACAAAGCCCGCTTTATCCACTCTCGCCCGTTTTTATCTGAAACCCGATCCTCACTAAAAACGCCGCTTTTATTTCCCCTACCTCTGCCCCTTTATGATATCCCCGCAATCCGGTATGCTTGCATCGCCCTCATTGCTATTGATGTCATTGGTAGCGATGGTCTCACAGCCAGCTCCGCTATAGAGCACGGCGGGGAACTGAGTCGTTGTACCATAGTTCCAGTTTCCCATGCTTCCGGTCGTCCAGCCCGAAGCGGTGGTGAGGGCCGCGATTTGAGCGGCTGTTTGAGACACACAAACGGTAGACGAACACGATTTACCAACGCCAATGCCATTGGTGCCAGAGCTATCCGCAAAATAGTTCTTTCCGGTTACAGAACCACTATACCAATTTCCGATGAGCCCGCCGACATCACCATTAGCCCCCCCCGTCACAGCTCCCGTGGCATAGGAGTTACTTACAGAACCTCTAAGATTCCCGATGAGCCCGCCGACATAACCATTAGCCCCCCCCGTCACAGTTCCCGTGGCATAGGAATTGCTTACAGAACCTCCAAAATTCCCGCTCCCGATGAGCCCGCCGACATAATTCCTACCCGTCACAGCTCCCGTGGCATAGGAGTTGCTTACAGAACCACCACGACTCCAACCGATGAGCCCGCCGACACTACTACTACTACTACCCGTCACAGCTCCCGTGGCATAGGAGTTACTTACAGAACCACCATCAGCAGAACCAATGAGCCCGCCGACACCCTCATTACTACTACCACTCGTCACAGCTCCCGTGGCATAGGAATTGCTTACAGAACCACCACGACTCCAACCGATGAGCCCGCCGACAGTATTACCCGTCCCCGTCACAGCTCCCGTGGCATAGGAGTTACTTACAGAACCACCACCACCCCCGATGAGCCCGCCGACGATACTTTGACCTACTACATAGGCATCTGTCATACCTATATTCTTGATCTCAGCATAATTGCTGGTATAGGCAAACAAGCCTACGTAGAGCGTACCACGCTTGATGTAGAGCTTAGTGATTTTATGCCCGGCTCCATCAAAGCTACCGGAGAAGCGAGTCGCATTATTCCCAATGGGCGTAAACCCGGTGCAGGTGGCTGCGGGATTTCCATTGGCTGCTTTTCCATTGCTACCGTTGTAGGCTACACAACCAGAGGTGCCCTCACTCCAGCTGGGGCTGGCGTCGATGTCATTGCCCAAGCGGTAGTGTTTGTCTAGACCGTTTTTGATTGTTTTGAGTTGGGCATAGGTGCTGATGACGATGGGAACGCTTGGAGCATCCCCCAGTGCAATGGGCTGTCCTGGGAGCATATCCCCGCAATCGGGTATATTGACATCGCCCTCGTTGCTGGTGATGTTATTGGTGCCAGAGATGGTTTCACAGCTAGTACCGCTATAGAGCACAGCGGGGAACTGAGTCGTTGTACCAAAGTTCCAGTTTCCAGTGGTTCCGCTAGTGCTAACCGTCCAGCCCGAAGAGGAGGAGAGGGCCGCGATTTCGACGGCTGTTTTGCGCGTACAAGTGCCCGAACAAGTACCAGAGCCAAGGCCATTGGTGCCGCCAGAGGCATCCACAAAATAGTTCTTTCCGCCTACTGAACCACTACCAGAACTCCCGACGAGCCCGCCAACACGATTCCCCGTCCCCGTCACAGCTCCCGTGGCATAGGAGTTACTTACAGAACCAGAAAACCCCCCGATGAGCCCGCCAACACGATTATCCGCCCCCCCCGTCACAGCTCCCGTGGCATACGAGTTTCTTACTGAACCTCTAGCATAACCGATGAGCCCACCGACATAGATATAGCGACCACTACCCCTCACCGTCACATCTCCCGTGGCATAGGAGTTGCTTACTTGCCCCCCCCCAACCTTCCCGATAAGCCCGCCGACTTCACCTCCCGTCCCCGTCACAGCTCCCGTGGCATAGGAGTTGCTTACAGAACCTCCAGAATGACCGATGAGCCCACCGACATAAGAGCTATCCGCGGCTATATAGGCATCTGTCACACCTATATTCTTAATCTCAGCACTAGTGTGGGTAAGGCCAAACAAGCCTACGTAGCTCGTAGATGGACGCTTGATATAGAGCTTAGTGATTTTATACCCGGCTCCATCGAAGCTACCCGTAAAGTAACCCCTAGATCCCCCTATGGGCGTAAAGCCCCGACAATTAGCTGTAGCCTCGTTACTGCCGTTGTAGGCCACGCAGGTCGCACTAGAGTCATTTTCACTCCAGCTCGCACTGGCGTCGATGTCATTGCCCAAGCGGTAGTGTTTGTCTAGACCATTTTTGACGGTTTTGAGATGGGCATAGGTGCTGATGATGATGGGAACGCTTGGAGCATCCCCTAGTGCAATGGGCTGCCCCGGGAGCAAATCCCCACAGTCGGGTATATTGACATCGCCCTCGTTGCTGGTGATGTCATTGGTGCCAGAGATGGTTTCACAGCTAGTACCGCTATAGAGCACGGCGGGGAACTGAGTCGCTGTACCAAAGTTCCAGTTTGCCGGGCTTCCGCTAGTGCTAACCGTCCAGCCCGAAGAGGAGGCGAGACCCGCGATTTGGGCGGCTGTTTGAGACACACAAACGGTAGATGAACACGCCGTACCACCGCCAATGCCATTGGTGCCAGAGGCATCCACAAAGTAGTTCTTGCCGCTTACAGAACCAGAAAACTCCCCGATGAGTCCGCCGACATTACCATTAGTCCCCCCCGTCACAGCTCCCGTGGCATAGGAGTTGCTTACAGAACCTTCACTATACCCGACCAGCCCGCCGGCACTATTCCCACTACCCGTCCCCGTCACAGCTCCCATGGCATAGGAGTTGCTTACAAAACCTTCAGAATTCCCGATAAGCCCGCCGACTTCACCTCCCGTCCCCGTCACAGCTCCCATGGCATAGGAGTTGCTTACAAAAGAAGAATAATCCAGCTGCCCGATGAGCCCGCCGACATCACCATTACCCCACCCCGTCACAGCTCCCGTGGCATAGGAGTTGCTTACAGTACCTTGAGAATTCCCGATAAGCCCGCCGACTTCACCTCCCGTCCCCGTCACAGCTCCCGTGGCATAGGAGTTGCTTACAGAACCATGAGAACGACCGATGAGCCCGCCGACATTAAAATTACCCGTCACAGTTCCCATGGCATAAGAGTTGCTTACAGAAGAAAAAGAAGAATTAGAACAAGAACCGATGAGCCCGCCGACATAATGCCTACCCACTATATAGACATCTGTCACACCTATATTCTTAATCTCAGCATTACTGACGTAGCCAAACAAGCCTACGTAGCTCGTAGATGGACGCTTGATATAGAGGTTGGTGATTTTATAGCCGGCCCCTTCTAAGCTACCAGTGAAATTATTCCTAGAAGAACTCGCCCCTATGGGCGTAAAGCCAGTACAGGTGGCATCGTCTCCATTGCTACCGGTATAGGCGACGCAATTAGAGGCACCCTCGCTACGGCTGGGGCTGGCATTGATGTCATTGCCCAAGCGGTAGTGTTTATCTAGACCATTCTTGACGTCTTTTAGTTCAGTGTAGCTCGTGATGATGATGGGGAAGCCCTGACTTGCACCCGGTACCCCGCATGTATCCGTACTCGAACTCGAAACAGAAAGCATGCCGCTATTACACGTTGCGGTGACTGATCCCTGGTGAGACCCATCCGCATCTGTTAGCGTCACGCTTTGCCCGTGTGGCACGGCGGCCGTTGTCCTAGCCGAGCACGTATTTGTTCCCACCGTCCAGCTCACTGTGGTGACCGAGGGGCAATTGAGGGTCACCACTACCTCAGATTCAACGGCGGACTCAGCGTAGATGTTGCTTGGCCCATAAACCCTGAGGCTATAGAAGTAGCTAACGCTCTCTGTTTTGGCTGAGGGAACCTGCCAACGTGTACCTGTACCTGTACCTGTACCATTATAGACCTCTGTATAGACCCCGGCGCCTGATCCAGACCCCTTCTTCTCTCTTAAAACATATCGCATAGCTCCCGTCACAGACGTCCAGCTAATCGCATAGCTACCATCGAGTGAAGGGCTTTCATCGCTTGTCAGAACGGGCGGGGTTAAGTCACGCGTTGTCACAGACAATGATGACGAAGAACTAAGAAACGTTGCCATCGAACAGGCCGCATCAGCACAGGCCGCTAGTTGGTACTCATGAACACTAGCGGCTGCTTTGGCGGGGATGCGCGATGTTGTTGCGCCTGGCGGGAGGGGGATCACCACGCCGTCTTCCGTAAGCTTGTAGGCAACGGCTCCCGTCACTGAACCCCACGCAAGGGTGTAAGAACCATCGTGAGGATTACCTGAGCCATCCACCAGGCCTACGCCGATATAGGCGGTGAATTGCCCCGATTGACCCGACGCAACGGCGAGAGTGGGAGCGCCCAATGACTGAAAGTTCACAACAAGATAATTAGCGGCAGGAGGACGAGGCACACAACCCACGTCGCTACAGGCCCTCACGCGATAGTTATAATTGCCCTTGGGCGCCGTAGCCCCGAGGTTCACGCCAAAGTGAACGCGATCATTTCTCTCAGGCGCGCCTGTTGCGTCTATATCTCGCCAAGTTGTTACAGCGCCACCAGGAACAGGAACCCTTTCTTCTAGATGATAGCTATGCGTACTGTCATAGCCAGCCAAGACTGAGTCCCAACTGACAGAATAAGTGCCGTCATAGGAGGGGCTCTCATCGCTTGCGAGCATTGTCACGAACGGAAGGGTGACCGTTACCCATATTTGGGTAGAGGCGACTCCACAACCGCCCTCTGCGTTACAGGCGCTCACTTCATACGAATAATCGCGGTGTCCTGGCCGCGAAGAAAAAGAGTAGAGAGGAGAGCTAGGGGTGGTAGAGCTAGAGGTATTATAGCTTATAATTACGTCAGGATAGGGCGTACCGTCTTTTTTTTGTCCACGCGCAGTGGCCCTTATTTTATAGCTATGGGCATGGGGCATTGCGTTCCAACGCACATCATAGCTCCCATCTATATCTGCCGTTATAGGCGCACTTGCACCCGTATCCGTAATCTTCACTCCCGTTGGGGCGAGATAATTCACTCGCACCGGGAGGTTATTCTGGTTATTCGCACTTGTCGTCCAGTCTGAGCTTTCAGGATCGCTTGCACTGCAACCAGAAACAACAGCACAGGCACGCACACGATAGGCGTAGCCCTTTTCTCCAGCTTGGTTTGAAAACACATGACTAACGGACATGTCGGTCGTCAACATAACATGGTTCCAAGTAGGGTTGTTCCAAGTAGTTCCGCCGTCTTGACTTTCTTCTAGAAGGTAGCCGCCCGCAGCGCCGGCCACGACGTCCCAGCTAATCGTATAGTTGCCATCATCAGAAGAAGGCACACTCGCCTGCAGATTTATAGGGGCGGGAAGTTTTACTTCCACGGACACGGAGCTAGAGGCAAGGCCACAATTGCTGCCGGCACAGGCCTTGACTGTGTAGGAGTAGATCTTCCCATATGCTTTGCCTGTGTAGCTTTTCCTTATTTGGCTCACTTTCACCGGAGTTTGGGCAACATTGTCTATGCTTTCTGTGATTTCATACTCAATTGCACCAGTAACGGCACTCCATGAAATCGTATAGGATGCATCCTCTGAAACAATGGTAGTAGCCCCACCAGCCCCACTCCCCGGATCATCTTTCGCCACCACATTTGTGACTACGGGTAGGGGCACAATCCCAACGGACTCAGAAGCGGAATAGTCTCCACAAGCCCTAGCTGTCTGAGAGCTACTGACATCTTTACAGGCTCGCACACGATAGCTAAAAGTAAGACCGGGCGACTGGTCGCGTAGCTGGAAGCGATTGTCCCCCCTGATCTCTCTCGGAGTCGCCACTTCCCAATCTGAATCCGAAGGAGAGTTGACGGAAACCTCTTGCCAATCGTAGCTATCGGCATGGGATACACCTTGCCACTCCACTGTATAATCACCTGAGAAAGTCGCTGTTATCGGGCTGTTGATAGAGGGTGTAGAAAGCTTTACTTCCACGGATACAGGGTCAGAAACAGCACCACAATTGTTGCCAGCACAGGCCTTGACCGTGTAGGAGTAGGTCTTCCCATATGCCTTACCCGTGTAGCTTTCTTGGCGTGGCGGGGTGGCCGACGCTACAAGCGTGGACGGGGTTTGGGCAACACCATCTATGCTTTCTGTGATTTCATACTGACTTGCATCAGTAACGGCACCCCATGAAATCGTATAGGATGCATCCCCTGAAACAACGTTAGTTCCACTCCCCTGAGGATCGTCTTTCGCCACCACATTTGTGACTACGGGTAGGGAGGGAACAGTGACCTCTACCACTGCACTCCAAGCACTACAAGTGACATCTGGCACCACACTTCCCGCAAGGCAGGAGCGTATCCTATAGCTGTACGTGCCTACATTCTTTGCATACGAAGCAGGAGAAGAAGTACGAGAAGAAGGACCCCATGTGCTTCCCACAGCCGTACTTTCTTCTATCTCGTAACGATCTACAGAAGAAGCAGAAGATGTTCCAGAAGAAGATGCACCAGCCGACCAACTTAGGCTATAGTTTCCACTATACGGAGGAGTTGCACTGTTTGTACCAAAGCTAGCGGGAGGCGGCAGTCTCAGAAGAAGCTCGCTCGCTGAAGACCAAGGACCACAGACATCTACCCCGCCATCCCTGCCACAGGATTTCACCCGAAAGGAGTAATTCTTTCCATAATCTCTCGTTAAATCACCAGTGAATGCATCGGCTGAAGGAATATTACCCAGCAGCTGCCATCCACTAACTCCCTCCCTCTCTTGGATGATGTAGTGTGTTGTGTCACTGACACCATCCCAATGGATTTGAAAGGGGTTGTTCGTGATAATAGGATTTCCACTGGCATCAACAGATGGAGGCGCACCCACCACCACCGCCCGTGGGGCTATGTTATTGGGAGGATTGAGACCTATTATCAATTCTCTTTCTATCCAGCGACCACAGCCAAACTGATTGCAGGTGCGTACTCGCATATAGCATACTTGTCCGGGGCTCTTTACACCCAACATATAACTATTCACTGTGACACTCCCGCCACTTCCTTGCCCCCACTTCACATCCGAGAGTTTCACTCTCCCTGCTTGACAACTCTCAGTCGTTTCATACTTTTCAGCCCCTTCTATAGCCTCCCAACTCACACGGATCCCTCCATTTGCACTACCAAGGTCTTCCATATCGATGTTTCCCGGCGGCAAGGGAAGGCAGTCATTCTTTGGATCAGCCGTGGTATCTCCATTACAAGGGGCAACTTTTGTACTACAAGCCGCAGAAAAGAGCCATAAAGACAAGGGTATGACCCAAATAGCCGAAAAAGATGACGAGAGGCGTGAGAGGCGTTGGCTCTTCTTGGGAACTATTTCCCGGACTGCTTTCTTGATCGCAGGAGTCACCACGGGAAGACCCTGTCGGGTGTTGCACTTCCCACCAAACACTTGATTATAAATCACTGATGTATATTTCTCTGTACCGGCTAATATGTTCATAAAATCCTCCAAGGTAGATCTATGCTATATCTATGTTTTTCGCCACACACCCTGTTCACAGCTTGCTCCTCACATGACAGAGCTTTGGGATATTTTGGCGAATAACCATCAATGGCTGTATTGTATTCTAGCTGCTCTCAGGGTCAAACTAATTTTAGATAAAAATTGCTAGATTTTTGTGGGAAGAATGCATCGTGGTGGGGTTACCTAAAGGGAGTTTTGGTTGGGAAGGGTTTCCTATGAAAGAAAGCTTTGCTGAGGCAAAGCTAGCGATTTTAAGGGCGCGAAAAAGACGAGGCTGGGAGGCTTGCTGGGGAAGAATGCGTCGTGGTGGGAAGAATGCATCGTGGTGAGAAGAATGCATCGTGGTGGGGTTACCTAAAGGGGGATTTGGTTGGGAAGTTTTCATATGAAAGAAAGCTTTGCTGTGGTAAGAAGGCGTTTTTTATGGAAGGCTTTGCTGGAGCAAAGCCCCCGATTTTAAGGGCGCGAAAAAGGCAAGGCTGGGAGGCTTGCTGGGGAAGAATGCGTCGTGGTGGGGTCACCTAAAGGAAGCTTTGTGAAGAAAGCTTTGCTGAGGCAAAGCCCCGATTTTAAGGGCGCGAAAAAAGCAAGGCTGCCACGTGGAAAACAAGCGAAGCTGGGAGGTTATCTTGGGAAGATTTGCGTCGTGGTGAGGTTACCTAAAGGAAGCTTTGTGAAGAAAGCTTTGCTGAGGCAAAGCTAGCGATTTTAAGGGCGCGAAAAAAGCAAGGCTGCCACGTGGAAAACAAGCAAGCCCTCCATATGGAAAACAAGCGAAGCTGGGGAGGTTCTCTTGGGAAGATTTGCGTCGTGGTGGGGTTACCTAAAGGAAGCTTTGTGAAGAAAGCTTTGCTGAGGCAAAGCTAGCGATTTTAAGGGCGCGAAAAAGGCAAGGCTGGGAGGCTTGCTGGGGAAGAAGATGTTTTTTATGGAGAGCTTTGCTGAGGCAAAGCTAGCGATTTTGAGGGCGCGAAAAAAGCAAGGCTCCACGTGGGAAACAAGCAAAGCGTGGAGGCTCTCTTGGGAAGATTTGATAGGGCAAAGCCCGCTCCTTACCAAAATCACCGCTTCAATCGCAAAAACAAGCAAAGCTTGTTTTATCCACGAGGCCTGTTTTTATCCACAACTCTGGCTTATTTTTATGATGGGAAGCGCCGTTTTTCGGATTGGTAATGGAATTGTTGGTTATGGTAGTTATAGCTACGAAAGTAAGGATGTTAGGGTGCCTCTTCGCTTATTTAATAGATGAAAACGGAGTTTTCTCCAAGAAAAAGTAGCCTAGTACTGCATATCATGACGGGATTTAAAAACATAGTGATCTAATCGAAAAATTAGGGAAGCATAACACGGGTGTTTCTGGTTTGTATTTGAACAAATGAGAAGACATTGATTTGGAAATGGCAAAAAATGATCACAAAAGACTATCTATATCTACGATACACAAAATCTACGATGCACAAAAAGTTTCCCTCAAAAAAGGGAACTTATAATAGCTCTCTACAAGAATAGAGGGAGACGGTAATGTGCCTTAAACAACAAAAATATCGCTTCTTTTCGTACAATCACAAATGAAAGCATGATAGGATCGTACACAACCTCTACTCCTAGTGGGAAAGATCATAGTCTTTGGGATAGAGCTACTATGGAACCGGAAACGTTATCCACTGCTCGTTGTCCTTTTAAAAAAGTCTTTACGTCTCTTTTCCCTTCGAAGGGGGTGATTTGGATAGAACAATTTGGTTCTTGTACCAACCGCATGAAGGACAAACACGATGGGGTGTTGTAAAGGAGCCACAGTTTTTGCAGGGAGAAAGATTAGGCCTCCCTATAGCATGGTGAGCCCGCCTAGACCGAGTTTTTTGATGAGATGTTTTACACTTTGGTACTGCCATAGGTGACCACCCTCTCAAACTTCATTCTCTTAACAAGTTTTTTCTCAGAAAATTGTACATGTTCGCTTGACAGCTTAGCCCTATTTCCAAACTTGCTTAGTGTGGGTCTTTGCCAAAGGAATGGTATAATTATTTTGTCTTATTGACTCATATAACTCCAAAGTAATAGATGAAAAGATCTGAATTAAAACGATCACGAGCAAAAAAACGGATCAAGCGTGTTTTTTATGCAATACGCTCAAAATCACTACGACCACGTTTAGCCTTTGTTTCTTCTAACGCTTATTTATCTGCCCAGCTGATTGATGACAAAACTGGTCAAACTCTGTGTTATGCGGCAACAAATGAGAAATCATTCCCGGGAAAAAAAGGAAAGAACAAGGAAGCGGCTTTGAAATTGGGTAAGGTGATTGCCCTAAGAGCAAAGGAAAAGGGAATTAGTCAAATTGTTTTAGACCGTAGAGGACGTCTGTATCACGGACGAATTGCAGAATTTAGTCGTTCTGCAAGAGAACAAGGATTGGAGTTTTAGTTTTACTTTATTTTAGGAATTAGCCATGAATATTGCATCCCAAGACAATGGACAAGAATCAACCGAAAAGGTTGTTTGCATTAATCGTGTTTCTAAAGTAGCTAAAGGGGGGCGTCGCTTTTCCTTTAATGCTCTAGCTGTTGTAGGAGATAGAAATGGCTCGGTTGGTTTAGGATTGGGAAAGGCCAATGAAGTGCCAGATGCCGTACGTAAGGCCATTGATACGGCTCGTAAAAATATGGTGACTGTCAATATCGCAAAAAATGGTGTACTGCCTCATGATGTTGAGGGCAAATTTAAGTCATCTAAAGTTGTTCTACTCCCCGCTTCACCGGGAACTGGCTTGATTGCAGATGAAGCCGTTCGCTCTGTTTTGGAGCAGGCCGGTGTGCAAAATGTTTTGGCTAAAGTATTTGGATCTAAAAATACCATAAATGTTGTTCGTGCCACAATGGATGCTCTTTCTCAGTTATACACTCCTCTTCAGTCTGCTCGTAGGCGTGGTATCTCATTACGTAAGATTTTTGATCAGTGAGGATATAATGAAAGTGAGGCATTCAGTGATAATCAAAAATGCACATAAACGAATAATCGGAAGAGAGGGGATGGCATAATATAATGAGTCCAACCGCGAAAAAAGTGAGGGTACGCTTAGTTAAAAGTCCTATCGGTGCTCTACCAAAACATAGAGCTACGGTAAGGGCCTTGGGCTTACGGAAAATGAACCGTGTACGAGAACACCACTTGACTCCAGTTATACAAGGAATGATTAATCAAGTTTCTTATCTTTTGGAAGTAGAGAACGTGGGTAAATGAAAAAAAGCCAGAAGAAAACGGAAAAAAAGGAGCATTTGTCCTACGCCTCTCTTTTACCAGAGCGCAACCGTCGTACTGTGAAACGAGTTAGTGAAGCTACCAACTTAGCGGAAGCTCTAAACCCTCCTCGTCCAAATCGTAAGCGAGTGGGGCGTGGGATATCTGCTCAACAGGGCAAGACCTGCGGCCGGGGACACAAGGGGCAGAAGGCTCGTTCTGGATATTCCTACCGTAAGGGTTTTGAAGGTGGACAAACACCTATTTATCGTCGCCTTCCCAAGCGTGGTTTTCATAATCTTTTTTCGCGTAACTATCAACTTGTGCACCTAGAGGGCTTAAAGAGATGCAAGTTAGAAGGAGAGGTGAACCCAAAAATACTTCGAGAGAAGGGCTTGATTGCAAAGGAATTCCGTCCTATCAAAATTTTAGGGGATGGTGAAATTTCCGCCTCTATTCAGTTATTGGCAGATGCCATTTCAAAAAATGCTCAAAAGAAAATAGAGAGTGCAGGGGGAAGTTTTCGTGTGCGTGATATCGTTGCTGAAAAGAAAAAGATCACTCCCAAAGAAAAGGCTACAAAAAAAGACTTCGTAGAATAAAATTAGAATAAAATGCGTACTGTAGTCAATATCTTCCGAATACCTGAGTTGCGCTCTCGTATTCTTTTCACGATTTCTTTGCTGTTGCTCTATCGTTTTGGAATATTTGTTACGATTCCAGGGGTCAATCCTGTTGCCGTAGCTTATTCTCGTCCTCCGGGACAATCTTTCTTGGATGTAGTGAATGTGTTTTCTGGAGGAGCTTTGTTTAAGCTATCCGTTTTTTCTTTGGGCATTATGCCCTACATCTCAGCTTCCATTATTATGAATCTTTTGACTGTAATTTTTCCAGCTCTATCTCGTCTTCAAAAAGAAGGAGAGGAAGGGAGAAAGAAAATCAATCAATATACACGTTATGGAACCATTTTTCTTTGTGCAACGCAATCGTACTTTATTCTGGCCAATGCCCTCCAAACGAGCAATCGTTTTAACGAGCCCCTTGTTTCTCCTGATATTACCCCCCTATTTTTTACGATCATGGGTGTACTGAGTATCACTACAGGCACTATGCTTCTCATGTGGATGGGTGATCAAATTACAGAACGAGGTATTGGAAATGGAGTCTCTTTACTTATATTCTCAGGTATTATAGCACAGTTGCCTATAATGCTTTGGCAGATGATGAGTGATGAAAGTGTGGATATGTTTCCGGTCATTATTTTGGTGATACTCTTTTTTGTTTTAATTGCTTTGACAGTTATACTTTCCACAGGTGTACGCAAAATACCCCTTCAGTACGGGAAAAAAATGCAAGGGCGACGCATGGTTCAGGCTCAGAGCCAAAGTCTACCTTTTAAACTAAACTCTGCCAATGTAATGCCCATTATTTTTGCCTCCTCCCTTTTGCTTTTTCCACAAACTTTGGTTGGTTTCTTAGGTGATTCTACAGGAGGTTGGGGGGGATGGAGAGTTATGCAGGAATGGTTAAATCCGTTTGCGCCAAATTGGTATAAACAGCTACCATACTATTTTATCTATACTCTTCTCATTATTTTCTTTGCGTACTTTTATACAGCTATTCAGATCAATCCCCAAGAATTGTCAGAAAATTTAAAAAAAAATGGAGGCTTTGTTCCCGGCATTCGTCCGGGAAGCCATACCAAGAGCTACTTAGAAAAGGTACTCAACCGTATTACTTTACCGGGTGCTATTTTTCTTGCTGGTCTAGCTCTTGCACCTTATTTTATTATTAATTTTTTGAATCTCCAGAGTAATCAGAACATACATGGTCTGGCCTATACTTTTGGTGGTACCTCTCTTTTGATTATTGTTGGTGTGGCTTTGGATACTTTGAAACAGATAGAATCTCAATTGATCATGCGTAAGTATGATGGCTTTATGAAAAAAACGCGTATACGAGGTCGATAGGCCTTTCTCTAGAGTTTTTGTATTGGAAAAAGCGATGGTGGGAAAAGTAAAAAAGAGATGCATTGGGGTATTCCAACTGAAATTGCTTTTCTTTACGTATAAATAAAGGCGGGATAGAATATAGTGGCTGAGTTCAAAACAATAGCGGGTTTATACTATACACGGGAACATGATTGGCTGAGTTCTACAGCAAATAGTTTTCGTGTCGGGATCAGTGATTATGCCCAAGATGCTCTAGGGGATATCGTTTATTTAGATATTCCTTTGGAGGTGGAAGCAACCATCCAGAAGGGAGACACTATGGGATTTTTAGAGTCTGTCAAGGCAGTGGAAGATTTACATTCCCCAATCAATGGTACGGTAAAAGCAATTAACTTCGAGGTAAAAGAAAACCCTAGCGAAATCAATAAAGACCCTTACGCTTCATGGCTTTGGGAGATTGAAATAGACCCGGGAAAAGAAGAGGCTAGCCTATCTGACTTTATGGATGAAATAGCTTATAAAAAATACGTACATGGCCTCACTTCAGATTGAAGTGAAGATTGTACATTTTATATCACCGCTGACCGCCCTTGATTTTTTGATCGATATTTTCTTTTATCCAAAATCTTCTGCTGAATCGAGCTCTGTGCTTTGCAATCGGCGTGAATGGATGAGATAACTAGAAACATCTTCTACCCATTTTTTTTCACTTGCTTGGAATTTTTGACGTATGTAAGCAAAATCCCGTTTCCCTTCAAGGTATGCCAAAATATCTCCATCCCCTGCAAGTATTTCAATCGCTTTTTTTTGAGAATAAAACTCATATACTCCTTCATGCCAAGAAAAGTGATCGGGTGCTTCCTCTTGTATCCAACGCAATAGTTTGAGACTATGCCCTAGAGAATGATAGGAATTTCCTTCTTCCCAGTGTATTTGAAAGCCTTCGCAATGGATATTTTGGAATTTATGAAAAGTAGGGATAAAGCGTAGGCGTCGTAAGTGGACACCTTTTTGTACGGGTGCTTCTTTACCTTTAGGAAAGAAAGGTGCTCCAAAAATTTCAAAAGGTCGCGTTGTTCCTCGTCCTTCGCTTACATTTGTGCCTTCCCAAAGGCATTGTCCCGGATAGAAAAGAGGGGAAAGCGAATTTGGCATATTGGGAGAAGGACATATTTCAGTGGTTTTGAACGTAAAATCAAAAGAATTTTCTGTTTTTTGGAATACATAATCTTTCTTAGGATCGTAGACCACCGTAAGATCATAAGAACCGGGCGTGTGTTCTTGGTAAAATTTTGATAGTTCTCCTATTGTTAGACCGTGTCGATGAGGTAGGTCAACATGCCCTACAAAAGATTTATACTCCTTTGTGAGGGGAGTGCCTTCCACATAATTGCCTGCTGGGTTCCTTCTTTCGATAACAAAAACTTTTATTTCAATTTTATGCCTAGCAAGAACAGAAAAAATATAACTTAAGCTTGTGGCAAAAGTATAATAGCGAGAACCAATGTCTTGTATATCTATTATGAGACTATCAATGGATTGAAGCTTATTGGCTGTTGGATAGAGTGCCTCTTCCTTTTCTTGATACAAAGAAATTACTTCCGCAGAACAATAGTCTTGGTACAATGTGGTATCAGAAAGGCCTATTTGATCTTGCAGTTCGGCAAACAATCCATGTTCAGGAAGTAAAAGTAGAGAAAGATTTCCTGCTTTTTCTAAGATTTCAAATAGATATTTTTTATGTATATGACTATACGATGTTTGATTACAAAACAAAGCGACTCTACCCAAATTTGTTGAAGCAAGGCTATTGTTAATGGGATCTCTCAAAAACTCATGGATAAAGTATTCAAGACTCATTTTAGAATTTTTAACCTTCCCCCAATATTTTGTACAGTCGTTTTTAGCTTTTTTTTCTCGCTCCACTATCAAAATTAAATAGAAATAACTCTGCGCCAAGAGAACTATCTAGAGAACTATCTAGAGTACTATCGAATTTAGCTTTATAGCCAAGCATGCCTATCCCTTCACCGCCATAATACGTAAAATGGATATTTTAGCGATAGTTTGTCTGAAAATTTCTGGTTTTGTTTTAATACTGTGTGACGTTGATAGTCACAAATGACTATAATTAGTGCGTAAAAAAGGCCTAAAATAGCTGATTCGGGGACATTTTCAGACATTTCCGTCCCATTATTGATACTCCATCGATACTCCATCGATACTCCATCGATACTCCATCGATACTCCATCGATACTCCATCGATACTCCATCGATACTCCATCGATACTCCATCGATACTCCATCGATCAAACTGCCCATTCTATTCTTCCATCCATCCTATCCCCCCCCTAGACACTCAAGGGATTTTGTGCCCACGCATTTTCTAGTTTGTTTATTCATTAAGTCGGTGATTTTGAATAGCTCTTTTTTACTTACTTGATCCAAAGGCATTTTTTCAGGCATTTTTTCAGGCATTTTTTCAGGCATTTTTTCAGGCATTTTTTTTGGAAAAGATTGCCCTAGCTAACGAGCCATTATGGTTTTCATTCAAACCACCTTTCCATGAATAGACCGTTACAAAATACAAAAAAACAAGAAAATACCCACATAGAGTGTCTTGAAATGGTATTTTATTTGCAATTTTTTACATTTCGCAAGAGCCCCATGATTTGCCAGATCGAGAATGAGAAGAGAGACTACCCCATGATATATCCTTTCACTGGTTTTGTATCTTAGAACTCACAGAGTAAAGTCCAGATCATAGCTTTTTATGTAGTTCAGAAGGAGTTTTTCAAAACTGGAAAGAAGAGCTAGGTATCGATCTTTAACTAAAACTTAAATACAAGTTTTTTTGGAAACAATAGTCTTTAATATAAAAAGACTGCTTGTAATACAAACAAAGACAGCTACGTCCATAATTTTGATTTTAGCGAAAGTACTATAATGATAATGGGTTGTATACAAAAGCAGAATATCCATCTTCTCGTAGAACAATTTTCAATTTTTCCGCTTCCGCATAAGAAGCAAAAGAACCCGCTTGAACAAGATATTTTTTTGAATGACGACGTATTTGGATGGGTTGTTTATAACTTGAAAGGTCACGTTCCATTCTTTGGGCGTAACGAATATCATTGAATGCTCCAACTTGTACAGAAAATAAATCACCTTTGGCTTTGGTGGGCTTAGAAAGCTTTTTTCGAATGGAATTACTATTTGATTTTTTATAACTATCTAAACCTTTTCCCTTATCGGGATGACGAACAACACGGATACCCACGTGAGTTAATCCATCCTGCTTATAGCCAAGTACCTCGGCTGCGTACTCGCTTACATCTAGAATTCTCCCCTGTATATAAGGACCACGGTCATTGACTTTCAAAAAAACTTCCCGCTCGTTCCCCATATTGCGTACCAAAATAATACTTCCTAAAGGTATTTTTTTATGTGCCGCTGTCAACTTACGACTATCAAAAATTTCACCACTAGCTGTTGGCTTCCCATCAAAATCTCGTCCATACCAAGAAGCAATACCAAACTCATTAAATTCACCATTACTTGCCCCACCTACAGCAATAAAATCTTCTTCCGATTCATTTGATTTTTTGACTTCTAAAGGTTTTAGAGTTTTTGATTGATTTTTTTTCTTTTTACAAGAACACTGATCGTTGACTTTAATTAAGTTAACACCGCGTTTTCTAATATTTGGAATAGGCTTCTTGTGGGAACGAGGCATATTTGTGTGTATGGTTGTTGTAGCACACTGCGATGAGCCTAAAGTAAACAAGCAAAGCACGAAAGTATAAAATAATAACAAATAAACTCTCGTGGAAACTTTCATGGAAACTCTCGTGGAAACTTTCATGGAAACTCTCGTGGGAACTTTCATAGAAAACAAAAACATTATACAGATCCTCCCGTTTTATTTTTTTAGTGTACCTTTCATACTAGGAGCTATCGGTAATTTATTTGAGAAAGCCTTGCAATTTTTACTTGTACTTACCTATTTGGATGATAGAGCGTGTTGTACTATTCAGAGATCACAAAAAATTTATATCAACTGACTCCTAAACAATGGAGTTATTATAAAAGTAGTGACGGACTATTGTAAAAAGAGAGTAATGCTGTAAAATACCAATTTCAGGCATTCCCTTACGTTTCTACAGTTTACACCAACTCTAGCTAATGGAGCACTTATAAAGTATTATGACTAACCGTAAAAAGATTATAGCCGGAAACTGGAAGATGTTTACAGTTCCTTCGGAGTCCCAAATTCTTGCCGAAGATATTATCAAACGACTGGAAGAAACTAACCAGAGTGAAATTATTATTTTCCCCCCTTATGTTTCTCTAGACAGAGTCAATAAGGCTATTTTAAATAGTTCCTTACATTTGGGTGCACAAGATTTACACTGGGAAACGCAAGGAGCTATAACCGGGAAAATTTCAGGGGACATGCTCTCCAATATAGGCGTCAGTCATGTGATTATTGGTCACTCAGAGCAAAGAGTGTACTTTCATGAAAGCGATCAAACGGTAAATAAAAAAATCAAAGCAGCTTTGACTCATAAACTGATCCCTGTTATCTGCGTTGGTGAAACAAAAGAAGAAAGAAATGAAAAAAAAGTGGAAGAAATTATTTTCAAACAATTGAGACTAGCTTTTCAAGGGCTATCCGCTATAGAAGCAAATGCATGTATTATTGCCTATGAGCCCGTTTGGGCTATTGGCACGGGGATAACAGCCACTCCACAACAAGTACAGGAAGTCCACTCCTATATACGAAAAAGCTACAGCCAAATATATGATGAAACAGGTGCGATAAAATCACATATACTTTACGGAGGGAGCCTTAAGCCAGAAAATGCAAAAGAACTCCTTTCTTGTCAAGATGTGGACGGTGGCTTAATTGGGGGAGCTTCATTGAATGCATCTGCTTTTTGTGAAATTGTGCATATATCAAATCAAATATAATCTCCACGTTCGTTATATTCATTGAAGGAAGTACACTCTTTTTCTCTGTATCTGTACGATTCAAAACGACTAAAATGAAACAAGAGATTATACGTACATATAGAAAAGCACTGGAACGACGTTATCAAATTGAAAACTTGAGACGTTTCCCTGATTTGCATCTTCTTATAAAAGAAGATGTGGACATGTTGCGTCTTTTTTTTATAGAGTATATATATCCAATTCCAGCTCAAAGAGAAAGAAGAGATGAGGCACTAGATGCTTTACTAGGTATACTGAAATCAAAGCGTAAACTTTGGCCTCTTTTTACCACAACTCTTCGTTCTGTGGTAGGAGTAATGGGAAAAGATTTTCTATCAATTACAAATGCTGCTTTCCATACGGTTGAATCTTATAAAAAAAGCGTAGATTTTGAAAATCTTTTATTCAAAGAGGCACAGAAGGAAAAACTTTTTGCAGATAATATAAACGAAGCTATCTTAAAAAATCTTGTTTATAATTTACCCACAAAAAAGGTGATCCAATTTCAAAAAGAAATTTTTACCCTATTTAGCACTCTATCGAACTCACACCTTTTGCAAAAGATGATTTCTATTATGAAAATTTGTGAAGAAGCAATTCAAAAAAAACAAAACTTGTATACTAAAAAAGAAATCGAAGGAATTTCTCACGGTCTAATGATGCTTTCTTCTGCTTATGAATTGTTTTGCCAACTTAGTCCTGAAAAAGTGAACACTATATTAAAGGGGATACGCTTAGTAGAAGAAGATTGGTATCAGAAATGCCAACCCTCTGTTGCAAGAACGTAGAACTAATCTCCAAATCCATATAATTTTTTTTCCACAATTGCACAAATAATTTGACCTATCATGATATGACACTCCTGTATACGAGCTGTTTCATCAGAAGGTACACAAATACTGACATCTACCAAAGATGCATATTCACCAAGAACCTTACCGCCCGTACCACCCGTAAGAAGTATATTTTTCATATCTTTTTGTTTGGCCACTTTAAGAGCTTCGATGATATTGCTTGAGTTTCCAGATGTTGTTATCCCAAGAAGCACATCACCTTTTTGACCTAGGCCTTCTATTTGCCTGGCAAATATATTTTTAAATCCCAAATCATTACCACCCGCGGTAAGCGCACTTGAATCTGCCGAGAGTGAAAGAGCTGGAAGAGATGGGCGATCATGATCTGCTGCATATCGAATGATAAATTCAGTGGCGATGTGCTGAGCATCACCAGCGGAACCACCATTACCACAACATAGCAATTTTTTTCCCGTTTGATAGCTTTCTACAACAGTTTGACCAGCTTGAGCAATTTCATTCACACATTTTTCAATGACTCGCTCCTTTGCGGCTATACTACGTTGAATATGTGCTTTTATCAGGTTCTGCATGTGTTCCTCTCTCTAAAATATCTGAAGAAATTTTTCCATAGCCTTAGCCCGATGACTAAGACGATTTTTTTCACTAGCCTTCATTCCGGCAAAACTAATATTATACTCAGGAACAAAAAAAATTGGATCATATCCAAAGCCATTTTCTCCAACCAAATCAAAGAGTATTTCCCCTTCCATTTGCCCTTCAAAAAATTGAATGCTACTTTCATCTGCATTTTCTTTCATACAAAGTGCAAGTACACAAATAAAACGAGCCGTTCTTTTCTCCTTGGGAACTGTCTTCAGTTCTTCCAATAATCGTAAGCACCTTTCTTGATCGCTAAGGCCTTTACCACCATACCGGGCACTATAAATACCGGGCCTTCCATCCAATGCATCAACAACGAGGCCTGAATCATCAGCCAAACTAATTCTTTTTGTTTTTTCAAAACAGGCTTTTGCTTTAAGGCTAGCATTTTCTTGAAAAGTTTGGCCAGTTTCTTGGACATGAAAAGAAATTTTTTCCTGATCTTGAATAAGGTTTTCCGGCTTATTCAGTATATCTAAAATATTTTCTACTTTAACAGAATAAGACGTGAGTATTTCTGTCAGTTCATAAAGCTTATGCTTATTCCCTGTAGCCAGTACAAGGCCTTCTTCCTGAATTTTTTTCCCCAGTTTTCTGAAATAAGGAGATTCCATAGTCTATCCAAAATCTAACCGCATGAGGTTTTCCAAAAAAAGCGACAGACCCTTAGTGCTAAAGAGCGGTTGTGAGAGAGGGAGTAGCCTCGTTTCACCAAGCTATGGAATTCAAATAGGTAATACCAAAAAATAGTCGCATATCATAGGCAAGGCTAAGACCATTAGCCGTTCGCCCTCCCCCTCTGGCTTCCGGTGATTGTAAAGCTTGGGGAACAGAACCCGGGAAGGCACTTTCTAAAAAGTTCGCTGCTACAGTATCACTAGCATAGTTTCCATTCTTTCTTCGCTGAGTACCTCTAGTTTTTATATTCGCTGAACCACCCACATGCCAGCGAAACTCTACATAAAAAAACATATTATCCTGTATTCGCCGCCTAACTCCCATTATAGTCAATAAACCAGGAGCAAAATCTATTCTATCTTCATTTTTGACGGTTTGATAGTCTCCCATCGATGGGGGACTATCATCACTTAGTTTTGTCTTTATAGTAATTTGTTGTGCGCCATTAACCTCTCTTACAAAACTCGCATGGGAAAAATTGAATCCCCAAGCCCAATAAAAGCTAGTTTCTTTATCTTGGTATAAATTAATACCAGCTACCAAAGGCAGTTGTATATGATAACCTGAATACTTAACAACCGCCTTACTATTCACCAAAACTTCTGCACCTACAGAACCTATAGGATCACCATTAGCATTTACAAGACCAGGGCCTACCTTGATATCATTCACATCACCACTATACTGAAAACCTGCACTATATCGAATGGGAAAAGGAATACCAATTGTAAGCCCCGTACGAAAAAATAGCCACGGGAGATATTCATATTGAGCTGAAAAATCAAATTCAATTCCAGACAAACCTAAGCTACTTCCTGAAGCAGAACTAACAGCACACCCACGGCCTTCTATAGATATATACTGAGTGGGGATATTTACCGTGTTAGTGCCTTGTTCTATACTCGTTGAAGACATGCTCGTACCTACATCGGGGCAACCACCTTGTGCAAAAGTAGGGTTTACTCCAGCTGGAGGAGAACCCCCATAAATATCCTTGACTTCTTGTTCCTTTGCATTCAAGCGAGCCACCTCTTCTTTCGCACCACCCCTTCCCAAGCCAACAGACATGGGGAGAAAATAGGATTGATTAAAGTAATCACTTGCATAACTAAATCCTCCACCAAAATAAACTGGCTTGGACCACAAGACAGAAGGAACGAATGCAAAACTAAAAAGACTAGCAAAAAATAATCTACTTGATAGGAACTGGCTCATAATAAACTCAGGAGAGGGTGCGACCTTCTTTCATATTGTCAATCTGTTTTTGTCTTCATGATTCACCGTTCCGGCTTGGGTGTGCCTCCTACTTGTAGGAAAAGTTATCATATTTGCTATCCTAGGCATTATTCCATGTGTTTTCATATATCTTTTGTTGTAACATAAGTATAGCTTCGGATACTGAGACACGTCATTTCAGACAAGCATATTTTAAGCTGGCTTGAGCCAGATACTTGTTTGCATTTTCTGTGACACCAGACACTATAAAATATCCCTTTCCATATCCCTTTCCATATCCCTTTCCATGGCTCTAATCATATAATGGCTCTAATCATATAATGATGGGCTATGTTTTATAATCATGGAAACCCTCTCCAATTCGTTTTCCAAAAGAGATTAGCATAATCAGGTCATACTGTAAAAGGCGGCTCAATTTGACGCTCACTCTTACTCAATATAGTTTTGCCTTAAAACCAGGAGCATTGGCAATTTGTGCACCGCCTTTGCCTTTTTGAGTCAGTACAAAAAGCCCTAGAGAACTAGCTTTTTTTTCTACTTCCTGTTTCATAACCAAGCCAGCAATACAACCTATAATCTTATGATTCTTATACTGTGGGAAATCAATTCTGAAGGCTGGAATTTGTTTGTTGATGAGATTTTCAAGATTTCTGTTGGTTACTTTACTTTTCACTTCAACTATAGCTACGTATGTCCCATTTACAGCTATCAAGTCATATTCACGCTCACTAATGGCTTTAACGCGCTGGCTTACACTAGTTAGCTTGATTCCCCTCTCTTGCATCAGGGCTTCTATATTGCGACGAAATAAATCTTCCGCTATTTCGCCCTGAGTATTGCCTATTCCTCCCAACTCTTTAGCCATTTCAGCCAAGGCGGCTTCTGTTTTTTGCTGGGCAACTTCTGTTTTGCGATGCTCTTTAGCTAATTCAGCCAAGGCGGCTTCTGTTTTTTGCTGAGCAACTTCTGTTTTGCGGTGCTCCTTAGCCAATTCGGCTAGGATGGCTTTAATCTCCTTAATTTCAGTGTCGACCATTTGGAAACACCTCCTATGCATTCAATACATACACTTTATTTGGCTTTGTCAAATATTTAAATATGAAAGAGAAATACAAGTTCTCTAAGCCTATCTTGAGAACATTATTGGCAGATAAATGCCACCATAAACACAAGCCCCTTCTGAAAATCGCCGTTTCCATCGCAAAAATAAGCGAAGCTGAGAGGCTATCGAAAGAGAGTTTTACGATTGGAAGATGTTTTGTGGTAAGCTTTGCTGAAGCAAAGCCCTCGATTTTAAGGGCGCGAAAAAAGGCGAGGCTCCACATGAGAAACAAACCCCGGTCCTCACCAGAACCGCCGCTTCCATCACAAAAACAAGCAAAGCTTGTTTTATCTACCAAATCCCGTTTTTACCCACCGAAGCCTGTTTTTATCCCCAACTCTGGCTTCTTCTATCTAAAACCCCGTCCTCATCAGAATCGCCGCTTCAATCGCAAAAATAAGCAAAGCTTGTTTTTATCTACCAAATCCCGTTTTTACCCACCGAAGCCTGTTTTTATCCCCAACTCTGGCTTCTTCTACCCACCAAATCCCGGTCCTCACCAGAATCGCCGCTTCCATCATAAAAATAAGCAAAGCTTATTTTATCCACGAAGCCTGTTTTATCTACACAAAGTCCGTTTTTATCCATGACTCTGGCTTGTTTTATCCACCTGAAGCCTGTCTTACCCACAAAGCCTCTTTTTATCTAAAACCCGTACCCTTCCAGAATCGCCGCTTCCATCACAAAAACAAGCAAAGTTTGTTTTTATCCACAGCCTGTCTTACCCACGAAGCCTGTTTTATCTACACAAAGTCCGTTTTTATCTAAAACCTGGTCCTCACCAGAATCGCCGCTTACCATCGCAAAAACAAGCTTTGCTTGTTTTATCCACTAAAGTCTGTTTTTATCCACAACTCTGGCTTATTTTTATCCAAAGCCCGGTCCTCACAATAAACGCCCCTACACAAAAGGGCTTCTCCCGCACCCTCCCAGAATCGCCGCTTCCATCACAAAAACAAGCAAAGCTTGTTTTTATCCACAGCCTGTCTTACCCACGAAGCTTGTTTTATCTACACAAAGCCCGCTTTATCCACAGCTTGTCTTACCCACGAATCCTGTTTTATCTACACAAAGCCCGCTTTATCCACTCTTGCTTGTTCTTATCCACCAAATCCCGATCCTCACAAAAAACGCCCCTACATAAAGGGCCTTTCCCCGCACTCTCCCAGAATCGCCGCTTTTATCGCAAAAACAAGCAAAGCTGGTTTTATCCACAGCCTGTCTTACCCACGAAGCCTGTCTTACCCACAAAGCCTCTTTTTATCTAAAACCCGTACCCTTCCAGAATCGCCGCTTCCATCGCAAAAACAAGCAAAGCTGGTTTTATCCACAGCCTGTTTTATCTACAAAGCCTGTTTTTATCCACTCTCGCTTGTTTTATCCACCAAAGCTTGTTTTTATCCACAGCCTGTCTTACCCACGAAGCCTGTTTTATCTACACAAAGTCCGTTTTTATCTAAAACCTGGTCCTCACCAGAATCGCCGCTTTTATCGCAAAAACAAGCAAAGCTTGTTTTATCTACCAAATCCCGTTTTTACCCACCGAAGCCTGTTTTATCCACAACTCTGCCTTATTTTTATCCAAAGCCCGGTCCTCACCAAAAACGCCCCTACACAAAAGGGCTTCTCCCGCACTCTCCCAGAATCGCCGCTTCAATCGCAAAAATAAGCAAAGCCTGTTTTATCCACAACTCTGCCTTATTTTTATCCAAAGCCCGGTCCTCACCAAAAACGCCCCTACACAAAAGGGCTTCTCCCGCACCCTCCCAGAATCGCCGCTTCCATCGCAAAAACAAGCAAAGCTGGTTTTATCCACAGCCTGTTTTATCTACACAAAGTCCGTTTTTATCTAAAACCTGGTCCTCACCAGAATCGCCGCTTTTATCATAAAAACAAGCAAAGCTTGTTTTATCCACCAAATCCCGTTTTTACCCACGAAGCCTGTTTTTATCTAAATCCCGGTCCTCACAAAAAACGCCCCTACACAAAGGGCCTTTCCCCGCACTCTCCCAAAATCGCCGCTTTTATCGCAAAAACAAGCAAAGCTGGTTTTATCCACAGCCTGTCTTACCCACGAAGCCTGTTTTATCTACACAAAGTCCGTTTTTATCTAAAACCCCGCACCCTTCCAAAATCGCCGCTTCCATCGTAAAAACAAGCAAAGCTTGTTTTTATCCACAGCCTGTCTTACCCACGAAGCCTGTTTTATCTACACAAAGTCTGTTTTTATCTAAAACCCGGTCCTCACCAGAATCGCCGCTTCCATCATAAAAATAAGCAAAGCTTGTTTTTATCCACCAAAGCCTGTTTTATCCACAACTCTGCCTTATTTTTATCCAAAGCCCGGTCCTCACCAAAAACGCCCCTACACAAAAGGGCTTCTCCCGCACCCTCCCAGAATCGCCGCTTCCATCACAAAAACAAGCAAAGCTTGTTTTTATCCACAGCCTGTCTTACCCACGAAGCTTGTTTTATCTACACAAAGCCCGCTTTATCCACAGCTTGTCTTACCCACGAAGCCTGTTTTATCTACACAAAGTCCGTTTTTATCCATGACTCTGGCTTGTTTTATCCACCTGAAGCCTGTCTTACCCACGAAGCTTGTTTTATCTACACAAAGCCCGCTTTATCCACAGCTTGTCTTACCCACGAAGCCTGTTTTATCTACACAAAGTCCGTTTTTATCTAAAACCCCGTACCCTTCCAGAATCGCCGCTTCCATCGCAAAAACAAGCGAAGCTTGTTTTATCTGCCAAATCCCGTTTTTATCCACCGAAGCTTCTCCTATCTAAAACCCACACCCTACCAGAATCGCCGCTTCAATCATAAAAATAAGCAAAGCTTATTTTTATGATTGAAGCCTGTTTTTATCCACGACTCTGGCTTATTTTTACCCAAAGCCCGGTTTTATCTAAACCCCACACCCTACCAGAATCGCCGCTTACCATCGCAAAAACAAGCGAAGCTTGTTTTTATCCACCAAAGCCTGTTTTATCCACAACTCTGCCTTATTTTTATCCAAAGCCCGGTCCTCACCAAAAACGCCCCTACACAAAAGGGCTTCTCCCGCACCCTCCCAGAATCGCCGCTTCCATCACAAAAACAAGCAAAGCTTGTTTTTATCCACAGCCTGTCTTACCCACGAAGCTTGTTTTATCTACACAAAGCCCGCTTTATCCACAGCTTGTCTTACCCACGAATCCTGTTTTATCTACACAAAGTCCGTTTTTATCCATGACTCTGGCTTGTTTTATCCACCTGAAGCCTGTCTTACCCACGAAGCTTGTTTTATCTACACAAAGCCCGCTTTATCCACTCTCGCTTGTTCTAGCCACCAAAGCTCACGATGGATCCCAGCCTATTTTCCCCTTCCCCCTACCTCTGCCCCGGCAACAGATCCCCGCAATCAACTTTTTTTGCATCGCCCTCATTGCTATTGATGTTATTCGTACCAGAGATGGTTTCACAGTCAGTTCCGCTATATAGCACGGCGGGCAACTGAGTCGCTGTACCAAAGTTCCAGTTTCCCACCGTTCCCATGGTTCCGCTAGTGCTAATTGCCCAGCCCGTAGTGGAAGAGGTGAGGGCTGCGATGTCGGCGGCTGTTTTACGCACACAAACGGAAGACAAACAGGCTGTACCAAAGCCGCCAATGCCATCGCTACCGCCAGAAGCATCCACAAAGTAATTCTTTCCGGTTACAGAACCACCAGAAGAACCCATGAGCCCGCCAACATGAGTATTACCCGCAGGCCCCGTCACAATTCCCGTGGCATAGGAGTTGCTTACAGTACCACTAACAAAACCCCCGATGAGCCCGCCGACATAACTACTCGTCCCCGTCACGGCTCCCGTGGCATAGGAGTTGCTTACAGAACCATCAGAACGACCGATGAGCCCGCCGACATTCCTAGTACCCGACACAGCTCCCGTGGCATAGGAGTTGCTTACTGAACCAGCAGTAACAGAATACCCGATGAGCCCGCCGACATTATTCCCCGTCCCCATCACAGCTCCCGTGGCATAGGAGTTGCTTACAGAACCATCAGAACGACCGATGAGCCCGCCGACATTATTCCCCGTCCCCGTGACATCTCCCGTGGCATAGGAGTTGCTTACAGAACCACCAGAACTCCCGATGAGCCCGCCGACATTATTCCCCGTCCCCGTGACATCTCCCGTAGCATAGGAGTTGCTTACAGAACCATCAGAACGACCGATGAGCCCGCCGACATTATTCCCCGTCCCCGTGACATCTCCCGTGGCATAGGAGTTGCTTACAGAACCATTAGAACGACCGATGAGCCCGCCGACATTATTCCCCGTCCCCGTGACATCTCCCGTGGCATAGGAGTTGCTTACAGAACCACCAGAATGACCGATGAGCCCGCCAACTTTATTTTGACCTACTACATAGGCATCTGTCACACCTATGTTCTTAATCTCAGCATTATTGGTGGTACGGCTAAACAAACCTACACCGGTCATAGACATCGGACGATTGATGTAGAGCTTAGTGATTTTATGCCCGGCTCCATCAAAGCTACCGGTGAAACTATTTGTATGACTATTCCCAATGGGCGTAAAGCCCGTGCAGGTGGCTGTGCTTCCATTGCTGCCGTTGTAGGCTACGCAATTAGAGGCACCCTCGCTCCAGCTGGGGCTGGCGTCGATGTTATTGCCCAAGCGATAGTGTTTGTCCAGACCGTTTTTGACCGTTTTGAGTTGGGCATAGGTGCTGATGATGATGGGAACGCTTGGAGCATCCCCTAGTGCAATGGGCTGCCCCGGTACGATGTCCCCGCAATCCGGTATGCTTGTATCGCCATCATTGCTGTTGATGTTGTTTGTACCAGAGATGGTTTCACAGCTAGTACCGCTATAGAGCACGGCAGGCAACTGAGTTGCTGTGCCAAAGTTCCAGTTTCCCGCTAGCCAGTCCGAAATGGGAGCTGTAACGGGAACGGAGGTGGAGGAGAGGGCCGCGATTTGGGCGGCTGTTTTACGCTCACAAGTGCCCGAACACGCACCAGATCCAAGGCCATTGGTGCCGCCAGAGGCATCCACAAAGTAGTTCTTTCCGGTTACAGAACCACCAGATTGCCCGATGAGCCCGCCGACATTACTACTACCCGTCACAGCTCCCGTGGCATAGGAGTTGCTTACAAAACCTTCAGAATTCCCGATAAGCCCGCCGACTTCACCTCCCGTCCCCGTCACAGCTCCCATGGCATAGGAGTTGCTTACAAAAGAAACATGATCCAGCTGCCCGATGAGCCCGCCGACATAATCACCCGTTCCCGTCACAGCTCCCGTGGCATAGGAGTTGCTTACAGAAGAACCATTCAACGAATACCCGATGAGCCCGCCGACACTACCACTACCCGTCACAGCTCCCGTGGCATAGGAGTTGCTTACAGGACCATGAGAACGACCGATGAGCCCGCCGACATTAAAATTACCCGTCACAGTTCCCATGGCATAAGAGTTGCTTACAGAAGAAAAAGAAGAAGAAGAGCCAAGGAGCCCGCCGACATAATGCCTACCCACTATATAGACATCTGTCACACCTATATTCTTAATCTCAGCATCACTGACGTAGCCAAACAAGCCTACGTAGCTCGTAGATGGACGCTTGATATAGAGGTTGGTGATTTTATAGCCGGCCCCTTCTAAGCTACCAGTGAAATTATTCCTAGAACCCGACCCTATGGGCGTAAAGCCAGTACAGGTGGCATCGTCTCCATTGCTGCCGTTGTAGGCTACGCAATTAGAGGCACCCTCGTTCCAGCTCGCGCTGGCGTCGATGTCATTGCCCAAGCGGTAGTGTTTGTCTAGACCGCTTTTGACGTCTTTTAGTTCAGTGTAGCTCGTGATGATGATGGGGTTACTTACGCTACCGGGAACAGCAATGGGCTGCCCCGGTACGATGTCCCCGCAATCCGGTATGCTTGTATCGCCATCATTGCTGTTGATGTCATTGGTAGCGATGGTTTCACAGCTAGTACCGCTATATAACACGGCGGGCAACTGAGTCGTTGTACCAAAGTCCCAGTTTCCAGTGGTTCCGCTAGTGCTAACCGTCCAGCCCGAAGAGGAGGCGAGACCCGCGATTTGGGCGACTGTTTGGTGCGTACAAGTGCCCGAACAAGTACCAGAACCAATGCCATCGCTACCGCCAGAGGCATCCACAAAGTAGTTCTTTCCGGTTACAGTAGCAAAAGAAGAATGACGATAAACAGTAGAAGAAGAAGAATTCCCGATGAGCCCGCCAACACTACTCCCACTACCCGTCCCCGTCACAGTGCCCGTGGCATAGGAGTTGCTCACTGAAACAGAATAAAAAGTAGCAGTAGCATAAGCAGAAGCAGAATAAGCATGCCCGATGAGCCCGCCGACACGATTACTCCCCGTCACAGCTCCCGTGGCATAAGAGTTGCTCACTGACACAGAAGCAAAAATAGATGAAAAACTCCCGATGAGCCCGCCGACATTATTACTCCCCGTCACAGCTCCCGTCGCATAGGAATTACTTACAGTACCACCAGTATCCCCGATGAGCCCGCCGACATTATAACTCGTCCCCGTCACAGCTCCCGTCGCATAGGAATTACTTACAGTACCGTCAGAATCCCCGATGAGCCCGCCGACACGATTACTCCCCGTCACAGCTCCCGTGGCATAGGAGTTGCTTACAGTACCACCAGAATCCCCGATGAGCCCGCCAACTCTAGTTTGACCTACTACATAGGCATCTGTCACACCTATATTCTTAATCTCAGCACTAGTGCCAGTACGGCTAAACAAGCCTACGCGGTGCGTACCACGACGCTTGATGTAGAGGCTGGTGATTTTATGGCCGGCCCCATCGAAGCTACCGGTGAAATGAGTTGGATTATCCCCAATGGGGGTAAAGCCCGTGCAGGTGGCATCGTCTCCATTGCTGCCGTTGTAGGCGACGCAATTAGAGGCGCCCTCGCTCCGGCTGGGGCTGGCGTCGATGTCATTGCCCAAGCGGTAGTGTTTGTATAGACCGTTCTTGACCGTTTTAAGTTCGGCATAGGTGGTGATGATGGTGGGGAAGCCCTGACTTGCACCCGGTACCCCGCATGTATCCGTACTCGAACTCGAAACAGAAAGCATGCCGCTATTACACGTTGCGGTGACTGATCCCTGGTGAGACCCATCCGCATCTGTTAGCGTTACGCTTTGCCCGTGTGGCACGGCGGCCGTTGTCGTAGCCGAGCACGTATTTGTTCCCACCGTCCAGCTCACTGTGGTGACCGAGGGGCAATTGAGGGTCACCACTACCTCAGATTCAACGGCGGACTCAGCGTAGATGTTGCTTGGCCCATAAACCCTGAGGCTATAGAAGTAGCTAGTGCTCTCTGTTTTGGCTGAGGGAACCTGCCACGCCAGAACTGTACCATTATAGACCTCTGTATAGACCCCGGCGCCTGATCCAGACCCCTTCTTCTCTCTTAAAACATATCGCATAGCTCCCGTCACAGACGCCCAGCTGATCTCATAGCTACCATCGAATGAAGGGCTTTCATCGCTTATCAGAACGGGCGGGGTTAAGTCACGCGTTGTCACAGACAATAATGACGAAGGACTAAGCGTTGCCATCGAACAGGCCGCATCAGCACAGGCCGCTAGTTGGTACGCATGAACGCTAGCGAGCGCTTTGGCGGGGATGCGCGATGTTGTTGCGCCTGGCGGGAGGGGGATCACCACGCCGTCTTCCGTAAGCTTGTAGGCAACGGCTCCCGTCACTGAACCCCACGCAAGGGTGTAAGAACCATCGTGAGGATTACCTGAACCATCCACCAGGCCTACGCCGATATAGGCGGTGAATTGCCCCGATTGACCCGACGCAACGGCGAGAGTGGGAGCGCCCAATAACTGAAAGCTCACACCAAGATAATTAGCGACAGGAGGACGAGGCACACAACCCACGTCGCTACAGGCCCTCACGCGATATTTATAATTGCCCTTGGGCGCCGTAGCCCCGAGGTTCACGCCAAAGTGAACGCGATCATCTCTCTCAGGCGCGCCTGTTGCGTCTATATCCCGCCAAGCGCTTACGGCACCAGGAACGCTTTCTTCCAGATGATAGCTATGCGTACTGTCATAGCCAGCCAAGACTGAGTCCCAACTGACAGAATAAGTGCCGTCATAGGAGGGGCTCTCATCGCTTGCGAGCATTGTCACGGACGGAAGGGTGACCGTTACCCCTATTCGAGTAGAGGCGGCTCCACAATCGCCCTCTGCGTTACAGGCGCTGACTTCATACGAATAATCGCGATACCCTGGCCGTGAAGAAAAAGAGTAGAGAGGAGAGCTAGGGGTGGTAGAGCTAGAGGTATTATAGCTTATAATTACGTCAGGATAGGACGTGCCGTCTTTTTTTTCGCCACTCGCAGTGGACCTTATTTTATAGCTATGGGCATGGGGCATTGCGGTCCAACTTACATCATAGCTCCCATCTATATCTGTCGTTATAGGCGCACTTGCGCCCGTATCCGTAATCTTCACTCCCATTGGGACAAGATAATTCACTCGCACCAGATGGTTATTCGCACTTGTCGTCCAGTCTGAGCTTTCAGGATCGCTTGCACTGCAACCAGAAACAACAGCACAGGCGCGCACGCGATAGGCGTACCCCTTTTCTCCAGCTTGGTTTGAAAACATATGACTAACAACCGACGTGTCGCTCGTCAACATAACAGGGTTCCAAGTAGCTCCGCCGTCTTGACTTTCTTCTAGAAGGTAGCCGCCCACAGCGTCGGCCACGACGTCCCAGCTAATCGTATAGTTGCCATCATCAGAAGAAGCTACATCCGCCTGCAGATTTGTGGGAGCGCCCAATGACTGAAAGTTCACACCAAGATAATCAGCGACAGGAAGGCGAGGCGCGCAACCCACGTCGCTACAGGCCCTCACGCGATAGTTATAATTGCCCTTGAGCGCCGTAGCCCCGAGGTTCACGCCAACATGAACGCGACCATTTCTCTCAGCCGCACCTGTTGCGTCTATATTCCGCCAAGTTGTTACAGCGCCACCAGGAACAGGAACCCTTTCTTCTAGATGATAGCTATGCGTACTGTCATAGCCAGCCAAGACTGAGTCCCAACTGACAGAATAAGTGCCGTCATAGGAGGGGCTCTCATCGCTTGCGAGCATTGTCACGGACGGAAGGGTGACCGTTACCCCTATTCGAGTAGAGGCGGCTCCACAACCGCCCTCTGCGTTACAGGCGCTTACTTCATACGAATAATCACGGTGCCCTGGCCGCGAAGAAAAAGAGTAGAGAGGAGAGTTAGGGGTGGTAGAGCTAGAGGTATTATAGCTTATAATTACATCAGCATAGGGTGTGCCGTCTTTTTTTTGTCCACTCGCAGTGACCCTTATTTTATAGCTATGGGCATGGGGCATTGCGGTCCAACGTACGTCATAGCTCCCATCTATATCTGTCATTATAGGCGCACTTGCGCCCGTATCCGTAATCTTCACTCCCGTTGGGACGGGATAATTCACTCGCACCAGATGGTTATTCGCACTTGTCGTCCAGTCTGAGCTTTCAGGATCGCCTTCTTGGCAACCAGAAACAACAGCACAGGCACGCACACGATAGGCGTAGCCCTTTTCTCCAGCTTGGTTTGAAAACACATGACTAACAACCGACGTGTCGCTCGTCAACATAACATAGTTCCAAGTAGCTCCACCGTCTTGACTTTCTTCTAGCTTGTAGCCGCCCACAGCGCCGGCCACGGCGTCCCAGCTAATCGTATAGTTGCCATCATCAGAAGAAGGCACACTCGCCTGCAGATTTGTGGGGGCGGGAAGTTTTACTTCCACAGACACGGAGCTAGAGGCAGGACCACAATTGCTGCCAGCACAGGCCTTGACCGTGTAGGAGTAGGTCTTCCCATATGCTTTGCCCGTGTAGATTTTGCTTTCTTGGCCTGGTGGGGTGGCCGACGCCGCAAGCGTGGACAGGGTGGTTTGGGCAACACCGTCTATTACTTCTGTGATTTCATACTGACTTGCACCAGTAACGGCATTCCATGAAATCGTATAGGACGCATCCGAAGATACGCCATTTGTTTCATCTGTAGATAGGCTGCTTACCTGACCTATAGTACCAATACTAACGGACTGAGGAGAGGAATACTCTCCACAATCCCTAACTGCCCGGGAGCTACTGACATCTTTACAGGCTCGTACGCGATAGCGAAAAGTAGAACCGGAGGGTTGCGAGGTGTAACTTAACGAAGAAACACCCGATTGGGAATTACTCGTTTTAGTTGCCGTACTCCAAGCAGAGAAAGAGGCTCCAGAAGAAGAAGCCTCTTGCCAATCGTAGCTATCGGCATGGGTCACACCTTGCCAACTCACCGTATAATTGCCTGAGGGAGACGCGGTTATCGGGCTGATGATAGAGGGTGCAGAAAGCTTTACTTCCACGGACACGGAGCTAGAGGCAAGGCCACAATTACTGCCAGCACAGGCCCTGACTGTGTAGGAGTAGCTCTTCCCATATACTTTGCCTGTGTAGTTTTGGCTTGCTTGGCTCACTTTCACCGGAGCTTGGGCAACACCGCCTATGCTTTCTGTGATTTCATACTGACTTGCACCAGTAACGGCATTCCATGAAATCGTATAGGACGCATCCGAAGACACGCCACCCGTTTCGTCGCTCACCACATTGATGACCTTGAGTAGGGAGGGAACAGTGACTAATAGCCTTGTACTACTCCAAGCACTACAAGTGATATTTGGCACCATACTTCCCGCAACACAGGAGCGTACCCTATAGCTGTACGTGCCTACAGGCTTTGCATATGTTTTCCCCAAAGCAGAAGAAAAAGTAAGAGCTGTAGCAGACCCGTTGTTTCCCCCACCCGTAATTTCTTCTATCTGGTAACGGTCTACAGAAGAAGCGGAAGACACACCAGCAGAAGGTGTACCAGCCGACCAACTTAGGCTATAGTTTCCACTATACGAAATTGTACTGCTTGTACTAAAGTTAGCAGGAGGCGGCAGTCTCAGAAGAAGCTTCCTCACTGAAGACCAAGGGCCACAGACCTCTGCCCCACCCTCTATCCCACAGGATTTCACCCGAAAGAAGTAATTCTTCCCATAATCTCTCGTTAAATCACCAGTGAAGTCATCGGCTAACGTGGTGGCATCGGCTAGAGGAATATTACCAATACTATTACCAGCACCATTACCCGGCGCCTGCCAACTTCCACTAGCTCCCTCCCTCTCTTGGATGGTGTAGTGTGTTAGGCTAGCGTCAGTGACACCAATCCAAAAGATTTGAAAGGTGTTGTTCTCGCTAGTATACTCTCCATTGCGATCAGCAGTTAGGGGTACACCCCCCACTCGCGGACGGGGGTACTCGGGAGGTTTGAGACCTATTATGAACTCTCCTTCTATCCAGCGTCCACAGCCAAACTGATTGCAGGTGCGTACTCGCATATAGCATACTTGTCCGGGGCTCATTACACCCAACATATAACTATTCCCCCTGACACTCTCGTCACTTCCTTGACCCCAGTTCATATTTGAGAGTTTCACTCTCGCTGTTTGACAAAGCTTAGTCATTTCATACTTTTCAGCCCCTTCCATATCCTCCCAATGCACTCGGTAACCCCCATTTGCTCTACCAAGGTCTTCCATATCGAGATTTCCCGGTGGCAAGGGAAGGCAGTCATTCTCTGGATCAGCCGTGGCATCTCCGTTACAAGGGACGACTTTTGTACTACAAGCCGCAGAAAAGAGCCATAAAGACAAGGGTATGACCCAAATAGCCGAAAAAGATGACGAGAGGAGTGAGAGGCGTTGGCTCTTCTTGGGAACTATTTTCCGGACTGCTTTCTTGCTCGCAGGAGTCACCACGGAAAGGCCCTGTCGGGCGTTGCGCTTCCCTGCAAACATTTGATTATAAATCACTGATATATATTTCTCTGTACCGGCTAATATGTTCATAAAATCCTCCAAGGTAGATCTATGCTATATCTATGTTTTTCGCCACACACCCTGTTCACAGCTTGCTCCTCACATGACAGAGCTTTGGGATATTTTGGCGAATAACCATCAATGGGTGTATTGTATTCTAGCTGCTCTCAGGGTCAAACTAATTTTAGATAAAAATTGCTAGATTTTTGTGGGAAGAATGCATCGTGGTGAGAAGAGTGCGTCGTGGTGAGAAGAATGCATCGTGGTGAGAAGAATGCATCGTGGTGGGAAGAATGCATCGTGGTGGGAAGAATACGTCGTGGTGAGAAGAATGCATCGTGGTGAGAAGAATGCATCGTGGTGGGAAGAATGCATCGTGGTGGGAAGAATGCGTCGTGGTGGGAAGAATGCGTCGTGGTGGGAAGAGTGCCTCGTGGTGGGAAGAATGCATCGTGGTGGGAAGAATGCGGCGTGGTGGGAAGAATACGTCGTGGTGGGGTTACCTAAAGGGAGTTTTGGTTGGGAAGTTTTCATATGAAAGAAAGCTTTGCTGCTGGAAGGCTTTGTCGTGAGAAGAATACGTTCTATGGAAAGCTTTGCTGAAGCAAAGCACTCGATTTTAAGGGCGCGAAAAAGGCGAGGCTCCTCGTGGGAAACAAGCGAGGTTGGGGAGGTTCTCTTGGGAAGATTTGCGTCGTGGTGGGGTTACCTAAAGGAAGCTTTGTGAAGAAAGCTTTGCTGAGGCAAAGCTAGCGATTTTAAGGGCGCGAAAAAAGCAAGGCTGCCACGTGGAAAACAAGCGAAGCTGGGAGGTTCTCTTGGGAAGATTTGCGTCGTGGTGGGGTTACCTAAAGGAAGCTTTGTGAAGAAAGCTTTGCTGAGGCAAAGCTAGCGATTTTAAGGGCGCGAAAAAAGCAAGGCTGCCACGTGGAAAACAAGCGAAGCTGGGAGGTTATCTTGGGAAGATTTGCGATTGGAAAGTTTTATGGAAAGCTTTGCTGGAGCAAAGCCCACGACTTTAAGGGCGCGAAAAAGGCAAGGCTTCACATGGGAAACAAGCGAAGCTGGGGAAGAAGATGTTTTTTATGGAAAGCTTTACTGAGGCAAAGCTAGCGATTTTAAGCGCGTGAAAAAAGCAAGGCTGGTGCGAAATGTTGGGAGGTGTTCGTGGAAAGCTTTGCTGAGGCAAAGCTAGCGATTTTGAGGGCGCGAAAAAGGCAAGGCTGGTGCGAAATGTTGGGAGGTGTTCGTGGAAAGCTTTGCTGAGGCAAAGCTAGCGATTTTAAGCGCGCGAAAAAAGCGAGGCTGGGAGGCTTACTGGGGAAGATTTGCGTCGTGGTGGGGTTACCTAAAGGAAGCTTTGTGAAGAAAGCTTTGCTGAGGCAAAGCTAGCGATTTTAAGGGCGCGAAAAAAGCAAGGCTGCCACGTGGAAAACAAGCGAAGCTGGGAGGTTATCTTGGGAAGATTTGCGATTGGAAAGTTTTATGGAAAGCTTTGCTGGAGCAAAGCCCACGACTTTAAGGGCGCGAAAAAGGCAAGGCTTCACATGGGAAACAAGCGAAGCTGGGGAAGAAGATGTGGAAAGCTTTACTGAGGCAAAGCTAGCGATTTTAAGCGCGTGAAAAAAGCAAGGCTGGTGCGAAATGTTGGGAGGTGTTCGTGGAAAGCTTTGCTGAGGCAAAGCTAGCGATTTTGAGGGCGCGAAAAAGGCAAGGCTGGTGCGAAATGTTGGGAGGTGTTCGTGGAAAGCTTTGCTGAGGCAAAGCTAGCGATTTTAAGCGCGCGAAAAAAGCGAGGCTGGGAGGCTTACTGGGGAAGAAGATGTTTTTTATGGAGAGCTTTGCTGAGGCAAAGCTAGCGATTTTGAGGGCGCGAAAAAAGCGAGGCTGGGAGGCTTGCTGGGGAAGAAGATGTTTTTTATGGAGAGCTTTGCTGGAGCAAAGCCCCCGATTTTAAGGGCGCGAAAAAAGCAAGGCTGGGAGGCTTGCTGGGGAAGAATGCATCGTGGTGAGAAGAATGCATCGTGGTGGGAAGAATGCATCGTGGTGGGAAGAATACGTCGTGGTGAGAAGAATGCATCGTGGTGAGAAGAATGCATCGTGGTGGGAAGAATGCATCGTGGTGGGAAGAATGCGTCGTGGTGGGAAGAGTGCCTCGTGGTGGGAAGAATGCATCGTGGTGAGAAGAATACGTCGTGGTGAGAAGAATGCATCGTGGTGGGGTTACCTAAAGGGGGATTTGGTTGGGAAGTTTTCATATGAAAGAAAGCTTTGCTGCTGGAAGGCTTTGTCGTGAGAAGAATACGTTCTATGGAAAGCTTTGCTGGAGCAAAGCCATCGGTTTTAAGGGCGCGAAAAAGGCAAGGCTTCACATGGGAAACAAGCGAAGCTGGGGGGGTTGCTCATGGTGGGAGGCGTTCGTGGTAGGAATGCGGCGTGGTGGGAAGAATACGTCGTGGTGGGAAGAATGCATCGTGGTGAGAAGAATGCATCGTGGTGGGAAGAATACGTCGTGGTGGGAAGAATGCGTTCTATGGGAAGTCTTGGTGGGAATGAAAGCTTTGCTGCTGGAAGGCTTTGTCGTGAGAAGAATACGTTCTATGGAAAGCTTTGCTGAGGCAAAGCTAGCGATTTTAAGGGCGCGAAAAAAGATGAGGCGGGGACAAAATGTTGGGAGGTATTCGTGGTAAGCTTTGCTGAAGCAAAGCCAGCGATTTTAAGGGCGCGAAAAAAGGCGAGGCTTCACGTGGGAAATGAGCGAGGTTGGGAGGGTTGCTCATAGTGGGAGGCGTTCTGTGGTAGGAATGCGGCGTGGTGGGAAGAATACGTCGGGATGGAAAGAATGCGTCGTGGTGGGAAGAATACATCGTGGTGGGAAGAATGCGGCGGGGTGGGAAGAATGCATCGTGGTGGGGTTACCTAAAGGGAACTTACCAGAGGAAGCTTTGCTGAGGCAAAGCTAGCGATTTTAAGCGCGCGAAAAAAGCAAGGCTCCATATGGGAAACTAGCGAAGCTGAGAGGCTCTCTTGGGAAGAAGACGTTCTTTATGGAGAGCTTTGCTGAAGCAAAGCCCCGATTTTTAAGGGCGCGAAAAGGCGAGGCTCCACATCGGAAGAAGGCGAAGCTGGGGAGGTTTACTTGGGAAGATTTGCGTTGGTAGCGTTGTTCTATTGGAAGGCTTTGCTGAGGCAAAGCTCCTGATTTTAAGGGCGCGAAAAGGCGAGGCGGGAGCGAAATGTTGGGAGGTATTCGTGGTAAGCTTTGCTGGAGCAAAGCCCGCGATTTTTAAGGGCGCGAAAAAAGGCGAGGCTTCACGTGGGAAATGAGCGAGGTTGGGGGGGTTGCTCATGGTGGGAGGCGTTCGTGGTAGGAATGCGGCGTGGTGGGAAGAATACGTCGGGGTGGAAAGAATGCGTCGTGGTGGGAAGAATACATCGTGGTGGGAAGAATGCGGCGGGGTGGGAAGAACACGTCGGGGTGGGAAGAATACGGCGTGGTGAGAAGAATGCGGCGTGGTGAGAAGAATGCGGCGTGGTGAGAAGAATGCGGCGTGGTGGAAAGAATACGTTCTATGGGAAGTCTTGGTGTGAATGAAAGCTTTGCTGCTGGAAGGCTTTGTCGTGAGAAGAATACGTTCTATGGAAAGCTTTGCTGAAGCAAAGCACTCGATTTTAAGGGCGCGAAAAAAGGCGAGGGCTCCACGTGGGAAACAAGTCAAGCTGGGAGGTTATCTTGATAGGCTTTACATTGGTAGAGTTGCTTGGAAAGCTTTGCGTTAGAAGGCTTCGCCTCTCCTATCCAAAGCCCGTGAATGTAAGCCTCACAAAAAATGCCCCTACACAAAGGACCTTCTTCCGTACCCTTCCAGAATCGCCGCTTCAATCGCAAAAATAAGCGAAGCTTGTTTTTATCCACAAACTCTGGCTTACTTTAACGAGGAGAGAAGCCGTTCGTGCTAGACGTTCGCGGAAGGCTTTTGTGGAAAGCTTTACTATTGAAAGGCTTTGCCAAGGCAAAGCTAGAGCAAAGCCCTCGGTTTTAAGGGCGCGAAAAAAGGCGAGGGCTCCACGTGGGAAACAAGTCAAGCTGGGAGGTTATCTTGATAGGCTTTACATTGGTAGAGTTGCTTGGAAAGCTTTGCGTTAGAAGGCTTCGCCTCTCCTATCCAAAGCCCGTGAATGTAAGCCTCACAAAAAATGCCCCTACACAAAGGACCTTCTTCCGTACCCTTCCAGAATCGCCGCTTCTATCGTAAAAACAGGCGAAGCTTGTTTTTATCCACGACTCTATCTTACTTTTATCCACAGACGACTCTGGTTTACTTTAACCAGGAGAGAAGCCGTTCGTGCTAGACGTTCGCGGAAGGCTTTTGTGGAAAGCTTTACTATTGAAAGGCTTTGCCAAGGCAAAGCTAGAGCAAAGCCCTCGGTTTTAAGGGCGCGAAAAAAGGCGAGGCTCCACGTGGGAAACAAGTCAAGCTGGGAGGTTATCTTGATAGGCTTTACATTGGTAGGGTTGCTTGGAAAGCTTTGCGTTAGAAGGCTTCGCCTCTCCTATCCAAAGCCCGTGAATGTAAGCCTCACAAAAAATGCCCCTACACAAAGGGCCTTCTTCCGTACCCTTCCAGAATCGCCGCTTCCATCGTAAAAACAGGCGAAGCTTGTTTTTATCCACGACTCTATCTTACTTTTATCCACAGACGACTCTGGTTTACTTTAACCAGGAGAGAAGCCGTTCGTGCTAGACGTTCGCGGAAGGCTTTTGTGGAGAGCTTTGCGTTGGAAGGCTTTGCCAAGGCAAAGCTAGAGCAAAGCCCTCGGTTTTAAGGGCGCGAAAAAGACGAGGCGTCATATATTCTTTCTCTATAAAATCAATGTGGACTACACAAAATTTGTGGGCGACCCACACACTCAGACCAGACTTTTACAACAACTCTATTATACCCAACTATTCTAGTTGGGTAATCGAAAAACGACACTCCTATTTTTTGTATGTGCACTACGGAATTTGTATTTAGAATAATAATATCAAAGTCTGACTTGACACAAACGGAAAGGAAAAACTCTCTGTTTGAGAATGAGAATCAGTCTCAAAACAAGGCAGTTGCTGGGCTTTTCGTTGGCTATTTCGTTGATTAGTATCCATTTTACGTGTCTTCCGCTACAAGCAGAAATCGCTCATTTACCCGAAAGTGTCCAATTTGTTTTGAAAAACACATGGCCAAAAGCCAAACAAATCTCCTCTAAGGCATATTATTTAACGAAACAAAAACGCAAGGCCCTTCTGGAGGGCTACTCTCCTATTTATCATTCGCCTGATGAAATGGGACTCATACACACTTTTTATACTCCACAACCAGTTTCAACTTCTAAGTTTAGATGCGGATATTTTGATAGGCATATTGTGAGGAGCAAAGGACAAATCCTTTTTTTCATTTTAGACACCCAAGGGCGGGTTCAAAAAATTGAAACTGTTGCTTTTCATGAACCAGCAGAATATAGAGCACCTAAAAAATGGCTGAAGCAGTTTTATGGGCAAAGAATTTCCAACGGACTTCAACAGTCACCTTTACACAAAGGTGTCGATGCCCTGAGTGGAGCAACCTTTACACGGAGGGCTGTCATAAAGGCGACCGAAAAAGTTCTACTTTTACATAAAATCCATATACGTAACGAATAAACTATGCGTTTTTTCGTTACTGGTAGCGTGCAAAACAAAGACGGGCCACGAAATATTCTGCTCTTTGGTTTACTTTTTCTTTTTTTGTTTGTAGTGATCTATGGCATACGTGAATGGCTTACTCTAGGCATAACTCCCACTAGTATATCTAAAGAATTACATAAACTCACAGAGTTTGGAGAAAAGGGACCGATTGCTGCAATTGAAAGTCTACACATAGACTCATTACTCTTTACTATGGCATTTATTTTTCTAAGTGGGGTACTCTATCAAATGCCATTTTCCCAAAAAGAAAAATCTTATCTTTTCACTCTTTTATTTCTCGTGATCATTACTTATCCTATGGCAAAATTGCTCACATATTTTTGGACTTTTTTTTCTATTATCACTCTAATCTCTGGAATAATTTTGCATGTTTTTTTAATATCGCTAATTATTTTTTTACTGATTTGTTTACTTCCACTTCCATCTCTACTTCTATTTCCAAAAAAAGCAAATAAACTCAAGAAGTAAAAAAATGATTCTGTTTAACGATAAAATTATTCTACATTGAATATGCCCTCCCGTTTACTTATAGTCAGTTTTTCTCTTTTGACTCTAATTCAGTTTATGAGTGGTTTCATTTTATACAAGTACAAAGTGGGCTTAGGTTACCACGATACCCTAAGTTACTATAAGGGAGTAGAAAAAACAAAAGAAATATTAGGAGATTCTTTTGCATATACCACATTTCAAAACAAGCGATCCTTTTATGGTCTCATAGAAATCGCCTGTGCTCACACAATCGCCTATGGTATACTGATTTTTATTATTACACACTTCTTGCGTTCTCTCTCTATAAATGCACCTTGGAGTCGTTATTTTTCTATTCTTTTGTTTGGATTAGCTTTTCTAGAAATATTTTCCACCTTTGTAGCTCGCTACGGTCATCAGTATTTTTCTTTTGTACGCATTATCGTACTATATTCTTTCGTGATAGCAGGCTCAATAGCCAGCCTTGTGATGATTCGTTTATCGTGGAAAAATACTGACTATAAGGGAAAGGGAAAAGGATCATCACAAAAAATCTAACAATTCGCTTTCGTTTATTTCTGCCGGCGCAAAAAGGCTGGGATATCAATATCTTTTAGACTAATTTTTTTTTTCGGCTCTTTCTTTACATCTTTTTCATTTTTATCTAAAGAACTTTGTAACGCAACATACTCTTCCGGAGAGATGTTATGCAGTGAGTCTGATTTTTGTTCAACGGGGGGATGTAATACTGTCTCTCCTTGATGCATCGACGAAAATGGATTTTCCATATTATTGTCATTTTCTTTTTTACCATAATCTAACCATTGAGAAACATTTTGTGTTCCCACAGCCGCAACTAGTGGCTCATGTTGTTGTTGCTTACTTTTTCTTCTGGCATGAAAGCCTGTGGCAATCACAACAACACGAAGACGCTCCCCTAAGGAAGGATCAATAGTCAGACCAATAATAATATTTGCCTGCGGGTCCACATGGTGAGTGACCAGTTCGGCAACATCTTTCAATTCAAATATACCAAGATCTTCTCCGCCACAAACATTAATCAACACAGCGGTCGCTCCTTCAATTCCACTATCTTCCAACAAGGAGTTATGTATAGCTTGATCCACCGCCATTTTTGCACGATCTTCTCCAAATCCTTCACCGGCACCCATCACAGCATCACCTGTTTCCCCCATAATAGAACGTACATCTGCAAAGTCTACATTCACAAGGCCGGCGGTATTGATAAGATCTGCAATCCCCCGAACAGCATTTAGCAAAATATCATCCACCATACGAAAAGCTGTATCCACAGGAGTTTTCTGATCGATTACTTTGAATATAGAATCATTTTTGATTGTAATCAAAGTATCTACCTTATTGCGTAAAGCTTTCAAACCATTTTCAGCAAAACTCATGCGACGAGTTCCTTCCATTCTAAAAGGCATGGTCACAACACCTATCACTAACGCTCCGGTGCTTCGTGCTATTTCAGCCACAATTGGTGTCGCACCTGTACCTGTGCCTCCACCCATCCCGGCAGTAATAAAAACTAAATCATTTCCACGCAATGCCTGAGCTAAACGCTCTTTATCTTCTATGGCAGATTTATACCCTATTTCTGGATCACCACCTGCTCCCATACCTTTTGTAGTCTCTTGACCTATAGAAATACAAGAAGAGGCTGCAGAACGCCTAAGAACCTGTTCGTCTGTATTCACTGCAATAAAATCTACACCCTTAAAATCAGATGTGATCATACGGTTAACGGCATTCATCCCCGCTCCACCAACTCCGATCACCTTGATTTGCGTAGGTGAATGCTTTTGTTCAATAAATTCTAACATTTTTGTTTCTCCGTGAAATAGCCATTTATATATTAGCTGATAACCAATTCTTGATACGCCCGAAAACACCCTGCTTTGGGATAAAATAATTATCAGTTTGCTTACTCCTATTGCGCGATAGCTTCTGTACATTCATACGATTCATATAATGTAATATTCCAACTCCCGTGGCAAATTCAGGTGTATTCACACGATCAGTAAAGCCATCTACCCCACGTGGGACACGAGTGGAAACACTCAAACCTAAAACTTCCTCGGCAAGCTCTTCTATCCCTTCCATTAGTACGCTACCACCAGCCAGAATAACTCCACCTGTAAGGGATGACTTTTGATTTGATCGCACAAACTGGGCATCAACCATTTCAAAAATTTCTCGCAACCGAGCTTCGCAAATGCCGGCAATTTGCTGACGAAGTGCATACTTTGTGGAACGACTATTTGGAGTAGGTAGTTCAATCTTTTCTGTAGGATCAACTATGTTAGCACTAGCTGCCGCATAATTTTTCTTTAAAAATTCAGCCACTTCCACAGGCACCTTTAAACCAATAGAAAGATCTTGTGTCACATGCATTCCTCCAATGGGAAGGACGCTTGAATAACAAACCCCTCCATCCGCATACAAAATCAAGTCTGTTACCCCACTACCAATGTCCACTAGAGCAATCCCCAAATCTTTTTCTTCTGGTAAAAGTAAAGCCTCAGCAGATGCAAGAGAACTCATAATGCCAGCAGAAATGGAAAGACCACTTGTTTTGATCGCTTTATGGAGGTTTGTTAAGGCAGTTATACCAGCCGTCACAATGTGCACTTCGGCCTCAAGTCGAATACCACTCATTCCCACAGGGTCACGTATACCACTTTGCTCATCTAAATGAAATTCACGCGAAAGAACGTGAATAATATCTTGATCAGCTTGGATACGAATATTTTGGGCCCCTTCAATAACTCGCAACACATCAGAAGGAGAAACCGTCCGCTCCTTATTTGTGATGGCAACCACTCCACGAGAATTATCACTATGTAAATGCTTGCCACTAATGTTAACACCGGCCTCTTCAATGATGATACCAGACATGAGTTCTGCCTCATGCATCGCCTCTGATATAGATTGCGAAACAGATTCAATATTTATGATGGAACCGCCTTTCACGCCCTGAGAAAGAGAAGAGCCTGTACCTAGAATTTCAATGGAAGGTCCTAAGTTATTTGCGCCAAAACGTCCAACGATGGCATGACACATGCTAGAGCCAATATCAACTGCACAATAAATATCTTTCATAAGCCACTATATAAAACAGCCTCCGAACCACGCAAATCAACCAATCCTCGTTTTATTTTTTGACTCAAAAGATAAGCAACAGATGCATACAATCGACGGATTGTAATCATTTCCATACTCGTGGGTACATCCACACGAATAGCGGAATGAGATAATAAAAATGTTAATCCTCCTCCGCTATTCAAACGCACTTCAGAAAAACGCGTAAGCAAAGAAGGGTATGCATTTTTTATCTTTACTAACACCATAATTAATCGCTTTATATTTTTATCACCCACAATACCGTCTTCTATTTTTTCAAAGTCACTACGAACTAAAGGAACATTTTTACAACGGGGTAACTCTTTATCAGCAGAAAGAATGCGACCTTCTGTATCCATATCATGGATTCGTTGATTATTCTTCATTGCAATGAGGGCTATACATTTCCTTTCAACTATATTCACAAACAAAACAGAACCCTTTTGATGAAAAGAGGCATCCAAAATAACCGGATCGGAAAATAGTGCAAAACGAAGTTTATCCAAATGATTTGGTAGATGTGTTTCATTTTTATCCCATTGTAAACGCTGGAGAATTTCTTCCCTTGTGCGATAGCTTTGCCCTTTGATTTTGATTTCTTTGATAATGTCTCCTTGCCAAAATAAAGACGTAGAACGTAAAACAACGACCAGACCCATACCTAAAAAAAGAAAACCAACTGATAAAAAAAGATAAGAACGAACTTCTTTTTCTTTTAGAATAGACAACCGTGAACCCTACCACTAATCTATCAAGAAGGGACATGTGAACTTTTGTTAGTGTGCTCTTGATAATCAGTCTTTATCGAAAAAATAGAAACCGCCATACTCTTGTGCGCTGTATATTATGTCTCTTTAGGTAGGCAATCAAAATTTAAGATACCATATTTTTTTATAGAGTGATCGTGATTTTGTTGTAAATCCCATCAAAAAGGTGAACATATGCTAAGCTTATCTGGTATAAATTTCCCTGCTGGACGCAAGTTAGCCAATGTAAACATAAAATTCTGTACTGTAATACTATTTTCACAATATTATTTTCACAAATATAGATATTGATACTGCCCAAAAATTAAAATTTCATGCTGTATCCTCCTCCAAGCAAAGCCTTTATGGTTCGAGAGGTGCAGAGTGCATGGGCCCTCTGCCGAGAAAAGCGAAAGCGGAGTAAGCTACAGAGTTCTATGGCTGTAACAGAATAAGTGAAAGGAGCCCCTTTTTTTTAACTTTTTTCTTCTCTGGCTATATCAATAGCTCTTAAATTTTTTAGGAAACCAAAGGGTTATGCTACCCCGGTTGATGAGTTCTTGATTGTAGTTACACTAGTTGATTTTTTTCACCGTACAATACCCCATTTGTATGAAAATATTCACTTAACGGCCTAAAGGCACAAGGTTTTTTTCTTGTTATTATAGTTTATGCAACAAAGCATTTTGCTAATTCTAATATCATAATAAAATTTACTCATGTTATTTATTTGTAGCGATTTCTTGCTTTCGCGACAAGAGAGCTATCTATCTCGTATTCAATTTTATAATCCTTCCCATAGTCTAGTTATACTAGGCTACTATAACATATAAGAAATAGAGGGTACAGATCGATAATTTATTTTTTAGCTAAAGCAATATTAGATTCTATTTTATCCTTCGAGACTCTTTTTAACGGACTTCCCGAACTCCACACCCCCCATTCTATTTCTTCTGATAATTCACCGCTTTGCATAAGAGATGAAATACGATCTTGGATTTGAAAATTTTCTTCTGAAGTATCACGTTCTCTAATATTTCGATTACGATTGTAAGGACAAACCTCTTGACAAATATCACAACCAAAAGCCCAACCAGAAAGCATTTCTCCCCATTGACTAGAAATCTCTTTCTTTTTTTCTATTGTTAAATACGATATACATCTGTTTGCATCGATTCCATAGGGAGGTTCAGAATTTAAGGCAGATGTAGGGCAGGCATCTACACATAAACGACAATTTCTACAGTGATCTAGGACTTCTGGCGTATTCAAAAATTCCAAATTTACCACAAGAACACTCAAAAAAAAATAAGAACCAAGTATAGGGTGAATCAGATTTGTATTCTTACCCTGCCAACCTAAACCTGCCATGCGTCCTAGTATTTTTTCAGGTATAGGAGCAGAGTCAACACACACACGACCGGTAATATGAGGAATTTTCTTTTTTAGATTCTTTATTAGTATCTTACCTTTTTTACGTAGAACACGATGATAGTCTCTGCCATGAGCATAACGAGCAATACGTATCTTTGCCTTGCTAAGAACTTCTTCTCCTTTCGTACTACGATAATAAACTCCCAAAACCACAGCCCCCTTAGCTTCTGTGTGAGTTCCTTTAGGATTTAAACGCAAATCAAGATGCTGCCCATACCATGACATGTCTCCATCTGAATTTTCATTTGCAAAGGCAGTCAGATTTAATTTATCTTCATCATTTAATTCTAGAGAGCTAAAACCAATTAGATCGTATTTCAATAAAGAGGCCTCGTGAGAAATCAAATCACAATAATCTTGTTTCACAGAAAGTGACCGTTGTGTCTTCATAGTCATTCTCAAGGGTTTCTAAGTTTATTCTGATTCTAAAATAACTACGGCCATACTAAAATGGTCACAATGAGACAACGAAATTTGTTGATTAGTTACTTTCTTTTCTCTTGTGAGTTCCAAAGCTTTTCTATGAAAAGAAAGAGTTTTTTTCCCAAAATTTTTTCCGCAAACCTCAATGTCCTTCCAACTAAAGCCAGAAAACCCTTGTAAATTTAAAGCTTTAACGGTAGCTTCCTTTACGGCAAATCGAGAGGCCAGATAGGGTATGGGATTGCTATGACCTAAAGCATAATCAATTTCATTTTTTGTGAAAATACGTTTTAAAAATTTTTCTTTATGTTTATTATACAGCTCTTCTATGCGTTCGTTCTCTACAATATCACTGCCCAAACCTACAATCATCACACACCACGACTCATAACCTATTATTCTCCTACCCACGTAAACTGTAAATTAACAAAGGAAGGCTCTATTTTTAATAGTTGTACATTCTCTACCCCTAGTTGACCCACAGAAAATACAGGCTGATTTTGTAATAAAAATGATGGCCGCAATGACTTTGTTTCATTATCAAAAAAAATGGGACAGTACACATAAGCAGGAAGCTTCGCTCTTCTCAACTTCCCGGCTTCTTGACTCATGTAAAAACTGACGCGTGATTCTCCTGAAACTTGCATTTGAATGCCCGGTATTTTATTTATACAGCGAACAGGAATATTTTTTACTACAGTGTAATTGCTGTTAGCAATAGGCAGGATATTTACACTCAACTCCACTTGAAATGGTTGATTAGGAGCAAAGCTAACAAAATCAGGTAAGTTATTAATAAGAACTCGACGAGATATCGTATCATTTCTTTCTTTTATACGCAACTCTTCTGTTTCTACATGTGTCATCGCAGCTATGGTTTCATAAGGCCCTTTTAATATAACTGTTCGTGGAGATTGAATTACATAACCTATCTCATATCCCTTAATGGAATGGAGTGTGATTTTAGGTATAACACTTAATTCCCGTAAAAAAAAACGATCTATAAAGAGTTGTAACTCTTTTGTATAATAGACAGTAACACCACTAGGAGGGTCCGGATAAAGACTTACAATATATAAATTTGAACCGGGCAAAGGATTAGGGTTTTTAATCAAAAGGCGGAAATCCGATGTGTCAAAATCCATTTTTTCTGCTTTGCCTGTAAATTTTACAGCCATAAAGGGAGGTAATTTGCGAGAAAAAATAAATTCTGAAGGTATTTCCGGCTGAATTACGGGTACCTGAATCGAACGCGTCAGAGTAGAAGCATCTCGCACATAAAAATATAAAATTAATGTAAGAAACAAACTAACTATTTTACTTGTTCCATTTTTCTTGAGTGAAGAAAAAATTCTATTCCTGAAAGATAACGGAATATTACTCGCACTCTCTTTTTCTGATACAAGAGAAAATTCTTTGGGTATTTTTATTTTATGCTGCATAATAATTTATCTTCGTAGAGGCTTATTAAAAAACTATTTTTGTAATCCATTTTCATCCTTTTTTGGATAGTAGGCTCTCTAAAAAAGGCGCCATCTCTTTTCCCTTAGGATGAAAAATGTTCCCTTTCACCATAACAACTATTTTCCCACTTTCTTCTGAAGTAACAACAACGATAGCATCTGTCTCCTCCGATATGCCAAGACCTGCTCGGTGACGTGATCCATGGGTCTTTTTTAGTTTAGGGGATTGAGAAAGAGGAAGATAACAAGAAGCTGCTACAATTCTATTCCCTTCAACTATAACAGCTCCATCATGGAGAGGAGAACGGTTAGAAAAGATCGTTTCAATTAATTCAAAAGATATTTCTGCATCTAGCGAAACAGCTTGAGAAATAATATTTTCAGGACGAATTCTTCGTAATATCACCACGATAGAACCAATACGTTTCTCTGCCATGCTAGAGGCAGCATTCACTAACTCTATCACAGGCACAGTACGAGTCGAATAAATCCATTGGAAAAAACTAGACTGACCCAAGCCAGAAGCTAGGCGTCGAAGCTCAGGTTGAATCAATATAATTACGCCAATAACAAAGTAAGTCGAAATGTTATTTACCAGCCAAGATAACACTGCTAAGTTTAGATAGCGCGAAAGTATATCAGCTAAAAACAGAAAAACAACACCTAACAAGAGTTGTATACCCCGTGTACGACTAAGTAAAAGAAGTATGCGATAAAAGAGAAAATAAACAATGCCAATATCTATAACAAAAAGCAGAATACTCCAGAAATCAATATCTTTAGAATGTTCAAAAAGCACCGGTTAATCCTAAAATATCGTTTAGAGTGTACATTTTTGCTTGTCTCTCTTCCTCAGCAAAAAACTTACCAGCACGTAAAGCACCCATACCAAAAGCACTTCGAGAAGAAGCCCTATGAGTCAGTTCAATGCGCTCCCCATCGCCCATAAAATAAACTGTATGATCTCCCACCACATCACCTCCTCGTAAAGCATGGACACCAAGCTCTCTTTTAGAACGCTCTCCCACATTCCCTTGCCGACCATGTTTTATTTCATAATCAGTGGCGGTAGAAGGATTTATATTCAAAGCATCGCAAAGGGACAGGGCTGTTCCCGAAGGGGCATCTTTTTTATAACGATGATGAATTTCAGAAATTTCTACATCATACTCTGGACCTAAAAAACGAACACTTTGTTTAACAAGGTGTGATAATAAACTCACACCCAAAGACATATTAGAAGCAAGTAAGATCGGTATATCTTGGCTAGCCTGAAAAATGAGTTCTTTTTGTCTTTCTGTGAAACCTGTTGTTCCAATTACACATGAAATCTTTTGTTCTAGGCAATAGTTCACTACACCCATAGAGGTTTCTGGTGAAGAAAAATCAATCACAACCTTTGCATTCTTCAAAGCTTCATTATATTCAGAAGATAATTTAACACTTAGGGTCTTTGTACCTGCCACCTCTCCTGCATCCCTTCCTATATCAGAAGACTGATTACTTTCTAAAGCACCGCATAAAAGCATGGCTCCATCATTGAATACTTGCGACAAAGAAATAATGGTACGTCCCATACGACCACCCGCACCCACTATCGCAAAGGGTAAACATAGGCTTTTATTCATTTCCTCTCCCCTATCTTTTCAAGGCTATGCATGATTTTTTCTAGACGTGTACGCAGATCTGCAGGGAAAGGGGTCAGGGGCAAACGAATGGAATCTTCACAAAGGCCACGCAAAAAAGCTGCTGCCTTTACCGGAATGGGATTTGTTTCCCAAAAAAGTGCATTCATAAAATCAACTAGCTCATAAAAGATTTTATTTCCACTAGTAAAATCACCTTTCACATAGCACTGTACCATTTTACACATTTGGCGAGGATATATGTTGGAAGCGACAGAAACGATCCCTTGCCCCCCCAAACCCATGAATGCAGGTGTAATATTATCATCTCCACATAAACAACTGAGTTTTTCTCCACATTTTTTTTGAAGCATGACCATTTGATTAGGATTACCACTGGCCTCTTTCACCGCTTGAATTTTCTCATGTTTAGATAAAGCTTCCATCGTTTCAATGGAAATATTCACCCCTGTCCGGCCTTGGATATTGTAAAGCATAATAGGCACACTGGACGCTTCCGCTATTTTCAAAAAGTGCATTCGCAAACCTTTTTGGGTAGGTTTATTATAATAGGGGCTAACCAACATTACAGCATCTACACCATCGCTACAAGCCGCTTGGGTAAGGGAAATGGCCTCCTCTGTGGAGTTAGACCCCGTACCTGCAATGACAGAAACTCTACCATTCACATATTCCACTGTACGAGAAATCAATTCTCGATGCTCCAAATGGCTTAAAGTGGGAGATTCTCCCGTTGTACCACAGGGCACGATGCCATTCACACCGGCTTCAATTTGCCGATCAATCAAATGCTGATATGCAAGAAAGTCTATCCGTCGACCATTCTCACAAAAAGGAGTTAGTATTGCTGTATAGAGACCAAAAAATTCCATAGTATAAAATCCCTAAAAGAACATATTATGATACAACTTATATTCGCCTTCCACTATCAAATATTTTTCGTTTTTAGTGCGGCCATAAGCTGTTTTTTTATTTGCCGTCATTTAGCACGGCATCCCCATCTAATCTCTGATATCCCAAATTTACGCTCTTCGCATAAGAGAACCGTCTCCCGAGGGGGAGGGATATCTCTTTTTTTACCCTGTATAATTTTCTTTATTTTTCTCTTTTGGCCAATAGCCAATCCTATAACGCAAACTATAGTGATTGGCTCTCTATTTTTTGCGTTTATTGGCACTATTGATGATCATCAAAGCATATCTCCAGTTATACGCCTAGTCATTTCGTTTATAATCAGTATTATCCTATGTTTCTACAGTTTAGATAACACTCTCACATTCTTTGGTATTTCTTTTTCAGGATGGCCTGTACGTGTATTTCAAGTGCTTTGGATAGTCAGTTGTATCAATTTTTTTAATTTCATGGATGGGATAGATGGCCTAGCAGCCTTACAGGCTTGGTGGATTGCCATTTTAGTGAGCCTAACTGCCTATTTAGGCTTTTATGAACTGATCAGTAGCCAAAATCCAAAACTAACCTCCTTGTATCCTGCAATTGCACTATTTAAGACGATCTTTTGGACTTACTTGCTCTTGGCCGGTACTCTATCAGCATTTCTATATTGGAATTGGCCCCGGGCTCATGTTTTTATGGGCGATGGAGGGTCTTATTTTTTAGGATTTATGCTTGGCTATGCTGCCCTTTTCAGCAGTCAAATGGTTAAAGCAACTAATCTATTACCCGATAATGGAGTGGGGGGCGGCCCCCCTCGACCTAATATTTTTGACACAGGGATCATTTTTACAGCATGGGTACCATTTTATTTGGATGCAATCATTACACTTATTTTACGACTAAAAAAAAAGCAAAATATTTTCTGTGCTCATCGTGGTCATCTTTATCAAAAGTTTTTGAACAGAGGTATGAAGGAGATAAAAATACTCTTTTTCTATTCCAGCTTGAATGTGTTTCTGATTATTCCCATCACAGTTTGGGCAGTGTTACGATCATCTGCCCTTTCTTTTTCTTTAGAAACTTTTTTCCTTACTTTATATTTTATTATATTTTGGAAATCACATAAAAGCTCATGACGCTATTACGAATAAAGAAATTCCTATTTAAAAAAGCGAAAAATGCTCTAATACCTGCCTTTTTTCTTTGGGTATTGATGTTTAGTCTAGGAATTGGACGCATCGCAAATGATACTTTTTTTATAAGAGAGAGTGGGGCGATAAACCTACCATTTGCGATAATCTTCAATGCTTTAGTCATTATCGTAGCTTCTTTACTTTATATTTTCTTAGAAAGACGTTTACAGCGCTTCTCTTTTTTGACCGGACTTATCTCCTTTTTTGCAATCACCCTATTTTTCTTGCGAAGCCAATTTTTTCAAAACTATACTTGGTTACCCTATGCTATTTTTGCCTATTATGAAATGATTTTTCTCTTTGTTCAGATGCACTTCTGGACCTGCTTAAACGATGTCTTTGGACCTAGAGAAGGGAAAAAACTTTTCCCGTATTTATCTGCTATAGGGCTCGTTGGTACTATTTGTGGCGGACTTTTCACTTGGCTTTCTTCTTTTTGGTTTGAGTATCATCAGCTATTTTATGTATGGATATCTTTGCTGCTATTAACTATACCCATCTCTACCAGACTGGGAAGGTCCAAAAATGCTATAGCCGTAAAGAGAGTATTAAAAGGTAAAAAAGAAAGTACAAAGCAAAATATTCAAGAAATTTGGAAGTCACCTCTTATTCGATATTTGGCATTGATTAGCGTACCGCTTTGGCTCGTTATACACAGTGTCGATTGGCTCTTTTTTTTATATGCGGAAGAGATGTTCACAGATAATCCGAAGGATTTATCAGCTTTTCTAGGCATCTTAAATGGTAGTGCTTCTTTAGTCGGTGCTCTTTTGCAGTTTTTTGTCACTCCTTTTATCCTACGGAATTTCGGTGTTGGTTTTACTTACAGTCTACATTCTATAATCGTTACTTTTGGAGCCCTACTTTTTACTATCCGAAGTTTTATCCCTGTCGCCAGTAATATCTTAAGTCCCATACGTACTATTTTTCCCATTATAGCTCGCTTTATTGATGAAACCATACACTATTCAGCTTACGAAACAACGACTCACTTACTATTTGGAGCCATACCATCAAAGATACGAGGGCAATCAAGAATTTTTATACATGGCTTATTTGATACCACTGTCACAGTATTATCTGGTTTCATTTTATTAGTCGCATCTATCTTGACCATACCACATCGTTTCATTGCACTAACCGCATTTTGCATTGGTTTTTTATGGATATTTTTAGCATTTCGAATTAAAAAATACTATATTAATGAACTCGCACTCACACTTTCCTCAAATACGGACCGTTCGCAAACAAATTTGCTTTCAAACCTTCAAGTAGATTCAAAAATAACAAAGGCTACAAAGAAACTTCTATTGGCTTCCATTTATGGAGACAATGATGAAGCAGCTTTATTCTCACTCAGCTATATTAAAAAAGTCTACAATCGTGAAATTTTACTAGAGATGTCAAAAAACATAACTCAAATGAAAGGGATTGCATTTAAAGGAAGCCTGCATCTTTTCTCAGAAGCAAAAATTAAAGAAATTTTACCCATATTAAAGGCCATCTATACAAGTTCGCCGGAAGAAAGACAATCTGACATCATCGAATGCATTGGTAAATTAGAGCCTAGTTTTATTTTTGCTAATATAGGATATTTCCGACAAAAGGCTAGCCCACCTGTCTTAGCTTCTGCTATTCTCACTCTTTTTCGAACCCATAAAAGTGGGGAAGGGAATCGTATCGCCAATGTTTGTCTGAAGGAAATGGTTAACTCAAAAGCTATCCCTAAAAAAGTAGAAGCCATCCATATATTGTCTCAACTCAAAACAAAATCAATTGCCCCTCTTTTTTTAAAGCTAGCCAGAGATACAAATCATAAAATAAAAATAGAAACAATTAAAGTCATTGGATATATTAAGAACCAAAAAATCACAAATTTTTTAATTCAAGAACTAAAAAAGAATAAGAACACTCCTATCATTATTTCTGCGCTAATTCAACAGGGAGTTTACTGTTTAGGCCCATTGCAAAAATTAGCTCATACTCTCAAAATAAATATAAAGAAACACCATAACCTTTTAAAAAACATTATCAAATGCATTGGTGATATTCAATCAATGAAAAGTATTTCATTGCTTTCTTCTCTACTAGAAAAAAAAGAACAATCTCTTGAACGGCATATTATACCCGCAATGGAAAATATACTATATATAAATTATTCGCGAAGCAATCAAAAAAATATAAGAGATCTTTTTAGCAAACATGTAGCCTCGCAAGTTTTAGAAATTTTTCATAAGAATTCTCAAAATATATATAAGATTAATATGTATCTGAAATCATTACAGTGCATAGAAGAGGCTAAAATTAAGGGTATACTTTGCGATGGATTGAACCAAACATATAATTTTTGCCTGGAAACCATGCTAAAGTGTATGAGTATACTATATAATCCTGTAAAAATTCGAGTTGTAATACGGGGCTTACATAGTAATGAAAAACGCATGCATTCTGAAGCTCTTGAAGTATTAGAGAGTATAGGTTATGAGGGAGAAATCCTAAGTAAAATAGTAGAAAAGCAAAAAGAAAAAAAGGTAACGGTAATCAAAGAACAAGATCAGCTTCTAGAAGGAATACTGAAATTAGATAATTCCCAATGGCAAAATATGTGTACGATATATTCTATAGGAGAGTTAAAGGCCTCTTCTTTACAAAACACAATTCAAAAATATAAAACCCATCCTGATCATCTTGTACGAATGAGTGCAATTGTTTGTTTGGATAAATTATCTAATCAGAAAGGGAAAAAATTAAAAGAGAAAAAGAGGATAAAAGAAATGGCGATAAATATTGAAAAAATTTTATTTTTACGGACTGTTCCTATTTTTGCAAATGTGAGCACAAATGACTTACAATGGATTAGTGAAATTGTAGTCGAAAAGCTATTTGAAGTAAATGACTATGTCTTTCATGAGGACGATTTTGGAGATACTTTTTATATTATCCAAAGGGGAGAAGTCTCTATTCAAAAGGGAGATATATTCTTAACAACCTTACACGCAAAGGATCACTTCGGAGAAATTGCGATGTACGACCAACAACCACGTACAGCCGATGCTATATGTAAAAGTAAAACAATGCTACTCTCTATCGAAAGAAAAAACTTTCAAAGATTATTGTTAAATAGACCTGAAATTGCTATGGGAATGTTCGAAAATTTTAGCCGAAGGCTCAGGGACGTAACAAAAAAACTAAATTGAAAAATAATGAAAAAAAATAGTTTATTTCTTCGCAGCTTTAGCAGACTTACCTGCCTTGCGAATGATATGCTCATCTGAATAGCGGACACCTTTACCTTTATACGGTTCTGGAGGACGCATAGAACGAATTTCTGCCGCAGCTTGCCCTAATTTTTGTTTATCTATACTACTTAGATTGATTTTTGTTTGATCTTTCACTGTTGCCACTATACCATCAGCAAGCGAATAGTGAATATTATGGGAATAGCCTAAGGAGAGAGAAAGATTTTGCCCTTTCACTTGTGCACGATATCCAACACCTACAAGCTCCAATGTGATATCCCACCCTTGACTTACACCACGAATATTATTAGCAAGAAGGGCACGCACCGTGCCATACATCGCTCCTAAATCAGTTGAATTATTCCCATCACACACTAAACGCACCCGAGAATCTTCTTCACTCAATTCTATACCCTTGGGAAGTGGAGAAGAAAGCTCTCCTTTCGAACCCTTTGCGAGCACCCTTGCACCCTCAACACGAACACTCACACCATCTGGCAAATCGATGGGATTTTTTCCTATACGAGACATATACTAAGGCCTATTTAAAAACAACCATCCTACCAAATCTTACAAATCATTTCCCCACCAAGATTGAGCCTCTTAGCCTTTCGACTAGTCATCATTCCCTGTGGTGTAGAAAGTATAGAAACCCCCATATTATTATAAATGGGTTTTATCTCCTTTGCTTTTAGATAACGACGTAACGAGGGACGAGAAACACGATGAATCTTACGAATAACGGGGCTTCCGTGATAATATTTCAACTTTACATCAAGAAAATTTTTTTTATTTTCTGTAGTTACCCGGAAATCACCAAGAAAACCTTCATCTTTTAATATCTCTAGAATAACACATTTTTGCTTGGAAGATGGCATAGACACAGATGCATAACCCGCAAGGGACGCGTTGCGAATGCGAGTCAACATATCAGCAATAGGATCTGAAAGGCTCATTCAATATATCTCCAACTCAAATTCACCAAGATGACTTCACTACCCCTGGAATATGCCCAAAACTAGCCAATTTTCTAAAGCAAAGACGACACATATGAAAACGACGCATAAATCCACGAGAACGGCCACAAAGAGAACAACGATTGTACTCTCGTACAGCAAACTTTTTTGGGTGCTTATGCTTTTCTATTAAACCTTTACGAGCCATAATTTCTCCAGTATCATCTGTTCATTCATTCATCTCTCACGAAATGGCAAACCCAAATGACTAAGTAATACCAATGCTTCTTTATCTTCGTCGGCACTCGTTACAAATGTAATGTTCATACCATGATAGCTATCTACCTTGTCCACATCAATTTCAGGAAAAACAATTTGTTCTTTAAGGGAGAGATTATAATTTCCCATTCCATCAAAAGCCTTTGGGCTAATACCATGGAAATCTCGCACACGAGGTAGAGCCACATGTATCAGTTTTTCTAAAAACGCAAACATTCTCTGGCTTCTAAGGGTTACCATACATCCAATGGGCACACCCTCACGAAGTTTAAAACCAGCAATAGATTTGCGTGCATATGTTTTGACACTTTTTTGACCGCTCAGATTCGTTAGTTCGTTCACAGCCACCTCAAGAGCCTTGGGATGAGAGACCGCTTCTCCCACACCAATATTGATAACAATTTTCTCTAGACGAGGCACCTGCATAAGGTTCTTCAAGCCCAACTGCTCTCGAATACTTAGAGCCAATTCTTTCTTATATTTTTCTTGCAACAAACTCATATGTATTAGAAACAATGAAGTAACTCAACTATCTTTCTCCTTTACTTTTGCATCTCGCACTTGCCCTTTTTCATGGAATATACGTGTCTTCATCCCTTCTTTATTAATTTGATAACCAAGACGCTTCCCACCCTTTGTCCTCACATCATAATAGGCTATATTCGAAAGATGCAGGGGACGTTCGATTTCAACACTACTCCCTTGCGGATTCTCTTGCGAAGGTCTTTGAAAGCGACGTGACAAGTTAATACCTTGAACAATAACTCGATTTCGTAGTCGGTCAATATACATAACACGACCACGTTTCCCTTTCTCTGGACCAGAGATCACAATAACCTCATCATCCATTTTGATTTTTACTTTAGAGTATTTTGTTCTTTGAAGGCATAACATACTATAAAACCTCCGGAGCTAAAGAAACGATCTTCATAAATTTATGATCTCGTAACTCACGAGCTACTGGCCCAAAGATACGCGTACCAATAGGATTCTTTTTTTCATCAATAATGGCACAAGCATTATTATCAAAGCGTATGTACGAACCATCGGAACGACGAACTTCTTTTTTTGTTCGTACAACAACAGCTTTTTGAACAGCCTTATTATGAACCTTTTTCCCAGTACTATCCTTCAATCCATAAGCAGGAGAAGCACTTTTCACAGCCACAACAATAATATCACCAACGTTAGCATAGCGACGGCGTGTACCACCTAACACTTTAATACACTGAACCCGACGAGCACCTGTGTTATCAGCCACTTCTAAAACTGTCTCTACCTGTATCATTTAGCTTTCTCCACAATAGAAAGTAGGCGGTATCTCTTATCTCTGGACAGAGGGCGTGTTTCGACTACATCCACAATGTCACCAATATGGCTTTGATTCTTTTCATCATGTATTTTAAATCGACGAGAACGGATAAGGGATTTCCCAAAAATCGGATGACGCCATCGAGATTCTAATACAACAACTCTAGTCTTCTCCATTTTATCAGATACCACCCTTGCACGAATGTGTTTACGTCTTTTCCTTTCTTTTTCCATAAATGAATTACCTAAAATGAATTACCTAAAAAACACTACTTGTTATCTTTTCCTTTCTTTCGTAGATGACGATGCTTTTTCACTTCTACTTCTTTCCGTGATTTATCCAAAGTGTCAGTAGCTTTCTCTGCTTCTATCGTCGCTAGCTCCTTTTCTCTTTGTATAGTTAAAATACGTGCCACAGTACGCTTCAGTAAACGAACGCGGGAAGGATTTTGTAAGGAACGAGCTAGTGCATAGTTAAAACGTAAACTGACAAGTTCCCGACGGGATTCATCCAGTAATTTTTCCAATTCAGGCTTAGACATATCGCGTACAGTAATTGCCATTAGAGCATCTCCCTACGAACGAAAGTTGTTTTTACCGGAAGCTTGAAAGCCGCAAGCCCTAATGCCTTTTTAGCAACGTCCTCTGTAACTCCACTCAATTCAAAAAGAACACGCCCCGGCAAAGTTTTTGCCACCCAATATTCAGGACTACCTTTACCACTACCCATTCGAGTTTCTGCGGCTTTTTTAGTAACCGGTTTATCCGGGAAAACCCGTATCCACATTTTCCCTCCTCGTTTCACATGACGCGTGATAGCTCTACGGGCAGATTCGATCTGACGCGATGTCAAGTAAGCACGAGTAACAGCCTTTAGACCATACTCTCCAAAAGAAACACGACTCCCTCGTAAAGAAAGCCCTCGAATGCGTCCTTTCTGCTGTTTACGATACTTTACTTTTTTAGGTGATAGCATATTCTTTCATAAACTAGGCTGTAAGGGGACGAACTAAAAATTCTTCTTCGGCTTCTTCCTCTTTTTTACCGGGTAAAACATCTCCATGATAGGTCCAAACCTTTATACCAATAATACCAAATGTAGTTAATGCCTCACTACAAGCATATTCCACGTTAGCACGTAATGTATGCAGGGGAATGCGCCCATCTCTATATTGTTCCGAACGGGCCATATCTGCACCATTCAAGCGACCAGAAACATGTATTTTAACGCCTTCAAGCCCACTTCTCATAGCTCCTCGCAAAGCTTGTTTCATTAAACGGCGGAAGGGGCTACGTTTTTCCAATTGTTGAGCAATCGTATCTGCAATAACTTGTGCCACACTTTCCGGTTTTTTCACTCCAACGATACTGATATGAAGACTCTTATATGATAATTTAGTTTTGATTTCCTCTTTTAGAGCTTCTATCCTAGATCCTTTTTGACCAATAATAACACCCGGACGCACTGTATGCATAGCAATATTGAGTTTACCGGGAAAACGCTCAATAATAACCTTCACAATCCCAGCTCTCTTAAAGTTATCTGAAATAATTTTACGTATACGAAGATCTTCATGCAAGAGTTTTTTATAGTCACTACTGGAATACCACACAGAATCCCATGTTCTTGTAATGCCTAATCGTAAACCAATAGGATTTACTTTCTGTCCCATTTAAATCTAACCCTCCTCATCTTATAAAATTAGTTACCTAATGTAACTGTTATATTACTTGTACGCCTCAAACGAGAAGCTCCCCGACCACGGGCCTGGGCACGAAAACGTTTAAGGACTGGACCTTCATCAACCTGTAATTTCATTATGTAAACATCATCATCTCGTATTTGCTCATCAGCCTGAGCAAGATTCGCACGAGCAGAACGCAAAAGCTTTAACAAAAGGCCAGATGCTTTTTGTGTCATAAAGCGAAGACTATCCATAGCCTCAGAATACGAAAAACCCCTAACTTCATTTGCAACAAGTCGAACCTTACGAGGGCTTATCAAAATAAAACGGGCTTTAGCTTGTTTCTCCATTTATATATTTTTCATCTCCTTAATTTTTTATTCAGCGTAGTATGACCCCGATAAACACGAGTAGGAGAAAACTCACCTAACTTATGCCCAACCATATTTTCATTTACATGGACTGGAATAAATTTATTCCCATTATGAACCAAAAGAGTATAACCTATCATTTCAGGAAAGATTGTTGACCGCCTAGACCAAGTCTTAAAGGGCTTTTTTTTTCCCTCAGCATCCATTTTGACAATCTTCTTCATAAGATGCGCTTCAACATAGGGACCTTTTTTAAGTGAACGTGACATTTCCTATTTAACCCCTGTCTCCCCTTTTTCTATTACGAGATTGGACAATAAAACGATCAGAAGGTTTATTCCTTTTGCGGGTTTTCCAACCCTTGGTAGGTTTACCCCAAGGCGTACAAGGATGACGTCCTCCAGCAGACTTCCCCTCACCACCTCCTAACGGATGATCAACGGGGTTCATTGCAACACCACGCGTATGGGGTCTCCGCCCAAGCCAACGGCTACGACCCGCTTTACCTAATCGCACCAAATTATGTTCTTTATTACCAACTTGTCCAACAGTTGCCCAACAACCTTCGTTCACCTTACGCGTTTCTCCCGAAGGCATCTTTAGTATAGAATAAGCACCATCAGAACCAGCCAAAGTAGCATATGAACCAGCCGATCTCGCAATCTGAGCACCCCCACCCCTCTGTAGTTCTATATTATGAACAATGGTACCAGGGGGTATATTTGCTAGGGGGAGACAATTCCCTACACGTATTTGTGCCTTTACTGATGTAACAATTGACTGTCCTTTCTTTAGACCATCTGGGGAAAGAATAAAGCAGTATTCTCCATCTAAGTATTTAATTAGCGCCAAATCCGCGGAACGATTGGGATCATAATGAAAGGAAACAACTTCTCCCGGCACATCTACTTTATGACGCTTGAAATCAATAATACGGTAACGCCTTTTATGACGCCCACCACGTTGCCAAGAACTAATGTGCCCACTATTATCACGACCAGCTTTATAATTCAATTTCGTGATCAATTTAGGGGGAACGGGAGTTTTATCCAAATGGCTTGTGTCGCGAACCGTTTTATAACGAAGAGTGCTAGTGCGTGGATGAAACTTTTTTATAGCCATAATTCCCTATTCCTTTAGCTTCCTTTAGAAAGGAGATCAAGGGAATGCCCCCTAGCTAAAGTCACAATAGCTTTTTTTAGACCAGACTGCTTATATTTATCTTGACGAAAGCGCTTTTGCTTGCCTGCCTCAATCAATATATTCACCTTAGTCACCTTTACTTTATAAAGGTGATGTAAAGCCTGACGCACTAACTCTTTATTCGCCTTTTTATGAACATAGAAACTATAACGTGAAACACCCCTCAAACTCTCTTTGAGTTGTTCCGATTTTTCTGTCCTGATCGGAGTTATTAAAACTTCGTGTAAAGTCATGAAACAGCCTCACTCTTTTTACGTACGGACTGACGCGCATAAGACTCCACTAGTCTTGCTAAAGCAGTTTCGGCAATGACCACGCGCCCAGCATACATAACTTCCGGTGCCGTAACACGTTTTGCATGGAGTAACTTAATATTACGAATATTTGAAAAAGATTTTTGCACAAAAGCATCATCACTATCACTCACATACACAACCGTAGAGTTCGGGACCACGCCCATCTTTTTAAACGTATTATAAGCCATTTTAGTACTATATTCTTTCAACTGAAAATCACGAAGAACACTAATCACTCCTTCTTTCGCACGAGCAGAAAATATTGATCGGATACCTGCTTTTCGCATCTTTTTTGGTAAATCCATTCGATGACGATGGACACGAGGGCCAAAAGTAGTCCCCCCTCCCTTCCAGAGAGGAGAACGCGTCGAACCATGACGAGCATTACCAGTTCCTTTCTGTTTCCAAGGCTTTCTACCACCACCTGAAACTTCGGAGCGAGTTTTCGTATGATGCGTCCCCTGCTGGCGGTTGCTACGCTCAGCGACAATAACTCGATGAATCAAACCAAGATCAAACTCCATATCAAAAATTTCTACTGGGAGATCTGTATCACCAGACCTTTTACCAGAGGCATCAAAACAAGGGACTTTCATTTTTTCAACACCTCTACTTTAACACAAGACTGACAAGGCCCCGGTACCGCTCCCTTTATAAACAAGAGTTTCTTTTCTTTGTCTATAGCCACCAACTTGAGACTACGAATAGTTGAATAATTTCCACCTGTGCGGCCGGGCATTTTTTTTCCCTTAAAAACACGACTAGGATAGGCGCTTGCATTCAATGAACCCGTTGAACGGTGAAAGTGAGAGCCATGGGTAGCTCGCCCACCAGAAAAGCCATGCCGCTTCATCACGCCCTGAAAGCCCTTCCCCTTAGACACACCGCCGACTTTCACTCCTTTACCCACCTCGAATATATCTAAACCGATTTCTTGACCAAGTTCACATTCTCCAAAATCGCGGAACTCACGAAAAAAGCGAAAAAAGCCCTGTGTTCCTTTTTGCCGACTTCTCTCAAATTTATTTAAGCTACTTTCTTTGCCTAAAGAAAAACCAATTTGTACGGCATCGTAACCATCATTTTTTTTGTTTTTCACCTGTGTGACTAGATTCTTCTCGACTTGAAGAATCGTAACGGGAAGGACACAACCATCCTTTTCGAAAAGAGAAGTCATTCCAATTTTTCGTGCCATTAAACCTTTTGCCATAACTCAACTCTTAATATCAACATTCACCCCAGCAGGAAGCTGTAACTTCATAAGAGCATCCACAGTATCAGGGTTTGTATGCATAATATCAATTAAACGCTTATGGGTACGCATCTCAAATTGCTCCCGTGCTTTTTTATTCACATGAACAGAACGCAAAACAGTAAATTTTTCAATTCGAGTCGGCAAAGGGATAGGGCCAGAAATCATAGCCCCCGTACGTTTAGCAGTGGCCACAATCTCTGCCACAGATTTATCGATCAGACGATGATCAAAAGCCTTTAGTTTTACTCGGATACGCGTAGACATGGTTCAAAAATACACTCTCTTCAATCATGCCTATGCGTTTTTTTCCAATGAAGTCTTATAAAGACTTAGTCAGAAATCTCTGCGACAACACCAGAACCAACAGTCTTGCCACCTTCACGAATAGCAAACTTCAACCCTTTATCCATAGCAATAGGCGTAATTAGTTCAACATCCATAGCTGTATTATCACCCGGCATAACCATCTTAGCACCTGCTGTTAAAGAGATTGTACCCGTAACATCTGTTGTCCGGAAATAAAATTGAGGGCGATATTTGTCAATAAAGGGAGTGTGTCTACCACCCTCTTCTTTCGTTAGAATATAGACCTCGGCTTTAAACTTTTTGTGAGGAGTAATTGACCCCGGCTTAGCCAAAACCTGCCCTCTCTGTATATCTTCCTTTTTGACACCACGAAGAAGAACACCAACGTTATCTCCTGCTTGAGCGAAATCAAGTAACTTACGGAACATCTCTATTCCAGTAACAACCGTTTTATGCGTATCTTTCACCCCAACAATTTCAATTTCATCGTTCAAATTGAACTTACCCTGCTCAACTCTTCCCGTAGCCACGGTACCACGACCTGTGATCGAAAACACATCCTCAATGGGCATTAAGAATGCCTTATCCACAACTCTTTTTGGTTCAGGGACATAAGTATCCAATGCCTCCATTAATTTCACGATGGACGGCTCCCCAAGATCAGAAGTATCTCCTTCAACAGCTTTAAGAGCAGAACCATTGATCATAGGTGTCTCGCGAGGATAACCATATTTCTCCAGAAGGTCTTTGACTTCCTCTCCCACTAGTTCTACCATCTCTTCACGCTCATCTTCTTTGATCGCATCTACTTTATTTAAAAATACAATTATATAAGGTACACCAACTTGGCGAGCTAGCAAAATATGCTCACGTGTCTGAGGCATAGCTCCATCTACAGCTGAAACAACAAGTATTGCTGCGTCCATCTGAGCCGCACCTGTAATCATGTTCTTTACATAATCTGCGTGTCCCGGACAATCCACATGGGCATAGTGCCGATTGTCAGTTTCATATTCCTGATGAGAAGTTGCGATGGTTATTCCACGCTCACGCTCTTCCGGTGCGTTGTCTATTTCCTCATACTTAACAGCCTTAGTACTTCCGCCTTTTAATTTTGACAAAACAGTTGTTATAGCCGCTGTAAGCGTTGTCTTACCATGATCAACATGACCCACAGTTCCCACGTTTACGTGGGGTTTGTTACGCTCAAACTTTACCTTTGACATTATAAATCCGCCTCAAATATCTGCTACATAAGAGCAAACAGTAGTGAGGGATACCTATATTTGAAGCTAGTCAGTATGTCTATGTTTTTTTGCTTTATTGTTACAAAAAGTGAAACATTTGGGCTCTATACAATAAGACATACCAAAACGGGTGACCATGTGGGACTGTTGCGAAATAAAAGGAAATAGGAAGGCGATCACCTAAGATTTTTTAAGGCGACGTTTTATGAGATTACTTCCGTCTTTCTTACTTTTTATAACAATCCCAAAATGCTAGTTATAAAGGAATTATTTTATGTCTCTTGATTATAAAAATTAAAACTAAAAAGAACTCTCTTTTCGGCTATCTACAAATGAGGGCTGGACAGTAATGCTTACAAAAATGGCGGGAAATTAAAACTCTGGTTTTATCCCTATCTCACGTGAAACGAATAAGGGTAAGGGCCAGTTACTATTTCAAAGGGATATTATTTTTAGATATAAAACCCATGTGAAAAAGGTAACACATTTGAGTATTATTTTTTACCAGAAAGTCATTACGGTTTTCATTTTTCAAAAGATTATAACTCAGCTCAATTTAAGGATATTACATGAGGCTTACGGTGCAAAAGGGGAAAAGTATATGATCCTGAAATAATGTTTTCCCTTTTGCCATATGGGACTGTTGTAAAATGCAAAAAAGTCAGAAGTGACCTTCTAAAACTACCTTAAATCGGTGTTTCATAGCACTCTAGTTGCAATTATTTACATTCTACAACAGTCCCATGATTACTATATGTTAAAGTCATTTATAAAAAAGAGTTCCCCAGCATGGTGTGTGCTTGTATTTTGTCTGGGGGGATTGGCGGGTGACTTTATTTACGGGTGGAAATGAAATAGACTTATATTTTTAGCTGATGGTTTTTTTACAGTTTTTTCATGTTCTTTTTCAAATGGTTCTATGGAAGATATGGGATATGTGGTTCTTATAGAATATGATATGGGATATGATATAGAGTCTATGCGGGGGAAACATCTTTATGCAATTTTCTTATTGGTCTTGCTTTTGCCTGCTTGCGCAAGGGAGTTGCCTACCTATCCGATTGAAGTGGATTTTCAATTAATTGATCAAAATCGAAAGGCTTTTACGTCGCAAGACTTACAAAATAAGATCAGTTTATTTTTTTTTGGTTTTACCCGTTGTCCCAGTGTATGTTTACATAATAGTAAGCGGTTGGAAGCGACTTATCAACTCTTGAGTTTTCGTAAAAATTTTATTCAGATGTTCATGGTGAGTATAGATCCAGAATATGATTCGCCAGAGATAATGGGCAAGTACTTTCAAGGATACAAGGCTCCTCTTTTTGGACTTTGGGGACCCTTTGAAAAAATTGAAAAGATGAGTCAAAAATTTGGTTCACTAATTGCTCCTAGCCCTAAGGCAGAGCATTTTATTGAGCATTCCACTTATATTTTTTTACTTGATAAAAAGGCATTTGTGAGGCACCTGTTTAGACGTGAAGACTTACCTCAGAAAATGGCTAGCACTATTCGCCGGTTATAGCGACAGCAAACATTTCTTGTGTCAAGGTGAGCAATAAGCAGAATGGGAACAGCTTCTCTACTTATAGGTATATTCACGGCATTAATAGCTTTTATTCCTTTTTTAAACTATGCTTCTGTTGTGCCAGCTTTAATAGGGCTTGCTATTGGAGCGATCGAGCTTGTGCGTGCTCGCGAAGAAGGTAGGCCACAAGGAACGGCAATTGCTGGTACAGTTTTAAACTCTGTGGCCCTTGTGAATGTTGTGATTTGGAGTCTTGTCCTTTCTTTTGGTTTTTCAGAGATACAGAAATCTTTTACAATTTGGGAGAGAGAGAAAGAGAGTTTAAAAAGTCCCTTTAAAAAGTTTTTTGGGGATGCTCCTCTTCAGAAAGAAAAAGATTTCTCCCAGAATGATAATTTTTTTGACAAAAAGCCTTCAGAGTTAGATCGAAAAAAAAAGGGAAAAAAAAAGAAAAGCCCCCCTTCTAATGGATCGCCAAACTCCACTAAAGAATTTTTTGAGCGTAAAGTAGATCCGAAAAATCCCAATAGCTACAGCTGGCATTATAGACGAGAATTTCGTTCTGATAAACCGAAGTCTTTTTCTTTTGGTTCAGGTCCAAATTCCAATTCAAAATCATTTCAAGATCTACGAGCTGAAATACAGAAACATTTTGGTAAAAATTTTCCTTTTGGAGATAACTTTACCAGAAAGAAACCGGGCGATAAGAGTCGCGGTCAAAAAAAAATTCAGAGACCCCTTAAAAAGAAATTTGAGAAAAAATATAAAGATGTTATTTAGCCTTCAAAATAGTATATGTATTCGAAAGTATTTTTGTCATTGCAGATATGCTTGGGTGTTAGGCGAATAAATTAGCGAGAAGTTACGGCAGTTGACTATTCAAAGGTAAAGAGCGAACATCATGTAATGCCCAGTTTTGCCCAGTTTTACCAAAGATGTCTTGTCGAAACGAGGCTCAGAAGAGGCTTATAGATACAGACCTGCTTATCAGCGAAATGATTATATTGGCTGGATCAATTAAGCAAAAAAAGAACAAAAATGCAAGGTATCCCTTCTTATCGCTGAGCCAAAAGCGATAGATTATCGCTACTATGCAAAGCTTTGGCGGTTAAAATTTAAATTTCAAAATATATTTGTTTGCTACAAAGACCTAACAAACAAATGTGTCGATGTTATTATTTTACCGATTGTCGATTGCTGGATTCCAGAATTATCTGATTATGATTTTTCAAACAAGGAAAAACGAGTGTCATTGATTGCCTCCAACAAAAACTGGTTGACGGGGCATCAATTAAGGCGTCAAATCATTCGCGAGATTAGCAGAAATGATATTAACATTCGGGTTGATATTGTGGGCAGAGGCTATCAGCCTTTTAAACATAAAAAAGAGAGTTCACTCCATCACAATGCATGGGAAAAGACCTCCCAAGGGGTGTGAATTCAAGATGTTTTTATTTATATTAAGGGAAAAAATGAAGGCTCTACTAAAAAAAATACTACCTTGTAAATTATTATCTACTGTTACGGAAATTACGGAAATATTATTAGCTCTTAGAGAATGGAAAAAGCGTGGATATCTCGAGAATGCTCCTCAGTTCGTAAAAGAGAAGGTTTTTATTAAGTACGGTATACCAAATGTTCAGTGGGTAGAAACAGGTACCTACTTCGGCGTAACATCAGATTTTCTCGCAAAAAACTTTAGTAATGTTTATTCAATAGAGCCTGAAAAAGGTTTATATGAAAACGCCTTGAAAAAGTTTTTTGGGCGAAATATTAACCTTTTTAACGATGTAAGTGAAACAGTGCTTCCTAAATTGTTACCAACATTAAATGGCGATTGTAATTTTTGGTTAGATGGACATTATTCAGCTGGAATTACTTTTAAGGGTGATAATGATTGCCCAGTAGAAGATGAATTAAACGCAATACAAGAGAACCTTGGGAATTTAAAAAAAGTTACAATTTTGATTGATGATGTTAGATGCTTTCTCCAGATTGATCCGCAATATTCAGACTACCCGTCTATAAACTTTCTTGTTGATTGGGCGAGAAAAAATGATTTCAAATGGAGAATTGAACAAGATATTTTCATAATGCAAAACTATATTTAAATCTATAGAAATCTTTGCATAAATCCACCCAGCGGCACCACTAAAATAGTACTATAGCGTTCATTAAATAAACCTTGAGGATGCCATCAAATGTCTTGGAAACAAGCCGCCCAATACTCGCCCGCAAAATCGTTCCAGCTGAAAGGGTCGAACAACATCGCAAATAAGACTGAGTGGATAGACGTAAGGAAAAGTTCAATATAAAATGGGAGCTACTGGGATCGAACCAGTGACCTCTACCATGTCAAGGTAGCACTCTAACCAGCTGAGCTAAGCCCCCTTCCTGATTACATCGAAAAAATAGCCTGCTTTGTTCTTGTCAAGATTTCAACAAAAACATATTACGTGGGAAAGCAGACCTGCCATCAACGATAAAGCACCTATCTAAAACTATGTTCAAAAATCTGATTATCGTTAAACCTTTTGTCCATCAATACAATCAAAAATATAGAACCATACTTTGGAAAGAGCTTTCCATCCCCATTCTCGTACTCGTGTTTCTATTTATTGGTGGAGCCCTTGGCTATCGCCTTTTTTATCCAGAGGTTAGTTGGAATAAGATTTTTTTTATGACGGCAATCACACTTAGTAGTGTGGGATATAGCGATATCTTGCAAGTGAGCGAGAACCCTTGGGCTACTTGGTTTACCATAGGAATAATCTTTATTGCGATGATAGTCATTTTGTATTCCATGTCCACCCTAGCCGCCTTTTTCACAAAAGGTGTTTTACAAGAACTTTTCTGGCATCATGCACAGGGGAAGAAGATAGAAAAGATGAATCAACACTATATCATTTGTGGAATTGGGCAGACAGGAAAACATGTAGCTGAAGAACTTCATGAGGGTGGAGTAGATTTTGTTTCTATAGACATCAGGCAAGACAAAATAGATGCTCTGAGGCAGCTCATGCCTAGCCCCGTAGTCATTCAAGGAGATGCGACTTTGGAGAGTACGCTCTATAGGGCCAATATAGCCAAAGCAAAATCTCTAGTGGTTTGCCTTTCTAGTGATAAGGATAACCTTTATTTAACACTTACGGCACGCCTTATTAATCCAAATTTGACTATTGTGGCCCGAGTTTCAGACGAGAAGCTACGAAGCAAGCTACTCAAGGCTGGTGCAAACTATGTTGTTAGCCCTAATTTTATGGGAGGTATTCGTATAGGGCAAGAGTTACTTAAACCAGATGTAATCAATTTTCTGGACTCTGTACTAGATGGAAGCGATCAGTCTGTATCTCTTGAACAACTCACTATCCCACAACACAGCCCTCTAGTGGGAAGGAGTATAGAGGAGGCTGAGATACAAGAAAAAACCGGCCTCACTATTATTGGCTATTCTTCAGATAGGAAGACTTATCTCTATAACCTTAGTCTAAAGACCCAGTTGCTTGCTGGAGGCGTTTTACTTTTCATTGGATGTAAAGAGCAATACACTAACCTTAAAAAACTATTGCATGCCTAAAAAAACTACTAAACATGGGAACAGCTACTGTTTGGTTAATTCCATGACAACCCCACATTCTCACGGGCTTTGCTCAAAAACACTTCCGCTACCTTTCTTGCTTTTATAGCACCACTATAGAGTATCTCTCGAATTTTTTCAGGCTCTCCCGCAAGTCGTTCACGCCTCGTTCGAGCATCCGAAAAATAATCTAAAATTTTTTCCAAAAGATCTTTTTTGATATGTCCATACCCAGTTCCGGGGGTCTGGAAGCGATTGACTAGCTCTTTCTGTTCTTTTTTGGTTAGAAAAAGACTATAAATATCATACAATACAGAAGCACTGACATCTTTGACTTCATCCACTCCCTTTGAATCCGTCACAATAGACATAACTGCTTTTCTGATTTGCTTTTCTGAAGTGAAAGGATAAATAGCATTCCCATAGCTTTTGCTCATTTTACGGCCATCAACACCCGGCACCGTTTCTACCTCATCCATAACATCTGCTTCTGGTACTATAAAAGTTTCTCCGTAAGTTTGATTAAAGCGACGAGCAATCGAACGGCACATTTCTATATGTTGCTTTTGGTCTTTCCCCACAGGAATTTTTTCACCACCAAAAGCGAGAACGTCTGCCGCCATTAGTATAGGATACAAAAATAAACCTCCCGTGGGCGATATATTTTGAGCGAGCTTATCTTTATACGAATGAGCCAACTCTAGTTGTGGTACCGTTATATGCTGAGCTAGTATCCATGCTAACTCAGTCACTTGGGGTACATCACTTTGCAACCAAAAAACAGACTTATCTGTATCCATTCCCAATGCTAGAAAGTCAGTAGCCATATCTAGAGTATGTGAACACAAATCTTCTTTAGAAGAAATCGTTGTGAGGGAATGGTAACTGGCAATGAAGCAAAAGAGTTGATTCTCCTCTTGATATGCGATCATACGACGCATCATAGAAAAATAATTGCCTAGATGGGACTTACCACTTGGTTGTATGCCAGAAAGTATACGCACACAGGTAATTTACAGCCAGCTTACTTTTCTACCAGTCTTTTTCTTATGGGACTGTTATGAAATGTGAACGATGGGGAGGTCAAGGGGGTCCAATAGAGTGCTATGAATCGCCGCTTCTATCGCAAAAATAAGCGAAGCTGGGAGGTTATCTTGGGAAGATTTGCGATTAGAAGACTTTTGTGGAAGGCTTTGCTGGAGCAAAGCTCTCGATTTTAAGGGCGCGAAAAAAGGCGAGCATCCATATGGAAAACAAGCGAAGCTTGTTTTATCCAAAGCCCATGATTGTAAGCCTCACAAAAAATATCCCTACACAAAGGGCCTTTTCCCGCAACCTTCCAGAGTCGCCGCTTTTATCGCAAAAATAAGCAAAGCTTATTTTTATCCACAACTCTGGCTTGTTTTATCCACAAAACCCGTTTCTACCCACGGCTCTGACTTCTCCTAGCCAAAGCCCGTGATTATAAGTTTCACAAAAAATGTCCCTACACAAAGGACTTCTTTCCGCAACCTTCCAGAATCGCCGCTTCCATCATAAAAATAAGCAAAGCTTATTTTTATCTACTCTGGTTTATTTCTAGCAAATCCCGTTTTTACCCACGAAGCCTCTTTTTATCTAAAACCCGATCCTCACCAGAATCGCCGCTTCCATCATAAAAACAAGCGAAGCTTGTTTTATCTACACAAAGCCCGGGTCTCACAAAAAGCGCCTCTACACAAAGGGCCTTTTCCCGCAACCTTCCAGAATCGCCGCTTCCATCACAAAAACAAGCAAAGCTTGTTTTATCCACTCTAACTTATTTTATCCACCAAAGCCCGTGATTATAAGTTTCACAAAAAATGTCCCTATACAAAGGGCCTTTTCCCGCAACCTTCCAGAATCGCTGCTTCCATCATAAAAATAAGCAAAGCTTATTTTTATCTACTCTGGTTTATTTCTAGCAAATCCCGTTTTTACCCACGAAGCCTCTTTTTATCTAAAACCCGATCCTCACCAGAATCGCCGCTTCCATCACAAAAACAAGCGAAGCTTGTTTTATCCACGAAACCTGTTTCTATCCACGAAGCCCGTTTTTATCCACGCTACCTCTTCTGCCCCTTTATGATGTCCCTGCAGTCTGGTATGTCTTGCATCGCCATCATTGCGGTTGATGTGATTGGTGCCAGAGATGATTTCACAGTTAGCTCCACTGTATAACACAGCGGGCAACTGAGTCGCTGTACCAAAGTTCCAGTTTCTTGTGGCTCCGGTCGTCCAGCCCGAAGCGAAGGTGAGGGCCGCGATTTGGGCGGCTGTTGTTTTACGCACACAAACGGAAGACGGACACACCCCGTTGCCAACACCATGGGTGCCAGAGCTATCCACAAAGTAATTCTTTCCGGTTACAGAACCGACAGAAGTCCAACCGATGAGCCCGCCGACCCACTTCGCCCCCGTCACAGCTCCCGTGGTATAGGAGTTGCTTACAGAAGAACCACCTTCAGAAACACTACCAATGAGCCCGCCGACCCAACTACCACTACTCGTTACAGCTCCCGTGGCATAGGAGTTGCTTACAGAACAAGAACCACCTTCAGTAACACCACCGATGAGCCCGCCGACCCAACTACCACTACTCGTTACAGCTCCCGTGGCATAGGAGTTGCTTACAGAACAAGAACCACCTTCAGTAACACCACCGATGAGCCCGCCGACCCAACTACCACTACTCGTTACAGCTCCCGTGGCATAGGAGTTGCTTACAGAACAAGAACCACCTTCAGTAACACCACCGATGAGCCCGCCGACCCAACTACCACTACTCGTTACAGCTCCCGTGGCATAGGAGTTGCTTACAGAACAAGAACCACCTTCAGTAACACCACCGATGAGCCCGCCGACATAATTACCCACTGACCTTCCAAAAACGCCGCTTCCATCGCAAAAACAAGCAAAGCTTGTTTTATCCACTCTAACTTATTTTATCCACGAAGCCCGTGATTATAAGTCTCATAAAAAATGTCCCTACACAAAGGGCCTTTTCCCACTGACCTTCCAAAATCGCCGTTTCCATCACAAAAACAAGCAAAGCTTGTTTTATCCACGCTACCTCTTCTGCCCCTTTATGATGTCCCCACAATCGGGTATGTTTGCATCGCCCTCATTGCTGTTGATGGCATTAGTGCCAGAGATGGTTTCACAGCCACCTCCGCTATAGAGCACGGCGGGAAACTGAGTCGCTGTACCAAAGTTCCAGTTTCCAGTGGTTCCACTAGTGCTAATTGCCCAGCCCGTAGTGGAAGAGGTGAGGGCTGCGATGTCGGCGGCTGTTTTACGCTCACAAGTGCCCGAACAAGTACCAGAACCAATGCCATCGCTACCGCCAGAGGCATCCACAAAGTAGTTCTTTTCGGTTACAGAACCATAAGAACGACCGATGAGCCCGCCGACAAAACCTCCCCTCCCTCCCATCACAGTTCCCGTGGCATAGGAGTTGTTTACAGAATAAGAACCACCTTCAGAAACACCACCAATGAGCCCGCCGACCCAATTCGCCGCCGTCACAGTTCCCGTGGCATGGGAGTTGCTTACAACAGAAGAACCTCCAGTCAACTGACCAATGAGCCCGCCGACAGAACCTCCCACCCCGCCCGTCACAGCTCCCGTGGCATAGGAGTTGCTTGCAGAACCGTGAGAATACCCGATGAGCCCGCCGACCCACTTCGCCCCCGTCATAGTTCCCATGGCATAGGAGTTGCTTACAGAACCAAAAGAATCCCCGATGAGCCCGCCGACCCACTTCGCCCCCGTCATAGTTCCCATGGCATAGGAGTTGCTTACAGAACCAAAAGAATCCCCGATGAGCCCGCCGACAGAAAAATTCCCCCTCACAGCTCCCGTGGTATAGGAGTTGCTTACAACAGAACCTCTAGAAGCCCCGATGAGCACGCCGATAGAATAATTACCCACTGACCTTCCAAAATCGCCGCTTCCATCATAAAAATAAGCAAAGCTTATTTTTATCTACTCTGGTTTATTTCTAGCAAATCCCGTTTTTACCCACGAAGCCTCTTTTTATCTAAAACCCGATCCTCACCAGAATCGCCGCTTCCATCACAAAAACAAGCGAAGCTTGTTTTATCCACGAAATCTGTTTCTATCCACCAAAGCCCGTGATTGTAAGCCTCACAAAAAATGTCCCTATACAAAGGGCCTTTTCCCGCAACCTTCCAGAGTCGCCGCTTTTATCGCAAAAACAAGCAAAGCTTGTTTTATCCACGAAGCCCGTTTTTATCCACACTATCTCTGCCCCTTTATGATGTCCCCGCAGTCTGGTATGTCTTGCATCGCCATCATTGCGGTTGATGTGATTGGTGCCAGAGATGGTTTCACAGTTAGCTCCACTGTATAGCACGGCGGGAAACTGAGTCGCTGTACCAAAGTTCCAGTTTCCCGTGGCCCAGATAGTATTGACCGTCCAGCCCAAAGCGGAGGTGAGGGCCGCTATTTGGGTGGCTGTTTTACGCACACAAACGGAAGACGAACACGATCCACCATCAACGCCAATGCCATTGGTGCCAGAGGCATCCACAAAGTAGTTGTTTCCGGTTACAGAACCAGAATGAACCCTCCCGATGAGCCCGCCGACACGACCCCTACCCGTCATAGCTCCCGCCATAGGAGTTGTTTACAGAAAAAGAAGAAGAAGAACCATCTTCAGAAACACCACCAATGAGCCCGCCGACCCACTTCCCGTGGCACACGAGTTACTTACAGAAACAGAAGAAGAAGCGATGAGCCCGCCGACATAATTACCCACTGACCTTCCAAAATCGCCGCTTCCATCATAAAAATAAGCAAAGCTTATTTTTATCTACTCTGGTTTATTTCTAGCAAATCCCGTTTTTACCCACGAAGCCTGTTTCTATCCACGAAGCCCGTGATTGTAAGCCTCACAAAAAATATCCCTACACAAAGGGCCTTTTCCCACTGACCTTCCAGAATCGCCGCTTCCATCGCAAAAACAAGCGAAGCTTGTTTTATCCACGCTACCTCTGCCCCTTTATGATGTCCCCGCAGTCTGGTATGTCTTGCATCGCCATCATTGCGGTTGATGTGATTGGTGCCAGAGATGGTTTCACAGTTAGCTCCACTGTATAGCACGGCGGGAAACTGAGTCGCTGTACCAAAGTTCCAGTTTCTTGTGGCTCCGGTCGTCCAGCCCGAAGCGAAGGTGAGGGCCGCGATTTGGGTGGCTGTTTTACGCACACAAACGAAAGACGAACACGATCCACCATCAACGCCAATGCCATTGGTGCCAGAGGCATCCACAAAGTAATTCTTTCCGGTTGCTATACCAAGAGAATACCCGATGAGCCCGCCGACCCACTTCCCGTGGCACACGAGTTACTTACAGAAACAGAAGAAGAAGCGATGAGCCCGCCGACATAATTACCCACTGACCTTCCAAAATCGCTGCTTCCATCATAAAAATAAGCAAAGCTTATTTTTATCTACTCTGGTTTATTTCTAGCAAATCCCGTTTTTACCCACGAAGCCTCTTTTTATCTAAAACCCAATCCTCACCAGAATCGCCTCTTCCATCACAAAAACAAGCAAAGCTTGTTTTATCCACGAAACCTGTTTCTATCCACCAAAGCCCGTGATTATAAGTCTCACAAAAAATATCCCTACACAAAAGGCCTTTTCCCGCAACCTTCCAAAAACGCCGCTTCCATCGCAAAAACAAGCGAAGCTTGTTTTATCCGCCAAAGCCTGTTTCTATCCACGAAGCCCGTTTTTATCCACACTATCTCTGCCCCTTTATGATGTCCCCGCAGTCTGGTATGTTGACATCGCCTTGATTGATCTTGATGTTATTGGTGCCAGAAATAGTTTCACAGCCACCTCCACTGTATAGCACGGCGGGCAACTGAGTCGCTGTACCAAAGTTCCAGTTTCCCGTGGATCCGGTCGTCCAGCCCGAAGAGGATCCAAGAGCTTTGAGTCGAGAAATTGTCTTCTTTATACAAGTACCCGAACAACCAATACCACCACCAATGCCATTGCTGCCACCATCAGAATCCACAAAGTAATTGATTCCACTGATCCTACCACCAAATGAGTAACCCACTAAACCTCCTACCCAACCATCACCACGAACACCACGAACACTACCTGTTGCATAACTGTTACTGATACTGATACGATCATCTACAATCCCCACCAGACCTCCTACACCATTCCGATTATTACTACAACCCAGTTGGTCATAACGACGAGGACCTTGGCGACAATTCACATTACCCGTTGCATAACTGTTACTGATACTACCAGAGGAGCTAGTATCACCCACCAAGCCTCCACTATTACCAGTGAAAGTGGTCACGTTAGCTGTCGCATAACTGTTATTAATACTACCAGAAAATGACCCAACCAGACCTCCCACATTGCGACGACCACTTACATTACCCGTCATATAGCTATTACGGATACTACCACAAGAAAAACCCGCCAAGCCACCTACAAAATGACCACCATAATAATAATTGTTAGGCATATCTATCGAATACATACATTCGCCCGTCAAAATCGAAAAAGACGCGCCTCTTCCTCTATATCTAGAATCATCACTATCAACACCACTCACATTGCCTGTCACATAACTGTTACTGACTCTTCCTCTTTTTTCTTGACCCCCAATCAAACCGCCTACAGAATACCCACCTCTTATATTAACAGAAATTAAACCAAGGTCCTTAACCTCAGCACCAGTCCCTGTGCGACCAAACAAACCAACAAATCCGCTACTTGGGCGCTTGATGTAGAGTTTCTTGATTTTGTACCCAGCCCCATTGAAGCTACCGGTGAATGTCCCTATGGGCGTAAAGCCAGTGCAGTTGGCTGAATCTCCATTCCTACCGTTGTAGGCTACGCAATTAGAGGCACCCTCACTACGGCTGGGGCTGGCATCAATGTCATTGCCCAAGCGGTAGTGTTTACCCAGACCGTTTTTGACCGTTTTGAGTTGGGCATACGTCCTGATGATGATGGGGTTACTTGCACTACCGGGAATAGCTTGTGGCGCTCGCCTTACAGTTATACGATAAGAGCGACGTGTAGTACCATCCTCTGCCGTTACTGTTATCCGAATTACATTAGCACCTACACGCAACGACTTAGCTCCAACACCGCTCACACTGGCACTGGAATCTATAGCGCTAGCGGATACGGTAACTTGACTTACACTGTTGCTGACTGAAGAAGTATAGCTCCTTATTCCCGAAGAAAATATAGGGCTCAGACTGCCTGATGATATGCGAAGGGAGCGAAGTCTAGCGTCACTAGACAAGATTATTGGCTCTCGCGTTACAGTTATATTATAAGAGCGATGTGTGGTACCATCCTCTGCCGTTACTGTTATCGTTATCGTATTCGAACCTACACTCAACGACTTAGTTCCAACACCGCTCACTCTGGCTTTGGAATGCATAGCGCTAGCGGATACGGTAACTTGACCTACACCGCTAGTGACTGAAGAAGTATAGTTGTCTGTTTCCGAAGAGTATATAGGGCTCAGACTATGGCTCAGACTGCCTGATGATATGCTAAGAGAGCTAAGTCTAGCGTCGCTAGACAAGATTATTGGCTGTCCTGGGAGCAGATCCCCGCAATCGGGTATGTTTGCATCGCCATCATTGCTGCTGATGTTGTTGGTGAGAGGGAGAATGATGGTCTCACAGCCACCTCCGCTATAGAGCACGGCGGGCAACTGAGTTGCTGTACCAAAGTCCCAGTTTCCACCGGATCCGGTCGTCCAGCCCGAAGTGGAGGTGAGGGCCGCGATGTCGGCGGCTGTTTTACGCATACAAACGGAAGACAGACACACCCCGTTGCCAACACCATGGGTGCCAGAGGCATCCACAAAGTAGTTCTTTCCGGTTACAGAAGCACGAGACTCCCCGATGAGCCCGCCGACACGATTCCCCGTCCCCGTCACAGCTCCCGTGGCATAGGAGTTACTTACAGAATCTTTAGACCAAGCGATGAGCCCGCCGACATTATGACTACCCCCCGTCACGGCTCCCATGGCATAGGAGTTACTTACAGAACCAACAGAAAACCCGATGAGCCCGCCAACAAAAGCACCCGTCCCCGTCACAGATCCCGTGGCATAGGAATTACCTACAGTACCACCAGAAGCCCTACCGATGAGACCGCCGACAAAAGCACTACCCGTCACAGCTCCCGTCGCATAGGAATTGCTTACAGAACTTTGATAAAGGAACCCGATGAGCCCACCAACATAATTGTCACCCGCTATATAGGCATTTGTCACACCTATATTTTGAATCTCAGCACTAGTGCCAGTATAGCCAAACAAGCCTACTCTGTCCGTAGATGGACGCTTGATGTAGAGGCTGGTAATTTTGTGCCCGGCTCCATCAAAGCTACCGGTGAAGGCGGCACTACTATTATTAGCTAGATATCTCCCTATGGGCGTAAAGCCCGTGCAGCTAGCTGCATCTCCATTGCTACCATAGTAGGCTACGCAGGTCGCGCTAGAGTCATCTTCACTACGGCTGGGGGTGGCATCGATGTCACTGCCCAAGCGGTAGTGTTTATCTAGACCATCTTTGACCGCTTTGAGTTGGGTATAGGTGGTGATGATGATGGGGAAATTAGCCTCCGTACCCCTCCCACCGCACTTGGCATTGATAGGAGATCCCAACACACCCGTTATACTATTGCAGCTAAAAGTCGCTCTTCCCCTATGACTACCTTCCGTATCTTCCAATATCACTGAGTCCCTTAAAGCGACTATATTTGCGCTTCTTTTTTTGCAAGAAGAGTTGCTGTTGCCAGCAGAATTCCATGAAACGTCTTGAATAGAACAATGTAAGACTACACTGACCTCTCTACTTTCTGGGAAGGGCTTGCATCTATTTACATCTATAACGGCACAAGCCCTTAGACTATAGGTGTAGCTAGCGTTCTCACTTTTGGGACTATCTGGGCTCCAGCTGGTCGTCTGTCCGCCTGGAATTTCAATAGTTCTTGTTGATGTGCTGGTCTCGCCATCAATTTCTTCAATTTCTTCCAGTACATATCTTTCTGCACCAGAAACGCTATCCCAGTCCAATTGAAAGTTTCCATCGTTGGAAGTTGTTTGAGTTACGGTAAACCTGTCCGCGGGAGGATCATCTAATCTAGTCTTCACAGCCACACTAGGGGAGGCTTCACTCCATTCTCCACAAAATGGATTGCGATTACTAGCGCCTGCACTAGCAATAGAACTACAAGCTCTCACAGTATAGGCGTAGCTTCCCACCGCTTTGCTGGCGAAATCTTGACGCGCACTCGCCACTTTAGCCGAAGGCGATGACCAGCTCTCCTCACCCGCACGTTTTTCTCTCCATTGGTAGCTGATGGTATAGCCATGATGACGAACTGCATCCCAAGAAAGTATGTAGCTACCATAGGATATACCAGTGGGAGGGGCATCTGGTGAAGAAGAGGCGTCTGGTGAAGAAGAGGCGTCTGCCCAACTCAGTCCTGTGGGGGAGACTGGGTTAAAATTCACAATCAAGCTTCGCCCGTTTGCGAAAGGGGACCATGATCCACATTCATTATGCTGATTACAAGAACGTATCTGGTAACTGTATACGACGGGTGCATGACGAGGAGAAGAAGGAGTCCAGCTATTCACCTTGCCTCCTACTTGCAAAAGGTTCGTAGATCGGCGGCTTGGCCATTGGGGCGGAGAGGATTGGTTGATCAACGATCGCGGAGCAGACGCTTGCAACTGATAATGGCCAACTAAAACACTATTATTATCGGGATCCTCCCAAGATAACGAACAGAGGCTGGGATCATCTATAAACGAAGAACAATAGCGAGAGTTTTTAGGGGGATCAAGGGGAGGAGGGGAGAACATAAAGGCCTCACTCTCCACCGCTCGATCACTACAAGGATCACTCCCATTGGGGTTGGGAGCCCCACAGGGGTAGGCGCGCACCTTATAGGCAGTGAGGCGGTTTCCTACAGCAAAAGACTTTACACGAGACCAATAAGCCACCCTGTCATACTGGGTACCCACACGAGTGGTCTCTTCCCTGTCTGAAAACACCTCTATCAGCTCATAACTACCAGCTCCAGCGATCCCACCTCCGGAAATCGAAACGGTAACGCTATCTCCCGGACTAACTAAGCCAGTGAGCGTAACCACTGGTCTTGCTAACAGAGAAAGCCTCACCGTTCCAGGGCTTCCCACGTCAGCCCATTTATCCCAAGCTGTACAAATGCCATCAAAACATCCCCGTACGCGATAATAATAACTTTTTGTTGTTTGCCCGGCTGTAAAACTGCTGTATCCACTTTCCTTTGAAGGCACTTCCCAATGTGTTCGCACTCCCGCATACACAGCTGGCTCTGTCCAAGTGATGTCTGTTTCGTCTGGCCCAACGCCTTCTTGTAGTTCATAACTGATAGACTCACTACCTGCAAGGGCTTCCCAAGTCACCTTATATACACCGGAATATGAAGTATGGACGGCTTCATTTCTATCGCTGACATGGTCTCCACTTCTCAACATCGCCCCCACACCAGTGGGGAAGCCTGCTGATATCACTGAAATAGGCGCAACCAGTTCTAACCAATCCCCACAAGCACAATCCACACAATTCACGTCACCAACACAGGCTTTGGCCCTATAGCTATATTCTCCCACCTCCGTCTTCACTATCGCCTTCTCATGAGTCACGACAGAGTTATCCGCACTGGCAACGACACCGCCACCACCAGACAGACTAGCCCAGTTTTCACTAGCATCCCCATTACCATCCCCATCTGGAGAAGCCGATAGTTTCTTTTCTTGTATAGCATACCATGTCGCCGACTCTACCCTAGGCCAATTTAATGTGAAGCTCTCCGCAGTCACTCTTCGACTACTCTTTAAGGAAGCAGAGGGAAAGGATGATAGCGTCCGAATGCGCACGTCCCCTTCTGCTCTTTTCCAGCTTGTACAATTTTCTTCATAGTAGCAAGCGCGTATTTCATAAGAAAATACACCGGCTTGACTCTGTTCTTTCTTTATGGAGAGAGCACCAGTCACCGGCTGTGGGATATTTGCGTTCCAACTTATACCATTATCTGAGCTTTCTTGTATCTGATAAGTCGTTGCATTGGGTACCGCTGTCCAAGTGAGCGTATATTTCGCAGGACGCTGTACATCCGACACATCCCTTCCAAAATATACTTCGTTTATATTACTGGAAAAAGTAAAACTGTTCGGCCATTCAAGCGCTGAAACGCTACTCGTCGCTTGGGAAGACCAAGATCCACAACCCACATCACTACAAGCCCGAATTTGGAATGCATTTTCACCTATACCAAGGTTCTGGATGGCAAAGCTCCGAACGCCAGCCCCTGTTTCCCCTGCCCTAACTACTTTCTCAAAGGGATGCGACGGCCAAGGGGCTTGCACGCAGTCAGACCCACAATGCTTTGCCCGATATTCAAAAAAAGCAGCGCCGCCACTAGCATGAGTATATTCCCACGAAAGAGTCCGTGTAGTTGAATACGCAAGAGACTGTGCAACTTGAATATTTCCCGGCGTACCAAGGTTCACTGTAACGGATATATGCTCCGAGTGTAGACTGCAAAGCGTTCCACCTGTTTTACAAGCCCGTACGCGATAGCTATATTCTGTCTGCCCCTTCTTTTCCAAAAAGGAACGCGACAAACGAGAACTTTCTTCTTCCATCATGAGAACGAAACGGGAATCATCGCTCCCAATCTTTTGTTCCACTCGATAAAAGTCCGCACCACCTACGGGAGCCCAAGAAAGATCATAATTCCCAGAAGAAGGGAGCCCACTTTCCACAAGTCTTAGCCTTGGAGACCTCAAAGTCTCTACCCTCACTTGAAAAATTTCAGAAGGAGACCCACAGCTATTCGCACCCCCTCCACAAACTTTCACTCTATATTGATAATTTCCATAATCCTTGCTATAGAAAGCAAAAGAGTTGCTACTCGAACCAGATGCCAAGGAGCTCTCCCCTGCCTTCGCCCAATTAGACTCACCAAAGGCACGCTCTTCTATCTGATATTTCCATGCACGGCCACCGCTATTGACAGCATCCCATGAAAGTTCATAATTACCACTAGCGACATTTCCTGTATTCTCACTAGATAGATTGTACACTATCGCATTGGGTACAGGCACCGCTATTCGATTTTCCCCAGAACATTCTTTTGAACCTTCTGGCAGCTCCCTTAGACAAGGATACACGCCCGGAATACCCAATTCAGACCAAGTATCTGTATCCCAACTCATATTCCCATCACCCTCTCCGAGCTCACTCCGAAGGAAATGAGTGCTTTTGCCAACAATGCCTCCGGGAGCATCCCAGTTATCATCACTCGTATTTATATAACAACTTGCTACTGATTTTTGACGTCCACTTTGGAGACCCAAAGCCTCCCTTAGACTACTGTGTGTCCGATAAAATATATTTTCAAGACGCTCATTTACATTCACCCCATTCCCAGAAAGGCTACAGCCACCTATAAAGCCACCCTTCGCATTACTTGTCTGACTACTCACTCTAACCGAAGAAAAACTCTTTTTTATAGAGCTATGCGTAATATCTACTTCCCCCACAAATCCACCTATAAAGGAAGTTCCACTCTTGCTCAAAAGCTCGCCAACGGAGGCATAGCTCTTTTCAATGCGTGCTTCATTGCCTGCTTGGCCTGAGACCTTACCAATCAATCCACCGGCATGGGATCCTGTTTTGCTCTCTAATGTCACAATGCTTCCCGCCGCATAGCTATCGGAAACAAAACCACCCTCCAAACTACCCACCAAGCCTCCTACGAGGCTCTTACCCTTTACTTCACCGGATGCATAGCTACGACGAATCTCAATATTACTATCACTATCACTGGAAGAGGTCCCAACAAGTTTCCCAATTAGCCCACCTATATTCCGGGAACCTTTCACATTTGAGGTGGAATAACTAGCCTCAACAAAAGAGTGCCTATCGGCATCTGAAGAAGCCACAAGAGAGCCTATGAGACCCCCAGACCTAGCCCCTCCAACGATAAGGGCAGTTGAAGCACTGTCCTCCAAGCGTAACCCAGTAGCCACTTTGCCTATTAAACCACCGACATCGCCACCACTAGCCTCAATCTTACCGGATAGAACACGAAGAAGGCTAAATGAACTCTGCTCCTGAACACCCGCCCACCCCACAATACCACCCACACTGCTTTTGCCCTTCACGCTAGCGCTTTCAATCGTTATGTTTTCTAAACGAACATTTCCCAAGGCTCTACCCGCTAAGACACCAACACTATTTGCTCCATGGATTTTTGGGGATATAAAACGCAAATTCTGGAAATAAGCGCTTCCGCCTATAGAAGCGAATAAACCAACGTTATTCCCTTCTTTTTTGTTAATATATAGGTTCCGAATAGAATAGGTCTCTTCTCCATGACTGACTAAGCTTCCCGTAAAAACACCGCTGCTAACAGACATACCGGCTCCGGAAGGGCTCTCACATCCACTTTCTCCACAACTAGGGCTTGCATCTATGTCTTGAACCAGCTCATAGCGTCCGTGAGAGAGAAGTTTCTGGTTCTTTCCGATATGAGACAGGGTATTGTAATCACAAACCTCATAAATCTTTTGGCCATCTTCCTCTCGCACCTCGCAACTATATTCAAATGCTTTTTGCTCAGGCTCTCTGTCTGCATCCGGGTCAGAAACACTATCATCACCCAAAGCTGCATCTACAAAGGGAAGGCAATCGTTCTCTGGATCCAATGTGGCATCGCCATTACAAGCCTGCCTCCCCGTAACGCACTGAGAGGCGGAAAGGGCTAACGCAAAAAGGAGCGACCATAGCCACAGGACCGAGACTCTACTCTGTTCCGGAGAACGGGTTGATTGAATTGATTTTAAGCGTTGCATTACGGAATAACCTCTTTTTATGTGTGATATCTTGAAGACTCACGTAGTGTGGGGTGGGCTTGTGAATAGTCAATTCATTATTTGCATTTTTTGGAGTTTTTTGGAGTTTTTTGTGGATTCGAGCCATAAAATATCATTTTTTCTGTCAATACTGTCATTATTTTAAGTAATATATGCTGATTTACAAAGGTCTGCCTAAAAATTATTTTTACTTTGCATGTTTCTTCCGCTCTATTATAAAAGGGAATTCCGCTTTTCGATATGAATAAGAACGAAAAAATAAGTTATGTTGAGCTCCCGGCTAAAGACATACAAGTAGCTAAATTTTTTTTTACAAAGGCTTTTGGATGGTCTTTTATAGATTTAGAATGCTTTCAATTTGCGATTCACAGCACACTATTTGCAATTATTCACATCTCGCAACAATCCCATTATGCTCATTTTGCAACGGTCCCTCATATTATCTCATCGCGTTATTGTAGGAAAGTAGCTTTTCATATTGTACAGAAAATCGTTATAATTCATAAATTTAGAGACTGGAAAGTATACGTCTAGACAGCTTTCCCATCTTTTTAAGTTGCTCTTGGCTAGTCCCTTCTATGATCAAACGTATTATAGGCTCTGTATTGCTAGAGCGCAAATGTATCCAACTTTTGTCTGGAAAACTCAAATATAATCCATCTTGATAGTTTGGCTCTGCATCTGGGAAGTGCAGTAGAAATTCTTTGACTATTTTAGGAAAGGAAGCAGATCCACACCTATGCTTGCTTTTTTCCATATAAAGCATGGGAAGTTCTTCCAAAAGCGTATCCAAAGATTTCATTCCCTTTTTCGCCATTGCAAGGAGAATTAAGACAACACCCACTAGAGGGTCTCTTCCTAAGGATGGAATATCAAGAAGAATGACGCCTCCATTTCCCTCTCCTCCAAAAATGGCTTTCTTCTTTTGGAGCAAATCGACCACATTCGCTTCTCCTACAGAAGAACGAATCACTTTTAAACCATGGCCATGGCATATCTTATCACACAATGACGCTGTAGATAAGTTGATTACAATGCAATTTGAAGCCTTTCTCTTTTTGTGCAAGAGATCTTTACGTTTTATAGTAAGGAGGCCTAGTAACGATAAAGGAAGTGTATATTCTTCAGAAATAGCCCCACGAGTAAAAGAACCTACCACCAGACGATCGGCATCCGGGTCTAAAGCAAAACCTATAGCGGCTCTATTTTTTTTTATTAATGCAGAGAATTTTTTTAATCCTAGAGGCGTTGGCTCGGGAGGTCGAGGAAACTTTTTCATTGTGGGAGTTGGTTCACAATACAGAGGGATAACAGAGCATCCCAACCCCTTTAAAAGTTGAGTGAGGGCTGGGCCTCCCGCACCCCCTACACCATCAACTACAACTGAGTAGCCTTGGTTTTGAATAAGTTTACGATCGGATGGAGAAAGGAAATTGATAACCGCACAAATATGATCTTGGACAGCATCCGCACAGGTATAACAACCAAGCTCTCGTATTTTTTTATTGATATTTGTATTTTTTAGTTCCGCTATTTGCCTCAATGCCTTTCGCCAAGCCTCCTGTTTGGAACGACCAAAAAACAAAGCATCTTTCCCAATGAATTTGTAACCATTCCAATCTAGAGGATTATGACTGGCTGAAATGACAATACCACCGTCTGCCTTGAAGAAAGAAACAGCATGCTTTGCCGTGGGCGTAGGAACAATTCCAACATCAATAATATCTTTACCCATTGCCAAAAGAGTTCCTACAGTCAGCTGATGAATAAAAAAACCACTTGGCCTAGAATCCCGGGCTATGATGATTTTTTTGCCTGTGACAAGCCCAAAAGCCCGAACAAATGGCACAATATTCTCTGGATGTAGCCCCTTGGGAAGAGTTCCACGTATACCAGAAATCGAAACGAGTAAATCTTTATTTCCGTTTATGAGGGATTTATTCGTTATTTTTTTGGTTTTCTTTTCCCAAAAAACTTTCCAGTATTTTTCGAACATCCTCTTCGCAAGTACCACAACCCTTCCCACAAAATAGCTTCTCTTGGATTTTTTCATAGCTTGTAGCACCTTCTCTTATTGCAGATTCAATTTCTTTTTGGCTGATTTGAAAACAAACACATATTACAGGCGGCCTATCGTAATACACTATAACGCTATTCCAAAGTGAGTGTGATAACGCTTTAGCTCCTCCAGAGCATTCATACCCTGATACACATAACCAGAGATGCCATTTATTTTTGTTATTTTCCGCGGGTTCCCTGCTATAATCAAGCATATGCCATTTAAATCTTTTTTTCTCATCTCTAGCTGAACCCACTCTATCAATATCGGATAGTCTTGATCTGGGGCACAAGCAACTATGATTTCACTATCTGATAGCAGAGAAAAATCTTGCTGATCCAATTCAGAAATAGGAAAAAAAGGACCATCCGAAACAACATAGGCTGCACAAGAGAATAAATTCAGAGAAAAGTCTGCACGGGCTTTAGCAAGAGAAAGTTTTCCTGCTTTCAAAAGGGTAACTTTGGGTATCTTCCCACCAGCTTGCCCATGCTTTTCCGTAGAAAGACGGAGCTTCTCCCATTCTTCACCTAAGCGAAGAGGCGTAATGACTTCTATTTTTTCAAAAGGAGACGAGTTATGATGAATGCCTATATTTCTATTATCTTTACCACCTGTTTGACTTTCTTTTTTTGAAAGCTTTCCTAACTGTTTTTCTTTTATATCCGGTGGAAATTGATTTAATCCAAGAAACGTTTTTTTCCGATTTCCCACCATTCTCTTTTTCTTTTCCTTTTTTTCTGCTAAACTCTTTTGCAATTCACCACTTTCCATCATGCTGATAAGACCACCCTTCTTTTCTATGGCTTGAAAGTGAAGCCATGCCCGTTGTGCACAAAAGTCTGTAAGTTTTTCTATATAGTAAGAACCTGACGCAGGATCTGAAACACGACCCAGATAGGCTTCATGACGTTGGATGAGCTGAGTATGAACAGCTAAGCGTATCGCTATATTGCTACCACCGTCATTTCCATAATCCATATCAAAAGGAGAGCCACTCACACTGTCCGCACCTCCCAGTACAGCAGCCATCCCTTCGGTACTCGTGCGTAATATATTCGTATGTGCATCATAAAAAGTCTTATTTGAAGGCAGCGTTTCCCCATGGATATACATTCGTAAAGGAAAATGCTCTGTGGTAAGACAGGGATTATATTCTTGAATAACGCGGGAAAATAAGAGACGTATTGCACGGAAACGAGCTATTTCTAAAAAATAGTCAGAGGATATTCCCAAAGAAAACCAAAGTCGCGGTAATAGAGTGTCCAAAAAAGAAATTTCATCTCCCATTTCTTTCTTAAAATACACAATAATTTCATGTAGCATTGCTAAAACAATACCTAGCTCCTCTAAGGGATCTGCTCCACCTAAATGATATATGTAACCGGATATATGGATACACCGCAATTTTGGTACATTGGAGGCACAAAATTGCAATAGGTGGAGCATCTGATGAAAAGATTCTTTTTGTGAACAGGGCAACCCCCCTTCCGAAATCCAATGCGAAAAAATATCATAATCAATGCAGGAAAAAAAATTCTCCGATGAAACTTGACTATCATGAGAGACTTGAGAGATCTCCAGAAATTCCGGAAGTAAAGCAACAATAGCCGGAGCATCCAAACCACAAAGCAGGTGAATGGGGGTTTGGACTGGATTTATACCTGTGAAAAGTTTTTGCAAATCCTCTGCTTGCGACACTACACAAGCACGACGAGAAGAAGCGTATTGCTTCTGCACAGCAAAAGCAACACTATCGGCACCGTTCTCTATGAGAAAACGCCCTTCTGCATTTGCTTTGAACAAATCTTCTTCTTGAACTTTTTGTCTGATTTCCCAAGAGTTGACTCCAGTTAAACCCGGTATGGCTGATTGAGAATCATTGCAAAGGTTTTGGACATGAGGAATATCTTGCAAATCTTCTTCTTGATAATAAGGGCGTACTAATAATTCTTCTTCTAGCTCCCACATAAGGGTCTTATTATAATCCTTACCCTTCAAATCTTGTTTAATGCGATTCTCCCAGTCATTTTTTGATAATGGGGGAAAATCGTAGTACAACTCTTTATCCATTGAAACTGTTGCAAGATACAAAAAATAGGAAAGTGACCATCCAGAATGCCTCAAATCGGCGATTCATAGCATTCTGCTTCCAACTATTTACATTTCGCAACAGACCTCCATTGTAGCATACCAACGTCATCAGCCTTCTACATAGAGTAAATCAAATTTATGAAATGGCATGGCCACCGCACATAAACTAAAGCCCCTGACATATCTACAGTATTTCCAAATTGAAAATATAGATTAGAAAATTATGTTCACGAAGATCTTTAAAGAAAATCATTGGTGAAACCACATCGAAACTCCTATAATTTAGAATGCACATTACCTGTATATTGGCACTGTTGTAAATGCAGGCCTAGGATGCTTTAAATCGACGTTTCATAGCACACTATTTACAATTATTTACATTTCACACCCTTCCTATATTTCACTAAAAAAGTTTATTGAAAAAATTTACAAAGCACGATCAAAAGCATCACAAATATCATCTAGAGGCTCTATGCCTAGGGAAAGGCGAAGAAGATTGGGATTTAGGCCATTTTTCTGGAGATAATTTCGACCTTCTTTTTCTTTAACCAAATCATAGTGGGCTAGAAACATAAAAGGACACAAAAGTGTAAAGGCCACACCAAAGCTTGGTCCTTTGGGTAACTCTATACGATCATAAAATTTTTCTAAAGGTAAATCAACTTCAAAACTAAGCACACCACCAGGCTTTTTATTAGAGAACTTACCTCCTTTTACTATAACATCGTAGTTTTTTTTGGAAAGACTGGAGTAGGCCCAATGCACATTTTGAATGCGGGGGTGTTTGTCCAAATAATTTGCTAGTCCTATTGTATTTTCATTTATTTTTTGCAAAACTGAAGGGTACTCCTCCTGTAGAGATAGGAAGCGTTGCACATCTCCTTCAAACGGTGCTTCTATATAGTTTGGTAAGTGATAAGAAATTTCATCATAAAAACTACTCTGTGAATTTAGAACGGAAAGTCCCAATATAAGATCAGCAGACCAGCCAGTATATTTTGTTAAACTAGCGACAACCACATCACAATGTGGTAAGATATTTATATTTCCTATTCCTGCCATACTAGGATCGGTAACAAAAACAATACCCTCTTCCTTGCAAAGAGCAGAAATCGTTAAAATATCTGGTGTTTGAAGCAGAGGATTACTCGGTGCTTCAATGACTACTCCAGCCACCCGCCCTTTATTAGATTTTAAAAATACTTCCAAACTAGAGCTATCTAATGGGTTGGTTAGGTGTACATAATCGGCTTTTCCTTTGGCAAATTTTTGTAGTACCTCCATAGTATCGAGATAAAGCCAACCCATTTGGACCCAAATAGTACGACCTCGCTTCTTTTGGACTTTAGAAACGACCTGATAAATCGAAAAGAAAGCACTCATCCCGCAACGAGATAAAAAAAGAAGATCGTCACTCTTTGCTTCTAATTCATATCGTAAAAAATCACTTGTCTTTTGGGAATGAATATCGACTGGAGACTTTAGGGGATGACTACTATTATTCGATACACCTACTAGCTCACTTTTGCTTATTGAAAAACTTTCAGCTTCACGTGAAAAAACCATAGCACCAGTATGTTGTAAAAATTTTTGGGCCTCATGGATTAAGGCGTTTTCATTTCGAAAACTAATCCAGCACATGTTTCCGTTACGAAAGATTTTTCCTTCAGAATTTGGAGTTAAATATTCTAAAAGTTCTCTCCCCATTCTTTCCGAAGAAATCAAGCGAATAACACGCGTCTTCTTTTTTCCTTTGTTTTCCCTCTCTTCTAAATGGGCTTCTAATCTCTGACTAAAAATAGGATTTACGAAGCGAGGATAACCGCCTTGCATCTTATCACAGACTCTCTGTTCTTTTTTTTCATAACCAATAATGTCTGCTATTGTGGGTAAACTGACAAAAACCGAATGAGGGCTGGGGGGGATGCATTCCCCTAGAGGAACAGAACGTAGGCCACAAGAGGCCAAGTCTGTTGCTTGTTTCATCCGATTTCTCTTTTTATTTTCAGGGGGTAGATCCAATAGAAAAAACTATTGTATGACTTCCACGAATTCTTTGATCGTAGATATACCAGCATCAAGAGCATCTGGTATACGACGGTACTCTAACTTAACGATACGAGAAATCGGGCCTGCTAAACGAGGTTTCACACCAGAACGAGTGATACGAACCCCGCCTCCATTTCCAAGTTTAATTTCTAAACGATTTTCTGCTTCAAGAGTGCGTATTTCACCACTTGGAATAAGACGCCCCCTATAAAGAAGCCCATCTCTAACCCATTCCATATAAGATTCTTTTATGAATTCTAGTGTTACTTGTATACTATTCTCATAAGATTCTGTATGTGTTTCATCTGTTACTTTTGTAACCTTCAATACAGAGTTGACATTTTCTATTTTTTCTGTCTCAACTTCAATGCGAGCAGAAAAATCACTCAAAACAGTGGGCGTAAATTTTAGCTTTTGTTTTAGACCTTCTAGTTCTTTGATGCTATTATCAATTACATAGGATTGTCCTTCATATACCTGAAAACGATGGTTGGATTTCTCATCAATACGCATTTGAAAAATCCCTAACGGTGTACTGACACCCTTTACCTTCACTCCTTTCAAACAAAATTTCAAAACCAAACCATCTGAGGAAAACCGCATGGCATCAGGGGGATTTACAGACAAAGTTTCACTTCGAGGAGGATATCCCGGCAATGGCAAATAACTAACACGGACTTCTCTCTCTCCACCACAATATGCCTCTGTATCTTTCCAGTGATTCCAATATAAACTAATATTTTGAATCTCAAAATAATTAAATAGCCCGACACCTAAGCCTGTGAACAAAGCAATAAACAAAATACGATACATACTTCTTGTAGAAAATATGCTATTTTGGAAAATAGAAAAGAAATTAGATTTCACTAACTCTTCAATAGGTGATTGGCTCGTGTCGATTTTCTGTTGGCGAAAAAGTGTAATGAGACTATTTCGATCTATATTGAGAAAATCAGCATAATTTTTTAGGAAACCGATTACATAGGTTTCGCCCGGAAATTGGCTAAAGTCATCATTTTCAAGGGCTTCCACATATTTCGGGCTAATAGCTGTCTCTTTCGAGATTTCCCGTATAGATAGTCTCCGAGCCTCTCGCTCTCGCTTTAGGATGGAACCTATACCACCATTTAGATCAACAGAATCTAAATCTCTTGCTATTTTTTCTTTTCCCTTCACTTTGTGCTTTCAAATATTCTTATCGTTCTTTATGGCTCAACTAATGAGTTTTCAACCACAGAAACATTATTATCTGGCTTATACTGGAATAGTTTTCCATCAAGAGCTGAATTCAGCTTTATATGAAAAAAAGATATTGTAGTCACTTTACCGTAACCATTATCTCCTTTAGCTTTACGAATCAAATAATTTTTTGCTCCTATATATAATTTAATTTTCTCATAGCCTCCAATTTTTTCTCTTTGTTCCATATCGAAAATAAAAAATTTATTTTTCTCATTTTTATTCACACCAATCGATTCGTATCGAGGCTGATTTAAATTATCAAAACGATAGTGGTATCTTTGAAAAAGGTGACGCACACCCGTTAAGGGGGCCATCTGAAATATGGGACGGCCACTAGGCTTTTTTCTATTTAAAGTTAAATCTTGTTTCCCCACTATATTCAGACGCTTTATATAAAACCACATAATACGACCATCTGAAACGATAAGATTCCCTTTTGGTTTAGTAAATTCATAACGCAAGCGCCCCGGCTTTTGGTAGTAAACAGTACCATTCATGAGGCGGGTTCGTTTACCTTCTTTAGTATTTATGGCAAAATGAGCAGAGTAGGTTGTAAGGTTATCAAATTTTTTTATTACCTTACGAGCAACACCCACATTAGAATGCCACTCTTTAGGATTACGGTTAGTCAGAGTGATGGCATTTTCTTTACTTTCAAGCTGTTTGATTCGGGAATTCTTTTTACCTTTAACTTCCGACTCTTGCCCCAAGACAGACACGCAAAAAAGAAAAATACAAAACAAAAAAACGTTGTATATCAAGGTTCGTTTCATTGGGCTGTTGTGAAATATAAACAATTGGAAGTAGGATGCTGTGAATCGCTGATTTACGGCATTTTCGACGGACATTCTTTTACTTTTCTGCATTTTGCGACAGCCCCTTCATGGAGAAACTTCTATAGATTTTTTAGATTTTTTGTGATCTGTACAAGACTATCAAAAATATGTCAAAGAATTGATTGGGAGAGAGACTCTATGAAGGAGTCGCCCTTTCTAATTTTTGGTCAAGCTCTTTTTAGAATTTTCCTAGGCTTATTTCCTATTGGAGGACTTAAGTAACCCCTCTCCTCCATCATTTCAATAAGATTCGCCGCTCTATTATATCCTATACGCATTCGTCTTTGCAAATATGAAGTCGAAGTTTTTTCAGAATCCATAATAATCTCACAAGCTTGATTAAAAATATTTTCATTAATTCCTTCTTCTTCTCCACTATTTCTTTTCTCCTCGTCTGTAGAAAAATCCACATAAGAAGCTTCACCAAGGCTACGGGCCTGTTTCACAATCGCTTCAATTTCTCCATCAGAAATAAAAGGTGACTGAATACGTGTTAATGTTGTTGTACGAGGAGATTTATAAAGAAAATCCCCCTTGCCCAATAGGTTTTCTGCACCAGAGGCATCTAATATTGTTCGACTGTCTGTACGTTGAGCGACTTGAAAGGCCACTCTAGCTGGACAATTCGCTTTAATCAAGGCCGTAATCACATCCACAGAAGGTCGTTGGGTAGCCATAATAATATGCATCCCCACGGCTCGTGCCTTCTGTGTTAAACGAATAATAGAGTCTTCAACGTCCTTTGCCGCAATCATCATCAAATCAGAAAGTTCATCAATGAAAACAACTATATATGGCATTTTATTCGTTATCTTTTCATCACTTCTTTCCATTTTAGAATCCACTCGTTGATTGTAAGAACGAATATCACGGCAACGTAATACAGAAAGCATTTTATAACGACGTTCCATCTCATTTACCAACCAACCAAGTGCTTTACTGGCTTCATAAACATCTGTTATGACCGGCATCAGCAAATGAGGTATACCTTCGTACAGTTTCAATTCTACCATTTTTGGATCAATCATAACAAAACGAACGACCTCGGGAGAAGCATGGCATAAAAGAGAAGTAATCACAGCATTTAAATAAACAGATTTACCCGCACCGGTGGCTCCCGCTATCAAGAGATGAGGAAGCTGTGAGATTTCTGTGTATTGATTTTCTCCAGCAATATTTTTACCCAAAATAATTTGTAACTCTCCTTTGGGAATAGGCAAAAGCTGCTTAAGGAGCACAGGCTCCCTTACACGATTAGGTATTTCAATGCCAACCGTGGACTTGCCCGGTATCGGAGCTATGATACGTACAATTGGAACGGCAAGACTCATACAAATTTCACTTTGGAGCTGTAACACACGAGAAATTTTAATACCGGGTTCTAGAGTGATTTCATATAAAGTAATGATCGGCCCTCTCTGGGTATTCACCACTTCTGCTTTTATACCATACTCACCCATAACTTTTACAAGAGCATCTCGTGTAGCATCCAATTCACAAGTAATATCTACTTGAGGCACAATATCAACTTGCCGCAGACAGTTTGTATTCAATTGATAATAGGTATAATCTTGCAACAGACAGGGTACTAGTGTTTTTGGAAGTCTTTGTATATTTTCATCCTCTTGCTCATCTAAGTTAAGAGATATTTCGTTTTCATAACTGTGAGCCTTGTCACCCATCGCATTATATATATCTTGTGTTTTTTCTTGATAAACAGAAGATGCTATGTTTTCTGGCTCTGCTTCTTTTGTCAGAGTAGAAGTGGATGACGAAGGCAAGCCTATCCGTTGCCATTTTGCTTTTGTATCCTTTAGTTGTTCTATTGCAGATAAATCTTTTGTTTGCATATCATTTCCCACATAGGACGACGACGCTTCCTCGGTGACCCCTTCTTTAGGAGAAGGAGAGGAGGAAGCAAATTGAACTTCAGTACCATCAAATTGAAGTTTGCCTATCCCTTGCTCTTTCTGCATAGTATTACTGTCATTTTCATGATTTCTGTCGCCTTGTAGAGTATTCGCTTGTAATTCAGAAACTCCAGAGTTTTTTATATAGGTACCCTTACTTTGACTTTCATAATTAATTTGGCTTTTCTCTGCACTCCCGTAGTTGGGGGATGATTTTTCATATCTACCAGCATAATGATGAGCATGAATTGGGAAACTATCATTATAGCCATGATAAAAATGGAAACGCGAACCATCAGGATCAAATCGACCGGTAAAGGGATATATTTCGTTTTCTTTTTCCGGACAATCTGCTTCTTTGGTCTCTTTGGTTTGCCTTGTTTCTCCAAAATTCATAGTCGGAGTAACGGAAGTTCCTTTCCTGTGCCTTTGTCTCATTTCTTCTAACATAGCTTGCAAATTTCGAGTATGCTCAGATATTTGTACGCTATTGTATTTTTTTTTGTTTAGGTTTGAAAAGGGAGGCTTGGTAGTTTCCGGATATTCCTTACTTGATGTTGGAGGAATTTTATTCTCTTCTCTGTCCATCTTTTCCATCTTCTCTATCCATGGACGACTTTCATCGCTTTCTTTTGTGATAAATGGAGTTTCTTGGGGATTTAGTGTTTCCGGAACAGGTGGAGGAGAGTTAAAAGAATTCAAATCTTGGAACCCTGAAAACATTTTACCATAGCGCTCAACTATATCTTGTAAAAAAGAGCGAGCATGACGAAAGAAAAGTGGAACAGGCATACGAATGGCTAAAAAAAAACCTCCTAAAAAAATACCAAAGGCCACGACCTGTGACCCATACACACCAAAAAGTCTTTTCAACATAACGCCTGTACGGGCGCCTATCAGCCCACCTACCACTTGGGAAGGCATTCCTTGCTCAGTATAAAACACAGCACTCAGAACAGAACTGCCCAACATCATTACAAAAACAGCTGTAAAACGAGAAAGTGGATCTGAAAAACTACCTCTAAAAATCGTTAAAAACCCTAAAAGGATTAGATATGGTCCCAATAGGAAAGAAGACTTACCAAACATGAGAAAAAGCATTTCTGAAAAATGGTGACCCAAGCTCCCCACTATATTACGATCTGGTATAGGATCTTGTCCACTAGCGATTTGACTTTGAAAAGAAGATAGAGACAAAAGGAGTAAAATACCACTAATAAAAAGCAATGTCCCAAAAATTTCAGAAGATCCGGATTTAGAAGGCGTTGGTGAAGCTACACTTTCCTGCATACCGTATTTATCGGAAAAAATGGAAAAAAGCCCGAATGAGATTTTTGCGCTATTTCTATTTTAAAACAAATTCGAAAATCGTTACGTCAAACTCTATTTTAGTCTAAAATATTCTGCACCCTTACATAAATTTTATTAAAAAAATTCTTGTTTCATTTACATGCTCTCTATATTCTCTAATATAAGACCGTTTTATGATAAATAAACACAAACAATATGTTTTATTAGGGATTTTTTACCTCTCCAACTCTCTTCTGCTAATGCTCATCTCAGTAGTGATCATCTTACCATATGCCACGATGAATGCTCAGGAGAAGATTCCAGCTCATGTTCTAAACACAGAGGAGAACATACGACGTCTCCAACAACAAGAAGAGACAGAAGAGCTCCGCCGCATAGAGGATGAAAGGCGTCGTTTCCAAACGCCCACACACTCCGAAGACAAGAAGAAGAAAAAAGATGGCAAGGAAAAATTGTTTCGCAAGGGCAGGCAGTGCGTTTTTATGAAAACTGTGACTATCAAGGGTGATCCATTTTTAAGTAAAAGGGACCACCATAACTTAGTTAAAGACCTAACGCGTCGATGTCTGGGGCCAGAGGAAATTAATTATCTTATCCGGATCACAACAAATTATTATATCTCTCGAGGTTACATCACCACACGTGTTTACATTCCATCACAAGATCTAAATGACGGAAGTTTTGAACTCCAAGTCGTTCCGGGTATTATCGAATCAATCATATTTGCTAAAAAGAAAGGCTTTCGTAGTCAGATCGCTACAGCCTTCCCTACTTTAGAAGGACAGCGATTAAATCTTCGTAAACTGGAACAGGGCTTGGAACAAATCAATCGTTTGGGTTCAAACAAAGGGCGAATGAACCTACGTCCCGGTAAAAAATCAGGCTACTCTAAAGTGGTTATTGATAACCAAACAACACAACCTTGGCACGCATCTCTGGGGGTTAGCAATTCCGGGGCAAAGAGTACTGGCGAAGCCGTTGCAAATGGCTCTTTCACCTTAGATAGTCCTTTACTTTTGAATGATAGCTGGACACTCAGTGGTTCGCAGAATATAGAGGGTGCAAACAATCCAGAAAATAAAAATCAGTATCATAGTCTATTGGCTAGCATACCAATGGGGTTTTGGACATTCTCATATGTAAATTCTAACTCTGAATATTTAACTGTTGTGGGGGGAGCTTTCATAAGCTATAAAGCGTCTGGAAAAACGAAAACTGAGAATTTCACTCTGGATAGACTCATATACCGAAGTCGCGTCAGTAAAGCCACTCTATCTCTTGCTCTCCAAAAAAGAAATGGGGAAAATTTTATTGAGGAAACACGTCTACATATAAGTAGCCGAAAAATAGAAACACTAGGCTTAGATGCAAATTATAGTTACCATACAAAATATGGTTCCTTTCAAATGAATTTGGGCCATCTCTTGGGAACTATTGAAAGTATAGCGGGTGGGGAAAGAAATCAATTAGCCCCAGATTTACGTTTTAGGAAATGGGAGGCTGGGATAAACTATAGTTTCCCATTTTCTTTCTTTAAACAACAGTTCAACTGGCAAAGCTCTTACCAATTTCAATACACAGCTAATATACTCCATTCTCAAGAACAAATTAGCATTGGAGGACAGCATACCATACGTGGATTTAGAGAGCAAGGCTTCAGTGCTGACATAGGTTATATTTTCCGAAACGAAATTCATTGGTATCCAAGTGTAAGCGAAAGCGATGCAGACTTAAATGAATACTGGGGAAGGCCCTCTTTCTTTATGGCGTACGATTATGGTGTTGTGGATTCGAATACACGAACCGCCCAAGTCGGGAATTTAGCTGGAATTGCTGGCGGTATAAATAGCTATGGTAAATACGGTAATTTTTCTATCACCTTAAGTCAATCTATGATCTGGCCCAAAAAGTTTAAGAAGGAACGAGCTGTTTGGTTCTCCACTGGCTTTCGATTATAATTGACAACTGCCTTTTGGTGAGAAAGTTTGTGTGGGTGTCCCTTTGCATGGACACCTTATCTTATTCTTATGGAACGAACATTTATTATTATAAAGCCAGATGCAGTAAAACAAAGATATACAGGCAATATACTGACTCGTATAGAAAAAGAAGGCTTTACCATCTGTGCCCTACGCATGCAACAGCTGACTAAAAAGGAAGCGGAAGATTTCTACGCCGTTCATAAGGCTCGTCCCTTTTACAATAGTTTGGTCACTTTTATGACAGAAGGGCCTGTTGTTTTAGCAACCCTCGCGGCTCCTAATGCTGTTGGCAAATGGCGAAAGCTTATCGGAGCCACAGATCCAGCAGAGGCCGATCCAAATACCATTCGTAAATTGTATGCCAAAAGTAAAGAAAGGAACGCTGTTCATGGCTCAGACTCAGAAGAAACAGCTATACAGGAAATCTCGTTTTTCTTTTCAGAGAAAGAGCTTCTTAACTGAAAAAGACTTTACATTTTTTTGATAAGAAAGACCACCTATAGTGGCTGTAGATGGGATTATGGCACAAACACTTCAGTACCGTAAACATCCACTGGCTTCTCCAGCTAAACAACGCACGTTATTGGAAACAAGCTATAGCGATACAGCAAATCTTCCAACCTTTCAAGAGAAAATAAAAGAAGAAGGCCTTTACCCGTTACAACCCTCTAATCTCGAAATACTCCAAATAAACTTGGGTTATCTTTGCAACCAAACCTGCGCACATTGCCATGTGGATGCAGGTCCCGAAAGAAGAGAGCTTATGGATAAGGAGACTATGCTATCCTGCATAAAAGTATGTGCCAAAAATGGGATTAAAACTCTAGATATCACAGGCGGAGCTCCAGAAATGCACCCGCATTTCTCTTGGTTCATCAAAGAAGCCAAGAAAGCTAAAATCCCAGAAATTATTGTACGCTCAAATCTGACTATACTAGTCAGCCATCCAAAATATGAAATTTTTCCTGAATTTCTTTTGGAGCATAACATTCGTATCATTTCATCTTTGCCATGTTACACAATAGAAGGAACAGACAAACAACGTGGGCAAGGTGTTTTTCAAAAATCTATCCAAGCCTTACAAAGGCTCAATCAAATAGGCTATGGTACAAAAACAGATGCCCCACCATTAGATCTAGTCTATAATCCTGGAGGTGCATTTTTACCCGGATCTCAGCTCCAACTAGAAAGTGATTACAAAAAAAAACTGAAAGAAAATTATAATATAAAATTTTCTCACCTTTTTGTTTTGACGAATCTTCCCATTAGTCGCTTTTTAAATTATTTATTAGAAGAAGGGAAATACGAAGACTATATGCAAACTCTCATTAGCTCTTTTAACCCTAAAACAATTTTCTCTCTTATGTGCCGAAACACAATCTCTGTAAACTACCAAGGTCAGTTATATGACTGTGATTTTAATCAGATGTTAGATATCCCCATTGATTCTAAAAAACCTCAGCATATTGATGATTTTAATCTATCTCAACTTGAAAAAAGAAATATTAACTTAAATCAACATTGCTATGGTTGCACATCAGGGGCAGGCTCTAGTTGTCAAGGCACCTTGGCATGAATCCTATAATGGAAAGTAACGTTCTAGAAAAAATAGGAGCAAGTTGTGATTTTTTAAACAAAAAAGGAATCAGAAAAGATTCAAACAAAATAGGTGTCATCTTAGGCACAGGAATGGGCAAGGGGTTTCTGGAAAAAATGGAAGTTAATTTGTCTATCGATTATAAAGACATACCAAACTTTCCTCTGGCCACTGTAGAGTTTCATACTGGTAAACTACACTATGGCTCTCTTAAAGGAGAGGAAAAGACAATGATTGTTTTACAGGGACGGTTTCATTTTTATGAAGGCTATTCCATGGAACAAATTATTTTCCCCGTTCGTGTGCTTAAAAAAATGGGAATAAAAACACTTTTGATATCGAATGCTGCAGGAAACATAAATCCAACGTGGGAAAAAGGGGATCTCATGCTCATAGAAGATCACATCAATCTTCAACCAGATAATCCGTTACGTGGGCCAAATATAGATAAACTTGGGCCACGCTTCCCCGACATGATTGAACCATATTCTAAGGAATTAAACAAAAGACTCATTGCATTGGTAAAAGAAAAAGAGAATAATGATATTACCTTACGAAAGGGTGTTTATGCTTGTGTTTCTGGACCAAACGTAGAGACTCAAGCAGAATATCGTTATTTACAAAGGATAGGAGCCGATGCTGTGGGCATGTCTACTGTTCCTGAAGTTATCGCATGTACTCATATGAATCTAACTTGTTGTGCGATTTCTATTTTAACTGACGACTGCAATCCTGAAACACTAGAGCCTATTTCTATTCAAGATATAATAGCAACGGCACGTCAGGGTGAAACAAAACTAGCTAGACTATATGAAAAGTTAATTGTAGGGCTATAGGCGTTGTTGCACAAACCCTCCTCCAAGATATAATTATCCCTGAAAGTAGTTATTTTTATAAAATAGAAGGAGTTAGCATCGTTATATTCACTATCATGCATTTTATAAAAGCTTCTGCTACTTGACCTTCGATTATAGGTAAAGATAAGTTACCACTAGATATGGTTTCGAAACGATACATAGCCGTCTCAGCTAAGGATCTTTGGTGGTATTCAGCGACTCTCTTTTTTTGATTCTCTGCCTTTCTGCTAAATTTGTACGTTTCTCGTAAATGTTCATCCCTAGGTAATGGCTTTCCTGTCTAATTTCCGTGGCTCTTGATGCCGTAACTCCTTCATCCGGCGAGAAAATGGGCTGGGCATTATGTCACTGAACTTTCTTATAGCAACCAAGCCCAAGTACAATTAAAGTTATACATCATTTCACAATTTATGTAACCACGCCCCAAAGTGACGTCACAATCGCATTACATTTGTCATGCCACACATTGGGCAAACTAATCCCTTTTCTTCCCAGTCATCTTCGACATAGGAGTCTTCCCAGCGATAATCACAGTCTTCGCATACAAAGCTAGCTGAAGCCATATCATCTTCTGAATGGGCCTCTTCTTCGTAATGGTCATTTAAACTTTCTAGTTTCATATTTTCGTTTATTATTGCAAAACAAACTATAAATTAGTCTAATACAAATATTGACCACATTTTTTTAATAAACTATCGTTTTTTCCGGCGGCGTGAAGTGCGACGACGAGAAGTCCCATCTACTTTAGAGTGAAATGTAGTGGCATTTGTTATTTGTGTTTTTGTCGTTGGGAAAGGAGGGGGCATTGCTTCTCCTTTTTGGGCTACTTCCAAGCTATCAAAACTATTATAGCTTTGGTGGTGTGGGTTTCCTTTCCCTTTCCCTTTCTCTCGAAAAGATTGCGCAGGTTTTTCTTCCCCTTCGTCGTCTTCTATTTCTAGTGGTCCCTCAATTTTAACACGCAAAAGGTATTCCGTAACCTGCTCCTTGATAGCTTCTACCATACGATCAAATAATTCAAATCCTTTTAATTTAAATTCAACAAGGGGATTACGTTCTGCATAACCCGAAACCCAAACCCCTTCGCGCAACTGATCCATATGATGTAAGTGCTCCTTCCAACGAGCGTCAATGACGTCTAAAGCAATTCGTCTTTCAATATAATTGAAACTTTCTTTGCCAATTTGTTTGCTTTTTTCTTGATATTTAGCATAAACTTCCTCATATACTTTTTTAAACAAAGATAACTGCGGGTTACTGACTCTATGATACTCACTAATATCTAAGGATATATGTAAACCTAAATCAGCTTGGAGCCATTGGTTGAATGCTTCTAAATCCCATCGATTAACATCGTTGCTTTCACAATAAAATATAATCTTTATTTCAACAGTTTCTTCTATCCATTTTTGCAAGCGCTCTTGGACGTTTTCATTTTCTAGTAATCTATTGCGTTCACCATAAATAAATTCCCTCTGTTTATTCATAACTTCATCGTATTCGAGAAGGTGTTTTCGAATATCAAAGTTATGGCCTTCTACCCTTTTTTGTGCTCTAGCAATAGCGCGGTCAACCATGCTTGCTTCCAATTCTTGTCCCTCTTGCATACCGATACGACTCATGATGTTTTTAATGCGTTCGCCACCAAATATACGCATAAGATGATCTTCAAGGCTGAGATAGAAACGACTAGACCCGGGATCACCTTGTCGCCCTGCTCGCCCCCTTAATTGGTTATCAATACGACGAGATTCGTGCCTTTCAGTTCCTAGAATATGTAAACCACCAGCATCTTTTACTTTACCATGTTCAGTTAGCCAATTTTGAGATCGATTATAAATATCTTTTAGCAATTGCTTTTTTTCTCCTCTGTCTTTTTGATATTGTACTAGGTTTTTTTTAGCTTCTGTAAATTGTTTTTTAAGCATATGATTTCTAAATATTTCAATTGTGTTGCCTTCGCTTTCTATGGCATCTATCTCTGCTAAATACTCCGGAGTTCCCCCTAAAACAATATCTGTACCTCGACCGGCCATATTGGTGGCTACCGTTATGGCATTGATTTTGCCTGCATTTGCGATGATCTCGGCTTCTCGTGCATGGTGTCTTGCGTTTAAGACATTATGTTCAAGTCCGGCTTTTTTGAGAAGATTTGAAAGGAATTCGGATTTTTCTATGGAAATAGTGCCCACTAGGACAGGTTGCCCTTTCTCTCTGCACTCTTTTACTTCTTTAACAATGGCATCATATTTTTCATTTTCACTGCAATATATTCGATCAGGATGATCAATTCGTTTAACAGGTAAATTTGTAGGGATAACAACGACATCTAATTTATATATTTTTTTAAATTCTTCCGCTTCTGTGTCAGCTGTTCCAGTCATACCAGATAGCTTTTTATATTGGCGGAAAAAATTTTGGTAAGTAACACTCGCTAGTGTTTGACTTTCTTGTTTTACTTCAACTCGCTCTTTAGCTTCAATAGCTTGGTGGAGACCATCTCCATAACGTCGCCCTGGCATGGTACGACCTGTATGCTCATCGACAAGGACGACCTCTCCATTTTGTACTACGTAATCTACTTCTTTTTTAAAAATTAGGTGAGCACGTAAAGCTTGACTTGAGTGAGCAACTAACTCGGTATTTTCATGGGAAAAAAGATTTTCAATTTTAAAAATTTCTTCTAGTTTATGGACACCTTCTTCTGTAAGAAAGACACTTCTAGATTTTTCATCTATGTCATAATAATTTTTATGCCTTATGTGTGGTTCTTCCTTTCCCGGTTGAACAACCACTGGATCTGGTTCTGGTAATTTTTTCTCAGCATCAATCAGAGTGATGATAGCACGGTTCATGTTATTATATTGATTTGTATTTTCTTCTGTTGGACCAGAAATAATGAGAGGAGTGCGAGCTTCATCAATTAGAATAGAATCAACTTCATCAACAATCGCAAAATGAAAGCCTCTCTGGACACGTTCTTCTTTGTCTCCAAGCATATTATCGCGGAGATAATCAAAACCAAATTCACTATTTGTACCATATGTGATATCTGCCATATAAGCATCTTGTCGCAAATTGTAATCCATTGAATGTTGCAAGATACCCACTTTTATATCAAGTATATCGTAAATGGGCTTCATCCAGTTTGCGTCTCTTTCGGCAAGATAGTCATTCACTGTAACAATATGAACACCTTTCCCTTTCAAAGCATTCAAATAAGCAACGGCTGTGGATGTTAAAGTCTTTCCTTCTCCTGTTTTCATTTCTGAAATCTGACCATGATGTAATACTAGAGCACCAATCATTTGTACATCAAAATGACGTATTCCTAAACGGCGCCAAGCAGCCTCTTGCACTGTCATAAAAGCCTCTGGCAGTATCTCCTCCAAAGATATTGCCTGTTTAATTTTTTCTTTGAATTTATTTGTTTGTTGAGTCAATTCCTCATCTGTTAAGGCAGTAATTTTATTTTCCCAAGTGTGAATTTGGTTAACAATTGGAAGAAGTTTTTTTATATCTCTTTCATTTTTTGAACCAAAGATTAATGACAGTACCTTTTGCAACATAACTTGAGCCAAGTTGTTTACTCTTTTGAAAATGTCAAGGTAGGTCTATCTTCTTAATTACCCTATAATAGGGAAGAGCCTTAAATAAAGAAAATTTTTATTAATATCTTGCAAAAGTAACTGTTCGATTCTCATTCAGAGTTCTGTTTATAAACTTTTCTCGCCTAAAAAAAGATGATCATCTTTTTTTGCGCCCTTTTTTGTGCATTGTCCGGATTGGACCGACTTCGCTATATTTCTCTTTGGCGGTGATAGATCGTCTGCCTATCAATGGTTGGAGCCTTGTTTTTTTCGTGGCCTTAAAGTAGGGGGCTTTGCTTTGGTAAAGCCTTCCATTATTCTATATTTTATATGATAATACGAATGCCAAAAAAGAAGCCAAAAGGTAAAATATTATCTCAAACGGACGAAAACAAAATAATAGACATAAAGAAAATATACTAAAATGAGACTTTTAGATCCGACCCTATGAATATGTTGCTTGTTATTCTTTATTTTAAAAATGTCGCCATTCTGAACAGTGATATACCCTATTTGCAAAAATCTCTCACATTGTCTTTTTCATCTGCATTCATCTTTTTGAGTGATCATTACAGTGGAGACCTTTTAGCACAAGAAAATGAGCTTCCTAAAACAATTCATTCCCCATCCAAATATGGATTAGAAATCACAGTCGATTTATATTATACTAAGTAGCATAATATGGATTTTATTCTACTCTTCCATAGAGCTTTTTCCATAGAGCTTCTCCCATAGAGCTTCTTCCATCAAGCTTCTTATAGTCGAGGAGAATATAAGAAAATTACACCTCTGTTCGTTCGTAATGGTTTTAGTGTAATGGCTAGTGATCGACGTTCCGACAAAGAATTGAATAAAGTTGTAAATCTCACGGCGAAAAGGGTATGACAGAAGGATCTGAGTATCAGTTATCTAGATGCTAAACAGGATATAATGGCAACGATAGAATCTGTAAAACGGACGATGAAGCCTAAGGAAATGATTCTTTTAGGAAGTTCATACTCAGCGAATCTTGTTTTAAAAGTGGCAGGTGAAAAACGATATAAATAGGCAGCAGTAATTAGTTTTTCTCCAAGTGAATATTTTCGCAAAAAAGGTGTTTCAAAAAAAGGTATTTCAATTGTTAGCTTTGCAAAAAAAACTCACATCCCTACTTGGATAACTTATAGTCGATCAGAAGCAAATCGAGTGAAAACTCTTTTTTATAGGATCAAGTCTTCCAAAAAAAACTTTTTTCATACCTACAAAAATAGGAAACGATGCTTATAGGTCTCTTTGGAAAGAAACAGATGGCTATAAATCTTATCGAAAGGCTCTTTTTTATTTCTTAAAAAGTACCTATGACTAAATTTTTTTGGTATAAAAAAGTATATTTACTCTAGTAAAAGTAGTTTAAAAAAATAAAGTATTTGAATTTAATTTCAACCATTTCCGTCTTTTTTTATAATCAGGTAGTAAGCTTTCTACATTTTGCCAAAAAGACCGCGAATGATTCATTTCCAATAAATGGCATAACTCGTGTACAACTAAATAATTTATTATAAAATGGGGTGCACTGATGATACGCCAGTTGTAAGAAATATCTCCTGTAATAGAGCAGGACCCCCATCGAGATTTATAGTGACTTACTTTTATTGTTTTAGGATAGACTCCTAGTTTGGCACTATAGTATTTTGTTTTTTTGAGCAAACATTTATATGCTTGCTCCGTATACCAAACTGCAAGAGCATCTTTTATGAAAGATCTTTTTGTATTGATATCCCAGTTCTCTCTGTTATTATATTTTGGACCGATGGGTACTTTAATATATTTTTTTTCTAGTTTTACTTTAGGGGAGTCTGATATTATAATTTTAAGGCTATATTTATCACCTAAATAAGAAAATATTTCATCATTTATATATTTTTTTGCTTTTGGAAGAACATATTCAGATTGAAGCTTTAGTTTTGCCTCTATCCAAGACTTTTTATTTATTACGAACTCATTTATTTTTTTATCTGATAGCGTTCTAGGTGCGATTACTTTTATATTATAATTTATTATTTGAATTGCTATCGAACATTTACGATTTGTGCGTTTGATTTCAAAAGGAAATGGAAACTTCATTCTTATTTTTAATTATGTGATGAGTCGAAATTTGTATTATAATGCATAATAATATACTGAATAAAAAATTCACACAGAATACTTAAAAGAGTAAGTAGTTTTTTTGATGATTTTATGTACTTTAGGATGCCGTAACAAAATGGAAATTTATTCTCCTTTCTCCTCCAGCATTAGTGTCATAAGTAAAGCAGCCCTTTCGCGAGATACAAGAGTGAGTAAATAAGGAACAATAGATGCTTCTCCAGCAATCTCCGAGTTTTTTTCCATTTGCAAAAGAACACTCACTAGATCATTATTGTTCCAGTTACTAACGATTTCAACAGCTTCTTGGGGTGGCATGGCTTGAAGTCTAGCTGCCATATCCTCTATATTTTTTTGACGGGCCCTATAATTATTTTTAGCATTTTCGAAATTTTTCTTTTCTTTTTCAAAACCATCTATTTTTTCTCCCAGCTCTTCTTCTCTCGTGTTTAGTACCTTTTTTTCTTTTTGTATGCGTGCTAGTTCTTCTTCCAGTTCTATACGTTGCCGTTCCAATTTATCCTGATCTTTTTCTAGTCGCTTCCACTCTAATTCTGTCGGAGCATCTGTATTTTGAGAGACAAGAGGAGCTTTTTTTGATAAGCTAGGTAGAAAATTTTCTATGTTTAAAATTTGCCAAGAATCAAGTAGATACAAGAAAATACCTATGCAAAAGAGTATCAGTGCAAGAAGATATACAATTTTTATTTTCGAAGACATCATCGGTTTTTTACTTTTCCTGTGTTTTGATTTGATAGTTTCTTTTTTCCCACTTATTAGCAATTGCTTTAAAGTAGTGCGTCTTATGTGTTAGACTATTTAAACAAGATTCTATCTTTTGTAACGGTATTTTCTCATTACAAACTTGTATTTTCTTTTCTTGTTCCTTTGATTTTTTAATTGTAGTAGCTCTTTTGAGCAAAGAAATATTAAAAATATTTTTCATGATACTCCTTAAATTTTAATTTCCTTTACTGTAAGAAAACTTTCGATAGAGATCCTTTTTGAGAGATGCTTTTTGATTTATCGCATCAATTTCTTTTCTCTCTTTTTTTTGTATTTTGTTTTTGTGATTTCTTTTTTCTTCTTCTTTCAATAATTCCAAAACTTTACGTTCTTGTGTAGCCTTTTGTACTTCATCTTGTTTATTTTTTAATTCCGGAAGTAATTTTTCCATAGTGCTCTCTTCCATTTTGATTTGTTTTTGTATACGTTTAAAGTAATTATCCCACATGACTTCCTGTTCTAGTGTGAATTTGTATTTCTTTTCTTTATTGAGTTTTTCATGAGAAAAAGTTTGAGATTTGATTTCTTGAATATAATGATTTACTTTACTCTGATGTATATTATAGCCTCTGAGCGATTCAGCTAACTTTCCCAATGCATGTTTTTCTTTTAGATTTTGAACACGCAAGAGAACACCTAATGAAAATTGAAATTTTTTTTGGCTCATTTCCTTAATATGCTGATAATTCTTCGGCTTCTTGTAATTTTGATAGGCGAGCAATACAATCTTCCCACTGACTATTCTCATTTATACCCTGTTGTAAAAATGCAATAACCCTTTCTTTCTTGTCAATGGCCTCATCAACATCTTTGTCACTGCCTTGAGCATAAGCACCCAGCCTTATCAGTTCTTCATTTTCTTTGTAAGCTGATAATATACGTCTTAAATAGTGTGCACTGTGTAAGTGTTCTGGGGTAACTATATTATCCATAACACGAGAAACTGAATCAACAATTTCTATAGCGGGATATTGTCCCTTTTGTGCTAGACGGCGAGAAAGAATAATATGTCCATCTAAAATTCCTTGGCTATTGTCTGCCACGGGTTCTGTCATATCATCAGCCTCGACTAATATTGTATAAAACCCTGTAATACTAGCTCCTTGTATATTACCAGTTCTTTCTAAAAGTCGGCTTAGGTGATGCCATACTCTTGGTGGAAATCCACCAGGTCCAAGCTGTTCACCAGATGCTATTCCAATTTCTCTTAATGCCATTACATAGCGTGTAATCGAATCTATATACAGATTCACATGATAACCACGATCGCGAAAGAATTCTGCCGCACTCGTAGCAAGCCCTGTTGCATATACTTTCTCCATGGCACTACGATCTCCTGTTGCGACAAAAATTACAGAGCGAGCAAGCCCTTTTTCTTGCAAATCTTTTTCAATAAACTCTCGTACTTCTCTTCCACGTTCCCCAACAAGACAAATTACGTTTATATCAGCTTTAGTATTCCGGGCTATCATTCCCAACAGTGTGGACTTTCCAACTCCCGTAGCTGCAAAAATGCCTATTCTTTGGCCACGGCCAATGCTGATCAAACCATCAATACTGCGAATGCCTGTTTCCATGACTTGTTTTATAGGAACACGAGTCATCGGAGAAGGTGGATTACCATCAACTAATAACCTTTGTTTAGAAAGGAGAACTCCTTTAGTGTCTAGAGGACGGCCAAGCCCATCTAGTATACGCCCTAGCATATCTTCTGTAGCTGGCATACTTAGTTTTTCTCCGAAGTAACGTACCTGTGCGTTTGGAAACACTCCGACGGGCAGATCAAGTGGCATTAGTATTAAATTATGTCCTTGAAAACCGACAACTTCACAATGTAAAAAATTATTCCCTTTTTTTGTTGCTTTATTATCCTTAATTTCTTTTCTATTTACTTCAACTTGTACTAAATCACCAACACTAGCATCTCCTGGACCATCAGTCAGTATAGAAAGTCCATTTACTTGTTGTACCTTCCCTATAGAAACAGAAAGGTCCATTCCCTCTATAATGGTTTGATATTTTTCTAAAATATTTTTTTCAGAACTATCGGTTTTCATTCTTAGTTTACTTAAGTAGTTTTATATTTTCGAAATACAGAAATATGAAGTATCCGCTTTGTCCCAATTTAGGTATAATCTTTTAACTGTATTTAGATATGAACACACTTGATGCCCAAATATCAGTAGAGATCATTTGTTTTTTAAGTACAAGCAAAAAATTATACTCTTTTACATAATAAGTCGGCATATCTTTTATACGTAACTAGAAAGTACAGCTTATATATATATCGATTTAGGATGATTTTCGATATTAGTCCTATGCCAATCCTGTGCTACCAAATCCATTTGTTCCTCTTTGCGTATTTTGTAGTTTTTCTCTGTTTTCTATTTCAAGCCATTCAAAATTTTGAATTTTTTCTAATAGAATTTGTGCAATTCTTTCTCCATGTGTGATTTGTATTTCTTTTTCTGTATCAAAGTTAGCGACAAGAATTTGAAGTTCACCTCTATAATCAGAATCTATGGTTCCCGGGGCATTTGGTAGACAAAGTCCGGACTTCAGTGCTAAGCCTGAACGAGGACGAACAGAAATAAAATAATCTTCTGGAATTTCAAATCGTAAACCCGTTGGTATGAGTATTCTTTTCCCAATTGGAATAGTACAAATCGTATCAGGAGGTAGACAAGCGTGAACATCTAATGCCGCAGACCCTAAAGTTGCACGCCTAGGAAGCAATGCTCCGGTTTCTCTGTAGACTTTTACAATTGGAATATGTTTCTTTTTCAGACACAAAATCTATTTTTAGACAAAAATCAGTTTTCTTTTTTATCGCCACGATGAGAAAAATTACGCTTCCCCTTTCTATCTGAGTCGCTGCGAGAATCATTCCTATCGTTATTCCGACCTTCATTTCGTGAAGCAGGGTGGTTCGTTGCTTGCCCGGATCTTCTAAAGGTATGAGTTCTTTTTTCGTCCTGATCACTTTCACTACCTTGACTTTTTCGATTTGTACTTGATTCTACATCCCGATGGCAAAGATCAATTCTTCCCATACGGTCTATTCCTAAAACAATAACAGGAACCTTGTCACCTAACTTATACAGTTCATTTACAGATGCAATACGGCTGTTAGACATTTTTGAAATATGAAGCAACCCTTCTTTACCGGGATATATTTCGATAAATGCTCCAAACTCAACGATTCGTTTGATAACTCCTTCGTATTCTGAACCTTCTTCTATTTCTCGAAAGATATTTTCTATCATCTGTTGTGCTTTTTGATTTGCTTCCGCAGAAGTAGAAGCTATAGTTACAACTCCACTATCTTCTACATTAACTTCTGCACCGCTACGCTCTATAATATCTCTAATAATTTTTCCGCCCGGGCCAATCATTTCACCTATTCGCGAAGAGTCGATTTGAATAGTATGAATACGTGGGGCACCTTCAGGTATTGTGGCCCTGGAATTTGGAAGGACTTTATTCATCTCATTTAATATATACATGCGTCCTTCTTCTGCTTGTTTAAGAGATTTTTGTAGAATTTTCAGATCGATACCTGTTACTTTTAAATCTAGTTGAAAGGCTGTGATACCCTTCTCTGTACCCGCTATTTTTAAGTCCATATCACCAAAATGATCTTCTATGCCTGCAATATCAGAAAGGATGGCTGTATTTCCCTTATCATCACTCATTAAACCCATAGCTATACCAGAAACGGGTCCACTCAAGGGAATTCCGGCTCCCATCATTGCCAAGGAACCAGAGCAAACAGATGCCATTGAAGATGACCCATTTGATTCAAGGATTTCTGAAACAACACGAATAACATAAGGGAAATCATCTTGGTTAGGAAGTACTTGTTTGAGAGAACGATAAGCTAGATTACCATGACCGATCTCTCGTCTACCTGGTCCCATCATGCGTTTAACTTCTCCTGTGGAAAAGGGAGGGAAATTATAGTGTAGCATGAAATTTTTTGTTTTTTGACCATCTAGACTTTCATAACGTTGATTATCCATTCTTGTGCCTAATGTCACCACACCCAAAGATTGAGTTTGTCCTCGTGTAAAAACAGCTGATCCATGGGCTCCCGGTAAAGGGTCCATTTCTACTGTAATATCGCGAATTTCATCCAATTTACGACCATCTGATCGCATACCTTTTTCGAAAATCAAAGATCGTACGGCTAAATATTCAATATTATGCAGTTCTTCTTTGACGAAGAGAATTTGTTCTTTCCAATCATCAGTTCCTTTTTCTTTTAAGAGAGTTTCAAAATGTGAAACCGTTTCTTTGTACACATGCCTCACTTCATTTGCACGCTCTTCTTTCAGCTTTGGTTGGTTAGCCTGTTTCATTTTTTCTGATGCAAAATCACGTATTTCTTCAATAAATTTCTTTTCTGGAAGCCTGAGACTAACTTCTCTCTTTTTTATAGATGCAGACTTTGCTAACTTGGTTTGAATGTTTAGTTTGGATTTTATGGATTTGTGTGCAAATTCCAAAGCCAAGATCATTTCTTCATTTGTGTATTCTTTTGCACTTCCCTCAATCATTGCGATAGCATCACTCGAACCGGCAACAAGAAGATCTAAGTCACTTTTTTCCCGATTTTCTGCATCGGGATCGGCAATAAATTTCCCATCTATACGGCCAACTAAAACTCCGGCTAGCGGCCCACTCCATGGTATATCTGATGTCATCAATACGGCAGAAGCAGCCGTTATGGCATGACCTTCTATGGCAACAGATGGATCATGGGAAAGTACCGTAACAAGGAGTTGAACTTCACAGAAATAACCTTCAGGAAACAGAGGACGGCAAGGACGGTCAATCAGGCGAGACATAAGTGTTTCATGTTCTGCTGGTCGGCTTTCCCTTTTAAAGTATCCTCCGGGGATACGTCCAGAAGCATAAAATTTTTCCCGGTAATCAACCGTAAGTGGAAAAAAAGATTGTTCTGGCTTCGCTTCTTTTGTCGCACAAACAGTCGCTAATAAAACCAGCTTATCGCATCGATAAACAATAGCCCCATCGGATTGCTTCGCCCATTTCCCCGTCTCGATAGATATCTCTCGACCATCGTCGTTTACTTTTTCAACAAAAACTGACATATTGTTTCCCCTCCGTTAAGGTGTAGCCAGTCAATGGCCAATCATTTACTTACGAATACCAAGACGACTGATAAGATCCTTATAGCTTTCTGAGTTCCGATTTTTGAGATAGTCGAGGAGTCTACGTCTCCTACCAACTAGCTTCAAAAGCCCTCTTCGTGAGTGATGGTCTCTTGTGTAGACTTTAAAATGGGTGTGTAATTCTTCTATACGTGCAGTCAGTATTGCAATCTGCACTTCTGCAGAGCCCGTATCCGCAGGATGCGTACGATATTTGTCGATGACGACCTTTTTTTTATCTCGCGTAATCACTATTCTATATGTCTAGGTATCTATTGTGGATTTTTCCCAATCAATCTTTGATGATGAATATTCTAATCTTGTGTAGAAAGGATAGAATTGTTGTATAGTACTTTTTATGGACTTTCCAAAATAATAGGAACTCTCCTGTAAAAAATAAATGTGATCAATATAATCGATAATCATAATCGATAATCGGGATTTTTTTACCCTATAAAGTGCTATATCCATGGGAATACCTTGAAACTTACCCTATAGCATCATCAGAAATAGAATGATGAGCTTGTTAATACCTGAGTATATTCACTACGAAAACCGGTCTCGTACTTCGGTAACAAAAGACCGAACATTTTCTTCAGGAGTGCCGGGTAAAACACCATGTCCGAGAGAACAAACCCAACCAGCTCTTTCTTCGTCATTGAGGTCACATACTAAATCAAGATACTGTTTCAAAGCATCAGAAAATTCTTTTTTGGGCAATTGCAATAAAACCGGGTCAAAATTCCCTTGGATAAAACAAGGATTTAGTATTGTTTTTTGTTTTAGTGCCTTCGTTTTTGCCTTTAGAACAGAAGAAATTGACCAACGTTGGTCATACACAAAGCCTGCCCACGGGTGACTTTCACTGTAATTCATGTCATAATGGCTTTTAGTAACTCCTTTCGCAAAATAAGCTAATTGATTGGGTAAGGCCAATGAAAGCTCGCTTAATATGGGCACAATCCAATATTTGAACATTTGTTCAGACAATTGTCCTGCTGCCGTATCGAAAATATACACTATTTCAGCTCCTTTATTTAGTTGTGCAGAGATACTATGTTTGAGAGCCGGTAATATTTTGTCACAAAAAGCACGAAAAAGCAATCCATCTTCTTCTAAAAGAGCTTTCTTTGCTAAGGTAAGGTTTCCGGAGCAATTTCCTTCTACTGCGTAGCAAAAAAGTGTCCAAATTCCTCCAACAAATCCCACCAGACTTTTATTTTTTGGAAGAACTTTTCGTGTTTCCACAATGGCTTCTTCTTGAAACTTTAAAAAAGTAATGATTTCTTCAACTGAATTTGTTTTCCTCAAAATGTCTTTTGTAAAATGCCTTTCGATATGTGGCTCTGGCCGGTAATGTAATTCTAATCCTAATCCTTCTAGAGGAAAGAGCAGGTCGCTAAATAGGATAGCAACATCAAAATCAAAATCTAGTATAGGGCCTAACGCTGTTTCTGCAGCAAGTTTTGGATTTTTACATAAAGACATGAAATCGTGTTTTTTCCTAAGGGACTGATAGTGCCTATGGTAACGTCCTGCTTGGCGCATAAGCCATATAGGAGGACATTTTTGAATTTTATTTTGTAAAGCATTCTTAAACTTTAGGTTCCCTTCTTTTTGAAACGATAAACTATTTTCCATTTTCCGCTTTATGCAAGCCACACTCGCTATTTTCAGCAGTTTCCCACCACCATCGACCAGAACGAAAATTTTCTTTTTCTGAAATAGCTCTAGTGCAGGGTTCACACCCAATACTGGGATAGCCTTGACTATGAAGTGGATGTACGGGAACTTTATTTTCTTTGGCAAAGGCTATAACTTGTTCCCAATTCCAATGCAACAAGGGGCTTACTTTGATCATTGTGTGATTATGATTGGTATCTATTTCACATATTTTTGTTTCTGTTCTTGTTATCGATTGCTGTTGGCGCAAACCGGTAAACCAAGCATCTAAACCTGATAGAGCCCTTCTTAAAGGTTTAACTTTACGAATAAAACAACATTCTTTTCGGTTTTCTAACGTTTCATAAAACGAAAAAGCTCCTTTACTTCTGACCAGCTCTTCCACATCAGATGCATCGGGAAAATATGTATCTATTGTAGCCTTATATCGTACCCGGCAACTCTCTAAGGTTTCGTAGGTTTTCTCGTGTAGTCGCCCCGTGTCTAAAAGAAATATACGAACTTCTTTAGGAACATCTTTAGGAATTTCTTTCGGAACGTCTTTGCAAGGGGCTTCTTTGCATAGACTTGAGATCATGTGTAAAAGAACAGTATCTTCAACACTAAAGCTACATGCAAAACCAACGCTTTGTTGTCTTTTTTTTTGAAAACGCTCTATAGTCCACTCTATAATATCCTGAGGATGTTTACCCTCAAGAGCTTTATTCCACTCTTGTATTTGATTTAAATTTATGCTTGTAGACAAGTTATAATAATTAAGACAACTACTATTTTTTAGATTGAGTTAATTCCATTCCTATATGTATTTTAGCCCAAAAACGTTCATGAAGATAGTACAAAATAATTTTCGATAAAAACTCTATAGCCCCAATAGACCCCGCAACTGCTAAACTTCCAGTAATACAATAAGAGATAATAATCGTAGTGATAGTTGCCGTGATGCGCCAAGAGAATGTTTTTATCATACTGCGCCATCGTCTTTCTCTGACATTGCCTTTGATAAAATCATTTGCTGAGCGAGAGCTTTGATTTTTTTTTGTGCGAGTTGCCTTCATAGTTGTCGGAGAAGAGATTATAGGGTGACACGAAGCAGTGTTAATATGTGTAACGCCTCCTTAGCCACAATGCTTTGAGACGATTATGAGAGAAAATCTCTTCACGGGAAACATAACATATACCGGGACAGTAGTCTTCAACCCCCCATCAAAATGCAACCTCTAAAAGTGGTCTATTCTTAGGTGAAAAAACAACTTTATGGCCCTTTGTAAATAATTTTATTCGGATACTTTGTTTTTGGATTGCTAGGCAAAGAAAGAGATTTTTCAAGATTACGAGCCTCTTCAAGTTGCTTATTTCGGTTAGCATCAACCCACCAATATGAAACAATAGAATTTTCTCTATTATATTTGTCTAAAACATATGTGGGAGTACCAAAGCGATTCCAATATAATAAACGAGTTTTATCGGACTGCCACAACAAAATATAAGGGGCTAAAGCTACTAGTCTATAATCAAGTTTACGAAGAAGTATATTGCGCCGGTCTAGATGCTCTTCGGTTTTCAATTTTTCTAAAAGTGTGTCTACTTGAATGTCTTTCAAACCAGTTATATTTGAGGAGGCAATTTCTTTGGTATACTTAGAATGGAAAAGACTTTCCGGATCTCTAAGACGAGAACCTGAAACATTTATCCAGAAAAGATCAAATTGGAAATTATCAACTTTTTCTGTAATTGTAGCGTGAGAAAGCTGTTCGATGCTAGCCTCTATACCAGATTTTTTTAAAGCCTCAACATATATGTTCGTATGGCGTAAATCAGTTGATGAAGTGAGAAAAGAAAGAGTGAGGCTTTCACCCTTTTTTTTACGGATACCTTGATTACCTATTATCCAACCAGCCCTATCTAGAAGTAATCTCGCTTTGACAGGGTCATATTTGCAAAGGGGCACTTTTGGGTTTATGTTGTTTGCATAAAGATCTGGAAAATATGAATTCAAAAGGAAGTATTGATTAAACATCAATTTTTCATTCATTAGTTTACGATCTAGCAAATGGCATAGAGCTTTACGAACACGAATGTCTTGAAATTTTTCCCTTCGTAAATTAATTGCAAAGCCTTGGAAACTTTTGGGTTCTTTATTGTATATCTCTTGGCGTAAAACCCAATTTTTTTGTACACTTGTGAAATTTGTTTGCTGGACCCATAAAGAAGATGTGTATATGGGATATACGTCTATCTTATTTGTTTTGAATATCTCTAAAGCTGCAGTTCTATCTTCCATGAAGCGATATCGTATATAATCAAAGTTATATTTATGCTGATTATACTTTCGTATTCTCCCCCACCAGCTAGCTCTACGTCTGAGTAGGACATATCGGTTTCGTTTAATATCTTGGATACGATAAGGACCGCTGATCACAGGGAATTCGAAATTGATTCGGTTAAAATTTTTCCCTTCCCAGATATGTTTAGGGAATGCCATAAAAGCACCAGCATCCCAAAAAGCTTTCCAATGGCGTTTTTTTGTACGAATTTGAATAGTCTTTGCATTGAGTATTTTTGGTCTTTCAAAACGACTTAGTAATACGCGACTAGGTGTTGTTCGGTGGTCTTTATTCATGATAGTATCGTAGTAAAATTGAATATCAACGGCAGTAAGAGGCTTGCCATCGCTCCAATAGGATTCGGGGTGTATTTTAAAAATAAAAGTTTTTTTATCGGCATTTTTTTTCCATGATTTTGCTAGTATACCTACGGGTTTGTTCTTGGTAGAATGCATTCCTATCAGAGGTTCAAAAAGTAGCCCCATAATTTGGCCTGAAGTACTCCAATTATCAAGCCAGTAATTGAGAGACTTTGGGTATGGTCCACCCCATGTCGTATAAACTCCCCCTTTTTTAGATTGAGTTGAGGAAATAGGATCAACATCGCCTTCTGTTTCTATTTTATAGCTTTTATTTATAACTGGTTTAAAGCGAAAAGTGTTTTGGTTTGGCTTACAATAAGTAAAGTTCCAAAAAATGATAGAAATAGGGAGTATTTTTAGAAAAGAATTATGGAAAATTTTAGACATCATTTTATATTTTATGTGAAGCTTATAAAGCAAATGACACACTCCTCTTTTAAGCAATAACTTTATGGAATAGTAAATACGGTGAACACTTACTCTTACTAAACATTTTTGTCGAGGAGATTTACTGACATACAAAAAAAGCAAGACAAAAAAACAATTTTTGTTCACTTGGATGGACTGTGGATACTATTATCAGTATATCTATGCTTTGGTGGGTGATTATTTTTATCAGCACTCTTTTTGTTCTAATTCCTTGGTATTATTCCAACATGATGATGCATCCGAACAAAAGTATTCCTAAAACGGATGGATTAAATACGAAATTGCTTCATTCAAACTTACCACTTACGGATATTTTTTTTAAGAGTACAGATGGAACTCCTTTGAAAGGTTGGTACATAGAAAAGCAAAAGGGAGGTCCCGTTGTTATATTGGTTCATGGTTGGGGCTCATGCCGAACGGAACTATATTGCTATGTGCCTATGCTGTATAAGGCGGGTATGAATTTATTTCTTTTTGATTTACGTAATTCAGGAGAAAGTAAAGGAAATTTTTCTTCTTTCGGTCACTATGAGCAATTAGATATAATAGGAGCTGTAAAATATTTGAATGAGAGGGAAAAACCATCCTCTATAGGTATCATTGGTTTTTCGATGGGAGCTGTATCTTCCATCTTGGCAATGGCTGCAAATAAAAAGATACAAGCGGGTATCTTTGAGGCAGGATATTCTAACTTTAAAAAAATCATGTACTATCAAGCCAAAAAGAGAATGTGGCCACTTTTTATATTTTTCCCTGTGTTGATCCCGATTTTATGCTCTCTCTTTTCTTGGCGGACAAAGTCAAATCTAAAAAACATAAGTGCAGAAAATGCAATATCGAAAATAAAAGATCGAGCTGTTTTTATTATACATTGCATTGGAGATAAAACAACTCCCCATACTCATGCGGATACCCTTTATAATGCAGCAAAAGAGCCACGAGATATTTGGAAGTGGGAAGTAAAAGATGGCGAGGGAGGGCATATCCCATCTTGGTATGTTCACCCTGAAGTGGCAGAAGACCGTATTGTTGGTTTTTTTAGGACCAATTTGAATTCAGAATGAAATTTGTCCCTAAAAGTTTTCTTGACAGAAAGGCTTCTTTTTTACAGGACTACTCCGATGAGAGTGGCCATACATCCTGAATATAAGCAAATTAAAGTCTCCTGTGGCTGTGGAGCTGAGCACAACCTTTATTCCACAAGGGCCGATATACAAATAGAAATATGCTCACAATGTCACCCTTTTTATACAGGGCAACAGAAAGTGATGGATATCGCAGGGCGAGTAGATCGTTTTAAGCGTAAATATAAACTTAGGTGACATAAAAAAAGGGGTATATATACTTACCGCCACAATTAAAAAGTTTTCACGTTATACAGTAAGTCTAATTATTTAATTTTTACTTATCTACTTCAATATAGCCGTATCTTTTTTATTTAAAGAATACATTTCTTTTAATTGTTTTGAAGTAGGTGTTTTACTAGGCTTCTTGGGGACTTCTTTTGGTGTGTAGCTACCTACTTTTATCACTAACTTTTTTTAAAGTTACCCAATTCTGTTTTTTTCATGTTTTTGTTTTTATTTCCCCGACTTTCTTCTATTATCATCTTTGCATAACATTTGACAATTTTCTTCCATAGTCTTTCCTCCTTCATGCCAAGGTGTAATATGGTCTCCTTCCATTTCTGAAATGTCAAAATGCTTTTTACAAGCCACACAAATTCCTTTTTGCTTTTCATATACTTTCTGTCTTTGGGCATCAGAAAATGCACGAATGGAAAGATATTTTTCATCGCGCGTTAGGATATATGGATAAATACCGTTCTTTTTTATCACATCATCATCGAGTATCAGTCTGGCAGTTTCTGCTTCAATTTTTTTCGTATCGCATATTTCATCTTTATATTCATTATAAAGCACACCCCAATCCACGCCTTTCATAAATTTTACTCTTTTTACTGTAAAGGTGCCCTCAACCCATGTAATCACAGATTGAAAATATATCCATAAAGCATTCGCGTTTTGATCATGCTGATGTTCCGACATATAATCCTCTATCTTTTCGTCAGAAATCCACTTAATAGCGGTTTCTAAATACTCTTGTCTAATTGGTGAGCCGTTCAAATAATCACTACCTATGCCATAGGCTGGGCATCCGCTTTTACTAAAATATCTTTTTACATCTGAAACCCACGAACCAGAGTAAACTGCATTGCGTAATTCTTGGTCTGTTAGTTTTTCACCTGCGATGTTAATTATTTTAAACCATTCTAGTTTTTCGCTATCTGTCCCACTACACAAATACACCATCAATTTATAATTCAAAATCTGATCTTTTTCGTCTTGCTGCAAATTATGAAAATACCTGTTATTAAAGGAAAAATCACCCTCTACAAACTGGCAGATTGAAATAGTTCGCTGTTGCCCGTCTATAACTTCAAAACCCTCATCTTCTCTAACTGCCCAGTACATTACGTTTAACGGGAAGCCCTTTGCTATCGTGTCAATGACGGCATCGCGTTGTTTATCCCTGTAGATAAACTCTCGCTGGTATGGTGGGCGTATATCTAATTTTCCACCATAGCCAATAACACCTTGCTCGTCATTGTCTTGGTAACCTTTGGTTAATGCATCGACCGTAATTTCTTTGAGTTCTATTTTCATTTTAATATTTTTTATTTTTTATGGCTATTCGTGCATAAATTTCTTCATCACTAATACGAAAGCGACTGACTTTTCCAGTCATTTTTTGAACTAAAACTCGATCAATACCTATTATCTCAAACTGATCAGGATTAAATTTGTCAATAAAAGTAATAGGTACACCCATTACACCTTCATAATCCATTGGAATATCTTTGGTTTTATTTACGTTTATAGCATCGTAGTTGTCATATTTTGGATATTCATCGGGAGCATACTTTTTGTAGAGGATTAAATATTCGTGACGTTTTGAAATATCAAGATTTGTAAACCAAATAGATTGCGATCTACCTTTAACGACACCATTTATTATTTTGTACGCACTGCCTTCTTTTTTATTTGCGATTAATTGCTTGGCAAAATCTGCTGGCACATCAAATAATATATCAGTACTCATAGGTGTATTTCCAACCCACAATTTGTTCTCTTTTATAAGTTTGAAAATTTCCTTGTAAGTAATCACGTTTTTATTGCCAATGATGATGAATTTTTTGTCATACTCAATCAGCTGAGCGACATACTCCCTGAACAAAGAAAACGGCGGATTGGTTACTACAATGTCAACTTGTTTCAAAAGATCAACACACTCTTCGCTTCTAAAATCCCCATCACCTTTCAAATGAATAATACCTATTTCTTCGGTATCAGGAACTCTATTTCCATTTTTGTCGCCCTCGTATTCAAGGTAAATCGCCTGTTCGCAGTCATGTTGGCTAAACAAATCTCTATTTTGGTTTTTGTAGCAGGTGGTGATGAGTTTTTTTAAGCCCAAACGCTCAAAATTGTATGAGAAATAATGGAAGAAGTTACTTATTCTTGGGTCGTCACAGTTGCAATAAACAACTTTGTCTTTAAAGTGTTTTGTGTAATGTTTTAGCTCTTTTTCAATATCGGAAAGTTGAGTATAAAACTCATCATTCTTTGAGTTTTTTGCTTTATGCAGGTTATTATTCAAAGACTCTTTAGGCATTTCTGTTTTTTATCTATTATTACTTGCCTATCAATTGTTTATAGCTTGATCTCTTTCCAATAGTCTTAACACATAATGAAATGATCCTATCTACTGTATTTATTCTAAAATCACCCTCTACAAACTGACTAATTGAAATAGTTCGCTGTTGCCCGTCTATAACTTCAAAATTCCCATCTTTTCTTACTGCCCAGTACATTACATTGAGAGGGAAGTCCTTTGTTATCGTATCAATAACGGCATCTCGTTGTTTATCCTTGTAGATAAACTCTCGTTGGTAGGGTGGGCGTATATCTAATTTACCACCATAACCAATAACGCCTTGCTCGTCATTGGCTTGGTAACCTTTGGTTAATTCATCGACCGTAATTTCTTTGAGTTTTATTTTCATATTTTTTTATTTTCTGCGAATTAAAATTCGATTATAAATCTTTCTGCTTTCAATTAAGGCATAACACTCGTAACCAATCCATCTGGCACTATTTGCGATTCCAAGTATTTCAAACTGAGTCGGATTATATTTATCAATAAATGTAATCGGAACACCCATAACCCCATCATAGTCAACGGGTATTTCAGCAACTTTATCCACATTTATGACATCGTAATTATCATATTTTAGATATTCATCGGGAACGTATTTTTTGTAGAGTATTAAATCTTCGTGTCGTTTGGTTGTATCTATGTTCGTGTACCAAGTAATGCTTCCTTTGCTGAAATACTTTACGCCGTTTTCTATTTTTTTCCTTGATTCTGTTTTTATGTCGTAATCATCCGGCACCTGAAACCATTTGGTACCCCCATTATCGTATCCTAGCCATACCTTGTTCTGTTTAACTAATTTAAATATTTCTTTATAGGTTAAAGCATTTTGATCCCCTATGATTAAAAACTTTTTTTCATATTCGATTAGTTGAGATACATATTCTCGGAATAAAGAAAAAGGGGGATTTGTTACCACAATGTCTGCTTGTTTTAACAGTTCTATACTCTCTTCGCTTCTAAAATCGCCATCGCCTAAAAGCGGTGTAGCAATATTTGCATTATTTTTTAACAACCACTCAACATCAGCTAAATCAACAGCTCCATCGTGATTAAAATCTTTTACTTCATTAATTTCAATCTTGAATGGCTCTTTTTTATTTTTAGTACTTAATCCCTTTATCTCAAATAATGAAAGCTGACCTCCAGCAATAGGAGAACCTATATAACTTGTAGCAATAAGTTTTTTAAGCCCGAGCGCATTAAAATTAGAAGCAAAATATTTAAAAAAATTACTTTCAAATGGATCATCGCAATTACAATAAACAACTTTATTTTTAAAGTGTTTTCTGTAATTTTTTAGTTCTTTTTCAATATCAGAAAGCTGAGTATAAAACTCGTCCTTTTTTGAGTTTTTTGCTTTATGCAGGTTATTATTCAAAGACTCTTTAGACATTTCTGTTTTTTATCTATTATTGCTTGCCTATCAATTGTTTATAGCTTGATCTCTTTCCAATAGTCTTAACACATAATGAATTGATCCTATCTACTGTATTTATTCTAAATACACCCTCATTCTGTCTAAAGGTAAACTCATTTATGCATATAGGTAAATGTTTAGTAGTAAAGTTATGGTATGTACCATAATATCCTCGTTTAAGCAAAGCCCAAAAATTCTCTATTCCATTTGTTGAAGAAGCCATACTCTTTACATACTCTTTGGTGTGTATAGTTTTGTAGATTATTATAACCTCTTAACTCGTCTGTACAAATAGTAGAATCTCTAGCTACACCAACATCAATCCTGTTTTTCAATGTCTTATATTTTATATTAGGGATCACACTTGCTTTTACTTTACCGTCTCTTTCTTTAAATCCCACTACTATATCTTTATTTGCTCCACCTTATGAGTGTGGTACTTTCTTAGAATTATATTTATTCTTTCCCTTGCCACCTATATAAGTTTCATCTATTTCTACAAAATCACTTAAGAAACTACTATCTTGATTACACCCTTCTCTTAGTCTTTGTAATAAAAACCAAGCGGACTTTTATGCAATGCCTATTTCCTTACTTAATTGTAAAGTCTTTTCTACAACTCTTACATAAAGACTCTTTTCTTTTTGGTCTTAGTGTAGATTCTTCACCGCTACAATAAGGGCAAATAGGTTTTCACCTCATATATTATTCTCTAAAAACTTTATCGCTTCTACCTCATTGGGTATTAATTTCATAAAGCTGTCGAAAATTGATAATGTTTCTACTTTTTTCATACTACAAATATACACTATTTGCCACAAATACTAAAGTTATTTGAGGAGTTATTTTTAATGTTTTTTATTAAATCTGTGGCAGTAAATATATAAATCCCTAAAAAAATATCTTTTCTCAATCTTAGGGTACTATTGTCAGAAAGTTTTTTTTTGAGCGACTACTTTCTTATATTCGGGAGATATGATTATAGCGAATTTTCTCCTTTCTTCTTCCCAATTATCTAGGATAAGCTTACTTCGCTTTGATTTGGTAAAGTGATGGTGTTTTTTGATAAGATTTATGCATTCGTTAATATTTTCTTCAGAAACTAATTGTTCTTGCTGTACTAAAGTTGTATTTAAGTTTTCTTTAAGTGCATTTTCTGTGTCATACACATAGGCGATACCACCAGACATACCGGCGGCAAAATTGCGGCCTACCTTGCCAAGTATCACAACACGACCACCTGTCATATATTCACATCCATGATCTCCAACCCCTTCGACAACAGTATGTACACCTGAGTTTCTGACGCAAAAACGCTCACCAGCTAAACCTTCAAAATAAGCTTCACCAGCCGTAGCACCATATAGACATGTATTCCCTATTATGATGTTTTTCCAAGAAACATAGTCGGCTAATTCCGGAATGCTAATGACCAATTGCCCACCACTCATTCCCTTTCCAACGTAGTCATTTGCTTGGCCAGAAAGATGTAGGTCAATACCCTGACAAAGAAAGGCTCCAAAACTTTGGCCGGCTATCCCAACCATTTCAATACGTATACTAGATTTGGGTAAGCCTTTTTCTTGATATATGCGTGTGACCTCACCTGAAAGCATCGTCCCTATAGACCTATCTTGATTACTAATATTTGCTTTGATCAGGATTTTTTGTTTAGTTTGCTGATTGCTTATTGGGCTTTTTAAAAGAGGACTCGCTTGTTTGATAAAGTCCTTGTCAATTTGGGAGTCAATGGCGTGTTTTTGTTCTCGAGAGCGAAAAAGTTTTGTGTTATACGCAGCGGGAGCTACATAAAGTAGACGACTAAAGTCAAGGCCGCGTGCTTTCCAATGTGTTTTAGGAAAAGCCACTTTTATTCGATCAATTTTTCCAATCATATCTTCAAACCTTTGGAAACCCATGGCAGCCATATACTCTCGTACTTCTTGTACAATGAAGCGCATATAAGTCACAACATGTTCGGGACTCCCTGTGTAACGTTTACGTAATTCCACATTTTGTGTGGCAATTCCAACAGGACATGTATTTAAATGGCATTTACGCATCATGATGCAACCCAAACTAATCAGGGGAGCAATAGAAAATCCAAACTCCTCAGCTCCTAGCAGAGCTGCTATGACTACATCTTTGCCAGTCAGTATTTTCCCATCAACAGCCAAATAAACGCGATCTCGTAAGCCCTGTATAAGAAGAGTCTGATGTGTTTCACTCAAGCCTAATTCCCATGGAGTACCGGCGTGGTGAATAGAAGAAATAGGACTGGCTCCCGTACCGCCAGAATAACCACTTATGAGTATATGATCCGCATGTGCTTTGGCGACACCAGCAGCAACGGTTCCAATTCCAGTTTCGGAAACAAGTTTGACACTAATGCGTGCCCTTGGATTTACATTTTTTAAATCAAAAATCAGTTGTTTAATATCTTCAATGGAGTATATATCATGATGCGGCGGTGGGCTTATGAGGGTAACGCCAGGTGTACTAAAACGTAATTTTGCGATATACTCGTCAACTTTATGACCTGGGAGCTGGCCACCTTCACCGGGCTTTGCTCCTTGTGAGATTTTAATCTGTATATCGTCTGCATTGACTAGATAATTTGTTGTTACACCAAATCGACCAGATGCAATTTGTTTGATGGCAGATCGCATACTCCTACCGTCTTTTATGGGCAGGAAACGAATTTTATCCTCGCCTCCTTCACCTGTATTGGATTTGCCTCCAATTTTATTCATGGCTATGGCCAAGTCTGTATGGGCTTCCCAAGAAATAGAACCAAAGCTCATGGCACCAGTTGAAAAACGTTTGAATATACTTTCTGCTGATTCAACCTCACTTAGTTTTAAAGCTGTTTTTGGTGCCAAAAGTAATTTAAAAAGATTTCTTAGGGTGATAGGGCTTTCTTCCTGCTTATTTACGCTTTGTGAATACTCTTTATAGAGATCGTAGTTTTCTGTACGACAGGCGTGTTGTAAAAGATGCACTGTTCTCGGATTTAACAGATGCTTAATACCATATTTACGGTAGTGGTGAACACCTCCAGTTGGTAATTGTTTTTGTATTTCTAAAGGATTATAGGCAGCTTGATGTCGTCGAAGACATTCCTCTTCTATCATCTCTAGACTAAGACCTTCTATGTGGGATTGCGTTCCACAGAAATAGAGACTGATCAACTCTGAGTCTAGGCCAATTGCCTCAAACATTTGTGCCCCACAATAGGATTGGAGAGTGGAAATACCCATTTTACTAAAAATCTTTAAAAGACCTTTGCCAATACTTTTAATATAGTTATCGTGGGCAATTTGTAGGCTCTTGACTTCTGATAGCTGGCCTTCTTTAATCATATTTGTAAGGCTTTCAAATGCAAGATACGGTGAAATAGCATTTGCTCCATAGCCTAGGAGTAATGCAAAATGAAAGACCTCTCGTGGTTCTCCACTTTCTACAAGGATACTAGCTTGAGTTCGCAACCCAGCTTTTATAAGCGAGTGATGGACTCCGGAAACAGCAAGCAGACTAGGAATCGGTGTTTTGTTTATACTAGCCCCTCGATCAGATAATATGATAAGATTACAACCATTTCGAATTACTTCGGCTGCTTCATCTTGTATTTGATCTAAGCGGTTACGCATCCCATGGTTTATATTAGGATCAAAAAGAATATTTATTGTCTTTGTTTGAAAATTATCATTAGATATATGGCGAATCTTTTCTAAGTCTTTAGTTGTGAGAATGGGTTGCTCTAGTTCCATACGCATGAAATGTTTAGGTTCTTCCTCCATTAGGAGGTTTCCTTCAGAACCAATGTAGCCTATGAGGTCCATAACAAGCTCTTCTCGAATAGGATCAATAGCTGGATTGGTAACTTGAGCAAATTGCTGTTTAAAATAATAGAATAGAGGCATTTCTTTTTTTGAGAGGACAGCTAGGGAAGAATCTACACCCATAGAACCAATAGGTTCTTGGGCATGAATAGCCATAGGTCGTAAATGTAGGTTTAGATCTTCAGTTGTATATCCAAAGATACGTTGGGTTTCTCGAATTGTCTCATGGTTTGACTGAGATATAAAAGTGAGATCTGGTAAATTATCAAGACGTAGTATGTTTTGATGTACCCATTTTCCATAAGGTTGGAAGCTCGTAATTTGTTCCTTTATTTCTGAATTATGTATAATGTTTCCAGATTTAATATCAACGAGAAACATATGCCCAGGACGTAGGCGATCACTGCTTAAAATTCTTTCTGGCTTGATATCAACAGTGCCACCTTCCGAAGCCATAATAACAAGATCATCTTTTGTAATAACATAACGACCGGGTCGTAAGCCATTACGATCCAAAGTGGCTCCGATTTGTTCACCATCAGTAAAAGCAATGGCGGCAGGGCCATCCCAAGGCTCCATGATTGTCGCATGGTATTCATAAAAATCACGTAATGAAGCAGGCATATTTTTATTCTTAGACCAAGCCTCTGGTATCATCATCATCATTGTGTGAGGTAAGCTACGACCCGTCATATGGAGTAGTTCAAAAACGGTATCAAAAGTGGCAGAATCACTTTGACCTTCCATGATAATTGGAAGCATCCGGCGAAGATTTTTCCCATAGATTGGGCTTTGCATGGTCATTTGTCTAGCAGCCATCCAGTTTTGATTACCCCTGATAGTATTGATCTCACCATTATGTGCAATCATCCGGAATGGTTGTGCTAAATCCCATGTGGGAAATGTGTTTGTAGAATATCGCTGGTGAATAAGTGCCAGAGCAGAAATCATCTTTTCATTCGATAAGTCTGGATAGTAATCAATTAGTTGTTGAGCAGTGAGCATGCCTTTATAGACAATAGTACGACTAGAAAAAGAAGCGACATAATATTGGCTACGATCTAGTTTATATTCTGCCCTGATTCTTCTATCGATAATTCTGCGAATCAAATAAAGTTTGCGATCAAAATCTAAAGTACCTTTTATATCGTTTGTTGCTCCTATAAAACATTGTCGCATATAGGGAGCGGTTTTAAGTGCAGCGTCTCCAATCGCATCTAGCTGAACGGGAACATCTCGCCAGCCTAAAAAATGTAACCCTTCATCAAGGGCAACTTTTTCGATTAAAATTTCTATACCTTGCCTAATACTCCGATTCTGCGGGAGATATAAGAAACCGATGCCATACTTCCCAGCTTGAGGTAATTTAAATTTTAATGTTTCTGCAACAGTTTGAAAAAAAGGGTCTGAAATTTGGAGAGTTATACCAGAGCCATCGCCTGTATTTGGATCTGCTCCTACTGCACCCCGGTGTTCTAATCTGCAAAGACTTTCTAAAGCAAGGGTCACAATCTCGCGAGACTTTTCACCTTTTATATGAGTTACGAAGCCAACACCACATGAGGCTTTATCTAGGGCAGGATTATAAAGACTTTTACCTTGTACTTCATTAGGGTGTACAAAGCTTTCTCGTGTACGTTCACGCATGCTGGGAAGGAATTCTTATTGAAGTTCTTATGTCAAGAAATAGGAAGTTCTCTTAAGAGAACATTTGTTTTTCAAATATTGTCTCAATAGGACCTCAATAGGACATAGATACTTTTATTTTATAGTTACAATGCTTTTACAACAGTCCCTTTATACCTACTGTCATAGTAGACTATACAAAATCAGATACGCAAAATTCCGTCTTTGCCATAGAAAGGAATATTTCATGGGGCTTTGCAAAACACAAAAAAATGAGAAAATGTCTGGATAGAATGCCTTGAAACGGCATTTTATGACGTTTTATTTACACTTCTTTATATTTCGCAACAGCCCCTTCACCGGGTCTGGTGCCATAGAAAGTGCAAACAGGTATCTGGTTCAAGCCAGATTAAAACAAGTTGGTATGAAATGGCGTGTCTCAGGATCCGAAGCCATACTTATGTTACTACAAAAAATCTATGAAAATACACGGAATAATGCCTAGGATAGAAAATATGATCACTTTTCCTATAAGTAGAAGGTACACCCGTGTTTTTATATTCATTCAAAAACAGACTTGACGTAGGCTGTCTTAGTTTCTCAGTACCCTATCCGTTAGGTCTAGTGGTGGGTGTAGCTCAGTTGGTAGAGTCCCAGATTGTGATTCTGGTTGTCGCGGGTTCGAGCCCCGTCACTCGCCCTTAAAGGGGGGTTGGACAGCAATTACTAGGAATTTCGTTTTTTGTAACTTCTCAAGCGATACTCACCTTGATTATTTCTCCAATCTTGTTCTTATGTTCTGGACCCCGGAGAGTGATTTATACTCTCTCTCAAATACAACAATCCCGTTTCGCTCTTTACGTCACTCCGTCTCTTCTAGACAAAAGCGTATAGCTGAATTATTGTTAAATTGTACCAATTCGACCCCATTTTTTGGTAACTCTCTTACGCAGGGCGTATACCCTAAGCCCTTATCTATGCTTGCCTCCGATTTGCTCTCTTCTGGCAGGCGGTATATCAAAACGGGGAAAGACAAGCGTTTTCGTACGCGCGCCCTGACTTTACGGTTAGGAACAAGCTTGATAAATATGGATTTGTATCAAGTATGAGCCGCAAAGGTAATTGTAAGGTAATTGTTATGATAATACTGTTGGAGAGTTTTCTCTTCGTTGAACGTTTATTAATTTATTCCTTTCTTTGGGTTTTAGGGTACAAACTATTTACACAAAATAATTTACGGGCCAGATTTTGAAGTTACCTCCCAAAAGTAGTGCTCTTTTTTGGTATAAACCATCGCAAGAGTTTTTGTAAAAGCAATGGGACTATTATAAAAAGGAAGTACTATCCATAAAAACACCGATTTACGGCACCTTCCTATTTTTTTATTTTATAACAACTTTATAGAATAAAAGTCGAAATATTGAATATGATACAAACTTCCTCTGGAGTGATTATACCTTGGGGGAGGATCCGCGAAACAATTTTCTTATCAAGTTTTGATACTATCTGCTAATTTTTTTGACAGATTGAATTGAAACGTATCTACGTCTATTTTAGGTTCGTACCATACCCCATAATTTCCGGCCATTATAAGTTTTTTTATGTAGCTTTGTGTTAATGCATCCGTACAAGAATTGTCATAGTAACGTATATCAATTTTTGCGGCCTCTTTAACGAGAGTACCTATGATGCTAGCGAGATAAGTTTGGCGGTTTTCCGTATCTGTATTGATTTTTGTAAAGCCAGTAGCAATCAATTTTTTTGCCTGCTCCCAGTCTGTTCCCACAAAATTCTTCCATTTTCCCAAACTCCCATTGCCTATTTGATTTTTTTCTAAAAAGCTCGTAGCGTAGTTTATGACTTCTGGATATAGAGTGGAAGCCCCGTGCAAGACAAAGCAAATGCGTTGATCAATTTGATTGGCTATTTTTAAAAGCTCATGGGCTAGCTCAATATTGAGTCGCACTTTTTGCCCAGGTTTGCCTTTGTTGGGACCATGCATGGTTCCAATGGTTGGTGCAAGCATAAGAACGCCAGTTTCTTTCAGAAAGCGTTCTAGTTCATCTGGATTTGTATAAGTAGAAAATTCTGATTTAGTATCTTCATCTTCTTCCCCAGCTAAGACCCCGAGTTCTCCTTCGACAGAAAGCCCAAGAGGATGTGCTATATTGACGACTTCACGTGTGAGGCCGATATTGTCTTCTAACTTTGTGTTGGTTTTATTCTCATGGTCGGTGGAGTTATCTGCCATAACAGATGTGAGAGATTGGACAGCTGCTTGAACCACGCGTCTACCATTGTCTGTAATATAATCTCCATGATCAAGGTGAGTAGCCACCTTGATTTTTGATTTTTTAGCTAAGCGTGCCACATAATCAGAAATAATTTCCAACCCATAAATAGCATCTCCTCTTCCAAAGTGCTTGAGAGCTGAGTTCGAGAAGGCAACAAGTCCACTAGAACCCAGCAGTTCAAAAGCCGTAAAAGCAGCATTGACGGCTTGGAAAGTAGTTACGTTAAAAGCAGGAACAGCGTAGTATTGTCCCTTTTGATTGCCCTTGATTCCCTCTTTAGCCATGTAAAGCAAACTAAGAGCATTTTGCATATTAACGGGGAAATTACGACTTTCGTTGAGTTGAGGTGGTTTTTTGTATGATTCCAAAGACATAGACGGACACTCTGAGTGTGAAAATATTTTGTCAAATGAATTTCAAAATGATATATAAAACCCATGTAAAAAAGGTAACACATTTGAGTATTATTTTTTACAAATGATCAACTTTCCCTTTTAGCTGTAATCAGCAAAAAGGGAGGTGGGATTATGCAAGATTACTCAACAGAAATACAAATTATCACGAGAAATTTGTCTTGTGTAAAGAATACAGAAATCTATCGTAAAGCAGGCCTTATGCTTGAAATTATGACGGCCAAGAATATCCGCTTTGGCTGTCGTATACATGGAGTATGTATGGAATATGCCACAGAACTTTTTATTTTTGGCTAAGAAAATTTAGGGCTTGCGCTTATGAGTTAGACGCATTAGCAAATCGTCCAAGAGGCTGTAAAATAAGCCCTAAACGTATATAGACGAAAAGCGACAGTCAAAGAATTATGCACAATAAGGGAAAAAACAGGCGATATAGGAGGTGTTTTCGTCGCCTATGTCTTCAAGAAAAAAACAGGTCAATGCATAGCTCATTCTATAATTGATAATATCTTTCCTTGAGAAGGTCTAACTACGAGACACAGGCCTAAAAGCAATCACCCTCATACAAAACGGTATGCATCTGAAAAGCAAATTATACAGAGTACATATAGATACTGTAGGGCCAAAAATTGGGGATAATTATGGCAATCTAATTTTTATCGTAACAGGCTCGTTAAGCAGCCCTCTAAAAGCTTAAGGAAATACCTATTGCTTGTTGCTTGTTTATCCTTTTCATACTCTCCTGAGAGCACATCTATAATTTCAGAAATACTTTGTTAGTTTGTGTGTGTTTTGAGGCGTTGGTTTGGGCGTGTCTCCTCCTTTCATTCATTTTACGAAAGAGATTAGCATAATCAAGCTATACTGTAAAGATAGCTTGATTTGACGTTTACAGTTTTAGAGAGCATGTCATTTGCACAAAATTATTTACACCATCGTGCACACTCGAAAATCACGTATAGTAAAGCAACTTTATTTGACATTTTTTATTCTTATATTTTTAGCTTTTCCGAAAAGGAACTATGAGTTATCATTAACGTATGCGCAAAGACTTTACAAAGATTGATTATAAAACTCCTAAGAAAAAGGCTGAAAAAGATGATAATGCGACTCCCTTTGATAGAGATCAAACTTCCGAAAACAAAAATTTTTTTTGGGATACTTCTGAGGGTATTGCTGTTAAGCAAACTTATACAAAGGAGGATTTGAAGGGGATAGAACATCTCCAATATGGAGCAGGATTGCCTCCTTATCTACGAGGTCCCTATCCTACGATGTACTTGATGCGCCCTTGGACGATTCGCCAATATGCTGGCTTCTCTACTGCAAAGGAATCGAATACTTTCTATCGTCGTAACCTCGCTGCTGGCCAAAAGGGTCTCTCTGTCGCTTTTGACTTACCGACTCATCGTGGCTATGATTCAGATCATGAACGTGTTGTTGGAGATGTTGGGAAAGCTGGTGTTGCCATTGATTCCATCATAGACATGAAGCTACTTTTTGATCAAATTCCATTAGGAGATGTTTCTGTCTCTATGACTATGAATGGCGCGGTTATACCGATTCTAGCCTTTTATATAGCTACTGGGCTAGAGCAAAACGTATCGCTGAGAAAACTAAGCGGTACGATTCAAAATGATATCCTAAAAGAGTTTATGGTACGTAACACTTATATTTATCCACCGACTCCTTCCATGCGAATTATTGGAGATATTTTTTCTTATACTGCCAAGCACATGCCAAATTTTAATTCCATTAGCATTTCTGGCTACCACATGCAAGAAGCCGGTGCTACAACTGATCTTGAATTGGCTTACACATTAGCAGATGGTATGGAATATTTGCGCACTGGTATAAATGCCAGTCTCCATATTGATGAATTCGCTCCTCGTTTTTCTTTTTTTTGGGCTATTGGAATGAATCATTTTATGGAAATTGCTAAAATGCGAGCTGCTCGAATGCTTTGGGCTAAAATTGTGAAGAGTTTTGGAACGGAAAGTCCACGCTCTATGATGTTACGAACACATTGCCAAACATCCGGTTGGAGTTTAACTGAACAGAAACCATTTAATAATGTGGTACGCACTTGTGTTGAAGCTCTGGCTGCAACACTGGGGGGCACACAGTCCTTACACACGAATGCTTTAGATGAAGCTATTGCCTTGCCTACTGATTTTAGTGCACGAATTGCGCGGAATACACAGCTTTATTTACAAGAGGAAAGTGGTATTTGTAAAGCCATCGATCCTTGGGGTGGCTCTTATTATGTGGAATATCTGACTGATTCATTGGCAAAGCGTGCTTGGGATCTGATTAGTGAAGTAGAAGAAGCTGGAGGTATGACGAAAGCGATTGAACAAGGTCTTCCAAAGATGAGAATTGAAGAAGCAGCTGCACGAAAGCAAGCTCGTATAGATTCACAAGAAGATAAGATAATAGGTGTAAACTGTTTTCGTTCAGATAAACATCATGAAACTATTGAAATTCGTGAAGTCGATAATACGGCTGTGCGGCGTGAACAAGTTGAACGCCTGAAAACCCTAAAAGCAAACAGAGATCAAAAAGAAGTTGCAAGTGCGTTGGAAGCTATAACAAATTGCACACAGGATAATATGAAACGGGCTAACTTGTTAGAGTTAGCTATTGTTGCTGCACAAAAAAGAGCCACGTTAGGGGAAATATCCTATGCGATGGAGAAGGTTTTTGGTCGTTTTAAGGCTTCTATTCATACTATTTCTGGTGTTTATGCTTCTGTTATGGAAAGTGATAAAATGTTTCAAAAAATTCAAAATCATACAGAAAATTTTTATAAACAAAAGGGAAGACGTCCTCGTATACTTATTGCTAAATTAGGGCAAGATGGCCATGATCGTGGAGCGAGGGTAATTGCGACTAGCTTTGCAGATATGGGTTTTGATGTAGATATCGGTCCTCTATTTCAAACACCTCAAGAAGCAGCTCGACAAGCCATCGAAAACGACGTTCATATACTAGGCATTTCTAGTTTAGCAGCTGGCCACAAAACACTTGTTCCGAATCTCATTTCAGAGCTGAAACAATTGGGTAGAAAAGATGTACTTGTTGTGATTGGTGGAGTCATACCTCAACAAGATTATGATTTTTTATATAAAGCCGGCGTTAGCAAAATATTTGGGCCAGGCACACCCGTGGCCTCAGCGGCAGAAGAGCTTTTAAGTAAAATTATGTAAGGGTTACTAGTGCAAGCATGCTGATTATGTATGAAAAAAAACCGAAGTGCAAAAGATTACTTTAGTGGGATCATTAGAAATGACCGGGTTATACTTGCTCAAGCAATTACTTTGATTGAAAGCGTTCAAAAAAAAGATCGTGAAGTTGCTGATGACCTTTTGCGCCTATGTCAAAAAAACAAAAAATCTTCATCGATTCGTATTGGGATAACGGGCTCCCCGGGTGCGGGCAAAAGTACTTTTATAGAGAGTTTTGGTCAATTTTTAATTGACCAAAAAAAGCAACGTGTATGTGTTCTTGCGGTAGATCCATCTAGCGCTAGTTCAAAGGGTAGTATTCTGGGTGATAAAACAAGAATGCCTCAACTTTCTACCAGTTTAGAGGCTTTTGTCAGACCATCTCCTACTTCTGGAAACACAGAGGGTGTTACCTTTCGTACTAGAGAGACTATACTCTTGTGTGAAGCAGCTGGGTATAATATTATTTTAATTGAAACAGTTGGGATTGGGCAGTCTCAACTTGCAGTTCATTCTATGGTCGATTTTCTCATGTTACTTGTATTAGCTGGGGGGGGTGATATTTTACAAGGTATAAAACGTGGTATTGTAGAAGTTACTGATTTAATTGTTGTGACGAAAGCAGATAAGAATAATTTACAAGCTGTAAAACTTACTCAATTAGAGTATAAAATGGCTCTGGCTCTTCATCAAAAAAAGGAAAGCGGATGGAAACCTGTGGTGCTCACTTGTTCAGGTTTAGAAAATATTGGGATAGAAATAATTTGGGAAACCATTCAAAACTATGTACAGCAAACCCAAGAAAATGGATATTTCAGTAAAAATAGAGATAAACAAATTTTGGCTTGGATTAAGGAAAAAATGCAGGAAAAAGCAAGTTTACTCATTGAGGACGCTCTAGAATATTACGAAATGAGCCCTGAGGGGTTGGAATTGAATCAAGATCTTCTTGCAGGACGTATTGCCCCAAATGAACTGGCTCAGAGACTTCTGAAAAAATCTACTTATTGATGTACTCTGCTGCTATTACAAATACACTTTCTCGTTCAGATTTACTATATGTTTTTATTAGTTCCTTTTTTGTTTCTGTCCTAGTCATTACAAATTTAATCGGAACAAAACTTTTTTTGTTTTTAGGTGAAACTATCCCTCAGGGGATAGTAGGCACAGGACTTGTTCTTAGTTCTGGTATTATTACTTATCCTTTTACTTTTTTACTTTCAGATATTGTATCTGAGTTATGGGGTAAGAAGCGAGCCAATTATATGGTTTTCTACGGTTTTTTTATTTCTTTGATAGCCTTGCTTATTGTTAGCATAGCTAAAATATTACCTCCGGCGGACGCTTGGCAAATTGGAGAAAAATATTCTTCTTTTTTCCATCCGGACTATTACCACTATCGTGCAGATACACAGGTCCCCCCCTCGGTTAATTCACAAGGAGCACAAGCCGCTTTTTCTTTTGTATTTGATGCTCCGGGTCTTTTGATTTTTTCTTCTATGTTGGCTTATCTTTCGTCACAACTTTTAGATAATTTTCTTTTTCATTTTTGGAAGAATTATACTAAGGGTAAATATTTATGGTTACGCAATAATGCTTCTACTTTTGTTTCTCAGCTTGTAGATACTTGTATTGTAAATAGTATTTTTCTATACTTTTACTGGGAATTACCTTACTTTGAATCCAGTGTGGATAAACCCGTTACAATTGCACAAATTATCATCACAACTTATTGTTGTAAACTATTGATCGCCGCACTAGATACTCCTATTATTTATGGAGTTATTTATTTTTCAAAAAAATTTTTACAAATAAGAAATCCGAAAAAATCAACGCCTCTTAGAAAAGTAATATAGAGCTATAAAATCATAGAGAGTGTGTATTATAACAGGGACCAATAAGTTATCTGTATATATCATAGAGAGGCCTAAAAGAACTCCTAAAAAACCAGCAAATAGTGAATAAAGAGGTGCTATTTTCCAATGAGCTAGGCCAAACAAAAAATTCGATACGAGTAATGCTGGCCAAGTACCTATAGAGTTATAGAAATACTCTTGTAAAAACCCCCTAAAAAAAAACTCTTCTCCCAAACCAGCTGCCAAGGATACGAGTGATATTTTTAGTAAGCTGATATCTTTGAAGATGCTATCCAGACGATGAGATAGTGCGACTCGTATTTTTGTTACAAAATGAAAAGGTGCATGGTACATTCCTAGAGAAATGATAAAAAGTACGCCGCTCATTCCTATAGAAAAAATAAAGTGCTGGCTGTTCCAATATAAGTTGTTTATAATAAAAATATCCATTTGATAAGAAAAGAGCAAAGCTAAAAAAGCTAAGCTACTTTCGAAAACTAAAGTAGGGGCTAATGGATATTTAATTAAGATTGGGATTTTGTTTTGAGTTTGCAAAGATTTTATAAATTCCACCTTTTTGTCGTAGGGCTTCTCGCCAACCATCTTCTGGTTCAGGATGAAATACTATCTCTAGATGAGCTGGGTGATATATCCAAGAACCCAATTGTATTTCTTTCTCTAATTGATTTGGTCCCCAACCAGAATAGCCTAAAAAAAGATGTATATTAGGACATTCGTCCAGAGGTATCTTCTTCCAATAGTTTTCTTCAAAATAGTCTTGCAGATGATCAAAAGACGGTTCAAAAGTGAGCCCACTTCCAAGATGAAGGGCTGCTCCACTGTTTACATGTCCTTCGGGCATTTCAGAATGTAAGGCAAATAGGCAGTTTTGTTGAACAGGGCCTCCTGAGTAGATTGAAATAGTATCCCCTCTTGTACTATGGAGTTTTGGTATAATTTCCGTTAAAGTTAGACAAGAACGACGATTCACCACAAGACCAAATGCACCCTTCTTATTATGTTCGAGTATCAAAACAACAGTCTGAAAAAAAATGGGATCCATCATATTGGCCTCAGAAATAAGAAAATATCCCTTCAAAGAGGGGGGACACCCGTTCCCATTGCCGTAGCTAGGAAAACTAAAAAACGGGTTTTCTCGTTGATCATTCACTATTCTAATGGTGTTTTTTTTGATTTTTACAATCGAAAATAGACTCTACAATTATGCAAAAAAAAGCAACTAAAATAGTTAGAAACTTCTTTATAAAAAAAATAGTTTCAAAGTTGACTTTAACTGCTCTCAGATATTCCTTTCAATAGGAAGATTGAATAAAGTATTTACCAAATGCCTTCACTAAGAGATAAAGAATTGTCCCATCCTATTTCTTCAATTGGACGGGAAGAGGACCGTGCTTTACGGCCTTTAACGCTTACTGAATTTACGGGTCAGGATAATTTACGAGATAAATTAAATATAGCGATTCAAGCAGCAAAAAAGCGAAAGGAAGTACTTGATCATATTCTTTTTTCAGGCCCACCGGGGCTAGGAAAAACTAGTCTGGCAGCCATTGTGGCTAGAGAAATGGAAGGGCAGTTTCACAGTACGAGTGCTCCAGCTATTTCTCGTCCAAAAGATTTGGCCCGCTTACTAACTCTATTACAGGAAGGGGATGTACTTTTTCTAGATGAGATTCATCGACTTTCATCCGCTTGTGAAGAAATACTTTATCCTGCTATGGAGGACGAATGTATTGATTTTATTATTGGAGAAGGAGTTGCAGCACAAAGTATCAAACTAAATCTTAAGCCATTTACACTTATTGGTGCTACAACAAGATCCGGTATGCTTTCTTCGCCGTTAAAGTCTCGATTTGGAATGGAATTAAAATTGAGTTTTTATGAACTAGAAGATTTACAAAAAATCATTTTGCGTTCTTCTCATTTACTTGACATCAATGTAAGTAAAAAAGCCGCTCTGGAAATTGCGAAGCGTTCTCGTATGACACCTCGTATTGCGAACAGACTAGTAAAACGTCTTCGGGATTATGCGACTGTTTTTCAAAAAAAAGAATTAGATGTTTTATTTGTGGAAAATTGTTTAGAAAAATTGGGAGTGGATTCCATTGGTCTTGTAGAATTAGATCGTCAAATTCTTTTCCTTCTATCAGAACGATTTGAAGGACGAGCTGTTGGAATTAATACGATATCTGCCCTTGTTGATGAAGAAACAAAAACAATTGAGGAGGATTGCGAACCTTTTTTGCTAAGAATAGGATTGTTAGAAAAAACTCCTCGTGGACGGATATTGACTTCTAAAGCCTATTCTCATCTAAATAGCGCTTAAAATAAAAGCTATAAGTCCAAGCCCGAGAAAGAAAATGATACTCTTCCTTTGTAAATAAAATGCCTCTATTTGCTAAGGTGCTCACTATACCGTTTATTTGTGTTCAAACGGATGATCGCCGGCTTGTTAGAGCAGGTACACCTGTTTTATTTTTTTCCCTTTTAGTTATAGGTATGCAAATTAGTTTTCCTTTTTTTCTCACTATTACACAAATATTAGGGGAAAAAAATATCAAAGAAAAACTGGAAAATACTCAGATATATCCTGTTTTAATCAAACAAGCTAAAAACAATCCAAAAAATAAAAAAGAAATCAAAGCCCTCTCTGATAAAGATGTAAGTGGGCAGGGTGGAATTACTGCCCAATATGGATTTCATACTTTTACTTCAACGGATGTTTTCTCCTCTACTCGTCAATATAGCGTTGAGAAGAAAAAAAGGACATCGACCAGCTCAAAACATCAAGATAAAACGAAAGAAAATCTTCTTCATTCTAATTTTTCAGGAAAAGATCGAAATTTTCGTATCCCTTCTAATTATCGTTTCCGTCAAGATTTTCTTTTGCGTTTTGATGGTTCTTCTCTCCTTTCAATGGCTAGCCAAAAGTTAGCAGGTTATGAATATTTTCGGAAAATGATACAAGAAATTCGTATGAATTTTGCACCACCTGGTGTAAATTATATGTACCGTGATCAAGCTGGTTATGTGATGAACCAAGCAATTCAACCTCAAGTTGTTCAAATAGCCTTTAGTCTAGATGAAGCTGGAAATGTCTCTGATGTACGAACGCTGGATAGTATTGGGCAAAGCCTTGTAGATGAAGCATGCCTGAATAGTTTACGGGATAAAAATTTTGGGAAACCACCTCCAGAAATTTTTAAGAAAGGGAATATATTTGGAATCAATTTTGTATTTCCTAAATTAAAACGATAGAAGGTGCTTATGAAAATAAAAGATATAATAAAGTCTCTAGAGAATATTGTTCCTCTTTCATTGGCAGAAAAGTATGACAATGTAGGACTTATCGTTGGGGATGCCGGAAAAGAAGTGTCAGCTATATTAAGCACTCTAGACATTACAATTTCTGTTATAAAAGAAGCTTTGGCACAAAATGTAAATTTTATTATTTCTCACCATCCTATTTGGTTTCGACCCAGAAAAAATCTTATAGGTGATGATTTTCCCAGTGAAGTTATACTTTTTGCTATAGAAAATCATATTTCTCTATATGCATGCCATACTAATCTAGACAATGTGGAATTTGGAATTAATCGGGGTATTGTCGATGCTATAGGGTTAAAAAACACAAAAATTCTTTTACCCAAGAGAGAAACTAACTATTCTGACACAAAAGCAACCCAAGATCAGTTACTTTTATGTTCATCCGGCTCTGGAATGATTGGAAGCCTTATACCAGCTTTGCCTGTGAAAGACTTTTTGATTATGGTCAAAGAGAAATTTCAATGTACTTGTATTCGCTATACAGAAACTAATCTGATGAAAATAGAAAAAGTTGCTGTCTGTGGTGGGGCGGGGAGCTTTTTATTGGAAGAAACAATCAAGCAAAAAGCAGATGCATTTTTAAGTTCTGATTTTACTTATCATCGTTTTTTCGATACACGTGGGAAAATTTTATGCCTTGATATAGGTCATTATGAATCTGAACAGTTTGCTTCACATATTATTAAAAGAGAGTTAGAGAAATTAGCACCTCAAATAAGAACGTATATTTCGAAAATAAATACCAATCCAATAAAATATTTTATTTAAAACTTAATTCATTTCCTTAGAATTCATTATGATTACTTACATTGATGCTATTTTTTTAGGAATTATACAAGGACTTTCAGAATTTCTACCTATATCTAGTACAGCACATCTGCGTTTGTTCCGGGCATTTACTTTTTCTGACGATATAGGAGCTGCTTATTCAGCAGTAATTCAGTTGGGTACTTGGGTTGCTCTTTTAATTTATTTTCGAAAAGATATCAAATCTATTATTCTTGATATCTTTTTTGCGTTTTTTCGTCCCCACCACAAAGGGTACTATTGCAATCAGACTTTACGAGGAAAGAAAACAGCTACCTATGTTATTATAGCTACTCTGCCTATCAGCATTTTTGGTTTACTTCTTTCACCATGGATACATGGCCCTTTGCGTTCTTTAGAAATTGTTGCCACAAGCTTAATTGTTATTGGTATTTGGATTTTGATAGCAGATCTCAAAAATTCTCAAAGCAAAAATTTATCTCAAATTACTTGGAAAAGTGCCTTATATATTGGTCTGGCACAAGCATTGGCCTTAATTCCAGGATCTTCGCGTTCTGGAACTTGTTTAGCGATGGCATTCGTTTTACAATTTAATCGTTCGACAGCCCTTTATTTTTCCTTTTTACTTTCTATTCCCGCAATTGGCTTAGCAGGATTTTATGAACTGCTCACTCAATTTTCTTCATTGCAATCAAACAATGGTGGGATACTAGCTCTCCTAATATCTACTCTAGTTTCAGGGGTCTCTGGTTATTTTTGTATTTATTTCTTATTTAAATTTATAAAGAAGCATTCTATGCTTGTTTTTTCTTTATATCGCATCACTTTAGGCGTGTTCGTTTTTATTTGGCTGTATTGGCTTTAAATTTCACCTCTCGCATTTATTATTGATTTTAGACTCTCAGAAGTTTTGGCATTTTCACAACTCCAATCAACGACTTATTGATAAGTAAACTATAAACGAGATGCTTTAGCTGGGATTTCATACTTTTGGGAAATACGTGCATTAATTTCATTTCTATCCGTTAGTTGCAAATAGACAAAACGATTTCCATTTAAAGTAAGCTTGGCTATTTTTTGCCCAGACTGAATCAATGATCTCAAGTGCTTTCGCAGATCTGTTACGTCTTTCACTTTATTACCATTTAACTTTTCAACAACTTTACCAGTGATACCCTTTAAGCCTCTAGTGGCTAGATCAGGAAAAACTCCTCCAATAAGAATAATTCGATCTTTTTCTTTTAAATTTTCATAAAAGCGACGCGTCTGGTAAAGATGACTGTGTAAGACAGACCTCTGCTTCCATTTGTTTCCGTATAGGGAACGAAGAAGGGGCAGTGAAGATTCTAGAAAGACAAGACCATTTTCAACTAAATAAGGAGGTTCTCCAATTATATAATCAGGAATACGTGACCCTATTCCATAATAAGCCTTTAGTTTCATTACGAGATGAAGCAATTTATTTTTTCGAAGAATGGTAAGATGAATATTTTCACCCGGTTTACGAATTCTCTTTTTCTTTTTCGAACTGACAACTATCAGTTGAGCGACTTGCCGTCCCCAATCAGGAATTTTGCACAGCCCCAAAGTATCCACAGATAACCCATCTATGGAGATCAATATATCGCCTTTACGTAGTACACCCCATGATGAAGTACCGGGTAGTACACGAGTGACTAGGGCCCCTTCATATTTTTTAGGAATTTTATAATATTCTCTTTGAACGGGGTCGACCATACCACTCAAGCGAAAGCCCTGTGATACGACATGAGAATTATAAATATTTTTGCTCTTTGAAAACGAAGATAAAAATGCTTTTATAATTGGTGTAATAATAGCTTGTGATTTGCCTTTTTTACTAGAATAACTAATAAAACCATATATGCGCCGTTTATGAATAAGAATTCCACCAATAGAAAAATTTTCACTAGAGTGAAATCGATATTGAGGTAATTCCGTATACCCTATCTCTGAAAATAAATCAATATCTTGTATGGGAAAAGTTTCCCTATAGACATGGAGCAATAAATTTACACGTATTCCCTCAACCTTCTGCCCTATTTTCAAATACGACCCAAGGGAAAGGGCTTTTAATTTACGGAAAAAGCCCTTCTCTGAAACAGATAAAATGGCTAAATTCGATTCATAGTCTATACGTTGGACTTTGGCAATTGCTTTCTTATGAGAATTATAACGAGAGACTTCAATTAAACCACTATCTCTAACATCATCTGCCAAGGCTAGTAACTTTTGATTAGGGAGTACAATTGCTATAGAATGAAAACTATCTTCGTTCTTTTGCATCCAAGGTCTTATAGGATTAGGATAAACGGGTGTTGTCTCCAAAATAACTAATGACTTTTTAACCTGAAGATCACTTAAAGACTTTTTAGCCTCCAGTGAAGTAAGTAAAAAGAAAGAAGAAAGAAAACAAAATGAAACTAAAGAGAACTGTACAGAAAAAACAGAGTGAAAACATGAGTTACGAGAGAATTTGTTTCTTTGCACACTACACATTATTAGTTTCTCCTATCATCTGATGAATTTTTATTTTATTTTGAAATGTGAAGCTATAAAAAAAGATTTTTCTATGCCATATTTTTTTAAAATTTTATTTTCCGTTTTTTGTAATATTTCTGATTTAATAACTAGGGATTTAGGAACATTATAAAAATCAATTATAACATAACTTTCTTTCCGTAGGGCCTCATGAAGTAATTTTTGAAAATGCTTAAATCCTTTTATCTTCGTTCCATTGATCTTGTGTACAAGGCGATGCAAGAAATCCTCTGCATAAGAATTTGTTGCATCTGCTAAACGACGAGTTAAAACTACATCTTCCGAAACTTCTTTATAAATTTTTGCTGAAAAAAAAGAATAATAACGAAACTGAATTTCAGAGTGTGCTAAACTTGTCCAATAACTTGAGTAGTATTTTATCAAGTTTGCATCTAGAGGTTGAAAAAGTAAACCTCCGGCTATCAAATAAGATGGCGGCATCTCATAATTTTTTCTCCGTGAATGAAAAAACTCTGTTGTTTTAGATAAAAACTCTAATTGTACATGTTTACCCGAACGTAGCAATTCTACAGAAACAAGATCATCCACATGTAAATTATCCACAAGCTGGCTATAATTTTGTAAACCTTCTTCTAACTCAACTTCACCACGATCTGTAATCTCTTTACCATTTATTTTTAGCAAAATATCTCCTACTTGAATATGACCATCCCCCGATGAATTTGGAATAATGTCGTAAACAAGAATACCCTTATCTTGCAAAGATAGCTTCCCATACAAACCCAATGCTTTCTTTGTCCCTAGATGAACTGTATGGTCACTAATAATACCAAATTCAGTATAACCGTCATAGCGCTTATCCTTTATATCTGCAAGAAATCGTTGGATAACTTGGGGTGGGATTAGATATCCTAAATTTTCTCCATCAGGACGTACTTGAAAGGCAACACCTATAACTTTTCCATTTTGAAGTGCTGGCCCGCCTGAATTGCCTGGATTTATGGCTGCATCAACTTGGATAATTAAGTGATAGTCGATTCCGCTATGACTATATAAGTCCATATCGATACGGCTAATGATCCCACGTGTAATAGAAATTCTAGCTCCACCAATAGGGAAACCAATCACTTCAACTGAACTATTCAATTGAGGGAGACGACCTATTTCCAATGGAGTCACATCTTTATAAAATTTTGGGTTCTTCACTTTTAAAATGGCTAAATCACAATCATGGGCAATATACAAAAGTTCAGCTTCATAATCAGTGGCTTGATCTATGCGTCTCACACGAATCGTATTCACATTACTTACAACATGCGCATTTGTCAGTATGCGGTTCCCTTCAATTCCTAGCCCTTCAATGAGAAAACCCGTACCAGATGAACGCCTGATATACGGTGACTCCCAAGGATGCTCATAGGAGTAGTGGAAATATGTTGTATTGATGCGTACAACGGCTTTTCGAGCCATTGTAAAGTTATTTCCTGCCTGCTGCGCCTGTAAAAAAGAAGTGTTACAAAATATAAAAAAGAAAGTTATACTAACTAAAAAATAATCTGTTTTTTTTATGAAAAACACAGGGCAAATTCAAGCTGTAGGAATCTGAGTCAATGCCAAAACTATGAAAAGACTACTTCGTATTCAAACTTGCTCTTTTCCAATTGTAACTTCTAACCATGACATAACTTTCGAAGGACAATCAATCCGAAAATAATGAAAGAATAGCTCTACACCCCTTAGGGTTTCATAGGATAAGAGAAGCGATAAGAAAATATATAACAAAGCCCAAATCACTTGGAGCCCAAAAGCAAAATAGTAAAAGTTGGAGATTTGATCGCCTATTGAAAGATAAGACGCCAACAAATAAAGCATATGAGTGATGAAAGTTTGTATTAAAAATACCACAAAATAAAAGAAAGCTAAATGGGAAACTTTTTTTAGTTTATCATCTTTTTCTAGATAAAGTGCAAACCACCACTGAACAAAAAGAGGTTGTGCATAAAAAGCCCCGCGCAAATGAGAAGGTATAATGCTCCAGATCTCTTGAACACGAGATAACAAAAACATAGAAATCAAATCTTTCTCTTACAATTTTTTTTTGAAACTTTTCAAAAAAGAAAAAGTTTTACTGACTATCGTTTTTAGATAAGGAATTTCCCAAACACTACCTGCAAAAGCCTTGTAGCCTGAAACTCCAGAAAAACCTATATAGGCGAAAAAAGAAACAAGCCAAAAAGTCCTAGAAAGGGGATGCAACATATTTCCAGGGCCAAAAAAAACACTAGTCAGCGGAAAATTTTCTATAATCCAGAGGGAAAAATAAATGACTACAATCACAAGATTTAGATGCATCGCCTGTAGACTATGAAATTGAGCAAGCTGATCTCCTTTTTTAAAGAAAAAAGGATACACCCAACCACCAAGGGGCACATAACTAGAAGCCGCTAGAATGTGACCATCCTCACTATAAAGTTGCTCCATAATTTTCGCTTGTATGTCTCTAATTTTATCTGCCATATGAACTCAGCACGGTCCATACTTTTTAAAAGTGTCTTATAATGCAAGCGCCAATCATAAGTACATTATACTTTTTGCTTGCTTAGATTCATGCGAAATCAAGACTGCTATATGATTGATGCCCTCTTAGCTCAGTTGGTAGAGCGCATCCATGGTAAGGATGAGGTCACCAGTTCAAGCCTGGTAGAGGGCTTAAAAATATTTAAATTGAAAAGGCTGGTAGTTCAATGGTTAGAATTGGGGTCTCCAAAACCTTCGATGGGAGTTCGATTCTCCCCCGGCCTGTATTTCTTTACGAGAGAAGATTTATTAGGAGATTCATTTTTATGAAAGTGACTATTATTTGTTTTGCTCAACTTAAAGAGTTTTTCCCTCCTGAAATGCAATTAGAAATATCTCATGGAACAACGGTACGTACAATTTGTGAAAAACTCATCGAAGGGATCAAAAAAAACACCCAGACGGAAATTTCAAAGATCATTTCCCATTGTAGATTTGCCATAAATGATAGTATTGTCTCCAAAGATTTTATATTATCGAATAATAGCAAGCTGTGCCTACTCCCACCTTCGAGTGGGGGGTAATTCTGTTTCGTACTAGACTAAAATGAAAGAGGATAACACAGATTCTTATGAAGAGCTAGGTTATGCTAAATTAGATGTAGGACGTAAAAAGCGAAGGGGAATTCCAGAAATCATTTTTTGCGAAGGAAAGACCTCTCAACAAATTATAGAGATATTAAAAACTCTTTATAGACACCCTACTCAAAATGGATTTGCTTTAGCAACTCGCGCAAATGCCGAACAAGCCAAGGCTGTACAAAAACATCTGCCTCAAGCTCAATATTTTTCTCAAGCACGTATTCTTTTTATAGGGGATACTTCCCTACAAAAAAAAATTGGAAACATCACAATATTAAGTGCGGGCACAACTGATATACCCGTCGCAGAAGAAGCAGCTGTCACCGCCGAACTCTTGGGTAATTCGACTACTCGTATTTATGATGTAGGCGTAGCTGGCCTCCATCGATTGATGAGTAAACTTCCTGAAGTTCACAAAGCTAATATTATTATTGTAGTTGCGGGTATGGATGGTGCCTTGCCTTCTGTTGTCTCTGGCCTCGTTTCTGTTCCTGTCATTGCCATCCCTACTAGTGTCGGATATGGTGCAAGTTTTGGCGGATTGGCCGCCCTCCTTTCCATGCTTTCTTCATGCTCTCCCGGTATTAGTGTAGTTAATATTGATAATGGATTCGGAGCTGCTTATCAAGCAAGCTTAATCAACCAAAACTGTGCTATTCAAGCGAAATGAACATAGCCTTTCTCGATTGTTATGCTGGCATCTGTGGTTCTATGTTTGTAGGTGCCCTGTTAGATTCAGGTGTCAACTTTGAAGATCTAAAAAAAGAGTTACAAAAATTATCGATAACTGGATACAAGCTTAATCAAAAAAAAGTTATTAAAAATGGAATCACTGGTACACTCTTTTCCGTCCAAACTGAAAAACAAAAAGAATGTCGGCATCTGAAAGATATTCAAACTCTCATAGAGAAAAGTGATCTTTCTCAGAAGATACAAACACAGGCAATACATATATTTTCCCTTTTAGCCAAAGCAGAAGCCAAAATACACAATTGCTCTCTCGAAGAAATTCATTTTCATGAAGTGGGAGCTGTTGATGCTATAATAGATATTATAGCTGTTTGTATTGGGGTTGATATGCTGGAAATAAAAGAACTTTATTCTTCTCCCATTCACTTAGGAGTAGGGGAAACTACATGTGCACACGGTACACTTCCTATTCCAGCCCCAGCAACCCTAGAACTTTTACAAGGTATGGAATGCTATAGTAAAGGTATTGAAGGAGAATTGACTACACCAACTGGTGCGGCTCTTTTAAAAGGTCTATACGTGAAACAAAGTACAGTACCCAAAATGAAAATAGAACGCATCGGGTATGGTGCAGGTGAAAAAGATTTACCCATTTCTAACTTATTACGATTACGTCTAGGGAGTACACATAGCGATACTCATTATGAAGATGAATATGAAACAGAAAATTTACTTTTACTAGAGTGTGGTATTGATGATATGAATCCAGAGATTTTGGTCCATCTCCGTGAAAGCCTTGAAAAAGAAGGTGCTCTAGAGGTTATGATCATTCCTGTTCAAATGAAAAAAGGAAGACCGGCTTACTTATTACGAATATTATGCCAACCCCTACAGGCAAAAATCATCCGCCAACTCATTTTTGAAGAAAGTACGAGTCTTGGTGTTCGTTGCCAAAAAATAGAACGTTACGCTCTTCATAGAGAGAATACTACAGTCACTTTAAAAAATGGAGAGGTCAATGTAAAAGTAGCTTTTTATAATCAACGTCTTTGCAACATCTCTCCGGAGTATGAAAGTTGTAAATCTTATGCTCAATCAAACAAACTTTCTCTTAAAAAAGTCTATACTATGGCAATCACACAAATTCAAACTGAGAAAAGATTTCAAAAATAAAAACAGCTACAAGGGCTTAGCAGTTGAAAAATTCATAAAGAAAATATTTACTTTATGTTCTCGACAAAGGGTAAAAATTTTTGATTTGCATTCGTGTCTCTATTTTTTCTCAGAAAATCATAGCGAGCTAAAATTTCTTTTAAATAAAAATTCACTTCATTTACACAAGTCCCACAACCTTCAGTCACTCCAGTATAATCTGCTAATTCATCTATACACCTCACACCTTTTTTTTCCACAGCCTGAATAATATCTGAAAGATTTATCCCTATACACCGGCAAATCCAAGCAGAGTTTTCTTCATCTTTTGAAAATGTGTTGTTTTTCCATTCCATTCTATCGAAGATGAAACTACTTACCGTTTACTTAATGCCCAAATTTCCTCTGTATTTTTTTTTCGTTCCATTACTTTTTCCTCAGGACTTTTTTTGTGAAGAGTTTTTTCTACTTTGATACGAAAGAGAGGTTGGCCTTTCCTTACAATTTCCCCTTCCATTGTTGAATCAATCAAAATTTCTTCGACTATTCCAGAAAATTCAGCATGTATTTTATTAAACATTTTCATAACTTCAATAATGTAAATAGGATCTCCTATAGAAAAGTTGGTCCCCTGCTCCAAGTACGGAGGGGAATCTGGTGTTTCTTTCGCATAAAACATACCACCTGTTTGAGCAACAATTGTATCTCCTGAACTCACAAGAGGAGGGGCAAGTACTCTTGTCGCTTTTTTTTGCTCTTCTTCTTCCATAAACAAAACAGGAAAAATTGGCTGGAGGTTATCATCTAAATTTATTTTTAACAAGTTAGACTGATGACCCGCCCAAATTAGGGAATCTAGAGACTCCATTCCTAATTGCCAACCTACATGAGCTCGATATGCATCATTTTGGGTATCCACAGGTAATGTCTCAAAATTACTAGCAATATTATCCCAATTTCGACTATCCTCATCAGCATTCTTTTGCGAAGATAGCTCTCCAAATTGCCTATAAAACCGTAAACCGTCTTCTAAAAGTAGCTGATCCTGTGGCCAAATACTATGAATCGGAATAGCATTTTCTCGGGCTTCAAGTCTCAAAAAAGAATATAAGTCTCCCAAAACATGAAGAGGATTTTTCTTCCAAAGAATTTGGTTATCAGAAAGATGAAATGCTTGATTTAAGTTATACATGAGCCAACCGGCACATACATGGGGGTGCTCTTGTAGTATTTTAAGAGGCCGTAAGATAAGCATTTGCTTACGATTCAATATTTCTATACCAACATCTCCATAATTTTTAAATGCATTTTCTTTTAAAAGAAACCAAATATGTTCCAAATCGATTTTTTCTAGTTCCACTGCCAAATTACCTACAGCACAAAGGTAAGGAGGAACAAAGTTTGTATTCGGCTTGAAAAGAGGATGTAAGCCCAAACAAAAGTGAAGAAAACCATAATGAAAGTCTCTATTGGTCTGGAGGTCTGGCCCCGTAATTTCCATGCAACGCAATATTTCCGCTAATGATTGTAAGGTAGCCTTTCGGCTTTTTCCACTGCTGACTATCAAAGCTATATTTGAATCGTAAGCTCCGGCCAAATAATAAGGAATAAATTCATTCGTATCTTTATTTACAAAACTAATCCCTTGATCATCTCTGAGCTCTTCCGGTAACGGAGGAGACCAGTAATCAATAATACCACCAGCAGAAGGTTGTAAAGCAGAGTTCTGTGCATTTAAACGTATTTCGCCTCCAGAAATATTGTGTTCAATCCTCTCCGGTTTTGGCAAGTTTTTACCAAAAACAGCAATCAGCGCCATCGCATGGACTAGAGTATCCACTTCAAAAAAATCACCTGAGTTGTTAGGATTGACAAAGCGCAATAAATAAACCATTTCGCTAACGCGGTGTTCTACTTGTATACGCGTGTTCATCTCCATAAAATAAAAAGTATCTTCACTCACAATAGTTTCAAAGGTTGAAGCAGAATCTAAATGAACTGCTTTCCCAAAACGAATAGCTTGGTCTTCCATTTCTATTAAAATCTCATAGTCTTTGGATAAGAGCTTGGCAAGGCTTTCTTCTTTATTTTTTTTTGCTAAATTAATTTCATGAATTAATAATTCTTTTGTTAAAGATAATTCGACTAGTTTTTGCTCATGCATTTGCAAACTACAATCCCTACCCCCCATGGAAATACACCAGTCTCCATTCCCCAAAAGTTGTATCTCGTTATGACGGATATTCTCTATATTGAGTTCCATAAGAAAATTTTTGTTATCACCTTCACCCATCACTTTTGCTTCGGAAAGCACTTCAAGAACGGCAGCAGGAATTTGATCTTCTCTTTCAACTATCCTTTGCCCTTTACCGCCACCACCACCTATGTACTTGAGTCGCAAACGATGATTAGGATGCTTTTTCAGTATTTCAGAACCTCTTTTACAAGCTTCTTCTTGAATCTCTTCTAGGGAAATCAAACCAATACCTTTTTTGTAACCCTCTTGCAAAAGGGATTCGGCATACTCCTCTATGTTGCTTTCTTTTGCAGAAGCATTCAGTTGATGTTTCTCAGCTAATTGATCCAATTCTTTTTTGTGGGAACCCTTTTTTGAAAGCAAAGTTAATGCGGCAATATTATCTACACCAGGCGTTACAGATATATTTAGTTTACGAGCAATCATCTTCGCTGTGTCTTTTGTACCTGCAGTACGATGAACACCTGACGCAGGCCCCATAAAACGAAGACCGGCTATCTCTATAGATTCCACAAAACCAGCATCTTCTGCCATAAAACCATAACCAGCAAAAATGTACTCATATTTATGCTCTTTGGCAATTTGGATAATTGTGTCGATACATTTACTACGTTCTACTTGATTAGTGCCACTATAGTCTTGGATAAAATATACACGCTTGGGATCGATTATACGCCACTCCGGTGCACGAGTATATTGATAAACGATAGAATCTTTTTCGGAAAGGAGTATTCCACAAAAAGCTCCTCTTTCTTGTAAAACTTGGACCGCTTCTAAACGAATAGGTCCACGGCACACAATGAGGACATGGATACCAGAAATATCAAAAGACGAACTCCATTCAGATCTAAACTTTGGTTTTGTTGACGTTTGTGCTGACACTTGTATTGAACGCTTTATCGACACCCTTGTAGTGTCAAGTTTTGTCTGCGTTAATCTATCCGAAAGATTATTTTGATCTGCCAAAAAATAATAAAAGCCATAACAAGATTAAGAATACATACTTTCTATTAAATTCCCATACTTCTCTGTCACAACATGGCGTTTTATTTTAAATAAGTTTGTTAACTCTTCACCCACAACAAAAGGTTCCTCTAATAAACGGCAATCTATAATTCTCTCGAAAGGCTTAAAACCATTTTGGCTATTCACAATAGATTTGATTTCCTTCTGGACCTCTTTATAGGCCCTAGCCTGACTAGCTATTTCCTTGTGACTTTTTCCAAACTCAGTAAGCCCTTCTATGGAAGGGACAACAAGGCAGGTAAGAAATTTTTGATCTTGTCCAACAACAATACAATTTTCAATTAAATCCGACTGTAGAAGCTTACCTTCTATAGGAACAGGCTCAACATTTTCTCCGCCCAAAAGAACGATTGTTTCTTTAGAGCGTCCTACAATTTTCAAGGTATTATTATAGGTAACCACACCTAAATCACCCGTATTCATCCAACCATCTCGTAATGTTTTTTCTGTAGCCTCAGGGTTTCTATAATAACCCTTCATGATTTGATCGGCCTTAACATGCACTTCACCCTTACGCCCTCGGATATCCGGATAAATAATTTGACCGCTTTCCACATCCATCAAACGTAATTGAACCGTAGGCCAAATAGCACCAACAGATCCTATAGCTAAATTGGAAGGGGTACGAATAGCTAACGCAGCGGATGTCTCTGTCATGCCATATCCCTCATAAATAGCAATACCTATGTTATTGAAAAAAAGGTCCACATGTAAGGGTAAAGCACCGCCACCCGATACAGAAAAGCGTAAGCAACCTCCCATAGCTTTGCGAATTTTCCGTAAAACAACGAAATTAAAAAGAGCATATGGCAACACGAGTAAAAGAACACGCAAGAGATGGTAGGGGGCACGTAAAAAAATGGAAACAAAAGCATTTCTACCATCAAGATCAAGCATATGGCCTTTCAGAAAACGAAGAGAAGCTTTATAATGATGAGCAAGAAAATACGCTATACGAAACAGTGAACAAGCAAGTGGTGACCCAGCATAAACTTTTTTCATAAGCCCATGGTAAATGTTTTCCCAAAGTCGAGGAGCAGATGCCATAATACTGGGGCGTACAAAAATCAAATCTTCCTTAATACTTCTTATGTTTGTATAATAAGTTGATCCTCCTTTCGAAAGAGTAACCATTTCAATTATTCGTTCAAAGATGTGCCAAACTGGTAAAATAGAAAGGGCTCTATCCGTTTTTGCTAATAGAAGAGGAATCGTTCTTATTGGAGCCATTATGTTTCCATGAGTCAGCATCACACCTTTAGGAGATCCTGTTGTCCCAGAAGTATAAATCAATGTACACAAATCCTCTGATTTAGTCTGTTCTATTCGCTCCTCAACTCGCCTATCCCCTCCTTCACGTAATTGTTTTCCTTTTTCAATTAGCTTATACATGCCTATTGTATTCTCTTTTTGATCTTCTTGAGAATCCATAACAACGATATGACGTACATCAGTAAGTTTACTTTTATTTTTTAAAAGTTTGCTTAACATACTTGCATGCTCTACAAAAACAAATTTAGTTCCTGCATGGGGGAGTATGTACTGAATATCTTGATCCGTAACATCTATACCCCGAGGCACATCTACTGCCCCACAAAGCTGTATCCCATAATTTGCTATAATCCATTCTAAACGATTATCTGCGAGTAGCCCCACATGGTCTTTAGCTGACACTCCTAAATCAATCAGCCCCGTAGCTAGAGCAACACCCATGTCATAGAGCTCTGCATAGTTAGGACCACTAAAGCTTCCACCATTTTTTGTAAGAAAAGATGGATTATCTGCATACTCTCTGGCAACAAAGGAGTACAACTGGGCTACATTTTTTATTTCTTTCATATTCATAGTGACAATTTCTACCTCAAAGTCAGCAAAATCACATCTTGGACTTGCCAAACAAGAACATGCCCAAGCAGTGTCATTTGTCTGGTATGTCAACTTTTTTCAATACCTATAAAAAAAAGAAAGAGAAAATACAATCTCTTCTATGTGTTGGATTAGACCCGGAGCCTAGGCTATTACCTAAAGGCTACGATGGTTACGATGACCAAAATGGCCAAAATGGAGATATTGCTTCTTGTTATACATTTTTGGAAGACATTATAGAAGCAACAGCTCCATTCTGTATAGCATATAAGGCCAATTGTGCTTTTTTTGAGGCTCTAGGGCCAAAGGGTATGGAGTTTTTTTATAATGTTATTCAAATGGTAAAAGAAAAGGCTCCAGATTCACTCTTCATTTCGGATGCAAAGCGAGGGGATGTTGAACATAGTGCCAAGGCCTATGCCCATGCTTTTTTTGGAAAATTGAATAGCGATGCAATCACTGTAAACCCCTATATAGGTATGGATTGTATTGAGCCTTTTTTAACCTATAAAAAAAAAGCAACCATGGTTTTATGTCACACATCAAATAGGGGAGCACACTATTTTCAAAGTAAAGGGGAAACACCTCTCTACCTTGAAGTAGCCAAAGCCGTAGCAGAACGAAATCGAACAGCAAAAAATCTTTGGTTGGTTGTGGGAGCAACACAGGATAAAAAAAAACTGAATTTCATCCGAGAGATGGCTCCAGAGGTTCCCTTTCTCATCCCAGGTGTTGGTAGGCAAGGAGGAGATTTGAAGAAATGTCTGGATGCTGTTGGCAATAACGTTTTGATTAATGTTGGCCGTAGCCTACTCTATTCTGCAAAAAAAAGAGAAAACGTTTTTTCTGAAGTGCAAAAAGAGTGTGAAACTTTACTGGCTTCTTTCCAGACATATTTATGAACCCAAGCTTTCAGAAAAAATTTGGATATTTAGATCATACGAGAATCCGTAGTCCTATTCAATTGAAAGAATTTCGTTTTTTTATTGCAGCTAGATTTTTCATTACTTTTAGCTTTCATAGCCTACACGTAACCGTAAGCTGGCAAATACTAGAGCTTACGAATAGTCCTCTTGCCCTAGGTTTACTAGGCGCCATAGAATTTGTTCCTAATTTTATTTTAGCATTTTTTGGAGGACATTTGGCGGATCGCTACTCAAAGCGAAAGATATTGCTCTTTTGCATTAGTGGAATTCTCCTATGTAGCATCATCCTTTTTATCTTTAGTCTTGACTTACTTTTGATTAAAAGTAAATCAATGAATGTCAGTTTCATATATGGGATTATGATTCTTGTTGGTATGGTACGTGGCTTTTATGCTCCTGCTGCACTTTCTTTTATGTCAAGCATCACCCCACAGAGACTTTACCCAAAATCTTCTGCATGGAATAGTGCCATCTGGCAAACAGCTTCCATGACAGGCCCTGCGATAGGAGGGCTTCTTTATGCCCAAACGGAAGCGGCGGGTGCCCATTGCCTAAACGTCGTTTTATTGGGAATTTCTTTTGGTTTAATGTTTTGTATACAGACAAAAGGCATACTAGAGAAAAATCAAAACTCAGAAAATTTTCTAAAAGGCATACGCAAAGGACTTAAATTTGTATATAAACAAAGAGCACTTTCAGGGGCTTTACTTCTGGATCTTTTTGCCGTACTCTTTGGAGGGGCCGTTGCCCTGCTCCCTATTTTTGCGGATACAATACTCAAGACAGGACCTGCTGGTTTGGGATTTCTGCGGGCAGCACCAGCTGTAGGTGCTTTTTTAACAGCTATTTTTCTAGTTCGCCGACCACCTCTAAAAAACACAGGAAGAACGTTACTATATTCAGTATGTGGTTTTGGTTTTTGTATGTTCCTTTTTGCTTTTTCAGAGAATTTTTATCTTTCTCTCTTTCTCCTTTTTATAAGTGGAATTTTTGACTCTGTAAGCGTGATTGTTCGCTCCACAATGGTGCAAATTCTCACTCCAGATAATATGCGAGGTAGAGTGGCAGCCATCAATTTTATTTTTATCACATCATCTAATGAGCTAGGAGCTCTAGAATCTGGTGTTTCTGCTCATCTACTAGGTACAGTAAATTCTGTTTGGATAGGAGGTTTTCTCACACAAGCAGTTGTTGTTTTCATTGCTTATTTTTTCCCAGAGCTACGAAAACTAGAAATATGCCATTATAAAAATATACAAAATGAAAAATCTCAGGGCTTTGCATAGCTTTATAGATACCCATAAAAAACTTTTATTTTGAAATTTTCTGATATAATTTATTGGAATTGTTGCAAAAGTAATCATAATTAGGCCATAAATAAGATTTCTGTACAAAAATTTCCGGAGCCGTTATTTTTATAGATAAGGTAGAATACCTTTTTTGGAAGGCTTTACCAAAGCAAAGTTAGGGGAAAGCCCTCAATTTGAAGGCCGCGAAAAAAACAAGGCTCATATATTCTTTCTGCCTCCATAGGGTTAACATAATTTAAAGTAGACTATCCACTATTTTGGGAGAGTATTAGTGTGCTAAAATTAAACTTTTGCAACAACTCCATTTTTATAGCATTATAGTTTAGCCCTTAGCTGTTCTGTTATTTCTATCTTTTTTTCTATACCAATGTCTTTACGATTTAATTTTTTGGACTCGCTCAGTGTTGTACCACCACCTACAAAAGGGTCTAAAATCTTATCTCCCTCATTTGTGAACACTTTAATGAACCATTCTGGAAGCTATAGAGGGCTGGCAGTAATGTAGAAAGTAGAATTTTAGTTTGTGGCTTTTTGGCATGATCACAAAAAACTAATCTCATAATGAACAAAAAATAGGCTTTCTAACCCAAATACCAGCCTAAACTGGGACTGGTGTAAAATACAGAAAAATAAGAAAATACACATCTAAAATGCTTTAAATAGACGATTTATAGCACTCTATTTACGTTTCGTAACGGTTCCATGTTGGAAGACATCTTCAGATTTATTATTGTAATACAGGCTAATCCAAAATGAATATTTACTGAAAAGCCACAAACGAGATTTCTATCGATTACTGTCCAGCCCTCTTGTCGTAAAAACAACTTGAGCACAACTATTCTATATTTTATTTGACAACAAAAATACCGAAAAGGAGGCCAAAGGATAAAATATTATTACAAACAGACAAAAAGAGAAATGAGGCAATCAGTATGCAAAGGTTATATGTAAAATACCCAATTGATGGGTATCAAAAAATCAGGTGTTGTTAGTCATGCTTTCAAAAATCGTACAAAAAAATTTGATGACAAAGCAATGCTTATTGCCATTGACACTTAGAACTTCCGTCTTGATGGAAGAAAACACACTGAAACCAGACTTTTGCAACAGCTCTAATAAATAATACACAATGCAAAAGAAAACTCAAAAAAATGTATTATTATTTGAAAAAAGGTGTCTTCTGATTTTTTTTCGTATCAACTTTTACCTCATTATTTTGTCATTATTTACAATGATTTTGGGTCCTTTAGTTCGGGCAGAAAATGCCGGTCTTGCTTGTCCTGACTGGCCACTCTGTAACGGTCAATTTATACCAGAGATGAACTATCAAATTTTTTTAGAATGGCTACATCGCATTGTGGCTTTCGTTCTAGGTATTTTTTTTGTAAGCTGGATCGGGATTGGGCTTTCAAATCGCATGTTTCGCAAATCACATCTACAGATAATCATTTTAGCTACCTTTTTACTTATACTACAAATCACACTAGGCGCTTTAACTGTTACTGAACTTTTAGATGCCTATATTGTTAGCTCACATCTTTTAAATGCTTTACTATTTCTAAGCACTCTAGTTTATTCTTGGCGAAAAATAAAAGAGAATCATTTCACAAAAAAAAAACATCCTCCTATTGATTATATTTTTACTTTTTTCCGGTTAAAAAACTATACAATTTTGTACATTCATCTTATGTCATGTATTGTTTTGGGAATGGTTTTTATCCAAATTTTTTTAGGAGCACGAGTTAGTACGAACGAAGCCGGACGCGTTTGCAATACTTTCCCTGCTTGTTACGAAGAGACCATAATTGACAGTTCCGGAAATATACAACACATTCCGGAATTTTTCCCAAAGATGATCGGAAATATTGAAAAACACATGACACATCGTTTTATGGCTTATTTTCTTTTTGGTACAATCCTTATTTTACTCATAATGGCTATACGATATTCATGGCCTACCCATCTATTATATAATATCTGGCTACTTTTTGGTTTAATTAGTACGCAAATAGTGGTTGGTGCTCTAAATGTTGTTTTACATATCCCTGTCACGATTACATTATTGCATAGTTGCTTGGCCTTTGTAACATATTTAACAGCCCTTTGGTTTTTTTTGGAGACACGATTTGTTATTACGAACTAAAGCAAATTCTCTCTCTGAGCTACTAAAATCTGGATTAGCATCATCTATATTAATTACTGTTTTACCTGGCTTATTATTAGGCTCTGCTCTTCCGTCCTTTGGTCTTATTTTTTTCACACTACTAGGTACATGGCTCATTGCCTGTGCATCATTCGTTTATAATCAAATCATCGAAAAAGACAAAGATGCTGTCATGGTGAGAACGCAAAAACGTCCTCTAGTTGATGGTAAATTCAGTCTTATATTCGGGCATGTTATTGGATCTAGTCTTTTAGCTTTTGGGCTATATATTCTAAGCGTAGGGGCCCATCCCTTAGCCGCTTTAATCGCTTTAGGTTCTTTTCTTTACTATGTATTCGTTTATACTATAATTTTAAAACCAAAAACACATTGGAATACTGTCTTAGGAGGAATAGCTGGTTCAGTTGGTCCACTCATTGGTGAAGCAGCTGTAAGTCATCAAGTTGGTGAATATAGTTTTGTTATGTTCCTTTTATTATTTTTTTGGCAACCAGCACACTTTTGGTGTTTAGCTATAAAATATAAAGACGATTACAAGCGTGCAAAATTTCCTGTTTTACCCGTTATAAAGGGTGTTAATTATACACTAAAAAAAATTATTTTTTACCAAATTTTACTCTGCCTAGGCATACTTCTCATTAGCATACCGCCGCTGAGTCTAACTGGCCCTATTTTCCTTTTCCCTTCTCTTTTCTTTGGGTTAGTCGTTTTATTTTTTATGTGCTCTCTTAAAAAAAATTATTTACACAAAAAGTTTCCTTCTCCAATTTTTGTTTTTATCTTGACTATTGTACACATGATACTTTGGCACCTATCGCTTGGCTTAGACTTTTATCTACGCTTATGGGTTGGCGTTTGAAGGAGAAATAAAATAATACACATAAGTGGAAATATTAAGAGCCTCAAATCGTTGCAACTGAAGCAATTGAAAAAAATCTCCTTAAAAAAAATCAAAGGTGATAGTATTGTTTCTCATGAGCTAGCTCGGTCTCTCTGTTCACTATCGCGTGATATAGGACGCCAAATTGGTGTCTTGATCGAAAGGAATGGTCGGATTTCTTATCTTATTGTTGGAGATAGTAATGGTATCTTAATACCAGAGTTAGACCGTAGTCGGTCTATTCGTTTACGCGGTTTACGTCTAGTGCATACACATTTAAGGGATGAGCCATTGAGTGAAGAAGATCTTTTTGACCTCACTCTTTTGCGTCTAGATTATATTACAGCTATCACTGTAGACAAGAGAGGATACCCAAAATATTTTTATAACGCTTCTATACTACCCGGAACTCATCCCGGCTATCAAATTGATCCACCTTGCCAACCGGGTCAACTCTCCGAAAATTTTTCACTTACCGTCGCAAATATAGAAACTCTTTTTGCTCAAGAGGAAAAACGATTACATCTGTCGGATCAAAAAGCACGTGCCCTGCTAGTAGGAGTTTACAATCCAAGCATGTGTAGAAAACGTACACCTGCCCATTCTATATTGGAGTTAACAGAGTTAGCTAAAACAGCACAAATTCATGTGGTCGATTCAATTACACAAAAAAGAAACAGTCTAGACCCGATTAGTTTAGTTGGTTCAGGGAAAGCTAAACTAATCGTAATTGAAGCCATTCAAAAAAATGCAGAGATGCTCATTTTTGACCTAGAACTTTCTGCTACACAAGCAAAAAGGCTTTCTCAAATTTGTGATTTGAAAATAATTGATCGTACACAACTTATTCTTGATATTTTTTCACGAAATGCAAAAAGTAGAGATGGCAGACTACAAGTAGAGTTAGCACAACTACGCTATCTAAGGGAGCGTTTAAGTGAAAAAGATGATAATATGTCACGCTTAACCGGTGGCATTGGAGGCCGAGGACCCGGAGAAACAAAATTAGAAATAGGTCGGCGTCGCGTTGATAGCCGTATCAAAATACTTGAGAAAGAGGTTACCAAACTAAAGAAGCGTCGCTCTTTAAATCGATCTCGTCGTAAAAATACACTACCAACTGCTTCTATTGTCGGTTATACAAATGCTGGTAAATCCACTCTACTAAATACGCTTACTCGTTCGAATGTATTTGTAGAAGACCGGCTTTTTGCTACTCTAGACCCAACATCACGTCGCCTACGTTTCCCAAAATGCAAAGAAATTATTCTTTCGGATACAGTTGGTTTTATTTACGATCTTCCACCTGACTTACAGAATGCTTTTGTGGCAACCCTTGAAGAACTTGCTGATGCAAATCTTTTATTACATTGTATTGATGCTAACGATACAAACCGCGAACAAAAGATACAAGCAGTTGATCTTATTTTGGATAAGATGAAACTCTCACATATTTCAACAATATATATATTCACAAAATGTGATCTTATTCCTAAAGAAGAAATTCTTTTTTTAGAAAAACGAGAAAATAGCATATGTGTATCCGCATCTCAAAAAAAAGGTCTTGATTTCTTATGTGAGAAAATTGTGAAAAAAATACCATCTTTATCTTTTTAAACTGCAAACAAAACCAAAGAGATCATAATTTAAAGCTGAAGGGTTTTCATGAAAATGAATATACATCGAAGAGGGGAAATAGGTACTCCTAGCTTTTCTCTTGAACAAGCTATTCAAGAGATCACTGCTCAATTTACAGGTGTGACTTGGGAATTAAAACTAGAATTTTTTTTTGATCATCTAGAAATTAAAAAAATAGACTTCCTCAGTTATTGCTATAAACACCAAATTGGAGATTTTGCCATTCATGAAGCAGCCCATAACCTCATCAGCATAGAATATACTGACATACTTGTAGAATTTTTGCAAAAAAATGGCTGGGATAATGCTCCTAATATTTTTTTCTTATCTGGTTATTATTTGAATACCTATCAAAAAATAGAATGGCTAGAGCTCTTTCAATCTTGTTCCCAACAAGAGCTACAAAATCATGTGATCAATCACGATTTAATGGAAACGGCACTTTTAGGCTCTGAAACTTTTCAAGAAGCTGCCTATTTCTATTACAAAAGTACATTTTCTATTGATCATTTTTTCAAAAAAGCAGAAACCATATATTTCAAAAAAAATGGTATAGAGAAAAGGACTTGGTGTCAATATATTCTTGAATCATTCATTTATTCTCAATTTCGCCATATAAATTTTTTAGAAGATGTACTTTTTCACTCGTTTTTACCAAAACTTAGAAATGAATTCCATCCCCAAAAAAAATACTATTCAAAAACAACAGACTCAAGCCCCTCCCCTCTCTCCCAAAGAGATATACAAAAGGCTTTCAACACTTTAGGATTATCTGTTTATAAAAAATTACCCAGTCGAACAACATTACGAAAAAGGTATTGTAAGATGGTTAAAAATTGTCACCCAGACCTGCACAGTAAAAATGCACATAACGTGCAAAAAATCATCATTGCCTATAACACATGCCTAACGGCATACAATAAATAATGGTCATACTAAGTCGTTTATAATGACTTTGAAAAGACTTGTGTTTTTGGATATTTATTATGCAATCTTTTATCTAGAGCCATACAAGCATTACGTAAAAAAGGCTTACCTTTACTTGTTATTTGAATAGTGTTTTTCTGGAATACCACCAGCTTATCTTTTATCATTTCTTCTAGCTTCTTTTCTAGAGACAGACGCATTTTGGTAGATGGCAAATTTACATGATCATGTGTCATAAATTGTAAAATCAATTCGCGTTGCTCTTTATCTTCTTGTGTCAGACAGTGACCTCGCAAAGTAGGTAGTCTATTTTTTTTATGGATCGCTTCTTCATAACGAGAAATTTCTTTATGATTCTGATGAAAATAATCAGGTGTTTCTGAAATAGCACTTAAGCCTATTCCTAATAACAACTTTGTTCGTAAGGGAGTATAACCCATGAAATTTCTATGCAATCTAGCGTTTTTTTGCGCAATCGCAAGATCATCATGAGGAAGAGAGAAATGGTCCATACCTATTTCAATATATCCCGCTGCTAAAAGAGTATCTCGCGAATACTCATAGAGCTCTCTCTTCTCTTTCGGACCGGGCAAATCCTCATCCTTAAAAATTCTTTGGGAAGGTTTAATCCATGGTACAATCGCTAGGCTATATAAAGCAATTCTTTCTGGTCCTAAACTAAGAGTCTTTTCAATTGTATTTTGCATTTTCTTCAAAGATTGCTGCGGTAAACCATATATAAGATCAAAATTGATTGATTTATATCCCAATTTTCGAGCTTCTTCTGTAAGTGTTTTCGTCTCTTCATAACTCTGGATACGATTGACAAGTTGCTGAACTTCCGTATTGAAATCTTGTACGCCCAAACTGATGCGGTTAAAGCCATGCTTGCGCATTACTTCCAACTGTTTTTGTTGCGTATGGCGTGGGTCTACTTCAACGGAGCCTATCCAATTTTCCCTTTTTGTAAAATTTTTAAGTACAAAAGTGAGTAAAAAATCAAGATGATCTGAAGACAAAAATGTTGGCGTTCCTCCCCCTATATGTAATTCATAAAGAACGGACTCTTTTAATTCACTCACTTCATTCAAATAATAATTAAGTTCTTTATGAAGAAGATTTAAATACATTTTTTCCCTTTGATGGTTTTTCGTTATCACCGTATTACATCCACAATACGTACAAAGAGTTTCACAAAAGGGTATATGTATATACATGGACCAGCTATTTTTTTGAGTAGTCGTGTTAAGACTCTCTCGAATGGATCGTAACCAGTCTTTTGTCTTTGGAGGAGTTTCCCAATAGGGGACTGTAGGGTACGAGGTATAACGTGGAGCAGGGACATCATATTTACGATAAAGATTCATTCGATTAGTCAGATTTTATGGTTATATTTACAGATCATTTGAAAGCAAATCAAATACCTGAGATTCACCATAAAATCTTTTGTTGTCGACATAACAAACGTAAATTATATGAAACGAAATCCGAATGACAACTAAATTATGCTGGCTTTTTAAATAACTCACTTTTATATTCGCCAGTGATACGGGAAATAGGTTCAAATAGATATGCGATATTTTGTTAAAAAATACGGATTGTTTCTGTACGAGATTACTCTAGGCAATCAGCCATAATGTCAAATAGAGGAATGAGCATGGAAATAAAGAATATTGAAACAAAGGAAATCAGAGGGTTCTCCATTCGCACTTCAAATGAAAAAGGAATGAGCTCATAAACAGGACAAATTGCCCGTTTATGGAAAAAAAATTTGGAAACAATATTGCTTCTGACAAAAATGGAAACCGTGTTTATAGTGTCTATTTTAATTATGAATCAGATGTATCTGGTGAGTTTACTGTTCTCGCAGATACAGATCAAGCAAATATCTAGCCTTTCATGCTGTAGGAGAAACACCCTAAATTGTCATAGACACTTAGGGTAAAGTTTGGACGTATTTTTCTCAAAAAAACACAAAATATAAGCGTTTATTTATAATAGATTATGAGCATTATATAAACTAAAATGAAATAAATGTTTACATAGCAATAGAGTAAGCGCATAAAGATGGAGAAAATGAAATGGTTGAATTATATAAGTACATAAAAGCCCCAAAGAGAAGAAAGTTTATACTACTTTGCATAATGATCCTATTGGCCCTTCTAGGAGGTTATCGTATATGCCAGAATAGAATAGCAATAGCATCGAAAGCAAAAGCAAAAGAAGATCAAAAAGACACATCCAAAACAAAACCATCTACCCCGAAAAAAACAAGTTATTACTGTATAGACGATCATAGAGTTTATTATCGAAAGAAGAAAGAATTTGCAACTGACCCACAAAAACTTAAAACTTATTTCCGTAATAGGCATGAATTAAACTATAAATTTAAGTGGATAGAGAAAGAAGGTAAATGGTATTTAGATACTTCCTCTTGGAAATTTTCTTTTAAAAAGAGAACGGATGGAATGTCCCTAAAAGTTGTTCGCTGGGGACATCGCCCTTGCTCTCTAAATAAGACAAATAGCACGATTTCTTGTCCTGTTGCTTCTCTGTCTGGTATACTTTGGAAAATAAGTTTCAAACGCTTTCAAGGTGGTTTTCTTAAAGTGAAACTCTATCGTGTGCCAATATCAAAAGAGGCTAAACAAAAACAACAAATGGCTCGATTTTTTGGTGTAAAAACAACAGATGATATTGATATCTGTTTACAAGAAGGCAATTCTCCTATACAAAAAATAATATCTGAGTCAGATAGCACTTCATCAGAAGATGATAAATAAACAATTTTTAGTAGGGTTAAAAAAAGCGTTTGAAATATTTAGTGAAGCAGTAAAAAAATTTCGAAGCGATGACTGCTCTATTCGTGGCAATGCCATTGCATATGCGATTATAATTTCTATTATACCTCTCCTCACAATCTTTATCCAATTAGCAAAAATCAACCGAAATATTGTACAAACTAATATTGCTCTTTTTTTAGCATCGTATGGTATTTCTGATACTAGCGAGTTTTTAAATATTCTAGACGAAATACTGGCCCGGGCGGAAACGATTGCTGGCATCGGTTTTATCTTCGTTCTTTATTCTGCCACAAATTTTTTTCGTAACCTCGAAGATACTTTCAATCATATTTATCAAGTAAAAGAGAAACGACCTATCCTCTATCGTTTCTCTCTTTATCTAATGGCTTTTATTTTATTGCCAATAGGAGTTATTTGTACAAGCCAAATCATTCAAACTATACACTACTACTTCAATTCTCCTGAAATCAGACAAGTCGTACTACGCCAAAATAAACAATGGGTTGTTTCTTCAGATGGAAATTTATGGATATATTCAGAGAAGGCCGAGCCTTTTCAGATAAATCTAAAAAAAAAAGTTACACATAAAGCACCATTTAGAGAATATTTCATAGATACCCGTAACAATTCTATTGGATATTCTTGGGATGTGATGGAAACTCCTTTTCGCTCTTACGAGCTTGGACATTCTAAACGCTTCGATTTGATAGGAATTGTTCAAACAAAAAAAACTATTTACACTATCTCCTCTGCTGGCACACTTTATTATTCTTCCAATGAGGGGCAATCTTGGAAATATCAACAGCTTGTCTTACACTCAGAAACCGATACCTATTCACCAAATGTTCGAGATATACACATAACAAAACAAGAAAAGATTCTTCTCTTAATTGATGAAGGGACCCTATCGAGTATACTTGTACGCTCTAAAACAGGTGATTGGAAGCATCAAAGCTTGGCCGTTCATTATAAATCTTTTATAACAATAAAAAACAAGGCTAAAAATCAAATTATACCTCCCCTCCCTACAGGCCTGTACCTCATCGGAAAAGGAGCATATCATTATTCTCCTAATGATGGGAAAGACTGGCAAGGACCTATAGAAGAAAAATATGGTGACCGTAAACTACAAATTAACGTCATGCAAACAAATCAGAAGGGTGATGTTTTCTTTGCGGGAAATCATGGGGCACTTTGGATACATTCGAGAGGGAATGTTTATTATCCTGACTTACGAGCTCACTTCAATCAACATGTTCAGGGCATGTCATTATATGAAAATGGAACGGGGTTTTTGTATGGGAGCGGTGGTCTTTTTCGCTATACAAAAGATCACGGTCACACTTGGCATATGATGGATACTGATTTTTTTTCAAATAAGCACTTCATTTCACACAAAAATGAAAACGTACACTCTAAAAAAAATATCTATCTCTTTGGAAAAGAGAAAATATTCATTAAAGTGAGTAAAGCAACTCTAACCAATAGACTTGATCCTGCAGGGCATGCCTATGCTAATTTTAAATATAATATTTTATCTTCTACATCCTGGTTACGCAAATTTTTTGTCATTATTTTGATAGAACCATTGCTGTTGATTTTTCTACTTTTTACTTTTTCTATAGCTTATTATTTTATACCAAATACAAAGGTTTATTATGCTTCAGCAATAATAGGGGCTATTTTTAGCTCGATTAGTCTAATGGCTTTTATTCTCGTTTTTCGTTACTGGATTTCTGCTTTTAGCTCTACAAGCTATGTGTATGGGGTTTGGGCTACTATTCCTTTCGGAATGCTCGTTATTCTAATTTCTACCTACATTTTCCTTTTTGGCCTAGAGCTATCTTTCATTCTTCAAAAAGGAAAAACAAGCTGATGTAAGGTTTAAATTTTTCCTTTTTTTAAAATACAGAAATGAAAAAAAAAACAAACCTTTTCCAAGCTTTAGATGCTCATTATCAAAAACCTGTTACACAAATTTGTCAAATTTTGGCACAGAAAGGCTATGAGTGCTATATTGTCGGAGGAGCCGTACGAGATCTTTTACTCAATAAAAAGGTAACGGATATTGACTTTGCAACAAATGCTTTTCCTCAAGATGTACAAAAAATATTCAAGAAAACCATACCAACTGGAATTAAACACGGTACAATCACTATCCTCTTGGACAAAAATAGCTTTGAAATAACAACATATAGATCAGATGGAAAATACAAGGATGCACGACATCCTACTGAAATAATTTTTGCAAAGACATTACAGGAAGACTTATCCAGAAGAGATTTTACTATAAACGCCCTTGCATATGACCCTTTAACTATGGAACTTATCGATGAATACCATGGTTTTTTAGATATAGAAAATAAAATAATACGCGCTATAGGAAATCCTAAAGAGCGTTTCCATGAGGATGGTTTGCGAACAATTCGTGCCTGCCGATTTGCAGCTAGCTTAGACTTCACAATAGAAAAAGAAACCTATAAAGCCCTAGATAATGTGAATATTCAGAAGCGCGTAGCTCAAATCTCTATCGAGCGTTTTACAGAAGAGATATGGAAGGGTTTTCGAGCTCAAAAGGTAGGACAAATGATAGAACTTTTAGAAAAAAGTGGCCTGCTTTTTCTTTTTACCCCATACAAAGAAAAATATACAGATAAAACTTGTTCGTTACAGTTAGAGGAACTCTACCCTGCTAGTTCTACTCTACGCATGGCCTATTGGCTCTATTCTCTTAGTTTTTTTACTCCCCAACAAATTAACGAATGGTCTAAAGCACTACGCCTTTCACGTAAACATACAATAGACCTCAGTAACTATTGTCGTTATTTTTTATTTCAAGAAAAAACAGAAAGCCATTATGACCGTTCACTTCAAAAAAATGCAAATACTATGCAACTATACCAAACTCGAAAATTCCTTTCCTTACTAAAAAAACAATATAATGAAAAGACAATCCTTTTTCTTAAAAGCACAGAACCATACAAAAAAATAAAAATTTCTTCATCTGAATTAATAAAAATCTATAAAAAATATCCTCTAATTATTAAAGATCTATGTATTGATGGCCATCAATTAAAAGAAATGGGACTTCAGGGGAAAGAAGTTGGAAATGCTTTAGAAAAATTATTAGATAAGGTTTTACGCAAACCAGAAGTAAATAACAGAAAGTTTCTGACAAAAATGAGCAAAAAGAGGGAACTCTATACAGAACTCCAACAAAAAAAGGCTGACAGATAAAAAAGAATTGACTAATTTTTTGATTACTATACTTATATATAGTATGCTTATTGAATTAAAAATTGAAAACTTTGGAATTGCAGAATCACTTCGGATACGTCCTAGGAAGGGACTAAACGTTATTAGTGGGGAAACAGGGGCCGGAAAATCCCTTATCATGAACGCCCTATGTATTGTATTGGGGGCTAGAGCTACTCCAGGTCTAGTCAGAAATGGAGCACACCGAGCCATTATTGAAGCTGTTTTTGAAATCAAACCAATTCTTCAAAAGGAGTTGAATATTAATCTGAATCAAAATAATAACCCTAGTTCTAGTTCTTTTATAGAGGTAAGGCGAGAAATTACCACAGAAGGACGTAGCAAAATATATTGCAATGGTGAAATTAGTACATTACAATACTTACGTAACATAGCCCAACAGCTCATTGAAATACATGGACAGCATGAACACCAACGCATACTAGACTGTGATACCCATTTAGATTATCTAGATATTTTTGCGAATACAAAAAATTTATGCCGAGAAGTTACAGACCAATACCATCGTTTTCACAACTTAAATAAACGCTTACGTAACGCTAACATAGAAACCGAAGAAAGAGAAAATCGGCGTGATTTTTTACATTTTGCAATTAAAGAAATTGAAGATTTTGCCCCTCAAGAAAAAGAATTTGAAAATTTAACACAAGAACAATCTCTTATACAAAATAGCGGTAGACTTTTTCAAGATCTTTGTGTAGCTTACAGCACAATTCGAGAGGAAGAATTTGCTATTCTAGATCGTCTTGTTTCGCTAATACAGCTTTTAGAAGCTCATACAACTTTACTCCCTGAAGCACAGGAATACATAGAACAAATGCAAGAGGCTAACTATCTCTTGGAAACTGTTGCCGATTTTTTACGAGAACAAAAATCAAGGTTACAATTCTCTCCTGAACGATTAGAAGATATTAATCAGCGTATTGCTGGGTATCGAGCACTCTACAAGAAGTATGGTGGCAGTACAAAAAATGTTCTGAACATAAAGGAAAAATATATAAGTGAAATTGGTTCTATCGATATGAGTTCAGAGCAAATGCAAGAGATTGAAAACAAATTAAAAGATCTTCAATCTGTTTTGATACAAAAAGCAGAAAAACTTTCCCAATTGCGAAGAAGTGCAATACAAAAACTAGAAGGGAAAATGATCCAAGAATTAGAACAGCTTGGAATGTTTGGAGCAAAAATACAAGTTCATGTAAAGCGTGAAATTGATATAAAAATAATCAACAATGATGAAAATGAAGATATAAGATCAGACGAGGACTTGAGCCTAGCTAAACAAACATCTTCAATAAATCAATATTCAATACACGAAAAAGGTTTTGATCGGATAGAGTTTTTTCTTGTTTCTAATCCAGGCGAAGCTCCCCGGCCCTTACGCAAAATAGCAAGTGGTGGTGAATTATCTCGTATCTCATTGGCATTTAAAAATGTCTTTTGTGAAGAAAGACCCGTACAAACACTTGTTTTCGATGAAGTAGATGCTGGAGTAGGTGGAGAAATTGCCCATGCAATAGCAAATCGTCTGAAGGAACTTGCAAAACATAGCCAAACAATTGTTGTTACACATTTGCCACAAATAGCGTCATTAGCAGAACAACATTTTTGTATACAGAAGCGATATCTTGAAGGAAGAGTTTCTTCCCATATCTCGCTTGTAGAAGAAGAAGACCGCCTTCATGAACTTGCTCGAATGCTTGGAGGTATCACAAATAGCTCAATTGTAATTGAACATGCACGAGAATTATTACAACGTGCCTAACTATTATAAAAAGTATACATAGATACACTAAAATATATAAATGAAATGAATATTTCTTATACAGGAAAATATTTTATTTGGGGAAAATTCTCATTAAAAATCATGTGTTTACTTAAATAAATACCTGAGCGTTGCTTTGTTCCCTTTAATAAAAAGGTGACTTCCGGTTGCATTCCTTTTTCATAGTCGACTTGGGAGGATTTCGCCAATTGAATATTAGCGAATCAAATAAGACTATCCAGTGGCAGGTTATTGCACTTATCACAGTTCTATTTTTTCTTTGTTTTTTTTTCCTTTTTACGCCTATTTTTTCGCAAGAAAAACGTTACTTTGGTAAAACGATAAGTCGGATTGAATTTTCAGGATTAAAGAATTTAGAGGCTGATAGACTTTACGAGGTAATCACTAGTCGATATAATAAGCCTTTTTTAGAATCTGCAATCAATGAAGATGTACATCAGCTTTTCAATACTGGTTATTTTTCAAATGTCATCATGCGTATACGCCTTCTATCAGACAATACTCTTGTCTTGAATTATGAAGTTACTGAATTACCATTAATTGAGGAAATAAACTACATTGGATTAGAAGAATTAAGCAGCCAAGAATTTATACAAGAAATTGACTTAAGTGACGGAGATTTCTTTTCTCTTTCTAAAATAAAAAAAGCGACAAAAGTCATAGCTACCGCCTATAAAAAAGCAGGCTTTTTTCATGCAGAAGTTTGGTACCGTATAGATAAAAAAAATATCAAAAAAAACACACTGAAAGTATTTTTTGTTATTGATGAAGGAAAATTCATTCCAATTGGGAAAATAAATATACTAGGTCTTAATCGATTAAATCCAGATTATATTCTAAACTTTATAGAACAAAAACAGAGTAGCACATATACAGATTCTATATTTCAAAAAGAAAAATTTGAAGAAGATAAGTATAAAATACTATCTTATGCAAAATCACAAGGTTTGTTAAACGTTCAATTTGATGTCGAAAAAACTGGGTATGAAATACGCTGGATATCTCCTAAACAACCGGAAAAAGGGCGCGTCGTCGTTATTACATATGCTATACAGGAAGGCGAAATTAAATACTTCGCTGGATATTCTATCGCACATGATCCAAAACGTATAAATCAAGAATTTAATCCTCCTGAAAGACCAATAAAGGATAAAATTCTGCCACTTCACTCACCTGATATTTTAGCTCGCTACTTAAATTTATCTGATGAAAACATTGGTGATTTTTTTGATCAAAGCAAATATTTTCGTGATCGAGCAAGTATGCAAGAGGCTTATGCTCAACGCGGATACGTATTTACCCAGATAAGACCTGATATCATTGATTTTACTTTGGACAAGGACACTATTCAAAATTATGAAAAGTGTTTACTAATGAAAAATGTAAAAACAACTCAAAACAAAAAATGTAAAAAAGATGCAAAAAGATTAAATCTTACGTATCTTAAAAAATGGATAAAAAAAAATCCCAAAGAATCTGGACGCCCCATGAGGCATGTCCATTTTTATATTAGTGAAAATAATTTAGCACATGTAGAGGATATTATAATTCGTGGAAATGAAAAGACAGAAGAACATGTTATTCGTAGAGAAATTTTAATCAGAGAGGGACAACTTTTTAGTTCAACTTTAGTAAACATCAGTCGACAAAACTTAATTAATTTGCGTTATTTTAGCGAAGTAAATTTACAAATGAGACCAGGTTCGAACCAAGGAAAAATGAATATTGTTTTTGAGGTAAAAGAGCAACCAACAGGAAATATCTCTGTTGGCGGTACCTATGGAATCAATACTGGCTTTGCTTTGAACATGAAACTAACCGAAGATAATTTTCGGGGTACTAGCCAAACACTCAGTGGAAGTATCGATTATGGTGTTAATCGAAAAGGTATTTCCATGTCATGGAATGAACCATGGTTTTATGAAAAATGCCGGTTCATAGACAAATCATTTTGGAGAACAAAACAAAAAATTTTTGATAGCGCAACTCATTTAAATCAAATTCTACTTATAGCTAGAGGATTACAAAATGAACATGAAAAATTGGGCAGAACTATTTACAACTATGCTGAAAAGTTTGAAAACGATTCGAGTATAAAAACGCTTGATAAAATAAAATTACAGATACGGCTTCTACTATCCAAACGTGTTCTAAAAGAAGAAGTATGCTATCGCGAACACCATACCCCTTGGTCCCTAGGAATAGGAGCATCATTTAATTCACAAACAGTTTCAATTTTAGCAGATTCCATTCACTCTTCTTCTTCAGAAGTTGCCCAATACCAATCTGACAGGTATGGAGTCAGTTTGGGTACGAGCCATCGCATCACAAATAAATGGTTACATTATCATTCTTATGTACCATCATGGTCCAATGTCCGTAACCCAAGTACACTAGCTCCAGATATTCTTTTCTTACGAGCAAGACAAAACTTACAGTTTCAATCTAGTTTACAAAATGGACTACGGTATTCAACGATTGATAATAACTTTAACCCAACACATGGCTTCAGCCAGAGATTAGAAGCAGAAATTGTCGGCGGACTTCTTGGGGGGCAAGACCATTTCAATCGGTACATATTCTCTAGCAGTCATTATTTTTGGTGGTTTGATTTTACTTTCGGTGGTCTATTTAAAAATAGAAATCTAAAACGATGGCGCGTTGTACAAGAAACAACATTCCGAGCTACGTTTACTCAAGAGACATCCCCTCAGTATAGCTCTCAAAATAAAGAACTCAACCCACATATAGAAAGCCGTGACTTGTTGAATTTAGGTGGCCCGGGTCAACCCGGCTTTGGACGTCTCCGTGGTTACAATACAGATGATAGTGCATACCCCCGTGACTGGAGATTTGGCGCACATCACATGATACTTTGGGGTACTGAGTTAAGAGTTCCCTTAGAGCCAAATTTTTTATGGTTTGCATTTTTTTTAGATGCTGGCACACTTTATAACACAGTTAATGATTTCATAGGAGAACAAAAAGTAAGAGCTAATAATTATTCTACTCAATCAATTCTAGAATGTGCAGGGTTTAATACAAATATAAATAGACATTATAGCTCTTGTTCAGAATGGAATGATCCCAAGAGAACGGAGCTATTAAAAAAAAATATTGCTCTAGATCGTTTTTTGTATTCTTGGGGTTTTGGTTTACGCGTACAAATTCCTGTCCTTCCTTTACGAATATTTTATGCTAGAAAGCTTTATTACGCTGGGAATGCCTCTTTAAAACCAATACCCGGTGATGATAATTATGAAATAGTCTTCGGTATAGGTGATTTTAGATTTTAAAGTGAATAAAGAAACAAAACAAAACAATAAAGCTGATAAAGATATTTTTATACGTCTCTTTTCATATTTATTGCAATATCCCATTCGCTTATCACTTGGCCTTATACTCGCTCTCATTGTCTCTTTAAGTAATTTATTGCTACTAGGAGGCTTAGTACCAATCTTAAATATTATTAACTCACCTAAGGAGGTAATAATATTTACACTTACACAAGAAGAAAAAGATTTATTAAAAAAGGATAACAGCAAAGATGAACAAGAAGTTTGGAAGGTACTTCAAACCCACATCGTACAGATAAAAAATGCAATTAATTTAAAAATTAAAACTTATTCAGCTAGAGAAGCTATTTTAATCCTGTGTACATTTCTTTTTCCACTTCATTTTCTCAAAATGGTGTGCCTAACTGCAACTTTATTCTTCCTAGGGACAATTGGATTGGCTGCTGTACGTAATTTACGAATGGAGATATATGAAAAGATACAAAACCTAGACATTAATTTTTTTAATCGGGAAAAAACTGGAATGATCATGAGCAGAACAATTAATGATGGTGAAACAATTGGTCGTTTACTCTCTTCTCAATTTAATGAAGTATTGATAGAAATATTTTATGTAGTAGTACATGCTAGCTTCCTAATATGGATTTCGTGGAAAATGACTCTTCTAATTCTTATACTCGTACCAATATTAACCATTCCTATAAGAATTTTTTCAAAACGAGTTCGACGAGCTACAACAAAACAACAAAAAAGCTTAGCAGATTTAATTGGTCATATTCAAGAAAGTATTTCTGGCATACGTGTGACTCGTGCTTTTGGGATGAAAAAAGCAGAATACCGTCGCTTTCGTATGACAAACTGGCACTTGTATAAAAACACATTCACAGGGCATTACTATCATCAAGTAGCTCCTGCACTTACTGAAGTGATCACAATTGTATTTGTCCTCATTTTTTTCTTCTGGGGAGCCTATGAAATGTCGATAGACAACATTTCACGAGGACTTTTTTTTACTTTCTTTTTTGCAATAATATTTGTTGTGACACCCCTGAAAAGAATATCTACCTCTATAAGCTTATTCAGTGCGGCTTCTGCTCCCGCAAGACGTATCTTTAATATACTAGATGAAGAGATTAAAGTAGTTGAAATAGATAATCCAAAACAACTACAAAAAGGGAAAAAAACAATCACCTTTAAAAAGGTAAGTTTTGGCTATCCAAATTCAAAAATAAACTCACTAAAGAATATTAATTTGAATATTCATCATGGTGAACATATCTCCTTGTTAGGTGCTTCTGGAGCAGGTAAAAGTACAATTGTAAATTTACTGATGCGCCTCTATGATGTTAGCTCAGGAAATATTTACATAAATGGTATAGATATACGGGAATTGAGTATAGAAAGTTTGCGAAGTTCAATTGCTGTAATGAGCCAAGATATATTTTTATTTAATGCCAGCGTTTCAGAAAATATATCCTGCGGAAGCAAAGAACACACAACACAAGAGAAAATTGAGGAAGCGGCTAAAAAAGCAAATGCCCATGAATTTATACAGAATCTAGAAAAAAAATATAATACACTAATTGGTGAAAGAGGAGTGATGCTTTCTGGTGGACAATGCCAACGTCTTGCGATGGCAAGAGTCTTGCTACTTGATCCATCTATACTAATTCTTGACGAAGCAACATCTAATCTTGATAACAAAAGTGAGGCACTTATTCAAGAAACATTGAAAACTTTATGCTTGGAAAGAACAGTGATCACAATTGCTCATCGATTTTCTTCTATTCGTGATGCAGACCGCATTATAGTTATAAAAGATGGAAGCATAATAGAAGAGGGGAAAAGTCATGAAGGCCTATTAGAAAAAAAGGGTGCGTATTACAATCTATACCGTGGTCAAGAATCTATTTAATGCAATCTTTTAACTTCCTAGAAAATACTTATTTAAAGATTCATAAAAAGTATTTTAACTATCGTAAAAAAAAGCAAAAATATTTCCAAAATAAATACATCATTTCAATTGGAAATCTATCCGTAGGAGGTACTGGTAAAACCCCTACTTCAAAATATATACTAAGCCACTTATTGAAAAAAAATAAACAATCCCTAATTGTTTTACGAGGGTATAAAGGTAAATTATCTAGCAAATCCGCACTTGTTTTTGATGGTAAAAATTATTTTCATACTGTTAAAGAAGTAGGTGACGAAGCTTTCCTATTTACCGATATCCCAAATACTAAAGTTGTAATTGGTAAGAATCGTATTCAAGCTATCAAGCATTATGGGACTGATATTTCAATAATTCTCTTGGACGATGCTTTTCAAAATCCTAGCATTTATCATAATCATGCGATTGTTTTGATAGATGCTACTTTATCTTTAGAAAAGATGAAACTATTTCCTTGTGGAAAACTGAGAGAACCATTGTGTGCTTTAAAAAGAGCTGATACTGTTTTACTAACTCGATATGATCAAGCGAATAAAAAAAATCGAGATTCAATTACATCAGAAATTCTAAAACATGTAAAGGAGGATGCATTATTTTTTGCACAACATAAAATCACAGGGATACGTTCTATTTTTGACACACATAGCAAACAAAAAAATACAATTTTGCAATTACCACATACTAAAAAACCACTAGGTGCTTTTTGTGGAATAGCTAATCCAGCTTCTTTTTTTAATAAACTTGGAGATTTAGGTTATAATCTTGCTCAAACAAAAATTTTCATGGATCACCATTTTTTTTCAAAAAGGGATCTTATAAACTTATCTAAATCTGACTTGCAAAACTGGATCACCACAGAAAAAGATATCATTCGTTTAGAAAGACAAAATATTCAAATGGTGAACGATTTTAAAAAGATAATCAATGAAAAGGAATTAAATATTTTTGTCTTGCTGATGCAAATAGAAATACTCTTCGGAAAACAAAATGTATTTTTAAATCGAGTTTTATCTTTTTAATTTTATTATTAATATGACTAGAAATTTTAAAATACCAATGTTTTATCGTTCTAAACTTATATCTTCAATAAAAGAAAGACGCAAAAAAAATGATCGATATAAAAATGATATTACGCCAACTCACTTTAAAGTAGGTCCATTGCATTTTAAAATTGCTCGCCATTTTGGATTTTGTTTTGGGGTAGAAAATGCAATTGAAATTGCATATAGAGCATTAGAAGAAAATCCAAGTAAAAGGATTTTTTTGCTCAGTGAGATGATCCATAATTATCGAGTCAATGCGGATATGCAAAGCCGTGGCATTCGCTTTCTTCAAAAAACAGATGGAACTCGTCTAATTCCTTTTAAAAATCTCAAAAAGGAGGATATTGTTATAATACCTGCTTTCGGAACAACAGTAGAGCTTTTGGATGAAATTGAAAAGAAAGGAATTATAACTAAAAAATACAATACAACTTGCCCATTCGTTGAAAAAGTTTGGAATCGATCACAACAATTAGGAAAACTAGGCTATACCATTATTATACATGGAAACGAATCTCACGAAGAAACTAGAGCGACTTTTTCACATGCTCGTTTACATGGCCCTGCATTAATGATACGCAACATAAAAGAAACAAAAATTCTTGCGAAATTCATACAAAATGAATATCCAAAGAAAAATTTTAATACACATTTTTCAAATCGCTATTCAAGTCAATTTTCCATCGAAGAGAGTCTCAATAAAGTTGGTATCGTTAATCAAACTACAATGCTCGCCAATGAAACATTGGCTGTCGCAAATCATTTAAAAGAAGCAATGAAAATAGCATTTCCTGAAGAAAACATAGACAACCATTTCGCTGATACACGCGATACTCTTTGCTATGCAACGACAGAAAATCAAAATGCAACCTATAGTTTACTCACTGAAGGAGGTGATTTTGCTATAGTCGTCGGTGGTTACAATTCTGCAAATACCTCGCATCTAGCTGAACTTCTAGAAAAAAATCTACCCACTTATCACATAGAGGATGAAAAAGAAATATTAAATGAAAGACAAATCCGGCATCAAGGCTTAACAACAAAAACAACTACTATTTCGGAAGATTGGTTACCCAAAAAACAAACTATCGAAATTTTAATAACTGCTGGTGCGAGTTGTCCAGATGCACTAGTTGAAAAAGTAATGCAACGCATACTTGATCTTTGCAAAACAAATGTACAGTTCCCTAAAGTATTCGAAAATAAATAGCACATACTCACTTGAAGGCGTCAGCTTATAACTGGCACGGAAGCAATATAAAAGGGCAAAGACATGGTTAAACTCCTCTACCCACCACAGAAAAAACTAAAGGCCAAAAAAATCTTTACATATGCTAATTTTATCCAAAAAAGGCACGAGCAAGAGATTTAGCTATTTTATCCAATTGACCATGATTCAATTTATCGTACTCATCATTTTCTAATTTTTCTCGAATCTTTTGCAATTTTTCAATTCGCTCAGGATCCTCTTTTGTTTTTACGGTATTCATAATTTGATCATGTCCAGAAGCACGGCTAGCAGCTTGAGATATATTAACATAATCTCCTGAAGCAAAACTAGGCTCTTTCTTCTGAACTTGCTTATCAATACGGGAATTATAATTGGGGCTTAAACCACCAACACTATCTATCATCATTCTGTATTCCTCCTCAACGGATTCCTTCGGCATATTCCTAAAAAAGGATGAGACATTTTTTAAAATAAAACCACAAAATTTCGAAAGCCACATGGGACTGTTACAAAACGTAAGGAAGGCGGAAGTAATGTCATAAAACGCCAATTAAAGGCATTTTATATGGGTATTTCTTGTTTTCCGATATTTTGTAAGAGCCTCTATATGCATAGCTGACCCAGAAATAGTAAAAAAATGGCTTATATTTTATGATCTTAGCTGTTTTTTTAACCTATAAACAATATGTCGATAATTAGCATGATTATCTTTTTTCAGGTCTGACAGCTCTTTTTATTGATTTTTCGAGCCCACCTCTGTACAAGTGAGTACAAAAGTTTACTAGGTGTCAACATGGTTTATATAACATATCAAAAGAGGGTTCTTGAGAAGAAAATTTATAAAAAGGATGGATGAACTTCTCTAAAAAAATAAAAGAAAACTATATGAAAGTCTTTGGCCGGTATAGATTAGTCCTTTCGGCTAGCCTTTCGAATAGGTGCAATGGCAATTGTAAATTCACCTTTTAAAGTTACTTTTTCTATCAACATATCCCAATCTTCACTATCGACTGACTTCAATAGTATAAATTCTTCGTAAATCTTACTCATTTCTCGAGCAATCAAAATATCCCTATCATAGAAAATTTCTCTACAAATTCTCATTGTCTTGCGTAGGCGATAGACTGATTCATAAAGGATAAGAATACCTGAAAAGGAAGCTAAATCTTCCAAAGCTTTCCTGCAACGTCCTTGACGATTACTAAGAAATCCACAAAAGTAAGTTGGGTTAGTTTGCCAGCCACAAACAGATAAAATAGTAGAAAGAGCAGAAACTCCCGGTATGGGAACAATGTTTGCAATATCATTTTTTTTCACATTACGTACGATATCTGCTCCAGGGTCAGAAATACTAGGCGTTCCCGCATCTGTCGTGAAAGCTATATCACATCCTATCGATAACTTTTGCAGAATCCACTCAATATCGTTTTCCTTATTGTACTGGCGATATGATTTAAGAGGAGTTAGAATATTATACTTTTGTAAAAGTATTTTTGTTTTCCTAGTGTCTTCACAAACAATGAAATCAACCTCCTTTAACACTTCTAAAGCACGTAGCGTAATATCTTTTAGATTACCTATAGGGGTACCTATAACATAAAATACAGGCTTCTCATCTAGATTAACTTTCAATGATACTTTACAGATCCTTTAATATTTGAATATTTTAAAAAGTGATATGCTGATTGGCTAGAATCTATACGCTAAGGATTACAAGGCGTTTGAACAGGGCATGATACTGGACTATTTGAAGCACAGACTTGTTCTTCAGTACTAGCTTCCGACTCAAATCCTCCTCTCAAATAAGCTGTTAACCTAAAATAATATACATAACATTGATAAAAGGGTTCCGGGGATGGGGGAGCACGACGATAAATAACCCTTTGTGTGATAAGATTCTGTGACCCTGAACTAGCAATGCTATCAGAATGAGAGAAGCTAGGTGAACGCCTATTTTCCAAATAACGGTTCTCTTTTTTTCCACCTAATAGGCCTTCCAAAGATGAAGGAAGATTACTAACATACAAATTATAACCAGCAAAATCTGGCTCCGTATTTGTAATAAAATATTGAATATCAAACTGGTAGCGAGCTTCTTCTTCTGGCAGAAATCTCAAATTCACCGCACGTATTTCAGGACGGGTTGCTGCTGGGTACGCTAAAGGTGAAAGAAGAGCCGGTATTTGGTCATTCATACCACAATGAGTGAATGGACTCAATAGTAGAGCACAAAAAAACAATGAAAACGGATAACAGCAAAATAGGAATGTTTCTTTATCTAACATAGCTTAATATCGCATGATTATATTTTTATCTCAATATGTAATACATTTTTATCACCTAGTCTAAAATACTTAACCGTATCCGCAAGTGTCCTAATTAGCTTAAGACCAAAACCACCCACAACATCTTCTTCTAATACTTTTTTTGCATCTGACCCTTTTGTGTTATGGAAGTCAAATTGCTTACCTTTGTCTTCTAGCTCAATTAGAATATTGTTTGAAGAGATAAGTTTTAAATGATATTCTATCATAGAAATATTTTTATCCTCACCTTTATATGCATGATTCACTATATTCGTAATGGCTTCTTCTACAATCAGTAAAATATCATTCTTTTTATCCTGTTCCAAACCAGATGCTAGTAGAATATTTTCCGTATTTTGTAAAAGATCAATAACAGACTTTTCAATTGAAGGTATTTGCAAATAAAGGTCTTTCATTTCAGATTTTTTTCCCCGGAAACGGCAAACAAGAAGTGCAAGATCATCACAAGCACCTTCTGAACCACAGAAGAAATTCACCTCATGAAAAATCAATTCTATTAAAAAATTCACAGTATAATTCCTATACAAGATAAAAATTTTATCTGATTCTCTTTTTTTCCATAAAAACTACGTGAAGAATTATCAACTCCTGAGGGCATTCCTTTCTCAAAGAGGAACTCATACTTTCCGTTTTCACGAATTAAAAAAAGCATTTTATTATGCCATACGGATGAATATTACAAAATGCGGGTATTGGGATCGTAATCTGCGATAAATAAAATAGCCAACATTCCTCTCTTTGTTTCTTTGTTAAAGAGCTTGGTTCGCCTTTGTTCACATTTTAGCGGGTACATTTTCTATTTGAATAATGCTATTGAACATGGAACTAGTGATTGCCATGAAAATTTCTACAGAAATAGATTTCCCCGACACATCACCAATGAATAAGTTAGCGGGACCTCTTGGTATATCTGCATGATAATAAAATAGGACACCGCCAACACTAGAGTTATTATAAAAGTTCAATTTTAGAGCAGATGGTTTTATATTTTTTAGTTTTCTTTTACGGAGAGGTCAATAACACTTACTCTTTTTTTATAGAAACACCAACGGTATGAAAGCCACTGGGGACTGAAATTATGAAAGATCAACATTGGGAAAACTTTCTATATTTGTTTTTGTTTGCTCATTTTAATCGCCTTTATCGTAAATTCAATTCTGTTTGAGAATCCCCAAAAGGCGTTCTAAATCCTTTAAATTCCCATAATGAATCATAATTTTCCCCCCTCCATTTTTCTTATATTGCACATCCACTCGAGCACTAAAGTGCAATCGTAAATCTCTTTCAATATTTATCATATTTGGATTTTTATGTGCTAGTGAATTTCGTAACCCTTCTGTGAGACGAGCAACTTCTTCTTCAACTTTTCGCGAACTCCAAGATTCGTTACTCACTTTGGTAGCCAACTTCACTAAACTTTTTGTATCACCAATACTGAGAAGAGGCCGAGCTTGCCCAATTGTAATTTGCTTATTTTCTAACATGTTCAGAACTTCAGGTGGTAGCTTCAGGATTCTAGTTAAATTTTTAACAGTACTCCTATTTTTCCCAACTTTCTTAGCCAAAACATCTGCTTTTTGCCCAGTAACAGACATCCACTGCTGGTAAGCACGAGCTTCTTCTACTGGATTTAATTCTTCCCGTTGTATGTTCTCAATGATTCCCACCTCTAAAGCTTGCATATCATTTGCCTGTCGTAAAACAGCTGGTATTTTTTTAAACCCAGCTATTTTTGCTGCTCGGAAACGTCTCTCCCCAGCTATAATTTCATAACGCTCTTCTCCCAAGTAACGTACAACAATTGGCTCAATCAAACCAATAGAATGTAAAGTCTTTGCTAATTCTTCAAGCTCTTTGATCTCAAATTTTTTACGAGGCTGATGCGGATTTGGAGTTATCGAACTCAAGGAAAGTTCTTTATAATTTGGATTATCGTGAACTACAGTACCTTGCTCACCTGCATTCGATAATAGATTCGAAAGACCACGTCCCAATGGCTTTCTCGAACGATTCATTTTTTTTCTGTAATCTCCACACTAAGCTCTTGATAGGCCTGTGCACCAGAAGACTCAGGAGCATATTCTCCTATAAATTGTCCAAAAGAAGGAGCCTCCGAAAGTTTTACATTACGAGGAATAATAGTTGAATAAACTTTTTTTCCAAAATGAGATCGAACATCAGACACCACTTGACGACCCAAAGCCGTCCTTTGATCAAACATTGTTAATAAAATTCCTCCCAAAACTAATTCTGGGTTCAAAGACTTCTGAACGATATGAATAACTTTCATCAATTGAGTTAACCCTTCAAGAGCATAATATTCTGTTTGGAGAGTCACAATAGCCTGTCCTACAGCACAAAGAGCGTTAATTGTAAGTATACCTAAATTTGGAGGACAATCAATTAAAATATAATCATAAAGAGTGACAACTTGTTCTAAACTTCTTTTTAACATGAATTCTTTTTCTCTCATTTGAAGCATATCCACTTCGATACCCGATAGATTTACATTTGCTGGTAAAATGGATAAAGAATTATAGCGACTGGGAACAATTACTTCTGAACAAGATAGCTCATCTAGAAGTACTTCATAGATTGTTTTTTTTAATTCATGGATATCTAAACCTAAGCCCGAACTCGCATTTCCTTGTGGGTCCATGTCAATAAGTAAAACTTCATGTCCCATTTGGGCCAAGTAAGCACTTAAATTTATGGCCGTTGTCGTTTTACCTACACCACCCTTTTGATTCGTCAAAGCAAACAACTGTCCCATTATAATAAAAATCCTTTTAGTTATTTTATCGAAGGTTAACTTGAATATCATCTTCAGTAACAAACGATCTAAGTTAGATTGTTATTTCAAGCTAAGCGTGTATGAATATCTTTTTTCTAAAATAAACAAACTTTATTATTCCGAAAAAACTAAAAGCAATGTTTTGTTTCACGTGAAACAAAACTAACTTCCATTATAATCTTTTATGTAAGAAAGCAATGATCCCAAAAATATTCAGAAAAACGACTGCTACAGCAAATAACGTTTTCCCATCACTATCATAAAATGGATTGCTATCGCTTTCTAAAGGATTTTGGACTATGAAACCACCATTTTCAAAATTATACATCACAGCTTTTTTGGGTTCATAATAGACCTGATAAGCTGAACCTATTCTCGGGATTTGAATCAATTTAGATTTTGCCCCCTTTATTCTAGGAATTAAATCTTTGGGGGCCCAAATCAAAGTCCGAATAGTTTTTATCTGAGAAGTAACCTCCAGAAAGGATAAAAAATAATCCGGCAAGTCCATGCGGGGGAAACGATAGCTTACACTCAACTCTGAGTGCCCCGGACGCAAAGACCGGACAAAATAGTAATTCTTCCCTTTTTGGATTGGTTTTAGTGGAATACGTACATTGCCTCTCGCATAACGCAGACCAGCCACAAGCTCTTTAGCATCACTTGGAACAAAAAAAAGAATGTTTCGTAAGGAAAAACTCTTAGGAGGCTTTGAATTGTTGCGAAAAGAGTATGTCTTTTTGACTAGTAAGGAACTTCTTATTTTTGTGACTTCCATAATAGAAATGATCTCAATATCTTCAAGGCTCGCACCACTATCATATACCACAACTGTCTGTTTTTTTTGCCAATACTGCCTTTTGGGAGGAATCAAATGAGCATAGCTAGCCCCCTGATACACTGCACGTATCAAATAAGGAGCTGTTGGTTCTGTAATAGGAGAAAAACGAAAATGATTTTTTGTCGGATGAATTTTTTCAACACTCTGCATTCCTTTTTGCAAATGTATTAGTTCTAGAATAGGGAAAGTTCTCCATTTTGTACCGCTTCCATTCTCTAAAACCCCATAAATCGAGACTTTTTCTGAATTTTGACCTTGAGAATTTTTTCCTACTTGAGCTGAAAGAGATAAGGGCCAGATTGATAGAAGCAAATAGACAATCATTTTACAGCAAAATCGCATAATGCTCCCCCTAAAAAAAATCAAATGAAACGCCTCTCCTTTTTATATTTCTTTATTTGGAATACGATTCTTACGAAACCAATAGAGTAATAAAAAAATAGCTATTATGAAAATACAAGACACAAAAAGAAATGGAAATAGCAATGAATTTCGTGCAGAAATTTTTTGCGTATAACCTTTTTTTAACTCACTTAGTAATTTATACCTCTCGCTATTCTGTAACATTTGTACGTAAGAAGCATTTTCATCAGCTAAAGAATTACCAAAACCTTCCTTAAAAGACTGTACTATCTCATGGGAGATATGACCAGATAAAATTCTTTTTTCAATCAAAACTCTAACAGGAATTCCCCATGGACATTCTACATGAGGACAAACACTCAAAAGAAAATTACAACCACATTGGCAAACCAAAGAACGAGAAACTTCTGTAAACGACTGTACCTCTTTTGCTTTCTTCAACTGTGTATAGACCTTCTGTGAATTTATAGAAACACTAGGTAAAGACAAAAACAAAGACAAAAACAAAAAATAGTCTCGTCTTCGTACTTTCATATAGTGTTTATTTCGAAGAGATAGTGCATGTTTCTAAAATCATACCTCATCAAGAAAATTTATCCTCTTGAGAAAGATTCCCCTCTTTTCTTGTCGAAAGTAAAATAAATATACCAGATAAAAAAAACAGCACAGATCCAAGCCAAATAAATTTCACCATTGGGTTGATCCAAATTTCAAGGCTGGCATTTAAACTCGTGGGAAAGAGCTTTATATAAGCTTTTTGATCCTTCTCAAAAATTGTGTAATAAGATTCATAAAAATGGTTCAGAGATAAATTCCTTGTCTCAAATTTTTCCCCTTCATATTTTACTCTAGGTACACTTAAAGCACCCAACTGAATATATAAATCCTCATTCCAACTTGAAAGAATATCGGGTTCACTAGTTGGTATGTGAATTGCATGCCGATTTTGATTGCGATGCACTTTTCCTGAAACCGGATCAATTTGTGGATAAAAATGTCTTTCCGTACGCATAAAACCATTTTCACTATACCCTACCAGAGTTTTTAGCAAGCGGGACAGTAACGATTGAGTTTTTATTTTTTCCGCATTTGCTTCTTGGTATTTAAAATCTGGCGAGACTACTTTATCAAGTACTCTCGCACCACCCCCCCGTTTCACATAATAATGGGCTTCTTGAGCAAGTATAAGGGGATGAGGCTTTGAACTATTTGGTGACTTTTTCGAAAGGAAAACTGGACGTAAAAAAAACGAACCTGCTTGAATTTCATAGCTACCCACATACGACCGGTCTCCACTATAATAATGAACTTTATCACCGTTTGCATTCCAAGGCATTCTATAATAGTGAAATTCTGTTTTATGAGTTTGTTTAAAAGCAGAGCCCGCATATCCAATAAAAAGAAAAACAATAGCTAAGTGAGCTAAGTATCCCCCATATCGCCGTGTATTTTTTTGGAACAAACGAAATAGGGCTATAGCAAATCTTTCTTTCAATCGTAAACGGCGAGAAATAACGCCTCTCCAATACTCTTGCATGATACCACAAATGACGAAAAAAGAAACCGCTATGGTCAAGACTGCAATAGCTTCGCTCACCCAGCCTGAACCCCAAACACCAACATCTGGTCCAGGTAAACGTGTATAAAAATGACCATATGTGATGGCAAAAATACCTCCGCCCAAAAGTCCTATAAAAAAAGGTAACCTAATATTTTTTTCCCACACATTGAAGGCGCTCTTGCGCCAAGCAAGCAAAGGAGAAGATCCCATTAAAAAAAGAGCTATCAAACCAATGGGGACCAAAAGACGATTATAGCCTGCTTGTTTCCACTCTACATTATAGCACTGTAAGCTTCCAGATTGAAAGCTACAATCGGTTGGCAATAAGGGAGAAAAAACTCCCAGCAAAATGATTAGCATAGAGAGTAACATTAAAAAATTGTTTAAAAGGAAACTGCCCTCTTTAGAACTTAAAGCAATAATAGCTCTTTTGGAGCGCAAACTATACCTTGCAAAATATAAAAAGCGGATAGTGTACAATACACTAATCCCAATACATGTAATTAGAGGTAAGCCTATTGTTGACTCCGCAAAAGTATGAGGCCCCTCTAAGATGCCACTGCGAGTGATCCAAGTTCCCACAAGGCACATGTGATAAGACAGTATAATCAAAAATACATTCCAAAAACGCAACATGCTGTATCTTTCTTGTGCTATAAGGGAATGTAAAAAAGCAGTAAAAACAAGCCAAGGCATAAGGCTTGCATTTTCTACAGGATCCCAAGCCCAATATCCGCCCCAGCCCAATTCTTCGTATGCCCATTTACTTCCGAGAAGTATACCAGTCCCCAATGCTAACCAAGAAAAAATAGCCCAACGACGAATAAGTAGAAAAGGCATTTTGTTTATACCGCCTCCACTCATCACATGAGACATAACAAGTGCAAAAGGAATCAACGAACTCACATACCCCAAATATAGTATAGGGGGATGGATAATCATTGCCCAATGTAAAAGAAGAGGGTTAATACCTCGCCCGGCCATCATCTCAACTGCATAAGTACGAAAGGGTTGGGCATCTTGAAAAAAAAGAATCAATCCTGCAAAAATAAGCTGTGCAAGAGACAAGAGTAAAAAAAGAGCTGGTAGCTTTACGGAAGGAAACTTTTTGACTTGATAAACAGACAATGCACAAAAAGAACATATGAGCCAATACCAAAAAAGCAAACTACCACTTGAACCTGCCCAAACACCTGTAATACGAAAAAAAATAGGTAAGTTATCTGAGGTATGAGAAACAACATAGCGATTCGATAAATCTCCTGTAAGCATCAGAAATATCAAAAGTAATAGAGCTAGACTTACTGTAACAAAATTTGCATACAAACCCAAACGAGCCAAGTCAGTAAACTTCTCAGTAGAGGAGATGCATAATTTTTTCTGACAAAAAAGCTGAAAAGGACGCCAAATAGAAATAAAGTGACGAGCAAAAATTACAGACACCTGTTGCCTGCCTTTACGTTTACGTAATCTGTCAAAAATTTCTAATAACAATATACGGGATAAGTTGCGAGCTGTTCTCAGTTGAAGACCCAACAAGGCTACACAAATGGTGGAAAGGACCAACCCTCCAGAAAAAACAAGAAGAGTTGCTCCTATTGCATTCATTTTTCCAATCCTAGAGGCACCTCATACTTGGAAGCACACTTAGCCTCAATACGCTCTGCAAGAAAACGATTATCGCTATCCAATCGCCCATCCACACGTATAGGAGCTCCATCCGAAAATGTATCTGGTAATTGTGTTTTACCGCGATAAGCTACGTCTAGCTGTCTATTTCCTTGCTCCATTACAAAATTTACTTGGTCACCATAATAACGTAAAATAGAGCCAATTTTAACATAACCGCGAACTCGTACTTCTCGTTTTCGAAGATGTTCTGGCCCCTTTAATAAATCAATTAAATCAATCACTAGTATGGAATTTTTATTTTTTTCATTACTAATTCCAAAAGCCAATACAAATAGAGAAACAAGTATTATCGTAATTGCTATCCCAAAACGTATTTTCATAACGCCTCCGTAGTATTCAAAAATTTCATGACTTTAAGCTACCGTGATTCACCGTAATTCACCATGGATAAGACTGCTGGAAAGAGCAAGAAAGACGAAAGCATACCCCCAGAAAACACCGATTTGAGGTATTTTAGGCGGGCATTTTTTTACTTTTCTGCTTTTGTAGCAACTCTACCACGGAAAGTTTTTATTCTATCTGACTATACTTTGTAGTGAAACTTATTTGGATATAAAAATTAGACGGAGAGTCCAATCAAAAAATGATGAAAGTAAATATCGTAAGAGAAGTGATATGATGGGGCTGTTGTGAAATATAAAAAATTGCAAATAAAATGCCGATTCAAGACCCCTAAAACTGGACAGTCCTTTTTATCTTTTTATTTGTAAGCGTCAAATGAAGCCATCCTTACCAGTATAGCTTCATTATACTAATCTCCTTTGTAAAACGAATTGGAGGAGACCTATATGATTATAAAAGATAGCCAACCATATTGGCAAAATCACATAAAGACTTGGGAGCAAGGCGACCATAGTCAGACAAAATATTGCAAAAAGGGAACAGCTTATGCCGTGCATTCGTTACGAGATGGGAAAGCAGACTGTTAGTCCATCCAAAAACTACTTTTAAAACAGGCAAGGCGACAAGACCTTTTATCCCTCTATCTGTTGTTAGAACTCCCAATAGCCTTTTCCAACAACTCTAATAGCAATAGAGTCAAAAAAATAACTGTGTCCACAAAAGATTTTATAAAAGCCTATTTATGATTTTTCATTCCTCTTTGAATCTTCTAAAAGGAAAGGAAATAACGTATAGAAATAACAAGAGCAGCAAAATGCCAAAGACTAAGTAAGTGATTTTAGCCCCTGTGAGCCAATAAAGAAGGGCAGCACTTATAGGTGAAAGAACTCTTCCCAAAGAGCCAAAAGATCGTAATAAACCAAACGAGTAGCCTTGTTGGTTAGATGAGCTAAGTAAGCTACTCAAGCTAGACAGAGATGCTAAAACAAGAGAGGAAGCTAATGAAATTGGAATTAGCGCTAAAAGGGAAACCCAAATAGAAGGTACGTAAAACCCAAAGAGGCCTAAAGGTAATGGAATACAAGCTAGGCCGATATATAAGAGTTGTTGTGGTGTGAATTTTTGACTTAGGACACGTACGAGTCCCCCGTGTCCTAGAATATAAACTATCCCCAGATAAAAAAATATGTAACCAATTTCTTTAGGGGAGAGGTGAAACTCTAGGCTATAAAAAAAGCTGAATGTAAATTCATATGAAGAAAAGATAAACACGTAAAAAAAATTAATCAGTACAATACGTCGGAACTGTTTGTCGGATAATCTCCTGAAACAGGAAATGGGATTATTGATCCAATGATTACGTTTCAACGGTTTTTGAGGAAGAAAAGCTTTGTCACCTTTTTCTACTTTGGCTGGGGCTAGGGTTTCTTGAAAGAAAAAAGCATTTAGGATTGCACTAAGTAGAGATAGAGAAAGTGCTATCAAGGCAGGCATGGCAAAAGGATGTAAAAAATAACCATCCAGTCCAAAACCTATATTGTTTAAATCCATTGAATCCATTGAACCCATCGAAAGCCCTCCAAGAATAGGACCAAGGAGAAAGCCCAAGCCAAAAGCAGCCCCAACCATGCCCATGGCATTTGTTCGTTTTTCAGGAGGACTCATATCAGCCATAGAAGCCGAAGCCACACCAATATTCCCTCCCATAATGCCCCCCATAAGACGAGATAAGCAAAAGAGGGTAAAGCTTTCTGAAAAAAACCAAAGCAAATAAGAAAAAGCAAGGCCTACACTAGTCATTAAAAGAACCGGCCTTCTTCCCCAGAAATCAGAAAGCCTACCCCAATAAGGAGCCGTTAAAAATTGAGCAAGAGAATATAGAGCTGTGAGAAAGCCACCTATTAGTACAATACGATTTTGATAAGATTGATGTTCGGGTTGTAAAATATTATCCGCGTATTTAATTAGATTTGGGACCCAAAAATCTAGGCCTTGGCTTGGGGCTGTATTTATGTAATATTCCAATAGAGAGGGTATAAGGGGAAAAATAAGAGTGAAGCCAGCCAAATCTAAAAATAAAAGGAAAAGTAGCAAAATTTGATTAGAAAAAATTCTAGAATGTGATCGATTTTGTTTTAACCTTGCTTTCACGAAGTCAAACTGCGGTAGAGCTTATATTATGAAAGGTAAAAAAGAATTGGTGTTTTGGACAGCTTATCGCAGACTCCACGAAAGTATTGGTTCACGTCATTGGTGGCCAGCCCGGACTCCTTTTGAAATGATGGTTGGTGCAATACTTACTCAAAATACAAGCTGGAATAATGCTCATAAGGCTATTGAAAACTTGAGAGAACACAATTTACTAGTTCCTCATAAGCTTGCAAAAATTAGTCCCGTAAAGTTAGCTCAATTGATATATAGCTCTGGTTATCACACTCAAAAAGCCTATAAGATTAAGGCATTACTAGAATGGTTTCGTCAATACGATTATGACTTAAAAAAAGTTCAGACTAGGCATCCTAAAAGGGATGAAAATGTACGTAAAGAGATCCTTTCCATACATGGCGTAGGTCCGGAGACGGCAGATTCTATCTTATGTTATGCTCTCAAATTACCCTATTTTGTTGTGGATGCGTATACAATTCGTTGGGTTAAGCGTTATTCTCCTAATTTAGCTAGCACTCGATATGAAATCTTACGAGAAGGTGTGGAGCAGGAGTTTACCTCCTGCTCTCAAGGTTCAGAATTAGTCCAGCATTACAATGAGTTTCATGCTTTACTTGTTTATCTTGGTAAACACTACTGTACAAAAAGTTTGCCCATTTGTGAGAGTTGCCCACTACAAAAGAAGTGTCGTCAAAAGATTTAGATGATTTTTATTGTACTTTGGAAATTGAACTTTATTTGCAAGCAATGGAATGCGGTGTCTCTTCGCAAATGATTTATCTATAAAGTAAGGGTATGATAGTGGTAGAACAAAATATAACGAGTATTGAAGAACTAAGAAAGTATCGAGAAAGATATAGGCATTTACCTTTTGAAGCTATTCTCAAACAAGATATTTTACGTCTAGGATTAAATTTTAGACCTAGTGCTCTTCAAAAGAAAAATTATAAAAGCAAAGATTACTTTATTTTTACTTTTGACCATGTTTCTTTAGAAGAGCAAGCAGATGGTATTCGTTTTCGTTCTCCGGAAGAAATTCGAATAAAAGGAGGTGACTTTGAGCTTTTACCCACGGTAATTTCCGTTCGTAATAATCCATCATCTCCTTATCTAATACACCAAAGAGAAGGTAAATTATATCTTTCGCTGAATGGTCAAAACTTAGCAGATGTGGAATTTCCACCTATCCCTTCTTATTATAAACACAAGACTTCGCAAGGTAAATCGCCTGGAGAAATTGCACCCGTTATTGAATGGGGCTATCTTATCTATCTAACTATTTTTCGTAATTGCCAATACTTTGGAAAGGATGAGGAATGTGCTTTTTGTGATATAAATCATAATTATCGCCAACAAAAACACCAAGGGCGACCTTACACCGGTGTGAAATCTTTGGATGAAATTCTGGAAGTGTTAAGCTGGGTAGATAAAGAAGATGATGTTGCTCAAGTCTACACGATTACTGGAGGGTCTGTGACAAAAACATTGCGTGGTAAAAGAGAAGAAGATTTCTACTTTGAATATGCCAGTGGTATCCAAGACAAGTTTGGTGATAGATGGCTAGGCAAAATCGTTTGCCAAGCTTGGGAGAATAAAGAACTTCAAAGGTTTGCGGATGTTGGCATCAAAGTTTATCATCCCAACTATGAAGTTTGGGATGATAAATTATTTAACGTCTTATGCCCGGGCAAAGCCTCTTATATTGGACGCAAACAATGGATTGATCGTATCCTTGCTTCCGTCTCCATTTTTGGACCATCATGTGTGATACCTAACTTTGTGGCGGGTGTTGAGCTTTCCCAACCCTATGGTTTTAAGACTGTAAAAGAAGCCATCTCTTCTACTGCAGAAGGTTTAGATTTTTTTATGAGCCATGGTGTCGTTCCACGCTTTACAACTTGGTGCCCAGAGCCTTTTACTACGCTAGATAATTTATCTAAGCAAGTCTATCCGAGTCTTGAGTACTTTTTGGAATTACTGAGCATTTGGAAAGAAACATATGAGCAATATAAACTTCCCGTACCTGTCGGTTATGGTAAGCCAGGGCCGGGGCAAGCTGTTTTTTCTGTAAGTGCATTTATGGACGTAATAGGTTATAAATGTTAAACAAGGTTTCTTTTTGCAAACAGCTAACAAAGTGAAATTTTATATAACAAGCAAAAGTAACTTTTGGCTTCTATCCTGCTTTTTCAATGGGAGGAGTGAATACCTTCTCATCTTCACTATGATTTTGTTTTTCATAAAGAGATAGCTTTTCCTTAGATGAAATACCTTGAGATGAAATACCTTGCATGCTATAAATATTATCGCCATGAGGCTGTCCCAAAGAATATACTTTGCCTGTGGGCGATGGTCGTAAAAAAACAAATCGAAATTTTTTTTCACCATCATCATTAAAAATACGGTTTAGAGTTACTTCAAACTGACGCACCTCTGCTTTTGCTATGTGCCTATTGTAATATAACTCTATTACCCCGGTATCATGATTTTGCAATGTAGATTGCTGAAGATCTTGTATTTTGCCTCTTTTATGGGCCTTATACTTTTTTAGGCATACTTTATAAATTTCTGGATAATCTTTAAGAATGTAATTTAGTATTGTATTTTTCTTTTCTGAATTGTTTTCACTATCAGCAACAGTAGCTTGCAGATCAGATGGGGTTTGTTTTGGGTATGGCATTTATTTCTCCTTTGTTAATCAGATATTTCTTTTTAAAGGTATTTGTACATTGTAAAGTTGCGTAATTTTTTTAAAAATGCATTTTTTATGCAGATTGCTTAGGAAACGAAATAAACTCGCTCTTCGTTAATTCAGATTGGGGTGAATACTCGTGAGAGTGTAAACCTTTTATAAAAAATTGCTTTTCAATTTGTGGGGCATTTGCTTGATTATTTATAATTTTATACTCTGACAGTATTTACTCTTAGGAAGAAATTTAGTTGTGGCAAAACAATCCGCATCCTTCAGACGACCTACCCCGATAAGTGCCCTTCTGCTTAGGTGATGAAAGTCTTTCATAATAGACTGAGATTTTAAACTCAATATTTTTAGATATCGAAGCTCCTTAAGAGCTCTTTTGTATTTTTTCTGCTGTAAAAAAATAGTTGCCCTACCCAAACGAGCTTCTGTTTCACCTTTATAAAAACGCGTAGCCAATTGTAATTGTGTCAGTGCTTTTGCTTGGTATTTTTTTTTATGACGAGGGTTTCTGTTTCCTGCAATGATGTAGCTTCGGGCCAAGTTTATATGATACCTTCTATATGTTTTTCCAGATTTTTCTATTGTAATCAGTTTTTGATAAGTGATAATACTTTCTTTAGGAGCTATACAGGCTAAGTGGTTATTTTTTCTGGAACAGAAAGATACGAATTGATTTTGAGTTTTCAGAGATGTGTTTCCTATGTAATTGAGTAAGGCTTTGATGTAGAGAGCGTTGTCGGATAATTCCGCTAATATTTTTTCGATGTCATTACTTTGTATTTTTTTTGCAGCTCTTGTTTCTTGAAAAGTAACATACTCTCCCCAGGCCAGCATTGCCATTTGTGGACGACATAAGGCCCTTGCGTAACGCTCAAAAACATCTGGAACAAGTAAAAGTCCTTTTTTTTCACTAACGATGCCCAGAGGGATTTCATAAGCAAATTGCATGGCATTGATCACGTCACTTAAGCTTTCGAGGACAAAGGAATGCTTCTCCTTCCAGTATTCAGGGAAATCATTGACTTTATCCTTCTGAGCCATCTCTTGCTCAAATTGATTCTTTGGGGCAACTTGCCAATGTTCTATTTTGGCTAACCAATGTGGGGCAAATTCTTTTATATTCCCTTTATAAAAAATAGGAATATTTTTACATGATTTTTCTATTATTTTTAGATGAATATTGTTTTTTTTGAGACGTAACTCAGCGGATAGGATGTATTGATAAGCTTTATGATAATTTTGCCGTTTAGAAAAAGATTGGGAAGTGAGGAAATGATGGAGGCGTGCAAATATCTGATCGCCATTGGTAATCAGATAATAAGCACTCGTAGTCCAAACTCCAAAAAAAAGAAAAAAAACCAACTTATGCTGGAGTAATTGACGTAGTATGAGGCCTAGCATGATTATGTATTACTATACAGTGATGACTTTTTACCATAGTTCGGAAAATTTTGTCTATATAAATAGATTTGATTGATATACGAGTGGTTGTCTGCTAAAAAAATGATAAAAATGGTTATGGTAGTGAAGCTTGAAGAGAAGTTACCTTAATTTCATAGTTTATCGGAAAGAATGAAAAAATCAAAAAGAGCAGCACTAGTTACGGGAGGCGCAGTTCGCTTAGGTCGCTGTATGGCTCTTCATCTTGCAGCAAGTGGTTGGGATATCGCTTTGCATTATCACTCTTCACAAAAAGAAGCCATTGCGGTCCAGAAGCAAATAGTCGCATTGGGGTGTAACTGTGAAATATTTTCTTCTGATTTATCGCAAAAACAAGATTTTATTATATTTTTTGATATGGTTTTTCGGACTCTACCCAACCTTTGCTTACTTGTGAACAGTGCTTCTCTCTATAACGAAAGCTCTTTTCAGAATACGTCTTGGGAAATGTGGGAAAAGCACTTTAGTGTAAATTTGCGTGCGCCATTTTTTTTAACGCAGGCTTTTTGTCATTCTCTAAAGAAACGGAAAGCCCTCCCTTCTTCGAGTAATTCGTTGGAATATCAGTCTTTCCTTATCGTTAATATAATAGACAACAAAATTACTTTTCCTCAACATCAATATGCTTCCTATGTCTTATCGAAAAAGGCATTGGCAGATTTATCCGTTATGGCTGCAATAGAGTATGCACCTAGTATACGTGTGAATGCCATTGCCCCTGGAGTCATTTTACCAGCAGAAACTCGAAAAGAAAGAAAAGGCTATCTTGATTGGCGTATAGATGGTATTCCCTTGCAAAGAAGAGGAGAGGAGAGGCATCTTTTACTTGCTCTTGATTATCTAATAGAGAATGATTTTGTTACGGGTGAGGTTCTTTACATTGATGGAGGAGAATCCTCTAGTTTTGCTGGAAGAAGCTATTCTTCATATGCAGAATTAGAAAGTCACTAAATAAGTATAGAGTAAGTACGAAATCATGGCAAAGAGACCAGATGAAGATACCCATTCTTATATTGTCGCCGTTGGTTCTAATATCGAGCCAAAAAAAAATATAGAAATAGCAATAGAAATACTTGCTCAGGAACAAACACTCATCGGACGCTCTATCTTTTTATGGACAAAACCGGTTGGTTATAAAGAACAAGCAGATTTTTTAAATGGAGCCGTATGTGTAGAAAGTTTGTTAGACTGTTTGAATTTTCGTTCTTATTTAAAGGCAATTGAAAAAAAACTGAAAAGGGTGAAAGGCCCCATCAAGTCTGGTCCCCGAACCATTGATCTAGATATAATTATCCACAATTGTAATGTTTTGGATGATGATTTTTATTATGCACCGTACATACGTGAACCAGTTCTTGAATTAGTGAAACAAAAGAATATTGCATTAATTATAGACGAGACTCAATAATATGCCATAGAAAACCTGCCGTCGAGGCCTATCAAAGCTATACTGTACAGCAAGCCCTAAACCTATATCATTTGTGACGAGCCATTCTTCTGTTCCAATAAGAATACTAACCCCCCCTTGAGAACCCTCTTCTTTGAAAGGAGTTCTTTTATTCCTCGTATTTGTAGTGGTGGTCTCTCCACTTTCGTTTGTTCGTGAAATGGAACCATCAAGTTTGTAGCTTCCGCCTACTCCATGACGCACTTCTATGCTTATATAAGTATCCAAGCTTGTGAAAAAATAACTAAGGCCTCCTGTAATGGCGTGGTAGGAGTAATTTCCTGATCTAGCCGGTTCATCCAGCTGTCCTTTGAACGAGATATCATCAAATTGTGAATAACTGTATCCTGAATGTAAAGCAAGGTCTTTTATGATAAACCAACCTATGGCCAGAGATGTTTGTATTCCCGTACCTGTAATAGAATTATCAAGTGAATCTTTGATTTCTCCATTACCATAACCAACTAGAGATCGCATAAAAAATCCAGATTCATGATATGCTTGAGGAAAGATTTTGGCAGAAGAAGCGAACAAATACACAAGAAAAGTTATTGGATACACAAATCGAAAATTACTCTGAAAAAAATTCATAACCTACCCAACCCTATGACAAATGCTTAGAACTGTAAAACTTTTTATTTCTGAAATGTAATTAAAATACCATTTTTAACAATTGCATCTATATTGCCTTGACAGGTCTCTTTGAGAAGAGACCTGTGCATATCTTAATTTTTGGGGTATCAAATAAGACAATGAATTATACACATATATCGCTTGGAGCTGGTCTATTGGCCTTACTTTTCGCATTTTGGAAGTATTGGTGGGTCCAACGTCAAGAATCGGGAAATGAGAAGATGAGAAATATCGGTCGCTACATTGCCGACGGTTCTCTGGCCTTTTTACGTGCAGAATATCGCGTCCTTTTTTGGTACGTTTTGGCTGCTTCTGTCCTTCTTTCTGTTGCGGCTTTTTTTACAGCGGAGGAAGCATCCTCTCCCATGGTTGCTATTTCTTTTATTGTGGGTGCCTTTTGTTCCGGTTTAGCTGGTTTTTTAGGGATGCGAGTGGCTACGCTTGCAAATTATCGAACAACAAATGCCGCTCGGCATAGTTTGGGGAAGGCTTTAGAAGTGGCATTCAACGGTGGATCTGTGATGGGAATGAGTGTTGTCGGCCTTGGCCTACTGGGCTTAGGTGGGCTATATCTTATCTATGTCTCTGCTTATGGTGTAACGGAAATGGTGCGAGTTCTAAATATATTATCTGGTTTTGGAATGGGTGCCTCCTCTATAGCTCTTTTTGCTCGTGTAGGAGGAGGAATTTATACTAAGGCTGCTGATGTTGGTGCAGACCTTGTTGGTAAAGTTGAGGCTGGTATACCCGAAGATCACCCACTAAATCCGGCTACTATAGCGGACAACGTGGGAGATAACGTTGGTGATGTAGCGGGTATGGGTGCGGACCTTTTTGAATCCTACGTTGGTTCCATTTTGGGGTCAATGATATTGGGTGCATCTTTTATTGGCATTTTTGAAGCTGCTCAATTGGATAAATTTTCAGGTTTGAGTGCTGTTTTACTACCATTGGTCTTAGCCTCTTTAGGTGTGGTCTCTTCAATTATTGGAAGTTTTTTTGTTCGTGTGCGTGGGAAGAAAGGGGGTCTTCAGCGAGCTTTAAATATGGGCCACTGGGTTGCCACAATTCTAATGGTTGTTTTTGGCTATTTTGCAATTACGTCTATGTTGCCAGAAAAATGGAAGGCTTTCCCAATTTTGTCAGGGCTGGGAGGCGAAAGCAATATAGTCCCTTCCTTTCGAGAATTCAGTTCTTTTGGAGTTTTTCTCTCTGTTTTTTGTGGTTTAATCGTAGGGACTTTGGTGGGAATGGTAACTGAATATTATACGGGAACTGATAAAAAACCTGTAAAGTCTATTGTGAAACAATCATCTACGGGTCCAGCGACAACTATCATAGCTGGGCTGGGAGTCGGTATGATTTCAACAGCTTTACCGATATTATTGATCTCAGGAGCTATTCTTATTGCTAATCATGTAGCCGGATTATATGGGATTGCCCTTGCTGCTATGGGTATGCTTGTGAACACAGGTATACAGTTGGCTGTTGATGCCTATGGTCCTATCTCAGATAATGCTGGTGGTATTGCTGAAATGAGTGGTTTACCTAAGCAGGTTCGAGAAAGAACGGATGAATTAGACGCTGTAGGTAATACAACAGCTGCTATAGGTAAGGGATTTGCCATCGCTTCTGCAGCTCTTACGGCTCTTGCCCTATTTGCCGCGTTTATGAAACAGTCAGGCATCCAATCTATTAACGTGGGCGATCCAACTATTATGGCTGGTCTTCTGATTGGGGCAATGCTACCCTTTGTTTTTTCTGCTTTGGCCATGAAGGCTGTGGGTGAGGCAGCGATGAGCATGATAGAAGAGGTCCGACGTCAGTTTCGTCAAATTACTCCTTTGAAAAATGCACTTATCGTTATGAAAAGGCAGGCATCCTCATCTAAAAAGATTAGTGCCAAAGATAAAGCTACATTGGAAGCTGCTGAGGGTAAGGCACAGTATGCACGTTGTGTGGAAATTTCAACTCAAGCGGCCATACATCAGATGATTATACCTGGCTTGCTAGCTGTTCTTACGCCTATTTTTATTGGAGTTACAATGGGAGCCGAAACTTTAGGTGGTCTCCTAGCTGGAGTAACCGTGAGCGGTGTACTAATGGCTATTTTTCAATCGAATTCTGGTGGTGCTTGGGATAATGCAAAAAAGATGATTGAAAAAGGTGTGATTGTTGCCGGAAAAAAACATGGCAAAGGTTCTGATTTGCATAAAGCTGCTATTGTGGGCGATACGGTAGGCGATCCATTGAAAGATACCTCTGGACCATCTATTAATATTCTCATCAAACTTATGGCGATTGTATCCTTGGTTATTGCTCCCATGATACGCTAGTATCTCTATATAGGGACGATAGTATCCATCAGGGATACTAATCGATTTTCTAAATCAATAAAGGCCCTTTTCTATCTGACTAGATTAGGGCTTTTATTCTGATTTATCTATACTTTTGGGTTTTTTGTTGTAAAGGTAGCCCCTTTCTTTTTTATTTTACAAGTAATCTAGGTATGCTTGGATGGAGTCGTGTGACGATTTCATAGTTGATTGAGTTTGTCTTTCCGGCCAGAGAATCGACACTAATTTCTTCCTTTCCGTTCTTGCCTATCAGAGTCACTTCATCACCTATTTTTGCTTCTTGAATCAAAGAGAGGTCTACACAAGTCATATTCATACTAATGCGTCCCAAAAGCATCGCCCTTTTTCCGTGGAGCAGTACATATGTATTTCGATTAGAAAGATCCCGATCATAACCCTCATAATATCCAATTGATATGATACCAACATTGATATCCTGTTCTGCACGATAAGTACAACCGTAGCCTATATAACTTCCATGTTTAACTCGATTGATATGAACAATACGACTATACCAACTTAATACTGGCCTGAGTTCAAGTTGTTTTCCAATAGATGAATTTTGGGCCAAAAATGAAAGGCGTGTCTGTGAAGAAGGCCACAATCCATAAAGAGAAATACCTATCCGTATCATGTCCATTCTAGCTTGAGGTAATAGCAAGCTTGCGGCACTTGCGGCAGCATGACACAATATAGTCTTTTGATTTGTAATAATCTTCATTTGTTCACAAGCATTTTGAAAGAGTAATAATTGACTATTTGCATAGCTTTGATCGTTTACATCTTCCACGTTTGCAAAATGAGTCATTATGCCATTACAACTCAGATGATGGCTTTCTTTGATAAAATCTAGACAACTAGTCATAGCTTTATGAGATAAACCTAAGCGAGAGAGACCGGTATCAATTTTGATATGAAAAGGAAAGTGAAGACCTTTTTTGTAAAAAAAATCTTTCATAATATTTAGATTTGAAAGTACAAATTGTATTCTTTGTAAATAGTCAGGGTTGATTTCTTTTTTTTGGATATCTGATAACTCTGTCCCATTCAATCCCATAACAAGAATAGGTGTTTTTTTTGTTATTTCGACTAGTTGGAAAGCCTCTGTTAGGCTATTTACACCAAAATAATCTACTTTGTCTGCAATTGCGTGAACAACTTCTTTCATGCCATGGCCATAGGCATTAGATTTTACGACGGCTAAAAAGAGAGTTTGCGGGCTTACTTTACGAAAAATTTTGATATTATGTTGAAGTGCAGATTTACTAATGGTAATATGGTGATAATTCACTAAACTATAATAGATTCTTTAGCTTTTTCTGTCTTGATTTTGGATAATGCGAACGAATTAGTGCATGAAATTTTTTTAGGCTCTTAATACGTTTTAGTTTTTTAAAATCTTTAGGTGTCCAAGGTGCCAAGTCCAACTTCAAGGCTTTTCTTGTTGAGCCTCCAATAAATAAATCCTTATCATACCGGCTTGTGTAAGGAGAGACATAATCAGAAAGGGCAAGGTAATGTAAGTCTGTGTAATAGTTACGGGACCAAAGTATCATGGAAATTGCTTTCTTATATGGAAACTCCATTCCGACCCAAATCGAAGCACTAGCATTATGAGAATAAGGTAAAGACCCTCGCGGTTGAATAATAGGAATGAGCTTAAGGTCTTTGACCAGTATAGCCAAACTTCTCGCTTTTTTATGCCAGCTCATGGTTACAGTGGATTTTCTGGTTATTTTAGGAAGACTTTGACACTCTATAAGCAAAGAAAATAGAGACGCTATCGCTATAATTTTTAGAAAACCATAAAACATTTTGTGAAGCATGATGATGCAGGGTCTAATTGGGCTTCCATTTAAGCAAGACCAAATTCTTAGTTTAGCCATTGAGGGTTGACAGTAATCAATAGAAATCTTGTTTATAGCTTTTCACTAAGTATTTACTTTGGTTATTTTGTGGTACAATAGTAGGACTGTTGTACCACAAAATAATTGCAAATGGAATGCTATGAATTGCTGATTTAAGGTATTTTTAGAGGGTTAACTCCCTTTTTTTTTATGTTTTGCAAAGCCCATTGTGGCTTTCTCCGCTTTACATGTTAATATAACAATTGGGCTCACAAGCGACAGTTCAATATAAAATCAGAGAGAAATGGGTCAAAAAAAATATTGGCTTAGGCTACAAGACCTGTATGGCGTAAAAGAGCTTTTGAACTTGGTTTACGCCCACGAAAATCTAAGAATATTTTTGCGGGAGATTCACTCCCACCTAAGGCAAGGATCGTTTCTCGAAAATGAAGCCCGATTTTTTTCAGTGCAACAGAATTTTCTAAACCTGCTTCTTCAAAAGTAGAAAAAGCATCGGCGGAAAGTACCTCTGCCCACTTGTAGCTATAGTAGCCTGCAGCGTAGCCACCTGCAAAAATATGACTAAAAGAACATAAGGTACGATCTTCCGGAAGAGGCATTATCAAAGCCGTACGAGCATCCACTTTTTTTTGTACATCAAAAAAAGAGATCGCTTCCAAGTTAGGATCAAAACTAGAATGCAGGTCCATATCGACAAAAGAAAAACGAAGCTGTCTTAGCATCTGATTTCCTGTCATATAGGTACGAGCTTTTTTAATTTTTTCAAAAAGTTCATCTGGCAAAGTAGCACCTGTTTCCATATGAGAACTGAGAGAAAGAAGGCATGGTTGATGGTAACACCAATTTTCCATAAATTGACTAGGTAATTCTACAGCATCCCACTCTACTCCATTAATCCCAGAAATTTCTGGACGATTCACTCTTGTAAGCATGTGTTGAAGGCCATGCCCAAACTCATGAAATAACGTTTCTACTTCTCGAAAACTCATCAAGGCTGGTTTCCCTTCAATAGGAGGAGACGCATTACAAACTAAATACGCAATGGGTAACTCAATTTCTTTCCCTATTTTTCTCCGACTGATGCACTCATCCATCCAAGCTCCACCCCGCTTATCTTCAGGACGAGAATACGGATCTAAATAAAACGATGCTATCTGATTCTTATCTTCATCTAAGACATGGAAGTAATGTACATCTGGATGCCAAACAGGCGCATCTCCATCCGCACTTGTCACTTCAATATTAAAAATTGTTTCCACCAAAGCAAAAAGCCCTGACAGTACCCGAGATAAGGGAAAATATGAACGTAGTTCTTCTTCTGTAAAACCAAATCGTTCTTCGCGTAAACGTTCTGACCAATAGGCTATATCCCAAAGTTGTAAATTTTCTTTTTCACCATGAGAAAATGCAAATTTTTGCAACTCATCTAGTTCTTTCATAGCAGGCTCCCATGCTGCCATACGTAAGTCTTCCATTAGGCCATACACTTCTTTTGTATTATTTGCCATTCGTGTATCTATACGCATTTCTGCATAATTATTATAACCTAGCAGATGAGCTTGTTGTTTTCGGAGTTTTAAAATTTTTTGGATAAGAGAGGTGTTATCGAATTTTCCGGAGGAGGCCTTGGTAACAAAAGCCCTATATAGTTTTTCACGTAATTTTCGATTACGCCCATGTTGCAAAAAGGGGATATAAGAAGGAGCATCTAACGTTATACGCCATGGCCCTTTCTCGGCTGTAGCCACAGGTAATAAATTTATTTCTATTTTTTCTTGATTAACCTTATTGTAACTTTGAGCAGCTATCTCAAGAAGAAAGAAAGGAAGACCTTCAATCTCATCTTTACTTTGTAAATCTAAAGCATACGCTTTAGTCGCATCCAAAACATTATTAGAAAACTCTATACTAGATTGGGAAAGCTCTGTTACAATTTTGTTGAATTCTTTACGTCTTTCTTCTTTGAGACCAATTCCATTAAAGCGAACAGATAGAAGACGTAATTTAATAACACGTTGCTCCGCTTTACTCCATTTTTCTTTATCTAATGCTAACAACGTTTGATAAACAGGAATACTTTGTTCCATTCTTAGAGAAAATTTTATGATTTCTTTTTGAGCTACTTCATATCCCTCACGTAAGTCTATAGTATTTTGCACGCCCATAAGATGGGTCACTGGGCCCCAAGTACGATGTATTTCGTATTCTATTTCATTTAAAATATCAAGTAACTCCCAGCCCGTGGTAGATTTTTCTGCTGTTATCAGTTTTTTTTCCTGTTGAGCTAAAACACTACGTATTGCAGGAATAACATGTTGGGGTTTGATTTGTCCGAAAGACGGAAGTTTATTTCGGTCCAATAAAGGGTTAAGACTATGTTTCATATTATCCATAAAAAAGAAAGATTAGCCTGTGTCACGTCGATAAACAAAATATAATTTATGGTTTGGATATGCTGAGAAATACTAAATATGGGACTGTTGCAAAACATAAGAAAGACAGAAATAATGCTGTAAAACACCGATTTAGGGTGTTTTGCTATAGCCCAATATAGAACTAAACTTGTAGTTGCATTATAGCTTGACTAACAATTGCATAAGATCTCCTCTGTGATTTAATAGGTATGAAAGAAAAAAAGCGAGCAGCATTTTATGACCTAGACGGTACGCTCATAGATGCAAATATTATCCATGCGTATGTCCATTATGCATTGGCTGTACCTAAGGTACGTGAGCGCTTATTCCGTCTTACGCGTCTTGCGTTTCTTTCTCCAAGTTATGCCATTGCAGAACGCATGGGACGAACTCTTTTCAATCGTTGGTTTTATGCAAACTATAAAGATATTTCGTACGAACTACTCAAAATCACTGGTTGGCGTATAGCTAAAAAAGTCCTAGCCCCAAGGATTTTTGAAGTAGCTCAACAGCGTATAAAAAAAGGGAGGGAAATGGGCTTAACACAAGTTATTGTATCTGGTTCTTTGGATATAGTCATAGAACCATTAGCACAAAAACTGCTGATTGATCATAGTATAACAAATCGCTTAGAGTACACCAATGGAATTGCCACAGGCAAGTTACTTGATCCAATACTAACCTTTGAAGCAAAGGCAACAGCTGTACAAACTTTTGCTGAAAAACATAATATTGATTTGGAACGTTCTTATGCTTTTGGAGATTCTCTCTCTGACCTCAACATGCTTGAGGCTGTTGGCTTCCCTGCCACAGTAAACCCAGACAAAAAGCTAAGAGATATTGCTGCAGAAAGAAATTGGCCCATACTCAAGTTTGTTTAAAAAGTACTCCACTCTATGGCTTAAAAAGCATTCAAACAAAAAAGCTATTCGCTATGCCAAAAGATATGAACATTTCTGATAAAGATACAATAACTTCCCAAGGAGACTTCAGAGAGATAGAAACTCATGTCTCTGAAGTGAAATCTCGAATCAAGGATCATAGCAATGTCTATCATCCTGATCCTAAAGCTAAAGAAGATTCAGAAGTATATTACATACACGAAAATTCTGCAAAGCGTGTGGTTTTCAGCGGAGAGGATCTTGTGGAAATACAACTTCCTGTGGGTGCACGTGTCGTTTATCCACGTAAGCCATTACGAGGCCTTAGAGATGTCCATGGTGCCATACGCTATGCTATGTTGCACCCAGAAGGAAGTGAGCCGTTACCTAGGCTCCTCAAAGCTGGCATGAAAGTAACTATAGCTGTAGATGATATTTCTCTGCCTCTGCCCATGATGGTACGTCCAGATTTGCGGCAAACAATGCTAGAGGTGACTTTAGATTTCTTACAAGCTGCAAGAATAGAAGATATACATATTATTATTGCAACAGCGTTTCATCGCCGAATGACTCTCTCAGAAATACGACGCATGGTCGGTACACGCATTTACAATGAATTTTCACCTGATAGACTTTACAATCATGATGGTGAAAATAAGGAGCAAATGAAATGGTTGGGACATACTGAATGTGGTGAAACAGCAGAAATTAATCGAAGAGCTGCTGAAAGTCATCTCCTGATATATCTAAATATTAATTTTGTACCAATGAATGGGGGAAATAAATCTGTTTCGACAGGGTTAGCAGGATACCGTAGTTTACGAGAACATCATGATCCTGAAGTTATTGCTGCTTCAAATTCCTATATGGATCCCACCCATTCAGCGTTAGCTGACTCGAATGATAGGCTAAATACATTAATTGAAAGTAAAGTCAAAGTCTTTCATGTTGAAACGGCTCTAAATAATTGCATGTTTTCTTCAGCCCTATCTTTTTTAACTAAGAATGAAGATCACTATTCTATTCTTGATAAACGTCGCCTAAAAATCGTAAAATTTTCATTATCGAAACTAAATCATAAGGTAAAACGACGCTTTTTTCAACGCATCCCTGCTCCCTATCAATGTATTGGAGTGCATGCTGGTGAAGTAAATAAAGTGCACGATAAAATATTAAAACTTAGTTACCGTCAATATCTTGTTAAGGTGAAAAAACAAGCCGACATACTTATACTAGGTATACCATTTGTTAGTCCCTATAGCATAAATAGTATACTCAACCCACTTCTTGTTCAAGTTATGGCTTTGGGTTACCTCTATCATCTTTATGTAGGTGGTATCCCTTTACTGAAAGATGGCGGCTCACTCATTCTCTTTCACCCATGCAGAGACGAGTTTGATGAGCGTTTTCATCCAAGCTACATTGAATTTTTTAATCGACTTTTACCAGAGAGTACAGATTCTAATTATTTACAAAAAAAATATGAATTGGAATTTGCTCAAAATCCAGATTACATTCGTTTGTATCGTGAAAAATACGGCTATCACGGGGTCCATCCATTTTATATGTGGTATTGGGGTGAATCTGGGAGAAGGAAAGTAGGTCAGATCATTGCTGTCGATGCGAAAGATAAGTATGTTCCTAGGCAGATGGGTTGGAAGAATGCAGCTGATTTTTCAGAAGCTCTATCAATGGCACAAAAAGTAGCACCTAAAGACCCTCAAATTACTTTTTTACATCTACCGCCAATGCTCATGACGCAGTGTGTATAAAAAATTAAAATATGACCTGCCAGTTGTAAAAAAAAACTATTTTCATCTAATATTAGATACAGCGACTAAATGACTATTTCAACACGACAGCAAAACAGCATGCCACCCTCTCACAAAAATCTCCATAATGCGGATGGGTTTAGCGTGAACGAAACCTTATCTGGGAAGAGTGTACTGATTATCGGTGGGACGGGTTTTTTAGGCCAAGTGATGCTCTTCATGTTACTTCGCTTTGTCATAAAAATAAAGAAGGTGTATGTTTTCATACGACCTACTCATAGTCGTACTGCTAAAGAGCGCTTTGAAAAAGAAGTTTTATCTTCGCCGGTATTTACCACAAATGAAAATGATATTGCTTTTTTCACAAAGCTTTGTCCAGAAAAAGTAGAAATCCTCCAAGGAGATGTGACTCAAAAGATGCTTGGACTCTCTGATGAAGAGTTAAAAATGCTACGAGAAGAAGTTAACGTTGTTTTGAACACAGCGGGTAATGTTGAGTTTAATCCACCCATCGATAAAAGTATACAAGCAAATGCTTTAGCCACTTGGAACGTATTAGATTTTGTTAGCACAACTAGAACTAAAAAATACGTCCATGTTTCCACATGTTTTGTAACAGATCGCAATATACATAAAGAACATTCTCCGGAGGAACATATTGCATCCACAATCAAAACTTCAAATGGGGATACAATAGAAATTGATCCAAAGGAACATATAATAAATGGACTTAAAGAAATACAAACAATCAAAGATAGTTATGATGAAAACGAATCATGGAAAAATTTTGTGGAAAATGCAAAAAAGAACTTTGAGCGATTAAATCAAAAAGAACCATCAGAACGGCTTGTAAAAAGAGCCGCTAAAAACTTACAGTCTGTCGAGTTGCGTGAAAAACTTATTCAGTTAGGTCAAAGGAAGGCTAAAGAAATTCAAAGACCCAATGTATATACTTACACAAAAACATTAGCAGAACTTTTAGTTCAATCTTATAATAAACAATTAGACGCAACCATCGTACGACCCTCCATCGTAGAATCATCTATTCAACATCCTTTCCAAGGTTGGAATGAGGGCGTTCAAGGTACAGCCCCTTTACTTTATCTGGCTGTCAAAGGCCATCGGATGTTTCCATCTGTACTACTAGAAAAAGGGTCAGAAAATGCTAATGCATTACTGGACTGCATTCCTGTTGATAGCGTGGCTTCCGGTACGATTTTAGCGATGTGTGCACTTTTGAGAAATGAGCATGAACCTATATATCAATTATCAATAGGCTCTCAAAATCACTCCGCCACTATTTTTACTTTTATGCAGATCGCACAAAATTTTCGTAACGAAAAGTCCCATGCTAAAACGGGATTGATTTCTTGGAGTCAACGTAACCTGCAACCATACGGAGTAACAAAAAATAGATTCAATCGTTTTTCAAGCCCTCGTACATTCAAAATTCTTTCTGCAGTACGACAACGAATGGACAAATTAAAAATAGAAAAGCTATCTCCTAAAAATGCAGAGCTAACACAAAAGGCTCGTGTTCATCTTGAGAAATCTTATCAAAAAAGTCTTGTTATTAATAAAATTTTTCAAGAATTTTTTCCCTTTACTTATGAAGAATATCCCCTTTTTCTGAATGATAATACGAAGGCTTTATATAAAAAACTTCCGAAAAGTGAAAAAGATATTTTCTATTTTGCTCCTTATAGTATAGATTATTTGAATTATCTTTCCAACATACACATAGAGGCTTTAGATAAATGGATATTCCCAATTTTAGAAAAACGTTTCCATTCTCTAGAAAAAATAACAGCCGGTAGTGAAACATTATTAAAAGGCGAAAATATACCACAAAAACTCAATTCCTTCATACGTGGAACTTTTAGTATTGCTAGTGAATTATCATTTATCAGAAGTAAAAAAACTTTTCAAAGACTTATCTCTTCTCGTTCATTAAAAAGAAATTGGGAATCTCGAAAAGATAAGTCTTTAGGTGCTGCTGAAAATATAGTACCAAAAAACAAAGAACACAAGCTAAAACAAAGTATAAAGCTCCCCTCTCAATTAGAACAATTATGTAAGAAAAAAATTTCTGAGGACTTGAGTAAAGAACCCTCCGAATGTTTACAAATGGTCAGTGATCACTTGGAGTTTCTCTATGGAGCTAGAATTTCTCCTGAAAGGATAAAAGAAGTCAAAAAAATAAGGCTTTTAGAAAAAGAAGTCGAAAAATGGATGTTAGCGGATAAGAATCATCAACTTGTAAATAGTATCTATTTAGCTGACCATAAAAACAAAGGAAAAAATAAACTCCTACCACAAGAGGGGATACGAATTCCTGAGTCTCTTCGTGATCCAAGTAGTGATTTTTTATATGAGATGCAAATGTGGTTTTATCGCCGACTTCTTCAGGTAAAAGTTCAAGGTCGCGATAATATACCTCTCAATAATAATCACGTCATCATTGCAGCCAATCACTCCAGTCACCTTGATTATGGAGCTGTTTGGCATAGTTTAGGAAAGTACGGACGAGATTTGGGCATACTTGCGGCAAAAGATTATTTTTTCAATCAGTTTTGGAAATCAACGTTCTTTGGTAACTTTTTGAACTTAATCCCCATAGAGAGAACGAATAACGCGGGTTATTCTGAAATATTCCGCCCCGCACTTGATTTCCTTTCAAAAGAGGGAGCCCCACTTCTTATTTTTCCTGAAGGAAGTCGCTCTATTGATGGTACAATAAAGCCTTTTCGAATCGGTTTAGGCTATCTGATTTATCATTCTGGAGCAGATATTTTACCTATTCGCTTACACAATACGCACGCCATTCTCCCTAAGGGCAAAACAATCACGCGTCTAAATAGAGATATAAAGATCAAAATAGATATTGGTACAGTGATTCCTTACGACGAGATCGTTTCAGGAGCAAAAGATTTCACTTCTCTAAAACGTTACAACTACCTTGCTAAGAGTATTTATAAAATAGTATGCGATATGTGATTTTCATGTGAAATCACGGTGAGTTGTCTATTCCATTATGGATGGATACTTTATTAATGAGAGTTTTTACGAGAGTCTAGTTTTAGGTGCACCATATTCTTATGGTGGGAGGGTCATCCTCGCACTAGTGGGGGCGTCAGTGGATGTAAAGACTCCGGGGGGGAACCGTTATTTTTATAAGTAAAGTGGGAGGGGTTTGCTTGGAAGGCTTTGCCAAGGTAAGGTTAGGGCAAAGCCTCAATTTTAAGGGCGCGAAAAAAACAAGAGAAATACATGCATAGAACGCCTTGAATCGACATTTTATAACGCTTGATTTACAGTTCTTTACATTTCATTTCACAATAGCCCCTTCATCATCTCCAATACTTCGTAAAGAGGATATGCGTATCGTGGATCCCTCTTGCATAGATTTGTTTTTGTACCATTTGCATCCGAAGTTTTTTATATTTATCGATTGGTACAGTTTTCATTTGTTTGGGTTGACTCTCTTTCTAAGATGAATTTGGATTTGTAGTAAAGGCTGTAAATTCAAGTCCAAAGTGCAACAAACTTTACTTTCTCATTTCTCGAAAAAAAAGGCAATACAGTATTTCATCAAAAATATAGTCAAATGAGATTTGGAAACGTTTATATAGAACATAAGAGACACTGATTTGTAGTCTTACGTTAATAAGATACGATTTTCCTATAGTTATCATGGCCACAAATAAAAAGATAACCCTTACCCTCGATACCTTCTTTAAGATACAATGCACTGAGTTTTTTGAGGCGTTAGGTTGTCAGGTACTCACAGAAGTCGAGTTATTCAAACAGCCTAGACGCTTGGATGTATTGATTATTGAGGGAGGGGGAGGTGCTTTACAACGGCCCCAAGAAGGAACACAGCCAAAACATGCCATGCACAAGAAGTTTCATCTTTTAGATTATTTTCAAAAATATAATTTAGTCAGTTATAAGTCTTTTCGTGATCGCTTTTCTATTTCAGATATTCGAGATGCCATGATCTATCATCAAAGCTACTTGAATTTGGAAAAGAAAGCAAATGAAGCCAACAGTACTGTTAGCCTGATAGTATCACAAAAACCATCGAAGTTTCTAAGTGAGACTACAAGCAAAGTATCTCAACAAGTAAAAGGACGCTATGTGATCGACTACCAAGCATTTAAGGTTTACATTTTAAACATTGAGGAAGCTCCACTGAATGACAGCCTGGATGGTGTTTTCTTGTCAGAGTTTGTTAAAGATAAAAAGAAGATTACCATGCCAGCTGATGTACGAAGAGGACTGGTTATTGATAAAAAAATCGTCGACATACTAGAAGAAGAGCTTAAAACTAGGTTAGTTGCCTTTGAAGGGAGGATATTCGATATGGGAGCAGTTGCAGACATCACAAAATACGTTTTGCCTGAATTGGAAAAGGCAGAAGCTAGAGGTGAGGCCAGAGGCAAGGCAGAAGGTAAGGCAGAAGGTAAGGCAGAAATCTTTAAAAAGATGCACGCTAATGGCCATTCCATATCTCAAATTTCTTCTATGACCGGTCTTTCAGAAGCGGAATGCCAACGCATGCTGTCTTTCATCCACCATGAAGGCGACGGCGACCCCATGAAAAAGTAAAAATAGAGAGGGGCTTTGCAAAAGTACAAAAAATAAGAAAATACCTGCATGGAATGCCTTAAATCGGCGATTCAAGGGCCTTTTTCCGCACCCTTCCAGAATCGCCGCTTCAATCGCAAAAATAAGCAAAGCCTGTTTCTACCCACCAAAGCCCGGTCCTCACCAGAATCGCCGCTTCAATCGTAAAAACAAGCAAAGCTTGTTTTTATCCACAAAACTTGTTTTATCTACACAAATCTCGTTTTTATCCACGACTCTAGCTTATTTTTATCCATTCCAAACAAAACGACTAGTCGTACGAAAAACTCAAAGCGATCCCTATATAGTCAGCCTTGAAAAACCAGAATACTATGGATATTTCGCATTTATAAGCTATTCTGAAGTAAAAAGTAGTACCCATAATCGCAAGGTTTTGCGAAAAGGTGTTCAAAAGCTTGTGTTTTTCAAGCATTATTTTTCAGAGGTTCCCTATGTTAGCTCAAAAAAAAAATGATTATCAAAGAGACTTGTTTAAGACGAATTTGGAAGGTATGCTCAATCATAATGAGCCCTTATTTCGTTTAGCTCAGAAAATAGATTGGGAAAAGTTTGATACTGAATTTGGTAAACTCTATTGTCCTGACAATGGCCGTCCAGCCAAGTTAACCCGCTTGATGGTAGGACTGCATTACTTAAAAGCCACATTTAATGAAAGTGATGAAAGTGTTTTAGATAAATGGGTTCAAAATGTCTATTGGCAACACTTTTGCGGATACCAAGAATTCCAGCAGGAAGCTCCTTGTGATCATAGCACATTAAGCAGATGGCGTAAGCGTATAAAATCTAAAGGGATGGAAAAGCTTTTAGAAGAAACAATTCGTTGTGCTCTTTCTAATAAATTACTGCGTAGACATCATGTCCAAAAAGTAAATGTAGATACAACAGTTCAGGAAAAGGCCATTACATATCCAACAGATGGTAAACTATATTTTAAAGCTTTACAATATTTATCAGAACTGGCTAAGAGAAATAATATTCGTCTTCGCCAAAGTTATTCTCGTTTATCTAAAAAGTCATTATTAATGCAGAACCGATATTTTAGAGGACGTAAATACAGACTTGCAAGGCGTGAGCAAAAGAGCTTAAAAACCTATTTTGGCCGTGTTTTACGGGATGTAGAGCGTAAATTACATTCTATAGACTTACATAAAAATTATGAATCTTCTTTGTGTCTTCTTCACCGTCTTTACGATCAAACCAAGGATAGCAAAAACAAAGTTTATAGTTTACATGCACCGGAAGTAGAATGTATCTCTAAAGGAAAAACGCATAAGAAGTATGAATTTGGATGTAAGGCGAGTTACGTGACAAGTAGTCAAGGTAACTTTGTTTTAGGCGCGATGGCAAAACATGGTAATCCTTTTGATGGGCATACATTACCATCGGCCATAGAACAGGTAGAAAGGTTTTTACCCAATTCATTAAGTGTAAAAGAAGTTTTTGTGGATAGAGGTTATAGAGGAGCGAAAGTTAAAGATGGGATAACAGTTCACATTGTTGGCGCAAAGAGGAAGAAAAAAATGAAACGTAGTTTACGCAAGTGGATGAAAAGAAGAGCCGCTATTGAACCCATCATTGGTCACATGAAGAATGATGGAGGTGTACGACGAAATCACCTCTTAACGCAAGAAGGTGATAAGATGTATGCGGTTTTACTAGGTGCTGGCTTTAATATGAGAAAATTGCTAAAAGCTTTTTCTTGGCTTAAATTTATTCCGCAATATCTGACTAATATTTCCTTAAAAAAGGAAATATGGGTTATGGCATTTTCTTAATATAGTGCCTTTTTCAAGCTTAACTATATAGTCAGCCTTGAAAAACCAGAATACTATGGATCTTTCGCATTTATAAGCCATTCTGAAGTAAAAAGTAGTACCCATAATCGCAAGGTTTTGCGAAAAGGTGTTCAAAAGCTTGTGTTTTTCAAGCATTATTTTTCAGAGCTTCCCTATGCTAGCTCAAAAAAAAAATGATTATCAAAGAGACTTGTTTAAGACGAATTTGGAAGGTATGCTCAATCGTAATGAGCCCTTATTTCGTTTAGCTCAGAAAATAGATTGGGAAAAGTTTGATACTGAATTTGGTAAACTCTATTATCCTGACAACGGCCGCCCAGCCAAGTCAACCCGCTTGATGGTAGGACTGCATTACTTAAAAGCCACATTTAATGAAAGTGATGAAAGTGTTTTAGATAAATGGGTTCAAAATGTCTATTGGCAACACTTTTGCGGATACCAAGAATTCCAGCAGGAAGCTCCTTGTGATCACAGCACATTAAGCAGATGGCGTAAGCGTATAAAATCTAAAGGGAGGGATAGAAAAGCTTTTGGAAGAAACAATTCATTGTGCTCTTTCTAATAAATTACTGCGTAGACATCATGTCCAAAAAGTAAATGTAGATACAACAGTTCAGGAGAAGGCCATTACATATCTAACAGATGGTAAACTATATTTTAAAGCTTTACGATATTTGTCAGAACTGGCTAAGAGAAATAATATTCGTCTTCGCCAAAGTTATTCTCGTTTATCTAAAAAGTCATTATTAATGCAGAACCGATACTTTAGAGGACGTAAATACAGACTTGCAAGGCGTGAGCAAAAGAGCTTAAAAACCTATTTTGGCCGTGTTTTACGGGATGTAGAGCGTAAATTGCATTCTATGGATTTACATAAAAATTATGAATCTTCTTTGTGTCTTCTTCATCGTCTTTACGATCAAACCAAGGATAGCAAAAACAAAGTTTATAGTTTACATGCGCCGGAAGTAGAATGCATCTCTAAAGGGGAAACGCATAAGAAGTATGAATTTAGATGTAAGGCGAGTTACGTGACAAGTAGTCAAGGTAACTTTGTTTTAGGCGCGATGGCAAAACACGGTAATCCTTTTGATGGGCATACATTATCATTGGATCGGCCATACGGATCGCCTATAGAACAGGTAGAAAGGTTTTTACCCAATTCATTAAGCGTAAAAGAAGTTTTTGTGGATAGAGGTTATAGAGGAGCGAAAGTTAAAGATGGGATAACAGTTCACATTGTTGGCGCAAAGAGGAAGAAAAAAATGAAACGTAGTTTACGCAAGTGGATGAAAAGAAGAGCAGCCATTGAACCCATCATTGGTCACATGAAGAATGTATGATTGAGGTGTACGAAGAAATCACCTCTTAACGCAAGAAGGTGATAAGATGTATGCGGTTTTACTAGGTGCTGGCTTTAATATGAGAAAATTGCTAAAAGCTTTTTCTTGGCTTAAATTTATTCCGCAATATCTGACTGATTTTTCCTTAAAAAAGGAAGTATGGGTTATGGCATTTTCTTAATATAGTGCCTTTTTCAAGCTTAACTATATAACACCGCGGGCAACTGACTCGTTGTACCAAAGTCCCAGTTCCCCATAGCTCCAGTCGTCCAGCCCATAGTGGAGGAGAGGGCCGCGATTCCGACGGCTGTTTGAGACACGCACACGCTGACCGAACACGCACCAGTGCCAATGCCATTGGTGCCATAGCCATCCACAAAGTAGTTCTTTTCGGTTACAGAACCATAAGCCAGCCCGATGAGCCCGCCGACATTATCTCTACCGACTACATAGGCATCTGTCACACCTATATTCTTAATCTTACTACCTCTGGAGATAAAGGCAAACAAGCCTACATTCTCCGTAGATGGACGCTTGATGTAGAGGCTGGTGATTTTATGGCCGGCCCCATCGAAGCTACCGGTGAAGCTATTTCTATAACCATTTGCTATGGGCGTAAAGCCAGTGCAAGTGGCTGCGTTTCCATTGCTACCGGTATAGCCAACGCAATTAGAGCCGCCCTCGTAACGGCTTGGGCTGGCGTCGATATCATTGCCCAAGCGGTAGTGTTTACTTAGATCATTTTTAACAATTTTGAGTTGGGCATAGGTAGTGATCATGATGGGACCCGGACCATTGTTAGTAGTGGGACCCGAATCCTTGAATCTTAAGGGACCCAATGGGGCACTTTTCTATTTTCAGAACTACAAGCAGAATAAAGTACAATGGAGAGTATTGGGATCGTGAAGAAGAACAGGGTTGCGCTTTGTTTACAGCCCCGCAAGACAGGGGATAGCATACGTTTAGTCATGCTGGTTCCGATAGTTTTCACACGATTGACCTCTTTTTTGGCACGTCAGCTTCTATCTCAATTACGCACTCAATTACGCACACGCTCCCAAGGCAGAAGATTCCATCTGCTCCAAATTAAGCAGGGCATATATCAAACTAATTTTGGGAAGATGGCGTTCTGTGGAAGGCTTTGCGATTGGAAGGCTTTGCCAAGGCAAACATAGAGCAAAGCCCTCGGTTTTAAGGGCGCGAAAAATAGAAGGTGGAAAGTATTTTATGTAAATAGCTTGTACTCTAAGACCCAAAGAAAGGAGTAGATTATGAATAAATTAATAAACATTCAACGAGAAAAAGAACTTGTTTGCAGTACAAGTATCAAAAAGCTGAAGCAATCTTGGATGAATGACTACAAGAAGGGACTGTTACAAAACACAAAAAAACAGGAAAGTAACCGTCTAGAATGCCTTAGCTCGGTGATTCATAGCACTCTATTTGCATTTCGTAGCAGTCCCATGCATGGTTAGTTTTTTGATTTTTTTGCCATACACATGTTTTCCACCCCAAGCAATAAATCAATTACACGGAAAAGATTATTTGTAATATCAATACTTTTTTGTTGTTTCTCTTATTTAGCATATTACACAGTTACTTTCTTAATATAAAGAATACTTTTATTTGCCTGAAATTTTATATGAAGCTGAATAAAATTAACTTATCTGATCGATTACAAGAAATGGGATATGATTTGCCCAAATTAAATCCACCGATTGCTTCATACGTACCTGCCAAATCATGGAATAACCTTATTTTTGTTAGTGGACAGCTTCCTCTGCAAGAACAAGGTAAACGACTGATGATGGAGGGTAAAATGACTATGAGAAGTAGCCTAGCCGAAGCACAAAAAGCCATCGCTCAATGTTTTCTGAATGGGTTAGCTGCCGCCATAGAAAGTATTCCTTCCACAGACGAAATCAAAGGGGTCTTGCGACTCGGAGCTTATATCGCTTGTGAATCCGACTTTACACAGCACCATTTAGTTGCAAACGGTGCATCTAATTTAGCACAAGAACTGTTTGGGAAACAAGGCCTACACTCCCGCTCTGCAATCGGAGTACCCTCTTTACCCTTGGATAGCACCGTCGAATTAGAAATAACTTTTTATACATAATATATGATTAGTAAGATATGAACGCAGAAGAAAGGAATCCTATTGAGGGGAAATACCCATTGCAAAGTAACTTTGGAAGTATTTCCCTCCTAAGCCGTGTTTTCTTCCTAAATTGGTGTGTACTTTTTTATAGAGCTTTTAAAAAATTAATTTTATTCTTGGCTAACTTAACTCTTATACAATTTATATACACTATAGTCTGTTTGGTTATGATAGTCAGTTGTTTTTATCCTTGGTTTTATTATCCGATTAGATTTTTTGAGCAAAGTCAACAGCTTAGCTCAGCCATTCGATGGTTTTTCTCCCTTTCTATTCTATTTGATCTGTTCTTCCTTTTCATTGATTTTCCATTTCGAAAACTTATAGCCGTAATTCTTTTATTTTCTACTTTGGGGATATTTACTTTTGGATTACTATCACCAGAGACTATTCATATTTCAATAAAAACAAGTGAGTATAAAATAGGCATTGCATTTTGGGTTTATGGTGCAGGGATTTTGTTATTATTAGTTTTGATTCGTGCTCTATCTTCTTCTCCTATGCAACTAAAACAATTCAAAGAATATTTACTTACGTACTCTAATTTGAAATAAAAATATAAGATGTATTTTCACAAATGGCTTTAGAAAACATTTCAAATAATTTATCTACACTAGATCCTGCTACGGCCCGTAAAATGTTTGTTTCTACAAGCATGGAAAGTGAAAATGCTGATGAAGCTTTCACGAAAAATCTTAGAAATCTATCTATGATTTATGAAGCCTTACAAAATAGTTTAACAGGCATAGGGAACAAAAATACGCTTCATTATCCTACAATACAAGAATTGAATCGCTATTTGGCCATTTACAAACGTAGTATTTCAGACCGGTCTCCCATGCTCACAGATACAGAAATATTACAAAATGCTCTAATTCTATGTGCACAAAGAAATCCATTCATGCATATTTTACGCAGAGGAAAAAGCACAAAAAATGGCTTGGTTTTTGAGACTAGCCTTGTTGCTCCTACTGAGAAAAATTTAAATAAAGTCTCTAATGCTTACAAAACGATAGTTGAAGAGTGTGGGAGTGCACTTAGAAAAATTAATGAAAAAGATTTTGAAAATACAATTCTTAGGGAGCTGCAAAATTCTTTAGAGAGTAGGCAACCTGAAGTAAGAATTGGTCGCGTTGACCACATTTTACGTGGATGTTATCTAAATGAAAAAAATATCGGAGTTATTCCTAGCGATTCTAAAAAGCATATTCAAATTGTTAATCAAATTATTTTTGATAATATATATAAACCTGTTATAATGAATGGTATACGGTCACAAATATTAGTTTCTTTCCCATGCAATGATTTACGAAAAGATAGCGGAATACATGAAAAATGCTTTTATGATATAGTTCATTTTGCAGATGCCGAGTACATTAAGAGGCGTCTCATTGTTCTTTCTAAATTTTTAAACCATTCTGTTTTCACACATTATTGGGATTCAAATGCAGAAACTATACTTAAACATTCTTTGGATGTAGATGAAATTACCCAAGACGAGTATCAAAAAAAAATAAGTGAGGGTGTCTTATCTGCAATAAAAAAAAGCCAAGAAAAAATTCCTCCATACCTCATTCATCTAGTTACAGAAATCATCAAATTAATAGAATGGAAACAAAATTATAATATTAAAATAGAAAAAGATCGAAAACAAAGCAGTCTGAATGCTCTGGTAAGCATTTTAAAAAAATCAAATGATTTATATCAAACTAGAAATAAAAAATGGTTTTCTGAAAATAGTGAAATGATCCTGCTTATACTACGAAATAAAATTCCAGGTATTATGGGCTGTACTGATCCTTACATAAACCCATTCCAAATGGATGCTAATTTCAATTATAGCAAAAATGATTTAACAATGTTCTTCTTATTGAATAATAGGAATGCAATAGGCAATGCTATTAAGAATGCAATTAAAGCATATGAAAAAAATGGGAATAATTTTCTGTTACATGTTTTAGAAAATATCCTTAGAATTCGTACAGAAGAAAGAGAAGAAGTAAAAAAATATGTACCTCCTGTATATCTTGATCAATTGGAAGAGGCATTGGAAAAAAGCTATTTGCCACATCTACCTTGGTGGGCTCGTGTCTATAGTTTTTTACTATACAATGGAAAACTAACTTCGGCACAAAAAAAGAAAATTAAAGACTCAATTGAGGAAGTAAGCAAGAAAACAATTGAAATAAACTATAATAAGAAAGATGTGCCTAAGCCAAAAAGTTTTGAAACAAAAACTGAATTTCGCAAAGAAATGAAACGCCTACAAGAAGGTCAATCCCCTGAAGAAAAAGTACTGATAAAAAAATGTTGTTTGTTCTTAGATGACCAATGGGATAAACAAATATATCCAACAAAAGATGATGTTTTAAATCTGGCCGGTGCTCAAGTAAAGCTTATGAGAAAAATACTTGGATTTGTTCAGGTAAGAGCGACATCCGGACGCCAGATTGTTTCCATATTTGTAAATGGTTTGGGAGAAATATACGCATCAGAAAATTATCTGATGAAAAATAACGACAAATTGACTACCTTTTTTGAAAAAAAGAAAAAAGAAGAAGAAACAGTTGTACTTGAAGGCAAAACCTACTTATCAACTGATAAGAAAAAAGTAAACCTATATGATGCAATACTAAGTCACCTTAGAAAGATAAAATCTATGATTTAGACGAAAAGTTTTTCTCTTCTTTAGATAAAAGACACATACCACATCCAAAAATATTAAAAAAATGTGGACTAGAGTAATAGTCAATCTAGATTGATATGGTGTATCCTTTTGCAGAAATCGAAAAAAAATGGCAATTGTACTGGGAAAAGAATCGTACATTCTGTACTCCAAATGATATAAGTCGTCCTAAATACTATGTTTTAGATATGTTCCCTTATCCTTCCGGGGCTGGACTCCATGTTGGGCATCCGGAAGGCTATACAGCAACAGACATAATAGCTAGATATAAGCGTATGCAAGGATTCAATGTATTGCATCCCATGGGTTGGGATGCCTTTGGCTTACCAACTGAGCGGCATGCGATGGAAACGGATATACATCCAGAAATTATCACAAAAAAAAACATTGATAACTTTCGAAAACAACTCAAATCTTTAGGCTTTTCTTACGACTGGGATAGAGAAATTAATACAACTCAAGCTTCATACTATCGTTGGACACAATGGATCTTTCTTGAATTATTTCATTCCTTCTATGATGAAAAGAAGAATAAAGCACTCCCTATTACCGATTTACCAATTCCAAAGTCTATCATTCAAGATTTAAAAGGGAAAAGAGATTATATCAATTCTAAACGTTTGGCCTATTTAACAAAAGCCCCTGTAAATTGGTGTGCAAAACTGAACACAATACTAGCTAACGAGGAAGTGGAAGAGTGGGAATCTAAAGGCTATACTGTTGAGCGTCGTTCTATGTTGCAATGGATGCTACGCATTACAGCTTATGCACAACGCCTCTTAGATGATTTGAAAAATGTTGACTGGCCAAAAAGCACCATAGAGCTACAAAAAAACTGGATCGGACATTCTCAAGGTGCTGAAATATTATTTCCTGTCTGGGGAAAAAAACAAGCAACACAACAAAATATAGAAGCTGAAGGGAAAGCTAAAGGAAAAGCTGAAGGAGAAAATGAAATTCGAGTCTTTACAACACGGCCGGATACAATTTATGGTGTGACTTATTTAGTGCTGGCACCAGAACACGATTCAGTTGAAACGCTAACTGGCCAAAGTCAAAAAAAAGAAGTTAATGACTATATAGAAGAAACTAAGAGACAATCAGAAAGAGAGCGTATAATAAAAAGTGAAAAAGAAACTAAAACGGGTGTCTTTACTGGTAGTTACGCCTGCCATCCCTTCACAAAAGAAAAAATTCCTATTTGGATTGCTAGCTATGTATTGAAAAGCTATGGTACCGGAGCTATAATGGCTGTACCAGCTCATGATGAAAGAGATTTCTCCTTTGCACAGGTCTTTGAGCTTCCCATAGCAACAGTTGTTAGGCCTGCTATAAATGTGAAGGGGCGATCTCAGAGGCAAGATATTGAAAAGCCAACAAATGCTTATACTTCTTATGGTGTAACTATTCAATCAGATTTCCTTACAAATCTTCCAACAAAACGGGCTATACCCAAATGTATTGAAGAAATTGAAAAAAGAAGGATAGGAAAAGCTCAGATCAGTTATAAACTTAGGGATTGGTTATTCTCTCGCCAACGGTATTGGGGTGAACCAATCCCTATTAGTCATGATAACAATGGAGAATATCACCCTACTCCGTTAGCAGAACTACCTTTGAAATTGCCACAAATTCAAGAATATAAACCGGCAGCAGATGGCACCTCTCCTTTAGGAACAGCAAAGGAATGGCTTTATCATTCTGGTCCCAACGGAAAGGAATTGAAACGAGAGATAAATACGATGCCCCAGTGGGCCGGTAGTTGCTGGTACTACTTACGCTTTATTGATACAAATAATAATGATGCTTTTTTTTCTCCTGAAAAAGAATCATATTGGATGGGAAAGAAGGGCGTAGACCTTTATATAGGTGGAGCAGAGCACGCTGTTTTACATTTACTCTATGCTCGTTTCTGGCACAAGTTTTTATATGATAGAGGCTATGTTCGGCAGACTGAGCCCTTTCATAGACTTGTTCATCAAGGGATTATACTTGGAGAAGATGGGAATAAAATGTCCAAGTCTTTGGGGAATGTTGTAAATCCAGACGTCATAATACAGAAAAGTGGTGCAGATTCTCTTCGACTCTTTGAAATGTTTTTAGGCCCACTAGAAAAAAGCAAACCTTGGTCTGAAAGAGGACTGGGAGGTATCAATCGTTTTCTTATGCGTGTATGGCGGTTTTATGTTTTAGATGAAGAGCCAACGGAAAAAAAACAAATACCAGATAATAATAAAACACCAGAACAAAAAAGGGAAATAGATCCCTCACTTCTAAAAGAACCTCATGCAGAAAGGAAACAAAAAATCGAAAGTCTTATACATAGTACCATTAAAAAAATAACAGAAGATATTGAAAAACTGTCATTTAATACGGCTATTTCTTGCTTGATGACTTTTATTAATAAAACGCATCAGGAAAAGCATATAGGCGAGAAGAATGCTCATATTTTTGTTCTGCTTCTATCACCTTTTGCTCCTCATCTTTGCGAAGAATTATGGAGCCTCTTAGGAAACTCAACTTCCTTAGCCTATGCCACTTGGCCATCTTACGAAACTAAAAAAATCACTTTAGATGAAATAGAAGTTGTCTTTCAAGTGAATGGGAAAGTCCGTGGTAAGAGTGTTGTTCCTGTGGATATAAGTGAAGAAGATCTGGAAAAATTAGCACTACAAAATAAGGGTGTCCAAGATTTTCTCCGGAAAAATATGAAAGAGGTGAATAGAGTTATTATTGTAAGGAATAAATTAGTCAATTTAGTTTGTTCTGGATAATATTTTTATCCTTGTATTTTTGCTTCTTCTGAAACGTTTTTTAATAATATTTATTTAGTTATGCCTTCTTCTCTTCAAGTATTAACAAGGCATGATTCGAGTTTAATCCAAAAAAGATTTGCCCGTGAAGTGGATGAGGGACTTTCCAGCAAACCAAAGCATATCTCTTCTGCTCATTTATATAACTCAGAAGGGAGTCGCATATTTCAAGACATCATGGATATGCCAGAGTACTATCTAAGTGATTGTGAAACAGAAATTTTAGAAACATACAAACATGATATTGCAAATTACCTAGAAAAAGAAACCTTTACGCTTGTTGAACTTGGAGCGGGAAATGCTCGCAAAACCCAGATACTTCTAAAATATTTTCAAAAAATAGGACTAGATTTTGAATATACTCCTATAGATATTTCTTATGGAGCAATGGAAGAACTTTTAATCAATATGAGAAAAGGCTTCCCTAATCTTCCTACAAAGGGTATGGTTTGTGAATATCAAGAGGGTCTAGAAAAACTTACAAATAACAAGAAGCTTAATTTTGTGATTTTTTTAGGCTCTAGTATTGGCAATTTTAACGCAGAGAATGCCTCCATTTTTTGCAAAAAAATATACTCTCTACTTTCTCCAGGTGACTATTTTTTCTTAGGCTTTGATAAGGTAAAAAATCCAAAAATACTCATGCAAGCCTATGATGACCCTTATGGAATTACAAAACGTTTCAACATAAATCTGCTTTCACGTATCAATGAAGAATTAGGAAGCGATTTTGATCAAAATTTATTTAAACACCATGCCATCTATGATCCTATACAGCAAACAATGAAAAGCTACCTTATTTCTCAAGAAAAACAAAGTTATTTCATTCATGAGTTAGATAAAGAATTTCATTTTGAAGCTTGGGAAGCTATTCATATAGAGTACTCTTGGAAATATAGCATAAATGATGTCCAAGCATTAGCAGAAGAAACTGGCTTTCACCACATAACTACTTTTAGCGATGAACGTAATTATTTTATGAACACACTATGGCGGGTAGATTAGCCAAAGTCTTCCTACTCTCTTTTTTCCTTAGCAGAACTTTTCAGCGGGATTCTTTTCTTGCTGCCTGTGGTGTTAGTGGGGGAACGAGAATGTCTCTTCTCATTCCTAGAGCGAAAAGACATCTCACTACTACTAGATCTGCTATGATGTCTTTTACGACGAATGGGGGCTATCGTTATTGCACGCTTAGGATCAGGTGGTGAAACTCGCGGGCCAATTTCCCAAAACATAGCTTTTTGTATATTTTCGTCATTATTTTCTGCTAAGGCATATATCTTAAAAAACATAAATGATTCATAAAAAAATTCTTTTTGCCTAAATACATCGGGATGAGAATTTTTTTCTCGCGGATTGCGTAAAAGGCGTGGATAACTAATAAATATTTCAAATAAACGGTCACGATCACGAATAGAAAGCATCATTCGTTTTATTACCGGAAATAATTTCTTCCGGATATAATTTGCCTTATTGACTAAATCAGGTTTTATAAAAATTTCGCTCACAATATTGGCTAGAATTAAGGCCATAAATATAGTGATAGTCAAATCCTCCCTTTCTGCTAAATTCTGATCTGCTATCTGAAGCCGTTTTCCTAGAAGAGAATCTTTCAAAGAAATAAGATTTAGGTCCGACGAACTCGAATAAACCTCTGGAAAAATAGCTTTCAGAAGACCTAAATCGTGTAAAACATTAAACACTTGTGCTGTTTTTCCTGTACGAAAAATTTTAACAAGCTCATCAAACAAACGAGAGCGATTTGCTTTTTGAATCTCATTACGGTGATGTCGAATGGCTGATGCTGTTTTACTAGCTACCTTAAATTCTAAAAGGGCAGCAAATTTTGCGGCACGAAGCATACGCACAGGATCTTCTTGAAAAGAAATATCTGGCTTACTGATAGCTTGAATGCATTTTTTTTGAATGTCGTCAAAACCACCAACATAATCAATTATACTTTCATTGCGCGTATCAAAATAAAGCCCGTTTATACTAAAATCACGCCGAGTAGCATCCTCTTGAGGACCACCAAAGCGATTATCACGCCTAATAAGATAATTTCCCCTTTTTTGTTTTTGCAGACGATGTCGTGGCAAACTTCGGAAAGTCGAAACCTCAATTACTTTACCATCCCGAAAAATAACGTGCACTATCTTGAATCTTCTCCCTACAGAACGACTATTTGAAAATACTCGACGAACCTGTTCAGGGGTCGCTGATGTAGCTATATCAAAATCCTTTGGAGATTTTTTTAAAATCATGTCGCGCACACACCCACCCACTAAATAAGAACGATAGCCGTGGCGATTTAGACGATAATTTACTTTAAGAGCATCGGGGTCCATTTGCTCTCTACGTAAGCCATGAAACTCACGATAAATGCGTTTACCTTCTGGATAACGAAGCAAATCCTCTACGCCGACTGATTTTTTGAATAGAGCACGGAAAAATTTGCCTAACATTACGTAGCATCCTCTCCAAAAGCAAGCCTCCAAGCAAGCAAAATAAATACTCTACTATTTAAAGATAAAATAAATTAAGAATAGCATCTGAATGCTTATTTTTTTCTATTCTCAATCTCAGTTTTTTTAAAAAATTCTAATTCAATAAAAGGCTTTTCATTTCGTTTGATTCGGCGATAGAAGCAAGTGATGCGATTTTGCCCTTTTTCATCTGCCGTATGACAAACGCCTCCTGTCCTCGGAATAACTCGATACAAAAGCGAATTCTGTTCACAATTCACTAGTGCTTCGACAAGATCTAAATAATCTCCAGACTGACTTCCCTTTATCCATAACTTATTACGAGATGTACTCCAGAAAATAGCTTTCTGCTCAAACAAGCTCTGCTCAAAAGCTTCCTGATTTGTATAAGCAAGGAGTAAAACCTCATTGGTGACAGCATTCTGCACAACAACGGGTACAATGGCTGTTTCCATATGGAAAAAATTTTTACACTTTGTAAAATCTAAATGAAGTTCTTTACCCTCTTCAATAATAACTTGCTGTTCTTTATTATCCATACAAAACAAAAAATGACGATTAGTGAACCTCTGTAACAAAAAGTTGCACCATATTTTTCATTAACGTATCTCGATAATAAGACTCAGGATGTTGTCGTAAAAAATACATAAGCTTATGTACATTTTCTTCAATTTCTCTTTCTAGCTTTTGGCGTAAGTTGCATTTGACAAAAAGTTCCATTAGTTTATCTTTCCCTTTTTCACTATTTCTTATTTCCACATTTTTTAACAAACCCATCAGTATGCGTCGATTTGTTAGGTTTAGATTTTTATATAAAACAATAATAGGGCGCGTAACTAACCCACTTCTGAAGTCTTGATACGCTACCTTACCTGTAACCGCCTTACTTCGAAAGTAATCAAAAAAATCATCTCGTATTTGAAATAAGCGTCCTAAAGATTCTCCAAACTCACGATATCTTTTTTGTTCCTTTGTGTCAGGATTTTTTTGATGTGCTACAAGGTAGGCAGCCTCAGTCATACAGCCAAAAAGAACGGCTGTTTTAGCCCAAATAATTCTTTCATACTTCTTTTCAGAAATTTGAAACTTCTGTTCTTGTTCCATTTGAAGAAGTTCACCTACAGATAACATATGAAGTGAATGTGTAAAAAGTGGCAGTAAGCAAGCTGATATCTCTAGAGTATTTAGATGGCGCAAGCTACAAGCAAGCAAATAATCACCTGCCAAAATACTGGTTTTATTTCCATAAAGGAAATTCAATGTATGCTCTTTACGTCGAAAATCTGCATTGTCTAGAACATCATCATGTATAAGTGAAGCTCCATGTATTAATTCCCCGATGGCTCCCACATCTCGCCACAAGTCACCAGTATAGCCAAGAAGATTCACAATATAATAATGCAAAAGAGAGCGAATACGTTTCCCTCGACTATAAATTATATATCTTTTAACTTTTTTTAAGATAGTCAGTTCATCTCCAATAATAGACTGTAACGAACGATCAATTTGACGAACGATTTGATTTTGATTTTTCATAAGATATTCGCAAATAAAATCCTATCCCACAAGTAAGATAGTGACAACTTGATAAAGTAAACAAATATACCTAAATTTTTATACGAAGCTTTGTCAAGCAAAGCCAAATGACTAAAGATGAGGCAAAAGCAATATAAAATATTTGCATTTGCCAAAGAGAACCACTTCGGAAGAAAATAACTGGTAAATAGAATAAAGGCAATATTGTGCTGAGATACAATCCCACTTTCTTTTTCACACCATTTTTCTTTTTTATAGTCTGAAAAGAAATAACTCCTAGCAAAGGAGCCAAGAGCCATAAAAAATACCATGGATTCCAAGTACCTTTTATTCCAATAAAAAGAAGAAGCCCTGAATAAAAAAAAGATAAAAATAATCCCTCAGAAATATTTTTTTTCACAAAAATCGCTTTTAATCCAGACAGATAGTTTTGACTCCTTTTTATAAAAAAAATTCCAGGTAAAAGACATACAAAGAGTACAGCAACAATGATGATCTGTTCACGGTAGAATGAAAAGATTTCTGGTCTTAAATTTTCTGATCTTTCATGAAGAAAAATACGAACCCCCAAAATGGGATTATAAGCAAAAAACCAATTCATAAAAATGTGCCCTGTTTCCATAAAAGAAAAAAAAGAATCTTTAGAAGGGAACAAAAAAGAATATGCAAATAGAAATTGGGAAAAAATCGCAAAAAAAACACCTCCCAACCAAAAAATACTCTTCACTAAAAATTTCCCGCCCTGTTTGGATATATAGCGAAAAAGGAAAAAATGTCGGAAACAAACATAGACCGTTAACGAAAGAGTATACCACCCACCCTCCGGTTTTAAACCAGATAAGAGACCAGTTAAAAAACCAGCTCCACAATACGCAAAAGAAGCTTTCCAACTATAAACTTTAGAATGTACATCCGTTTTCAAGTACCGTAAAAATATACCTATTACACCCAAAAGTAAGAAACCTTGAAGATCGGTGTGGTGCGATGCAATAAAAATTAAAAACCAAGGAGTTAGACAAATTTCTTGCCACAGAGAGAGCAAACGCTTGTTAGAGAAAGAATAAATGAAGCAAAGTAAGCATAGGCAAAAAAGTATATAAATGAAACGGAACCCATATTTTTTCGAGATAAAAGCTCCTAGTACGGCTTGGGCTTGGGTTACAGGGAAATAAATACTTCCAAGATCAGGATGATTTGGTTGCTTCCCATTAAAAATCGAATCTAATTCCATTGGCGGAATCTTATATACATCGATATTTGATAATAAGTAATAGCCATCATGAATATGACGTAAAGCATCATCAGAAAAATAAAACGAAGTGAAAATAAGAGAGAAAAAAAGAAACGAGAGATAAAAAAAAGATTTCCATTTTTTTATCTCTTGAGAAGAAAAAAGCTCTTCAGCTTCAAATGTTAAAAAATGCAACACGCAAAGGGAAGTTAGCCCAAGGGAAATTAAAATAGGGAAATGAGATATTTTTTCTGAAAAAAATAAAAAAAGAAACGTGATAAAGCAAGCGAAGAAACGAACCCTTCTCTTCATATCATAAAAAATCTAATCAACTCCACACAATCCTAACTGAATTATTTTCATAACTTGTTTCATCTTTTTTCTGATATTTTCTCTATCGCTAGAAAGAATCGTTATATGGCCTAATTTACGAAGAGGGACACTTTGTGTTTTTCCATAAAGATGTAAATACACATCAGGTAATTGTAAAACTTCTTGAAGCCCCATATAATGAACTTGTCCTATCCGCTTTGTATTACCAAGAAGATTTATGACGGCAGCATGCTGGAGTGAATTTGTAGTGCCTAAAGGGAAATCACAAATTGAGCGCATATGTTGTTCAAATTGCGACACTACAGCCAAGTCAATTGTATGGTGTCCGCTATTATGTGGTCTTGGTGAAATTTCATTCACAAATAATTCATTTTCAGATGTAAGAAAAAACTCTATAGCTAGAGTACCTACAATACCCAAGGACTCCATCAAATCTTTACCAATTTCAAAAATTTTCCCTTCGATTTTAGGAGTGATCTCAGCAGGACTAAGCAAATATTCTAAAACATTAGCTTGAGAATGAAAAACCATTTCTATTGGAGGATAAACAACAATTTCTCCTTTTTGATTACGCACTGCAATCAATGAGATTTCTTTTATAAAATCAATTTTTCTTTCTACCAAAGATGGTTCTGTAAAACCGGAGAGAGTGTCGTCTTTACTCGTTATAATTTTGACTCCGCGACCATCATAGCCACCACAACGCAGTTTTTGTACGGCAGGCATAAATTGTAATTGTGAAAAAAGATTTTTTCCTTGGATAATGGGCAAAAAGTCGGCTGTAGGAAAAGCATGCTTTCGATAAAACTCTTTTTGTTTAAGTTTATCTTGGACAAGAGTAATCACTCTAGCAGAAGGGCGAACAAGTACACCTCTTTCTTCTAGATCCCAAAGTGCCTGTGTTGCTACATTCTCCACTTCAATAGTTAAAACATCCAATCCTTTTCCAAAACGGAGTACGGTTTCTGGATCTGTAATAGAGCCGATATGGAAGCTTGGTACACAGCCCTGACAGGGAGATAAATCTTTATCTAAAAAGTGTAAGGACACACCCAAACGTAAGGCAGGGGGTATCAACATACGTCCCAATTGACCACCTCCAAGAACGCCTAGTTTTATTGGAGGAGAGTAAATTTTAAGAGGTGCTACCAATTTTTCCTAGAAATCCAGATAGTATTTCCAAATAAAAGTTTCTCTTTCCCTCTGATCATATACCTTATGACTAGTCATTTTACAAGAGGAGTCTGTTACATAAAATACGGAAAAGGAAGAAAATATCCGTCCAAAATGCCTCAAATCGGCATTTTACGGCATTTGATTTCGCCTTTCTCACTCTTCGCAACAGTCCCAAGAGGGATCAATAAAAAAACAAATGGGGAAAGAAATAAAGCTTAAAGAGGGTCTTAATCTAGGTGAAGCCGTTGCCATTGTTATTGGTCGCATTATTGGTTCGGGTATTTTTCGTACACCGGGGAGTATTTTTATAGTTGTCTGTGGTCTAGACCTATCGCAGAATTATGAATTGCATCAGATCCCCTTAGCACAACTTAGTGTCGGTTTGTTTTTTTTGGCTTGGGTCATCGGTGCCATTTCAACATATTTAGGGGCATTATGTTATGCGGAACTTGTCGCTATTCTTCCAAATACAGGCGGTCCGTATATCTATCTAAAGGCAGCCTATCCTGAATTTATAACTTTTCTACGGGGGTGGGCTATGTTTTTTGTTAGTGAAACAGCTTCTATTGTAGCGGTTGCCGTTGTCTTTAGTGAATATGGCCTACTACTTCTGGAACAAAGTATCGATATTTCCTTAGGCCGCTTTTCACAATTATCATTTGCATTAGCTTTAATTTGGATCTTCACATTTGCAAATTGTTTTGGCGTGATTTTATCTGGTATATTACAAAATATCATTAGTTTTTTTAAGGTGTTTGCACTCACTATAATGGGTCTCATTTTTCTTCAAGTAGGGGGTGATACACAAAACTTACAAAATAATTTCTGGCCGCAAAAATGGGGTTGGGTAACTGTTTTGGGCTTAGGTCAAGCCATGCGCTATACCTTTTTTGCTTATAGTGGCTGGGAAGGGGCCACTTACATCGCAACGGAAGTACGAGGTGCAAGACGTAAACTCCCTTTATCTCTTTTTATTGGAATTGGTATTGTTATGAGCATCTATTTGCTTGTGAATGCTGGATACGTTTCTCAGCTTGGCCCCACACAAATTGTAATTGATCACAAACGTATTGCTCTTAGTGCTATGGAATCTGCTTTGGGTGCTGGTGGTGCTATCTTGTTATCTGCCTTTGTTTTGCTTAGCACAGCTGGGAATGTTAGTACACAAATTATGGTAAAGGCAAGGACATGGTATGCTATGGCACAAGATGGTCTCTTTTTCCAACCAGCAGCAAAGCTACATCCTAAACATCAAACTCCAAACACCTCTCTCGTATTACAAGCTAGTTGGGCAACTTTTCTCCTGTTTTGCTCTCTTAGCTTTGAAAATTCCTATGAAACAATGATTGATTTCTTCAGTTTTACCTCTACTCTGTTTAATATACTTACCTTCACGTCTGTTTGGATTTTACGATACAAAATGCCAAATATCACTCGCAGTTTTCGTGTCCCTTTTCTGCCTCTTGTCTTAGGAATTGTTCTTGTTATTCAAATTTCTTTTTTACTTATTACACTTTATGATCGCCCTATTGAATCTCTCTTTGGAATCGCTCTCACTTTTTCTGGAATATTTTATTACATCCATAAAAAAAGATCTGTTGGGTAAATTGGGTACATGACAAATCAAAAACCTTCCTTGCTTCAAGAGGCTTTACGTCTTTTTGATGCTAACAATTCTAAAGATCCAAATCAAGAAATACACGATGGAAGAAGCTATGCAAAAGAAGTTCTATATTCCAATCGAATGAGTGAATGTTTAAAAAGATTCATTCCGAATGCATCGGAAGAGTTAAAATTAGCCACACATTCTCAACATATACAACGCTGGGAAGTCCCTCGTGCAAACTATCCGGAAGGTCGAGTTGGATATCTCACCTGGCGAAAATATTTATATACATTTCATGCCAGCAAAGCTGCTAAGATATTACAAAAAGTAGGTTATTCTGAAGCCATGATCGAAAAAGTGAAAATTATATTGCAAAAGAAAAAATTAAATCAAAAAGAAAACTCAGACAGCCAAAATATAGAGGATGTCGTTTGCCTCGTATTTTTACAGTATTATCTACAAGATTTTTCTAGAAAACATAGCTCAGAAAAAGTACAGCACATTTTGAAAAAGACTTGGAATAAAATGTCTCAAAAAGGAAAAGACGCAGCCCAAAAATTAAATTTAAATCAAGCTACACTAGAGCTTTTAGAAAAACCTCTCCACTCTTCTCATTCAAAGCAAACTAGGGAAGAGTTAGATAGCCAAAATATACTGCCCCGGGTATAGAAGCATAACCCAAAAATAGGAAAAAAGCGACCGTTTTACCTATCCGCTGAATCAATCTTATGTTAGAAGGTGTATTCCAACCCACAGATTGAAAAAGACTAGGAATCCCATGACTCAAGTGTAAGAAGGTCACAAATAAAGCAAATATATATGCAATAGCAATGACAGGCTGTCGAAAACTTAAAATAACCATACTGTATACATCATGACGTCCTAGATCGTCTTTCACTAAAAAGTTTTCGGAATGAGCTATACCAAAAGTAAAATGTAACAAATGATACACAACATAACAAAGCATTACTGAACCTGTAAGGGCCATGGAGCGAGAGGCTAGGCTGGCTTGAATTGTTCCTTGATAAACATAATTTTGAGGACGAGCGCGTCTATTCTCCATCCTAAGTTTGATTCCTATAAACAGATGTAGCAGAAAAATAGACAAAAGTCCTACCCTCGCCATCCAAAGTAAAATAGGAAAACTCCGAAGAGAGACAGCATAATCATTCAAAGCTTCTGGACCTGCAAAAATGAGTAAGTTACCAACTAAATGGCCAAACAAAAAAAAGACCAAGCCTAGTGCAGAAATAGCTACAAGTAATTTACGCCCAATAGAGGACGTAAATAAGTTAGAAAGTAGAGACATAATGTACAAACGTAAACAATCATATTTTTGGCGTCAATATATTTGTCATCAAGTAGGCAAAGACAGATTACCCATACATTGTTTTGAATGCATAATTTAGAACAAAATAGAATCACCTTGACAAAAGCTTTCTTTACTCTTCCTATCTCCTTTGTTCTTGTTAGTGAAGAATAGTCATGAAAAGAAAATTATTTTATTTAGTGATTCAGCTAGGAGTTTGCTTATCTCTTTTTCTTACAGCCGGAGTTTGCATATTCTATTTGCGAGGGAATGAGACCAAAAGCTTTGTTGTCCCCAACTTTATAAATAAAAATTTTATTAATGTCTACAACGAAATCCAAAGGCTTGATCTACGTGTGAAATTAACTCATCGTGAATATCAAGAGTTGCCTTCTGGTTTAATTATTTCGCAGAGTATTCCTCCGGGACAAATTGCTAAACCACGTGCCTACCTTCGTCTCGTTGTAAATCAACCCAAACCTTTTCTAGAAATGCCAGATTTATATCGTGCAAATATAAAAAGTGCTGTTTCTTCTCTTCAACGCCTACCAGCAAATGGTAAAGTATACAGTCTTACACTTCTTCCTATTCGAAAAATTCGGACAAATCAATTTCCACATAACACAATCATTGCTCAATTCCCTCCAGCTGAATCCCTTATTGGTGTAAACGAAAATGTTTATTTATTGGCAGCCATTCATGATAAGACTAAATACGAACAAAAAAATGATCAAAAAATATCTTTGCAAAAAAAATACTTAAGCAGGGATAAGCTGTTTTTATGGCTTGGACAAAATATAAGCATTATCTCTCACTATTTTCATCTGAAAAAGATCGACTACCGTATCCGCCGTTTAATTCCTCTCAGAAAAGGGAAAAAAGTAGGCCAAATCAAAAGAATAGCCAGAACAAAACGTAAGACTTACCTATTGGATGTCTATTATCAAATACCTGAAAAAAAATATCCTAGCGACTACGAGCATATCAAAATAAGGTTAGACGAAAAGGGACCTTGCATAATCAAAAGTTCTCCCATTTATACAGATAAGGACCAAGAGGAAAGCAACAGTTTTGTATTTGCCACTCAAAAACATACTATAGATGAAGAAATTGACATACTCTTTTATAGACAAAACTCTGTACGCGTAACGGCGAAGTGTGGTGGAGAATCCATCTATTCAAAATCTTTCCATCCTGAAAAGCTAGGTTAACCTTAAAATGAAAATAAGTGCATCCATATTGGCTACCACACTGATCGACTTAAAACAAATACTCCAAGCAATGGATCCTGACATTATAGATTTTATCCATTTAGATATTATGGACGGACACTTTGTGCCACAACTAAGCTTCGGTGAGGGTTGTGCGAAAGAAATTTCTCAAGCAACCAAAATACCGTTAGATGTACACCTTATGGTTAGTAACCCTGAGAAGGAAATTCCCAAATATTTCCCACTAAAGCCTCGCTTCATTACATTTCATTTAGAAGCAACCCATGCCCCTGTACGCCTATCCCAATCCATACGAGAAAATGGAATTGGAGCTGGGCTTGCAATTAGCCCAGGTACTTCTGTAGATCTTGTAGAACCTTTGCTGGATGAGATAGACCTGATTTTATTGATGAGCGTGGAACCAGGTTATTATGGGCAACAATTTCTTAAATCTAGTTATAAAAGAGCATCTCAATTAAAAAAATTAATTGATGAAAAAAACATTCTACTTGAAATAGATGGGGGTATCTCCATTGATAATATAGGGCGCTTATCCAGAATAGGTGTGGATATTTCTGTTACCGGCTCTAATTGCTTTAAAACAACTGATGTGAATAAAAATGTAAATGCTCTTAAACTTGCTTGTTCAAAGGCCGCTTCCATTTCATTAAGCCGTATTGTATGAAACAGATCACAATCTTTTTTCTAATTATAATTGTTTCTTCAAGTTATCTTTATGCTCAAAAAAAACAAATAAATTTTGATTTAACTTGTACATCAAAAAAAGAAAAATGGAAGGGAAAAGGTACAAAAAACAATCCCTATAAAATTTTCTTTCCAAAAGCACATTCAGCTTCCTGTAAAACGTTGCGATTTCTTTATTCAGGAAATGGTGTCTTAGAGTATTTTCAAATCCTAAACCTAGTTTCCCAAAAAAAATACCTTTTTTTAATGAAACGGAAAGAAGGGAAAAAACCTATGAAACTTGAAATACAGGGAAACTTACCCGGTATAACTGCTTCTATAATATCTATGAAAGTTGGAAAAAGCTTTTCGACAGGTATAATCGCAAATATAGATGGTGTTTTTTCTTATAGTGCTATAACTAGTCCCTCTTCCCTTTTTACATATTATTTGAGTAAACATAAATAATATGTAAAAAGAAAGGCTTCCCATGCATATACAATATCCAGAAGGCTTTACTGCTACTGGATGGCATATTGGTTTAAAACCAGACCCATCTGTTTTTGACTTTGGTGTGATCCATAGTTTACTCCCATGCACTGGAGTAGCTGTCTTCACCAAAAATAATCTTCCAGGATGGCCTGTCATTATTGGTCGTGAACATGCTGCTTTTAGCAAAATTCGTACTATAATCGTAAACTCTGGGAACGCAAATACAGCCACGGGCATATCTGGCTTAAAACTTGTGCAAGATTGTTGCCAAACTGTTGCTCAAAATTTAAAGATTTTACCCAAAGAAGTTTTACCTGCTAGTACCGGCATAATTGGACAATCCTTAGATAGCCATAGAGATCGTATGCTGGAAGCATGTTGTGAAATTTCAAATAAGATAAAAACACCAAATTTCGCTGCTTTTTCACGGGCTATATGTACAACAGACGCCTTCCAAAAGATAAGGAGTCTCCATACAAAAGATGGTATTTGCATTACAGGAATTGCTAAGGGGGCCGGTATGATTGAACCTAATATGGCCACAATGCTTGCCTTTATTTGTACAGATGCTCAAATAGAAGCTCCAAGTGCAAAACTTCTATTAGAGACTGTTGTTAATTTCAGTTTTAATAGAATTACCGTAGACTCAGATACTTCGACAAGTGACACTGTAGCTCTTCTAGCAAATGGAGCTTCTAGTCAAAAAGTTCACTTTACTTCTGAAATGGCTCGTAAGTTCACTCAACTTTCCTATTCTTCAGAGATTAAAAAAAGAAATATAAATAATCTTTTAACTAAGATAGGTATAGATGAAACTAGTCTTAATTTTATATTCAACTTATTAGATGTTTGTATATCTCTATCTCAAATGATCATAAAAGATGGAGAAGGTTCAAAAAAAATAATAGAGTTAGAAGTAAAAGAAGCAAGAGACAGCATTCAAGCCGTAAAAATAGGAAAATCTGTTTTAAACAGTCCACTTTTTAAAACAGCTATCTACGGCTGTGATCCAAATTGGGGAAGAATTTTCATGGCTATCGGAAAAGTATTTGAAGAACCAATTCCCCAAAATACAATTCAAGCTTATCTAGGTCCTCATCGCCTTTTTCCAGAAGGAGAGAGTTCTATAGGTGATATGAAAACTTATCTGGAAAAGAATGATGAAGTTCAAATGTGCATTTACCTAGGGCAGGGTGAAGTCAGCGAAACATTATGGGGATCTGATTTAAATGAAAACTATATACGTTTAAATGCAAAATATACAACTTAATTCACCATATAAAAATACAATGAAATTTAATAAGGCACGCTTCTATCGTTATTTTCTCTCCTTAGTTTTTGGTTTAATTATTGTATTTCACTTTTACCTAATTCGTTGGATAGTACCCAAAAATATCACTATCTATAATGAAATTGTAATTACTATTTTCATATTAATTTCGATATTGATCCTTTTTCCAATCAGAAGTAAACTGCTATCAAAATTTTTGGAAAGAAACAACTATCTTTCTCTGTTCGGCATAGACATAAATCAAATCGACCTAGCCGTCCATTCTTTGGATATGGAAACTTTTCTTCACGAAGATTTCCCATCGTTTATTGATTGGCTTTCTTTTTCTTCTGCCTCGATTGCTATTATAGGAGTAGAACGAAAAACATATCGCATTTATCATTATCATAAAAGGAAGCTTGTCAAAGAGAGTATTATCCATCGTAAATCCTATGAAAAACTTTGTTCTTTTTTATCTAATTCGCCTAAGAGCATATCTATCAATGATAAATTACTTCCCAAAGATGTAAAAGAACAGATGAAAAATTTGGATGCCAACACAGTACACCCCTTACTTTATCGTAGCTCTGTTTTAGGCTTTTTTATGACAAAAGAAACACATCGTCCCCTTTATACCGAAAAAGCACTGGAGTTTTTTAAACATAAGTCGGCCTTGATAGTGCAGAATTATATACTATCTAACCGTGTGATTGATAGTCGAATATATGATCGTGAATTCCAAATGGCACAAAAAGTACAGAGAGATTTGGAAAACACAACAGAACCTGAGCTCTATGACTTCACCATCAAACGTATAATAGAAGAAGGGGATCTACCACCTCTCATATTTGAATTTATCAAGTTAGATCAAAAAAAAATTTTATTCATGGCTTTGATCTGTGAAGTTTTTAATGGAGCAACTGGTATACTTGTTTATAGTGTTTTAGGACAACTGTATTCTTTTATTCATTTACGTAAAAATATTAGCTTGGCTAGCCTTTTGAAACATATGCAAGAAAATGAAGATTGGCATAGAGCTTCTTCTTCTATGAAATCTCTCTTTTTTGAAGTCGATGAAAAAACGAAACACATTAATTTTTCTACAAGCGAAGAATTTGAAATAGTCTACGGCACAGAGAAGAGTAACATGAAAAGGAAAAAGTTAGGGCAAGATGATACGAGCCTGCAATTGACTTCAGATACGTCAGTTAAATTTATTTTCCGCAGTATTCCTTTTTTACAACTTTCTCCTAAAAATAATAATAGTAGTCGTCGTGAGAAAAAAAATCATAAAACCTCTCCCATAAGAGAAATAGAAAAACAGAAAACTCTCTCGTAAATTTAGGTCTCATTTTACACAAAATATAATGGCTCGCTTTTCCCATCCATGATACTTAAATTCTATGAAACTTAAATTTTTATCCTATCCTATCGCTATTATTATTCTCATTACCCTGTATAGTTTCTCCATACCTCAGAACGGCTTTCGCTTACCCTTCTATTATACACCAGATGGAAGTATTATTCATATTGGTAAAACTTTTCATGCTCCTAGAGGGAATAAACTCATACATATCAATGGTGAAATTCCAGGAAATGTTTCTAATTATTATTCGAAACAAGAGAAAATTTCTATTGCTACAAACGCAGGGACGGAAGATTTACAACTCATTCCCAATCATTTTTGGGATATTTTTTTCGACTTTGCATATGTAATTATAGCTTCTATTCTTTTTTTTCTATGCTCCCTTTGGCTTTACGATAACACACATGACATTCATTTAATTAACGTAACTTTAATTCTAAGTGCTTTTTACCTTCTTTTTATAATTTCTGTTCTTTCCAATCATCTATTCTTCACTTGGCAAATAGCTTGCCTACTCCTTGCTCCCGCTCTCTTAAATATGGCCCTACGAACAACTGGCCGTTATGTTTCAAATTATTTGATTATGGGAGAAGTAAATTTTGTTCTTTTTTTGTCTCTACTATTATACATAGGACGCGACAATATCAAAACAATTACAAATTTAAATTTCATTCTAACAATTATTTATGTATCTGTAATTTTTATTTTGCTAGTTTTACAACTCATTCGTGCCTTAAAAAGAACAAAAGATTCTATTGAAAATTTTAAAAGATGGAGTTTGTTTTTAGGAAGTCTATTGGGTTTATTTGTACCTCTTTTGCTGACAATTTTATATTTCACCTCTTTAGTTTCCTATTCTATTTTTCCGTACTTTATTCTCGCTACACTCATTTTCCCAGCCGGACTTATATATGGAACTTACCGTCTACAGCTTACACCCTTTCAGGTGATTTTTTCAAAGTCTGTTGTTGCTTTTTTACAAGGGGCTTTCTTTGCAGCAATATATGGGCTTGTCGTTCTCATTCAAAATGCTTTACTCACTCGCCAACAAAAAGAACACGAATGGATTATTCAGGTTATTTTTATACTAACTTTAATTTTCTTTCTAGACCCACTTAGATATGCTCTTTCATCACGCCTAGGCAAGGGACGATTTTGGACAGATCCTAAATTAGACAACTCCTTGCAGAAAATGGTTTCTGTTATAACATCTCACCGCAGAATCCAAAAAGCTGTCGAAACTCTTCTAGAAGAGATACAAAGCGTACTAGAAATTGACAAGATAGATATTTTATTTTCAGAAGATGCTTTTGTAGACCTACACCTTAAGAAAAACACAGTCCGCCGCCTTCCTCCAGATAGTCATTTTTGGCGTTATTTGCAAGAATATGAATTTGTTGTGACAGACTATTTAACTTATGGGAGTGGAATACGCGAAGAACTTTTTCACTTTCTTTTCAAAAATAATTATATGGTCGCTATTGGTATAAAAGGGAAAACTTCCGGATTAGCTTCTTTGTGGCGTAAAAAAGAACAAAACAACGATGATAACGCTATTAAAGCAGCGTTGCTCATCGGCTATAAAAAACAAAATACAATTTTAAAAATAAATGAAACTCGCTATTTAAGTGAAGCAGCTCGTCTAGTAAATGTTTTAATCAGGAATTATATGATATTAATAAGTGAAATTGAGAAAAGACAGCGTATTAGAGAATTACAGATAGCCGGACAAGTACAACGTAGTTTACCAGAAATAGAGAAAGAGAAGTGTGATGGTCTAACTTTTGCTTATAGTAATCAACCAGCACTATCTGTAAGCGGTGACTATTTTGATATAGTTCCTCTCGATAGAGATCGTGTCGCATGTTTCTTAGGAGATGTTTGTGGTCATGGTTTAGGAACAGGATATTTAGTTAGCTCTTTACGTTCGATAATCCATTCTCACTTATCTGGAGGAGCAAAACTCAGTATAACAATTGGTATTGTAAATCAGTTCTTCATGGAACGCTATAAAGGGAATGAATTTTTGACTTTAATTGGAATTATTATAAATACAAAAAGAAAAGAAATTGAATACATCAATAGTGCACACCCAAGCCCATGGCTTTTTAAAGCGAAGAAAAAAGAACTAATAGAGCTAAAGAGTTTTCAACCAATGATTGGTATATTACCAATCTCTTCACAGGCTAAAAAAATTAAAATTGCTGTGGGAGATCGCTTATTTCTTTATTCTGATGGTGTCACAGAAACGTTCAATCATCATAATGTGCCATTTACAGAAAAAAGGTTAAAAACTTTCCTTTTTGAATCAAGTACACTACCAATACAAGGTGTAATCACTTCACTAGAAAAACAGCTCAATGAATTTAGAGGGGGTACAAGGTTAGAGGACGACACCACCATGGCATTACTAGAGATAGAGGAAAGACAAGGCTTTTTTTCTAAGGTTATAGAACGCATACAACTATCCACATCGTTTTTATCTAATTCTCCTACTCAACTTTTAAAAAAATAGTCACATAAAAATTGTAATTGTACTGTCAAAAAACGAACTCACACAAATAACTCCTTGCACGTAATTCCTTGCACGATTTATAGTACACACAAGAATATGGGCGCGTTCTGCTAGAGGAGTTAGTCTGATGACAGAACGCTGGCCATGCGAGTGGATAGGAATACACGAAATAAGGGACATGGGTGAAATTATATATAATTCCCAAGATAAATAATTGCATAGTTTTTATATGACCGTAAATTATAATGTTTTGTTTTCTTTTTTCTTTTTAGCCTTTGCCACTTGCAATCTACCATTTTTGACTCCTAGCCAAACAATAAAAACAAACGGTGTAACGATTATGACTCATTCTGTTCCGAATGAAAGTCAGCATGACAAACTAAAAAAAAAAGCTGATCACCAAGACATAAATATTGTTTCTCAATATCTTCTCTATCCCAATGCAAGGCTAATATGGACCGCTACTTACTCCAGCCATGTATTTTTTGAAAACGAGGAGGCCATTCTAATTCTCGAAAGCCCCGCATCTCTACAAAAGATAATCAACTATTATAAAAAAAATGTACAAAAACGGGGGTGGAAAATTATACAGTACAGAAAAAAAGAAAATGTTACCTTTTTCACAATAGAAAGTCCCACCCAACAAAGGCTTTTAACAATTGTACTCAGAAAAAAAAAGGAAAGCAGACAAATTAAACTGTACTTACGCCCAATTCCTCTCTAGTTTTGCTTTCTTCCCCGCAACATTTGGTGTTTTTTTCCAAAACCATGTATGCGTTCTACACAAAAACCAGCTTCCTGTAGACCTCGTCTCACTTGACCCGCTACGCTAAAAGTGGCCAAGCTACTACTCTCCTTAGAAAACATTTTCATACCGGAAAAGACTTCTTTTGTCCACATGGCTGGATTTTTTTGAGGAGAAAAGCCATCAAGAAACCATGCATCTACTTTAAAGTCCTGTTTATGACATAAAGCCTCCATTTTTGTAAAGAAGACCGATACATCTGCAAAATAAAGATACAAACAAATACGCCCTTTATGTAACAACAGTTTTGGAAAGTTATTTGTTTGATCTAACTCAATTTTATTGATCATATTTTGTTTTATAAGAAAAGGATAGTCACAGATGAATTCTTGTGCATAGGGTTTGATCTCTAGAAATACAGACAGAGCCTTGGCCATTTGCTCGGTAGATAGAGGGTATTTTTCACAAGCAATATAATGGAGTTTTTTCTCTGAGGAGGCTTGTTCAAGAAAAGCCTGACAACTCATGCAAAAATTTAGTCCACTGCCAAAGCCTAGTTCACAGATATAAAAGTTTTGATTGGACTCCTGTTTTTCTTTCCAGCGATACATGAGTTGGTTCCCATCCAAAAAAACATAGCGAGACTCTGCCAATCCATCTTCCACAGAATAATAAATATCACCAAATTTTTTAGATATGGGGACATTCGCCTGCCATTCTAGCTCCACTAACTTTTTTCTTTAATATCCATCAATATCCATCATTTAACCGAACACCATGTATCAAGTCCGTGCAGGTGAATATATGCTTAGCACAACTTGATTTGACATATTTATGTCCTCCTTTTTATATTCTTTACCGGCAAAATGTCAGATCAAACCGTGAGTATTATACCATAGCTTACCACAAGTTTTGCTTGTAAGTAAAATTACTTTATAAAAACCTTACGCTGTGCATCTTTCTCGTTTCAGTGGTTTACTTATAACCTTCCTAGTTGCTGCATGTAGTATTATTTATGAACTTGTTTTTTCTCAAACCCTTACAATTGGTTTTGGTAGTACAGTAGAAAGATATTCTATTACGATAGGTCTCTTTTTATTTTCTCTTGGAATTGGTGCACTTGTTTATAATTCAATTACCATAAAATCAAAGCATCACATTTTCGTCCTTGTGGAGCTTGGTATCTCTTTATCTGGAATACTAGGCTTTATTTTTGTTTTATTCATATCACAAGCTCACTCCCTTTTTTTTGTAAACAGTCATGGACAACTCATTGCTTTAATTGCCTCTCATGCTCCCATCATACTGATTGGTATCTTTTCAGGAATTGAAATTCCCCTCCTAACGGACCTCATTGGAAAAGATACTTTTTCTACAGTTCTTGGTGTTGATTACTTTGGCTCCCTTATTGGAAGTCTCATTTACGGGCTTATTTTTTATCCTTATTTTGGTCTGTATAAAACCGTTATAATCACCGCTCTCTTAAATCTTTTCGTTTTATTTTATTTTCTCTGGAGATTCCAAAATGAATTCCAAAAAAAAATTAAAACTGTCTACAATGTCTGTTCTATAATCGTTTTAGGGACTTTGTTAACATTCCTTTTTTTAGAAAAAGATTTGTACAAAATGTATTCGGAAGGGATACTACGCAAAGGATATTTTTTATATCATAATGCCCCAACTCATAAACTTTATTTAAAAGACAATATAAGAACAAAATATGCAAATGTGCTTAAATACGAATTCTATTATAATGGGAAAAATATACAATGTGTAAACCTTGACTATCATGTCCAGGCTTGTGATAGCTGGGCACACGCTTATCATGATGGTCTTGTTGATGTGCCCTTAGCCTTTTTTTCGCCGCAGGAAAAACTTTCTGTTCTCATCGTTGGTGGAGGTGATTTTATAGCTGCCAATAATATCTTACAATATGGTAATAGAATTCAAAAAATTCATATGGTCGACATTGACAAAGAGTTTCAAGAATACGCAAAAAATGACCGTTTTTTCCAAGAGTATCATAAAAACTCTTTTTTGGATAAAAAACTTCGATTATTTCAGACAGATGGCTATAATTTCATGAGACATACAAAAAATAAATATGACTTAATCATCATGGATTTACCAGGCTTATATACAGATAAAATTAATCATTTGTACTCCCATGAATTTTTTTTATCTGTTCAAGGCACACTTAAAAAAGGAGGCCTGCTGATTACTTGGTTTTATCCTACGAGAAAGGCTTATAAACAAACAAATATTCTTTTTTCTACACTAGCCAAAGCCAATTTTATGTATTATACAAAGCATTTTTCATATAGAGAATATCGCGGGAGAGGAAATGTCTCTATAGGTCAAGTAGAGAAATATTTCATTTTTTCAAACTCTGCTCAAAAAAATTACTCCCCAAGCCCTAGATTCTCTGATAGGATAAATCAAATTTATATGACCACCCTATTTTGGACAAAGGTCCCTCAGATAAGTAAGCACCATAGTCTCATTTATCCCAATTATGATTTTATTATTCGCCCTAAGTATAAGGGCACACAAAGCTACTTAAAAAATAAAGCAATGATCTACTAGTCGTTATCAGGTACTAAAAATGTATAATACAGTGACTCCTTATATTTATCATGCCTGTGGTCATAAGGAAACACTCCCAGATATTAACACTTTTCATGTATTTCAAACAAACAAAATAGATTGGTATGGAATGGAAGTGGATGTCTATATTATAGGTCAATCTCATTTTATACAAATACAATCCAACTTTTTAGATCTTTGTGCTTGTATTCCATTCCAAAGTAGTCTAAAAAGTAAAGAAATATCTGTACAGGAAAATATTGAATACATCCTGCCAACCTATATTGATATGGAGTTAAAGGCAGAAATAGAAATTCGTGGCCGTGCTGTTGCTGGTATGTCTGAATTATCTTCAAAAGAAAATTTATTTTGTTTTGAACATCAATTTGAAAACGATGCGCTAACAAAAATCATGTTTTTATTCAGCCCAGACCAAAGCACATTCTATTATAAAACTTTACACACTTATGTTGAGTACGACCGGACTCTAGAGACGGAAGCTCGGATCACACGTTTTTAATGCTTTTGAAAAGTTTTCTATTCATATATAATTTTTTTATATGAAACTTTTATAAAACTTTATCGAAGGTATTTACAAAGTTACCATCAGTAATCAAAGTCAATAGTAATTAAATCCATTCGAAAGTCCATTGAGACTATCTAAATAGGCTTTATTTACCACGATAAAATATATTCATCTTATGCCACAATTGATTGATTTTTTATTTATAGGTATTGGGAGTATCTTGGGAAGTTTTTTGCGCTATGCTCTTTCTTTGCTCACTACGGCCATATGGCAGACTAACCTACCCGCAACCCTAGTCGTCAATGCTGTGGGAAGTTTCTGTTTTACCTTTCTCATAACTTTATTCGGAAGTTATTTTGAAAATAATAGCCATGTACGTCTTTTTTTTCTTGTTGGATTTTTAGGGAGCTTTACGACCTTTTCTACTTTCAGTTTTCACATAATTGAGTACTTTCAAAAAGGAGCCATACTAGAAGGAATCTTGTATATGACTGTTAGTGTCATAGCTTGTATCACCTTGGCGTACATAGGCTGGCACTGGGGAAGTCTTTTGAATGAATGCTAACCATCATAACCGAGAGAAGAAACTTTACACAAGATATCAGTATAGCCGATGCTACGTCCTCCCAAGAAATGCTTTAGAAGCATCTCTTTAGTTAGAAAAGACGTTATAAACCCAATTCGGAACTGACAACTTCCTCCAATACTTTATAAGCCTTACCCAGATCTTTTTCTGAAATACAATAGGGAGGAGTCAAATAGATCACATTACCCAGTGGGCGTAAAAGTACCTCTTTTTCCAATGCTTTTTCCATAACTCTCCAGCCAAAATCACTTGTATATTCACTATCACCCCCAAGCTCCACTATACCCACAGAACCTAGGAAGCGACATTCTTTTATTTTTTTATATAAAACTTTCTGTTTGAGTTCATTCTGAAAATTTTTGTGTAGATATTCTAACTTTCGAGCTTTCTCAAGACCACCATTTTTTAAAATAGATAAACTGGTAATGGCTACGGTACAACCCAATGGATTTGCTGTCATACTATGCCCATGAAAAAGTGTATGCTCACGATCATCGCTATAAAAGCCTTCATAGATCTTTTGTGTTGTTAAAGTTGCTGCAAATGGTAAATACCCCCCCGATAACCCCTTGCTTAGGGCCATAATATCTGGCCAAATACCAGCCTGTTGACAAGCATAAAAGCTTCCCGTCCGGCCAAAGGCAGTAAAAACCTCATCTGCAATTAAAAATATACCTGCCTCATCGCATAACTTCCGGATACGTTTCAGCAGTATAGCTGGATAAAAATTAAAACCAGCCGACGCTGCCTGTATGATAGGCTCTAAGATAAGAGCACATATTCTCTTCCCGTGTTGATCCAATCGTTTTTCTAATTCATCTATAATCGTTTGTACATAGGGTAAAGCCTCTTCCTCCTCATGTAGGTAGATAAAGGGACAGGATGGTGTGGGAAGGGCATGGCAGGGAAAAAGTAAACCCTCAAAAGCTCTATGGAAAACTCCTCGATCTCCCACAGACATGGCCCCAAAAGTATCTCCATGGTAACCTCCACCTAGGCTTATGAACTCTTTACGATGAGTATCCCCTTTATTCCAAAAGTACTGATAGGCCATCTTTAAGGCTATCTCAACGGCCGTGCTTCCATTATCTGAAAAAAAAACCCGTTGGAGGACATGATCCGTGGTATGGCTTAATTTATGAGAAAGCTCTATCGCTGGTCTGTGACTAAGCCCCGTATAGATAAGATGCTCAATTTTTTCTAGCTGATGATTTAATGCTGCTTTCATCTCTGGATGACTATGTCCATGAATGTTCACCCACCAAGATCCTATAGCATCTAAAATAGCCCGTCCTTCTTGATCAAAAAGATAAGCACCCTCTCCACGCTCAATTAACCGCTGAGATGAAAGCAACTTCATTTGTGTAAATGGTTGCCAAGCATGGTCCCAGAAAAGACTGTCTAGATGCTCTGGAGAGTCATAAATTGAATCGTCATTTTCGTTATCTTGCACTGGTAAAAACACAATTTCGCCCTAATAAACAGAACGGTTCAACAGAAATTGCTTGAAATACTTTGGAATTCCTAGAAATCTCTCCAAGAGAAACATAAATAATACGATAGTAAATACATATAACAATGGCTATAAAAAAAACTCGTCGCTACAAAGCGATAGAAACTCCACGATGGATGGTTACTTATGCTGATATGGTCACTCTCCTCCTCTGCCTCTTTATTCTACTTTACGCTACGGGTAAAGCAACTCCTCAAGAAGTCCAGTTGATTCTTTCTGCTTTTAATAACAGCTTAGGCTTATTTACTGGTGGACAAACACTTTTTAAAGGACATCTAGAAGAAATGGGACTGAGTCTAGAGACTCTTCCTTCCAAAACCCGGGGTAACTCACTAGCCACAGCGAAAAAACAAGCCCGTAGTATATTTCAGCCAGAAATCAAAACAAAAAAAATACGTGTTACGGAGGATGAGCGAGGTATTATCATTTCCCTTGTTAGTGCTGATTATTTTGTACCGGGTAGTGCCCTACTGACCCCCGATATTCGCAGGGTTTTACAAAAGGCATCCAAACTCACAAAAGATCTCAGACGCTATGTGCGTGTGGAAGGACATTCTTCTTCCGGTGAAGATGAAGCGATTTCAAATAATCGTACCCAAAAAAGTAGAGAGCGCCTCTACCAAAATAGCTGGGATATTTCCTCAGCTCGCGCCATTCATGCAGCCACCTTTATGCAACAGCAGGGTGTCCCGCCATCTTGGTTACAAACAGTGGGCTATGGTTCTTATCGACCCATAGCCGCCATTAAGGAAGGTACACCTGAGTTCGATGCCTATAATAGACGCATTGATTTGGTTTTACTCACATTTAAGAGCTCCGTTCGCTCAAAATCGGAACCAAACTACGGGTTGCCAGAAAACCGTCTGCCCAACATAGAAGCTACTATAGAGAATTGAAATAAAATTAGCTGAAAATGTAGTCATATAGATTTTTTTCTTCCCTTTATAATCATTCCTACATATTTCAGAGAAAACATGCTTGCATGTTTGTGTTCGTCTTCTTTCTTTTCTATGATGGATGCAATGTAGCAGATAATGAATATCTTCCTCTCATAATCTTGTTCATTGCCAGTATAGATTCGGTACAAAAGACGCAATCCATTATGGTCAAACCTTCTCACAGCCCCGCTCCCTTTCCTTTAGAACCACCGGCTAAAGCCGGTGAACACCAACGATTGTCTTTTTCTGATAAGCCTCCCCCCTTGCAACCCAATACCCTCTCTTCTTCCTATCAAAGAGAGCAAAGGGAAGGAGATACTCACTATTTTACGAATCAATCAAAACCCATTAGTGAAAAAATTATAGAAAGATTGAGCATCCCTCTTGTTTCAAATTGTTCCCAATGCTTAGGACTAGGCTTTTATTATAAAAAGCCAGAGTACCATACCCAAAAAATTTCTGGCTTCATACTGTGTCCCTGTGTAGCGAAGGTTTGTGGAGATGAACATTGTTATCTGCCCTATGAACGCTACAAAGCCAGTGAAAAAAGCATTATTCCCTGTGAATGTCGGCCGGCACGCTTAGCTATAGATCGTATTCGTTTATTGGAAAAGAAGTCCCAAATACCCTATAAATATGCTGGTTGCTTTCTGGATGACATTTCTCTAGAAGAGCTACCTATAGAAAATGAGTTGAAATACGCTATAGGTTGTGCAGAAGAATTTATCTATAATTTCCACAAAGGAGATGAAAATAAAATCAGAAGGAGAGGGATCTATCTTAGTGGCGGGATAGGATGTGGAAAGACCTTACTTTCTTGTACTCTACTCAATGAAATCATTCGCTTTCATAAAAGCCCTGTACGCTACGCAAAGATTAATAGGGATATACTCTCTAAAATACGCTCCACATACAATCCAAATTCACAAGTATATGGTGATGGAGATAAAATTGCAAAGGAACTAGCCACTGTTAGCGTTTTGGTCATTGATGATTTTGAAATTTATCACGGGACTGAATGGGTCCAATCTATACTTTATGATATTATAGATACTCGATATGAAAATAACTTTCTAACCATTATCAATTCTAACCATTATATGTCTTTTTGGAAAGATACTTCTGGGGGAAGAATATATAGCCGTTTGCGAGAGATGTGTGAAGAAATCAATATAGAGGGTATTCCTGACTATCGAATCAAACTTTCTGGTGAGGATTCATAGTGAGCATAATATGAAAATTCTTTTTTAGGCGAAAAAACTAAAGTCCCTATTAAAAAGAATTCATAAGTAAAGGAACGAATAAAAAAATCAAATTCAAGAGAAAGACTGATATCAAATGTTTTCCGCATTTCTTTCTTTGGGTTCAAATATAGGAGACCGTGCTCTTTTTTTAGAGAAAGCCCACGCCCTACTTTCTCAATTTGATCAAATCGAAATTCAAAAGGTATCTTGTATTATGGAAACAGTACCCCTTATTAACGAAAATCAACCTCATTTTCTGAATCAAGTTATACAAATCAGGACTCTTTTTTCTCCTAAAAATTTACTCAAAAAACTCAAAGAAATCGAAAAAAAAATTGGACGCAAAAAGCGTATGCGCTATGGACCGAGAGAGATTGACCTGGATATATTGAGCTATGAAAACATACACCTAAACAAAGCAGATCTCATACTACCCCATCCTGCCCTAACAACGCGCCCTTACCTTGTCCCTCTTTTAGCAGATATACAAACCACTCCAGAGAAACTTTTACAATAAAAAACAGCGTTGTTACACAATTCATATCCAAGAATTAGCTATTCAATACAAAATTTTGCATCCATTACCCAATTTAGCCACTTTTATAACAGCCATATCTCGTTTGGAGCCGTTGCAAAACATGTAAATTACCAATGGTGGTTGGTGGCAGAACAAAGTCCACTTCAGGTTGGTATTCAGACTGATCTTGTGAAAAAGAATATGATTTTGCAACCGGTCGAAAGTATGGAGCAGAAGTTCCAGCTATTTCTACTACACTGAAATTAGGAGCAGAAGACATACAAAAAAGATTGTCCACCGCCCTTAGGCATTCCGGCAAAGCGACAATCAAGAAAAAGCGAGCTGAATATTTACACGATACACACCTTGAGGACTGGACAGTAATCACCAAGAATTTCGTTTGTAGCTTCTCTATCAATATTCATTTCGATTATTTTTGTAATACAATAATAAACCCAAAGAGTCCTCTTCGTTTAGGTCATTATTTAAGGTAAAAAGCCTGTTTTTTGTTCGTATGAGATTACGCCCTATACCATAAAATTAAATTCGACTTAGACATTCTTCAAACCTTGTAATCGAAAGCATCTCATTCTCAAGTTGGCTTTAATTTGTTCTCATTTTTTTACTGTATGCATTTTAGAAAAGCTAGAATGGGCTTATCTTTGTACCGTTTAAACCATGAATTTCCGAACCAGATAAAAGTTTTATTCGTGAACATAAATCGGCTGTTGATTACAAAAGTTGTGCTAAAATATCAACATGGCGACGTTGAAAGCGACGGGGATTGTCCTGTATCAATTTTACTTTTGCCTGATAAAATAACACAAGTTTTCTTGTATTCATTTTCCCATTTGTATACTAGTTGTGAGACCTTGCATCTAGCGATATGCCAAAAGGGAAAACATTATTTTAGGATCATATACTTTTCCCCTCTTGCACCGTAGGCCTCATACAATATCCTCAAATCAAGCTGATTTATAATCTTTTGAAAAATGAAAACAGGGTGACTTTCTGGCGAAAAATCATCTATTTATAGTGTTTTGAAAATAATATTCCTTGGGAATGTCCTTGGGAATGGTAACTGACTTTTATTTGTTTCATATGATAACACACATATAAGCGTGGGATAGGGATAAAACCGGAGTTTAATTTTTTGAGTATTATTGTCCAGCCTTCATTATATGAATTTAAGAACTATCAAAAAATGAATTTACAACCTTATTTATAAGAAGGTTGCATGCAATCTTTCGGTATGTATATAATATATATGGACTTGATCTAAAAAATATGTCAGCAGTTTTTTATATTATTAGATTCGTTTTATTATTGTCCTTTTTTGTTAGCTTCTTAACAGCTTCTTCGTGCTTATTATATGAACAAGCCTCCCATCAACCCAAAAGAGTACTGAATTTTAGATGGCCTGTATACAAGGAGTTTTATCCTAAAATACCCTATATTAGTTCTACTTTTGCCGAATCCAGAAAAACTCGTTTCCATAATGGACTAGATATTGCTGGTATTGAAAAAGAGATTTACCCTTTGGAAAAAGGGCAAGTTTTGTATAGTCATTATGGGCAAGATACACCCTATAGGGCCGAACGAGGCTCAGGAAATATACTTATCCTAGATCATGGGGAAGGTTGGTGGAGTGGATACTATCATCTTTCTTATGATTCTGAATCTTATAGAGAAGGAAATATCCAAAATCCAGATGATGTTGTCATAGGTAAGATAGGTAACACAGGGCGTTCTAGCGGGTATCATTTGCATTTTTATTTATCCAGAGATTATGGGCGAAAATTTTTGAACCCTCTTGCCTATCTCCCATCTGTTCAGGACCCCCATCCCCCACAGATTATGGCGTTGCTTATTTTAGTTAAGGGAGAGGTCACGCGTTTGCCATTATTAGGATCATCTTCGAAAAAGAAATACCATATGATTCGTCTCACAAAAAATCATCCCATTGCTGTTGAAATTAAAGATCCGGGAACAGAAAAAGAAAGCACAAGGGGCATTTATAAGTTAACTTGGCAAATCAATCAAAATGTAAAAGAGCATCGACATTTTAAAGAACTTGTGTATAAGAATGGGCATTGGTATATGGGGACGCTATCTTATGAGGATGTCTTTCAGGAACAGTTTTATTATCTGGGCTTCCCTCACTTCTCCCATGGTATCAATACAGTAAAGGTGAAGGCTGAAGATTACAATAGCAATGTGACGGAGGCTCTTTTTCAAATTGAAATTGAACGTCAATACTAATAACCAAAAGAGCAAGGAGCGAGACTGGGTCCTCGTGACAGGAGCCAGTATGAGGATCGGCTATGCTTTTACCAAAGAGCTTTTGAAAAATAGTATCTCTTCCCATCACGATCAGTTGTTGTTATGTGCTACAGAGGCATGGGGGTCATCTCAAATACAACGATCCCGTTTCGCTCTTTTCGTTACTCCGTCTCTTCTGGACAAAAGCGTGTAATAAAATATAATTTTTTGCAATTGTCTAATCATTGTAATTACCTTTAGGGCCTTTAATTATTATCAAATCATTTATACTTATCTGATCTTTCATTATATATGATTTAATGCCTTGCAAGTTATTATATAAATCCATCTACCACCTCAGTTGCTCAACGTAAATTTTCTTGTAATTTTTTTCGTGAAATGGAAAAAATCTCATTAGCGGTATCTTCATCCTCGATATAATGCCCATTTTCTTTGCAAAAACAAAGATCATTTAGACTTCCCATTCCTCCAAAAGCATATGGTTTAAGGTCATGAATTATTTCTTCTATGAGATGCATTAGAAATGAGACTAGGATTTTCTAACAAATACTCTAAAGACTGTTTATAGCTACGTAGTATGTCTGCATGTACAGTCGCCTTATGTTTTTCAAATAAATCTATCAAGTCATTTAGTGAAGAAATAACTTTTTAAAATTCCATTTTAATATTTCGGGATCTTTAATAAATATTTGTGACGCACCTTGTCTTCCATTTTTTACTCACCCTATATAGATTTCCGTCCCTTTAGGAATTGTAAATTCATTCAATTTTTCCGCTGTTGCTTTTTTAGGAAGTGCTAATGCTTTCTTCAGCATCTTCCGGAGATTTAATTTTTAGACAGTACAAGTACGCCAGACCATCACACACAATATCGCTTTTGATTTTAATTCAGTGCAATGAGACCGACATCTTTTATAGCATCGTCTTTATTTAGGTTTACAAGTTTTACACCAACGGTTGCCCTTCCAATCAGAGAAATATCTTTAGCAGACAAACGGATGGCCATTCCACTTTTGGCAATGACTACGATGTCATCACTTTCACAGATACTACTGATACGAACAGCAGGCCCGTTTTTGCCTATGATTTTGAGATAGGTCATACCTCGTCCGCCTCGTCCTTTGGGTGTAAAATTGCTATAAGCGACACGTTTTCCAAAACCTTTTTCAGAAATCACAAACAAAGAGCTTTCATCTTCGATAACATCCATCCCAATTACAGAGTCCTCTGCGGATAAACGAATGCCAATGATACCTGTGGCCGACCGTCCTTGACTTCGCATTTTAGCGAGTTGGATACGCAAGGCATTTCCCATACGACTACATAATATAATATCTTTTTTTGGGTTCACAAGGCGTACGTTGATAAGCTCATCATTGCTTCTCATACCAATGGCTATGATACCGCCCTTTCTTGTATTTGCAAAATCTGAGATGTCTGCCCTTTTGAGTATGCCATCTTTTGTAGCCATGATAATCACTTCGTTTGAATCAAAAGTTCGCGTAGATGCCATAGCAGAAATCGTTTCATTTGCGGATAAATTGATCATAGCTTTGATAGAACGGCCTCGGGCTTCGCGTGTGGCCTCTGGCAACTCATGAACTTGCATAGCAAAAATCTTACCTCGATTACTAAAAAATAAGAGTGTATCATGCGTGGAAGCAACTAACATGCTTTGTACTATATCTGTTCCGCGTACACCACCCTTCACGCCACGCCCGCCCCTCTTTTGTCGACGAAAAGAGTCGTGAGGCATACGCTTGATAAAGTTATCTTTTGTGAGGGTGATCACAACTTCTTCATCAGCAATGAGATCGACCACACTAAAGTCTGTGGTGTCTATGGAACTTTTGTTTACTTCTGTACGACGTTTAAAAGCATACTGTTTTTGGATATTTCCTAGGTCTTCAGACATAATGGTGTATTGTTTTTCTTCGTTTTTGAGAATGCTTTTGAATTCTTTTATTTTATTTTTGAGTACTTCTAGTTCATCAATTATTTTTTGGCTTTCCAGAGAGGTTAGTTTTTGTAAGCGCATTTCTAGAATAGCATTGGCTTGAATTGTTGTGAGTTTAAATTTTTCGATAAGGCCATTACGGGCAATTTCAACAGTTTTAGAAGCTCGTATTACCTTAATAACAGCATCAATAAAATCTAGAGCAATTTTTATTCCTTCTAGAATGTGAGCTCGGTTTTCAGCTTGTTGTAGCTCGTGCTTTGTGCGACGAATAATTACTTCCCGACGATGTCGTACATATTCAGCGAGAACGTCTTTAATAGTGAGTAAACGGGGTTGTCCGTTTATTAGTGCAAGAAGGTTGATGCCATAGCTTACTTGTAGTTGGGTTTGTTTGAAAAGTAGGTTGAGTATAACTTGTACATTCGCTTCTTTCTTGAGTTCAATTTCTACTCGTATACCATGGCGATCGGAAAGGTCTCGTATATCAGCTATTCCTTCAATTGTTTTGCCTTGAACCAGTTCTGCAATTTTTTCTAGTAGAGTTCTTTTATTTACCTGATATGGTATTTCTGTGATAACAATGATATCACGTCCTTTGGCTCCCACCTCAATTTCTGTGCAAGCTCGTATACGTAAAGATCCCTTTCCTGTTGTGTAAGCAGACTCTATACCTTCTTCACCGATGATGATACCCCCTGTAGGAAAATCAGGAGCGGGTAAATATTTCATCAGCTGTTTAGCGGTAATGTCTGGTTTTTTGATGAGTTCTAGAGTAGCTTGAACAACCTCCCCTAAGTTATGTGGGGGTATATTTGTAGCCATGCCAACAGCGATACCACTGGAACCATTGACCAAGAGGTTTGGAAAAGCAGCAGGAAGGACGTTTGGTTCCTTACGAGTGACATCAAAGTTTGGAGTAAAATCAACTGTCTCCTTGTCTATATCACGCAATAGCTCTTCTGCAATACCTGTTAGACGAGCCTCTGTATAACGATAGGCAGCCGCCCTATCTCCGTCTATGCTACCAAAGTTTCCTTGCCCGTCGACTAGAGGTATGCTCATGGCAAATTCTTGGGCTAGCCGAACGAGTGTTTCATAGATGGCTGAGTCGCCATGTGGATGATAATTACCAATGACTTCCCCAACAATCTTTGCACTCTTGACATAGGGTTTATCGTGACGCCATGCCCGTTCATTCATGGCATAAAGTATACGCCGGTGTACGGGTTTTAGACCATCTCGAACGTCAGGAAGGGCCCGGCCAATGATGACACTCATGGCATAGTCCAGATAGGCTTCCTTCATCTGGTTTTCCACAGAAACGGGAACTACGCGCTGTCCACTTTTGAGGGCTTCTTGTATGTTAGTGCGTTGGATTTGTGTTAAATGGCGACGGGTTCCATTTTCGGCTTGGGTGGTTTTTTTGTTCATTGTATTTCCCGTGGAATTGGATGAGTTGCTTGTTTATTCTCTGCCATATCTTTTCTGTTTGGGAGGCATTGATACCCCCAAGAGGGAATGCCACCCGCCCACACTCACATAAATTAAATTGTTTACGAGCTTTTTCAAGTCACAGTTGCCGGAAAGCGTATTTCTATTTATGAAAATGTAAAAACAAGGTGAAAAGCTGGATATAGAATGGAGAATGAGAAATGGCGAGTGATGAACCCCGTTCTCATGGTCCGTTACAGAAAACAGAAAAGCAAGAGAATGCCTTGAATCGACGTCTTATCCGCCGTTGTTACTTTTTGTTGCGACAATATAAAAAAGGTTATAATCGTTTTATAAAATGTCACACCCCTAGTGTATATGTATAGATAGATACAAGGAAAAATTAAACGTTTGACTGTTACTGACGGTTTTCCCTTTTATCTGAGCTAAAGCATAAAGGTAATTAAAACAATGAAAAAACATTTTTCGGAATTCACAAATCAATATTCAGTGAGCAAGACTCTTCGCTTTGAATTGAAGCCAGTCGGCAAAACAAAAGAGCTACATGAAACACAGGGGACGAGTGAAAATCCCTTACAATATGTTGTTGCCGAAGATGAAGAACGAGCAGAAAAATATAAAAAAGCCAAACAACTCATCGATGATATCCATCGAAAATTTTTGGACATTGCTTTGGCTGAAGAAAATATCGGAAAAGATGAGCGAAGGCATTATGAAGAAATAATCGAACGAACGTACGACTCCTGGAAAAAAGTAAAAGATCAAAAACAAAAAGGAAAATCAAAAAATACAGATTCACAGACACAACAAAAAGAATTGCCTAAAGAACAGAAAAAATTGGCCAAAGAGTTAGTCGAATTACTCAAAACAAACTTTCTAATCTTTCGAAAAGAACTGTTATCAAAAATTCCCAATGAAGTGGCCAAAAAAGGAAACGACATATCTAAATATGTTGTAGAAAATTTATATAAAGGAACAACTTCGATTTTTGAAATTGCCAGCGCATATTATGCAGGTGACCCGGAACGCTCTGAAATCATCAGATATTTTGATAGATTTCATTCGTATTTTAGCGGTTTTAATGAGAATAGGGCCAATGTTTACGATATCAAGGGTACCGGAGCTAGCTACAGCTGGCATTTTTTATCCACTTCCGTTGCAGATCGATTGTTTGGAAAAAATCTTTTTTTTCATTTTGAAAATATCGAAAAGTGGGAAACAATTCAAAAATCTATAGCCAAGCCAGAAAATCAAAAGGCTTGGAAAAAAAACGGTTGGGATTGGAAAAAAGAATTGAAAGAAGTCGAAAAAAATTTGGGTTTTTCAGCAAAAGATTTTTTAAATCAGAATTATTTTTGGAAGTATTTTTCGCAAGCGGGCATTGATCGCTATAATGAGATGATTGGGGGCAGGCCCGCAAAAGAAGGTGTCGAAAAAATAAAGGGTCTCAATGAGCTGTTCAATCTTGCGTTTCAAAAATCAGAGAGCAATAAGAAACGTGGGCAATCCTTTCCTTCTTTGAATGTATTCTATAAGCAAATTCTGAGTGATCGTCAAAAAAACTTTATTGATGCATATACAAGCGATCAGGAGCTCGTGAGCGAGCTAGTGTCTTTTCTAAAGATAGAAGCAAAAATCCACACGGCCCTTCAACAAGAGGAAAGCGGTCAATTTGCTAAACCTGCGGATCTTTTCGAGGAGAGCTACAGTCAAGATGAAAAGGCTCATATCTTTTTAAGCAAAACACATATCAACTCTATTTCCAAAGAGCTAACCAGCGAATGGAATGCGATCCACTTATGGTATATGAATACCTTACCTGACGACAAAAGTAAACAAAAAGCGTCTAAAAGAAAAGTTTTTACTATTGGCGAGCTAGAGGCGGCTTTTAGGGAAAAAATTGATAAGAAAGATTTTTATGAGACATATGAAATAAATGAAAAAAAGATTCAAAAAGATAACATTTTTCTGAGTTATTTTTCTTATATGTTTACAAAGCTGATGAAAGAGAGCAAAGAATCCAGAGGCAAGAAGGGAATATCCGAAAGCTCTCTTTTGGATGGAAATCAAAAGCTAGTAGGTGATAGTTTATCTGATGAAAAGAGTACAAATACAGTCAAAGAAGGCAACTCCACAGAAGGCGATGCCAAAGCTAAGATCAAAAACTATCTTGAGCAAGCCAATGACGCCTTTCGTTTCTTTAGAAACTTCAGGATTCATGAGAAAGATCTTTTGAACTCGGGAAATCAAGACGAAAACTGGAAAACTCAGATCAATTCTTGGCTTCATCTTTATGAAAACGAAGAGTTGCATATCTCCCGTCTTTATAATAAAGCCCGAAATTATCTCACAAAAAAACCGTATTCGCTGGAAAAGTACAAGATCAATTTTGCTAACTCTACATTAGCTAGTGGTTGGGATAAAAATAAGGAGGCCGAAAATCGTTGTGTCATCTTCAAGCGAGACGAAAATTACTATTTAGGAATTTTGGATAAAAAGCATAATCACTTATTTCAAGATGAAAACATAAACCCAAAAACTATTCAAGATGAAACTTTACCACTCAAAGAGAAAAAATTGCGAGAAGTCAAAGAAAAGTTTGCCCAAAAAAAAGAAGGGAGCAAAATTTATGATAATATGAAAAGGAAAATAAGCGAGCTAGAAAAAGAGGTGACCGGCATCCAAAAAAATCTCACTTTGCTCCAAAACACAAAAAGTACCTATCAAAAGATGGTATATAAATTCCTATCGTCAGTAAGCCTTAATATTCCTAAGTGTACTGTCTCTAGGAAAGGTGTACAGGAGCATTTTCGTTCTGGAGAAACAAGCGACTATGTGATCAATGGCGGCAAGGGTGAAGTATTTATGGAAGATTTTGCTATTAGCCGAGAAATTTTTGATTTGTATAACGATGATAATGATTCTGGTGTAAAAAAGTTTCAAAAAAAATATAAAGAGGTCACTAATGATAAACTAGGTTATGAAACCGCGCTTAAAAAGTGGATGAACTTTTGTCACCATTTTTTGAAGACTTATAAAAGTACCGCTATGTATGATTATGGTGATATTTTTGATCAGGAATATGAGTCTATCGATTTGTTTTACAAAAAGATAGATCTTTGCACATATAAAATTTCTTTTCAAGCAATTGCCTCAAATTTTATTGATCAATGTGTGGAAGAAGGTAAGCTACATCTTTTTCAAATTTATAATAAAGATTTTTCTCCACATGCAAAGGGGCGTGAAAATCTTCATACGATGTATTGGAAGCTTTTGTTTGCCCCTCCTCCAGAAAATCTAAAAAATATTGTTTTTCGATTAAACGGTGAAGCGGAGTTGTTTTACCGAAAACGTTCTATTCCAAAACCCTACAAGCATGAGATAGGGAGCATACTCAAGCACAAAAGATATGCTGAAATTTGGGAAGAGACGCTGGAAAGCCCTATATCAGGGAAAAATAATAAAATAATGATAGACGATTTTAAAAAAAGATATTTGAAAAAGTATGAGAAGCTGAGGCTTGGAGGAGAAAGGCAAAATAAAATCTTTTATGAAAACGAGGAAATCGGGCGTGTTTTGCAAAGTCATGATAAAGAAATTATAAAAGATAGGCGTTTTACAAGTGATAAATTTTTCTTTTATTGTCCCATCACTTTAAATAATCGAGCCATTGGTCTTATCAATCTAAATCAAAATGTACGTGACTCTTTGCTAAAAAGGCATCCGGATACCAATATCATTGGGATAGATAGGGGAGAAAAGCATCTCCTTTATTATAGCATTATCAATTCCCAAGGCGAAATTTTAAAAGATGGAAATGGCCAGTATTTACAGGGTAGTTTGAATACAATTGTCTCTAGTTACGAAAAGGATGGAAAAATGACAGAGAAAAATATCGATTATCATAAAATGCTAGATGAAAAAGAAGGGGAGAGGGGGCAAGCTCGTGAAAAATGGGAGACTATTGAAAATATCAAAGAACTAAAGGCTGGCTACCTTTCACAGGTTATTCATAAATTATGCAATCTCATCATTGAACATAATGCCATTGTTATGCTGGAGGATTTGAATTTTGGATTTAAGAGGGGACGCTTCAAGATAGAAAAGCAAGTCTATCAAAAATTTGAAAAAGCTCTCATTGATAAGCTGAATTTTTTAGCATTCAAGGGAAAAAAACCGGAAGAGATGGGGCATCCTCTCCAAGCCTATCAGCTTACGAATCCATTTGAGAGTTTTCAAAAATTAGGAAAGCAAAGTGGGATTTTGTTTTATGTGACGGCGAGTTACACCTCAAAAGTAGATCCCATTACGGGATATATCCAAAAATTGTATCCAGACCAAAAGGATCTAGAAAAAATCAAAGATTTTTTTCAAAAGTTTGATTCTATTCGATATGACCAGAAAGAAAAATATTTTACATTTACGTATGATCTTGAGAAATTTCAGGGCCAAACAGGTTCTCATAGAGAGGAGAATTTGCCCGAGCAAACCAAATGGACAATCTGTAGTTGTGTGACACGTTCAGAAGGAGTTTCTGATACGACTAACAAAAATATTCCAGCTTCTCAAAAAGCTGTGGGTAAGAAATACAGAAAGCGTGAAATTTTTGATCTAAACGAAAAGCTTAAAAAAGTTTTTGGAACCGCAGAAATCGATTATGAAGGGTGTGCAAATCTAATGAATGAAATTTGTTCATCCGAAGATCAACGCTTTTTAAAGAAATTTACATATTACTTTAAAATGATGCTAAACTTACGCGTTGTGGATGATTTTAAAGATAAGGGTACATCCGAGAATGATTTTATTCATTCGCCTGTATTTCCTTTTTATGATAGCCGATGTGTGAAAGAAAATGCCCCCCTCCCTATGAATGGGGATGCAAATGGTGCCTATAATATTGCCCGAAAGGGCATCATTGTTTTAGAAAAAATGGCTAAAGATCCGAAAGGTACAGCTAGTGTTCCTAAAAAAGATTGGGAAAATTTTTCGCAAAAAAAAGAAATTGTACAAAAGCAAAAGAAAATATACGAAAAAGCGAAGAAAAATAAGGGCTGAGAAGTCGATAAGTGTTAGGTGGAATCTTATCTACCGATCACTTATTTGAATGATTTTCTATTTTGCCCTCGGTCTATTTATTTTAGTCAGCGATTTGCCCCATACTCCAAAGCTCTTTATCATAAAAAAGCCCAAACTATGGGTAAAATCAAGCATGAAACAATTGAGCAAAAACGCTATTCAACATCGAGGAAGTTTTTGCAAAATGCAGACGTGTATTCGGAAAAGTATCGGCTTTATGGTAAAATAGATCTGTATAATCAAAATAGCCATGAATTGGTGGAACGAAAATATCATATCAAAAAAATCTATGATGGCTATCGCTCTCAGGTTTACGCTCATTACTTTTGTTTGCAAGAAATGGGCTATGAAGTCAAAAAAATATTTTTACATTCACTAAAGGATAATAAGCGATATGTGATTACTATCCCAAAAAAAGACGAGATAGAAGAGTTCGAAAGTCTTTTAGAAAGAATATGGCAATACCGATTGGAGCATCGTTTCCAACAAAATCCCAAAAAATGTAGACAGTGCATATACAATACGCTGTGTGATATTCATTAGTATGCTAACCTTTCCAGACTTTAAAGAAAAACAAATTGTTTTTGTGAATCAAAGCCTGACTCAAAAGATTCATTTTTCCAATGATAATCTTGTTTTAAAAGATACACAAACAAAAAAAGTCATCAATAGAGTTTCTTGTTATAAAATATTTGCTCTTTTTTTGCTTGGTGATATTACACTCACTTCAGTTTTTTTGAGAAAGTCACAGTGCTATGGTTTTTGTATTGTTTTTCTCACCCGTAATTTTAGCTTCTATGGTATTCTTGGTTCACAAACGGAAGGGAATTTTTTGCTTCGTAGCAAACAATATAATTTCACGAGGAGTTTAGAACTAGCCAAACGCCTAGTTTATAATAAACTAGGCAACCAAGCCCAGCTAATCCAAAAGATTCGGCAAAAAACAGACAGCCAAGTATCGGCCATTGAAGTTATTATGCGTTATCAAGAAGCGGCTCTTCAAGCGGAAGACACCATGGTGTTGTTAGGGGTAGAGGGTTATGCTTCTAAAGTTTTTTTCCAAAATTATTTTGAAAAGATGGGTTGGAATGGACGAAAGCCAAGAGTCAAACATGATGAATTAAACGTGTTGCTCGATATTGGCTATACCTTTCTTTTTAATTTTATAGAGTGCAATATTCGCTTATATGGTTTTGATATATATAAAGGCTTATATCATACTCTTTTTTATGAGAGGAAATCTCTGGTTTGTGATTTGATAGAACCCTTTCGATGTGTTATTGATCAGGCCTTGTATAGAGCCTATCGTCTCAAACAAGTTTGTTTAAATGATTTCAGCAATAAAAATAATCAATATTACATTCAGTATAAGCATATAAATAAGTACACAGAGATATTTTTTGTGGCTATCGTTAAAATACAAAATGAATTGTTTCATTATATCCAAAGCTATTATAGGCAGTTTATGAAAGATGGGAAAGTGGAGAGTTTCCCTGTTTTTAAGATCTAATGCTGATCGTCTCCTACGATATATCGGAAACGAAGGTGAGAACGCGTTTTTCCAAATTTTTGCAAAAATTTGGACGAAGAATACAGTTATCCGTATTTGAAATCAAACACAGTAAAAGATTTTTACAGAATATTCTTCTTGAAGTAGAAAATAAATACAAGCCTCAATTCAAGGGCTCGGATAGTATTTTGATCTTTCAGCTAGGCACACATTACAAAGTCCATCGTTTTGGTTATGCAGAAAATGAGGAACGAAAGATTGTTTTTTTGTGATTTTTTTTATTATTGCTTGCAAACCTAGGTCGTACTATCCATCTTATGGTGGATATGTGCTTCTTGGGTGTTTCTTTTGCTAAAAATTTTCTCATATTGCTTTTTTGTAGGGCTTTTTTGGGCATTTTGAGGAAAACAAAAGAAAAAAAGACTTGTTGTGAGTCAATAGGCTTAAGAAGCTCTTTTAAATTTCTACTGTTGTAGATCAGTCGATAGACTGCAATTATTTTTCTCTTAAGAAGCTCTTTTAAATTTCTACTGTTGTAGATGTCCTCGACATATAGCCCGCTTGCGAACTTAAGAAGCTCTTTTAAATTTCTACTGTTGTAGATAGCGTAGAGCAGAAAAAGAAGAACGACTTAAGAAGCTCTTTTAAATTTCTACTGTTGTAGATGTGTCACCTTTTACTATTGTATATTTCCTTAAGAAGCTCTTTTAAATTTCTACTGTTGTAGATGTTATAACGTGTCATGAACCAGTCTCTGTCTTAAGAAGCTCTTTTAAATTTCTACTGTTGTAGATCCAGAGCATATTATTTTGATTTTCGCACTTAAGAAGCTCTTTTAAATTTCTACTGTTGTAGATAAAGGAGACATCGCTGGCTATGCGATTTTATCCTTAAGAAGCTCTTTTAAATTTCTACTGTTGTAGATCAAGTGTTGGAAGCATCGGTGTAATTGCTTAAGAAGCTCTTTTAAATTTCTACTGTTGTAGATATCGCCGCAAACACACCTTGAAATTTTCTTAAGAAGCTCTTTTAAATTTCTACTGTTGTAGATCAAGATAATTGTAAATCCATAAAAAAGACTTAAGAAGCTCTTTTAAATTTCTACTGTTGTAGATTCACGAGTCAAGTATCGCGGGCGAATTCTTAAGAAGCTCTTTTAAATTTCTACTGTTGTAGATATTAGGAGTTCTGCTTTTCTGTTTTGCTTAAGAAGCTCTTTTAAATTTCTACTGTTGTAGATGTAATTCATCTGGTAATGTCATCAATGGCTTAAGAAGCTCTTTTAAATTTCTACTGTTGTAGATCAGTAGGCACCATTGTTGCGCATTGGGTCTTAAGAAGCTCTTTTAAATTTCTACTGTTGTAGATTAAATGATATAGAAATCCAAAATAAAACTTAAGAAGCTCTTTTAAATTTCTACTGTTGTAGATGGACTGTGTAGCCAGGTTTAAAGTAGAACTTAAGAAGCTCTTTTAAATTTCTACTGTTGTAGATGGTCGTAACTTTCTTTTAGTGTGACGAGCTTAAGAAGCTCTTTTAAATTTCTACTGTTGTAGATCAATCGATAAGGTTAACCGATCGGGGCTTAAGAAGCTCTTTTAAATTTCTACTGTTGTAGATGATCAAGGCCCGTCGATGAGTCACGTCTTAAGAAGCTCTTTTAAATTTCTACTGTTGTAGATAATCCCCAGAATCCATAAAAGTAAATCCTTAAGAAGCTCTTTTAAATTTCTACTGTTGTAGATGCATGTTCCAAGCTAGTCCATCGATGACCTTAAGAAGCTCTTTTAAATTTCTACTGTTGTAGATAAAATCTATTTTCACAATTAGAAACTACTTAAGAAGCTCTTTTAAATTTCTACTGTTGTAGATTCTTAAAATCAAAGTCAAAACAAGTTACTTAAGAAGCTCTTTTAAATTTCTACTGTTGTAGATGAGATTGATACAATAACGTCTGAATTGGACTTAAGAAGCTCTTTTAAATTTCTACTGTTGTAGATCGTCGGTCTATCTTGCGTTTACGCACGATCTTAAGAAGCTCTTTTAAATTTCTACTGTTGTAGATCCATGAAGCGATCCAACTATGTAGTCTCTTAAGAAGCTCTTTTAAATTTCTACTGTTGTAGATCGATTAAAGTGATTCCGTCAATTTCTTTCTTAAGAAGCTCTTTTAAATTTCTACTGTTGTAGATGCTGGACCGCGAAGCCCAATTGTTAAACTTAAGAAGCTCTTTTAAATTTCTACTGTTGTAGATTTCCGATACCCATATATTTATTTTTTCTCTTAAGAAGCTCTTTTAAATTTCTACTGTTGTAGATCTCATGCTTATGGCGTGACATATAGAGATCTTAAGAAGCTCTTTTAAATTTCTACTGTTGTAGATAAAGGTATTGGATTCCCGACCTATCCTCTTAAGAAGCTCTTTTAAATTTCTACTGTTGTAGATCCATGTATTGTAAAGATACATCTATTGCTTAAGAAGCTCTTTTAAATTTCTACTGTTGTAGATGGTCTGTTGTAAATTTCAAACATTACCGAGGCTTAAGAAGCTCTTTTAAATTTCTACTGTTGTAGATATGACGTCTTGATGACGTTACGAAGTTCTTAAGAAGCTCTTTTAAATTTCTACTGTTGTAGATCTTCTTTCCTCGCCTTTAATACATTACTCTTAAGAAGCTCTTTTAAATTTCTACTGTTGTAGATCCAAACAAGCCACACTTGGCTGTATTTATCTTAAGAAGCTCTTTTAAATTTCTACTGTTGTAGATGTAATAGTTTCCCCATTTTGTTGTCCTGACAACTTAAGAAGCTCTTTTAAATTTCTACTGTTGTAGATGTGTGGCGTCAATAGCCAAAACCACCCCTTAAGAAGCTCTTTTAAATTTCTACTGTTGTAGATTCAAGTGTTCGACCTGAAGAAAGAATCTTAAGAAGCTCTTTTAAATTTCTACTGTTGTAGATTTATAGCGTTTTCGATTCCGGAAATTCTTAAGAAGCTCTTTTAAATTTCTACTGTTGTAGATCAAGTGGAAGAGGATTATGGGGAGGTCTTAAGAAGCTCTTTTAAATTTCTACTGTTGTAGATAATCCTGTGCCTCATCTATGATGAGTAACTTAAGAAGCTCTTTTAAATTTCTACTGTTGTAGATCTTGCGTCGCACGCATTGGAGATTGAGCTTAAGAAGCTCTTTTAAATTTCTACTGTTGTAGATTGAAACCTCTATAGACAATACCAAAAGCTTAAGAAGCTCTTTTAAATTTCTACTGTTGTAGATAAAATTATTAAAAGAGTAAGTTATAAACTTAAGAAGCTCTTTTAAATTTCTACTGTTGTAGATGATAACGAAATGTAAGGAGTCATATCCTTCTTAAGAAGCTCTTTTAAATTTCTACTGTTGTAGATTTGAGGCGTTCTTAAGATGATGGGCCTTAAGAAGCTCTTTTAAATTTCTACTGTTGTAGATAATCCTGTGCCTCATCTATGATGAGTAACTTAAGAAGCTCTTTTAAATTTCTACTGTTGTAGATTGGACGAGGAGCTTATTCTCGAAGAGCTTAAGAAGCTCTTTTAAATTTCTACTGTTGTAGATTGTCATCTTCTTCTTCAGTTCCTCGCGTCTCTTAAGAAGCTCTTTTAAATTTCTACTGTTGTAGATGCATCCTCTAAAATACAAAGACAAACAAACTTAAGAAGCTCTTTTAAATTTCTACTGTTGTAGATACAACCGGTGTCGATGGCGTTTTTTTCCTTAAGAAGCTCTTTTAAATTTCTACTGTTGTAGATTCACACCCGCAAGATATAAAGTGCCACTTAAGAAGCTCTTTTAAATTTCTACTGTTGTAGATGATGATTGCGAATGGGGAGTGGCGAGCTTAAGAAGCTCTTTTAAATTTCTACTGTTGTAGATTCCTCAAGCCAGAATAAAGATGCAAACTTAAGAAGCTCTTTTAAATTTCTACTGTTGTAGATGGCGGGCGTGTAACATGATGTAAAACATCTTAAGAAGCTCTTTTAAATTTCTACTGTTGTAGATTATAGCGTCCCGCACTTTGCATCTTTAGCTTAAGAAGCTCTTTTAAATTTCTACTGTTGTAGATACAAGTATGCAAATCTTGTAGCAGACACTTAAGAAGCTCTTTTAAATTTCTACTGTTGTAGATACGCTATCCAGCGAGACTTAAAAGTTAATCTTAAGAAGCTCTTTTAAATTTCTACTGTTGTAGATTGGCATGTGTGAAAATTTGCAGAATGCTTAAGAAGCTCTTTTAAATTTCTACTGTTGTAGATACGCTATCCAGCGAGACTTAAAAGTTAATCTTAAGAAGCTCTTTTAAATTTCTACTGTTGTAGATTGGCATGTGTGAAAATTTGCAGAATGCTTAAGAAGCTCTTTTAAATTTCTACTGTTGTAGATAGATCCTCAAAGTGGCGACGTCGGTCCCTTAAGAAGCTCTTTTAAATTTCTACTGTTGTAGATTAAATGTGCGATCTGCGTGGTAAGCTCCTTAAGAAGCTCTTTTAAATTTCTACTGTTGTAGATCCTGCCTGTCCTACCTAATCCGTCGTACTTAAGAAGCTCTTTTAAATTTCTACTGTTGTAGATGAATTGCATAGCGAGAATTCAAGGCACTTAAGAAGCTCTTTTAAATTTCTACTGTTGTAGATCGGAGCAGGAGCGTTTCGCTCTCTTGGGCTTAAGAAGCTCTTTTAAATTTCTACTGTTGTAGATTCCGAATGCATTGGTCATCATAATATCTTAAGAAGCTCTTTCAAATTTCTACTGTTGTAGATGGGAAAGACTTGACAGGATGGCATGGGCTTAAGAAGCTCTTTCAAATTTCTACTGTTGTAGATGGAAGATATTCAAGACATAAGTCAAGCTTAAGAAGCTCTTTCAAATTTTTACTATTTGGAGACGAGGGGGGTCGAACCCCTGACCTCTTGAATGCCATTCAAGCGCTCTCCCAACTGAGCTACGCCCCCTGCAAATGAGAACGATAACGATCTTTCCCTTCTAAAGTAAAGAAGCAAATTTGTTACTATTTCACCACAAAACCAAATAAGGAAATAGTGGTGAATAAGCCAATACAAAAATACTTTACAAAGCCCCGGTTGATTAGCTTATGCTTGTCTATGGGCTTTCGTTCTAAAAATATTCTGGTAACAGGTGGAGCCGGGTTCATTGGTTCTCATCTTTGTCGTAAATTATTAGAGAGAGGAGATTATGTAATTTGTCTAGATAACTTTTTTACTGGTCGGAGAGAGCATATTTCTGATCTGTTTTCAAATAAAAATTTTGAAGTAATTCGTCATGATATCATCGATCCAATTTATATTGAAATAAATGAAATTTATAATTTAGCTCAGCCTGCCAGTCCCATTCATTATCAATACAATCCCATTAAAACAATTAAAACAGGTTATCTCGGTATTTCTAATATGCTTGGTTTAGCTCGACGAACTGGTTCTAAAATACTACAGGCTAGTACTTCAGAAATTTATGGTGATCCAGAAGTACATCCGCAAAATGAAGCATATTGTGGAAAAGTAAATATCACTGGGCCTAGAGCTTGTTACGATGAGAGTAAGAGAATTGCTGAAACATTATGCTATGAATATCATCGTGCACATAAAGTTGATGTACGTGTGGCTCGTATCTTTAATACATATGGACCTCAAATGGATCCAGAGGATGGCCGCGTCGTATCTAATTTCATAATCCAAGCCTTAAAAAAAGAAGCGTTAAGCATTTATGGTGATGGATCTCAAACGAGGTCCTTTTGCTATGTCGATGATCTAGTGAGTGGTTTGCTTCACTTCATGGATAACCAGAGTTTTATAGGTCCTCTCAATATCGGAAATGATCAGGAATTTACAATCAGAGAACTAGCAGAAAAAATTATCCACCTCCTCTCATCCTCTTCATCAATGATCTTCAAACCTCTTCCACAGGATGATCCAATTCGACGTAGGCCAGATTTGAATCTTGCGAAAGAAAAAATTCAGTATAATCCAAGCATTTCTCTTGAAGAAGGTTTAAAAAAAACAATAGAATATTTTCGCAATCTTTTGGAAAAAAGGAATTGCGAATATCCTTGAAAAAAATTAACTCTTCCCAAGGATATTTTCATTTGGCACTTTTAGTTTTTGTTTTTTGATAATTTTGGATAAGGTAATTTCTTATGATACGAGTAAAACTTTTATTTTCTATTAGAAAAGAATCATGACCATACTGAGTATCCAGATTCACATAGGAGACAACACAGTTAGCTCGTTTTAGAGTCCGTACTATTTCTCGGGATTGGGAAGGAGGGTACAACCAGTCTGATTCAAAAGAGATAACTAAAAAATGAGTTTTCACATTTTGGAAAATATCACTAGCCGCTTTCCCATTTAATAGATCAAACATATCAAGAGCCTTAGTAATATAAAGATAAGAATTTGGGTCAAACCTTCGAACAAAACTTTCTCCTTGGTATTGTAAGTAACTTTCCACACTAAAAAATATAGGGAAATGATCTTGAGAAGATGTTGGGCGTTGTTGACGTCTCCCAAATTTTTGTCTCATGGAATACTCACTTACATATGTGACATGTCCTATCATACGGGCAACGGCTAGACCATGTTCAGGTCTTTCTCCATTGTAGTAATCACCATTATTCCATTTGGGATCAGTGATAATAGCTTGCCGCCCAATTTCGTTAAATCCAATTTGCATGGCTGAGTGAGCCATGCAAGAGGCAATGGGAATACAATTTTGCACTCGATTCGAATGTTCCGTTGCCCAGATCAATGCTTGCATCCCTCCAAAAGACGGACCTACAACGGCAAAGAGACTCTGAATTTCAAGTTTATCGATGAGTTTAATCTGAGCACGAACTATATCATGAATTGTAACAGTTGGAAACGACATGCAATAGGGTTTCCCAGTTTTTGGATCAATAGATGAAGGTCCGGTACTTCCATTACAACCAGCAATAACATTAATTGCGATAACATAGAAATGATTTGTATCAATACTTTTCCCTGGACCAACATGTAAGTTCCACCAGCCAGGTTTTTTTGTTTCACCATCTATTCCAGCAACGTGTGCATTACCTGACAGTGCGTGACATATTAGAATTGCGTTATCTTTATTTTTTGATAATTCCCCCAATGTGAGAAAAGCTAATTCATACTCAGGAAATTCATAATTACTTCGTAACCAAAATCCGGGTAAAACTTCTTTCTGTATTGTAATCTCTTTTAAATCTGTATGAAGAAAATCTTGTGAAAAATTTTCTGATTTCTTTACAGACTGAATTGGAGTGTGAAAATTTTCTGAAGAGACGTTTTGCATATTTTCACATCATTGCTTGTAAAATTTTTTCTAGTGCTTCTTGTTCTAAATCTCTTGAATTATTTTTGACCATGTCAAGATTCATAGTCTGTTCTGCAATTGAAGTCAAATGAGTTTGTCTTATGTTCAATTCTGATAATTTGACAGGTAGTTGTAAATCGACTCTTAATTTACGAATAACTTCAATTGCTTTTATGGCTGCTTCAAGTATACTAAGCCCCGATATATCTTCTCCTAAATTTTTTGTTATGTTAACATACGCATCTGCTCTAAGGGTGAGATTATATTCCATAACGTAAGGTACTAATATATTTATGAGTACAAAGAAATCTATAGCAAATAATTTATTGATAACAAAAGCTAAGGCATAATTTAACCCTGATCCTGTGATGGAATAAGACATTCCACTAAAAACACTCGCAAGAGAGATGTTCTCTATATTTTTTTTATCCGCTGGATTTTTCAAAAAACGGTTTAAATTAGACATAATAATTTTAATAGTATGCATGCTATTTAAAAGACTAAACTCATTTGATTTTTTAGACATGATCGCTTCAATAGCTGCAGATAAAATCGAAAGTGAAAATTTAATTATCTCTACATGCGATAAATATGAAAAAAAAGAAGGATCAATAAATGACATTTTTGGGAAAAGTAAAGGAGAGTTTTTATAAAAAAAGTTTTTATTATCTATATCAGAGAAAAAAACCTGAGAAGACACTTCCTCCCCCATTATTGGGGCAGTTGGAATTGTTATACAGGTCAAGGGAGGGTTTTTTACAGAAAACGAAGGAGCAAATATATCTTCCGCAAATATATTATTTGCTCCTAAAAGAGACCCTATTTTACCACTAAAGATAGTGTTTTGTCCTCCAAAAGCGACAATTGTATCTGCTTTCGATTTACGAATAAAATGTGATAGAGTATCAATATCTTCCAAGCTAGGATTATCTTGAATTTCGTCATAAATGATGGCACCTTTTGTGTGCTTATCAAAATTCTTTTTGAGAAGAGATAAGCTTTCTATATCTAGTATTTCATTTTGAATAGCTATAATAATCACTCTTTTAGCAATACCATGGCTATATTCGCCAATTTTTTCTATGACTTCTTTTTCAAGATGTATCTGTGTTGGAAAGTAGTATTGAAGAGTTTCTATTTGTTTTGTATTTTGATCTGTCATTTCGATTCAGTTACAAGTTTCAAAAATAAAAGATTTTTGACTTGCTCCTATTGCCTTTACTTGCTCTATGAGATGTTTCTTTATACCTATGTCGCTAACAAAAGAATATAACCTAAGTGATATGGGCAAGCTATTATGGCAAGCTGGTCTGTTTCTTTCTCAAGAAGCCCTTTCTCAAATTTGGTATTATCATAAACTATTACGTAAAGCCAATCCTTCTCTTAATTTAACCCGCATTCATAATTTTGAAAAAATGGTGAGAAAGCATTATATTGATTCACTCATTGTGCACAGTATCCTAAAAAAGAACAATTTAAATTTTGTTTCGCCCTTGTTAGATATCGGAAGTGGGGCTGGTCTTCCCGGTATACCTTTGGCCATTCACTTACCCCATATAAACTTCATTTTAGCAGAAAGTCGAGGACAAAGATCAGAATTTATTCAAACAAGCGTACAAGCTATTGGATTAAAGAATGTGAGTGTCCATGGGCATAGGGTAGCCCGCTCAAGTTGTCCAGTAGTAAAGAGTGTGATTACTCGTGCATTAGAAAAAATGCGTTTTACTCTAGAACGTGTAGAGAACGGAATTGAAAAATCGGGTTTCGTTATTTTTATGAAAGGTCCGGAATGTGATTTGGAAATAGAGGATGCTAAAAATAGTTCTTACCCCTTTCGACTCATACTAGATTATGCTTACACATTGCCTAAATCACAAGATCATCGTCGACTGGTTGTTTGGCAAAGAAATTATACATCTACTTTCGCTTCGCTTTCAAAAAACAAAACAGATGATGCCAATAATACTGTGGATATAAAAGCCATTATTATCAATTCTCGCTCAAATTCTCGTTTTCGTTTGATATATTGTCTCCGTTATAGCCGCTATGTGAAAAAATATGGCCAGAGTTTGATTTGTGGTGAAAAACTAGTGCTGGAATTTCTACAGAAATACCCAAAATCTATCCAAGCTTTGATTGCTCCGGAGTCTTTTTCGGGGAACGAAGGTCTTTCTTTCATAGAAAATAAAATTCTATTTAAAAATGAATTATTTTTTGACTTGGATTTTATGGGTACTAGCTTTCCTCTTTTGTTAGTGAACGTTTCTCCATTGGAAGAATGGAGTCCGAAAAAGTTTAATTACAATCATAACACACAGCCCTTGGATATAGCTTCCACACAAAAAAAAATACCTATCACACTATTTTTGCCTCTAGGAAACCCAGAAAACTTGGGAGCAGCTTTACGATGCTGTGCTGCATTTGATGTAGAAACAGTTGTTCTTTTAGAGGAAGCTAGTCATCCCTATCATCCTCGGGCAATACGAGCAGCAGCTGGATATTGTTTTGATTTATCTTTATATCAAAGCCCTAAAATAGCAGATTTTTCTCGCATGATTGTTTCAAATCAAAAGACATTGTTTCTTGGTTTGGATACAGAAGGAGAAGATTTGGCCACGATTGAGCTATCTTCTCATGTTAGTTTATTTGTTGGTTCCGAGGGGCAAGGCTTTCGAGGTTTTCCATCAGATTTAGCTACTCTAAACTATACAAAAGTAACTATTCCAATAGAGAAAAAAGTGGATTCTCTCAATGCAAGTGTTGCTCTAGGGATCGCTTTATATATATTGTCAAAGCGTTTGAAAATATAATGCTTTTTTTAATATGCGTTTGGAAATCTTGATAGTAACTTAATTTTACTGTGGTTGGTTTCGATAATTTGAGGAAGAGCTGTGTTTACCATTGTATTTTGGTCAGTTTTCATGATGAAAATCAAGGTTTATTTATAACTGTAGTATGGTAAGATATCGCATAAAGACAGATAATCGGGAGATTTGATATGATCGCATTCAGTTTTCGGAAAAATTTTAGAACTGGTTTGTTTGCCTATTTAGTACTCTTTGTGCTCCTTATATCATTATCTCGATCCGTAGAACTTTTTGCTCAAAATTCTCCAACTTCTGAAGCAAAGGACGGGAAAGAAAAGGCCACAGCCAAAAATATACTCAGTATACAAAAATATAGACCCTTTTTTGAGAATACAAACGAAGTAAAAATTCGTGGCTTGAGTTTTTCTCGTCGTTTCACACCGGACGGGATAGGTGAGTTTCTTGATGTAGCTTTTATTTTAGAAAATCTCACGTTGAAACCGATTCGATTATACGCTTTTATCATGGCTTATTATGAAACAAATTTTATCGATAAGAAATATCGAGAATGGATACCTTATACAAATTGGCGTAAGAGAGATTTCAACGAAGAAGAAATTGTTATGCAGAGCGTGTCGGTTTCCCCTAAAAACATTCTTCCCACTTTAATATGGGATAAAAATGATCCAGATTATAATTACTATCAAGATATAATCACCCGTAAGAAAGGATTGATTTCAACAACATATCCCGTGAAGTTTCCGTATCCTCCTGTATGGAAATATCTAGAGTATATGGCTTATAATCCCAAAGAGGGTATAGACTTTACACTTCCCGGTTTACAGGCGGTTGATCGAAAAAAGAGAATCCAAACAGGAGAAAGAGCTAAGCCTACTCTGAAAGAGAATGGCCGGACCCTTGTGAGTAAATCTCAAACTAGATATGTTTTAGAGAAAGGCGTTAGGGAAACAATCTTTCGTACGTATCATTATTTGGATGTTTCTAGAGGTAATGAGTTTTTTAACAGAGTTGCGATTCAATTTTTTAAAGTACAGGCGGCCGATGCGAGCGTTGCTGCTGGTGAAGGAAGTAAACCGTTATTCAAAAAAATATACGAAGTTTCTATTTTTCGCTCTCGTAGATGATTTTCTTCGGAAAATAATTTTTTCCCGCCCCAAGATTTGTTAGCAGATGACTGGGAAAAATATACCGGAGAAGTATGTAGGCGATGTCTTTCTTCTTGGAGTGATAGCTCATAGCTTTGCTGTTATCGTTTGGGTGTTTTGGAGTAGGTACCCAGCTGTGATGGATTTCACAGAATGGCTTTATCAGGCTTTTCTTATTTATAAAGGTTGGTTTGTTGGAGATTTTATAATAAGGGAAGAATTTTATTTGGTAGCATACCCTGTTCCTAATAGCTTATCTCAAATCGGAATGGCTCTTCTCAATTTTTTGGGCGACCCTATATTTGCCGGCCGAACATGGTTATTTTTATATCTCACTGTTTGGGCTTTACTTTTCATTTTTATTTTTCGTAATAATCGAAATGTGAAATTCGTTTTGCCAGTATTGTTTTTTTCTATAGTACTTGGTTCTTCTTTTTGGAATGGCTTTATTAATTACCAATTTTCATTACTCATTTTTTCAACCTTCTTGTATATCACGTATATTACAGAAAAAATTGAAAATTCAAATATGATCATAGTCTCCATGATCATTTGTGGTTACAGTGTATTGATTTTTTTTACTCACTTTACTACCTTTTGTATTTTCCTCTTTTATTTGTTGTTTTGGCAAATGGAGCTATTTTTGAATAAAAAAATTATACCAACGAATCATAATGAGAAAAAGTTTTTCTTTTGGCTACTTTTTTGGAAAAAGGAGAATTTATATCAAAAGAAAAATTATTATTTACTATTTAGTATTTTGCCCTGTCTCCTTTTATCACTATGGTACCTTTTGAATATAGTAGACCAGTTACCTAGTAATTCTTCTGTTTTGAATTCTTTTCAAGAGTATATTTTGTACAAAGTATATACTGTAATGAAGTTAGGCCCTTTCCACAATTTTATTTTACCCAGCGGTAAGTCATTTTTAGAAAATTGGCCGACGGTCTATTGGTTTGGATTTATGATGAATCTATTCTTTGCTGTTTTTATTTCGGTTAGTATACTTTATGTTATAGTAAGAATATATTTTATCAAAGAAGATAAATTGAATGAATTTCGTTTTTGTTCAATAGTGATCAGTTTTTTATTTTCTATGTTTTTATTTCTTATACTTCCAACGGAATTTGTTGTGGTCAATTTAGGAGAAAGATTTTTTGTGATTGGTCTTCTTTTGTTTCTTTTTTTATGCGTGAAAGAAAAGTGTTTACCCAAAATACCAATTATCGCCATGGGCTGCTTGTTTTTGTTATTATTACCCTACTATATAGTTAAGCTTGAAAAAGGCACTATATTAAGAAAATGCCATAACCCATATTTCCTTTTTTAAGGAAATATTAGTCAGATATTGCGGAATAAATTTAAGCCAAGAAAAAGCTTTTAGCAATTTTCTCATATTAAAGCCAGCACCTAGTAAAACCGCATACATCTTATCACCTTCTTGCGTTAAGAGGTGATTTCGTCGTACACCTCCATCATTCTTCATGTGACCAATGATGGGTTCAATAGCGGCTCTTCTTTTCATCCACTTGCGTAAACTACGTTTCATTTTTTTCTTCCTCTTTGCGCCAACAATGTGAACTGTTATCCCATCTTTAACTTTCGCTCCTCTATAACCTCTATCCACAAAAACTTCTTTTACACTTAATGAATTGGGTAAAAACCTTTCTACCTGTTCTATGGCCGATGGTAATGTATGCCCATCAAAAGGATTACCATGTTTTGCCATCGCGCCTAAAACAAAGTTACCTTGACTACTTGTCACGTAACTTGCCTTACATCCAAATTCATACTTCTTATGCGTTTTTCCTTTAGAGATACATTCTACTTCCGGTGCATGTAAACTATAAACTTTGTTTTTGCTATCCTTGGTTTGATCGTAAAGACGGTGAAGAAGACACAAAGAAGATTCATAATTTTTATGTAAGTCTATAGAATGTAATTTACGCTCTACATCCCGTAAAACACGGCCAAAATAGGTTTTTAAGCTCTTTTGCTCACGCCTTGCAAGTCTGTATTTACGTCCTCTAAAATATCGGTTCTGCATTAATAATGACTTTTTAGATAAACGAGAATAACTTTGGCGAAGACGAATATTATTTCTCTTAGCCAGTTCTGATAAATATTGTAAAGCTTTAAAATATAGTTTACCATCTGTTGGATATGTAATGGCCTTTTCCTGAACTGTTGTATCTACATTTACTTTTTGGACATGATGTCTACGCAGTAATTTATTAGAAAGAGCACAACGAATTGTTTCTTCTAAAAGCTTTTCCATCCCTTTAGATTTTATACGCTTACGCCATCTGCTTAATGTGCTATGATCACAAGGAGCTTCCTGCTGGAATTCTTGGTATCCGCAAAAGTGTTGCCAATAGACATTTTGAACCCATTTATCTAAAACACTTTCATCACTTTCATTAAATGTGGCTTTTAAGTAATGCAGTCCTACCATCAAGCGGGTTAACTTGGCTGGACGGCCATTGTCAGGACAATAGAGTTTACCAAATTCAGTATCAAACTTTTCCCAATCTATTTTCTGAGCTAAACGAAATAAGGGCTCATTATGATTGAGCATACCTTCCAAATTCGTCTTAAACAAGTCTCTTTGATAATCATTTTTTTTTTGAGCTAACATAGGGAACCTCTGAAAAATAATGCTTGAAAAACACAAGCTTTTGAACACCTTTTCGCAAAACCTTGCGATTATGGGTACTACTTTTTACTTCAGAATAGCTTATAAATGCGAAATATCCATAGTATTCTGGTTTTTCAAGGCTGACTATATATCTTTTTTTGTGTACAATCACCATCCTATGGAATGGAAATTGTATACAACGGAAAAAAAACTTGTTGAGAGTAGCCGCAAGGAAAAGGCTACCCTGGGACGAGTACGTCAACTTTATAAAAATACAAACTTTCTTTATTTTAATCATCGCTTGTATAATTATAAAGAATTGTTTCCGATACTGGAAAATAAAAAAATTATTACTAATATGCCCCTGCATTATGAAACTTCTTTTCTTCGTAAAAAGAAATAACTTTGATGAAAAAATACTATGCCGTATTGTCTAAAAATTGAAATTTCATGCCACATTCTCCCCAAATGAAACTTTATGGTTCGAGAGGTGCAGAGAGCATGGGCACTCTGCCATAACTAGCGATTGTGCAGACTTCGAACACGTTGTCTGTTGAATATTTAATTCCAATAAGTGGATACTGGAGAAATAAGGTGTAATTTCCTAGCTATTCTGTTTTAAGTTTGATTGTTTTTCTGTATTGGAAACGAGTAGTTTGCATATTTTGTATAGTTTCTTTTGGGCTCTTTAACTTTTTATAGTTTTAGAATATATTATGTGAGCAAGTAGCCCAGTCTAAGCCTCCATAAATTATATATTTGTTTAGTTTCTTGAGGTTATGCCCAAATAGCCTCCTCGCTAATTTTAAATTAAATCCATTCTATAAAACTAACTCAAACTAGATACTAAAAACATTATTCAACAGAGAACATGAGCAAGGCCAAATAGTAGTTTTTTGCGTTAAGATCAAAAGCAGTTACGTTTCCAACAATAATTTTAAAAGAATCATATTTAGTCACTTTTAGAAAATTGGGATATTTTTGGACTTAAAATTCACTTTTTTCTTAATTCCAATTCGACTCCATTTTTATCCTCAAAGCTTTCTACAATCGATACAAATTTTTTTCCCCATTTTGATAGTGTTGTTTGGTTTTACCTCTCCCCAATCGAAATTGCTTTGCTTTTAGATATTTCTGACATACTTGCCAGAGCAGAAATCATTTCTAAAGTTAACTGCTATTTTGATCATAATTAACCTCCTAATTTTAAGATAGCAAACTGTCCAGTTTTAGGAGGTTAAACCAGACAGAGCAATACTTGTTGCCACTGGAAGTGGGAATGACTATAATAGAATAAAATTCAAGAATGAAAAATATGAATAAAATACACTGAAATTGGTCTCTCGTAACAACTCTATTTTACGACGAGTTCGTATCTTCGAATATGAACATGCTAATAATATAAATGGATATTATAAGAAAAGCATTTCCTTGCTTTTCTTATGGCTATTTTTTCTAAGTAAATTTTTGTTTGTTCAAGTATCTTTTGCTCAAAAAAAGTTTCCTACAATTTATAAGGTCTCTTGTCTGAATAAAGCACAAGGTTGTCCCTGTTATGCAAACCCATCTAATCTAAAAAAAACCAATAAAAGGCTTTTTCACGCCGAAGCAGTAACATCTTTAGGGAAACAAAAAAATGGGTTTCTTGCCGTACAAAAAAAAGATAGTACTTCTTGCTATTATGAAAAAAAGAAATTAAATAAATCTCTATATGCAAAAGTTTCATTTTCTTCCTTTCAAAAAAAAGAACACACTCCCCTACCCTTAAAAAAATTTATGAATAAAAGTACTCTTACTCTCCTTAAACAAAAGAAATTACTACAAAGAAAAATATCCATGGGCCTTTTTTGGGCTACCTACTACCATCTTGCATTGGAAGATTTTCACCCCTCTTCTAAAAAAAACATACCCATACGTAATAAAAAGGGTACTGTCATTGGCACAGCGTCTCCATCTTTTTTGGAACAAGTACGTTGGCAAGGTAGTGGCATTACAAAATCAGGTCTACGTATTCGTGTTCTTTCGCCTAGCGGTCCCTTACACTCCCTGCGATTTGATAGTTATCCTGCCTCCATATGGGGCTATGGAGCCGGAGCATCTTATAAAGTATTTCCTTATAGGACCATAGCCTTACATTTTCCTAGTCTCTGTAAAAAATTAAAACAAGGACCTAAATGCAAAAAAGCTACAGTGATAGGAGCACTACTTTATATAAAAGAAGTAGCTGAAGGTAAAATCTCTATGCCGGGCAATAAAATACACGATGGCTATTTTTGTGCGAATGATACCGGATCACCCTATTACATTCGTAGCGATCGCATCGATATCTTTGTTGGTGCACACAATGGTGGTAACCCTTATCTCCCCCCTTCCAGACGCTCCAATGCTTTAATTCAAGGTGGAATTGAAAACATTGTTCCTTCCGATTGGAAACTTTGGAAAAAAGAAAAACAAAGAGTCTGGTGTCCCATTCAAAAAATACCTAAAAACATTTGGCAACCAAAAAGAAATGAATGCAGCCATGATTATCATGTTACAGCTCGCCACAAATCTCTAGAGATTTACGCGTTCTACTCTCCAAATAACAAGCTGATCAAGTGTAAAAAATAATTCCATCTATTAGGGGGCCTTACAAAATACAAAAACGGAAGAAAATACTTGTCTAAAATACCGTAAATCAGCATTTTACAGCATTTGCTTCCGTTTTTTTAAAGTTTTGTAACAGTCCCATGAAACAAGATCATCGCACACACTATACGAGAGCCGTCACAAAAATTACAACACAAGATTGTATGGATCTTATCATCCTTGCTATGGAAGAGGATGCTCCAAACGGAGATGTGACTTCAGAAGCTATTTTCAATACGAATGCAAAGGGAAGAGGACAAATTGTAGCCAATGAAGAGGGCATCCTTTGTGGTGAAAGTATCATTGCGTGTCTTTTCGATTATAATGAAAGGCAGAAAAATGAACAAATCGATTATAAATTCCTTTTTAAGGATGGACAAAAGTTTCAAAAAGGAGACAGCATTGTTCAATTTTCTGGTAGCCTATTAGCTTTATTACGTCTGGAACGTACCATTCTAAATTTTTTACAATACCTGAGTGGTATTAGTTCCAAAGTACATCAATTTGTATCTAAATTTGGGCCGGAAGTGACCATTTTAGACACTCGAAAAACGCTACCCGCTTACCGTCGTCTAGCCAAATATGCTGTCTATTGTGGGGGAGGGACAAATCACCGGATCCATCTCAGTGATATGGCCATGATCAAAGACAATCATATAGCTGCTGCTGGAGGAAATATCACTAGAATAGTTGAGGCCATTCGAAAAAAACAGCCAGAACTTCGCCTGGAATTGGAAATAGACAATATTTTTTCTCTAGAAGAAGCTCTATGTCTTGATGTGGATGTGATTCTTCTCGACAATATGACAACGGAGAATATTCATAAAGCAGTTAATCTTATTCGAAAAAATAATTTGAAAGCCAAAAATAAAAAAACACGTATAACTCAACCTTTCATCGAACTTTCTGGCAACTTAACAGAGGATAACTTAAAAAAATGGAGAGAGTTTGGCTGTACTGCTAAAGAGATTGGTATGAGTATGGGAGCCATAACACACACAACACGCTTTTTAGATCTAAGTATGGAGATCGCGCCAATGGCTTATAAAATATAAAGGGATGAGAAAAGATAAAAAAATTTATTTTACTATGAAATTATTTTTCTTTGCATAGTTCATTAAGTTATGAAAAAAAAAACAGACAACGTAACCGCACACAAACTGTACAAACAAGCTAAGAAATTAGAAGAAAAAGAAGCCTATGGACAAGCCATACGTTTCTATAAAGCATCTATCCTATCTGATTCAAGCTTTCAACCTAGTCTCATGGGATTAGGAGTAATTCATTCTCGACTAGGAGAAACTCAGATTGCCTATGATTTATTTTTACAAGCCCATAAAATTAAGCCTAGTGTTCATACCTCTTTTAATTTAGGAAGTGAAGCATTTAAGTTAGAAAAAAACAATGATTGCCGTAAATATCTTAAAGAGTGCTTAGCTTTTGATAAGCACATGACGCGAGCTCATTTGCTATTAGCTTATCTCTATCAAAAAATGGGAAAGTTTGAAAAAGCAGCTGTGTACTTTCAAAATGCTATCAAAATAGATCCCATGAATCGTATGGCTATTTTAGGTTACGCTACAGCATTAAGTAAACAAGGGCATTATGAAACGGCCCTCTATGCCACAGAAAAATATTTAAATAAAATAAGTCCAAAAGAAGACCTTTTTGCCAAAGATTTACAAGCACATTTACTCTTACAACTCAATCATACAGATGCCGCATACAAAAGCTATTCACATTTGATACAGCATTTGCCTAAATTTACAAATTTTTCTAAACATTTAGAAAAATTGCAAAAAGAATCTACAGAAGAATATAAAAAAACTTTTGAAAATATTGATGAAAAGATTAACGAACGCTTAATACGCCTTAGAAAAAGAATCAAAAGCCGTAAAGAACTAAGCAGTCAAAATTTATCCCCTCAAGAAAATGGTATAGAAGGCAGTCAAGATCTACTTGATGGTTTAAATGAAGAATTGCGAGACATGGTAGATCTTAGTCTCTTACATCTTTTCAAAGGAGATCAAGACAAAGCCATTAAATATTTATTTCAGGCACGCAAACAAAAAGGAAAAACATGAAAATTATTGCTCACTCTTTTCCCAAAAAAAGAAAAGAAAGCGTGTACGTTCTATAACAGGAAAAAGACGCAAGAAACGATACAGCGCTAGGGAGTGAGGGCGTACAAGCTCCCGAGTATGGATAGATGGAAAGAAGCTATAGGAAGTTAATTTTTGTAATTCACATTTATGACTAAGCTCAATGAGATTATCCCATTCTCTAAGAATTTGTAATTGTCTTGTCTCTTGTACTTCTACAAGAACAGAGAAAGCAGAGTATAAAATTCGTAAGAGACTCGCATCCATTTTATCTGCTTGTTTTCGTTTCATGAGGTAATACTGAATTGAGCGTACATAATTTTTATGTACCTTATTCCAAAGAAGAAACTGGCGCTCCCTTTCTCTTCTAATATAAATCTGCTTTTTTTTCTTTTGTTCGCTTATTGGTGAGGAGCAAAGCTCAGTATAAATAGAAAACTTTTCATTCTGCAGCCATAAAGCAATAGCTTTCTCATATTGAATCGCTAGTTTGAGTATTTCATCTAAATCAAGTTGAGGCGAAATCAATAGGCGAAATTGTTTTTTTTTGATTTGTGAATAGTTTTTTATTCTAGAAGTCGGAAATAAAAACCAATGGGAAGCCAAAGTTTCACTAGCTTTCTCTCCAAAAATATTCGAAATATTTATGAATAAAAAAAAAGAAAAGACTGCAAAAAAACAAATTATTTTATATATTCCCTTCATGTGTATAATGTGTGCTTTATGATCAAATCGTAAAAAATTTTTATAACATTCAAAGTAAATGATAAAATTGAGCTCTATATAAAATGGGATTGTTACAAAAAGTAAGAGAGGAGAGGCAAATGCTGTAATAAAACGCTGATTTAAGGCATTTCCGTACTTTTCTGCATTTTGCAACAGCCCCAAAATACAATTTAGGATCTCAGCTTTCCTTTTTTTAGGATAGAGTTCTATATGTTATTTTACAAATTTTATGCCAATCTTTTAAAAAAGGATTGGAGCATTTTAAAGTAGAATACTATGAAAAAGTCATGACACCACTTATATCTAAGCATGAATTGATTATGTAAAATAATACAAAAAAATTGTTTATTTATTTCCCCTTTTCTTGAGAAGGAAATCGAGTTACAAAAGCATCCCAAATAGCAAAATGAAATGCATTGGGAGAAGATTTTAAAATCACATGTATTTTTCCATAAGGCATATCTTCTCTTTCTATAGGAACAATTAGTGGAGATACTATCAATATTTTTTGACTCTTCTCATAAAAAATTGCTAAACTACGGCCATTCACAATTACATCTATCCAGTTTACCTGTTTTTTTGGGCTCTTTTCTGGTATTGTATAAGTAACCATATCTAAATATAAATAGTTTCGATGAAAACCAGTTGCATCTAAAGAAAAGGATAAACCATCGGGAACAATAACAGCAGCTTCAAAATCTTGTATACCACGGAAGGGCAAATCAGGTAAAATAGTGAAGTTTCTATTTTCACCCCAAGCCTTCAAATCACGGTAATCTAAAATTTTTTCATTTGAATTTTTTGTATTAAAATGAATTTCATGTACCGTTGTTTCCACAGCTACCCAAGGTTTACGTTGAGAAAAATTACTTTTCTCTTTTGAGAAAACTCTACTGCATCTAACCACGCTAGCTGTAGTAATTAAAATAATTATCAATAAGAAGAAGATAATCTGTTTTTTTCTTATAACTTTTTTCACTACTGAATAACTCCCTAGCCACTTTACTTATTATAAGTATATCGGTCATTTTTACAAAAAGAAACTTTTTTGCGTTTTCGTCTTTTCTCTAAAGCAAGTACATAGATCTTCCCTGAATAATATCCTTGAATAATATCTACTTGTCAAGTTCTCACCTGGACAGGCTTTTGTTTTTGTGCCTGTTATAGAATATCTAGAAAATTTTCAAGCAAAATGGAATTCCTCTATTCTTACTCTTGGTGTTTTTGATGGATTACATAGGGGTCACCAAAGCCTGATTAAAGAAGTTGAAAAACAAAGCCACAAAGGCAAATTCCTCAAAGTCTTATTAACTTATCATCCCCATCCTGACTTTATTCTAGGCAAACGGAAGGTTCAATCTGGTACAGAACTTTTTACATATGACGAAAAAATTTATCTCTTAAAAAACTGTCCTATGGACGTTGTATGTTTTTTAAATTTCACACAAAAAATAGCCAATATGACAGCGATGCGATATTTAAAAGAAATACTTTTAGGGAAGTTACATGCAACTCACATTGTCCTTGGATATGATCAACATTTTGGTAGAGGGCGGAAAGGTGATTATTCATTGTTAAAAAAAATGAGTAAACGCTATTCTTTTCAAGTGAGTCAAGTTAAAGCTTTGAAGTATCGTGGAGAAATCATTAGCAGTAGTAACATACGCAAACATATACTTCTCGGTAACATAGAAAAGGCAAATGCTCTTCTTGGTTATAATTTTTTCATACAATCGGTGGTCCAGAAGGGTGAAAAGAGGGGTCGGCTTTTAGGCTTTCCAACAGCCAATCTAAAATCATATCCTACCAAGGTAATACCTCAAGAAGGAGTTTATGCAGGCTGGGTATTTCATAAAGGGAAAAAATACCAGAGTATGATTAGCATTGGAAAAAATCCTAGCTTCCATCATGAAAATAAGGACATAAGGAAAAAGATTGAGGCCCATCTACTTGACTTTCGGGGTAAGCTTTACGATGAGATTATAAGCCTTTCTTTCCAAAAACGTATTCGAGATCAAATTTCTTTTCGAACTCCTCAAGAATTAACTGCACAATTGGAGAAAGATCGCTCCCTTGTCCAAAAGCTTAGATAAAATATAGTTAAAAAATCAACTCAAATAGTCATTATATTTTATAATTATAATATGAAAAATAGAATTGCAGAAATAAAGCGTAGCACAAACGAAACAGAAATTTCCATGCACATTGATTTAGACGGGAAAGGGAAATATAAATTACAAACACCCATACCTTTTTTTGAGCATATGCTTAGTCACATATGTAAACAAAGTATGATTGATATGAATCTCTATCTAAAGGGTGATATTGAAATAGATTGCCACCACTCAGTAGAAGATACGGCTATTGTTTTCGGGAAATTATTGAAACAGGCCTTAGGAGATAAAAGTGGTATCTATCGTTATGGTCACTTTACTCTGACGATGGATGAAACCTTAGTTACTGTTGCTTTAGATTTAGGTGGACGCTTTTCCTTTATATACAAGGGATCAAAGAAAATAAATATTGGGAAATTTGGAAACTATGATGCAGAACTTAGTCTAGAGTTTTTACAAAAATTTGCTATGAATACGAACATGAACTTACATGTACATGTACACTACGGAAGTAATCGCCATCACATTCATGAAGCTATTTTTAAGTGTCTTGGTCATGCCTTACGCATGGCAATCTGTTATGATCAACGTCGTGGCCTAGACGTTCCCTCAACAAAAGGGATGCTAGAATAAAATTTAATGTCATACCACAGAGAACTTCAAAAAGCTATTCATTCATTGGAAAAATAAATTGCTAAACATAAAAAGAAAATAAAAGACCCATCAAGATTTATTAAAGATTAACCCTGAGCGTGATCTTTTATAGTTGAGGCTAGCTTAGTTACCCTTATCATAGCTGGATCTGAAAAATATAGCTCCAAAAAAAACAAATGGTGTAGTTGATTGGTTTAAGGGGATTTTTGAAGGGGAAAAAGAAAATAAAAGTGCAAAAAAGGGAGTATAATTTATAAATTCTTATGAGGATTACAGTAGAGATTGGAAGGGGAAGAAAGAATGAAGCTCCTTGTGCTGTTAAAATTTATTTTGATGAGGAGGGTTTCGATTTTTTATTGGAACGACTTTCTCTCATACGGAATCAGAAAACGGATCACGTACACTTTTTTACTCCTTCTTGGGGAAGTGAAGAGCTATCAGAAGAAAAGATATTCCGTTATAGTAATTATATAGCTCACCATTTAAAACTAACAATGGTCCAGACGCCCGTGCCTTCGCTGAGGATTGCAGTAGAAATTGAAAAAGAAAGTAAAAGTAAGGTTCCCTGTGCTGTTGAAATTTATTTTGATGAGGAGGGTTTGGATTCTTTATTGGAAGAACTTTCTTTCATACGGAATAAGGAAACGGATCACGTACATTTTTTTACTCCTTCTTGTGGAGAAGGAGAGCTATCAGAAGGGAAACTATTTTGTTATAGTAATGATAGAGTTCACCATTTAAGAATGGCAATGCTCTACCACCCCCCTGCCTCCGCCTGAATCACTTTGGAACTATTGGACACATCATTGTGACTATTGGCCATGTAGACTTATAGATAATGTTGAGATATGCCTCAAAAACATATTTAGATTTTTCTTTGGGAAATGACACTTTTTTTGTCAAAAAATCTCATAAAATCTCATGGATAAAAACGAACTTCATTTATTTTGTAACATTAGATCAAAAGAGCGAAACGGGATTGTTGTATTCGAAAGAGAGTATAAATCACTTTCCATATATTCTCCATAAATTCCCATAAAGCTAAGCCTTTTCCTATTTACAGCCATCACTCTCCTACTTCCAGTCACCCTAGCGTCCCATAGCACAGCATACGATTCCATGCTTAAATTTATTCCGCAATATCTGACTAATTTTTCCTTAAAAAAGGAAGTATAGCTTATAGTGTTTTCTTAATATAGTACCTTGTGCAAAGTTCTTTCCCTCCGATATAAAAAGAATGGTTTCGACACTAATATGATATAAAACAAAAGTTATGACAGCTTTAGACTACAAAAGCAATGAATAATAAAACGATGAAAGTATTCCCAGCTCTTATATATTTTTTCCCTCCCCAGTCCCTAACTATAATAATTTGTATGCCAACGCTCCCACAGAGATTGAAAATCAAATGTACTTTATGTTTGTATAATTAAACGATGCGGTAATCAATTTAATCATTTCTTTTTTATAGAATAATAATGAATTAAAATCAATTTAATAAAAAATTGTTGTAAAAAAATTGGCACTTACCGACATTATGTCGTGTATCTAGCTTTGCGTTAACATAGATAAAATTTTATGAAATATAGCTTTGTAACTTCTTTATAGTAGAGTTCATTTTTATTTTTCTTCATTAGGTTTAGCAAAATTAGATAGTAACTTTCCATTTGGAAAAATAAAAAGAAGGTGTGAAGGATGGCAAAAAAGAAAGTAACTAAAAAGAAAGTAGCTAAAAAGAAAGTAGCTAAAAAGAAAGTGGCTAAAAAGAAAGTAGCTAAAAAGAAAGTAGCTAAGAAGAAAGTAGCTAAGAAGAAAGTAGCTAAGAAGAAAGTAGCTAAGAAGAAAGTAGCTAAGAAGAAAGTAGCTAAGAAAAAAACGATACCGAGTCCTTTCAGCTCGGGACCATCTCCTTTTTTCTAGTAACGAATGTGTTTGTAAATCTCATAGGTACTGGAATGGAAAAACATTCTGGTGCCTATAGAGTTGTTCTGTTTTCTTCCTTACGAGAGAAGGATGTTCTTGATTTCCTGTACCATTTCTTTTGTCCCAACGCTTTTTTCATCTTTTATCGCAATATCCCTTGTCCGACAGCCATTTTGTATGGCTTTTTCCACAGCTTTTTCTATTTTTTGTGCCACACTTTCTTTACCAAAGCTATAGCGACACAATAAAGCAGAAGAGAGTATTTGCGCAATAGGATTGGCTATGTTTTTACCAGCAATATCAGGAGCACTTCCTCCTGCTGGCTCATATAATCCAAAAACCCCTCCCTTTTGATTTTTTTGTTCGGAAAGCGAAGCACTAGAAAGCATTCCAAGGCTTCCACCTAGAACAGAAGCCTCATCGCTAATAATATCTCCAAACAGGTTACCACAAAGTAAAACATCGAATTTTTCTGGAGATAGTATAATTTGCATAGCTGCATTATCTACATAGATATGATCTAATTTTACGTTATTTTTGCTTTTTCTTTCATAACTTTGTCCAAAAGAAGTGACGACTTCTCGCCAAAAAACCATGCTGGATAAAACATTTGCCTTATCAACACTGGTCACTTTTTTTCTACGCTTCGCAGCAATAGAAAAAGCAATTTCTGCAATTCTTTCAATTTCATGGCGATGGTAAACCATTGTATCAAAACCCTTTTCATTGCCTCCCTCACCTTCTCGACCAGAAGGTTTTCCAAAATAGATACCTCCCGTGAGTTCTCGCACAACCAATAAATCTATGCCATTTCGTATTTTATCAACACGTAATGGGCAAGCTTCCTGTAAGCTTGGATAGAGCCTTACCGGCCTCAGATTTGCAAACAGATTAAAATGCTTTCGCAAAGGAAGAAGGGCCCCGCGTTCTGGTTGTCTTTCTGGTGGTAAGCCTTCCCATCTTGGTCCACCCACAGAACCAAATAGGATAGCGTCACTTTCCTCACATACAGCAAGGGTTTCTTTAGGAAGAGGATGTCCCGTCTTTCCCATACGTTCCATATTATCGATTGCAGCACCTCCGACTAGTGCTTCTTTAAAAACGAATTGTTGCACTTCTTCTTTATCTAAGGCTGCTTGAAATACTTCCAAACAGCCTTCCATTACCGCTGGACCAATTCCATCTCCGGCTAGAACAGCTATATTATATTTCATCATTATATTTTATAGAACTGTCGTCCCGAAATTTAACACGAAATATAAACCATGGGAGGGGAGGGAAGGGAAAGACAAATAAAACACTCTGAAACACTAACTTGCATCATTTTATATGGTTAACTTCCTGTTTTTTCATGTTTTGCAACAGTCCCACCACTGAAAAATCAATTTGATAAATTGTTTCTTTTCTGTCAAATTGCTTCAAAAAATAAATATGCTTCACTTAAGATACATTTCCCATTTATTGAATTTGATATTGTGCCTTTATCTCGCTAAATCCAGGGCTTTATTCGCCAATGCATCGGCTTTTTTATTTTTTTCTCGTAGTACGTGGTTTATTACGTAAGAAGACAGTTGGGCCAAAAGAACATGAGTTTCTTTGTAGAGTACCTGCATTTTGGGATCTTTCACACGGTATTGACCGGTAATTTGTCGTACAACAAGTTCTGAATCTAAAAAAATTTCGAGATCAAAAGCATTGTTTTCTATACTTTTCGTTAGACCTAAGATAAGAGATTTGTACTCAGCCACATTGTTTGTGGCTTCTCCAATGTACTCAGATAGCTCAAGATGCTTCCCATTGGTTTCGTCCATAATGAGAACGGCCCCGATGCCAGCAGGTCCGGGGTTTCCCCGACAAGCCCCATCACAGTATAAACGAGCGTTTTTGAGATTATTTTGATTTTCGATCATACAAAAAACTTTTTTATACCCCCGGGTGGGATCGAACCACCGCACATGGTTCCGGAAACCAATGCTCTATCCACTGAGCTACGGGGGCTTCTCCTCCTTAGGTTTATATGGTTTATAGGGTTTTGTTAGCCCGCCACCTTATTTTTTTATCATAAAATCTTTTTCTACGTTTTGTAAGAACGCCTATCATTTTAATTCAGGTGTTGCATAGCTATTTTATGTATATTCTGATTACCTGCCGCAATCACTTTTCCGGTTTGTGAATATAAATCTAGTCCTTGGCCACTCCAATCTGTGATTGTTCCTCCAGCTCCTTCTATGATAGGAACTAGAGCTAAAAAATCATAAACTTTGAGATCTCCTTCGATAACAAGATCAACGAAACCAGCTGAGAGCTGTGCATAGCAAAAACAATCCCCACCATATAAAACAAGACCAGCTTCTTCTTGGATTATAGCAAAGCGATTGAGGTCTTCTGCTCCAGTAAACATATCAATGGAGCTGGTACGCACAATAGATCTAGAAAATTCTCCACAAGATCGAGTTTTGAGAGGATAAGTGCCAAAATTATTTTTTATGTGGCTATCCTTGCCTTTCTCTCCCCAATAGCATTGCCCTAAAACAGGAAGGTCCATAACTCCTAAAATGGGCGAGCCTTTGTACAAAAGGCATAGAAGTGTGCCAAATAGTGGGTTCCCGCTTATAAAAGATTTTGTCCCATCCAAAGGGTCAATGACCCATAAATACTCTGCTTCTTTAGTATGATTTTTTCCAGCGTCTTTTTTTCCAAACTCTTCCCCAAGTATGTCGTGATCTGGAAATCTCTCCTTAATTTTATCCCAAAAAAAATTTTCTACTTCATAATCAGCTTGGGTAACGGGACTTCCATCTTCTTTTATTTTTACAGAATAATAGCTATCTTTACTATAATGATTATAAAAGTATTTTTGTAATATGCTTCGAGAAAATCCCATTAAGTCAAGAGCAAAGCGGAGATAGATAGACGTATCCATGGTTTATTTCTTTCTTAGTTTCTGAAAATAAAGCAAATTGACAGGATAACCGGGGGTAATCCAGCCTGCAAGCATGTCAAAGATTTTAGGAGTCATACCTGCACGATATAACTCACGTCGCTTTCCCGGAAAGCCTTTGGAAAAAATAGGCGAGAAAAGCATGATTCAGTGGGTATGGGAGGCAGCTAGTCGATGTGAGGATATTGATCGTTTGCTAGTAGCAACGGATGATGAGCGTATTCGAGACACAGTTGAAGGCTTTGATGGAGAAGTGATTATGACTTCGGAAGATCATTCTAGCGGGACGGATCGAATTACTGAAGTGGCGCTTTCGTATCCCGATTATGGTATTATTGTGAATATTCAAGGAGATGAGCCGGGCATTGATCGAGAGCTCATTAGTGGTGTTATTCGTCTTAAGGAGCAGCATCCAGAATGGGAAATTACTACAGCAGCCAGCCCGATGTCCCAGTCTCATGGAGAGGATGGTTTGCTTCCGGAGCGAGTAAAGGTTGTGTTGAGTAAGAAAGGTCGAGCACTTTATTTTTCGCGTTCTCTCATTCCCTTTCCTCGTAATAAAAGTCAGCAACCCGTTTACTTACATTTGGGAATTTATGTATATGAGCGAGATTTTTTGATGCGTTTTCATACATTACCAAAATCAGAGTTAGAGAAGGCAGAGGCTTTGGAGCAGTTGCGCGTTTTAGAAAATGATTTTTCTATAGGTGTTTTTATGGCGGAAAAATCACTCCCATCTGTGGATACAAAAGAGGATCTAGTGAAAATTCGGGATATATTTAAACAACTCAAGCGTATTTAATAACGATGCTTGGCATTGGTATTGAAACATCCTGTGATGAGACCTCCATAGCCATTGTAGAAGATGGTAAACGTTGTTTGAGTAATGTTGTTTTTTCTCAAACAGAAGCCCACGCCCCTTTTCTTGGTATCGTTCCAGAGCTTGCTAGTCGTGCTCATCTAGAAAAAATCAACTTTGTATATGAAGAAGCATTAGAGGAGGCCGGTGTTTCTTTAGAAGATCTTGATTATATTGCTGTTACCGTTCAGCCCGGTCTCATAGGCTCTCTTATGTTAGGGGCTTCTTTTGCAAAATGTTTGGCTATGACAAAGCGTCATCTTCCCATCGTACGAGTAGATCATGTGGAAGCCCATATTTATGCCCCTTGTTTGGAAGGATGGATTGTTGAATATCCTTTCATAGGTTTATTATTATCAGGGGGAAACTCTACTGTTTATCAGATAGATGGCCCGGGTTGCCTTACTATTTTAGCAGATACTATGGACGATGCTTTAGGTGAAGCCTTTGATAAGGTCGCAACCGTGCTAGGCCTGGTTTATCCCGGTGGTCCATCTGTAGAGAAGAAAGCTTTGGAACATCTTCCTTCTCGCTTTATAAAAGATAATAGAGATTTTTTTTCCGAGAAGGTAAATTCTACGTCCCCTCTGTTTACCCCCCTTTTGAGAAAACGTCCTAATACAGAAATGGCCTTTTCCTTTTCTGGTATAAAAACAGGTGTTATCCAAATATGCCAAAAAAAACAAATATCCCCTCCTCCTATTGAACAGATATGCTATGAATTCCAAGAAACTGTTTTTGAACTTGTAGAACGCAATTTGATCAAGGCAGTCAAAAAAACGGGCATCCATCGTATTGTGGCTGGTGGTGGTGTTTTGGCAAATAATCGATTACGTCAGAGACTTAGACTTTTAGCCATCAACAAAGGATGGGAGTTGCGCTATCCTGAAAAAAAAGCGTATTGCACAGATAATGCAGCCATGGTGGCCAGCTTAGGCTATTTTTTACGACATTCTTCTTGGGAAACCAATGCCCTTACTTTTACAGTTGACAGTAAGAGGTCTGGTCCTGACATCTATTGACTAGATGGCACTTTTGCGGGAGAGAATAGCATGGATCCCCAATCTTTTTACTTTAGCCAATCTCAGTATGGGATTTATCGCTATTTTGGTGACAACATCTCGGTATGGAGATGTGCAAAAGGCCATACTGGGTGGTAGTCTCATTCTACTTGCCATGCTCTTTGATGGTTGTGATGGTGTTGTTGCCCGTTTATTAAAAGCAAATTCTCGTTTAGGAGCTCAGTTAGATAGCCTAGCAGATCTAGTGGCTTTTGGTGTCGCTCCAGCTTCACTAATGTACTCATTTTTACTTTTTCAAATAGATTATACCGCCAGTAATGGTATTACCATTCCGGCTGGTATGCTCACCGCTGCCGTTTGGCCGGCTTGTACTGCATATCGTTTGGCTCGTTTTAATGTAGGGGAGAAAGGGAATACCTTTATCGGTTTACCAGCACCTGTAGCTGCATCTATTATTGCTCTGATACCTCTCACGGCCGGAACTCACTTCATCCATATTTCTGAGTTTTTATGGGTTATTCTTTATTTATTTTGTGCATTCATGATGGTTAGTACCATACGATATACTAAAATTCAGTCTACGGTCTTTAAACGTTTTTCTAGAGGACGAATAGGTATTATTCTTATGTTTTTGTTTTGTTCAACTGTGTTTATTATCTGGCATTATGGTGTAGGATATGCTGCAACAGGACTTTTTACAATAATCCTGTTGTACATGGTAACTGGGCTTGTGTCTCTAGTTATTCACACTATCCAAAAATATCGTATATAGATGTTTGGAATGAGGAATGTATAAGGACCATTTTTTAAAACGCCATTTAGGCTCAACTCAGCCCGAAGAAAAATCTCTTCTGAAAACTGTGGGAGTTCCCTCCATAGAAAATCTGATAGAAAAAGTTATCCCTTCTTCTATTCGTATATCTGAGCCTCTGAAAATTCCTGAAGAACATAGTGAGTATGACTTTTTACAAAAAATTAAACAGATTGGAGCAAAAAATAAACTTTATAAAAACTATATTGGACTAGGATACTACGATTGCATTACGCCCCCTGTAATACAGCGTAATATATTTGAAAATCCTGGTTGGTACACGCAATACACTCCCTATCAATCAGAAATATCGCAAGGTAGACTGGAAGCATTATATCATTTCCAAACAATGATTGTGGAACTCACGGGAATGGAAATAGCGAATGCCTCTCTTTTAGATGAGGCGACCGCTGCTGCAGAATCTATGACTATGCTCCAACGGCAACACCAATCTATTCGGGGGCATGCTACCCCTACCCACAAAGCCAACGTGTTTTTTGTTTCCCGAGAATGTTTTCCACAAACAATTTCTGTTTTACATACAAGGGCTGAGCCCCTAGGGATTGAAATAGAAATTGGAGAAGAACCGGAATGGGAAAAAGAAAACCACTACTACGGTATGCTTTTACAATATCCTACAACAACAGGTGCTGTTTTTGATTATAGAAAGACTATCCAAAAGGCCCAAGAAAAATCTATAGCCGTTGCTATGCTGGCCGATCTTCTATCTTTAACGCTTCTTGAGCCACCCGGATCTTTTGGTGTGGACGTGGTTGTGGGAAGTACGCAACGTTTTGGCATCCCTCTTGGATATGGCGGACCACACGCTGCTTATATGGCCACCCTCAATATCCATAAACGTGCCATGCCCGGCCGTTTAATAGGCCTTTCTATAGATCGTTTAGGACAGGCTTCCTATCGTTTAGCATTGCAAACAAGAGAACAGCATATACGAAAGGAAAAGGCAACTTCAAATATTTGTACAGCTCAGGCTTTACTTGGGATTATGGCCGCTATGTATGTCATTTATCATGGTCCTGAAGGTTTACGAAGTATGGCATTGGAAATTCATATGTTGGCCTGTGATTTAGAAAAAGGTCTGAAAGATCTAGGGTATAAACAAAAAAACTTTTTTTATTTCGATACTCTATGTGTGGACCTTGGAGATATCTCACAAGAAGCCTGTAGGCAAATCGCTTTGGAAGAAGAAAGAAGTAATTTGTGTTATCTCCACCAAGGCTGTGTCGGTATTAGTCTAGATGAAACCAAAACAGAAGAAGATGTTGTTAGCCTTCTTTCAATTTTTGCGAAACTGAAAGGCAAAAAATTTGATGGGCAGGCCTTCCTCGCACAACGCAAACTGGAGAGAAAGGCTATACAATTGAGAGATGGGCAGAGTGATCATCACTGTATTTCTGTTCCGTCGCTCTCGTCTCTTGAACCTTTCATTCCTTTTATAAAACTTCCGGAAGCATCTTTGCGAAAAACAAATTATCTTTCTCAGAAAGTATTTCATGAATATCGTTCAGAGACAGCTATGATGCGTTATATTCGCCGTCTGGAAGGGATGGACTTGGCTTTGAATCAAGCCATGATACCTTTAGGCTCTTGCACAATGAAGCTAAATCCCGCTGTTTCTTTAATGCCTGTTTCATTGGTAGAGTTCTCTTCTTTGCATCCGTTTGTACCTGAAGATCAGGGAGAGGGTTATAGACAAATTTTTTCAGAATTAGAAACTTTTCTATCAGAAATTACAGGGATGAGTAGCACATCCTTACAACCAAATTCTGGAGCCCAAGGAGAGCTCACAGGTCTTCTTGTTATTCGTGCTTATCACAAGGCCCATAACCAAAAGGGAAGGAACATAGCTCTAATCCCGACTTCTGCTCATGGGACAAATCCATCTAGTGCTAGTATGGCTGGGATGAGTGTTGTGCCTGTTCGGTGTGACCAAGACGGTAACATTGACATAGTGGATTTAAAACAAAAGGCCGAAAAATACAGGGATCTCCTTTCTTGTGTTATGATTACTTACCCCTCGACTCATGGTGTCTTTGAGGAGAACATACAAGAAATCTGTCAAATCATTCATAATCATGGCGGGTTAGTCTATTTAGACGGTGCGAACATGAATGCACAGGTTGGCTTGTGTAATCCGAGAAATGTTGGTGCCGATGTTTGTCATTTGAATCTACATAAAACATTTAGCATTCCCCACGGTGGTGGTGGGCCAGGTATGGGACCAATTTGTGTAACTAAAGAGCTCGCGCCCTATCTACCTGGGCATAAAATTGTTTCTGGAGTAGGTGGCAGTGAAGGGATTTCTTCTGTTGCTGCAACTCCTTGGGGAAGTGCTAGCATACTTCTAATTTCCTATGCTTATATTCAATTGCTAGGGGCTAAGGGAATGCAAAGAGCCACTGAATACGCGATTTTGAATGCAAACTATATCAAAAAACGTTTAGAAGCTGCCTACAAGATACTTTACACAGATAAAAATGGTTTTGTAGCTCATGAGATGATACTGGATATACGCCCCTTCCGTCAATATGGCATCGAAGTAGAAGATATTGCCAAGAGACTTATCGACTATGGCTTTCATGCTCCCACCATGTCTTGGCCTGTCCCCGGTTCTTTAATGATAGAGCCTACAGAAAGTGAACCCAAAAGAGAATTGGATCGTTTTTGCGATGCTATGCTTACCATTCGAGAAGAAATCGAAGAAATTATCCAAGCTAAGGCTGAACCAAAGGATAACGTTTTAAAAAATGCCCCACATCCCGCCCATGAAGTCGTTCATAGTGAATGGAAACACTCATACACTCGTGAAAAAGCTGCGTATCCTTTGCAAAAAGGAGAAGGTAAAAATAGAGAAGATGATTTTAAGTTTTGGCCTCCTAGAGCTAGAGTAGACAATGCATATGGTGATCGAAATTTAGTCTGTTCTTGCCCACCTATGGATAGTTATGAAGAAAATATCATAGAAAATGCAAGTTATAAAACTAACGTAAAAGGAAATGAAATTTAGCCACTTTCCTTTACTATAGTTGAATCAAACGTGACTTAGTATCCATTTTTTTAAATCATCTAATACCTTTTGTCTATCCGCAAATCTTTCATTATGTACTTCATGATAGAGCCCCGGGTAGATCATGATCCTTTTGTCTTTTGAAGATACGCGTTCAAAAAAATCAGTAGAGCCAGAAACTGATACTATTGAATCTTTTTCTCCATGGATCACTAGAAGAGGAATTTTTAGATTAGATGCACGATTTATCGCTGACTTTCCAGAAGAGATCAAATCAGAAGCTAACTCAAAACTAATTTCGTCGTGAACTAGAGGGTCTGCGTTGTAAGCTTTGACCAATTCTGGATCGCGGCTGAGTGCAAGAGGAGAGAGTCCCGAGGATACAGTTTTCTCAGGAAAATAAAGAGAAAGTTTCTTGGATAGGGCTAATTTATATTTTTGTATTGTGCTTAGTACGGGTCGTAAGGCAGGTGCACTGACTATAAGAGATTGTAGATGCCGTTGATTACTACGTGTAAGGGCAAAGTGAGTAGTCACTAGTCCGCCCATAGAATGACCATAGAGTAGAGGTTTTTTAACGTGAAATTCCTTTTCGATCATAGTCAAAAAAGTATTTAAGTCAGAAACCAGGTCATCTATTTTTTGTAGTTTACTATTCGTTCTTCGACTATTCCCATGAGATCGTGCATCATAACTAAATACATTAATGCCTTCTCCTGATAAAGCTGATAAAAGATTTCCATAGCGACTAGAATGCTCACCTAGTCCATGATGTATAACTATGTTGGAAGAAAACGATGGATTGGCAATCCAACCTTGCCAGAAGCATACCTTCCCATTATTCACAGCAAAAAAATCACTGATATATTCATAGCCTTCTATATTTTGAATTTCTGTATGCACATTATCTTGCTTTTTTATTTTCATTCCTTTTTCAAAAACGAAAGCTATTTCATAAGTGGTCAAAGAGGATCATAACAAATTTATTTTTTATGATCCTCTTTTTGAGGAAAACATGCTTTCACTTTTTCAAAAGCCTCTTGTGTGCTGTCCACAAAATGGATTAATTGTAAGTCTTTTGGTGAAACCATACCACTTTCACATAAAAAATCAAAATTAATAAGCTTTTTCCAAAAAGATTTCCCATACAATAGAACCGGAATATAATTTTTAGTTTTTTTGGTTTGTTGTAAAGTTAGAGTTTCGAAAAGCTCATCAAGTGTACCAAAGCCACCCGGAAAAACAACTAAGGCTCGTGCGTAATATAAAAACCAATATTTCCGCATAAAAAAATAATGAAACTTAAAATTAAGCTCTTTTGAAATGTATTGATTGGAATTTTTTTCAAAAGGTAGAGTTATATTTAAACCAATGCTTTTTCCATCAGCATCCTTAGCGCCTCGATTCGCAGCTTCCATTATACCCGGACCACCGCCAGTTGCGATACAAAGTTTACCCTCTGTATTTTTGTAGTGCTTCCTTGCCCATTTTGTGATTACATAGGAAAGCTCTCTTGCTTTTTCATAAAAGGCACTATACTTTTCCAATTGCCAATAGGAGCTTTCGTTCTCCCTAGATGGTGCCTGACTGAGATCATTTTCTTTTATGGCATGTTCTGGAGGAAAAGTGCGAGCCGAACCAAAGAATACAATTGTATCTGTTATTTTCTGTTTGGTTAAAACAGTATGAGGATAAATGTATTCACTAAGAATACGCAGAGAGCGAGCATCAGGGCTACGTAGAAAATCTTTATCCTCATAAATATGAGGAATATCATTATCACCATGATTTCCCATTTATTAGTGTAGTTTACGAGATAGAAACATTTCTAAACTACTTAGTATGTCATATTTTTTCTGATCGGAAACCCGAGCTACTTTCTCGTTTTCTATGGCTTTTTGTGTGTCTTTTAACATGCGTTTCCCATTTTTATTGAGGAAACGACACGTTATAAAAATTGGCCAAATAAACTCAGGGCTATTAGCTGTTATTTGGAAAGAGAGAACTTTTTTACTACAGTTTTTTTTCATAAAAAAAATCAAATCATTTTCTATCTTTATGCTAGTCGATTTTTCTAATAAATATATACGGTTAGGGTATTCTTTTTTTTCCCAAGCTCTATCTATTATATTCAGAATTTCGGAAGTGATTTTCTGATCGTCCTCACTTAAAACTTCATTCTCTACTTGAGCAACTTCGGTAGGGCAAAAATTTCTAACGATATTTAGTACTTCTTTTTGCTTCTTCTTTTGTGCTTTTAATTTTCTTTTTTGTACACCGCCTTTTTCATTTGCATTTTCTTTTAAGTTTAGACGTTCTATTTTTTCTTCGTTTGCATATCTTTGTTTTAATTTAAGTTCTTTGTGTTCTTGTGGCCTCAATTTTTTTCTATTAAATAAAGATCGTAACAGTTTAATATGCCAAGGAAGCTCTTTCAAAAATAATTTTTCCTCTGTTTCCCTAAATACTTGTATTTGTTTTCTATCTAGGAGATCATCTATTTTCATGAATGATAGTACTTTGATTTGCGTGTAGTCATTGTATTTTGACATGTCAGTATACGCATTTTCAACGGCATTATTTACTCGATTTTTATGTAAATAGAAATCAATAACTTCATTTTTCATAGGATAGTTAGCTATAAGAACATTTTGAGAAAATTGTAATGCTCTTTTTTGTTTTGAATCAATATTTAGTTTATTTCCATCCATAATGCGTACACTTTTTATTAAGATATTTTCAATATTTTGTACATCTACTAATTCTTCTGTTTCTATCCCCTTTTCTACATCGTCTTGTTCAGGTCTGAGATTAAAATTTTTCCCTAAAATAGAAATCCTTGGTAAAAAAGCACAAATCATGTAGAGTTCTTCTGCAATTTTTCTTTGTCTATCATTGAACGACAAAAAGTTTAGATACCTGATATGATTTGCAACCGTAGGAGGATTATTGGAATCCACAGTTTCTATAGAAGTACTAACTTCTTTTTGGAATACTTGAAGAAGAATTTTATACCAAGACATAATTTCATTTTCGTTTTTCCAATAGATAGCTTGAATTTGGACCCCTTGTTGCAAGACCTTATAATATAAAAGGGTTCCTTTTTGAATAAGAGTGGAAAAAACAGGCCGGACAAAACTGTGATAAATGAATTGTTTATTGGCTATAGCTACTCCGTCTTTGGAATAAGAAAATAGTTCTACAAATTTTTTTTCAAAATCTACACTTAGGAGTTTATTTTCATCTAAGCTTTCTTTTAGCAAATTCACTTGTTCTTCTTCTGTCAGCAGCGTCCGTAATGAAGAAAATTTGGAAAGAACGCCTGCATTGTATATATTTACTTTTTCGATAGTTTCTTTCAGACTATCCCCTCCTCTAAATTGAGGTCCTACATATACTTGCTTTGCCATAACTTGGGTTTCTGATGTTTGCACAAAATAGAGTAGTGGCATACCAACGACAGATACATCAATATCTATCTCATGTTTCCCCGAAAATACAAAAGCACATTTTTCGATGTATTCCCTTGGAAGATCCAGTTGCTTAGATAGACTATCGCAATCAGGCAATTCGTCACATGTACTTGCTTTTTCATTTTGATCTTGAATGGCCTGAAAAACATGCAAAGACAAGTTCCTATTACCTATTTTTACAACAGTTTGGTGTACTTTTTCCATGGCTTTTTGGAAAGGTGCAATGACTGGAACAAAAGATTCTTGGGTTTGGTGAACGGAAGGATTAAGGTCCATATTTGCTTCTAATTCTTGCTTGCTTCTTTTTATCTCAAAAGGCATCTTGCCCATAATGGCTTTGCCATCTCCATTGACAAGTAAAACTAGGAAGGGATTTCTAGAAGCTCAGCTCCTTTCTCAAAATATACACCAGGGATTTGATAGCTTGGCTTGCCAGTACGATCGCTTTAATGATTGGATCACTTTTGGCCTCCACCGTGTATGGAAAAAAAAGCTACTGCAAGAAAGTGGTTTTTCTAAAAGAGAAAATGCTAAGGTGATAGACCTTTGTTGTGGTAGTGGTGACATAGCCCTTTTATTTTCTAAATATTTGGGAAAACAGAGTACCGTAGTTGCTGTTGATTTTAGCCTGAATATGCTATCTGTTCTTAAAAGACGTTTAGAGGAGGGACAGAGAAAGCAAAACAATCTTTTGGGTGATGTCCAAATAAAAATGCAAGATGTGAGCAATCTTCGTAATTTTTCCATGTCTTCTTTCCAGCTGGCTACGATGGGGTTTGGCCTTCGTAATTTACCTAATCGACATAAAGCTCTCAAGGAAATATACCGTATTCTTGGACCCAAAGGTCGCTTATTGATTCTTGATGTTGGTAAAGTCACATTCCCTTTGATTACTCAAATACATAGTTTTTATTTTGAAAAAATTGTACCTCGCATAGGATATTTACTTAATGGCAAAAAGCATAGTATGTATGCCTATTTACCCGTCTCTGCTCGAGCATATCCCAATCCTAATGAGATCTGTGTTGAATTAGAAAAAGCAGGCTTTGCAGAGCCTACTTACAAAAGATTATTATTTGGATCAGCTGTTATTCATATGGCTGTTAAGAAAAAGTAATTATATTTCATTTGTGTATCTTTTTAAGAGTATCATTATTGTGCGTAAGCGTACAAAATGGGAGCGAGATGTAATGCGGTACGGATCTGCAGAAAAGGCAAATGCTATTTATGAGAACGGGAAACGATCTTATAATTTAGTTCTAAATTCCCATCAAAAACAGGAAGAAAATTTAAGAAAAATACAAAATAGCTTAACAAACATAAAATGCATAACGAGAGAAAAGTTATCAGAAATAAAAAAAGATGAATGTAACTTACTTGTGAGTTTTGGTGGCGATAACCATTTTGTGTACGTTGCCTATTATGCTAATAAAATACCTGTATTAGGTATAAATTCAAATCCCATGAGTTCTACGGGTGCTCTACTTAACTATGATACGGATAGTTTTATCTGTAAAATGATAAAATTAATGGAAATCAGATTATCATCAAAATTGATTGAAAATTTTATTTTAGAATATTGGACACGCATAGAAGGGGAATTGATTTTATTTAATCAAAAAGAAAAAATAAAAATAGGACCGTGTATTTCAGAAATTAGTGTGTGCAATTCTTTTCATGATTGCACTAGTCGCTTTCTAATTCGAAAAAATAAAGAGGGCTGGGAGAAAATAAAATGTTCCGGTTTCCTTTTAGCTTCTGGTTCGGGATCAAGTGGTTGGTACCGCAATGCCCATGAAAACCCTCATGCTGACCAAGTAATTTTTCCTAAGTCTTCTCCCTTTTTTCGGGGTTTGGCTAGAGAAGTAAATTGGGAGCAACGCAAGGAACTTCGCTTTCTCAATCCCCAAATGGAGAAAGAGGAACGTTTAGACCTCATTTCTGAAATGGATGGAGAAATCACTGTGGATGCAAATACAGAACTGGTCTATCCTTTTCCACCTGGGGCGCGTTTATCTTTTTTTTTGAGTAAGCAAAAACTTGCGGTTGTTCAATAGGGATAGTCACTCACCACTTTTTAAATGGATGACTATCCCTTATCGATTTAGTTTTTCGAGAAGTGTAACTATCTCTATAAACTTTTCTTCAGTAGTGGTTCCTATAAATTTTGAAGATACCAATCGGAGTAAAGACACGAATAGGCGACACATAGATATTCCGTAGAATTTCGCAAGGCATTTTAATTGGTATCAAAGCATTGGATAAATTGAAAAATTGTAATTATGAAAACATTTCTTTTTAGCTTGATAGCCTGTGGCAGATCTAATTTGACAATGAAGTGGTAAATCTGTCCTACTTTGACATTTTTTAAGTAAGTGTTCTATGAACCCGCTCGTGTTATTTTTTAGTTTAATTTTTTCTTTTCCATTTATTCTACAGGGTTTCTCGTATCGCATATCAAAATATAGGTTTTTGATATGTTTCTAGTTGCGTATTTTTTTAGAGTTGTAGGAACTCTTACAAAAGATTGAAATTGCTCTATATTTGGGATACAGAGTAGTTGTAGATGAGCTCTTGTAAATTTGTCACTATAATCATATGAAAACAAAATTAGGGATACTTGATTTTGGGGGACAATATGCCCATCTGATAGCTGCTCGTGTACGACATCTGGGTGTTTATTGTGAGATCCTTTCTCCCATCCATTTAAAACCAGAAGATGTACAAAAAGAATATGCAGGCCTTATCTTTTCAGGTGGGCCAAATTCTGTTTATGAAGAAGGTGTTCTTGCATGCGATGTCCAGATATATCGCCTCGGCTTACCAATTCTGGGTATATGCTATGGCCATCAACTTCTAATCAAGCAGGCGGGTGGGGTGGTCAAACTGTCTAAGAAACCTGAATTTGGTCCAGCCCCCCTCCTCATCAAAAATTACTCGAATCTTTTTTATGGCATAGATCAAGAAAAAAATCCTATAGTTTGGATGAGTCATGTGGATGAAGTCGAAATGTTACCATCGGGTTTTGAGGTTTTAGCCCAAACAGAAGATTGTTCGTATGCTGCTGTGGGAGATATCAACCGTAATCTTTTTGGCTTACAATTTCATCCTGAAGTCCAAGAAAGCGAATGGGGATTACAAATACTCAAAAATTTTATTTCAATTTGTAACGTAGAAACAAATTGGACGCTCAAAAAATTTCTGAAAGAAGAAGAGGAGAAAATTTTTGAACAGGTAGGTGATCGTAAAGTCTTTTTTTTACTATCAGGTGGGGTAGATTCTACCGTTGCCTTTGCTCTGTTGGCTCGTTATTTAAAACCAGAGAATCTAATAGGCTTGCATATTGATACGGGTTTTATGCGACACAATGAAAGCAAACAAGTTAAAGAAGCCTTAGGAGTTTTAGGAACAAACATAACCATTTGGGATGCGTCTGAGCAATTTTATACAGAACTAGAAGGCATTGTTGATTCTGAAAAAAAGCGTCAAATTATCGGAGAGCTTTTTATACAAGTACAGCGATCAGCTAGTGAATCGCTAGGTTTAGACGAGGCAAATTGGTTTTTAGGGCAAGGTACAATTTATCCAGATCAAATTGAGTCTGGCAGTAGTCAAAATAGTTCACGTATTAAAACACATCACAACCGTGTAGAGGGCATTGAAAAGCTTATACGAGCTGGGCGGGTTGTGGAGCCTATACAACGTCTATATAAAGATGAAGTACGAAAACTAGGTGCACTTTTGGGGTTACCAAGCCAACTTCTGGAGAGACATCCTTTCCCAGGACCAGGTCTAGCCGTGCGTTGTTTATGTAGTGATAAGAAAGAGGAGAAAAAATCATCTTCCATTCCTTCGTTACTTGAGCGTGAGTCTTTTGGTTTTAGCCAGATGCAGGCGATCGAAGATAACTTGAAAAAGTATCGAATGAGTCTAGAAAAACTTCCTATTCGCTCTGTAGGTGTTCAAGGGGATCAACGTAGCTATAAGCATTGTCTTGCTTTATTTTATGAGGAGGATTTCCCTGATTGGGCTTTTTTAATGGAGTTAGCTCGCCTTATTCCGAATAGAGTGTCGTCTTTAAATCGAGTTGTTTTATTCTTGGGAAAGAAAAGAAAAGAAGATACTTTTCAACTAGATACACCTTCTTATCTCACAAAAGAGCGTATTGGATTGCTACGTAAAGCAGATGCAGTCGCAACTGAATTTTTCTTTGAAAAAGATATCTATCATGAAATTTGGCAATGCCCTGTGGTTCTTTTACCTCTTAAAAAAATGAATGGGCCAACCGGTAATGTTTTAATTCTTAGACCTGTCTGCTCTATAAATGCTATGACAGCTTCAGTTTATCCCATGAAGATAGAATATATTAGAGAATTGAATGAGGCTTTGCGAAGCATTCCCCAGTGTGTAGGCGTTTTTTATGATTTGACTAGTAAGCCTCCGGGAACAATTGAATGGGAATAGTCAATTGTCTTTTTTGGCTCAGCCATTATATTGAGAAAGTGCTAAGGCTTCCTTAACTAGAAAATAATTGGATTTATTTTTCTTTTTAGCCTGAAGATAGGGAGAGATTTTTTTTAGTCTTTTACGAAATATTTTTTTGTTTGTTAGTTTTATTTGTAAAACAAACCATAATATTTCTTCCTCACTGTTTGATTGCCTCCCTACCTTTTGTAAAATATTTTTAGCTTTTTGAAATTTATTCCTTAAATAAAGACAATGAGCGTATAGACGTAGCATTTGTTTTTTTTGGACAAAAAGAGCTGCACTTTGATAGCGTTGTCCGGCCATTAGATAGTCTTTTTCGTTTTCTTCTATTTTACCCATGTTATAGTACAATTGCATTTGCATCTCTGGCTTCATATCTGTCATCCCTCCTAGAAGTTGGGAAAGAATTTTTTTTGCTTGTCCATAGTTTTTCCCTTTTATTTCTAATTCCACAAGATCTAAATATATTTTATTTTTTTGTTCTTTGCTTTTACTTTTTGAAAGTAGATTTATTATTAGGAGTCTGGCTGTAGATATTTTATTTTTTTTGGCTAGTATTTCTAAAAATTCTTTTCGTAAACTATCGATTTGTAGTTTTTTTTGCCAAAAAGAATGAAGCCTTTGTGTCTGTGCCTTTGATAAAGGACGTTTTATTTTTTGGATAAGAGAAATTTCTTTTTGTCTGACAACCAATCCCCACTTAGCTTTCATATTAATTTCTAATTTTTTTCTTAGCCTATCGATACCTTTCTTTTTATATTTGCGCCGTTCCCATTTTTGAATTTGATCTAAATGAAAAAGAGCGGTAAGATAGCGTTCATTTTGTATGTATAAATAGTACAAACGCCAAAATGCAATATCAGAGAGGGATCTTTCTTTCCCTAGGCCATTAGTAGATGCCCATTCGTACATTTCAATTGACCAATGTGGGGCTTCTTTTTCCATCTTATAGGCAAATTCAAACCAACGTCTAGCTAAGCTTTTTTGGGGCTTTTTTTTAGGTTTTGCATGAAGTGAAAAATCGCCTATAAGGGGAGTCGAGAGTTGAAAATTCTCTTGAAAGAGGGGGATTTTATATGTACGCCCGGATACTAGGAAACTAATCAAAGCTACAATTGCGTAGATGTATTTCCTTTTGGATATATAATTACAAAAAGACATAGATAGTCGAGAATATTCTAAGATAGCTTAACCTGTCAGTAGCCTTTACATTCTTGTATTGGATAGCAAAGCTCTTGTATTATATTATGACGATAAATGTCTATCTTTGAATCAGAAAAAGTAGCAAAACGTCCGTTGGGTAAAGCGAGACAATATAGATTTTTTTCTCTATCCTGATAATAGAGAGAGCCGTAGAGGCGTGGGCTTTTTTCATCATTAAAACGAATTTGAAAGGTAAGGTCATAGTGTTTACGCAATTCATTTTCTGAATAAACAGGGATTACTTTCTTCTGCTTTATACCTCGTGTGACTTTACATTGAGCAGGGACGGTATCATGAAAGTAAACTACCCCAATTTTTTTAGGTCGTAATATAGTGGTACAAAAAATTTTTAAGAAGAATATTCCTGTTAGAAATATATGAAAATACTTTTGAGAATGATCCATTGTTTTGTTTTTTAGAAAGTGCTATGGCTTTGTTAGCTTTTTTTCCACGTGTGATTTATATTTAAAAAATAATTATTCGCTGTAGCGATGAGTATGCCAATGCAATTATAAAAATATTTCAGAAAGTTTTCAGCCTCAATCTCCCCTATGAAATTATAAGAAGATAATACTTGAAATACTGACCATTGAATAAATACGCCTATAATACTGATGAGTTGAAACAGAGTAAAACCCTTTATGTGACCTATGATACCTTTTTTTCGATTTTCGTAGAAAGTAATGTAATTATTTAAAAAGTAATTAGAAACAATACTGATTTCAATTCCAAAGGGTACAGATAACCAAATTGGTTCAATACTAGGAAAGAGGCCTAGTGATATGTGAGGGAGTTTTAGGTATTCTCCAAAAGCAAATCCACCTAAGTTAAAAAAAATACCTATAAAACCAACACCAGAATATAACATAAATGTTGAAGATACAATATGCCCAAAACGCAAATCCCACAATGCCATAAAGAAGTGTCGTATCACTCCACCACTTAATTTTGTTTCTCCATGAGCACGGTTACGAAAGGAATAGGGAATTTCTGTTATTTTTGCTTCTGGACTATGACTCAAAAATTCAAGTAATATTTTAAATCCTAATGAGTGGATCTTTTCAATTTTCTTCTCGTATAAATCGCGAGTGATAGCAAAGAAACCACTCATCGTATCTTGTACAGATGTTTGAACAAAAAAACGTGTGATTACTCCTCCGATTCGGCTAATGAGTTTACGTAAAGCGGAAAACTTACCATAGCTACCAGTAGATATTTTACGTGAGCCAACGACTAAATCAAAATTCTCTTGTTGTATGATTTGAACCATTTTAGAGATGATGGTCTCATCGTGTTGCATATCTGAATCTATAACAACAAAAATATTCCCTTGTGCCATAGCCATGCCTGTTAAAACAGCGCTACCTAAACCACGTTCTTTCATACGCCGAATGACGTGTAGATTCAGATGTTTTTGAGAAAGCTTTTGGGCAACTTGCCACGTTAGATCAGGACTATTATCATCTACAAAAATAACTTCAAAAACAATAGAAGTGTTTCTCATCGTTTTTTGAATAGCTTCAAAAAATAATTTTATATTGTCTGCTTCATTGTAAGTCGGAGCTATAATAGACAGAGTGATATTTGCCATTTTTGTATTTATCTTATTCGTCTTCCCATTCTAACTTTATTTGTCTGATTTTATTGTAAAATAAAATTAGATCTAGTTCAAATTTGGTAAGAACTTTTTCATAAAAGTAAAGCTGATTATAAAGATCAATATAGGCTATTCCATTTTGAGAAGAAATCAGTTTTCGTATTGATAGTGGTATTTTCAGCATTTTATTTTCATTTGCATCTATATCGGAGTTTTTAGTATATTCGAAATCCTCACCCGAATTTGGGTCCCACAGGTAGAGATAACTGTCTTGAATGCCTAGAAAAAGCTTTTGCTTTCTTAAATAGATGAGATCATTCAAAACGGGTGCAGAGAGACCAGCGCCTATTTTAACAACATCATTCCCCCATTTGATTTGATGTAAAAGCCGTTTACCAGCCCCTCCACTATAGATGAATGCTTGTGCATTTTGGAAATTATCTTCCCCTTTGTTCATATCTTTTCCAAAAAAAGGTATATTATCTTTTTGGGTTTCGATTATTCTAGAAGAAAAATATAGCTTCCCTGAAGAAAAAATCAGATTATGTTTTTTTAATTTGTCTCCTATTCCATCATAATGATACAGTTGATAGTAACCAGCATTTCCAAATAAAATGAGTATGCCTTGTGGGCCAATGGGATATAGGATAAAATGGCTCTTTACCTTTTTGTATTTTTCAACAAAATTTTGGCGTGAAAAAGTAATACTTTCTACAAGAAAAGAAGGTGAAGATAAATCTCTATGAATCAAAGGTTGTCGTACGATTTCTCCCTTAGAATGGTAATGTATTATATTTGCATCATCACTTATGATAGGTGTGTGTCCACATTCTATGCTAGGTAATTCTTTTCTCAGGAAGCGTTTTTTTCTTAAAGAAAGTATGCGTGGTACACATGTTTTTTTCTCTTTTTCATAGAATAAAACCAAAAGATAATTTCCACTCCAAGATGGATTGAAATCAATGATTAGAGTATCTTCCGGAAAATTTTTCCGGAATACTAATTCAAACTGTGTCTTCTTTCCATTTTGTACGTAGTGAAGTTGCCTTGTTTTTGGCTCTATCCAAAACAAAATTTTCCCATCTGATGTTGGCTTGATGATTCTATTTTGATTAGCTTTAGAAATTAATTGAGAAGACTTATAATTCCTCTTTGTAAGAAGATAAACAATTTCTTTTTCATATCCCTTGATTTTTTCTTCTTTCTGGGAATTTTTTCTTATTCCGATAGAGAGACGCTTTATTATTTCTGGCTCACTTTCTGAACAAGAGAAAAACAAAGCACTGAAGAAACAAATCATAAAAAAATATAAAGAGAAACGTTCCATAAAAAAATACCTCATATACTTGAATCTAGCCAGTTTCGATTTTGTAGTCGTCTATAGCTTACAAGCTATTATGAGACCAGAGGCTAAGCTAGTCATACCACAGGACAATGATTCAGATGTTTTCTCTTTATTTATACGAATCCTGTCTATGACAAATACGGCAAATATGGCAAATATGGCAAATATGGCAAAAGAAAGGGCAGAAAGAGAGGCCATGATCCAATTTGTATATTCCCACTGGTTACTTAGATGGAACGTTGGGAAAATTACACTTTTACTTTTTTGATTGTGTATCTTATTTTTTTTTGCTTTTGAAAACATTTTGAAGAGAGTACAATCTTTATCTAGGCTTATATAAAATTCTGCCTGCTATCTATGTCAAATAGTATGTCAAATAGATAGTTAGAGTTTGCTTTATTGTAATAAGTGAAAGGATGCACATGATTGACCTAAAAAGGAGTTTTGTTTTATCTTCATTTCACTGTATTTCCTAAATATCGATAAAAAAGACCATTTTGAGTCGCTTCACAGAGAACACCACGAAAAAATGACCGGCATGTCCAAAGGGTAGAGACATTTCATTCTGAAACCAAGCCTATTTTTATGCAAAACAAAAGTAATTCACCCCATATCAAAAAAAGAGAAGAGTGGTTAACTTATCTTTATCAAAATCGAATTTTTAGTTTACAAGCCGCCCATCTTGCTTCCGGAACGGCTTGCTTCCTAACAGGTTGGTCTATGCGTTATCGTGATCAAGGTGGCTGTATATTTGTCGATTTACGAGATCGAAAAGGGATATTGCAGCTTGTTTTTGATCTTTCCATTTTAGGGGAGGATTTCGCTATAGCAGAAGGCATTCGTAGTGAGTATGTTTTAGCTGTAGAAGGAGATATACGCAATCGCAGTCTGGATAGTATCAATACTAAATTGGCTACGGGAGAGGTGGAATTACTTGTAAGGCGTTTTGTTATTCTAAATACCTCTCCACCGCCTCCTATTGGCATTGAAGAATATGAACAAAGCTCAGAGGAGCTTCGTTTGCGACACCGGGCTTTAGATATTCGTCGTGAGAAAACGGCTAGAGCTATAGAAATGCGATCTAGGCTCAATCATGAAATACGTAAATTTTTGGTTTCAGATAGTTTTATAGAAGTAGAAACACCCATCTTGAATAAATCCACACCGGAAGGTGCTCGAGATTTTCTTGTGCCCTCCCGTTTAACTCCGGGTTCTTTTTATGCACTACCACAATCTCCTCAAATTTTTAAACAGCTACTAATGGTTGGAGGTGTGGAAAGATATTATCAAATTGTTAGGTGTTTTCGAGATGAAGATTTGCGAGCCGATCGCCAACCAGAATTTACCCAACTGGACCTAGAAATGAGTTTTGTCACAGAAGAAATCATTATGAATAAGATGGAAGAGCTTTGGTCTTGTGTCTTTGAAAAATGCTTTTCTATAAAAATCAAAAAATCTATAACTCGTCTTTCTTATAAAGATGCCATAGAAAAATACGGAGTAGACAATCCCGATTTGCGTTATGAAATACCTTTGGTGAATGTTGCCCAAATTGTTCAGAAATCCCAATTCCAAGTATTCACTTCTGTACTCAAACAAGGTGGGCGTGTGAAGGCACTACGAGTGCCGGGGGGTGCTAAACTTTCTCGTAGAGCTATAGATGATTTAACAACTTGGCTAGGTAATGACTATCAATCCAAGGGCCTGGCTTGGCTAAAACATGAGGAGAACGGGCTTCATTCTGTTATTGCCAAGTTTTTTACTTCCGACCAGTTAGCAGAATTGTCTTCATACTGTAAGACACAAGTTGGAGACATACTCTTTTTTGGCGCTGGAGCGGAAACTATAGTCCATGCTAGTCTTGGGAATTTACGGATACGTATGGCCAAAGAAATGAAACTCATCCCTGAAAATATTTGGTCTTTTGTTTGGATCCATGATTTCCCTCTATTTGAACTAGATCCACAAAATGATAATAAACTCCATAGCGTGCATAATCCTTTTACGGCTCCCCAAGAAAGTGATTTGTCTTTGCTATTGAATTTGGATATTTCGCAGGAGTCATTTGTGAACAAAGCAAAACAAATACGCTCACGGGCTTATGATCTTGTTTTGAATGGTAATGAAATAGGTGGTGGTTCAATTCGTATAAATAAACCAGAGATACAAGCTCGCGTCTTTTCGTATTTAGGTCTGAAAGAAGAAGAAATTCAAAAACAATTTGGCTTCTTTTTGAATGCGTTAAAATATGGGGCACCACCCCATGGAGGGATTGCATTTGGTATAGACCGTATATTGATGCTTGGACTTGGATTAGATTCTATTCGTGATGTGATCGCTTTCCCAAAAACCCAAAAAGGGCAGTGTCTTTTTTCCGAAACCCCGAGCCCGGTAGGGAGTGAACAACTTAGAGAACTCCAATTAAAAATACTAAAAATGAAATAAACCGAAAAATTAGAAAAGCAAACGAACCAAACCCGAAAACCAGCTCTCCCGAATGCGGGCACACAAAAAAAACAGGAAGTTAACATCTAAAATGACTCAAATCAGCATTTCACGGCTTTCAAAGCAGTATTCAAATCAAAAGTACATCCTCCCATGCCAGATACAGCAACTATATTTATGAAGACAACTCTTATAGTTACCGGTATGACTCTGAGTCAGATTGCGAAACGTATTATCATAGAAACGGATCTCTAATCAAATATAAAAGAACAGATTATACGGAACAGATAACTGAAACATTATGCTTTCCTCAAAGCAATAATGTGATAAAACGAATTAAGTACAAACTAAAAAGGAAACAAGAATATTGTGATTTAGAAAAACACGGTCGTACAAAAGAAAATTATAATTGTTCTTGGGAAGATGTAAAAGTAGAGGAACGAAGATCTTTAGTAATGTTAGGACTATAAACACTTTGTATCCAAAATCTATCTTTTGGGTGCATTATGGAATGCCAAAAATATTGCTTTACATTGGCAAAAAAAGAAACCGTGGTCTTTTTTGTTGCATGGTTTTACAAAAGGAAAAGATAACTTTACTTAAAAAACGGGTAAGCTCACCTATACGATACACGGCTTGGAAAATTCGCTTGCTTCTCAAATGGGGAAGAGCCTACACCTGAAAGTGTCACTAACTATCTAAGCAAACTTGCAAAAGCACCGCTCGGATTAAGTTGTTAAAAACATCTTAATATCTAATGAAACTCGCGCTGGGTTGCCTTCATCGGAGAAGGGGTATAATATTTCATATAATAACGAATACTCTCCGCAAGGACTCTCCGTGTATCCTCTGGCATGAGAATACGAGATATAGATCCAAGGGAAAGTGCTTCTCTTGGATTCATCAGTTCCTTTTCATAACGGGTTCCAAGTTCAGAAAGGGTGGCTTTCAATCTTCGATCAGCCTCTTTTGGTGAAAGCCCTTCTTTTATTTCTGCCTTATACTTTTTATGGGCAATTTGAATATCTTTTTTGTACACAAATTCTTTTCCAGCAGGTCCCATGACGGCAATGCGAGCTGTTGGATAACTAAGCACAAGATCAGCACCTATATGTTGAGAATTCCAAATAGCATAAGCACCTCCAAAAGCATTGCGTACAATCAGGTTAATACAAGGAACGCGTAAATCTATAATTGCTTCCATGAGGGCTCTACCCGCTTGAACGATTCCATTTTCTTCTTGTTCCTTACCGGGTAAAAAGCCAGTTGTATCTTCTAAAAAAATAAGAGGAATATTATACAAATTACAGAACCTTGTGAAACGTGCTCCTTTATAAGAAGCTCCTATATCAATCTGACCACTAGCTACTGCCGAATTATTTGCCATAAAACCAACAACATAACCGTTTAATCTGGCAAAAGCTGTGATCAAATTACGTGATCTTTGAGGCTGAATCTCAAAAAAAACTCCATGATCACATATCAATTGAATCAATAAGGTAATATCAAATGGTGTATTAAAACCCGCTGGAGAAGTTAAAGTTCGGCGTAAGAGGGTCTCTATACCGTATGTTTTACGATCTATAGAGTCTGTTGTTAAATGCCGCTTAGGAGTCTCCTTATTTGAATTAGGAATATAGTTAAAAATATTTATCGCTTTGCGTAAGGCATCCAGCTCATTTCTAGCCACAATATCAACTACACCACTTTGCCCATGTACTTTTGGTCCCCCTAGGTCTTCAGGAGTCACATCTTCACCCAAAACATCCCTTACGACTCGTGGACCAGTTAGACCAAAAAAAGTATTCTCAGGTTGAATCATAAAAGAACCTTGTCTAGGTAAATACGCCCCCCCCCCTGCATTATAACCAAACATAAGCATAATACTGGGAACAACCCCAGAAATATTTCTATGGGCATAAAAGGCCTCAGAATAACCATCAAGCCCACCAACACCCGCAGGAACATAAGCTCCTGCTGAATCATTCATACCTATTAATGGTATTCTGTAACGACCAGCCATCGCAATCAATCTAGCCATTTTCGTACCATTATTCGCATCGATGGAACCAGCTCGTTGTGTGAAATCATGCCCATAAAAAGCAACATCACGCCCTCCAATATCTAATATACCTGTCACAACTCCTGCTCCATCAAGATCAGGACCCCAGTTCTGAAAAAGAATATTTGGTTCCGTTTTTGTTAAGACTTTGATTCGTTCCCAAACGGTCATCCGATCTTTACTATGCTGAATACGAATGCGAGCTTCTCCACCTCCTTCTTTGCTTTTCTGTAAAAATTTATACCCAGCTTCTATATATTCTCTGTAAATTTTCTGATTTGGTGTTTTATCTTCAATCATTTGAGATTGCTCTTCTGAAAGAGAAAATGGATTTACGAGAGTCGGGTACAAGGTCCCTTTTTTATTTTTATTATTTTTCATAGCCTTTTACGATCAATCCAGAAAGGCCATAAGCCATTTACTGCCAAGAATAAAAGTAACTCCCTCATAAGAAAAAAAATTTACTTGAACATAGAATAATCTCGGTTGGAAATCCATTTGGAACCCATAAGGACAATAAAGTTGCCTGAAGCGGTTGACAAGAAACAACACACTATAACCATCTATCTACCATGCGATCTCACCTGTAAAAGAGGACTCAAAAATGAGTAATACAATGAACCAGATTTCTCCAGATAATTTGCCTTCACACGAGGAAGAAGCAGATTTATCTAAAATTATAAACCCAGTACGATATGACATTGAACGTAAACTTCTAGCGCAACGAAAAATTTACCTTTGGGGACAAGTACACGATGGAAGTGCAAAAGAAATTGTTGAACGCTTACTCTATCTAAATACCCAAAGCCATAGTGAAGATATTCTATTCTACATAAACAGCCCTGGAGGCGTCATCACCTCTGGTATGGCCATCTATGATACCATGCAAATGATTGAAGCTAAAGTGAGCACTGTATGTATGGGTCTAGCTGCGAGTATGGGTGCCCTTCTTCTATGTGGAGGAGAAAAAGGCAAAAGGTACGCGTTTCCACATAGTCGCATTATGATTCATCAACCGTTAATTTCAGGGCAGATTATTGCCCCGGCTGTAGATATTAAAATTCAAGCAGAAGAAATACGTAAAATTCGAGATGAGCTAAATCACATTATTGCTAGCACAACAGGAAGAGAAATCGCACAGGTGGCAAAAGATACAGATCGCGACTACCATCTTAACGCAAAAGAGGCCATTGAATACGGGATCGTAGATGGGATAGTGAAGAATCTTTAACGCTCAATCACTCATCGCACACGTTATAATGTTATGAATTTGATCTGTATCTTTTGCTTCTAGTATTTCATCCCGAATCTTTTGATCATTCAACACGCGAGCGATTAAAGACAAGAGTTTAATATGCCTCTCAACCTTCGCACGCGGGAAAAGTAAAAGCACAATAATGCGCACAGGCTCATCGTCTATCGCTTCGAAATTAATACCTTCTTTTAGAACAGCCACATGCGTACAAACATGCTTAACGTCATCTGACGAACAGTGTGGCACTGCTATTCCTAGACCAACACCTGTTGACATGGAATTTTCACGACCAATCAAACTTTCCAATATGTTGTCACGCTTCTCAAGCATTTCTGTCCCCTCAAGGCAACGGTCCAACAAATGTGCCAAAAACTCGGTCTTGCTCTCACCAATTTGGTATCCAGAAAAAACCAAATCAACGTGATCAGAAGAAAATAAATCTCTAAACTCCACAGAGCTCATAAATCCAAAATATTATCGATCGTTACCAAATAAAATAACTAAACTGAATGCGTTGTGTATATTTCGTCTTTAATGGGTAATTCTTTTTTTAAATTTTTAATATAAGGCAATACATCTCCCATCTCTTGATATTCTTCACAATTCACCTGCATGCGTCGCGCTACAGTGAAATACTTATAAAATTTCTCTTCTCCAGATCGTTTTGACCATTTCCCCTTATTACAACGAACCCGAAGGATAAACCTATCAACATCACCTTCTTGTTGCCTAACAACTACGCAGTGAGCGCAATTTGCACAATAGACCTTTTCCCTTTCCGAAGCCATATCGAGTACCCCCTTAAATACCAACTCATAAGGCGCGTGGGCCATCGTCTATCCTCAGTCAAGTCTATTTTTATCTGACTTAAAAAAATGAATTCGAACATATTCCTTGATATAATTCAGATCTTCATCTGAAATAGTAATATATTTTAAACCGATATAATTCGCTCGTGAAGAAACTACTGAACAGACAGCTTGCAACGCTCTCTCATCCAAGGTAAATTCAATTTTTATTTCATTTCCAACATCAAGAAGTGAATTTACTTTTCCCCCTATCCCATTTCCCCCTATATCATGTAAACGAAAGTCAGCCTTCTCTCCCGTTCGGATTAAGGAGTAAGAACCTAATATATCAATTGACAAGCGTGCTTCTTCTCTTCGAGAACTAGAATGATGTTGCCAATGAGATGTTTGAAAAGAGTCTGAATGTGTCATAAAAAAACAATACTGTGTGAATAAATAACGAAAATATGTGAAAAAAAAGTCACTAAATAAAAAAAAAAGAAGACGGGGCCTAATATATCGAATATCCGTCCACAAAAAATGAATGATTTTCAAAAGAACTTGACACTAATTATAATAAAAAACAGTCATTAATCCTCATAAAAGTGACATAAAAATGAGTTATTCACATAAGGGCCCCTCTATAATAAAAAGAGAATTAATATAATTAAAAGATGAAATTAACAGTCAAAAAAAGTATAATACAAAAAATAATATCTCACATAGAGGGCATTATATCAATTAGAGAGATACGTTCTGTACTATCAAACATACTCATGGAAGCAAATGATCAAAATATAACTGTTACAGCATCTGATACAAATATAACTCTATCTATCACTCATAGTGCTAATATACTTTCATCTGGGTCAGTGACATTACCTGCTAAAATATTTTCTCAGATTATAAATAATCTACGAGGAGATAACATTTACCTTAATGTTTTGGATGGAAATTCTATCCATATTCAAATGAGTCCAGATGACAAAAATTCTCTGCTTACGTTAATGGGTTCTCCTGCATCTGAATACCCTATATTGCCTCCTTTTAAGCATGATGAATCAAATGCTTTTAAGATAACTTCTTTTTTAGAGGGACTAGATCGTGTTAGCTTTGCAATGGCAAAAGAAGATGCTCGCTATATTTTTAATGGTGTTTATATTAATAAAAACAACAATAAAACAGAATTAGTTGCTACTGATGGTCGACGCCTTTCTTACACTTGCTTACCTGAAGATGAAAATATACCCCTATCTGATTCTTTTATTTTACCTTACAAAACAGTTAAGGAATTACAGAAATTAAATAGGGAAGATCAAGGTCAGGCTTATATTTATTACGATAATAAAGAAAAAAGCTTACATATTAAAAAAGATAATATCACGATTACATCAAAAACAATCGATGGAAATTATCCTGACTATAATGATGTAATACCTCAAAAAGTTGATTATAAAATTGAATTAGTTAAAGACGAATTGATAGCTGCTTTGCAACAGGTTTCTGTTATGGGAGCAGAACCTTCCAAACAAATCCGCATTCAATTTAAGAAAGATGAATTAAAACTATATGCCACTACTCCAGACCTTGGGGAAGCCTACGATTGTATAAAAATCGATTACAAAGGAGATTATTTAGAGATGGCTTTTAACTCATTATATTTACTTGAATCCCTCAAAACATTTAAGAGTGAAAATATTCTTTTTGGGTTTTCTTCCCCGTCATCGCCTGCTATAATCCATAATCCAAATGATAAGTCGACCCTAAACGTTGTTATGCCTATGAACATATTGTAGTTTAACTATGGTTAAAATAACGAATCTGTGAATATTAAATCTCTTTCCCTAACATATTATCGTTCATATAAAAATACTACGCTTCTATTTCACCCTAAATTAACTATTTTTTATGGCCCGAACGGGGCAGGTAAAACAAACCTTTTAGAGGCTATTTCAATCCTATCTCTAGGAAAATCATTTAGGAATGCACAAGAAAAAGATGTTATCCAAACAGGAAAAGGATACTGTAATATATCATCTGTTTATGAAAAATATAAAAAAGAAAATTATGTTTCTTATGGTATATCTTTTGAAGATAACAAAATAAAACGTAGAGTTAAGATAAATAATGAAAAGAAGTGCAGTAGAAAGGATATTATAGGCGGAATTATTTGTGTTATATTTAATCCATCTGATTTAATAATAATAGACGGTAGTTCCTTATATAGACGACAATTTGTGGATACAATCCTTAGTTGCAAAGATGAAAATTATTTTTCATCTTTAGTTCATTACACAAAAATTTTACGTCAGAGGAATAGGCTTCTTAAAGAAGCTCGCTCTAATTTTAAAAGATCAATTGAGTTAAATGCATGGGATTCAAGAATAGCTTATTTTGCAAAAATAATCACTGAAAAAAGGATACAATTCATTCAACAGTTTAACATTCTATTTCAAGAAACTCTCCTAAAAATATCAACTCAAAATGAAAAAGTAAATATGTGTATCGCCCTCTCCCATCCAGAAGAAGAAAAATCATATTCAGAAATACTAGAAAAAAATCAAAAAAAAGATATTAGCTTAGGCTATACAACGGTAGGCCCGCATAGGCAAGAAATAGCTTTCGAAATAGGAAAAAAAGAAATTAAGAACACATTTAGCCAAGGACAAAAGAGAAGCCTTGTTTTAGCCTTGCGTGTTGCACAGTATCACTATATAAAAAAATATATGAAAATAGATCCGATTCTTCTCATAGATGATGTTATTGGAGAATTGGATGAGGATCGCAAAGATATCTTTTTTAATTTATTGACAAATTGTGGGCAAGCCATATTAACTATTCCGAAAAAATCAGATAAAAATGAAATTGATGAAGATATACAAGCTATTTGTAGCACTGCAAGCATCTATAAGATAGAGAAAACTGGGCTTGCTATTAAAGTGTAATTAAAAAAGAACTGTCTTGTTCTATGAATGAGAGTTATCTTAAAAGAGAGTGCCAATCAACAGTGCCTCCTTCTAGATTATGCTCACCTAGTGCCGATTTCAACTCCGACAGAGAACGATTATCTAAAATAGAAAACTGTTCTGTACTTTTTTTTCCTGAATACCCACCAGGTTCTGTTTTAGAACCAGCACTCATATGAGTAATACATACTGTGGAAAGATAATCACGCAGAAGTGGTGATTCACGAGTAGAAAGGAAAAGGGCTATTTCAGGAAAAAAAAGACGTAGGGAGCAGAGATAGCGTATGTAATCTTTATCAGATAACGTTGGAGGAATATCTAATCCAACAGCAGGCCTTAAACGTGGCAGAGAAATAGAGACCTCAGATTTCCAATAATTTTTTAGTAGGTGTTGTGTATGAACAGCAACAGAGTATACATCTGTCGCTGGATCGGATAAGCCTAATAAAGCCCCAACGGATATATTTTTGATATGAGCAAGACCAACACGGTCAGGACAGTCTAAACGATAATAAAAACGTTTTTTAACACCACCCAAATGAACCTCTTTGTAACGCTTAGGATCGTATGTCTCTTGATAGATAGCAACACCACTCAAGCCAGCAGCTCTGAGTATTTGATAATCAGCTGTTTCAAGCGGATAAACTTCAATACTAACAGAAGCAAATAGGGAATAAATTTTTGATATAATCTCTTTGAGATAGGAGATAGGTGTTTCCTTATAATCTTCCCCGGTTAAAAGTAAGATATGTCTAATACCTTTTTGATGAAGTATTTTTGCCTCCTCGACAGCATCATCTACAGAAAGAGTAAGACGATGTATTTTATTTGTTCGGCTAAAACCACAATATGTACAGGTAGAGTGGCAATAGTTCGAAAGATATAATGGCGAATAAAACTGTATAACTTTTCCAAAGCGTTTACGAGTTACCTTTCGGGCACACTCTACAATTGAGTCAAAATAATCGTCTCCGTAAGATGAAAGTAAAAAAGATAAATCATTCCATATAAGCCTCCGTCCATTTTGACAACGATCTAAAATATTTTGAATCGTATAGGAAGGGTTTGTCTTTTGATTAGAAGTAACTTCAATGGGAAAATCATGTAAATTTTTTTCCCATGTACTAAAACTTTCTTGCTTGAAATAATTACCAAAGCGCATAAATTAAAAATATATTTACAATGGTAGGATCAAATAATCAGAGGAATAGAGAGCTATGGATTCAAGTTCAAAATGCAACAAACTTTACTTGCACATTTTTTGAAAAAAGCCTTCAGTAAGAGTCAATATCCTAAACATTTTCCCAGTCTAGGGTTGAATTATATGAGAGTCTTGTCTACGTCTTCTTGTTTTCCTTTTGTAAAATCAGATCCCTTCTTGAAGTACTGTTTAAGTAAACCATTCTATTTTTGTCGAACCCTCTCCGTCCTAGGTTTCCTCGAACTGTTGCTACAGCCCCTTCCTATATCAGCGAAAAAAGTATAATAGGGTAGTCCAAAATTTATTCTAACTCCTAATCCTTAGCCATTTCACATCTATTGTCATAGCTTATGCTTTTTCAATTTCATCCAACAACAAGAAAACACATCCCTGGGGCAGGACCAGATGTTGTAAAACGTCGATTTAAGGCATTTTACGATAGATATTTTCTCACTTTTCTGCATTTTATAACAACAAGCCATCATGCGGGATATGCATCATCGGATCATCTAGGTGAAGAAGCTTGAGCCCATCGGCTATTTGTTCAGGTAAGTATTTTTCTTTGAAATATTTTAAAACTTCTCTAATGTTTTTTGCTCTTATTTGATTAGTCCAACTTCTATATCAAAGAAATTTGCTTGCATTGATTAAGAATGAAGCTGAAAGTCAGATGTATTGTACTTGAGAATTGAATCCTAAAACACTCATATTACAAAACAAAAAAGTGCTTCATATGTACGGCCAAACCTGCATAATGGATACATGCAACCTGAGCAATCAATTGAGGTCTCTATATCTGATGTTTCCATAACGAACGTTGGCTTTGCAATTTTTCTGAAGTCAATTGAAAATACATCAAACAGAGTCGTTCCAATCTTTATTGGTCCATTGGAGACATATTCAATATCTAGCGCATTAGATGGAGTCGCTCCTCCACGACCAAATACCCATGACCTTTTAGTGAATTTGCTACAAGAAATGGAAGGGAAAATATTGCATGTTATTATAAATGACATAATAGGAAGCATCTTTTATTCACGTATTGTTATTCAAACGGAAGAAGGTGTTTTCGAATTAGATGCGCGTCCTTCAGATTCTGTTGCGATTGCAATTCGAAGTAAATGCCCAGTGTATATGCATGAAAAAGTTTATAAGGAAGCATCTGTTCTTGTTGGTCAAGAAGAAACAGAAAAACAAGAAAGTAGCGATTTAATTTATCAAGAAACCCATGAAGGAGAAATGGATAAACCTGCGAATGAATTAGAAAGACTTCAAAAAGAATTGGAGAATGCTATAGAAAAAGAGTTTTTTGAAAAGGCAGCTGAATTGAGAGATAAAATAAATAAAATTCAGAAAGAAAACTAATCATCACTATCAGAAAATATTGTCAGTTGGTGAAGATAAATTAGATTTTAATTTATATGCCCGTGATAGATTTATATTTCGGCTTTTTTATTTACAAGTATGATGTACGTTGATGGCAAAACGAAGGTATATGGTATTTTGGGTTGGCCTGTGGAGCATTCACTTAGTCCATTATTGCATAATAGAGGTTTTCGACATCACAGATTAAATTCTATTTATGTACCATTTCCTGTTGAAAAAACGGATCGAAATATAAAGAAAAATCTCCTCAAGATAGGAATTTCTGGCCTCTCTGTTACAATTCCTCATAAAAAATGGGTCGCCGAAGTTGCAGATCAAAAAGACAGACTGACTAAATATTGTCATGCGGCTAATACCATTATAAATAAAGAAAACAGATGGCATGCTTATAACACAGATGGTAAGGGAGCTCTAATGGCTATGGAGAGTATTTTAGGGGATCTGTCACAAAAGAATTTTCTTTTAATTGGGTACGGTGGAGCTGCTACTGCCGTAGCTCACAGTTTATTGTTGGAAGGTTTACCAAACTCTTTGTTTATTTCTGGTCGTGATGTGAAAAAGAAACTCCTTTTTGTAAATTCCTTACGGAAAGCACATCCAGCTTACCAAACAGCAATAAAAACAGTTGAAGAAAAAGATTTAAATCCAGATGAAGTTGATATAATTATCCATACGACGTCTATAGGTATGAGAGGAGGACCTCAAGGTATGCCTCTTTCTGAAAAATTTATACAGAAAAAGCATGGTATTTTTGATATTGTTTACACGCCCAAGAAAACATTACTTTTAGATCATGCCCGCAAAAAAGGAGCAAAAATAGTTCCAGGTTTTCTGATGCTCTTGGAGCAAGCTTATCTACAATTCGAATTATTCACTGGAAAAAAGCCCCCTCAGAAAAAAATGAAGAGAGAGTTGCTTCGTTATTTAAAGAATTGATTTATCTTTCATTTTTCATAAAAACTTTGGTAGCAAAGCAGTAGTAAAAAAGATATTAGAAATGTGTGATTATATTTCGTATTTTGAAAAAGATTTAAACAAGCGTATTAATCCTGAGCAGTCTAGGCATTTTAATCGTAGTATGCTCATCTCTTCGATGGAGAGACTTTTCCATATTACGAAAAAAGATGAAATCCAACCAAACGGGATTCGTATTAGCATAATAGGATCCAATGGTAAAGGTTCTACTGCGTTTTCTCTGGCTAAATTAGGAAAAGTGCAAAGTCAAAGAGTTGGGCTTTTTACTTCTCCTCACTTAAATTCTATTTTAGAACGTATCTCTATATGTGATACATCTTTATCTGTCACGAAGGGAGTGGAAGCAAAGACAGCTTGGGAAGGTCTATGTGAGTTAAAGGAATTACTGATAGAAGATTATGATAAACTGAGTTACTTTGAAATATTGACCGTATTAGCTATATTTTTATTTCGGAAGCATGAATGTAATCTACAAGTATATGAAGCAGGTATTGGTGGTCGCTTTGATGCTACAAAAGTCGCTCAAGCCCAAAATATTATCTTAACCAATATTGAAAAAGAACATACTCAGCTTTTAGGTGAAAACGTATTATTGATAATGAAAGAAAAGCTAGGTTTGATAGGTCCACAGGCACAAAATTTTTTTCATACATTTCAAGAGAATATACAAAAGGATGTTATAGAAAAATATGTGAAAAAACAAAACCCAAATATAAAAATATTTTATTATAAACAAGAAAAACGGGAAAAAAAAGGAAACTATCTAGAGCAAAATCAAAAATATGCAGAATTTATATTAAAGGCAATAGGGCTTTCTTATGCAAAGAACATCGATTCAAATTCACCCGGTCGTCTAGAAAGGAAAAATATATTTGTTTCTTCCAAAAAGACTGAAAAAATAGAGAAGGAACTTATATTTGATACAGCCCATAATTCACCAGCTATTTTTCGTACTTTACAGGATATTCTTTTAATGTATTCCCATTCTGTAAAAGAGTATGCAGATAAGACAATTATTTTACTAGCTGTTTTGAAAGATCGTGATCTCGCACCTTGTCTTTCATCGGTACATAAGGCTGGGTTTTCTAGAGTATGGCTATTGACTGGGGATATGTGGCAGCAAGTAAACTTTACGCTATATTGTGTGAATTTGGAAACGTTGTGTCCTTTACTAAAAAAAGAATTATATAGTTCAGAGACGAAACGGATTATTTTTCTTGGAACTCATAGAACGTACCCATATTTCCAAAACTTATATCACTACTTTTGTTATTTACGATGAAAACTAAATTAAATATAGTGGCCCTATGGTTCATATGAAAAAAATTTTTCTTCTAATTCTTTTATCAACTACGAGTTGTAGTTATAATAATTTAGTCACTTTAGACGAAGAAATAAAAGCAAGCTGGTCTGAAGTTTTAAATCAATACAAGAGGAGAATAGAATTGATACCAAACTTGGTAAATGTTGTTAAGGGATATGCAAAGCACGAAAAAGAAACGTTAACTCAGGTGATTGAAGCTCGTTCAAAGGCTACGTCTATTCAGGCAACTCCTCAATTATTAACAAATCCTAAAGCCTTTCGTGCTTTTCAAAAAGTGCAGGGGGAATTGTCCTCTGCTTTGTCTCGCCTTATGGTTAGTGTTGAGAGATACCCTAATTTAAAAGCAAACAGTCAGTTTACGAATTTACAGGCCAGTCTAGAGGGGACAGAAAATCGTTTAACAGTGGCGAGGAACCGTTATATAAAAACAATCAAATTGTACAATACTGCAGTGCGAAAGTTCCCATCAAATATAACGGCCAATATATTTGGTTTTTCTATCAAACCAAATTTTAGTGTCGAGAATGAAGAGGAAGTAAAAAAAGCTCCTCAGGTTAAGTTCGAATAAAAGAGCAGAATTCATTTTGAACTTAAATTCTGTTTATAATCGTTTTTTTTTCGTTTTTGTATTATTCTTATCTAGCGGGTATCAAGTATCATTATTTGGTCAGGATTTACAAGATATACCAGATTTACGTTCACGAGTTATAGACACAGTTCAACTTTTGACACTAGAGCAAAAAAACACACTAGAAAGGAAATTATATACTCTTGAGCGGAGTAAAGGGATACAGATAGCGTGTCTGATCCTTTCTAGTACCAAACCAGAAGATATAGAAAGTTATAGTATTCGTGTGGCAGAAAAATGGAAATTAGGAAGAAAAAATGTAGATGATGGTGTGATAGTTGTAATCGCAAAAGATGACCGTAGAATTAGAATTGAAGTTGGTTACGGATTGGAAGGAGCACTAACAGATATAGTTTCGCACAGAATCATAACTGATATTATTTCACCTCATTTTAAAAAAGGTGATTTTTATGAAGGGATTCAAAATGGCTTACATGCCGTTTCTCAAGTTGTTCAAGGTGAAGATTTGCCAAAATCACAATTTTCTGCAAAAGGAAAAATGAAACGAGGAAGGGGTAAGGGAATCTTTCTATTAGTTGGTTTACTTTTGTTAACAAACGTGATAATACGATCTTTGTTTGGTTCAGGTATTTCCTTTTTTTTAAATCTTGTATTAGGTTTATTGCTAGGTTATATTTTCTTTTCTTGGCTAAGTGGTCTGATGATGGCCCTTTTGGCTTCACTGGCTGGCCCTGGAATAGGCTCAAGAGGTTTTATAGGGGGAATGGGCTATGGATATGGTGGTGGGATGGCTGGAGGTAGTTTTGGAAGTGGTGGAGGTGGCTTTAGCGGTGGTGGAGGCGGCTTTGGTGGTGGAGGAGCCTCTGGAAGCTGGTAGCTATTTATTTTCATACGATTATGCTTTATAGATTGATTAAACATTTCTTTTTGAATCGCTGGTTTGTACGATTTTATTTTTCAAGTAAAGACCTAAAGACAATAGCAGATCATATTGCCACTTCTGAAGATAAACATCGTGCGGAAATTCGATTGGCTATAGAAGCGAGCTTAGGTAGTTTTCTTGTGCTACGTAGAATGACAGGAAAGCAACGGGCTATAGATGTTTTTTCTCAGCTACGTATTTGGGATACAGAAGAAAATAATGGTGTTTTGATTTATTTACTCTTGGTTGATCATAAAATTGAAATTATTGCAGATAGGGGAATTCATAAAGTATTAGGACATGATTATTGGGAAAAAATAAATAAAGAAATGATAGCTTATTTTCAGAAGAAAAATTATACAGAGGGTATACTATATGGTATAAATGCAATCACATCTGAAATGAAATTATTATTTCCAAAAGAGGGAGAAGACCCAAATGAGCTATCGAACGAGGTAGTCATTCTCTAGAATTTGATAGTTTTAACTTTTTGATAATGTATCTATAATTTTTGCAGAATATTATAGATTTCATTGGATTCTTTAGATTTTGGTTTTAGACTGACGTATTTTTTTAAATGAATTTCTGCTTTTTTAGGTAGTTTCATTTTCTTATAATACAAAAGGCCAAGGAGACGATATGCATCATATGAAGATGGTATTTCTTTTATAAGATTTTGATAGGCTAACTCAGCATTTCTATATTTTTTCATTTTTTCATATATCATTGCTATTTTAAAATAAGGTAAAGAAATGTCCTCTTGACTTTCAATTGCCTTGTGATAACTTTCTTGTGCTTCTTCGTATTTTTTATTTGCGAGAAAAAAATCACCAGCTCTTATGTGAAAATCATGATGTTGGGGTTTTATTCCAATCGTATCACTTGTTTTCTGTAAAACAAAAAAGCTATTGGATAAAAGCCGAAAAGACTTATACAGAGGAAGAAGAGCAAGAGTAGCTTCTTTGTAATCAGGTTTAAGTGAAAGGCTAGTCTCAAAAGATTTGATAGCTTTCTTTTTTTTCTTCACTTTGTTATAGATCCATCCTAATTCATAATGCAAGTGTGGATCAAGAGGATAAATTTGTTTAGCTCTAATGAGTGAAGCTAATGCTTTTTTATAAGAGCCATTGGCATAGTGAGCTGTTCCCAGCAATAAGTGAGTTTTATATTTGTGAGGTTTTTTTTGTAAAGAAAGCTGCAGACTATGTATTGCAGCAGGAAATTTTTTCATAGCACATAAAATTTCTCCTTTTATCTCATGTAATAAAGATTCTTTGGGTGAAAATACTAGTTGTTGGTTCAGTACATCTAACCCTTTTAAAGCTTTATTGAGCTGAAAGTAAGTTTTAGCTAAGTAATAAGTGATCTTATTATATTTTTTTCGATTTATTGGAATTTTTTTTAAGTGGAAGATAGCTCTTTTGTATTTTTTTTGTTTATATAAATTTATAGCGAGGTTTAGACGTGTTGTATGAGAATTTGGTTTTTTTCCTAAAACATATTGATAGTGGTTTGCTGCATTTATATAAAGTTTCTTTTTGTAATAAATTTGCCCTAAGTAGAAATGGGCTATGGTATTTAAATTATTATACTGTAAACATTTTATAAAGGCATCCATAGATTTATGGAATTCTTTTTTTTCGTAATAGATTTTTCCTTTAAGTTCATATAATTTTGCATCTTCGGGATTAGCTAATAGTCCTTTTCGAATACTCTTTATTGCTACATTGTAATTTTTTTTTGTCAGATTTTTTGTAGCATGGTTTTTATATTTGTCTGCGATGAATTTATTTTTTTTCTTGGTGGCTTCAGAAAAGAAAGTTATTTTAGCTGTTACGGGAGCATTATCTTTTTCGTGAAAAGCAATATAAATAGTTTCATTTGTATTTTTTTTGTTAAGATCTTGATCTTTCCATTTTAGTTTATTCTTTTTAATTTGATCAAAATAATTTTTTGAAGAGATGGTTTTTTTTGGAGGTATTGCACTATAATTTAATTTTGAAAATTCTTTTCGACGAAAATGTTCTTTTTCTATAGAATAATTTACAATTGAGTTTTGTTTCTTTGATGTAGAGAAAGAAACGAGAATAACAGAGATACCGGTAATTATGATTGAAAGTAAAAATAAATTCGAAGTTATGATTCTAAAGATAATTGTAATATCTATAATAAAAATTTCCCATTCATGCTTTAAAATTTTTGGAGAAAAGAGAACATTAATATAGGACCATATGTGTGAAATTTTTCTTTGTAGAATATAGAAATATTTCGATCCTAAATAAAAAGTGGAATCTTTTTCGTTAGAAGTCCTTTTTTTTAGTTTTATAATAGTATTTCGTACAAAAAAGCAAATTCTTGCCATGGCTAGTTACCCGTTATAATATTGTAAGTCTTTACTAGTTAAGTGTCGGCTCAAAATGGTTAGAGTAAGCTTCGATTTCTCCTCTGGGTTTTGGAATACTGTAATTTTTTTGCTTGAGGATAGCTATTGCTCTTTGTATTTTTCGTTTCTCTTCTCCAGTTATTTTAGTTTCATAAATACTCCAATGTTTAATTGTATTTTTTTTATCACGAAAAATTTTGTAATAAGCTAGACCAAGGTAAAAGTGGCATAAAAATAAGTCTGGTTCTAGTTCTAGGGCAGTTTCTAAAGCTTTGATAGCTTTTTTACCTTTTTTTGCTAGTATGTGGACTTGACCTAAGCGTAACCATTCTTTTTGGGGTTGTGTTGAAAGCTCTCTGGCCACATAAAAATGATTTTCAGCTTCTTTTAATTTTTTTTTAACTAAATATATATCACCAGCATAACGGTAAGCTAAAGGGTTTTCAGGATCCTTTGTGATAATGAGCTGAAATATTTTTAGAGCTACATTATAGCGTTTCTTAAAAAAATGATCTTCAGCACGTTTCATCATTTTCTTTATATAAGGTTTTTGTAGGATAGGTCTATTTTTCAGATTTTCTTGTAATCTTGTATTTTCATTTTTTTCGGCTTTATTTGAAATAGTTGCTTGGTTTTGCTCTGCGAAAAGTGCGGCAGTCGCATAAAAAAATAAGTGATTGGGTAAAAGGCCAAAAAAGAAAAATAGTAAGCAAATGATGTTTTTTATTTTAAAAAGAGATGGGCTGGGCATGATTTAATTTAGCAAAATATGAATGGGCTACAATAACTTTTTTTAAGCTATTTTGAGGGAGAAATTATTTACCCCTTAATATTCTTTCTCGGATGGTTCCTTTCATTTCTTTGTATTGTTTAGATGTGTAGATTTGGTAGCCGTAGCCTTGTTCTGTCAGGAAAAGCTGCCTATTTTGACCAAATCTTTCTTCGGTTGTATCGTAACTAACTAAAGAATAAAAGAATGCTATATTATCTCCACCCTTCGGCCTTAGTATTCGTCCTAGCCTTTGTGCTTCCTCTTGACGAGAACCAAACGTTCCGCTAACTTGTATGGCAAGGGAAGCGTCAGGTAGGTCGATAGAAAAATTCGCAACTCGTGAAACAACCAAGCTAGGTATTTTACCATTTCTAAAATCAGTGTAGTGTTCTTCTCTTAGAGATAATGGTGTTTTACCTGTTATCAATGGAAATTTGAAATGACTAGCAATTTTATCTAGCTGGGCTAGATATTGTCCAATAATTAATACGTTTTCGTTCCCATGTTCTTCTAGGATCATTTCTATAGACTTAATTTTATCTGGATTTTCTGAAGCAAGCCTGTATTTTTCACGATCATTAGCTAGACTATACTGTATCCTTTCTTCTTCCTCCATCTCCACTCGTATTTCGATGCAATACGCATTTGCGATCCAATCCTGCTTTTCCAATTCTTTCCATGGGACATCATATTTTTTAGGACCAATCAATGAAAAAACATCTTCTTCTAAGCCATCCTCTCTGACTAGTGTTGCTGTTAAGCCTAAACGCCTTTTAGCTTGTAATTCGGATGTCATGCGAAATACAGGAGCTGGGAGAAGGTGTACTTCATCGTAAATAACAAGGCCCCACTTGTTGACGCTAAAGATGTCAAAATGTGTAAAATCCCCACCCTTTCTTTTCCTATGTGTGATGATATTGTACGTAGCAATTGTGACCGATCGGATTTCTTTTTTTTCTCCACTGTATTCTCCAATATCATCCTCACTCACATTTGTTTTGTCTAGAAGCTCATTTTTCCATTGGCGTATAGAAAGGGTATTTGTTACTAAAATTAGGGTTTCTGCTCCAACAACTTGTATAACTCCAATACCAACTATGGTTTTTCCGGCCCCACAAGGTAATACAACGACTCCAGATCCGCCTTCTTTGCTTCCACTTGCATGAAAGACCTCAATACATTTTCTTTGATAGTTTCGCATACTAAATATTTTACCTGTTTTTGTTTCCGGTAAAAAACTGAATGCAAAACTTGCACCTTCCTCATAACCAGCTAAATCTTCAACGGGAAAACCAATTTTAATTAGGGCTTGCTTGATATGGCCACGAAATTGTGCCTTAATTTGTATCTTTTCTTCTTCAACTTTTTCAATAAAGGGCAGTACTTTACGATGATTTGTAATTTCAGTAAAAAGATTTTTATCTGAAGATATAATGAATAGGTTGCCTTCATGATTTTTAATCAGCTTAATTTTTCCATATCTTGAAATTTGTTCTTCAATAAAATTCATAATATTTTTAGGTATAGGGTACTTTGAATACTTTTCTAAGCAGGAAAGAATATCCGCAGCTGAGACTTTAGCAGCACCAGCATTCCACAAGGATAGGGGGGTGACACGGTAAGTATGCAAATATTCTGGGCTCTTTTCGAGCTCAGCAAATAGACTTATGCCAATTTGGCACTCTTCAAATAAATCATTTTCAACTTCAAGTAAAAGAGTCCGATCTGATTGAACGATTAGAGGATTATTAATATTTGGCATATAGTATTTTATAAATGAATCTTTAAAAGAAATGTGGATTGCATACTTGGTTGTAATCTAAAAAATGTCCCCCTTGTCAAGGGATATCTTTATGGGGAAAAATTCACTACTATGTGGCCCAATTCTAAAAGTAGGAAATAAATAAAAAGTGTGATTTTCAGATAAACATTGAAAATATACAGAACTTTTTTTTTTGATGAAATGTACTCAAAGAAAGAATATCTTTTGATATTGTTTACTTTCTTGACTGAGATAGCTTATGTTTACTCGCTGTGTGTAGTTCATAAAAAATAATGAAAAAAAAAGAAAGTAATTTAAAAAATCTCTTTGAGAAGAAATGGTGCACTTTCCCAAATTTTCTTTCTTTTTTACGTTTATTTCTTGTTATTCCTTTTGTATATTTTGCCAATCAGTATAGTTTATTCTATGAGACTAAAACTTTACTGATTGTTTTTTGGATTATTTTTATAATCGGTATAACAGATTTTTTGGATGGTTACCTAGCTCGTTGTTTAAATCAAAAAACAAAATTAGGTCAATATTTAGATCCATTTTGTGACAAGGTAGTTAGCATTTCTTCTCTTTTTCTTCTTTTTTATGCTTATGGCTTTCCTTTATGGGCTCTTTTATTTTATCTTTTACGAGAAATATTGGGGACGTGGGGTGGTTTGTATTTATATTTCAAATTTAATCGACAAGGTAATCCTAATGTTTGGGGTAAAATAGGCGTTTTTTTAACTGCTTTGTTAGTTTTATGGTACATAGCAGTACCTTGGATAGAGTCTCAAGAGTTTCCCATTATCATAAAGGACTGGCTTATAAGACCTTACCTTTTAGTTTACGTGTGGGCTGGTAATTTATTAATTGGCCTTTTATCATATTCTCGAACCTATGGCCACTTGCTTCCTTTTTTAAAGGGGAAATAATTAATTATATTTGTCTAGTGCTTCTTGCAAAACTTTGCGATCGGAAAATGGTATGATTTTATTTTTTTGTATCTGATACTCTTCGTGCCCTTTACCAACAACTACAATTGCGACCGGTTTTTGAGCGATAGATTTTCCCCAATCTACGGCTTTACATATAGCTTTTCTTCTATCCCCTATTTCTTTGACTAAGGTATTTTTATTTATGCCTTTTTTAATATCTGATCTGATTTTATCTGGATCTTCTTCTCTTGGATTATCGTCACATAGGAAAAGAATATCACTAAACTGAGAAGCAATCCTTCCCATTAGGGGGCGTTTTTTTATATCTCTATTTCCCCCACATCCAAAAACACATGCCAATAAAGATGTTTGTTCCCGTATTGAGGATAGTAGCCTTTCTAAGGCATCTGGGGTATGTGCGTAATCAACAATTCCATAAATATTTTTCTTTGCATGGACACCCTTTGCGTAAAAAAGTTCATACCGTCCGGGTGGTAAAGGTATCGTAGGTATAATTTTTTTTGCTGTGATCTTTTCTTTTTGTGAAAAAGTCCCTGCTTCAAAAGCTAGGTTTTTATTTTTAGCTATAAAACTAGGTTCATTAATGTTGTTAAAATTTTTAAATTGATGTATTGTAAAAATAGCATTATACTCTTGCATTTCTTCAGCTAAAAGTTTTCCGAAAGAATCATCAGTTGATATAATAAGACGGCCATCATTTTTTTTGCACATTGTAAAGAGTTTTTTCTTAGCTTTGTAATAGCTCTGAATATTTTTGTGATGGTCCAGATGATCATGCCCTAGCCCCGTAAAAATAGCTGTATGGAAAGAGAGACCATTCAAGCGGCCTAGATCTAGTCCTTCAGAAGAGGCTTCAAGAACAACCCGTTCAACTTTATCTTTTACCATTTGTGCAAGTATTGTTTGAGTCTGCCAGATTCGGGGTGTCGTATAGCCCGTTTTATTATGATGTTCCTTCGTACTGTTACCCCAATAGGCTCCTAATGTCCCAATCATGCCGGCGCGATATCCTAAACTTTGCCATAGTTTATAAATAAACCAAGCAACGGTAGTTTTACCGTTTGTACCAGTCACACCAATAAGGTCTATTTGATCTGATGGCCTACCATAAAAGACGTGGGATAATTCGCCTTGAGCTTTGAGAATGTCTTCACATAGAAAAATGGGAGTAGATAATTTTTCACAGAATGATCTTATTTTTCCATCCCGAATAGTTTTACGGTCTATGAGAACAGCCGTTGGTTTTTTTTCTATAGCGTGTGAAAGATAGGGAAGGCTTTGAGGTGTGATTATAAAAAGATGGCCGTTATCTAATAACCTAGAGTCATCATGTAAACCAGTAATTTGGATGTTTTCCCAATTGGAAGATAAAGAGGTGAGTGAAGATGGTTTTATTTGGATGGAATTATTTTTAAAAAAATCACTTAAAAGCATTTCTATAATTAATAAAAAGGATAAAATATCTAGATAAATTATTTATAGTATTTTGGCCGTATAAAAAATCGCCTTTTAGACTTTACAGAAGGCAATCTTAAGATAGTATTTTATGGGACTGTTGCGAAAAATGTATACCCAAGGGAAAATAAAATGCTGTGAAATGCTGAATTGAGTTATTTTAGATGGCATTTTCCTATTGTTTGTCTTTGCAACAGTTCCATTATGGAAGAGGAGGCATTTTAATCCGAACTATTTTATTTTTTTCATGAGGAGCAAACTCTTGATATGACTGCCAAAAAGGTGATCCTAAGTCACGGGCTAATTTACCTAATGCTTTTTTTAGGGCTTGATTTCTACTTTGCAATTCTTTTTTATCATTATTTAATTTATGAATTTTACGCTTGATAATGGCCATATTAACCTGCTGATCAATATAAACAACTAGAGCTAGTGAAAAAATACTTAACAAAAAGATTAGCCGTAGTATCTCTTTTGATTTCCAAATTTGTTCAATCAAATATTTCACTAGTACGAAGCCTTTAGGATGTAGAGTTGTTTGATTTATCATGGTAAAGAAATTTTTTTTAAAATATCCTTTTTTTTTACGGAACAAAGGACTATATAGAAACCTTATAGAAAGGTATATGCTTTCTTCTCTAGTTCGTTTTCTTATGCCAGCACAATGTCCGTGTTGCAAGGGTGAAATGAAAGACGAAAGCATGGGATCTTGTTTAAATTGTTATCGTAAGTTGAATTCATATAGACTGACAAAAGAAAAGAGATGTCAAATTTGCTTTTCACTAAAAGAAGAAAGAGCCAAACGAAAGCAAAATTGCCAGAGAGATGATGTGTTATGTAATGGACGTCAGTTGTTTTTTGATGAACATATTAGCCTTTATCAAATGAGTAAAGAATGGGGTTCTGTGCTGAAAAGTTGGAAATATGAAGGGAATCGTTATTTATATAAAAGTTTTTTACCTTTTTTATTAGAAAGAACAATTGATTTATTCAATTGGAATATTCATCGTATAGGATATATTGATTCAGGAGCTGGGAATTTGGATTTGCGTCCTTATCAACCTTGTCATGACTTGGCGATATTTTTGTCTCATTTTTTAAAAATACCGTGGGGAAAGGATATCTATAAGAAAAAAAAACAGCAACAAAGTCAGAATAAATATAGTGAACGTTTTTTTTCTATACACAATAGCTTAGGTGTTGTTGATAACTTTCCTCACCCTGCACCTGAAAATTATTTACTTTTAGAAGATGTGTATACTAGTGGTGCTACTGCAAATGAAGCAGCTCGTATGCTGAAAAAATATAATGTTGCTAGAGTATATATAATAAGTATGATAAAAGCTCGGGAAAATTAACGATGTTTTTTAAATTTGGTCTATATAAAAGACCAGAATTTTGCTTTCTTTTAGTTGCAGGATTATTTTATTTTTTTTCGACTATTTCTTCCGTTGGTTTCTTGGCTTCTTGCTTAATTGTTCCTATAATACTTTTTTTTAATTATAAATATTTGGAATGGGGGATGCGTTATATTGAAACTAGATTGTCTCAAAGTAAATTATGTCCAAAAAGGGAAGTATTGTTTAGCTCAATTTTGCTACTTCCCTTTTTGGTTTTATTTGTATGGAAAGAAATTTTCACTTTATTTTTTTTTACTCTTTTATTTTTTTTTTGGCTTTTATTTCAAGTTTATTTTCATCGTTTAGGGAATTTTTATACAGCTTTTATAGGAATTACTTTATCTTATCTAATTAATTTATCGTATTTTTTTATTTGGATAGGTAAGGAGATTTTTCTTTTTTTTCGAGCATGATTTATTCCCCCCTAGGTTTTTCTATACTTTTTATGGGACTGCTGTGAAATGTAAATAATTACAAATAGAGTGCTATAAATCGCCGGTCCAAAGCATTTTAGAAGGTTAACTTTCTGTATTTTTGTATTTTGCAACAGTCCCTTTATAGATGAATAGGTATTTTTTGATATAGGCTAACAGATGTTGTGCTCATTTTTGTTTGAAAGGAAGGAGCTTGCCTCCATTTTTATTTGCTTTTCGAAGAAGTTTTCCATAGGTTAGATCAATTTGATTAGCTGGTTCAAATTTTTCTGCATCGTTTCTTTGAATTAAAAAAAGAATAACGGCTTGATGGTCAGTTTTAGCCAATCTGATAAGAAACTGTAAATGCTTTTGTCCTCTTTTTGTGATAGAGTCTGGAAAGCGATAAGTATTATTTTGTTTTAGCGTCACATTTTTGACTTCAAGCTAGCATTTGTTTCCTAATAAAAAATCAATTTGAGAACCATCACACATTGCTTTTCTTTTGTAATGTATATATTTTTTAAATTCATGAATTTTGCCATTCTCTAATGCTTCTTCAATTATTGAATTGGAAGGTAAGGTATTGATGCCGATTCAAGTGCTTTCATTATGAAGCATTTATAGGGTGTGCTGTATCTTTCGTTTTTGGCTTTGACTATCGCTTACTAAGCCGGGCCAATTTGTTCCTAAACAACTGTCTATAGTCCTTGTGTTTGGACAATGGACAGTACAGCTATTCCCATCTTTTCCTTGTACATCGGCAAATTTTTTTTTGTACCGATGCAGAAAGATAACTCGTTCTAGATGTGAAGGAAGTAGTATAAAAGATACAGATCTTTAAGAGTTTAATCTCCATTCAGTTTTTCTTTTTTTGGGAGTTAGGGAGTGAAGAGCTTTCATTTTATCTAAAAAGCATTTCCAATTTTTGTTACATTTTTTAAATATTTTCAAAAAATACCCTTCTCCAGAATGATAATGTTCAAAAGAAATCAAATCTACATTATTCATTTTTTTGGAAAAACTTTTATAACCATTCTGTATGAGAATTTTTTCTAATTGGGTAAATAAATATTTTTTTTGTATTAGCTTTTCTTTTTCAGTTTTTTTGGATGCATATAATTTTTGTAGGCGTCTTGTATAAATAGAATAGAGATGGTGTTTATATTTTCTTTTGGCTAAAAAAGCCTGTATCTGCCTTTGTTTTTTATGACCATATCTTTCACGAAAAAATTGTAATGCCCCTTCTTTCCCAACAAAGGAGGCAAAAGATTCGTTAAAACGAACATCATTAGAAAACCATAGTGTAGCATGGCTACACTCATGTATTAAAAGGGAAGCCAAGTACCAGTCAGAATATTTTAGCTGGGTAGAAATTAGGGGGTCATCAAACCAACCTAGAGTTGAATAAGCAGCAACTGGGCTTACCCTAACATCCCATCCTTTTTTTTCTAACTCATTTGCCTTTTCGTTGGCATCGTCTATAGAAAAAAATCCTAAATAAGGAATATCCCCTACAATAGGGAACCACCAAATTTTAGGTTTCAAGGCTAATCTTTCTGATGCGATCACATTCCACGCAAGGATAGATCGATCTAGATGGCTATAATCTGTGTAAGTATTTTGTACGTTGAGTTGAATTTTAGTTTTCGAAAAACGGCGAACTTCCTCAACGAAAAGAAGCTTATTTCTCACATGAGCTGAAATATCCTTTTTTTTTAAAACATCTTGAATAGCTTGTCGCTTGAGTAAGATATTTAATTGACCCCACCCTTGGCTAGCTAAGTAGCAATTGGTAAAGAGAAGTAGTGAGATCAGAAAAAAATACATTTTTAGAAATGGAAAGATTCTAATGAAACATAGCTGTCTAAAACAGTTATCAAATAACTGAAGAGTTAAGAGCTTTGTCTACGTCTCTTCCAAATATTATAAGAAGCCTCTTTTAATATTCGATTTGCAAGCCGTGAAAATGGCATACTTTGTAAATAAACTTTTCCATGTCCTTTTAGAGTAGCCATGAACAGGCCTTCTCCTCCCAAAAGTATAGACGTAAGGCCCTTAACTCTTTCTATGCGATACTCTATTCCAGCAGTGAACGCCACAATGCAACCAGTATCTACTTTTAAAGTGTTTCCAGCAAGTTTTTTTTCCACAACGGTTCCTCCGGCTTGAATGAAAGCAAGGCCATCTCCTTTGATTTTTTGTAAAATAAATCCTTCTCCACCAAAAACTCCAACACTAATGCGTTTTTTAAGAGCAATACCAATTTGTGTTCCTAATGTTGCGCAAAGAAAAGAATACTTTTGACAAGTTAATTCACCTCCTATTTTAGCTAAGTCTAGTGCAATGATTTTACCCGGTGTTGGAGAAGCGAAAGCGATTTTCCTTTTTGCTTGTCCCTGGTTGATAAAGTGAGTCATAAAAAGAGATTCTCCCGTAAGGACTCTTTTTATTGCTTCTGTAATTTTTTTTAGAAAGCCACTGTAGGGTCGAGAACCATCTCCAAACCTTGTTTCAAAACAAACGTTGTCTTCTATCCAAGTCATAGCACCAGCCTTGGCAATGAGACTTTCTTTTGGATTTAGCTCTACTTCAACAACTTGCATGTCGTTGCCTAATATTTCATAGCTGATTTTATGAGAATGCATAACTACTATTGTCTATAATCAGTTGTTTATGGTCTATAAAAAAGAGAGTGCTAATGTTCGATTTATAGTTCTCAATTTGTAGCCTGTATTTTATGGAAAAGTGTCTATATGCTTTTTATATTTTGTATTGTTTAGTAGCTTCTCTTGTCAGTCCCTTGGGTTAAAAAACAATCGAATGGATCTAGCCTTGCTAAGCAAAAATATACAGAAGAGCTGGTTGCTATATAAAAGAGCTTGCTGTGATGGGAGATAAACAGGCTACTCTATATTTTCCAATATATAATAAAAGGGAAAACAAAGGGAAACATTTGGCATTTAGTTATTAGAGTTACTACAAAATACAGAAAAGTAAGAACATTCTTTAAATCAGTGTTTCACGGCATTTTATTTTGCCCTTCCCCTTCATAGTTTACATTGTTTATATTTCGTAACAGCTTCTTTTGAGCTAGTGCGTCCAAATTCTTTGGTGTGATTGTATGAGAAAGTAGCTTCTTTTATGAAGTAGTAAAATTTATCTTTTGAAAGTACTTGCACAGAAGCAAAGGAATTAAAAAGCCCTTTAGCCCGTTGTAGAACGGGCTAAAAATCATAGGGAGATCATTATTTCAAAATCGGGTCATAGTGAAAATGAAATAGCTTAATAAAATTATCTACAAAAAGGGGAAAAAACTAAATCTAAGAATGTTTGATTGCTTTTCTTTATGTGGTTCAAATTTAAAAGTTCACATAAAAACTTATTTTTTGGTTTCCTCTTCACTTTCACTTGATGTGTCTGAGCGCCCCAGCAAAAAGCTAAGACCTTGCTCTACAATGCCTTGGCTATTTTTGGCCAATTGTCGAGCTGTTTTTGGGATGATTTCTCCACTCAAGGCATTTGTTAGCGCTTCTGTAAAGCCATTACGGACTTCCATACGAAAGTCAGGAAGCAGCTCTTTAGCTGATTCAGATAGGCTTTCTTGCAGACGTTTTTTAAACGCGTATCCAGCTTCTTCTACTTCTTTTTGTAGTCTTTTCTTTAAAAAAAAGTAAAAATAAATATAAATTCCAAGCAGTGTAAAAAGACTGGAAAGAAAGGCCGTAACAAAGGAAAGTAGTAAAGAATCCATACAAAAAATTGATCTAGTTATAAAGCATAAAATTGTTGCGTCTAATCTATGTCTATCAGAACTATATAAATAAGGTATTTTAATCTCTTTTTCTTATCATTTTTATTGACAATATCAAAATTAACAGGCATACTCACTACAATGTTGGGGTTACCTTTAATATTAGATTTTAGCTAATTATATTTTATATGTACGTTTTTAAATATTCTCTTTTCTTTTATATTTTATTGATTAGCTTTAGTTCCTGCGAAAATGAGGGCCGTGGTAGTTCTCAAAAATTAGATTTGATCACTAACAACCCAAATACAACCTACCTTGGATGGGCTCGAACTGGATTATCAGAATGGGGTATTGGGCTAAACATGGCGCTAGAGCCCGGAATCTTACGGAATGTTACACCGGGTTTTACTCCCAATCCTCCTAATTGGATAACAGTTACAGGAGATGATTGTGATAGAGGCGGTATTCCAAAAGCACTCCAAAAAAGAGAGAACTGTCGGCTTCTCACAAATTCTATGGTCATAGGTCTTTGTTTTGTTGCAGCCTTTTCTACCGGTCCTAGGGCTGGGCAGATAGCAGGAACGACTATTATCATTCGGCAGTCTACTTTGGAGAGTACCAATTTGCAAGCCGACCAGAAAATATCTATTTTTACTCATGAAGTAGGCCATTGTATTGGTTTACAACATTGGGGAGACGACAACCCACCAGATTCTTCTTTGGAGCCGTCTGCAACAAATCATAATACTCATGTAATGTATCCGTCTATAAGAGGCCCTGCGTCAGGAGGCCCTGCGTCGTTTCCTCAGACCCCACATTCGGGTGAAGTAAGTGCAGTCAAAGCAGTTTATATGTCGCCAGGTGGTTGTAGTTCAACAAGTCCTGCTCGAAGTTGTATTCGTCCTTCTAGCTTAGCTAATTTCGGTGAATGTGGGATGGCTGGAGGGACGAGGCCAACAATAGGCATAACCACTTATGAAGGTTATGCACCGTGTTATTACACTCAGGTTATCTTACCAGGATCAACTTTTGGACCGGAACGCATATATCATTCGAATTTTCCGGAGTTTATTATTTCTGCTGGAATAGGAAATGCCTTTTCAACTGCTCAAATGCCAGAGCGTGGTGAACCTATCACTGGAGATCTAATGCACACATTATATTTATATAAGTCGGATGGAACGGAAGAAGTACATAAAATAGAAGACGATCAGTAAGGAGAGCTAGCTTATAGCGTTGAAGAGGAAGAATAAGTACCAGAAATATATTTTTCTAATTTTTTTCTTTGTCGTGTAAGTCTGTAAAAAGTTCTTTTTGTTCTTCATTTGCCTTTGTTGGTGAATTTTGTATTGGGTAGTTTCCGGAGAAACAAGCATCGCACCAAGACTTTAATTTTTCTTGCCCACTTTGCATCGCTCGTAACGTAGCCTCTATGCTCATATAAGCTAGTGAATCGACACCTAGCAGTTTCGCAATTTGTTCTGTGGATGTTGTGGCTGCAATTAGCTCTTCTTGGGTGGGAATGTCTACACCGTAAAAGCAAGGATAGCGAGTTGGGGGGGCACTGATTCGAATATGAAGCTCTTTGACTCCTGCATCTCTAAACATTTTGACTATTTTATGAACTGTTGTTCCCCTCATAATGGAATCGTCCACAAGTATGACTCGTTTACCAACGACGGCAGAACGAAGGACATTATATTTAATTCGTGCTCCGAAATCTCGAATTTTTTGGTCAGGTTCAATAAATGTTCTGCCAATGTAATGGGATCGAATGAGGCCTATGGTATAGGGAATTTTACTTTCTTCCGCATATCCTAGTGCAGCGACACTAGAAGAGTCAGGAACAGGAACCACAACATCAGCTTCTACTGGCTTTTCCTTAGAGAGGAGACGTCCTAACTTTTTACGAGTTTCGTACACAGATTGGGAAAAGATAATAGAATCAGGTCGAGAAAAATAAATATTTTCAAAAATACAAAGGCTTGTTTTTCTTTTTTCAAAGGGGTAGTGGGAAGATATTTTTTTATCACGAATATGAAGTAGCTCTCCTGGTTCAATATCTCTGATATAATTCGCCTCTGTAATATCAAAAGCGCATGTTTCAGATGCAACAACATAAGCCCCATCTTTGCGGCGGCCTAGAGCTAAAGGACGAAATCCATTTGGATCACGTACAGCATATAGGCTTTCCGCAGAAAGAATAATCAGACTATAAGCACCTTGTATTTGCTGTAAGGAGTAACAGAGAGCATCAATAAAATTATCTTCTTTGCTTCGAGACATGAGGTGGGCGATTACTTCTGTATCAACAGAAGTTTGAAATATAGAACCATTATGCTCTAATTTTTTTCTGATTTGATTTGAATTTGTGAGATTTCCATTATGTGCGAGTCCAAATGCACCTAATCTAGATTCAACACGTATAGGTTGAGCATTTCGTAAAAAAGAGTCACCTGTTGTAGAGTAGCGATTATGACCTAATGCAGTATTTCCTTTCAAGGAAGTTAGTTTTGTTTTGTTAAAGACTTGAGACACCTGTCCCATATCTGCATAGCGATAAAGGTGTTTTCCATCACTACTTACTATACCAGTAGATTCTTGTCCACGATGCTGAAGAGAGTATAGCCCTAGATAAACATAGTATGAGGCTTGTGGTGTACCGAATATACCATAAACACCGCAAGCTTCTTTGGGTTTCTCATTGTGACTAGTGAAAATCATATATTTGGTAGGCATTCTTTACAGATCAATACTAACTCTATAGGTCGAATATGTAACAAATTTTTGTATATTCTAAATTTGAAAAAAGTTCAACGGAATCGCTCACTTCTTTTAAAAAAACGGTTTATTCAAGAAATAGAATATTTCTACAACTACGTAGAATTTTTATGTATAAAGTGAAAAATCGTGTCAAAAACATAAAAATGAGTTCCCATGCATAATACTCATTAAAAGGTATGGGTCATTGCGTTTTTCCCCATGCTGTATACAAGACTAGAAAATGCTCAGGTAAATGGTAAGCGGGTCATTGTACGTATTGATGTAAATGGTTGTATAGAAGAAAATTTAGGGTCTGTTATTTATCCTGTTTATTTATTAGCTATTCTACCCACTTTGGAATTTCTTTTAGAAAGAGGAGCTTTTATCTTAATTTGTACTCATGCCGTTCATTCAAAAACGAAAACTCCCATAAAATTAGATCGTCTTGCTCATGAAATCAGTAAGCTTCTTAGCCTCCCCGTGAAATATGGGTCAAAATTTCTTGAGGAAAAGGCTAAAGATAAACTAGAAATTTCTGATCGCATAACTTTTCTAGAAAATTTGGCTATATATCCGCAAGAAAGTGAAGGTGATGAAAATTTTGCAAAGAGAATGGCTTCTCTAGGAGATTTTTATGTAAATGAAGCACGCAGTGGGAATAGTCAAAATTATAGTTCGATTTCAAAGCTACCAAAGTATTTGCCAGCTTATCCCGGATATGTTTTATATCGTGAAATCGATTTTTTTCGATCTTTATTGGATATAAAACAAAAGAAAATTTGTTTAGTTTTAGGTGGGGTAGGGTTAGAAAAAAAATTAGATTTGATCAAAACTATACTCAATCGTATAGATAGTCTTTTGATATGTGGCGGTCTTTCTTATACCTTTCTTTATTCAAGGGCTATTTCTGTTGGAGCCTCTTTATGCGAAGATTATCTTGGTGTGCCCGCTTTTCAATTGATGGAGAAGGCAGAGCTAAGTAAAATCAATATGCTTTTTCCAATTGATCATATTCTTTCGAGAGAGATACTAATGAAGCATTCTGTAAAAAGGAGTAATCAAATTTCAGATGGATGGACAGGTGTTGATGTGGGACCTAAAACTCTTTCAAAATTTCAAAAAACTTTAAAGGGTGCTTCTACTATTTTGTGGTATGGTCCTTTAGGTTGTAGTGAGGTTCAAAAATTTCGATCAGGTAGTTTGAATTTCGCAAAATACTTGGCAAAATCAAAGGCATCTACTTGTGTTATAGGATCAGAGACGACCTCGATAGCTCTTTCCATAGGGGAAAAAAAAATCAATGCTTACAATTACATTGAGCCAGATAGTCAATTTTTTCTAGATATTTTAAGCGAGAGCAGCATGCCGGGGCTTTCTGTTTTACAAAACAAAGAATATTTATAGCCTTTCACTTTTTCCTCCAGATGCGCTCTAAAAACTGATCACGTCCGGAGCCTTGCCTGTAAGATTGATAGCGTGGAGAATTTTTACGGTAAAAGTCTTGGTGATATTCTTCTGCTTTATAAAATTTTTTTAATGGGACAATTTCTACTTGCAAAGCCTTAGTAAAGCGTCCGCTTTTTGAAAGCTGAGTGCGGGATTTTATTGCAAACTTTTTCTCCATTTCATTTTGATAAAAAATGACGGGTCGATATGAGCTTCCCCTGTCCACAAACTGCCCGCCACCATCTGTAGGATCAATTTTACGCCAAAAATAAAAAACCAATTTTTCATATGAAACTATCTTGGGGTCATAGTATATTTGAACGGCCTCTGCATGCCCAGTCTTTTCTGTGTTTACAGATTTATAACTTGGATTTTTTGTATGCCCCCCACTGTAGCCTGAAATGGCTTCCACTACTCCATTTAATTTTTCAAAATCAGCTTCGACACACCAAAAGCACCCGCCCGCAAACGTGGCTTTAGAAAGCTTTGTGTTTTGAATGTTTGCTTTTTTTGTATTGATTTGATTCGCTATTTTTTTATCATAATCACTACAAAATGGAAGGAATAGGATCAGGCCTACGAAATTGATTAGAAAGGGTACGTGCTTTGCATTCATATTCTCCTTAGTATGAGTTTAGAAAAATTCTTCAATACATTTTAATATTAAAGAAAATGAGCTTGCGGATACATGATGAATCTGAGATAGGCCATGACATTTGGCGTTGCATCAAAAAAGCAAAGAGTTAACTTATAATTGTGTGCGAGCAACTCTTTGTTTAGTCACAGAGGAAGATCGTATTTTGCTTGGTTATAAGAAACGTGGTTTGGGCAAAGGTCTTTGGAATGGTTTTGGAGGCAAAGTAGAATCGGGAGAAAGCATTGTAGAGGCTGCTGAGAGAGAATTGCAAGAGGAAGCCAATATTTTTTCTAATCAATTAGCCTTTCAAGGTATACTCTTTTTTACTTTTGATGGGAGTTTTGATCTACTTGAAGGTTACGTTTTCCATGCAATGCATTACGAGGGAATACCGAGAGAAACAGAGGAGATGTGTCCTCAATGGTTTTCTCTATCGGAGATACCCTACGCACAAATGTGGTCGGATGATATCTTATGGTTGCCTCTCTTTCTAAAAGGAATTTCATTTTTGGCTTATTTTCACTTTGATATCCAAGAAAAATTGGTGTATGGAAAATTAAGAACGCTACCGGTGAGTTCTTTAGTATTTCCAAATATGGATATAAAAAAAAGAACTGTTCCAAACGTATTCAAAATATAATTATATTATAAACTTTTTTATTTAGCCATGAAAATATATATTTTACGACGCTTACTGTTAATGCTTCCCACTCTTTTTGGAATTACTGTTGTTCTTTTTACTCTCATACAATTTTTACCGGGAGGTCCTGTTGAAAATTATATTGCAAAGATACGATCCTCTTTAGGAGCTGCGGGAGTTACCAATATTAATGAAATTACTCAGGAAGAACTCAAAAGAATACGGCATAACTTTGGGTATGATAAACCAGCATACATACGGTATTTTCATTGGATAGGAAAAGTTCTTCAGGGTGATTTAGGAGAATCTTTTTCCTATCAAGAACCTGTTTGGAGTGTGATAGGGCGTAGAATACCAATATCTCTTTTCTTAGGATTAACTTCTTTTTTACTTTCATACTTAGTTTGTATCCCTCTTAGTCTGAAAAAATCTCTGAAACATGGTAGTCTATATGATATACTTTCTTCTATATTTGTTTTTGCAGGCTATATTATTCCGGGCTATGTATTGGGTCTTCTTTTGATTATATTTTTTTCAGGAGAGAGTTTTCTTGGTTTTTTTCCAATTGGTGGAAGTGTTTCTGATTACTTTGAAGAGTTATCTTTATTTGGTAAGCTGGGTGATTTTTTATATCACATGGTGCTACCTTTGACTGCCTATATGGCTAGTGAGTTTGCTTTTTTAACAATGTTGTTAAAAAATAGCATACTCGAAGAAAAAAGTAAAAATTATATGCGAACAGCGGTAGCTAAGGGGCTTTCTTATAAGGAGGCTATTCGTCGTCATGCTTTACGGAATGCCCTTCTTCCTTTGGCAACACGTTTAAGTGAGGTATTTACACTTATTTTTACAAGTGCCCTTTTAATTGAAAAAGTATTCAATATTGATGGTATGGGACTTTTGGTGTACAATTCTATTTTAGACCGCGACTATAACGTGGTTTTAGGGATTATTCTTTTAGGAAGCTTCCTTTCGATGATGGGGCGGCTTTTTTCGGATGTTTTGTACGTAAAAATAGACCCACGCATACAGTACGACTAATCATTTATGGCAGTATTATTTGCAATTACAATACGGGTGTCTATATAAAATGCTTTCGGAAATCACAAAAAATCGTATTAAAAAATTCAAACAAATTAAACGTGCATATTATTCTTTTTGTGTTCTTAGTTTTTTCTTTTTGATTTCTCTTTTTAGTGAATTGATTGCGAATGAAAAACCATTATATATTCATTTTGAAGGACGTTCTTTTTTTCCTATTTTTTTATATTATTCGGGGATAGAATTTAGCCAAGATCAAAACTCTGTTGCTGATTATATTGCTCTTAGAAAGAACCAAGAATTTAAAAAAAAAGCATTTATCATTTGGCCATTATATCCCTATGGTCCCTCTCACTCTTACTTTGATACGGCTGAGGCCCCTCCAAATCTTCCATCTAAAAAGCATTTTTTAGGGACAGATCGATTGGGTCGAGATGTCCTAGCTCGTTTACTTTATGGTTTCCGCACAAGTATGCTTTTTGCTTTATGTTTAGTTTTTTTGATGGGATTTTTTGGGGTTTTGATAGGAGGTATACAAGGATATTTAGGAGGGACTATGGATATAGTCATTCAGAGATTTATAGAAATATGGTCATCATTACCATTTTTGTATGTTGTTATTCTAATGGGATCTTTATATGGTCGGAGTTTTATGCTTTTGATCTTTGTGATAGCTTTGTTTAACTGGATTGGTCTTTCCTATTATATGCGTGCTGAGTTTCTCAAGGGGAAAAAGCAAGTTTATGTGCAGGCCGCTCAATCTTTAGGATTTAGTCGTCAAAGAATTTTTCTCCATCATATTTTACCCAACTCTCTTTCCCCTTTAATTACAATTCTCCCGTTTGGATTAATTTCTGGCATTACAATACTCACGGCATTAGATTTTTTAGGTTTTGGTTTGCAACCGCCCACACCTTCTTGGGGAGAATTACTTAAACAAGGTCTAGACGTTATCCGTGATTTCCCGCATTTGACGATTATCACAACGTCTGTACTTTTTCTTACTCTGCTATTGGCTACTTTAACGGGTGAAGGATTACGTGATGCTTTTGATGCACGTTCTGAAACACATATAGAATGAGTGAGAACACAATATTACAAATAAAAAATCTTTCCATACAGGTTAAAGAGGCTACAGATATTCTCAGTCTTACCGATCGTGTGTGCCTTTATGTGAAGAGAGGAGAACTATTTGGACTCGTTGGTGAATCAGGCTGTGGAAAAACAATTACCGCTCAAGCAATCTTACGGCTTCTTCCTTCTCCTGGTGGTAAGATAGTTGAAGGTGAAATTTATTTTGATGGGAATGATTTGCTTAAACAAGATTCCGCCATCATACAAAACATCCGTGGTAAAGAAATCGCTATGATTTTTCAAGAACCATCTAGTGCTATGAATCCTTTGATGACTATTGGTAAACAATTACAAGAAGTTTTTGATTGCCATCAGATTGACTTATCAAAAGAAAAAGAGAAGTTAACCGATTCGCCTGAAAAACGTATACAAGAACTTTTATGTAAGATGGGTTTTAGTGATCCTAGTGATATACTTTTTTCTTATCCCCATCAACTTTCTGGAGGAATGTTGCAAAGAGTTATGATCGCGATGGCTTTGTTATTGAGGCCGAAGCTTCTTATTGCAGATGAACCGACAACAGCTCTTGATGTTACGGTTCAGGCACAAGTAATGGAATTGCTTCTAGATATTTGTAAAGAGGAAGATACAGCCGTTTTATTTATTACACACAATTTAGGGCTTATTGCCCAATATGCTGATCGTCTTTCTGTTATGTATGCCGGTCGCATTGTGGAAACAGGAAAGGTCCTAGATTTTTTTAATGACCCATTACATCCTTATAGTTCAGGACTTCTTGGGGCATTTCCAGATATAGACGGGAAAAGGGCCCCTCAAGCTATTCATGGATATGTTCCTTCTCCTCGTGAATATGGACATGAAAGTGGTTGTCGTTTTCGGACACGTTGTTTGAAATCTATTGATAAATGTATAAATTATCCCACTTTTAAAAAAATGAAAAAAGGACAAGAAGTGGCCTGCTTCCTCTATGAGAAATAAAAAGTTGGAAATAGAAGAAAATTCTTCCTCTCTTTTGTTTGCAGAAAAAGTAAGGGTCCACTACCCTATTCGAGGTGGATTACTAAATAAAATAATTGGATATGTCCATGCTGTAGAGAATGCCTCTATACAGATCAAAGAGGGTGAAATTGTTTCACTAGTGGGAGAATCTGGTTGTGGTAAAAGTAGTCTTGGTATGGCCTTAATGGGATTAATTGAAGCTAGTTCAGGAAAAATAAAAATGAAAGACGAGATTTTAGACATAAAGAACAGACAAGCATTTCAAAAATTTAGACAGGATTATCAAATTATTTTTCAAGATCCATATTCTGCTTTAAACCCACGTCAAACAGCTTATGAGATTTTGGCTGAACCGTTATTGTTTCATGATATAGTTAGTAAAAAGAAAGTTGAATATAGTGTTGTTGAATTACTAGAGAAAGTGGGGCTTTCTATAGACCATCTCCATCTATATCCTCATTCATTTTCGGGAGGACAGCGTCAGAGACTTTGCATTGCTCGTGCAATTTCTTTACGTCCAAAATTGATTGTATGTGATGAAATCGTCTCAGCACTTGATCTTTCTGTACAAGCTCAAATTGTAGAACTTCTTGTTGAATTAAGGAAAGAGATGGGGCTTTCTTTACTTTGGATATCTCATGATCTTTCTCTTGTGCGTAATATTAGTGATTATGTTTATGTTATGTATTTTGGAAAAATTGTTGAAGTGGGAAAGTGTCCGGGTATTTTTATTAACCCATCTCATCCGTATACAAAAGCTCTAGTTTCTGCCATTCCAACTTTAAATAAAGCAAAAAAACCAGCTCTTTTATATGGTGAGCCACCTTCCCCAAGAAGTCGTCCATCAGGCTGTACCTTTCATACTCGCTGTCCCAAACATCAAGAAAAATGCAAAAAAATGTTACCCTCACTTGAAAAAAATAAAAATGGAAATGAAGTAGCTTGCTTTTATCCTGAAAATGGATAGGAGTAACTTTACTCCGGTTGAATATTTTGGAATGCAGAATATTTTTCAATTATCCTAAGCTATTTGAATAGTTTCTCGTTTTCTTTTTTCCAATCATAGTTGAGTAATTTATGAAACTCAAGATAGCCTAAAGCAGAGGCAAGTGAAACGTCCAATAAAGAAAAAGCTATTGCCTAGCTTCCCTCATGTACGTACTCCCCCAGAATATGACTACCCTAGAGAAAGTAGTTATTTTATAAAACAGAAGGAGTTTCCTTCATATCCAATATCTTGCATTTTGGGACTGTTGCAAAATGCAAGATAAGTGAGAAAATGTCCGTCTAAAATGCCTTAAATCGATATTTTATGGCATTACCTTTTGTCTTTATTGCTTTTTGTAGTGAAGAGTCCCACTATAACAACGCCCGTTAGGCTAGTAAGTGGCTCTCGTGTCGCTATAAACTCCAACTAATGTAAGAACACCTAAATTATCTACGTAATTGCAAGTGATCGAATCGGTCCTCGCTTTGCGTTTTTCAGCAGTTTTTTTGAATGGGCTGTACCGGAAAAAGTAAGAAGAAAGAGAAGAAAAAACTGTATAAAACCAGTTAATCTACTCACCGATAGATCTTAGTTCCATTACGGCGAAATTCAAAAGATTTTTCTTCCATGCCTTTTTGAAAAGCCTTGGTTTCATCGCTACCTATTTTAGCGGCATAGTCGCGAATTTCTTGAGTGATTTTCATCGAACAGAATTTTGGGCCACACATAGAGCAGAAATGTGCAACTTTAGCTGATTCCTGTGGCAGGGTTTGGTCATGATAAGAATGAGCAGTCTCGGGGTCTAGGCTTAAATTAAATTGATCTTCCCAACGAAATTCAAAGCGTGCTTGTGATAGGGCATTATCTCGTGCCTGTGCACTAGGATGTCCCTTGGCTAAATCAGCTGCATGAGCTGCAATTTTGTAGGTAACAATACCCGTTTTAACGTCATCTTTATCGGGTAAGCCGAGGTGTTCCTTGGGAGTTACATAACATAGCATGGCAGTACCATACCAGCCGATTTGGGCGGCGCCAATTGCAGAAGTGATATGATCATATCCGGGAGCGATGTCAGTGACAAGAGGCCCTAGAGTATAGAAAGGTGCCTCACTACATACTTCCAGTTGGCGTGTCATATTTTCACGAATCATTTGCATGGGAACGTGACCGGGGCCTTCAATCATAGTTTGCACGTCATGTTGCCAAGCAATTTGTGTTAATTCTCCGAGTGTATTCAGTTCGGAAAATTGAGCAGAATCGTTGGCATCAGCTATGGCCCCCGGTCGTAAGCCGTCCCCTAGAGAAAAACTCACATCATAAGTGCGCATAATTTCACAAATTTCTTCAAATTTTTCATAAAGAAAACTTTCTTGATGATGGGCAAGACACCATTTTGCCATGATTGAACCACCCCGTGAAACTATACCGGTCATGCGTTTCGCAGTAAGTGGGACATAGGCCAAGCGTACACCAGCATGAATGGTGAAATAATCAACACCTTGTTCAGCCTGTTCTATCAGGGTGTCTCGAAATATTTCCCAGTTTAATTCTTCGGCTTTGCCATTAACCTTTTCAAGGGCTTGATAGATAGGCACTGTACCAACGGGTACTGGTGAATTACGGATAATCCACTCACGTGTTTCATGAATATTTTTCCCAGTAGATAGATCCATGATGGTATCTGCACCCCATCGAGTGGCCCATGTCATTTTTTCGATTTCTTCGTTGATACTGGAAGAGACAGCAGAATTACCAATATTAGCGTTAACCTTAACAAGAAAGTTACGACCGATTATCATAGGTTCCATTTCAGGATGATTAATATTCACAGGAATGATTGCCCGCCCACAAGCGACTTCATCGCGTACGAACTCAGGAGTGATAGTGCGCGGCAATTGCGCACCAAAGGCTTGTCCATGATGGTTGGTTTCATTTTCTACATGGTGCTGATTTTCTCGAATGGCCACAAATTCCATTTCAGGGGTGATGATGCCATGACGGGCATAGTGCATTTGAGTTACACAGTTTCCATTAGCAAAAGCTCGCCGTGGTACGGGTGGTTTTGGAAAACGGGCAGAATCAAGATCAGTATTTTTTAAGCGTTCACGTCCATAGTGAGAGGAGAATTCGGTGAGAGATTCATTATCCTTGCGTCCTTTGATCCAATCTTCACGTAGTTTTGGCAGGCCGGCACGAATATCGATGTGTACATTAGGATCAGTGTATGGGCCAGAGGTGTCATAAACGTGAAATGGTGGGTTTATGCGGGTTTGCTTATCAATGATAGTGGGTGAGAGTGAAATTTCCCGCATGGGAACGCGTAGGTCAGAACGACTGCCCTCAACATAGACTTTGCGAGATCTGGGAAAGGGATGTAACGCCAGTAAGTCTGCTTTGGCTTCAGTGCTAGAAAATATTTTCGCTGTTTCTTTAGACATAGTATTATTAGGAGCTTCGGATTGGTCTCTTAAAATTGGAACAATTTTTTCTTTTTTCTTCCGGTTTTTATCCAAATGAAAATCATTACAATTTCATTTGGATAATGAGAGTTATGTTTGATAGAACTGTCGGAAAATGTAAACCATGGGAAAAGCAAATAGAACGCCGTGAAACGCTGGTTTGAATTATGAAATAGGGATGAGACATTTTGTTTTCCTATTACTTACTTTTTTATTCTTTTGCCCTCTTTAGTAATCTTTTTTGTATTTGATACTCTCTGAAAATATGAAAATTCAGAAAATTGATTTTTTCGAACACAGTTATCTTCTGAGAAAGGTTAAGCTCTCTTGGAGTTCCTACATTTTCAGCATTTGAGAGCAGAAGTAATATAATAAAAAATTGGCAAATAGAAACTCCGTGTAAGTGTGCCAGAGATTTCATGCGTTGCCAGTTTACAGGGGTAACAGAAAAATTATGTTTGATTAGATTTTGGCCACTATCTTGGTAACCAGTTGTTGATTGATCCGTCTGTGTAGTGAGAATATCCCCTCTTTGGAGTGAAAATCGTTTGAGTAGATGTTCTAGGAGGTCGTTTGTATTTTTTTTGAGTCTATTTTTATGGGTTTCGAAAAGGAGGTAGTATATCTGAGGAATAAGAATTGTGCTCACAATTCTTTGACGATTTTCTTGAAACTTGATTTTGTAAATATTTTTTGGTTCCATATGAATAGGAAGGTCGTTGTATAGAGTTTTGTTCCATATTTTTTTCGATTGGTGTAGAAATTTTGTTGTGTAAAAGTCATAAAATTTTTCAAATAAACTTTTGCTGACAGATGATTTTTCATTTTAACATATCCCTGATATAGGTTGTGATCAATTTTCTTATTGACCTTCCCCCAATATTTTGTACAGTCCTTTTTAGCTTTTTTTTCATTGAGCAGCATATTAAGCAGCATAGTATTCTTCCTCAAATTTGATAGGACTCTTATATCCTAAAAATGAATGTTTTCTATGTCTAGGCCTATTATAAAATACCTCAATATACTCAAAAATATTTCTCCTAACTTCAAATATATTTAGATATGTATTTTTATATACCTCCTCTATTTTCAAACTCCCAAAAAAAGACTCCGCAACAGCATTATCATAACAGTTACCTTTGCGGCTCATACTGGATACAAATCCATATTTATCAAGCTTGCTCCTAAATTGATAACTCGCGTATTGACTTCCCCTGTCAGAATGAAAAATCAGACCCTTCCTTAGGCTTATTTTGAGCAACGGCTCTCTCCAAAACTTCTATGCAAAGCTTCTAGGACCATTTCTGTTCTCATGTGATCTGTAAGAGATCAACCAACTATTTTTCTGCGGCATAAATCAAGTATCACGCATAGATATAACCAACCTAGGTCTGATTGAATGTAAGTGATATCAGAAGCCCAGACCTTATTAGGTTCAAGGATATTAAATTCCTGTTCTAGTCGCTTCTTAGAAATAGGGTAAGCGTTAAGGCAGAAGTGGTTGTCCTCCACTTCTGGTTACTGTATACACGGGCAGAAAGTTCTATATTGCTCATGACTTTAGCTACTCTATTTTCTGAAACCCTACATCCCAGATCATGCAATTCTGACGTAATCCTTGGAGAGCCATAAATACACTTAAACTTATGAAAAATATCTCTAATCATATTCTCAAGTTTTTGTGTCTCGAAAGCCCTTTTACTTGTTTTATGTTTTACCCAAACATTAAAACCGCTCCTTGAAATCGTTAATAAAGAACACATTTTCTGCACAGGAAATGAGGAGCGATGTTTCTTAATAAATTGAAACTTCATTTCTGTAGTTTGATGAAAATGGCTACTGACTTTTTTAAGATATCCCTTTCTTGACGAAGTTCGGAACACTCTTTGTGAAGCCTAGATAATTCCGCCTCTATAGAACGATTAGGATCAATGTTATTAAACTCATATTTCCTACGCCATTTTATAGAGTGTAGCTTCAGAGATCTCAAAAGCTTCACTGACCTCTTTTGCTAAAAGCTTATTTTTGATCCAGTAAAGTCTAACCGCATCCTTCTGAAATTGTTCATCATAGCGTTTAGCTGACACCTTGATAGTGTTTGTTTCCATGTTTTCTTCCTCCATAATGTAAAGTGGACTGTCCACTCTTTTGGGGGAAGGTCATTATTGCTTATTTTTATAGGAAGATATGAAAGGTGCTACCTTTGTATGAATTTCCACAACATTGCCAACGATTACCGTAGCCGGGGATTTCAGTCCTTCAGAGCGTTTGATGATATTACTGAGATTACCGGTGACAGTTTTTTGTTGATAAAGAGTTGCGCAAGAAATCACAGCGACGGGTGTTTGGGGTTTACGACCGTATTTGGTGAGTTCTCTTACTATGTCGGGTAAGTTGCGTACTCCCATAAGGAAAATAGATGTTTGTAGTTTAGCTGCTGTTTCCCAATCAATACTTGTAGTTTTTTGATTGCTTACTTTTTCTTCTGAATCTGCTGTATGGGCCGTAAAGACTCCGAAACTTCCAGAAAGAGACCGGTGGGTTACTGGTATACCAGTGGCACCGGGTGCTGCATAAAACGAGCTAACACCGGGGACATATTCAAAAGGAATTTGTGCCTCGGATAGAGCTAATATTTCTTCACCTCCTCGGCCAAAGATAAAAGGGTCCCCCCCCTTTAAGCGAGCCACGCTAAAACCGGATAGTGCGTAATCTACAATGAGCTGACAAATACGTTTCTGACGTTTCTCTTCACTATCTTTTCCCGGTTGTTTTCCCACAGAAATGAGTGTGGCATCTTTTTTAGTATGTTGAAGTGTGGCTTTATCGATTAGGCGATCATATAAGACGACATCACAGAAACGTAAAATATCTACGGCACGTATGGTAAGAAGAGCTGGATCTCCCGGCCCGGCTCCGATTATATACACTTTACCGCTCTCTCTTTTCTTTTTTTGGCTAAGTGAAACTTTCATTTTTCTGTCGCTATATTTATATGAGAAAATCTTGTAGAGTATATTTGAGAATTATAGAGGATAATATTTTTTATGTATTATTTTGAGACTAAATAGCATATAAATTTTTATATTACAGTCTTATTATATTTCATGTATGAAGAAATGACTATTTGAATAGAGTGTATTATGAAATCAAAGAAATTTAAAGTTCATAGTGGTAGCTTGGCCCGGCGAAGCTTTTGTTTTCCCTCTATTTTACAGGGGCACAGTTGTTTTACACCGGGTGTACTCAAGGAAGCTGTTTTTGAGTTGATTAGAAACCGTCTAGGAATGAGACAAGAATCTACAGAAGATTACTCTTTCTTTGATCTTTGTGCAGGCTCTGGCCAAATGGGAATAGAGGCGGCGAGCTTAGGCTTTAGTAGAGTCTATCTAAATGAAATTGATCAGAAAAGATTTTTGCATATAAAAAAGCAAATTGGACGGGATACAAAAATAAACGGTAGATACAATGCCTCCCTTCCCAATGCGCTAGAAAATATACGAGTTTATCATCGAGATTTTCGATGTATGTCTTCTCTGATATGTAAACAGTCGCAAAGTATACTTTATATAGATATGCCCTATTCTTTTTGGGATAGGAAAAATAAAGCCGGCTTAAAAAAATTCCTCTTAGAATTGGAAGAAGAAGCAAAATCTCTAGCTATTTATATGTGGATTTTTATTCAAGGGCCTCGTTTTTTTCAGCCAGAAGAGATCTCTTCTGCAAGAAATGTTAATTTTAGAAATTATGGGAAACAACATTTAAGTTTTTGGTTACAAGGGCTGTTTTAAAAGAATCGTTTTTAGACTAATGTTGCATAATTTCGAAAAAGTCTCTTCATTTTATCAGTCTCCATTGACTTGTCTTCCTAGTTTAGGAGCAGAAAAGGCGGAGGTAATGAAAGATGAGATGGGTTGTGTAACGATAGAAGATCTTTTATATTATTTTCCACGTCGCTATCTGGATCGTACAATCACGGAGGAAGAAAATTTGTCTATAGGAGAAGAAGTGACTTTTGTTGTTCAGATCAAAAGTGTGTATTTGCATCATACGGGTCGTTCTTCTCGTCTCATTGCTCAAGCTCAGTCTTTGCAAGGAAGTAAGATAGAAATGATTTGGTTTCGTGGCGCAAAATATCTACGTTTTTCTGTGAAAAAAGGTTCTCTTCTAATTGTTTCCGGTAAACTCACTTTTTTTCGTGGTTTGCAAATGACACATCCAGATTTTGAAATTTTAGATAGTGCAGAAGACAAAAATCTTATACATACGGGCCGCATTATACCTCTCTATCCTTCTAACGATCTTTTGAAAAAAAAAAATATAGAAAGCCGAACATTGCGCCGTTTTATCAAAAGTGCAATTTGCATGGGTGATAGCTTAGAAAACATGAGGGCGGAAGAACTGATACCTCTAGAACTAATGAATAAGTATAAATTGATGAATCGTTATGACGCTCTTTCAACTATGCATTTCCCAAATTCTTTAGAAGAGCTAGACGCCGCTCGCTTTCGTTTAAAATATGAAGAGCTGTATTTTTTTCAACTTTTGATGTATCATAAATCTTTATATTATCAAAAAGTTCCCAGAAAACTGAAACCAAAAGCAATGGGCACTTGTGTTTTGTATAAAAATCTTTTGAATGAACTACCTTTTTCATTAACGAGAAGCCAAGAGCAAGCTATTTTATATATGGTGAATGCTTGTCAAAAAGAGAAAGCCAATGCCTTTCTATTGCAAGGAGATGTGGGATCTGGAAAGACACTAGTGGCTTTATCCATAGCTTTGCACTATATAGAGCTTGGTATACAGATCGTATTTATAGCCCCTACAGAAATTTTAGCTTACCAGCATTTTTTTACAATCAGTCAGTTCTTGGGCATGAAACAAAGCCATCGTATTGAATTAGTTACCGGAAGTGATAAAAAAAAAGAGCGATTACAAAAGCTAGAATACATAGCTAATGGAGATGTGGGGATCATCATTGGTACGCATAGTTTATTAGAAGAAAGCGTTCAATTTAAAGAGCTAGGGCTTGTTGTTATAGATGAGCAACAGCGTTTTGGAGTGAAGCAAAGAGAACTCATCCGCAGTAAGGGAAAAAACCCGGATACTATAGCTATGAGTGCTACACCCATTCCCCGTAGCCTTTGTATGACAGAATTTGCCGATCTCGATTTAGTTATGTTAAAAGAAAAACCATTGGGGCGTAAAGATATAGAAACAATATGGATGTCAAGTCGACGCCGGAATGGTATTTATAATTCAATTCGGAAGTATGTAAACCTGGGGAAGCAAGCTTATATTGTTTATCCCCTCATCCAAGAATCAGAAAATATGGATTTAGAGGCAGCCACAGAAGCATACGAAAATTTACACAAAGTGATTTTTTCCGAGTTCTCAGTCTCTCTATTGCATGGTCGCATGAAACGAAAAGAAAAAGAAAGCGTTATGCAAAAGTTTCATCAAGGCAAGGTTCAAATATTAGTGAGTACAAGCGTAATTGAAGTAGGTGTAGACGTCCCGAATGCAACGATCATTGTAATTGAGCACGCAGAGCGTTTTGGTCTTTCGCAGCTCCATCAGCTTAGGGGGCGTGTGGGTCGTGGACAAGAGAAGAGCTATTGCATCCTTGTTTCCGATGCCAATGGTGCAGATACGAAGGAGCGTCTTCAAGCCCTTGTGGATAGTGAAGATGGTTTTTATTTAGCGGAAATGGATTTGAAAATCCGTGGTACAGGGGAACTAATGGGCCTAAAACAGCATGGCATCAGTGAATTGCGTCTAGCCAATCTCATCAGTAGAGAGGACCAAAAACTGAGCAAAATGGCATATGAGGACGCCCGCACCATAGCGAAACTGACACCGGCGGGTCAAAAATTTCTTTGTAAGCGTTTTTCTCACACACCGGAATGGGTTTTATGGCACTAACGTTGTTTGTGCATTTCACCCCACACCCATCATGGCTTGAGAGACATACAGGCCCAATGGGGACTTCTTTTTATTTCGAGAAAGAGCGTTGCGAAATGTAAATAATTGCAAATAGAGTGCTGTGAATTACCGATTTAAGGCATTTTAGACGCATATTTTCTGGCTTCCTCTGCCTTTTGCAACCGTCACACTTTACACCAGCTTCTACTTGGTACCTGAAGTCGTGCCATAGAAATGTTCATAAGCCTCAAAATCTTGAGTAAGTTGCTTCCAATTTTTCTCTATGAACGAGGATGATGCTTTTCATGTACCGCTTTAAGCGTCTTATTTGCTAAATGAGTATAGATTTGGGTTGTTGAAATGTCGATATGTCCCAAAAGCTGTTGGACAGAACGTAAGTCAGCGTTATTCTCAATTAGGTGGGTAGCAAAACTATGGCGAAAAGTATGGGGGGTCACTGCTTTTGTTATTTTTGTTCTACTCAGATATTTTTTTAATAAACGCCAAGCAGATTTTCGATTTAGATATTTACTTTTTTTACTGATAAATACATAAGCACTATCACGACTTTTCAATATATTTTTACGGGAAGTCCCAATATATTTTTTGAGTATATCAAAAGATTTTTCGCCGAAAGGGACCAAGCGTTCCCGTCCACCCTTACCATGAATATTAATATATCTATTTTCCATATCAACATCAGATAGGCGTAGACTACACGCTTCTGAAATACGTAAACCGCTGGAATACATGAGTTCAAACATGGCTTTATCGCGTAATTCATAAACGTCATCCTCGTGAATACATTGAAAAAGTTCTTCGATTTCGTCTATTGTAAGGTATTCTGGTAAATTTTTTTGAATTTCTGGAGATTCTACTTTTTCAGCTGGATTTTCTTCAATTTGTTCATCATCTTTTAGATGTTTGTAAAAATGCCTTAGAGTGGCTAGGGCACGTGCCACAGAGCGAGGAGACATACTTTTACTGCTTTGTTCCTTGATAAAGGAGGCAACATCTTGGGTTTTCACATTCAAGAAGTTTTTGTTTTCTCTTTCTATAAATTTTTGAAATTTTTTTAAATCATAGCCATAAGAAAAAATAGAGCTTTCGGAGAGGCCTTTTTCTACTCGCAAATAGTCTTGGAAAGTGACTAAAAGGGGATGTGATTTTTGATTAGACAATCTGCTACCAACTGACAAATACATAGTCGGCTTAGTGTCTGTTTTCATGATGAAAAATCCTCTTCTTCGTAGACTCTTTTTGAGACTGTTTAAAACCGACAAGGAAACAGGCTGGTAAGAGCCTATAATAGGCATTATGGAATTAAAACAGTACATACGGAATGGTTTACTTCGAGAAAGCACTCGCTATGAATCAATTTTGTCGTACGATGGAGGATCTCCAAAAAAAATAATTCTTGTTTTAGAAGGTAGGTGCCGGAGAAAAACAAAACTTGGGGCCAATCGTAATCTTTATGAAAATTACTACCCTGTTTCTTTTATAGGCTTAGAGGATTGTCTTGTCGGATGTTCGCGTCTTGGTCTCGTGGGAGCATATCCAGGTACACACTATTGCCTTTGGGAAGCATCTGATTTTATGGATGCTATTTGGGTTTATCCGGATCTTGCTCGTCGTGCCATCCTAGAGCTTAGTCGTCAAATTCGAATTTATTACTCACAATTGCAAAAGACAGACCTCGATTTGCGGAGTGAATTAGGCAATATAGATGTTAATGTTGCAGAGACAGATATTTCTGACATTCTTTTCTCTGCAAATTTTTCTTCTGAAGATTCTTTCCCCACTGAGCTCGTTAGTAAACTGAAGAGAGAATATAAAGCTGGAGAATATGTGATACGTCAGGGGAAAAAAAGTTTTGAACTTTATATTATATTATCTGGAGAATTAGAAGTTAGACACCTCTCAGATGGTAAGCAAAAGGAAATTGGTGTTTTGAAAAAAGGTGATTTGGTTGGAGAAATGGCTCAATTTGATGGTTTACCACGTTCAGCAGATGTCCTTGTGAGAAAAGATGCGGAACTCTTGGTCTTTTTACCAGAGAATTTTTCTTTACTTTTTCAACTTCACCCGAAATGGTCCAAGAAAATCCTTTCTGTTTTAGCAAATCGAGTAGAGGAAAGACGAAAAGATTTTGAGAATATTAGTCTATCGACTTTAGTTAAAAAGCAACCATAGAAACGAATTCTTTTATACTAAAGATGATGATTCTTTTTTATTTTTTGTGTTTACTTACTTTTTCAGTAAACATAGCTGCAAAAGCTCCCTCTCCCTTTAATGATGCCTATCAAGTTGGAGAACAGTTGCATTATACTGTTGATTGGACGGTTTTTCGAGCAGGTTATGCCTATATGTACATACCTCGAAAAATAAAATACCAAGGTCGAGAATGTCTCGTACTACAAAGTGGGGCTCGTAGTTCTGGTTTTTTGGGGACGCTATTTCGAGTTAATAATAAAATCATTAGCTACTGGGATTTTAAAGCTAAACGGGTTCTTTATAGCGAAAGGAATCTACAAGAGGGCAACTACTTTCGTAAATCAAAGACATATTATGATACCGCAAATAATTCAGCTTCCTATCAAAAAAAAGTTTTTTCTGGAAATACAGATAAAATAGGCAAACAGAAAAAAGATGCGAAATGGGAAAAAGGTAAAAATGTGATTCAAAATTTACCTCCTCAAATTCATGATATGCTTTCTGCCCTTTATTACAATCGTGCTGATCCACGAGATGGCAAAGTAGGTGATATTTTTTACATAGATATTTTAGATAATGGCAAGCAAGTCAAATTGAAATTAAAAATTTTAAAGGAAGAAAAGATTACTATAAAAATTAATGGTACTGAGCAAAATATCAATAGTTTTGTTGTACGACCATATCTAACAACAAAAGGTACTTTTCGTTTCAAAGGTGAAATTTTAGTTTGGATATCTAAGGACCGACATCGTTTCCCACTTTGGATTAAAGCAGAGGCCCCTGTTCTTGGTCATGTGAGTATCAAGTTGCACAGGACAGTCAAAACGACTAAATTATAACTCTTGAGATTGTGGATACTCAGCAAACATTGAAAGATATTGTTTCCCTCTCAAAACGAAGAGGTTTTGTATATCAAGGTTCTGATATATATGGTGGACTTTCGAATACTTTTGATTATGGGCCTTATGGTGTTGAACTTTTACGTAATTTAAAAAATGAATGGTGGGAAAAATTTGTAACTAGGCGAGATGATATCGTTGGACTCGATAGTTCCATTCTGCTACACTCAAAGGTTTGGGAAGCTAGTGGACACTTAGATTCTTTTAATGATCCTCTGATAGATTGCAAAAATTGTCACGGACGTATGCGTGCTGATCAATACCTAGCAGAATATCATGAGATGGATACAACCCAAATGGATATAACGGAGATGGTAAAATTTTTTGAAAAAGAAAGCGAGCAATTTTCTTGTCCGCAATGTGGAAAAAAAAACACACTAACTTCTCCCAGACAATTTAATCTTATGTTTTCAACTCAAATGGGATCTGTTAGTGATGAAAGTGAGGAAGTCTATTTACGTCCAGAAACAGCTCAAGGTATTTTTATCAACTTTCGCAACATTCTCGATAGTTGTCGAGTGAAGGTACCCTTTGGAGTAGCACAAATCGGAAAGAGCTTTCGTAATGAAATTATAGCTCGTCAGTTTATTTTTCGAACACGAGAATTTGAGCAACTTGAAATGGAATTTTTTTGTGAACCGGGAACACAGAAAAAATGGTTTGATTATTGGATTACTTTTTGCAGTGATTGGCTTTTTGATATTGGGCTACAAAATACAAGTATTCGGACGCGTGAGCATGAAAGTGATGAATTGAGTTTTTATTCAGAAGGGACTGTAGATATCGAATTTAAATTTCCGTTTGGTTGGGGAGAAATTTGGGGCATTGCATCTCGAACAGATTATGATTTGAATTGCCATGCCAAAAAAAGTAAAAAGAATTTAAGTTATTATGATTCTGAAAAAAACGAAAAATATTTACCATACGTAATTGAGCCAGCACTAGGTTTAAATCGACTTTTTTTAGCTGTTCTGTCTGACGCTTATCAAATTGAAAAACCGAATACAAAGGAACAACGTATTTTTTTGAAATTGAAGCCTAAAATAGCACCTATAAAGGCAGGGTTGTTTCCTTTACAAAAGAAAGATGGTTTAGCAGAAATCACCGAAAAAATTTATGGAAACTTGCGCCATCAATTCATAATTGATATGGATAGCTCTGGTTCGATAGGCAAGCGTTATTATCGACAAGATGAGTTAGGAACTCCTTATTGTTTTACGGTCGATTATCAAACAAAAGAAGACGAGTGTGTGACACTACGCTACCGAGATGACGGACACCAAGAACGTATAGCGATTGATGAGATAGAATCTTTTTTAGCAAAAAGTCTAGTAAATTAGACTATTTCGTAGGTCTTTCCCCAATAATGATCGGAACAAGAATTTTTTCTTGGTTACGCCACACCTCTAATTCAATTTCTGTTCCAATTGTAGTTCGATTGATAACGTAAATTAGTTCATTTGGAGATTTGATTAACTTATTGGCCACCCGAAGTATTATATCACCTCTTTTGATTTGAGCCTTCGCTGCAGGTGCTCCAGGGATAACTCCTAGAATTAGGGCCCCTGATTTATTTTTCGCTCCTAATTGACGGGCTATACGGTACGTCAACTTTGCTAAACGCACTCCTATATAACCCCACTTTGCTTTACCATAGTGATATAACTGTTGAATAACATTCTTGGCTAGGTTGATAGGTATAGAAAACCCAATTCCTAGGCTTCCTCCTCCAGATTTTGCATAGATCATGCGATTTACGCCGATGACTTCACCATCTATGTTTAAAAGAGGACCGCCTGAATTACCCTGATTAATAGAAGCATCTGTTTGTATGTAGGAGCCACCCAATTCACTTTGATTACGAACAGCACTAACGACTCCCACTGTAAAAGTTCGATCAAAGCCGAAAGGATTTCCAATTGCAATTGCCCAGTCGCCGACACCTACACCCTCAGAATCACCAAAATAAACTGGTTCAAAGTCTACAGCATTTTCAACTTTTAGCAGTGCTAAGTCAGTCACTGTATCCGTACCTATAACCCGTGCAGAATATTCGGTATCCTCTACTCTCACTCGAACTTTATCTACTTTTGCTACCACGTGATAGTTTGTACAAATATATCCATCTGGAGATAAAATAAAGCCAGTACCAAGCCCAGTTTTCTTTTTAGACCGTTTCTTTCTCCCCGGTTGACCAAAAAATTTTTGGAAAAAGGGATCATTAGCAAAGGGATTGGAAGGTTTTCTCACATTCTTTTCGGTACTGATAAAGACAACTTTGTTCTTATAAAGTTCAAAAATTCGGCGAAAGCTTCGCTCTATTTTCTGTACGGCAGTGCCTTTTGCTTTGCCTTTCAATGGTGAAGGTCGGTTAACTTTTTCAAAAGCAATCTCCGAAGTTGAGGATGCTTTAGTCTTTTGCGAATTAACTGGTTGTGCTTGTAGGGTACAAAGAAAGAGAGAAAAAGCTATAAGGAAGAACAATCTGATCATTTTCTTGAATCCACTGGTAACGAGATAGAAGGGCATGGTTGAAATAAAAAATCTGAAAAAGTAGTGTCTATGTGCAAATACAGTGAATGTAAAGGCTTTTTTCTCTGTTCGCTTTCACCTTGAATTGCCGATAAGCAATCTATGGTTTCGTCAAGCCGTTTTTTTTTTATTATCAGTATAATATTTCTAAATATTCTTTTTTGCAATTGTAATTTTGAAATTCATGGGCAATTTGGCTGGTCGAATCGTGATAATCGTGGCATAGGCAAAGCGGAAAAAAATTTATTTATTGAGAATGTATTTCGTATTGAACGAGAAAACCTATATTTTTTAAGTCACGAAACCATTTGGTGGATTTATCAAATAACGGATGGGATCTATTTCTCGGAAAACTTCTTAGCGGCTTTGTACACAAACAATAGTACTCCCCAACCTTTTTTGACCGATCTACGAGAAGCAGAGCTACTTGAAAGCGGTTGTTGCAAATATATTCGTCATTATTATGAGGGTCTCAAACCCGGTCGCTATTTACTGCGCATTGCATATGATTCTGAAACAATAGACAAAGTACATTTTGCGGTACTCCCCTCCACTCAAAATGATGAGCTTCCGTTTTCTCATTCAAAGAGTGAAGAAAAAACACATCAGAACTTAGGACTAGGTGGGGCAGAAGAAAGTGTAGACGAAATTAAATACTATTCTCACAGTATCTTTCATAAGTACAACAAAATAGCCCAGTAGCTATGTGTTGACAGCTTCCTCCAAATGGATTTTTCATTTTCTGGTATAGATTTTATTCAGTCTGGTGGTGGTTTTACTCTAATTATCTTATTTATTTGTGCTATCGTTTCTTGGATTACAATCGTAGAGCGTATAATTTATTTTAACACAAACAGCCTTCCACCATTAGAAACAGTGAATATTTTTCTCCAAAAGGAAAATACGAACAGTAAAGAAAATCTAACAAATCTGTCTTGGGAAGAGAAATATGTACAATTTAAAACACCGTTGGAATATGTTTTGTATGAATGTCATTGTGCCGTCGTTTTAAATAAGAAAAAAGAAGAATACTTTGAAGAGACGAAAAGTCGAGCTATTGCTGAACGCCTTCCAGAAATAGAAAAATATTTGAGCATACAGGCCACACTAGGAACGGTGAGCCCTTATCTTGGGCTTTTAGGAACAGTTTTTGGCATCATTCGTGCCTTTAGTAGTTTAGGAGTAAAGGCGGATGCGAATTCCATTGGAAACAGTGTTCTGACCAGTGGCATTGCAGAAGCTTTGATTGCAACGGCATCCGGTCTTATTGTGGCTATTCCAGCAACGATTGCTTATAATTACTTCAAAAAGCGACAACAATCTATGATACGTGATATAGAAATAGCGGCATCTTACTTAAAGGGACATATTTTATGATGGGATATATTTTATGTATGTATATATGGAGCAAAGTGAGGATTGAATCTTTACTGTTGTTCACTATTGAGGGACTGTTGCGAAATGTGGAAAAGTAAGAAAATGTCTGCCTAAAATACCTTAAATCGGTGTTTTGTGGCATGCTTCCATCTTTCTGACTTTTTGCAACAGAGTCCCATCAACAGGGGTCTTAATAAGAGTTTTATGGTGAATTATAAAAAAGATGAATATGATACGGGACTTTTTAGTGGGATAAATATAGTACCGTTTACGGATATCATTCTTGTTTTATTGATTATTTTTATGGTTTCAGCTCCGGGTTTATTGCATTCTAAGCTTGGTATTACATTGCCAAAAACTCAGAATGAGGATAGCTTTTCTCATCCTGATAACATATCGATTACTTTAGATAAAGAGGGCTTTGTTTTTGTAGATGGAAAAACAATTGAACAAAAAAAACTAAGTGAGTTTATAAAACAGAAAATCCGAGAAAAACCAAAAATTGGTGTGACTTTGGATGCTGATCAAAGTGTAAAGCATGGTCATGTGATCACTATTCTCGATATATTACGTAATGCAAAAATAAAAAAGATATATGTTGGGATACAAAAAAAGTGAAAATCTAGTCAATGATATACAAGATAAGTTACCAGACTGGCAAACCCGGCTAACGTCTTTTATATATTTGATTTCTGTATTTGGCGCATCTATTTTATATTTCTTTGGAACTCGAACCATCTCTTTCCATTTGTCTCTGTTTTTAGTTGGAGTTACACTTGAATATTTTTTATGGATAGGGGTCTGGCATAGTTACAAACAAAATAAAATAAAACGCATTGAATTTAATCGCTATACTTATTTAGTTTATACAGTCCTTGGTCTCCCATTTACAATTTATTTAACACAAAGTTATGGGCATGGCATACTTGCATTTTTACGTTTGCAATCGGTTTTGATACTTTTGTTAAATCTTTTGCCGCGGGCGGCTGTAATATGGCATATCTCTTTTTTCTTTTGTGGTTTTTTTCTGTACCAAATTTTACAAAGCGAGACAGGAATTGGTAAAGATGAATTTTTTTTCATTTTATCTCATAGTGTGGGCCTTTTTCTCGTTTGGCATAGAGAGAAATGGGCTCACACTATTCAAAAAAAAATACTGAGTTATTATGCCGAAAAAAAGAAATTAGAAAGAAAAAATAAAAAACTAAAAGATGTTGTTTCTAAAATTATAACATCCATGGGCTCTTTCCAAAGGGTAGAAAGATACATGGAAGAAGGTACGAAGTGCAATAGTGGTACCTACTTACTTGTAGCTTTGTTTTGTTCAGATATGGATAAATCATTTTGGCATATTCAAAAAAATATACATAACTCGAGAGATATGGCAATTGATCTCTTCCAAAGAGAATGGGAAATGTTTTTAGATTACACACGTAAGATGATTTCTTCTCTATACACAGATATGGAATTATCGATTCATTCTGATGGTCTTATGTTTGGTCATCGTCTTGTCTCTGAAAATGATGAAAAAATAGTGAAAGGTGGTTTCAGTATATATCAAAAAGAAAAAATATTTCATACATTTTTTAGTCTTCAAGAACTGTTACGATTTGCTAGAGAAACCCAGAGTTCTATGGAAAATCGTGGGCATATAGGTTGGCATACTAGTATACTTTTAGGTCTTGGTTTTGTAACAGCGATGCCAAGTAATTGCAATAATCCTTTGTTAACCTTTAGAGGACCTCTTGCGGAGGAGATAAAAAAAAGTCATCTTAGCATAGAAAGAGAGATGAGGGCACAGGATGTACCCATTCATACTTTACAAGACCGTGTTTGGATACAGCCTAACCTAGATACTTTGTTTAAATCACGTTTTGATACGATTACTTCTCCTGTTTGTGGGGGTTGGAATAGTCCTGAATTTCTTTTATCGCAATATACGAACGACAGGAGTAGTCTTAAACCTAATTCTGAATTTTGGGCTAGTTTAGCCCTGGGGCAGAGTTAAATATTGGACGGAAAGAAAGAAATTTTTTGATCAAAAGGAATGGCTATGTTGTATAATTCATATTCAAGAATTGGTATATTCAATACAGAATTTTGCATCCAGTACCCAGCTTGGTTAATTTTACGACGGTTATATATCATTTTAAGAGTGTCAAGTAACTGCAATATATTGAGGAGCTTCTACGTCATTCTGCGATTTATACAGCAACGCCAAAAGAAAGTATAAATCTCTGTAAACTTAGATAGATTTGTTGAATTGAATAATAAAAATTAAGTATTGAAATATTTCTTACCTATGTTATAAGCGATGGGTTGGAGTTGTTGCAAAATGCAGAAAAGTAGGAAAATGCCTTAACTCGGCGTTTTACGGCATTATGTCCCTTTTACAACAACTCGACTAGAATATTTTGGACATTAGGAGGTTTTACAATGTCAGATGCAGTGAATATTGAAAAGAGTATTAAGGATTTTCTTAATATTGGGATTGGGCTCTTTAGAGTAGGGGAGGAGAATCTACAAGCTTCTCTAAAAAGTATTGTCTCTAATTTTGAAGAGCTCAAACAAAAAGGATCCGGTGATAGCACGCAAAGTATCGAAAAGATTCGTGAATTGTTGGATAATACTTTAGAAAGTATGCAAAAACTTTCTAAACAAGCTCAAAGTAATGTAGAAAAACTTACTTCCGAAACCCAAAAGGGGTACGAAAAGGTGCTGGGACAGATACGTTCCACCTTAGGGGAAGAGCAGTATGAAAAGGTAGCTACAAAAATACAAGGTTTTTATGATATAGCTAAAGACAGGGTATCGGATATTCAAAAAAATACAACAGATATCGTGGATAGCATAAAAGCAAATGCTTCTAAAATAATTTCTTCAAAATAAATGCGTAAAAATTTGTCTATAGTTGTTACAGGTGGAGGAGGCTTTCTTGGGCGAGAATTTTGTCAACAAGCGAGCAAAGAGGGTTATCCTCTTAGGGTGCTCGGTTCTCGTTCTTCTATAAAAGAAAATCTCTTACCTCAATCTGTTTCTAAGACAAATTCTTACTTTCATGGGGATTTGTTAGGAGAGGAGCAAAAAATAACTCCTCTCCTATCTAGTCTTTTTGAAGGCCTTGGTGAAAACGATGTCCTTGTGCATCTTGCTGGTCGTGTTAGTCGTAGTTATCACGCATCGCGTTCGATGATGGAATTACATATAGAAGGGACAAGACGTGTTTTTCGTTTAGCAGTTCAACAGAAAATCAAAAAAATCATTTTACTTTCTACTTCAGGTGTTGTTGGCATATCTTCCGAAGAAAAAAAAATAGCTGATGATGATACTCCTTATGCTTTAGAACAGGCTTTAGCTTGGCCCTACTATGCTAGTAAAATTTTTCAAGAGAAGTTAGCTATTCGTCTTGCTAATGAACATAGGTTGAAGTTATTGATATTGCGCCCTTCTTTGCTCTTGGGACCGGGAGATGTGGGACTTTCTTCAACGGGGGATGTGAAGAATTTTATTAGAGGTCAGATATATGCTATTCCTCAAGGAGGGCTTTCTTTCCTAGATGTTCGTGATGTAGCTCAAGCAATTTTACTTGGGATAACAGATGGGTTCAGTAAAATTACTCCTGGAGAACATCGTAGCTACCTTTTAGGAGCAGAAAACATGAAATTTTCTGTATTTTTACAAAAGCTTTCTCAATTAAGTGGAATAAAAATGCCATTGCTTGCCCCTTCTCGCCGCAAACAACTAATAGGGGCTCAATTATTGCAACTACGCAAGGATAAAGTGGGTTCAGATACAAATTTAAATTATGCAGAAATCGCAATGGCTAATCATTTTTGGTATATCCAAAGTGATAGAGCTAAAAAGGAGTTGGGTTGGGCACCGAGACCGATAGAAATAACTTTAAGAGATACTATTGATTTTATTTGTAGTGATGAAAAAGCTAAAGCTATATAGTAGTTAGTAGGTGATATTTTTTCAGAACTTCTAGATTTTTGTCTAACTCGTAGACTATAGGTGTTCCTGTTGGTATATTCATTTTGCTAATCTCTTCCTCTGGAAGATGTTCAATATGTTTAATCAGTGAGCGTAGGCTATTGCCGTGAGCAACAATCAGTATTTTTTCTTTTGCTTGTATAGAAGGGGCAATTTCTTTTTCCCAAAATGGAATGGTTCTTTTTGAAGTATCCTCTAGGCTCTCTCCAGAAGGAATACAACTTGGATCAAGTTTTGGAAAGGGTGAGATCCTTTCAAGTCCATAGTTTTGTTCATTTCTTTTTTCTATCAGTGGTGGTCGATGAGAAAAACTCCGACGCCAAAGGTGGACTTTTTCTTTTCCCAATCGATTAATCGTTTCAGCCTTGTTAAGGCCTTGCAAGGCACCGTAGTGTCTTTCATTTAGTTTCCATGATTTGATTACAGGAAGCCACATAAAACCCATCTCTTCTAAAATAATCCAAAGAGTTTTTATTGCTCTTTGGAGAACTGAAGTAAAAGATTTAGTGAATTCAAAATCAGCTTTTTGTAGCAATTTTCCGGCTTTATGAGCTTCTTCCCTCCCCTTCTCTGAAAGTCCCACATCCACCCATCCTGTGAAGCGATTTTCTTTGTTCCAGATGCTTTGGCCATGGCGTATGAGAACGAGTTTATGCATTATTTTATTACTAGTAACGGTAGTAGGGCAGATTACACAAGTAAGTCTTGAAATGGATACTCTGTAGGGACTCTCACAAAATACAAAAAACAGGGAGTTAGCCTTCTCAAATGACTCAAATCCAGCGTTTCATGACATTTTATTTGCCTTTCCCATCCGTTATGGTTTTATTCATGGTTTTATTCATGGTTTCATTTTACAACAGCCCTATAAATCATTTTCAGATGTGAATACAGTGATTTATGATAAAAAGGAAAAGCAAAAATATATAAGTAAGTTTGCCAGTTTCATGATTTGTATTTATCCGAAGAGGTGTTTGCAAAAAACGGCTACTACGATTTTCCTGTATATTTATGCGTGTAAAAGTTATTGGAGCGGGTTTTTCCGGTCTAGCGATTAGCTATCATTTGATAAAGAGAGGCGTTGGTGTGGATCTCTATGAAAAAGAAAATAAGATAGGGGGTATGATTGAAACTATACAAGATGCTTGGGGTCAGTATGAAAAAGCAGCCGGTAGTTTTTTAAATTCTGCACAACTAGAAAAAATTAGTAAAGACATTAATATCTCACTAATTTCGTTATCGCCTCATGGAAAACAGAAATATTTATTTTGGGAGGGGCAAATTCGACGTTTCCCTAATATACATATAAGGGATATCGGGAATGTACTGCGGTTTTTTTGTTTATTATTTTTTCAAACGCCGCGTTATATGCCCTTTTTTTTGGAAACGGTTGGTGAATGGGGTCGCCGTGTTTTAGGTATTCGTTTGTCTCGTGCCTTCTTTACCATTTTACAAGGGGTTTATGGTGGAAGTCCAGAAAAATTATCGGCATCTCTGGTATTGCGTACCCTTCTGAATGGAAAACCAGAGAATACTGAAAAAATGAAACTAGGTCGTGGCTCTGTTTATCCGGAGAATGGAATGCAGAATTGGAATGAGGCCATGTATACTTGGTTACAAAAAAATGGTGCACGATTTTTTTTGGGAGTCTTTGTTCATAAAGATAGATTCAACGAAAGTGATCCAATTGTGCTTACTTTACCCGCTTATAAAATAAGGGAATCGGGTTGGGAAGATATGTTCGGAGCATTTTGTAATGTACAATATAGGGGAGTTGTTTCTGTGGTTTGTTTTCGCAATCGAGACAAAACAGAAGAAAAAAAGATCTCACTTCGAGGATTTGGTTGTTTGTTTCCCTCCAATGAGAAGTTTTATAGTTTGGGCGTAATTTTACCCGATGGACAATTTTGTTCCTCCATAGATATAAATGAGATAAATGAGATAAATGATATAAAAAAAACGGATCGTTTACAGGACCGATGGATGCTTGGAGACGGAGCTTTGGATAAAACGAATGAGCAAATTTTTCTGGAAATCGATAAAGATTTTAAAAAACTCTTTGGATTTCATCCTAACTATCATCATAGAGAAGTATTCCGTCATTCGAACGGTATACCCGTGTATGATACAAATTTGGAGAAAATCCTAACAACTTCACAGAGACAAGTTAAAAATAGCTATTTATTTGGTAACTATACCGGGGCTTTGGGCTTAACAAAAATCCTAAGATATGCAGAGGAACTAGCAGATAAGATACAAAAAGAGCTCACTCTTTAGTGAAAAGTGAAGTCTTTTTTTACTTGTTGGACCACATCCCGTATTCATTTCCATTTGGGTCTGTAAAGTGAAAACGACGACCACCCGGAAAAGAAAAAATGGGCTGGATAATTAGAGCATCTAGTCCCTTCAATTTGGTTTCAGTTTTTTCAAGGTGTTCACTGTAAAAAACAATGAGTGCTGTACCCGTTTGTGTAGTAGCAGACAAACTAGAAGTATAAAAACCGCCATCAATACCAGCCTCGGAAAAGGCAGTATAATCAGGTCCGTAATCTGTAAAAGACCATCCAAAAGCCTTTGTAAAAAAAAATTTAGCTACTTGTATGTCTTTAGCCGGGAGCTCAACATAACTTATTTTTTCGTTCTTATTCATATCGAAAAGCGGAATTCCCTTTTATAATAGAGCGGAAGAAACATGCAAAGCAAAAATAATTTTTAGGCAGACTTTGTAAATCAGCATATATTACTTAAAATAATGACAGTATTGACAGAAAAAATGATATTTTATGGCTCGAATCCACAAAAAACTCCAAAAAACTCCAAAAAATGCAAATAATGAATTGACTATTCACAAGCCCACCCCACACTACGTGAGTCTTCAAGATATCACACATAAAAAGAGGTTATTCCGTAATGCAACGCTTAAAATCAATTCAATCAACCCGTTCTCCGGAACAGAGTAGAGTCTCGGCCCTGTGGCTATGGTCGCTCCTTTTTACGTTAGCCCTTTCCGCCTCTCAGTGCGTTACGGGGAGGCAGGCTTGTAATGGCGATGCCACATTGGATCCAGAGAACGATTGCCTTCCCTTTGTAGATGCAGCTTTGGGTGATGATAGTGTTTCTGACCCGGATGCAGACAGAGAGCCTGAGCAAAAAGCATTTGAATATAGTTGCGAGGTGCGAGAGGAAGATGGCCAAAAGATTTATGAGGTTTGTGATTACAATACCCTGTCTCATATCGGAAAGAACCAGAAACTTCTCTCTCACGGACGCTATGAGCTGGTTCAAGACATAGATGCAAGCCCTAGTTGTGGAGAAAGTGGATGTGAGAGCCCTTCCGGAGCCGGTATGTCTGTTAGCAGCGGTGTTTTTACGGGAAGCTTAGTCAGTCATGGAGAAGAGACCTATTCTATTCGGAACCTATATATTAACAAAAAAGAAGGGAATAACGTTGGTTTATTCGCTTCTATAGGCGGAAGCGCTTATTTCCAGAATTTGCGTTTTATATCCCCAAAAATCCATGGAGCAAATAGTGTTGGTGTCTTAGCGGGTAGAGCCTTGGGAAATGTTCGTTTAGAAAACATAACGATTGAAAGCGCTAGCGTGAAGGGCAAAAGCAGTGTGGGTGGTATTGTGGGGTGGGCGGGTGTTCAGGAGCAGAGTTCATTTAGCCTTCTTCGTGTTCTATCCGGTAAGATTGAGGCTAGTGGTGGCGATGTCGGTGGTTTAATAGGCAAAGTGGCTACTGGGTTACGCTTGGAGGACAGTGCTTCAACTGCCCTTATCGTTGGAGGGGCTAGGTCTGGGGGTCTCATAGGCTCTCTTGTGGCTTCTTCAGATGCCGATAGGCACTCTTTTGTTGAGGCTAGTTATTCCACCTCAAATGTGAAAGGTTCCCGGAATATAGGTGGGCTAATTGGGAAACTTGTTGGGACCTCTTCCAGTGATAGTGATAGTAATATTGAGATTCGTCGTAGCTATGCATCCGGTGAAGTAAAGGGTAAGAGCCTCGTAGGAGGCTTGGTGGGTAGTTTGGAGGGTGGTTTTGTTTCCGATAGCTATGCGGCGGGAAGCATTGTGACATTAGAGAGCAAAACAGGATCCCATGCCGGTGGATTGATTGGTAAGGTCTCAGGCCAAGCAGGCAATGAAGCACGCATTGAAAAGAGCTATGCCTCCGTTGGCGAGCTTTTGAGCAAGAGTGGAACTTCCTTTATAGGTGGATTTGTGGGGGAAGTAGATATTACGCATAGCTCTATAAAAAAGAGTTTTTCTTCGGTTAGAGTGAGTAGTCAGACAAGTAATGCGAAGGGTGGCTTTATAGGTGGCTGTAGCCTTTCTGGGAATGGGGTGAATGTAAATGAGCGTCTTGAAAATATATTTTATCGGACACACAGTAGTCTAAGGGAGGCTTTGGGTCTCCAAAGTGGACGCCAAAAATCAGTAGCAAGTTGTTATATAAATACGAGTGATGATAACTGGGATGCTCCCGGAGGCATTGTTGGCAAAAGCACTCATTTCCTTCGGAGTGAGCTCGGAGAGGGTGATGGGAATATGAGTTGGGATACAGATACTTGGTCTGAATTGGGTATTCCGGGCGTGTATCCTTGTCTAAGGGAGCTGCCAGAAGGTTCAAAAGAATGTTCTGGGGAAAATCGAATAGCGGTGCCTGTACCCAATGCGATAGTGTACAATCTATCTAGTGAGAATACAGGAAATGTCGCTAGTGGTAATTATGAACTTTCATGGGATGCTGTCAATAGCGGTGGCCGTGCATGGAAATATCAGATAGAAGAGCGTGCCTTTGGTGAGTCTAATTGGGCGAAGGCAGGGGAGAGCTCCTTGGCATCTGGTTCGAGTAGCAACTCTTTTGCTTTCTATAGCAAGGATTATGGAAATTATCAATATAGAGTGAAAGTTTGTGGAGGGGGTGCGAATAGCTGTGGGTCTCCTTCTGAAATTTTTCAAGTGAGGGTAGAGACTTTGAGGTCTCCAAGGCTAAGACTTGTGGAAAGTGGGCTCCCTTCTTCTGGGAATTATGATCTTTCTTGGGCTCCCGTAGGTGGTGCGGACTTTTATCGAGTGGAACAAAAGATTGGGAGCGATGATTCCCGTTTCGTTCTCATGATGGAAGAAGAAAGTTCTCGTTTGTCGCGTTCCTTTTTGGAAAAGAAGGGGCAGACAGAATATAGCTATCGCGTACGGGCTTGTAAAACAGGTGGAACGCTTTGCAGTCTACACTCGGAGCATATATCCGTTACAGTGAACCTTGGTACGCCGGGAAATATTCAAGTTGCACAGTCTCTTGCGTATTCAACTACGCGGGCTCTTTCGTGGGACTATACTCATGCTAGTGGTGGAGCTGCTTTTTTTGAATATCGGGCAAAGCATTGTGGGTCTGACTGCGTGCAAGCCCCTTGGCCGTCGCATCCCTTTGAGAAAGCAGTTAGGGCAGGGGAGACAGGTGCTGGCGTTCGGAGCTTTGCCATTCAGAACCTTGGTATAGGTGAAAATGCATTCCAAATTCGGGCTTGTAGTGATGTGGGTTGTGGACCTTGGTCTTCCCAAGTGACGAGTAGCGTTTCAGCGCTTGAATGGCCGAACAGTTTTACTTTTTCCAGTAATATAAACGAAGTATATTTTGGAAGGGATGTGTCGGATGTGCAGCGTCCTGCGAAATATACGCTCACTTGGACTGCGGTACCCAATGCAACGACTTATCAAATACAAGAGAGCTCAGATGATGGTATAAGTTGGAACGCAAATATCCCACAGCCGGTGACTGGTGCTCTCTCCATAAAGAAAGAACAGAGTCAAGCCGGTGTATTTTCTTATGAAATACGCGCTTGCTACTATGAAGAAAATTGTACAAGCTGGAAAAGAGCAGAAGGGGTCGTGCGCGTTCAGACGCTATCACCCTTTCCCTCTGCTTCCTTAAAGAGTAGTCGAACAGTGACTGCGGAGAGCTTCACATTAAATTGGCCTAGGGTAGAGTCGGCGACATGGTATGCTATACAAGAAAAGAAACTATTGGCTTCTCCAGATGGGGATGCTAGTGAAAACTGGGCTAGTCTGTCTGGTGGTGGCGGTGTCGTTGCCAGTGCGGATAACTCTGTCGTGACTCATGAGAAGGCGATAGTGAAGACGGAGGTGGGAGAATATAGCTATAGGGCCAAAGCCTGCGTTGGTGACGTGAATTGCGTGGATTGTGCTTGTGGCGATTGGTTAGAACTGGTTGCGCCTATTTCAGTGATATCAGCAGGCTTCCCAACTGGTGTGGGGGCGATGCTAAGAAGTGGAGACCATGTCAGCGATAGAAATGAAGCCGTCCATACTTCATATTCCGGTGCATATAAGGTGACTTGGGAAGCCCTTGCAAGGAATGAGTCTATCAGTTATGAACTACAAGAAGGCGTTGGGCCAGACGAAACAGACATCACTTGGACAGAGACAGCCGTGTATGCGGGAGTGCGAACACATTGGGAAGTGCCTTCAAAGGAAAGTGGATACAGTAGTTTTACAGAGGGGCAAACAACAAAAAGTTATTATTATCGCGTACGGGGATGTTTTGATGGCATTTGTACAGCTTGGGATAAATGGGCTGACGTGGGAAGCCCTGGAACGGTGAGGCTTTCTCTGTTAGCAAGACCAGTGGTTACGCTCACTGGCTTAGTTAGTCCGGGAGATAGCGTTACCGTTTCGATTTCCGGAGATGGGATCGCTGGAGCTGGTAGTTATGAGCTGATAGAGGTGTTTTCAGATAGGGAAGAGACCACTCGTGTGGGTACCCAGTATGATCAGGAGGCTAATTGGTCTCGTGTAAAGTCTTTTGCTGTAGAAAATCGCCTCACTGCCTATAAGGTGCGCGCCTACCCCTGTGGGGCTCCCAACCCCAATGGGAGTGATCCTTGTAGTGACCGAGCGGTGGTGAGTGAGGCCTTTACGTTCTCCCCTCCTCCCCTTGATCCCCCTAAAAACTCTCGCTATTGTTCTTCGTTTATAGATGATCCCAGCCTCTGTTCGTTATCTTGGGAGGATCCCGATAATAATAGTGTTTTAGTTGGCCATTATCAGTTGCAAGTATCTGCTCCGCGATCGTTGATCAACCAATCCTCTCCCCCCCAATGGCCAAGCCTTCAATCCACGAACCTTCTGCAAGTAAGAGGTAAGGTGAATAGCTGGACTCCTTCTTCTCCTCGTCATGCACCCGTCGTATACAGTTACCAGATACGTTCTTGTAATCAGCATAATGAATGTGGATCATGGTCCCCTTTCGCAAACGGGCGAAGCTTGATTGTGAATTTTAACCCAGTCTCCCCCACAGGACTGAGTTGGGCAGACGCCTCTTCTTCACCAGACGCCTCTTCTTCACCAGATGCCCCTCCCACTGGTATGTCTTATGGTAGCTACATACTTTCTTGGAATGCAGTTCGTCATCATGACTATACCGTCAGCTACCAATGGAGAGAAAAAAGGGCGGGTGAGGAGAGCTGGTCATCGCCTTCAACTGAAGTGGCGAGTGCGCGTCAAGATTTCGCCAGCAAAGCGGTGGGAAGCTACGCCTATACTGTGAGAGCTTGTAGTTCTATTGCTAGTGTGGGTGGTGCTAATAATCTGTTTTGTGGAGAATGGAGTGAAGCCTCCCCTAGTGTAGCCGTAAAGACTAGATTGGATAAACCCGTTGCGAACAGTTTTACCGTAACTCAAACAACTTCCAACGATGGAAACTTTCAATTGGATTGGGATAGCGTTTCTGGTGCAGAAGGATATGTACTGGAAGAAATTGAAGAAATTGATGGTGAGACCAGCATATCAACAAGAACTATTGAAATTTCGGGCGGACAGACGACCAGTTGGAGCCCAGATAGTCCCAAAAGTAAGAACGCTAGCTACACCTATAGCCTAAGGGCTTGTGCCGTTATAGATGTAAATAGATGCAAGCCCTTCCCAGAAAGCAGAGAGGTCAGTGTCGTCTTACATTGTTCTATTCAAGACGTTTCATGGAATTCTGCTGGCAACAGCGACTCTTCTTGTGAAAAAAGAAGCGCAAACATAGTTGCTTTAAGGGACTCAGTGATATTAGAAGATACGGAAGGTAGTCATAGGGGAAGAGCGACTTTTAGCTGCAATAGTATAACGGGTGTGTTGGGACCTCCTATCAATGCCAAGTGCGGTGGGAGGGGTACAGAGGCTAATTTTCCCATCATCATCACCACCTATACCCAACTCAAAGCGGTCAAAGATGGTCTAAATAAACACTACCGCTTGGGCAGTGACATCGATGCCAGCCCCAGCCGTAGTGAAAATGACTCTAGTGCTACCTGTGTAGCCTACTATGGTAGCAATGGAAACGTAGCCACCTGTACCGGCTTTACGCCCATTGGGAAGAGAGGGGCTAACTTCATCGGTAGCTTCGATGGGGCCGGGCATAAAATCACCAGCCTCTACATCAATCGTCCATCTACGGACTACGTAGGCTTGTTTGGCTATACTGGCACTAGTGCTGAGATTCAGAATATAGGTGTGACAGATGCCTATCTAGAGGGTCGAGGTGAAGTCGGCGGGCTCATCGGTCGGTTTAATGGTTCTGTAATCAACTCCTATGCCACGGGAGCTGTGACGGGAAAAAATTTTGTCGGCGGGCTCATCGGTTCTTCTCTTGGTTCTTTTTCAGTAATCAACAACTCCTATGCCACGGGAGCTGTGACGGGTAGTAATAATGTCGGCGGGCTCATCGGGTATACTACTAGAGGTTCTGTAATCAACTCCTATGCCATGGGAGCTGTGACGGGTAGTCGTGATGTTGGCGGGCTCATCGGGACTTTTTCTAGTGGTTCTGTAAGCAACTCCTATGCCACGGGTAATGTGACAGGAACGGGGCCTGTCGGCGGGCTCATCGGTTATTCTAGTGATTCTGTAACCGGAAAGAACTACTTTGTGGATAGCTCTGGCACCAATGGCATTGGCGGCGGTAGATCGTGTTCGTCTTCCGTTTGTGTGCGCAAAACAGGCATCAAGATCGCGGCCCTCACCTCCACTTCCACCTGGACGACTGGAGCTACGGGAAACTGGAACTTTGGTACAGCGACTCAGTTTCCCGCTGTGCTCTATAGCGGAGGTGGCTGTGAAACCGTCTCTGGCACCAACAATATCAGCAGCAATGAGGGCGACGCCAACATACCCGATTGCGGGGATCTGCTCCCAGGACAGCCAATAATCTTGTCTAGCGACGCTAGACTTAGCTCTCTTAGCATATCATCAGGCAGTCTGAGCCATAGTCTGAGCCCTATATACTCTTCGGAAACAGACAACTATACTTCTTCAGTCACTAGCGGTGTAGGTCAAGTTACCGTATCCGCTAGCGCTATGCATTCCAAAGCCAGTGTGAGCGGTGTTGGAACTAAGTCGTTGAGTGTAGGTTCGAATACGATAACGATAACAGTAACGGCAGAGGATGGTACCACACATCGCTCTTATAATATAACTGTAACGCGAGAGCCGTCTAGCGACGCTGAACTTAGCTCCCTTAGCATATCATCAGGCAGTCTGAGCCCTATATTTTCTTCGGGAATAAGGAGCTATACTTCTTCAGTCAGCAACAGTGTAAGTCAAGTTACCGTATCCGCTAGCGCTATAGATTCCAGTGCCAGTGTGAGCGGTGTTGAAGCTAAGTCGTTGGATGTAGGTTCGAATACGATAACGATAACAGTAACGGCAGAGGATGGTACTACGCGTCGCTCTTATACTATAACTGTAACGCGAGCGCCAAGAATCTTGTCCAGCGACGCTAGACTTCACTCCCTTAGCATATCATCAGGCAGTCTGATGAGCCCATCAGGCAGTCTGATGAGCCATAGTCTGAGCCCTATATTTTCTTCGGAAATAAGGAACTATACTTCTTCAGTCACTAGCGGTGTAAGTCGAGTTACCATAGCCGCTAGAGCTAGACATTCCAGAGCCAGAGTGCGCGGTGAAGGCCTTAGGGTCGCATTTAATGACGCTAGAGCCAGTGTGAGCAGTGTTGGAACTAAGTTGTTGAATGTAGGTTCGAATACGATAACGATAACAGTAACGGCAGAGAATGGTACTACGCGTAGTTATAGTATAACTGTAACACGAGCAGCGCCGCCACCTATTTGGGTTAATCTTAGAGATGATCGTGAAAGTTCTGTTGACGCATGCAATCGGGTGAGTGGAGGGGGAGCACCAACAGCAACCTCAGGAGGTGGGAATTGTGCTTCTGGTGAAAGAAGGCCTCATTTTTATAACTATAGCGTAATTAGGTATCCAGGTACCTGGGGAAATCATGAAAGTAATGTAATTACATCTCCAGCTAGCCATAACGCTCAAAGAAGTGGGAGGTGGTGTTATTCTCCGGGGCAAAAAAGAGATAGTGATAGATCAGATTTAGTAGCTGCAGTATTGTGCCAACCAGTAGACGGGTCGAGTGATGGACCTATTATCATTCCACCAGCACCAGTGTCCAGAAGCTCCAGATGTAGTGGAGGAGCTGTCTACAGCTGTAGTTACGAAAAGGGTATGGAATACAACTGCGGCTGTCGCTACCCGACTGCATGTTTTGGATCCGGAAAGGGTAGAACCTGTGGAAGCACTCGTCCTAGATGTTCTGGGAAGCATTGTTAACGACTGGGAAACGGATGCGATACATTATCAGTCCCTGCTACGGCGTATGCTGGGTGGGGAAAGAATAGAAACTATGGCTGTCGCTACCCTACTATGTGTACTGGATTCGAAAAACATAAAACCTGTAGAAGCACTCGTCCTTATAGTGGGTCTGGCAAGTAGACGTGTTGTGTAGATAGGAAGTAATCTAGCTCCTATAGGCTGAGTGTTCGCTTTTGATATTTTTTGCTTCTCGCTATCTCTTTTTTAGCCAGATAAATGCATGTGATTGGGATAAAAATGGGAGATGAGAAAAAGATAAAGCTGAGAACGCTTCTGCTTTTAGTGCTATGTTGTTTTTCGGGAGCCGTAGGTTTATCCTATGAAATAATATATCTTAGGATACTCTCTTCTTTTATTTTTGGAGAGCTCTACCTGATTATTGCAGCGATTTTGTTCGGTGTTTTTTTAGGGCTCACGCTAGGAGCCCACTTTTCATATCGATTAACCCCATACTTGTGGGCGCTTGAAGTTTTACTAGGGAGTGTGAGTCTACTTTTGGGCACCTTACTCCGCCTCTATGGCTTGGGCTTGGCAGATTATACTTCTTATGATTATGGGATCACATTTATCTGTGCCCTGCTTTGCGGACTGATTCCCTTCTTTTTGATTGGCTTAGGAATACCGTCTTTTTCACAATTGCTTAAAATACATTCTTCTGTTTCGCAACCCTTTATTTTTGTGTATGGCCTATATAATGTATTTGCGGCTATTTTTGTGTTGCTAACTGAATACTACTTCATAAGGCAATTTGGTCTCACCGATACACTTTTCGCTTTTGGCATACTCAACTTGTCTATAGGTTTTTTGCTACGGCCTTTTTGTTTACACCCCAAAGTGAGATGGAATGGAGGCGAACAAACGAACGAATTTTCACCCTCGTGGAAATTCTGGAAACGATACAAACCAGAGAGCCTAACCAAGAGTATTTTATGTATTACGATTATTTGTGGTATAATCGGTTCAGTTTGGCAATTATTTTACTTAGATTTCGCTTGGGCGGTATTAGGAGCATTTCAAGAAACTTTTTCTCTTGTTTTATTTTCTGCAATATTAGGGATCAGCATCGGAAGTTATTGGTTTCGCTCTCAATTCTGGGGATGGGCTCGTGAATGCTTATTATTGCTAATGGCAACCTTTGTGTTAGTCCATATCCTTTTTACTAGTGTTTTTCTTGATTTTTGGAGTAACTTAGGGGATGGACCACATCACGAGCTATCAATTTTTTGGGTACGATCTGTCTTGATTATTTTATATGGCCTGCCTGTTTTCATATTAACTGGGGCCTTTGCACCCTTTCTCTCTCTAAAGTATAAGAGTTTGTCCTGCGGTACTCTGTTAGCTTTATTGAGTTTTGGCAATGCACTTGGAATTGTAATTTATACACTTGTACGCAATAACTCTTTTAATGTACATATGAGCGTGCCGATTCTTTTGTTAGTGTTATCGTTTATATCTTATTTAGGCACTTCTTATATAATACGCAAAAAAATGATGATAATGTCTGCTATTTTTTTAGCAATAACAGCTTTTTCTTTGCTGGTTATCCATCAGCTTTATCCAACACCTTTGCTTTTGGGGGGCTATCGTAATTTTTTCCGAAGCGATACCTACTATAACTACAAAAAGCGTGTAGATAGGGGGGCTATCCAAATAGAAAATTATTCGAATTATGGTTTTTCGACTCATGTAATTCGAGATACTGAAATAAATGCTCTCACACTGGTACACTCTGGTTATATGGTATTTGCTCTAGGAAATATGAATCGGCTAATGAATCGTGAAAACTCACTGCCAGTGTTAGCAAGCTTATATGCAAAAAATACGCATCTAGCATATCAATTGGGGTTAGGCACCGGTATTACAGCAAGTGGTTCGGCACGTCTTTTTGACACTGTGGAAGTGATTGAACTAAATCCAGGTATGCTGAGGGTAGCTTCGGGACCGTTTGCTCTGTATAATAAAAACCTACTCCAAAGATCAAATGTGCAAATACGCGTTCAAGATGGTCTAATTGATCTAAAACGACAGGAAAAAAAATATGATACTATTATCAATACGGTTTCATCACCACTATTTTTTTCAGCGAATAAATTATACACATTAGATTTCTATAAAATTGTGGCGGAACGGCTTGCTTCTGGAGGTGTCTATATTGGTTGGTTTGATATGAGCCTGGGCAGAGAAGGAGTTTTGATCGGCCGGAAGACTCTTTTATCAGCATTTTCTAGTTGTCACTTTTATGCACTGACACTTGGATATTACATCTTTGCTTGTGGCCAAACTCCTCTAAAAATGCAACAAAAAGAGGGAGTACCTTATCAAAAAACCTTCGAAAGCATCCGCATTCCCGACTCATTCTTTACAGCAACGGTACGAAAAATCAATACTTTAGATCGGCCTCTACTTTCTTATGGGAGTCTGCTCTATAGTGGTCAAAAAGCGGAACATTTTATGAATAAACTAGAAAATGTTCTGTATGGTGGGGTGGGAGAAGCGTACAAGTGCTGTAATAAAAGTACGCCAATTTGTGAGACAACAAGGACTTTCCAATCATTTTGTGAATAAAAGTAGAAGTTATGGTGTATACTGTGAAAAAGGAAATAGAGGGGGGCGCGAATATATTCGCAAAAATGATTTGTGCTCTCCCTAAAAACTTTTGAATTCACGTAATAAGTGTAACAGACTATTCAGCCAGCCAAAGAGCTTCTGTATGCTCTTTAGCTGACAAAAAAAAGAGTGGAGTATGAAAAAATGAGCAAACGTTCGAAGAGAAGAAGAACTTGTTCCTAGTGTAAGTGTAAAGTAAGCGTTAAATTAGCCCACCTTTCCTCTTTCTTTTGTGGGGCTTTCTTTGCTGTGCTAGTCTCTTTCGTAAAATAAATTAGAGGAGAATTTATGCAACAAGGCTGTGTTAGCTTAGTAGCCAATACTTTAGCTTAGCCAGCACTTTCTTTTAAATACATCAATTTTTGAATTATAGGGAGTGACCTTGCTAAGGTAACAACAAGTTGAAAATTATTTAGAAACCCTAAATAGCAAGATGCTTTCCATACTTGTTGTCAACAAATTTCATCTCATAAGGTCTGCGATGCCATTTATGCGCTAGCTAATCGAAAAGATTATTTTTGTAGATAGAGTGCTATTTTGATATGAGGACGTATTTACAAAAAAGTGTGGTACTGATTCGTCTATCAAATCTCAGGGCTATCTTGCTTTCTTCTTTCTACGAGAAACAATTATTGAATCTTTCCAATTGATAAAAGTTCTATACCACTTAGTATCATTTTTATCTAAATAAAATAGAAGAAAGGCAGGCAGTGCTAAAAGCCCATGTTTATAAGCAATAGTAAATTCTAAGCTCAAGCCAAAGATAATGAAAAAAATTAAACCCGTACACTGGAGTGATTTCGTTTCGAAAGAATAAACCAGCTACAAAATAATTCTGTAAATAGTACATATACTCCGGCAATAATAGGCAAGTAAGGAGTATAATAAACTAGCCGATGTACAACATAATCTGCGGAATATCGTGGTGCATAACAAACATAGGCATCTAATAAAGCGTCAGGTACATATAGAGGCCAGTCTATTCCTGTATATGTCAATTTACTTACACCCGCGAAAAAAAAGAAGAGGGAATAATATATTTCTATTGTCCGAATTGTCCAAATATTTGGCTGATTAGGGCGAGTAAAAATCAGTAATGTGGTAACGCACATTAAAGGTGACAGATAATGATAGGGAGAATATGGACCTATAGTATAAAAAAGGAAAAATATGTTTAAGCCAATAAATACAAAAACAGTCAATATTCGGAATGCATATAAAAAGAAAAGGAAACTGATTAAATAAACTATGTATTCTCTGGGAATGTATAAATTTGTATCCGTAGAAAGGATGTTTAGGTAATAGTTAATATTCAGATTAGCCACTATGAAGTGACCACTTGTAAAATTAATAATTATAATGTGTCAAATGTAGAAAATGACGGAAAAGCTTTTTAGTAGATCAGGTGAACGTGGTGGCTCGTTAAAAATATGGTTATTTACTTTTTTGAACAAATACATCGCCTAACTCCTCTTGATAAGGTAAAACAGTCACACTATTGTTCTTTTTGATAAAAGTGTGGTAAATAGTAAATGCTTGAGTGTTCTTGTTTTGCTGGTACTGAAAAAAATCTTCTAAAGTCCAAAGCGCTTCTTTTTTATTCTTCTTGAGAATATCCTTACAGAACCAATATTTTTCTTGAATGTTTTTAAATTCGAAAATTTTACCATCAATAATAATTCTACAAGATGGGATGCCTAATTCAGGATTATGATATACATAAGAATGTGTTTCCACATCTGAAAACATAAGAAATTGAAAGCGAAAAACAACCGCTAATATTTGCAAAAGAATAAATAAATATGGAATTATTTAAATAATAGAAAGTCGCTTTATTTTCGTGTATAAATAGTCCATTACTATTCGTTTTTGAATCACTGCTAGATGCTGTACACTAATCGAAGATATTAGATATTTTGTGTAAGCAGACTCTATACCTAATCCGCTAGTTGTAGCTTATTAGTATCTTTTTGGCAAGAAAAATTGAAAACTTCGTCTTTTTTATATTTACAATTCGAATAAGTTTTTACCTCCATTTAGATATTTACTAGTTTACTTATAACTTATTCCCTATTCCTTACGGCTTAGAGTACAAGTCATCTACGCAAAATATTTGGTACCCTACCCTTATGCAAAAAGGCCGTATACAGAATATAGACTTATTACGTGGTCTAACCATTGTTGTGTTACTCTTTGCCCATTCTGATTCGATATTAAATAACTCTCCCTATGGTGAAGAAGGTTATTTAGGGAGATATAATTATATCGAAAACATGTATAGCTATATTGTAAGGATGATTCGTATACCTGGCACAGTTTTATTTTTTTCCATTTCAGCTATGGTTATTGGAATGAATACGTATAGGCATCGAAACATGGGCAGCCCACTTTTTTCTTTGTTTCCCAAAGGCTTGTACTTGATCGTACTGGAACTTTCTCTCATAAGTTTGGCATGGAATATGATATACCCTCAGCAAAAGTTTCTTTTCTATGCAAGTGTTTTGACTGCCTTTGGAGTAAACTTTATAACACTGCACTGGCTCCGTAAATTGCCAGCAGGTATCTTGGTATTTACGGGCATTGCTATGTTGCTTTTTCGAGAATTTTACAACTGGAAATATAATCCCAGTGGCATGTGGTGGCATGTGGTGGCTTGATTTCCCTATACATACCCTATGGCAGCCGTCCTTTGATAATTCATAGGAAAGGCCGGCGGCTCCAGATAGGAATGTTAGTAGCAACAGAAAAGATGTACTTGATAAAAGTTTATTCATTCATTATCTTAAATGGTTTCTACAATAATTTTCATCTAAGTATGTTAAAGCAAAAATAGCTTCACAGACTTTATTAGGAGGTCTCATTTGGCAACAGGCATGAGGATAGTGAGGGTCTTGATCGTAATATTCATAACGCTTAAAAAATCCCCAATTGGCCGATACTTGAGGATATTCACTCCTTTTTGCAGGTTCATTAATCTCTTTAAAAGAGAGTACAGGGTAATCTAAAGTATTGATCATATTTGAATTACCAAAACGGCGAAAGTCTTCTTCAAAACTCTTTAGTCTGAGTTGAGATACCCATTGGGCTAGTTGATCATTAGCAGTTATTTCCTGCCTAACAAGTTTTTCTCCGCATACGGCATAATAATACGCCCATGTTTGAAAGTAATAATGACACTCAGGAAAGACGCTATTTAGTGTGTTTATATATGTAAGTACTTCGTTAACACCATAACCTCTGTACCAAGGTATCCACCCTACGTATACTCCTCCGGAGCTAAGCTTTTGCTTTGCAATCTCAAAAAACTCTTTTGTATAGAGTTTGTTAGCTGAATAATAATTCGGTTGTGTAATTGTATTAATGATTGCATCATACTTTTTTTTAGTACGAATCATCTCAACAATACCATCTTGAATACGGATTTCTACGTTTTTTTTATCTAGTAAATCACTATTTTCTTTACGCAAAACATCGATGACAGTGAGCATTGCTGGATTTATTTCTACAGTTGTAACGTTTTTATAACGATTTGCTGCTTCCGATGAACTAGCACCATTTGCAAGCCCAATCATGAGTACATGGTCCTCATTTTTTGAATATAGAGATGAAAGAGCAGAAAAGGCCCTTGCTCTATTTATATTGTATGTTCGTATTTTCCAATGAGGGATATAGCCTAAATACATAACACCTCGTAAACCGTCTTTCCAGTGGAGAACTACTGATAAATTACCCTTTTCTCTAATTTCTTGAACTCGCCCAAGATCATTCAGGATCGCTTCTCTCTCCTTTTTAGGAAATTTCATTGTATCGCTACCCAGTAAAGTCAGTTTATGAGGGTACAACACAAATAGGATGATACATGCGATTATGCTAGCTACACCAATAAATCCTTCTTTCTTCCACTCTATCAAATGCCTCTTGCTTAACATGAGAGTGGTAAATAATAAAAGAATAACAATTACAGATACAAGGCCTGTGAAATGTAATGCATCCTTTAAAAAAATAACTAGGGCCAAGGCTCCCAAGGCGTTACCCAAACTGACTATTGCTAAAATACGACCATAAAGAGATTTACCTGTCTTCCGAACAGCTAAAGGAACACTTGCTCCAAATAAAATAAATATAGGCAATCCAAACAGGACGATGAAACTGCTCTTGTAAAACGAAAATAAAGTGGCATTTTCTGTTGAATTGGCGGTGTAAGACCATGAATCGATTAAAAGCCCCGTAAATGAAAATAATAAAGGTAAAAAAATAGCCATGAGGCTGGTAAGAAGGTGTAGTGATTTAAACCAGCGTGAAATTATAGAACCGATTACGATACCTAAAAGTGCGCTGAATAACACAACTGTAAAGACCATGGGCGTAGGGCCAAATAGGCGCCAACAATACTCTAAATATGATAGTTGGTATATTGTACTGGCCATCCCAATTGTAAGTAGAGCAAGTATGAAAGGAAAGCTATCGAGGCGATCTTGCTTTGTTTGAAAGGTAGAGGGGGTAAAGCGTCGACACAAGGGCAAAAGGAGGGGGGCAATAAGTAGATTGATACAGGCAAAACCTATAATCGACGCAGAAATACCATAAGATCGGATGAAAAAGAACTCAGCCAAAAGTACTATCAAAGCTGCCCCTACGTTGTATATAAAGTATACAATAGTAAAAGGCTTATCCACTTCATCTGTTGTTTTTTTATTTATTGCCCGCAACATAAAGGCAAAGGCAGGAACACTGACACCCGTCAGAAAAAAAGGGATAAACACTGCTAAACACACTAAAAATATACTAATGGTATTCGAATAAGCAAAGAAGTGGGTGGGAGATAGAGCAAAGTTAGTAAATATGTATACGGTGCCAAGAGAGTACAAGCCAAGTAAACCTTCAATGGCCCAGAGATAGGGTACCAATATTCTAGCCAAAAAATAACCCACAGCCAAGCTCAAAAAGGTGGACATCAAAATGGCAGCGATAATGAAATATACATCTCCAAAGTATACGGATAAGACACGTGTATATAATACTTCATAGGACAGTCCTGCCGCTCCCGAAAAAAAAGCCAAGATTAGAAGAAAAGAATGCTCTCTACGTGATTTTTTATTCATGTTCGTCTTTTCAAATGGGACTGTTATAAAAAGTAAGAAAGTGCCTGTGCCTGAAACTATTTTATCTTGCTTATCAAGAGCGATATCTATGCTTTAACTAGTCTATATGGCAAAATAATTCTAAAAAAAAATCACTCTATTAACTTATAATTACTTCGAGCTTCGTTCCCATGCATCGCATCGAAATGCCACCATTCAAATCCATCTACGATAAAGCCAGCGCCAACCATGGCATCTCTCAAAATAAAACGATTTGAAACCTGTTTGTCTGTAATTTTTCCTTTCTTTAGGAATTTTATTTCGTTTATAGGTTTAGAAAGGGGGGTAAAGGTATCGTATTCGCTAGCCATATCAAGCTTGTTTCCTGCTTTATCTAGTAAAGACAAGTCAATAGCTAAACCAAAATTATGAATGGAAGCCATAACGGGACTAATAACGTACTCTTCTTGTTTGGTTCCTTTCACATGCTTCCATAAATCTTCTTGTATTCTTCTTGGTCGTAAGCAATCATAAATTATAAAACGAATACCGGGATGGCCTTCAGCTAGTAATCTCTCGGCCTTTCTTAGCTTTTTTTCTGCAAAACTATGAAGGTAGCAACGGTTAAAATTTTTATACACATTTTTTTTCATGAAATTATCTTCAGTTGCATATTTTAAATCTATTTTGATAGTATCTGTTTCTTGAATATGAATGTAGTGTTCACTTCCTTCAAGAAACGCCACTAAAGAAGATAGTGTTTCTTTTTGCTTTGGCTTACAAGCAAGTAAGATCAAGAATGAGATCCAGAAAAACAACTGAAGAGAAAATAACTTCATTTTTACGCCCTCCTTTGGCTTAACTCCAATGATACCTTGAAAAAAAGAAAGAGTCCATTACCGTTTTGAGTATCTTTTTTTTGTCAATCGATAATAAATTAAGCCTCATACAACATCCTCAAATCAAACTGATTTATAATCTTTTGAAAAATGAAAACAATATCCCTTGGGAATTGTAGTCTTCTTTTATTCGCTTCATGTGAAGACATACATATAGGCGTGGACTAGGATAAAACCGGAGTTTTAATTTTTCGACATTTTCTTGCGTATACTGTATTCCTGTATAGCCCTCTAAAGAAAGAATAATTTTGATAAAAAATACTATGCAGCAGGTTCACATAATTGTAGATTGGAGTCGTCAGCGTGGGTGAAGGCGTATATGGAAAAACGAACAATTCTTTTAGGTGTACTTTTAATATTTACTGGTTTAGCTTTTTTCTTTTGGACTGGTTTTGAAAAAAAGACAGCGTTAATCCCTTTGCCTTTTGGTCTATTGTTCCTTTTATTTGGTTATTTAGCTTTTTCTGAAAGCAAACGTAAAGCAGTTATGCATTTTGCATCCCTTTTGGGTCTTTTGGGAGCGCTTCCCCTCTTTATGGGATTACCTAAAGTGATTGCTTTATTACAAGGTGAAGCAGTGAAAAGACCCCTGGCCGCTGTAGAAATGTCAATTATGGGATTACTTTGTACTGTTTATTTTTTATCCTGTGTGAAATATTTCGTTGATCGGCAAAAAGAAAAAAAAACGAACCAGTAGTTTCTCTTTTCTTTTGAATACATCCAAAAAAATCAAGAGTGAATGGACACTCCTGTCAAACTGAAGTGTCTTTTTCTACTCACCTAGTAAGCCAAAGCCTACGGCCACACCCCTTTTTTCTGAGAATATGCAAGCACCCTTTCTTTGTAAAACAGACCCGATTGTTTTGGGTAAATTCCCTTTTTATAGAGTTCATGTAGAAAGTGAAACTGGTAAAAATGGGGTTACTTTGCTTTATAAAAAGAAGTTCTGTAACCCTAAACTAGGGACGCCCCCCTACTTGTCGGAAAAGTTATGTTGTACTGATAAGAAAAAAGTTTTAGGTTAGGCTTTATTAAATGATTAGGAGATTATAATAGAGTTGTTGTAAGAGTCTAATTTTAGTGTGATTTGTAATAATCGGAGTTTTCAGATTAAATAGGCTGGAATAAGCCCTCTTTTTTATGTTGGAAGCTGAATATATGAAAATGTCTAAATCGTAAAAAACGTTTGGAAAACATCAGAAGAGAAAATCGTGTTCCTTTCCTTTGAGGGCTGAGGGCTGGTGGATGACAATCGATAGAGATCTCGCTTGTGGCTCTTGCATAAATATTCATTTTGATTATTTTATATTACGATAATAAACCCAAAGATTTCTCGTCGTTTAGGTTGTTATTTGGGTTAAAAGGCCTGCTTCTTGTTCATATGAGATGAGTTTTTTGAGATTTTGTCCTAGACTATAAAATTTAGTTTTACTTTGCATATTACTTTATCCAGCTCTCCTTTATGTTGATCATTTGTAAAAAATAATACTCAAGTGTGTTACCTTTTTATATGGGTTTTATAAAACTTTGGTTTGCACCCAGTTTTGGGGCTATTTTTCTATTTGGCCGATTATTCATGAAAACAGACTAGCTTGACAAATGGAAGAGTTTATGGGTGCGTATGTGCCATGGCTGTACGCAAAATATTAAAAATAGGCGATCCTCTTTTACGGAAAAAATCAAAACCCATTCCAGAGCAAGAGATACGTTCTAAAGAAATTAAGAAATTGATTCGCGATATGTTTGAGACAATGGAGGAGGCAGATGGTTTGGGTTTGGCAGCACCACAGGTTGGCATATTAAAACAGATTGTTGTGGTTAGTTTTTCACGAAATGATCGATATCCTGAGTTAAAAAATCCTGAGTTGGAAAAAGGTATGAGCCGACAGGTGCTGATTAACCCGCAAGTAGAGCCTATTGATCCCCAGAAAGGGGGTGTGATTGGTTTTTGGGAAGGTTGCCTATCTGTTCCGGGAATGCGAGGTTATGTAGAGCGTCCGGCAAAGATCAAATTGAGTTGGTATGATCAAGAAGGAATTCTTTCTGAAAAAACAATTGAAGGGACAGATGCCGTTATTTATCAACATGAATGTGACCATTTAGAAGGGAAACTTTATGTGGATCGTTTAAAAGACACCCGTCTTTTTGGTTTTTCTGAAGAATTGGATCAACGTGAAGACACCGGTTAGTGCGAGACACATCTTTCACTATATGTTTTTTTATTCATTTTTTAAATTCTCAGAAAGTGTAGGTGGCAAATTCAACTATCAAATTCCGTAATCGCTTCTTTTAAAATCATATCCAGTAAATCATGCGAATAAGATATATTTTTACAAACTTCTTTCATTTTTGGAGAGAGACGCTGATAGCCCCAAATACAACGCTTTAAGGTTTCTTCGTACCCTTCTCTTTGAAAATATAATGGCATATTCACTTCAAAGTAAGAAATGCTGTCTGCATCTTTCAACAAATCTGAATGAGGATCACCACCCACTTCGTGTTGTTCTACTAATTGACAGGCGTTATCTATAATGGATGGTTCTATCTGATATTTATGTAAAATTTGCTTCAGAATCGTTGCACTATGATAAGCATGGGCAGCTTTAAATTGATCGTAATCATTAAAATCGGCTCGTTTTATTTTTGTCTGATCATCAGCTCGATCAATATCATGTGCAAGGGCTGCAATCTGCAATGCTTCATCAGCATCAGGTTTTAATTTTAACAACCATTCAAGCACATTATCCGCATGCTTAGGATCTTCTGGTACACTGGATTTTGAAATAATGGCACGTATTCGCTGTTTTACACAAAAAATACTATCCATCGTTTCGGCAAACAACAATCCTACGTACGGTTTCGTAGTTCATCAAAACTGCAATTACAATTAAAACCAAGTAGGCTTGATTAAATATTGCTCCTAAAAATATCACAAAAACTCTAACATCACGCCCCATTCTGATGCCTTTTTTAATATGACTTTTCATCATATTATCATATTTGTCTGCCGTATAGCTCAACATAAAGGAACCAATGATAGCGATAAACCCTATGACCAGAACCCACTGTGACAAATATTGGTTATAAACATGCCAAGTCAGTCCAAACAGTAAAGAGGCATCTGCATACCGATCCAATACTGCATCAAACCAGCCACCATAATCGGAAGATAAATATTTTAGACGGGCTACTTCACCATCAGAACCGTCAATAATCGAGGCAAATTGCGCAATGATGCCCCCTAAAGCTAGCAGCCAATAGTTACCCAACGCAAAAAATCCCGTTGCCAATATGGAAAGCAGAAAAGAGACAAAAGAAATTTGATTGGGAGTAATATTAAAATCAACCAGATATTTAGAAATTTGAATAGAGATTGGGCGATTTAACCAATGTGAAACGGGGCCGTCATTGTATTTTCCTCGCATCCCATCCAACATGTTTTTTTCTGCTTTTCTATATGCTATTTCATCATCAACATCAATCCAGAAACCCTGTGTTTTCACTGCTTTTGCTTTATTTTTTTCTGCTAAAACTCGTATGCCAGTCGATAGAGTAGTGTCATTATGAATTTCATAAGCATGTTCCAAAGCATCAAATATTACAGGTGTACAAAGAAAAATACCCGTATCAAAGGCATTAAAATCACTAATAGTTTTACCAATATTGATAATATTCCCATCTTTAATATAAATCTTGGTCACATCATCTATGTCTATCAGTGGATTATTTTTATTAGTATCGACTGCTAATAAAACTTCGCCATCACTCAATGTTTGCTCTTGTAATAACCGAATAATAGTGTGATCAAAAAGATGATCTGACATCAATAACAGAAAAGGTTCTTTTAAAATATCTCGTGCTTTTAAGACTGAAAAACCGTTTTCTTTTTTCCAGTCATCATTTTGAATTAGTGTTATCTTAACACTAAGATGTTTAGCTAAAGGCTGTAAAAAATTGCTAACCTGATCGCCTTTATAGCCTGTGATGACAACAAATTCATCCGCGTCTCCTTTCATACCTTTCATAGCAGAGCGGATAACACGCTCAATCAACGGAACCCCTAGTAAAGTAACAAGGGGTTTGATTTCACCTTTCGATTTAAGCCTAGTCCCTTGTCCAGCAGCGAGGATTAAGCATTTCACTAATTATTTTCTCTGAATAAAGGCATTAGTCATAGTATACGCCTCATTATCGGTAAATTGTTCCGGCGGATGTTTGCATAAGTACGCAGCAGGTGCCACCAAAACACCACCTTGTTTACGATCTAAGGCTAATTTTGCACAACGGATAGAGTCAATCGCCACACCACCTGAATTAGGTGAATCTTCCACAGAAAGGCGCATTTCGATACTCATCGGTACGTCGCCAAACATTCTGCCTTCCATACGAATAAAACACACTTTATTGTCTTTTTGCCAAGCGATATAATCACTAGGTCCAACATGAATGTTCTCATCAGAGAGTCGCTCTGCTACAACTGACTGTACTGCCTCAGTTTTTGATTCTTTTTTTGAAGCCAATCTGTCACTATTTTTCATGTTTAAAAAATCAGTATTGCCTCCTGTATTCAACTGATAAGTTCGATCCAGTGAGACTCCTCGTTTTTTAAATAAGTCTACCAATGTACGGTGGGTAATCGTTGCCCCCAATTGCGCTTTAATATCATCACCAATAATGGGAAGATTTTTATCTTCAAAACGCTTCGCCCATACAGAATCACTGGCGATAAATACAGGAATATTATTAACAAAAGCAACTCCAGATTCCAGCGCACATTCAGCATAGAATCGAGTTGCATCTTCCGAACCCACGGGAAGATAATTCATTAGTACATCCGTCCCTGAATCCTTTAATATTTTAACAATTTCTTCGGCTGTAGGTTCTTTTTCATCGGCAAGTAGAAAGGTGTTATCCTCAGGGTAGTTTTTCATATGATCCGAAAAACCATCCAGAATTTTACCCATCTGTACTCTTACATCAGAGGATGGAATTTCTGCACAGAACACAGTGGTACAATTAGGTTTGGAAAAAATGGCTTTATTAACATCCAGCCCAATTTTACGCTTGTCTACATCAAATGCAGCCACCACTTCAATATCGAATGGCTTATAACCACCAATATCCCAATGCATAATGCCTATAGCTTCATCAGATGTCTTACTACGATAGTAATGAACCCCTTGAATTAGGGAGCTTGCGCAATTTCCGATACCAATGATTGCTACTTTAATTTTACTCATTATGTTATTTTTGTCTCCATAGTCACAATTGTCACAACTTGATCCGATAAAACACGAGTTATTTGATAGCCTCCCTCACCGGGCGTATACTAGACAACCTAATGATTTTTCACGCGACAAGACCCTCGCAGTTTCGCAAGTCCTCATGGGCGTTTTGGCAAAGAAATGCTTACCCGTGCGCACCTCGGACACGTTGTATCCCTCGAGCTATGCGTCAATATCTTCTTAGAAGTCTTCTATGCTACCGGGCTACCGGGCGTGCATCCTACTTGTAGGAAAAATTATGTTGTATTGTGCGTAAGAAGTTTTAGGTGAAGCTCCATTAAATTATTGGGGGATTATAATATGTGTTTTATTGCACAAGAAATTAGTTGTATAGGCAAAGCATTTGAGGTTAGGCTCCGCTAGGTTTCTCAAAAGAAGGAAGTGAGAGTTTGGGCAATTTAGTCCTCATCTATCCAGAGACAGATGAGGACTAAACGAATAGAGACGCCAGAAGTATTCGAGGCTACGATAAAGAAAAGAGGGATAGGAGTTAAAGTGGGGGAAAAAATAAGCCCTAAGTGTGGGGATACTCTGAAATTTCAGGGCAACCGTAACCACAAATTATATGTAGGAAAATGGGATAACATAGAGATTTCTTGGGCGACTATACCTGTAAAAACGCTAAGTACGAGTATACGGACTATCCCCCGGACTATCCCCTGAAAAAGCATTTGGGTAGGGCTCTCAAAGCAAAAAGTCTGTGGCTAACTTGAAGAACAAATTTGTTACCTAGCTGTTCAAATGCCCTTCAATCATGTTTGCGAATATTGCGAATATATTGATGGGATTTTATAACAGTCCCAAAATGGAGCTGAAAGTCAGATGTGTCACACTTGGGAGTTGAATCCTGTGGCTAATAGAAAAGACTCACTTGTCTGTTTATAAAATTCCGGATCAAAACTAGCTTCTTGCAAGTGAGTTGCAACATAAATGGCACTTTTTTGTTCTTGAATCCAATTTGTACAGACTTCCTGACGAAAACGTGTTCCCATAAAATTCATCCCTAGTATAGGATTTTGAGGATCATTTCCTTCCCAATACAAACGAATGAGTTTCTCGCTTTTCTCATCTTGCCAAACAAAGGTCTGCTCTTCTGGTATGTCGCATGGCAAATAACCGTATGTTTGGTATTCTACAGTAAAAAACTTAGCTGAGTTAAACCAGATCCCTCTGTGATAAGAATCTTCCGGTATAGCATAGGCCTTTTCCTGCTTATTTTCATTTTTATAAACCTCTCTGGCTAAAATACGGCCAGCTACTGAACCCTGCATACGACCGGTATACCAAAGCTGTTCCACAGGGGGACCAAAACGCCTATTCTCAGCATCCCCTTCTTCCGCACAAAGTTGCGCACAATCTCCAGCCGCAAAAACACTCTCGATATTGGTTTGCATACGATAGTTCACCTTAACGCCTCGATCTGTTTGGATGGCTGTGTCTTTCACTAGTTCTATATTCGGATGAACACCAGCCGTAAGGCAAACCAGTTGGCATGGTATTTCTTGTATCTCTTGTATCTCTTCTCCCTTTGACGTTAGTACGCCTTTCACACGCCCATTAGAACCAGCCAAAATTTCTTTTAGTTCCGTATTGGTTTGGACAATCTGGTGATGCTTATTGATTTCGTTTTCGACTAAATCCGCCTCTTCTTTGGGCAGAATATTACGCCAATAGCCTTTTTCTCTCACAAGGAAAGTTACATTTATGCCCCGAGTATGGAGCATCTCCCCTAGTTCAATACCAATAAGACCACCACCCACAATCACCGCAGCTTCCACTTTGTGCTGAGTTGTATTTTCTTCTAGTTTTTCTAGATCTTGGAGACTATATAGCCCCTGCACACCGGGTAAATCTTGTCCCGGCCACCCAAATTTATTATATGTAGATCCTGTGGCCAGGAGCAAATAATCATATTCAATCGGATTATCGTTGTGTAACTGAAGTTGCTTCGTTTCAATATCCACTTTTTCTACCTTAGAGAAAACAAGCTCCAGCCAATTTTTTTTATAAAAAGAAGGCTCATAGGGATAGGTATCTTTTAGACGCATATGACCCATATAAATATACATCAGGGCTGTGCGGGAAAAAAAATAAGGGCTTTCTTTTGAAATGATTCGTATACGAATATTCGGATGAAGCTTCCGCACTACGCGTGCAACACTAATACCAGTTATTCCATTGCCAATAATGACTAATCCCCGTTTTTTTAAATCTGTTCTCATAAAAGACCTATCCTCTCAGCGTTCATTTCTAAAATACTTTTCATACAAAATGAACGCTGCCTCAGAGCTTGATTGTCCTTCCACGTCCAAAATGAAATCTGCCGTCTTTTCGTAAAAAGGAAAACGTTTGTCCAAAAGAGTTTCATAATCTTCCGGAAGAGGAGGGCGAGCAGAAGTCGGTTCATTCTTACTAAGTAGACGCGACTTACTACACTTCAAGTATACTATGTGGCAATTATTTTTTAGAAGCTCTCCCTTTTCTTCTGAATACCTCTCCATAAATACTTTTTTCGTCTGTATTTTTTTTTCCCAAAAGGCATTTACAAGTATTCCACCTCCACAATCCAAAATCACACCTTCCATTTTAGTGATTTTTTTGAGCACTTGATGCTCCAAATCACGAAAACCATCCCACCCAATTTTTTCTACAATTTCAGCGATAGCCAAGCCACTCATTTCATACGAAAGTAAACTATCCGTGCTCATAATAGGCCATCCACATAATCTTTTTAAACGGCGCGATAATTTAGATTTGCCGACTCCACGAGCACCAATAAGAGCAATATTTTTTTTACTAGCTTTACGGATTGTCATAAAATTGATATCTGACTAGATCAAGTAAGGAGGAGGACAATACTATTAAAATTACAACACTAATATTAGGTGGTGCCCAAACAGACTTTGCTCGTAATTGGACAAGAGAAGGTAAAACTTTTTTAGCTATGCTTAGAGAGGTGGTCGAAGACGGTTTGAACTCTGTAGGCCTAGATTACGAGGAAATTCAACATCTCAACCAAAAAAATAAAATCGGGGTTTTTGTGGGGAATTTTAATGCTGAACAATATGCTAATCAAGGGCATTTGGGAGCCTTTTTAACAGAGGTCCATCCTGCTTTTTATGGGGTGCCGGGAGCCAGATATGAAGCCGCTTGTGCGTCTGGCTCTGTTGCTTTGCATTCAGCTAGGGCTCATATAGAAGCGGAAGATTACGATGTGGCTGTAGTTGTTGGTCTCGAAATCATGAAAACAGTGGATGCGACCATAGGTGGAGATTTTTTGGGAACTGCTGCCTACTATGAATTAGAAGCAAAGGGGATTGAATTCCCATTTCCAAAATTATTTGGAAAACTTGCAGATCTCATTGTGGAACGTAATTCTGGAGTGAGTGAGGAAAGAATTATGCAAAATCTAGCGGAAATTTCTCGAATCAACTATGCAAATGCTAAAAAAAACAAAAAAGCACAAACTCGTTCATGGTTTATGGATGGCCATCATGCACAAGAAAGGGGGGGCTCTTTCAATGCTTCTGTAGGAGGAAGATTGTGCATAACAGATTGTTCGCAAGTGACAGATGGAGCTAGTCTGCTGGTTTTAGCAAATCAGACTTATACCAAAGATTTTTTGAAAAAGCATAAAAACTCCACAAAAAAAATTGCTGCCTTGAAAGGTTGGGGACACCGTGTAGCTCCTCTCCAGTTTCGCAAAAAAGCAAAAGAATCCGAAAACAGCCCTTACATATTACCTTGGACACGGAAGGCCGTCCTAGATGCTTACAAACGAGCTAACCTAGACATAGACAAAATTGATGTAATTGAGACCCATGATTGCTTTACATCAAGTGAGTATGCGGCTATTTCCGCTTTTGGTATCACGAACCCCGGAGAAGAATATAAAGCTATCGAAGAAGGCAAAATTGAGATTACTGGTTCTAAACCGATTAATCCGTCTGGAGGATTAATTGGAGCAGGACATCCTGTTGGTGCTTCTGGAGTTCGTATGGCTCTGGATATCTACAAACAGGTAACTAATCAAGCAGAAGACTATCAGGTAAAGGCTCCCAAGAATGGACTTAGCTTGAACATTGGAGGTAGTGCCACAACCAACATGACCTTTGTCATTGGCCAAGTAGAAGACTAATTTAGATATGTTACCTGCACTACCAGAAGCGACTACGAGTGAATTACAAAAGGAAAATGAGCGCCTTTACGGTGTTTTGGAAATCAATGCCGTTCTTTCCGCAACACTAAAACTAGAAGAAGTACTAGACGCACTGCTAAAAAAGGCCAAGGATGTATGTGAAGCAGAAGCTTCCAGTCTTATGCTTCTAGATAATTTGACTGAAGAACTCTACTTTTACACTATATCTGAGCAAAAATCAAGCTCCCTCAAGAATGTGCGTCTCAAATTTGGGGAAGGGATTGCTGGCTGGGTGGCTCAAAATAAAAAGCCTGTTCTAGTTGAAGACTGTTCAAAAGATTCACGTTTTTCCAAAAAAGCGGATGATAAATCTCAGTTTGAAACACGAACCATGATGTGTGTCCCCCTAATACTAAGGCAAGAAACTTTGGGGACGATACAAGTGCTCAATCGCCTAGATGAAGAACCTTTTTGCGATTCCGATTTGCGTATTTTCCTTGTGTTAGCTAATCAAGCTGCTGTTGCCATCAAGAATGCTCGCCTATATGAGATGGCCACTATAGACGGAATGACTAGACTTTACCTCAAAGACTATTTTTTGAATTGTTTAGAAGAGGAATACCAAAACGCCAAAAATTCTTCCAAGCCCATGAGTCTTCTTATGTCTGATATTGATTTTTTTAAAAAAGTAAATGATCTATATGGTCACCAAGGTGGTGACAAAGCCCTTGTTTTTCTAGCGAAGATAATCCAAAAGACTGTCGCTTCATTAAAAGAAACAGGAAACTCTAGTATCGCAGGACGCTATGGTGGAGAGGAATTCTGTGTGCTCCTGCCAGGAAAAGATGAAAAAGAAGCAAAAGAAATCGGAGAACTCATTCGTAAAAATATAGAAGAAAGTGTTATCTGCATAGAAGAAAAGTCAGCAAAAATCACTATTTCAATTGGTTTGGCTAGCTATCCTGTACATTCGAATTATATTGATACGTCTCTTGACTTCATTAAATTAGCTGATGAAGCCCTCTACACATGTAAGGCGAGAGGTAGAAACTGCGTTTCTTCCTATGAAAATCAATAAAAAACCGTTTACTTTGATCTTTCTTTCCATCTTTTCATAAAAGCTAACAAAAAGTATTGACAGTATGCCTTTTTATTAGGCCTCTGTGAGGTCTTATCTGTTTGGGAGGATACTGTGTCAGAAATATATACATTTAGTCAAAAAGGATGCGTAACGGATCCGAATATTTGGGAAGGGTGCGGGAAACGTGGTCAGCGAGTTTTAGAGTTAGCTTCTTTAAATTTACCTGTGGTCCCCGGTTTTATAATAGACGCAAAAACGAGTATGCAACTCGAAAAACTGAACCTAGAAAGCATGATTCAAAAAGGATTGGCTGATATGGAAAGTATCATTGGCCGCAAGTATGGAAGTCAGGAAGCACCGCTACTTTTGAAAGTAATTTGTAGTTCCAATTTAACTTTGCCGATTTACCCAACAGTTTTTAATGTTGGGCTTTCCCCAATTACGATACCCGGCTTTGCAAAAATGCTTGGAAGCGAGGAGAAGGCTTGGTTTGAATACTGTTATCTTTTGCGTTCGGCTGGTACTAAACTATACGGCATAGCTCCAGAAAAGTTTGATGAAATTGAAGCAAAGGGTTCAGATACACTAGAAGCCAAAAAAATAATCGCTAAAGAAATGCAAGCCCTGATTGGTCCTGACAAAGTTCCCGACGATGTGACAAAGCAACTAGAAAGCATCATACGCATGGCCGCAAAAGAATATTACGATTCAGACCTAGACGATGAAGACAATGTAGCCATAATGGTGCAAGCGATGGTATTTGGTAATTTAAGCGATGATGATAGCGTAGGGGTCTACCATACCCGTGACATCATTACAGGAGAAGCAAAGCTATGCGGTTCATTTCAACGCAAAGCGTATACCATGGAAAAAAGTGAAAACGATATCCAAACACTAGAAGTCTCTCATCTCTCTGAATTGCAAAAAATCGGAAAGTTATTAGAAAGTCGTTTTTATGAATTACGTGAAATCAAGTTCATTGTGGAAATGGGCAAGCTTTGGTTGATCAACCAAACGAGTGAAGACAAAAAATCAACACAGGCCCATGTACGTACTCTTTTAGATCTTCTTAGGGATAAATTAATCAAACCAGAATGGTTGATCGGCCAAATCCCACCGGGTCAATTGGCAGCACTGCTCCATCCTATTGTGGATGCGGACTCCATAAAAGGTATTCCCAGCATATCAGGTGGGCTTTCCGGGTCTCCGGGAGCTGCTGTGGGGAAAGTCTATTTTTCAGCAGATGCGCTTATGGAAGCTTATCGAGATGCCTTGCAGAAGGGAGAGGATAGTCGTTTAGTACTTTGTGTAGTTTCTTCCTTTGCGGAAGATGTAAAGGCTATTGAAATCGGTCAAGGTGTCATTGCTGTGGAAGGAGGCTATTCCTCCCATGCTCCTGTTGTAGCTCGTTCGATGGGGAAAGTAGCTATGGTCAATTCTAACATAAAAGTAGATTTGGAAAACAAACTATTCACTATAAATAACGTCACAGTCAAAGAGGGCGAGTATGTAACTATTGATGTCCCCGTATATAAACCACCTTCCATCTATCTTGGTAAAGGAGAGTTGATTAATCCCGACATTGAAAAAAATGGTTTAGTTGAGTTTGTGGCCATTGCTAAGAGATTTGTTAGACCAGACTTTTTGGTAAGGGCCAATGCTGATGTGGGAAGAGATGCCAGAGTAGCTAAGAAAATGGGCGCTTATGGTATAGGCTTGTGTCGCACAGAACACATGTTCTTTTCTGATGATCGTATTATGCGCTTCCGTGAGATGATTTTAGCCAAAGATACAGAGGAGCGAATCAAGTGTTTAACAGACTTACAACCCGTTCAGTGCAAAGATTTTCAGGATTTGTTTGAAACGATGGCCCCTCACCCTGTAACAATTCGTTTATTGGATGCACCTTTACATGAATTCCTTCCACGTAATGACCAAATTTTTGACGAATACTGTAAATATCTTTCAGCCAAAGGAATAGAACCTGACCGTAAAGAGCTCCAAGAGCGCATTGAACGTTTACATGAGTTTAACCCTATGCTAGGGCATCGGGGTTGTCGTGTAGCCATCACCTACCCTGAAATTTATGAAATGCAAGTTCGGGCCGTACTGCAAGCGGCTGTACGTTTAAAGGCAAAAAATATTACGGTGACACCCGAAATTATGATACCATTAGTTATGGATGTCAATGAGATAAATATGATACGTAATGGAAAGCGTATAGAGGGGAAATTTATTCAGGGCATTGTTGGTATTGCGGAGGATGTCTTTAAAAAAGAAGGAGATAGAGTCGAATATACAACAGGAACAATGGTGGAACTGCCAGCCGCCGCTCTACTTTCTGGAGATATTGCACGTTATGCAGAATTTTTTAGTTATGGTACGAATGACCTAACTCAAACTACTAACGGCTTGTCCCGTGATGATGTGAATTCCTTTTTCCCAGCTTATACAGAGTATGACCTACTAGCTAACAATCCATTCCAAGTTTTAGGAAGTCCTGTTAAAGAACTGATTAACATCAGTGCGTCACGTGCACGCCTAACCCGTCCAGATATCAAGCTTGGCTTATGTGGTGAACATGGTGCTGATCCCGTTAATATCCAATTTTGCCGGGAAGCCGGTCTGCAATATGTTTCTTGTTCTTCCTACAGTGTTCCTATTGCTATTTTAGCAGTAGCGCAATATAACTTAAATGAGCAGAAATAATCATATGTTTCCACAGTTTCCACAGCCTTTGATAACACAAATTGCGGGCGTAGTGTAACGGTAGCACAGCAGCCTTCCAAGCTTCTGGAGAGGGTTCGAGTCCCTTCGCCCGCTTCCTTCCTTTCATATTTTATATTGCAACAAACACTGGTATGTGTTTAGTCATACAATGAATGGCTCCACCCTCCAAAAGTAGGTAGTTGGAATCTATGGCCTCTACAGAATGATTAGGAAAACAGGCTTGTATAATATTTAAAGCTTCCTCATCTTTTTTATCTTTATATACTGGTGTAATGATTTGCTTGTTAGCTATATAAAAATTTGCATAATTGCGTGCTATGGGAAAATTTCCTTTGAACACTTGTTTTGGAAGTGGTAGATATATAATTTCGATTTGCTTGTCAAAATTATACTCTTTTGTGAAAAAGTTTTCTAGTTTCTTTTGAATTTCTTTTAGTACAGTAAAGGCAGGATGATCACTATCGCAAATCGTATGAAGTATTTTTTTTTCTTCTACAAAGCGAGACACCATATCCACATGTCCATCTGTATCATCTCCTGGCAGACAACCTTTCAACCAAAGAATATTTTTTGTTTGAAAAATATTCTTCAACTCTTCTTCGTATTTACTGTAAGTTAGTCTTGTTTCTCGATGAAAAATACAAGCATCATTTACTAAAAGTAAATCCCCATTACTTTCTATTGCTCCCCCCTCCAAAATGATTTTTTTTGAATTTATGTGATGTCCAAATTTTTCTAATAAACGCTTAGATGCTAAGTTATCGTTAGTGTGTGGAAAATGTTTTTTTCCCCAGCCATCAAATAAAAATGTCAGCCCCTCCCGGGGGCTTATCCAAACTGGGCCGTAGTCCCTTATCCAAACATCATCCGTAGGTATTTCATGAAAAATAAGATTTGTTTGCTTACAGTTATATTTTTCGATTTTATTTCGTATTTTTTCTTCAATGCATATATTTATGTATTTGTTTTTATTTTGGTTGGGTAAAACAGGATTAATCAATATGTGTACTTCTTCTGTTTTACTAAGAAGACTAGCTACCTTTGCCCAAATAAGTTGTACTTCTTTATATTTTCCACTCCAAAGCTCTGCTCTTTGTGGCCAAGCAAGGAGAGTACCACGATGTGTCTCCCACTCTACCAATCCTTCCATCAAATGTAAAAGCGAAATACAGAGCTACTATACATTGAAACGAAAATGGGTTATATCACCATCTTGCATAACGTATTCTTTACCTTCCAATCTCATAGTGCCGTTATCACGAGCCATACTTAAAGAACCCGCTTCTATAAAGTCATTGTATCCCACTATCTCTGCACGTATAAAACCACGCTCCATATCACTATGTATTTCACCTGCAGCTTGGGGTGCTAAACTTCCTTTGCGTATAGTCCAAGCTCTCACTTCTTCTTCACCTGCTGTAAAAAAAGTAAACAAACCTAAAAAACTATAGGATGTTTTTGTCATTTTATCTAGACCAGACTCGCTCAGACCCAAACTTTCTAGATACTCTTTTTGCTCTTCCACTGATAAAGCACTCAACTCCTCTTCTACTTTACCACATATTCTGATTATAGGAACATTTTCACTTTTGGCTAAAGCTTCTACTTGATTTGTGTGCTCATTACCTTTTAAAATATCGCTTTCGTGTACATTACATACGTAAAAAACGGGGTGTGCTGTAATCAATTGAAAAACACTTCCTCGTAGTTTTTCATCTGGATCACAATCAACCTCACGAGCAGCTTTACCATCTTCTATAGCAGAAAGGTATTTTTCTCCAATAGTGAGAAGCCTCTGAGCTTCTTTATCTTTTGTACGAGCTTTTTTCCGTAATTTCTCCACTTGCTTACTAAGGGATTCTAAGTCCGCAAGGGCTAACTCGGTATGAATAATAGCAATATCTTCTTTTGGATCTACTTTTCCCCGGACATGGATCACGTTTTCATCTTCAAAACACCGGACAACATGAGCGATGGCCTGTGTTTCTCGAATGTGAGATAAAAATTGATTGCCCAACCCCTCCCCTTTACTGGCTCCTTCGACTAGACCTGCAATATCAACAAATTCTGTTGTTGCGGGAATTGTTCGCTTAGGCTTTACAAGCTCGCTAATTTTATTTAAACGATCATCACCTACATTTACACGCCCCACATTGGGATCAATAGTACAAAATGGATAATTTGCCACTTGTGCACGAGCTTGTGTGATGGCATTAAAAATCGTTGATTTGCCAACATTGGGCAAACCGACTATTCCACAACGTAAAGACATAACTTACTTTTACTTCTGAAGCTTAGTTACTTTTGCCAAAAAAGAACCCTTAGCTAAACGTACATCTACTATTTCATCTACATGGATTTCTTCACTACTAGCAACACTTTCTTTGTTTTCGTTCAAAACAATAGCATAACCACGAGTAAGAGTATCCAAAGGGCTAAAATTTTGTAAACGTTCCCAAAGTAATTCATAGCTTTGACGGAGTACGGTTACATTTTTTTCATAAAACATTCTGGGCAAATAAGAAAAACGTTCATAAGTAGAGCATGCCTTTTGATGTATACTTTGAATCGTATCTTGTATTCTCCTCTCGATGTGATCCAAGGATAGCCAGCGCTCTTGGAGTAAAAAAAGAGGCTCTTCATAAACACGTGACTGGAGTATTTTATCTAATTTTTGTTGCCATTCACGATTATAATTTTCCAAAGAAACACGCATGCGTACGGTGTTTTCCTCAAGAAAATCTAGTAGCTCATATATATTCGGAATTACTTGTTCAGCAGCGGCCGTTGGGGTTGGGGCTGAATAGTCCGCAACAAGATCACTCAAAGGGCTATCAATCTCATGTCCCACAGCCGAAACAATAGGTATAGAGCAGTCTGTTATGGCTCGCAAAACACTTTCATCATTAAAAGCTAATAAATCTTCAAATGACCCTCCTCCTCTTCCTAGTATAATGACATCTACCTTTAGTGTTGCTGATTGCAGATTTTGAATAGCCGAGACAATGGATGCAGGGGCAGTAGGCCCCTGAACCTGACACGGGGCTAGAATGATGTTTAGGTTAGGATAACGCTCTAAAGCAATACGCATAATATCTTTTACGGCAGCACCGGAAGCTGCTGTTGCAATTCCTAAAGTAACAGGCAAAAAAGGGAGACTTTTTTTGCGATCTATATCAAAGAGGCCTTCACTTTTCAAACGTTTTTTGATTTCTTCAATTTCGAGTCGTAATTCTCCTTCACCGGCTAGTATAGCACGCTGTACATTGAATTGGTACCCTCCTCTTTGAATATAGGAACGCACACTTCCAAAAATCAGTACTTTTATGCCATTTTTTAGAGCCAAATGTCGATATCGTAGATTACTCCCTTTGAAGAAGGTACAATGTAATTGAGATTTTTCGTCTTTTACAGAAAAGTATATATGCCCACTAGAGTGCTTCACTAAATTCAGAAGTTCTCCCTCAACCCAAAGATTTTGAAGTTCTGTTTCCGATTCTAAACGACCCCGAACGATTTCATTAAACCGAGTTACGCTATATGAGAGCCTTTGACTCTCACCCAACAGAGAGGAAGACGTTTGCTTTTTGGTATCCAAATCAAATGGCATAAAAAGAGTAAACCAAGGTACAAAGAATGGCCTATACTGGCAACATATTACAATTCACAAAAAATCCTCTTGAGTTTCTCAAAGAGGCCACAAAAAAACATGGAGATATTGTACCATTGCAAAAATACAAATATCCAGTATATCTTTTCACACATCCAAATTATATCAAAAGTGTTTTAGTCACAAACAATCGTCATGTGAAACAAGGCCGTGCTCATCGTAAGTTAAAATTTTTATTAGGAAATGGACTTCTCACGAGTGACGGAAACCTGCATCGCAAACAAAGACAAAAAGCCCAACCTTTTTTTCATCATAAACAAATAGCAAAACTCACAAATCTAATGTATGAAGAAACAAAGCAATGCCTTACAAATTGGAAAGAAAATATTTCTCTAGATCTTCTCTCCGAAACTAAAAAAATTTCTTTGCACATTGCGCAACGAGCTTTTTTTGATAGCGTAGTACCCATTGATTTGAAAAGCTTACAATCGTCTGTACAGTCTGTTAACCAAAATGTTATTTATAACTCACTACATACTCATCTTTTTTCGACTACTCCTTTTAAAAAGAAACGGGAAGGGATCATTTCCCTACAAAGTTCAACAGATTCACAAAAAAAAAATACTCTATTTACTTTTTCCAAAAGTGTAGCTTTTTTAAAAAATACACTCCGAGAGACTCTTGCGACTCATGAAAAAGTAGACTATAAAAATGCAAACAAAAACTGCTTCCAACGCAGGGGGATACTATCCAGTTTTTTTGATGAAACAGAAAATAAATTGGAACAAGCTCTAACACTTTTTTTAGCTAGCTTTGAAACAACTTCCAATGCACTCATTTGGTGTCTGTGTCTACTGCACCAACATCCCCAAGTACTAAAAAAAGTGCAAAAAGAAATACAAACAGTCCTAGGCAAGCAAGCCATCACCTTTAATGATATTCCGAAATTACATTACGTACAAAATATCTTTCTAGAAGCTCTTCGCCTATATCCTCCTGTATGGATTACTGCTAGAACGGTAATTGAAGAGTTCTCAATTAATGGACATTTAATTCCAAAAAATTCGGAACTACTAGTTTCACAATATTTAACGCATAGAGATCCTCGCTGGTTTCATAACCCTAATGAGTTTCAACCCGAACGATGGGACTCTGGTTTTCAAAACAAATTGCCTAGCTGTGCTTATTTCCCTTTCGGAATGGGAGCGCGCCAATGTATAGGGGAACACTTTGCTCGCCTAGAGATACTGATTGTTTTGAGTACCATACTACAAAAATATGAACTAAAAATTCAAATCAATAAAATGCCTACTCTCAATCCACAAATTGGCCTATCCCCTTTAGAAAAAAACATAGTAATGAAAAGTAAAAAGAGAGTTTCTTTCCATAAGGAGGATTGACCATATCTAAAGATAGTCTAGATTAATTTGTGAAAAGTTTTTGATAGGCTATTTTTAGATTTTCAAAATTTGTATGCAGTTGAGCTTTCGGAAGGGTTTCTAGTATCTCTTTTCCATATGATTTTTTTTGCAAACGAGGATCAAGAATAGAAACAACCCCACGATCCTGAAAAGACCGAATCAAACGACCAAAACCCTGTCGCATGCTCAAAATAGCCGTTGGTAGCTGTAAATTATAAAAGGGGTTTCCACCCATTTTTTTTTCTATCTCCATTCGTGCGGCTAAGACAGGTTCATCTGGAACAGAAAAAGGGATACGTGTGATAATCACCATGCGCAAATGATCACCCGGAATATCTATACCCTGCCAAAAAGTTGCTAAACCAAATAAGACCCCATTATTTTTCGACATATTTTTGAAAAATAAATCTAAGGCCCTATTCGCACTACCCAAACTCACCTGACTGCATATCCTATATTTCTTTTCTGCAAAATCAGACTCACTTTCGAGTAGTGCCTCTGTTTTTTTTAAAGACTTTATGGAAGTAAAAAGAACAAAAGCACCTCCACGACTTAGTTGCAATAAGGCATGGATTTCTCTGCAAATATCTATATAAAACTGCTCTTCAGCATATACAGGATCTGCTATACTTTTTGGTAAATAGAGTATAGCTTGTTTTTTATAGTCAAATGGAGAAGAAAGTTTTATATTTGTGGGTAATGTATCATTTGAAAAACCCAATTCCTTTCCGAAATAAGAAAAGGGATTTTTAGAGTTAGTACTTAATGTTGCAGAAGTAAAAATAACGCTAGAGACTTGAGACAAAACTTTTTCTTGGATGAGATGAGAACTCGATAAAGGAGTATTGAATATGCCTATATCATAGGAAACATTCCATGTCTTTTCGTTTCTTTCGATATTTGTTTTTGGGATTTTTTCTAGCCAAATGACTTCTTTGCTTTCTTTTACCCCAGCCAATTTTTCTAAAAGGGACCGATTTTTTTTAATTTGTTCTAGTTGTGTTTGGACTTTGAGTTCATCCACATAGAGTTCTATATTATTTTTTTGATCTAAATCAAGTTCTTGTTGAGAAGATAACTGTGACTTTTTTTTTTCCCATTCCCTTTCTAGCTTTTCTAAAATATTGATGATTTGAAAGGCTCCTGGCAGAGGTAATTCAGAAGTGATTCTCAATTTCTTTTTTGAATGGGCTTCAAATATATTTTTACATTCAAGATAAAGTAAATTGAGACTATCTGCATTTTTTTTACTTTTGGCTTGCGTTTCTTTTAGTAAGATACTCAATTCTTGCATGCTGGTTTGACTAGAAAAAGCGTTCTGAATAATTCTGGGAAGGCTGTGGGATTCATCCACAATCAGTTCCGTAAATTCCGGTAGTAACTTACCATCCAGCACAAAATGATTAGCAAGTAAACTATGGTTGACCACCAAAATGCTAGCCCTTTGCCATAAGCGACGAGCCACAAAATATGGAGAAATTTCATAATATGGACAACGTTTACTTAAACAATTTCTAGTCTCTCTGTGTATATTATTCCAAAAGCGAAAGGGTAAATCCCCATCATAATCATGCTGAATACCACTAGGCGATTTTTTTTCCCAATCCAGGAATTTCGTAAGGCCACCATTTAATGAAAAATTAGCATCAATGTCTCCTTTTTCCAAAGTTTCATTCAATCGACGTTTACAAACAAAATTAGAAGCCCCTAGACAAAGTTCTGCTTTTAATTTTGTTCCTAAAATAGATTGGGCCAAAGGAATGTCCTTTGTGAGTAATTGTTTCTGAAGAGATTTTGTTTCCGTTGATATAGCCACGCGAAGTTTTGATTTGTGGGCTACCCAAAGGAGTGGAAGTAAATATGCTAGAGTTTTCCCAATACCTGTCCCAGCTTCTAAAAGCAATATTTCTTTTTCTTCGATGCATTGGAAAATAGCTTCAGCCATTTCTTCTTGAGAAGAACGATACTCATAATCACTCCAAATTTCTTGGATCCCTTTCCCATTTTTTGTAAAATAATCTAGTGGAGAATCTTTCATAATTTGTTGTGCTTATTTTTTCAAAAATGGTCCTTTAATTTTTTGGGATGAAATGGTAAAATGCACCACTAGTCCGAAGCCGTCTTAAAGAAAACCTCTTTTTGGCTTTGTTTACTTATCTTTACAATACAGTAACGATAAGTAAACCTAAAGAAAGATAAAACAGATATGAAAAATAAGTGAAATTGTAAAAGTAAAATAAGCAGATAAAATTTTCGAACCGCTTTTCTACACAAAAAATATGGGCTCTTTTCAGAGCCCATAAAGAGTTACACGAATGATATTACTATATTCGGTTTACTCTTTTTTTTGCACAAAACTTTTCTATAATCGATAAAATAAAATAGCTATTCTTTTATAAAATTACTTTATTATGTCTTTAAAATAAGCGCCCATTACGTATCATCCATTTTTCATAATATCGCATCCGTTTTAAGCCACGCTTCACATAGCCTTTATGATAGGTTTTCCCATCTGGACGGCCTGTGTTATGGATGCGGAAGCAAGATTCCCAGTGACCACGACGGGCATATTTTCCATATTGTTTTTCCATCCAAATAATAGCCCATTGTAAATGATATTTCCCACTCAATTCTTTGATAGTACAGCCAATTTGGAGACAATGGTACCCCATTAGTTGGGTTGGGCCGTAACTTGTCGCCAGTTGCCGTAATTCGCCATCATTGCGCCTTTTCACAGCCTTTCTCGATATACTACCAAAGGTTTTCCCACTATACTTTAATTCTTTCAAGCGTTTATAGATATGTTTTTCAAAACGTTTGCTTTCCCAATTCCCGGGGGGGGAGGTCTCTAGGCTAATTAGAGCTGCAAGATATGCCTCTGGAATGAGCGTACCATGACTAGCTTGCCATATTTTTTCATGAAAGGCATGATAGAGTTGGAACATAATGACATCCCCATAGCTAACTGGACAGCCCACAAAAAAAAATGACATCACAAAAATAAAGACACGTAGTCTTATAAAATACAAAAGATTTTTTATTTTTGGCAAAACTTGTACTGCAAGCATACTTTCTGATTATCAAAAACAATGAAACTAGCAAAGTCTTTTTTAATTATGAAATATCTTTAAAGTCGATTACGAACTTTTGTGATATAATCTTGTGTCTCTTTATAGGGTGGGACACCATTATATTTTTTTACAGCACCCGGACCTGCATTATAGGCAGCCAGAGCTAAATTCACGTCGCCAAAACGTTCTGCCATAGACTTTAAATAGCGAATACCACCGGATAGATTTTGCTGGGGGTCAAGTGGATTGACTCCTAGAGTTTGGGCTGTTTTTGGCATCAGTTGCATCAGACCAAGGGCACCTTTGGGTGAACGGGCCATAGCCTTTCCACCACTTTCAACTTGTACTAAAGCTTGGACTAATTTTGGGGAGACCCCGTGTCGGGTAGATTCACGCTCAATCATGGCATTCAATTCACTGGAAAAGCTTTTCCCTGTGGATCTTAATTTTTTTTCATATGGGCGCCTATCCAGACCACTAGAGGACCATTGCTCTATTCTCTGATTAGAAAGGGAGTGGTTTTGTACATACTCATTTCTTTCTTGAAAGCGTAGTGGCAGTTGGGAGCTACCACTCATCTGCATTATGTCTCTTATCCTTTTGTGAATACGATTCCAGCCGTTTATTTCCATACCCGCCTTATCGGAATATATTTTATTTTTTAAAGAAAAATACAGAAAATACAAAGAAAAAATCTATAATACAGTATAGGACTGTTGCGAAATGTAAATAATTGCAAATAAAAGCCGTAAAATGCTAATATAAGGGCATTTTAGACGGGTAGTTTCTTATTTTTCTGCATTTTGTAACAATATCATTATAGGAATTCTTACCGACTGTTTTTTTTGGGACTATAATGTGACAGAAACAAAAATCCTAAGTTGTCTACTGAGAAAGAAAAGAACGTAGAAAATCGGATAACAAGGGCTTGTCTCAAATTCCATTTGACCCTGAAAAAAATCATAAGAGCATGACCCACAAGATTTGGGCGTCGTAGCCAAGTGGTAAGGCAGGGCTCTGCAAAAGCCCCACCGCCGGTTCAAATCCGGCCGACGCCTCGGTTTTTGACAACAGTTTTGCCCGGGTGATGGAATTGGTAGACATACAGGACTTAAAATCCTGGGGCCTCGTGCCGTGCGGGTTCAATTCCCGCCCCGGGTAAGTAAAACTTATAAATTTTGTAATAAACTTTCCTTTTCCGTCTGTATAAGGGAAGAGAGAAGGCCATCCATTTCACCATTGACTAGGGCTTCTAGATTATAAGCCGTATAGGAGATACGGTGATCCGTAATTCTTCCCTGGGGAAAGTTATAGGTGCGAATGCGCTCTGAGCGGTCTCCTGACTTAATTTGCTCCCTCTTGAGTGCATTTTCTTCTTGATGGGCTTCTCTCTCTTTTATCTCAGCCAGACGAGAGCGTAAAACATTCATGGCTCTAGCCTTATTTTTGTGTTGGGATCGTTCATCCTGACAGGAAACAACAATACCAGATGGTATATGTGTAATGCGTATGGCTGATTCTGTTTTGTTAATGTGCTGACCACCTGCCCCACTAGCCCGAAATACATCTATTTGCAAATCAGAATCTTGTATAGTCACTTCGCTTTCGTCTCTTTCTGGTAAAACAGCAACCGTTACCGCACTAGTGTGTATGCGGCCATTACTTTCGGTGGACGGAATGCGTTGGACGCGATGTATACCGCCTTCTTGATGTAAAAAATGGTAGGCCTTCTCTCCTCTCACAGCAAAGATTACTTCTTTATATCCTCCCAACTCTGTAGGGCTACTATGAATCAATTCTATTTTTAGTTCTTTCTGTTCTGCAAAGCGCATATACATACGCATTAGATCCGCTACAAATAAAGAGGCTTCTTCCCCTCCCGTACCAGAACGTATTTCTATGTAGATATTTCGGCCTTCATGGGGATTATGGGGTATAAATAAAAACTCGATATTTTTCTTCTCTTCCTTTAGCTTTTCTTCTAGCTCCCTTGCTTCCTCTTTGGCCATGTTGCGAAGGGTTTTATCCGTTTCTTCTTCGGAGGAAAGCTGCTGAGCTTGTTCCCAATGTTGGTAGGTTTTTAGGTAATCTACCATCTTCTTGATCGTAGGTGCAAGGCGGGCGTGCTCTTGGGTTACGTTTTTTAAACGTTCTAGATCATTAGCACAGGAAGGATCTCCTAGGGTTTCTTCTAGTTCTGCAAAGCGTTCTTGCTCTTTTTGGATTTTTTCGATCAGTGGTTCGACTAACATCGTATTTTACCTTTATACGTATTTTGCCCCCGACAGGAATCGAACCTGTGCACATGGTTTAGGAAACCACTGCTCTATCCCCTGAGCTACGGGGGCTGAAAAACCCATAGGGACAAGATTCATCTAGTCCCTGTGGGGAACACACGTAATTTTGTGCATAATTATCATGCTGTGGACTTCCCACGCTTTGACAACTGAATTTCGTACCCACGTCTGTTTTTACTATGTATACCAAAAGCCTGCCTAACATGCTTTCCTCTTTTGCAGAGAAGAGAGAGAGTATAGGTGTTTTTCAAGAAATATGTATTTTGATTATTTTGTATTACAATAATAAACCTAAAAATTTCTCTTTGTTTAGGTCGTCATTTGGGTTAAAAATAAAAAGCCTGTTTTTTGTTTATAATAAGATGAGTTTTTTGATATTATGCCCTAATAAAGCCATAAAATAAAATTCTACTTTGCCTATTACTTGTCCAGCCCTCTCTTCACAAATTAAAATTTCATTTCTATGGTGAGGCTGTTGCAAAATACAAAAAAACAAGAAAACACCTGCATAGAATGCCTTGAATCGACATTTTATTTGTAATTCTTTACATTTCGCAACAGCCTTATAATGTCTTTACAAACCTCACTAGCTCTTGTGTTAGCTGAGGATGCAAAGTACGGAAAGGATTATATCGAGCTAAAACAAGACCAAAACCAGTTGGTATTGTTTTTTGCTCCTTGAAGAAATGGTCACAATTTTTTATTTTTACAAAACGATATAGACGATTGAAGCTATTATTTTTTTTCATTTGATTTGCAAACTGTAATGTTTCTTTCTTATGTTTGGGGGATCTTTCTTCATCGTATTGTGCTGTTATATGAAGAATTGGTTTTTTTTGTTCTATCTGTTTTACTAACATGGCCAAAAATTTTTTATTTCGCAACTCTTTTCGAAAACTCTCCCATGCACTTGAGAAAAAAAACTTCGTAGCAACACCAAAAGCTTTCATATCTGGTGAAAAATAAGTTTTCATAATTCTTTTGCCTTTTTGATCTTTTTTCATAGATTCCCATTCTCCTTTCGCTTGGGTAATTATTTTATCATCAACTCCTCTGCGAGCCATATTGAAAAAAAGTTTATCTTCCCAAAGTTCTATCCCATCACCTTCTCCGCCACAAGAAAGTAAAATCATCCCATCATGAGAAAGCTTCCAACGTTTCAATGAATAGAGAAGTAGCAGGCAGGCATTATTTCCGTGAGCCAGAAAAATTAGATTATCAGATTTTTTCTGATGAGCATAAGCATGAATATAGCGTAAATCTTGAGCTTTCAATTCAAAATTATATTTTGTCTCAGAGTGATAGATGCTTTTACCAACTCCTCTATGATCATAACGTATGACCTCTATACCAAAACTAGTTAGAGTTTTTCCTAGAAAATAACCACTTTGAAAAGAAAATGCCGATGAATTCCAATTTCGATCTAGTTGAAAATCTGATATGAAAATCACTAGAGACTTCTTTGCCTTCATTCTTTTTTGCGGATAGCTATGGGTAAAAGCGATCTTTACCCCATCAATACCATAAATCTCTTTTTTCTCGCTTTTTAAGCCATCACTACCTAATAATAATGGAGGCTCATAAAAGGAAAAAAAGAGTAAACAGGTAAAAAGAAAGCATATGGGAATAGAAAGCGTTAGTAAAATAAAGCGAGACATTGGGTGGTTTCAACTCATAAGTGCAACACACCATTGAGTCAGCCAAAGGGTATACTGATATTCTTTGGCTCACAAAAAAAGGGCTCACAAAAAAAGGAGTTAAAGATAAAAAGATATAATTGAGAGAAAAAGCCCGAGCTAAAATAGAGAAATTTGATCAATATCATTCTGTTGTACTTTTTGGAAAGACCAAGTTTGCGAATGATATACGCTTTCTCCGGGCTGAATTGAAAGCAGAGGGGCATGGATCTCCACTTCAGCATAGTTCATATTGGGTGAGTTATATACTTCAACGGAAACATTATGTGCATATTTCTCTTCAGTATCTACTGAGAATAGTCGTTTCATAAGCAAAAAATTATTTTTTACGGCAAGGGGTTTAACGGTAACAACGAATCCTTTCTCTAATTTTGCACCATACTTGAAATGCTTCGCTTCGTTACATCGTATACGTGACCATTTTTTTGCTTGGCTTTGGATGATTTCGTTCTGCAAAGAAAGCGAATCGCCCTCATTCGGATAGGCTATAATCTCCTCAGGCCTAGTTGGGAGATACACAAAAACATCTCGTAGGACTTGACTAACATTCCAAATACCTTTTTGAATTACCTCTTTTGATAGATTATGAAAGCCCTGTTTTAGTATCACTTTATTATTTGCATGAATACTAATCTTTCGAGATATTTGTAAACCAGTCTCTGGGTCCACGGGACTTAGTAAAGAAATACCATCACTTTCTATTTTTGTTTGATAGTGACCAGCATCTAGAGTAAGGGGTGGGATCGCCTCAGACCATGCATTCTGTGGAGCTACCCATGTTTTATCTCCTCCCCAAACACGAAAACCCAAGTCACGTTTTTTTATATCTAATTCTTCTTTACTAAACCCGGAAAAGTCAAAACTGTCTCCAGCATGTTCTTTTTGATAGAAAAATATTTCTTCATCACAAAAACGTAAAGAAATAATCCGTCCCCCTAATGGTATAATTCCTAAACAAAGTTGGCCAGATTTTAATTCGTGGGCCTTCCAACCATATAGATTTTTTGCTTCAATCTCCATACGTCTTTATAAATTCTTTCTCATATTTTTATATGAACTGATTTATACAGCTTCTACAAATAATAGTAAACCCTTTCGAGATATTATGCGAACGGATGTTTTGGGAGCTATCTCTTGATCGGCTCTTGCTTGCCAAACTTCACCATGGATAAAAACAAAACCTGTATGCTCATTGATGATTGTTTTAGCTATGGCCGTTTCTTCTATAAGTTTTTCATAACCACTAGCTGGTTTAGCTTTTTGACTTTTCGTAACTAAATAAATTAAAACGCTAAGTAAAACACCTGTAAACAGACTAACAGAAAGAATAAGAACCAAAGAAAGGCTAGTGAATTCATCGGCATTTCGCACTAGCATAAGAGAACCTAGAAGCAACGAGAGAATGCCAGCTATAGAAAGTAAACCATAACTCATGATATAGATTTCAAGGAGAAAAAATATAAAACCCAAACCAAGTAAGCCAAGAGCAGTATAGCTTAGTGATAATGTTTGCATGGCGTATAACCCTAAGCATAGACTAATAGCTCCAATGGCCCCAGGAAAAATAAGCCCGGGACTTTGGATTTCAGCAATAATCCCAAGAATACCTAACATCATTAATATATGCGCTAAATTAGGGTTAGCGATGAGATCCAGAATACTTTGGCGAAAATCTTTTTTGATAGTGATGATTTTTGCATCTTTTAATGATAAACGATGTGAGCCAGAAGACATGCGAACAATACGGCCATCTACTTGCTTCAATAAAGAGGCTTCATTTGGTGCGAGTATATCAATGGCTTTTATTTTATAGGCTTCTTTTGAGGTCATATTGATTGCTTGTGTAATGGTTTTTTCAGCAAAAATAGCATTTCGTCCGTGGAATTGGGCAAGGCTACGGATTTGTGCACGTGAATGGTTGATTAGTTTTCGTTTCATATTGATTGCATCATCCGTTCCAGCTACTTTAGGAATACGATCACCTTCCTTTTTCTTTTTAGAGCCCTTCTCTGGACTTGAAGCACCACCACCAACAGAGACCGGGGTAGCCGAGCCAATATTGGTAGCAGGAGCCATGGCAGCTACATGAGAAGCGTACATAATATATACCCCAGCAGAGCCACATGCAGCACCCGGTGGGCTAATATAAGTTAGTACGGGAACTTCTGATCTCAGTATGTTTCTAATCATATCATCCATAGAATTCATTAATCCACCAGGAGTATCCATGATAACAATTAAAGCTTCAGCGTGATTTTTTTTAGCAATATATAAGGCATTATTTAGATTTTCTGTCGCTGAAGGTGTGATAGCCCCCTTTATGACAACACGATAAACTTTGTGACTTGCTTTCTTTTTTCTTTTGTCTTTGCTAGATGTGGTCTGCTTGTTTGTCGTGGGAGGAATCTTTTTTATTTTTTTTGGAGAGTGATTTTCTATAGGAATTGTTTTTTTAGGAAGTGCTTCTTTTTCGGATGAAATTTCTTTTTCTTCACAATGGGTAAAAAAAGTGAGCAAAATCAAAAAGGGTGCTATACGTACAGTGTACATACCATAAACGAAGTGTTTTCTCATACTATTCTTTATGTGTAAATAGGAAAGACGATTGATTAAATAACGCATTATTTTACTATTTTAATAAGCAACTTCAAACAGACGTACAGACCTATCCTTTTCTTTTTCTGCAATATCTATTTCTGTTTTTTCAGAAGCAGAAATATGTAGTGCTTCATGTATTTCCATTAAGCTCTCTAGACAATTTAGGTCGTCGTTTCGATCAACGAGAGCAAAAATTTTTTGTATCTTTACTTTTCCTTTTACTTCTATACTGGGCATTTTTTTCCCCTTTTTTCCCCGTCGACTACTTCTGGTATAGAATGTATATCTGATAGTAGTATGAATAGACAGAAGCTTTCAGGTATGGAGGGACGGTATCCGAAAATTTTCTCTTTTTACAAGTAAAATTTAAATTAAAAAGAAGACTAGAGAATAGTCAGAAGCAGGATGAAGTGAGAAATAGACAAAAAAAATGATTTCCAATTCGTCCTAGCTGACTCATAGTTTAGCTTCTTCTATACTAAGGCGAGAGAGGGGTATATTCGTAAGAAAGCTGTTAATTTTTTTCTCTAGTGGGATACCGGTTTGATCTTTTGCGAAATCTGTAAAGTAAAGACGTATACTAGATTGAGTGTTTTTTATTTCATCGTTTTTTTGAATGAGGCCTTCAGTGACTAGAACTTTTTTAACGATTTTGGCCGTTTCTTCAGAAGAATCAATGAGATGCAAGTTTGGAAACTCCATTTGAATGGGAAGTTTGAGGAGGGGATAGTGGGTGCAACCAAGTATAATGGTGCTTACTTTTTTATTAGTAAGTTTAGAAAAATATTCTTGGATGGTGAGCCTTGTGGCTTCTTTCTCTATCCAACCTTCTTCAATCAATGGTACAAGTAAAGGGCAGGCCTGAGAAAAGACCTCCATCCCTTTCTTTTTTTCTAGTATTCGTTTTTCGTACTCTCCAGAGTATATTGTTGAGTTTGTGGCGACAACGCCGACTCGCTTACTGTTTGTCTGCTTTAAAAGAGAGTCGACTCCTGGTTGTATCATACCCACTATAGGTAGATGGTTGTATTGTATTCGAATAGCCTTTTCCGCATGGGCTGTGGCCGTATTACAGGCAATCACAATCATTTTCACTTTTTTTTCGAGTAAAAATTCAATATCTTCAAAGCTATATTTTTGTACGATATGTGCTGAGCGGTTTCCATAGGGAACGCGAGCGGTATCTCCTAAATATACAAAGCTTTCTTGGGGTAGCGCCTTAACCATTTCAGAAAGGACAGTTAGGCCACCTATACCTGAATCAAAAACCCCGATGGGTAGGGTAGAGCGAAGGGAAACCACTATTTTTTATATAGCTTAAGGGCTTGATGTATGGCTTCTAGGGCAATGTGTCCCTCGCTAGGATGGAGTGCGATTGATATTTTGATTTCAGAAGTACTAATCATTTCTATGTTGGCCCCTATATTGGCAAGTGCTTGAAATATAATAGCAGCCACTCCAGAATGAAAGCGCATACCAACACCTACTGCAGAAACAATGGCTATTTCAGGAGTGATCTCCACTTTCCCAGATCCTATTTCTTGGACAAAATTCTGTGTGATACTCTGTGCTACACTGATTTGTTCTTGTAGGAGAGTATAAGAAATTGTATTGAGCCCATTTTGACCTCTGCTTTGGACAATCATATTGACGTTAATGTCCTTTTCATTCAGTTTTGCAAAAAGTCTAGCCGCTAGTCCGGGCTTGTCGGCTATATTGAATAGGGAAATTCGAGCCTCATCATTTTTCAAAGAAACACCACGTACCAAGACTTTTTCTAAAATTTGTTCTTCAGGCATAACAAAACTCCCTTTTTTATTATTAAAGCTGGACCGCACGTGCAAGACAACACCATTTTTTGATGCAAGTTCTACACTCCGGTTGTGTAAGACACCCGCTCCCAATCGAGCCATCTCTAGCATTTCCTCATAAGAAATTTTTTCTAAGCGACGGGCCGTTGTAACCTTATTTGGGTCTGCAGTATATATTCCATCCACATCTGTAAAAATTTCACACAGTTTGGCTTTTAGAGCCACGGCTAAGGCTACAGCGGAGGTGTCACTTCCACCTCTGCCTAGGGTTGTGATCTCTCCCTTCTCATTTACTCCTTGAAAACCTGCGATGAGACAAACTCGTTTTTGCTCCAACTCTTTTTTTATAGTATTGGTATCAATAGAAATGATGTGGGCTTGTGTATGATTACCCCTTGTGACTATGCCCGCTTGTCTTCCAGTAAAGGGGGTAGAGGGAACTTGTAATTTTTCAAGCGCCATAGACATCAGTGCAATGGAAACTTGCTCTCCTGTGGATAAAAGCATATCCATTGTGCGTCCATCTGGATTATTGTTTAGATTTTTTGCGAGTTGCACTAGCCCGTCGGTATAATGTCCCATGGCAGAAAGAACGATCACAAGTCCTTTGCCTTGGGAATAGTATGTTCGAATGCGGTTGGCAACTCTTCGTATACACTTAATATCTCCTAAAGAGGTACCTCCGAATTTTTGGACTAGAAAGTTCACAAAGGTAAAGATTTTAATTCGCTAGTGGATACTTTTTTCCCAAAGTTGAGTTTTTTAAATTTCACTTTGTTTCTGATGTATCGAATATCTTTTCAGAAGAAACTGCCCTATCTTTTGTGTACTGGAATTCTTTGTAATGAGTGATTGTTTTATTTTAAATTTCTTTTTTCCACGAATTACTTTTTTTATAAGGGAATAGAGTTCTTGTGCATCTTGGATTTGCGCACCATAATTTTTTTCTGTGATGTATTTGGCTAGATCCGATATATTGCTTGTATCTGGGCCAAAGACAACAGGGGTCCCTGTCCAAACAGGTTCAAGTATGTTATGCCCACCTGTATTCGTCATTGTACCACCCACAAAAGCCAGGTTAGCAGCCAGAAAAAAATCTTGAAGTACACCCATTTGATCTATGAGCAGACACTTTGTTTTTTTTCCCCCTTCACTGTATAGTGAAAACTCCAGCCCAACGCTTTTGAGTATACTTTTAACATGGGGTATTCTTTTTAAATGCCGTGGTGCTATAACCAATTTTAGATTAGGTTCTATCTCGCAAAGAAGAAGAAAAACATCGATAAGAATTTTTTCTTCTTTAGGAGGACGAGTTGATACACATAGCCAAAGAAAATCTTTGGTTTTGATTCCTAGTTTATGACGTATTTTTTGTGTATGCGATGCCGGTTGCACTTTGAGGGGTGCGTCAAGTTTTAGGTCACCAGTTAGGGCAATCTTTTTAGGGTCTACTCCTAAATTTAAATAGCGTTCTTTATCTTGTTCTGATTTCAAAAAAAGACTATCATAATGCGAGAACAGATGGGTGCTTAAACGAGGAAAGAGACGATAGTACGAATAACTCCTTTTGGATATTCGGCCATTTACTAAACTAATGGGTATTTTTTGTTTTTTTGTTTCTCGTAAAAGATGGTACCAGTGCTCACCTTCTGTAAGTATAACTAACTGAGGATGAAGCTTGCGTACAAAACGAGACATAGCCAGTGGAATATCAAAGGGTAAATAGGAGAGAGAAAAGTTCGTATTTTTCTGTTTTTTCTGTTTCCCCGTACCTTTACCATAGATGGCTTGTGCACCATTATAACCTGTAAGAGTAAATACACTCAAATGTATTTTAAAAGTTGGTTTTTTCTTATAGAGATAGGTAATTAGGGGACACAAAAGCTGAACTTCTCCCAAGGAAGAGGCATGGAACCACAAATCAACCGAATGAGAAGGCAAACGTAAGCCCAGTCGTTCCAGCCAAAACTTTTTACCACAGAGTACAAAGAGTACAGCTGGTAAAAATAGAAGGGCATAAGCTAAGTAACTTATGATACTGTAAAAAATATGAAAATAAAGCACTCTATTTTCTTGCTATTTTTTCATACAAAAAACAGCAAGAAACTTTCCGAAATATTTTTTTGTAGTTTGCTTTGGCTGAATATTTTGTGATTTTTCGACAAAGTACTAGAATGAAATAGCAAATGATGTCCAAATAGCGTTTTCTCTTTTTAAATCAGATGGCCAGTGAAGGCTTTGGGAGAGAGTCAATTGGAAGCGATGTTTTATTCCCTGATTGATCAAGCCCAAGGCCATGCCACTTAGGGGCGTGAGGGTTGGCTTTTCTTCCGGTAGATTACTAAAAACGCCTCCCCTATCGTATGCGATAAAGAAAGAGCTTTGCTTCCAAAAATGATTGAACCAAGAGAGCTTCTTTTTTTGGCCGGCCCAGGGGGAGTAATGAATTTCATTGCGTACATAAAAACCGACATCACCTTGAAGAGATTGTTTACGAAAACCGCGCACACTATATAAGCCCCCTATAGCAAATTGTTCACTAGAAAAAAGTATGTCATCTGAGTGTTGTCCTTGAAATGAAATTTGCCAGAGCCATTTGGAAAATATGCCTAGGGAATAAGCAGCGTTTATAGATTCTTTTTGAAAATTCAGATGGGGAGAAAAGGAAGAATGTTGGTCTAGGTCAGGGATGGGGCTTAGTTTACCTTTTTGCAAATTGATACTTACATTTCCATTCCCTTCTCCAAACCGGTAACTGTGGCGATGGTTATAGCGAATTTGAAAAGTATCTTTTTCTAGTTTTCGACTGCTGATGAGTAATTGGGTATTGTCTATGAAGTTATGGGAATCTTTCTTTTGTTTTTCATAAAGAATAAGTAGTTTAGATTTTGTGTCACGATAGAGAACGTGATCTATCGTGATTTTGTGTGTGTAGCTATCTCCGGAGTTTTTAAACATCTGAAAATTTTCTGTAGAGTTACCTGTGGGATTCCCTGCGGAGTTTTTTGTAGGGTTAGTTTGTATAGTCTTTTTGTATGAAAATTCTGAAAGTAGAAATGAAGCGCTCCAATATCCTAAAGGCAAATGAAAATAATAGGAATGGGCATTACTAAAGTCATCCGGGAACTCTTCTTTTATATTTTGTTCTGCGTGTATTTTCCAGTAATCATTTAAGAAAAGGGGACTATCTAGTTCCAAAGCCAAACTTGATCGAAATTTTTCAGGATCGGATGAGTTTTCGTTGTTGATATTCGCTGTAATATTCCATAGTTTTTGAGATGAATTTGTGATAATGATCCGACTATTTCCTGCTTTTTTACCGGGGAAAAAACTGACTTTGGCTGTGTTCGATCGAAGGCGATTGATTTGTTCTAGCCCTTGTTCTATCGATCGTAAATTTAATCGGCTACCCGTTATAAATGGGAAAGCTGTGAAAAGTTCGCTACGATAACCCTTTTTTTGGGCAAAGCGAATCACCTCGACTCTTCCTATAATGATATGTATTTTTAGTGTACCATTTTTAATTTTTTGAGGAGCAATATAGGCGCGCGTTGTGATGTAACCCTTGTCACTATAAAAATTATTTACGGCACGCAATATATGATTTATATTCGTGGCGTTTAGGCAGTTTCCCAGCCATTTTTGGAGTAATTCCTTTGCTTGATTTTCTTTTGGATTGATTTTTTTATCATTTAGTATATAAATTTTTTTAATAGCTATACAATTCTTTTTATTTTGTGGTTTTGTTGTGTGCGGGGGAGTGAGGCTTGCCTCTTGATTTTTTTTCTGAAGATTTTGTATATTGTTTAGACTTTGATTTTGCTTATTTAGCTTTTCACTTTTTTCTCGTAAACGTTTCCAAAATTCATTTTCTTCCTGTCGTTTCAGTCGTAAGATATTTTCTTGTTCTGGTGATAAGGGCTGTAGTCCATTGATTGGAGAATTTTGTGAATATAAGGGACGATATTTTGGGAAAAAAAATGAGATAGAAAGGAAAAGAAAGGTGCAAAAAAAGAGATAGATAGTCTTTCTTCGATAAAATTTTCTTTTGTAAAACACACCTACTATAGGTCTTTCTGGTTATTGTAGTTGCGTACTTTTTTGATTTTTTTCTCGGTAAAGAAGGGTGATGTGATCTTCCACCAAAACAGTGGACAGAGCCATTGCTCAAGATAGGACTCGGAAGGGTCTAATTTTTTATTCTGACTGATAGGAGAAGTCAATGTGCTAGTTATCAATTTAGGAATAAGCTTGAGAAAGATGGATTTGTATCCAGTATGAGTCGTAAAGGAAACTGTTATGACAATGCTGTTGCAGAGTCTTTTTTGGGGAGTTTGAAAATAGAGGAGCTATATAAAAATAAATATTTCAATATTCTTGCGGCTAGGATATTGCCTAATGCAAAAAAAATTAAATATGACTGTACAAAATTTTGGGGAAGGGCAATGGAAAGAAACGCTCAAAAACAACTGAATTGATGAAGCTGTTGCTTTTTCTTCTATGCTAACAACTAGGCTAACAACTAGGCCAGCTGGTAAACTATTCAAACAAGTTTTATTGCTAAGGTGATCCACATGCAATGTCCCATCTGTATCCAAAAAACCGAAGACCTCTATACTATAGAACGTTTTTCTCCTCCTCTACATATTGTAAAATGTCCTAGCTGTGGTTTGCAAATGCAAAAGCAATCGGGACAAGAAGATCACAACAAATTTTATAACAAGGGCTACTACACAGGAGAAGCGGATTATAATTATCAAGATGAAAGAAACAATCAAAGGGGTCATGAGTTTGTATGGAGGGCCCGTCTCAAAAACATAGCTCGCTTTATAGAGCCACCAGCCTCTTTTCTAGATGTAGGATGTGCTTTTGGAGGCTTTGTTGATGCCGCTTCACGTTTTGGATACAGAGCTTTTGGCCTAGATGTTTCTTCTTATGCTGTGGAGCATGCAAAATCTCAAAAACGAGATGTTCGCATTGGTAAATTGGAAGGGGATGTTCTTCCCTTCCCCAAACGAAGCTTTGATGTGATTACCCTAGTCGAAGTGATGGAGCACCTAGCCGATCCATGTATGGTGGCCAAAGCACTCAGTCAAATTATACGCCCGAAAGGTTTGCTAGTTATCCAAACAGCAAATTTCTTGGGTTGGCAAGCACGTTTCGCAAAACAAAAATATCATTACTATTTACCGGGACACCTCTTTTACTATTCCACAAAAAATTTGCGTTGGCTTCTTTCGCGCTATGGTTTTGGGAATTTCCATTTTTTTAGAGGTGTCGATTTTGGTCTTTTCGCAAAACTACAAAAATCACAAACTCAGTTTCGTTCTATTCGAGATTACATAAAATGGGCAAAGATAGCTGGCTATCATGCTCTAGGTCGACTGGCGTGGAAAGATTTTTCTTTCAGCTCTAGTATGGTGATGTATGCTTTTCAACTAGGAAAGCACTGAGCCTTCACAAAATGGGAAAAACTGAAATGTATAGTTATAAATGGCAAAACGTTTCTTTTTTGTTTCTCTTTATTTTATTTCTATTCATAACAAGTCTATCTGCACAAAAAATAAAAACGCAAAAAGATTTATCCATCTATCTTCTTACAGTTGAAAGAGGAACAGAATTAGGGGCCATTTGGTCTTGGTGGGGACATACCGCTATACTTGTACGAAGGGAACAAGCCAATACAAATATCGTTTTTGATTATGGACTGTTTGAGGGAGTGGGTTTACAATTCTTCTATGATCAACTCAATAATAAGCCAGTATTTTTATTGGGCATCAATTCTTTGCAAAATACACTTTCTAAATATAAAGCGGAAAGACGTTCCGTTTGGGCACAGCGTATAATCGCTCCTCCCCAAAAACTAAATGCTATTTATCAAAGCTTAATCATGAATGCAAAACCCGAGAATCGAAATTATATTTATCATCACTTCTATAATAATTGTACAACAAAAGTACGAGATTTACTCGATGAAGTCATTTTTGATAAAAACCTCCAAACAAAATACTCTCAAATCATTGGACAAGAAAGCATCCAAAGTAAAATTCTTTCTAAAACAGTTCATTTCCCCCCATTGTACTTTATCCTCAATCTTTTTGCAGGCCCCAACATTCACAAAGAACACAGCACTTGGCAAGACATGATTTTACCAACAGACCTTATGAATACACTAGAGCAATATCAAAAAGGGAAAGAAAAACCAAGCGTTGGTCCAATTATAGCCTTATCGGGAAATGACTATGTGCAAAAAACAAATGAGATTTACTCTGCATTATTTTCCTTCTCTTGGTTGTGGTTTCTTCTTTTTTTTCTGTTATGGTTACTTTTGTTTTATGCTTTCCCTTCCATGAAAATAGAAACCGGGAAAATAGAAACCGGGAAAATAGAAACCGGGAAAATAGAAACCGGGAAAATAGAAACCGGGAAAATAGAAACCGGGATTTTCACCAAGATAAACCCCACAATAGATTTTTTACGTAAAATGGGATGGTGGCTTTTTTATCTCCCCCTAGGAATATTTGGCCTTTTATTTTTTTATCTGTATTTCAATAACCCGACAAATCCATTTGGCTATAAAACAAGTGGCTATAATTTTCATTTACACCTCATACACCCGTTTTATCTGCTTTTACCTATAGCATGGATTTTTTTACGAAAGAAAAAAAGTATAGCTTGGTTCAGACTCCATCGTTTCTTCTTATTGTGGACTGAATTCGGGATTTTACTCGCTGTTTTCTTGGCACCCTATTCTCTCCCCACTCTCTTTTTTGGCTTTTTTATACAAAGAATGCTTCTTTCACAAATCAAAAGAGCACTCTTGTAGCCGGGTGTTGCCTCCTACTTGTAGGAAAAGTGATCACATAAAAAAACAAAAATATTGCAGAAATATCATCTCATCAATTATCTATATCAATCAAATCATCGATCATCTATATACTGCGGGGATGTTCGTATAATGATTGGTTGGTTGATAAATACGAAGATAGTTAACCTTCATTTTAGTCTTTATTTTATTATGAGTTGCGAATGGGTAACCCCAAGCTACTAGATCAAACGATGCCGGTAGATGCATAATCCCTACTTGCACAACAGGAAAAGTACGAGAGCCCAAACGTAAAGTATTGAAGTGTAGGGCACGTAAAGGATTGTTTGCGGAAACACTCCCACTACGCCCCTCTGTACGAAGAGCAATACTGCGATGTTGGATCAGTTGCAACTTAGCATGAACATCATGCACTCGAATGTATTGACGATAACCAGATGGAGTCCATTCAAAAGCCCTTGTAATCGTGAATTCTTTATCCGCTCTGCTATAGGAACGCCCAGAACAAGCTGGAAGATAATATATTTTTAGGTTATCAACATTCCAACTTTGACAAAATTGAAGATGAGTAGCGCTACTATACTCTTTAATCTTTGAAGATACCCCTGTGACCCTGCGGACATATACATGTTGGTAGTGGCCTGTTTGGTTAGGAATGTATTCTAGAAAATCAAACTCTGAACCTATGTATTTGAGAAGCTTTGTTACAGAATCAATACGAATAGAAGGATAGCCTTGTATAGCATGACTTCTGGCTTCACCAGAATAACCAATGGTTGAAGCCATATTGATATACGAGTGATTTCTCTTCATATTGACCTTATATTCCATCTCGACATAGCCATATTTAAAAGTAAATTTACCTGTAGTATTCAGGTTAGAGCCATATTTATATACTTTTGTGTAATAGTAATCGCCATCCCCTACATTTTGGCAAGGGACTCCGTTCGCATCCGTTTTTGGACTTTTAGGATAATTCCAAATACGATTATCTAGGGAGGCCATTCCAGTCCCGCTAAATTCTTCATTTAAGATTAAATGATAATTCGATTTGTTATAGATCATATTATCTGGTAGCGATGAGCGATGAGCGCTCGTAGTCACGATCCTTGGCGCATTTTTCACTCGGGACTCTTTCTGATAAAGGCAGTTATAGCGAGAGATATTTTTTGTTGTTTCGCAATTTGTCTCTGGGGGATGAATTGCAATATCTTGGTATGTCTTGAGACCTGTACTAGTGTTCGTAAAAGATACCTGTAGTTTCTTTGGCTTAAAATCGTATGTATAATGGGAACGACTCGATGCTAGACCATCGACTGTATGAAAAACAACATAACCTTCTTTAGCTACATAAATTTTGAGAGGGGAACATCTTGACGCTGGTGCTGGTGAAGAGGTGCATATCTGGTTAGTTGAAACATGCTTTTCTAGAGCAAAAACGCCAGCAACGCCTCCTTCGTTTATCAGTTTAGTGATATATATTTTGGTTGGTTCTGGGTAATTCCGAATACCCCAACCGATCATGAATTTACTATTATTCTTCCACCGAGGAATTTGAAAATGTTTCGTCGTCTCATAAACATCTATTCTGGGCAAGAGTGTGATGTGTTTTGTTTTTTCCCCATTCACCACTGTACCCATTCTAGGCCCTGATTTTGGATAATAGATGTCAGCTTCAGTTGTAGCGACATCAATAGGGGCATCCTCATCGGGGACATCATCTTCAAGAGAAGTTTGACTGGCGTTTGACTTTTGCGAACAACTAGTCAAAAAAGAAAGAAATAGCCAAAATAAAACTATGGAGCCAATGGCATATTTTCTTTGGCACACTCTCGATCAGCCCTCAAGCATCGCGATCTGCTGTAAGATCCTCATAGTTGATTCTTAATCTCTCAGAGATACCATTAGTAGGTATGGTATAGCCACTGTTGGCGGTCACAATACTCTCAATTCCAATATCAATGGTAAAATATTCCCCAGTAACTAGCGTTGCATGGTTAGCAACCCCGTCCCTCCCTAGGTATTTGGGATGGTCTTAGGCGAAAGGTATAGTCACTATCTCCAGCTGGGATTGTAATGGTAAGTGTCTTATCGTTCTCATCAACGGTTGCTACTATTCTTCCGTTGCTATTCTCATCTATAAAATAAAACTTATATTGACCTTCCCCCAATATTTTGTACAGTCCTTTTTAGCTTTTTTTTCATTAAGCAGCATAGTATTCTTCCTCAAATTTGATAGGACTCTTATATCCTAAAAATGAATGTTTTCTATACTAGGCCTATTATAAAATACCTCAATATACTCAAAAATATTTCTCCTAACTTCAAATATATTTAGATATGTATTTTTATGTACCTCCTCTATTTTCAAACTCCCAAAAAAAGATTCCGCAACAGCATTATCATAACAGTTACCTTTGCGGCTCATACTTGATACAAATCTATATTTATCAAGCTTGCTCCTAAATTGATAACTCGCGTATTGACTTCCTCTGTCAGAATGAAAAATCAAACCCTTCTTAGGCTTATTTTAAGGGCTTATTTTGAGCAACAGCTCTGTCCAAAGCTTCTAGGCAAAGCTCCTAGGACCATTTCTGTTCTCATGTGATCTGTAAGAGACCAAGCAACTATTTTTCTGCTACATAAATCAAGTATCACGCATAGATATAACCAACCTACGGCTGATTTAATGTAAGTAATATCAGAAACCCAGACCTTATTAGGCTCAAGGATATTAAATTCCTGTCCTAGTAGCTTCTTAGAAATAGGGTAAGCGTTAAGGCAGAAGAGGTTGGCCCTCCACTTCTGATTACTGTATACACGGGCAGAAAGTCCTATATTTCTCATAACTTTAGCTACTCTATTTTCTGAAACCTTACATCCCAGATCATGCAATTCTGACGTAATCATTAGAGATTGGAGAGCCATTACCCGTAAACTGATGAAAAATATCTCTAATCATATTCTCAAGTTTTTGTGTCTCGAAAGCCCTTGTACTTGTTTTATGTTTTACCCAAACATTAAAACCGCTCCTTGAAATCGTTAATAAAGAGCACATTTTCTGCACAGGAAATGAGGAGCGATGTTTCTGAATAAATTGAAACTTCATTTCTGTGGTTTTATGAAAATGGCTACCGACTTTTTTAAGATATCCCTTTCTTGACGAAGTTCAGAACACTCTTTGCGAAGCCTAGATAATTCCGCCTCTATAGAACGATTAGGATCAACGTTATTAAACTCATATTTCCTACGCCATTTATAGAGTGTAGTTTCAGATAGCTCAAAAGCTTCACCGACCTCTTTTGCTAAAAGCTTATTTTTGATCCAGTAGTCTACCGTATCCTTCTTAAATTATTCATCATAGCGTTTAGCTTACGCCTTGATAGTGTTTGTTTCCATGCTATAAAACCCATGTTTTCTTCCTCCATAACTTAAAGTGGACTGTCCACTCTTTTGGGGGAAGGTCAAAAGGTGATTTTGGGAGGGGTGGGCTTTGTTTTAGTAAAGTCTACCATACCGCTCAGTACGTCGGAACAAATTTTAGAGATACCTACTCTATTCGGAACAGTCCCATATTGTGTCAGGCCATCTTAAAAAAGCAAACGAGCGATGCAGAATTTATTACAAGAAGGAGAATTAGTTTACTATGGAATGTTTACGAATAGCTGAAAACTACTATCCAATCAAGTGAATAAATACAACACCTATGTACTTCTACTTCAAAACAGCGATGATGATACCAATACTTGCTAATTGCAGACCAGCTACCCATATGATAATATGGGCTTTGGAATTTGCAATGTCTGACTTTAGCTCTGTTCTGAGATTAGCAATTTTAGTTTCTAATTTGGCGATATCTGTCTTCAGCTCTGTTCTGAGCTGAGCAATTTTGGTTTCTATCTTAGCAGTATCTTCCTTGGTAGCATAGTGAAGTTCTGGCGCAACAAAAGGGAGGGCTGGTCGCTTAGGTCTGACACCCGCTCTGACTTTTGTTCTGACGGCCATGGGTGCTGTATATTACAGATAACTTATACTGTAAAGGTTAAATATCGTAATAGAAGGTGGGAAAGGTGATTTTGGGAGGGGCGAGCTTTGTTTTAGTAAAGTCTACCATATCGCTCAGTACGGCGGAACAAATTTTAGAGATACCTACTCTATTCGCAACAGCCCCATATAGTGTCAGGCCATCTTAAAAAAGCAAACGAGCAATGCAGAATTTATTACAAGAAAGTGGATTAGTTTATTATAGAATGTTTACGAATAGCTGAAAACTACTATCCAATTGAGTGAATAAATACAACACCTATGTACTTCTACTTCAAAACAGCGATGATGATGCCAATGCTCGCTAATTGTAGACCAGCCACCCACATGATGATCTGGGCTTTGGAATTTGCAATGTCTGACTTTAGCTCTGTTCTGAGCTGAGCAATTTTGGTTTCTATCTTAGCAGTATCTTCCTTGGTAGCATAGTGAAGTTCTGGCGCAACAAAAGGGAGGGCTGGTCGCTTAGGTCTGACACCCGCTCTGACTTTTGTTCTGACGGCCATGGGTGCTGTATATTACAGATAACTTATACTGTAAAGGTTAAATATCGTAATAGAAGGTCAAAAGGTGATTTTGGGAGGGGTGGGCTTTGTTTTAGTAAAGTCTACCATACCGCTCAGTACGTCGGAACAAATTTTAGAGATACCTACTCTATTCGGAACAGTCCCATATTGTGTCAGGCCATCTTAAAAAAGCAAACGAGCGATGCAGAATTTATTACAAGAAGGAGAATTAGTTTACTATGGAATGTTTACGAATAGCTGAAAACTACTATCCAATCAAGTGAATAAATACAACACCTATGTACTTCTACTTCAAAACAGCGATGATGATACCAATACTTGCTAATTGCAGACCAGCTACCCATATGATAATATGGGCTTTGGAATTTGCAATGTCTGACTTTAGCTCTGTTCTGAGATTAGCAATTTTAGTTTCTAATTTGGCGATATCTGTCTTCAGCTCTGTTCTGAGCTGAGCAATTTTGGTTTCTATCTTAGCAGTATCTTCCTTGGTAGCGTAATGTTCTTCAGGTGCAACAAAAGGGAGGGCTGGTCGCTTGGGTCTAGTTCCCGCTCTGACTTTTGTTCTGACGGCCACGAATGCTGTATATCACAGTTAACCCATACTGTAAAGGTTAAATATCGTAATGGAAGGTCACTTCAAATATATTTAGATATGTATTTTTATATACCTCCTCTATTTTCAAACTCCCAAAAAAAGACTCCGCAACAGCATTATCATAACAGTTACCTTTGCGGCTCATACTTGATACAAATCTATATTTATCAAGCTTGCTCCTAAATTGATAACTCGCGTATTGACTTCCCCTGTCAGAATGAAAAATCAAACCCTTCTTAGGCTTATTTTGAGCAACAGCTCTGTCCAAAGCTTCTATGACCATTTCTGTTCTCATGTGATCTGTAAGAGACCAACCAACTATTTTTCTGCTACATAAATCAAGTATCACACATGGATATAACCAACCTACGGCTGATTTAATGTAAGTGATATCAGAAACCCAGACCTTATTAGGTTCAAGGATATTAAATTCCTGTCCTAGTAAGTTCTTAGAAATAGGGTAAGCATGAGCTGAATTTGTAGTCAGAACCTTGAATTTAGGCTTAATTTGGGCAGAAAGTTCTATATTTCTCATAACTTTAGCTACTCTATTTTCTGAAACCTTACATCCCAGATCATGCAATTCTGACGTAATCCTTGGAGAGCCATAAATACCCTTAAACTTATGAAAAATATCCTTAATCATATTTTCAAGTTTTTGTGTCTCGAAAGCCCTTTTACTTGTTTTATGTTTTACCCAAACATTAAAACCGCTCCTTGAAATAGTGAATAAAGAGCACATTTTCTGCACAGGAAATGAGGAGCGATGTTTCTTAATAAATTGAAACTTCATTTCTGTGGTTTTATGAAAATGGCTACCGACTTTTTTAAGATATCCCTTTCTTGACGAAGTTCAGAACACTCTTTGCGAAGCCTAGATAATTCCGCCTCTATAGAACGATTAGGATCAGAGTTATTAAACTCATATTTCCTACGCCATTTATAGAGTGTAGTTTCAGATACCTCAAAAGCTTCACTGACCTCTTTTGGGGGAAGAAAACATCTATGGTAGGCTTTGCTGAGGCAAAGCCCGCGATTTTAAGGGCGTGAAAAAGGCGAGGCTTGCCTTTGGAAGACTTGCTTATGTTGGGGAGCTTGCTCATGGTGGGAGGCGTTCTGTGGAGAGCTTTGATAGGGAAACTTTGCTGTAGTAGGCTTTGCTGAAGCAAAGCCCCGATATTTAAGGGCGCGAAAAAGGTAAGGCTGGTGTGAAACATGCTTTTCTCAAGCAAAAACGCCAACAAGGCTTCCTTTGTTTATCAGTTTAGTGATATATATTTTGGTTGGTTCTGGGTAATTCCGAAATACCCCAGCCGGTCATGAATTTACTATTATTCTTCCACCGAGCATTCCAGCGAGGATTCCACCGACGAATTCGAAAATATTCCTTCGTCTCATAAACATCTATTCTGGGCAACAGTATGATGGATGTGTTTTGTTTTTTCCCCATTCACCACTGTACCCATTATAGGCCCTGATTTTGGCTAATAGATGTCAGCTTCAGTTGTAGCGACATCAATAGGGGCATCCTCATCGGGGACATCATCTTCAAGAGAAGTTTGACTGGCGTTTGACTCTTGCGAACAACTAGTCAAAAAAGAAAGAAATAGTAAAAATAAAACTAAGGAGCCAAGCGCATATTTTCTTTGGCACACTCTCGACCATCCCTCAAGCAAAGCTCAATCATCTTGGTTTATCGTATCATAATTATACTCGATTGTTAATTCCTCAGAGAAAGCTACAGTAGATACAATATAGCCACTGTTGGCTATCACTGAAATACCAACGGTGCCAGAGGTGGGGATGGCGGTGCCGGGGTTACTCGTAATGCTATACTTATATGCTACGTTGGTACGATACCTAGGCAACTGGGATGGTTCTAGGCGAAAGCTAGAGCTACTAGTCGCTCCAGCTGGGATTGTAATGGTAAATGTCTGAGCCCCAACATCGACGGTTTCCAATTTGCTCATCTCAGTGCTCGTGCCACTGGAACCTTTTAGAAATTGAAAGGCATACAAACCACCACCCAAAACATCCATAGTAGCTGAAGTGCCGAAGTTTTCGTGATTATCAGAGTACACAGTCTCCGTTGGGCCCATGTGCTGGGATGTGATAGTCCACTCCAAGGTAACCGTTACGGGAGAAGTGGTTTGCCCTCCACTTCTGCTTACTGTATACGCGGGCAGATTGTCATCTTTGATTGTATTGGTCATCCGTTTGTTAGTAGGGGTACAGTAAGTGCTACCACTACGACACGCTAAAGATAATTGTACTACGGGTGGCGGTTCCGCGTCTGAGCCACCGCTACTATTACCACAGGCAAACGTCAGGGTAAATATCAGCGAATAAAGGATAAAAGAAATCTTGTTCCACTTTATTTGCATAGCGGCGTCGTGTCCCTTCATTCATTATTTTGTCAATTTTTTTTGTAAGTGTTCCCCAAAAATGGATGCCTATTGTGGAAGGCGTTCTGTGGTAGGCTTTGCTGAGCAAAGCTAGCGATTTTAAGGGCGCGAAAAAGGTAAGGCTCACATGGGAAACAGGCGAAGCTGGGAGGTTATCTTGGGAAGATTTGCTATGGTAGGCTTTGCTGGGGCAAAGCCCCGATATTTAAGGGCGCGAAAAAGGCAAGGCAGGTACGAAATGTTGGGAGGCGTTCGTGGTAGGCTTTACGATTGGATGGGTTTACCAAGGTAAAGCTAGAGCAAAGCTCCCAATATTAAGGGCACGAAAAAGACAAGGCTGGTGCGAAATATAAGGAACTGCAAATCAAACGTTATAAAATGTCACTTTAAGGCATTTTATACAGATTTAAGACAAGCATTTCTCTTGTTTTTTGTATTTTGCAAAGCCCCTCTATTTTTACTTTTTTATGGGGTCATTTTCATGGTGGGTGAAATGTAGCATGCGTTGGCATTCCGCTTCTGAAAGACCGGTCATAGAAGAAATTTGAGATATGAAATGGCCATTAGCGTACATCTTTTTAAAGATTTCTGCCTTACCGATATTGATAGGGGCATCCTCAGGGACATCCTCTTCAAAAGAAGTTTGACTGGCGTTCGACTCTTTCGAACAACTAGTCAAAAAAGAAAGAAATAGCCAAAATAAAACTAAGGAGCCAATCGCATATTTTCTTGGGTACACTCTTGATCATCCCTCTCAAGCAAAGCTCAATTATCGCTGTCTATTGGTTTATTATCATAGTTGATTTTTAATTCCTCAGAGGAAGCAGTAGTAGATACAGTATGGCCACTGTTGGCGGTCACAATATTCTCAATTTCTATATTAATGGTACCAAAGGAGCCAGGAGTAGCTCTGTCGCTTACTGGTGTGCTTGCATAAGGCTCCTGGGATGGTTTTAGGCGAAAGGATTGGCTACTAACTCCAGCTGGGATTGTAATGGTAAATGTCTGAGCCATATCATCAACGACAATGCCTTGTATTGTGCTTATTCTGGTTCCACCACTGATAAAATAAAACTTATACAGGACCGGATACCCTTGATTAGGCTGAGAGCCGAAGAAACCAATATCACCATAGTATTTAGTAGCCATACCGTTCCCGTTCGAGGATGAAACACTCCACTTCATGGTAAGTATCAAGTCAGAAGTGAGATCTCCATTTCTGCTCACTGTATACGTAGGCAGATAATCATCTTTGATTGTATTGGTGATCTCTCTGTTCGTGGTGCAGTTAGTGCTATTACACTCTAAAGCTAATTGTACTGTGAGTCCTGTGTCTGAGCCACCACCACCGCCGCCACTATTGCCGCAGGCGAACATCAGGGTAAATATCAGCGAATAGGTGATAAAAGAAATCTTGTTTTGTTTTGTTGTCATAGTGATATGATACCCCCTAATTCACTAGTTCGTCGATGTTTTTTTATAAGTGCTCCCAAAAAATGGATACATATTGTGGGCTCTCTTGGGAGCTTTCCTAAAGGGAACTTACCTGTGGTAGGCTTTGCTGGAGCAAAGCTCACGACTTTAAGGGCGCGAAAAAGGCAAGGCTGTTGCGAAATGAAATGCAAAGAACTGTAAATCAAACGTCATAAAATGTCGTTTCAAGGCGTTCTATGCAGATTCAAGGCAAGCATTTCTCTTGTTTTTTGTATTTTGTAACAGTCCCTCTATTTTTACTTTTTTATGGGGTCATTTTCATGGTGGGCGAAAGACAGCATGCGTTGGCATTCTGCTTTTGAAAGACTGGTCATAGAAGAAATTTGAGATATGGACTGGCCGTTAGCGTACATTTTTTTAAAGATTTCTGCCTTACCTCTGGCTTCTGCCTTTTCCAATTCAGGTAAAACATATTTTGTGATGTCTGCAACTGCTCCCATATCTAATATCCTCCCTTCAAAGGTAACTAACCTAGTTTTAAGCCCTTCTTCTAGTATGTCGACGATTTTTTTATCAGTAACCAGTCCTCTTCGTACATCAGCTGGCATGGTAATTTTCTTTTTATCCTTAACAAACTCTGACAAGAAAATACCATCCAGGCTGTCATTTAGTGGAGCTTCCTCAATGTTTAAAATATAAACCTTGAATGCTTGGTAGTCGATCACATAGCGTCCTTTTACTTGTTGCGATACTTTGCTTGTAGTCTCACTTAGAAACTTTTATGGCTTTATTAGATGGTTTTTGGGATACTATCAGGCTAATTGTACTGTTGGCTTCATTTGCTTTCTTTTCTAAATTCAAATAGCTTTGATGATAGATCATGGCATCTCGAATATCCGAAATAGAAAAGCGATCACGAAAAGACTTATAACCGATTAAATTATATTTCTGGAAATAATCCAAAAGATGAAACTTCTTGTGCATGGCATGTTTTGTCTGTGTTCCTTCTTGGGGCTGTTGCGAAGCTCCTTCCCCTCCCTCGATAATCAATACATCCAAGCGTCTAGGCTGTTTGAATAACTCGACTTCTGTGAGTACCTGAAACCTAACGCCTCAAAAAACTCAGTGCATTGTATCTTAAAGAAGGTATCGAGGGTAAGGGTTATCTTTTTATTTGTGGCCATGATAACTATAGGAAAATCGTATCTTATTAACGTAAGACTACAAATCAGTGTCTCTTATGTTCTATAAACATTTCCAAATCTCATTTGACTAGAATTTTGATCAAATACTGTATTGCCTCTTTTTTCTCAAATGCTGTCATTTATCTTCTAACAGTATTTAGTCTATCGGCATCGGACAATAGTCTTTCCGGGAGAATATCAATACCATATGGGGTACTATCCACATATTTTTATTCGCTGTCCAGAGTCCATCTGGCCTGAGGTTTGCAAATAAAGCGATCAGTAAGCAAAGGACATATCATAGAACACGCAATCGGCGGCCTAATCAAAAGATTAGGCGTTGATAGGTATACTTACAGGTATAGTATGCCTGAGAAATCTCTATGCTAACCCCTTTTCCTACATACAATTTACGTTTACGGCTACCTTGAAATTTCAGAGTATCTCCGTACTTAGGGCATATTTTTTTTCCCCACTTCAACTCCTGTCCCTCTTTTCTTTATCGTAGCCTCGAATACTTCCGCATCTCTATTCGTTTGGCCCTCATCCATCTCTGGATGGACGCTAAATTTCCCAAACTCTCACTTCCTTCTTTTGAGAAACCTAGCGGAGCCTAACCTCAAACTTCTTGCCTACAGTACAACATAATTTTTCCTACAAATGGGAGGCACGCCCCTTATAGGCTAGCAAATGCTATCGAAAAGAAAAATAACTTTCTTATTCTGAAAAAGTATTGCCGGGATAGTTGGAAAAGCCACAATGAATCATGGCTGTTAGTGCTGAGAAACGTGAACTTATGGAAGAGAGGGCCAAGCCCTACAAGGAACAAATCGAAAAGCTAAAAAAAGAAATTACCTCTGCGAAAACGGAAGCCAGAAAAAATAAAAAACTCCTCCCATTCTTCATCATCAAAAGTGCCATGCATTCTATCGCATACTCAAACACCTGTATCCTTATGTCCGAGTTAACTGAAAAAATCCAAGGAGCTAAAAATAGCACCTACCTAAATAATGGGAGAAAAGAGCTTTCAGGATGCATTAGTGAACTAAACAAAGTTTTTGGAACAAACCTAAACTCCTCAGTCACAGAAAATCAAGAGTTCCTTGAGAGTCTAGATGGGTTAGAAGCACAACACAAGCTACATTTTTTTTCCGAATTACAAGATGCCATTACAAATATAAAAGCAGCTTTGGGAGAAAATTCTAAATGGCGTTGGTCTTTTCCAGACATGCACTATCGCTTTATTACCTTTTCCAAAAATTGGTTTGATTTTAAGCTACTCCAACGCTCAAAAGATCCTAACGAACCCATTTACAAGATAGTACACGACTACCTAGAACGACTCATGACTGAAGCGCAAAATACAGCCCAAGAATTTCGCTCCCGCCATGAACTTAGTACACAAGAAATTGATGACTTATATAAAATACGTGATATTTTTGAAATGCAGAAGAGCACTTATATGTTACTGGGAAACGATAAAGCGAGTAAGCGCCTAGAAACATCGCTAAGTAGTATTGCGGAAAAAATTGAAAATATTATGAAAAAGAAAAAACAGAAAAAAGGATCGTAATCACTTGACAGTTACCCTCTTCAAAAAGCACAGTCCCCCTGAGAAAAGCGAATATGGCAGTTCAAACGATTAGCGATGACAACTATGATGATGTAACCAAAACGGGCCTAGTACTTGTAGATTTTTGGGCGGAGTGGTGTGGCCCTTGTAAAGTGCTTTCACCTATTATTGATGAACTCTCTTCTGAAGTTAGTGAAGTCAGTTTTGCAAAGATGAACGTTGATGATAACCAACTCATTCCACAGAAACTTGGAATAACAGCCATACCAACTCTAATTTTATATAAAGGCGGTAGCATCGTGGACCGTGTGGCTCGTCTTATGCCGAAACCACAATTGCTTAGCTTTTTACAAAAACATATAGTATAACCGTCTTTCCCTTTTTTTCTAATACATAGGAGTTGTTGCACTTATTTATCACTTCTACAGAGTGTGGCTAATGACTGTCATAGGGTTGCCGAATTTGAATGATGCAACCGACTGACCTTCCCCCAATATTTTGTACAGTCCTTTTTAGCTTTTTTTTCATTAAGTAGCACAGTATTCTTCCTCAAATTTGATAGGGCTCTTATATCCTAAAAATGACTGTTTTCTATGCTTATTATAGAGTGTAGCTTCAGATACCTCAAAAGCTTTATAGACTTCTTTTGCTAAAAGCTTATTACTGATCCAGTAAGTCTATACCGTATCCTTCTTAAATTGTTCATCATAGCGTTTAGCTGACGCCTTGATAGTGTTTGTTCCCATGTTATAAAAGCCATGTTCTCTTCCTCCATAGCTTAAAGTGGACTGTCCACTCTTTTGGGGAAAGGTCAGAACATACCGGTCCTCTAAATATTCCATACCATTGGAGTAAGCCTAAAGTTATTTTTATGAATTCTATGAGTGATTTATTTCATGAGGAAATCTCAGAAAATTTTATTAAAAGGGTGTTTCACGTTATGAATAATAATCCTAGGCATGTGTTTCAAGTTTTGACGAAAAGAGCTAAAAGATTACAATCTCTCAGTGATGGGCTTTCTTGGAGTGAAAATATTATGGATGGGAGTTTCTGTAGAAAATAAGGCTACTACAAGTAGGATAAGTTCCTTAAGAAAAACAGATGCAAAAATCAAGTTTCTATCTTGCGAACCGTTGCTGGAAGCAATCCCAAAAATAAAATTATCAGGCATTGACTGGGTGATTGTCGGCGGGGAAAGCGGCCCTAATCCAAGAGAAATGAAAGAAGAATGGGTCTTAGATATTAAAAAACAGTGCCAGGAAACAAATACGGCATTTTTCTTTAAGCAGTGGGGGGGTAAAAAACAAGAAAAAAAAATGGACGATCTCTATTTGGGAAAACATACGATCAGATGCCAAAAATCACTACTTCAAAACAGCGATGATGATACCAATGCTCGCTAATTGCAGACCAGCCACCCACATAATAATCTGGGCTTTAGAATTTGCAATATCTCCCTTCAGCTCTGTTCTGAGATTAGCAATTTTGGTTTCTATCTTAGCAGTATCTTCCTTGGTAGCATAGTGAAGTTCAGGCTCAACAAAAGGGAGAGCTGGTCGCTTGGGTCTAGTTCCCGCTCTGACTTTTGGTCTGACGACCATGGGTGCTGTATATTACAGCTAACCCATACTGTAAAGGTTAAATATCACAACGGAAGGTGCGAAAGGTGATTTTGGGAGGGGCGGGCTTTGTTTTAGTAAAGTTTACCATATCGCTCAGTACGTCGGAACAAATTTTAGAGATACCTACTCTATTCGTAACAGTCCCATATAGTGTCAGGCCATCTTAAAAAAACAAACAAGCGATGCAGAATTTATTACAAGAAGGAGAATTAGTTTATTTATGGAATGTTTACGAATAGCTGAAAACTACTATCCAATTGAGTGAATAAATACAACACCTATGTACTTCTACTTCAAAACAGCGATGATGATGCCAATGCTCGCTAATTGCAGACCAGCTACCCACATGATAATATGGGCTTTGGAATTTGCAATGTCTGACTTTAGCTCTGTTCTGAGATTGGCAATTTTGGTTTCTAATTTGGCGATATCTGTCTTTAGCTTTGTTTTCAAGTCAGAAACATCTGCTTTGGTAGCATAGTGAAGTTCAGGCTCAACAAAAGGGAGAGCTGGTCGCTTGGGTCTAGTTCCCGCTCTGACTTTTGGTCTGACGGCCATTGGTGCTGTATATTACAGCTAACCCATACTGTAAAGGGGAAATACCACAACGGAAGGTGGGGAAGGCGATTTTTGGAGTGGTGGGCTTTGTTTTAGTAAAGTCTACCATGATCGCTCAGTACGTCGGAACAAATTTTAGAGATACCTACTCTATTCGTAACAGTCCCATATTGTGCCAGGCCATCTTAAGAAAGCAAACGATCAATGCAGAATTTATTACAAGAAAACGGATTAGTTTATTATGGACTGTTTACGAATAGCTGAAAACTGCTATCCAATTGAGTGAATAAATACAACACCTAATGTACTTCTACTTCAAAACAGCAATGATGATACCAATACTCGCTAATTGCAGACCAGCTACCCATATGATAATATGGGCTTTGGAATTTGCAATGTCTGACTTTAGCTCTGTTCTGAGATTAGCAATTTTGGTTTCAAGCTGGGCAATTTTGGTTTCTATTTTAGCAGTATCTTCCTTGGTAGCATAGTGTTCTTCGGGCGCAACAAAAGGGAGGGGTGGACGCTTGGGTCTAGTTCCCGCTCTGACTCTTGTTCTGATGGGCATGTATACTGTATATTACAGCTAACCCATACTGTAAAGGTTAAATATCACAACGGAAGGTGCGAAAGGTGATTTTGGGAGGGGCAGACTTTGTTTTAGTAAAGTTTACCATATCGCTCAGTACGGCGGAACAAATTTTAGAGATACCTACTCTATTCGCAACAGTCCCATATTGCGTCAGGCTATCTTTAAGAAAGCAAACGAGCAATGCAGGATTTATTACAAGAAAGAGAATTAGTTTATGACCTTCCCCCAATATTTTGTACAGTCTTTTTTAGCTTTTTTTTCATTAAGCAGCATAATATTCTTCCTCAAATTTGATAGGACTCTTATATCCTAAAAATGAATGTTTTCTATTTCCAGGCCTATTATAAAATACCTCAATATACTCAAAAATATTCCTCCTAACTTCAAATATATTTAGATATGTATTTTTATGTACCTCCTCTATTTTTAAACTCCCAAAAAAAGACTCCGCAACAGCATTATCATAGCAGTTACCTTTGCGGCTCATACTGGATACAAATCCATATTTATCAAGCTTGCTCCTAAATTGATAACTCGCGTATTGACTTCCCCTGTCAGAATGAAAAATCAGACCCTTCATAGGCTTATTTTAAGGGCTTATTTTGAGAAACGGCTCTGTCCAAAGCTTCTAGGCGAAGCTTATAGGACCATTTCTGTTCTCATGTGATCTGTAAGAGACCAACCAACTATTTTTCTGCTACATAAATCAAGTATCACGCATAGATATAACCAACCTACGGCTGATTTAATGTAAGTAATATCAGAAACCCAGACCTTATTAGGTTCAAGGATATTAAATTCCTGTCCTAGTAGGTTCTTAGAAATAGGGTAAGCATGAGCTGAATTTGTAGTCAGAACCTTGAATTTAGGCTTAATTTGGACAGAAAGTCCTATATTTCTCATGACTTTAGCTACTCTATTTTCTGAAACCTTACATCGCATATCATGCAATTCTGACGTAATCCTTGGAGAGCCATAAATACCCTTAAACTTATGAAAAATATCTCTAATCATATTTTCAAGTTTTTGTGTCTCGAAAGCCCTTTTACTTGTTTTATGTTTTACCCAAACATTAAAACCGCTCCTTGAAATAGTGAATAAAGAGCACATTTTCTGCACAGGAAATGAGGAGCGATGTTTCTTAATAAATTGAAACTTCATTTCTGTGGTTTTATGAAAATGGCTACCGACTTTTTTAAGATATCCCTTTCTTGACGAAGTTCGGAATTCTCTTTGCGAAGCCTAGATAATTCCGCCTCTATAGAACGATTAGGATCAGAGTTATTAAACTCATATTTCCTACGCCATTTATAGAGTGTAGTTTCAGATACCTCAAAAGCTTCACTGACCTCTTTTGCTAATCTCTTCTTTTTGATCCAGTAGTCTACCGTATCCTTCTTAAATTGTTCATCATAGCGTTTAGCTGACGCCTTGATAGTGTTTGTTTCGATCTTATAAAACCCATGTTCTCTTCCTCTATAACTTAAAGTGGACTGTCCACTCTTTTGGGGGAAGGTCATTTATTATGGACTGTTTACGAATAGCTGAAAATTGCTATTCAATCAAGTGAATAAATACAACACCTAATGTACTTCTACTTCAAAACAGCAATGATGATACCAATACTCGCTAATTGCAGACCAGCTACCCACATGATAATATGGGCTTTGGAATTTGCAATGTCTGATTTTAGCTCTGTTCTGAGATTGACAATGTCTGACTTTAGCTCTGTTCTGAGATTAGCAATTTTAGTTTCTAATTTGGCGATATCTGTCTTCAGCTCTGTTCTGAGCTGAGCAATTTTGGTTTCTATCTTAGCAGTATCTTCCTTGGTAGCATAGTGAAGTTCGGGCGCAACAAAGGGGAGGGGTGGACGCTTGGGTCTAGTTCCCGCTCTGACTTTTGTCCTGACAGCCACGAATGCTGTATATCACAGCTAACCCATACTGTAAAGGTTAAATATCACAACGGAAGGTACGAAAGGTGATTTTGGGAGGGGTGGTCTTTGTTTTAATAAAGTCTACCATATCGCTCGGTACGTCGGAACAAATTTTAGAGATACCTACTCTATTCGCAACAGTCCCAATGAAGGTCTATTTACACCCTTGAAAATTGCACGTCTAAAATGCTTTAAATCGGCACTTCACAGCACTCTATTTGTAATTATTTACATTTTACAAAGCCCCATGAAATGCCTCAAACCGGCGTTTTACAACATTACTTCTGTCTTTCGTATTCTTTTTCCAACAGTCCTAGGAACTCCCAGTAAATCAGCATTCTTTTTTCATGAAAAGCTGTCTTGCTTTGATTTGGTTTCACAATACAGCTAAACGCATAATATTGAACTGTCGATAAATAATTGACTCACACTTCACAATATCACTCTATAGTAGAGTCTATTCTATGTTTTTCAGAGTGCAATCTATCTCCCGCTATGCTTTAGCTTTGGGTATTCTTTTTTCAGTTGTTGCTTGCGATTTAATCGATACAATTTCACCTCCTGCAGATCCATCCTCCCCTTTTCAAGAGTGTGACCCAACTTTCAGCCTTTACGAAGACAATCAGCATTTTATTCATCGTAGATTTATAGCTGACGATGGTACACTTATACACAAAAAATGGTGGTTAGAGGCTGCGAGCCCCGAACATTCTCCCTGTAATCCTATAAAAGACACTATCTCTCCTCAAAATCAAAAAGAAAAGAAAAGAGAAAGGGACGGAAATGATAAGGAAAATGGCTCTACAGCTTTTTAGAAAGTGTGTCTCCAAACTTACAGATCAAAAAAACGCTCAATGAAATCGCAGAAGCTTTTTCTTCCTTTCTTGAGAAAGAGATTATACCAACTCTTCGCGCTCTCTCTGTTCCTCAATTAGCAGAGCCCATTATATACAGCCTGAGTGGCCGAGGAAAACGAATACGACCTTGTCTTGTTTTTCTTTGCGCTGGTTTAACAGCAGATGTAGATAAAAATAAAAGTGCTTTTTACGTCGCTTCTGCTGTGGAAGCCATTCACACCTATTCACTCATACACGATGATTTACCAGCTATGGATAACGATGAAATCCGTAGAGGTAAACCCACTTGCCACATTCAATTTTCAGAGTGGGCCGCTATTTTAGCAGGAGATGGGTTGAACAGCCTTGCTTTTGAATTCCTTGTGAAAGCATCACAAGAAGACCCGTCTCTAAATCTCCAAGGTCTTATTCTAAGCCTTTCTAGAGGCTGTGGTGTAGAGGGTATGGTAGCTGGGCAGGCGATGGATCTCAACTATGAAAAAGAAAAGACGGTGGCGAAACAACCTCAAAAAGCCCCTTCTCTTCTACAAGAAATTCATCATAAAAAAACAGCTGCTCTCTTTTCTACTTGCTGTGAACTGGGAGGAATGTTATCGGGGTGCACAAATACTAGTGAATATAGAAAGTACGGAATCCAATTAGGTATGCTATTCCAAATTAAAGATGATCTTCTGGACAAAAGTGGAAACACAAAGCTTATGGGTAAGGCAACTAAAAAAGATACAAATAAACTCAGTTATCCCAATGTCTTTGGTCTAGAAAGAAGCCAATTGATGTGCCAACAATTGCAAGAGGAAATTGAAATATTGGCTATCAAACTGGAAGAGGGACCACGACAAGAAAAAAGCTATACTCTTGAATTGAAAAACCTAGGTCATTTTTTATCGGCAAGAAACTCCTAAGATGTATGATATAAAGGAAATCCAACGCATTTACATAGACGAAAGTCTTAGGGATGGAGTTTTAGCACAAAATATTCTCCAAAATATTCTCCATCGAAGGGAAACAGAGACAACACAGATTGAATATGTAACTGATCCTAATTCTATACTAAAGAAACATAGAATAGCAGGAGATCAAAGTTCTCACCAAGAGCTACTAGTCTATCCTTTTAGGGGACGCTTTTTTTCATCCTGTCCCGGCTCAGATGGTATGGTTTGTTGCCAGTACTTTGTGATTCATTTAGGGCAAGGTTGTCTTTACGATTGCCAATACTGCTACCTTCAAGGCTTTTTGAATAACCCTCTCATGACTCTGCATGGCAATATAGAGGATGTCTTTTTAGAAATTGATAAGATCACTCATGGGAAAAAAAATCCATTTCGTATGGGAACAGGGGAATATACGGATTCCCTTGCTCTAGAGCCCCTAACGGGTCAGGCTGCTCTCATGGTGGATTACTTTTCTAAACTCCCCAATGCAACGCTAGAGCTAAAAACAAAATCACCCCATGTGGACGGCCTTCTGAACTTAGAACATAAAGGTCGTACGGTGATTTCTTGGTCTCTTAATCCGGAAACAGTTATCGAACAAATTGAAAAAGGAACGGCTAGTTTGGAACAACGTCTGATCGCAGCACAAAAAGCACAAGAAGCAGGCTATAAAGTAGCTTTTCATTTAGATCCACTTATCTATTTTGAAGATTGGAAAAAGCAATATCATAATCTTATTGAGACTATATTTAATTTTATCAATCCAAACGCCATAGCTTGGATGTCCATTGGTAGTTTTCGCTATACTTCCTCTTTAAAGGAAGTGATTCAAGCTCGCTTCCCCCAAGACACTTTAATTCGTCAAGGAGAGATGAGCAGGGGAAGTGATGGAAAATATCGTTATTATAAAAATCAGCGACAAGAGATGTTTCTTTCTCTAAAAAAAAAGATTGAATCCGTAGACCCAAATATTTTCCTCTACCTTTGCATGGAGAGTAAGCGCATGTGGCAAAATGTATTTGGCTTTATTCCAGAAACTGGTAAAGAACTCGATTCTCTTTTCGAAAAACGCCAACAGTACCTTCGCAATATAAAATAGAATAGGTTATGTACATGCACTTTATGTCAAATCCACACTTCTATCGTTTCTATCGTTGTTCTCTCTTTGATGATACAAGGACTCTTGTTACATAGTGAGATACATAGCGAGATACATAGCGAGAGGGGATTGACCGCAAAATAAAATTTGTTGTTGTTAGATTTTTTTACTGTGGCTCTATTCCAACATAATATATTTATGCAAATAAAATTTTATTTTATACTCACTCTTTTTCTACTTCCATTTGTGCAATATGGCCAAGAGGTCCCAACAAAAATACAACCCTTACCTAGGCAAGAGCTCTCTGTTCATGATAGTAATGAAATCATCCCTACGCTGGGAAATATTGAAAATATAGTGTCCTTGAATACGCTCAAGGAGGAGTACGCCCCTCAAGTTAGTTCAAATGGACGTTACTTGGTCTTTCAGTCCGACCGACCTGGTAGTGAAGATGGGTTTAACTTATGGATTAGTGAAAATAAAAACTATAAAAGGCCTAGAGAAAAGGGACTATGGACGAAACCCATTCCTTTATCTTTTCCCCTAAAAGGACTAACTTTTTTAGATGGCAATTCCCCAAAGAAAAATCGAAGCATCTCAGATGCTTCCGCTTCTTTTTCAGTAAACACGGATCAATTTGAAGGCTTCCCTAGTTTAGTTTATAGCGCTTCTCTAGCTAGAGAATTGTATTTCAGTTTTGCTAAAACAAAAGGTGAATCTAAAGAACAATTACATAGAGGAACTCTTTTTATATATCATACCCGCTTCGAGAAAGAAAAGAATGCATGGAGCGAACCAAGCCCCATCCGTGAAATCACCAGTGATTTTGACGAGAGCATGCCTACTCTTTCTCATAAGGCAAATTATCTAGTCTTCACCTCTAATCGCCCAGGGGGATATGGTCAAGATGATCTTTGGATTAGTGAACGTAATTCTAAAACAGGTAAATGGAAGCAGCCGATAAACGCCGGAGAAAATATCAACACAAACTTTAAAGAAATAGCTCCTAGACTATCCCCTGATGGGAAAGTCCTGTTTTTTAGTTCAAACCGTCCCGGTGGTATGGGACAACATGATTTATACATGAGTGTATATAAAAGAAATTCTTGGAGTCGTGCAAAAATTCTCCCTCATCCATTCAATAGTCCCTATGATGACGGAGGATTTAGCATGAGCCATGATGGGATATGGGCTTACTTTTCCAGTGACTGGGACAAGCATAGGAATGCAGTTGGTTTTTCTGACATCTATCGCGCACTCGTACCACTATACTTATTTCATCCCAGTCAAATACTCTTTACAGGCCAAGTAAAAGATGGTGCATATCAAGAGACTGTGGGTGTAGAAGCAACAATCAAAATCAATTTTGGAAAAAACACACAAATTGTAAGAAGCTGGGTTTTTACTGAAAAAAGTGGTAGTCGCACTGAGATAAATAATTTTTCAGCTTATCTAATATCTGGAAAAATATATCGTATCCAAGTGAGTTCACCCGGTTTTATTCCGCAAGAGTTTGTTCTCAACTACCAAAAGAATATACCATCAGGCAAAAAAGATAGACATGTGATTACCTTAGAAAGGATCGGAAGTAATAGAAATTTTCAAGAACGAATTCCGGTGCAAGAGGAAGGGAAATGTAAAAACGAAGAAGCTATTTGCCTAGATAAGATACGCATCTACTTTCGTTCCAATAGCAGTCAAGTTTCGCTGTCGAAAAATCAAGACTTGCAAAAAGTAATACGTATCTTAAAGAAGCTTCCCAATCTAAAGGTAAGCATAGAAGGGCACACAGACACAAGATTTACTGAAAACTACAACAAAAAGCTTTCGCAAAAAAGAGCGCGTGCGGTACAAACTATTTTAGTTAAAGCGGGGATAAATAAAAAACGAATCCCCATCAAGGGCTATGGTTTTCTTAAATTGGCCCGAAAAGAAAAATCTGAGAAAGATAGGGCACAAAATCGTCGCGTTGAATTTATCCGCCTTCCTTAAATTTTCTCTCTTTGGTAGAGTGAAGTTGAAATGAAAGTAGCAATTACTGGCGGAGCGGGTTATATTGGAAGCCATATTGCTCTAGAGCTATTGGATGAAGGACACGAACTTCTTATCTTAGATAACCTTTCTACGGGTAGCCCAGAAAACGTATATCGTGATCAAAAACTCTACCATTTTTTAGAAGAAGACTATAGCTCTCAGAAAGGCCGGAAAGCTCTCAAAAATTTCCAGCCAAAAGTTGTCTTTCACTTAGCTGCTCTTAAAGCAGCTGGTCTATCTATGGAGCAACCAGAAGAATACTGCCAGCAAAATATTCGCAAAAGTTTACAGCTCATAGAAGATCTTTCATATAACTCATGTCGTTACTTTATATTGAGCTCCACCGCTGCTGTTTACGGAAATCCTCGCTACTTACCCATTGACGAAAAGCACATCTGTGATCCTGTCAATTATTATGGTTTCACAAAAAAATATATTGAACAAAATTTACTCTGGTTTTCTCGCTTAAACAAAATACGCTGTGCACTACTACGGTATTTTAATGCAGCTGGTTATGATTTAGCAGGTCGTGTATCTGGTTTAGAAAAGAATCCCAACAACCTCATTCCCATTATAATGGAAGTAGCTATTGCGAAAAGAGAAAAACTCACTATTTTTGGAGGAGACTACCATACATCGGATGGTACTTGTATTCGTGATTATATTCATGTGAGTGATCTTAGTCATGCTCACTTTCTAGCCATGCAATATCTTTTAAAAACAGACCAAGATCTTAAATTGAATTTAGGAACAGAACGGGGTTACTCTGTAAAAGAAGTTTTAGAAGTCAGTGAAAAAATTTGTGGGAAAAGCATTCCCCATATCTATGGAGAAAGAAGAGAAGGAGATTCTGAAGAGTTGATTTCTAGCTCGCAGTTAGCTTATACGACTATTGGCTGGCGAGCAAAACATTCTTCCATCGAAGAAATCATAAAAAGCACTTGGGATATGTATAAAAAGAATTATCGTGCTTTGTAAAAGAAAAGTATGAAAAATAAACATTCTTTCAAAATAGCCGACACATATAGATTTTTTTTGTGTCAATTCAGTATTCTCTTTCTATTCACTCAATTTTGCTATACAAATAAAGATCGTATAAGTGACGCAGATTTTCTAATTAAAGATGGGCAGTTTGTTTCTGCCCTCCAAGAATTTTATTCTCTCCACAAAGAATACCCCAAAGACCCCAATGTTCTTAAAAACCTAGGGATGCTTCTTAGTATTAGCCCTTCTTCTTTTTTAGTTGCGAGCCATTTTATTCAACAATCTTTACAAGAAAAATTTGATAATGATTTACTGCGCCAATTATTTATTCTCTATGTACAGATGAATAGCCAAGAGCGCATTCTAACCACTGTAGAGGATATTATACGTGAGAAAGGCCTATCAAAAGAACAAAAAAGTAAAGCTCACATTGAGCATATACGCATAGCTGTGGCTTGTCTTCAGGAAAAAGAGTCTTTAAATACTATAAAAAATTTACTGAATAAATTAGAGAAAAAAGATGAAAAATTTCCTTTCTATACTTTCCTCTGTAACCTTTCTCTCAAAAGTATTGATAAAAATAATAAAAAAAAGCAACAACTTCCTTTCTTATGGGAAAGTTATTATAAAATAAAAGAAGCAAAAATCAGATGTGAAGCGCAAAGTATTTGGTTATCTCAATTACAAACTTTTTCTTCCAATGCTATTTCTCAAGAAAATCAAATAGAAAAGGAACTCTGCTTACAAAAATTTCCTAGTCTTCTCTCTATGTATCGCGAGTTTTCTCATCCTAAAGAAAATTTAAATCAGACATCAAATTTTGCAAAAAGAGCCTTTCCAACTATATTTCTAAGTGATCCATTTCTGTTTTCTGATCCTGGACCAGAAGGCATTAAACCCCCAAGATACATCAATGAAGATAATATTACTAGTGATAGCGGTGATGAAAATAACAATGACTCTAGTTCTCTAAAAAAATTAGATGAGGATTCATCGAATAAAAATCTATTTTTAGAGTGATATTAAGTATGAGACTGTTGCAAAAAGTAAGAAAGATAGAGGCATGTCATGAAACACCGATTTAAAGCATTTCAGATGGGTATTTGCTTCCTTTTTGTAATAGTGCTATGAACAGTAAAGAAGTCCACGGCACAAAGATGCTTGCAATGGAGTTTGAAAAAAATCTTCCAAGTCGGTGATGGTGACTTTGATTCACGAGGCATATATTTTCTAACGGTGTTTACATTCACTGTATATCCCAAGTAGATAAAAACAAACTGTGTTTGCTTTTTGTGATTAGAGCGGCGATTTTGGAGAACACAAAAAGATTGATCTTTTGTGTCCAGCCCTCATGAATGCATGCATGGCGTATCAATTCCGCACAGCCGAAAAGGGGCTTATATGAGAGCTAACCGTTGGTCGTACGCGCCCTACTTCCTAAATTCCCTATTCCCAGCCAAGCCTTTCTATGTGGATAAAAACAAACTGTGTTTGCTTTTTGCGATTAGAGCGGCGATTTTGGAGAACACAAAAAGATTGATCTTTTGTGTCCATCCCTCATGAATGCATGCATGGCGTATCAATTCTGCACAGCTGAAAAGGGGCTTATATGAGAGCTAACCGTTGGTTGTACGTGCACTACTTCCTAAATTCCCTATTCCCAGCCCAGCCTTCCTATGTAGATAAAAACAAACTGTGTTTGCTTTTTGCGATTAGAGCGGCGATTTTAGAGAACACAAAAAGATTGATGCTTTGTGTCCATCCCTCATGAATGCATGCATGGCGTATCAATTCCGCACAGCCGAAAAGGGGCTTGTATAAGAGCTAACCGTTGGTTGTACGCGCTCTACTTCTTAAATTCCCCATTCCCAGCCCAGCCTTACTAGTAGATAAAAACAAACTGTGTTTGCTTTTTGCGATTAGAGCGGTGATTTTGGAGAACACAAAAAGATTGATGCTTTGTGTCCATCCCTCATGAATGCATGCATGGTGTATCAATTCCGTACAGACGAAAAGGGGCTTGTATAAGAGCTAACCGTTGGTCGTACGCGCTCTACTTCCTAAATTCCCTATTCCCAGCCCAGCCTTCCTATGTAGATAAAAATAAACTGTGTTTGCTTTTTGCGATTAGAGCAGCGATTTTAGAGAACACAAAAAGATTGATGCTTTGTGTCCAGCCCTCATGAATGCATGCATGGTGTATCAATTCCGTACAGACGAAAAGGGGCTTGTATAAGAGCTAACCGTTGGTCGTACGCGCTCTACTTCCTATATTCCCTATTCCCAGCCCAGCCTTCCTATGTAGATAAAAACAAACTGTGTTTGCTTTTTGCGATTAGAGCGGCGATTTTAGAGAACACAAAAAGATTGATCTTTTGTGTCCATCCCTCATGAATGCATGCATGGCGTATCAATTCCGCACAGCCGAAAAGGGGCTTGTATAAGAGCTAACCGTTGGTCGTACGCGCTCTACTTCCTAAATTCCCTATTCCCAGCCAAGCCTTCCTAGTAGATAAAAACAAACTGTGTTTGCTTTTTGCGATTAGAGCGGCAATTTTGGAGAACACAAAAAGATTGATGCTTTGTGTCCATCCCTCATGAATGTATGCATGGCGTATCAATTCCGTACAGACGAAAAGGGGCTTGTATAAGAGCTAACCGTTGGTCGTACGCGCTCTACTTCCTAAATTCCCTATTCCCAGCCAAGCCTTCCTATGTAGATAAAAACAAACTGTGTTTGCTTTTTGCGATTAGAGCGGCGATTTTAGAGAACACAAAAAGATTGATCTTTTGTGTCCATCCCTCATGAATGCATGCATGGCGTATCAATTCCGCACAACCGAAAAGGGGCTTGTATAAGAGCTAACCGTTGGTTGTACGCGCTCTACTTCCTAAATTCTTCATTCCCAGCCAAGTCTTCCTATGTAGATAAAAACAAACTGTGTTTGCTTTTTGCGATTAGAGCGGCGATGTTAGAGAACACAAAAAGATTGATGCTTTGTGTCCATCCCTCATGAATGCATACATGGCGTATCAATTCCGCACAGCCGAAAAGGGGCTTGTATAAGAGCTAACCGTTGGTTGTACATGCTCTACTCCTAAATTCCCTATTCCCAGCCAAGCCTTTCTATGTGGATAAAAACAAACTGTGTTTGCTTTTTGCGATTAGAGCGGCGATTTTAGAGAACACAAAAAGATTGATGCTTTGTGTCCATCCCTCATGAATGCATGCATGGCGTATCAATTCCGCACAGCCGAAAAGGGGCTTGTATAAGAGCTAACCGTTGGTCGTACGCGCTCTACTCCCTATATTCCCTATATTCCCTATATTCCCTATTCCCAGCCCAGTCTTCCTATGTGGATAAAAACAAACTGTGTTTGCTTTTTGCGATTAGAGCGGCGATTTTAGAGAACACAAAAAGATTGATCTTTTGTGTCCATCCCTCATGAATGCATGCATGGCGTATCAATTCTGCACAGCTGAAAAGGGGCTTATATGAGAGCTAACCGTTGGTTGTACGTGCTCTACTTCCTAAATTCCCCATTCCCAGCCAAGCCTTCCTCTTTCAGTTAGCCTTATGCGATTTTTCAATTTTTTCGGCGCCTTCAAGTCGGTGGCTTTGCACTAGCAAAGTCTTCATAAGTGAAACCTGTTCTATTCACAGCTATCACTCTACTATTTCGAGTTCCCCTTATGCGATTTTCAATTTTTTCGGCGCCTTAAAATCGTTGGGCTTTGCGCTAGCAAAGGCTTCCTCGCACCACAAATTCCTCCTCGTAACACAAATCCCCGCTCGTAACAGCAAGCCCCTTACCTCACAAAGCCCCCTTCCTCACAAATCCTCCCTAAATTTTCGGCGCCTTCAAGTCGGTGGCTTTGCACTAGCAAAGTCTTCATAAGTGAAACCTGTTCTATTCACAGCTATCACTCTACTATTTCGAGTTACCCTTATGCGATTTTCAATTTTTTCGGCGCCTTCAAATCGCTGGGCTTTGCGCTAGCAAAGGTTTCCTTGTACCACAAATCCTCCCCCTTCTTCACAAAGCCCTCTTCCTCATAAAGTCTACCTCACAAATCCCCGCTCGTAACACAAATCCCCGCTTGTGACTCAAAGCCCTCTTTTTCACAAAGGCTTCCTTGTGACGCAAATCCTCCCTCGCCAATCGCTCCTCTTTCCAGTTCCCCCTATGCGATTTCCAAGTTTTTCGGCGCCTTCAAGATCGCTGGCTTTGCGTTAGCAAAGGCTTCCCCGTACCACAAAGTCCTTCTCGTAACACAAAGCCTCGCTCCTGACTCAAAGCCCTCTTCTTCACCAAGCCCCGCTGGTGAGGCCAAGCCTTCCTCTTCCAGTTACCCTTGTCTGATTTTCAATTTTTTCGGCGCCTTCAAATCGGTGGCTTTGTGTCAGCAAAGGCTTCCTCGTGACTCAAAGCCCTCTTTTTCACAAAGGCTTCCTTGTACCACAAATCCTCCCTCTTCTTCACCAAGCCCTCTTCCTCACAAATCCTCCCCAAGTTTTTCGGCGCCTTCAAAATCGCTGGGCTTTGCGTTAGCAAAGGCTTCCTTGTAACTCAAAGCCTCTCCCTTCCTCACAAAGCCCTCTTCCTCATAAAGTCTACCTCACCAAGCCCTTTTCCTCACCAAGCCCTCCTCCCTCACAAATCCCTCCTTGTAACACAAAGCCTCGCTCCTGACTCAAAGCCTTCTTCCTCACAAAGCCCTCCTTGTAACACAAAGCCTCGCTCCCGACTCAAAGCCCTCTTTTTCACAAAGGCTTCCTCGTACCACAAATCCTCCCTCTTCTTCACCAAGCCCTCTTCCTCACAAATTCTCCCCAAGTTTTTCGGCGCCTTCAAAATCGCTGGGCTTTGCGTCAGCAAAGGCTTCCTCATACCACATATCCTCCCTCTTCTTCACAAAGCCCTCTTCCTCATAAAGCCTAGCTCACCAAGCCCTCTTCCTCACAAATCCTCCCCAATCTTTTTTCGGCGCCTTCAAAATCGCTGGGCTTTGCGTTAGCAAAGGCTTCATAGTGCAACCTGTCCTCTTCACAGTTATCACTCTAGTATTTCGAGTTGCCCTTGTGCGATTTCCAAGCTTTTCAGCGCCTTCAAATCGCTGGGCTTTGCGTTAGCAAAGGCTTCCTCGTACCACAAATCCTCCCCCTACCTCACAAAGCCCTCTTCCTCATAAAGTCTACCTCCCAACGCCCCCTCACAAATCCCCGCTCGTATCACCAAGCCATCCTCCCTCACAAATCCTCCCCAAGCTTTTTTCGGCGCCTTCAAAATCGGTGGACTTTGCGCTAGCAAAGGCTTCCTCGTACCACAAATCCCTCCTCGTAACACAAAGCCCCGCTCGTGAGGCCAAGTCTCCCCAGCCAAGCCTTCCTATTCCAGTTACCCTTGTCTGATTTCCAAGATTTTCGGCGCCTTCAAAATCGCTGGGCTTTGCGTTAGCAAAGGCTTCCTCGCAACACCAAACCCTCCCCGTAGCACAAATCCCCGCTCCCTACTCAAAGTCTACCTCACAAAGGCTTCCTCGCAACACAACGCCCTCCCCGTAGCACAAATCCCCGCTCCCTACTCAAAGCCTAGCTCACAAAGGCTTCCTCGTACCACAAATCCTCCCTCTCCTTCACAAATCCCTCCTCGTAGCACAAATTCCCGCTCCTGACTCAAAGTCTACCTCACAAAGGCTTCCTTGTAACTCAAAGCCTCTCCCTTCTTCACAAAGCCCTTTTTCTCACCAAGCCCTCTTCCTCACAAAGCCCTCTTCCTCACAAATCCTCCCCAAGCTTTTTTCGGCGCCTTCAAATCGCTGGGCTTTGCGCTAGCAAAGGCTTCATAGTGAAACCTGCCCTCTTCATAATCATCACTCCAGTATTTCGAGTTCCCCCTATGCGATTTCCAAGTTTTTGGGCGCCTTCAAAATCGCTGGGCTTTGCGTCAGCAAAGGCTTCCTTGTACCACAAAACCCCGCTCATGAGGCCAAGCCTCCCTCGCCAATCGCTCCTCTTCCAGTTCCCCTTATGCGATTTTTCAGTCTTTTCGGCGCCTTCAAATCGGTGGTTTTGCGTCAGCAAAGGCTTCCTCATAACACATATCCTTCCTCTTCTTCACAAAGCCCTCTTCCTCATAAAGCCTAGCTCACAAAGGCTTCCTCGCAACACCAAGTCCTTCTCGTAACCCAAATCCCTGCTCCTGACTCAAGGCCTACCTCACAAAGCCAACGCCCCCTCACAAATCCCCGCTCGTATCACCAAGCCATCCTCCCTCACAAATCCTCCCCAATCTTTTTTCGGCGCCTTCAAATCGCTGGGCTTTGCGCTAGCAAAGGCTTCCTCATAACACATATCCTCCCCCTACCTCACAAAGCCCTCTTCCTCATAAAGCCTACCTCACAAAGGCTTCCTCGCAACACCAAACCCTCCCCGTAGCACAAATCCCCGCTCCCTACTCAAAGTCTACCTCACAAAGGCTTCCTCGTAGCACAAATCCCCGCTCCCTACTCAAAGTCTACCTCTCAACGCCCCCTCACAAATCCCCGCTCGTATCACCAAGCCCTCTTCCTCACCCTCCCCAATCTTTTTTCGGCGCCTTCAAATCGCTGGGCTTTGCGTCAGCAAAGGCTTCCTTGTACCACAAAGCCCTCCTCAATTTCCAGAGTATTTTTTAATTGTAGAAAAAAGTAGATACAAAAAGACTGGCGACAACGGTTCAGTCTCTTGTTCCCTAAGGACACTTTGAGATAGAACGGGTGTGTAGCTATCTATTTATACAATGTGATGAATGACATTTTTATGGATAGTTTATACAAAAAAGATTTAAAAAATGAAATTGAGGAGAAAAAAATATGATAAGAGTTTATAGTTTAATTGGTGCTAGTTTGAAGACTTCACTCTGTGCCGTTGTACTTGGTCTTTGCTTAGCATTACCGTTGTCTCTATCGGCCCAGGATGGTGCAGATAGTTCTGCCGTGGAATATACGGCGTCTTTTGTTTCCAACTATGTATTCCGTGGAACAAATTATTTTGCCGGTGTAGCTGCACAGGAAGAAAAGGCCCCAAGTGCGTCGACAGGTGCTTTTGCGTTTCAACCTAACGTTACTTTTTATCCAGATGATAAGGGGTGGTATTTTGATATTTGGGCAAGTGTTGCCTTAGAGAAGCGTTCTGATGTTGATCTGGATGGGAATCACGTAACAGGATTCAACACAAATGTGGTAGGGAACTTGGTTCGAAATACGGATGAGGATAACGGATTAAAAAGGTATGATGAAGTGGATTATACCCTTGGCTATGAAAAGGAAGCCAGAATAGGGCGTATCGGTTATGGGCTGATTGTTTACAGTTCAGTGTATTTTAGACAAAAAGCTTCGACCGAAGAAGGGCTTAATACTTCAGAAGTATTCGTTTCTTACTCTCCTCCGGGTGAGTTCTTGTCTGGCTTTTTTGTGGAATTATATTCCCAAATTCTTAGTGCGGCGCTTACTCCAGAGGAGTACTATCAGTTTGGCTATGAGTATGCCTATGGAGTAGGTGGAGACGCTGAGGTCTTTTTTGAAATAGCCGCTGGCTATGGAATAAGTCAAACTGTTTCTGGTTGGCGAGATGTCACGGGTAGTCTGGGTGCTTCTGCTGCTGGTTTTACCGTCAGCCTCAATGCTTCTGGTCGCCAAAGGTCAGAATTCTTTGATACAGGAGATAGTAATCCAGAAGACTTTAAAGTAGCAGATCCTGAAAGCACAACGGGTGAACAAAAGGCGTTGCCGAAAACTTTAATGTGGCTGTATCTTGGATACACTGCTGAGCTTTGATAAGAAAGAGATATAGTAAATAAAAAATTTATTGTTCAACACAATTTCATTCATTCCCCTTTTTTCTATCATTGATTGAAAGAAGGCAATTTTGAGTGCTTGTGTGAACAGAAAGGGGAAGTGAGATTTTTCTTGCTTCCCCTTTTTTTTTGGTATTTTTGGCATGCTTGCTCTCTTTGGTATATTTGATAGAATGATTTGCACCCTCGAATGTACCCCCTGATAATCAGACAGCAAACGGTTTAGCCCTCTCTGTTCCGGGCCCGGGCCAAAAAATCATTCGGTTAGTTTGCGTTTTGCATAGAGGCTTATCTTGTCGTATTTTGGAATCAAATTTCTTTCTCTTAAATACTACGTTTAAAATATAGCTATTAAAATCTAGCTATATCATGTTTTTTATTGACGGGGATGACGATAGTATCATCCATCGCTACAGGTGAAACTCAACCAAACAATTCTAGGAGATGACATTAGCTTCCGAGGGAATTTGCATGTGAAGGGTCCCCTCACGATAAATGGCCTATTTAAGGGCTATATCCAAACACCGGATCATTTAGTTGTCGGTGCATCGGCCAAAATTGAGGGGGATGTGGATGCTTCTGATATTTCTATTGATGGCTATGTAAAGGGTAATATCTTTGCAAGTAAGCGAATCAAATTTCAAAAGGGTTCACACGTGATTGGCGATTTACGTACGCCCGACTTACAAATTGATTCAGGTTCTCGTTTTCAAGGTACCTGTGTTATGGATTAAAGACGTTGATGAAGTTGAGAATGAATTAGAGAGTTGCAGTTTGACCATGATACTTTTCGAATATATTGGAGGATAATATGATTTTAAATAAAATTACTTTGGCTAGTTTAATATGTACACTAACCCTTTTCTCAGCATCATGCGGGGAAGGTGGGCCATTCGTGGAGGTCGGTGGTGATCGCTATACAGAATCTGATTTGAAGGAAGAAATGCCCAATCACTATGCGGATATTCGAAAAGACTACGAAGAACAAGTCAAGAAGGCCTTGGAACGTTTGGGTGAAAAAAAATTGATGGAGATAGCCGCCGAAGATAGTGGTGCTACGGATGCCAACGCCTACATAAGCTCTATTCGGAACAAAATACCAGCTCCCACTGAGGCTGAGATTCAATCCACATATCGGGACTTGAAAAAGAAAGGACAAATTAAAACGCAAAAGTTAGAGCAAATCCGTGGCCAATTGATTAGTTATTTACGTTCACAAAGAGCTGGTAGCCTCATCCAAAAGGAAAAGGTAAATCTCAAAAAAAAATACGGGTATCGCATCGGTCCTGAAGAAAGGAAAGAGGTCGACATAGTGGGAGAACCCACCCTATTTCCTAACGGCAAGCTCCTTGTGGTAGAATTTTCTGGCTATGAATGCCCCTTTTGCAAGAAAGTGCAACCGGCTGTAAAGAAATTACGTGAAAAGTATGGTAATAAACTCAAGTGGGTTGTAAAGGATTATCCGTTACGTATAGGTAATATTTATTCTCACGTGGCTGCTAGTTGCGTTTTTCAACAGGATAAAAATAAATTTTGGCAACTGTACGATTATCTCTTCTCTCCCGAAAGCGATAGAAGCTCTTTAGAAAAGAACAATCTCAATGCCATAGTAGCCAAGCATGACATAGACATGAATCTTTTTGCAAAATGTACTGAAGCGCCGGCTACTCGTGAGGAGATAATGTCTGACCATCGAGAAGGTCAACTACTCGGAGTCAGAGGAATCCCATATTTCTTTATAAACGGTAAAGCCCTTTCCGGAGCTCAGCCGTATGAGGTTTTTGAGCAAATGATAGAATTGGAGCTAAATAAATAACTTTTAGTGCTTTAATCATGAAATAATTATGGAAATAATTAAATAAATGGCACGCTACAGGGGGCCCCGCTTACGAAAGGTGCGTCGTTTAGGCGTTCTACTTGCAGGTCTCACACGTAAATCAGCGCAGAAACGCACCTATCCTCCGGGTCAAGGTGCACAAAATCGACGCACTCGCTTTAGTGAATACCGCAGAAGGCTTTCTGAAAAGCAAAAGGTTCGTTTTAACTATGGCTTAAATGAGACACAGCTAAAGGGCATCATGATTGAGGCCAAAAATGCCCGTGAGCCCACGGGCCTTGTCCTCTTGCGGCTCATAGAACAGCGTTTGGACAATATTATCTTTCGTCTCTCGTTAGCCCCGACTATACCTTCCGCACGTCAGTTGGTTGTTCATGGTCATATTCTAGTGGATGGAGAGCGTGTAAATATTCCTAGCTATCGTGTGCGATGTGGACAAAAGATATCTCTTCGTGAAAAAAGCCATAAAATGAATACAGTGCTTTCTTCTATGGCGCAGCCCTCCTTGCGTTTACCACCTTTTTTAGTTTTTGATCCAACTCTTTTTGAAGGCAAGATGGAATCCTTACCCACACGAGATGATGTTCCTATACAAGTCGATGATCAACTAGTTGTAGAATACTACTCTCAACGTATGTAAGGGCGGGGATTTCGCTATAGCTATAATACTATCTCTCACTATGAGGCCATTCTGTATGGCTCATTTTTTGGGACACCCTTCAGGTCACTGCATTTTCTCTATTTCTCCAGATGACCCCCCCACTTTTTGCTTAGCCGTTATCCAAAGTTTTTTTATCTTTGCACCTCTTTGCAATCAAAATTGATCTTGGCTCCTATTGACAAATTGTTTTTACTTTTTCCCAAACCTCATCCACCGATATCCACGACATACAAGCCATGTCTTTCCGATAACATTTTTTATCACCCCGCAAAGAGCAAGGGCGACAAGGCAAAGCAGAATGAGAAATCTGCACTATATTTTGCGGGTTTTGCCCATAAGAACTGTAACCAGCATAGGGGTGACTAGGTCCCCAAAGAGAAATCACGTCATTGCCAAGAAGGGACGCTAAATGCATATAGAGAGAATCCATACTCACAAAAACATCCATTTGTGCTAAAATAGCCATTTCTGTTTTAGAGGCTATACTGGCTGGAATCGCCACCGCTTTTGGTGATTCCCTCTGTAAAGCCTGAATATCTTTTTTGATGCTTCTATTGGGCAGTCGGCCACCAAATAGAAAAACAATGGCTCCTAGCTCTTTTTGTACTCTTTCAATGAATTCTTTTGTTTTCGGCATAGGCCAATTTTTTTCGGGATGGGGAGTAAAAGGTGCTATACCAACCCAAGATACTCTATCAACAGTTAGGTTACGTTTTTTAAAAAAGGCAAATGCATTGGCGCGAGAATGGGTATCTAAATTGATCCAAGCTTCCTTGCTTTTTTGATTTTGTGGGAGCAGAGGCCTTTCTATTCCGGCTTGAAAGAATGCATCAAAATAACGACCCACTATGTGAGGGAGTTGTTCTGTTTTTTTTCGTCTACTCGTCCAAAAGTAAAGCCGTCGCGTGAGAAGATATTCTTTTCTTTTGTTTGAACGAAATTTTCGAATAAAAAGACCGGTAAACAAAAACAAAAATCGTAATGAAAATGTCCCTAGGTCTCCATGAAAATCTATACCATTTGTGAAAGGGCCAATTTTATACAGTTCTGTAAATAAACGATAGACCCCCAAGAGAGCTCGATATTTCCCATTACGAGAAATGGGGATAACATGAACGCTAGGTATATTATAAAAAAAAGATTCACAACGAGAAGAACAAAGTACTGTAAAAGTCAATTTGCTATTGTGACGAACCAGCAACTGCAAGACAGGCACAAGTAAAGCAACCTCTTCTTCCCTTCCAAAACAAAACAATAAAAAACGCATTTAACCTACTTCCCGAAAATCACATCTTAGCTAGAAGCTTCTAATTCTCGACTACGCTTTGCCGATTTTTTCATAGCCGACTTGAGTATAGTGTGAAAGTGATTTTCGTCTAGAAATTCCAAAGCGGCTTGGGTCGTACCTCCTCGGGAAGCCACTTGTTTACAAAGGCTACTGGGCTCTATGGCCTTTTCTTGTATCAACTCCACAGTCCCCTTCATGGTCTGTAAAGCTAGCGCCAAAGATCTTTCGTGAGATAAACCCAGCTCCATTGCTCCATCCACACAAGCCTGTAAAAAACTTGCGACAAGGGCTGGACCTGAACCACTCAGGGCTGTAATGGCGTGCATATCATCTTCACTTTGAATAGCAAAAGCAGGGCCAATTTGAGAAAAGAGGGCTAGCGTTTTTTGGAGCAGAGTTTTTTCCTCACAATAAATGGCGCTGGGAGAATGCCCTATAGACACCGCCAAATTTGGCATCACTCTTGCAAAAAAAGAGCGATTTATCCCCATTACAGAGCAAAGTCGTTCCACAGAAATACCCGCCATTATAGAAATATATTGCTTACTTCCTGCTAAACTCCTAACGGCTTGGGACATATTTTGTGGTTTCACACAAAAAATAATAATATCAGATTGTGCTTCTAGATCTTTTGCATCCCTTGTAAAATGTATCCTTTCAAAAGTTCTGGGTAATTCATGGGACGCTGCATTTATATTGGGATCAAAGGCTAGGATTTCTGCATAATCGTGGGAATGTAACAAAGCCAGTGCAATGGCACTCCCCATTTTACCTAAACCTAAAAAACCAATTTTTTGTTTCCCTTGTTTTGTCATGGATACCATAAAATAGTATATGAAATTTACCGTAAACCCGGCCGGATCAAAAAGCTTTTTGTCTGAGTTTTTTATTTTGAGAAAAGCGATCCCAAGACAAAGCAATCAAGCACCCCAAAAGTTGAGATAGAGAAAGACCGCTTTTAGACCAAAGTCCGGGATACATACTGATATCTGTGAACCCGGGCATGGTGTTTACCTCATTTACATACACACAGCCACTCTTATCTAAGAACAAATCAACTCTAGCGAGACCTTCCATTCCCAATAGCCTATATGTTTGTAGAGCTACATCTTGTAATTTATGGACCTCGCCCTCCTCTAATTTTGCTGGCAAATGCAATTCCACAGCATTATTATCTAGATACTTAGCGTCATAGGAGTAAAATTTTTTATGATGGGAACGGGAATGGGAAAGGACGATCTCTCCAATACAAGAAGCTTGTATTTCATCATTGCCCAACACCGCACATTCTAACTCACGACCCACAATGTTTTCTTCAATAATCACTTTATGATCGTAAGAAAAGGCATCACATACGGCTACTTTCAGATCCTCTTCTTTTTCTATACGATGAATACCAACAGACGACCCTTGATTAGCTGGTTTCACATAAACAGGAAAACCAAGTTTTTCTCGAACTTGGTCCATTTCAAAATGTTCCTTATCATAGGAATGTACCGTAAGAAACTTAGCTATAGCCACATGCCCTTGCAAAAGACGCTTCATAATTTCTTTATCCATTCCTATCCCAGAAGCCAAAACACCTCCCCCCACAAAAGGCACATCCATTTGTTGTAAAAAACCTTGCACACTACCATCTTCCCCATATGGGCCATGCAAAACAGGAAAAACGAGGTCTATTTGTAATGACTTTTCATCCTTCCCTTTTCCTTGCAAACAAAAGGGGTTGCTTTGCCCGGGTCGAAAAAATACACTTTGCCCGCTTCCTTTTTCCAACTCTGCCGGTAGTGATAAAGAAGAAGCGGACTCTTTCTTAGCCAAGACGGATTTCCAATCTGGGATGTAAATCCATTCTCCTTTACGCGTAATCCCAATGGCTAAAACTTCACTGATAGTCACGCCAGAAGATAAATTTGTTTTTTGATCACACAAAAGACTCAAGGCTTGGAGAATATTATAAGCAGAAAGTATAGATATCTCATGCTCAGTAGAACGTCCTCCAAAAAGGATGGCAATTCGTAAGTTATCCGGTTGTTTCATGCTCTTTTACTCATCACCCATTACATACAAAGCCTCATTTATTCCTTAGCACCATAAGATAGGCGATGGAAGCCAGACATACCTATTTTTTTTATTTGCTTGCGATGACTCAGTGTCGGATAGCCTTTATTTTTTTCCCATGTATAAGCCGGAAAGAGTTTGGCAAGTTTGCCCATTCTTTTATCTCTATCTACTTTTGCAATAATAGACGCTGCGGCTATGCTAAAGACACGACTATCTCCTTTAATTATCGAAACATAAGGTACAAAAGGAAAAATTTGTTTGAGTAAAGGTAAACGAAAATTCCCATCGACTAACAAATGCAATTGTGCAAAGTAACGGGTGTGTAAACGTCTAACTAGGCATACAATTCCGTATTCTGTTGCTTTATTTATATTCATACGATCGATATGGCGATTAGATATATAAACGGTTTCTGCAAAAACAGCCCACTTCCGTATATGAAAATAACAATTTTCTCTTTGCTTTGCAGTCAATTTCTTCGAGTCATCTACATTTTTTAAGAAATGTAAATCATCGCACTGCCTTTGTGAAAACAAACAAGAAGGAAAAACAACAGCACTCACAGCCACCGGTCCAGATAGCGAACCCCTTCCTGCTTCATCTATACCCACAACAGCTCTAGCCTGCTTACTACGATAATAGAGAAATTTTTCTAACCAGCCCTTCATGTGCAACAGCTTTATTCAAAGTAAGCCCAAGAATGAGCCCAAGAGTAAGTCAAAGAGGAGTGTTGCAAAACGTAAACAAAGACAAACAAAATGCCGTGAAACGCTGATTTGAATCATTCTAGAGCTTCAACTTTTTATTTTTTTGTATTCCGTAGCGGTCCCAAAAGAGCTTATCTTTTGATAAGCTTCTAAGATTTAAGAACAGATCGAATGGAATTCGTTTCTATTTTTTTTTGCTTTTTTTTGTCTTTTTCTTTCCGACTTTCTTTCCGATTTTTTTACCGATTTTTTTTGCAGAAGCCTTCTTCTTTGTGGTTTTCTTTGCGATCGCTTTTTTACTGACTTTTTTAGCTATCTTTTTGACCGGCGCGACACGAGATTCTTTTTCTTTCTTCTTTTTCATTTTTTGGGCCGTTTTCTTTTTCACAGTTTTAGAGGTCTTCAAATCTTTCTTTGAAGCAGTATCACTTTTTCCAGAAGCGGAAATAGACGTTTGTGAAGAAATATCTTCTTTCTCTTTATCAGAAACAAGCGTGGAGACAGTATGTGCTTTTGACGTTTTTTTAGCCTCTGCTTTATCAGTAATAGTGGGAATGGGCTTAAAGGCCTCTTTAATGCGACCCGCTTTACCTGATTTTTCCCGCAAATAGTACAAGCGAGCTCGACGAATACGCCCCTTACGGACCACACGAATTTCTTGAATAGAAGGGGAGTAATAAGGAAATATACGTTCCACACCAACGTCATGGCTGATTCTACGCACAATAAAATTCCGCCCGGAACCCTCTCCCCGTATGGCAATCACAATACCCTCATAAACTTGGATACGCTCTTTTTCTCCTTCTCGAATACGAAAGTCCACACGAATAGTATCACCTACAGAAAAACTGACGTGTTTTTTTCGTAAGAAAGGAAGGTCTATGCTTGTTTGCACAATACCACCTTTCACACGTATATTTTGATAAGAAGGAATTTTTTCAGAAGGCTTTTCATTCTCAGTTTCCACTCCCTTTCCTTTTTCTCCACTTGCATCAGTGGGCGACCCCTCTGAAGAGGAAGCGGCAACAGATATGGTGTCGGGTTCTGCCGTTTGCACTTCTAATTTTTCTTTTTGTGTATCATTGCTCATTTTCCTGTACTCCCTGTATGTCTTTTCGTCTTTGGGTTATTTTTCGGCTCTCTTCTTGTCGCCATGCAGAAATAGCCCCATGATTTCCACTTAAAAGCACCTTAGGCACCTCCCAACCCCGATATACAACGGGTCGAGTGTATTGCGGATATTCCAGTAAACCATTTTCCATACTCTCTTCTCTCAAGCTTTCCTGTGTACCAACGTAACCGGGAAGAAGACGCGTTAAAGCCTCTATAAAACAAAGTGCTGGCAAATCACCAGAACCCAGAACAAAATCCCCCAAGGAAACCTGATAATCTACCAAGTTTCCTGCAACACGCTCATCAACGCCTTCAAAGTAACCACTAACTAAAGTGTAGCCTCTAGACTGACTCACAAAGCGACGCACTTGGCTTTGGTCTAATTTACTCCCACGAGGAGTAAAAAGGACAACAGGTAATTTTTCCGGTAACGACCGCAAGGCCCTATCTATAGGAGCAACCTGAAGCACCATACCCGGGCCACCTCCATATGGTGACTCATCCACTCTTCCCTTTCGTCTTTCACTGGCAAAGTCTCGTACTTGAACCGTATGAATCTGAAACAAACCTTTTGCATAGGATTTTGCCGGCAAGCCTGTTTCTAGATAAGACTTATAACGTTCGGGAAAATGTGTGATTATCTGAAAAATCATGGGGGATAGTTATAAAAAGTTAGAAAAGTGTGGAATTTCAATACAAGATGCTTCTCTATCTAGGCGGGCGTGTTCGGGCACATAAGGTACAAAGACTTCTTTAGGGAGAGATTCTTTGGAAAGCATCTCTTTAGGAGGAAGCTCTTTGGGAAAAATTTCGTTGGAGACATGAGGGGGGACATGAGGGGGGACATGAGGGGGGACATGGAGGGGAACGGAGGAAAGCTTTTCATCGGTATTAGCTGTTGATAAATCCGGAAATGGCTCCAAAACTAAAATCCCATGGGCAGTGGTCTCAAAATAATCACTTACCCTAGCGACCATTCGACCACGGCTCATTACGGCAAGCCCTATAATTTCAAAGAAGTACGGCTCATTGTCATGGGAGCTATTGATGAGTAGCTCGCGTTTCACATATATCCAAAAATCAGTCCCTTTTGGCATCTGTAGACTTTCTTTTTTTTTGATTTGGATGGGAGGGCTTTCTTTTTCTAAGTGCAGTTCAACAGAAACTTGCCCTTTATGATTATTACCCCAGATTTTCAATAATTTTGCCGGCCAAAGTAGCCCATGATGCGAAAGAGAGACATTCCTAGGAACTCCTAGGGATACAGATAACCTCTCTTTGTCCCCCTTCCATGTTTCTCCCAAAAGGAGAGCAATGCCAATTTCAGCAGGTAGATGTAAATCTAAAAGACCATCCCCCTTGAAAAGCAAACGGTAACAATTGCTTTCTCGCAGAGGCCTAAGAAGCCGAGCTAGAGCTATAACCTCATCCCCATCCATTACAGAGAACTCACTCACATCCACAGTAAAAGGCCGACATTGCCAAGCTCACACAGCAACACCACCTTGCCATTCTGCCACCTTGTCTGGATAATATTCAAGTGAACCCCTTAGAAATTTCCCACCCGACTGATCAAGCCCTGCCTTATGCAGATAAATTACGTAAAACGACTAGGAAACTCCTATTCTATAATTTCCAATACATAGCATCCTTGTTTTTCTTCATCGTAAGAACAAGAACGCAATAGAGTTCGCAAAGAACGGACAATACTTCCTCCCCGGCCAATTACACGACTCAAATCTTCTTGTTCAACTCTTAGCTCAACAATCGTTTCTTCGCTACCGGAAATGATATCAATCTTTACGGCATCTGGATCGCGAACAAGGCTAGAGGCTACGTATCGCACGAGCTCTTCCGGACTTCCTATTTCTTGACTCAATCGATTTACCTTCCCTATCCACTCTCTACGTTTCTATTTTATTTCTGTTCTGTGTCTCAAGATTTTTGTTATTGAATATACTAAAGATCTATTTTTTTACCCTAGCTTTCTTTTCCATTAACCCATGCTTGGTTAGTATACTTTGAACTGTATCCGTAGGCAAAGCACCACATTTCAGCCAATGCTCTATTCTTTCATTTTTAAGCACAACAGATTTTTTATAACCCACAGGATCATACGTACCCAGCCTCTCCAAAAAACGTCCATCTCTGGAGCGACGAGCATCCGCAGCTACAATCCGATAAAAGGGTCTCTTTTTTGTTCCAAATCTTTGTAAACGAATCTTCACCATGGGACCGTCACCATCAGGTAAAGAGCAAGAGAGGTCAATCAAAACATAAAGAAAAGACTTGCCAAGCTGTGAGAAAACCAAGCACTAGGAGCACTTGAAAATATTTAAATATATTCACTAACAAAAATTTATTCGCCAAGACCATGAAACAAAGAGACCATGAGACGGGTAACAAAAAGTAAAAAATAAGATAGCAAAAAAGAATGTTTAGGAGCCAGTAGCTAGTTATGAAAGAAAATCAAGACAATTCAGATGATATAAAAAACATACTCAATAAGGCACAAGAGCGTATGATAAAAACAGAAGGATCTTTTCAAAAAGATTTGAATAGCATACGTTCAACTCGGGCTTCTGCTTCCATGTTAGATCATGTCCAAGTGGATTACTATGAAACTCTGACCCCCCTGAATCAACTAGCCTCAATAGGTGTACCCGAGGCCCGCATGCTAATCATCACCCCGTATGATAAATCTGCCATAGGCGACATAGAAAAAGCTTTGCACAAAAGCGATATAGGCATCACTCCACAAAATGATGGGAATGTTATCCGTTTGGTTATGCCGGAATTGAGCACAGAACGACGCCAAGAGTTGGTCAAACAATTGAAGGGTCGCTTGGAAGAGGCGAGAGTTTCCTTGAGAAATATTAGACGAGATTCCAATGAAGATGTCAAAAAACTCAAGAGTGCGGGTCATTCCGAAGATGAAATCAAAGGCTATCAAAATGAAGTGCAAAAACTAACGGATCGTTTTATCCAAAAATGTGAGGCTTTGGCTTCCTCTAAAGAAAAAAGCATACTTACCGTTTGATGGCGATAATTTCACTCCTTTCTTGCTTAATTTTTGAACCAGATGGGGTATAAAAAAACTAAAATTGATCCTAAACACGTTGCCGTTATACTAGATGGTAACGGGCGATGGGCTAAAAAAAAAGGCCTAGCTCGCACAGCTGGACATAGAGCTGGTGGTGAAAACCTCAATCGCATTATAGAAAGCTTCCTAAAAATAAAAATTCCTTTTATTTCCCTATACGTCTTTAGTACGGAGAATTGGAAAAGGTCTTCTCTAGAAATCAAATCACTTTGGAAGCTACTGGAAGAGTTTTTAGAGCGCTATCAAGAGCGTTTTCATCAATTGGGTATTTGTTGTCAAGTCTCTGGAGACATAACCAAACTTTCACAAGGGAGCTATGAGCAAATACAGCAACTGATTCAAAAGACATCTCATAATAAAAAACTCATGGTGAACTTCTGTATTAACTACGGATCTCAGCAAGAGATACTCCGTGCTTGCAATCATCTTATACAAGTACGTCTAGACCTTCTGAAAAATGGAAAAGAAAAAAGAGCCAAAGCCTCACTCACACAAAAAGAATTTGAAAGCCACCTTTATACTAGCTATTTTCCTCCCGTAGATTTACTTGTGCGGACAGGGGGTGAAATGCGTATTTCCAATTTTCTTTTATGGCAGTGTGCTTACGCAGAATTTTATATTACTGAAAAACTCTGGCCAGATTTTGATGGCAAAGAACTATCAACAGCTATTAGTTGGTACCATAAGCGTGAGAGACGTTACGGGGGATTATAAAATATACTTTTATGGAAACTTTCCAAAGGACTTTTTCTGGCCTGCTCCTACTGTCCCTTCTTTTAGGCGCTATTTTTTTTGAACAAGGAAATTGGATACTAGCGTTCCTACTAGTATTTTTTTTTTCTCTTTTGGGTCTAAAGGAATATTACAATCTACTTCGCTATGACGATCACCTCACGATTTTTTCCAAAACAGGCTTTTTTTTTGGTGCATGCATAACTCTATTATACTATATACAATTTTTAGAACTCAAACAAAAACAAGGACATGATTTAGGAGCAATCTATCATAACTTTATTTCTGTTTTGCCCAGTAGCTTTTCCGCACTTCCTCTCCTTCTCACTATATTTTTTATCACAACTTCCATCATACAAATTTTGTCTTCTTCAAAAGGCAAAGCCATATTTAATCTTTCTGCTACATTTTTTGGCCCCATCTATACAACTCTCACAACGGTTCATGCCTTTTTACTCCTAGCCATGCCAGACGGAAAATTCTATTTGCTTTTCTTTTTATTTTTGCCCATTGCAACAGATGTTGGGGGTTATTTTTTTGGTCGCCATTTAGGTAGACATACCCTTGGTATTACTCTTAGTCCGAAAAAAACCTATGAAGGATATATAGGGGGTCTCATTTTAACTATGCTCATCGGAGTTGGTTTTCTTTACTTTTGGAATGAGATTGGGAATGAGAAAAAAAATAAAATCAACCTAGGTTATCTAGAGACTTGTCTGCTTTCGTTTTTTATGGCTTTTTTTGCTTTCTTTGGGGATCTAATTGAAAGCGCCTTTAAACGAGACATGAAGACAAAAGATTCTGGTCGCAATATTCCGGGGCATGGTGGTATACTAGACCTTGCAGATACGATCTATTGGAGTTTGCCCTTGGGCTATATGTACCTGTCTTTTCGTTCCGTTATTGTAGATTTTTTATAAGGTCTTCTGTTTATCAATTTGGAAATACCAAAACCTATTTGTTCAATTTATCGTATTCATGTCGTATCTTTCTTGCATCAATCCCCAAGCAGCTAAAAAAACCCGGCGCTTAATTCTTCTGGGGGCTTCTGGTTCCATTGGACAGACAACTCTTTCTTATTTGGAAAGTCTAACCATTTTCCAAAAAGAAGAAACAGAAATTGAAGTTGTTGGGATCAGTGTGCACTCTTCTATACAGTTTGTACGAAAATACTTATATACTCTAGGCACTCTAAAAAAAAACAAAGCTACCCATCCGTTTCATGTTGCCATTAGTAATCCAAAATACCAATCAGAAGTACGGAAACTACAAAAAGAATTTAGCCATGTCACTTTTTATGTAGGAGCTAATGGATTACTAGATATGATTGCTTCTGCCCAAAATGATGGTGCCGATACCCTCCTCACGGCTATAGTTGGCTCTGCTGGTATACAAGCAACCCTTCAAGGCATTTACCTAGGAATGAAAATCGCCCTAGCCAATAAGGAGACATTAGTTACAGCTGGGCCTGTCATCCAAAAAGCTATGCTTGAAAGCTCTGCTCAAAAACCTATAGAGAAACAAGCCTCCCTACTCCCCACCGATTCAGAGCATAATTCTGTTTTCCGTATGCTGTATGGCTTACAAAAAAATGATTTAAGAAGGATCATTTTAAGTGCTTCTGGTGGTCCATTCCGCGATCTAAAACCAGAAGAGCTACCCTCTGTTACAAAAGAAAGAGTACTCAAACATCCCAATTGGTCTATGGGAAACAAAATCACAGTGGATTCTGCCAGTATGATCAATAAAGGCTTAGAAATGATTGAGGCTCATTATGTTTTTTCTTGTCCTTATGAGAGACTAGAAGCATGGCTCCACCGACCCAGCCTTGTACATGCCATTGCCGAACTTTCTGATGGCTCTTATCTCTTCCATGCATCTTCACCAGATATGGTTTTTCCCATTGCACATGTTCTTTTTTTTCCCCAATCCGTACCACAAAAACACATAAAGGCAAAGGTTAGCCTAGAATGGGAGGCTTTATCCTTTTCAAAGCTACAAAAAGAATTGTATCCCGGTTTTTTTTTGTGTCTAGATGCTGGGAAAAAAGGTGGTACAGCTCCCGCCATCTTGAATGCAGCTAACGAAATTGCCGTGAAGGCTTTTTTACAAGATAAAATCCACTTCACACAAATTGTCAATGTGATTAGCTCAATTATGGACAATGCTGATATTCAAGAAACAGATGATCTCAATACTTTCTTAGAAGCAGATCAATGGGCTAGAAATCAGGCACACACCCTAATCGCAAAAAAATTTTGTTAGAGCTCACAACGGCTTATACGGCTTATACGGCTTATACTGCTTATACAGCTTATTGGAAAGGGATTGTTGTAACAATACAAAAAAGGGAAAAAATGTACGTCTAAAATGCCTCAAATCAGCGATTCATAGCACTCTATTTGCAATTCTTTACATTCTGTAGCAGCCCCAAGAAATCCAGTTAGGAACTCCTAGTGTAATACATTGCTTCTCTCTATTTCTGAAGGGCTCACTGGAGAAAAGTTTTCCTGCAAAAAAGAGGGTGCTTTGGGAGAGAATAAGGGGAGAGCGTCTTGTAAAGGGTCGTAGTAGCGTAATGATTTAGAAATTTTTTTGGAAACCGGAAGATATTTTTTATGGAGTTCGCCCGTCTCACGATAAACAAGACGGTCCAAAAGCATCCAAAAACCAATAACACCATAAAAACGAATAGCCGCTTGCCCATAGGAAGCACAAGATGGGTACATGGGGCAGCGAGGGCCGTCAATATGTGTTCCTTTTTTGCGATGGTATTCGATGAAAGAGGCTAAGGGACGCAAAAGAAGAGGTGGTTTTTTACTTTTTGGCGGGGGCGTTTGGCAAAAAGTAATGCAAATCAAAAAGAAAATAAAAAAATAGGAACTCCTAACGCTCATACCCATATTCAATACATCAAACTACTGGCTCAGGTCTCAAGCTTAAATCCTGAATGACTAAAATGATCAAAAGATGTATACACAATAAGAATTCTTACGAACGGAAAGTCACATACAAAAATATCGTTAAAAATATCTTCATTTTTTTTTCCCCGTAGGAGAAGAAAAAAGAAAATTATAGGGTGGAGTCAGGAGATGATAATTTGTGTATAAATAACGTAAGCCAGAAATAAAAGTAAGTATGGTGACAAAAAGAAACAAAAAGTAAGGAACAAAACCGGCAAGATCAAAAAAGATGTTTCCACTTGGATTGGAAATAAAAGTAGTCGCATTTCCCACGGCTACTTTCCAAGTACCCAAGCCAAAATTTTCTTTTTCGGTTTTGTAAGCTTGATTGATCGCATCTCTTTCTCGGTAGGTTACCAAAAGAAAACTCAGAGTCACTATAAAAACACTGAACATCTGAAAGGCTGTTTTGAATTTACTAAATATGGTAGTGCGAAGATGTGTCCCACGGCGTACAGCCACATAATATAAAAAACTGATGAGCATGTCTCTACCAGAAACACAAAGGACCATCCAAAGCTGTATTTGTTCTGTGAGTAATAAAAAACTCAAAAGGGCTCCTGTGACTAGGGCCTTGTCTGCGAGGGGATCTAAGAAACGACCAAATTCAGTTTGTTGCTTGTACTTTCGTGCCATGTAGCCATCTAAAAAATCAGTAATTGAAGCTAAAATAAAAATACCAAAAGCAATTTGTCGTAAAATCATCTCAGGCTGTATGAGTAGATAGATAAAGACAGGTGTGGAAGCAATCCTCAGTATGGTGAGCATATTGGGGATATTGAGAATAAATTTCATTTTATATTTGAGATACTTTTTTGATAATACCTTCTACGCAAACCACGGCCACCCGTCTAGTTAGGTTACAATTCGTACAGTTTTCGTAAAGCAAAAAGAAAACGAGAGTTTTGCAACATCCCCTCTTTTGTCCTTTCATCCGTTAACGGACCAATAAAACTATAATCCAAACGAAAAGGGTTCATACGAAAAAAAAGCGTTTCTGGGGTAGCTTGGATCATCTTTTCCCGCCCAAAACGAAATAAAGGTTCCATAATTAAAACGGGTATATGAATGGCATAGTTTATAATATCTTTCTGGATAGTTCTGATAATCAGATCGCGCTGTTCCTCAAAGGATTTTTGAGGAGAGTCCGATAGTCCATTATCTCTTAGGTTTGGGGATAACATCAAAAACAGAGAGACGTTTTTTTTTTGCGCTTTCTCGTGAAGTATCCCTAGAGCAGGAAGCTCTTGAATACACGGCTTGCAAATGGGGCTATAAAAATTTAAGATCAAGCCCTGTGCTTGGATATTTGCCAAAGAAACTTTCTTCTTTTTTTTGAAATCATAAGCAAACCATTTTTCGACACCCAAATTGCTTTTTGGTATAGGTCGGCAAGCCATGCAAAGGCTAAACAATATCAGAAAACCAAAGGCAAATCTCTTTCGCAAAAAAGGTAACATGGTAAACGAATAGGACATGAGACCCATATTGTATAAGCTAATTTCATAGTCAGTCGGAAAATAATTTCGTGAAAATCAATATAGCTCTAACTCTCCCCTCGCCCCATTATGCCAATTTCAAAAGCCTAGTTTATTCATGAAGGAAGGTCAGGCTGATTTCGCAGTAAAATAAACTAATCAGCGTCTCTTAGTTGACAGGTGAACTTTATCACAAGCTATTGCACTCGGAGGGATGTCCGAGTGGTCGAAGGAGGCGGTCTTGAAAACCGTTGTGCAGCAATGTACCGTGGGTTCGAATCCCACTCCCTCCGTAACATAGGAGAGGTGCCCGAGAGGCCGAAGGGAGCAGTTTGCTAAACTGCCGTATGCGTAAGCATACCGAGGGTTCGAATCCCTCCCTCTCCGTTAGATTCAAAATCTCTAACTTTTGTCTTTCCAATAAAATACGGGCTCACCGGTTGTACAATATTTTAGGCTCAAATAGGCTTTGAGGCCTTGTGTAGTTTTAGCTTCCTCTATTTGCAGTATTGCATGGTATTCTAAAATAATAGAACACATATTCAGAAAAAGATTTCAAATAAAAAAATTGTTAGAAGCTGGAAGGGGGAAATACAAAAACAGGCGGAGAATATTTACTACTACGTGAAATCCCGTACCATGGTTTCGTGCCATTGTTCCTTTGTCATGTAAGCATAAATCAACTAGAATATTCTCTTCTTTGAAGAGATGGGCTAATAAGCCAGAAGAGACACCCTGCATTTACAGAGGAGAGAGCTAGTAAAGGAGAGTTCTTTTTTTTGTTATGTGATAAGGCAGAAGAGACACCCTGCATTTACAGAAGAGGGAGCTAGTAAAGGAGAGTTCTTTTTTTTGTTATGTGATAAGCCAGAAGAGACACCCTGCATTTACAGAAGAGAGAGCTAGTAAAGGAGAGTTCTTTTTTTTGTTATGTGATAAGGCAGAAGAGACACCCTGCATTTGCAGAAGAGAGAGCTAGTAAAGGAGAGTTCTTTTTTTTGTTATGTGATAAGGCAGAAGAGACACCCTGCATTTGCAGAGGAGAGAGCTAGTAAAGCTGGTAATTTCTGGTGAAATTTATTCAACAACTTCTCGAATTCCCAAGTAGGGACTTGGTGTAAAATGCAGAAAAATACGAAAAATGTACGTCCAAAATGCTCTAAATCGGCGATCTATAATAGCACTCTATTTGTAATTATTGACATTTCGTAACAGTCCTAAGTCGCCACAATTTCACCATCAAATTGTGATGATTATACATAATTCGTTTTATTGTTCCCTTTCTTCTTCAAGACTCTCTTCTTTAGGACTCTCTTCTTTAAGACTTTCTTCTTCACGTTCTTCTTCGTTAGCTGTCCCCTCTTCTGATCTATTTTCAGGCTCCTTTTCAATCTCCTTTTCAATTTCAGGCTCTTTTTCAAGAAGATCGTTTTGATTATTTTTCTCTATTTCTTGTACGTTTTGTTGTGCTTCTTCTTGAATTTTTTTTTGGTCTTCCCCCTGTGTGTCCTCCTCTTCTTCTTCGATGTTTTCTTGCATATCCTCTTTTTGTATATTTTCTATACTTTCCGTTGGTACTTTCGTTAGTATGGGGACATTAATTTCGGGAAAAAAGGATGTAATCTCTTTTTGTGGGATTGCCTTTTGCACATAGGCTGACCACATCAAAGCTGCAGTAGCACCATGTCCCAATATGGGTACTCCTTCATCTTGACCAAACCACACTATATTCACTTCATCAGGTACTAATCCAACAAACCATGCATCTCTAACACCATGCACACCCGGATAGCGATAGCGATTTTGTGGAGCCATTTGCACGGTCCCTGTCTTCCCAGCAATAGGAAAAGACAAATATGATGGATCTTTTTTTTGTCGCTTTCCAACAAAACCCGCTGTACCACCCAAGTCAGGATCAAAAACAAACTGCATGAGCTTTATAGAGCCTGCATAAGCATAGGGAGATAAATATGGTCCCCTTTTTTCTCGAAAGCGAGGAGACTCCCAAATAATATTCCTATTCTTATCTTCAACCCGTAAAATCAGATAGGGGTCTACACCATAGCCTTCATTTAATAAGATACCATAAATTTGAGCTAGCTCTAAGGGACTCAGCTCACCAGACCCTAAGGCCAAACTCAAGTTAGCGGGAAAGCGATTACGCTTTTCAAAAAAATTTAAACTCAAGGCATCTGCAATACGGTTACGAAAGGTCCCGACCCCCGTTTCATTCAGTATCTGTGTAGCTACAGTATTTATGGACATGGCCAAAGCTTGTGCTATAGATACTTTTCCTAAATAAATGTTATTCCAATTCCGTGGGCTATAACCAGCAATATCTATGGGGCTATCCGTCATGATGGAATTGAGATGAAAAGCTTCTTCATCCAGAGCAACCGCATAGAGAAAACCTTTAATACTAGAACCGGGCTGGCGCTGCATTCGCCAAACCCGCCAAGGCATATTTCCTTCTGTGATACTATAGCCTCCTATCACTGCTTTAATTCCTCCTGTACGAGGAGCTAGAGAAATAAAAACTCCGTTTAATTGTTTACTCCATCTTCGCAGATTTTCACGATTTGCTTTTTTATTCTCTTTGAGCATGCGTGTGCGTAGCTTTCCCACGTAATCACGCATTATACTCAGAGCGATGGACTGTTTTGTAGAATCAATTGTCGTATAGACTTTCAAACCACCCTCTAATATAATATCTTCCGGCAAACTTTTGTACAAGAAATTTTTTGCATAGGCAGTTACTGTAGGAGCAATATTATAACGGAAATCACGACTGGCGCCATAAAGGCCTATTTTTCCTGAATTCACTTTCGGACCATTAGAGATCTGATAGCGCTTGAAAAAGCGTTGAACATTTAAATTACGTTTTCTTGAATTAAACTTTTCTTGGCTGGCTTCCACCATGCGATCTAAAACTAAACGCTGTTTTTTTAATGAAAGCTGTATGTTATTTAAAGGAGAATAATAAACGGGACTTGGATAGAGACCAACAATCATCGCAGCCTCAGAAGCATCTAGCCTTTCTGGTGGTTTATTAAAGTAGAACCAAGATGCTTCTTCTGCACCAATACGGCCTTCACCCATATAAATTTTATTTAGGTACAAACAAAGTATCTCATCTTTACTCAAAGCACTTTCTAACTGAAAGGCAATAAAAGTTTCATAAAATTTACGATAAAAAGAACGCTCTCGGCCTGTAAAAAGATTACGAGCTAATTGTTGGGTGAGAGTACCACCTCCTTCTTTTAGATCAAAGGAAATTATATTTCGCCAAGCCGCACGCAAAATACCCTTATAAGAAACACCACTATGTTCATAAAATTCTTTATCTTCAGATAGAACCGTCGCATACTTTAGCCACTTGAGGTCAGCGCAAGTAGACATCGTAATCCACGAACCCCGTTCCGGTATATATTCACCAAGCAGTTTTTTATCTGCTGCATAAATGCGAATAGGCTTTTTCTTTTCCTTAAAGCCGGTTCCATAAAGCCATTTGCGATACTCGTCAATTTGAACATCAATTTGCGCATAGGTAAACACATAGATGATAAAAACAGTTAGGGCATAAAGGAAAACAAAGGCACTAAAGAGCAAAGAGGAATAAAAAAATTTCCGCTTCCAAAAAAAATGAATAAGGTAAAAAAAATCTTTTCGATTGATAGCCAAAAAATAAGGAAACATAAACAACTAAGCTCTCAACCACCCAAAACACGTTTATTTACTCCTTGGAGTGAATAAATGCAGTATCTATTCTTTATAGGAAGCAGAAACTTTTGTGAAAAGCTAGAATAGCATCTCTTTATTTTTTTCTCCAAGAAGAAAGGGAAAAAAAGATTCTTTCATGCTAAAGATAGAATGCCCTTCTTCTGTTTTGTTTATAATCCAACGTTGTTTCTCTCCATCTTTTTGTGGAGCAGGAGCAATGGTTAGTCTTCCTATTCGAAAAAAATAAAGTAATTCTCTGATCTCTAATGAATACGACTTTTGTTTTTTTTCGATTTCATGTAAAGTAGCATAGAAACTCAACACATCACGATAAAACCAATAAACAGGGGAAAAGTTCAAATCATCTGGAAAAATATCGTCAAGAAAAACAGCTTCATCTCCCTTTTCCAATCCTAAGAGGCCTATTTTCTTTTCATTCCAATTTTTTTTATTAATCTGTGCAATATGATGATAGAGCACTGCCATACGATCTCTTTCTGAATCGATAGAAAAATTTATACCGAGCCAATTCGACCAATCTTTTATAGCTTGTGGCTTTAACTTCTGTAAAAAAAGCCAGAGATAGTTTGCTTTTTTTATTCTCCTATCTGAGACAAGAAAGGGTAAGGCATCTCCATTTAGAAAGCAATCCTCTTTTGTAGGCCAAATCGTATAGGGGTTTCTTTGTAACTCTTCTCTTTCTTTTAGACTCATTGCATCCTTTTTCAAATAAGAAAAATGGTACAAGAGTTTTTGAAAGGAAGATAGAAATCCCCTCTCTTCTAACCAATTTGTTGGGTTTCCAAGACGTTCATAACTTAACAAAAGAAGCCGTCGTAGGGCAATGGGCTTGACGTTCCCCGGTAAGATAACCCTCAACATTCTTTGGATACGTAACTTTTCTTCTTTTGAAAGCCTCGTGTGTATATGTGAAAAAAATAACATTACCCTATCGCCCTCATTCCAATGTCTTTTCGATAAAAAAGCCCACTGAGTGAGTATCTTTTCATGAAGGTATATGCCTTCTCTCTGGCTTCCATAAGGTCTTTTCCTGTGGCAACAAGATTAAAAACACGCCCGCCAGAACTAACAAGGCCGCCATGCTTTCGAGTGGTACCCGCATGAAATAGGGTTATGTCGCTTTCCCCACCGTCAACTATAATATCAAAAAGTGGGATTTCTTTCTGATAATGACTTCCGGGATAACCATCAGCAGCTAAAACGATAACAATAGCGGCTCCCTTACGAAACTGCACAGAAGAAGGGACGAGTTTTCCCTTGGCAGATTGCCATAATAACTCAAGGAGATCATCCTCCAAAAGGGCTAGTAACGCTTGTGTTTCCGGATCTCCAAAGCGAACGTTAAACTCAACGACCTTGGCGTACTGATTGTGGACCATCAATCCCGCATAGAGTAAGCCTCTATAGGGAGAGCCTTCCTTTTTCATTCCATTCATGACGGGTTCTAGTATTTGAGTCTGAATTTGCTCCATCAGGGCATCCGTTACAATGGGTACCGGTAGATAGGCTCCCATGCCACCTGTATTTGGCCCATTATCTCCATCGTAAGCTCTCTTATGATCTTGAACCGCTAACAAAGGCAAGGCACGCTCTCCATCACAAAAAGAAAAAACAGAAATTTCTTGGCCCAATAAAAAATCTTCAATCAATACTGTATGCCCTGCCTTACCAAAGACCCCTTTTTTCATAGCCTTCTCTATGGCTTCTTCTGCTTCTGTCCAACTAGAAGCCACCGTCACACCCTTACCGGCAGCTAAGCCATCTGCCTTGATTACAATAGGAGGGGCCTTTGTTTTTTCCTTTAGATTCTTTTGATAGTGATTTTGAACGTGCTGGCTAGCTTCTTGGTAGTCAGTGAAAGTTTGCGATTTGGCTGTGGGTATATTGTATTTTTTCATAAAGATTTTACTAAAATCTTTAGAAGCCTCTAGGCGAGCAGCAACTTGACTAGGACCAAAAACGGGACAAATTCCTTCTAAAATATCTGTGATACCATCAACTAATGGTTGTTCTGGTCCCACGACAACAAGATCATAGGAGTTTTCTTTTATAAATTGAGAGAGGCTATCTAGTTGGTCTAGACTAAGGGAAGGGTTTTGGATAATATTAGATGGGGGGAAGCCACCATTCCCGGGAAAGACATGCAACTCTTTTAACTTAGGACTGTCACTTATTTTTGTAAAGAGGGCGTGCTCCCTTCCACCCGATCCCAGCAAAAGTACCTTCATTTAATGAAAAGAGGACGCAAAGTCTATCAGTCTAGTTCTAAATCCCCACCTCTTTCTAATTTTCCACAAAGGCGTGGAGTTTACACTCGCGTGATGACATCTACCCATTCTAATTGAACATGCCTATTTTTGGAAGTGCTTACGTGCATCTTGCAGAGTACGTTGCTTTTCTAAGAAGCCCTTGAGTTTTTCTTTTTCTTTTTCTATGACAAGTTTGGGAGCATTAGCCAGAAAGTCCTTCTTGGCCACTTTTTCTTGAGAGGTTTGGACTTGCTTATCTATTTTTTTCAATTCCCTTTCTATACGTTCAAATTCTTTTTTTGAATCAATGTTTTCTGTGAAAAAGATAAAGACCTCTCCTTCATGAAAAGGCTGCATGGCATGTTTGCTTTCATTTGACTTTACACTATATTCTTTCTGTATTTGAATTTCTTCAGACCCCGTTAGTCTTTGAATAGCCACCTCCTTTTCTTTTAGGATTCTTTCTAGGTTTGGATTATGAGAACGAATCAATAATTTAATTTTTTTATCGGGGGAAATACCCGATTGCGATCGAAGTAAACGTGCGGTTTTGGTGACTTCTTGTAGTAAAGAAAGTGCTTGGATGGGTTCTTCATATTTTTTGGATAACTCTAATGGAGTGGGCCAAGGGCTAGTTGCTAAAGTCTCTGTTTTTTTAGATGGCTTCCCTTGCTTTTTGGGAGTATTCGGAAAAGAAAAGAAGGAATGAATTTCCTCAGTCAGAAAAGGCATAAAGGGATTCAAAAGGCCTATGGCATTTTTCATAACATAATAAACAATTTGTTGAGCTGCTTTTCCTGAAGGTGTACTCTTGCCAAAAACTCGTGGTTTTATGAGCTCAATATACCAATCACAAAACTCATGCCAAAAAAAAGTATAAATTCCATCCGTACTCAAATGGAATTTATAGCTAGCTAAAATACGTGTTGTTTCTTTTATAACATGATTGAGACGACTCAATATCCAATAGTCTTCACTTTCGAGAGCTAGAGTCTCAAATTCACTAGACGGAAGTGGAGTGAAGTTTTCTGGCAAGTTGATTAGAATAAAACGAGAGCTATTCCATATCTTGTTTGTAAAGTTTTGATAGCCCCGAAGAGACTGCTCAGAATACAAAGAATCTTTCCCTTCATGGAGCGTTGCCATGAGAAAGAAACGGAAAGCATCTGTACCGTACTGTTGACTGGTCAAAAGAGGCTCCAAAACGTTGCCTATTGTCTTTGACATTTTTTTCCCCTTTTTATCACGCATCAGACCATGAATGTACACTGTTCGAAAGGGTGGCTTTTTCATAAAATGTAGACCCATCATAATCATGCGGGCTACCCAAAAAAATATAATATCAAAACCAGTCACAAGAAGAGTGGTTGGATAGTACTGACTAAGATCTTTCGTTTTTTTAGGCCAGCCTAGAGTGGAAAAAGGCCACAACGCTGAGGAAAACCAAGTATCCAGAACATCTGGATCTTGCCGAAGAGAGACCTTTTTTTTATAATGCTTTTCCGCTAAAATAAGTGCTTCTTTTTCATCTTTTGCCACAAAAATTTTTTCATCTGGTCCATACCAAGCTGGGATACGATGCCCCCACCAAAGCTGACGACTAATACACCAATCACGAATATTATCCATCCAATGAAAATATGTATTCTCCCATTGTTTGGGAAGTATTTCCACTTCACCCAATTTTACTGCTTCCTTGGCTTTTTGTGCAAGGGGGGACACTTTAACAAACCACTGTGTGGAAATAACCGGTTCAATGATAACACCGGAGCGTTGGGAACGCCCCACAGACATAGTGTGAGCTTGGCTAGCTCGCATCAAACCCAATCGTTCCAATTCTTTTTTAACAGCCTTACGTGCCACATAACGGTCCATCCCTGCGAATTTACCGCCTAGCTTTGTAATACAAGCCCTTTCATCAAAAATATTTATAAATTCCAAATTATGGCGCTTAGCTGCTGCAAAGTCATTGGGATCGTGAGCCGGAGTTAGTTTTACAGCCCCACTACCAAATTTAGGATCTACAAGTATCTCATCTCCAATGATTTGAATTTTCCGTTCGAGTAGAGGATGACGGACATAACTTCCAATCAGATGGGCATAACGTTTATCCTGAGGATGAACGGCAATAGCCGTATCTCCCAACATCGTTTCTGGACGAGTAGTGGCTACAACGATCTCTGACTTCTCTTGTTTACCTTTTGGCTCATATAATGGATAAGCAAAACTATAGAGTTCACCATTAAAATTTTCATCATACTCAACTTCTAATTCTGAAAGGACCGTTTGACTTTCTGGATCCCAATTGACAATTTTTCTTTCGCGATAAATTAGACCTTGATTATACAACTCTACAAAAACTTCTCGAGTCGATAGAGAAAGATCTGAACTCATCGTAAACCTTTCTCGTGTCCAATCTAAAGAAAAACCAAGTAGCTTTTGTTGATTCTGTATCGCATCTCCAGATTTTTTTTTCCAATCCCATACCTTTTTGATGAATTGATCCCGGCCTATTTCTCTGCGTTCGATCCCTTGCCTACGAAGGTCCCTTTCCACGTGTACTTGAGTAGCTATGCCAGCGTGATCTGTGCCGGGCAACCAAAGAGTATTCCGGCCTTGCTTTCTAGCCACCCGGGTAGAAACATCTTGAATGGTTTGGTTTAGTGCATGCCCAACATGTAGCTCTCCCGTTATATTAGGTGGAGGGACCACGATACAAAAGGCTTCTGTTTTACGGGTAAAGTACTCAGGAGAAAAAACACCTTCCTTTTCCCAAATATCTCGCCATCGCTTTTCAACACTAGCAAACTCATATCTCGGACCGGGCAACGCACACATCTTAGGACAGGTTTTTTTCCTTATATTTTTATGAAAACCAAAGAAAGCTCATTTCCTTTCTTAATCATGGATTTTTTAGTTATCCATCCTTTTTGTTCTTCTTCTGGACAGAGTACAAATTATTTACACCAAGCTAGTATTTAAATTTAAACGGTTAGCAAATGGGTGGGATGGAGAATAGAGATGGAGAATAGAGACGGGATGGAGAATAGACAGGAAGTTTTAGGTGAAAGCCGTGACTTTTTCTTCTCGTAAATGGCGAATATCTTCTCCTGTAGTCAGGCGTACTAGTTCCTCAGCAATATTAATTGATAGCCCACTAATGTGATCGATATTACTGATCATAATAGACATATTGAAAATTTGTTGTTTATTCCATTCTTCATTTTTGATAAAGGACTGAGAAAGTTTTTCACAATACTGCTGAATCTCATCACACACTTCCCGAATCGAACCGTAAAATTGTTCTTTTTCTTCGATTAAGGATTCTACCACCATACCTACAACTGTGGCCAGTCGAGATAACGAATGATTTAAAAGATCATCTTTGGAAAAGACCTTAATTGGGAAAATCTCTTTTGCAAAAATATCGGCTATCTTCGCGATACTATCCCCAATCTGTTCTATATAAATCGTAATCCGAATAGCTAACAACGAGAAACGTAGGGGGTCTTCTTTCAAAAGGTATTCAGAACCATAAATATCCATCCCCATTTTACCACGTGAAGATACAGCATCCAATATAGCACTTTGCGAAATCGTATCATTTTCCTTTTCCAGTTGATCTAACAAATCATCTTGCTGACTAATGCGTCGGACCAGTTCATAATTATCATTTTCCAAGGCATCACATAAAGTAAGAACTTGCCCTAGAGTGAGTTCTGCCATGTAGTAAAGGTTACGCTTTAAATAATCAAATTTAGTCTGCATATTACTCTATGCCAATAGCCAAGTAAAGAAACCCACTCTGCTCTCCTTTCCAAAGCATCTATCAGTAAACGATACATTCCTACTTGCTTTTTTATAAAGAGAAGAACGCATATCTCGTCTAAGTGGCCTATCGGCACAATGAAAAATATCATGATAGAAAATTACACAATTTTTCTTTTTTTCTGTTTTCTGTGGATGGGTGAATGGGGAGGTACTGCGCTGCCCAAAAATTGAAATTTCATGCCACATACTCCCCGAACGAGGCTTTATGGTTCGAGAGGTGCAGAGTGCATGGGCATTCTGTCATTCATTGCTAGCGATTGTGCAGACCTCGAATACGTTGTCTGTTGAATATTGAGTTCCAATAAGTGGAGACTAGAGAAATAAGGTGTATTTTCGGGATTGTAAATAATTTTGTGTAAATAGCTTGCACTCTAAAATTCAAAAAAAGGAGTTCAATAACTAAAAAAAGTTTAACGACTTCTGTGGGGACTGTTAGTAAAATATGGAAAAAAGATTATGTCCGTCTAAAATACCGCAAATTGGCGACTCATGGCATTCTCATATGTACTCTCATATGTACTCTAATAGCAATTCTTTATATTTCGTAACGATTCCACCCATCCACCGTACATAGATGGAGGTGGTTTTGGTTTAAACTATACTGAATTCAGTCAGCCAAAAACAAGTCATTATGTCCCATATTGCTTTTAGCCCTCTTTGACATAATTATCAAAGACAATAGGGTCTTTTTATTGCCTGTTTTCTTCCTGAATTACATACGGTAATTGTGTATTTCCGACTCTCTTCTTATTTCTTATTTTCTTGGATTGCTTTTTCCTTTTTTACGAATCCTCTCTTATCCCGTCATCCTAACTTGAAACAAATATTTCAAGAACTAGAAAACGTGATCCAAAAAAATATGCATAAGCGGTCTATTCCCGGCTTGCAAGTCACTCTCTTTACGCCTCAGTCCTTATTGCAAAGGTCTTACGGTCATGCCGATGCCGTTAAAAAAAGACAAGTAACCAAAACAACTCTATTCCAGTCAGGAGCCCTCATCCGTCCTCTTTCCGCCTATACAGCCTTAAAATATTTCCCAAAAAAAGTAAGGGAAGGTCCTCTTCCTAGGAGAGTTGGTCCGTACTCTCTCCAAAACTCTTTTGTGTCCCCTGTGCATCTGGGACATATACTCACAATGACATCTGGTTTACCCGTTTATAGAGAGGGGGTAGTTTTGGTTCAGAAAAATAATGTTCCAAAACAAAATTTTAAAATCACCCGTGAAAATCTTTTAATTCAATCACTCAAAATACAATCCTTGCCGGGTACACAAATTCAAGCCGCTCCACAAGGCTATGCGTACATAAGAGAGCTTGTACAAAATAAGCAAAAAGAAAATTTTATAGAACTGGTTCAAAAACAAATCAAAACCATCCCACTATCCCAAAGTTGTGTACTTCTAAAAGCTTGTCCTCAATTGGAATTGCAACCGCAACGGCTTAGTGAGGCATTAACAGGCATTCGGCAACGCCATTTTCCAGTACCGAAAGTCGACTTTCTTTTTCCTGAAGCAGATTCTCTTTTTACAACTAGCCATGACTACGCCACATTTATAGTATGGCTTTATCGACAATCGGAGAAAGCAAAATTATCTCAAAGAAAGATAACAGATAATAACTCACCAGCATCGTATTTTTTTTCCGATCGTTTTTCTTTCTCCTATGATAAGAAAAACTTAGGCGGGAGTTCCTATGGCTTTTATTATAGCCGTCCTATTTGGTACGAAAAAAAAGAAATCAAAAAAGAAGTAGGGAGTTATCTCTATAAAAAAAAGGAAAGTACTGTGTACTATATCGAAAGTTCTCTTCCCGGCTATTCCGCTTTGGCTTTTATTCATGAAAAAGGATATGGAGCTGTTTTTTTAGTGAATGCAAACGACCTTTTCTTTCTTCGTGTGCTCCAGCGTTATGTGTACCATTTTATGGGCATTATGAATTTAAAAGAAGGGTTTAATCAAAATACAGCGGGAAAGCAACCAGAGCCTGTGGATTTTGAGGCTTCGTATCGTCCTATAGGATCTCTTCCTAAGCAATACAGTACTTTGCATTTCTTGAATGAATTGCAATTGCGTCAAACAGAGAATGGAATTGAGCTAAGTAGCTTTTTTGAAAAAGAAGTTTTTGTGAATTTATTCCCATTAAAAAAAGATTTGTATATTGCACGAGGAGTTGTCGAAATGGATGGATGGCGTTTGCTTTTCAGACGCGACTTTGAAAAGGATGGAGAAATCGTTGGTTTCGATATGGATCTATTGCGCTATGAACGCGTGCCTGTCCTTCTTTCGGCTCCAAGTATTTTAATTTATATGAGTGTGCTCTTTGCTTTGCCCCTATTTATTTTATTTTTCTATTTTTTGTTTTATAAAAAACCACGATCAGCTTCACCATCCTTATAGATAGATATGAAAAAGCATGTTGTTATTGTAGGATCACTTACGTCCGACGGCGTCCGTTATAGATAGATATGAAAAAACATGTTGTTATTGTAGGAGGAGGTTTTGGTGGCATCAATGTCGCCCGTAGTTTAGGGAATAAAAAAAATGTTCATGCGACTCTGATAGATCGCCGTAACCATCATCTCTTTCAACCCCTGCTGTATCAAGTCGCCATAGCGGCCCTTTCGCCTGCGGATATTGCGACACCTATACGTTCCGTTCTTTCTTCTTATGAAAATATGAGTGTACTTTTGGGGGATGTTACGAAGGTAGATTTAGCCAAAAATACGATAGAAACAGAGCATGGTCCCCATGATTACGACTATTTAGTTTTAGCTTGTGGATCCCACCACAGCTATTTTGGCCATGATGAATGGGAAAGTCGTGCTCCGGGATTAAAATCGATAGAAGAAGCCACAGAAATTCGACGTCGAGTTCTCATGGCCTTTGAAATGGCTGAAGTAGAAAAAGATCCGAAACGTCAACAGGAGTTGCTGACCTTTGTCATTATAGGTGGTGGTCCCACTGGTGTGGAGTTAGCCGGAGCCATTGGTGAAATAGCTCATTTTACGTTGTCGAAAAATTTTTCACATATTAACTTAGATCAAGTGAACGTCACCCTAATAGATGCTGGAGAGAATGTGCTTTCTGCTTTCCATCCCAAGTTGTCTATGAAGGCAAGACGATCTCTAGAAAAGTTAGGTGTGAATGTAATCCCGAAAACAATCGTTACAGACATCAATAGTAAAGGAGTGCAAGCGGGAGATCGCTTTATCGCTACGAGTACGGTGCTTTGGGCCGCAGGTGTGCGGGCGGAAGGTTTGAATCAAATACTGGCTGTGCCTCTGTCAAAAGATGGACGGGTTATTGTACAGAAAGATTTGAGTGTAGATAAATATCGAAATGTTTTTGTGATTGGAGATCAGGCTTATTTTAGTGGGAAAAACGGCCATCCTCTCCCCGGCCTTGCTCCTGTGGCTATACAAATGGGTTCCCACGTGGGAAAAAATATCCTTAGGGATATGAAAGCCAAAGAGCGCCAAGATTTTCGATATATTGATAAAGGCATGATGGCAACGATTGGAAGGGGTTCGGCGGTTTTAGAAGTTGGGAAGATACGTATCAGTGGTCCTATCGCTTGGTTAGCTTGGCTTTTCGTTCATATTCTTTATTTAATTGGATTTAAGAATCGTTGGAGTGTATTTATGCAGTGGTGTTGGTCCTATCTCACTTTATCTAGAGGAGCGCGATTGATTACTTCTCGCAATTGGAAAGCAAAAAAGCGTATTGAATTGACTAGACGTTATCTAGATATCTTTAATGAAAACCGGAAAAAATAACAAAGCGAAGCAAATGAATAGTTGTTTTTGTGATATTTTTTCTGGTTTGATAAAATATATGAATCCTGCTTGTCACCTTTCCCATCTTTTACAGTTTGACTAAACTTACTGTGTAGTTTTATGCCAACAATCAATCAATTAGTGAAAAAAGGACGTAAAGCCTATCGGGCTACTTCTAAGTCACCAGCACTTTCCAATTCTCCCCAAAGGCGTGGTGTTTGTACCCGTGTGATGACGTCTACGCCAAAAAAACCGAATTCGGCTCTTCGTAAGGTGGCCCGTGTTCGTCTAACGACTGGGATAGAAGTTACAGCTTATATACCGGGGGAAGGGCACAATCTGCAAGAACACAATGTCGTATTGGTTCGGGGAGGCCGAGTGAAAGACCTTCCGGGTGTGCGTTATCATATTGTACGAGGTGCTTTGGATACTCTTGGTGTCGATAAAAGAAGCCAGTCTAGATCAAAATACGGAACGAAACGACCAAAAGCCTGATGATACTTCTACTTTTTCTATTTCTATCAAGGTACATCAAGATACTTTCCGAATATTTCTCAAAATTGTGAGTTGGGTATTTTTGCTATATGTCACGCAGAGCTAAAACTATAGGTGCAAGGAGTATTGATCCTGATCCCGTGTATGGAGACGTGGAAGTGGCGTCCTTTGTTAATTTTATGACACGGGATGGAAAGAGATCTTTGTCTCAGCGTATTTTTTATGAAGCCATGTCTATCATTAGGGAGAAAGCTTCCAAAGAAGGAATTGAAATATTTAAAAAGGCCCTCGAACAAATTAAACCGCCCTTAGAAGTTCGCTCTCGGCGTGTGGGTGGTGTTACCTATCAAATACCTCGTGAGGTTCGTCCAGAGCGTAAAAAAACTTTAGCCATACGATGGCTTGTGAATAATGCACGAAGTCGTAAGGAGAAGGGTATGGCTGCTAAACTTGCTGCCGAGCTTATGGATGCAGCTAATGGGCAAGGTGGTGCCTTTAAGAAGCGTAGCGATACGCGTCGTATGGCCGATGCAAATAAGGCTTTTAGCCATTATCGTTGGTAGCAGGCTCTTGAGTTATGGCACGAGATGTTTCACTAGAGCATACGCGTAATATTGGTATAATGGCTCACATTGATGCCGGTAAGACAACGACCACAGAACGTATTTTATACTACACTGGTAGAACTTACAAGATTGGTGAGGTCCATGAGGGCGCTGCTGAGATGGACTGGATGGAGCAAGAAAAAGAACGAGGTATTACAATCACATCTGCGGCAACGACAACTTTTTGGGAGGGCTCTGAGAACAAACAGCCCAAACACCGCATCAATATAATAGATACTCCGGGCCATGTTGATTTCACTGTAGAAGTGGAGCGTTCTCTCCGGGTTTTGGATGGTTCTGTTGCCGTTTATGATGGAGTAGCTGGAGTGGAGCCACAAACAGAAACCGTTTGGCGTCAGGCGGATCGTTACGGAGTGCCTCGTATTTGTTTTATCAATAAAATGGATCGAATGGGTGCGGACTTTTTCTTTTCCCATCAGTCGATTTGTGAGCGTTTAGGGGCGAATGCGCTTCCTATCCAACTACCCATAGGAAGTGAAGCGGACTTTAAAGGTGTTGTTGATCTTGTGAGTAATCGTGCGATTATTTGGAGTGGAGAAGAACTGGGTGCGAAATTTTCTTATGAGGAAATACCAGCAGAGCTAAAAGAGCAGGCGGCGGAATATCGTACTAAGCTTCTTGACGCTGTCGCAGAGTTTGACGATGAATTGCTAGAAAAATATCTTGAAGAGAGTGATATTGGGGAAGAAGATTTGAAAAAATTGATTCGCATAGGGACTCTTTCGATGAAAATATTTCCTGTTTTGTGTGGTTCTGCCTTCAAAAACAAGGGGGTACAGACACTTTTGGATGCGGTCTTAGATTATTTACCTTCTCCACTTGATGTCCCTTCAATTACTGGAACTGAGATTGATGATGAGGATAAGGAAGTGACTCGTAAAACGAATGATAACGATGCTTTTTCTGCGCTAGCTTTTAAAGTAGTGTCAGATCCCTTTGTTGGAAAACTTACTTACTTTCGCGTCTATTCAGGTACATTACAGAAGGGTTCGTATATTTTGAATTCAAGCAATGGCAAGAGGGAGCGCGTGGGCCGTCTTTTGCAAATGCATGCGAATAATCGCGAAGAAATAGAAGAGGTTTATGCTGGTGATATTGCGGCTTCTGTTGGATTGAAAAGCACGTCTACTGGTGATACTCTTTGTCATGAGAAAGAAACTATTATTTTAGAAAGAATGGTTTTTCCTGAGCCTGTCATTGACCTAGCTATTGAGCCACATACACGAGCCGATCAGGAAAAGTTGAGTACAGCTTTGGGTCGTCTTGCAGATGAGGACCCTACTTTCCGTATAAAAATGGATGTGGAAACGGGGCAAACTATTATCTCAGGTATGGGAGAGTTACATCTGGAAATTATTGTAGATCGTTTGAAACGAGAATTTAAGGTAGGAGCTAATGTTGGTAAGCCACAAGTCGCCTATCGTGAGAGCATACGAAATGAAGTAGAACAAGAAGGAAAATATATTAAGCAGACAGGTGGACGAGGACAATACGGCCATTGTTGGTTACGTATCAAACCGAATGAAGTCGGTGCTGGACATAGCTTCAAAAATTCCCTTGTGGGAGGTTCTATACCTAGAGAATATGTACCAGCGATAGATAAGGGAATTCGAGAAGCGTTATTGAATGGAGTAGTTGCTGGTTACCCGGTTGTGGATGTGGGTGTTGAGGTTTATGATGGTTCCTTTCATGACGTAGATTCTTCCGAGATGGCTTTTAAGATAGCCGCTTCCATGGCCTTGAGAGATGGCTTAAAACGAGCGAAGCCTGTTTTGCTAGAGCCTATTATGGATGTAGAGGTTGTGACACCTGAGGATTATATTGGGGATGTTGTCGGTGATCTCAATCGTCGCCGTGGTCAAATCGCTTCGATGGATCCTCGGGGTAATGCCAGAGTTGTGCGTTCTGAAGTTCCGCTTTCTGAAATGTTTGGGTATGCCACAGATTTACGCAGTTTTACTCAAGGACGTGCTAGCTACACTATGCAGTTTAAAAACTATAAAGATGTACCCGCAAATATAGCTAAAGAACTGGCTGCTAAGTCAGCCGTCTAGTTCTCTCTCTTCTCTCTTCTCTTTATCGATATCCAAGAATAATGTAGGAACTCCTCCCTCCCATTGAGGAAGAATCGGGAGCTTTGCGATTGGAAGGCTTTGCTATGAAAGGGAAAAGGGAGCTTTGCTGAGGCAAAGCCCCGATATTTAAGGGCGCGAAAAAGGCGGGGCTGTTGCGAAATGTTGGGAGGCGTTCGTGGTAGCTTGGTTGGGAAGAAGGCGTTCTGTGGAAAGCTTTGCGATGGAAAAGGGTTGCTCTCTTGGAAAGCTTTGCTGAGGCAAAGCCCACGATTTTAAGGGCGCGAAAAGGGCAAGGCTTCACGTGGAAAACAAGCAAAGCGTGGGAGGTTATCTTGGGAAGCTTTACCAAAGAGAAGCTTGGTTGGGAAGAAGGCGTTCTGTGGAGAGCTTTGCGAGTGGAAAGTTTGCCTATGTAAGGGAGGCTTTGCTGGAGCAAACCCCCGACTTTAAGGGTGCGAAAAAAGGCGAGGCTTCACGTGGAAAACAAGCGAAGCTGGGAGGTTATGAAGAAGAAGAAGAAATAGTCGTCTGATTTTCTCGAATAAGGGCTGGACGGTCATACGCAAAGTAGAATTTAATTTTATGGTCAGACCATAAAGGGAGCGTCGCGAAATATAGGTTTATGGGAGGGAAAGGGCAAATAAAATGCCGTGAAACGTTGGTTTGAATCATTTTAGAAGGTCAACTTCCTATTTTTTTGTATCTTGCAACAGTTCCAACAAACAAATCACCATTCAAAAATATTGCAGAAGCCTCATCTCATCAATTATCTATATCAATCAAATCATCGATTATCTATATACTGCGGGGATGTTCGTATAATGATTGGTTGGTTGATAAATACGAAGATAGTTAACCTTCATTTTAGTCTTTATTTTATTATGAGTTGCGAATGGGTAACCCCAAGCTACTAGATCAAACGATGCCGGTAGATGCATAATCCCCACCTGCACAACAGGAAAACTACGAGAGCCCAAATGTAAAGGATTGTTTGCGGAAACACACTCCCACTACGCCCTTCTATGCGAAGAGCAATACTGCGATGTGGGATCAGTTGCAACTTAGCATGAACATCATGCACTCGAATGTATTGACGATAACCAGATGGAGTCCATTCAAAAGCCCTTGTAATCGTGAATTCTTTATCCGCTCTGCTATAGGAATGACCAGAACAAGCTGGAAGATAATATATTTTTAGGTTATCAACATTCCAACTTTGACAAAATTGAAGATGAGTAGTGCTACTATACTCTTTAATCTTTGAAGATACCCCTGTGACCCTGCGGACATATACATGTTGGTAGTGGCCTGTTTGGTTAGGAATGTATTCTAGAAAATCAAACTCTGAACCTATGTATTTGAGAAGCTTTGTTACAGAATCAATACGAATAGAAGGATAGCCTTGTATGGCATGGCTTCTGGCTTCACCAGAATAACCAATGGTTGAAGACATATTGATATACGAGTGATTTCTCTTCATATTGACCTTATATTCCATCTCTACATAGCCATATTTAAAAGTAAATTTACCTATAGTATTCAGGGCAGAGCCACATTTATATACTTTTGTGTAATAGTAATAGCCATCCCCTACATTTTGGCAAGGGACTCCGTTCGCATCCGTATTTGGATTTTTAGGATAATTCCAAATACGATTATCTAGGGAGGCCATTCCAGTCCCGCTAAATTCTTCATTTAAGATTAAATGATAATTCGATTTGTTATAGATCATATTATCTGGTAGCGATGAGCTATGAGCGCCCGTAGTCACGATCTTTGGAGCATTTTTCACTCGGGACTCTTTTTGATAAAGGCAGTTATAGCGAGAGATATTTTTTGTTGTTTCGCAATTTGTCTCTGGGGGATGAATTGCAATATCTTGGTATGTCTTGAGACCTGTACTAGCGTTCGTAAAAGACACCTGTAGTTTCTCTGACTTAAAATCGTATGTATAATGGGAACGACTCGATGCTAGACCATCGACTGTATGAAAAACAACATAACCTTCTTTGGCTACGTAAATTTTGAGAGGGGAACATCTTGACGCTGGTGCTGGTGAAGAGGTGCATATCTGGTTAGTTGGAACATGCTTTTCTAAAGCAAAAACGCCAGCAACGCCTCCTTCGTTTATCAGTTTAGTGATATATATTTTGGTTGGTTCTGGGTAATTCCGAATACCCCAACCGATCATGAATTTACTATTATTCTTCCACCGAGGAATTTGAAAATGTTTCGTCGTCTCATAAACATCTATTCTGGGCAAGAGTGTGATGTGTTTTGTTTTTTCCCCATTCACCACTGTACCCATTCTAGGCCCTGATTTTGGATAATAGATGTCAGCTTCAGTTGTAGCGACATCAATAGGGCCATCCTCATCAGGGACATCATCTTCAAGAGAAGTTTGATTGGCGTTCGACTCTTGCGAACAACTAGTCAAAAAAGAAAGAAATAGCCAAAATAAAACTAGAGAGCCAATGGCATATTTTCTTTGGTACAACGAGTCAGTTGCCCTCAAGCAAAGCTCAATTATTTTGGTCAGGAAGCATATCATCATAGTTGATTCGTAATTCCTCAGAGGAAGCAGTTGTAGATATAGTATAACTACTGCCGGCGATCACTCCAATATTAATGGTAAAATATTCCCCCTTCGGCGGTAGCATTGGATTACCATGGGTAAGCGAATTATTAGGTGTCTGGGATGGTCTTAGGCGAAAGGTATAGTCACTAGCTCCAGCTGGGATTGTAATGGTAAGTGTCTCATCGTTCTCATCAACAGTTGCTACTATTCTTCTGTTTCTATTCTCATCTATAAAATAAAACTTATACCAGATCTCAGTCACATCACCATTAGTCAATTTAGCATTATTTGCAAATAAACCAGTCTTTGTATAGTATTCAGTGAGTGTACGGCTACTCCCGTTCGGGGCAAAGACCTTCCACCCCAAGGTAAGCGTTAAGGGGATCACCCATTGGTCCTCCACTTCTGCTCACTGTATACACGGGCAGATAATCATCTTTGATTGTATTGGTGATCGCTCTCTGCTCGGTGCAGAGAGTGCTATTACACTTCAAAGACAATTGTACTGTGGGCCCCATGGGTTCAGCGTCTGAGCCACCGCCGCCACTATTACCACAGGCAAACGTCAGGGTAAATATCAGCGAATAAAGGATAAAAGAAATCTTGTTCCACTTTATTTGCATAGCGGCGTCGTGTCCCTTCATTCATTATTTTGTCAATTTTTTTTGTAAGTGTTCCCCAAAAATGGATGCATATTGTGGAAGGCGTTCTGTGGTAGGCTTTGCTGAGCAAAGCTAGCGATTTTAAGAGCACAAAAAGGCAAGGCTCACATGGGAAACAGGCGAAGCTGGGAGGTTATCTTGGGAAGATTTGCTATGGTAGGCTTTGCTGGGGCAAAGCCCCGATATTTAAGGGCGCGAAAAAGGCAAGGCAGGTGCGAAATGTTGGGAGGCGTTCGTGGTAGGCTTTACGATTGGATGGGTTTACCAAGGTAAAGCCAGAGCAAAGCTCCCAATATTAAGGGCACGAAAAAGACAAGGCTGGTGCGAAATATAAAGAAGTGCAAATAGAGCGCTATAAAATATCACTTTAAGGCATTTTATACAGATTTAAGACAAGCATTTCTCTTGTTTTTTGTATTTTGCAAAGCCCCTCTATTTTTACTTTTTTATGGGGTCATTTTCATGGTGGGTGAAATGTAGCATGCGTTGGCATTCCGCTTCTGAAAGACCGGTCATAGAAGAAATTTGAGATATGAAATGGCCATTAGCGTACATCTTTTTAAAGATTTCTGCCTTACCGATATTGATAGGGGCATCCTCAGGGACATCCTCTTCAAAAGAAGTTTGACTGGCGTTCGACTCTTTCGAACAACTAGTCAAAAAAGAAAGAAATAGCCAAAATAAAACTAAGGAGCCAATCGCATATTTTCTTGGGTACACTCTTGATCATCCCTCTCAAGCAAAGCTCAATTATCGCTGTCTATTGGTTTATTATCATAGTTGATTTTTAATTCCTCAGAGGAAGCAGTAGTAGATACAGTATGGCCACTGTTGGCGGTCACAATATTCTCAATTTCTATATTAATGGTACCAAAGGAGCCAGGAGTAGCTCTGTCGCTTACTGGTGTGCTTGCATAAGGCTCCTGGGATGGTTTTAGGCGAAAGGATTGGCTACTAACTCCAGCTGGGATTGTAATGGTAAATGTCTGAGCCATATCATCAACGACAATGCCTTGTATTGTGCTTATTCTGGTTCCACCACTGATAAAATAAAACTTATACAGGACCGGATACCCTTGATTAGGCTGAGAGCCGAAGAAACCAATATCACCATAGTATTTAGTAGCCATACCGTTCCCGTTCGAGGATGAAACACTCCACTTCATGGTAAGTATTAAGTCAGAAGTGAGATCTCCATTTCTGCTCACTGTATACATAGGCAGATAATCATCTTTGATTGTATTGGTGATCTCTCTGTTCGTGGTGCAGTTAGTGCTATTACACTCTAAAGCTAATTGTACTGTGAGTCCTGTGTCTGAGCCACCACCACCGCCGCCACTATTGCCGCAGGCGAACATCAGGGTAAATATCAGCGAATAGGTGATAAAAGAAATCTTGTTTTGTTTTGTTGTCATAGTGATATGATACCCCCTAATTCACTAGTTCGTCGATGTTTTTTTATAAGTGCTCCCAAAAAATGGATACATATTGTGGGCTCTCTTGGGAGCTTTCCTAAAGGGAACTTACCTGTGGTAGGCTTTGCTGGAGCAAAGCTCACGACTTTAAGGGCGCGAAAAAGGCAAGGCTGTTGCGAAATGAAATGCAAAGAACTGTAAATCAAACGTCATAAAATGTCGTTTCAAGGCATTTTATGCAGATTCAAGGCAAGCATTTCTCTTGTTTTTTGTATTTTGCAAAGCCCCTCTATTTTTACTTTTTTATGGGGTCATTTTCATGGTGGGTGAAAGACAGCATGCGTTGGCATTCTGCTTTTGAAAGACCGGTCATAGAAGAAATTTGAGATATGGACTGGCCGTTAGCGTACATCTTGTTAAAGATTTCTGCCTTACCTCTGGCTTCGCCTCTAGCTTCTGCCTTTTCCAATTCAGGCAAAACGTATTTTGTGATGTCTGCAACTGCTCCCATATCGAATATCCTCCCTTCAAAGGCAACTAACCTAGTCTTAAGCCCTTCTTCTAGTATGTCGACGATTTTTTTATCAATAACCAGTCCTCTTCGTACATCAGCTGGCATGGTAATCTTCTTTTTATCTTTAACAAACTCTGACAAGAAAACACCATCCAGGCTGTCATTCAGTGGAGCTTCCTCAATGTTTAAAATGTAAACCTTAAATGCTTGGTAGTCGATCACATAGCGTCCTTTTACTTGTTGAGATACTTTGCTTGTAGTCTCACTTAAAAACTTTGATGGTTTTTGTGATACTATCAGGCTAATTGTACTGTTGGCTTCATTTGCTTTCTTTTCTAAATTCAAATAGCTTTGATAATAGATCATGGCATCTCGAATATCTGAAATAGAAAAGCGATCACGAAAAGACTTATAACTGACTAAATTATATTTTTGAAAATAATCTAAAAGATGAAACTTCTTGTGCATGGCATGTTTTGTCTGTGTTCCGTCTTGGGGCTGTTGCAAAGCCCCTCTCCCTTAATAATCAATACATCCAAGCGTCTAGGCTGTTTGAATAACTCGACTTCTGTTAGTACCTGACAACCTAACGCCTCAAAAAACTCAGTGCATTGTATCTTAAAGAAGGTGTCCAGAGTTAGGGTTATCTTTTTATTTGTGGCCATGATAACTATAGGTGAATCGTATCTTATTAACGTAAGACTACAAATCAGTGTCTCTTATGTTCTATATAGTCAGCCTTGAAAAACCAGAATACTATGGATATTTCGCATTTATAAGCTATTCTGAAGTAAAAAGTAGTACCCATAATCGCAAGGTTTTGCGAAAAGGTGTTCAAAAGCTTGTGTTTTTCAAGCATTATTTTTCAGAGGTTCCCTATGTTAGCTCAAAAAAAAAATGATTATCAAAGAGACTTGTTTAAGACGAATTTGGAAGGTATGCTCAATCATAATGAGCCCTTATTTCGTTTAGCTCAGAAAATAGATTGGGAAAAGTTTGATACTGAATTTGGTAAACTCTATTGTCCTGACAATGGCCGTCCAGCCAAGTTAACCCGCTTGATGGTAGGACTGCATTACTTAAAAGCCACATTTAATGAAAGTGATGAAAGTGTTTTAGATAAATGGGTTCAAAATGTCTATTGGCAACACTTTTGCGGATACCAAGAATTCCAGCAGGAAGCTCCTTGTGATCATAGCACATTAAGCAGATGGCGTAAGCGTATAAAATCTAAAGGGATGGAAAAGCTTTTAGAAGAAACAATTCGTTGTGCTCTTTCTAATAAATTACTGCGTAGACATCATGTCCAAAAAGTAAATGTAGATACAACAGTTCAGGAAAAGGCCATTACATATCCAACAGATGGTAAACTATATTTTAAAGCTTTACAATATTTATCAGAACTGGCTAAGAGAAATAATATTCGTCTTCGCCAAAGTTATTCTCGTTTATCTAAAAAGTCATTATTAATGCAGAACCGATATTTTAGAGGACGTAAATACAGACTTGCAAGGCGTGAGCAAAAGAGCTTAAAAACCTATTTTGGCCGTGTTTTACGGGATGTAGAGCGTAAATTACATTCTATAGACTTACATAAAAATTATGAATCTTCTTTGTGTCTTCTTCACCGTCTTTACGATCAAACCAAGGATAGCAAAAACAAAGTTTATAGTTTACATGCACCGGAAGTAGAATGTATCTCTAAAGGAAAAACGCATAAGAAGTATGAATTTGGATGTAAGGCAAGTTACGTGACAAGTAGTCAAGGTAACTTTGTTTTAGGCGCGATGGCAAAACATGGTAATCCTTTTGATGGGCATACATTACCATCGGCCATAGAACAGGTAGAAAGGTTTTTACCCAATTCATTAAGTGTAAAAGAAGTTTTTGTGGATAGAGGTTATAGAGGAGCGAAAGTTAAAGATGGGATAACAGTTCACATTGTTGGCGCAAAGAGGAAGAAAAAAATGAAACGTAGTTTACGCAAGTGGATGAAAAGAAGAGCCGCTATTGAACCCATCATTGGTCACATGAAGAATGATGGAGGTGTACGACGAAATCACCTCTTAACGCAAGAAGGTGATAAGATGTATGCGGTTTTACTAGGTGCTGGCTTTAATATGAGAAAATTGCTAAAAGCTTTTTCTTGGCTTAAATTTATTCCGCAATATCTGACTAATATTTCCTTAAAAAAGGAAATATGGGTTATGGCATTTTCTTAATATAGTGCCTTTTTCAAGCTTAACTATATAAACGTTTCCAAATCTCATTTGACTATGATTTTGATGAAATACTGTATTCCCTCTTCTTTCGAGAAATGAGAAAGTAAAGTTTGTTGCACTTTGGACTTGAATTCACAGTCTTTACTACAAATCCAAATTCATCTTAGAAAGATAGTCAACCTAAACAAATGAACACTGTACCAATCGATAAATATAAAAAACTTCGGATGCAAATGGTACAAAAACAAATCTATGCAAGAGGGATCCACGATACGCATATCCTCTCTGCAATGGAACAAGTAGAACGCCATGTCTTTGTTCCCAAAGACTACCTTCATTTGGCCTACACAGACTCTCCCCTTCCCATTGGTTACCAACAGACAATCTCTCAACCTTACATGGTTGCCCTTATGACAAAACTTTGTACACTCACTTTTAATTCCACTTATAGCCCAAAGATTTTGGAAATTGGGACAGGATGTGGGTATCAAACGGCGATTCTTTCTGTTTTGGGTTGTAAAGTATATACAATAGAACTATTACCTGAATTGGTTTACAAGGCACAAAAAACGATAGAATATCTAGGTTATAAAAATATTTTCCCTCGACTGACTAATGGGTACAAAGGTTGGGTTGAGGAGGCTCCCTTTGATGCCATTCTCGTGACAGCGGCCTCTAAAAAAATCCCACAACAACTATTGGAACAAGTAAAAGAAAATGGTACGATCGTAATTCCCATAGGGAGTACAAAACAAGCCCTATGGAGTATCAAAAAAGTAGCTAATCGTTTTGAGAAAAAAAAAATTTGCTCAGTTCGTTTTGTAGAATTGAAAGAATAAACACTTTATAGTGTCATTTTTTTTGGAAAACACTCTCAATTTGAGATAGTGCTTTTTCTAATATTTTTGGTTTGTGGGCAAGACTTAAAAAACCCACCTCAAAAGCAGATGGTGCAAAATAGATACCCGCTTCTAAAAGTATATGATAAATGGATGCATAATTTTCCTTTTGCTCACTATGAATTTTTTCCACAGAGCGTACCGGATAGTTTGTTTTCTTTTTTATCCAAAAAAGAGACTCAAAAGAAATTATCTCCCAATCCATACTGGTGTAACTATTCAAAAGAGACTCAAGATTTTTAGAAAAACTTTCTGTATTATATTTTAATTCTGGATATATCTCTTCATTTTTACATTTTTCCAAAGTGGCTAACCCAGCCATCATACTAAAGGGATTAGCACTTAAGGTCCCTGCTTGATAAACAGACCCTTCCGGAGCAATCCAATCCATCAGTTCTTTTTTTCCTCCGTAAGCCCCAATAGGGAAACCACCACCAATAATCTTACCCAAACATAAAAGGTCTGGCTGGATACCTAAATAGCCTGTCATCCCTTTGAGACCAACACGAAAGCCACTAATGACTTCATCAAAAAGTAAAAGAGCACCATATTCTTTTGCCAGTTTAGCTACTTTTTCTAGAAAAGCTTTGCGTTGAATGAGAAGTCCATAGTTTGCCGGTAAGGGTTCAATGATCACTACAGCAATTTTTTTACCCTTTTCTTTAAAAAAATTTTCTAATTTTTTTTCGTTTTCGTCTAAGGGTAAAAGGTAGGTATTTTGGATTTGTGCTTTTCCCACCCCCGCACTATCTGATTGCGAAAAAGTAGCGAGACCAGAACCAGCTTTTACTAGAAGAGAATCTACATGACCATGATAGGTTCCAATGAACTTTAATATACCTTCTCGATTAGTCGCTGCTCTAGCTAAGCGGATAGTACTCATTACAGCTTCTGTTCCGGAAGAAACAAAACGGACTTTTTCTAACCATGGTAGTTCTTTATGTAAAAATTCAGCCAATGCTAAAGAGTAAGGCTCACAAGCACCAAAAGACCAAGCGATTTTAGCTGCTTTTTGGACAACACGCAAAACATCCCGATCTCTATGCCCCAAAATAAGAGGCCCAAAACTCATACAAAAATCAATATATCTTTTATCTGTGTTACAATCCCAGAGATAGGCCCCTTTTGCTTTGTGAAAAAAAATTGGCTCTCCTCCCACAGATTGAAAAGAACGAACAGGTGAATGCACACCACCAGGGGCAATAGTTTTCGCTCTTTGCCATAAATTGAGGTTAGTACGACTTTGAGTTTTTTTTAGAAATAGGCCCATGAAATATAGAACCATTTTTATGTGTTATATTGTCATCCAGTTTCTTTTGGCGATACTTTTCAATTGGACCAAAAAACGGACTTAAGAAAAAAATAGAAACAAGGCTCACACCCCCTAAAATCATTTTTTTTTGGGGCAAGTTTATCTTGAAGTGATTATAATATTTCGAGTAGAAGAGGGAAAAGAGAAGAGTTGCATTGGCAAAGAAAGGAATACAAAAGAAATCATCGTAATTCACAAATAGATTGAATTGAGCTAACCATTCAGTAGAAGAGATAAACATTTCCACAGCTATGCGTGCTATCTTTGATAGAAAAAGTATCGCTCCTCCAGAAACGATACCAAGAGTCAGAGCACCTATCAGGAGAGGCATTAGAATACTAACAAAAGGAACAAGAAGCATATTGGCAAGAAAAGAAGAATACGAATAACCATGGAAAGCATACAGTACAATGGGTAATGTAAAAAGACTAGCGCAAATCGTTATATTCACTTGTTGTAAAAGTGGTTTGAAGAGACCTATACGGATATTTTTGATATATTTTTGAAAAACAGGATAAAAGTAAAGTATACCTGTCACGGCTCCAAAAGAAAGAAATGTACCTAAGCTGAGAAAAGTATCCGGTTGTAATAACACGATACAAATAGCACTATTCAAGATCAAATCATGAAGCGTAATCTTACGGTGGATAAAGCTTTGAAGGGCATGAAAACTTAAAAAAATAAAGGCTCGTAAAAGAGAAACAGGGAAGCCTAAAAAAAACATATAAATAAAACAGGGTAAAAGTGGAAGACTCAAAGCCAATCTACTTTTCTTACCAAAAAATTTAGAAAGGGGCCAAAAAAACCAAAAGAAAAAAATACCCATATGCAATCCACTAGCTGCAAAGAGATGAAGTATACCAAGTTGAGCTGCACTTTTTTTTAAATTTTTCTGCATATAGCTAGACTTACCTAAAATAAGACCCAAAGCAACTCCTCTTTCGTATAAAGAAAAACCACTATAGTACAAAGTTTTCCCCAAGGCATTTTCAAACTTACCCCGTAAATCCAAGTTTCGACAATTTTTCCTATGAATATTTTTACGAGAAATTCGTAATGTGGTAACTGCACCTTGCCTTTGCAAATATTTCCCAAAAGAATTTTTTGGTATTTTTTTAAATAAATGATTTCTTGTTAGTTTTAACCAAACATGACAACCATTCAAGAGATAATAATCATTCACATGCAGATAGACGGATATGATAGTGGGCTCTATTCTATTCTTTTTCTCCCCTTGTGATACTCTTCTGTTAAAATTCTTCTGATTATTCTTTTGAGAATTTCTTGAATGTTTTTTATATCGAGAAACTTTTGAGTGTTTCTTATATCGCAGGATTTCCATATCTGCCAAGTAGGTACCCGGCTTAAAAATGCTGCGTATCTTAGCTTTGATATATATATTTTTTTGCCAATTTGGTACGGATTGGATATGCCAATTTTCAGGTGGGATGATAGTATCTGGGATAGACACAAAGCGTAAAAATAAAAAAGAAAAAAGTAGAGGAAGCCATAAAAAAGTATTTGTGGAAATGCAATACAGAAAATGCCTTTTTCTTTCTGTCTTACCTGGTTTTTTTTCTTCCAAAGAAGGTTGGAAAATCTTAGCTATAAAAAAAATAAAAAACCCAAAGGACGCCAAAAGGAAAGCGTATAGGACATTAGAAAACCATTCTTGAGCTAACAAGAAAATGGTTATGGACAGAAAAATAAGTTTTAGTTTCGCAGCAAGAGACATACCTATAGTAGGTTGCGCAAGTGCAATTTGTTCCGTATTTTTTTAGAAATTTAATAAAAATAATAGTGCTATAGAGTTTCTTCCCTAGAGTTTTCCCATGCAAAAAAGCCGCACAGAATGAACAATCAATCTATGCTCCGCTTCTAAAATACGCTTAGAAAGGCTTTCTTCTGTATCCTTGGGCAGGACTTGTACTGCATCCTGCCCAAGGATCGGACCTGTATCCATTCCATCATCAATGAAATGAACAGTGGCTCCAGCGATATGCACTCCATAATCTAAAGCCTGTTTTTGTGCATGTAAACCTGGGAAAGCTGGTAACAGAGAGGGATGTATGTTAATGATTTTTTTTCTGAATTTTTTGACAATAGCCAGAGAAAAAAGACGCCTATAACCCAAGGCCAACACAAGATCTGGAGAAAATTCTAATAAACTTTCTAATAATGCAGTGTCAAAAGTCTCCCTATTCGGAAAAGAAGTGAAATTGACTTCTTTCACCTCGATTTTATTTTTCTTAGCAAATTTGGCAGCTGGTGTTTTTTTTCGATCCGTGATTAGTCCAAGTATTTTGCAGTTTTGAATTTTATTTTGCTCAATAGCAGAATGAATCGCTTCAAAGTTAGAACCTCGCCCTGAAGCGCAAATGACTGTCTGTATTTCCAAAATAGCCTACCCTGCTTTTGTTATCTCTTCTGTTCTTTATGATAGAGCCTATTGCTTTTTTCTGAATTTCATCAAGGAAATCAAATCTTTTTACCTTTTTTGAGATTGGATAGATACTCTTTCTTTTTTTGATGGGCTTGCTTTCCAAAAAGAACTTGGCATATCTCTTGAAAACCATGGGAAGATGTAATATCTTTTTCTCGGAGGAGAAGAGAAATACCGGATCGTCTTCGCAAAAAGTCCTCAAGTGTTTCAATCATTTCATAGTGAACGGCATGATAAAGCTCAGCTCTTATATATTCAGTACCCACTATGAGAGTTTCTGCCATGCTAGCATCTTGACGAATACGTTCTAAAATTTGCATACCCTCCAATCCATAGCGACGCCATATTCGTTCACTAAGAGAATATGTTTGCCAATCTTTTTTTTCAGCTAAACCCATGAGTCTTGCTTGGTTGAAAAAAAAATTCTGGACACCTTTATCGGGTTCACCATACCAGCGTGTTTTCTTATAAGGGATATGGATTTTTAATTTTTGAACGATATTACATAACTCATTACCTACATTTATACAATCACTAATTTTTCCACCATAGATACTGACATAAGAACGCACTCTATCAACAGTGATTATATGTTTTCTAGATAAAGATGTCCAATCCCCCTTATCTTTTTTGTTTTTTTTATTCAAAACCTTATTTTCTACAACAAGAGGACGAACACCACAACGCTCAGCAATAATGTCTTTTGAAGATATTGCCCGAGAAAGTTTAAGATAGAGATTAACATTGTCTAGGACAAATTTACGGTCCTCTAAATCGACTTTAGACTCAATTTTTTCTACTCGCGTATCTGTTGTACCTATGCATGAAACATTTTCCATAGGTATAACAAAAAATGGCCGGCCGTCACTGGCAAAAAAAGCCAAAACACGCTTTTCTTTATAAAGTGCAGGCACAAGTAAATGTATACCCTTTGAAAAAAGATGTTTATAGTTGGATTTTTGTTTACACAAAAGATTCAAGTGATCAACATAAGGGCCACAAGCATTCACAAGAACCTTTGCACGAATTGAGAACGTTTTTTTTCCTATGTTGTCTTTTGCCTTAGTTACCCATACACCATCTTTAAAAGAAGAGCCAGAGCTTTCCACATAATTGGTCGCAATGGCTCCATGATTTAAAGCTGAACGTATAAAACGAAAAACAAAACGAGCATCATTATCTACCAACCAAGCGTCTGAATATTCAAAACCACCATTACTTTTGCTGACATCCAATATCGATTGCTGTTTTTTTAATTGATTAGGAAAATAATATCTAGGGGCTTTCGTAAAACATCCACCCATAATCCAGTACAAAATAGTAGATAGATAAATAAGAAAAGAATGGTATGAAAATTTTTTCTCTATAGTTGTAAGGAAACGGATTTCTTTTATACTATGAGGAAAGGCTCGCATTAAATTATTTCTAGATCGACAAAGGCGTCTGACAAGGGCAAACTCTAATCCCTTCAAGTATTTAATGCCACCCCATACAAGGTTAGAAGATTCTTGGCTAGTAGATGAGGCAAAATCTTTCCTTTCAATAAGAGCTACAGAAACACCCTTTGCACTCAAAGCAGCCGCTGTTGAGGCCCCGTTGATCCCACCACCAACAATTAAAACGTCAAAAGTACGTTTACTCAGTTGCTGAATATTTGTTTGCCTCAGCTTCATTCACTCTACGGACAACTTGTTTGCCATTACAGAAATAGGAAGATTATTTTTCTTTTCCCAATTTTGCCAAAAATCCCATGTTGCCTTTACATCTTCTGGCTGGTGACGCCAACGTTTATGAGCCCAAAAATAATCCGGTATGTACATTTTTGCCTTTTCTTCTAACATTTTTGTCCAGCTATACGTAAATTGTCGCTCCCATTCCATAGAGTTCGTTTTTTTATCAATCGTAGGTTGATGTATTTCCTGAAACTCTACAATCAGCCGACTTTTTTCATCAAAATGTGACCATATAAAATAAGTTGCTACAGAAGAAAGTCTAGCAAGAAAGGCAGGTCCCTGCTGTACAGAAGCCAAGCGTCCAAGAAATGGGAAAAAAGGACCAGCTCGGCCGGCATCTTGATCTGCAAAGAGACCAACCATGTGTTTTTGTTTCAGAAGGGAGAAGACTCTACGCGGATTCTCATCTGTGTATATTACATGTACTTGGTTTCTCTTTCGAATTCGATCCATCATTAGAGATATCCAAGGATTGCGCATACGTCTTACAAAGGGATGAATTTCTGTATTTTCATTAGAACTAGAAAGAGAGTGGGCAACGACTAGTCCTAAATGTTCAACACTACCCAGATGCCCTCCAACATAGAGCCCACCCTTTGATAGGGTATATTGAAATGTTTCCTTGTCTGGCTTATACACAGTCCAACGATCTGCAAGGTCATTTGAAAAGGTAAACATTTCAATATACCCAGATACGGAACGCCCGTAGCACATCAAATTTTTTTGAATCATTTCCTGTCTCCAAGCCAAATCTTTATTTGGAAAACATTCTGATAGATTCTCCTCTATTCGTTTTTTTAGAAAAGGGAAGACACGCGATAAAATCGAAAGCAGTTTTGTTAATAAGGCCACGCGTAAATCATATGGGAAAATACGGAAAAGAATTACAAAAACAAAAACAAAAACAAACTCTACCAACCATTTCAGCTTCTTTCCCATAAATCGTAAGATTTCGAGCTAACGTAAAATCGTAGGGTCTGGACCATTATAACGTAAAGTAGGAGATGCATTTTCTAGCTTAAGAACCCCACGAGGACAAACAGAAGCACAAATTCCACAGCCAACACAGGAGGAACGAATCACATTTTGTCCTCTCTGGGCGTACCAGCGCACATCAATTCCCATTTCACAATAAGTAGAGCAATTTCCACAAGAAATACACTGCCCTCCGTTTGTCGTGATACGAAAGCGAGAAAAAAACTTTTGGAGTAGTCCCAAAATAGCTGCCATAGGACAGCCAAAACGACACCAAACACGGGTACCTAAAATAGGATAAAAGCCCACACCCACAACCCCACTAAAAATAGCACCTATAAAGAAACCATAAGCAGAACTTAAACTATGTGAATAGCTGGCGAAGATAGCTCCTCCACTCAAAGAATTCACCCACAGAAGGGCTGTAACTAAGACAATGCAAACAAGTATGCTATGTACAAGCAAACGTTCTAACTTCCAAGCATTCAATGATTTATCGGAATGTTGACGGAAGGGATCTCCCATCGTTTCGGCAAGCCCACCACATCCACAAACCCAAGAACAATACCAACGCTTACCATACAAATACGTTAAAATGGGTGTGGCCATGAAGCTCATAAAAACACTAAAGCATAGGAAATAAGTGCCACTACCATAGGTATTCATCCATGTTTGTGGATAAAAGTATTCTGCTTTTAAAGGCCAAAAATAAGTGAAATAAAATTCCGGGTGTTGAAATAGCTTTAAAAAATTAGGAAGAATATAAGCAAAACCGAATTGAAAAAACATAACAGAAATTGTTCTAAAAATTTGATAACGGTTATGACGATATTTAAGGAGCATACGCATACCAAAAAGCAAAACAGCATAAGTATACATACTACCATAAAAAAACCAATTTGAAGATGGAGTTCCAGCTAAAGCGTAAGCTAAGGGGTCTAAGAAAGAGTAAAAATAGTGAGCAAAAAAATCACTTACGTTTGCCCAACGATCCCCAAAATAGATAACCACGTAAAAAAAAGTAAATACAACCCCCACAAGGAAAGCAACAGGTCCACGATTACTAGTGCCTTTTTGATAGAGATGATCATTATCTATACCGGCTGGACGAAACAAATAGCGTGAGGCAAAAAGAAGGAATGCACCGATTCCTATGCTAACAAATACGAGTATAACTTTAATCCAACTGGATAGAAAAGCTAACGGTAAGATGGCTTGTAAAACAAAAACGGAAACCCCAATCAGGATCAATGCAATGCCTATTGTTTTTACAATCTTCACAAATGACTTTGTTAATGAGAAAATACCATAGTCAAACTATTTTTATTCTAGCTTATATATATATTTCACTTTTTGGCTGGCTAACTCAGTACCTTGGCGTTACAATCTATTCTCTTTATTTATAATATCTTCTTTGGCGGGATTAGATAAGGGTTGAAAAAGAGTTTTTCTTTTACCAGATTTATCTTTGTCTTTTTTTTCTACGGCTTTAGTTGCCTTTTCTCGAAAGTAGAGCTGAGAAGAGAAAGGGGCTTCTTGTCCTTTAGGACGCAGAGGCCTATATGTACCATCTGATTTCAACTTACTTACACAATAAGTATCTCGAAAAGCAGTCTCTAGAATAAAAATAAGATACTCTATGTGTTCTGGGTTTTTTATGGGAAAAAGAATTTCCACACGACGGTTCAAATTACGGGGCATCCAATCAGCAGAACACAGAAAGACTTGTGGCTTCCCTCCATTTTCAAAACAGAATATGCGACTGTGTTCTAAAAATTGTCCTACAATGGAAACAACATGTATATTATCACTCACACCGGTTATACCTGGGCGCAAACAACAAATGCCACGAACGTTTAATCTAATTTCTACCCCAGCACAAGAAGCACGATATAAAGCGACTATCATTTCTGGGTCCACAAGGGCATTCATTTTGAGACGTATACGGGCCACCCGCCCTTGCTCAGCATTCGCTATTTCCTTTTGAATTAGTCGCAAAATAGTGTAACGCATATTAATAGGTGCCGTTGCAATTTTTTTGAAATGAGGAAGAGCAGCTACTCCCGTCAGAGAATGAAAAAGATTCGTCACATCATGATTCATTTCTGGGTCTGCAGTTAACAAACCGATGTCTGTATAATACTTTGCAGTGCTTGGATTATAATTTCCAGTGGAGAGATGTGTATAACTTTGTATATCTTCGTTAGAACGACGAACAATTTGTAAAATTTTGCTATGTATTTTTAAACCAACGAGGCCATATACCACATGAATGCCATGGTTCTCCATTTCTTTGGCCCAACTGATATTACGCTCCTCATCAAATCTAGCCTTCAACTCTACCAAAGCCGTTACCTGTTTTCCATTTTCAGCAGCCATAATTAAGGCTTTCACAAACGGACTGTCCTTACCTGTACGATAGAGTGTTTGTTTGATTGCCAGTACTTTTGGATCTCTTGCCGCAATATTGAGTAAGTCTATAACGCTTTGGAAACTGTCATAAGGATGGTGAAAGAGACGATCCTTTTCTCGCATAGCTGCAAATATATTTTGGTATCCTTTTGTGTTCTTTAGAAAAGGAAGTGCATTGTAAGGTATAAAGGGCGGGTCACAAAGATGACTATACTCTCCATGTATTTCGTCATAAAGGTTTTGAAAATGTTGCATATTCAGTATGGTAGGTCTCTCGTAAATTTCATAGTTTTCAATATCTAACTCATCCCTCAGAAATTTTTTCATATTCTCTGGTAACCCTTGGCGACAATGAAGACAAACAACCTCTCCCCAACGTCTATTTTTGAGTTCATCTTCCACTGTAGATAAAAGATTATCAGAAGCTACTTCATCTATTGCCAAATCGCTATTGCGAATAATGGTAAAGCCATCTATATTTTTAATTTTTGTGCCCAAAAATAATTCTTTCGAGTGCATCTTAATAATCTCTTCTAGGGCTATAAAACGTACCGGGGCTATAGTATTTTTTTTAGGGTTTGAAGATGAGGGCAGACGAACAAAACGAGGAAGGACATTCGGTACTTCAATGAGAGCATAAACTTCTTCCACTTTATTCTTCTCTGTTTTTCTTTCTAAAGAAACCACAAGATTTAATCTCCCACTAGTGATACGCGGGAAGGGATGACCCGGATCAACGGCAAGTGGTGTCAATATACGAAAAAGATCAGATTGGAAGTAGGAGTTTGTGAATTTTTTTTCACGTGTATTTAAATCATGATAATTTTTTAGTATATGCACACCAACATTTTGCAGTTCATCATAAAGAGTAATGATGTGTTTTCCCATTTCCTCTAACTGGCTATGAACCATACGAGAGATTTCCTGCAAAGTTTCTAGGGAAGTTCTACCATCTAATTGTAACTCACTATAAGACGAAGCTTTCATCTGCTTAAGCCCCGCCACACGTATCATAAAAAATTCGAGTAAGTTTGTTTCAAAAATGCCTAAAAAACGAAGTTTTTCTAGAAGAGGTTTTTCTTTACGAGTAGCCTCTCGTAAAACTCGTTGATTGAAATGTAGCCAAGATATTTCTCGGTTAAAAAAAAGATCTGGATTTTTTTTATCGATTTTATTTAGAAAAGGATTTCCCTTATCAGGTGCGTAGCTTTTTGTTTTTTTTTTAGATTGAGAATAAACGGTCGGTTTGTTCGCATTTTGGATTGAATTTATATTTGCAGGAGCAGGCATTAGAATGCGTAACGATTCCTATAAAAACCATCCTAACGACGATAGTAGAACTATTTATAAAAATCAAGATAGAGTAGCCAAAGGCTCTAGCTACTCAGGTGTACAGAGATACAATAGTCTGTAAATTCTTTTTTTCTCGGGTACGGAAAGCTTCGATGAAAAATTCTATGTTTTTGATTTTTTGGGAGAGCTTATAACCAGCTTCCATTGTTTCTACCAAATCTTCTGCTCCCACCATCATTGCAGCTACTTTGATTGGAGCAATAACTAGACGCACCATAGGCATTCTTGATAAAGAAAAGAAAAAACCTAAGGCCTCACAAAGCATCTCAATTTGTTCTTCTCGATTTTCACACTGGCCGGCTTCACAAATAGCCCATTCCAATTCCTTTATAGAAAGATCCACATCAGTAAGATCTTCCTTTCCCTTCCACGGCCCTGCAAGTAGCACACGAGTCAATTCTATATCTATCCGATCAGTAAATTGGTTTAAAAGAATCAATTGGTGCACTCTTTTTGTCATTTGTGGACCTGTGATTGCTTTTAACTTACGATATAAATTTTCTAAAACTTTATCCCGCTTTTCTTTGTTTTTAGGAGCATAAATATGATGGCGGAAAAAATAAGAGAGACCATCAAAACCCTCTTCATTTTGAATAAAATCAGAGTATGTATCTTCGATCTTTTTTATCAAAGCATCAACGACAAGTAGTTTCCCTTGCTGTTCTCTCTTCAATAACATAGAAGATGGAGTTATTACCGATAGTTCCATGACAAGTAAAAAACATCACTTGTATTTTAAGAGAAAAAGCGATTACAATTTACGATGAAATGTCGGTAATACTGGCGGTAACCAATCATCAATGAGAGGAGTTCTTTGGGGTCTATCTTTAAAAGAAAGCTGTATGTTTGTACGAGCAATTTCGTTATATAATTTTTGTTTGCGTGCGGTCTCCATAGATTTCCAATAATAAAGAAGAGCGTTTTTTTCTAGTTCTTGAAACTCTGTTGAATTTAGAGAATGTTTTTTAGTTTCACTTTCATAAACAGCACCTATGTTATTATATACCGCAGCTAAAAGCATCTGTCGATTTTCAGGTCGTAAAGAAAAGTTTGATGAATTATTCCCACTTTCTATAGTAGTACCTTCTTTCTCTAAATCATTTTTCACCTTGAAATAATGACCTAAGGCATTACGCATTTGATTTGTGTAATAATAGGCATTAGCTTTACCCAAGAGAAGAGCACTATCTCTATTTTGTAGCTCTATATCGATAGCTTCCCATTGATTGAGAGCCTCTGAAAAATCACCATTCATATAATCAATCCAACCAGACCAATATTCCATTAATGTTTGAATCCCAGCATCCCTTATCTTGGCAGTATTTTCTCCTAAGGCCTTTTCAAAGTATTCTCTAGCTTGAGATAGTTTTTGCCGACGTTTTTCTATTTCTTCCGTTTCTATTTTTTGAGAACGAAAAGGATATAAACGCGTACCCGAAAAGCCAATTGCTTTACTTTTATTATCATTATCTTCAGAAGAAAAACCAGCATAACGTAAGAAGAGCAATGAGCCGGCATTATAATAAATTTTGGCCACATCCCCTTTGATAAGAGTTTCATCCTCTGGTCGATTGCCAGCATATCGAATAAATTGTTTATAAGTATCAATTGCTTTAGGAAAATATTGAGACGCCTTTTCAAAATCATTAATATTTTTATAATATTCTCCCATCTGATTGATAGCTAGATAGTGCAAAGAATCATAATTATGTGCATTTTGAAATTGCTTGAGTGCACGTAAATTCTCTCCTTGTTTAAGCAGGAAAAGACCTCTTTGATAAAATCCTTCCGCATATTTTGTTCCGATGATAGTTTCATCATCTCTCTTCTCCTCTTTTCTAAAAGCAAGTTGTAAGAGATGATAGGCATTGTCCCTTAAATCATACCCTGTTAAAGTATCTACCGGATCAATTTGATATTTTATCAAAACATCATCTCTTTCCAATTGAGTATAAAAGTTTGCCAACTTAGTCATAAGATATATTGGAAATTTTTTTTCCAAATTTACACTACGTAACTCCCTATGCTTAGCCAATGCCATTCTAGGATCTTGAGTTTCATTCCCTATTTCAATGTAAGTGGAAAGAAGACTAGCATTTGCTCTTTCATCTAATGGGAAAAGGTCCGTAATTTTGCGATACTGGGTAGCTGCTTTTGTTAACCGCTTTTCTTTATAATACACATCTCCAATGCTTGCAAGAGCTTCTGTGTCATTAGGCTTATTCATTAGCGTTAAAATCAAACGGTAATAATCAATAGCGAGTGTATTATTTTTGTACTTACGACCAATTCCTTTTATAAAATCATTAGAGGAATGAGAATGAAAACGCCCAAGATTGATCAAAGTATCCTTCTCTAACTCATCATCACGTAAACGATTTACCATGTAGGCCCCGGCAATACGCACACTTCTTTTTTGACCGGATTGATCTGTAAACGAAACTCCCTGTCCTGTTTTATTCCAATTTGTTGTTCCTACTTTGCGAATCAGAGGAACAGTATTTCTTTTATCAAAAGAAGTGTAACTTGGTTGCGCCTTTCCAAAAAGTTTTATGAAAGATTCTTTATAGTATCTTGCCTTAACATAGGCAATACCATAACGATTGAGATACTCAGTATTATAACGACCGTTATCTTTTTCTAAAGCTTTTTGAAAATACTCTTCTGCCTTTTTTTGATATTCTTTACGTTTTGTAGGCAAAAAAGAATACTGAGCTTTTTGTATTTCGAGTAGGCCTTTATCATAAAGGCCCTTTATATAAAAAGAATCATATAAATTCAAACCTATAACACCAAAAACTACAGCGGCTATCCCCAAAGAGAAAAAAGACAATAAAATACGATTACGACGTTTAGTCTTTTTTAAAGCTTCAGGAGAAAGCTCATCAGCATAAACTATTTCAAGTCCTTCTTTTGTATAACGAGGTTCTTCTATGGCGGGACGATAAGAAAGGTGAGCTTCAATAAAATCAGCAACTTGATTAGCACTAGCTCCATCAATGAGCATGTTCATGAGTAAACGCTGTTCAGCAGGAGAAACTTTTTCGCCAACGACAGTATCTATCACGGCCCTTTTAATTGAGGCGGGATAGTCTGTTAGAGCCATGCGTATATTGGCTAACTCTTGATCACTAAATTCTTTCCCAATACCGCTTCCTAATTGTACTTTTTCACTCAATTCAGTAATGTACTGATCACTTAGCCCCTCTGAATCCTCATCTGTACTAGGGCTCTCCAAATTTTCGAAGGGAGGAGCTTCAAGGGGAGCAAGCGTGAAATCATCTTCACCCCCACCAAGGCCTCCTCCAGCGTCAGTAGCCCCTGAATCATCTAGGTTCACCATGGGTTCATCTAACTGAAAAGAATCGTCTAAAGAATTGTCTATCGAAGTATCTTCACCCGGTGTAGTTAAATCTCCAAAGTCTGTTAGGTTTTCACCCCCACCTAAATTTCCTAAGTTATCAGGACTAGCGGGGCCATCGGCGACGGCTTCGCCCCCCGCTAAATCTCCGAGGTTTCCGAGGTCTCCAAGGTTATCAGGACTAGCGGTGTCATCGGCGAGGGGTTCGCCTCCCGCTAAATCTCCGAGGTCTCCAAGGTTATCAGGACTAGCGGTGTCATCGGCGAGGGCTTCGCCTCCCGCTAAATCTCCGAGGTTTCCGAGGTCTCCAAGGTTATCAGGACTAGCGGTGTCATCGGCGAGGGCTTCGCCTCCTGCCAAATCTCCGAGGTCTCCGAGCTTATCAGGACTAGCGGTGTCATCGGCGAGGGCTTCGCCTCCTGCTAAATCTCCGAGGTCTCCGAGCTTATCAGGACTAGCGGTGTCATCGGCGAGGGCTTCGCCTCCTGCTAAATCTCCGAGGTCTCCGAGCTTATCAGGACTAGCAGCGTCATCGGCCAGGGCTTCTCCTCCCGCTAAATCTCCGAGGTTTCCGAGGTCTCCAAGGTTATCAGAACTAGCGGCGTCATCGGCGAGGGCTTCGCCTCCTGCTAAATCTCCGAGGTCTCCGAGCTTATCAGAACTAGCGGTGTCATCGGCGAGGGCTTCGCCTCCTGCTAAATCTCCGAGGTCTCCGAGCTTATCAGGACTAGCGGCGTCATCGGCGACGGCTTCGCTTCCAACTAAATCTTCAAGGTCGCCTAGATCATCAGTAGCGAGATTAGTATCTTCTGGATTACCATCAATCTCTTGATCGAGGTCCTCGTCCTCATCAACGGGGGCATCTGGACCTTCTGCAAAACCTAAACTTTTCAGATCTTGTTGGTATTGCTCCTGCATGGGAGAGAAGTGCGCCTTCCCTCCATCTGGAGATATTGCATTTAATATATCTTTAAGCTTCTCTTGCTCTTCAAGGGTGTAATCTTTTTCGTCTGCCATAGATTAAATGCAGTTAAATACAGTTATTTATAAAGGATATCACACAATGTATCGACATAATATTAGAGTAGGGAAACAGTAAATACTATCAATCATTGCACACGTTATAGGAAAATATATAAAAAAACTTATGTTTATTCATTTAAAATCGCTTTTTCAGCAAATTTTCTTTTTTATATTATTTAGCATGGCTTTGGTTTTACCACTAACCTTTCAACGGGATATTCAGGCGCAAGACCAACACATAAATAATAGTTATCATTCTCTACTTGGTCAAAGTTCTGTGGAAGGTCAACATACGGAACCCAAAGTAAAACCTGTTTACAATCTCTATCAAATTATGCATCTCAGAAGGGCCCTATCGCCACGCTACATTCGTATCATAAACCAAAGAAAATATGCTAAATCTGGAAAATTGTTACAAAAAGGAATTTTATTTACCTACGAGGGGAAACAACAGAGGAGTAAAAGTGTCTCTCTGGCTGGTGATTTTTCAAATTGGAATAAAATACCCATGGAGCGCAATCGTATGGGTATTTTCTTTTATATTTTAGATCAGACATCTAAAGATTTAGAAGCAGAAATGATATTTCGCTATAAATTTGTAGTGAATGGAGTTTGGAGACATGATCCACAAAATGTCTATAAAAACGAAGATGGGATGGGGGGATACTATTCCATTTTTTATCGAGATGAGAAAGAAAGGAACCGGCAAATCTCCGTTAGCATATTAGAAAAAAAGAAGGCTTTCCAAAACTATTTGGTTGAATTTGCAATTTATTTACCAAGAGTGAGAAGCTTAACTCTTGTTGGAAATTTCAACAATTGGGATCCTGAACACGACCCCATGCTCCCAGATAAAAACGGTGTCTTTCGAAAAACGCTACGGCTTAAACCGGGGGAATATCTCTATCAATACATTGCAGACGGGAAATGGATCAGAGATAAATTCAATCACGAAACACGGTTAGACCCACAAACACAGGAACTCAGCTCTTATTTGCAATTGCCATGATTCTCTCTGATTATTTTGTGTACTGTAGTTGATATACACAACAATCTAATTGTTTTCTGAAATGATGCTCTCAATATCTCTTTCTATATCTCTTTCTATATCTCTTTCTATGGGGGGGGGTGGCTTTGCGAAATATAAATAATTGCAAATAGGGTGTTGTGAATCGCCGATTTAAGGCATTTTAGACGTATATTTTCTTACTTTTCTGTATTTTGCAACAGAGTTCCATGGGACAAATCATTCTTTCCCCAAAACAATTCCATTCCTGCGGTATTTCTAGTGGCTTTCTTGATTTTTTCGTAAAGCACCAGGAGCAGAAAATATATAGCTTCCGGAAATATCTTCCAACGAAGCAGTACCGCATAGGTGCATGGTCTTTTCCAGCTCAGAAGCATAAGAAGCAAAGAGGTTTTTCACAGCAGGCATCCCACCTCCCACAGCTGCAATGGCAACAGGCCGCCCAACTAGAACGGCATTGGCCCCTAAAGCTAGCATTTTGAAAGCATCCTGCCCGGAACGCACACCCCCATCCACGAAGACGGGTACCCTACCCCTCACAACTTTAACAATATCGCCCAAAATACGAGCTGTCCCCGGCATTTGATCTAAGACTCTACCACCGTGATTACTCACAACAATGGCATCTACGCCTAATTCCAGAGCAGACTCGGCATCTTTTGTACTCATAATACCCTTTAATATAAAAGGCAAAGGACTCATATCTCTTATGTACTTTAGCTCACTGGTATTTCGAGCTCTTGTGGCTACTTTTCTACGCTGCATAGTTGGAAAGGAAATCGCATCGACATCCATACCTATAGCGACAAGGCCTAAGTCCGCAGCTAATTGAAAACGCTTTCGTAGACCTTCCCTGTCTGCCCGAGGTTTAAAAATAGCGATTCCAAAGCCTTCTGACTCCCTAATGGCTTCCATAATCGTCAGATATTTTTCGGGAGAAGCACCGTCTCCCACCCAAGCTATGGTACCATTTGCACGACAAGATTGAAGTAGTATATGAGCGAATTCATATTCATTGCTGATCGCTCCGTCCATATTTGTTACCGTACCGGTCATAGGTGCGGCCATAATGGGAAATTCTAATTTACGTCCAAATAATTCTATACTTGTATCTACCTCAACAGGGTCACGAATGTAACGTGGGAGTATGTATATTTCAGACAGAGCAGTAGAATTGTCTTGAAAACTTTGCATCGTACCAACACCACCCATACCCGGGACACCACTCGCGCAGTTTTTCCCATCACATGCTTTACAAACCCAACATACCTTATCTCCAAATCGTTGCCGGGCTTTCTCCTTAATTTCTTTCCAATCGATTCCATAACTTTCATCTAGTTCGATGTCTAGATAAGTACGGGCTTTTTCTACAGCGGCCTCTGCACTAGCCAAATCGGAAGCCTCTGCAATAATATGCCCAACTTTATCGATGTTGCTTGTAATAGGCGGGATTAGTTCCCCTATCTTTCGTATAAAATAGACATATCGAATGTTGGGAACAGAACGCATGCGATGGATACCATCTATCTTCAGTATTTTTCCGGGATTAGACAAAATACTTCGTTCAATGGCAATGTTGGTTTTTTGAGGGGTGAGTTCTCCGTTCTCTTTCGGATTTTCTCCTAAAGCAATACGTATGGCAGCTTGGAGAAGGTTCACACCAGAGTGTAGTGGATAGGTATGGGATGACATGAAGCCTCCGGAAAGACGGGCCGCAATTTCTCCGACCTTAATGCCCTGAGAAGTAATCTTCAAATCTCCCTTCGCAGCACCCGTATGTATGCCCAAAGCCACCATGGCCCTATACATCACATCTTTAGCTTCTTCTAAAATCCTGTCCGGTTTTATTGAAGGCATATTGTGTCCTAGTTCAATAAAAAAAGGTTCTCTAGCAATAATTCGATCAGCTATGCCAGTGATCTTATATTTAGACTGCCATGCTAAAGCATCAACGGAAAGTTCATCACCAGCCATGTACTCTTCTATAATCATTTCTCCAGTTGGGGAGTATTTTTTGGTGTGCGGAAAAGCGGTGTAGATTTCTTGCCGTTGAGTTATTTTAATCACCCCCCTAGCACCCATATTTTCTGCAGGCTTTAATACCAAAGGTAGAGTCAAATCATTCATAGCATCTCGCGCCTCTTTCATAGTGCAAACAGAATGAAAAACGGGTATGGGAATGTTATGAGAATGTAAGCGTTGGCGCATGAGCACTTTGTTACTACAGGCTTCTGCATCTGAATAACGAATGCCCGGTAAGTCTAGAGCACTAGCAATTGCGGCTACAGCGCGGCTTGCATCTGTCCCTGCCGTTATCACACCATGCACAGTTTCTGTTTGCGTAATTTTACGAGCTTCTCGTACACATCCTTCTATATCCCTTGTACTCATAATCACTTGCCGCCCAGCGATTTGCATACCAAGAGCATCAGATGACATATCAAAAACTATCGTATTCAAATTTTCTATGGCATGGGCAGCTTCAATCAGGGGCACTTGCAAAAGGCCCCCACCAATAATAATGAGATTACGTTGTTTGTTTTTTTTTATCATGTTTTTTTCTATAAGTAAAAGGAAGTAGAAGTATTTTGTATCATGAAACTACACCGTTAAAGAGGCTAACCCTAAAAATAAGAAGAAACCAAATGCATCTGAAAATGCAGTGACCAATATTACAGAACCAATAGCTGGATCTATATGAAGATAGCGTAAAAGTTGTGGTATGAAAAAGCCGATCAGGCCAGCAAAAAAAATAGTTACCATTATAGAAAGAAATAAAATAGACGCAAGGGGATAGCTGTCCATAGAAATGTAAACGACAGACGAAGTCACTAAACCTAAAATAAAACCATTAAATAAACCTGTGATCAATTCACGAAAAAATAATCGGTATCTTACCCCATGAGTGAGTTCCCCAAGAGCTATATTGCGTATAGCTAAAGTCATAGATTGTCCCCCCGCATTCCCACCAAGACTTACAACAACGGGCATCAGTACAGCGAGTATAACGGCCTTTTCTATGGTTTCACTAAAAAGACGAATGACAAGTACAGAAATCAAAACTGTGACTAGGTTCAAAAGTAGCCAAGTGGTTCTATGTAAAGCAGAACGCAAAAGAGGAGAGTTGATGTGTTCCTCTTCTGCTAGCCCACCCATCCGTAAAATATCTTCACTAGCCTCTTTTTGGACAACCTGCAACACATCGTCTGCTGTAATACGTCCTAGCAAGCTACCGCCGGAACTAACGACAGGAGCCGTAATAAAATCATAACGTGTAAAATACTGCCCCACTTCTTCTTGATCTGTATCTACTGGTATTGGCATCAATTCTTCCTCCATAATGTGCTTTACTTTATTTTGGGGCCTGGCTGTGATTAGTTTGGGTAAAGATACATGGCCTTGATAATGACCAGCTTTATCCACAACAAATATGGTATGAATGTTTTCTGGAATTTTACTTTTTCTTATGACATCGATGGCCTCTTTCAGAGTCGCGCTGGCCTGTACGGCGACAAACTCTTTTGTCATGATGGCACCCGCTGTCTTTTCTGTATAACCAAGAAGCTCAATAATACGAATGCGCTGGATTTCTGGTAGATGTCCTAGCACCTTATTGATTTCAATTTTGTCTAGGTCTCTGAGAAGATCTGCTCCACTATCTGAAGGTATTGTTTCTAGAATAGAGGCTAAACTTTCTGGCTCTAATTCTTCTATGTAGTATTGCCGAGTAGAAGCATGAAGCTCATTCAATACCTCACCCCTTTCTTTGGGGTATAGAGTCGTAAAAAGCTTCCAAGCAGCCCCTCTGTTTATACGCTCAATCAAAAAGGCAATATCTGCAGGATAGAGTTCTTTTAAAAAATTTTGGGCTTCTTCTTTTTCTTTATCCTTCCACAGTGATAAAACATGTTCTTGCCAATTTTCATCTTCCCTATTTATGGAAACGGTTTCGGAAGTTAGCTGAGGAGGGTTTGTCTGTTCTTGCATAGTACCCAAAAGCAAGATAAAAAGAGTCTCTGTCAAGAAAGAAGAATTGGCCCTGTTACACAATAGTGAGAATAAACATTTTGTCTCAAGCTCTGATTTTTTAGGCTATTTTTTGAATTGTGTTCAAAAAAAGTCCTTTCTTCAAACACAATCCAAAGGGGCTTAGCACCCCCTCAACCTACCTAGGCTACTCCGCAGTATCTACCGCAACACCGGGAGCCTCCCCCCGATCCAGTATTGTAATAGACGAGATTATCTCCATTCTAAGCAAGGTGTAAGTAGAGGTACAGAACGTGTCGTGATAGGCAGTGACGGTAATCGTTATTATACAAATGACCACTATAAGACATTTATAAAATTTTAGACTTGAACATGATTAAAAGTGAGATATTACTTAAATCAGATACTCCGTGGCTTCTCAAAGCTGAAGGTAACTTTAATGACATTGAAGATAAATTAAAAAATATTACTGGTGAAAAAAAAGTAGCTGTTTGTTTGTTATGGATGGGAATAAAATGAAAACTAATGATAGTCTTTTTGATGAATTTGTTAAAGTGTTTGAATTCCCTGACTATTTTGGACACAATTATGATGCTTTAGATGAGTGTATAGGAGATCTCGGATGGATAGATTTTTCTGTAGGTATAATTTTAGTAAAAGATAGTTGTACGCTACTGTCGAAAGAGAAATCAGATACTTTAGAAATTCTCAATAGTGTATTTCAAGATGCCAGTAGAGAGTGGAGTAAACCAATAGAGTTAGGTGAAGAATGGGATAGGCCGGCCATTCCCTTTCATACTGTTTTACAATCAGAGAGTTTTAGTTCATCCTTCTTCAAGGATTTACCCAGTCTCAGCTTGGAGAATATTACACTTTCCAAGAATTAACTCATCTGTACATCAGTCACGTTTGATAAATGAACAGAAAAAAAAATGTAACATTGATATTGATTTCTTTATTTTTTGTTTGCTCAGGTGTAAAAGCACAAGAAACAAAAAAGATAGACTCAAAAAAGCAAGTTATCAAGAGGGAGTATATTCAAGTTATCAAAGGTAAGCGAGCAGGAGAGAGAGAATATGTAATTTATCCTGTTGATGATGGTAAAAATGATCCATCTTTTGTTAAGTTTCGTAGTCGTTTAATTAAAGCCGTTAAAGAAAAAAACTTAGAAATTTTATTAAATTCTATAAGTAGTCATATAGAAGTTGGTTCTGCAGACACGATTCAGGAAGGTAAAAATGGCGTTATAAGAAATTGGGAATTAAATATAAAGCCAAAGGAAAGTAGAATTTGGTTTATGCTATCGGAAGTATTACGACTTGGTGGATTCTTTATTGAAGAACCTGAATACCGTTATTTAGATAGAGACGATGGGCCGATTAGGAAGGTATTTAAAGCTCCTTATCCTATCAGAGCACTTTGGTTAGACAATTCAAAACATCAAAAGCAATTCTATTCAAAGGTTGGAGAAGACGAGATTGGAGTAATTACAGGCAAAAACGTAAATTTACGCAATAAGCCTTCAGTGAAAGGCAAGGTAATAGGTAAACTATCGTATAATATTGTTCTTGTTCATTATGATCATTTGAATAGAAAGACCCGAAAAATGATGAATTACAAATATAACTGGCATTCCATTACAATGCTTTCAGGTTTAAAGGGATATGTGTATGGGAAATACTTGAGGAGAAGGCATGATTTTTTGGTAAACTTTGCTAAGGAAGACGGGAAATGGCGCATCATCTGGTATAGTATACCTGATTGAAAGCGTTATAGGTGAGGGTATGATTACTAATGAGTGACAAAAATAGTTCAAAATAAATCTGCGACCCCTTAAAAATAATCGAATAGGGTGGTATTGAAAAAACTCTATGAAACGCATCTCTGCTATATTTATAGGGATAGCTTTTTTTTCATTCAGTAGCATATTAAGCAGCATATTATTCTTCCTCAAATTTGATAGGGCTCTTATATCCTAAAAATGAATATTTTCTATCTAGGCCATTTATAGAGTGTAGTTTCAGATAGTTCAAAAGCTTCACAGACTTCTTTTGCGAAAAGCTTATTTTTGATCCGGTAAAGTCTTAACCGTATCCTTCTGAAATTGTTCATCATAGCGTTTAGCTGACGCCTTGATAGTGTTTGTTTCGATGTTATAAAACCCATGTTATAAAACCCATGTTCTTTTTCTCCATAACTTAAAGTGGACTGTCCACTTTTTTGGGGGAAGATCAAAAAGAAGTCTCAGTTTAACTATAAACAACTCTATTTTTAATTATTATAATTGTGCTAGAAAAAACCAATGGCAAATTTTTTGTTCTAACTTTCCAAGAAGAGTCCTCTCCGTGTAGCCTATCTTAATTTTTCGGAAATGTTTTTCTAGTAATTTTCTACAATCTTTTTCACTGTACAATTGCCAATTTCCTAGAGCAAGGTTGGAATTGTTATTTAAATGAGTGTCTGTATCTGCACGTAAGGTACCTAAAAAAAAACCATTTGGCCTAAGCAAACGAGTGAATTCATTTAAGATTTTATCTGTAAGAGCAATCGAATTATAATGAAGAACACCCCAAGCGATGATGATTTGCAACATTTTTTTTTCGATAGGTAATTGAAATGGTTCACCAGCCCAAAACTCTTCAGGCAATTCTATAGTGCAAATGGAAGGGTATTTTTGAAAGCTTTCTTGTAATGCTTTTGGACTTATATCACTCGCATAAATATTTGAAAATCCTAAGTCTTGTAAAAGCTTTATATGCCTTCCCCTTCCACATCCTATATCCAAAGCGACCCCCTTTTCTAGAGGTTTTAATAAACGGACTAGATTCTCGTCAGGATATTCTTGTTGGTGTTTATTTTGAGTATAATATTGATTCCAAGTGGAGCATGTTTCAGCCAGTGTATTTTCTCTCTTATTCGTATTCAATAATTGTTCCTTTCACTATCTTTTCTATATGGAATTGGAGGTGTTTTTCTTCTAACGGAGCTTTCATGCCAAAGACCGCTAAGCGATCTAAATTTCCCCTTAATAAAGATGTATGTTCTCCTGTTTTTTTCAAATATCTCATAAAGATTAAATTTTCTTCAGTATGGATAGCATCAGGAAATTTCAGATATTTTAATTTCCCATTTTTTTGTGGTATAAAGCGTATGCCGACTTGACATTTTGCTTGAGTATATTTGGAATCTATATTTATTTTTTCTCCAGTGTAAACACGCACAAGATCTTGGAAGTAGCTTTCGTTAAATACCGTTGGTATAAGATAATCAGCTATGTATTCACCTCCGGTCTCAGGGGAGCATTCTATCATGCAAATGGGCATAGTCTCATCAAAATCAGAGAGAATAAATTCAGCAACAATGGGGGTATGATTTAAATTAGTCGTATCACAAATTTTTTGTAAATACGTGCAAATTTTCTCTCTAACTTCAGATTCAATTTGAAATGGATAGGTATGGCCGTGCTCCAATAGATGAGAAGAATGGTATCCCATATGTTTTTCCGTTATAGAAACTAAGATAAATTGCTTATGATTAACAAATCCCAGTACAGTGACTTCTCTACCTTCAATATATTTATCAAAGATGTATTCATTTAAATTTGTAGTCTCTTCTAAAAAATCACGCACATCTCCAATTTTTTCGAGAATGCGCACTCCTTGTTTTGCATGACCTCGAATTGGTCTCACAATTAGGGGGAGTAGCCTCTCCCATTCATAATAGTTTCTTCTGAAACTTTCTCTTTGTTCATTAAAAATAAAAGATGTTGAAGTGGGTATATTTAATTTATGGAAAAGTTTTTTTAAGGCTAATTTATCTTGAAATACATGTAAATTATCTAACCCGGGGCCCGGCAAAGAAAAATGTTTTGCGATAAATGCAGATGAATAGATTGCTTGCCCAAAAGAGCGACATCCAATACCAGCTATTTCTCCAAATATAGGAAGATCAATTTGTAGGTTTTGTAAGATTTTATTAGGTTCTATAATGCTACAGTACATCTGTAAATCAGCATTTGCAAAACCGGGAGCAGAAGAGCTTTTATCAATGGCAATTACTTGGTATCCTAACCTTTGGGCGGCATTTATCAAATTGACTTGATTTTTTCCTGCTCCCAAAGAAATAAAATAACCAGAAGAGTTTTTTTCTTTTTGTTTTTCTTTTTTGCGAGATAAGAGCATACTTTGTTAATTGGAAACGAATTTGAATGACATAAACTCGCTATGGCTTACATCGTAATAAATATCAATATTCACTATGAAAAATAATTAACTTTTTTCAAAAAAAACCGAAGTTTTAGCCATATGTTACGTGGGATTTATATTGGGGCCACGGGAATGGTGATGAATCAACATCATTTAAACGTAATAGCAAATAATTTAGCAAATGTAAATAAAACAGCTTTCAAAAGCGACGAGGCTATTTTTAAATCTTTTCCGGAAATGCTGATACAGCGTACCCGTGAGGATGGTATGGGTCATGTACCCTTAGGGTCTTTTGATTTAAGCCCTATTGTGGGCAAGCTAGGCATGGGCTCTGAATTTAATGAAAACTTCACACATTTTGAGCAAGGATCAGCCCAAAAAACTGGCAATCCCTTTGATCTTATGCTGAACGATCAAGATACTAAAAATCCTTCTTTTTTTGTTGTTCAAACAGATAGAGGAGAGCGTCTTACCCGTAGTGGTTCTTTTATTTTAAGTAACAATGGAAATTTAGTTACACCTCAAGGTTTTCCATTGTTAGGCGAAAATGGACCTATTCAAGTTGTTAAACATAATGTTCTTATCAAAGAAAATGGGGAGATTTGGATTAATGCAAAAATAGGTAATGAACCTGATGCAGGTGCAAGCGAAAAAAATAACGATTGGTCTAGCCCTGTTCTCTCTGATCGTATTAAAGTTAGAACAGTTGAGTACCCAAGAGAATTGAAAAAAGAAGGGGATAGCTTTTATATTGTTACACCAGAATCAGGACCGCAAATTGCTTTGCAAGAAATAAATGAGAATAGAGGAGCTAATATATTACAAGGCTTTTTAGAGAAATCGAATGTGAATCTTGTGAGACAAATGGTTGATATGATTTCTGTGCAGAGAAATTATGAGGCAAATCAAAAAAGTTTAACAACACACGATCAATTATTAGGTAAGCTCATAAATGAAGTTGCCCGCTAGTACGATTTTTTATCACAAAATTTTTAGATTTGTTTAAAACGAAAACTTATTTTTTCCATTAAAAAGTGGTTTCCCGTTAGTATATATTTGCTCCATAAAAAAATATTGTTGGTTATTATTTCTTAAAAATAGAGTTGAGGCCCTTGTTCCATATTTAGGAGAAACAATAAAACGAGCAGAGACTACTTTTTCCCATTTTGGATTAACTCCCGTATTTGGTAACCGTTCATTTGCAGCTTTCGTAGGGTTTTGTAAAAACAAGAGAATATCTGTAAAACCAGGTTCTTTTGAAGTGCTGATTAGTTTTTGAAAATCTTTCTTCCCATCGACAACTTTAGGCCAGGGTGTATCTAAAAGTGAATTAGAAAGAGCATATAGGCCTGGTTTAAGCTCTTGTACCTCTTTCTCCACATTAGAATAAAAACAAAGACTTTCTTTTTCGCCACACAAAATATTAAAGCCAGTGTAATTTTGGCTTGTTTTATGTAGTTTTTGGAGAAAGTTTTTTGGATTTTCTTGTGACAAAAGATAATCTAAAACTAATAATCCTCTAGAACGAGGGTTATCGATTATTTTTCTATTCGGATCCCGATAATTTGTGATGGTTCCCCACCGCCCTTTTCGGTCTACTGCAAACCAACTTCCTCCGGCTAAGCTATCCCTTCCTCCTAAAATTTGACTATCAGTATCTTTCCAAAAATGGGCTCTTTGTGTTGGCCGATTATAAAATTCATCTCGATTTGCAGCAATCACTAGAGGGCAATCATCTCGTTGTTGATACGAAATGTAGATAACACACATGAGAAAGGTTAGTAAATTCCTATAAGTTGTTTGAATGAAAAATAGAAACGCTTTATTAAAGTAAATTTTTTATCCACAAGTTCTTGTGGTTGTAAAATAACCCAATTTTTCTTTCGGGCAAGGGAAAGCAGTCTCTTCTGAGTTGGTTGAACGAGAGTGATGTTTTCAGCTAAGTAAATTAATGGTAAATCAGAAATGCTATCTGTGTATGTATAAGCCCCTGGAATACGAGTTATAGTCTTGATTTTTTTCTTTTGTGATGTGTTTTTTATAATGCTTTCAGGTAAAAAATTTTTCATAACCTCTACTTTAGTTTGTCCAACATTATTTTGTTTGATCGTAGGAATCAGGGGCATTGTTTTTTGAAGTTCAATTTTTGTAGCATGATAGCTTGAAAACTCAAGTTGTTGTGCAATATACTTTACATAAAGATCAATACTTGCTGTATTTAAAATCAGCCGATGTCCCAATTTTTTGTGATATTCAATCTTTTTGAGAATTTCAGGGAAGAAATAAGGAGTGAGATCATTTTTAACAAAGTCTTTTGCGTAATCCAAAAGGGTATATAATGGAATGCGAAAAAGAAAGGAAAAAAATATTTTTTTTAAGTGCAATGTGTTAATAATATGGAATAAATATAAAATTAAAGCAGGTAAAAATAAAAGCAGAAAAAAGGCGCGTATACGTTCTTTTTTGATTACATAGTTACAAAAAAGTAACATGCTATCCTGAGCTAATAAAGTTCGATCAAGGTCAAAAAAAACGTATATATTTTTCGTTGATTTTTTTTTCATTCTAAACTATGTAATAAGATTAACTTTTTTGAAAATCTTTATGCGTTTTTTTATCTTTTTTCTTGTTTTTTTCAGTTTACTATAGTATTCTAATAGATGTTTAATTGCCTTATTTAATTCGGGATAATGGAAGCGAAAACCAGTAAACATTATTTTTTGTGCAGAAACGGCAACGCCTTCTAAAAGAAGTGAAGACCTTTTTCCCATAACGCTCTTTAAAATAAAGCTTGGGATGCTGGGTATAAGATTTTGCTTATCTAGTAGGTGTGATAAACTTTTCATAAAAACTGCATTGCTAACAGGGTTTGGACTAACGGCGTTGTAAATACCTTGGAATTTTTTCTTTTCAATAGCCAGTAAGAATAAAGAGCAAAGGTCTTTTATGTGTATCCAGCTAATCATTTGTTTTCCATTTCCTAGACGGCTTCCCATATAAAAGCGTGTGACTCTATACATTTCAGGAAACATTCCTCCCTCATGACTTAGGACGTTGCCTATTCGGAATATGACAGTACGTATGCCAAGATCTTGAATTCTCAAGGCTTCTCTTTCCCATTCTTGGGCAACATAAGATAAAAAACCATTCCCGGCTGGTGATTCCTCACTAACAAATCCTTCTCGAACGTGACCATAATAACCAATAGCAGATGCGTTGATAAAAATTTCCGGAGTATGTTTGAGTTCTACAAGTTTGTCATACAAAAAACGTGTGGTCTTTATTCGACTTTCTAAAATTTCTCTCTTTCTAACTCTAGACCAAAGATGATCGGCGATTCCAACACCAGCTAAATTGATTATAACATCAGCAGATTTGAATACATCTGGATTGAGCCATCTTCGAGCAGGGTCCCAGCGCAAATTTTGAGAGGATGCCTGACGTGTAAATATGGTACAGTGGTGTTTTTTTTGAGTGAAAAAGCGATAGAGGGCTTGGCCAATTAAGCCAGATCCCCCACACAGTATAATATTTTTTGCACCACTTTGCATAGAAAAAGAAATATCAAAAGGTTTGCGCCCAGGAGGATTCGAACCCCCGACCTCTTGATTCGTAGTCAAGCACTCTATCCAGCTGAGCTATGGGCGCGAACAATTACAGGTCAAAAAAACAAGACTTTTTGGCAAGTAATTACTTTCTATTTTTTTGAAAGCAGGTTTTTTAAAGTTCACACTAATGGAGTTCACACTGATGGAGTGGACACTGATGGAGTGGACACTGATGGAGTAGATACTAATGGAGTAGAGAGGAGAGGGCTTGCTGTGAAGAGGAGATAGTCTGACAAACTAGTTATAGGTAATACTTAGAGCCAATCCCCAAAAAATGTGACGAACAGCCCCACGGCCTATGTCACGAATGCTTGTTGATGTGAATGCTTGGTCTGTGTTATTTGTTTCTTCACGAAATTCATACTTAGTAAAACCTAACCAATCAATATTATAAACAGCGGAAAATCCTATACCAATCTCATTTGAAACCCAAAATTCTTTCCCAAACGTTACGCCCATACCGTGTCCCTCCATTTCTGCTTTCTCATAGGCATAAGGCTCAGTTATATTATTTGATGTTAACCTACTTTCCAAGCGAGAAAAAACAGCACTGCGGTATTCTGAAGAAAAAGAAATATTCCAAGGGAGATAGTATATAAATCCCATCCCAGCCCCGTACGAAACATAATTTTGTCTAAATTTGAGATTTTGACTTTTCGCGCCTTCAATCTTCCGAGTATCGCTGGAAATAAGTTCAGCTTCTCGATTGAGGTTATAGGTGTAAAAAGTGCTTATATGTATAATAAAATTTTGAGTAGCCGCTCTCCCAAAATATAATGTGAAAAAAGGAGAAACACTTTTTGCCTTATATTCAATTGTGTTTCCAGCATCTGTCGGGGGTCTATGGAGTAATTCAGAATTTCCAGCTCCGGCTAAGATACGGAATAAAAAACCGTTATGCTCATAAGCCCGCTCTGCAGATATACTACTTGTTAGGAAAATACAAAGTACGCCAGTGGCGATAAAGAAGATGCGATAAATAAACATCATAATATTAAATCCGTAAAAATGATTGGTTTTTCGGATATTTCCTGATAAAAGAAATCTTGAATACTCTTATGTGGGACTGTTATGAAATGTAAAGCATGGGAAGGGCAAATAAAATGCCGTGAAACGCTGATTTGCATCATTTTAGAAGGCGAATTTCCTATTTTTTTATATTTCGTAACAGTCCCATAAACAATGAACAGTGAAGTGGTCCCTTCTATAACTCGGTTGTAGCTTTTGCAAGCCGGAAAGGAATTTTTTATCGTTTATCTTTTTACTTTCCCCAAAGATAAAATATAAAGTACCCAGTTCTGTAGATGCAGTTCATGGTTATAATTCAGTTATAAATTATCAATTGTGTTGACGGAACTGGAGTAACTAAGAGCTTCTTATCAGTGGCAACTCAAGCAAACAATAAAAAGAAGAAAAAAGACTCTCATGCAGAAATCACGGAAAAAAAATCCAAACGAGATTACCGTAGTTTACGGTCCTATTTAAAAAATGTCCCGCATTCTTTTTGGAAAGTTCCCCAAAGTAGTCATGAGATTTTGATCATTGGTACGGCCCATGTTTCTGTCCAATCTGTGAAAGATGTGGATTCTGTTTTTTCATTTTATCAACCGAATGTTGTAGCTGTTGAGTTATGTAAGCCTCGTTTCGATGCGATGATGTTGCCTAATCGTTGGAAGAATCTCGATCTTGTGCAAGTGATCAAGCAAAAGAAAATATGGTTACTGGCTAGTTCTTTAATTCTCTCCGCTTTTCAAAAAAAATTGGGTGAAGATATGAAATCTGAACCCGGTATGGAAATGAAAAAAGCTATCTTATTAGCTAAAAAAAATAAATCTCAAATTATTTTAGCCGATCGTGAAGTACGTGTAACACTTTCGCGTGCTTGGTCTAAAGTTGGTTTTTTTAGCCGTATGTGGTTAGTGAGTTTTTTGATTTCTTCTCTCTTAGTTTCAGAAGGCGTTAGTGAAGAAGATGTGGAAGAACTCAAGTCACGAGATGCCTTGGATGATATCCTAAATGCCCTTCCCAAACGTTATGCTCCATTGAAAGAAGTTATTTTAAATGAACGTGATATTTATATCGCAGAAAATATACGCTCTGTTCTGGCAAAACAGGATCACGAAACCCAAAAAAAGAAAAGATCACAAGTGAACGAGAAAAGGCTCTATTTATCCAAACGAATACTGGTTGTTTTGGGGGTTGCTCATTTAAAGGGTGTGGAACGAATCCTAAAAAAGCGAAAGGTATTCGATCTAGAAGAAATCAGTTCTCTCCCTAAGCGTCGTTTTGGAAAGAATATAGCGTCATGGGGAATATTTGGTTTTTTCTTTTTTGGTATAAGTGCTATTTTTTATCGAAGTGGCTTGGATTTCACAACAATAAGGGAACTTGCCTTTGCTTGGGTCATGAGTCGTAGTATTGGTGCCGGACTTGGGTCTCTGCTTGCTTATCCAACCTTACCATCTTTTCTTTTAACAGTTTTATTTGCTCCGATTTCTTATTTTTTTGGTTTTGTGGGAGTGCGACTCTGGATGGTTTCTACCCTAGTTGAGTTGCGTTATCGTAAACCACGAGTAGCCGATTTCGAAAATATAGCGAAAGATATCCAAGGTTTTCGCTCTTTATTGGTTAGTTTGTACAAAAATAGAGTGCTTCATATCCTTTTTTTGATGAGTTCAGTGAGTATAGGCTTAACGATAGGTAACCTTTTTTTCTTAAATATTATTCTGAATGATTTCTGGAATTTATTATAGACCAAAAACTGTATCTATTTAAACGAATGAACCGGGATAAAAAACCCTGCTTCTTGAGAAGTAAACGTAGTACGTTTGATCTTTAGAAAAACTCCACACAGACAGCACATCCATAATGTAATTAGATGCACTGTCTGCGTAGAATAAATGTAATGAATAAGTTTGTTTGAGAAAATGATTGAGTAGAATGACTACATCATACCACCCATTCCGCCCATACCACCCATACCACCACCCATGCCGCCCATGCCGCCACCCATGCCTGGATCCATAGGAGGACCACCTTTATCTTTTTCGGGCATGTCAGTTATGGCAACTTCGGTAGTTAGCACCATACCTCCGATGGAAGCAGCATTTTGGAGTGCACAGCGTACAACTTTAACAGGATCTAGGATCCCTGCTTTAGATAGGTCTTCCCATACTAAAGTTGCTGCATTAAAACCAATATTCTCCTTTTCGGTGAGTGCACGATTTACGATAACACTTCCTTCTAGACCGGAGTTCCCAGCAATATTACGTAAAGGCTCTTCTAGAGCACGTTTGATAATACTGATACCAATGACCTCGTCCCCTTCCAATTTGAGGTTGTGTAGAGCTTTGCCAGCTCTTAGGACAGCTAAGCCACCACCGGGAACAATGCCTTCTTCTACTGCAGAGCGAGTAGCTGAAAGAGCATCTTCGACCCGTGCCTTTTTCTCTTTCATTTCTACCTCGGTAGTAGCTCCTACATTGATTACAGCCACGCCACCACTTAGTTTAGCTAAGCGTTCTTGTAGCTTCTCTCTGTCATAATCACTTGTGGTATCATCAATTTGTTTTTTGATTTGATTGATGCGTCCTTTGAGATCATCAATCTTACCACCACCTTCGATTATAGTTGTGTTTTCTTTATCAACAGTCACTTTCTCTGCTTCTCCCAATTGTTCTATGGTTGCATTTTCCAGTTTCAGGCCGATATCTTCCGAGATAACTTGTCCACCAGTGAGGACAGCAATATCTTCCAGCATAGCCTTGCGACGATCTCCAAAGCCGGGGGCTTTCACAGCCACAACTTTGAGAGTTTTACGCAAATTATTTACAACAAGAGTAGCTAAGGCTTCGCCTTCTACTTCTTCAGAAATAATCACTAGTGGTTTTCCACTCTGTGCAACTTTTTCCAGAAGCGGTAGAAGCTCTCTCATATTTCCAATTTTCTTTTCAAAAATCAGAATATAGGGCTTTTCCATTGTTGCAATCATTCCCTCTGGATCTGTTACGAAATAGGGGGATTGGTAGCCACGATCGAATTGCATACCTTCTACGACATCCATGTAGGTATCTATACCCTTTGCTTCTTCAACAGTAATCACACCATCGTTTCCGACTTTTTCCATGGCATCTGCAATGAGCTTACCAATTTCGATGTCATTATTAGCTGAGATTGAAGCAACGGCAGCAATCTCTTGTTTATCCGTTCCTACATCTTTTGCCATACCTTTTAACTCTTTTACGACAACAGCGACGGCCTTATCCATACCACGTTTTATGTGGGTAGGGTTTGCACCTGCTGTTACATTTTTGAGACCCTCAAATACGATTGATCTAGCTAGCACAGTTGCCGTTGTTGTACCATCACCAGCCAGATCATTAGTCTTAGTGGCGACTTCTTTCACCATCTGTGCACCTAGGTTTTCGCATGGATCTTCCAATTCGATTTCTTTTGCGACGGTCACCCCATCCTTCGTAATCGTTGGAGTACCAAATTTTTTGTCGATGACGACATTACGTCCTCTCGGACCCAATGTGACACGTACTGCATCCGTTAGCTTATTTACACCGGCTTGAATCAGGCGTCGAGCACCTTCATCAAATTGAAGTTGTTTGGCCATTTTTTTTCTCCTCTAAAATTTTGATATGTATTAGCTGATTATGGCGAGTATATCACTCTCGCGTACAATCAGATAATCTTTGCCATTGTGTTTGATCTCTGTACCGGAATACTTGCTGTACAAAACTTTATCCCCTGATTTTACTTCCGGGGGTATTAATTTTCCGTCTTCCGTGCGTCCAGGACCAACAGCCTCAATGGCACCTTCCTGCGGCTTTTCCTTCGCCGTATCGGGTATATAAAGAGAACCTATTTTCTCTTCACTTTCGTCTAGTGGGCGGACCAAAATGCGATCCCCCAATGGTTTTACTGCCATAGTAGGCTTCCTCCTTCTTTGAATTTTTGAAAAAGTAGTTTCTCATACTTCTCAAAATTAGCACTCTCATCAAGAGAGTGCTAATTCCTTGAAAAATATCCCTCTTATTTTGTCAATCTTCTTTTATCTTCTTAAAGTGGATTTATATAAATTTAAGTCTGAGGTGTTATAAATTTTACCTGTTTATTTTTCGGAAAAGATTTCAGCGGGAGGCCAAAAATTCTAACTAAACATTTTGGTGGTCTACAATTGAATTGTGGGGGCTGTTGTGAAATGTAGAAAAGTAATAAAATGCCTTAAATTGGCGTTTTATAGAATTTTATTTGTTTATCCCATGGTTTATCCGATGGTTTATCTCATGGTTTACATTTCACAACAGCCCTTTAGGAAAAAGCGATAGCTCCAGCAGTCAGGTACAGTCAATATAATTGATGAGAAAGACCCTCATCTTAGAAAAATCAACCGGAAAATGAGTTTTTTCTAAATCAAAGAAATTTGCTCGCATGGTAACCAGAGCTGAAAATCAGATGTGTTATACTTCGGAATTGAATTTTGGTTTGGGGAAGTTTTATTATCGACGTTTCATCAGAGATAGAGATAACAGCTACTCAGGTATGAAGAGAATACGTTCTTTAGTTTTGTATTGGGGGTTAATGAGCAAAGCAGTTTTGAAAGTGAGCTGTGTTTTTATTACGATTCTTTTCTTTTCGACTATTTGTTTTATTTCGCTCGTTTTCTTCTTCCCTTTACCTAAGGTTGCGAGGTTTTGTCAAAAAAATCTGTTCAAAGTCGGAAGTAAGATGCTTCTTTTCTTTTGGCAGGTGGAAATTGTGATTAAAGGTAAATTTCCTCCGGGACCGTTTTTACTGGCGACAAACCATCTTGGCTATCTAGATGTGATTGTTTACGCCAGTATTTTAGGTTGCCGTTATATTGCAAAACTAGATGTGCAAAATTGGCCCTTTTTTGGTAAAGTGGTTTCTATCTTTGGTACAATATTTATTAATCGAAGAACAAAAAAAGATATATTGCGGGTGATTGAACTTGTAGCCAAGCATTTGAATAATGGTTGTGATGTTTGTTTTTTCCCAGAGGGGACAAGTACAGACGGGAAACAAGTCAATTCTTTTCATCCGTCTTTATTTCAAGTGTCTGTCCTTTCGCAAAAGCCTGTCGTTGTAGCGTCGATAGCTTATTTTACAGCCACGCCGAACTTATCTGTTCATGATACGGTTTGTTGGTGGAGTGATGATATGAATTTTATAGAGCATATGTTATCTCTATGCATGAACAATAAAATACTAGCTCAGATTTGTGTGAGTACGGAAACGTGCCGGCATTCCGATTATAAACTTTTAGCGAAAATATGTCATACCAAAACCACGGAAATTTTTGTTCCCACACGAAATTTAAATAAAAATGAGCCTTTTCCGAAATAATATCCAATTTGTGGTATGCGATGAGCATATCTGTATATTAGGCATGTCACGAATCATGTGTGTTTTTTTGAACACACTGGTTTATGTCGATTCAGATCTAACGAATAAGAGGGAAGTATGGAAGAAACCCTATTCACAAAAATTTTAGCTGGTACAATCCCAAGTGAAATCATTTATCAAGATGATATATGTTTTGCTGTGCGGGATATCAACCCCCAAGCCCCGGTTCATGTTTTGTTAATACCTTGTAAAGTGATACCTCAACTTTCCAAACAAACGGAAGAAGACCAAAACATTTTGGGTCACCTTCTCACAGTGGTTCCCAAAATAGCCAGCCAAGAGGGTGTAGGCGGCAAATATCGCCTTGTGATTAATGATGGTGCAGAAGCCGGGCAAACTGTTTTTCATTTACACTTACATATTTTAGGGGGGAGAAACTTGACTTGGCCACCGGGTTAGCTTATAGTCCGGAGCCGGAGCGTAATGCTGTGTATGAGTAGTAGACATAAGCTTGATAGCTAGCTGTTACTACCAGTCCTATTCCAAAAAAGAAAAGGGCCGTGCGTACACTTCCTTTGGTTTCTTGGGGTATACGAGAAAAAAATTTACGTCCAAGTAATCCAAATGACATGAGCAAAAAATAGAGACCACTTATTATATAAAACAGAAAAAGAAACACTGTGAATTTGACAAAACTCTTGTAAAGATTACGAAAGTTTCCTTTACCAGCCTTGCAAGGATTAAATATATGCAATAGTCTGGACGCATCAGCTAACCACCCAAACCATGTGGCTTAGCTTCCAAAGTTAGTGTTCTCTGATAAGCGATACTCCTATCTAGTTTGTGTAACCGTAAGCAGTCTGAGCCAGTCGTCTTTTCTTTTGCCTTTTTGAACTGACTCTTTTGGATGGGTAAGGCAGTGCTCAAAAAAACGAGACGAGACACAAAAGCCGGAACATTAGACAAAAAGAACGTGATAGAGTGGGGACTGTTGCGAAATACAACAAAACAAGAAATTAACCTTCCAAAATACCTCAGATCGGCATCTTACGGCATTTGCTCCCTTTTTGCAATAGCTCTCCCACTATTTTGCAACAACTCCAATCAAAAAAAATAATCAATCGACCCATTTAATACTGCAACCCATGCTAGGATAAACTTTTTCCGGAACCGTTTTTTCTATACCTAAAGCTCCCTTAATAAAAAGTTCCATACTTTTTTCTTTGACATTCGCGAAATCTTGCCAGTTATCATTTAAACGGCCGTGATAATAAAGCATAAAATTATCTGCTTCAAATCTGAATAAAAAAGGATCTGGTGTGCAAACAGCTTGATATTTTTTCGCAACATCTTGACTCTCATCAAAAAGATAAGGAAAGTGAATATTATTCTTCTCCACATATTCTTTCATTTTTTCAAAACGGTCTTCGGGATAGCTTGGATTATTATTTGAATTGATTCCGATTACTTGAAGACCATTAGATTCATATTTTTTTTGCAATTCGACCAGAATAGGCCAAGAAACCTTGGCATATGGACAATGATTACAAGTAAAAACAATAAGAAGTAATTTCCTAGTGAAAAAATCTTGCGATGTTATTAAAGTCCCATCAAAATTTTTCAATTGAAAAGGTGGCAGCAGCTCTCCTTTTTTCATTAGTTGAGATTCCAACAAAGCCATAGCTCGTTATGGCTTTGAGCTTTCTTGATAAAGCAAGTAAAAAATATATTATAATTCACTCCAATTATCTTTAATCTCTGAGCCATGATATACTTTATGATAGGGATCTACTAAAAAAAGTAAATTATCAAAAAGAAGACTAAAGGCACCGGAAGAGGAGTAGGGAGATGATATGATTTTAAATCCCAAAAAATAATAATCGCTATTCTTACCAATTATACGTGTTACTTGAAAGTTCTTTTTGGGTATTGGGATGTGCAATCGTCGCCAACCTTTCCAAAGTAACTTACCCAAGGATACGGCTATATATTTTTTTTGTTTCGTTAGAAAAATCAAATAAAGATGATGTGGGTATTTTTGACTGTGTACCCAAATAGAAACTTCCAGCAAACGACCCTTTAGCAAAAGAGGTTCATGAGATTTCAGAAAACAATTCCCTTTTCCCGGAAAATCAAATGCAGACTGAAGGTACAAACTCTTTGAGGAGGCTATAGCTCTTTGTCCTGTATATTTATTTAACAAACGATTTTCTTCATGAAAAATTTCCGTATTGGGTATTTTCTCTACATAACGAATATCTGTAAGTACATTTGAGGATGCATAAAACTTATACGGCTGTTCTTTTTCAAAAGAATCGCCAATTTGCAACATATATATTGTATTATTTTTACTCAATAGCATATTCCAATATGATAACCCTTTTGCAGAATCATAATATACTGGTAATTGTTCTCCCCAGAGAGGAAGAGAGAATATAAAAAATGTTAGAAAAAAACTTTTTCTATAAATTAAAAATAAATGAGACACAAGAATATTGTCGGCCGCTATTATACTCCCCACGAAAGCAAAGAGACAACAGCTATTATCCACAATCAAAATATCAGTTTCTATTTGAAAAATGTGAAAATATTCAAAATCAAATTTATAAAGCTAAAGTATATATTTGTCTTGTCAAATATAGATATGTGTCAAACCCTCCACGAAAAGACAGTATTTATGAAAAAGGTTCGAACATCTCGCAAGGTAAGAATTAATATAGCCGCTAAGCGATTCAAAAGACGCTTACGTAGTAAAGTGAAGCAAGCACATAAAAGAGGGACAGGTTATCGAGATGCCACAGACGAAACATGATAATTATGTCGCGTCTCCCTTCTTTTTATCGACATTTTAGGCCAAAAGCTAGTCGAGAGAGAGACCCCTTACTTTTTATACAGACTTTTTGAATTTGATTTATTTCAAAGTGGCTATTAATGACAGTGTTACGACAAAATCGACGGTGGTTATTATTTCCCGTTGATAGTCTTTTATTAGCTGTTGCATTTTATTTATCATGGGTTTTGTGTTTTGATGGTTTTTATCCACAAAAATGGGCCGTGTTTCTAGGATGGGATGAATATCTCACTATTTTATTTTTGCAATTACTTAGTGCAATGGGAGCTTTTCTCTTTTTGGGTATATACAGAAACCTATGGGCTTATGCATCTCTGCATGATGTCTATCAGATAATAAAAGCAACCTTACTCTCAGCTTTGTTAGGAATAACAGTCCTTTGGTTTTATAACCGAATGGAAAATTTTCCCAGAAGTGCTTTTATTCTGGAATACATACTTCTTTTTTTATTTCTTGGATTTCGTAGCTTTAGCTGGCGTATGATGCGTGAATTCAAATCTTACCATAGGAGCAAAAGTAACAAAAAAAGCAAACGCACTCTATTAATTGGTAAACAAGACAGTATATCCCATTTAATTAGAGAATTGCGTACTACAAAATTGGGTTATAGCCCAATAGTTTTACTTGATGAAACAGTTGAACATACTAAAGCCTACATTCAAGGTTTACCCGTTATAGGAGGAAAAATTGGAAATGATAAAAAACTTAGAGATATTTTTCAAAAGTATAGTATAGAACAAGTTATACTCACAGAAAAAATTTCAGGAGAAAAAATGCGTCTGATTTATCGTACATGTGAAGCCAATGGAATTCACTGTAAGACCCTACCGTCTTTGGAAAAAATTTTGAATGGCTCTGGATCCGTCATTAACGCACTTAGAGAAATACAAATAGAAGACTTACTTGGAAGAGATGCCATTCAATTAAAGACAAAAGAGATACATAGAGCAATTAAGGGACAAACTATTCTAGTCACAGGAGCTGGGGGATCTATTGCAAGTGAACTTTGTCGCCAGCTTCTAGAATATGAACCGGGGGCATTAGTTCTTTTAGAACTTTCTGAAAATGCTTTATACGAGATAGATCATGAACTTCGAAACAAGAGCAACATTAGCACACACGGTAATCGAAACTTCCGTTTTACTTCTATCTTAGGGAGCATACAAGATGAAGAAACTGTGCAACGAATTTTCTATGAAAATGATATTCAACTCATCTTTCATTGTGCAGCCTGCAAACATGTCCCACTAATGGAATTTAATCCTAAGGAGGCAATACGTAATAATTTACTTGGTACGGTAAAACTTGCAAAGGCAGCTCAAAATGCAGGTGTTGAAAAATTTGTCATGCTTTCCACGGATAAAGCTGTAAATCCCTCAAACATAATGGGTGCTACAAAAAGGATTGCCGAATTATATATTCAAAATCTAGCGAGAGCCAGCGATACTCGCTTTTTATCTGTACGTTTTGGAAATGTTTTGGGATCTAGCGGTTCTGTTGTCCCCTTATTCTCCAAACAAATTGCCATGGGTGGTCCCGTTACTATTACACATCCAGAGATAACACGCTATTTTATGACTATTCCGGAATCTGTAGGCCTTGTCATACAGGCAGGAGTCATGGGAAAAGGTGGCGAAGTGTTTGTACTAGATATGGGAGAACCTGTTAAAATTAAAGAATTAGCAGAAGATATGATTCGTTTTTCTGGACTTAGACCGCACCAAGATATTTCTTTTGAATATATTGGCTTGAGACCAGGTGAAAAACTCTTTGAGGAATTATTTTTAGAGGAAGAAGGTAGGAAAGATACCGCGCATGAAAAGATAGGGGTTGTCATGGGAAGAAGTCTTAATCTAGAAACACTTACAAAACAAATATTAGAGTTAGATGAAGTTTTAGCAGAGAATAATAGAAATAAACTGGACGCAGCCATTTCCAGAATTATTCCGGAATACAGGCGAGCCTACTATAGTCGTGAGGGAAACTTCGATAAGGAAAATTTCAAGGAAAACTTCAAGGAAAACGTCCATAGTAGACCACGGGATGCGTCTGTAAAATCAAGAATAGGATAATAAAAATGGGTGTAAAAGACGATATTTACACATAAATTCCCCAAAATCGATATTGAACATGGGTGTAAAAAGTGAAGATGCTAATACCGATAAATAGGAATACTTTGGGTAAAAAAGGAGACCTTTGTCGCCATAGCCAATCCAAGGCCCCACAAAAAATACCATAAAAACCGGAAAGGCAAGCAAGTTCTGTTAAGCTTAAATAACCTTGACTCCCGATAGCAAAGAGAAGACTGCCCAAGCAAATATCTATTATTTCATTCGGAAGGCGCTTTAAAAATCTCTCTAAAAAAGATCTCTTTTTCTTCTCTATAAGCCGTTTTTTATGTATATATTTTTTAAATGCTTGCCATGGGCTAATTGATTGGTGTAAAAACTTTCTATAGAGCTTTGGTGGGGGAGAGTATGGCTCTTTCGGGACTTTGGGTAGATTAAAATTACCACCAATGGCTTGCAATATACTTGGATTATTGAGATGATAAAAATATTCCGTAAAGCGTGATATTTTTGAACTTAACTCAACAGGACGTCGCGTCGAACCCTCACGTTCCTGCAGAACGATGCCATTTTTAAGAGTCGTTATATATTCTTTTTTACCTTCACTAGCAATGGAAAGACTGATACGAACCATTTCTCGAGTAGGGTTAAAATCCACAGAAAGCTCATCTTTGTTGAGAGTTTCGATATAATAGTTATGATGATAGCCTTCTATTTTAGAAGGACTTATTTCCCAGTATTTTTGCTGTAATTCAGTCATCAAATAGTACACATAAAAGAGATTATTTTTCCTCTTCTAAAATCAATTTCATAATAAAATGGAAGGTATGTAAGGTATAGAATAGGATGTATCTTATATTACTTTATACTCAATTACAAATATCGTCTAATATAGTCATATCTTTTCAAAAAATACTTTCCCATTCTTCCTCTAAAAAAAAAATTGAACAAAATATAACTCTTAAAAATCCTTTGACAAAAGGATTATAATATACTATTTGCTTGATTAGTTATATCTATTTGATTCAAGGAATTTATATAAAATCAGTGCAAAATTTTTTACGATTACATTTCGATTATGTAAATCCAATCTCTATTTCTTCCAAAGAAGAAGCTGCAAAGAAGGCACAATTGTTACTGAAATCTGGAGAAGGAAGTGGTTCTGAATTTTTAGGATGGCGTGACTTACCGTTATTTATTTCTCCGGAAAATATTTCACAAATAGAGTCGGTTGCAACGAGAATACAAAAAGCTGATGCTCTGATTGTCATAGGCATTGGTGGATCATATTTAGGAACAAGAGCGGTCTTAAGTGGATGTGTTCCTTCTTTTACAAAACAATCTCTTCCCATTTACTTTGCAGGCCAGCAAATGGATGCTCTTTATCATCAAAAAATTTTAGAAAATCTTAAAAAAAAACGTTATGCCATTGCTGCTATTTCTAAAAGCGGAACAACTCTCGAACCAGCGCTTGCTTTTCGTATATTTTGGAATGATCTTACACATAGATTTTCTAAAAAAGAGCTACAAGAATTAATTTTTATAGTTACTGACGCAGAAAAGGGAGCCTTAAGAAAGCTAGCTTCAGAGTACAACTTAACTTCTTTTGATATTCCCAATAATGTAGGGGGCCGTTACAGCATATTTACACCTGTTGGACTTTTACCACTAGCTGCTGCAAATATATCCATTCGTAATCTTTTAAAGGGAGCGAATGAAATGGCTTTGCATCTTCAAACTACAAATTTTTCTGAAAATCCTGCGTTACAATATGCAGCTTATCGCAACGCTGCATATTGCAATGCAGGTAAAAAGATAGAGATACTTGCTTATTACCAGCAAAATTTATATTACATATCGGAGTGGTGGAAACAGCTTTTCGGTGAATCGGAAGGCAAAAATGGGATAGGTATTTATCCTAGCACAGCTTCTCTTACCACAGATTTACATTCTATAGGTCAATGGGTACAGGAAGGAGAACGCACCATTTTTGAAACCGTTCTTGATATAGAAAATGTTGAAGGCATAACAATCCCACATTTCAAGGAGAACATCGATAATTTGAATTATCTATCTGGGAAAAAACTTCACACTATCAATCGTAGCGCTACTTTAGCTAGCTTAATGGCACATCAAGCAGGGAAAGTACCTTGTTTACGCATTTCGATCCCAGAGATAAATGAGTACACAATCGGAGGCCTTTTATATTTTTTTGAGTATAGCTGTGCTATTTCTGCTTACATGCTTGGTGTAAATCCATTCAATCAACCCGGAGTAGAAACTTATAAAAAAAATATGTACTGTCTTCTCAAAGATGTATAATTTTATTAAAAAAAGCTATACTGAAATATTTTTTTGAAAAAATGCATATCCCTATTTTTTATCCCTACTTCATCTCGTTTTTGCATTAGCAACAACCGAAACGGAAGAAAAGAAAAGGCGTTATTTATTTGTGTTACTTTTTAACTGACAATGCGATTTCACTATAAAAAAACTCATCCTTCTCTACATGAAAAAAATCGTTTTTTTTCATTTTGCGTACAGATTAGTCTTAAAAGTTCTTTCATACTAATTTGTAATTTCTCGCCTATTGTAGCCCAAGAAAATAAAGCAACAGATAAAGCCATCTCTGGGAAAAAATTAACCGGATTTATTTCTAACGAATGGGGTACTACTTTCTCTACATTGCGTAAAGAGTTGAAAAATTTATCTACAGCAGAAAATACTGATGAGAAAGTAGAAATTTTAAATATCGTACGTAATAAACTCGTTCTGGTACGAAGAAGTGATATTATCTATCGTTATAGTTTCTATAAAACACCTTATGCTGTGCGTAGATTGGAAGTGGAGGAACTAAAAGAAAGTGAGTACGATGAAAAAGTAGAGGGAGAACTTTTTTGTGTTCAAGTACAAATCCCAGTAATAGAAACAGAACTTGTAAGAGAAAAGCTCACAAAAAAATATGGAAAAAGTCAAGCTAGTAGCAAAGATGATACCGGTTTTGGAGTCGATATTTGGGAACTGGATGGTGGAACTATCTTTTTATGGTATGAATCGCAAGGGAAAAAATCTTTCTCTCGCCGAATAGATTACTTGAGTTCAAAACACTCTCAAAAAATAACGAAAGAACAGATACATTACTTTGATGCAAATCAAAAACTACTTCTACGAAAAAGTAAGTTATAACAGTATTTACATAAGTCCCTTTCTTCTGTACCCTTTGTCATGCGATGTAAACAGCGCCTCCTTTTTGGTGGATCTTTCGACCCCCCCCATAGGGGACATCTTGGGATACTCCAATATATTTTACAAAAAAAACTTGCGGATAATATCGATATCATTCCAACAGCGGTTTCTCCTTTTAAAGAAAATACTCCACCCCATGGGACGAACAAAGATCGATTTGTAATGATTGAAAAACTTCTTTCGTGTTTAGATAAAAAAGATATAAATAATACAAAAATTTCTCTTCTAGATATAGAGTTCAATCGCCCATCCCCAAGTTATACCGCAGAGACATGTGTAGAATTAAGAAAAAGACATCCAGGTGATCGCATAGCCATACTAATTGGTTGTGATGGCCTTATTGGGCTTGAACGGTGGTATCATATACAAAAATTATCTATACATCACCAATTTTGGATTTTCCTACGAGATGGAGTAACAAAAACTAACTTAGAAAAAACCTGTCGTAATTTAAAACAATCTTATCCTAATCTTACTTTGAGAATATTTTGGGATAGTCCTATTATATCTTGTTCAAGCTCTGAAATAAAAAAATATCTCTTAAAAAGAGAAGCAAAAAACAAAATCTGTGAACGAATTCTAACTTCCTGTTTACCTTCAAATATTTTGGCTTACATTCAAAGCAAACAACTATATCAAGGTCTCGCTTCACTTTAAAAGGTGATTACAAACTTATTTTTTCCACTTGAATTCACATAATAAGTGTAACTTACTATTAAGTTAGCCAAAAAAACCATATCTATAAAAATGACAGGTCCGGAAGTTTTACTGGCACCGATGCTCTGGGTATAGTGCGGGATTGACCTTCCCTCATAGGTATGGGGGACACCAAAAAATAGACTTTTGTAATAACTCGTTTGTAATAACTCGATTGAAGGTACTATTGAAGGCACCATTGTTGGGAATTTGTCCTGAGTTACTGCTTACTAAGTGCACTATAAAATTATACCTTTATTTCGTAAACTATCGTAAACTATAAATAATAAAAATTCAATTAAGTATTTCTATTTATTGTCGATTCTTCTGAAGAGGGTGCTTTTTGGTGCATGGATTGATATAGTGAATAGTAAAAAACGTAATTTGATCATTTTCTTTTATGGAACTCAATATGGAGTAATTTTTCTTATTTTTATTCAATGTGTTTCTCTCTCTCGTTATGAAAGCGTAAAAACAGAGTTGGAAAAGCAAAAGGAAAATAACGTAGAGCTTCGGATATCCATTGCTGAACGTGATGGCCGCTTAGGTTCTGCCTATGCCGAAAAGGGTAATCTTCTCAAGAGTTACCGTATCACAGAGAAGGAGGCACAAGAGCAAGGGGAGCTAATAAAAAAATTGAAAGATTCTGTGAATGCAAGTAAGTTTAAATTGCGACTATCTGGCCGGCGTCTAGTTCTTATTTTACCTTCAGATATACTTTTTGCCAGTGGTTCAGATGTGATTTCTAAAGCGGGAAACCGTGCTGTGGAGGAGATAACGCGTATACTCATGACAGGATCTAATACCAAATATCAGGTTGAGGGGCATACTGACAATATTCCAATTCACACGCATCACTTTCCTTCTAACTGGGAATTGGCAGCGGCCCGATCTTTGAATATCCTACACACAATGGTTGCTGCGGGGATGCCTCCAGAACTTTTAAGTAGTGCTAGCTTTGCAGATACTCGGCCAGTAGAAAGCAATGATAATGAAGAAGGTCGTGAGGCAAATCGTCGCATTGAAATTGCTGTTATACCAGATCTTTCGGCTTTGTCTGTTATGAAATCTGTTGAACAAACAAGCAAAAAAAAATAAAGAGTAAAATAAAGATAGATATTTTCTTAACAACAGGGAAAGAGGCTCGCAATACTTATTGCAAAATACTTCCAATTCTTTTCCAGCGGACAGACATGCGGGGTATACGATGTCGTACAGTATGTACTATGTAATCGTAAACTAATTTAGGAGATAAAGGCAAATTAGCTATCTGTTCTTGCAAAAGAAAGTCATCAGAACTGCAATATTCTTTTTGTTCGTTTTCTGTAAAATTTTCTAAAGGGTAGCCGGCATTTGTGTTCCCGCTTTGGAAATTGTACCAATACGAATGACAAATATCATCTCGCCAATTGATGCTAAAGTAAACAATAACAGCTTTCCCATAGATATTATTTCGTGGAATGAAACCAATCAGGCGAGAGTCCATAGAATAATCTCTATTATCTCCCATAACGAAATAATTATCTTTAGGAATAACGCAACCTTCTGTGTAGATTTCAGGGCAAAGTAGATCTGTATCTACACTTTTGGAACTCTCAACAATCATATGAATGGATTGCCCTACTTTCTCGCGATAAACAATGGGTTGGCTATATCTGATATTTTTATTCTGGCCTGAATACTTTTCCGGTAAGATATCGCTATTATCCGCATCCAGTAACTCTTTATGCGTTTTTTGCTCAGAAATTTCCTCAAGATAGTATTGCTTCCAAGGCCCTTTATCCTTTACACGATATTCTATGGTAGATAATATAGGCTCCTCTTTGCTATTTAGCCATCGCTTGGAATTTTGGTTACAGCTATAACTTGCATTCCCTTCTACTTTTTTACCCAGCTGGGCCATGTGTTTTTGTATTTGACAGCCGCCAACTTCTCGTATGCGTATTCTATCTTCAGGTATACCCATAACGCGTTTTACATAGTGTTTACGCTCTTCATTTGGTGGTAGAAAAGTGATAATATCTCCTCGTTGTGGATCATCAATATGAAAAATTTTTTTCCCTAAAAAAGGTATACGTAGAGAGTAACGCATCTTGTTTATAAAAAGATAATCTCCGATTTTTAGCGTGGGTATCATTGAGCCACTAGGAATATTATTGGCATCTAAGATGGAGTCTTTAAAACCTAAAACAAAAGCGATCAGAAGACCAAGGGATAGTAAAAAAGGGAAAAAAGATACGCTGGCAACTTTGTTTTTAGGCTTGTCTCTCAGCATTGTTCGATGATTATTTTTCGCATAGTTGTTTTTAGAACGATATCATTTAGACTATTCACCAGATAGTGTAAATGTCTGTGCCTGGCAAGCATCATTATATTATTTATTGATGACGAAATTAATGGTGAAAAAGAGGCTGTCATCCGGTATGGGTCAAGTAAATTTAAAAGGAAAACCAATCTCTCTTGAGGGCATAGTTCCTAAGGTAGGGGATGAGGCTCCAGATTTCGTTATCGTAGGTGAGGATACAGCAGAGTATTCTTTGAGGGCTTTTTCAGAGAAAGTTAAGGTTCTTCTTGCTGTTCCCAGTTTGGATACACCTGTTTGTGCAAAACAGACGCGGATTTTTGGTGAACAGCTAGGTGCTATGCCGGATGTTAAATTGATTACTATATCTGGTGACTTGCCATTTGCTATGAAACGTTTTTGTACCACTGAAGGTTTGAAGAATGTATTTATGGGGTCTCAATATAGGGACATGAACTTTTCGAAAACATATGGCACACATATTACGGAAGGTGGTTTAAAAGATTTATCTACGCGTGCCGTTTTTATTGTAGATGAGAAAGATATTGTGCGTTATGTTGAACTTGTACCAGAGATAACGGAAGAGCCTGATTATAATAAGGCTATGGAAGCCGTCAAAAATCTTCTGTGAATCTAATTGAGGCCTGTCGCCATTGCGATAGCCTTTTTCGTAATCCACGACAATGTATAAGAGAGGTGCTGGTGGAGGCTCCTCAGACGCATACAACCTTGGATTTATTTTTTCGGTTACACCTTCCTTTGTGTTTAACTCTACCATTTGGCACCCTGTTATCCCCGTATGCTCATATGCAAGAGAACTTTCCATGGATTCATGTGGTTTTACCATTTGCTCTTTGTTGTGTGTGTTTTTTTTTTTCGACCATCTACGATCGTATAGTTGAAAACTTATGGCCGAGGCTTATAAGCCAAAGTATGGGAGTAATTCCTATTCGGAATGTTGCTTTTTATACGCATCTTCCCATTGGAGGCGTGGCTTTTTTTTTCTTTTTTAACTCTACTTTAGGCTACTGTGTTTTGTTCTTATTTGCTTTTTTGGCTAATCTGTTCTCCATAGAATATTCTTCATCTACTCATGCAATTACTCGTGCACGTGCTTTAACGTATTGGCTAATGAGTGTTGCTTTTGTTTTTTTCATTCTACTGATTTTTTTCTTTGCTTTAGCTCTTTTTAGAAGCTATAAAGTTTTTTTATAAAATAAAGGTGCGTATTCATCTAATAGGCATAGGCGGTATAGCTATGGGAAATTTCGCAGCTATGCTTAAACAGAAAGGGCACCTTGTTACAGGTTCAGACCAAAAGCTTTATCCCCCAATGTCTGATAAGATAGAGGGGTGGGGTATTCCTGCTAGAGAATTTTCTTCAGAGAATTTGAAAGGAATAGAACTTTGCATTGTAGGAAATGCGATTTCCCGAGGCAATGTGGAGCTAGAAGAACTTTTAAACACTACACATATAGAATATATGAGTTTGCCTCAAGCTCTTCGGCATTTTTTTTTGAAAGGGAAGGAGGTGATTTCTCCTATCGGTACACATGGGAAAACCAGTATGAGTTTTCTTTTAGATCATATAATTTCTTGTGCAAAACTAGGGAATGGTCTTTTTGCTGGTGGAGTTCGAGCTGATGGTATGGATGGTTTTCGGATAGGGGAGGGGCGTCACTTTATAGTCGAAGGAGATGAATATGATACGGCTTTTTTTGATAAGGCTCCAAAGTTTCTACACTATCGCCCACGGTATATTCTATTGCATGCGATTGAATATGATCATGCTGATATTTATCCAAATTTTGAGAGCTATGAGCTTGCCTTTAAGCGTTTGTTACGTACTATTCCATCTAATGGAATGGTTATTGCATCTAAAGATGATGTTGGTGTAGTGAAACTTTTGGAAGGGTATTCTCATAGTCGTGTTTGTTGGTATAGTTTATCTGTTGGGGACAAACCCATGCAATATCAAATAAATGGGCACAATTTTGATCTTTCTTTTATAAAAAAAGTCAAAAATTTTGCCTTAGTCGGTTCGCATAATCAAGCGAATAGTTTGGCTGTTAGCCTTTTAGCTCTCCACATAGGTATCTCCATTGATTTGATTAAAAAAAGTATAGAGAGTTTTCCCGGTGTGCTAAGACGCCAGCAGATTCGCTTGGAGCTGTTTCCCAAGACAAAAGATAAAAAAGGAGGTATTGTTTTTATCGAGGATTTTGCTCATCATCCTAGTTCTGTTCAAGCTATTTTAAAGAGTATGCGCTTATTTTATTCTGGACGTCGGCTTCATATTTTTTTTGAACCACGGAGTGCAAGTAATCACCGCAATATATTCCAAAATCTATATACAGAATGTTTTTCTCAAGCAGATAGTATTTACATTAGTGAAGTTTTTGATAGAAATAAAGTTCCTCCACAAGAACGCATGAATGTAAAAGAAGTTGTGCAAAATATCAATATACGTAAAAAAACAGAGAAGAGTTCCCATCTTACGCTTTACCCCACAGCTCACTATGGAAAAACACCCCAAGAACTCTTAGATATCTTTAGTAAAAACTTTCAACCATACTCCCAAGGAGATGTGATTTTGGCCCTTTCCAATGGCAACTTTGGTGGAATTTATTCTCCTTTAGAAAAATTTCTGTCTTCTTTTTCTCTTTGAAGTGGGGGTGGTGCAATAGTTACCAATTAAACATGTGTTTACTCATCTCTTCTATGGAAGAGAAGGGAAGGGAAAGACTATGTTGCAAAATACAAAAAAATAGGGAAGTAACCGTCTATAATGCTTTAAATCAGGGATTCATAGCACCTTATTTGCAATTATTAACATTTTGCAACAGTCTTATGGATTCTGGCCCGTTCTTTATTTATACACTTTATTTATACAAGGAAAAAGACTTTACATAGGAGAGGCAGGAAGAGAGGTTGAGTCTTCGTAGTTTTAAACTGCTTTTTGGTTATGAATAATGAAGAGATAAAAAACCCAAGCAATACTAAGCCGGAAACGGAAGTGGCGGCTGTGGTGCCATCATCATCTCCATCATCTCCATCATCTCCATCATCTCCATCATCTCCATCATCTCCATCATCTCCATCATCTCCATCATCTCCATCATCTCCACGTGAAAGTGCCAAGAACGCTCCGGTTAGGCGTCCCAGTCCCAGAGGGGATACATCTAGGGACGATTATAAGTCTAGACGTCCGGTTTCAGGAGGGGCTCCTGATCGAGAACGGAGTTCAGGGTCTCGCTTCCGTCACCATAGGAGAGTGTTAGATACTCGAAAAATTGTAATTGATTATAAAAGACCAGAAGTGCTAGAGCGTTTTATCTCAAAAACGGGTAAAATTTTGCCACGTCGTGTTACTGGAGCAACTCCTCCTGTACAACGGAAAATCACTAGAGAAATTAAGCGTGCTCGTCATATTGGGCTCTTGCCCTACTCGCATCGCTAAACGATTTTTTCTAATTCACATGCTAACCTTTTTTGGATCTTGCGTGTGGATAGGATTTGAATTATGACAATAGAGATTAAGGTTCCTGAAATGGGTGAATCGATAACTGAAGCTACGGTTTCAGATTGGCACTTTCAAGTAGGGGATAGTCTTTCTATTGGCGATGTACTGGTGGAATTGGAAACAGATAAAGTGACCCTAGAGATCCCTGTCCATATAAATGGTGTACTGAAAGAAATAAAATGTCCTTCAGGTGAAGATGTGAAAATAGGGGATATTCTGGGCGTTATAACCGAAGTAAAGCAGACATCTTCCCAACAAACTTCGCTTCTTCCAGAAAATCGGAAAGAGGATGTAGTTCTGAGCGAATCATCCTCCCAAAAAAATAAAACTCTCCCCCCGGGAGCATCTCGTTTAATTGCTGAAAATAATCTTAATGCGGAGAAAATCGTTGGAAGTGGTAAACGTGAGCAGGTGACCAAGGCTGATGTTGTACAATACCTAGATCGCTCTAAGCCGGATCTAGGTCCGAAAGTAGATAGTGTTTCCCGATCTCATGCTGTGAATACAGAGCAGAGCGAGAGAATTGTTCCGCTTTCTCGTTTACGCCAACGAATTGCTGAGCGCTTAGTTAGTGTTCAGCATAATGCGGCTATCTTAACAACTTTCAATGAAGTGGATATGTTGCAAGCTATGGAGATGCGTAAACGCTATAAAGAACTGTTTCAGAAACGATATGGTGTTTCATTAGGATTTATGTCTATCTTCGTAAAGGCCGTTATTCATGCACTCAAATCTGTACCTTCGGTAAATGCAGAGATTCGAGATGATAGTATAGTTTATAAAAATTATTATGATATTAGTGTGGCAGTCGGAGGCCCGAAAGGTTTAGTCGTTCCTGTTGTTCGCAATGCCAATTCTTTAAGTTATGCAGAAATTGAGATGGAAATAGCTCGTTTGGCATCTAAAGTTATTGCGGGAACAATTGATCTTAAAGAACTTGAAGGTGGCACTTTCACCATATCAAATGGTGGTATTTATGGCTCTATGCTCTCTACCCCTATCCTCAATCCTCCTCAAAGTGCTATTCTTGGTATGCATAACATTGTGAAACGTCCTGTGGTTGTGAATGACGAAATTTGCATACGACCTATTATGTATGTGGCTCTTTCATATGACCATCGTATTATTGATGGAAAGGAAGCGGTGACTTTCCTTATGAAACTTAAAGAAGGTGTAGAAAATCCGGAACGAATGCTCCTTAGTATATAGTCATGTCTGCTTCTATTCCCACACATGATCTTTTGGTTATTGGTGGGGGACCTGGAGGGTATGTCTGTGCTATCCGTGCTGCTCAATTGGGAATGAATGTTGGGCTGGTAGAAAAGCGTAAGACGATAGGCGGTACTTGCGTAAATGTAGGGTGTATACCCTCTAAGGCCCTCTTGGATTCCTCTCATAAATACCACGAAAGCTGTACGAGCCTTTCTGAACATGGAATTCATGTGGGAAATATAGAACTAGATCTAAAACAAATGATGGCCCGGAAGAGTCAAGTTGTCAAAGAACTTACGGATGGCTTAGACTATTTGATGAAAAAGAACAGAATTTCGCTATATGAGGGTCTGGGTAGTTTAGAAAGCGTTGATGATGGTAATGTCACCATTACGATTGTTGGTAAAAAGGAGCAGGAGGTGAGAGCGAAATATTGTGTTATTGCTACGGGTTCAGAGAGCATCCCTTTGCCAAATATAGCTATCGATTCTAAAAATATTATTAATTCAGATCATGCCATTTCTCTAGATAGTATCCCCAAAAAATTAGTTATTATTGGTGGTGGCGTAATTGGCTTAGAATTAGGTTCTGTTTGGTCTAGATTAGGAGCTGAGGTTACTATAGTAGAAGCTCTCCCAAGTATACTTATGAGTATGGATAGGCAGTTGCGTGATGCTGCTATGCGAATTTTGAAGAGTCAAGGCTTACGATTTCTATGCAATCATAAAGTTGTTCAGGCGCTAGTGGGGAGTAAAAGAGTGGCGATTATTGCCGAAAACGAAGCGGGTCAATCTGTTTCTCTAGATGCAGATAAATTGCTTGTTTCTGTGGGACGTCGACCCTACACAAACGGTTTGGGTGCAGAAAAAGTTGGTTTGAAAATTAATGCTCGGGGTCGCATTGAAGTGAACGCGGAAACACTGGTGAGTAATGTGCCCAATATTTACGCTATTGGTGATGTAATTGAAGGGGCCATGCTTGCCCATCGTGCTGAAGAAGAAGGCGTGATGATTGCCGAAAGATTAGCTGGAAAGCCAGGTCATGTCAATTACTCTGCAATACCTTGGGTTGTGTATACTTGGCCAGAGATTGCGTGGGTTGGTCGTTCTGAAGAAGAGCTTAAATCAGCCGGAATATCCTATAATGTGGGTAGGCACATGTACAAGGCAAATGGTCGGGCCAAGGCAATGAATGAAACAGATGGTCAGGTTAAGATACTCGCTGATAAACACACAGATAAGATATTAGGAGTGTTTATAATAGGAGCCAATGCCTCAGAACTTATCGCCGAATCTACTCTTGCCGTTGAATTTGGAGCTAGTGCAGAAGATATTGCACGAAGCTTTCATGCTCACCCTACTTTAGCAGAAACTGTACGAGAAGCGGCTTTGGATGTGGACAAGCGAGCATTGCATGCATAGCATTTGTATTTATATAAATGTGCATGCTGTTAAAAGTAATCATTGTTATTCATCGTTATTCATTGCATTGATAGTTTTCACTTAAAATATGCATGAGGCTATTGCAGTCGGCAAATAATTTTCTTTCTGATATTTCCCTTCTGATATTTTCCAACTGATATTTCTAACTGATATTTCCCAAACGTTTTTTTAGTTTAGACATTTTTATATAGTCAGCCTTGAAAAAGGCACTATATTAAGAAAATGCCATAACCCATACTTCCTTTTTTAAGGAAAAATCAGTCAGATATTGCGGAATAAATTTAAGCCAAGAAAAAGCTTTTAGCAATTTTCTCATATTAAAGCCAGCACCTAGTAAAACCGCATACATCTTATCACCTTCTTGCGTTAAGAGGTGATTTCGTCGTACACCTCCATCATTCTTCATGTGACCAATGATGGGTTCAATGGCTGCTCTTCTTTTCATCCACTTGCGTAAACTACGTTTCATTTTTTTCTTCCTCTTTGCGCCAACAATGTGAACTGTTATCCCATCTTTAACTTTCGCTCCTCTATAACCTCTATCCACAAAAACTTCTTTTACGCTTAATGAATTGGGTAAAAACCTTTCTACCTGTTCTATGGCCGATGGTAATGTATGCCCATCAAAAGGATTACCGTGTTTTGCCATCGCACCTAAAACAAAGTTACCTTGACTACTTGTCACGTAACTCGCCTTACATCCAAATTCATACTTCTTATGCGTTTTTCCTTTAGAGATACATTCTACTTCCGGCGCATGTAAACTATAAACTTTGTTTTTGCTATCCTTGGTTTGATCGTAAAGACGGTGAAGAAGACACAAAGAAGATTCATAATTTTTATGTAAATCCATAGAATGCAATTTACGCTCTACATCCCGTAAAACACGACCAAAATAGGTTTTTAAGCTCTTTTGCTCACGCCTTGCAAGTCTGTATTTACGTCCTCTAAAGTATCGGTTCTGCATTAATAATGACTTTTTAGATAAACGAGAATAACTTTGGCGAAGACGAATATTATTTCTCTTAGCCAGTTCTGACAAATATTGTAAAGCTTTAAAATATAGTTTACCATCCGTTGGATATGTAATGGCCTTCTCCTGAACTGTTGTATCTACATTTACTTTTTGGACATGATGTCTGCGCAGTAATTTATTAGAAAGAGCACAACGAATTGTTTCTTCCAAAAGCTTTTCCATCCCTTTAGATTTTATACGCTTACGCCATCTGCTTAATGTGCTATGATCACAAGGAGCTTCCTGCTGGAATTCTTGGTATCCGCAAAAGTGTTGCCAATAGACATTTTGAACCCATTTATCTAAAACACTTTCATCACTTTCATTAAATGTGGCTTTTAAGTAATGCAGTCCTACCATCAAGCGGGTTAACTTGGCTGGACGGCCGTTGTCAGGACAATAGAGTTTACCAAATTCAGTATCAAACTTTTCCCAATCTATTTTCTGAGCTAAACGAAATAAGGGCTCATTATGATTGAGCATACCTTCCAAATTCGTCTTAAACAAGTCTCTTTGATAATCATTTTTTTTTTGAGCTAACATAGGGAACCTCTGAAAAATAATGCTTGAAAAACACAAGCTTTTAAACACCTTTTCGCAAAACCTTGCGATTATGGGTACTACTTTTTACTTCAGAATAGCTTATAAATGCGAAATATCCATAGTATTCTGGTTTTTCAAGGCTGACTATATACTCAGCTTCCAAAAAAAAAAGATTGATTTTCAGTCTTTTTTATTTGAGAATCCAAATCATTTCAGTATGTTGACATAAAACCCAAGCATACGATGGCTCTGTTCTGAAATGTAAAGAATTACAAATAGAGTGTTGTGAAACGCTGATTTGAGCCATCTCTAGATGACCACTTTCCTATTTGTTCACATTTTACAGCAGTCCCTGCATTGTCCCAAGAATCCTTTCTGTCACATGTAGGCGTTGCAATTACTCTGCTTCTCTTTTTCGCCACACTTTCAATCGGGGCTTTGCCTTGACAAAGCCTTCTATACTTCGCCCCAGTTTCTATAGAGAGCTGTTTCATAGGGAGCCGTTCCATAGAGAGCTGGACAGTAATATGTGAAGTAGAAATTACTTTTATGGCTTTAGGGCGCAATCTCAAGAAACTCATCTCATATGAACAAAAAACAGGTTTTTAACCCCGATGATGATCTGAACGAAGAGAAAGCTTTGAGTTTATTATTGTAATATAAAATAATCAAAATGAATATTTATGAGAAAGCCATAAACGGGCTTCCTAGTGATTACTGCCCAGCTTCCAAATGAGATTGAGACTGAGACTTATTCTCATTGACGGAAACAAAGGCCCACGGGAAAGTGCTTACTGTAATAGAGTCCTGTTTACGACTATCTTGAGATAATTTTGATACGAGTTAGAAGGGACTAAAGTAAGATTAAAAATTGGAGAGGTGATAGAAATGACAAAAATGACAAAAATGACAAAAATGACAAAAATGATGGAAGTGATGGAAAAGCTTATTAAAATAAGAAAACGAAACTTTAACTATGTTGTACTAGTCGAGATAGTGCTGGTCTTCTTTTTCTTTTTGGGCAACCTACGAGCACAGCCTGTGAATGAGAGACTGAATGTTCTAGAGAAAGAAATAGAGCGTCTGAAATTAAAGCGCTTTGGGAAGACGCCTAGAAAATCTAATCAAACCCGTGGCTCGGGTAATTACGAAACACTCGCTACGGGTCTTAGTGTTGGTGGTTATGGTGAAATAAAATATAATCAGTTTGATTCGGCATACAAAAGTGATCAGTTTGATATACATCGTTTTGTTTTTTATGTTGGTCATAGATTTAATGATTGGATTGTTTTAAATACAGAAATTGAAGTTGAGCATGCTGATGAGCTTGCACTTGAAATGGCCTATATTGATTTGGAAATAGACCCTGCTTTTTCTTTAGGTTTAGGCCTCCAACTTTTGCCTGTTGGCATTACGAATGTGGTACATGAACCTACGACATTCTCTTCAGTAAATCGTCCGCAAACGGAGAGGAGAATTATTCCCACAACTTGGCGAGAGAATGGTGCCATGCTACATGGGAAAATATTTGCGGAACGTTTACGATATAAATTAGGTTTATTTGCAGGTGGCCGAGCCATCGGTTTTTCCGAGGACAGTTGGATGAGAGGTGGTCGCCAAAAAGGCTCAAAATCAAAAGCAAATGATCTATCTGGCGTATTCAATATCAACATGAAAGCTCTGGATAATGTAGACATTGGCCTTTCCTATTATATGGGCAATAACGGGCAGGGTGAGATTTTAGCTTATAATCAGGATGATGGAAATGGAAGTATTCCACCTGCTCCTTCCAAACTCGAGAAAAAGCGTTTGCTTGGCGGAAGAGCCCGGACTCATTTAGCAGAAATACATTCTGTTTACGAGTGGGGCCCAATAAAGTTACGAGGATTATTTGCTCGTGGTTGGATGAGTGAAGACGATGCCCGTTCTGTCAATCGAGCGACAGGAAAGAACATAGGGCAAGAAGTAGAGGGTGCTTACATTGAGTTTTCTTACAATGTTTTGTACAAAATTTCCAATCAACAAAAGCTATATGTCTTTGTTCGGAATGAATATGTGAATACACAGAAAAAGACAGTCAGGTGCCGTGTTAATGAAGATTGTAAAGCAGACAGCTATACTGTTTTTAATCCCCATGGTGATGCTTCGAAGGGGAAGCATGTTTTCAAGGGGAATCGGGCAAATGGTGTCATTGAAGGTGCTCATGATACAGCACAAATCGTGGGTTTACCTAACCCAAAAAATGATCGCCGTATACTCACTTATGGTATGGGTTATTTCGTGAATTCGAATGTTGTTTTAAAATTAGATTTTGAAAAATGGACTTCACGCGCTCAGGGAAAAGAGGCAAAAGATCCCAGTAGTAACACAATTGATCAAGTGAATTTTGGTGTCGGTTGGATATTCTAGAGAAAGTTTATTTCCCTTAGAAAAGGGAAATAATGTATGAGGGGATTGCAAGACATTTTTATAGTGTCCGTCCAATGCAATCTCCTTGTTCATTTTTATCCTCTATAGCTTATCTATTTTGTGCCCAGAGGCGGGATCGAACCGCCGACACGAGGATTTTCAGTCCTCTGCTCTACCAACTGAGCTATCTGGGCATAAAATAGATAAGCTATAAAAAAAGGTTGTGTTGTCTTTGTCAAAATGCTTTTTGAATGATAGTTAAGAAAAACGATTTTTGTTTTCATGAGAGTTGTTACAAAAGTAATCAAGATAGGCGACTGTTATAACAGTCGTTTATAATTATAGATCATGACTAGAGTTTTGTTAAAAAAAGATGATCCCTTTTTTTGTGTCCCCTTTTGTGTATAGACCAGATCAATCTTAGCTATACTTTTCTTTGGCGGTGTTAAACCATCATCTGTCTTTGGAATGGTGGAAGAAGCCTCGCCTTTTTCGCGCCCTTAAAATCAAGGGCTTTGCCTCAGCAAAGCTCTCCATGACCGTATTCTTCCCACAAAAGCTTCCTAATATTTCACACTTGTCTCTTCATCGGATCTGGAGCTATAGAAAGTGCAAGCAAGTATCTGGTTCAAGCCAGATTAAAACAAGCTGATATGAAATGGTGCGTCTCCAAATCCAAAGCCATTCACCCCTTCATCATCCCCAATACTTCGTAAAAAGGATATGCGTGTCATGAATTCCTCTTGCATAGATTTGTTTTTGTACCATTTGCATCCGAAGTCTTTTATATTTATCTATTATGGTACAGTTTTCATTTGTTTGGGTTGACTATCTTTCTAAGATGAATTTGGATTTGTAGTAAAGACTGTAAATTCAAGTCCAAAGTACAACAAACTTTACTTTCTCATTTCTTGAAAAAAGAGGCAATACAGTATTTCATCAAAATTATAGTCAAATGAGATTTGGAAACGTTTATAAAACATAAAAGACACTGATTTGTAGTCTTGCGTTAATAAGATACGATTTTCATATAGTTACCATGGCCACAAATAAAAAGATAACCCTTACCCTTGATACCTTCTTTAAGATACAATGCACTGAGTTTTTTGAGGCGTTAGGTTGTCAGGTACTAACAGAAGTCGAGTTATTCAAACAGCCTAGACGCTTGGATGTATTGATTATCGAGGGAGGGGAAGGGGAAGGAGCTTCGCAACAGCCCCTCCTTGGAATGCGGGCAAAACATGCCATGCGCAAGAAGTTTCATCTTTTAGATTATTTCCAAAAATATAATTTAGTCAGTTATAAGTCTTTTCGTGACCGTTTTTCTATTTCGGATATTCGAGATGCCATGATCTATCACCAAAGCTACTTGAATTTGGAAAAAAAAGCAAATGAAGCCAACAGCACCGTTAGCCTGATCGTATCCCAAAAACCATCGAAGTTTCTAAGTGAGACTACAAGCAAAGTATCGCAACAAGTAAAAGGACGCTATGTGATCGACTACCAAGCATTCAAGGTTTATATTTTAAACATTGAGGAAGCTCCACTAAATGACAGCCTGGATGGTGTTTTCTTGTCAGAGTTTGTTAAGGATAAAAAGAAAATTACCATGCCAGCTGATGTACGAAGAGAACTGGTTATTGATAAAAAAATCATCGACATACTAGAAGAAGGGCTTAAAACTAGGTTAGTTACCTTTGAAGGGAGGATATTAGATATGGGAGCAGTTGCAGACATCACAAAATATGTTTTGCCTGAATTGGAAAAGGCAGAAGCCAGAGGTGAAGCCAGAGGTAAAGCAGAAATCTTTAAAAAGATGTACGCTAACGGCCAGTCCATATCTCAAATTTCTTCTATGACCGGTCTTTCAGAAGCAGAATGTCAACGCATGCTGTCTTTCACCCACTATGAAAATGACCCCATAAAAAAGTAAAAATAGAGGGGCGTTGCAAAAAACAAAAAACAAGAGAAATACCTGCATAGGATACCTTGATAACCTCCCCAGCTTCGCCTGTTTCCCACGTAAGCCTTGTCTTTTTCGCGCCCTCAAAATCGGGTGCTTTGCCTCAGCAAAGCTTTCTTTAGGTAAACCTTATCAACGCAGATCTTCCCAAGAGAACCTCCCAGCTTCGCCTGTTTCTCATTAGAACCTTGTCTTTTTCACGCCCTCAGAATCGGTAGCTTTGCTCTAGCTTTGCCTTGGCAAAGCCTTCCAATCGCAAAGCTTACCACGAATGCCTCCCAACATTTCGCACCAGCCTTGCCTTTTTTGCACTCTTAAAATCATGGGCTTTGCTCCAGCAGAGCCTACCAATCGCAAAGCCTACCATAGGAAAACTTTCCAAGCAAGCTTCCCCCAAAAGAGTGGATAAAAATAAGCTTCGCTTATTTTTGCGATAGAAGCGGCGATTCTGGAAGGGTGCGGAAAAAGGCCCTTTGTGTAGGGGCGTTTTTTGTGAGGCTTATAATCATGGGCTTTGGATAAAACAAGCTAGAGTCGTGGGTAGAAACAAGATTTGGTGGATAAAAACAAGCTTCGGTAGATAAGACAAGCTTTGTGTAGATAAAACAAGACAAAGTTGTGGGTAGCAACAGATTTTGGTAGATAAAACAAGCTTCTCTTGTTTTTACGATGGAAGCGGCGATTCTGGGAGGGTGCGGGAAAGGGCCTTTGTGTTGGGGCGTTTTTGTGAGGACCGGGATTCAGATAAAAATGGGCTTTGTGTAGATAAAACAAGCTTTGCTTGTTTTCCACATGGAACCTCATCTTTTTTGCGCCTTCAAAATCGAGAGCTTTGCTTCAGCAAAGCTCTCTTTACAAAGCTCCCTTTAGGTAACCCTACCATGACGCATTCCCACCACAAAACGCCCTTCTCCCCATCACGACGCACTTTCCTGCCCACCATGACGCCCTCTCCCCAGCACGACGCACTTTCCTGCCCACCATGACGCCCTCTCCCCACCACGACGCTTTCTTCTCACTCGCAAAGCTCTCCACAGAACGCTATCGTCCCAAAATTAGTTTGACATACGCCCTGCCTAATTTGAGATGGCTGAAATCTTCTACCTTTGAACGCGTACGTAATCGAGTGTGTAATTGAGATAGAGGCTGAAGCACAAAAAAGAGGGCAATAATATGAAAACTATCGGGATTAGCATAACTAAACGTATCCTATCCCCTGTCTCGCGAGGCTGTAAACAAAACCTAACTCAGTCCTTCTTCACGATCCCAATACTCTCCATTTTGCTTTATTCTGCTTGTAGTTCTGGTGGCTCAGCGGGAGCAAATACAGAAACGGGCCCATCGGGTCCCACCATCACTATCACTGATTACAAGGGCTTAAAAGACATCCAGAATACTGGCATGGATAGACGGGGAAGGGCAAGTCAGGCGTTTTTTGGCTTAAAAGACATCCAGAATACTGGCATGGATAGACACTATCGCTTGGGCAATGACATTAACGCAATCGCTAGTCGGAGCGAGGGCGGCATGCGCGGCAGCTCTAGCTGCACCGCCTATACGGGTAGTAACCCCACTGCGGCCACTTGTAGGGGCTTTGAACCCATAGGGAACTCTGGGAAGAAATTTACGGGCCGTTTTGATGGGGATGGCCATAAAATTACGAATCTCTACATCAATCGTTCAAGTACGTACAACATAGGCTTGTTTGGCTATACGGGCACTAGTGCTGAGATTGTGAATATAGGTGTGACAAATGCCTATCATAGAGGGCAGTGGTGAAGTCGGCGGACTCATCGGGCGGGCTGATGGTTCTGTAGTAAGCAACTCCTATGTCAAGGGAAATGTGATGAGTACTAGTAGTTCTATCGGCGGGCTCATCGGGTTTGCTGGAGGTTCTGTAAGCAACTCCTATGCCACGGGAGCTGTGACGGGGGGGATGCGTCGTCAGGGCGGGTTCATCGGTGATATTCGTAGCGGCGGTGGCGTAACCGGAAAGAACTACTTTGTGAATAGCTCTGGTGGCACCAATGGCATTGGCGGTAATGCTGGGTGTTCATCTTGCATGCGTGAAACGCTCAGCGGAATCAGGATGCTCACCTCCTCCGTTACCAGCTGGACGACTGGAGCTACGGGGAATTGGGACTTTGGTACAACGAGTCAGTCGCCCGCGCTCAAGTATGCCCAGAATCCAACGCCTTCTCCCGCTCCAAGGTGGTGTGGGAGTGGAGCCCTGCCCGCTTGTGGTAGTCTTATCCCAGGGCAACGCTAGCCCCCGGCGGAGGAAGGGAATGCCCCTGCCGGGGCTACGCGACTGAATGAGGGCGATAGCTAGAAGGATAGCATCTAGAACGGAGATAGGGGGCTGGCTGTGAGACCCATCTCTGGTACCAACAACATCAACAACATCAACAACAATGAGGGCGACGCAAAAAAAGTCGATTGTGGGGATGTCATAAAGGGGCAGAGCTAGCGGAGAGGGAAAAATAGGCTGGGATCCATCGTGAGCTTTGGTGGGTGAAACAAGCTAGAGTCGTGGGTAGAAAGGAAGATTTGATGGATAAAAACAAGCTTCGCTTGTTTTTACGATGGAAGCGGCGATTCTGGAAGGGTGCGGAAAAAGGCCTTTGTGTAGAGACGTTTTTTGTGAGGCTTATAATCATGGGCTTTGGCAGATAAAACAAGCTTTGTGGATAAAAATAAGCTTTGGTGGATAAAAATAAGCTTCACTTGTTTTTGTGATAGAAGCAGCGATTCTGGAAGGGTGCGGGGAAAGGCCCTTTGTGTAGAGACGTTTTTTGTGAGGCTTATAATCATGGGCTTTGGCAGATAAAACAAGCTTTGCTTGTTTTTGTGATGGAAGCGGCGATTCTGGTGAGGACCGGGTTTTAGATAAAACAAGCTTTGGTGGATAAAACAAGCTAAAGTTGTGGGTAGAAATAGGCTTTGGTGGATAAAAACAAGCTTCACTTGTTTTTACGATTGAAGCGGCGATTCTGGAAGGGTGGGGAAAGAAGTCCTTTGTGTATGGGCGTTTTTTGTGAGGACCGGGATTTGGATAAAAACAGGATTTGGTGGGTAGAAACAGGATTTGGTAGATAAAACAAGCTTCGGTAGATAAGACAAGCTTTGTGTAGATAAAACAAGCCAAAGTTGTGGGTAGCAACAGGTTTTGGTAGATAAAACAAGCTTTGCTTGTTTTTGTGATGGAAGCGGCGATTCTGAAAGGGTGCGGGTTTTAGATAAAAACGGGCTTTGTGTAGATAAAACAGGTTAGAGTAGATAAAACAAGCTTCGCTTATTTTTGCGATAGAAGCGGCGATTCTGGTAGGGTGCGGATTTCAGATAAAACGGGCTTTGTGTAGATAAAACAGGCTTCGCTTGTTTCCCATGTTGAGCCTTGCCTTTTTCGCGCCCTTAAAGTCGGGGGTTTGCTCCAGCAAAGCTACCACAGGTAAGTTCCCTTTAGGAAAGCCTACAAACACAAAGCCTTCCAAGATAACCTCCCAGCCCTCCCATGCCCAACCGTCCCTAACTTAACTTTTTGTAGTTGATATCTTGATTGTATTTCGTACAGTGCCATAGTGAGCTTGGTTTTTGAATGATCATTAAAAAATACATGGCGACATTGCGGATATTACGTTCAAACCGTTACCCCCTCTGGGCTTTACTCAAGCGTCTTTTTTTTGGTGGTGGTGACCTCAATTTGTGGTCTTTTGTGGAGTTGCTACTTGCCCTTATCCCTTTCCGGTTCTATATTTCCCCCCTATTGGGCTTGCTTTTTTTGGCTTTTTTCGTAGTACGTTGTAGCCCCAATAGTCAATACGCTCCCTTCCCCATCGCTGGCCTGGATGCCTTTGTGGTGAATGGTAACATGCAAGAAAACCTTATTTACACCTATGACGATACCGGAGGCTTTGGTGTGGATGATGCCTCCCGTGATATGGGAGATAGCCGAGGGGTAGCGTTAGGAGATTTGGATGGAAATGGAAACTTGGATGCCTTTGTGGTGAATAGTAGCCAGCCCAACCGCCTCTACGTCAATGATGGGTCTGGAAACTTTACTGCCAGCGATATCCCTGCTTCTGGTACTCCGAGAGATAGCCAAGGCGTCTCGTTAAGAGATTTAGATGGGGATGGTGATTTGGATGCCTTTGTGGTGAATGATGGTCAAACAAACCGTATCTACACCAATGATGGGTCTGGAAACTTTACTGCCAGCGATATCCCTGCTTCTGCGAGAGATAGTGCTGGGGTAGCGTTAGGAGATTTGGATGGGGATGGTGATTTGGATGCCTTTGTGGTGAATGATGGCGATCTCAATCGCCTCTACGTCAATGATGGGTCTGGGTCTGCTGGAGGCTTTACTGTCAGCGATGCTCCCGGTTCTGCGAGAAATAGCGCTGGGGTAGCGTTAGGAGATTTGGATGGGGATGGTGATTTGGATGCCTTTGTGGTGAATGGAACCCCCACACCCACACCCACCATGTCCTCTCCCTCTCCCCAGCCCAATCGCCTCTACGTCAATGATGGGTCTGGAGGCTTTACTGTCAGCGATGCTCCCGGTTCTGCGAGAAATAGCGCTGGGGTAGCGTTAGGAGATTTGGATGGGGATGGTGATTTGGATGCCTTTGTGGTGAATAATGGCCAGCTCAATCGCCTCTACCTCAATAATGGATCTGGAATCTTTACTGTCAGCGATGCTCCCGGTTCTGCGAGAAATAGCGCTGGGGTAGCGTTAGGAGATTTGGATGGGGATGGTAATTTGGATGCCTTTGTGGTGAATGATGGTCAAACAAACCGTATCTACACCAATGACGGTACCGGAGGCTTTGGTGTGAGTGATGACCTCACTCGTGGGGGTTCTTCTAGCCGTGGGGTGTCCGTAGGTGATTTGCATGGACGTTGAGCTTTTGGAAGATGGTATTTGCTCAGTTTGAAAATGCTTTAGCCTATAATTGTCTTTGTACAGTCTTGTTGGAGTATAGTTCTGTGTAGAGTTTCATATGAAGCTTCGTGTACATTTTAGTGTTTCGTAATTTGAGAGGCCTTTCTTTCCGGGAGCCAAAGAGGGGGGGCTGTTATTCTTTTATTTTTGTTTGTTTGATGGTGAGTCTTGGCTTTTTTCCTTCTTTTGCGGACCGTATTTACCTGAAAAAGGGAGGAGTGCTATGGGGTAAGCTCCTCAGCATAGATAATTTTCATTATAAATTTAAAAAGAAAGGCGGTCAGATAGTGGATGTCCCCAAATATGAGGTACGAACCGTTACCTTCTCCCATGATCAAAAGGAAAGGGGCTATGGTAGTTTTTTTATGCGCTTTCTTTTGGGGACGGGAGCCTCGGGGTATAATGTGACCCTGCAAAGTCAGCCGCGTAATCCTTCTAGTTCCATCATGGAAAGTGTGGTGAAGGCCCCGGACCCGCAGCTGCGTGTGGATATTGAAGCAGGCTGGATGGTCGTGGATGCTCATTTAGCCTTGGTTAGTGGCATAGAGCATACACACTCCAATCTCGTGAATAAGCAAGAACCCAGTTATTTTTACCAGAGTTTGACGGCTGGATTGATCTATTATCTTCCTATTTCGGGTTCGTATTTTAACGGGACTCATTTGAGTGTCCAAGCACGCCTGCCCATAAGCGGTTCTTTTCATTTTGATTCGGAGCTTTTTGGTCGGATTGATTTGCCTCTGGAAAGGGATGGCGTTGGCTTTGGTGTGAGCATAGCCACTAGGGAATGGTGTGGTTCAACTTTTTGTTGGGGAGTGGCCCTTACCTATAGTCGTGATAGTTTTGTCAGTCAACAGAAGATAGTGCCGACATCACCATCAATACCACCAATAGTGGGGGGATTGCTGAATGTGAGGAATGCATCACTCCCTATAGCTGTTGTGAAAACGCAAGAAGAGATTGAGTATATAGGGATCACTTTGAGTGTTTCGTACGACTAGTCGTTTTGTTTGTCATAGATAAAAATAAGTTAGAGTCGTGGATAAAAACAAGCTTTGTGTAGATAAAACAGGCTTTGGTGGAGAAAAACAAGATTCGCTTATTTTTGCGATGGAAGCGGCGATTCTGGAAGGGTGCGGAAAAAGGCCCTTTGTGTAGAGGCGTTTATTGTGAGGCTTACACTCATGGGCTTTGGCAGATAAAACAAGCCAAAGTTGTGGGTAGAAACAGGTTTTGGTAGAGAAAACAAGCTTCGCTTATTTTTGCGATGGAAGTGGCGTTTTTCAGAAGGATGTGGGAAAAAGGCCTTTTGTGTAGGAGCGTTTATTGTGAGGCTTACAATCACGGATTTTGGTGGATAAAACAAGCCAAAGTTGTGGGTAGAAACAGGTTTTGGTAGAGAAAACAAGCTTCGCTTATTTTTGCGATGGAAGTGGCGTTTTTCAGAAGGATGTGGGAAAAAGGCCTTTTGTGTAGGAGCGTTTATTGTGAGGCTTACAATCACGGGCTTTGGTGGATAAAAACAAGCTTTGCTTGTTTTTGCGATGGAAGCGGCGATTTTCAGAAGGATGTGGGAAAAAGGCCCTTTGTGTAGGAGCGTTTTTTATGAGGCTTACAATCACGGGCTTTGGTGGATAAAACAAGCCAAAGTTGTGGGTAGAAACAGGTTTTGGTGGATAAAAACAAGCTTCGCTTATTTTTGTGATGGAATCGGCGATTTGGGAAGGGTGCGGGGAAAGGCCCTTTGTGTAGAGACGTTTTTTGTGTGGCTTACAATCACAGGCTTTGGATAGGAGAAGCTTCCTGATTTTTTGTCATAGATAAAAATAAGCCTTACTTGTTTCCCACGTGGAAGCCTCACCTTTTTTGCGCCCTTAAAATCGCGAGATTTGCCTCAGCAAAGCTTTCTTTGGGTAAACCCTATCAACGTAAATCTTCCCAAGAGAACCTCCCAGCTTCGCCTGTTTCTCATTGGAACCTTGTCTTTTTTGCGCCCTTAAAATCGGGGGCTTTGCCTCAGCAAAGCCTCCCTTACATAGGCAAACTTTCCACTTGTAAAGCTTTCCAATAGAACAACGCTACCAATCGCAAAGCTTACCACGAACGCCTCCCAACGCAAAACATGCCATGTAAAAGAAGTTTCATCTTTGAGATTATTTCCAGAAATATAATGTAGTCAGTGATCAGTCTTTTCGTGACTGTTTTTCTATTTCGGATATTCGCGATGCTGTGATCTATCATCAAAGCTATTTGAATTTGGAAAAGAAAACAAGGCCAACAGTCCCTTTATATGCACTCTAAAAAAACAGAAGGCTACTTTCAAAATGTAAAATAGAGTCGTTTCTTTATAAGCACTGAAAATCCTTGTCGATGGGATGGATCAGAGATTGAAATTGGGTGATCGCTTCATTCTAAAAAGGCCTACCTTTCTGTACAAGGGCATCTTTGTTCTTCAGGGTAGCACAGTTGAGATTAAAGAGATTGGTCCAAAAATCACCGTGGAATGGTACGATCGAGAAGGTAATCCCCACCTCATTGACAATATTCAGCCAAAAGAACTTGAGCAAGAAAAAGATTCTTTTTAAACAGCAATCTTTACGCCCACTGCTTAAAAAAAACACGATTCAACCCGAGAATAAGGACATGCGTGGTTTATATCTCAACTATAGCGTTGCCTTTAGCATATTTGTCTGTTCCTGCCTAGAATGTGGTGGTGGTAGTTTTGGAAAGCTTCTAAATAAAGATCATAATGTTCAAATATTCCTTGTAGATGGAAGTGATGCCCCTCTGGGAGATAAAGCAGACCGTATTTCCTCTTCCAAATCATTTCCTGAAAATCTTAAACCGGAAGAAATGGGAGTCATATTGGAAGGGTTACGCTATTTTAATTACAGAATTTTTTCTGTGAAATCAAGGCCCGTTTTTTATGAAAAAGACATTCAATACCTTGTTCCTCGCCTTATGAAGACTCTTCCAAGGGTGAGAAAGGGACAGCGTATATTTCTTGTACACAGAGATATGCCACCCGGCAACCTCATTCGCACAAGCCTGAGAAATACCATGCTACTTTGGAACGATAAAAATGGTCTCAATATACTTTTTGGTGAGATACGTAGTCTACTCCTGTCAAAAAACCTAGTATATCCCAATGCAAGTTGGACAGAAGCTACAGAAATTGATATGGATAATCCAGCTGCTGGTATTTCCTTGGAGATTAAAGAGCCTTATGAAAGAAAAGAATTAGATGGTCTTGAGTATAGCACGTGGGTTTTCATTCCTTTGCGGAAAATACCTCTTTTGCTAAAGAAAAAAATAGAACGCCAAAGACAACAAGAGCGATTGAAAGATGGGATAGAAAAAACTGATGAGATAGAAAAAGCTAAGGAACAGTATACAAAGGATGCCGAACCAAGTACTGAAACAAATATAAAAGAAGATAAAACCGAACGTGCGGAGACAAGCCCAAAACCATCATCAAGTCACCAGAAAAGCTCTATAAAAGGCAGATAAATTCATGGGGTCTGTTGCGAAACGTAAATAATTGCAAATTAGGGTGCTATGAATTGCCGATTTAAAGTATTCTAGACAGGAATTTTTTTGTGTTTTTTGTAACAACCTCTCGATAAAAAAAACAAAAGCGAAAGCAAAGAAAACGAGAATACCTTATGTCAGTAAAATTTCCTAAAACTTCTTGTTTACTCTGTAGCCAGATCAAGTCTGGATGAAGTACTTATGCATTCATTTCTACCCAGAGAAAAGTATCGAAGCTGGTTTCCACATGGTTTCAGCTTACTAAATATTAAAGGAACACAGACACGTTTACTTTTAGAAAAGCATGTGAGAGAGACGTTCTCGGATGCTGGCTATAAAGAAGTTACCTTACCTTCTTTTGATTATTTCGAGACCTTTCAAATCGCAACTCGTCATGCAAAAAATAATCCTACCTTCCAATTGCGCGGTAGGGAGGATGAGCAATTAACTGTAAGTTCTGATCTGACTGTTCAATTAATTAAAGCCGCCGCCAACGGATACCTAGGCCACCTAGCCAAAAGCCCTTCCCAAGTAAAAGACGCTCGCTTCTCCTACATACAACCCGTTTTTCATGATCGCCCGTGGGGTTCAGGGGGTAGACGTGCAGTACTACAGGCTGGTGTGGAACTCATTAACTATACAACTAAAAATCGTATAGACCACGTGAAAGAGATTTTACAGCTAGCCAAAAAATGTGCTTCCATAAAGGATATCAAATCTCATATTCTCTATGGTGATGTACGCGTTGTAGAAAAGATTTGTGAAAAAATCCCTACACGTTTTCGTTCTGAACTATCCTTGGCCTTTCATAAAAAAGATACGGCCGTCATTCGTGATATTTGCATAAAGGCAAAGATAGAAAAACCATATAAAGAGATTCTGACAGAGCTGCCCCTTATCTTTGGAGATAAAAATTCAATAGAGGAATTAAAAAAGCTTTGTAAAGACCAGCCTGAGATTTGTTCTCTCTTTGACGAAGCTAAACACATAGAGGGAGTTACATTCGATTTTAGCCTTGTTTTAGAACTCACTTATTATACTGGTCCTGTATTCGAAGCTTATATAACTGAAGAAAGTGAAAAGGTATTTACAGGGGGGGTATATGATTCCCTGTTTGGTGAGTTTTCTGACTCGAGGGAGTGTTCTGCTTGTGGATTTGCACTAGACCTTTCCCTCATGATAGAAAAACTAACAATGTAATCATGCAAAATTCCCTTTTTACACTTGATTATGGAGGTATGGTATGAATGCAAAGCTAGTTGTCGGTACACAATGGGGAGATGAGGGTAAAGCCAAGTTTATTGACTATCTAAGCAAATCCATAGATATTATTGTGCGTTATCAGGGAGGAGCGAACGCTGGGCATACTGTTAAGATAGGTGATGAAACTTATATCTTTCATTTAATACCCAGTGGCATTTTGTATCCGGAAACAATTTGTGTTTTGGGTAATGGCGTCGTTATTGATCCACAAGCCTTTATAGAAGAACTAGATTACCTTAAAGAAAGAGGGTTTGAGCAAGCCGAAGAACGCATCATTATTTCTGATCTAGCTCATATTGTACTTCCCATTCATCGTAGTATGGATAAGGCCGCGGAAGAATTAGCTGGTGAAAAAAAAATTGGGACAACCCTACGTGGCATTGGAATGTGCTATGGAGATAAAATAGGCCGCGTGGGTTTACGCATTGCAGATATTCTGGATGAGAGTAAAATAGCCGATCGCGTAGAGTCAATTTTAGAAGCGAAAGGCTCTGTTTTACAAAAAATATATAATATCCATGACACACAAAAAGAAGCCATTCAACAAGAAATACTTTCGTTTAGTCAGAGAGTTAAGCCACTAGTCAGAAATACCTCGCTCTACTTGAATCAAGCCCTTGAAGCAGGTAAACGGGTCTTACTGGAAGGGGCACAGGGAACGGGACTAGATGTCGATTTTGGTACCTATCCCTATGTGACCTCTAGTAATACAACAACAGGAGGAGCGATTACAGGAAGTGGGATTTCTCTTCAACATATAGGTGATGTCATTGGTATTTGTAAGGCCTATATTTCCCGTGTGGGAGAAGGTCCATTTCCTACCGAGCTCCATGGAGAAGAAGGAGAAAAATTACGTCGCATCGGTAGTGAATTTGGTGCCACGACAGGGAGACCCCGACGCTGTGGCTGGTTTGATGTAGAATTATTACGTCATGCCGCTCGTGTAAATGGGCTAACAGGTTTGGCTCTAACAAAAATCGATATCTTTTCTGAATATAAAGAAGTCAAAATAGGGGTGGCTTACAAGAAAGCTGGGGAGCGACTGGAGGCCTTTCCAGCTACCGGCTACGACCAGTTGGAAGTGGAGTATGAAACCCTTCCCGGATGGGAAACGGATATTCGCAACGCTCGAAAGCTTTCTGATTTACCCAAAGCTTGTCGGGCCTACATCGATCGTGTTGTAGAGCTAGTTGATGTCCCTGTGAAATTTATATCTGTTGGCCCAGGTCGAGAAGATACCATAGTCGTCTAATGGAGGCTGACAGTAATACTCCAAAAAATATCACAAAGAAGTCTCAGCTTAGCTATAAACAATTCTACATAAATCAAAACTGTTGCAATTACGCTCATTTTGCAACAGTTCTACAGTGGAAGGCGTGGAGTCTCATATGGTAGACTTTCTTAGCAGTCTTTCTTAGTAGGCCTTTCCTAAAGCAAAGCCTACTATTTTACGGCCACGAAAAAAAACAGCACTCTATTATGGACAAAACAAACCAAGATTATTTTTACGATTAGAACAGTGCTTTTTTTGGGAGAGGGACTTTGCTTTAATAGTGATCATAAAGTGATAAGTCAAGGAAGCTTATAACTAAAATATTCTATATACTTGCCAAAATGAATACCAAAAACCCCGTCTTTTTTTGTCGGGAGGAAACGCCATCCTTTTTTAATTTGTCCAGATACTGGAGCCTTGAATAGCACTTGTCCTTTTTTATCAATTAGACTCCAAAAACGAGATGACCCTGATAAGAAAAAATTTGTTTCTGCATGAACTGGTCTATAAATTGGGCAATTCTTTGTGCAAGCTAGGGGCTTATCCCAATCTTCTTTACCATCAAGAGAGATAAAAATAGTTCTGTCGGGAGCAGCTACCAAAGCCCCCCAAGAATTTATAGCTATATGCAATAGATGAGGATAGATATTCGGTAATTTGATTTTACGAACAATTTCTGAATTACCGTCTTCTCCTCCTTTAAGAATCATGATAAAGTCTGTTTCTCCTTCAACAAAGTGAAGAGCCAAAAAGTTTGCATATGGCGAGAGAGCACAACTTTTCAAAAAAAACTGTTTTTCTTCTCCTCGGGCATTGTAACTAAATGCAATACTCTCGATACCAGCAACATAAGCCTCACCACTACTAAAAGCCAAAGCAGCGTAAGAGCTTTTTGTGGCAAAATCGTAATCACTTAGGTAGGCTCCATGGACACCTGTTTCTCTTAGAAGAAAACCGCTATTGTTCATAAAATAGACTTGGCTTCCATCTCCTGCAAGTAAGAGAACTAGATCTCCATAATAATTACTCACAGGATAATAAGGATATTTTTTTCGCCAAAGCTCCTCCCCTTTTTTGCTATAGTACCGAATTTCTTTCCCTGTTTTTTGATAGTTATAATAACCTTCTCCTAAAAGAGGAATGGTCACAAGATCATCTGTTCTAATGGCAATAGCTTCGTCAGCTGGTTGTAATAACCATGTTTGACTTTGGTCTTTCTTTTGATTTTTTTGAATTTCCCTTTCTTTATATTGAATGAAATTAAATAAATTTTCGCTTTTATTTTGATAGAGTTTGTGAATAGGATATGGATCTTTATCGCTGTCAAAAATCCAAACAAAGTGAAGCTCACCCAAACTATCCCATGAATTATAAAAGGAAGAAAGAGGGAAAAGAAGGGAAGTAAAAAGTAATGTGATTAATATAAATAGCTTCAATATTATTTCTCGATATAGGATAGAAGACGTTGAGATTCCTTTGTATTTCTCATTTTTTGAATTGCCGTTGTTTCAATTTGACGGATACGCTCTCGAGAAAGACCAACAATTTGGCCTATTTTTTGTAAAGAAAAAGAAGCACGCCCTAATCCAAACCTCATTTTTAGTACCTCACGCTCTTGCTCTTTTAATTGAAGCAATAACTGATTTAATTGATATTTCATTTCAGCTTCTTCCAAAAGTTCTTCGGGACTATGGTTTTTTTGATCGGCTATTGTTTCTATAATAGATATTTCAGCATCAATGGAGGAAGGCCTATCTAGACTTACTGCTTCACGTCCCATTTCCAATAAATGCTTTACTTTCTTTTCCTCCATATTCAATGTTTTTGCCAAGATAGAAATGCTAGCAATCTCTCCCTCACTTTCTAGACTTTCCTTCACCTTGAACATTTGATGAAGTTGATCAGACCGTTTATTGGGTAACCGTACCGAATAGGAATTTTCTTGGATAGCTTGGATAATAGCTTGGCGTATACTCCAAACAGCAAAAGAAATAAGATGAAAGCCCATATCTGGGTCAAATTTTCCTACAGCTCGTATCAAGCCTATATTACCTTCATGAATCAAATCCATCAGACTCAAGCGAGAACTTTTATAACTACGGGCTATTTTAACAACAAAACGAAGATTTGCACGAACCAAAGCATCGGAAGATTTTTTACATCCCTTCTTCGCTTTCTGAGCCAAAGCAAGTTCTTCTTCCTTTTGTAAAAGATTAATTCTACCAATCTCTTCCAAGTACAACTGCAATATAGAGGGGTTCATATTTTTTATTTTTTTATTTTTTTTTGCACTCTTCATAGTACCACTTTCTTATCTTTGCTATCGGATACATCAATATTATTCTTCATATTATCTATCATGCGACTGTTGCAAAACACAAAAAAACAGGAAGTTAACCTTCCAAAATGCCTTAAATCGGCGTTTCATAGCACTCTATTTGCAATTATTTGCACTTCGCAACAAGGCCCCCCCCCTCCTCATCGCAGATACGTTTTCATCGCAGATATGTCTTCATCGCAGATATGTTTTCATCGCAGATATGTTTTCATCATAGATATGCTAGGTTTTCATCGCAGATATGTCTTCATCGTAGATATGTTTTCATCGCAGATATGTTTTCATCGTAGATATGTTTTCATCGCAGATATGTTTTCATCATAGATATGTTTTCATCATAGATATGTTTTCATCGTAGATATGTTTTCATCGTAGATATGTTTTCATCATAGATATGTTTTCATCATAGATATGTTTTCATCATAGATATGTTTTCATCATAAATATGTTTTCATCGCAGATATGTCTTCATTGCAGATATGTTTTCATGGCAGATATGCTAGGTTTTCATTCCGAAGGGCAACACATCTAACTTTCCGCTCTATTCTCAATCGATGTGATCCAATTTTTTTTGATTGAAAATAGAGTTAATCAGATAAGAGTCAAAAGACATTGCCACCCATTATTTAAGTTTACGTAAACAATGTTTTAGGAAAGGATCCGATTTACAAGAGTAAAACAAGAAGACGTAGACAAGGCTCTCATACAATTCAATCCTAGGCCAAGAAAGCGTTTAGGCTATTGATCCCTCCTGAAGTCTCTTTTTGAAAAATGTGTAGCAAAATTTATTGTGCTTCGGAATTGAATTCACGGCCTTTCAGAAGAAATACTAATAATTTTATGGCGTATGGTGTGACTAGTCATCGGTTCAAAAAATAAATACTTTTTTGATCAATAAGAAAGATTTCTGTAAGATTTCTGTCATAGGTAATTATGAAGACGGTTTATGATATTATACATAAAGAAATAAAAAGTTCACTTGTGGATGCATGTTTATGATTTCTTCTCAGTCAGATAAAAACATACAACGTATTTTTTCACTCGTACCACTAATTTATAACAATCAAGGGATAGAGTTTTCTTCTCTTCAAAAAATGGCGAGCTTTACCACAGAACTTGAATTGGAGAGAGCTCTAGAACAATTAACGATGTTTGGGATACCACCTTTTTCTCCTTCTGATTTTGTGAGTCTTTATGTGGATGAAAAAAAATGTGTGTATCTTGATTTTCCTTTAGGTTTAGAAAGACCGTTATCTCTTTCTGCTGCAGAATGGACTATCATTCAAAAACTCATCAGAGAGCATCTGAAATTTATACCAAAAAATTCTCCTGCTTCTGAAAACATGAAGGGACTAATCGAACGTTTTACTCATGTCGCTGTGTTTTTTGACAATAGTAGTGAAACCAGTCTTCAGCGTAGCCTCATACAAGAGGCATTACAAGATAGCCTTAAAATAGAATTTCTGTATCGTAGTTTGAGTTCAAGTGAGGCAGAAATTCGTACAGTCGATCCTTGGTTACTTTTTGAAAATAAAGGTATGAGTTATTTGATTGCCTATTGTAATACCCGGGGTGCGACGCGCTGTTTTCTGTTGGAGCGAATGCAGAATATTGAGCTTTTAGATGTGAAACAGGATAATGATCCTTCTCAAGATTTGACTATTTATCTTAATGAATTATCGCTATTTCAAAAAGGAGTAAAGGGCTTTACGATTCGCCTTGCTTTTATTGCTGATCTTTTAGCTAACTTACGGCTTCTTTTTCCTCTTGGAAAGGTTACCTCCTGTAAAAAAAGAAAAGGTTGGCTTCAAGCGAGTTGCAAGGTACAAGACAGTATATGGATACGTTCTGTATTGCGTGGTTTTGGGGCAGATGTGATTCTTCTTGAGCCAGCTCATTTACGAGAGAGATACAAAAATGAGCTAAAAGAAATTGTTGTACCAAAACTTTTTGAGTGAGTTCAACTCAAGTTTTTCAACCCAGTAAGGCTCCATTATTGGCACGGATTAAGAGGTTGGGATCTAGGGAACTATGTCCATTATATGTTTTATCGACTTCTCCTAAAAGTCCTCTTTCGGAATTGAAAACTTTGAGTATGGGGAAAATATGATCATCGGCTAGTTGCATAAAATGAATTTGTTCCAGTCTTTTGTTGTTGATGTGTATTTCTGCGTAAGAGCCTCCTTTTTGCCAACCTTGTGGAGAATCGACACCACCAAAATTAGAAGGATTGAGAAAAATGGTTTCATTTCTTTTAGCTATACCATAATCCTCATGTACATGACCAGATAAAACTAAAATGGGATTGTGCTCATCAAGATAGGCACGTATGCCATGGGAACCCACATGACCTAGCCCCGGTATGCAATCAAAGTAGCCATAGGCTGGATTATGAAGAACTAGTACATCTGGTTGACTTTCTTGAAAAAATTCAAGTGGCTCTGAATATAAAACGCCTTTTTTTTCTTTTTCATGATAGCTTACAGCTAACTTTTCCGGTATTCCAGAGGTTTGGACAGGAGCACCTCCATAGCCAGAAAATTTAAGACCTCTTTTGTACATAAGTTTACAATGTAAATTGTGTTCTTTTAAAGCCGTATAGCGAAAGTCGATATCGTAATTACCCGGTAATAGCCATGTGGGAGCATTGGAGTATTTATCGATAAGCTCACGTATGAGAGAATATTTTTCCTTCATTGTTTTGGCCGCAATTTCAAAAAGTTCACGGTATAATTGTGCTTTTTTTTCAAGAGTTTCGGAAGGTAAATTTTTCGAGGCAAACTTTTTTGGAAAGCGTAGTATATCTAGTGCTAGGTCCATTGGGTAGATATTTTTCCCCAGGTGTCTAGAAATTTGATAAAGCTCTTCTTGAAGACATACAAAATTATATATTTTTTCTTCTTCATAAAATGCCTTATAGATAATATCTCCAGATAGGAGGTAAAGATCTGATTGTGTACCGGATAAAAGTAAACGAAGCTCTTTTAGGGCATCATGAATATCTGTGAGATATGTGATTTTCATTATATAGTTTTAATTTGTTTCGATCTGTACGTAAGCAAAATTCAAGAGTTTTCAAAAAACACCCTTCTACATCGATTTTTTTTCCTTTTTTCCCTTTTCGATCATACTTTCCACAAAAAATATATGGAGAGATGCGATAGTAGTCGCTAGTTTGTGTTTCTTTTACCCTCACACTCAAATTTTCGGGAAAAAGTACATGTAGACATAATCTTTTTCCAAAGATAATTTTATACTATCAAAGAGACCTATTTTCATGGTACCATGCATAAGTGTAAAGTCATTTGAAAAAAAGAATTTCCATCATAATAGAGGTGTTTTGTCTAAGAGTATGAGTGTTGTGTGGCTTTGTGCACTTTTACCTGCTTGCTGTTTGCAGACAGGACGGAAAACACCTCTGTGCAGTTTGATCGGGACGGAAGCTCTTTTTATTTCAAGCCTGCGTGACGTTGATTGTCACAAAAGACTATTTATTATCTAGTAAAACGCTTTCCCCAATGGTAAGGGAAAGCAGCTAGGCCTTGTGAACATGGGACCTTCCCCCAAAAGAGTAGACTGCCCACTCTTTTTGGGGAAGGTCAGAAAAGCCACATACTTCACTTAAAGGATTGACGCCTATGCAAGCTTTTCACAAATCTTACAATAACAAAGTAGCTTAAAGAGGAACATTCAGTATCACCTTTTTACATGGGTTCTACATCACTTGCCATGATTCCACTTGACCATAGACTTCTAAAAAAAATCTTTGATAGGTGTAGAGGCGTTAGCTCAGTTGGTAGAGCATCTCCCTTTTAAGGAGGTGGTCCTGGGTTCGAACCCCAGACGCCTCATGCAATCAATGGCATTCCCAGCTATAGTTTGGAATGAATTGATGTATTCAGTTTTGAAAAAATAGTCCCGTTCGTCCAGCGGTTAGGACTCTGGATTTTCATTCCAGCAACAGGGGTTCGACTCCCCTACGGGATGTTTTTTCATAACCCTCGCTATAAAATAAAATATTGTTTATGATTTTTTCCAAATTCCTATCTTTTTGGAGAAAATATAGTTCGAAGCAGGAAGACCTTTTTTCTTATGCTAAAAAAGAAAAAAGACTGAATAAGAAGAAAAACCTATCCTCTAACGATTCCCATATGGGGTTACAATCTCAAACTAGTGACGAGAATAAAAAACAACGGCGTAAACCATGGCTCTGGTTAATGGGAGCTATTCTTCTCTTCATATTTAGCTTTTCTATTGGTTATGTGATTGGGAAAAGAAATGAATTTGCTAGTGTAAACCGAGACATCGTCATCTATCTCCTCAAAACTAAAAATAGGAGGCAAAGAGCCTACTGGAAAAAATTACAGAATGGGCGTATTTATTTAGCACAAAATACAGAGATAGATCCTCATTATGATCCCTTTTCAGATGATGATGAAAATTACATAGATTTAGATAACGTACGACGTATTGATCTAATACCACCTAAAAAAGAAGAGACCAAAAAGAAAAGAAAATTACGAGCAGATGAAAAACGTTTTTTGGGGCGCTATCGCATTGTAGTTAGTCAACATCGAGGCCTTTTCTATGTCTATCGTACACGAAAAGGGAAATTAGGTGCTAGTGTTCGTTTTACAAATTGGGGAAAACAAAAAATGGAGTTTCTGTATAGTGTTCGGGTTTGGGAAAAAAAAATACACTTCAGACGTATCTGCCGTGCCAAACGTTGCTTTCACATTGGAAGTAATCGAGCACTAAATCAAAAATTTGTCGGATCAATATCTAAAAATCGGAAGAAAATCATAGGAAGCTACACCGGCGGACAGAGTGGTAGTCGCTGGTCTGCAAACCGCTATTAGCGAAAATCATTCACTGATTTTTTCGCTTATACGATAGGTCCTCTAATGGTAAATATGGATGCCTTTTCACCATATTCATCTTCAAACATTAAAAATTTTTTCTATCAAAACAAAGTAAAAATTCAAAAAAAATGGGGACAAAATTTTTTAACCGATCCAAATATAAGTCGTCTAATCGCAAAACATTTAGACGAATCTTATCACAATTGCCTCTCATCTGTATTTACATCTAGCAATGCAAATGCAAAACTTTTTCCCAAAACTGTACTAGAAATTGGTCCTGGTTTTGGTGTTTTAACAAAAGAAATTTTAGATAAAGGCTACACCGTATATGCTATTGAAATCGACCCTATCCTTTTACATTATTTACAAGTAAATAATATATCCCTACAAAAAAATAATTTATACCTCCTAAAAGGAGATATATTAACAGTTCTTCGATTAGCACGGGAGAATAAATCTTTTCTTTTTCTAAACGAAAAATCAGGTGTATCCCATACTCTCTCTTTTACTAAAACAAACAAACCGCAAGAAAAGCATATTTGCTATATTTACGGTAATTTACCTTATTCTATTACCACTGACTTTTTCACATCTCTTATGAAAATCCCAAGTATTTTGGGAGGGTTATTTCTCATTCAAAAAGAGTACGCACAACGTGTACTCTCTCCAAAAAAAAAATATTCAATAGGTATCTATTTACAAAATAGCGGTATTTGGAAACAGCATAAAATCATTGGTCCATCCGCTTTTTTTCCCATGCCTAAAATAGATTCTATTCTAATCGAATATCGGGCACACGTAAAAGGTCGACATTGCTCTAATACTATTTTAGAGAAACTGTTACGGCTATCCTTTGGAAGTCGTCGAAAAGCACTCAGAAGTATTTGGAAAAAACAACTCATGTCGTTTTTCCCATTAATAGACTATAAGCAAATGCTCTTACTGGCTACAGAGTGTCATATCGATACAGCAGCTCGTGCAGAAGATCTCACTCCAGAAAATTTCTACTCCTTATGTAAAAAAATAGAAACAAAGATAAATAGAAATAATTGAAGTTGTCTTATCTTTGTGATAAAAAAGTAAATTCACTATTTATAATATCATTTTGGGTATCCAAGTCCAAAGTGCAGACACCTGATCTTTCAGCTCTATTTTCGATCAATGTGAACAATGTGAATAATGTGAATAATGTAAACAATGTGAAAAATAAGGAAAAGTTTTTTTGATCTAAAAGTAAACTAATCAGATAAGAGCAAAAAAAACATGACTACCCATTATTTAGGATTTACTCAGACAATATTTAGGAAAAGATCCAATTTTAACACTTACGCTTTATGTTGAAATAGATTTGACATTGTCTTCTCATTTTTAGGATTGGCTTGTATTGTATTATGGTCAGAGTTCCTTGTGGATTGTATTTTTTAGGAACAAAATAATGGGGGAGAACGTAAAATGAAAAGATACAGTTTCGAAGATATTCAAGATCAAGTTGTTATTGTGACTGGTTCTGGACGAGGTATTGGTCGGTCTACGGCTGATTTATTTGTGAGTCATGGTGCTAAGGTAGTTATCTCTGATGTAGATAGTGATGTTTGTAATCAAGCCGTTGACGAAATTAAAAAAGCAGGGGGGGAAGCCATTGGTGTGGTTGCAGACATAAGTAAAGAAGAAGATGTTCTTCGACTTATAAAATCTCCTGTGGAAAAGTGGGGTCAGATAGATTGTCTAGTGAATAATGCTGGGATTACAAGAGATGGTTTGTTATTGCGAATGAGTTTAGAGCAGTGGACATCTGTACTGAATGTGAACCTAACGGGAACGTTTTTATGTACCAGAGAAGCAGTGAAGCAAATGCGAAAGAAAAAAAAGGGTTCTATTATCAATCTTTCCTCTGTCGCTTGGACTGGTAATCCCGGACAAACCAATTATTCGGCATCGAAAGCTGGGGTGATTGGATTTACAAATTCTATGGCAAAGGAGTTTGGTGGAAGTGGCATACGCACAAATTGTGTTATGCCTGGTTTTGTTGAAACGCGTATGACAGATGCGATCCCCTCAAAAATTATGGAAGGCCTTAGAGGCCGAGTTCCTTCTAAGCGTGCAGCTATGCCAGAGGAAATTGCTTACCCTATTCTATTTTTAGCTTCTCGAATGGCTTCCTATGTAAATGGAGCTGTTTTGGAAGTTAGTTTTTCTGGGAGTCTTTAATATTCAAAATTTTCGTTTTTTTCCTCGTTTAAGTCGAGGGAAAAAATGAAGGAGAGAGTATCGTCCTTTTTGGTTTTATTTCAGGTACATCTGGAGTTTCTTTCTTAGAGTAACATAGTTTTCGCAGGAGACGAATTGAGGAAATTCTGTTGAGATGCTTTCTGGTGCATGGAGGAAAAAGCCCGTGTCTGCTTTTTGTAGCATGCCTATGTCGTTGTAAGAGTCACCCACAGCCATCACAGTGAAGCCATTTGTTTGGAAAGCTATGACTGCCTGTGTTTTGCTATCTTTTGTGCGTAATCGATAATTTTGAATATATCCATTGGATATATCGAGATTATGACAAAATAGAGTTGGATAGCCTAGTTTTTTAATGAGCGGGAAAGCAAATTCATAAAAGGTATCAGAAAGAATGACTAGTGGTACTTTGGAGCGTAGCCAATCTAAAAAATCTTTAGCTCCGGGAAGAGGCTCAAGTGTTTCAATAACGTTCTGTATGTCTTCTAAACGAATATGATTCTTTTTCAAAATCTCAAGGCGTCTTTGCATAAGATCATCATATCTTTTAACTTCTCGTGTAGTTATGGACAAGTCTGTGATACCCGTTTTTTGAGAAAATTGTATCCAAATCTCTGGTACAAGGCACCCCTCTAGGTCCATAGCAACCAAAACAGGAGGATGAGTAGATCGATCAGGAAGGTTAGGTTTCATTTTTTCGGTAAGCTTTATTTGTTCCACATAATAACTTAGTGAGACTATAAAATAAAAAGAACCTGTCAATCAAGTTTGCTTTTAGGATAAATTTTCTTTTCTTATTTAGTATGCGACCGATAATACATCATAAAAACTTTTTGTATTGTCATGACTAGTCTAGTTGACAAGGATGGGGAGATTAGGATGCCTTATACTGTTTTCGTATTCCCCTGTAGCTCAGTTGGTAGAGCGGTTGGCTGTTAACCAACATGTCGTAGGTTCGAGCCCTGCCGGGGGAGCATACTAGTCTTGTGTGTGGTGCCTTCTCAAATTTTTCCTTTTTTTTATCGATAACTTTTTCTATTAGGTTCAGAAAGAGATTTTTCTTCCTATTCTCATTTTTTTGTGCACTGGTGTTTCGTTCAGATTACCCTAGTGTCTCTATTTCACTACTTCTATAATCTGAGTAAATGAGGGGATATGGAAATGAAAAAAACGAACTATTCGAGCTAGATAAGATTACGGGACAATGGAGTTGTTTCAACAGTAATCAATAGATGGACTGTGAGAAATTGCCCCATGACATAGCCCTGTTTTTTTCGCGGCCTTAAAACAGTGAGCCTTGCTCCAGAAATGCCTTCCACTATTTTATTTTATGGATTATAGAATATAACGACTCAGGTCCTTATCGTTTACAATATCATCTAGATGTTTTTCAACAAATTGAGTATCGATAATTATGTGTTTTTCATCTTTTTTGAGATCCGGAGCTGTAAAAGAGATTTCGTCTAAAAGGTTTTCCATAATGGTGTACAGACGTCTTGCTCCAATATTTTCTGTCTTTTCATTTACTTCAAAGGCAAAGCAAGCTAATTTTTCAATGCCATCTGAGGTGAATTCTAACTCAACATCTTCTGTTGCGAGTAATTCCTTCGTTTGGCGCACAATAGAATTGCGAGGGCCGGTAAGAATTTTCCGAAAATCCTCCTCTGTTAGTTTTTCCAGTTCTACTCTGATAGGGAAGCGTCCTTGCAGTTCCGGTATAAGATCAGAGGGACTACTAGAGTGAAACGCTCCGGTAGCAATAAAGAGTATATGGTCTGTCTTAATTGTTCCATAACGAGTATTCACAGTGGCCCCTTCTACAATGGGAAGGAGGTCTCTTTGAACACCCTCACGGGAAATATCCGCATTAGAGGAAGCTATATTTCGTCCACAAATCTTGTCGATCTCATCGATAAAAATAATCCCCATTTGTTCTGCTCTTCTGATCGCTTCCTCGCGTACTTTGTCTCCATCGACTAGCCGATTAAGCTCCTCTTCCATTAGTATGCGTCTAGCTTCCTCAATTTTAACAAAACGTTGTTTAGGTTTTTTAGGGAAAATATCACCCAACATATTTTGAATATTCATGTCTAGGTCTTCCATATTGGGATTACCCGTCATAACTTGAATTGTAGGCATGTTAGATGTGCTACTTTCGATTTCTACATCTCGATCTTCTAGTTCCTTATTTTTTAGCTTTGCAGAAACAGAAGCCCGAGCTCGTAAAGAGCGTTGTTCTGCCGCACTATCTTTTTCAGCATTTTCATTTGCTTCTGCATCTGTAGCGCGTCTACCTTTAGTTGTTTCTGATTTGATTTGATCAATTTCTTCTAGTGTATCAAGGCCGGCTTGTACTTTAGCCCCTAAAGAAGAAATTTTGGTGAGATCATTTTCAGAAAAATTTCTTTTATTTGCTTCTCTCTTTACATTCTTGCTAGAAGGCAAAAGCAAATCTAGTATACGTTCATGAGTGCTTTCTTCTGCTTTCTCCTTCACTTTTTCCCGGAATTCTTTCTGGACCAGACCCATAGAGGTACTCACGAGATCACGTATCATTGATTCCACATCACGGCCGACATAACCCACTTCAGTGTATTTGGTAGCCTCCACTTTTACAAATGGAGCTTTCGCTAATTTGGAAAGACGTCGGGCTATCTCTGTTTTCCCGCATCCCGTTGGTCCTATCATTATAATATTTTTTGGATAAATTTCGTCTCGAAATTCTTCTTTTACTTTTCGGCGACGTATGCGATTTCGAATGGCTATAGCCACGGCACGCTTGGCTTTATATTGTCCTATAATATATTCATCAAGTTTAGCCACAATTTGGCGGGGTGACAACTCATCTAATTGGGATGAGGACTTGGCTGAATATTCTTCTTGTTTGTTCAATTTGTTTATTAATAGAGGATATTTTAATTAAGCCACTTCTTCGATGCTGATTTGAGAATTAGTGTAGATGCATATATCTCCAGCTATCTTCATTGAATTTTCCACAATTTGATGAGCGTCTAGTTCTGTGTGTTTCATTAGTGCCCGTGCTGCGGAAAGGGCATAATTCCCTCCTGAGCCAATGGATAAAATTCCATCATCTGGAGAAATCACGTCACCCGTCCCGGATATCAAAAACATCTCATTGGGGTCAGCTGTAATTAAGATAGAATCTAAGCGACGCAAAACCCTGTCAGTACGCCAATCTCGTGCTAACTCTACAGCCGCACGACTCAGACTACTTTGGTACTGCTCTACTTTTTTTTCAAACAGTTCAAATAATGCAAAAGAATCAGCAGCAGCACCGGCAAATCCAACGAGTATGTTCTTTCCAGTTAGACGGCGTATTTTGGTTGCACCCTGTTTCATTACGGTTTGCCCCAGACTAACTTGCCCATCTCCGCCCATGGCAGTTTTGTTACCTCTCTTTACAGCTAAGATAGTTGTACTTCGAAATTTAGCTTTTCCTATCATCGGCTTGTTACAGAAGAGAGAGGACTTACTTTGTTTTTTTGATTACTTTTACGTCAAGTTGAAAGAATGTATTTGTTGTAGAACCCATGTAAAAAGGTAATACTGAATGTTCCTCTTTAAGCTACTTTATTATTGCAAAATTTGGGAAAAGCTTGCATAGGCGTCAATCCTTTAAGTGAAGCATGTGGCTTTTCTTTGTTATAAAATTTCACAAATTCTTCCAGCAGGGCTGTTTTTTATAAAATCAAGTGGTTTTCCATTGAGCCCTTGACCGTGCACATAACAAATCAGTGATCAATCTATGAAATTGTTCAACTTTACCGTTATAAGCAGGTGTTCTGGGCTTGCTTCAGTAATGCTCAATTCCTTGTTGTTCAAGTATTTTTTCGAAAGGAGAATAACGCTCCTTTTTGTGCGTTTTAAATTTGATCTTGAAATAAAAAAATAGGTGAATTCCACACCATTATCTGTTTGAATGAACACAGCTATACCAAAGACTTTTCAGAATTTTATCAATCCTGTCTTAACTGCCTGTCTGAACTGTCCATGTGCCCTTCTCTAAACAACAATGAACAAAACCACGACGGCTATGGCAGTGTCTATGCCTGTTAAGTAAGGCAAAAATCGGATTGCCATCATTATCCTCAATTTTTACTCCTACAGTATCCATTTGTACTCTATCAAGCAAGCAAGTGGCTTTTCAGATATATACTGTTTTGTATGCGGGTGATTATTTTTACGTCTGTATCTCGTAGTTAGACCTTCTCGAGAAAAAATATTATCAATTGTAGAATGAGTCATGCATAGACTTGTTTGTTTCTTGAAGGCATAGGCGACGAAAACGCCTCCTGTATTACCTGTGTTTCCTTTCTTATTGCACATAGTTGTTGTGACTGTCGCTTTGTCTATATAGTTAAGCTTGAAAAAGGCACTATATTAAAAAAATGCCATAACCCATACTTCCTTTTTTAAGGAAAAATCAGTCAGATATTGCAGAATAAATTTAAGCATGGAAAAAGCTATGGAAAAAGCTTTTAGCAATTTTCTCATATTAAAGCCAGCACCTAGTAAAACCGCATACATCTTATCACCTTCTTGCGTTAAGAGGTGATTTCGTCGTACACCTCAATCATACATTCTTCATGTGACCAATGATGGGTTCAATAGCGGCTCTTCTTTTCATCCACTTGCGTAAACTACGTTTCATTTTTTTCTTCCTCTTTGCGCCAACAATGTGAACGGTTATCCATCTTTAACTTTCGCTCCTCTATAACCTCTATCCACAAAAACTTCTTTTACGCTTAATGAATTGGATAAAAACCTTTCTACCTGTTCTATGGCCGATGGTAATGTATGCCCATCAAAAGGATTACCGTGTTTTGCCATCGCGCCTAAAACAAAGTTACCTTGACTACTTGTCACGTAACTCGCCTTACATCCAAATTCATACTTCTTATGCGTTTTCCCTTTAGAGATGCATTCTACTTCCGGCGCATGTAAACTATAAACTTTGTTTTTGCTATCCTTAGTTTGATCGTAAAGACGGTGAAGAAGACACAAAGAAGATTCATAATTTTTATGTAAGTCTATAGAATGCAATTTACGCTCTACATCCCGTAAAACACGACCAAAATAGGTTTTTAAGCTCTTTTGCTCACGCCTTGCAAGTCTGTATTTACGTTCTCTAAAGTATCGGTTTTGCATTAATAATGACTTTTTAGATAAACGAGAATAACTTTGGCGAAGACGAATATTATTTCTCTTAGCCAGTTCTGACAAATATTGTAAAGCTTTAAAATATAGTTTACCATCTGTTGGATATGTAATGGCCTTTTCCTGAACTGTTGTATCTACATTTACTTTTTGGACATGATGTCTACGCAGTGATTTATTAGAAAGAGCACAACGAATTGTTTCTTCTAAAAGCTTTTCCATCCCTTTAGATTTTATACGCTTACGCCATCTGCTTAATGTGCTGTGATCACAAGGAGCTTCCTGCTGGAATTCTTGGTATCCGCAAAAGTATTGCCAATAGACATTTTGAACCCATTTATCTAAAACACTTTCATCACTTTCATTAAATGTGGCTTTTAAGTAATGCAGTCCTACCATCAAGCGGGTTAACTTGGCTGGGCGGCCGTTGTCAGGACAATAGAGTTTACCAAATTCAGTATCAAACTTTTCCCAATCTATTTTCTGAGCTAAACGAAATAAGGGCTCATTATGATTGAGCATACCTTCCAAATTCGTCTTAAACAAGTCTCTTTGATAATCATTTTTTTTTGAGCTAGCATAGGGAAGCTCTGAAAAATAATGCTTGAAAAACACAAGCTTTTGAACACCTTTTCGCAAAACCTTGCAATTATGGGTACTACTTTTTATTTCAGAATAGCTTATAAATGCGAAAGATCCATAGTATTCTGGTTTTTCAAGGCTGACTATATACGTTTAGGGCTTATTTTACAGCCGCTTGGACGATTTGCTAATGCCTCTAACTCATAAGCCAAGCTCTAAATTTTCTTAGCTAAGAATAAAAAGTCTTAGGGTATATTCCATACATACTCCAGTATACTCCATGTATACGACAGTCAAAACAGATATTCTTGGCTGTCATGATTTCAAGCATAAGGCCTGCTTTACGACGGATTTCTGTCTTCCTTACACGAGACAAATTTCTCGTGATAATTTGTATTTCTGTTGAGTAATCTTGCATGATCCCCACCCCCCCCATTTTTGCTGATTACAGCTAAAGGGGGAAGTCGATCATTTGTAAAAAATAATACTCATTTACATGGGTTTTATAGTATCTTTAGGATTTGATTTGACTAGGTGATTTCCTCAAAAATATTTGTAGTATGCCTTCTGCTTATTCTATGGGTTTGAGTGATATAGAAATTGCTGGTCGTGCACGAAAAATTCGCCAGATGATTATACAAATGGTCCACTCTGCTAATTGTGGACATCCGGGCGGTCCCTTGGGTTTGGCAGATATTTTTTCTGTACTTTATTTTGATGTCATGCATCATAAACCCCAAATACCCCTTTGGGCTGATCGGGATAGACTCATCCTTTCCAATGGCCATGTATCTGCGGTTCGTTATGCGACCATGAAACTCGCCGGTTACTTGAAGGATGTTGATATTAAAACATTTCGCAAATTTGGTTCACCATTACAAGGACATCCATCCACCCGCTATTTACCAGAAGTTGAAAACTCAGGAGGCTCTTTAGGCCAAGGGCTTTCTGTAGCACTGGGACTTGCTTTGGGGGCGAGGGTCCAAAGGAAATCATATCGTGTTTTTGCGTGTCTTTCTGATGGTGAATGTGGTGAAGGTATGATTTGGGAAGCAGCGACGGCGGCAGTCCATTATAAAGCTCCTCTGATTGCATTCATAGATGACAATGGCATCCAAATTGATGGACCCACAAAGAAAGTTTGTGATCTCGGTGATCTAGGAGAAAAATTTTCTTCTTTTGGCTGGGATACTCTTCGCGTCGATGGGCATAGTGTTCCAGCTATAAGGGAAGCCTTTCGAAGGGCTTTAGCCAAATTAGACCAAGATTCGGAAAATGGACCGATCATGATTGTTTTTCGTACTGTACTGGGAAAGGGTGTTTCCTTTATGGAAAATAATCATAAATGGCATGGTGTTGCGCCCAATGCTGAACAAGCGGCACAAGCACTCAGGGAATTGAAGGGCGATAAAAAATAACCATTTTTGGGATCATTATGAAATATGAATCATTGCGAATAAAGTGCCATGCATCTCTGATTTAAAGCATTATTAAGAAAGTTTTTTAGTTTGGAACGCATAATGTCAGTGTTATGTCCTTTAAGATGGCTGTCCGACATTGATATAATACTGAGAGCTAGATACTAATCTAAAAAATTAGACCATTGACCCTTCAATTTTAAGGGCACGCTTACTAACGAGGCATAACTAGTTAGCCTTGAAAAACCAGAATACCATGGAAGCATGGGCTATAGCATTTTCTGAATATAGTGCCTTTTTCAAGCTTAACTAAATCAGTATTTTACAAGCATTTCGCTTTGCTTTTCTCTCATATTTTGCAAAAGTCCCTTTATTGATCGTATACGCTTCTTAACTTATTGGGCAATTCGGTTACTTTAGATGGCATAACTCTCGATTTTTAGGCCATTGAATTAATGCAATATATTGGGATTATTCGCTATTTCACGATTTATGCAACAAAGCTCCCTTTTAGACCTTTTAAGCTAAGGAATCTAATTGACTTCTGAGCAGTAAAATCACTCATTGTAATTGAGACTGAGACTGTATCTCAATTACAATGAGTGATTAGAGCCGGCCTTGAAAACAGCGCATAGAAGTAGGGTTTGAAATCAATTTGAATAGCATGAATTACTTACGGTTCAAACTCTTACAACCCAACTATATTTGGTCGTGTTGCCTTTCTTTGTCTTTAATTGTCAATATTGTAGCATTGTACGGCATAGAGCAGATTTTTTTAGCTGATACGCTTCCTTGGCATAAAACCAAGAAGTCTGCTCACTTTCAAGATTCATTTTGATACTGATGCCCCTTTGCTAGCGCCAGACCAAAATAAAACATCTGTAAAGGACTTATTTATTCCTCGCATTGTTCAGCAGAACAGTGCGGCTCCTATTAGCTTAAACAAAGGAAAAGCTTCTATAGAAACTGACAAATCACAAGGCAAAAGGCAGCAAAACCTTCTATTGCACCCAGGCACATCTCTTTATAAAAAAGGTAAATCCACAGTTGTGCATCCGGCCAAGTATATCAATCAGTCCCCACCTCGTTACCCTCACCGTGCTTGGGAGCTAGGCCAACAAGGTAAAGTCATTCTTCATGTTTTGGTAGGGCCACAAGGACAGCCGTTAGAGTGGGAAGTACACGTTTCTTCTGGTTATGTGCTGTTAGATGAAGCGGCGATAGTTGCGGTGAAAGACTGGGAATTTGAGGTACCTAAATATACGTCAAAGGGAGCCCATATTCATGCTAGGTGGGTAGAAGCACCTATCCTTTTTCAAATAACAAATTAAGGGTGGCTTAATAGGTGTTTGATTTATTTGATATGATTGGACCGGTCTTGTGGCCTCTTTTGATTTGTTCAATAGTTGGCTTTGCTGTTGGGTTGGAACGCTCTTTCTTTTATTATCGGGCGTGGAAATATAAAGAAAGGACCTATATGTCTCTGTCTGTTGACCTTCCCCCAAAAAAGTGGACAGTCCACTTTAACTTATGGAGGAAGAAAACATGGAAACAAACACTATCAAGGCGTCAGCTAAACGCTATGATGAACAATTTAAGAAGGATACGGTATAGACTTACTGGATCAAAAATAAGCTTTTAGCAAAAGAGGTCAGTGAAGCTTTTGAGGTATCTGAAACTACACTCTATAAATGGCGTAGGAAATATGAGTTTAATAACTCTGATCCTAATCGTTCTATAGAGGCGGAATTATCTAGGCTTCGCAAAGAGAATTCCGAACTTCGTCAAGAAAGGGATATCTTAAAAAAGTCGGTAGCCATTTTCATAAAACCACAGAAATGAAGTTTCAATTTATTAAGAAACATCGCTCCTCATTTCCTGTGCAGAAAATGTGCTCTTTATTAACGATTTCAAGGAGCGGTTTTAATGTTTGGGTAAAACATAAAACAAGTAAAAGGGCTTTCGAGACACAAAAACTTGAAAATATGATTAGAGATATTTTTCATAAGTTTAAGGGTATTTATGGCTCTCCAAGGATTACGTCAGAATTGCATGATATGCGATGTAAGGTTTCAGAAAATAGAGTAGCTAAAGTTATGAGAAATATAGGACTTTCTGCCCAAATTAAGCCTAAATTCAAGGTTCTGACTACAAATTCAGCTCATGCTTACCCTATTTCTAAGAAGCTACTAGGACAGGAATTTAATATCCTTGAACCTAATAAGGTCTGGGTTTCTGATATCACTTACATTAAATCAGCCGTAGGTTGGTTATATCTATGTGTGATACTTGATTTATGTAGCAGAAAAATAGTTGGTTGGTCTCTTACAGATCACATGAGAACAGAAATGGTCATAGAAGCTTTGGACAGAGCCGTTACTCAAAATAAGCCTAAGAAGGGTCTGATTTTTCATTCTGACAGGGGAAGTCAATACGCGAGTTATCAATTTAGGAGCAAGCTTGATAAATATAGATTTGTATCAAGTATGAGCCGCAAAGGTAACTGTTATGATAATGCTGTTGCGGAGTCTTTTTTTGGGAGTTTGAAAATAGAGGAGGTATATAAAAATACATATCTAAATATATTTGAAGTTAGGAGAAATATTTTTGAGTATATTGAGGTATTTTATAATAGGGCTAGATAGAAAATATTCATTTTTAGGATATAAGAGTCCTATCAAATTTGAGGAAGAATACTATGCTGCCTAATATGCTGCCTATTGAAAAAAAAGCTAAAAAGGACTGTACTAAATATTGGGGGCAGGTCAGATTATTAAATTTTTAATCATTCTTACTTTATTCTATAATAAATCGAAAGCATATATTCATCGAAAGCATATATTCATGGAGGCTATTGCTATCTAATTATAACATCAATGATTAATTATATAGTTTATTATATTCTAGAGATAGAAGGTTACAAGCCGGGTATTTTCATTCCAGCTTTATCTGCTTGGGGTTATATTCTACATAGGAAAGTATATCCTGATTTGTAGATATCTATTTTTTATGTACCTAGCCGTTGTTGTCGTTTCGCCTTCGGAGAGCATCACATCTAATTTGGAGTTCTATTTTTCATACGCACAGTAATCCCCCTTACTGAGCGTAGCGTCACTCTAAATGGTTGATAACCATCGACGTAGCCTCCAGATTACCGCCCCACCCAGCGAAACAAGAAGGCCCCAAAACCTCCAGCAGTATTTTGAAAGGTGAGCGAGCTAAGTTCTCTTTGCACTTTACGTGCTTGCCCTGAACATTTGCTTGAATTATAGAAAGTTCTTGGATTAGTTCCTTTGCCTTGGTCGCTTCTTGTACGAATTTTGCACTTATGGGCTAAATTGAGTTCTTTTTTATATTCCGACTTCAAAAAACTTTCCCATAGACGGTTACTTTCCTATTTTTTTGTATTTTGCAACAGTCCCTTTTTAGATAAAAACACACAAGAACTCTACCATCAATCTCAATCTCATTTTTTTCTTATCAGAGTGAGGCCGTCTCCTATGGGTAGAAGTGTGATATCGATTCGTTTATCATGGAATAGTCTTGCATTCAATTCTTGAATAGCTTGAGTGGAAGAAGAATTGGCTTCTTTAGAAGTTACATCGCCTCCCCAGAGGGTATTATCAAAAGCGATTAGACCACCTGGTCGAATGAGATGAAAGCATGTTTCATAATATCTAGAATAATTTATTTTATCTGCATCGATAAAGACCATGTCAAAATCTTGGGTTCCTTTTTTTTCACGTAACTTTTCCAATCTCCCCAAAGCCGGCCCGACATGTAGTTGAATTTTATGTTTGATTGCTGCTTTTTTCCAATAGGCATCAGCTATTTTAGCATAATCAGGATTGATTTCACAAACTACCAGATTACCATCATGGGGAAGATGCAGAGCCAACCAAAGAGCACTATAACCCATGTAACTTCCTATTTCTAAACAATGCTTTGCCCCCATCAATTGTAAAAGAAAAGAGAGAAGTTGGCCTGTGTCAGGATTGATTTGCATGTTATAGTTTTTATCTCTTTTTTTTGTCTCTATACGTAGCTCTTCGCAAATGGGTGGTTCCCGTAAGGAAATCGAAAGAATATAGTGATATAATTCTTTTGTCAGGGGTGTAAATTCTAAAGACATCAAAAAATCAGAAAAATCTCATATAGCGATGAAAACAATCTGCTTTCAAACCTAGGGATGTCATTGCAGAAAACTCTATATTGTCTTTTTTGTCTTGAAGAAATGTTTGTATTTCCTTTGCGGAGATAGACGGAATATCTATGTAGTTTTGGAGTAATTTTTCACTTGTGAGGGTAGGCTTGGCTATGTATTCTCCTCTTATTTTGGATAAAGACAATTTATTTGATATATTTTTTTTTGTATTTATTTTTTTTATTTTCACATCCAGCGTCTTCCCCAGTTGTAACGCTCCTGTCCAAGCGACTTGATTTTTAGGAGTCAATTTATTTTCATGATATCCCTTTGTTGTATACATATGTGCTGTAAAATTTCGTTTCACTTGATCTAAGCCATATTCTTGATAGCCAGTACCCCTCTCGTGACTCGTGCCATTTTCACTCAAAAAGCTTGTACCAATACAGTATAATTCTTTTGCACCTAGAAGGTGGGCGATATGCACAGCTAGACCTAAAGGGTTACGGGCAGGGTTTTCCCATTCTCGTAAACAATATAAAGGCCCGTAGGATAGGATTTGATCAAATGGTAAAGTAGATCGATAGTAAAAAACTTTGGGAAAAAATTGATGGAGGTGTGGCAAGGCCCCAGACCAAGTTAAAGCTGGAAAATCAAAGCTATTTTTTCCTTTTTTATAATATCGTAAGGCAGAGCGTAAATGATAAAAACTACCACGGCCACTATCCACACATATGGCTAGGCCGATATGTTTCTTACGAGAAATGAGAGGCCCCAAGGCTGTATCAGATGCTATATAAAAGGCATCATCAGGTGCATTTTGTATATCTGTTAGTAAGCTTGGGGATGCACCGCAATAAACGAGGGGAGGTACAAAAGAGAGCGGAACGATATGTTTTTTTTTATGGGAGAGAAAGTAAATTTTTTTTTGCTTTGTCACCAAACAAAAAGCATTTCGTGTCCATTGTTTGAGAAAGATTTTAGCTGTGTCGTGATCAAGACTGGTTTCTTTTGCTACCTTTCTTTTCAAAAGTAGGGTGGTGTTCAGTTGTTCTAATAGGTTGGGGAATAGACGTTTATATACCGGAGAAATATAGATGTGGATTTTTTTTTCCTGTTTTAACTCCTCTTCTAGGCGCTGCCATTCCCAATGATGAAAGAGCCTAGCTCCTAATTCTGTAAATGCAGATAGCCGATTTTTTTCTGAAAGGAGCTGATGAACAGCTGGAATAGGTTCAAAAAAAAGAAAACTAATATCATGTGCTAGTTTATTTTTGGTACCCTGAGTTACTTTTGCATTTAAATGATGAGTAGATAGCAATTTTTCAATAAGGTAGCCCCAACCAATTCCTATAACAACAATCACCTTGCTTTCTCTATCTGACAAAGCCAGCCCCATTATATCTTGCGCACAACGCTTGGCCTCCATTTGAGGAGAGCGTGATGAATGCAATAAACCGTTGGGATGAGAAAAATTAGGAGAACGATCCCCCGGGTTAGGAGCAAAGCGTATTTGAATTTCAGAAAACGTAAACTTCAATCAAGGGCCTATTGCAAAATACCGAAAAGTAAGAAAATGCCTGTCTAAAACGCTGTAAACCGGCACCCTACGGCCCTACTTTCGTTTTATTTACTCTTCGCAACAGGCCCCCTCAAAAGTAAAAGGTTAGTCCATATTATTTATCATTGCCATTACTTTCTTCACCGACATCCTCACCCTCAGTGTCGGTGTCACCATCTTTTAGGATGGTTTGGGCTTCCTCTTGGATCACCTTATTGGAAGACAATACCGGAGTTTCTGGTGGGATTTCTTCTTCTACAGAAACAGGAAGTATACCTAATTCCTGACGCAATGCGTGTCTTTTTTCTTCAGAAATAAAATCCCATTTCACCATTTCTTGAGTCAATATATGCATAGTCTTAACAGCCACCTTTCTCTTTGCCATTTTCCGAGAGACCTCTATTTGTTCTCCAAGATCAATTACCTCAAAGCCAGCTACCGTTGTAGCATACCTATCCTTATGGCATAAGTTCATGAGAGCTACAATATCAAATTCCCTAGGCATACTTTACTATACTAAAACAACAGCACTTTGACACGTCTCAAAAGCTTTTTGTATGGTCTACTCCTTTTCACGATTTCTAAGATAAATATAGAAAGAAACCATTCCGGACCGTTTCTTTCACGAACGATCTCGATCGTGATTGATATGATTCAAAAGTGATATAAATAGAAAAGCACCAATTAACGCTGTGATAATATTCACACGAAAATAAAAATCTCCATTGATTTTAGGAATCATGAGCCAAAGTACGAGACGAGTAAACCAATCATATACAGTGGAGAGCAGGGTGATTAGAACCGCTCCTATCGAACCAACGAGTAGACCACCCCAGAAACCACCAATGAGTGCCTTACGATAGTAATAGTAATATAAAAAAGAGATTGATGCAGCGACAATTAGATAAACGATAAAGTCGAAAAAAAGATAATACATACTAAACTTCTCGCGAGAGTAAAGGCTCCTCAGCGTGCTTAATTTTGGCTACTGGAAAAAAGTTTCTATTTTGGGACTGTTGTAAAAGGCAAAAAAACAGGAAGTTAACCTTCTAAAATGCCTTAAATCGGTGTTTCATGGCACTCTATTCGTAATTATTCACATTTCACAATGGTCCCATTTTGTAAGCTTTAGGTTATGCAAATATGGCTATTATCTAGTACAACTCTCGTAGCTGTAAGCGAACGGTATGAATATCTCGTACGTTTGTATTTGGAGGAGGGTATTGTTTATACACATAACCACTCCCTTTTAATTTAACTTTTATTTTATAAAAACTACTTATAATTTGAATGGCATCTCTAGCGGCTAACCCACGAAAATCATAGAGTTGTGTTTTTTTTATTTTTCGATGATGTATGGGAAGGAGAGATAATTTTTGGGGTGAAACCATGTGACTACGGCTTTCTAAAAGTGGTATGATCTTGCGTACAAATTTGGCAAAGACAGGTGCAGCCAGAGAGCCTCCACTGTGAGTGGATTTTGGTTCATCAAAAAGTATTAGAGTAGCGTAACGTGGTTTTTTTCTTGGGAAAAAACCAGCAAAAGAAACCACATATTTATCAAGATAACCATGGGCACTGGATTTCTCTCCGGTCCCTGTTTTTCCCATCACACCTACTTTCGATACCTCAGCAGCGCGACCTGTACCATGAATGACTACTTTTTCCATCATTTGACGTACTTTTCGATTGATGCTTTCATCGAATGGACTTTGTTCCCAAATACTTTGTTGCTCATTTAGGATCACATTATTTTCTGAAGAACGAATTCTCCAAGCGATATAGGGCCGCAAGAGTTTACCTCCGTTGACTAGAGAAGTCATCGCTCGTAAAAGTTGAATTGGCGTCACACTAAATCCTTGTCCTATTGGCATATAATAACTAGTTGAGGGAACCCAATTGCGCAAAGTAGGAAAGTAACCACTTGTTTCTCCTGACCTAGAGGGTAGGATACCCGTTGCTTTTCCGAATCCCAATTTTTGCATGTAACGGTACATGCTTTCCGGTTTGATTTTTTGTGCCGCCTTAATGATGCCTACATTACAAGATTTTTCGATGATTTCTGAAAGAGTCAGTTTCCCATGTCGTGTAGCTTTACCCTTATAACGACATCGCACCAGACTGTCATGAAAATGTATTTCACCTTCACACAAAAAACGTTGTGAAAGATTGACAGCCTTTTCAGAAAGTAGTATGGCTGCAATGATTACTTTGATTGTAGAGCCCGGTTCATAGTTAAGGCGTATATTCCAATTACTTCTTTGAGCAGGAACACTCTTATAATATTCATTTGGATCAAAGTTAGGAAGACTAGCCATCGCTAATATAGCTCCAGTCTGGATATCCATTAGTATTCCAGTGGCTCGCTTACTTTCTGAAGTGATATATCCTTTTTCTAATTCGGCTTCAAGGTGATATTGTAGTTTGGAATCAATGCTTAGCTGGAGAATAGATCCATTCCTTGTACTTTGTGGAGTAGCGTGAATGAGGGCAGCATTAAAGTTCCTTTCAATGCCAGATAGGGCATTACTCTGGTCTTGCCCCACAAAGCCTAAAAGATTGCTGGCTAACTTTTTGCCGGGATAGTAGCGACGGTATTCTCTTTCACGATAAACGCCTAGTAGACCAATATCTGTGATTTTATCTGCTTGGAAATTATCCACTTTACGTTTGAGATAAAAATAGCGAGAATTTTTTCTTTCATAGATGGCTTGGAGTATTTCTGTGGGTGTCATTTGAATTGGCTTGGCTAGTAGTTCTGCCAGTTGTTCGTAATCATACACCTCTTGTGGTGCAATCGCTATGGTACTAGCTTCTTCACTGACGGCTAGTATAAAACCGTGACGATCATAAATGGGACCCCGTAAAACATGATGCTTTGTTTTTTTGCTCTTTGAACTAAAAGCTAAAATATAGGTGCGTACCCCAACGGTAAAAAGACCTATGCTGATGAGAATGCATACATAAAACATACGTTGTTTGATTAGTTGCATAACAAATAATTATAAATTTATATTATTTTGTTGTCTTTTGATTTGATTTTTTCAAATCGAAAATAACTACTGCATAATAACTTTTCCCAGTATATAGCTAATCGGTACAAAGCCAAAAACCCGGGAGTCCTGAGAGGTGTTTCTTTTATCTCCTAACACAAGTACACTGCCCTTGGGTACCATGCCCTTGCTTGGTATTCCATGTTGGGCAGAGTAGCTAGCAATGGCTCCTAAATTGATGACTTCTTTTGGTACGCGTTCCATGACAAAGGGCTTTATTTGGGGACGAATTGGGGTTACCGTACCCATCGTTAGATAGCTTTCTTGCAAACGATCCTTTTCAATATAGACAGACCCCTTTCGAATGGCATACCTCTCTTTGGGAAGAGCTACGACTCTTTTGATGATGAGATTAGGTCTGCCCATGCCCAGATGATAAAAGACTATGATCTCTCCTCGCTTGAGAGTTGTTATCCCATTTGGAAAGAGTTTGTATGGTAAGATATTTCCAAATGGAAAATCTAATATGGGTAAAGCTATTCCCATACTGATTTTATTTAACCAAGCACTTTGGCCATTTTTTAGATTAGGATGCATACTAGAGCCGTTCACAGATATTTTTTCTAAAAAGCAAGATTCAAAATGGAAAAGGCAAAGGATGGGAATCAAAAGAAACCCAAATATCCTTTGATACGATGAATGTTTGTGAAATAAAAAATAGGTGAAATATGGATTAATGATAAGAATCAAAAAGCCCAAGACAGAAAAATGCCAAGTCTGATGAGATTGTGCAAAAACAACTTTATTGGCCAAAAACCACCCCACATAAAAAGTAAATAGGTAGAGGGAAATAATTTTTTTAGAAGGTCTCAAGATAAAATAGGCAATGTCATTTCCAGCTTTTTACATAGCTACAATAGAGTCGTTGTAAAAATGCATAAAGGTTCCAAACACGAATGGCCATACTTTGTATTTCATAGGGCACAAGTCGATTCGTAGCAATCTATTCAAAGGCCTCTCATACCTACTAATGCTCCTCTCAACTTTTGCAACAACCCTAATGGAAAGCTATGGATATAGGTATGAAAAAATTATAGGTGCGTAAGCTTTTTTAAGGAGCGATAGCTTTCTTTTAGTTTTGTATAATGTTCGGGCGTATTGCGTATCATATTTTCTTCTTCTGGCGTGATTTCTCGAATAACTTTAGCAGGGACGCCCATGGCGAGCATATGAGAAGGGATTTTTTTATTCGGAGGGAGTAGACTACCGGCAGCTAAAAGAGCAAACTCACCCAGCTCACAACCATCCAGTACAGTCGCTCCGATACCAACGAAGGCATAATTATGTAGGGTACAACCGTGGAGTACCACATGATGTCCTATTGTACAATTTTTTGCAATCCGGATGCCTTGTTTCCCCTTTGTTGTGTGCATTAAAGAGAGGTCTTGAATATTTGTGCATTCTCCAACAGAAATGGGTCCAACATCACCTCGCAATACGCATCCAAACCAGATATTTACATTAGTTTCGAGGTAAACTTGCCCTATTATACTAGCATTTGGAGCAACCCAAGTTGTTTCAGATTGCTTTGGATCATATCCCTCCCAAGAATAAAAAGGCATTTTTGATTATATTTATAAAACTAAACCGGAAATAGATATAGAAATAGTACTCAGATTATTCTAGATGATCTAAGATACTACCTATCTTAATTGCTTCTGTTTAGAAAAAAAGGCGTACTTTCGGCGAGGGGTGGGGATTCACCGAAAGCACTAACTCTTGCAACTAAATGGAAGTAAGTTACAAAAGCTACCTAAAGGTGACATTATCCCTTGAAATGTCAAAGACTTTTCATGTCTGAATTATAAAAGCCATGTTTTCTTCCTCCATGAACTTAAAGTGGACTGTCCACTCTTTTGGGGGAAGGTCACATGGGAGCGCGGCTTGAATGAAAACCACAATGGCTTACTCAGACAATTCTTTCCAAAGCAAATGCCATTGCATAAAGTCACCAAAAAAGAGCTGTTCAAAGCCGCTGACCTAATGAATAACCGACCTAGAAAATGCTTAGGGTACCCCCCCCCTTGGGAGGTCTTTTCTCACGCACTGGGAATGGATCATAATATAAACCCTAGTGTTGCACTTATGGGTTGAATTAGCAATGACTTTAGACGAGTTTAAACAAGAATTTCAGAAATTAAAAAGCAGAGGGTTTGTAAAGTCACTTAGAACAGGGGCAACTGGCATTGGATTTACATTTGAAACACTCATGGGCTTGGATGAAAATAACTTAGCGCTGCCTGATATAGACGGTGTTGAAATAAAAGCACATCGAGATAATTCCCATAATATGATAACTCTGTTTACATTCAACAGAAATGTATGGCAAATTAATCCCTTGGAAGCAATTAAAAAATATGGAAGTGATGATAGTAGTGGGCGACGGGGGCTATATTACACCATGTCACTAACGCCCAATAGTGCGGGGTTGTTTCTAAATATTACCGGCAAAGAAATATCAGTGCAACATATTTCTGGAGAAATTATAGCGACATGGCAATTAGAATCGCTTGCAAAAAGACTTTCTGAAAAGATGCCTTCTTTATTGTTTGTTTCGGCACATGTTGAAGAAAGAGATGGTGTTGAGTATTTTCATTTTTATCGAGGACAGTTAATGAGTGAACCCTTTCAAGACTTACTGTCAGAATTATTTATAGCCGGAAATTTATTGCTTGATTTGCGACTACATGACAAAGGCTCCCGTGCAAGAAATCATGGAACAGGTTTTAGGATATTTGAAGATAAGTTGCCGTTATTGTTCAAAAGAATAGAGGATATTTAATGGCGGGTTTGAGCAAAGAATATGCCGATTCAAGCTGGGATTTTAGATCAGCCGATACAAAAAGAGATACGCATTGCTATCATAACTATCCAGCAATGATGATTCCACAAATTGCTAATAGAATACTCGATTGCTATGGTGAAACGGCAAAGGTTCTCTTTGACCCTTACTGCGGAACAGGCACATCACTTGTTGAAGCAAGCATAAAAGGAATTGATGCTTATGGAACAGACTTAAATCCGATGGCACGACTTATTGCGGAGGCTAAAACATCTAAAATTGAGTTGCAGATATTAGATTTATACTTAAAAGAATTTAATGATTTTTTATTTTCTCTAGATTTTGGTATTAAAAAACCTAATGTTATTGAACCAAATTTTAAAAATATTGATTTTTGGTTTACCAAAGAAACAAAACGAAAATTAACAGCATTAAAACACTTTATAATCAATATTAAAGATACACAAATAAAAAAATTCTTTTTAGTTGCTTTTAGTGAGACGGTGAGAGAAAGTAGCCTGACAAGAAATAGCGAATTTAAGTTATATAGAATGTCAGAAAAACAAAGAGAAATATTCGCCCCGAATATATCTGGAATAATTAACTCAAAATTAATTCGCAATAGGATTGGATTGAAAAATTATCTTGAAAAAGTAAAAAATATTCATTCAGAAACAAAGGTTTACGGTTTTAATTCGTCTGAAAGTACAGAAACAATAGAAGAAGAAAGCATTGATATAGTTGTTACATCCCCACCTTATGGGGATAGTAGAACAACTGTTGCGTATGGTCAGTTTTCAAGATTATCAAACCAATGGCTTGATGTTAAATATGCAAACCAAATTGATAGTCAATTAATGGGTGGAAAAGCAAAAAAAACAGAAAAAATAGGTATTGTCATCATTGATAAAATTATTGAAAAAATTTCTAATAAAGATAAGAAAAGAGCGCAAGAAGTTTATAGTTTTTATTTAGATTACAGCAAATCCATAGCCAATGTTTCTAGTGTTATTAAACATAATGGATATGCTTGTTATGTTGTTGGAAACAGAACAGTAAAAGGCATAACCCTACCAACCAATGAAATAACAAAGTGTTTATTTGAGGAATATGGTTTTAAGCATAAAAACACCTTCATCAGAAACATACCAAACAAAAGAATGCCAAGTAAAAATAGCCCAACAAACGAAGTGGGAAAAAAAGCAACCACAATGAACAATGAATACATTGTTGTGATGCAAAAACAATGAAAATCGGCTGTAAGGGGGCGAATTCCGCCGCAACTTTCCAACACACTGAATGGATCATAATATAAACCCTAGTGTTGCACTTATGGGTTGAATTCGCCACAGGGAAATTAACCGATTACAATATAATGAGTTCACTGGTTCTCAGAGATTTTTTATATCAATTGTGAGGGCATATTGATAGAGTGTAGCTTCAGAGACCTCAAAAGCTTCACAGACTTCTTTTGCGAAAAGCTTATTTTTGGTCCAGTCATCTACCGTATCCTTCTTAAATTGTTCATCATAGCGTTTAGCTGACGCCTTGATAGTGTTTGTTTCGATCTTATAAAACCCATGTTCTCTTCCTCCATAACTTAAAGTGGACTGTCCACTCTTTTGGGGGAAGGTCAGGTCACTTGCAATAACAAGGTAGCTTAAAGAGGAACATTTAGTATTACCTTTTCACATGGGTTCTACAAAAAAAATACTTGTTATTTATTTGATTTCACCCTACAGTGGACACCGTAGGGTGTGAAGGTGAATATGTTTAAGTTTTGTAAGTTTGCTTTATATAACCCAGCGTTTTGGGCAATTTGTGTTTTAATATCCCTAATCTTGCCGAGTTGTTCCCTTAGCTATGGGAAGGATCGTGGTCAAAAGAAGCAGGAAGAAGACATCTTCGTTGAACTTTGTATGAGTGCTGAGCATGCCGATGCAATTGATGAGCTTGCTAACGGCCATGTTTCTCCTTTCAGGTTGAGTAAGATTCTCAGAGTTGTTTCACTTCTAGGCAATAGACTGAATACACCTGAAAAAGGTCAGGCTGTAAGCTGTATAAATTTTGTACCTCGATGTATTTTTACCTATCAGATGCTTTCTGCTCGCATTAGTGAAGCGAACTTACGCTGTCCGTCGTCAAAAGATAGCACTGGTAACGGCGGCGCTGGTAACGGTGGTGCTGGTGGCGGCGCTGGTAACGGTGGTGCTGGTGGCGGCTCTGGTAACGGTGGTGCTGGTGGCGGCGCTGGTAACGGTGGTGCTGGTGGCGGCTCTGGTAACGGTGGTGCTGGTGGCGGCGCTGGTAACGGTGGTGCTGGTGGCGGCGCTGGTAATGATGGGAGTGGTAACGGTGGTGCTGGTGGCGGCGCTGGTAATGATGGGAGTGGTAACGGTGGTGCTGGTGGCGGTGCTGGTAATGATGGGAGTGGTAACGGTGGTGCTGGTAATGGTGGGAGTGGTAACGATGGAAATGGTAACGGTGGCGCTGGCGGTGGTGAAGAGAGAGAAAGAGATGAATCTGCTAGTTTAGATAGTGAAGTATTAGCTCGATTAGCGACGCCTAGCCTTCCTCTTTCGAACGGAGACGAGAATGTTCCATCTAGCTATGAAGAAAGAAAAACTATTTTAGAGGAGCAATATGGACGAATACTGAGTCTTCCTGGGTTAGATGGGATCCAAGCAGATTTGATCTCACAGGGTGAAACAGCTGAAAATCCTTATCCTGGGACGGACGTTAATACTCCCGCTGGTTATAGACAAATTTTAACAGCTAAGGCACTGCCCCTCGGTGAAGACGGTAAAATACCTGCAATGGTTCCTTATGAGCCTCCCACAGATACGTCTGTGAGTGATGCAGGTTCTACCTCCCGCTGGCGAGTAGATTATTATGCTGATTTTGATAGCGATAATAATCCAAGATATATTGTTCATGTGAATGGCTGGAACCGTATAGGTATTGTTGATACCATTGCTACCGGCACTCGAAAATGGGATGCAGAAAAGGGCAAATATGTGAGAGATTCATTTGAGCCAACAGAAGAACATTTGCCTTTACGCCAAAAAAGAATAGTTGCCATCCCTCCTAATAATGCTGTGCCTAATTTCAAGCTTAGCCACTCATCTTATTGTAACAATGAGGTTACAGGAGATGGGAGTAAGGAAAATCCATATCAAATTTATACTTTTGCGCAGTTCAACCTATATATGCGTACAAAGAACACCGAGTATCTTGAGCTAGGGTGTGATATTGACGCCTCTTCTACTGTAGAAATGGATGGTGGAAAAGGTTTCTCTCCAATTAAATTCTTTGCTGGGCACCTTAATGGTGGAGGCTATAAAATCGCTAATTTGCATATTAATCGTCCTGATCAACGTCGAGTAGGTCTTTTTGCTCACTTAATAGGGGCGACAGTCCAAAATCTCATTATTGAAAAGGCTAGCGTCATTGGGAAGTACCAAGTTGGCATCCTAGCTGGGCATATGGTGCGTTCTTCTGTACATAAGGTCACGGCTAGCGGCAGTGTCCAAGGAGCAGGAGAAACTGGAGGTCTTGTTGGTTTCCAAACTTCCCATTTTTTTGGTATAAACGGTTCAATTCTTTATAGAAAATCCTATATTCTCCGTCTTGAAGGGATGAATGGTAGAGTAGCTGGAATTAATGTTTTTGTTCCCTATCGTACTGCTCAAATTGACCAGAGCCATGTAAATGTCTTGGTTAATTGTGCACGTGGTGAAGAACTGAAGGAAGCGCATCGCATGTGTGGGGGGCTTGTTGGTTGGATGGGTAGTGGCTTTATTACTTCTAGCTCTGCACGTGGTAATGTCATTATGAGTGAAGAGCCAGTCTTGGGTTCTACTTCTACGACTATGTCTATAGATGGTGATATGGCGGGTGGTTTGGTCGGTGCCATTGGTACTAATGAGTATACGACCGGCAGTCTTACTGCTGGGGCGAATGCCTTCCAGAAGGCACGCATATCACAAAGCTATTCTAAGGCCAATGTCTATGGTGGGCTTACTATTGGTGGCCTTTTGGGTGCTGGCTTGTCTGGTGGGACTCTCATTAAAGAGAGCTATGCTGAGGGTAGACTTGAGGGCAATGCCATTATGGCTGGCCTTGTGGCGATGTTAGGTGCCGGTTATGTCATTAATAGCTATACATTGAGTTCTATATTCGTTCATGATGTCACCAGTAAATATGTACCCGCTTCTCATTTTGTGCATATATTCTATGGCTTCGCTAACTCCATGGCCTCAGGAGATGATCATTTCTCATACTGGCAGAGACTCAAAGCTCGTTATTTTGTTGCTTCCCGTTTTAAGATAGGTGTTGAGAATTCTTATGCACACAATCGTATTCAACTGCAGTCAGCTCGGAATAATGGCCGACAAGCTTTATTTATCTCTGGTATCACAGGTGCTTACTATCGTCTAGATGGCACTGTAGGCAGTGTCGTTGAGAATATAACAAACAACTACATAGTAGAGGAAAGAGCACGTAATATTAATAACCGTCCTCTTGCGAATGCATTTACTCGTATTTATTTTTTATCTATACAGAGGCATATATGGAGTGACTTAAGTTTCAAAACTTCCGCTAAGTGGAAGGCTTATCCTAATTTTGTAGGTAGCGGAAATGAGATTAGCCATGTGCTTTCTCGTAGTTTTATTCAATTTAGTTGCGTTAAGGTGCCAGGAGTGACCTGTCAAGCTGGACAGCAAAAGAAAAGACGGATGAGCTTTTTGGATTGGAACGCAGATATAGTTTGGCTATTTAGTCTAGATGATGATTATCCTAGGCTTAGAAGATCTAGTGTGATTTTCCCGCAAATTGCCTCACTTTGGGATTGATGCTTGATGCTTGATGCTTGATACTTGATGTGGATTGTACTGAGTAATTTTGGATAAACCTCAATTCAATCACACATGCTTGAAATATTTTTTGTAATACCAAAACACTCGTTATCGTAAGTAATCCCATCAACTCTCAATATTTCCCCACTACTCATCAAGTGATATAACATTTTTTTCATCTATCCGTCTATTCATCCCGTCTATTCATCGTAGAAGAGGGACTATAAATCAAAAACATATTTCATAACACAAATAACCTTTCCCCAGAAAGGTGGATAGCTATATTATCTGAAACCGATATAACGTTAAAGAAAAATCATCTGTTTCCGATGTTTTTTTTGCCTTTATGAATGTTTCACATAGACTCAAATTATTTATAAGTTCTACACCTATAACACAGGCAAAAATTGCTGAGGAAATAGGGGGTTACTCAGGGGTGAATTAGTGATTGGTTAAAGACCGACCGGATATCACGTCCATGTGCCTTGGCGTTGGAGCTAAAGCTATAACTGACCTTCCCCCAATATTTTGTACAGTCCTTTTTAGCTTTCTTTTCATTAAGCAGCATATTAAGCAGCAGAGTATTCTTCCTCAAATTTGATAGGACTCTTATATCCTAAAAATGAATGTTTTCTATACTAGGCCTATTATAAAATACCTCAATATACTCAAAAATATTTCTCCTAACTTCAAATATATTTAGATATGTATTTTTATGTACCTCCTCTATTTTCAAACTCCCAAAAAAAGACTCCGCAACAGCATTATCATAGCAGTTACCTTTGCGGCTCATACTGGATACAAATCCATATTTATCAATCTTGCTCCTAAATTGATAACTCGCGTATTGACTTCCCCTGTCAGAATGAAAAATCAAACCCTTCCTTAGGCTCATTTTGAGGGCTTATTTTGAGTAACGGCTCTGTCTAAAGCTTCTAGGCAAAGCTTCTATGACCATTTCTGTTCTCATGTGATCTGTAAGAGACCAACCAACTATTTTTCTGCTACATAAATCAAGTATCACGCATAGATATAACCAACCTACGGCTGATTTAATGTAAGTAATATCAGAAACCCAGACCTTATTAGGTTCAAGGATATTAAATTCCTGTCCTAGTAGGTTCTTAGAAATAGGATAAGCATGAGCTGAATTTGTAGTCAGAACCTTGAATCTAGGCTTAATTTGGGCAGAAAGTCCTATATTTCTCATAACTTTAGCTACTCTATTTTCTGAAACCTTACATCCCAGATCATGCAATTCTGACGTAATCCTTGGAGAGCCATAAATACCCTTAAACTTATGAAAAATATCCTTAATCATATTTTCAAGTTTTTGTGTCTCGAAAGCCCTTTTACTTGTTTTATGTTTTACCCAAACATTAAAACCGCTCCTTGAAATCGTTAATAAAGAGGACATTTTCTGCACAGGAAATGAGGAGCGATGTTTCTTAATAAATTGAAACTTCATTTCTGTGGTTTTATGAAAATAGCTACTGACTTTTTTAAGATATCCCTTTCTTGACGAAGTTCAGAACACTCTTTGCGAAGCCTATACAATTCCACCTCTATAGAACGATTAGGATTAGAGTTATTAAACTCATATTTCCTACGCCATTTATAGAGTGTAGTTTCAGATACCTCAAAAGCTTCACTGACCTCTTTTGCTAAAATCTTATTTTTGATCCAGTAAGTCTATACCGTATCCTTCTTAAATTGTTCATCATAGCGTTTAGCTGACGCCTTGATAGTGTTTGTTTCCATGTTTTCTTCCTCCATAAGTTAAAGTGGACTGTCCACTTTTTTGGGGGAAGGTCACATAGCTTTGGCTTTCATGTGCCCGTCATTTTTTTGTTGCGAATTTATTAGAGTGAAAAAACTATTTCCGACAAGACAGATTGTCACACTAATGATATATGGTATAAGTATATCTTAAGCAATTTTGGAGGTAGAAGCCATGAACAAAAAAAATTATTCACCGCATCATATTGCGAATTTTTTTCTGAACGAAAAAAAAGTTACCAACTATGTTTTAAACAAGTTAATTTATTTTTCCTACGGCTTTTATCTGGCGACCACAAATGAAAAACTATTTCCTGAAAAAATTCAAGCTTGGAAATACGGTCCTGTGGTTTCTCAAATTTACGAACAATTTGTACGATTTGGAAACAAAGTCATCACAGAGAAGGCTACTTGGCATTCTCGCTCGATGGATAAGATAACGTATCCAGAGATTGATAGAAACGACGCTGAAACGATGAATGTGCTTAAAAGTGTAAAGGATGTGTATGGCTCTCTGTCTGAGGATATGTGGGAGGAAATGACACATCATGAGGGTAGCCCATGGGAAATTGTTTACCGTGAGGGTGAACGTGATATACTAATAAATGACAGCGATACCAAGAGGTATTTCGCAAGTCGTTTGCCGTTCCGAGAATTAAAACCAGAAATAGCGAGCGTTCTAGATGAGGGCGATGATCATTTTTCGAGACCTTATGACAATGCCAAGGATTTTATGGAAAGCTTGGATAAACCTTTTGCCAAAAAACATGTATGAAATAATTTATAGTAAAGATTTCCATCAACAATATAAAGAATTAAGAGGTTCTCTTCTTGAAAACGACTGCAAGGTTCTCACTGCACGCTTAGAGTCAACTATTGTATCTATTCGTGAGCGAGGTCCCTTTGGGGATAAGTCCTCATGCTTAGCTGGTGTAACAGAAAATAAAGAGTTATATACTATTTATGAATCTTGTTTATTAGACAATAATAACGACAAGATAAGCCTTTATTCAGCTCAAGGAAGAACGAAAAAAGAAATTATTATCTTAGATATTGGACTGCCAGAAGAAAAAACACGTAAACTGACACCTTCACCGCTTCCCGTTTCTCTAGGTGACTGAGTTTAGTGGACAGCCCACTTTTTTTGGGAAAGGCTACAGATATATTGAATGGTTATACTTAGGCTATTTGATATAAATTTTCCCTTTGAATTAAAAAGTTCCTTTTACATGGAACGATTTACGAATAAAGGTGGCTGGGAATGAAAAAGAAACAAAGTCCTGAAGATAAGCCTCAGTCTTCGTTCACTTCTCCTCATATTTCAGTAGAAGAAAAAGAAAAGGCCATTCGTGAAATACGTAACTTGAATAAAAGAAAAGACTATACCTTTTGGCAAAATATAGTTATCTCTTTTATTGCATCTTTATTTTATTATATTCCAAAAGTTTTTTCGCACAGCTATCGTCTTGAGAAGCTCCTTATACACCCGGAAACAAAACACTTGCTTGATGACTTACATTCCAAATTTATCTGTGCCTCTTGGCATAACCGTTTGTTTTATGCAGTATTTTCTATAGAATCAACTATTCTATCCAAAGGGCACGATGTATTAGCAGTCGTTTCAGCTTCAAAAGACGGAGAATATATAGCACGAATTGACAAATATTTTGATAGGTATTATGCAATCCGTGGTTCTTCAACCCGAGATGCTCGGGTAGTCCTAAAAAAATTAATACGCTATGTACAACAAAATTTTAAGCCATACATTCTACCCGATGGCCCGACGGGACCAAAATATAAGATAAAACCAGGCCTTTCCTTTTTAAGCAAAAGGCTTAACTTACCGATTATTCCCATTTGCTATGTTGCAGAGAAAGAATGGATTTTAACTAAATCGTGGGACCACTTTACTATACCTAAGCCATTTACAAAATTGATAGTTGAGTATGGTGAACCTATTTCTATACCTGAAAATATGGATTTAGAAGAAGGAACTATTTTCATTGAAAAAAAAATGATGGAACAGATGGAGCGATTAGAAAAGCAAATGGAAAGCTATAGAGGTGAATCATAAAAAAGCTTCTTTACATCAATTATGGCATCAATTATGATATTGATTATGCTCTTTTGTATTTTTAAATAGAGTTGTCTTGCAAAAGCAATCAGTAGAAGAACTGGTGCAACAGCTTCTCATGTCGGCGGGCTTATCGCTAGGACTTCTTTTGCGACTTCTTCTGCTTCTGTAACCGGAAAGAACTACTTTGTGGATGCCTCTTGCACCAATGGCATTAGTAATGGTACTGTTTTGTGTTCGTCTTTCGTTTTTCAGCCCAAAACGAGAACTGAAATTACGGCCCTCACCTCCACTTCCGGCTGGACGGTTAGCACTATTGGAGCCACTGGAAATTGGAACTTTGGTACAACGACTCAGTTGCCCATCTTACCATACAGTGGAGCTAACTGTGAGACCATCTCTTGCACCAATAACATTACAAGTAACGAAGGCGACGCGAAAATCCCCGATTGTAAGGAAGTACTGCCGGGACGGAGCTAGTAGAGTAGGCGTTTTGTCCTAGCCTATTATGGCTGGGCAATATATATTTTGTGTTTCATAGGACCAATGCCGAAAAATAATAAAATAAACGTCTAAAATGCTCTAAATTGGCAGATCATGGTACCCTATTTGCAATTATTTACATTTTGGAACAGTCTCAACATAAAATGGTAAGGCACCGATAAGTTTTTTTTGATCGTGTCATCAAAAATGGTTGGGAAGCCAAGCTGTACTAGCTCCTACACAAGAAGACTCTTCCAAAGAAGACTCTTTCAAAGCCGATAAAAATTCATAATCCAAAAAAGGACTATTCGGATCAGTAATTTTATTTCATTCGTCTTTATTTAGTGTAGACAAATTTTGAACGATTTTATACCGCCAATTTTTTATAATTATTTATAAACAAAATATCGTGTTTTTTGAAAATAAATCAAAGTACCATATTTTATGGTGGGAAAGGACATATGCTAGGACGCTTATATATGAATTTTTTTCATTATTTTCATTTTTACTGATATAGATTTTTTATCAAAAAAGATAAGCTATGACGAATATAACACAGTTTCACTCGCCAATTCGGGAAAAAAAAGAGATCCTTTTAACTGTCAATCGTGCACCTCAAGTGTGTGGCTGTTATCTTTGGAAAGATAAGCACGATAAAATACTTTATGTTGGGAAAGCCCAGAACCTAAAGATTCGTTTGCAAAGTTATGCGCGGAATATACCTGAGAATGTACGCATTGTAACGATGTTGACTCAAGTAGAGGGACTGGAATGGATCATAACACAAACAGAAAAAGAAGCGCTTCTTCTAGAAGCTAATCTTATAAAAAAAAATAAACCTCGTTTTAATGTAAGATTAAAGGATGATAAACGTTATCCGTATTTATGTATATCAATTACTGAAGAATATCCACAAATATATCTCTCGCATAGAAGAAAAGAAGATCAAAATTTGTACTTTGGTCCATATACAGATGTAAAGGCAACGCGCAAAACTCTTGAGTTGATTCATAAAATATTTCCTATCCGGAAAGTTCGTCAAAAATTACCTCTGAAAAGAATTCGTCGCCCCTGTGTGAATTTTGATATGAAGCGTTGCTTGGCTCCTTGCCAAAATAATATAGATAAGAATGAGTATAAAAAAATCACAGATGAAATTGTGCTCTTTCTAGAAGGTAAAACAGAAATACTAGAAAATTTACTCCAAGAACGGATGTCTTCTTATAGCAATTCCCAAGAATTTGAAAAAGCAGCCATTTATAGAGACATGATACGTTCTATCCGACGTGTTGTGGAAAATCAAGTTGTACAAAGCAATACAGGTGAAGAAGATATATTGGCTATAGCTCGTCAATCACAAGAAGAAGATTATGGACAAATCGTCATACTAGAAATACGTCAAGGGCGTTTAATTAGTCGTAAATCTTTTCCCTTGCAAGAGATTGCTGGTGCTTCGGATTATGAGATTATAGAGGCATTCATTCGAGATTATTACTTATCTTTACGTAATGTTCCTAAGCGTATACAAATTCCCTTTCCTCTCAAACAAAAAAAAATCATTGAAGATGTCTTGAAAGAAAAGCTGGAATATAGGGTGAATTTTTTTGTGGGGCATCAAGAAAAATCGAAAGCCCTTTATTCTATAGCCAAAAGAAATGCTGAACTTTTACTTACAGATCGACTCTTATCTATAAAGTCTGCTACGGGAAAAAAAGGTCTGGGGGAAATACGTGATATGCTAGGCCTTCCCAAATTGCCTAGAGTAATGGAATGCTATGATATATCCCATATACAAGGATTCGAAACAGTTGCATCTGGAATTGTTTTTATCGAGGGGAAAGCCCATAAGTCATCTTACCGACACTATCGCGTCAAGAAAATAGTTGGCATCGATGACCCGGCATCACTAAAAGAAATACTGGATCGTCGTCTTCGTCGACTGATAAAAGAAGGGCAATCCTTTCCGGATCTTTTTTTAATTGATGGAGGCATTACACAAGTCAATAGTGCCTATCAAGCGGCACAAGATTTGGGGTTGGGATATCTTTCTTTTGTAGGTATAGCCAAAAAAAAAGAAGAAATTTATTTTCCGCAAAAAAATATACCCCATAATTTTACTCTTTATAGTGCAGGGATGAAGCTTTTATGTCGGATGCGTGATGAAGCCCACCGCTCTGCTATTCAATATCATCGCAAAAGACGTAATGCTCAAGCCTTACGGCATTTTTCGGAAAAAATGAAAAACTTAGGTAAAAAAAGAAGTCAGGCCCTTTTAGAACACCTTAGTCAAACTTTTCAACCCATCGAAAAAGTCGGTATAAAAGAGCTAACACAAGTTCCTGGTATAGGTCCACAGCTAGCGGAGAAAATTTGTGATTTTTTCAACGAGAGTAAAAAATAGTTCCTAACTAAAAAGAGGTCCATATCTCTGCTGTAGCTTTTTCATTGGGTCCCCGGTTGCAAAAAGTAAGAAAAACAGAAGTAATGTAGTAAAACGTCGATGCAAGGCATTCTATACGGGTATTTTTTTGTTTCTTGGTATTTTGCAACAGCCACATTATCCCAAGCGGAGATTCTTTTCTCGTGTTCGTCATAAAAAGCATGTGAAAGTGAATAAAGAATTGAGAAATGACTGTTTTCTGATTAGTTTTTCTTATTCGTACATTCCTCTTTTTGACCGAAGTCATGAATAGGAAAGAAATTAATGAGGTATAAGTATGCTAACAAGAGTCACTGACATAATGAAAAACGATCGGATGGTGCGAAACCTAGGACGTCACCAAATAAATTTTGATAAAATCCAAAATCAATTGGCAACAGGGAAACGCATTCGTCGCCCGGCAGATGATCCTTCTGCAGCAACCAATCAAATGTATTTCCGAACTCGTCTAGAAGAGCTTGGCCAATTTGAAAAGAATATTACAGAAAGTAAATCACGTCTCAATATTGTAGATGGCCAATTAGATAGCGTCACAAATACTCTCCAAAGAGTTCGTGTTCTAACAGTACAAGCTGCCAATGGAATTTATCAGGGTGATAATTTTTTTGAGCTACGCGAAGTGATTGCCAAGGAAATAGACCAACATCTACGAACTCTTATCGAAATAGCCAATGGTCGAGATAGTACTGGTCGTCCCCTCTTTGCAGGCCATACCGTAGAAAATGTTCCCTTCGAAGTCATTCAATCTACAAATTCTGATCCAGGTCTAGGGAACTTGGAAGATGATATCATTGAAGTGCGCTATCGTGGGGACATTGGAAAGCAAATACGAGAAGTCGAAAGGGACCAATACATTGATGTGAATTTACCGGGGAATCAAGCTTTTTGGAGTACGAATATGACTATCACTAGCTCTGTGGATAATTCTAACTATAGTGCTTTAAGTGACCAAGCCTTTCGTATAGACGGAGTAGAAATACGCGTAGCCGCTGGAGATACCATCGATGATATTATTAGTAAAATAAACCTAGCCGGAATAGAAGTACAAGCAAATAAAGTAGGGCAAGATTTCATTTCTTTGCACACCAATTCACCCCATGGTGTTTGGCTGGAAGATATGGGAAGCTCCACGGTATTGAAAGACATTGGTCTGCTTAGCTTTGATCCTAGTTCCAGCCCAAGTACGTATGCAGACTCAGCACAGGTTTCTGGTTTGAGTCTCTTTGGGAGCATGATCAAGTTACGAGATGATTTACGTTCAGGAAACCAATTGGAAATTGGAGGACAAGATTTAGGTAATATCGACGGTTCCATTAATAATGTTTTACGACATCGAGCTAAAATGGGAGCACGCTTAAATCGCTTAGAAGAACACGAAAAAAAAATATCTTGGGACCAAGTCTATATGACTGAACTCCTTTCCAAAAATGAAGGGATTGACATACCAGAGGCCATTATTAACCTGAAGTGGTTGGAGTCGGTACATAATTATTCTCTTAACGTGGGAGCACGTATTGTACGCCCACAACTTCTAGACTTTTTGAGATAGGCAAAAAAAAGACAAATAATCAAAAGGGAGTTATGATATAACTATGCAACATGTCGCAACCGAAACCATAGGAAGTATTGATTTAAGTAAAACAGAAGTCTTTCAATTTCCGGAGGGTCTATATGGCTTTACGGAAGAGAGAGAATTTGCTATAAGCCAAGAAAAACAAGGCTCCCCTTTTTTGTGGCTTCAATCTGTAAGCAATTCAGATCTAGCTTTTGTCATTCTTGACCCCACTCTCATTTTAAAAGAGGAGTATCAACCGGAAATAGCTCCTCAGGAATTGGAAACATTGCAGATCAAATCTCTTACCGAATGCAATGTCTACGTAATCGTAACAATACCCAATGAATGCCCAGAAAAAATGACGGCTAACCTACAAGGCCCCATACTAATTAACGAAGAAAAAAGGCTAGGAAGGCAAATTATTTCTTTGAATAGCAAGCATGAGGTACAATTTCCAATCATGAGACAACTGGAGGCCTAGCTTGCTAGTATTAGCGAGAAAATTGAACGAAAGCATCTTCATTGGCGACGAAGTCGAAGTTGTTGTTGTTGATATTAGAGGTGACCAAATTAAGCTTGGTGTGCGTGCACCACGCGCCATGAGTGTTCATCGAGCCGAAGTTTATCGTGGCATACAAGAACAAAATAAAAAAGCAGCAGCCAATGTACCTAAATCCCTTCGAGATATAGAAAAGCTTTTTAAGGAGGATCTTCTAAAGAAAAAATAAGCCCTTTACGGAAGGAAGCAAAAAGTTGCATGTCACAATGCCTTCCTAATTGTGGCATAACATGAAAAGGATTCCAAAGCGCGTTAAAAGAAAAGCACAGGAATACCTAACTGTCATGTTTATCCCACATGATGGCAAACCGAGCTTTAGCCTTCATCTCAATTGGACAATTATCATCTTTGTCATTGGTCTTATCTTTAGTATTTTATTTTTAGCTGGGTTAGCCATATATCAAAACTATATTTATTCCTATGAAAAAAATGAACTTTTCTCTCGATATGGGAACAAATTAAAAAGCACTATCATTCTAGAAAGGATCGCTCAAAAAAATAAACAAATATACAATACAATTACAGAACACATTACAAAACTCACTAGCATCATTCATATTTCAGAAACGGAAATGGAGCAACTACAAAGTAGATTGGAAACCACATTAGCAAATGATGAATTTCTCAATGATAAAATAAAAAAAGAGCAAAAATCAGCTGGAATACGCCTAAGCTATTTACCGGCAGTCTACTCCTTCCGCTCACTACATCTCTTCACAAAAAATCATATCCCTCTTTTTAAGAAAATTTATGATTCCTATACAAAAAAACTAGAGTTATATACAAAAATTCCAATCGGGCGTCCATTTTATACTTTCGAAGGCCTACATGATACATCTGGCTTTGGATGGCGTCTGAATCCAATTAGTCATTCTGGTTCTGAGTTTCACGGTGGCTTTGATACTGCAGGTCCTGTCGGAACCCCAATTTATGCAACAGCCCCGGGTACAGTTCACAAAAACTATTATAATTCCAATGGCTATGGGCGAACAATTGTATTGAAACATGAATTTGGTTTGTATTCTATTTATGCTCATCTCTCCAAATCTTTTATCCGGAGTGGCGAAAAAGTAAAGAAAGGACAAAAAATTGGCTTAATGGGAAATTCCGGTAGAGTCACCGGATCTCATCTCCATTATGAAATTCATAGAGAAGATAAAAAAAAATTAGACCCAAAACCATTTATCTGTGCTTTAGACTTTCATACAAATAGTTGTTTGCGTTATCACGCTCTCCAAAAGAACTAGACCACACTAACCATATGCCTTGTCGCAAAGACATAAAAAGTATACTCATTCCCGGTAGTGGTCCCATTGTGATTGGTCAAGCTTGTGAATTTGACTATAGTGGCACGCAAGCTTGCAAAGTTTTACGAAAAGAGGGCTTTCGTATAATCCTCCTAAACTCAAATCCAGCAACAATTATGACAGATCCTGAATTGGCGGAAGCCACTTATGTGGAGCCACTAACGGCTGAAATTGCGGAAGAAATCATTGCGATAGAGCGTCCAGATGCCTTTTTACCAACGGTAGGGGGGCAGACAGCCTTAAATCTCAGTATGGAGCTTTATGAGGCGGGTGTCTTTACGAAATACAACGTGGAGCTATTGGGAGCAAGCATCAAGGCCATAAGGAGAGCAGAAAGTCGCAAAGAATTTAAAGTGGCTATCGAAGAATTAGGATTACAAATACCCATATCTGCTTTTTGTTCCTCGATACAAGAAGCTAAAAATTTCTTAGAAAAAGAAGGGCTACCTTTGGTCATTCGCCCCTCTTTCACTTTAGGCGGCACGGGAGGTGGCATTGCCCATACTCAAACCGAGTTCAATGCCATCGTAAAAGCCGGACTGGAAGCCTCCCCTGCAAACGAAATTCTAGTCGAAAAGAGTATCTTTGGCTGGAAGGAATATGAACTAGAAGTTATGTGTGATTCTGCTGACAATGTGGTTATTGTCTGTAGTATTGAAAATCTGGATCCCATGGGTATTCACACGGGGGATTCGATTACAGTTGCTCCACAACAAACCCTAAACGATGTCCAATATCAAGAAATGCGCAATGCTGCCATTGCTATTATACGTAAGATAGGCGTAACGACTGGTGGCTCGAATATACAATTTGCTGTGAACCCAAAAAATGGAGAGATGATAGTCATAGAAATGAACCCTAGGGTTTCTCGCTCTTCTGCACTGGCCAGCAAAGCCACGGGCTTTCCCATCGCAAAGATTGCTGCCCAATTAGCCGTGGGTTACACTCTCGATGAGTTACAAAACGAAATCACAAAAGCGACTCCTTGTAGTTTTGAACCTTCTATCGATTATGTTGTGACTAAAGCTCCACGCTTTGCTTTTGAAAAGTTTTCTGAAAATAAAGATACGCTAGGAACAACTATGCGGTCAGTGGGAGAAAGTATGGGTATAGGCCGTACGTTCAAAGCCTCTCTCCAAAAGGCCATGCGGTCTTTAGAAAACTCACATTTTGGTTTGGGAGCGGATGGAGCTTTGGATGAACTTCTTTCTGATGTACAAGCTATCCAAGAAGATAAAGCGGGTTTTCTCGTTCAATTAGAGAAAGACATGGCACGTCCTCACCCAAATCGAATTTTTGATATCAAAAAAGCTCTGGAGTGGGGATTCAAAGAATCCAATCCTCATTTTAGTGTAGAGAACATTGCCAAGATGAGTGGTATTGATCCTTGGTTTTTAGCACAAATACTCGAGCTAATCGAAATAGAATTTACATTTGTAGAAAATGCCAATGAAAAAGACGCCCTTTCCCGTGCAAACTTACTCAATCTAAAAGAACTAGGCTACTCTGATCGGCAGTTGGCCTTTCTCAAAAGAAAAGAAGATGTAATCAAAATTGCTTCAAACCAAAAACTAACCGAACTGACCCGTCGTAATCAAATCACAACTTTGCTCAAAGAAGAGGAAAAAAAGATCTTTCAAATCCGAGAAAAGGTAAAGTTATTTCCCATTTATAAGAGAGTGGATACTTGTGGCGGAGAGTTTGAATCCCATACTCCCTACCTCTATTCTGCTTACGAAACAGAAGACGAAGCCAACGTTAGTAAAAAAAAGAAAGTAGTGATACTAGGCAGTGGCCCCAATCGTATTGGCCAAGGCGTAGAGTTTGATTATTGTTGCTGCCATGCTTCATTGGCTCTACAAGAAATGGGAATTGAATCGATTATGATAAATTCCAATCCAGAAACCGTTTCAACTGACTATGATACCTCTGATAAACTTTACTTTGAACCCCTAACCTTTGAAGATGTTTTACATATTTGCCGTCATGAAAAGCCTGATGGATTGATCGTTAGTTTTGGAGGGCAAACGCCCCTTTCTCTAGCCAAAGCTTTGGTAGAGGCCAACGTACCGCTTTGGGGTACCCCCCTTGATGCCATTGACAAGGCTGAGGATAGAGATCGTTTTAGCGGACTCCTAAAAAAAATTGGCCTAAAGCACCCCCCCTGTGGATTGGCTCATAATATTGAAGAAGCGAAAAAAATTATCGAGGAAATATCCTATCCCGTGCTCATACGGCCCAGCTATGTTTTGGGAGGTAGAGCCATGGTCGTTGTGTCTGAAGAAAAAGAACTAAAAGGCTTTATGCAAAAAGCAGTGAGTGTCTCTCCAGAGCATCCCATTTTTATTGACCATTTTTTAGAAAACGCTATCGAAATAGATGTAGATGCTTTGGCTGATGGAGATGCTGTCTTTATTGGTGGAATTATGCAACACATTGAAGAAGCCGGTATACATTCTGGAGACTCGGCCTGCGTTTTACCTGCTCTTGACCTCAGTCCTGAAATCACAGAAGAAATCAAAAAAGCCACACGGGCCATTGCACTAGAACTTGGAGTAATCGGCCTACTCAATATACAGTTTGGAGTGTACCAAAAAAATCAACTATATGTCATAGAAGTCAACCCTAGAGCTAGTCGCACCATCCCCTTTGTGAGCAAGGCCATTGGGCTTCCACTAGCCAAGCTAGCTGTTAAGTTAATGTGTGGGAAAAAAATCAAAGAGCTTGGTATTGAATCTTTTGAAGGCGCTAGCTCACAGATTGTGGCTGTAAAAGAAGCTGTCCTTCCTTTTGCCCGCTTCCCTGAATCTGATATTATACTAGGCCCAGAAATGAAATCAACGGGGGAAGTCATGGGTATTGGCACAAACATAGGACAAGCTTATATCAAGGCTCAGTTAGGGACTGGAGAGCGTATACCCAGAGGAGGGGGTGTGTTTTTTAGCATATGTGACTCCGCTAAAGGCTTACTCCTAGAGTCCGCTTCCACTCTCATTGAACTTGGTTTTGTGCTCTATAGTACAAAGGGGACGGCTCTTTTTCTAGAGGGAAAAAATATTCCAGTACACACCCTCCATAAAATGAAAGAAAAAAAAATACCAAACCCACTCAGTATGATGCAAGAAAAAAAGATATCGGCCATTATCAACATACCGGATACTCGTAAGACAAGGGATGATGCCCTAGTCATCCGCCAGGCTGCTGTACAAAATCGTATTCTTTGTGTCACAACAGTTGCCGGTACAAAAGCCATGGTTGGCGGCCTTCAATCCCTGTGCTTAGAAAAATTTCAATTTAAATCTCTACAAAAACTCCACCAACACATTGTTATTCGTTAGTTGATTGCTTTCTTCTGAAATGTCATCGTAAAATGCACCCCGGCCTATTGTATAATAAAGATTTTCTTACATTTATGGGAAAAGATGTGGGAGAGCTGGCCAAACGCTTTTCGACTCCGCTCTATGTTTACTCTGCAGAACTCATACAAAAATCTATCCAACAACTCCAAAAAGAATTACAAGATATTCCTCATCTCATTTGTTATTCTGTAAAAGCCAACTCTAATTTAACTATTCTGGAACTAGTCGCCAAAGCTAACTGTGGGGTAGACATCGTGAGTGGTGGAGAGTTACATCGTGCTTGTAAGGCAAAAGTGAACCCCAAACGTATTGTCTTTTCTGGAATGGGTAAAACCCAAGAAGAGCTAGCAAGTGCTCTCGAAGCAAATATTTTACTTTTCAGTGTAGAATCAGAAAGAGAACTTCATTGGCTAAATGCCATCGCGCAAAAAATGAATAAAAAAGCTTCTGTAAGTCTTCGAGTGAATCCTTGTGTAGAGGCAAATACACATCCCTATATCACAACGGGAAGGGAGCATGATAAATTTGGTATTCCTTCTTCTGAAATTTTAGCTAGCTATGAACGTGCACAAAGGTTGGAGAATATAGATATTTGTGGTTTAGGTTTTCATATTGGCTCACAAATTATGGATACAACGGTCTTTGCTAATGCAGCAAAAATACTAGCACAAATAGCCAGTCAGTTACACAAAAAGGGAATGAGTTTGAAATATATTAATGTTGGAGGTGGGCTAGGAATACGTTATCAAGAAACAGAGGAGCCACCCTCTGTGAAAACTTACATTCAAAAATTGATTAGGGAATTGCCATTGAAAGGTGTAACGAAAGGTGTAACCATCATACTAGAACCCGGTCGTTTTATTATAGGTAATGCAGGCATACTCATCACAAAAATACTTTTCCAAAAAAATATGCATGGGAAAATTTTTTATGTATCAGATGCAGCAATGAATGATCTTATACGTCCATCATTATACCAGGCGTACCATGAAATCCTTTCATATAAGCAAATGACTACAAAAGAAAATTGGCCTTTGGGAGATCTTGTTGGTCCTATTTGTGAGTCAGGAGATTTTCTGGCACGGGATCGTAAGTTACCACCGTTCTCTTCTGATGACTATGCAGTTCTTACATCCTGTGGTGCCTATGGCTTTGTGATGTCTTCCAACTACAATTCTCGTAGACGAGTAGCAGAAATCCTAATCAATAAAGAAAAAATACAACTGATACGAAAGCGAGAAAGCTATGATGATCTAACACATTTAGAGATGTAAAATAAAGAAAAAGTTAAGAAGAAGGTCAAAAAAATGGAATGTAAAAGCGATTTGATTTTTTTTCTAAAGCATATTGATAAAATTAATTTCAAAGAAAAACAAATCGTCCTTATCTCCGGACAAGACATGAGTGCTGGAGATGCTGTTTTCAAGCATATACAAAAAAGACTTAAAAAAGAAATCAATCATTACGAATGCCTTACCTTTTCACAAGATAAGGATGAGGCCATCCATCTTCAAGAGGAACTTCAAAACGCACCTCTATTTCAGAGCTACCGTCTTTTGGTTGTTCGAGAAAGTAAAAGTATATTTTCAGAACTTTTATCTTCCCCTATACAAAAAAAAAATACGGAAGCATCTGTGGATAGCTTATCTGACAGCACATTACTTCTGCTTTTGTACGATGGGAGCCCAACAAAATCCTTTCTTAGTTTATGGAAAGATCAGAAAAACTTTTCTCACCTCATAACAACAAAACTCTATGCCCATCAAATTGGAACGAATTTACAAAACGCATTAGTACAACGTGGGTTGAAACTAAGCGTGGAAGCCTTCCAACTCTTATCTGAAAGTATAGATTCAAAAACAGGAAATATTCAAAAAATTCTAGACCAACTTGAGATAGGACTATATGCTAAAAAAAAAGAAATTACAATAGAACAGGTACGTTCTGCCCTAAACCCATCTCAGGGTTGGGATGTTTTCGCTCTAGTTGATGCACTTTTTTCTGGTAATCTTTCTGTTATAGTACGAGAATATAAACTGTTTCATCCCTCTACAGATAATTTTTTTAGTCTCCTAAAAATAATATTAAAACATATCAACGAAATTCGTTTAGCTAAAATTGCCTATGAACAAAAAATAGGAGAAAAAGAGCTCATTGCTATGTTAGGTTTAGGAAGCAGGCATCCCTTTGTCCAAAAAAAAATACTGATGCGATTACGAAATGAAGTACCACGCTTTACTAATGAAAAACAACTTGCCGTTTATAATTTTCTGATTTCTATGCAGAAAGCCTTTCTTTCTCAAACCCCATTGCGCTATCAGTCTCTTTTATTTCAAACGGAAAGTCTTCGCATTTTTTCTGATGAATGAATATAAAGCTTTACATACAAAAAGGCATCCTGTTCTAACAGGACGTTATAGGTCCCTATACTATAATATACTTATAAACATAGTTCATTTCAAATGAATATACTGGGCTTAAATAAAGTTCAATAGGAAATGAAATAGGAAATGAAATAGGAAATGAAATAGGAAATCAAATGGGAAATTCAATGTACATGCGGATAAAAAATAAGCGAAGGATCAAAATCTCTTTTGTCATTATTATAGGCCTTTGCTTGCTTCCACTGGGCTCTATTCAACAAAAACTAAAAGCACAAGACCTAAAGAGGGAGCTCATACCAAGCGATTACCTAACTCCTATAAATACAGAAAGCCCAAGAAAATGTTTACGCTCTTTTATGATTGCAATGGATAGTTATCGTAACTATCGAAAAGAAAAAACAAGTACTTCAAAAACGAAAGCTGAAGAAAAACTCAATCGGGCAATCAAAACTCTTAACCTAGAGAGTGTCCCAACTCTATTGCGAGAGCAAAGAGGGAAAGAGGCGGCCATTTATCTAAAAGAAGTTATTGACCGTATCACAATTATAGATTACTCTCAAGTACCCGACAAAGACTTTGATAGTGATAAAAAAGGAAGCTGGCGACTAGCGAACACGGAAATTATTATACAAAGGAGCAAAACAGGAGAGAAAGCTGGGGAATACCTTTTTGCTAAGCAAACAGTCAAACAAGCCTATGATTTTTATAAAAGGGTACGGCATCTGCCCTATCTTACAAAGATTAATCAAGGGAGCGGTTACAGCGAGCCTTGGTTTGAAAAAAAACTTCCGGAATGGTTTAAGAAGCCTTTTTTATCTGTTGATTGGTGGCAATGGTTGGGTATATTCTTGGCTATACTGATTGGTTTTACTTTTCGTACATTCTTTCGCTATGGCTTACTTATTTTTCTGCGTATTTTATCAAAATCAAAACCATCGCAATTTGGTTTACATAATTTATTGCATAGTATAGTCAAACCCCTTAGCTATCTCGTTGCCATTATCTTTTGGTTTCTTAGCCTACTTGTTCTTCAGCTTCAAGAACCGGCCCTCACCTCTGTAGGCATACTTCTCAAACTATTTTTGAGTATTTGTTTGATATGGCTTGCCTATCAAACTGTTAATCATTTCTCCAGTTACCTGACCCAAATAGCCTTCCGTTCTGAATCAAGATTAGATGATCAATTAGCTCCCCTACTTTCTCGTTCTTTAAAGATTCTAACTTTGGTTGCTGGGGTACTCTTAGCTGTACAAAATCTAGGCATCAATATTGCTTCTGTATTGGCAGGTCTAGGTTTAGGTGGTCTTGCCTTTGCTCTGGCCGCCCGTGATACTGTCGCCAATCTATTTGGCTCTCTAATGATTATTTTTGATCGCCCTTTTCAAATAGGAGATTGGGTGAAAATTAAAGAAGCCGAAGGGAATGTAGAAGATATTGGTTTTCGTTCCACTCGCATTCGAACGTTTTATAATTCTGTCATTTCTATTCCCAATTCAGAAGTCGCTAGTTCACAAATTGATAATATGGGAGCCCGTAAATTCCGTCGAGTTGTTGCGAACCTAAGTGTTACATATTCGACAACGCCCCATCAAGTAGAGCTTTTTCTAGAGGGTATCAAAAATATTATCAAGGCAAATTCTTTTACAAGGAAAGACTACTATCATGTTGTTTTTAAAGAATATGGGGATAGTGGCCTGATTATTATGATCTACTTTTATCTCGCTGTACCAGATTGGAGCACAGAGCTTGTAGAAAGACAAAATGTATATCTGGAAATATACCGCCTTGCTAAAGACCTAGAAATTGATTTTGCTTTCCCAACGCAAAGTCTACACATAGAAAGCCTTCCAGAAGAAGGAAAAGATACTGCTAAAAACAGAGACCCATTAGCTAAAGATTACCATAGTGAAGAATATAATCAAAAGATAAAAAGTCTGAGTCAAATTCCTAAAAAATATGGAAAAGACGGAGATCGCTCCTTCCCTAGGGGCTTAGGTATTTTTACAGCTTCTTTCCGAGAAAAGTAACACGCAAATAAAAAACGGGTGTACAAAATGAAATCAGATGGGGCTTGAGTCTGATTTTTGAAAAATGGAAATACCTCGGGTACGATGCATAGACGTTTCCTTGAGTATGCCAATAATTTCTGTTTTCTTTCCCGGATCAAGATTGAAAATTAGAGATTCACACTCTTCTCTGCTGATGTAAAGACCACGACCACTTGTATCTTCTAAACCTATGGGTAAACCAGAAATCTCATCTATAGTAACTTGCCGTTCTATATTCAAAAGTATTTGATTACAATCTAAAAGACCTTGATAATCCACAAAGCCAAGTACCGAATTACCTTCTAAAAAACCAAAACACAATTCAAATCCCTCGCCTTCTGGAGTACAACGAAGGGCATTCGCGCTCAGTTCCTCTACCACTTGCGGAACACTTTGCCCCCCCCCACTATCAAGTAAAAGCTGACTGACTTTACCGCCTATACATCGGTTCTCTTCTGGAGTATTAATGCGACAACGATAATAGTTCTCCCTTGGAATACCACCTTTACCCAGTTCTTTATGCATACGATGTACATCAGAGATATGTATCTCTCGAATTTGGGCATCTGGAAAATAATAGTGGATACCAAAAGGATCACTACAAAATAATTTATGAGCAAGAGTTAAAATTTGTTTTGGCTCCAAAAAAACTGACTTCGGTACAATATTCCAAATGTTTTCCTTTCGCATGATCCCAATCAAATCGTCTATATTATAGGCCGTCATCAAAACAAATTGCATATCTGGATCACTATTACGTAAAATACTTATCATTTCTACCCCGGACATGCCGGGCATTTTCATATCTGTAATCACTAAATGAATTTTATTTTTCGCACAAATTTCAATAGCCTCTTCAGCACAAGAGGCTTCTAAAACAGAAAACTGGCCTTTAAGATATTGGAGAATGGCCTCGCGTATAGATCGAACATCATCAACGATTAGCACTTTTGCTTGGGAGGGAAGCACTGTAGATGATTCTAGTTCTTCTTATTTCTACGGTCAAGTGAGAAAGAGGTGGAGGAGAAAAAATAGCTTGGCTATCAGCTTTCATAGCTTTCTCAGCTCAATTTTATCACAAAACCCACAATTGAATGGAGATGAGGAGGGGGTTACAATAGGTTTAAAGGGTACGCAATATTTTCGGCTATCCAACGCAAAAAAATAGCCGCATCTGCCCCATCCAGCAGTCTGTGATCGTAAGAGAGGGAAAGAGGCAAGAGTAGACGTTGTTGTAAAACAGCATGCTCTAAGACACCCTGAAGTTTGGCTCTACCCAAGCCCAAAATAGCCGCTTCTGGCCAGTTTATAATGGGGGTAAAATATGTTGTCCCTAAACCACCTAAATTACTTAAAGTAAAACAAGAAGCTTGTAACTCTTCGGGCCTTATTTTTTTGTCACGAGCTCTTCTCGCCAGATCATCCAATTCCCAAACGATAGTAAGTATATCCTTTTTATCTACATCTCGTATAACAGGCACTAATAGCCCTCTTGGTGTATTTACAGCAACTCCCAAATGCACATAATCTCTATAAACGATTTCATTTTTCTGCATATCCACACTAGAATTAAACTGTGGAAACTGACGCAAAGCCAGAGCCGTTATCTTCAAAAAGATGGCCGTTACAGTTATTTTTATTCCTTTGCTTTTTAGCCCTTTGTTCTTCCTTTGTCGAAAGCTCTCTAGAGCTGTAATATCTGCATCGTCAAACTGAGTCACATGTGGTATCTCAAGCCAAGAAAAATGCATTTTTTCCGCTGTTTTTTGACGAATATGGCTCATTTTTTCTCTACGGAATGGCCCAAAAGCAGAAAAATCAGGAAGATTCGTAAAACGCTTTGGAAAACCAGAAGAGCTTGGAGAAGGTGATGCCTCCATATGCCTTTTTATATGATCTTTCACATCTTGAATACAAATACGTTTATCGGGGCCAGAACCAACGACATCGTAAATATCAATTCCTAATTCTCGGGCTAAACGACGAACAGATGGTGAGGCTGGTATAGGAGGCCGAGAAGGGGATGTTATAGAGGGAGATTGCCGTTGGAAGGGAATCGCAGGAACGGAAGCTTTCTGATTAAGATCGTTAGGAACATTAGGGTATAATGGCAGCTCTTGCGACTCCTCCTCTGATGGAGAGGCCCTATCATCTCCTGTTATTTCAGGCAACTCACCAACATTTTCTTTCTTCTCAGAAGGCAAAGGAGAGAGATCTTCCCCGACTTCTATAGTCAAAAGGACATGCCCAGACTGAATATTCTGGCCATTCTTGATATGAATTTGCTGAATTATGCCGGCTATCTCACTTGGAATTTCAAGAGTAGCCTTATCGCTTTCTACCTCAACTACAGCTTGTCCCTTCTGAACAGTACTTCCTTCACTTACCATCACAGAGGTAATCTGAGCACTCTTGATACCTTCTCCAAGTTCTGGTACTATGGCTTCTTTTAGCATATTCTATTAGTGTCTCAATTCAAATTCTAGATAAAAACAAACGATTTTTTTCTATCCTCAGAATCTATTCTACCCTTTATCAATATCTATTTGACAAAAAGAGTGTGAAGCTCCACTCGTGCAATGTACGCAATCTTTTCCGTTATGGCAATTTTACAAACCTTTTCCTTATTTTTTTCTGTCATCGTCTGTCTCTTTATGATCTTTCTGATTTTAATACAATCAGGTAAGGGCGGAAGTGTTGGGATTTTTGGTGGTACAGGCTCGAATACGGCCTTTGGGGCGTCTACGATGGATGTGGTTACAAAACTCACTTGGTGGCTTGCGGCGGCTTTCTTTACTTTTTCCATATTGGCAGCCGTTGCCTTTGCAGATGGAGGACCACCATCTACTGAAAAGGATACTCCGGCCAATCTACAGAGCAATGAACCTACAAGTATTCCGCAAAAACAAACTAATGAAAAGAAAGGCACTTCCAAATTGAATACTCAATTGAAAGGTGAGGTAAAGGATAAAACTGAAAAGTAGTGCCTCTAAATGGTCTCCACGGAAGTTGTCTGTTGAATATTTAATTCCAATAAGTGGATACTGGGGAAGTAAGGTGTATTTTCTAGCTATGGTCCATTTTGCGATTGATTGTTTTCCCGTCTTTTGGACAAGTAGTTTGCATATTTTGTATAGTTGTTTTTTGGTCTTCTTAATATATTTTAGTTTTAAAATATATTATGTGATTGAGCAGCCCAGTCTAAGCCTCCATGAATTATATGTTTGTTTTGTTTCTTGAGGTCATACCCAATTCCATGTAACAAACCTTCCAAGTTGACCTTAGGGCTTCCCCGTTTATATATCCTACGCATAGAACCAATTCCTTTAAGAGTATGATGGTTGTACTCTTTTCCAATTCTTTTAGCATAAATAAACTTCCCTCCTTGAACGCCTAGCACGAATGGCCACTCGCCTCGTTAAAATAAGTCAGAGTCTGTGGATAAAAACAGGATTTGGTAGATAAAACAAGCCGGAGTTGTGGGTAGAAACAGGCTTTGAGTAGATAAAACAAGCTTTGCTTGTTTTTGCGATGGAATCGGCGATTCTGGTGAGGACCGGCTTTGTTTGATTACAATTGGATAGAAAACAGCTTTGCTTGTTTCCAATGTGGAACCTCGCCTTTTTCGCGCCTTTAAAGTCGGGAGCTTTGCCCTGGCAAAGCTCTCCATAAAAAACGCCTTCCACAGAACGCCTTCTTCCCAAGCAACCCTCCCCAGCTTTGCTTGTTTCCAATGTGGAACCTCGCCTTTTTCGCGCCCTTAAAATCGGGAGCTTTGCTCTATCTTTGCCCTAGCTTTGCCTTGGCAAAGCCTACTAACACAAAGCCTTTCAATAGCAAAGCTTTCTTTCATAGGAAACCCTTCCAACCCAAAGTTTCCTTTGGTAAGTTCCCTTCAGTAAAACTTTCCAAGCAAAGCTCTTCACAAAAGCCTCCTTGAACGTCTATTACGAACGGTCACTCGCCTCGTTAAAACAAGCCAGAGTCGTGGATAAAAACGCGCTTTGTGTAGATAAAACAAGCTTCGCTTGTTTTTACGATTGGAGCGGCGATTCTGGAAGGTCATGGGGGAAACAGCCCTTTGTGTAGAGACGTTTTTTGTGAGGCTTACAATCGCGGGCTTTGGATAGGATAAGCCTTCTGATTTTTTGTCATGGATAAAAACAAACTTTGCTTGTTTTCCATGTGAAGCCTTGCCTTTTTCGCGCCCTTAAAATCGGAGGCTTTGCTTCAGCAAAGCCTCCCTTACATAGTTAAGCTTGAAAAAGGCACTATATTAAGAAAATGCCATAACCCATATTTCCTTTTTTAAGGAAATATTAGTCAGATATTGCGGAATAAATTTAAGCCAAGAAAAAGCTTTTAGCAATTTTCTCATATTAAAGCCAGCACCTAGTAAAACCGCATACATCTTATCACCTTCTTGCGTTAAGAGGTGATTTCGTCGTACACCTCCATCATTCTTCATGTGACCAATGATGGGTTCAATAGCGGCTCTTCTTTTCATCCACTTGCGTAAACTACGTTTCATTTTTTTCTTCCTCTTTGCGCCAACAATGTGAACTGTTATCCCATCTTTAACTTTCGCTCCTCTATAACCTCTATCCACAAAAACTTCTTTTACACTTAATGAATTGGGTAAAAACCTTTCTACCTGTTCTATGGCCGATGGTAATGTATGCCCATCAAAAGGATTACCATGTTTTGCCATCGCGCCTAAAACAAAGTTACCTTGACTACTTGTCACGTAACTTGCCTTACATCCAAATTCATACTTCTTATGCGTTTTTCCTTTAGAGATACATTCTACTTCCGGTGCATGTAAACTATAAACTTTGTTTTTGCTATCCTTGGTTTGATCGTAAAGACGGTGAAGAAGACACAAAGAAGATTCATAATTTTTATGTAAGTCTATAGAATGTAATTTACGCTCTACATCCCGTAAAACACGGCCAAAATAGGTTTTTAAGCTCTTTTGCTCACGCCTTGCAAGTCTGTATTTACGTCCTCTAAAATATCGGTTCTGCATTAATAATGACTTTTTAGATAAACGAGAATAACTTTGGCGAAGACGAATATTATTTCTCTTAGCCAGTTCTGATAAATATTGTAAAGCTTTAAAATATAGTTTACCATCTGTTGGATATGTAATGGCCTTTTCCTGAACTGTTGTATCTACATTTACTTTTTGGACATGATGTCTACGCAGTAATTTATTAGAAAGAGCACAACGAATTGTTTCTTCTAAAAGCTTTTCCATCCCTTTAGATTTTATACGCTTACGCCATCTGCTTAATGTGCTATGATCACAAGGAGCTTCCTGCTGGAATTCTTGGTATCCGCAAAAGTGTTGCCAATAGACATTTTGAACCCATTTATCTAAAACACTTTCATCACTTTCATTAAATGTGGCTTTTAAGTAATGCAGTCCTACCATCAAGCGGGTTAACTTGGCTGGACGGCCATTGTCAGGACAATAGAGTTTACCAAATTCAGTATCAAACTTTTCCCAATCTATTTTCTGAGCTAAACGAAATAAGGGCTCATTATGATTGAGCATACCTTCCAAATTCGTCTTAAACAAGTCTCTTTGATAATCATTTTTTTTTTGAGCTAACATAGGGAACCTCTGAAAAATAATGCTTGAAAAACACAAGCTTTTGAACACCTTTTCGCAAAACCTTGCGATTATGGGTACTACTTTTTACTTCAGAATAGCTTATAAATGCGAAATATCCATAGTATTCTGGTTTTTCAAGGCTGACTACATAGGAAAACTTTCCAAGCAAAGCTCTTCACAAAAGCCTCCTTGAACGTCTATCACGAACGGTCACTCGCCTCGTTAAAACAAGCCAGAGTCGTGGATAAAAACGGGCTTTGTGTAGATAAAACAAGTTTTGTGGATAAAACAAGCTTTGCTTGTTTTTACGATTGGAGTGGCGATTCTGGAAGGTCATGGGGGAAACAGCCCTTTGTGTAGAGACGTTTTTTGTGAGGCTTACAATCGCGGGCTTTGGATAGGAGAAGCCTTCTGATTTTTTGTCATGGATAAAAACAAACTTTGCTTGTTTCCCACGTGGAAGCCTTGCCTTTTTCGCGCCTTAAAATCGGGAGCTTTGCTCTATCTTTGCCCTAGCTTTGCCTTGGCAAAGCCTACTAACACAAAGCCTTCCAATCGCAAAGCTCCCTTTACATAGGAAAACTTTCCAAGCAAAGCTCTTCACAAAAGCCTCCTTGAACGTCTATCACGAACGGTCACTCGCCTCGTTAAAACAAGCCAGAGTCGTGGATAAAAACGGGCTTTGGGTAGATAAAACAAGCTTCGCTTGTTTTTACGATTGGAGTGGCGATTCTGGAAGGTCATGGGGGAAACAGCCCTTTGTGTAGAGACGTTTTTTGTGAGGCTTACAATCGCGGGCTTTGGATAGGAGAAGCCTTCTGATTTTTTGTCATGGATAAAAACAAACTTTGCTTGTTTCCCACGTGGAAGCCTCGCCTTTTTCGCGCCCTTAAAATCGGGAGCTTTGCTCTAGCAAAGCCTACCACGAACGCCTCCCACCATGAGAGCTTCCCAGCTTCACTTGTCTCTCACGTGGGAGCCTTGCTTTTTTCGCGCCCTTAAATATCGAGGGCTTTGCTTCAGCAAAGCCTCCCTTACATAGGAAAACTTTCCAATCGCAAATCTCTCCATAAGAACGCCTTCCACAGAACGCCTTCTTCCCAAGCAACCCTCCCCAGCTTCGCTTGTTTCCCATGTGGAGCCTTGCCTTTTTCGCGCCCTTAAATATCGGGGCTTTGCCCTATCAAAGCCCCGTTTATATAGTCAGCCTTGAAAAACCAGAATACTATGGATATTTCGCATTTATAAGCTATTCTGAAGTAAAAAGTAGTACCCATAATCGCAAGGTTTTACGAAAAGGTGTTCAAAAGCTTGTGTTTTTCAAGCATTATTTTTCAGAGGTTCCCTATGTTAGCTCAAAAAAAAAATGATTATCAAAGAGACTTGTTTAAGACGAATTTGGAAGGTATGCTCAATCATAATGAGCCCTTATTTCGTTTAGCTCAGAAAATAGATTGGAAAAAGTTTGATACTGAATTTGGTAAACTCTATTGTTCTGACAATGGCCGTCCAGCCAAGTTAACCCGCTTGATGGTAGGACTGCATTACTTAAAAGCCACATTTAATGAAAGTGATGAAACTGTTTCAGATAAATGGGTTCAAAATGTCTATTGGCAACACTTTTGCGGATACCAAGAATTCCAGCAGGAAGCTCCTTGTGATCACAGCACATTAAGCAGATGGCGTAAGCGTATAAAATCTAAAGGGAGGGATAGAAAATCTTTTGGAAGAAACAATTCGTTGTGCTCTTTCTAATAAATTACTGCGTAGACATCATGTCCAAAAAGTAAATGTAGATACAACAGTTCAGGAAAAGGCCATTACATATCCAACAGATGGTAAACTATATTTTAAAGCTTTACAATATTTGTCAGAACTGGCTAAGAAAAATAATATTCGTCTTCGCCAAAGTTATTCTCGTTTATCTAAAAAGTCATTATTAATGCAGAACCGATACTTTAGAGGACGTAAATACAGACTTGCAAGGCGTGAGCAAAAGAGCTTAAAAACCTATTTTGGCCGTGTTTTACGGGATGTAGAGCGTAAATTGCATTCTATGGATTTACATAAAAATTATGAATCTTCTTTGTGTCTTCTTCACCGTCTTTACGATCAAACCAAGGATAGCAAAAACAAAGTTTATAGTTTACATGCACCGGAAGTAGAATGTATCTCTAAAGGAAAAACGCATAAGAAGTATGAATTTGGATGTAAGGCGAGTTACGTGACAAGTAGTCAAGGTAACTTTGTTTTAGGCGCGATGGCAAAACACGGTAATCCTTTTGATGGGCATACATTACCATCGGATCGGCCATACGGATCGGCCATAGAACAGGTAGAAAGGTTTTTACCCAATTCATTAAGTGTAAAAGAAGTTTTTGTGGATAGAGGTTATAGAGGAGCGAAAGTTAAAGATGGGATAACAGTTCACATTGTTGGCGCAAAGAGGAAGAAAAAAATGAAACGTAGTTTACGCAAGTGGATGAAAAGAAGAGCCGCTATTGAACCCATCATTGGTCACATGAAGAATGATGGAGGTGTACGACGAAATCACCTCTTAACACAAGAAGGTGATAAGATGTATGCGGTTTTACTAGGTGCTGGCTTTAATATGAGAAAATTGCTAAAAGCTTTTTCTTGGCTTAAATTTATTCCGTAATATCTGACTGATTTTTCCTTAAAAAAGGAAGTATGGGTTATGGCATTTTCTTAATATAGTGCCTTTTTCAAGCTTAACGAACTAATTCCCTTAAGAGTATGATGGTTATGCTCTTTTCCAATTCTTTTAGCATAAAAAAACTTCCCTCCTTGAAGGTCTAGCACGAACGGTCACTCGCCTCGTTAAAATAAGCCAGAGTCTGTGGATAAAAACAAGCTTCGCTTATTTTTATGGTAGAAGCGGCGATTCACAGCACTCTATTGGATCTTCTTGACCTTCCCATCGTTTACATTTCACAACAGTCCCACAATAGATAAAAACAGGCTTCACTTGTTTCCCATGTGAAGCCTTGCCTTTTTCGCGCCCTTAAAGTCGAGAGCTTTGCTCCAGCAAAGCTCTCCATAAAGAACGTCTTCTTCCCAACCAAGCCTCCCCGTTTCGCTTGTTTCCCATGTGGAGCCGCCTTTTTCGCACCCTCAAAATCAAAAGCTTTGCCTCAGCAAAGCTTTCTTTCATAGGAAACCCTTCCAATCACAAATTTTCCCAAGAAATTCATTCAATTTTTATTTAAAATTAGTTTGACCCTGAGAGCGAATAGAATACAATGTAACCGTTGGTGGTGATTCCCCTAAAATACCCCGAAACCCTGTCATATGAAGAGCAAGGTGTGATCGGGGCGTATGGTGAAAAACATGGATACAGCATAGATCTACCTTGGAGGATTTTATGAACATATTAACCGGTACAAAGAAATTGACCTTCCCCCAATATTTAGTACAGTCTTTTTTAGCTTTTTTTTCATTAAGCAGCATAGTATTTTTCCTCAAATTTGATAGGACTCTTATATCCTAAAAATGAATGTTTTCTACGCCTATTATAAAATACCTCAATATACTCAAAAATATTTCTCCTAACTTCAAATATATTTAGATATGTATTTTTATATACCTCCTCTATTTTCAAACTCCCAAAAAAAGACTCTGCAACAGCATTATCATAGCAGTTACCTTTGTGGCTCATACTGGATACAAATCCATATTTATCAAGCTTGCTCCTAAATTGATAACTCGCGTATTGACTTCCCCTGTCAGAATGAAAAATCAAACCCTTCTTTAGGCTTATTTTGAGCAACGGCTCTGGCCAAAGCTTCTAGACAAAGTTTCTAGGACCATTTCTGTTCTCATGTGATCTGCAAGAGCCCAACCAACTATTTTTCTGCTACATAAATCAAGTATCACACATAGATATAACCAACCTACGGCTGATTTAATGTAAGTGATATCAGAAACCCAGACCTTATTAGGTTCAAGGATATTAAATTCCTGTCCTAGTAAGTTCTTAGAAATAGGGTAAGCATGAGCTGAATTTGTAGTCAGAACCTTGAATTTAGGCTTAATTTGGGCAGAAAGTTCTATATTTCTCATGACTTTAGCTACTCTATTTTCTGAAACCTTACATCGCATATCATGCAATTCTGACGTAATCCTTGGAGAGCCATAAATACCCTTAAACTTATGAAAAATATCCTTAATCATATTTTCAAGTTTTTGTGTCTCGAAAGCCCTTTTACTTGTTTTATGTTTTACCCAAACATTAAAACCGCTCCTTGAAATAGTGAATAAAGAGCACATTTTCTGCACAGGAAATGAGGAGCGATATTTTTCAATAAATTGAAACTTCATTTCTGTGGTTTTATGAAAATGGCTACTGACTTTTTTAAGATATCCCTTTCTTGACGAAGTTCAGAACACTCTTTGCGAAGCCTAGATAATTCCGCCTCTAATAGAACGATTAGGATCAGAGTTATTAAACTCATATTTCCTACGCCATTTCATAGAGTGTAGTTTGAGATACCTCAAAAGCTTCACTGACCTTTTTTGCTAAAAGCTTATTTTTGATCCAGTAAGTCTATACCGCATCCTTCTTAAATTGTTCATCATAGCGTTTAGCTGACGCCTTGATAGTGTTTGTTTCCATGTTTTCTTCCTCCATAATGTAAAGTGGACTGTCCACTCTTTTGGGGGAAGGTCAAAAGGCCCCTCCCAAAATACTTATACTCGCGCTTTAGGAGGCGCTACATTACATGGGGTATATTTGAAAATCTCCCAGTCAATATAAGCGCATTATTTGGAGCACGTTATCGCTATGCTAAACACTACCCACAAGAACACCAGATTGGTCCAGAAGGGATGTTTATTTTGCTTGGAGGGGAAAAAGTTGGAAGTATAAACTTAGCGCTGAATTTATTTATTACAACTGGCATCGCGTACCTAATATATTTCAGATAGATTTTCATTACATAAAAAATTTACAAAAAAATCTTGAATGGCGAGTAATTTTTTTCCTTTCAAAATAATTATCATGATATATTATATGGGCTTTATTTTTTTTAGAGAAAAAAGACATGTATTTAAAAGCTTTTATTATCCTCTGTGGAGCGTGTTCCCTCTTTTTTTGTACAGATAGTCTAATCTATCATCCTACGCGCTTACATTATTCTGACCCTCATCTTTTTCGCTTATCGTATAAAGAGCAATTTTTATTTGGCATAGATAAAAACTTAATACATAGTTGGTACTTCCCTTCCTTGGCTAAAAAGCCAAAGGCAACCATCATTCAATTTCATGGAAACAGTCAAAACTTAACCGCTCAATATCTGAAATTAATATGGCTTGTACAGGAAGGGTACAATCTTTTTACTTTTGACTATCGTGGCTATGGCCAATCAGAAGGCTCACCCAACACAAAAAAAATTATTGCGGATACTATTCTTCTTGTTAAAGAATTACAAGAGAAAAATCAAAAAAAGAAGACACCTTTAATTTTATACGGTCAGAGTCTGGGAAGCGTAATCGTTATTCATACATTCCTAGGCCTAAAAGAGAACAAATATATTGCGGGCATAGTCCTGGAAGGGGGCTTTGACTCTTTTCAAAATCTTGGACGTAAAAGGATAAACCAAGCTATATCCCCACCCTTTGGCCTTCTGAGCTACGTTTTTCTCTCAGATTATCACGCAACAACAAATTTAATCGCCAAGTTAAGCCCATTACCAATTCTCATTATTCATGGCAAGCATGACATGATTGTTCCCATCTCATTTGGCAAAAAATTGTACTCTCTAGCCCACTCTCCAAGAGACTTATTAATTGTTCCCAATGGGAAGCATCTCATTAATTGGCTAGAAAAAAAGAACCAATTCGAAAAAGATCAGTTATTAATGAAGCTGAGGCAAATTTTAGACCAATATAAGTCTTCATTTTAGAAGGTTCTATCTAAGAGATACGGCTTGATTTGTCCTTGGTTATTTAGTCAGCCTTGAAAAACCAGAATACTATGGATCTTTCGCATTTATAAGCTATTCTGAAGTAAAAAGTAGTACCCATAATCGCAAGGTTTTGCGAAAAGGTGTTCAAAAGCTTGTGTTTTTCAAGCATTATTTTTCAGAGGTTCCCTATGCTAGCTCAAAAAAAAATGATTATCAAAGAGACTTGTTTAAGACGAATTTGGAAGGTATGCTTAATCATAATGAGCCCTTATTTCGTTTAGCTCAGAAAATAGATTGGAAAAAGTTTGATACTGAATTTGGTAAACTCTATTGTCCTGACAACGGCCGCCCAGCCAAGTCAACCCGCTTGATGGTAGGACTGCATTACTTAAAAGCCACATTTAATGAAAGTGATGAAACTGTTTTAGATAAATGGGTTCAAAATGTCTATTGGCAACACTTTTGCGGATACCAAGAATTCCAGCAGGAAGCTCCTTGTGATCACAGCACATTAAGCAGATGGCGTAAGCGTATAAAATCTAAAGGGATGGAAAAGCTTTTGGAAGAAACAATTCGTTGTGCTCTTTCTAATAAATTACTGCGTAGACATCATGTCCAAAAAGTAAATGTAGATACAACAGTTCAGGAGAAGGCCATTACATATCCAACAGATGGTAAACTATATTTTAAAGCTTTACGATATTTGTCAGAACTGGCTAAGAGAAATAATATTCGTCTTCGCCAAAGTCATTATTAATGCAGAACCGATACTTTAGAGGACGTAAATACAGACTTGCAAGGCGTGAGCAAAAGAGCTTAAAAACCTATTTTGGCCGTGTTTTACGGGATGTAGAGCGTAAATTGCATTCTATGGATTTACATAAAAATTATGAATCTTCTTTGGGTCTTCTTCACCGTCTTTACGATCAAACCAAGGATAGCAAAAACAAAGTTTATAGTTTACATGCGCCGGAAGTAGAATGCATCTCTAAAGGGAAAACGCATAAGAAGTATGAATTTGGATGTAAGGCGAGTTACGTGACAAGTAGTCAAGGTAACTTTGTTTTAGGTGCGATGGCAAAACACGGTAATCCTTTTGATGGGCATACATTACCATCAGCCATAGAACAGGTAGAAAGGTTTTTACCCAATTCATTAAGCGTAAAAGAAGTTTTTGTGGATAGAGGTTATAGAGGAGCGAAAGTTAAAGATGGGATAACCGTTCACATTGTTGGCGCGAAGAGGAAGAAAAAAATGAAACGTAGTTTACGCAAGTGGATGAAAAGAAGAGCAGCCATTGAACCCATCATTGGTCACATGAAAAACGATGGAGGTGTACGAAGAAATCACCTCTTAACGCAAGAAGGTGATAAGATGTATGCGGTTTTACTAGGTGCTGGCTTTAATATGAGAAAATTGCTAAAAGCTTTTTCCATAGCTTTTTCCATGCTTAAATTTATTCTGCAATATCTGACTGATTTTTCCTTAAAAAAGGAAGTATGGGTTATGGCATTTTTTTAATATAGTGCCTTTTTCAAGCTTAACTATTTAGTCAGCCTTGAAAAACCAGAATACCATGGATCTTTCGCATTTATAAGCTATTCTGAAGTAAAAAGTAGTACCCATAATCGCAAGGTTTTGCGAAAAGGTGTTCAAAAGCTTGTGTTTTTCAAGCATTCTTTTTCAGAGCTTCCCTATGTTAGCTCAAAAAAAAAATGATTATCAAAGAGACTTGTTTAAGACGAATTTGGACGGTATGCTCAATCATAATGAGCCCTTATTTCGTTTAGCTCAGAAAATAGATTGGGAAAAGTTTGATACTGAATTTGGTAAACTCTATTGTCCTGACAACGGCCGCCCAGCCAAGTTAACCCGCTTGATGGTAGGACTGCATTACTTAAAAGCCACATTTAATGAAAGTGATGAAAGTGTTTTAGATAAATGGGTTCAAAATGTCTATTGGCAATACTTTTGCGGATGCCAAGAATTCCAGCAGGAAGCTCCTTGTGATCACAGCACATTAAGCAGATGGCGTAAGCGTATAAAATCTAAAGGGAGGGATAGAAAAGCTTTTAGAAGAAACAATTCGTTGTGCTCTTTCTAATAAATTACTGCGTAGACATCATGTCCAAAAAGTAAATGTAGATACAACAGTTCAGGAAAAGGCCATTACATATCCAACAGATGGTAAACTATATTTTAAAGCTTTACAATATTTGTCAGAACTGGCTAAGAGAAATAATATTCGTCTTCGCCAAAGTTATTCTCGTTTATCTAAAAAGTCATTATTAATGCAGAACCGATACTTTAGAGGACGTAAATACAGACTTGCAAGGCGTGAGCAAAAGAGCTTAAAAACCTATTTTGGTCGTGTTTTACGGGATGTAGAGCGTAAATTGCATTCTATGGATTTACATAAAAACTATGAATCTTCTTTGTGTCTTCTTCACCGTCTTTACGCTCAAAACAAGAATAGCAAAAACAAAGTTTGTAGTTTACATGCGCCGGAAGTAGAATGCATCTCTAAAGGGAAAACGCATAAGAAGTATGAATTTGGATGTAAGGCGAGTTACGTGACAAGTAGTCAAGGTAACTTTGTTTTAGGCGCGATGGCAAAACACGGTAAGCCTTTTGATGGGCATACATTACCATCAGCCATAGAACAGGTAGAAAGGTTTTTACCCAATTCATTAAGCGTAAAAGAAGTTTTTGTGGATAGAGGTTATAGAGGAGCGAAAGTTAAAGATGGGATAACCGTTCACATTGTTGGCGCAAAGAAGAAGAAAAAAATGAAACGTAGTTTACGCAAGTGGATGAAAAGAAGAGCAGCTATTGAACCCATCATTGGTCACATGAAGAATGTATGATTGAGGTGTACGAAGAAATCACCTCTTAACGCAAGAAGGTGATAAGAGGTATGCGGTTTTACTAGGTGCTGGCTTTAATATGAGAAAATTGCTAAAAGCTTTTTCTTGGCTTAAATTTATTCCGCAATATCTGACTGATTTTTCCTTAAAAAAGGAAGTATGGGTTATGGCATTTTCTTAATATAGTGCCTTTTTCAAGCTTAACTATTTAGTCGGCCTTGAAAAACCAGAATACTATGGATCTTTCGCATTTATAAGCCATTCTGAAGTAAAAAGTAGTACCCATAATCGCAAGGTTTTACGAAGAGGTGTTCAAAAGCTTGTGTTTTTCGAGTATTATTTTTCAGAGCTTCCCTATGCTAGCTCAAAAAAAAAGGCTAAGAGAAATAATATTCGTCTCCGCCAAAGTTATTCTCGTTTATATAGAAGGTCAGCCTTTCAAAGAAAGCCTTCCACGTAAGCAGACACGCTTTCAGAAAACAAAAATCTCACAGCGGATAAAAACAAACTGTGTATGCTTTTTGTAATTAGAAGGACCGTTTTGGAGAGCGTAGCACGCTAATCCCGCACAGGTGAAAATCTACCAGTTTGCACCTTAATATAGACAACTTTTCCTACAAATAAGAGGAACCCCTACGGTCACCCACAGGCTATAAAAATCCTATCGCCCCAGCTTCCTCTTTTTAATTTGGCAAGACCATATAAAACTGTACACACGTAAAACAAAAATTATTGACGAAGCGGATAAAGAAGGCATAAGGCAATGAAAACAACAGAAGATCAGCTAAAAAAAATAGCTGTAGTACAAAAACAGGGTTATGTGAATAGAGACGTAAAATACCAAAAGTATCTTTTTAACCGTCCTTTACGCTCCGGCTTCCTGACACGTGTAATTTTTTTTAGCTACAATAAACAACTATATCGCTTATTTCCTTCTTTGCAAAAGGGAAATGACTTTTCTACACTACTCTGTGTTTTCTCTTTCGTTTTTTTACTTGGGGGGCTACTGATTTTCTCCATCATTTTTCATCCAAATGATTATTACCAGCTCGTAACAGCTCCCCGCTACAGTCGTCCCTCACAAATCTACGCTCTAGATCAAAACAACCATTATACTCTCGTTACAGAATTTTATAGCCAAGCTCGACGCCCCATTCGTTTGCAAGAAAATTTGGGAAGGGATAGCGAAAAAGAAAAAAAACAAATACTCACAGAAAATTCCACAAAAAAAATCGCGTCACTAAAACCTCAAATAATAAATGTAGGAAGTACCCAGACCCTTTCCCAAAAAAATTATGTGAAAGCAGAACCAATACTCACAATGCAGGACAAGATTGTAAGAACCTTTATTATTGTAGAGGATGCACGCTTTCTGTATCACCCTGGAATAGACCCCCTGGGTATTTTTCGCGCATTTTGGGTAAACATATTCGCAGGCAGGATCAAAGAGGGGGCCTCGACAATTACCCAACAAGTAGCCCGCCTACGTTTTTTATCTCGAGAACGTAGTGTACTCCGTAAGTTAAGAGAAGCTATACTATCGTTCCTTCTCGAATGGCAATACTCAAAACAAGAGATTATGGAAGACTACCTAAATATGGTACCACTTGGACATGGTACAAATGGAATAGAGGCTGCCTCTCAATTTTATTTTCAAAAAAGCTGCAAAGAACTCAACTGGGGAGAAGCTGCACTCCTTGTTTCCTTAACTACACGGCCTAGAAGTTTCAGCCCCATACTCAACCCTCGTCATTCTGTCCAAAAGGTTAGGTCAACATTACAAAGACTTGTAGAGAGTGGAGAGATCACAACTGACCAAGCAGAAAAGTCCTATTTTTTGCTAAGGAAAGATTTTTATGCCACTCTAAACCGCTCGCCTAATGATTCTGCTTTTCGACAAAGACTCAATGCCCATCCCTATGTAACCACCTTTGTTCGTAGTCAACTGCCCAAAGAATATCGTTCTCATGATGTTTTATCTAATGATGGTCTGCGCATATACACAAGCATACGACAAAACCACCAGAGAGCTGCAGAAAAGGAGACGATTCCTTATCTCAAAGAGCTTACTGAACAACGTCGTAAACCGCCCTTTCGGAATTATAAAATTTTTGATATTGATTTTTCTGATATTTATCATTTCACTTCTCTACTCTTTCAAGTAGCCAAAGCAAAAAACAGTATGAGTCGTGAAAAAAGAGACCTAACCATTGCTTTTCATAATAAACTAGCTACTGACATAGGTTTTCTCTCTCAATTAGTGGGTGAAACGAACATCTCTCGCGCTATAGACTATCATTTGCTATACGGAAAACGTTTTGCATCTAAACAGAAAGTAGAAGGTGGCCTTGTAAGCCTACTCCCCTTTAGTGGGGAAATCACAGCCGTAATTGGTGGGTCCGGCTTTAAGCCAGACAATCAACAATTGCGTTTCCAGAGTGTTAGACGTCAACCGGGTAGTGCCTTTAAACCTATAATTATAGCCTCAGCTATCGAAGCTTCTCAAAACAAAGAAGTCAAAAATAAAGTTACAGCTGCAACAATCTTTGACGACACACCGTTGCATTTTATCAACCGAGATCTAAGCGAATACTCTCCTGAAAATTATTCTAACTCTTATGAAGGACAAATTCGTTTGCGGAAAGCACTCACCCTTTCCAAAAATTCTGTTTCCATTCAAGTTTACCGCAAAGTAGGCCCAAAATTCATTAACCCTATCGCAGAAAAAATACTACAAATGGATCGCAAGTCTCCTCCTGTGCTTCTACCACAAGAAGCTACCGTAGCTTTGGGAAGTTATGGGCTTTCTCCTATGGATATGGCCAAAGCATACGCTGTTTTCCCTTCCGGAGGAAAAGAAGTTTTTCCCCATGTCATTAAGCGTATTGTTGATAGAAACGGGAACACCATTTATAATTATGAAGACATCCGGAAGAAGCAAAAACCTCGCCAAATCATTAGTGCAAGTACTGCAAAGATTATGATCTCTATGCTCAAAGATGTTGTTGAGTTTGGTACAGGAACGGGTGCTCGCATACCCGGACGAGAAGTAGCTGGGAAAACAGGGACTACAAATCGTAGCACCGATGCTTGGTTCGTAGGCTTCACTCCCTCCTTGGTAACAGCTATATACATAGGCTACGACAAACCCGCTTCTCTCGGTGCAAATAGTACCGGAGGTGGTCTTGTTGCACCTGTTTGGGGAAGATATATGTATAATGCTATAAAAAAGACTTCTCCTAAAAGTTACGACTTCCCATATAAAAACTTACATAAAATCACGATATGCGAAAGCACTGGATTTTTACCTGATCCAAATTGTAATGAACAGATAGAGGAATTTTTTTTACAGGGAACTGAACCTGTCACAGTAAAACCTCTTTGGGAAACAAAACATAGCCAAGAGAATCGAAGAGGTTTTACTGTAGAAGATGATCAGAAAATCAAAAATAAACAAGGCACTAATGAAGTTTTACGTGATGATGATTTTTCTTTTTAAAATATTTGAACAATAATCCATTTCAAGAATGCTTTATGTCTCGTAAAATGAAAATTATATTCAGTTTTTCTAATAAGCAACACAGAATGTATTGTGATTTTTATGCGTCTTTTTTAAACGGTAACTGATTTGAACATAAATACATTTATTCAAAAGAATTTTCCTTTTATTTTTGTGAATATGTCTCTTCAAGAGAAGTATATTCGCAAAAGTTGATTACTCAATGGCTTTTAGAGATAAAAAAAATCTACTTGAAAAAAAGTGGTGCCAAAGGAGCTTTTGTAACGTACCTTTTGTTACGATAAGTGTGTGTAGGAAGAAGTTTTTATTGAAGAAGGTTTGCTGAATAAGCATTTCTATTTTATTAAGAACTTCGCATAAAGATTTGTTTTTACAATGTATTTTCAATTTGAATATTTCGGTAAGAACGAAAGAGGATTACTTCTTTTTGTCTAACAAAAAGAGAATTTAAAAAGTTTAGGATAGAATACGGAGGAATAAGTATATGGCAGGACAGTTTCCAAAAAGTCCAAATAAAATCGACCCGGTCATACCAAGTGCGGTCTCTTCGCGCAACTCATTGGTATGGGAAGGACGTAGTAAAAGGGGCGAAGCCAGAAAAATTATAGATGATGCGGCGAAGTACATTACAGAGTACACGCATGCTAAGTTACCAGCAGAGGTCATGAAAGATATTGATATTATGGCTGGTATAGAGGACAAAATATATAATTACGTGAACCAATCTTACGTAAATATGTTTAACCGCTACTCTATAACTGTTGAAGATGAGATGATCAAGAAAGTTCGGGATTTCGTAGATAAAGAGGAAATCAAATCACTTGCTCGCTATTCACCTAAGGATATTGTAGAAATCTTAGACCAGGTGGGGGGGAGTGATAAGTTCAATACCGGCGAGATTGAAAAATCTGTCGTCAATATGTATGGACACTTACAAGGTCATGTCCAGAGAGGAGTCTATGATTTAGAGGTAGATACAAACTCTATTTTACGCCAAAAAACAGATGTGGGAGCCTTCGTTCGAGGAGAAAATGCCTATTCCATCGTTAAGTGTGCGTTCAAAGACAACAAAACTCGCCCAAAGACAGTAACAGACATCAAGCTCTCTATAAACATATTAGATTCAGAGTTGATTAGTCCTATCTTTCACTACCAAGTTACAGTAGAGCATCTGCTCAAAGAACAACTTTCTAATCATATCACTTATCTCATAGAGAAAGAGATTGATAGTCTGAAGGAAGAACTTTTAGACGCTGGTCGCCCTGAACTAGGAAGTAGCGAAATAATGTTCGAAAAGATTAAGTCTACGGCAAAATTTACAGACGACTCTGTATCTGATCCAAACTCTAAACGTTATACCGTTTTAGCTAAGAAGTTCTTAGACAGAATTGAAGGACTACGTGCAGAAATAGATCAAGATGACTATGATCCCCTCAATTTGCGGGAGCAAATCAAGGGTATCATTGACTCAGAGAATATTCGTAACCGTGGTTTCAATACTGCTGTGAATACCCTTACATCCATTCTGGATACTTCAAAATTGGGTTATCAGTATTGCGATAACAAGAAAAATGCACGTGAAGCACAAATTCGCGAGTATGAAGACCAAGAGGATGGTAACTTGCCAGATGAGCGCTATGCTATGCGCCTTGTCTATTTTGATCAAAGTCAAGTACGTGATCTTAAGCGTTCTTACGATCAACGCATTTCAGCCTACCTTAGGGAAATGGAAGCTATTTGGGATGTGATCCATGTGATATATGAAAGAAGTAAGCGTAAGTTTGGTTTTTTCCGCAAGGTAGTTGATTTTGAAGACTTAGCTGCTAAGATCATGCCGGGCAAGTGGAAAAAAGAACGTAAAGAGCTTTTAAATGATGAAGACGAGCTAAGATGGGATGAGCTTCAGTTTCGTGATGCCCCCAACACTTTCGTTGAGAAAAATAATCGCACGTACACTACTGAGATAAAAAATACTATTGATCGTATTGTTTATTTGCGTAACAAGCTGAACGAAATGTACGGCTATCAAAACCCTCTGGAAAGAGTAGTTGTAGATGAGCGTTTGAATGTCTTGGAAAAAGACTTCAATAAGTTTGATTACGAAATCAACCCTCATCAGCTTCAGCCGGGCATTCTTTTGGATGTTGATCTAACAACAACGAAAAGAAAGCAGTATATCATGAAATCGATGGCAAACGTGCTAAATGAGTTTCTGTCTGGTGTTTCTAAAGGATTTTCTGATGCTGCCTTCGCCAGCTTTAAACGTAGACGCTCCACTGTACGGGCCGATATCAATCAAAGATTTGATTCTGATGATGACTCTTCTTCATCCGCTGATAATGGTGGTGGAGGCGCTAACCCATCATCCTCTCCCATGGATGGTGGCATGGATGGTGCTAGTTCCGTTGCTTCTACTGGTGGCGATAGCTCATCAGCTTCGGAAAGTAGCGGAGGAGGTTCGTCTGATGGTATCCAAGGTTCAGCAGATGTAACGCCTAGCTCCTATGATAATAAACTTAAAGAGATGGGACTTAAGGAGCTATAACAGGCTGTAAAAAAGCAACGCTTACAGTGCATAGAGTCTCCACTCTTTGGTAAGCCAATCAAAAAAGCAGGGACTGTCCAAAAGACAGTCCCTGCTTTTTTTTATTTCTTGTCTTCACAAGCGAGCTATATAGACAGGTGCCATGAAGAAAACTATCTTACCCGGACAGTACGCGAGCTTAGGTACGCGTAATTATTTTAATCAGACGCTGAAACATATTGTTAGCGTAACGAGCTTAGTAGAATCCATTCAAAAAGGGAATAATCTGGCTACTTTACTGCAAGACTTTCTACAACAAGATACTATTGATAGAATGCAGATTTTGCCTATTATTGCAGTAGTCTTGCGTGAGAAGTTGCAAGCGTCTTATTCTTGTCGTAATATAAAAAAAGATTTGAATGATGAAAATGAACTAAAGAAAATAGCGGAGAGTTGCCAACGTTGGAACGCTGTTGAACTGGTTTGTATCTATCATCATCCGTATGTAGGGGTCATTCCGGTTAATCCTTGTAACCTCGAACACTGGCAAATGCTCCAAGGCTTAAAACAAAATGAGCTTATGATCATCTATGCTGTTAGTAGGAAGGAACAAAATGATGCGGCTAAAAAAACTATCGAAAGGAAAGTTATTGACGCTTGCTTTGATCTCTTGAACGGGAAGAAACCAGCTGAAGACCCTGCTTTTATAGACACTTCTTCTACTCCTAAACAAAAACCCTCTCCCATCCCTGCCCCTGCTCCGCAACAACAGCCAGTAGTTGCTCAAAAAGGGGCTATCGCCACACCAAAACCCAAAGGTAAAGTGAAGATACAGCTCACGCCTAAATATTCCGTTCAGGTAACAAACGAGCTTTTCCATAACGGAAACGTTGAAGCGTGGAAGAATATCATCGAATCGTATACCGTAAAACATCCAGAGTGCCGTATCATTGTTTACCATGAAGGGGAACTGATACAAGATTTGAATTCCTTATTCAAATGGGGCAAAGTAAAACATGGGGGGATTATTCTTTTCCAAATCACAGGCCCCCTAATCAAGAATGTAGGACGCCTCCAAAAATATTTAACTGAAGGTGCTTCTTCGCGTTTTGAGGTTTTCATGAAGCATGATGTCAATAAAGCCCTCCAACTATTCTAGTTTGATGCTTCCATAAAAAGCCTTTGGAATGCTCACTGACTACTTTTTCTAGTGAAGATTTCGCATGTTTACTGATCATTTTTCTTCCCAAACACGACTTCTAAAAGGCTCTCTGGAAAAAAGTCTAAAAAAAGGAGGTGCTGTCGCTCCCGAAAATGTGAAAAACCCTAGGATCCTATACCAAAGTTTTTATACCTTTCTACAAGAACATCTCCCTACTGATTTTTCTGTGACACTTGGCAGGGTTCGTAATGGAAAACAAATTCTGAAAAACAGCTGTGATGTTCTTGTTTATAAAGAATGGTGTAAAGCCTATCTGAGTATGACAGGAGGCTATGTATTTAGTCAAGACCTCTATACTTTTTTAAAGATAGAAAGTAGCATAGATAGTCAGAATTTACGGGGATACATCAGTTTAACACGGGCAATCAAATCTTTATATCTTGCCCAAGTCAAAAATACTCCGCCTTCCATTATTCCATTGTACTCCGTTCTTTTTTCGTATACTTCTTCACGTGGCCTAGTCCATATCAAAGAAAGTCTGATTAAAGAAATTGAAAAGAAAGAGGTCCCTCTAAATTATCAAGTTGATATGATTTGTATACTTGGCAGAGGTATTATACTCAAAGACTGGGAAGCTGGTGGCTCCTATCGTGGCATACAAACTGGAGAAGATACCCTCATGTGGTTTTATATACTTCTGATGGAATATCTAGACAGAGATGGAAAAATGCAAATAAATCTAAGGGATTATATCAAATCCAATCGAAACTACTCGGAATGCTAAAGATATATATTATATAATTACTTCATAAATCACTGATAGCTCTATTCATAACGACATACAATGAATAATATCTTTATTGTATAGGACAAAACACCAAAATATACTTATATTTTAATGTTTTTAATTAGGTCTCCAATTATAGACTTGATCTTTTAAGGACAAACTTCATTTTTGCAAAAATACATACTTAGGATAGCGCGGGGAATAACATATGATGAAATTTAGGACTAGATTTTTATCTCAAATACTAGGGGGTGCTTTCTTGGCCATCCTTTGCTTAGCCTGTTCAGGCAAGAAAGATTATGTGCTCGTCATCGACACATCTGGATCCATGCGCTTTGGAAAGCAGGTGATGAAAAAAATAAAAAATAATGCCTCTGATTTTATGGAGAGGTTAAATACAGGAGACAGTGTCACAGTCATGGGATTTGATACTACAACTCGTTCTTACGGTACCTTTTCTATTCAAAATAAAGCTGATATTGAAAAGCCAATTCAAAAAATTATTTCACTTCAAGCGCGAGGAGCGAATACCGACATGGGTGTAATGCTAAGCTCTCTTTCCCGTTTGCAGAAGAAATTAGAGACTAGCGGTCGCCAGATTCTAATTGTAATTATGTCTGATGGTATGGATGATCCTCCCTCTTGGAAGAAAAGAACGCCTATTCAACTTGCCTCTTGGGATAAAGGGAACTGGTTTTCAAATTTATTTAAGGCACCCTACATATATTACGTCTCTTTAGGGAAGCTACGCAACAACAAACTCATAGAAAATTTAAATCGAATTTCCCCACAAGTAAAGGAACTGGGAGATTCTCCATCGGCAGGATTGCAGGAGATAGGAGAGGATATCGATTCTTTAGTAAATTTGCGTTTCTTTTTATACTTTCTGGTTATTTTAATTATTATTGTCGTGCTTGCTTTAGTCGCCCGTAGAGTTCTTCGAAAGTTTAAACTAAGGGGATGTATAGAGTATTACGATACGGACATTGGACCTTCTATAAAGTCAAAATTCAATTTGGAAAAATTAGACAGAATAGCTTTTCGTATTGGACGGAAATCGGGGGTAGAGCTTAAAATTAGAGATTTTAAGGCCAAGCAACACTTGAGACTGCGAACTAGTCATAGAAAGGGGCTCATTTGTCTAAAGCCAAATAAAAAAGATAATGAACTCATTTCTTTTCAAAAGCAACGCCACAAAGGATTAATTTCCCAAGGCGATGTTTTTGAAGCTGGGAATTTTAAGTTTGAGTACAAGTAATAAATAATGAAACAAAAACAAACTAAGAAAAAAACTAAGTTAGATATTCGAGAAATCAGCTCAAGTGAACGTGTTTTTCAATTAGACCGGGATAGCTTCCTCATTTACGTCGGCTTACATATAGATGATAGCAAACCCTTTGTCAGGACGGGCAGTGGTCGATTAATCCCTGAAGGTATCCTGCGCCATATAAATAGTGTTATACTCTCTACAGCAAAACCCATAAATATCGGGAAAGAGCTGGAATGGGTTGAAGAAAGTTTAAGACAGGGCGTGGACAAGGTTCATTACATTGGAGAAAAAGACACAGTCGTGCAATTGCAAAAGCTTGTAGCCCGTCAATACAGCAAAAGCAAAGTCAGAAGTAAAAAGGATGGTCTTCCGATAGAAACAGAGCTTTTTGGGCCACCAAATTCAAAACTCTCTAAAAAAAGAATAACTGTTAACCAAATGGAAAATGGAAATTTTCTCATTCTGTCTGGAACATCCCGTATTTTTGATTATTATTTTGCCCAAAGAGGAAAAAAGGACCTCGACGACGAATATGAGCTAATGGAAGAAACCCTTAAAAAGCAGCCATGCCGGTTGGAAAGAGAAGATCGAAGAAGCTTTCTTTGGCTTGGAGAACAAGCTTCTATAGATGGGAAGCGTCCTTCGATTTATTGGAATTTCAAAGGTAAGGGTGTGCTTCTTAATCCCTCCTTTGATTTTCACCACTCTCTTTTTGAAGAGAGAATACGCCCCAATGGTGTAATGACTTTTCTCTCTCACTCTGGAAGTACTTCGGGTTTTATCGAAGGTATGCGGCGTCAAAATAATCAAGAAAGCCCAGTTGCCCTTTTCACAGGGGAAAGTGACATCACAACGGGTTTAAAGAAATTTTACACAAAAACAAAACCCTATTATTTGCATGATGGGAATGCCATTCCATTTGTACCGGATACGGCTTTTTTTGCTTCCAAGGCAAATTCAAATGGGGTTTTTAGCTGGCGACTTGACCCTGAACAAGATAAAATTAGCCAGGTACTCTTTCCCATAGGTGGGCCTCGGCCAAGAAGGGGTTTTGATTTTTTGAAAGCGCCACACGATGTGGAAATACAAACAATCAATACAAGAGAAGATTTATCCGGTAGCCTTGCCCACTTAGCTCTCCAGATTCCTGGAGACTATTCTCGAGTACTATTTGAAAAAGAGCGTATACGAAGTGGACGGTACCCCCTAATCCCCCATAAGGAATATGTTTTTCATCAAAGTCTCCAAACTGGGCATTTCATGGATGGTATTCTTTCTCTTTTTGCTAAGGAACCTTACTACGAGATACTAAGAGACTTTCTTTTACTTCATGCGAGCTTAGAATGCAACCCTAACCTACTAACAAAAGCTTTTCAAAAAATAAAAAAAATCAAAGTACCTTTTCGAGATTTCACAACCAGAAACAACCTAATTAGTTATCTGAACTTTGTACAAACTCTGCCAGCCTATCCAAGTGTATACTTACCTTCCCATAAAAGGCTTCTAAAATATCTACACTGGAAATTTATTCCAGTATTCACTTCTTATAAAAGTTGGTTGAATTTAGAGAAAGAGCCTATTGAGTTTCATATTTTTCTCCTTGGAGGTACGAAGGCTTTCCTCTTTACAAAGAAAATTCCGGCTGAACTTATAGCGTATAAGATGCCTCCTTCCTTTGAAGTGCTTAAGGAAAATCCTCATTTTTATCCTCGCTTGCTACGTTCTTGGGGACGTGCTATAGATCGTAGCCAAAGGGATACACGTGGACTGCAACTTATTCTGGAAACTCTCGAAAAGTTTTATGAAGAAAAGTTGCGCATCTTGGTAGAAAGAACCCGGTTTACGAAACTTGTTTTAGCATTGGGTCTAGATATGAGTGTTCAATCTCCATCAGAAAATGTAAAAGCTCGAGGTACTCTTGGTTGGTTACAAAATATTATAAAAAATAAATTGAAGATAACATTCCCTTCTCTTCGGGATTCTTCTGCTTCGGATTGGCTTTCAAAGATACTATCATCTGCCTCTCCCGTCATAGGGATTGTTGCCATTACTCTCCTTCTTCTTTTTACCACATTTAAAATGGTGAATTACTTAACAAGCAGTGTGTCCCCCCTAGGGGATAGCTCTGCGGAAATTTTAGCGGTTCAGTTGGTTAAACCTGGGAATATCCAGAAATCAATTCATGTTCCTGGAGAAGGGTCTGTAGAAACCCCTGTGCAAGAAATCACTCAGTACGTAAATTCTTTAGCACGTAATAACGGTTTTCAAACCTTAGATGATAGTGGAAATGAAAAGCTTAAAGATATCAACTTGGTTTTTCCGGGGGACATACTTCGCTTACCAGATAAACGTTTGGCCAAGGTAGACAGAGGAAGCCATATCTTTGAAATGTCTCGTGCTCATTACAAAAAAGATTATGCACGTATTCAAATTTTACAAAGGCAAATAGTTGCTATCTTGGATGGGAAAACAAAAAATAAATTATCATCCGTTGCTTTACGTCGCCTCATCAAACAAAAACAATCTCTTATGAGTCGCTTGGCTGTGACCAGTGGAATGCGCTCCACTGTAAGCAATACAAACGCAAAAATACGTAAAAAAAGAAAAATATAAATAACAAGATCACACTTGTACACTATAGCCTTTTTTTAGTAGACGCTCTAACCAATGGCTTTCATAGAAGCCGGAGCAATAAACGTTCAAAACTGAGTTCATTTGCACACAATGCATAACGGGATGTAGCGCAGGGGTAGCGCATCTGCTTTGGGAGCAGAGGGTCGCTGGTTCGAATCCAGTCATCCCGATATTTTAGATAACTATAAATGCTTTGACAAAATATATATGTGTCTTAGGGTCAGTACCCTATTTTCCGTTTTCACAAAAAAACTAGGAGTTCCAATGATCATTAAAAAAAAACATAATCGTATTCTTATTCTATTCTTACTATTCTTTTTCTCTGCTCTTCTGTTAGCTTCTTTACGGTTGGAACGCTATGAAATGTCACATTTACAGCCGTCGATGAGTTTCAAAAACATTGGAAATCTCAGTGATGAGCGTATTAGTTTTCATAGTTTCCGAGCAACTAATCCGGCAAACAAAAATCCATCTGCAAATGTAAACTATGCGAAAGATGACGAATTTGCAGAACTTCTAGTGATTACTCCCAAAAAAGTTTTTTTACTCAAAGATGGTTTTGAGGAGCCCATTCAACTGAAAAACAGAGTATCTATTTATCGTGAACAGGTCTTTAAATATAATCAAAGAAAAAAGAACTTAAAGGAACTTACAAAATTAGGTAAACAAAAAGCGAAGGTTTCAATTCAAGGGGGCGAACGCTCTCCAGAGTATATGCATTTAGATAATAAAATCACTATTGTCATACGCCGAGGAGATGAACAAACTCTTGCTATGTATACAAAAGTCAAAGAATCTAAACAGCTCCTTAGGGAGGCTCTCATCTCTTCCGGTAAAACTTCTCTCAGATATAAAAACCAAAAAAAGATTGTCACTTCGTTGGAAACCCAATTAGAACAAAGAGAAAACGCTATTAAGGATATACTCAATCAACGTTCATTAGCAAATATGGGTTCGTTTTATTCTTCGACGTCATCTCATACTCTCAATTCTGGGGGAACAAAGGCAACAGCAAAGACTAAAGCCACCGAAGGGGGAGAGCTTGCTGTTCCCTCTTCTCCCACTGAAAACGAAAATATTTATGCTGTTTTGCAACCCCCCCCTCCATTTGTAGATATCAAACATGCCAATCTCCATCGCAATTCTCCTGATGGCTATCCTGACTATGTTATTATATCTGACACAGGGGAAGAGCGGCCTTCTTTCCGCAACGTCGATATGGCAGGAAAGACATCTGTAAAAGATAATTTTTCCTCTTTATATAAAACTGTACGTAACCGTCATATCCAACGCTACACGAATCAGTTCCGCGAGTTATTTTTCCGACCGGTCAAATTTGGTGCCCATGTTAAAACAAGTACAAATATACGGGACCCCCTCTGTCGTATAGAAAAAGGATCATCCACCGGTACAGATGCTGTAGCGGACAAGGCTAAGGAAGAGGTGACTTCTTCTGAAAAAGAAACTCAAAAGGAAAAGGAAGGCGAAATAATAACCAAGAATACAAAAAACTTACTTTCGCTTAAAGTTAGAATCGATATTTATTCTCGAGAAGGAACACATTATACCGCCTTAGACTGCGACAGAAATGGAATTACGGAAACTTTTTTAGTTTATGAATCAGATGGTTTCCATTGGAATGTAAAAGATATGCCAAATACAATTTCTATTTATAATAATAACGATCCTGAAGTTGAAGCTATGATTAAAGATCTAGTACAAATTGAAGGAGAAGGTGATCCCAGCGTCCTAGAAGACTTTAAGAAAAAGCAAACCGATATCCAAAAAAGCCTATTAGAAAAGATCAAAGGTAATGAGAAGATTAGTCGAAGAAAATATTAATAAAGGGAGAAATGGGAAAGTAAATAGTTTATGTATCTCACTTGTATAATAAAAAAGAGGGCTCTTGGAGCGGTTCTCTTCGGTTTATTTTTTTCCCAGTGTCAGTCTTTTGTATCTGACAAAAAAATGAATATCGAAGGCACAAAAGCCTTTGCTGCTATTAAAAGAAAAACACCTATTGAAAAAAACCGACGAATCAATAGCTATGTAGTATGCATCGCTAAGGCCATACTAAGTGTTACAAAAGATGATACCGGTGTGAAAAAATGGGAAGTAGTGGTTTTTAAAAGCAAACAACCGAATGCGTTTGCTTTACCCGGTGGAAAGATAGGCGTCTATACCGGAATTTTACCGATTGCAAATACCAGCGGTCAATTGGCAGCTATTATAGGACATGAGGTTGGACATGTCATTGCAAGACACAGTAAAAAACGTTATTCTCAACAAATAGGAAGTAATGCTGTAAAAAATATTGCTAGTATATTTGGACCTCCGGGTGTGGGAACTCTAGTGGGAGCGGGTCTAAACTATGGCCTTCTTTTACCCTTTAGTCGTTCACACGAAAGTGAAGCAGATATTATTGGCTTACGTCTCATGTCTCTGGCTGGTTTTGACCCACGAGAAAGTGTTACACTTTGGAAAAATATGCAAGCAGCCTCTGGTGGGAAGGCACCTCCTGAGTTTGCCTCAACTCATCCCTCTGGTAAAACACGTATTAAAGATTTGCAGGAAAAGATACCTTTTGCATTGGCGGATTATAAAAAAGCAATAAAGCAAGGTAGAAAATCAAAATGTCACTTGTAAAAAAATCGATAAAGATTTCTCTTTCGCCTTGCGTATGAAAATTATAAAGAAAGCGTTTTTTGGACTTTTTTATTTCTTGTTTATTTGGGCAAGTTTATACTTACAATGTCTACCAGCCACACCAAATCAAAATGATCTTCTGCAAGTAAAAAAGCTTTTTTTACAACTACGATTCAATTCAAACTTAATTCAAAATTTAAAAGGGAAAAGTGATCAAGAACTCTTCCAGATGAGCTGTATTTCCAAGCGAGTTGATTGCACACAAGTTTTAGACCTTTTAAAAAATAAAGATCCAAAATTTTATAAAAAACTAAATCTATGATTTTACAGGATTTTTACTGAACTTTGGGATCATAGTCTTTCGATAAACACCACACCATTTTACCCCCACCTACTTTTTCTCTTTATATACTTCATCTATAATCAATATCAATAGTATGATGATCTGAATTATATTTTCTTTACTCCATCCAAAAAAGGAAGATGATTTCTTTGTTTTTTTCTGTCCGCAAAATCTAAGACAAATGTGTATAAAACGGGTACTAACCCCAAAATAAGAACTGTAGAAAAAAGTAAACCCCAAGCAAAGGCAAGGGCCATGGGAACAAGGAAAGGATCAAATCCTCCTATACCGTAAGCCGTTGGCAGTAATCCACCTACCGTTGTTAAAGTCGTCAAAAGGACAGGACGTAAACGCATAGAAGCCGCTTCAAGGGTTACCTCTATATTTGAAGCTTCTGGTCGCTTCTTTTTAATTTTATTCGCAAAATCAACTAAAACGATAGAATCATTAATTACAACACCGGCTAGGCCAATCAATCCCATAATGGCCATAAAACTGAATGGTTGCCCATGAAAAAAGAAAGCGAGAATCACACCTATTAAAGCAAATGGTATAGCAGATAGTACAACAAAAGGCTGAAGAAGAGAGCGAAAAAGAGAAGCCAGAATCATAAAAATGGCGAAGAGTCCTATCAAAAAGGAACGTTGTAGACTTGCTAAAGATTCCTCTGTGTCTTTATTTTCTCCCCCAAATTGAATAGTGTATTGAGGATAGGCTGCTGGAATATCTTTGGTTAGTGCGCTAATTTTTTTTATTGCTTCTCCAGAAGAAATCTTTCTTTCATCCAGATTAGCGGTTACACTAATAACACGCCTTCCATCTAGATGATTGATTGCAGAAATACTTTTACCTCTCTCGAAAGAAGCCAAACGATTCACAGGGATAAGATTCCCCCGTTGATTGCTCAGATATACTTGGCTTAGTGCTTCCGTACTATTGCGATAATCTTGAGGAAAACGGACGCGAATATCAACTTCTTCGGTAGAACGCCGTATAGAGGTTGCGACAGTACCGTTAAAGCCAGTGGCAATAGCAGTGGCCACATCCAATACGGAGATACCAGCTTGAGCGGCAAGAGACTCATTTACTCTAACTTGGATCTCTTCTTTGCCAGGTAGAAAATCATCTCCGACATCCTTAACTCCAGAGATAGAATTTAAAACTTTTTTGAATTTACTAGAAATTTCCACCATGGTTTCAAAATCATTTCCTGAAATTTCAACAGCAATTGGCTTCCCTACCGGTGGCCCTCCGGCTATTTTTTCAACTTGCAAATTGACTAGGAAACCAGTCATATCTCTTGGCCTATTGCTCCTGCTTAAAGTTATTTTACGATTCGATTGTTTCGATTGTTCGCTTATCCATTTTTCTAAACTTTTTACAGATGAATCTTCTCTTCTTTGTTTATCTTCATCTTTTTCGTCTTTCTTTTTTTGGAGGAGTGGTATTTTTGATGGCCGTTGCATCCATCCTATTTCCTTACGTAAAAAACTTATAATTGTATCAGCAGAGTATTTACGATCTATCTCAGGTTTTAAGTAAATGAGCATCATCCCAAAATGGCTACCCCTTTTTGTAAAAGGGTCATTCGCATCGCCACTTTGTATACCTACTCTACTAATAAAACTATCTAATTCACTTGAGGGAAGCTTCTCAACAGACTCGCCCATTTTGTTGAGATAACGAAGTAGTTCCTTCTTTCTCGTACCGACCGGGGCCTCTACTTTCACAAAAAGTATATCGATAGCAGAAGGAAATAGCTTAAATTTACCAAAGAAAGCTTGAAGAAGAACAACAAAAATAAAAGCAAAGATAAAGACACCCAAACAGGCTCCTTTATGTTTTAAAATATATTGTAGACTAGGTTCATAAAAATGGAAGCGAAATTTTTCAAATAACGATAAGCCCTGTTTCTCTTCTATTGTTTTTATTTTTGTATGATCAAAAAAATTTCGATTCATATCATAGAGATGGGATGGGAGTATAGCAAAGCATTCAAAAAGAGAACCAAGTAAACATAGTATCACAACAAAAGGTATGGTATAGATAAATTTCCCAAAGATACCGCCCATAAAGAGCAATGGGGCAAAAACAGCTATCGTCGTGGCAATAGTGGCCAATACAGGAGCAATAACTTCTCCGGTACCCTTCTTTGCTGCCTCCATAGGAGAAAGTCCTTTTTCCAAATGGCTATAAAAGTTTTCGCTAACAATAATAGCATCATCCACTATAATCCCTAAAACAATAATTAAACCAAACATGGAAATCAGATTGAGACTCACCCCGGTATAAGCCATGACAATAAAAGCAACGCAAAATGAAATAGGAACTCCTAGAGCAACCATCAGAGCTGTTCGCCAACCAAGGAATAAAAAGAGGGTTACAACAACCAAAACTAACCCTATCAAGCCATTAGAAACAAGCACACTCAAACGACGTCTCACAAAGTAAGAATAATCATTTACAGGCACTAGTTTCATACCCGGCAAAAGAGTAGAACTAAACTCTTCTGCCACACCGTGAGATTCTTTTACCACTTCGATAATATCTGCAGAACCCTTTTTGATAATAGTCAGACTGATAGTGTCTGAATTTTCTGTACTTTCTAAATAATCTGGATCAGAAAAACCTTCATAGGCTGTGGCTATACGACCCACCTTTACAGATGCCCCCGTATCATTTGCTTGAACAGGCACCTGTAAAATCTCTTCTACTTTATCAAACTCTCCGACTGTTCGTACAATAATTTCTCTTTTGGGAAGTAGAATGTCTCCTCCAGGTAAGCTTACATTCCGATTTTTTAATACCCTTACAACATCATTGCTTCCTATAAGATACTGCCGCATGCGTTGGGGATCCATATCCACAAAAATCTCTGTGTCGCGCCATCCTCTACGGAGGATTCTGCCTACACCATGTATACGCAAAAAACGATTTTCTAGTATCTCAGCCATATCACGAAATTGCTTATAACTCACAGCAAAGCTTCCATCTTCTTTTTTTGAGCGAGTAAGTGCCCATTGTATCACAGGTAGATTAGAAGAAGAAACCTCTGTAACAGTGGGCTTTTCTGCACTGGAAGGGAGGCCTTCCGTTCTATCCACAACATTGCGTATATCATCAAAAATTTCTTTATCATCTTCCACATTGGGATCAATGGTAATTGTTATACTAGACCTACCTTCTATGGAGGAAGACCGATATTCTTTAATGCCATCAACTTCTTTGAGCTTCTCTTCTATTGGTTTGGTCACTAGCTTTTCAATATCTCGAGCTGAAGAACCCGGCCAAACAGTAACCACTATAACAATATCATACTCAATATTTGGAAAAGCTTCACGATTCATATCGTAAAGTAACCAACCACCAACCAAAACAATAATGATACTCAATAGGTTTACAAAAAGACTACGCTCCAAAAAATATTTAATTAGTCCCTTCATAATACGTGATGATTTTTTCGCGATTTCAAAAGATCCTATTCAAAACAACCTTTTATCATATACAAGCTTGTCGCAAATATGCTCTCCCTTTCGATAACCTTTCAATTTATATTATGGGTCTAATAAATTTATAGAACTTTGTATACCATATTTCGTGAATATCGTATTACACACAAGATCATAGCGAACAATGGCAATATTATAATTCACTAGAGCCTCCGTATAGGATTGCTCAGATTGGACAAGCGTATCTAAGGCATTCTTTATAGTATCTGCACTAAAGCGACCTTGTCTATAGCGTCTTAACAATCCATTATAAAATAATCTATTTTCTTTGAGAGTTTTTTTGGCATTTTGAAAGGCTTGATAGGACACTTGTATTTGATCTGCATTTTGATATACTTCATCTTGTATTTGTTGGCGCAATTGCCTCTCTTGTATTCTCAGTTTACGCAAATCAATTCTAGCATTTCGAATATCTACCTTTACACCCTTATCCCATAGAGGATATTCTACTTTAAAATCAACACTATAATCAGGGTATTTTTTGTCGATAGATTGATCTAGTGCTCTTTCATATTCACGATCATACCCTTTTGATGTATATCTGGCACCAACACTAATTGATGGTAATAATCTGTTTTCAACAATAGATAAAGACTTTTTCGCATTGGCTATTTGCAACATTAAAGCTTTATAATCAAGGCGTGTATTATATGCTCTTTCTATATCTTTTTTAGTATCTATTTCACCAAAAGAATTTTTGCGTAAACGAATACGAATAGCCATAACTTTTTTTTCTGAAAGGTTCATTGTACGCATGAGATTTCTTCGGATTTCCTTTTTGTCTAGTTGAGTTTGTACAAGATGTGTTTCTGCTGAAAAAATAAACGCATTCCATTGATTGATTTCAAATTTTTCCGAAAGACCCAAACGGCGTTTCCTTACAGTAATGGAGCGAACATTGCGAATATTTTTGAGCAGGCGTTTCGCTGTATTTACATTTTCCCTTGCTACAGAAAAATGCCAGAAATCCACCATAGCCCCTACGACTAAAGAGTACAAGCGATAAGTGCGTTCTTGCTGAAGGATATGCTTTTGGTTTTGTTTGATCTGTGTGTTTTTGCGGCTGGCATAGCCAAATGTATTTTTTAACAACTCCTGACGTAGGACTATACTTAAATCACTAGTATGTAAAGTACTAGGACTAAACACGTCGCTAGAAGCAAAAGAACGAAAGGTTGGATTGTCAATAGTTTCACTACCAATGCGATTATCTGCAATTTCTACTTCAAAATATGTTCCTGTTGAAAATTGTTTTTTTGCCTTGAGATAAAGGCGATTTGTTTCTACGGTATCGCCAGTCGTAAACGAATTTGTATACCGCCTTTTCGTTAACTGTTTTTGCCAGCCACTTTCTATTGTTGGAGTGTATTGCGAATCATCTTTCTGAATCTCTGTATCTGACTTTTGAATTTCTAGTTTTTCGAGATGAACAGCCACATTGTTTTTCAGAACAAACCGTAGCATGTCTCCTATATCAATAGGCTTTCTAGCATTTAATTTCTTTTCTAACTCAATTGGAGAAAGTGGAGATGACAGATTTTTTTCTTGTGCTCCTAAAGAAAAAAATGAAAACAAAATAGCTACAAAAAAAAACTTCTGCAAAAGAAATTGATTACACCATAAATTTCTCATCAAAATACACTAAATAAAAACCATAAAAAATGGGGACTATCCATAAAAAATACATTCATGGGAATGATACTTTTGTGGGAAGCATCCTTCCAAGCACTATCTAAAAATTTTTATTCACTTCAGCCTGTCTATTGAATAAACCTGTTCTTTTTGAAAAAATTATCTCCCTTTATTATGATCAAGATGAAGCCTTTTTTTCTTATTCTTCTTTTAGTTCATCACAGATACACATTATCCAGAGATTATACATAAATAACGATTCAAACTGGTTTAGGAGTTCATGGCTAGATTAGAAACTAGGAAGTCTAAACATATGCAATATAGAATAGACTTGGATATTCAAAAATATAGTTGGCACCCATGCCAAAGAAAAAACCGTAGAAAAAATCCCTCACTAAAAAATCCGCCACAGATATCTTTAGTGGAAAGTTATCGAATGAAGAGGCGCTAAAGACGGGATGAAAAGGAGTTCATTTTATATTATGGCCAATAGCAAAAGTAAAAATGGTAGAATAGTTCAGGTTTTGGGATCGGTCGTAGATGTGGCTTTTGACAATGGCCTTCCAGACATATACACAGCTGTGGAAATGCAAGGTATACTTGATGGGAAAAAACAGAAAGTTGTGGCGGAGATACAACAGCATCTTGGCGGAAATGTAGCCCGAGCCGTTTCTTTAGGCTCAACGGAGGGTTTAGTGCGAGGGGAGGCTGTTATAAATACAAATGCTCCGATTAGCGTACCTGTGGGGGAAGAAACGTTGGGAAGAATATTCAATGTCTTAGGAGAACCCGTAGATGAACTTGGACCAGTTACCAATATAAAAGAACGCCGTGGAATACATCAAAAAGCACCTGACTTAGAAGGGCTAAAGTCTAGTATTGAAATCTTTGAGACAGGTATCAAAGTTATCGATCTTTTGGCTCCATACACAAAAGGGGGTAAAACAGGCCTTTTCGGAGGAGCTGGAGTTGGTAAAACAGTCGTGATTATGGAACTCATTAACAATGTGGCCAAAGCACACGGTGGTTACTCCGTCTTTGCTGGGGTTGGGGAGCGAACAAGGGAAGGAACCGACCTCTGGATGGAAATGAAAGAATCTGGTGTTATGGAAAAGGCTGTTCTCGTTTATGGGCAAATGAATGAACCTCCAGGAGCTAGATTGCGTGTGGGGCTTTCTGCACTCACTATGGTAGAAGCACTTCGTGATACCACTGGTACAGACTGTTTATTGTTTATTGATAATATTTTTCGCTTTTCTCAAGCAGGTTCCGAAGTTTCCGCTTTATTAGGTCGTATGCCTTCAGCCGTTGGATATCAGCCCACTCTGGCAACAGAAATGGGAGCCTTACAAGAACGGATTACTTCAACCCGTAACGGCTCTATCACTTCCGTACAAGCCATCTATGTCCCTGCAGATGATTTAACAGACCCTGCTCCTGCTGCTGCTTTTGCCCATTTGGATGCAACTACAGTCCTTTCTAGAGCCATCTCAGAAAAGGGCATCTATCCCGCAGTAGATCCTATTGACTCCTCTTCACGAGCTCTACAAGCCAATATTGTGGGGCAGGAACATTATGAAATTGCCCGTGAAGTACAACGTGTACTCCAACGCTACAAAGACTTACAGGATATTATTGCTATTTTAGGCATGGATGAACTTTCCCAAGAAGATAAAATTCTTGTGGGAAGAGCCCGTAAAATCGAAAAATTCCTATCTCAGCCCTTTCATGTGGCAGAACAATTTACGGGACGTCCGGGTATCTATGTCAAATTAGAGGATACTTTGCATTCTTTTCAAACCTTACTCTCTGGTGAATATGACGAATTATCAGAACAGGCTTTTTATATGACTGGAACGATTGATCATGTTATTGAGAATGCAAAGAAATTAAAGAGTGAAAATTAAATTGCTTACATTTCCGATACAGAAACTTCCTATTCTTGTAAAAAAAATCGTGGGACACTGATTTGGTATGATGTAATGGAAATTGATATACTCACCCCTTCAGAAAATCTTTATAGTGGAACGATCCGATCTGCAAAAATCCCGGTCAGAGATGGCCTGATCAGTGTCTTGCCTAGCCATGCACCCCTCGTCGCTCTCTTGGGGCAAGGCCTCCTCTCCCTTGATAGTAAAAAAAATGGGAATGATGATGCTCATGCGTTTATTATAGATGGTGGCTTTATGGAAATAGGTTCAGACAAAATTACTATACTAGCAGATCATGGTGAAACCGTGGAAGCCATTCAAAACATGGATAAAAAGGAGCTACAGATGGAGTACGAAATTATAAAAAAAGAAAATGTTTCCGGTGATGAAGAAATTGCCAACCGCCTCAGGCGTTTGGCTGTGGTGCGTACACGCTTACAAGCAAAAGGCTGAAAAGCCCCTCTATCATCCTCATCCTATTCCCCCTCCATAGTGTTTAAGATTCGACACACCCAAGGGTTACTTGAAAATCTATTTTTGTATTCGGCCTATATAGTACAACAGCCTTTCTAGCCGATATGGTTTATGTGGGCCAAGTGCAAAAGGGCGAGTCTGCCAAAGAAGAAGACTTTTATTCGTTAGTTGATGATATTGATATGGGTGCAGTAGACTCTGATTTGGATGATATGCCTTTAGAGAGCGTTGATCCTTTTCCCGGGGAAAGCTCTCCAAATTCATCAGAATCGGGAGATATTCTGAATGACTCATTTGACGATTTATCTGACATAGTTAACATGGAAGACCCAGAGGGAACTCCAATCCTTGACAAGGAGAGTGAAACGGAAGACAATATGGGAAATGTCCAAACTGATGAAGAGAACGAAACGATTACTCTTACAGATGATGAACTACAAAATATACTACCAGAAGCAGATGTGGAGAAAACTTCCCAGAATATAGAAAAAGAGCCCATATTAAACGAAAACAACGAGGCGAGTTTGATACCGAGTGACAAAGAGCTCTTGGAGATTAATCTAGAAGATGGGCCTCAATTTAAAGAAAATTCTTTGTCTACAGAAAAAATACCGAACTCCACTCTTAAAGGAGGGACTAGTGAAAATAAACAGAACGATGTGCCAACAAAGCTAAACGAGAATGAAGAGATTATAGCCCTTTCAGATAGTGAATTGAGTGATATCATAGGCATTTCTGAGGAAGCCCCCCCCAACCCTGAGAATGATGATCTAGGTGTAGCGACCTTTCATGTCATCCCAGAAGAGGACGATCTTATAAAGCAGGATAATGATATAGATCTACCAGAAGATACAGAGGAAGGAATAGACACATCTCACTCTTTTCTTTCAGAAGGTTCAGAAGATCCTATGAATATGGATGTTAGTGTAGATATGGACACGAGCAAGGACATAGATACGAACATGGACATGGACACGAGCAAGAACATAGATACGAATATGGACATGGACACGAACATGGGTGTAGACACGAACATGGATATGGACGCGAGCAAGGACATGGGTGTAGACATGAGCAAGGAAATAGACACGAACATGGGCATGGACACGAACACGAGCATAGACATGGACACGAACATGGGTGTAGACACGAGCATGGACATGGACACGAACATGGGCGTAGACACAAACATGGGCGTAGACACGAGCATGGACATAGACACGAACATGGGCGTAGACACGAGCATGGACATGGACACGAACATGGGCGTAGACACAAACATGGGCGTAGACACGAGCATGGGCGTAGACATGAGCAAGGAAATAGACACGAACATGGGCGTAGACATGAGCAAGGAAATAGACACGAACATGGGCATAGACACGAACATGGATATGGACATGGATATGGACATGGACACGAACACGAGCATAGACATGGACACGAACATGGGTGTAGACACGAGCATGGACATGGACACGAACATGAGCGTAGACATGAGCAAGGAAATAGACACGAACATGGGCATAGACACGAACATGGATATGGACATGGACACGAACACGAGCATAGACATGGACACGAACATGGGTGTAGACACGAGCATGGACATGGACACGAACATGAGCGTAGACACGAGCATGGACATGGACACGAACATGAGCGTAGACACGAGCATAGACATGGACACGAACATGGGTGTAGACATGGACATGGACACGAACATGAGCATAGACACGAGCATGGACACGAACATGAGCATAGACACGAGCATGGACATGGACACGAACATGAGCGTAGACACGAGCATGGACATGGACATGGACATGGGTGTAGACATGAGCAAGGACACAAACATGGGCGTAGACACGAGCATGGGTGTAGACATGAGCAAGGACACGAGCATGGACATGGACACGAACATGGGTGTAGACACGAACATGGACATGGACACAAGCATGGGTGTAGACACGAACATGGACACGAGCATGGGTGTAGACACGAGCATGGATACGAGCATGGGCATGGACACGAACATGGGTGTAGACACGAACATGGGCATGGACACGAACATGGATATGGACACGAACATGGATATGGACACGAACATGGACATGGACACGAGCATGGGTGTAGACACGAGCATGGATACGAGCATGGGCATGGACACGAACATGGATATGGACACGAACATGGATATGGACACGAACATGGATATGGACACGAACATGGACATGGACACGAGTATGGACACAAACATGGGTGTAGACACGAACATGGACATGGACACGAGCATGGGCGTAGACACGAACATGGATATGGAAAAGTCTTTACCCAACTCTATGATAGATTCTACTGATGATGAGCTTGTTTTCTACTCTGAAGCTGAAGATAAAATTATTTCTCTCTCCGCAAACGAGCTCAATGAAATTTCTGGAGATTTGAATGGAGAAGGTAGTACAGAAAGTAGCATAAGCGAGCCACCCCATGAATTTTTTGAGGAAGCGCCCAATGATTTCGAAAAATCTTCACTCAACACAGATACATTAGAAGATATACCAACAGCAGAAGAAACAACAGAGGAAGAGAGCGGATCAAAACATTCAGCACAAACGTCTCCACATACTTCTAAGACACAAACTCTAGCCAATATAACACTTATTGAAAGTGACTCTGAAAGCGATGTAGATACAACGGTAGCTCCTTTACCGATAGTAGAAGGGCCTCCTGCTATTGCTCTTGAACCATCCCAGACCTCCCATGCAGATATAGGCAGTAGGGAAGAAATTACAAATTCGATTGTGGAAGAAAATGGTTTGAATAAAGAAGAATTACGTAAAATGATTAGTTACTTGGATCTTCTATTTGATAAGCTTCCGGAAAACACAATACGTGAATTTAGCCGTTCACAATATTTTGATTTATATAAAAAAATTATGACCGAGTTAGGTATTTGATAGTACGTAAAAACACTTTTTTACGGAACTCTTGCGATTTTTGATTAGAAAGTAAAACTTTTTAAGTAAATATTAAAACAAAACTTAGGTTTTATCAATTATGAGTCTTCTTGAAAGGGCACAACATTATAAGCAAAACAGAAAAGATGGCAGTGTCAACAAGACAAAAAATAAACAGATTATTGGGCTTTTACGGAAAGCAGAACACTTTAACAGAGTAACGAAATCCCAAGGTTTGCTTTATCGTGCAAGCAAACTGCATAGAAAAGTTGTCAACAAACTAGGGCTCTATGCCCGTGCGGAACAAATTCGTAAAAGCGAGAAAATACAAAAAAAAAACACACAAAATATAGAAGCTCCCCCTATTCAAAATACACAAGAATTAGAACAAAGCAAAGTAACACAAAATGTACCTGAAGAAATCACTTCTCCTAGTATAAAAGAAAATCCACAAAAGCCTTCCTTTTTCCAAGGAGAAGAATTTGAGGAAGATAGAAACCCAAAGATTGATTCCTTACCCAATTTGCCCCTCTCAGAAGAAGAGTATTCTGTACATAAAAAAATCCATGAAAATTTAGCTGAACCATTTGCTGAACAGAATGACAAAGAACAAAATAGTGAAAAAGATATAAGCAATCAAAAACAGATACAATATAAATTAGAACAATACAATACTCTTTTGGAACTCATCAAAGAAATCCAAATGATTAGCAACATAAATGATTTTTGGGGAACAGCATGTAATGCCATAATAGGAGAACTGGGAGTAGAAAATATTATTATTTTTGCTCCTAAAAAATATAATGTTACAAATTTGAATGAACATTTTTTTTACAATGTATATGATATAGGTTTTTCTAAAAAACCTATAAATAAAAGACTAGATGTGCATAAAGGACTTTTGCCCTTTATGCGTGATCAACAAGATGATCATTCTTTTAGTGACTCAAAAGATCAATTTAACGAAGACAGAAAAATCATACCTCACAGTAAAGTTTTTTCTGTACAAAATCTTCCTCAAAAAAAAATATCTTTAAGTGATAAGAGTTTGCTGAAAAATTTACAAAGCAAATTCGTATTGTATGTAGGTCACAAAGAAAAAGTAGAAGCGGTTTTGCTTATTGGTCCCTCTATTTTAGATACGGACTATTCATCTTTAGAAGAAGAATTTTTGCAAACCCTGGGAGAGTTTATCTTTTTGAAACTAAATCAATTGTATGAAAAAGAGCAACCCTCCCAAGAAACAGAGAAATATAAAAATATTTCCCTAATAGTTCATTCTGCATCTAAATTAGATACAATAGAAAAGCTGTTTGAACTTCTTGGATACTGTCTCGAAAAAATCTTCTCCAGTTTTTTTTATTCTATCAGTTTATTTTCAAAAGAGAAGCGACTCTTTTCTATCTTCCATACGGAAGGTCTTAGCCAAGAATCTCAAGAGCTTTATCATATAGATTTACACTCAAACATAGTAGGTTTTATTTCTAATTTTTCAAAACTCTATCATATAGATGATTTTCGAAGCAATGAGGAGATTGTACAGAATTATACTGAAGAGGACTTAAATAAAATGTCTTCTTACTGGATAATACCTCTCATACAAGGGAATTGTTTACTTGGTTTTATCACTTTGTATGATTTGGAAGGAGTTGAATGGACAAGTGATCTACAAGAGTTAGCATTGTATATGGGAGAAGTTATCGTACCTTATCTTGTTATTTTTATCACACAAAAAAGCTTAGAAGATACTGGCCTCTACTTTCAGCCTTTATCTATTTTAAAGATCAAACTAGAAAAAGAATTTGCACGTTTAGAAGAAGATGATGCTTTATCTGTTGTTGATTTACGTACACAAAATACAAAACTTATTCAAAAAAATATAGACCCAAGTCACACAAATACCATACTCTCTAAAGTAACAGAAAGCATCATCAATGAATTATCGCCAGGGGATTATATTAGTCGTCTATCTTCAGAACACTTTTCCATATTACTTCCAAAAAAAAATTTAAACGCCACAAAAAACTGGATAAAAAAAGTAATACGCCAATTCCCAAAAGATATTAAACCTATATCACGAGTTGCTTTTAAAAAGAAAGGAAATAGAGGGGCAAGTTATTCATATACGATTATTTCACTTAATTCAAAAAGTACTAATATAGAAAAAGTATATCAAGCTTTTCTGTAAAAGAGATCCAACTTATAATAGATTTTACTTCTTTTTATAGTGAGTTTAAAAAAATAAGGGGTCTTCTGTTCTGGAACGGGGAAAGACTTTTGAGCAAACGTTTTATGAAATTTCTAAGTCCTTTTTTGAAATGAGCCCCAAATATGAAACTCTGCTTGATGAAGTTTGCTTGATAAAGTTTGATTATGGAGAGACTTCCCAACGCAACGAATGGACTATGACCACAAGAGGAGAACCTCGTATTTTTGGCTGGTTAGGTTAATATTTTCCATTATACGCGGGAATATTCGGCGCTGCAAATTATCTTGTGTAAATAGCTTGTACTCTACAAGCCCAAAAAAAGGAATAGATTATGAGTAAATTAATAAACGTTCAACGAAAAGAAGAACTTGTTCGCAGTACACGTATAAAAAGAGTTGAAGCAATCTTGGATGGATTACTCCAAGAAAGAAGGGACTTGCAAAATACAAAAAAATAGGAAAGTAACCGTGTAGAATGCCTTAAATCAGCGATTCGTAGTACCTTATTTGCCCTTTCCATCTCATCTCATCTCATTTCATCGAACAAAATTATTTACACCCTGCGAAGGCTTATAACCTGAAAACATAATGTGTGGCCATTCATGCTTGAAAGCTTTATTCACTTTTGTAGCGACTCTAATTTTTACTGGAGCAGTTGCAAAACGTTTTGTGATTTTACGTTGGCTTGCGCAAGCATAGCTGTTGCGGCTTGCACAAGAATTTGATGACGTGTGAAGCTTGTCATACGCTCAGCCATATCTGTATCACGTATACGTGACTCTGCTGCTTGCATATTTTCATAAGCACCCATCAAACCCTTAGCTGCACCCTCTAGACGATTCTGATAAGCACCCAGATCTGTCCTTTGCTTAGATATACGGGCTAGTGCTTCATCAGCCATACCAATCACAGAATTGGCCTTATCAGGAGAACTCAGAGAAATGAATGTGAGTGTAGTAGGACTACGTAACCCCAAAGCTGCTGAAGTCATCGTATTTACATAAATTCTCTCTCTCTGATGCATATTGGCACCCATATGAAACCACATAGAAGCTGATGGATTGAAACGCCCAAAGGCACCTGTAAAGAGACCTACTTTATTAAACTCAGCTTGAGAAGCCACACGATCAATTTCATCAATCAGTTGAGATATTTCGACTTGTATCAGTAGGCGGTCATTATTTGTATACAGCCCATTTGCAGCTTGTACGGCCAATAGACGGATACGTTGTACAACATTCTGTGTTTGCTGCAGATAACCCTCTGAAGTCTGCACAAAAGAAATTCCGTCTTCTGTATTCCGGGTCGCTTGACGCAAGCCCGCTATTTGTGTACGCATCTTTTCTGATACCGCCAAGCCCGCTGCATCATCCCCTGCACGATTGATACGAACACCAGAAGAAAGCTTTTCCATGTCCTTTGTCACGCTATAATCTAAAAATTTCATCGCTCTATGAGCAAATATAGCACTTATATTGTGATTAATGATCATATCGAAAAAACACTCTCAAGAGTGCTTCCAAGATAACATCGGTATGGTTTCAAAATAACTCTTACTTTTTTAAAGTTACTCTCTATTTTCTATTCCGTACCAAAATAAAGAGTAAGCATAAAAGTAAAAAAAATTCAGGCACCCACCCAGCTATTACAGGATGGATGCCCTTGCGAAAACCTAATTTCATATAGTTCCCTAAGATACTATACGAACAATAAATAAGTAAAGCCAATCCATAGCGAGACCCCTTACCAGAACGGTTCTGACTCACTCCTAAAGGAAATGACAAAGCTAAAAGAAGAAGAAAACCTAAAGAAGACGCAATGTATTTATGAATTAAAAAGAGAATTTTTTTACCTTCCTCTCTAATTTTTTTAGCATACTGTAAAGATTTCTCTAGGTACTCTTGCCGAGTAGCTGGCGTCTCTGCTTTTTCAGGAATATATAAACCATACTTTTCCCAAATTGCCCCATGGGAAAGTTGGCTAAATTTTCCTATATCTTTTTCTATTATGGGGATCAGTGATTGCGGAACTATCTCTGTAAAATTTGCCGGATTTGATTTTTCTCCGCTATGCAATGCATTCTCATCAACCACAAGTCCACCTGTATGCATTTTGTCATATATATCTAAAAGTTGATCCAACTGAAGAGCATTGGGAGCCAGAGCAAGGTAGCCAATTACGCGAGATGGGGGTTTCAAAGAATAATCCATTAGACCCTTGCGAAAATCTGTTACATCCACTCTTTCGTAATTACGAGAGAGATCTATAACGTAGCCACTTTTCAATCGAATATATTTTTTCACATTCTGGCTATCTTCTAAATTGGGGAGGTGTCCCGCAAATGTTAGGTCTGTCAGACTTCTACCCCTGAGATTCATAGGAAGCACTCGTTTTTTCATATTTTCATGACTTGTCTGATTTTCTTTCTGTTCATCTTTTATAGACTGAAAAGATGAACGCTGAATCAGTTCACCTTTTTTAGCTATGATCAATTGAAGAGTTTTTGATTTCCCTACTTTATTTTTCCCTTTTTCATGATAAATAGTTGTGGATTCTACTGAGTTGCTGATATTCCAACGATGTATGTAAATATCTTTTAGAGAAGAGTTTCGACGCTCTTCCGCATATATATCTACATGATCCCCAGACCAAATAAAGCGGTTAAAAAATGAACGCGACTGAACGAAGGCTATACTCTGATAAGCAAAAACCCATTCGGCTAGTGCCTGTCGTCTTTTAGAATAAAAAGGAGCCCAGAAAGCATTCACCAAAAACATAAAAATAGCCAAAAAGGCCCCTAGAGTAATAAAGTTTCTATATATACGGAAATAACTCATGCCGGAAGCGCGCATGGCCGTTAACTCTAGATCATTAGAAAGACGATTGGCTGCTAAAACTCCAGAAAAAAAACCTATTATGGGAAGAATAGTTGGTAACTGCTCAATGACTGCACTCAAAAAGAAAATCAAGATTTTCTCAAAAGCTAATCCCTTCAAAAGTAAATCTGCAAGTACTTTACTAGTCATTACCGAGAGAATAAGACTTATAAAAAAGAAGGAAAATGAAAAAAAAGGTCCAAGTATACTCAGAATGATATAACGATCTAATATCGTAAAGGGAATTAGATAGCGATTGGCCAAATGACGAAAGAAACTTTTAGAAAAAGTTTCTGAAATAAAAGAGAGAAAAAAAGATTGTAAGGATTTCATAATCAATAACTACTTCGCCAGATCGTGACCCAGCAAGCTATTTCCCTCTAATCTCATGCAAGTAAAAAACATACTACTTGTACAAACAGCCTTTATTGGTGATGTTATACTCACAACCCCCATGATAGTGGCTCTGAAAAAAGCCCTACCGCAAGTACGCCTAAGTGTACTATTACGACCGGAAGCATCAGTTTTATTGCAAGGGCATTCTGCTGTGGCTGAAGTGATGGTTGTTGATAAGAAAAAAAAACACCGTGGACTTTTGGGTATGATGAAAATCATAAAAACAATACGCAAACGCCAATTTGATGTACTGCTAAGCCCTCATAAATCGCACCGCACAGCTATCTTATCTTTTTTGTCCCGCGTACCTCTTCGAATAGGCTATGCAAAAAGTGGCTTAGCTTGGTTGGGTTATCATCAACATTTGCAACGCGATATGTCTAAACCAGAGATTGATCGATTACTAGATTTTTTGAAAAACTTTTTAGTGAAACTTTCGGAAGATCCAAAAAATAATATGCCAAACTCTTCTTTTCTATCCACACCTTCTAACTCTCCATACACACAACTAGAGCGTCGCCTTTCTATTCAAGTCACCCCCAAAGCCATACACACTAGCAGAGACTTATTTTTGGAAACAAATACAAGTAAAGCTATTATCATAGCTCCCTCCTCTGTTTGGCCGACAAAAAGATGGCTACCCGGCCATTTTGCTGTGCTCATAGGAAAACTATTACATAAATATCCCTCTCACAATGTGTTTTTAGTTGGAGATAAAAAAGATCAAGCTATTTGTAAAATAGTTCTCCGGTTCATTCATCTATTTCAGACGAACGAAATCCAAGACAGAGTTCATGATACTTCTGGAACCATTTCGCTAGATGTACTGTATGCTGTTTTACAAAAAAGCTCTCTCCTTGTCTCCAATGATTCCGCACCCGTACATCTTGCCTGTGCTGCCGGCACCCCTGTGGTCGCTATCTTCGGTCCAACAGTAGCGAGCATCGGCTATGCTCCACTCACTCCTAACTCTCTTGTTGTAGAAAAAGAATTGGGATGCCGTCCTTGCGGATTGCACGGTCATTATCAATGTCCAGAAAAACATTTTCGTTGTATGAAAGAAATTTCACCATTGGACGTTATGAATGGTATACAAAGAGTTATCTGAAGAGACTATTATAAAATGTAAGCCGTGGGAGGGGCAAATAAAATGCCATGAAACGCTAATTTGAATCATTTTAGACCCACTTGTAGGAAAATTATGTTGTACTATGAGCAAAAATATGAGCAAAAAGTTTTGGGTTCAGCTCCATTAAATTATTGGGGGGTTACAATATGTATTTGACTGCACAAGAAATCAGTCGTATAAGCAAAGTATTTGAGATTAGGCTCCGCTAGGCCTCTCAAAAGAAGGAGGAGAGTGTTTGGGCAATTTATCGTCTATCCAAAGATAGATGAGGACTAAACGAATAGAGACGCCAGAAGTATTCAAAGCTGCGATAAAGAAAAGAGGGACAGGAGTTAAAGTGGGGGAAAAAATACGCCCCAAGTGCGGGGATACTCTGAAATTTCAGGGCAACCGTAGACGCAAATTATATGTAGGGAATGGGATAACATAGGGATTTCTCGGGCATAATGGGACTGTAAAAGCGCTAAGTGCGGGTGTGCGAACTATTCTCGTGAAAAGCATTTAGGGCTCTCCAAGTAAAAAGTCTGTGCAAAAAGTCTGTGGCTGACTTGAAGAACAAATTTGTTACCTATCTGCTCAAATGCCCTTCAATCACATTTGCAGATATCTTGAGGGGGCTTTGCAACAGTCCCTTGATAGAAGCGAAGGTATCCGCATATCTCAAAATAGTATACTCAAAACAGCACAGGCGAATGGCCTTGCTCTTATAAACAAACAAGGGGTTCTGTCTGATGGAGCTTTGCAAAATGCAAAAAAACAGGAAGTTAACCTTCTAGTGATGACGCAAATCAGCGTTTCACGGCACTCTATTTACAATGATTTATATTTTGCAACAGTCCCAAATAAGAAAATACCTATCGTAAATGCCTTGAATCAGTGGTCTACGGCATTTACCTCCGCCTTTCTTACTTTTTGTAACAGGCCCAAAGTCCAGTCCCAAGGAATCAAAAAATAAAGGCTGGCTATATATCCTTCTCCGTCTACAGTAGCTTCCTGTCTGCCTGCCCTCAATGAAAAAGAATGAAATACCGTAAGTTAGGCCATACAGACATTGATGTCAGCGTTATCTGCTTAGGCACTATGACATGGGGCGTCCAAAATACAGAAGCAGAAGCCCATAGACAAATGGACTATGCATGTGAACAAGGAGTTAATCTCATTGATACAGCTGAACTTTACCCCATTCCTCCCCGGGAACAACTTCATGGAATAACGGAAAGTTTTATTGGTAGCTGGATAGCTAATCAAAAACAAAAAAGAGAAAAAATTATTTTGGCTAGCAAAGTAGCTGGTCCAGGAGAGTTTGTTCGATACATACGAGGAGGGCCCCATCTCAGCAAATCCCAGATAAAAAAAGCCATCCAAGGAAGTCTAAAACGACTCCAAACAGACTACATTGATCTATACCAATTACATTGGCCCGAACGCAAAACAAATTTTTTTGGACAGTTGGGCTATATACTCTGTGAAGATCAGGAAGCCGATATCATTCCCATACAAGAAAGCCTAGAAGCCTTACATGAACTCATAAAAGAGGGTTTGGTTCGGAGTATTGGCATCTCAAATGAAACACCTTGGGGCATATCGGAATTTTTACGTTTACACAGAGAACAAGACTTACCAAGAGTTGTTAGCATCCAAAACCCCTACAATTTATTAAACCGAGGATTTGAGATGGGGCTATCTGAAATAGCTCATCGTGAAAAGGTTGGACTTTTAGCCTATTCTCCTTTGGGATTCGGTGTACTTTCCGGAAAGTATTTGGATGGGGCAAGACCCCCTAAAGCACGTTTAACTCTTTACGGAAAATCCTATCAACGCTATACAAATGAATGGGCCATAAAAGCAACAGATGCTTATATCCAAATCGCCAAAAAACATGGTATAGATCCGGCTCAAATGGCTCTAGCCTTTGTGAATAGTCGACCGTTTGTGACTAGCAATATAATTGGAGCCACAAATATGGAACAACTAGAGGCCAATATAAAGAGTGTTGACCTAACTCTATCCCCTGAGATATACAAAGAAATCGAAAACATACAAAATAGGCATCCCAACCCGGCCCCATAATCACGTTTCTTTTCAAATATTTTCTTTCAAATAAAACTACTATCAAACGAACGAACGAACGAACAAAATTACTAGCAAAATTACCAAAACAAAAGAGATTTCATTTTTTGAATTCTCCTTCTCACCGATACTAGAGCATAGTGAGACGTCTCCTCTTTGTCATTTTTTGTGGTATTTTTTTCTCTATCACTTGGGACACTCAACTTATACTACCACTAAAACTCCTTTCTGTCCTAATACACGAAATATGGCACGGCTTACTTGCCCTCCTAAGTGGCTCTCTTGTGGAACAGATACACATTGATCTATCAGAAGGAGGAGAAACTGTAGTAATGAATCTAGAAGCCCCTGTATTGATTTTACTCACAATTTCCGCAGGTTATTTGGGATCTGCTTTTACTGGTAGTTTACTTTTGTATAGGGGACTTTTGGGTCATTACGAACGTTTAAGTCTTTTTTTTTTGGCCAGCCTACTTAGCTATATGAGTTATCTTTTTACCAGTTATGGTAGCCTAGCTTTTTCTGTAGGTATGGCTTGGAGTGGTGGCCTCGTGATTTCAGCTATAGTGGGATCCTTTTTCGCACGCTATACCTTATTGTTATTAGGTACCTTTCTTGTTTGGTACGCACTCTATGATCTTCTTGATTTCACATGGAAATCCCATAAAACAGACGCTGGCATATTGTCTTCTTATGTGATAGAGAAAGGTTGGTGGCCTGCCTTGTCAGAAAATCAAGAAAGCCTAACCAATTATATTTCCTTCCTCTGGTCTTTTTTAGTTTTATCTATTGTGGCTGTTTTTGCCCGGTCGATGCTAAAAATACTGCAAGTAAAAGAAACATCGCTAGCAATGGGAGAAGTAGAAAACGAAGAAGCTATGCCAGAAAAAGTCCCGCCAGCAGAAATAAACGAATGGCTCATAAACAAAGGCTTACGATGGGATAGAGAAGATCAAAAAATTCTTCCTCTATGTGTTCAAGAAAAGCTAGATAAAAATTAATAAAAAGTATTTGTAACTTTGTCATGAAATGATAGCGTTGACTGTTTTGTGCTTTATTCATTATGGTTTATGATGGAGTGATCAAATATAAAAAACGAAGTTAAGGTCCGGGTTTGACATAATTGTTTGTTAGTCATTAAAAGGGGACACAAGAAGAGGAGGAGCAGATAAATGAACCAAAAAAAGAAGATCGTACTATCACTCGTAATAGTCAGCTTTATATTGTCTATCACACAGTGCCGAGTTAATGCAAATGAATATCTAATGAATGTCGATGATAAGGGTATAATTTTAGACGGTTACGATGCCGTTGCTTTTTTCACCAAAAAAAAAACTGTCAAAGGAAAAGCAACTATCTCATTTAAGTATAAGGATGCGATCTTTTATTTTTCTTCAGAAAAGAATAGGGATACCTTCCAAAAAAATCCCAAAAAATATACACCCCTATTTGGGGGTTGGTGCGCATACGCTGTATCAAAAGGACATGTCTCTCCTGTAGACATCAAACTTTTCAAAATTCAAGATGGGCACCTTATACTCCAACACAATAAGAGAGCTTGGACACTTTACGAAGAAAACCCTGTAGCGAACATGAAAAAAGCAAATGGGAATTGGCCTATTCTTATCGCAAAACATAAAAAAGGTCGGTATGTGGGCTTCTAACTACAACATTCGATAAGATAAAGAGACTATTCCAAGTAGTTTCCATATGAAAGTGCAATTGAAAAAGGGACCAATAAAAAGTATTTGCTTTTCTTTAGAGTGGCTTTGCTGAATCATTGATATGGAGCGAGGGTATGGCTGTTTGGTTTGACCTCTGGTTTTATTCTTTACTTTTATTGTGTTTTCTGAACGTCTAAAAATATATCAAGAACTTGCTCACAAACTTCTTTTTACCCCTAGTCATTTCTTTTCTCATTATTTTGAGAGTTTTTCTTCTCAAAGAAATCAAAATGGTCCCGGTATCTTTTCCTCTTTTGCCTATACTGTTTTGGGGCTTTCTAGTTTGAGCTGGGCTGTGGGGCTTTATCTTCTTCGCTCTTCTTATACATCCAATTTTTGGTTACAAATTATTTTATTAGCTATAGTCCAGTTTTTGGTTATACATTTAAGTGCACGTTTACTAAGTCCTTATATGAATCATTGTATGCAAAGGTATTGGGAACGGGAAAAAAATAACAAAAGGCAACAATATACAAATATAAATATAAACAATAGTGATCATATTGAAAAGCTAGAACTCCTGTGGGCTATCAGTAGTTTTCCTATGGTATTTTTTTCTGTGTTTTGCTTATTCATTAGTAGCCTTTCTCAATCTGTTTTCTTCACTTTTTTTCTTTTTCTTTGGCTACTATCGTGGTCTGTTTCTTTATTTCTTTTAGGTAAACAAAAGCTTTATGACCTGAGATTGCGGCAGCTCTTTTTCCTTACCTTTCGAACTATAGGACTCTTTAGCTTTCTCCCATCGCTTCTTTTTTCTTGTCTTATTTTACAACTTTTTGTGATTTTTGACTAAATTATGAGGGAAAAATTTTTTGAGCAAACTATGCATACTACTCTCCAACGATGATGGTTACGATGCACCCGGTATTTGTGCTCTAGAAGAAGCATTATCTGAGATTGGAGAGGTTTGGAAAATCGCTCCTGACCAGCAGAGGAGTGGAATGTCTCATGCTTTAAATTTCCATGGATCTGTTTCTCTAGAACAATTTTCTAAAAGGTGTTATTTACTCAAAGATGGTTATCCGGCAGATTGTGTGAATGTCGGCCTATATGCAAAGGGCTTTCCTCCCTTTGATCTAGTCGTTTCTGGCATCAATCATGGACCAAATTTAGGAGACGACGTACATTACAGTGGAACTGTCGCCGCAGCTCGTCAAGCCACCATTCACCATATTCGCTCTATCGCTGTTAGTGCGGTGGACGCAGGAGCGTCAGCTTCTCAAATGCTTCGTATTGCCAAATGGACTAGAAATTGGCTAGAAAAAAAATTTTCTCTTTTGGAAACACGGATCACGTACAATATCAACTATCCTATAGAAAGCGATACCAGTGGGAAAAGGAGTAATTCTTATCCACCCGTATATTTTAGTTCGCAAGGACAACGTATTTACAAAGATAAATATGAAGAGAAAAAGAATGAAAGTACAGACGAAAAAAAAAATTCCAAGCGCATACTCAAATTAGCATTAACGGAACTAGGATACGTACCCGAAAAGGGATCTGACTTTGAAGTAACCCTACGGGACAAATGTATATCTATCACCCCATTGAGCACATACACAACGGCTATACAAGAATTAGAAAAATGGCAAAGGAAAAAATAAACGATCATATTCAATCTATCCTAGAAAGGATACTCCACATCAAAAAAGGTATTCAGACAACTCAAGAAAGCCCTGTGGACTTGCATGAATTGGCGATTTCTTACTATCATCTAGACAATCAAAGCAAAACTATTTCTTATATAGAACGACTAGTTAAAAAATTTCCAGATTATATTGAGATCGCTTCCATACGAGCTTTACAGGCTTTAAGCCTAATCGAACTAAAAAAATGGGGGATGGCAAAAACCATTATAGAAGAACGCCTTCGAGTGGAAGAAAGCGACTCTCGCCTACTTTCTATGTTAGCTTACATTTACGAAAAAAATGGACAGGAAAACATGGCCATTGAAACCCTTCGTAAAATTCTCATCATACGCCCAAAGGACGTAAATGCCCTCAATTCTCTTGGGTATTTACTTAGCCTCCATGGTAAGAAGGAAGATAGGCCTTATGCCTTATCTTGTTTATATCAAGCACTCAAAACCCAACCTAATCACCCAGCCTACCTAGACTCTTTAGGAGTGTACTACATGAAAAAAGGGGATGAGACTCGTGCAAAAAAAGCCCTAGGAGAAGCACTCAAGAAAGCACCTGAAAACATGGAAATTTTGGATCATGTTCGCCAGCTATACACAAAAAAAAAGACTCATCAAAATGAACCCAAAAATAAAAAATCCTAACTTCTATGTCTCCTGCACCTATTTTGCCAGTTTTTACTGACAATCAGAGCTTATGCCAGCCACATAATTTTGAATCACCCGAATATTGGTGGCTAGACTATCTCCTAGAAAACCTTTTATCTCTTTGTACGATATTTGTTTCAGATAACTCTTCAATAAAGAACGCGCCACGGGCAAATAAGACCAATGCCAACGCTCTTCTTCGTAACCATGCATGCGCTTACTTCCTTTTTTTGTATAGACTTGGCAAAAACCAAAGCGGGTAGCATTTTTTTGTAACCACAAGTAAACACTCTTACCTTGTCCCTTTGTGAAATATTCGTTATATAGTGCATTCAAATCCACTTCAGTTCCCCAGTGATGACGTGAAGTTGTGGGCATCGCACTATAACGTAAAAGCGTTTTTGTCATCACAACAGTTTGTGATGGTGGTATTTTCCTCTCCTTTTTAATTCTCTTCCATTTTTTTTCCCAAATCATTTTTTGATGACGGAAACTCCGAGAAGCCGAGAGTATAACGAGAGTGATGCCGTCTTTTTTTGCGCTAGCATGCATTTGAGTAAAGGCTTTATAAGCATTTTTATGTAAATAGAGATGCTTACGTTTTGTATAAGACAAAGAAATCGGTACAAAATCTGCCTCTTTTGAATAATCTATATGACCTAAAAGCCAATTTTTCATATATATACTATTTATCTTTTTTTGTTTCGATTCAGAAAAGTGACTATTAGGAAACAAAAGACAAACGATAAAAAAATATATCCAATATTGTTTATTTATATTCATGATGATTAGATGAGAGTGATTGGCAGAATAGTGTTTCTCAAAACCAACTCAAAAACACAGTTCGTTTTCATTAAAAAATCAACAAAAAATCAACAAAAAAACGACCGTACAGTTTTTTTATACATACTATCCGCATTTCTATGCGATCTTATAAAAGGCCTGTTTCTTCTGGAATACCAAGCATCAGATTCATATTCTGGATGGCCTGTCCTGAGGCCCCCTTTATCAAATTATCTAAAGCGGCCACAAGAACACTAATCTCTCCTCTAGAACGTATAGCCAAATCAAGATAGTTCGTATTTTGAACTTTTCTCAATTCCACATCTTCTGGATTTTCATAAAAACGAATAAAATGTTCTTTTTCTGAAAACTCACGAAGAGCTTGCTCCAGATGATTCGGGGCTTCCGATTTCCAGTGGATAACAATCGTCGTTAAAATCCCACATTCTATTGGCAAGAGGTGAGGAGTAAAAGTAAGAGGAAACAAAATATCTTGATTCAGACATTGACTAGCGTACTCTTTTATCTCCGGTTCATGCTGGTGTTTAAGTATTTTATAAGGACGAAAGTTTTCGTGAACATGAGAAAAGGAGAAAACCTGTCCTTCCACACGAGCACCTGCTCCAGAAACTCCCGAGCAAGATTGTACATCAATAGAAAGGATTTGTTCTTCTACAATCTCTTTGGAAGAGAGAATGGGGAGAAGGGGCAGGATGGCTGAACTGGCATAACAACCTGGATTAGAAACAGCCCTAGCTTTTTGAATATTTTTTCGCAAGAATTCCGAAAGCCCATAAACAAACTTCTCCACATACTCAAAAGCAACGTGCTCCATATTATAAACACTCTCCCAAATTTTTTTATTATGCAGGCGAAAAGTACCACTAAGATCTACTAGAATATTCCCATCACTAAATAATTCAGGAACTTTTTGTAAAGACACATCGTTAGGAGTTCCTAAAAAGACAGGTAAACCCCTAGGGGTTTTTGCTGAATTACTTTGAAAAAGTAAATCCCGACCTCTTAAATTCGGAAAAACTTTCTCCAAAGGAAATCCAACATAACGATCGGAAGTAATATGAACAGGTCTAAGGTATGGATGCCTTTGCAATAGGCGGAGCAACTCCCTCCCAGTTAGCCCTCCCGCTCCTAAGATAGCCACATCAATTACATCCATTTTATACTTTTATTTTACTTTTTATAAATGAAGTCAACCTAATCATGAACAGACTAGATAGTGTAGATAGAAATTTTAAACAAACGATACTTTTCCTAGTCGTGTAATACATAAATTCATTCTTTTACTGTGCGACATCCAGCACTTCTCCTGTTTCCATATCTACTTGTGCAAGATTCACTTCCATATCTTCTATAGTCTTTGTAGCCACTTTAGAATTTTGTTTTTCATCTTTTTGGGCTTGAGGATTTGGCGCCGGTGGCTTCCTCTTTGCTTCATGTCGTTGTCGCAATTCTTTTTCAATAGATTGACTGATTTCCTTGTTTGCTAATAAAAACTGGTACACATTCTCACGTCCCTGTCCAATTCGATTACCTTGGTATGAATACCAAGTACCAGATCGCTCAATTAGCTTTTCTTGTACACCCAAATCCAATAGAGAGGATTCATAATTTATACCTCGATCAAAAAGTATCTCAAACTCTGCCTGACGAAAAGGAGGAGCCAATTTGTTTTTAACAACTTTTACACGTACACGATTACCATATGCCTCATCTCCTTTTTTCAACGTCTCAATACGCCGTATATCGAGACGTACAGAGGCATAGAATTTCAAAGCATTTCCTCCTGTTGTCGTCTCAGGTGAACCAAACATCACACCTATTTTATGGCGAATTTGATTCACAAAAATAACAGTTGTGCGAGAACGAGAAATGGTACCTGTTAATTTACGTAAGGCTTGACTCATCAAACGAGCATGGAGTCCCATTTGTGCATCGCCCATATTTCCTTCCAATTCTGAACGAGGAACAAGCGCGGCAACGGAATCAACAACCACAATATCTACAGCATTTGAACGTACAAGAGACTCTGTAATTTCTAAGGCCTCTTCTCCATTGTCTGGCTGAGAAACGAGAAGGTCGTCAATGTTCACTCCTATGCGCTGAGCAAATATAGGATCTAGAGCATGCTCTGCATCAACAAAGGCAGCAATGCCACCTAATTTCTGGGCATTGCCCACAGCAGACAAACAAAGCGTTGTTTTACCGGAAGATTCAGGCCCAAAGATCTCAACCACTCGACCTCGTCCAAAACCACCTATACCTAGGGCAAAATCAAGAGTTAAGGCACCTGTAGAAATACTCTCAATATCGCGTGCCACACTCTGATCGCCTAATTTCATAATTGAGCCCTTACCAAATTGACGCTCGATTTGCTCTATTGCACTACCTACAGCTTGAAGGCGCTCAGTATTATTTTTATTTCCTGCATTTATTCTAGGCACTGCCTGAAGACGACTTTCTTTTTTTGTTCTTGCCATAATGATATGCTCCTATTCTTGAATTGTATTTTTCCATTTGTATTTTTCCCTTATGGAATCCTTTCTTTTTATATGTTTAGAATAACATAGGGGTGTGACATAAAATACACTTTCTTCAATAAACTATAAATATGTATAGTGTTTTATTGTTTATTTTGCTCAGAATCCGAAGAATTTTCTTTTTTTGGCACAATTTTCTTCCTAGGCTCCCAAATATGATAGATATTCCAAATTGTTTTAAATAATACCAAAAAGAGAGGCCCAATAATAGCCCCGGGAATACCAAATTCCGTGATACCACCCAAGATAGAGAAGAATAGAAATAAAGGGTGAATCCCAAGCTTTGCAACAAGTAATTTTGGCTTTAGAATGTTTTCTAGCACAGAATACACGCCTAGACCGTAGATGGAAAGAAGAAAGGCCGATACATAACGTTGCTCTACAAAAGCTAAATATAAAGATGAAGGAAACCAGATAACAGCCGTACCAATTACCGGTATAACAGAAAAAAGGGCGGCTATGGCACCATAACTCACAACACTTTCAAAACCACATAGCAGTAAAGCAAAACCAAGAGCCGCTCCTTGTAAAAGAGACACAAAAATATTACCATTAAGCACATCTGTAATTGTACATTGCATTTGATGGGTGAAATGATCTGTTATACTTTCTGGAAAAGGCAACGCTCTTTTGACTGCTTGGTATAAAGCTGGCCCATCGCGGAATAAGAAAAAAAGCAATATCATAACTAAAAGTAAATTATATAATAAAGAAAGAGTGAAACTCACTCCCCCCCTAATAAAACGAAAAAGATTACCAACCCAGCTCCCAATCTGATCAACATTGAGATATTTACCAAAATCCTCACTGGCTTCGTTGAGAATATTGACTATATCCACCCAAAAAAATGGCTGTGTAGCAATTAGAGATGAAACAAACGGTATGTTGGTTAGCCTGTCCCATACTTCTTCGTTAGAAAAAATATAATGGGCCTGAGAAAAAAGCCAATAGCCCTCATTGGCTAGTTGTTTCACTAATAAAACACTGGGTAATACAATCAAAAGAAAGGACAAAGTAGTACTGATCATTGCTGACCATGTTTTTGTAACCGACGTCTCCTTTCCTTTACTCAGAAAATAAGATAACTTATTGTTAAAATGGTAAAAGCCTATATAAAGCAGGAAAGATAAAAAAGTTGGCCATAAATATTGCTTAAAGAGTATGACAAGCAAGTAGCTGGCTCCCAAGAGAAGGACCATACCAAGATAAGGAAGTATACGTTCTGTTTCAATATAAGCTATATTCGGCACAGGGGGTGGCTCTGGCTTTTTAGGAGAACGCAATACGTTAAGACGATCTTTCAAAGACAAAATAAAACTCCACACTGACTAGGAAAACTCAGAGCTACATAGTTCATGCAAGCCCCTATTGCCTTGCGTCAAGGCTTTTATGTGCTTTCCCCATGAGAAAAGTCAGGGTTCAATTCTTAAGTACAACAAGTACTTATGTACCTTCCCAAAAAATTTTTGGGAGTTATATTTAGCTTTTTTTGCTTTAGTGGTCTACCGTATCTTTCCTAAATTGTTCATCATAGCGTTTAGCTGACGCCTTGATAGTGTTTACTTCCATATTATAAAACCCATGTTCTCTTCCTCCATAACTTAAAGTGGACTGTCCATTCTTTTGGGGAAAGGTCAGTATCTGATGGGCGTTCAATAGGAAAAATCACTTCAAGACATTTGGGGAAAAAGTAAATATCTAATTTCAAAAGAAAAAGCTAGGAAGAAAGAGATCGCCTTCTTATTCCTTATCAAGTTAACATTAGCCGGTGTAAATGACAGACTTCGCGTAAACTGCTAATGCAAGGCGCTCCCATTACAATTCAGTCTCCTTCAACTTGCCATTATAAATTTCAAAAACTGGTAGAGATGAGCGTATTTGAAAAAATATATCAAACCATGCGCAAAGAGAAGATAAAAAAACACGAAAGGTGAGCCTCCTTTGGTCGGAAATGATAAAGGGAAGGTTGCGGGTTACAGAAAGGACAAATAACTGGTATAATCGTTATCGATCTCTTTTGATAAGATGAGAAGTAAAATCAGGAGATTGTTTGGCCCGGCTACACTTCACTTGCGCTCCGATAATATGTATTCAAAGCTTAGATCAGAGTCTTGGGATGGTGCTAAGTTTATTTTATACGGCAATATAGTTGGACGTGTTCATTTTTTCCACATAGCTTTACTTTTGTTGTAATTTCTTTTGGAAAATTCTTTAATGTGTCGTAGGGGCCTAATGCAATATAATTTATCTTAGCTAATTCTTTCTGGGATCTCTTACGCATGGAGGGCGTAAACCATCTACTATAAAATTTAAGGTCCGGGTTTACATATTTATTTGAGATCAAGTGAAAGCGATTTGTCATTGTACCAAACATGCCCGCTCCGGAGCTGCTCATCAAAACCTTCGCTTTTTCCGGAACTCTTTTGATAAGCGGCGTCAGGTCTTGTATCTTATTTTCAGTGAAATATCTATATGTGGTCCTTAACGGTTTCCAACCACCAAAAAAATAAGCTATAGACACAAGCAATACAGCGAGGCCACAGGGAAAACTTTTTTTCCATAGGGGTTTCCACTGGCCCAAACCCACACTCGTCCCTAAGAAAAGTAGCAAGGTAGGTACGGCGGTATAGTAGTCGAGAGGGCCTGTCTTGGTATGCGTAGAAATCATTATAAAACCCACGGCAGGCAACAGCGGTATAAAATAACGCATATACCGTAGATGATACAGAGGGAAAGCAAGTAGCGGTAATAGGATGAGGAATATCCAATAAAACCGGCTAACCCAAAACGAAGGCATTAGCAGATCACTCATATTGGCAATCATTCTAGTTGGTTCATTATAAGGAGCCTCATGGGTTATTCCTGTGAGCTGTCTTTTTATAAGGAAGTACACAATAAAACCTATGAAGGCAATGGCAGTTGTAATAAGGTAGGGTGAGATGTTTTTATATTGCAGGGGCTCTTTCTCCCTATAAAAAACAAAAACTGCCATGAAACAAAAAAAGATGCCATAAGGGAAAAAGGTTTCTTGCCCCGTGAAGGTGAGCATGAGGCAAATGTTAACTAACCAATGCTTCCTTTTAATCCAAAAATACATAGCTAAGACAATAAAGGGATACACAAGAGTCTCCGGCCGAAAGGTCCACTCTATGCTGTGACGAAAATTATAATTGGCAGCGAGAAGAACGACTCCCAGAAGGGCTACCGTTTTTGTATAATCTAATTGGCGTAGAAAGATATAAAAAAAGAAGAGAGTAAGCGTTACTGCGATATATCCACAAATAAAAAAGGCTATGTGAGTGGGTACTGAGAGTGACGCTAAGAAGCCTGGTATATACATAATAGGTGAAAAATGGTGATGTAAGAAGTGAATGGGGGCTGGATCTAACAAAGTACTACTTAAGCCTTCACTACTTGCAAATCTTTCTACTATTTGTAAAAAAATCAGGGTATCCCTTCCCTGCCCCCCCTCATAAAGACGTACAACGTGCTGGATGAAAAGGAGAATGGGATAAAGTATAATATAAAGCCAAAGGAGTTTTTCCTGTAAGCTATTCATTTGTAGAGGGGCTAAGCAATGGGCCCGCCAGCGTTTAACTAAAAAAAGTAAGCCAACAATGAGGACGAGAGCTCGTCCAAAGTCTACCGCATGAAAGATTCCTAATAACCAAAGATACAATGGTACAAACAAAAGCCAGCTAAGCCATACGGATAATTTTTTAGATGTCATAGCGGACGTTTCATACAATGGTTCTTGCACTTGTAAAAAGTAAATTCGTCAATATTTACAGTTCATTTGTCAAGGTATTTACATCGCCCTGTATAAAAACCGAAATATACTGTCTTGCAAATTTTAAATAAGTATGCGCACCTTAAGCCTGACATCGAAAAAGCTATTGCGAAATGCCTCAAATCGGCACTTTACGGCATTACTTCCTTTTTGTAATAGTCCCATTTCCAATTGACTTCATGCAGGCTGTGAACTCCACTCGCCATTTTATAGAGTGTAGTTTCAGATAGCTCAAAAGCTTCACTGACCTCTTTTACTAAAAGATTATTTTTGATCCAGTTAGTCTACCGTATCCTTCTTAAATTGTTCGTCATAGCGTTTAGCTGATGCCTTGATAGTGTTTGTTTCCATGTTATAAAACCCATGTTTTCTTCCTCCATAACTTAAAGTGGACTGTCCACTCTTTTGGGGGAAGGTCACAACCACACCGTGCCACCGCGCGTATTGCTGTTTTGTTGATACTCCACCCGCACGCCATCCGTCAGCATGGTATGAAATGCCCAGTTGCTTTCAATCAGGCTTTGTCTGGATAAATTCAACACCTCGCGCAATGCCTGTTCTCTAGCGGAGACAGGAATATCGGGGTTGAGTTTGTTAATCGTAGCTTTTAGGCGTGGATGCAAAACAACCTCGGCGAGGCTTGCCCGTCCCTGTTGCTTGGATGCCAAATGGGTGTAGCCCTGCTGTTCGAGCAGATCAATGGCAAAGTTTTCAATGTCGGCTTCGTTGATTTTAATCATGATGATTTCGGTGTTAGTGTTTTTTTAGACGCGCAATTTTCTCTTTGCATTTTTCTGCCATTTCCACATTCCCTGCCTCCGCATATAATGTTTTGGCTTTGTCGTAATCCGTTATCGCCTCTTCGTGCCTGCCTAAATCTGATTTTGTAAGACCTCGGTTACAATAGGCATCAGCATCTTGAGGATTCAGTTTGATGACTTTGTTGTAATCCGTTATCGCTTCTTCGTGCCTGCCTAAATCAAATTTTGCAAGACCTCGATTGTAATAGGCGCCAGCATATTTGGGATTCAGTTTGATGGCTTTGTTGTAATCCTTGTTTTCGCTGTGAAAAATATACTTGCCTATTGAGTATTTGCCTAGTATTTTTTGTAGTATCTGTTGGATTTTTTTTGTGGGGTTGTCATTATATTGTCTGCTCTTGCTTTACTCTCACTTCCCCGTTCATCAACTTGTAAAGTATTACGCAGTTTTTCAAGGGTGCGAATTTGTGATTGGTTGGAAATGATTTTTTCAAATAAAAATGTCGTCTTCGCTGGTTTTAGTCATGATGATTTCGGTGCTAGTGTTTTTTTAGACGTGCAATTTTCTCTTTGCATTTTTCTGCCATTTCCATATTCCCTGCCTCTGCATATAATGTTTTGGCTTTGTCGTAATCCGTTATCGCCTCTTCGTGCCTGCCTAAATTAAATTTTGCATTACCTCGGTTGTGATAGGCGTCAGCATCTTGAGGATTCAGTTTGATGACTTTGTTGTAATCCGTTATCGCTTCTTCGTGCCTGCCTAAATCTGATTTTGCATCACCTCGGTTGTGATAGGCGTCAGCATCTTGAGGATTCAGTTTGATGACTTTGTCGTAATCCGTTATCGCTTCTTCGTGCCTCCCCAAAGCTGATTTTTCAAGACCTCGGTTGTAATAGGCGTTAGCATATTGTGGATTCAGTTTGATGGCTTTGTCGTAATCCGTTATCACTTCTTCGTGCCTGCCCAAAGCTGATTTTGCACTACCCCGGTTGTTATAGGCTCTAGCATATTTGGGATTCAGTTCGATGGCTTTGTTGTAATCATTTATCGCTTCTTGGTATTTGCCTAAATCTGATTTTGCAGCACCCCGATTGTTATAGGCGTCAGTAAGTTGAGGATTCAGTTTGATGGCTTTGTTGTAGTCATTTATCGCTTCTTGGGATTTGCCCAAATTAAATTTTGCACCACCTCGGTTGTTATAGGCGCTAGCATCTTGAGGTTTCAGTTTGATAGCTTTGTTGTAATCTGCTATTGCTTCTTGGTATTTGCCTAAATTAAATTTTGCAAGACCTCGCTTGCTATAGGATTTAACAAGTTGAGGATTCAGTTTGATGGCTTTGTCGTAATCCGTTATCGCTTCTTCGTGCTTGCCCAAATCTGATTTTGCAAGACCCCGATTGTTATAGTATTCAGCATATTTGGGATTCAGTCCGATGGTTTTGTTGTAATCTGTTATCGCTTCTTGGTGGTTGCCCAAAGCTGATTTTGCACCACCTCGGTTGTTATAGACGTCAGCATCTTGAGGATTCAGCTTGATGGCTTTGTCGTAATCCGTTATCGCTTCTTCGTGCCTGCCTAAATCAAATTTTGCAAGACCTCGGTTGTTATAGTATTCAGCATATTTGGGATTGACTTCGATAGCTTTGTTGTAGTCATTTATCGCTTCTTCGTGCCTGCCTAAATTAAATTTTGCAAGACCTCGGTTGTTATAGTATTCAGCATATTTGGGATTGACTTCGATAGCTTTGTTGTAGTCATTTATCGCTTCTTCGTGCCAGCCTAAATTAAATTTTGCAAGACCTCGAATGTTATAGGCTTTAGCATGTTTGGGATTGAGTTCAATGGCTTTGTCGTAATCCATTATTGCTTCTTGGTATTTGCCTAAATTAAATTTTGCAAGACCTCGGTTGTAGTAGGCGCTAGCATCTTGAGGATTGAGTTTGATGGCTTTGTCGTAATCCGTTATTGCTTCTTGGTCTTTGCCTAAATTAAATTTTGCAAGACCTCGGTTATCGTAGTATTCAGCATGTTTGGGATTGAGTTTGATGGCTTTGTTGTAATCTGTTATTGCTTCTTGGTCTTTGCCTAAATTAAATTTTACAAGACCCCGAATGTTATAGGCTTTAGCATGTTTGGGATTGAATTCGATGGCTTTGTCGTAATCCGTTATTGCTTCTTGGTCTTTACCTAAATTAAATTTTGCATTACCCCGGTTGTAATAGGTGTCAGCATGTTTGGGATTTAGTTCGATGACTTTGTTGTAGTCTGTTATTGCTTCTTGGTCTTTGCCTAAAATTAATTTTGTAAGACCTCGGTTGTAATAGGCGCCAACATATTTGGGATTCAGTTCGATGGCTTTGTTGTAGTCATTTATCGCCTCTTCGAATTTTCCCAAAGCTGATTTTGCACTACCCCGGTTGTTATAGGCGTCAGCATCCTGAGGCTCCAGTTTGATGGCCTTGTTGTAGTCTGCTATTGCTTCTTCGTATTTTCCCGAAGCTGATTTTGCAAGACCTCGCTTGTTATAGGTGTTAGCATCTTGCGGATTCAGTTCAATAGCTTTGGGGAAGAATATTATGCCGCTTAATGAAAAAAAAGCTAAAACCGACTGTACAAAATATTGAGGGAAGGTCACTTTATTTTCCTTTGTCTCATTTTTACGTCGCCTATAAGCGCCGGATGTTACCTTCCAAGATTCATTAGATTGTCCACGATATATAATTTTCTTACCCTCAAAACTTAAAATACGTTTCAGAAAATTACTTAAAGATTTAATTTCTATTTTGTTGTTATTGCTCATATTTTTACCCTGATTATACCATTCATCAACTTGGTCAATAAAGTATCGCGTAGGCTTTCAAGGGTGCGAATTTGTGATTGGTTGGAAACGATTTTTTCAAATAAAAATGTCGGACACGGTGATTTTAGCCATGATGATTTCGGTGCTAGTGTTTTTTTAGACGCACAATTTTCTCTTTGCATTTTTCTGCCATTTCCACATTCCCTACTTCTGCACATAATGTTTTGGCTTTGTCGTAATCCGTTATCGCTTCTTCCTGCCTGCCCAAAGCTGATTTTACATTACCTCGGTTGTAATAGGCGTTAGCATATTGAAGATTCAGTTCGATGGATTTGTTGTAATCCGTTATCCCTTCTTCCTGCCTGCCTAAATTAGATTTTGTAAGACCTCGGCTGTAATAGGCGTTAGCATATTGTGGATTCAGTTTGATGGCTTTATCATAATCTGTTATTGCTTCTTGGTATTTGCCTAAATTAAATTTTGCATTACCTCGATTGTAATAGGCGTTAGCATATTTGGGATGCAGTTCGATGGCTTTGTTGTAATCCGTTATCGCTTCTTCGCGCCTGCCTAAATCTGATTTTGTATTACCTCGATTGTTATAGGCGTCAGCATATTTGGGATTTAGTTCGATGGCTTTGTCGTAATCCGTTATTGCTTCTTGGTGCCTATCCAAAGCTGATTTTTCACCACGCCGGTTGTGACAGGCGTCCTCATCTTGAGGATTCAGTTTGATGGCCTTGTTGTAGTCTGTTATTGCTTCTTGGTATTTGCCCAAAGCTGATTTTTCGAGACCTCGGTTGTTATAGGTGTCAGCATATTGAGGATTCAGTTCGATGGCTTTGTCGTAATCTGTTATTGCTTTTTGGTATTTGCCCAAATCTGATTTTGCATTACATCGGTTGTAATAGGTGTTAACATATTTGGGATTGAGTTCGATGGCTTTGTTGTAATCCGTTATTGCTTCTTGGTATTTGCCTAAATTAAATTTTGTAAGACCTCGATTGTTATAGGCGTCAGCATGTTTGGGATTCAGTTTGATGGCCTTGTTGAAGTCTGTTATTGCTTCTTCGTGCCTGCCCAAAGCTGATTTTGTATTACCTCGGTTGTTATAGGCCATAGCAAATTGAGGAATCAGTTTGATGGCTTTGTTGTAATCATTTATTGCTTCTTCGTGCCTGCCTAAAGCTGATTTTTCAAGACCTCGATTGTTATAGGCGCCAGCATCTTGAGGATTCAGTTCGATGGATTTGTCATAATCTGTTATTGCTTCTTCGTGCCTGCCTAAAATTGATTTTGCATCACCTCGGTTGTAATAGGTGTTAGCATATTTAGGATTTAGTTCGATGGCTTTGGTGTAATCCTTGTTTTCGCCGCGAAAGATATACTTGCCTGTTGAGTATTTGCCTAGTATTTTTTGTAGTATCTGTTGGATTTTTCTTTGTGGGGTTGTCATTATATTGTCTGCTCTTGCTTTACTCTCACTTCCCCGCTCATCAACTTGTAAAGTATTACGCAGTTTTTCAAGGGTGCAAATTTGTGATTGGTTGGAAATGATTTTTTCAAATAAAAATGTCGGCTTCGTTGATTTTAGTTATGATGATTTCGGTGCTAGTGTTTTTTTAGACGCGCAATTTTCTCTTTACATTTTTCTGCCATTTCCACATTCCCTGCCTCCGCATATAATGTTTTGGCTTTGTCGTAATCCGTTATCGCCTCTTCGTGCCTGCCTAAATCTGATTTTGCATCACCTCGCGTGTAGTAGGCGATAGCAAATTGAGGATTCAGTTCGATGGCTTTGTCGTAATCCATTATTGCTTCTTGGTGCCTGCCCAAAGCTAATTTTGCATTACCCCGGGTGTAATAGGCGATAGCATCTTTGGGATTGAGTTCGATGACTTTGTTGTAGTCATTTATCGCTTCTTCGTACCTGCCCAAATCTAATTTTGCATTACCCCGGTTGTGATAGGCGAAAGCATATTTGGGATTGAGTTCGGTGGCTTTGTTGTAGTCATTTATCGCTTCTTGGTATTTACCTAAATTAAATTTTGCAAGACCTCGATAGTTATAGTATTCAGCATCTTTGGGATTGAGTTCGACGGCTTTGTCGTAATCCGTTATCGCTTCTTCGTGCCTGCCTAAAACTGATTTTATAAGACCTCGGCCGTTGTAGACGATAGCATCTTGAGGATGGAGTTCGATGGCTTTATCATAATCTATGATTGCCTCTTGGTATTTGCCTAAATTAAGTTTTGCAAAACCTCGGTGTTTATAGATGTCAGTATGTTTGGGATTGAGTTCGATGGCTTTGTTGTAATCTGTTATCGCTTCTTCGTGCCTGCCTAAATTAAGTTTTGCATGACCTCGGTTTTTATAGGCGTCAGCATGTTTAGGATTGAGTTCGATGGCTTTGTCGTAATCCGTTATCGCTTCTTTGTACCTGCCTAAAACTGATTTTATAAGACCTCGGTTGTCGTAGGCGTCAGCATCCTGAGGATTGAGTTCGATGGCCTTGTTGTAGTCTGTTATTGCTTCTTCGTATTTTTCCGAATCTGATTTTGCAAAACCTCGCTTGTTATAGGTGTTAGCATATTGCGGATTCAGTTCGATGGCTTTAGGGAAGAATATTACGCAGCTTAATGAAAAAAAAGCTAAAACCGACTGTACAAAATATTTGGGGAAGGTAATCTTAAATTGAAATGCGTTTGTTCCAAGGGATATCTTCTACACCCTCAAGATAATTTGCATAACGTGCTACCATAAAAAGATAATCCGAAAGACGGTTAATATAACGATAGGCCACTTTTTGAATAATTTGTTTTTTCTCTTCATCCTCGTTATTACACTGCAACATCACTTCAGTCATTTTCCTTTCTAAACGACGACAAATCGTCCGAGTGAGGTGTAACGCCCCACTAGCCAAGCTACCACCGGGTAAAATGAAGTTACGCATAGGACCAACGGCCAATTCCATACGATCCATACTTTTTTCGAGTAACTCTATATCATGATCACTAATCGCACCATCTGTTTTACCGTTATCAGTGGTTTTATTTTTTTTCACAAAACCAGCTAGTTCCGAACCCAAATCAAAAAGGAGATGCTGTTGAACAAAAAATTCTTCCGTTAGATTTTTGTACATAACAAGCATTTCAGAAATCTCAGGTGTTTTGCTTTTATCCTTGGCTTTGATTTTTTCTTGGGATAAATGGGACATAGCAAAACCGATAGCAGAGTTCAATTCATCCACAGTACCATACAGCTCAACGCGTAGATTATCTTTTGTAACTTGTCTCCCACTGGCCAAGTAGGTCTTCCCCTCATCACCTTTACACGTATATACTGGCATTTTTATACAAAAAACAAATACATTCTACACTAACGAAAACAGAAAAAACAAAGACTTTCTTTATACAACAAGATGCTTTTCTTTTTTACCAGTTAAAAACCTATATGAGACCGTTACATAATGTGATCAATCGTATCGTATCGTATCGTATGGATGGAAAGGACCAATAGAATGCTATATATCGCTGATCTAAGGCATTTTAGAAGGTCAACTTCCTATTTTTTTGCATTTCGCAACAGCCCTAGATAAATGTGCCCACGCCTCATCACATAAAGAAAGAGAGGAAAGCTGACCGTCCAGTCGAATTGTTTTTTGCGGTAAAATTTTTTCATACTGTACAGAAATCATATATAGGTACTCATACTCTTCAAAACTATCCTTTTGAACAGATCTTTTTTGTATACGCTCATAAGCTAAACGAGGATCAAGAGCAATAAAAAATAAAAGGTCTGGCTCCGGAAAACCTTCTTTACTATTTCTATTCAAAATATATTGAGGAGAAAAAATTTTCCCCGGAGTAACACTATTCATATCACCTACACTCTGATAGGCAGCTGTAGAATAAAAATACCGGTCCTGTAAAATTATTTTTCCGGAATGATAAGCCGGTAAAATATTTTCCGCTACATTTTGCCTTCGGTCGGTTATAAAAAGTTCCAGCCAATCTTCCGGCGTAAGGGACGCTCCTTCTGCCAAAAGTCGGCGGATCTTTTGCCCGCTAACTGAGTCAGTGGGCTCTTTAAGAAAAAGAGTCTCCTTTCTCAAGTGAGTGTCTATTCTATCTGCTAAGTTTTGAAGCAAGGTACTCTTCCCTGCCCCGTCTATCCCTTCAAAGACACAAAATAATCCTTGTTTTTCCATAGGTTATTTTTTTTCTGTAAATAAGGCCTTAGGTTGCACTAAAAAACCCAAGCTCACCATGTACCAACTCCACTCTATCTTCTACAAAAAAAAAAAAACTAGTTATTTTTCAGAGAGTGGCTAAATAAATGGTGGTTATTTTACGCATATTTCGATATGCTATACACGGGATATAAAAAAACGGAGGAAACACAAAAATGAAGCAAATTATCGACTCTCTTTTTCAGGCTATACAAAGCCTTATAGAAAGTATAATACAAATGATCTCTAGCATCCAAGGGATATTAACTCTAGTGCCCACAGCTCTTTTTGTGGGGGACCTAGTCACAAATGGCAAAGTAGGCTTTATCAATTATGCCTTGGAAGTCTTAACAAAGATTGTCAATGTTTTACAAACTGGGGGCTGGGAAATGGTTGTTGTCCTTTTACTGATAGTTTACTTAATCAAAAAATGAAACATCGTCTCGTTTGTCATGTTAGCATAGAGGCTTGGCTTGAAGGTAGTAAATGATAGCCAACCGTTTATATAAGTATACCCCATAAGCATATCCTTATGAATCTGGATACAGATGCCCATCCTCATCTAAAAAAAGAACTGGCTGGCTTTTCCCATGCAAATGGAAACTTTTCTGTATGTGTGGAGAGTCGTTTTGATTCTTCGCACTATTTGTACGCCTATATGCCGGATGGTAGTGATGAGCCCATTCATGGACATAGCTGGCTTGTACAAATCATACTAACCCGCTATAATTATGATATACAAAAAAATGGGATCTGTCTTGACTTCCTATCTGTATCGAAAAGACTACGCGAACTCGTAGAAAGAATAGGACACCTTTGTATCAATGATCTGGAGGAATTTAAATCAGTGAACCCCACAGCTGAAAATATTGCTCGCTGGTTCTATCGGGGTTTGCAAAATGTTGTGGAAAGCGAAGAAGGGGGGAGAGTGATAGAAATACGCATTCATGAAGGCCCGGGAAACATAGCTATTTTTCAGCCTCAATTAAAACAAAAATGTCAAAACATAATATAAATATACTCCGAAAACTATTGTTTAGTTCGTTTGCTTTTGGTATACTAGCTTTTCAAATATCAGCCACCCAAGTAAAAACGATTCGCAAGAAGGTTCAAAAGAATCTGAAAAAAACGCCTTGTTGTGCCATAGGTATCTCTTATCGATCTGGACCGGGGAAGGTTTTCTTTGAGCAAATTTGTATGGAAAAGCAATCTGCTGTTCTTCACTTCCGAACAATTGCCCTACCAAGAACTTGTACACATCCTCTGGCAACTATAGTAAAAGACCAAAAAGGCCGAAGCTACAGTATGTTGACTCATACCGGATTACCGACTTGTTCTTCAGGAGAATTTCAAATCAAAAGCGATGTACCTTTCACTTGGACCTTCGAAAAACTTAAACCCGATGTACATCGTATAACCGTTATTGAGAAACCCGATCCTGTAACTAGTGGAATGGGTCATTGGGTATGGAGAAATGTAAATATTTCTCATTGCAAATTTCACTAGAGGATATAATCAACTATGGAAAACTTCACACCAGAAAGCTTTAAAAAATTTTTAACGCAAGGGGTAAATATCCCATCCGGAAGGGCTAACCACCCCCAAACTTCTTCTTCTCCTCATGGATCTTCTCCTCATGGAGGGGCACAAACAAGCCGAGGACAAAAAATCACAAATATACTACAAAATAGAGGTGATTCAGTTCCCCCACCCCACCAAGGAGGACAACCAAAAGAAGAGAGCCTAGATGGGGTTATCCGTCAAGCTATGGGGGAGTTGGTTCGTCAACATATGCAAGCCGGTAAAATCCAAGAGCTCAAGGCCCTTATGATAGAGCACAGAAACTTTATAGACGATATACTCAACTTAACAGAAGTAAAAAACAGATAAAATATACAATATTTGGGGGTGCCAAAATCCCAAGTTCTCTCGAAATAACCACGAGCCATACCTGCTATAAGCCTCTCTCCAAGAAGAGCTGGAAGGAATACGCAAAGTAGAATTTAATTTTATGGTTTAGTGAGCATAGTTTCAAAAAACGCATCTCACATGAACAAAAAACAAGCTTTTTAACCCAAATAACGACCTAAACTAAGAGAAATCTTTGGGCTTATAATGGGACTGTTGTGAAATACAAAAAAACAGGAAATTAGCCTTCTAAAATGCCTCAAATCAACGTTTTACGGCATTTCATTTGCCCCAGTTTGCATTTTGCCATAGTCCCATTATTGTAATACAAAATAATCGAAATGAATATCTAATGAAAAGCTACAAACTCAATTCTTCTTTTTTTAGCTATTCATTTCTTATAGCAATTTCCATTAGCAATTTCCATTGACAGAAAACAAAGGCATTCGACCATCCGCTATGATTACTATACAAAGAAAGACTCAGATCATCAAAAGAAAAAAAGACAGAAAATATAGCTTGGATAGACTGTTTGCATTTATGATGGCTTCCCTCGCAACTTTGCTCTTCCTCACTCTTTTCGGCATAGGATGCAAGAAAGAACAAGTTCGTTATTCCACGGCCCAAATTCCATTGTACAAAGAAGCTGACCTTAACAAGAAAAAAAAGGCCCTCACCTTTATACAAAAAGGCGAGAAAGTGTATCAAATATCGCAAAAGGGAGCCACCACAGAAGATGTGATGATGGTGAAGCTATCAGATGGGAAAGTAGGTTACGTCAAATCTCGCTATATGGCTCAATCGTGTTTTGTGATCTCTACTCCAACGGTTCAGCTCAAGAAACGTCCCGGTAGAACAGCGCCAGACAGTAGTAGTCACGATAAAATCAAAGTTTCCTCCGTTGCCTTTGTGATTGGAATTACAGAAAGTAAGGATGAAGGCCTGTGGTACGAGGTAAAAGGTGGATATACGGCCAACTACTTCAGTGGTTGGCTTCCTGAAAATACTCCTGTGATCAGGGATCCGGAGGTCATTCAATATGGTATACAACTAGAACAAGCCATTCAAAAGAAGAATAAAGAAAAGCTAGAAGGTCTTCTTGAGAAGGCCTATCCTATAGGAGAAACAGCCGCCGCTTTTTTAAGTCAACTCTTCCCTGAAACTGATACAGGGGAAGGAGAAAGCCTTGAAGGGGAAGAACCTGAAGGGGAAGTAGGCAAGGAAAAAGAGGATGAAACGGAAAGAGAAGCCGGTAAAGAAGAACCCGAAAGAGGTTGAAAACAAAAAGCATACGCTCCGAAATTCGTCAGAAAAGCATAGATAGAGATGGGGTCGGTTGCTGCACCTATGGTTAGCGTTATTATACCGGTCTATAATCGAAAGGAGTATATACAAGAAACGCTTGATAGCGTTCTATCGCAAAGCTTTCAAAATTTAGAAGTCATTGTTGTCGATGATGGCTCCACGGATGGTACTCTAGACATACTCAAGAGTTATGGGAAAAGAATTAAACTGTTCCGTCAAAAACATGCTGGACGCGGTGTCGCACGTAACCTAGGAATAAAGAAGAGTCAAGGTAAGTATCTTGCGTTCCTAGATTCTGATGACGTATGGTTGAAACATAAATTAAAACTACAAGTAGAAATTCTAGAAAAAAAATCACATATTGTTTGTGTATATGGTGCCTGCTTACGTATAGATCAATGGGGAGCACCTCTAAGAAAAGCAAAGAGACAGTCCAAGGGCTATTCCGGAGATGTTTTTTATAAGCTTTTATTTCGTAACTTCGTAGCATCCCCTACCCCTCTCATTCGTCGTTCATGCTTTGAAAATGGTGTTCTCTTCTTCGAGAGATTTTATAATATTTATGAAGATTGGGATTGCTGGTTGCAGCTAGCTCTTTGTGGACATTTTTATTTTATTTCCAAACCATTAGCTCATTATCGAATACATGCAAAACAATCCGTCCAATTGATAAAAGCGAAAGGAATTGAACTGTCAACATTAGAAGTGCTAGACAAAGCCTTTGACGCAGTAGTTGTACCAAAAAAAATAAAATCTAAAGCCATGTCCCTAGCACAAATTCGTATTGCCTACTGGTATCTATGTAACGCGGAAATTCATATAGCCAAGGATAGATTAAAAGCCGCTCGTAAAAATTGGCCTCGTTCTTTTTTCAATCTTCATTGGTTCGTACTACGTCTTTTCAGTATCTTTCCCTTTCTAACAAAAAGAATCAAACTAAGTTATTTTTATAACAATCTATAAAACCATATTTTTTCGGGAAAATAATGTACCCAACAGCTTCTACAAAGTGGAAAATCACAACACAGGAAGAACAGAACAGTCTATCTCAAGATTTATGCTTACCCCAGGCCTCAAAAGCACCTCCGATTGCCTTTGTTCTCACAGAAAAAAAAAAGACCTATGCTCTATCTCAAGCTCCCAACGCAAATAGCTTTCCGGTGATAACTTATACATGGGAGGATCTCAAACAAAAAAAAACATGGGAAAATATTTTAGAATGGCACCCAATAGAGAAAGTGATCCTAGCCCATTACTGGAAATGTATTTTAAAGCCTCATAACATAGACAGCACCCCTCTCATTCTAGCTTATGGTTTAGTCTTGCACTTCCAAAATAAAAGTGATTGGGAAGAATTATCCAAACTAGATGTCAAATCGCATATTCTATCACGAAAATATAATTTCCCTTTGCGTATTTTACGTCTTTGGAATAGATTTTCCGAAGAAGATCAAAACACATGGCTTCGCATTTGGGAAAGCTTTTCTTTAAATCAAAATCTGATTGGAGATATAATTTGTGATTACTGTGAACTATCGCAAATAGCAAAAAATGAAATACAAAAAAAACTAGAGGCTTTAGAAAAGTCTTTAGAAAATATACAAAAAAAAGTTATACCACTCTCAAGACGAAAAGGACGTGAAATTCGGGATATGGTACGTGAAACACGACTTCCGCAAATCAGCAAAGCAAGGAACTCTTTCTACCAAAAAAAAAGAAAACTCAAAGAACATTTTCATGAAAAACTTCCTCAAAAACTACAAAAATCAATCCAAATTTGCCTACCAGAAGGAATGGAAACACATAACATGGAACTACACATTTGCTTTGACAACATCAAAAAACTACAACAGCAACAAAACATTATAAATGATCAAAAGACCATTTCACTGATCCAAAACCTTTTGGAAGAAATTCAATCATAAACTATAATATTACCATCTCATGCTTTGGTTATATACGGCTTAGTAATGGCAATCTTCATGAGAATGGATTATACAATGTCTACATGAGTAAAACTAGTTGCGTATACGCTGAATGATTTCACTTCCATGGAAGATCAAAAAATTTAACAGGCAAAGAAACGAACCAATCAAGGGGAAGGGGGTCTGATTGCTATAGGCCGTCCAGAGGGGACCCAAAAGAAATAAACCTAAACTAATCCAAGCAGCCCATTTCAATTGTACAGGAATGAAAAAAAAGAGATAAATAACCTCTTCGGGCATACGCCAAGCTGCTGCTAAAAAAATAGAAAGAAAAATAAGAGAGCCATCCAAAGGATAAAAGGAAGTCCCAATAAAAATAAAAACGTAGCCGCTAAAAAGAAAGGCAACATATCTTTTTGGAGACATTTCTTCTTCCACATAACTACCGAATATCCAGTTCATATATAACAGAATAGCAAAAGAAAACCAACTAGAAGCAATGCGAAAAGGGAAAAAAAGAATATCCGACCATCTGCCTCCAGTTAATGCACTATTGAACTCTAGAGGAGGGACTATCTTCCCCGCAAGTAAGTCTAGACCATTCACTAAGGCAATCAAAACAGTGAAAAACAAAGTGACACTGGCTATATCATTTTTTTCCATTTTTTTAGATAGAAACATAACAAAGAGAGACTATCAATGGGGTCAAAATATTCCATAGAAACAACTTTGTCTATAGAATAACATAAATTTTCTGATAGCCTTATATCTATTAGGGGAAAGAATGTGTACACCCGGAGGCGACGTATGACTGATAACAAAAAACTAGTTTTAACACTTCTTGATGGAAATAAAATCGAATTACCACTTCTCACTGGAACGGAGCAAGAGACCGGGGTAGATATAAGCAAACTACGTGCACAAACCAAATTAATCACCCTAGATGAAGGTTATGTGAATACCGGTTCGACAATGAGTAAGATCACATTTCTAAATGGGGAAGAAGGTATATTGCGTTACAGGGGATATCCCATTGAGGAGCTTGCCGAGCAATCTTCTTTTTTGGAAGTTTCCTACCTCCTGCTTTATGGAGAGCTTCCTAACAAAACACAATTTGAAGAGTTTCGTCACAATATTACAACTCATACGATGATACATGAGGATCTAAAAAGGCTTTATGACGGTTTTCCAAAAGATTCCCATCCTATGTCCATACTCTCATCTATGATAACAACACTCTCTGGATACTACACAGACTCCATTGATCCACTCAATCCACGCCACAGAGAGATTTCGATTACACGCTTACTCGCAAAAACACCAACCATTGCTGCTTATTCTTATAAAAAATCCATTGGTCAACCCTTTGCTTATCCGCGAAACTCTCTGAGCTATGTAGAGAACTTTTTATATATGATGTTTTCTGTACCGGCCACAAACTATCAAATGGAACCTGTTGTGAAAAAAGCGATTGAATTACTTTTAATCTTACACGCTGATCATGAACAAAACTGTTCGACTTCAACGGTACGCCTAGTGGCCTCTAGCCAAGCCAATTGCTATGCCACGATTGCTAGTGGGATCAATGCCCTTTGGGGCCCTCTCCATGGCGGTGCAAATCAAGCTGTAATTGAAATGCTAGAAAGAATACATAAAGAAAGCAATGGTGTAGGCGGTGTAAAAAAATTTATTGAAATGGCCAAAGACAAAAACTCAACTTTTCGTCTCATGGGTTTTGGTCATCGAGTTTATAAAAATTTCGACCCAAGAGCACGTATTATTAAAAAGGCTTGTGATGATCTATTGGAGACTTTAGGCATTCATGATCCGCTTTTAGAAATTGCTAAAGAACTCGAAGAAAGGGCTCTAAAAGACGAGTATTTCATTCAAAAAAAGCTTTATCCAAATGTAGATTTTTATTCTGGTATTATCTACCGTGCAGTGGGCATCCCTACGGAAATGTTTACGGTTATGTTTGCCATAGGAAGAATGCCGGGGTGGCTAGCTCAGTGGAAGGAACTCATAGAATCTCCGACTAGTCGTATAGGACGGCCCCGTCAAATCTACAATGGGTCACAAAAACGTTCGTATGTCCCCCTTGGGCAAAGATGACACACTACTAAAATAATAAAAAATTATTAATAAAACAAAATCTGTCAGAAAACATGCGCATCCCTATAGATAAGATTAAAATAGGCGAACGCATGCGGAAAGATATTGGAAACTTACAAAGCCTACAAGACTCCCTCTCTCGCGTAGGTTTGTTACATCCAATTATCATAGATACAAATGACAGACTAATTGCAGGCATGAGGCGATTGGAAGCCGCACGTCGACTAGATTGGGATACTATTGATGTTTTACAGTTGGATATTAAAAATACAAAAGATCGCATACTCCTAGAGGCAGAAGAAAATACAGTTCGTTTAGATTTTACAGCAGAAGAAATAGAACGGATTGCATCCAAACTAGAGTGCTATAAAAATCAAAGTTTTTTGAACAGATTACGTCTTTGGTTTTTAGAAATTTGGTACCATATAAAGCAATTCATAAAATGAAATTATTATCCCTAATTTCTCTTAACGGTCTTCTCTTATTTGCGTCGGCACAAATAAATTGCAAGTACTTACGAAATCAAAATGGACTTGCAAATGGGTCTCTAGGTCAAAAGAATTATGGTGCGGAGACAAAAAAAACAACCCATCTAGCTCCTCAAAAAATATACCCTAAGGGAATTCCTGAAAATGAGGATGTTACTCTAGAAGCAAGCTCCGGCTACACTTCATTAGAAAACAAATACTATTATAAACTTCATATTTCTTCATCCACACTTTACTTAAATATACAAAAGGGAAAAAAGAAACCTTGCCGGCGAATCTATGCTTTCCCGGAAAAGAAAAAAACAGAGTGGAAACAAATTCTTTCTGAACTACAATTTTGTAAGAATGAAAGTCCTATTACTGAAATGGTTCACGATATACCAAAAAATACAATTAGCTTAGGAAAAGGGGAAAAGAAACGGATTTATAACCGTAAGAAAGTATTCAGCGGTACCCACCCCTTTCTTTGTGGTGAAAAAAAGAAACTCTATCCGTTTTTACATGCCATACTAAAAACCAAAAAACAGACGTCATGCCCAGAATACGAACTTCTCCTACAATAATCTTTTCATCTCATTTCCTTTCAAAACTATAACTTTCTTGGTCCTGAGTAATCTTGAGAATTTTTGCAAAAAATAAGAAAAGCAGAAAAGAGATCATAAGCTTTTTAACAAAGTTTTTGCCATTTCAAAATTTGATTTCCTCCATACATTTTTTGTAAATTTTTTACAATTTTACTATCGATTTTTGATATAGATATAAATTTCATGCCCTTACTTAAAAAAATCATAAATATATGGAGGAAATCAAAAAAGACAATCAGGTAATCTATAATTTTTTTTCTCAACACCCCTTATTTAAACACTCAGTAAAAAATAAAAAAAAAATTACTAAATTGATTGGTGGTGTCTCTCTTTTTCGCTACACAAAATCTGAATATTTATACAAACACGGAGAAAAACCAAGCTATGTCTATCTTGTGCAAGATGGCGAAATACAAATCATAGCTAGAATAGAAAACACCCAGGAAAAGATCATTGCTATACAGCGCCATGGCGCCCTTTTTGGTGAGGCTAGTTCACTCAGTAATCAAGCACATACCTCTGATGCCCAAGCTTCCCTTGACAGTTATGTCTTTCTTATTCCTAGCAAACTTTTCAAAGAACTATTAGAAACAGAAGCGAGTATTGCCTCGCATATTGCTCAACTCCTCTCTAGTCGTCTCCATCAAAATTTGAGAAAAGAAACCCAGGGAGAGTTAGAAAAGGTTTTTGTACTACTTTATCCTGAACTTCCAGAACGAGGCTACCATCTTTCCAAGCGTATTACACAGGCTCTTATAAGAGAGAGTTCTGGAGCGATTCTTTTAATAACAACCAATCAATATGGTGACTCTGAAAAAAAGGAAAGCTATACAACTCTAACAGAAATTCTAAAAAGAAATATGAAATATTCTACTGAACAATTAGAAAAGTCACGCCTTTTGGGAAAATATAGTGTGATTCTTGCAGAAGAAATTTATAATAATGATATAAATCAAGACGCAATTGCAAAAGAAATACCAGCACTACTAGGCCACCTGCGTCAACATTATAGTCGCATATTCATAGATGCTGGTCATAGATTTGAAAATCCTATTATCAAATCTATCTTCTCACAATGTGATCATATCATACTGACAAAAAATGCAAACTCCTCAGATACTCAGAAGTGGCATAGAGCTGTTTCCTATGCTACAAATTGCATTGAAAATTTTTTTGACCGAGTCGTTGTTATTTCAGATAATTGTACAGCTCGAGGAGGACACTCCGCACGCACAATCAATACCTATTCCGCACTTTATAAAAATCACCACTACCTACATACTTCTACCGCCGTTTCTCTGGCAACTAATCAAGAAAAAGAGTTTGTACGGGGGCTACATCGGATTGTACGCAAACTTAGTGGAACCTCAAGAGGACTTGCATTAGGAGGAGGAGGGGCCAGAGCCATTGCCCACATTGGAGTCTTTGAAGTGTTAGAACAAGAAGGTATCGATTTTGATGCTGTAGCAGGCGCTTCCATGGGTTCTGTTGTTGGAGCAATCTATGCCATGGGAAAAGATACTCGGTCTATGATTGGCATGTTAGGTAGGATACTACCAAGCTCTAAGATGATACTAGATAAAACATTTCCCATTGTTAGTTTTTTTCGAGGCCATCGTCTCAACCGATCTTTATTGAAGGCATTTTCTCGAATTCGCTTTGAAGACTTGGAAATTGCCTTTTATTGCACAAGTAGTGATCTCGTTTCTGGGCAAGTTATTATATTTGAAAAGGGTTACATATCCACTGCTATACGTGCAAGCGTGGGTGTACCTGTGGCTTTCCCACCCATAGAACTGGGAAGCTATCGATTAGTAGATGGGGGTGTTCTCAATAATATGCCCGGAAATATACTAAAAAACAAAGGATTTCATAAAATTATAGGGATTAACGTCAGCAATATCCATGACAACGATTCAACTTTACTCCACCTGAAAGATCACAAAGGGAGCATTTGGAAAAAGATGAGAGACTATTTTAGTATACCTCCTATTATCAATATAGCCAACCGTGCCATTGAAATCCAAGGTAATGCTCTTATGCGAATTCACGAAAAAGATTTTGATTACATCCTCTATCCAGACGTAAAAGATTTCAAGCTTTTCGATTTCTCACAAGCAGATGCTATTATTGATAAAGGACGAGAAGCAACTCTCAAAAGCCTTGATCAAATCAAGGCTACTCTGTATACAACGGATATCTAGCCAGCTAAAAATAGTGCATAAAAAAGGGAAAGGGCTAGCTGGAGTACATTGGAGTTGTTGCAAAACTCTAATTCTAGTGTATTTTACTCCTATTGTGAGAAGGTCACCTCGTACCCATATAACTTTTCCGGAGCCGTTATTGGTATAAAAACGGTTTTTTTGGTTATCAATATTCATCACACAAAGGCATGAGAAGAGATGACCAATATCATCTAAAACCCTCCCATGGATGGTAGCTCTGACACCCTTCAGCATATCATCGGAAGCGGCACATCGACATCAAAGGTGACAATTCCACCGGCGGAGAGTGACCTTCCCCCAAAAGAGTGGACAGTCTACTTTAAGTTATGGAGGAAGAGAACATGGGTTTTATGACATGGAAACAAACACTATCAAGGCGTCAGTTAAACGCTATGATGAACAATGTAAGAAAGATACGGTAGACTTACTGGATCAAAAATAAGCTTTTCACAAAAGAGGTCAGTGAAGCTTTTGAGGTATCTGAAACTACACTCTATAAATGGCGTAGGAAATATTCATTTTTAGGATATAAGAGTCCTATCAAATTTGAGGAAGAATACTATGCTGCTTAATGAAAAAAAAGCTAAAAAGGACTGTACAAAATATTGGGGGAAGGTCAGTTCTATCTTGTGCTTCAGATTAAGAACAAAACCGTAAAAGAAACCAATGCGGTGATACTCAGGTTGTTAGCGCATATGAAACAATGTGTGATGATACTAACCTTTGATAACGGTAGGGAATCCAGTTGGGATAGTGAGCTTGCCAAACGACTCGAGTATGAAACTTACTTTGCTAAACCGTATCACTCATGGGAGCGTGGCTTGAATGAAAACCACAATGGCTTGCTCATAGACTTGCTCAGGCAATTTTTTCCGAAGCAAATGCTATTGCATAAAGTTACCGAAAAAGAGCTGTTCAAAGCCGCCGATTTAATGAATAATCGACCTAGAAAATACTTGGGGTATAAAACCCCTTGGGAGGTCTTTTCCCATACACTGGGAATAGATCATAATATAAACCCTAGTGTTGCACTTATGGGTTGAATTCGCACGGTGCCGAAATCAAGAAACCAGAAAAATGAATCACACCAAAGCAAGCGCACCAAGCAACAGAACGACCCGCATAACCGATGAAGACCACAAAGTTTATTCTAAAAACCTGATTGCGCTACAAAAAAAAGTCTCAATCAATGCAGTGATTGACAAGACCATTAACCAAAACCTCCACGAGGCGGGTGTTATGTTGCCCAGCGAATGCGTTGATTTGCTGGTTGTTGACCCCCCGTACAACATGAATAAAGCGTTTAATGGTCGTCAATTTAGTAAAAAACCGCTTGATGAATATGAAAAATGTTTAGGCGTATGGATTGAGGGGCTTATGCACACGCTCAAGAAAACGGCATCGATATATATCTGCGGAGACTGGCAATCATCCAGCGCCATTCATCGGGTTGCACAAAATTATTTTACGGTTAGGAATAGAATCACATGGGAAAGGGAAAAGGGTCGTGGGGCTAAAACAAACTGGAAAAATTGCGCTGAGGATATTTGGTTTTGCACTATGTCAAACCAATATACCTTCAATGTTGACGCAGTAAAAATGAAACGAAAAGTAATCGCACCCTATAAAGACAATAGTGGCAAGCCGAAAGACTGGTATGATACCGACAGCGGAAAATACAGAATAACGTATCCTTCAAATTTATGGACAGACATATCAATTCCGTTTTGGTCTATGCCGGAAAACACCGATCACCCAACCCAAAAGCCGGAGAAGTTAATCGCAAAATTAATTCTGGCATCGTCCAATGAGGGCGATGTTGTTTTCGACCCATTTCTCGGCAGTGGCACGACCTCAGTCGTTGCCAAGAAACTAAATCGCCGATATTTTGGCATTGAAATTGATCATGATTACTGTTGTGTTGCAGAAAAACGACTCGCCATGCTCGAAAACAACAAGCGTATTCAGGGTTACTCGGGCGGGTATTTCTGGGAGCGTAATACGCTTGCTGAACAGCTGAAATCAAAAAGTATCGAGAATCAAGCCATCCGCTCACAATGAAAACATTTATTTGATGAATGGCACTATGAGAAGTAATATATTTTATTCGGATTATCGCAAGCGTGTTGAGCAAAACATAAAGCAGTTTCTGAATAACCATGATGAATTTATGTCTCCACAAACAGCACAAAGCACAAGGGCAGTTGGTGATGCCATTGAGGGAATATTATCGGATAATTTTAACAATATACTGGGGGACAGATGTGCCGATTATCAAGCAGATTTTGCTCGTAGGGCAATGGCAGATTTGGCATTCAAAGATAATGATGGTTTCTATTATGTTGTTGATGTTAAAACGCACCGAGAAGAAACCAAGTTTAATATGCCAAATTTAACATCGGTACACCGGTTGGCCAGATTATATGAAGATGACAGCAATTATTTTTCCCTGCTGGTCATCAAATATTCTATGTTGGAAACCACTGCACAAATATCTGATGTTTACTTTGTTCCAATTGAGTTCATGGGGTGGGACTGTTTAACAATTGGCGCGTTAGGGTGGGGACAGATACAGATTGCAAACTCAAATAATATTCGCATAAATGAGGGTTATTCACGAAAGAAGTGGATGCTTGAGTTATGCGATGTCATGGCGGAGTTTTACCCGAAAGAAGTATTGAAAATAACTGACAGAATTGGCTATTTTGAGAAAGTAAAATTATTCTGGCAAGCGAAACCAACTGATTAAAGAAAAGCTAACAAGCCCACTTGGGCAACAAAAAACATATCGTATTCTGATTTGTTTTTTGCTACCAGTGATGTGAGATAAATTACTGCCCAGACGATGGCAAAACATGTGTCCTTAAATTTTTAGTATTACTTGAATTCACATAATAAGTGCAACACTCCTAAGTCAGCCAAAGGGTACACTCGTACTCTTTTAACTGAACGGAAAAAAGGAGTGAAACATGACGAGATATACCCATTTGACTGAACACGAAAGATATCACATTTATCTCATGAATAAGCCAAATTGTACACTGACAGGAATCGCTAAAACCATGGGCAGAAGCAAGTCAACCATCAGCTGTGAAATTAAACGCAATACAGGGGGCAATAGCTATCGTTACAAACAAGGGTCTGACCTTCCCTCAAAAGAGTGGACAGTCCACTTTAAGTTATGGAGGAAGAGAACATGGGTTTTATAACATGGAAACAAACACTATCAAGGTGTCAGCTAAACGCTATGATGAACAATTTAAGAAGGATACGGTTAGACTTTACTGGATCAAAAATAAGTTTTTAGGAAAAGAGGTCTGTGAAGTTTTTGAGGTATCTGAAACTACACTCTATAAATGGTGTAGGAAATATGAGTTTAATAACGCTGATCCTAACCGTTCTATAGAGGCGGAATTGTCTAGGCTTCGCAAAGAGAATTCTGAACTTCGTCAATAAAGGGATATCTTAAAAAAGTCAGTAGCCATTTTCCTCAAACCACAGAAATGAAAGCTTTGCGCGGTGGTAGGCGCTTATGGAAGGCCTTGCAAGCCAAAGCTCCATGATTTTGAGGCTGAGAAAAAAAATGAGGCTCAGCCGACCGAGACCCGACCCGACCATCAAAAGACAGATGATCTAACACCGTCAAAGAGAAATATAGCTAGGTCCGGCCCGTCAATCAACAAAAAAGGTGATTATTTTTTGTGGTCGGAAAAAATTTATAAACAAGACTCTGAATTATGCTTCTAATATGATTACCTTTACAACGACAATATCCACAAATGTCACACAAAAAAGGAATGGGAATAGCCGAAGTACATTATGTACTAAACATCCATAACAACTAAAAGTGATCAAGTATAGAAAAGGAATTAGCGCATTATAAAAACTATAAGACGTTAATTCCTTCCACAATAAACGGTAAGTAGATACAAAAATTACTTTTGAGTAGCTACAATCTCATCGCGATTAAGCAGACTGACAATGTGTTTATACTCAACAGAGTCCTTACCATGCTTGAGTTCGGTAGCTCGTAAGAGATGCACATTCTTTTTGTAACGAAAACGAAAAACTTGTTCTTCTGTCCCTGCCTTATGCTTCTTCAGAATATTTTCTTGGAATGAATAGCACTGTGACAGATACTTATGGGCTGGATATTCTTTTTCATTTTCTCCAATTTGCAAGTATAACTCAAGCACTGGTATACATTGTGGCAAATTGCCCAAGTCAAACTGATAGATGGACCAGTTACGATATACAGCTGATAAAAGACGCTTAAACACTCGTTTCTCTCTGAGTTCATTGTTAATAACCTCATCAAGATTTTTAATAGCTCGTGTAAAGTAAGTCACCGCTTGCAATTTTGCTCTTCTCTGCATTGCATTAATAACACGCTCTTCCCCTGCCTTACGATCTGCAACTTGCCAATACCATTTTTCACTTAATCTAACATTCTCTTCACTTTCTTTACGCAAGATTTCTTCCTTTTCCCTCATTTTCACAATGGAGTTCACTCCTGACTGGTATGCGGCTAGAGCAATCCGGTATTTGTTATTAGCGAAAGCAGGTGAAATGTGATGAAGCTCAGTAAAGGACTTATTGTAATTTTTATAATCTGAATTCTTCCAATACTCATCAGAACGTAAATTTTGAGAACGCATTAACTTCTCTTCATCAGTTAACTTACTTGCGTCAAACTCTTCAGATACTATCTCTCCAGGCATTGCTTCAAATGGACTGGGATTAGCCGGATTTAAAAACTGACTGTCTCCTTCTACTTGATCATTCTGTGCCTGTGGCTGTGCCTGTTCTTGTGCATTTAGTACAACACCCATCCATAGGGAAATACTACCTAACACTCCAAAAAATAAAACTAGATATTTTAATATTCTCATCTTTCTGAACTCTCCTTGTTCCTAAGTGATATGCTACCTAATCTGAGTAGCGTCAAGCTCTATTTACAATGCCCTCAAGCGAAGTATTACAAAACTTAACATACAGCACGTATCGGAATTTAGGTACCGTAAAATCAAATACTCAAAAAAAAAATACTCATTTCTTCCTAATATACAAAAGCAAATCAATATCTTCTACTCCATTATGTCTCAATTGAAAACTTATAGCAACACCAACTCTCTTCGTTCAATCTGGTAAAAAATCAGGTTGCGATTGCCAAATTTGTATAGCTCTTCCCTGTATTGTATCTTGGGTAAGGTTCAAAGCAATCATAGAGCCCGGGCTAAAATAGTAGTTGCTCACTGGCATAGATGTAAAATGAGACGCTAAGTGGGCAATGTCAGGAGCATGAAAGATAAGAACTACACAACTATTGGCTTCAACATCTAATAGGTCACCCATCTTTTCCCAAGAGAAACCGGGTTTTAGAGATTTTTCTACCCCTTCCTGAAAGGAAGGCGATAAATGATACTTTTTCACAAGAAGAACTTTTGTAAATATTTTTCGTGTTTCTTGTGTACGTGTGAGAGGACTGGATAAAATTTTTTGTACAGTCCAATTTGTACCACAAAAAAAATGAGCAGATTTCTCAGCATCTTGGCGACCTTTTGAGGTTAAAGTGCGCGAGAAGTCTTCACTTCCAGATTCGGCTTCTGTATGACGCATAAGGACCAGTTTCATATAAATATTTTATTTTTAAGAGGGAAAAAAATGTAATGCAAAAAAAATATGAAAAGATTTAAGATCGTTTACGATCGAATGATAATTCGATCCACCCCGCTATATTTGGTGAAAGTTGTAAAACTAATTTTCTATGATTTTTTGAAAAAGAGCTACGATAATGCGAATGATGCGGATGATACGATAGAATAGAATAGAGCTTGTTTTCAGGCACTGATTTCTTTTTTGTCTCTTCCATGATGGGTCTGTTGCGAAAGGTAAATAATTACAAGTAGAGTACTATGAAACACCAATTTAGAGTATTTTAGATGGTCACTTCCCTATTTTTTGCATTTTGTAACAGTCCCTTCTGACTAGAAGAACACAAGAAAAAATAATAAATGAAATATAGAACAATATTCCATGTAGATATGGATGCTTTTTTTGCAGCTGTGGAGCAACTAGACCAACCCAGTTATAAAAATAAACCGGTTGTTGTTGGAGCTAACCCCAGACCAGAAAAAGCTCCAGCTAGAGGTGTTGTTGCTGCAGCAAGCTACGAAGCTAGACATTATGGTATTTATTCAGCTATGCCTATTTCAGAAGCTTTTCGTAGATGTCCACAAGCTATTTTTTTAGCTCCCCGCATACATCGTTATCGTGAAGTTTCTCAAAAATTATTTAAAAAACTAAAAGAATATTCAGATAAAATTGAGCCATTGAGTATTGATGAAGCTTTTCTGGATTGTACACATAACATAGGGTCTTCTGATATAACTAACCTAGCTACTCAAATGAAAAAATCTATAACGGAGATTACAGGGTTAGGAGTTAGCATTGGTGTCGCCAGTAATAAATCTGTCGCTAAAATAGCCTCAGGTTTGAATAAACCAAATGGTCTAACTGTTTGTCCAGCAGGATATGAAAAGAAATTTTTGAGTAAATTGCCGGTAAAAAAGTTATGGGGTGTTGGTGAAAAAACGAACCAAAAGCTTTTTTCTCTGAATATAAAAACCATTGGTGATTTAGCCGGTATCGACCCTGTCTTTTTGCAAATGAAACTAGGAAAATATGGAGTGCATATTTGGCAGCTATCCCAAGGTATAGATGAAAGAGAGGTTTATTTAAACCGCCAAAGAAAATCCATTAGTGAAGAAATTACTTTTCATAAAGATATTACCGGAGATATTACCGGGGATGGCAGTGAAGAAAACCAAGGTGGAAGTTTACTGCAAAAATACATTGCTCAGATAGCTTTCAGTCTTTCTTTAAAATTGCAAAAAAAGAAAATATATGGTCGTACTTTTACTTTAAAAATCAGGTTTTCAAATTTTCAAACTTTTACAAAAAGTAAAACTATAATGGAAGCAACAAATAGCTCAAGAGAAATAAAAGAGATAGCTTATGGCCTCTACAAGAGTTTTGATAGACTTCCCAAAAAAATCAGACTTTTAGGCTTAGGTATAACAAAATTAAAAATAGGAGAAAGAAAAGAGAGACAACAGTACCTGTTTTACCCGCTATGATAAAATTTTGGATAGGACTTTGCAAAAAGTAAGGAAGACAGAAGCAAATGACGTAAAACGCCAATTTAAGGTATTTTAGGCGAACATTTTTTTACTTTTCTGCATTTTGCAACCACAGTCCCTTGATGGAATGAATTCTATCAGCTTGTAACCATTTTCTTCATTTGAATCTTCTTATTATGTTTTATTTTTTAGTGAAAAAAAGATATAAGGAGTCTTTGTATGTTTAAACCTTTTGATATAATTGAAAATTTGGATCAGATTACCAAGAAATATCCAGAAACGTTTCCGTTTTCTTCTCCTCTTTCTACTACCTTAAGGCATTTAGAAGAAATGGGTGGTCTGTGGTTAAAAAATAAGCAATCTACATCAGAACGTTCTAAACCGGAAGTGAGTATTATCACAGTCACAAAAAATAATGCGAATGGTTTACTAAAAACTATTGACAGTGTAAAGTCACAAACCTTTCCCAATTATGAAATAATTATTCTAGATAGCTCTTCTCAAGATGAGAGCCTGTCTATATTACAGAAAAATAACGATAGTATCCATTTTTGGCTCTCTTTTCCAGATCGTGGTATATATGATGCCATGAATAGGGGAATACTTTTGGCAACAGGGAGATTCCTACTTTTTTTGAATGCTGGAGATTACTTTTATCGTGATGATTCTCTTGATTCGTTTCTAAAATGTTGCGATGAAACGTCAGAGCTTGTATATGGTGATCATGAAATATATTATGTAGGGAAAAATTATACTCGTATCCAAAAATCTGCAACTATACATTCTTACTATGATCTTTGGCACCATATGGGATTTTGTCATCAGTCTTTACTTGTTTCTAGGGAGATTCATAAAAAAAACCTTTTTGATATAGCAAACTTAAGTGCAGACTATAAATTTATTTTGAAAGCTTTTTTGGATGGCTATACCATTCAACATGTACCGGTCGTTTTTGTACATGTGGACAGTGGCGGTATATCCCAGAGGAGGCGGCTTTTTATGGAATGGGAACGTTTTCGAGTGAGCTGGGAATTGAGGCCAAGGGTTTGGCTCATTTTTGGGTTTATCTGGATATTTTTTTCAACAGGTATTCGCTTTTTTGCGCAAAAAATGCTAGGAAATAAAATCTCAGGTCATATCTTGCGTATAAAATATAAAATAATTCATATTTTTCAAAAGTAATTCAAGAGAGTCCCCAAAAATAACCATTTCTTATCATACTGTTACTTTATAGATTTTTATACACTTACTTGACAGTATCCTTCTTTTTTTACCAAATACACTTCTAATGCGTTTTTTATTATATTTATCACTTGTGCTTTTTTTAGGTACTAGCTCCGGTTTTGTTTTTTCTCAGATAGTCCCTATCTCTCCTTTATTGCTTGGTCTTAAAATAGAGCCTTTAGATTTTGATATACCCCGACCCAAAAGTACACCATTACCTTATAATGCAGTGCTATTGGAAATGAAAGATACAGAATTGCCAATTGTTATGTTAAGCCTATATTTCACGAATGGCCTTCAACAAGAGTCTCTTTCTCAAGCTGGCCTTCTTCGCTCTTCAATAGAGCTTTTGAAAAAAGGCGGTACAAAGAATAAAAACGAAACAGTGTTTAGTAAATCTTTAACCCGTCTAGGGGCTAGTCTAGATGTGTTTAAAAATCAAGAGTTTTGGGGAATCAGACTTAATGTGGTGCGTTATAATTTTGGAAAGGCCTTTCAGCTCGTGAGAGAACTCCTTCTAGAAGCAGCCTTGCCTGAAAATCAGTTGCAGATCATAAAAAATACTATGCTTGTGGAAATTAAAAAACGAAACGAAAGAGCAGAGAGTATAGCTACACGCCGTTTACAAGAACTGTTTTATCCCAATCACCGCCTTGGCTATAGTATACAAGTAGAAGATGTTGAACGTCTTAAAAAAGAACAGATAGAAACAGAAATTTTACGTCGTACCAATCCAGAAAACATGTACGTTACGGCTGCTGGAGATATAAATGATCTTCAAATACAAGAAAAGATAACAGCTTTACTTGTATCTCTAAAAAAAAGGTATCAAAACCAATTTTTAAATAAAAAGGGCATCCCTCTTCACAAAAAATCGATTTCTTTCTCAAAACTACGAAAGGAAAATTCCCTTTATAAGGGGAAAATACTTTTAATTGAAAAGAATATCCCGCAGGTAGTGATGAGAGTTGGAGCTTATTTACCCGCTCATCGCGATAAAGATTTCTACCCTCTTCAAGTTGCTAATTACATCCTAGGAGGAGGATCTTTCACCTCTCGTTTAGTTCGTAAAATTCGAGTAGAAGAGGGCTTAGCCTACTATGTTTATTCATATAATCGTTTTCAAGCAGAAGGTGGAATTTTTCGTGCGGGTTGTGCCACAAGAATAACACAGTCAGCTAGAGCTTTGTCTCTGCTTTTAAAAGAAATTTTAAAAATGAACAAAGGTGTACAAAAAGAAGAGTTAGTTTTGGCAAAAGAATCCATACTAAATAGTATCGTTTTTCAGTTTGATAGTCCACAGAAAATTATTGCTGAGGAGGTGCGTTTCCGTATGCATAAAATGCCTGAAAAATATATATTAGGGTTTTCTAAAAAGATACGAAATGTGAATCAAAAAGGTATAGTTAAAATTTCTCGGTATTGGAGAAAGGATAATTTATATATTGTTGTTGTGGGGCCTCCTTCCTTAAAAAAAGAATTAGAAAAAATTCGTCCTGTTATTGTCAAAAAACCAAATCAAGAGTTGTTTTCAAATTAAGCTTTCAGAATACACATACCAAGATCACCGTTTTGTAGGTATATCCGAAGGCGGCATCCAAACCTGCCTTCATCTTCCCAGACTAAAGTTAATGTTTGATATAGGTTGTGGTTCTTATCGTCTAACAGAAGTACCACGTCTTTTGTTAACCCACGGACATTTAGATCATAGCTCTGGTTTACCGTATTATATCTCTCAGAGAAACCTTCGTCGACTCGCACCAGCAGACATTTACGTCCCGCCAGAATTGGAAACTCCATTGCGTAAAATTTTAGACCTTTGGTGTGAAATTGAAGGTTATCAAACTATATATAATTTACATTCTGTCCGCTATGATGAATACTACTCTTTACAAGGTAACTTTTATTTTAAAGGCATACCTAGCTTTCATCGAATTCCATCTAATGGTTATACTATTTTTGAAAAGACTCGTAAAATAAAAGATGAGTTTCGTGAGCTTTCTAGTCAAGAAATTGTAGAGCTAAAGAAAGAAGGCAAAGAGTTTCTATACGAAACTTATTTACCTCGAATAACTTTTTCAGGGGATACAAAAATTGAATTTATTTTAGAAAATGAAGCTGTTCGGAATTCACAAATACTTTTTCTTGAGTGTACATATATTGATGATGCTCGTACAGTGGAGGAAACTCGTTATTGGGGGCATATCCACCTAGACGAAATTGCTACTAATGCGGATGCATTTTCATCAATAAACCAGATTTTTTTGATTCATTTTTCTCCACGCTATTCTCGAGAAAAAATTCGGAAGGCTATTCAGTCTAAGTTACCCAAGTGGCTTTATGACAAGACAACTCCTTTTTTAACAAAAAAGCACTAAACATAAGAGTAGGAAGCATTCCTTTTTCGTTATTTTTTAGATTTCCCACTTTTTTGAAAATGAAGTGCCATCATGTCGCCTTGCTTGAATCTTTTTGCCAGATAATCACACATCTTTTTGGCATAACCATAAAGATGACCCATTTCTTTTTTTTGTGTTAAACCAGATCCATAATGAACAGAAGTCACAAGAGAAAATCCAGCTTTTTGTGCCATCTTAACTAATTGTTTCATGTTAAAAAAATATAAGTGTTCCGGTACATTCATAAAACGCCATTTACTTTTCTGTATTTTTGCCAAAAATTCATAGTTACAAGTGGAAAGTAAAAAACGGCCACCTGGTTTTAGAATTCTAGCACACTGTGAAAAAATGGCAAAAGGATCGTGCATATGTTCTATGGATGCCCAAAATGTAACGAGATGATAATGTTTTGGTTTTAAACGAATTGGAGAAAGGAAATCTGCAGTATGGATTTTAAGGCCTCGCTTGCGTCCTTCTCTAGCCGGTGCATCAGATAGCTCAATACCTTCTGCTTGCCAGCCTCTTTCTTTTAAGAGCTCCACAAAATATCCAGCAGCGCAGCCGACATCCAATGCTCTACAGAGAGTTTTTTTTATGAGTTTTTCGTAAGTAAAAAAATCTAAATCGTCTAAATTCTTTAAATATACACGTCTGAGTTCGTGCTTCATAGCCTCGCTATAGTAGTTTTCATAGCCTCGCTTAGTACGCTTCAAAAAATAATTTTCGTTATAGTATGGTTTTACAGTGGCCGCATTTGGTTGAGGATTGATTTGAGCTAATTGGCAATGATGACAAGAAACAAGTTGAAATTGCTCTTGATGTGCTGATTCTATTGTAAAAATAAGATTAAACTCTTCATTTCCACACAAGTTGCAAGGAATTTGACGAACTATAGGGAGTTCCAATGGTATTTGCCTTCCTCTCTTTTTTGATAGCTTTCTGCTAGTGAGAGAATTTGATGTTTTAAGATTGCTTCCTCTAGGAGAAGAAATTTGAGAAGCTATTGTTGTCATGACTTGCCTAATTTTCGCCCATTTATATGAATAGACGTAACTTTTTTCAATTTGGTTGGGAAAAAATTGTAAGAAAAATCTCAAAAAGCCCCTTAAGGGAAATAGTTGCTAGGCGCTTACAAGGAATATCTAATTTGCTAGCACCTGAAGGTCTAGATTTTTACATAGAAAAGAGCAATACAATACACCAATATAACGACGAGAGAAAGGATATAAGACCTTCTACTGATCATTTACTTTTACGTCCTCCGGGCTCCTTACCTCTTCCTACGGATTTCGAAAAAGCCTGTACAAGCTGCGGTGATTGCAAAAATGCTTGCCCTTACAATACTATTCAAACTATAGATGTAAGTGGTCCTTTCATAGACCCAAACGAAATAGCCTGTCATTTGTGTGAAAATTTTCCTTGTGTAGAGGCTTGTGACGAAGGAGCTCTTTTGCCCTTAGCTTTGAACTCCTTACCAAGTTTTGGGCTAGCTTATTTACACGAAGACCGTTGTAGAAATATAAAAGATAAGAAAAGTTGTGACAAATGCGCAAAAAGTTGCCCAGTTCCCAATGCTTTGGTCAGTGATTCCGAGAATATACCACATTTTACAGAATATTGTACAGGTTGTGGTATTTGTCGTTCTGTTTGCCCAGAAATTCCGATTGCCATAGAGATTATAGAAAGGGATTAGCTCATTATGAGTGAGAATATGAAGAAGAATGATTCTTTTTTCAATTTTGCACATAGTATTTTTGTATGGATTATAAGTTTTTTATTTCTGATTTGTAGTTACGTGTTAATTTTTTTTTATAGAGACCCCATCTTGAGAATTTTTCCTAGGTATGCACAGGTTTATTCTTATTATTTTCGTGTATTATTTTTCCTTATAGGAATTCGCGTACAAATTAGCGGGCAAACGTATTTATATGAAAATAAAAAATATATTGTTTTTTCCAATCATGGAAGTCTGCTGGATATCCCAGTCATGTATATTACACTAAAGAGGAAGATGATTTGGCTTGCTAAAAAGGATTTATTTTCTGTACCGATCTTGGGTAATCTTCTAAAAAAGCAGGAAGCTATTGCTGTTGAACGTGAAACGATAGAGGGCGGCTGGAAAGCCATGGTGAGTCTTTATAAAAAAATTAAGGGGTGTAATGATCCTGTTTGCATTTTCCCAGAAGGGACTCGTAGTCATCCTTCTGGAAGGATGCGGCCGTTTAAGGAAGGAAGCTTTTCCATGGCCTTATTTAGCAAGTCAATCATCCAACCTATTACAATCCAAGGTAGCAATAATTTGATGTACCCTCAGAAAAAGAATCGTATACAGCGCATTCGTTCCGGTCGTATTGTTGTTACCATTCACCCTCCCTTATATCCAAAGGATTATGCTGATAAGACGGCAGATCAGCTTAGTGATCATGTGAGAGAAGTGATTATGTCTTCGCTCAGTTTTTCAGAATAGAAATATGAAAAGGAAAATTTATATATGGTAGAGCGTCTCACTTTTACTTTGCCAATGAGATAGTCTTTTGAAAACGTGAAAGCTTTTTTATTTGCAGCCGGTTTTGGCCGACGTATGGGGCATTTAACACACTCTTGTCCTAAGCCTCTTTTAAATGTAGGACAGCTTCCTATGATTGCCTACTCTCTTTTTACTTTTTATCTTTGGAAAATTGAATTCCTAGTGATTAATTTACATTACCATGGTGATGCCATTCGTAATTATTTAATAAATTTTCCTCATTTCCCTATATTTTTTTCTGAAGAAAAAGATATCTTGGAGACAGCTGGTGGTATACGAAAAGCGATCGGCCCGTTTTTTTCTTTTACGGATAAAATTATTATTCTCAATTCAGATCTGATTTTATTTCCTAAAGACTGCGACAAACCCAATCCTAAATTTTTGGCTACATCTTCTAGTTGCTTATTTCTTCAAAAAGTAGTTTCAAAAGACATATATGAAAAGACAGGTCAAAAAAAAGAAACGTCTTTTTCATTTGAAAATCAAGTAGGTAAAAAGTCTGAAGCATATAATCTTTCGGTATTTCCATCTTCTCATTCTCAACAAGGAAATTACTATTATATTGGTTATGGATTACTTGATTTAAAAAGATTTTTTCCCATAGATTTGAATATTCCTTTACAGTTGAGTCGCCTTTGGGAGGAAGACTGTCAAAAACGACAGTTAGTAGGCCGTCTGTTTGAAGGTTGCGTTTGGCATGGAGGAGACCTTTGTTCCTACAAAGTAACGGACCAGTATTTTACAGAAAACTGGGATAATATTTTAACGACTACAGGAAATAAAAATAAATGGGAGCAATTTATAGGAGCTTGGCCTCAAGCCATTATAAAAAAAGAGAGCATGGACACATTCCATATCTGATGATGTTTTGTTATTGGAAAACTATTTTCTGTTTGTGTTTTATATGCTTTGCGATGATTAGTTTTTTTATTCCTATGGAAGTAGAGGCCGAAGAAAGTGATCACATTCCAAATGTGGAGCAGGAAAAAGAAGAAGATGAAATTATAAATAATCCCGATCCGGGGGAAGGCAATACTCTTATTGAACAAGATTATTCTAAATCTCTTTCAGCTGATCAGAGAGAAAAAATATATAGGCGCTTAGAGTTACGACACCTTGTGGGGCAAATTTCATGGTACATAAAAACGCATCAGAGAATAAGGGTCGCGCCACTCTTGGAAAATCTTATCAAGCGGCATCCGCATTCACCTGAAGTAGACTATTTTCGTGCGGTAGAATATTATCGTGTAAAAAAAAATGCCAGAGCCTTGGTTTCTTTAACTAAAGCCTTGCAAAAACATCCAGATTTTGCTAGGGCGTGGAACTTCAGAGGTATTTTGCTTAGTCAATCAGACCGAGATGGGCAGGCCTTGGGATGTTTTAAAAGGGCAATGCTATTAAATCCTTATCACCCTGATTATGTTTATAATTTTGCGTTTTCATTTTATAAACAAAAGCAATACAAAGAGGCAATGAAAGCTATAAAGAAATCAATTTATCTCAAGCCAAATTATAGTCGTTCTTTTTATCTAGCTGGCCTTGTACACCGTGAACTGGGTGAATTATCGCGAGCATTTTTTTCTTATGTATTAGCTGAAGAATTTGGGCAAGATGGCTCAGATTTTTATATAGACTTTCTTGAGATTGCATTGGAAGTAGATGATGACAAAGCGATACTACGTTTGAGTCAAATACTTGAAAAAAAAACAAGGAAAAATCCGTCTATCCTTAGAATACTTGTGGAAGCAGCCCGTAGGTTAGGTGATTATAAAAAGGCGCTTTTCTTTTTACGAAAAGTTGTTACGGGGTCTGATGTTGTTTGGGAAGATTATCAAAACTATGTTTATGTATTAGAAAAAAATGAAATTTCAGCTGTCCGCTATATAAGTCGCTTTCGTTTAGAAAAGACAAAAAAGTTAAAGCTAAAAAAATATGCTCGAGAGTTGTCAAAACAAATAAAACGCCAAAAATTATTAAAATCACAAGATCCTATTTTACGGTCTATGAAATAAAACTATGAAATAAAAAAGAAATTGATTTTTAAAGCAACGATGAAGTCAAAAATTTGTAGTTTCCGTACTAATTTTCAATTTTTTGACTTTTGATAAACAAATTGCTCTTCCCACTGAAGTAGTGTAAGGCCTAGTGCTTGTGCTTGTTTTCTTCTCTTATAATTGATAAAAAATACTGTAAAAAAATAACTAAAGAGTGCTGTGGGTACAGCAATTAAAAGCGACCCGATGCCCATAGGCCACAAAAGCGCTTCGTAAATATAATTCAGCCAAAAATAAATAGAATCCCAAGTATTCATTCTTTGCGTAGTATCCATAAGTTGAGAAAAACTCGCGTAACTGATAAATTGTGTTGTGTACCCAAAATATCTCAGGATGGTGAAACCTAAAAAATAAAACCCAAAATAAAAAGGAATAAGCGTCAATGGGTTTGTTATCCAAACACAAGCCATGGCCCCCGGTAAAAAAAAGTTTATCCTGAACAGCCTAAATATAAACCAAGTTCCTAAGACTAGAAGTATTTGTATCCCAACGAGTGGAGTTAGTGCCCAAAAAATACCAACAAAAATTCCGATGCCTATTTCAGAAACCGGGCGATTCGAGATTAAAAAAAGAGCAATAATCTTATCTACTTTTTCTTTGAGTATATTTAGTCGTTTTGAACCCATAGGCTTCAAAAAAATGAAAATGTGGTTTTTAACAATCTGTCAAGATGTTTTACTCTTATGTAAAATGAGTTTACAGATTTTGACTTTTTTATACAAATACCTATGGTCCGTGGGAAGAGCATGTACGATAAAATATGGGAACAGCATCTTGTTTATGATGATGGCAAATCTGTGCCTTTGCTCTATGTAGATCGTCATTTTATACATGAAGTCACATCTCCTCAAGCTTTTGAGGGGTTACGTTTAAGTGGGCGAAAATTTCGTCGTCCAGACTTGAGTTTTGCAACTATGGATCACAATGTCTCTACACGTTTACGGGATTGGAACGTTGCTGAGAAAACATCTCGTCATCAAATGGAAACTCTTGCCCGTAATTGTAAAGAGTTTGGTGTGGAGCTTTATGATATAGCCAACCCTAATAATGGTATTATACATGTTATAGGTCCCGAGCTTGGTTTAACCCTTCCCGGTATGACAATTGTTTGTGGTGATTCACACACTAGCACACACGGTGCATTTGGGGCTTTAGCCTTTGGAATCGGGACCAGTGAAGTGGAGCATGTCATGGCTACACAAGCTTTATGTCAAAGTAAATCGCAAAACATGAACGTTAAAATATCAGGACAACTTTCTTTTGGAGTGGAAGCCAAAGATATTATTTTAGCTTTAATAGGTAAGATAGGAACGCGAGGAGGTCAAGGGTCTGTTATTGAATATACTGGTGAGGCTATTTCTTCTCTTTCTATGGAGGGGAGAATGACGATATGTAATATGAGTATCGAAGCCGGTGCTCGGGCTGGTCTCATCGCACCAGATCAAATTACATATGATTATCTTGTTGGTCGCAAATATGCCCCTGCCATTTCAAATCAAAAAACATATGATATGGCTCTCGAGCATTGGCAAAGCCTGTGCTCCGACTCAAATGCTTTTTATGACTCGCTTGTTGAGCTAGACGCTTCTTCTATAGAGCCACAAGTGACATGGGGAACAAACCCTAGCCAAGTCAGTCCAATTAGCGGAAACGTCCCTATTCCAGAAGATGTTGAAAACCAAGTAGAGAGGGAGGCACTATCTCGTTCTCTAGAATACATGGGAATAGCGGGAGGAACCGCCATACAGGATATCCAAATTAATAAAGTTTTTATTGGTTCTTGTACAAATGCACGTATTGAAGATTTACGTAGAGCCGCAAAAATTGCTAAAGGAAGAAAGGTCTCCTCTAAAGTAGAAGCGATTGTTGTTCCCGGGTCTGCTGAAATACGCAAACAAGCTGAATCCGAAGGATTACATAAAGTATTTTTAGAGTCTGGCTTTGAATGGCGATTTGCAGGGTGTTCTATGTGTCTTGCCATGAATGATGATGTTTTGCAACCAAAAGACCGGTGTGCCTCCACTTCAAATCGTAATTTTGAAGGCCGCCAAGGTCGAGGGGGACGTACACATTTAGTTAGCCCTGCGATGGCTTCTGCTGCTGCGGTTACAGGTCATTTTATAGATGTACGTGAGTTTACAGAATTTCTATGAGAATAATTTATTGATAACTCTATGCAGGCTTTTGAAAAACACGAGGGTATTATAGCGGTATTGGACCGTTCTGATGTGGATACAGATCAAATTATCCCAAAGCAATTCTTAAAAAAAATAGGGAAGAGTGGTTTTGGTCTTAATCTTTTTCACTCTTGGCGATTTTTGGATGCGGATGGAAAAAACCCAAATCCAGATTTTGAATTGAATCAAGAGCGTTATACCGGAGCTAGTATACTGATTGCTGGACAAAATTTTGGTTGTGGGTCAAGTCGTGAACATGCTCCTTGGGCCTTGATGGATTATGGGTTTCGAGTTATTATAGCCCCATCATATGCAGATATTTTTTATAGTAATAGTTTAAAAAATGGCATTTTATTAATTTGTCTTCCACGAGAGCAGATACAAAATATTATAAATTGGGTGCTGGAAAACGAGTTTGCTAAAGTCAGCGTTGATCTATTTCAACAAATATTAGAAGCTAATGGTTGCATCTATAACTTTGAGATAGATGCCTTTCAAAAAGAAAATTTATTACAGGGAAGGGATGAGATTAGTTTAAGCCTTACACATGAAAACGTCATTCATAAATTTGAAAAAGATTATTTTCAAAAATTTCCTTTTTATCTTCCCCAAAAGTGAAACACGAGCCCGTTATACTAGATGGGAAAGTGCTTTCTATTCAGATTCGGAATATTCAAAAAGAAAAAATCCGTTCCCATTTTTCTGTAAAGAGGAACGCGCCTAGTTTGGCAACTATACTTGTCGGTAATAACTCAGCATCGCAAACTTATGTGAAAATGAAAAGCCGTGCTTGTGAAGAAGTAGGCTTGGGTTCCTTTTGCATAAAACTTCCCGAGAATACAACGACAGACGAACTTTTAGTTGAAATCAACAAATTAAATGCTAACCCCAAGATTGCCGGCATACTCCTTCAGCATCCAGTACCTAAGCAAATTGATGAACGAGTTGCTTTTGATGAGATTTCCCTAAAAAAGGATGTAGATGGTGTCACAACTTTAGGCTTTGGAAAAGTTGGTCTAGGCATTCCCACTTTCACAGCTTGCACTCCCGCCGGGATACTGCATCTCATGGATGCCTACCACATACCTTTAGAGGGGCGTCATGTTGTTGTTGTGGGTCGTTCCCCCATACTAGGACGCCCCATGGCGATGCTTTTATTGCAACGCCATGCCACGGTAACCATATGTCATTCGCGAACTCAATCGCTTTCAAATTATATTGGTATTGCAGATATTGTTATTGCGGCATGTGGCAAACCTCGTTTGATCAGAGGGGAATGGTTGAAAGAGAATACAGTCGTGATTGATGCTGGCTACAATGCCGGTAATATTGGAGATGTGGATTACGATAGCTGTTTTGAAAAAGCCTCTCACATTACCCCTGTACCGGGAGGAGTAGGGCCTATGACCATAGCAAAACTGATAGAAAATACAGTGGAAGCAGCCCTTTCCATGTAGGAACTGTGTTGTAAAAGATAAATAATTGCAAATCAAGTGCTATAAATCGCTGATTTAAGGTATTTTAGACATGCATTTTCTTATTTTTCTGCATTTTGGAATAGTCCCATGTACAAAGAAATAGCCGACCATCTAAAGAAACGATCACGAAAGAAACGAATTTTTCCGGAATCATTTTGATAGCGAATTATTTATAAAAAACACTATCTGCTTATGTTATGGCCTATGTATTTCTACGGTATCTTCTTCGTAGAGTTCTTTATATCTACTTATCAAACTAGCCTTTTGCATAAATTTTGGTAAGTGTACGATTCGTTTTTCGGGTTGGGCTTTATTTGGATTGTAATGACTTTGGGATATGATATCGTGATAACTTCGTTTGGAACGAATGATATAAATACGATCATAACATTGTAACTCGCTTTCTAATGCGGAAAAAACGCCCTGTCCTCCTTCAATCAGAACTTCATTATAGCCACCTTCTCCTAAAACTCGTCGTAATGCTGAGGCAAAGACTTTTTTTTCTTTCATGGCAGGTAGTATTGCAGAAGGGATTAGTTGAGGGAGGTGCTTTCTCCAATCGTTTACTTGTGTTTCTTCCATATAAAATATAGAAGGTTTTTTTGTTTGCTCTGCTACTTTTTGTTGAAGAAAAAAAAACGGAAGGAATGCTTTCTCATACTTGCCTAATACAAATATACGGTCTGGTTGGTACTCAAAAGTATTTTCACAAATTAGCCGAGTGAGTTCTTTACAATATTTAAAAAAAGTATAAGAAAGAATATCTTCTTCTAAATATGACTCACAAATTGATTTAGATGGAAATAAAAAAGAACTTTCATTATCAAATTTTTTTTGCAACAAATCTAGACGAAGATTTAAGGAAGGAAGATCCGATAAAACTGTCCCCATCCCAACTAAAATAGCATCAAACTTAGCACGGAGTAAGTGAGTGAAGCTGAGAGTGGCTTCCCCGGAAATCGCCAATCTTTCTTTTTGTATGCCCATGATGTTATCTCGAGTGCAGGCAACTTTAAGATGTAGACGTGGACCCATTCCATTTATGCGATTTAAAAAACCCTTTAGAAAAGCATGACCTATTTTAGTTTTAATTTTCTTTTCTGAGCTTGTAGCTAAGAAATCAGCTCGTTTGCCTTGATGGTCTAAAAGCTCTATCCCAGAGAATTGCAAAAAGGGATCTTTTTCCCAAGCAAGTATTCGCTTCATCTGAGGTTCAGCTAAAATACGAGTTGTACAAGGAGGGGTTCGTCCGTAATGGACGCAGGGCTCTAGGCTGACATACATTCTAGAAATAGCTTCTTTCAATGATTTTTTTGATTTTTTTTGTGAAATCTTGTCGTAATGGTCTAGACAAACTATTTCTGCGTGACGTTTACCAACGGCTTCTGTTGCCCCACCAATGATAACATAGCCCGAGTTGCATTTCAAAACTAAAGCACACCCAACAGGTGGATTAGGTGCCGACCGCCCCATAGCTAAAGCAGATTGGAATACAATCTCTTCACGAATTAAATGGGCTAAATGGATTTCAGCGTTATGAGTTTGCATAAGCAAAATAAAGAAATGAAACAAAGGCCTGCTCTCTAGTCTAACAATTCTTTGTAAGAGTCTCGTTCGTAAAGCAAATAGCTGTCATCATTTATTTATGAGTACTGCTATACGATTGGCAAGAGGCTTCTTTTTCCTCTGGAGGCTCTTTCTCTGCTTGGAGCAGGGCGACCAAAACGAGTACTTCCCAATCGAGTACTTCTTCGATAAGTGTCACCTCGAAACCTTCCGGTTCTACTTTTCGCTATCGCGTGCGAGCCTGTAAAGATGTCAGTAGCTCCCAAGCAGTTAGGGCTTGAGGATAAAAGGGAAAATCGCCCTCCTTTGAGGGCTGGACAGTAATCGATAGATATCTTATTTGTGGCTTCCCAAGCAATATCTATCTTGCTTATTTTGTATTACAATAATAGACCCAAAGTTATCTCTCCGTTTAGAGAGATATTTGAGCTAAAAAGCCTGTTTTTTGTTCATGTGAGATGCGTTTTTTGAGGCTATGCCCTAAAAGCATAAAATCAAATTTTACTTTGTGTATTACTGTCCAATTCTCTATTTTTCTACATGTTTTTATTGACCATAAATGCAAGGAAAAGAAGCATGACCTTGGTATTGGCACTCTCCTGCTGAGAGTGCCAGATTTCAGTATGACTTATTTTACATATCCAAAAAGCATCTCCCGTGATCTGCTTGGCCACCCTCCCAATACGAAGAATTCTGTGGCTGGAGATCGTTCTGGGAGGATACTCCAGCTTTTGGTCGAGGGTCATATACAAAATGCAGTACCCGTTAGTAGTTCATATCTAACTAAACAGCCGCAAATACATCTAAGTTCTGCTACTATTCGTTCCGTATTAGCCAAACTGGAAGTAATGGGTTATCTTTTCTCTCCACATCGCAGTGCTGGACGCATTCCAACTGAAAAAGCATATCGTTATTATATAGACCATGTAACGCCTCTTCCTCGGGAAGAAATGCGAAAAGAAGAGAAGTATATACAAAAGGAATATTTGAAGAAAAACCTTGCGATTGAAGATATACTCACAACAACAGCAAATATACTTAGTATACTAACCAATTATGCCGCATTAATTCTAGGCCCACCCTGTAATAAATTAGTTCTAAAGCATATCGAACTGATTGATATGGGAGCAGAAGAAGTCTTATGTATTTTTGTAACCCGGTCTGGTAAGGTACTCTCATCTAAAATATTCTTAGAAGAACGTATCCCAGAAAATATACTGCGATCTATTTCACGCCAACTGAACCAAAATTTTCAAGGCATAGAATTGAATGAAGTATATAATCGTTTACAGGACGAGTGGGAAGTATCCACTGATGAATCATATAAAATGATAGTTAGTACACTAAAAAGGAATTTTTCTGCACTTTCTGGAGAAAGGGGAGTTTATCAGGAAGGTTTTGATCAACTTCGCTCTTGTATCAGTAAAGATGGGTTACGAAGACTCGAAGAAATCATAGAAAAAGGTGAGTTAGCCGAAATTATTTCTTGTGAATCAGACAATAGAAGAGGGGTTCATGTAGCCATTGCTGGGGAAAGCGATGAACGCCTCACAGGAATTTCTATTATATCAGGAAACTATCAAATGGGAGAGAAATCAATTGGAACGGTCAACGTTATAGGCCCTAATCGCATGCCCTATAGCCGTATAATAACTTTAGTAGAATATGTTCGTAAACTGATATCAAACATGGCAACAAAACTGAGTAATTAGAAATGCCTTTTAAGGAAGAATTTATTAATTAGAATACAGTATTGAACAAACTGGATATAGAACGCCCTTATGAAAGAAATCAACGAAAAAGAAAATAATAAACAGGAAAATACGAACCTTTCATCAGAATCAAAGAAAATAGTTGGTCAATTTGATCGAGAAGAGGACGATACAAATCATACCATAGAACACCATAGCCGTGATGAAAATATTGTAAACGCTGAGAACTTAAATCATGGTACTAAGAATGAAGATAACCAAGGTGAAGAAAAAAAGGTAGAGAAAACGGAGGCAAGCATAGAGGAAGCCTTAAAGGAGATCGGAACATTAAAGGAAGCTTGGGCTAGGGAAAGAGCTGAGTTTATGAACTATCGCAAAAGAATTGGCCAAGAACGTCAAAAACAAGTCGAAGATAATGTCGCAAACTTTTTATCTGACCTTTTACCTGCCCTAGATAATTTAGATCAAGTATTGAGTATAAAAACAGAAAGCCCTGAGGGAGAACAATTTAGAGAAGGCATATCAATGATCCAAAAAAAGATTAGAGACATTCTACAAAAGAAAGACATACATGTGTTTCATCCTTTGGACGAGGAATTTAATCCGCAAGGAATGGAAGCCATTGCATTTGAAGAAAGGGTTGATTTGAATAAAGATACCATCATAGAGGTTTATCAGCCCGGTTATTTTCAACAGGGAGATGATGGTAAAAGAAATTTTATTCGTGCAGCTCGTGTACGTGTGGGAAAACCTGTTAGTCAGAAGTAAGAAAATTCTAAAATAAATAAAGTTATCATTTAAAATAAAATCAAAAGAGGTAAAAAATCATGGCAAAAGAAAAAATCATTGGAATAGACTTAGGAACAACAAACTCATGTGTTGCTGTAATGGAAGGCGGTGAGGCAACTGTTTTACAAAACGCGGAGGGAACTCGCACAACACCATCTATAGTTGGTTTTACAGCAGATGATGAGCGACTTGTAGGTCAAATAGCAAAAAACCAAGCTATTACAAATGCAAAAAATACAGTTCGTTCAATTAAGCGTTTTATGGGAATGAGATATTCAGAGCTAAAGAAAGAAGCAGAGCGCATACCCTACAAACTAAATCGTTCTGGTTCTGATGGCATAAAAGTGGATACCGATCATGGAAGCTTTGCCCCACAGGAAATTTCTGCAATCATCCTACAAAAAATGAAACAAACAGCAGAAGACTACTTAGGACAAAAAATATCAAAAGCTGTCATTACTGTCCCTGCTTACTTCAATGATGAACAGCGTCAGGCTACAAAAGATGCCGGACGTATAGCGGGTTTGGAAGTAGAACGCATCATCAATGAACCAACAGCTGCAGCCCTTTCTTATGGCTTAGATCGTAAAAATAAGAATATGACCATTGCGGTATATGATCTAGGTGGTGGAACATTTGATATTTCTGTTCTAGAGTTAGGGGATGGTGTCTTTGAAGTAAAATCAACGAATGGAGATACCCACTTAGGAGGTGATGACCTTGATCAAGTCATTATTGATTGGATGGTGGAAGAATTCAAAAAAGAGAATGCTATTGATGTGTCTAAGGACCTTATGGCTCTGCAACGCTTAAAAGAGGCGGCAGAAAAAGCAAAAATAGAACTTTCAGGAACAACACAAGCTCAAATTAATATTCCCTTTGTAACGGCAGACCAGAGTGGTCCTCGTCATTTGAACTTAAGCCTTTCTCGTTCCAAGTTCGATCAATTAACAAATGGTCTTGTTGAAAGGACACGTAAACCTTGTGAGGATGCTCTAAAAGATGCCGGGATAAGCTCTAGCCAAATTGATGAAGTTATCTTAGTTGGAGGCTCCACTCGTATACCAGCCGTACAAGAACTTGTTAAAAAAATTTTCGGACAGGAACCGGGTAAGTCTGTTAACCCAGACGAGGTCGTAGCGATTGGTGCGGCAATCCAAGGCGGTGTTCTTGCTGGAGAAGTTTCTGACGTTTTACTTCTCGATGTAACACCCTTGTCTTTAGGTATTGAAACCCTTGGGGGAGTTATGACTCGTCTGATCGAAAGAAACACCACAATCCCAACTCGTAAGGCTCAAATTTTTTCCACGGCAGCCGATAACCAAACAGCTGTATCTGTCCACGTTTTACAAGGAGAGAGAGAAATGGCTCAAGGGAATCGAACTTTGGCACGATTCGATCTTGTCGGTATACCATCTGCACCACGAGGTGTACCACAAGTTGAAGTCAGTTTTGATATAGATGCTAATGGTATTGCACATGTCTCTGCTAAAGATCTGGGAACAGGTAAGGAGCAAAAGATACGAGTAGAAAGCTCTAGTAGTCTTTCCGAAGACGAAATTAAAAAAATGGTTACTGATGCAGAAAGTAATCAAAGTAAGGATACGGAGGCACGAGAATTAGCTGAGGCTCGTAACGAGGCAGATAACTTTACCTATACTCTCGAACGTTCTTTGGGAGAAGCTGGTGATAAAATTCCTCCCGAAGAAAAAAAGAAAGCGGAAGATGTTATTAAAAAAACACGAGACGCACTTGCCTCAAATGATAAAGATCGCATAGTAGTAGCTCGTGACGAGATCCAGCAAGTCGCTGGAGATCTTGCTCAGAAAATCTATGCAGCGACAGGAGGTGAACAAGCAAACGCCTCTGCTTCTACCCAAGCTACATCAGAGAATAATGGCTCGACCGGAAGTAAAGCCTCTGATGCTGGTGCTAGCAACTCTGCTAATAAAGAAAAAGTTGTCGATGCTGACTATACGGTGGTAGAAGATGAGAAAAAGTAAAATTTTTATAAACGGTACTATTCTTCTTGAGAAAGAAATAGGCGACGCCTAGTAAATGGCAGATAGAGATTACTATGAAGTTTTGGGCATCGCAAAAAATGCCTCACCAGAGTCGATTAAAGGTGCTTACCGTAAACTTGCGATAAAGTTTCATCCCGATAAAAATCGTGGAGATAAAAAGACGGAAGAAAAGTTTAGGGAAGCAACAGAAGCGTATGAAGTACTCTCCGACCCACAAAAACGTTCCACTTACGATACCGTTGGCAAGGCAGGGTTAGGTGCTGGTGGAGGGGCTGGATATGGAAATAAGGCCTACACGGATTTCTCAGATATTTTTGGAGATATTGGAGATGTCTTTTCTGATTTTTTTGGAGGAGGAGGCATTGGATCTTGGGGAAGGGGGGGACGCCAAGAACGTGGTGCTGATCTACGCTATAACCTTGAAATTAGTTTAGAAGATGCGGCTTTAGGTAAAGAGTTTAAACTCCAAATACCCCGAGAAGAAACCTGTGACACCTGTAACGGAAGTCGAAGCCAGCCCGGCTCTCGTGTTGAAGAATGCCATACATGTAATGGACTGGGGCAGGTCCGTCGTGCTCAAGGTTTTTTCTCAGTCACCACTACATGCCCTAGCTGTGCTGGTAGAGGAAAAATGATTCGTAACCCATGTAAAGCTTGTAGGGGAAGTGGCTCTATTGAAAAAAACAGGACGCTACAAATTAAAGTTCCCCCAGGGGTTGAATCTGGTAGCCGCCTGAAAGTTCGTGGAGAAGGGGAAAGTGGGGCTGCTGGACTAGCTGGAGATTTATATGTTGTTATACATATTGCACAACATAATTTATTTGAACGCCAAGGAAATGATCTAATCCTTAATTTAGAAATTCCTCTCACTGTCGGTCTTCTTGGAAGTGAAGTTGAAATACCGACTATTGATGGAAAAAAAGTTAAAATGAGCATTCCCTCCGGGAGCAGAAGTGGACAGATCTTCCGTATAAGGGAAAAAGGTATGCCATATATGAATGGTTACAGAAAGGGAGATCAACATGTGATTGTTAGTTTCAAACTACCAAAGAATATGAGTAATAAAGCTATCAGCTTAACAAAAGAACTAGAAAAAGAGCTTAATAAAAATGGCCGAAATAGTAGCGACTATAGTAAAATTGAAGTGATCTCTCGCAAAATATAGTCTATTATAGCTAAGTATCCAAGTTTGTTCTCTATACAATTTTAGATACAATTTTAGCAATATAGGAAGGAACAATAGCCATCTTTCTGGCGACGAGGATCTCTTGTTTTTCTTCTAGAGTTTTCTTCAACTGACTAATATAATTTTTTTGCGTGTGATATAAAAATATTTGATCATATATTTTTTTTGGTCTAATTCCATCTCTAAAATCGTTTGCTATTTCTTGTTCTTTCCCTTCTTTCTGTCGTAAATATTTTAAAAGAAATTGTATTTTTCGTTCGATTTGATTATTTACAGGTCGCTTGATATCTTCTTTTTGAAAAGGGATTGGTAAAAAACTAACGTTTTTAAATGGGTCTTCTGTGATTTTAGATTTCTTCATTCTATGAAACTCGATATGTATATGAGAGGAAAGATCTTTACAACTAGCTTGAGAAACAAAAAAAACATCATGGGAACGCAATTTGTGCCTATGAGCAACTTCCCATATATATTTTGGAGGTGTGATATTTCCTGTAGGCGAATTCTGAACAACCACAGGCCAATTTAATATTGGAAGAGAATAACAATCTTGCAGTCTTATATTTAGCTTGTTTTGCTGCATGCACTCGAGTTCATAACAAGCCTTTAACCCCGACAGAGCTGTTCCCACTGTATCGATTTTAGGTGTTAAAACTTGCCAGTTATTATCTGGATTGAACCAAAGACCGTCAAAATCAAAGCAAGCTGCGATATTTTTCATACTTTAGAAGAAATTATAATTTATCCAATTTTTTCAAAAACTCTTCTGACAAAATTATATCCAAACTATTTTCTTTTTTTAACCATGTTCTTTGTTTTTTTACATAGTGATAATGAGATTGTGCAATTTTGTATGCCAGTTCAGTATGTGAGGCTTGCTTTAAATATACTGCAAGTGCCTCTTGGCATCCAAGTGATGATAAACCAGCGCAAAAACTATACTTTTCATAAATAGCACCGACCTCTTCAATTATACCTTCTTTCACCATTTTTTTTGCTCTTTCCAAAAGGGATATTCTGTGCTCGTGCGGCACAATATCTATCCAGAAGCCAGAAAAATGAAATTGATTACAGAATTTTTCTCTTTTTTGATGGGCGTTTAACCAAAAAGTTGTCCATTTTTTGCCACCAGAGGCATAAATAATCTCTAAAGCCCTTGTAATTCGATAATTATCGTTAGGATGTATACAACCACTTTTTAATATGCCATCTTTACAAAGAGCTTTTGGATCGATCTCTTGTAAGAGTTTTAGCCGAGTTTCTGGTAATATTTGTTCCACCTTTTTACGTACTTCAGGGGGTGTGGCGATTGGGAACATTCCAGTTTTTAAAGCACGAAAATAAAAACCAGACCCCCCTGCTAATATTGGAATTTTATTGCGAGAAACTATATCATAAATTGCAACACTCGCTTTTGTTACAAACTGCCCGGCTGTAAATCTTTCTTTTGGAGAACAAATAGAAACCAAATGATGAATTAAATCCTTTTGTAAATTTTTCGGTGGAGCTGCTGTTGAAATTTCTAGCCCCTTGTAAATTTGCCGAGAATCACAAGAAACAACTTCATATCGGTCAATATCTAATTGGCTTAATAGCTTAGTTTTACCTGAACCGGTAGGGCCAAGAAGTACAAAAACTTTGGGTATTTCATTTTGACTTTTTTGTTGCATGCAAATCTTGTAAAAATAAACAACACAACATCCATATCATAAAGCAACAAATTGAACTTATTACAAGAATAATAAGTTCAAAGAGAATGTGTCGACAGGGGATAATCCGCATTATAATGCAAGCCTCGGCTTTGTTTTCTAGATAATGCAGATGCTGTGATCAGATGGGAAATAAGTGATAAATTGCGTAATTCTAGTATCTTGTTTTGAATAAACGTGCGACGATAATAATCTTCAATTTCTTGTCGTAGCAGTTGGATACGAGAATAGGCTCTTTCTAAACGTTTTTGTGAACGTGTAATGCCAACATAATTCCACATGATTTTTTGTATTTCTTCAAAATTATGTTGAACTAAAATCCATTCATCTGTGTTGACCAAGCCTTCTTTAAGCCAGCCACGTATTTTCATATTTTGACATTTTATCCTTTTTCGATTCAAATGCTTGGCAATGCGATCTGCAAAAACTAAACCCTCCAATAAACTATTGGAGGCTAAACGATTACCACCATGAACCCCCGTACAAGCAACTTCCCCTACAGCGTACAAAGAGGTTACATTCGTACAACCCCATAAGTCTGCTTTTACTCCCCCACACATGTAATGAGCTGCTGGGACAGTTGGAACTAAATCCAAAGCCAAATTGATTCCTTCTTTTTTCAAGTGCGTGTAAACATTGGGAAAATCTCTTTGAAGATTTTTTTTTGGTATATTCGTAGCATCTAACCAAACATGTTTTAGACCACTACGTTTTAGCTCTATGTCAATTGCCCGGGCAACAATATCTCTAGGTGCTAACTCTGCCCTCTCATCATGGTCTTTTAGAAAAGCATACTTTTTATTATTTCGTATCACAGCGCCTTGTCCTCGCAAAGCCTCCGTTAATAAAAAAACTTTTCCGTGGTTTGTTCCTTCTTGATAAAAAGTTGTAGGGTGAAATTGATAAAACTCCATATTCATAATTTGAGCACCAGCACGAGACGCTAAAGCGACGCCATCTCCTGTGGCTACACTCGAATTAGTAGTATGCTGGTAAACTTGACCGGCTCCACCTGTTGCCAATATCGTTGCACCTGCCTGTACAGGAAATACTTCCCAAGTTTTTCTGTTGTACAAGTATGCACCATAACAACGCTTTTCTTGGCGAAAGGATATACTGCAAGTAACAAGGTCACCAGGAGTGATCAGCTCAACTGCACTATGATGCTCCAAGATAGGGATACCTTTTTTATAAACTGCTTTCAAAAGTACTTCTTCAATTTCTTTACCAGTAAAATCTGTTGCATGGACGATACGTTTTTGGCTATGCCCCCCTTCTCTACGAAGATCTAAATCACCAGCAGAATCTCGCATAAAACGAGCCCCTAAATCTAAAAGTCTTTGGATATGCATTGGCCCTTCATTGACCAAAATTTCAACCGCATTTAAATCACACAAACCAGCACCAGCACTTAAAGTATCACTGATGTGGCTTTGAAAGGTATCTGCATCATTTAAAACAGACGCAACCCCTCCTTGAGCATAATAAGTATTCGATTCAAAAGCATCGCCCTTAGTCACAAGCAAAACACTACCAAAATCTGAAAGTAAATAAGCGAGATAAAGCCCTGATATCCCGCTTCCTAAAACAAGAAAATCGACACTATCCTGAAAAGAACGTGACTGTTTTCCTTTATCCATATCGCTATATTTAGATAGACTAAGGGGAAGGATTTTTTTTCAAAGCGTGAATATAAGCAATACTACGAAGGAGCATATAGTCTGGTCGTAAAGCGTCTGTTTTATGTTTTTTGATATACTCTTCTACCAGTTGGTTCTTTCCTACCATCCTTTTGAGTTTTTTAAGCCATCGCATACGCCTTACACTTTTGGTATGCTTATTTAAAACAGGAAGATGATCCCACATATTTTCCTCTCGAAAACGAGGAGGAAAACTATTATCATCTTCTCCTGATAATTCAATATCCGGTTTGACCCCATAAACTTGAACAGTATAATCCTTTGGAGCATAATAACGAGCTGAAGTGATTTTTATAACCGTTCCTGAAACCGAAGGCTCAACAGATTGCACAGTGGCTTTTCCAAAACTGCGTTCCCCTAAAATAAGGGCTGTTTGATGATCCAACAAGGCAGAGGCTAAAATCTCACTAGCAGAAGCCGAACCCGAATTCACTAAAACAAGTAACGGTATCCCCTTTATTAGGGGAGTACTCCTTGTTTTCAATGCTTTTTTCCTTTCTTTACTCTTAACAGTTACAACGACTTTATTTTTAGGTAAAAAGAGATCTGCAACAGCAACAGCTTCTTCTAGATACCCTCCGGGATTACGACGTAAATCTAAAACAATAGCGTCTAACTTCTGTTTACTCTTTTCTAGCAATTCTCGATAAGCACTCACAACAAGTCGGCTTGTTTTTTTTCTAGCATATAAAAAAGATTTTATATGTATAACCCCCACATTCAAACCTTTCATGATTTTAGAGCTACTATCCTTATTCGTAAGTAAATCTGCTGTAACAGCCAACTGCTTAATTACACCCCGCTTAATATTGACGTCTAAATTGCGGAGTTCAATGGGGCGCTCAACATGGAGGATCACAATTGTTTTACGCGGCCCCCGTATTCGTTTCACAACATCTCCCAACGGCATATCCTCTATAGATTCCCCATCAACTTTACGTATAATATCGCCAGCACGTAAACCAGCACCTAAAGCGGGAGACCCCGGTAAGGGTGTTTCCACAACAACATCAGCATCCCCACCACCACGAAGTAACGCACCTATGCCTTCAAAACTCGCATCTTCCGAATCAGAGAGCATTTTTTTCCATGAGGCTCGAGGTATAAGACTGGTGTGAGGGTCCATGCCACGTAAAAAGCCATTGGTCGCAAAAAAATAAATACTATGAAGACCAAAGTTTTTTGACTTCTCTTCTGCTCTTTTTTTCTTCTTTTTTTTGTAAACAGAAGGTACTTCTCTGTATTTTTTCCAATTACTTTCAATCCAATTCAAAACACGGTTAAAATCTTTTTCAGAAAACCCACTTTTCTCCCAAGCAGCTAATCTATTTTTACGGAGAAGTTTCCGTTTTTTTCGTTGTTCAAAAAAAAGCTTTCGGCGCTCAATATTAGTTAAATTTTTATATTTCTTTTTTGCGGCCTTAGTCTCTGCCTCTTGAATTTTATGCCAACGGGTGTAATCCGGAATAAAAATCAAATAAGGGACTGGATCTTTAAAAGAAATCGTCTTTCCGGGAATGAGCGGTTCTTCCCTTTGCCAAATTTTCCTCTTGCTATAGTACTCTTTGGAAAATAATAAGAGTGGAGTGGGAAGGCTTTGGAAAGCAGATTTGGCCGCCTTAACAAATGAAAGATTTTGTGCAATCCGTTCTGGATCAATATACTTGCGATTTGCATAATTTATAACAGTTTTAATATCACCTCGTGAAAAAGTTTTAGGGATTTGAATAGTCTCAGCTTCACTACAGCCACATAGAGAAATATACAAAAAAAGAAAACATGGGATACAAAAGAAAGATTTAAAGAAAGATTTATAGTGTACCTTTCTAAGTAAATATTTATACATTTTATACATCTATTTGCCTCGTTGTTGTAATTATTATAATAGATAAACGCAGAAATATACCCACGTTTAATCAAGAAGCTCTCGAAGCTCCATAAAAGCCTTATCTCGTTCCTTCACACCAGACTTTTTAATCGCTTTCCGAAGTATGTCATCCCATTTTTTAGAAGAAATCTTTTCACGAACTTCTTCTAAAACTTCCAATATACTAATATCGTTTTGAGTATTAAAAATTTCACTCTGATCATAACGAAAAAGGCTGAAAAGCTTGTCTATATAAAATCCGGGTGTTTCCCCTTCAGTATCTTGTTGCCTCTTTTGGGCAAGAGCGTCACGCTTATGTACCCTTTTGACCTCTCTCTCTATCCGCTCTATCTCCGTACGTTTCATTTTAAAACTATAGCTCTCTTTGATCGAAAAAATCTCTGCATCTTTTCCTTTGAAAAGATCAAACACTGCCAATATTTGAAAAATATAGAGTTTTGCAAGCTTTTTTAGATTTAAGAATTTATCAAAACTATTCTAATTATAATAAGATTTATGACTCTCTATAACTATCTTTCTTTTCTTTTGGAGAATGGCTTTCGCCTTTACAAAAAGTGAATACATTTTATCCACAACACATGACACCTTTTCATAAAGTTTGTGTACTCTACTTTTTTTTACTGATTGGTTTTTGCTCTCTTTCCAGTGCTCCACAAGCAAAACGCTTTTCTTTCCCTTGGCTATCTAATCTCAACTGGAAAAACAAAGCCGAAATAGCTATTTATAGCGGTATTGTCAAACGTTATGGAGAAAAACGGTCCGCAAAATTAACACTCATTTCCGTTCTAGAACACTTCCACAAAACAAAAGCGGTTAAATCCGAAAGTGCAGAAGATGCTATTTGGGCTCTCAAGCAAAATCAAATACTCACTTTTAGAACTGGGGTTTATCCATACAACCAGATGAACTCTCTTTTCTGGACTGCAAATTCGGGTCGTTTCTTAAAAGCGAGTATGAGTTCACAGGAATGGTGTGGACATACATTCAAAGAAATACGTCCCTACTCCAATCATTTTCAACTTTCTTATAATTCATACTGGGAAGAAGAAGCAAGGGGTTTTCATCGCATCACATTTGGTGATACTAAAAATATAGACAATTATTTTTCTTATGATGAACTTCCCTTCATTGTACGTAGTCAAGATATTGATAAATATACTGATATATATTTATTTCCCTTACTCATGTCTTCCCAAGTATTGCGCCCTGATTTTGATACGGGGAAGCCATCTCGGATTCCAACGTTCAGCAGGGCTAAAGTAAGTTCTTTTCGAAGCAGTTTAACGTTGGGTCAAAAGATATATAAAAATATTCGCAAGGTCCAAGTTGTATTTAGTGATCCTGTACAAAAAAATCAAAAAAATATAGACACTTTTTACGTTCATCTAAAAGGGAAAAATAAAATACTCCTTGGATGGGATAGGCACGACGGAAGTTTTTTCCGTTTAGATGAAATTTATTATACACCTTATTGGAAGCAAAATAGGAAACGTGACTCTTTGCAAAATAACCGCATAAAAGAGCTCACTCAATAGAAATTTGTGTTTACTGGTATCATCGAAACAATTGGGACTCTACACAAGAAGAGAGTAGATCATGAAAATAAAAACCATGTAATAGAAATTCAATCTAGCCTCTCACATGAGTTAGTTCCTTCTCAAAGTATATCTCATAATGGTGTATGCCTAACTGTAGAGAATATTCATGAGGAGTGCTATACCATAAATATCATCCCAGAAACATTAAAAAAAACAATGTTGGGGCAGTGGGAAGAAGGAGACTTAATCAACATAGAAAGGGCATTACTCATTGGGGAAAGACTAGATGGGCATTTTGTTCAGGGCCATGTAGATACAATTGGAACGATTATTGAAATTCACCGACAAGGAGAAAAGCATGAAATTATTGAAGTTATCGTAGAGTACCCTGCTTCTTATAGAAGCTTAATTGCCGAAAAAGGGAGCATTACCCTGCACGGCATTAGCCTAACCATTGCAAAAATAAACTCTGCACAAAATAACTTTAGTGTATGCATCATACCCCATACATATCGCAATACAAACATTTCCAAATGGGAAAAAAATTCCCCATTAAATATTGAATTTGATATATTAGCAAAACACGTACAAAATTTTATAGGCAAACCAGCAATACTATAATAGTGTGCCTACAGTCCTAGTCACTTGGACTAAAGTATATGTTTTCTCGAATACTAAATTTTCTAACTGAGTACTCTATCCCTCTTCTATTCGGCGTTATCTTAGCCATTCTAAGTGCCAATTTATTAGGCGAAGAATTCTATCACAACTATATCCATTACCCTCTTTTCGGACCAGACTTTACCGTGTTAGGACACCCTTTGACGTTTCATTTTATAATTAATGATATTTTTATGGTTTTCTTTTTTGGAATAGCAACTGTTGAAATCACTCAGGCCGTTTTACCCGGTGGTTCACTCAACCCTATTCGTCGTGCCATAAATCCTCTCTTTGCAACTTTCGGGGGTGTTTTTGGACCTATCGCCTTTTACTTTGGAATAGCATATTTTTTTGAGATGAACAGGGAAGTCTACAATGGGTGGGGAATTCCTACCGCAACAGATATTGCCTTGGCCTGGTTAATCGCTCGAATTATTTTTGGTGCAAAACACCCAGCCGTTTCTTTTCTTTTGTTGCTGGCTGTTGCAGATGATGCTATTGGCTTAGGTATTATTGCGATTTTTTATCCAGACCCTGTTTATCCTGTGGAAGCTAGTTGGTTAGTTGTATCAGGGATCGGTATCTTTTTTGCATTTATCTTAAATCGTTTTTGTGTGAAAAATTTCTTTTGGTATCTACTTTTAGGAGGAGTGCCCTCTTGGCTAGGTTTACTGCTTGCTCATCTACATCCGGCTTTAGCACTTGTTATCATTGTCCCTTTTATGCCTACTGGTCACGGACGTCATAAGGAGCTTTTTGCAAATGAAGATGAAAACACAACAATGACTAACTTTGAACATTTTTTTGAATTACCGATTGGTTTAGGTCTCTTTTGTTTTGGTCTCGCAAATGCAGGCGTAGCATTTTCCGGTGTGTCTGAAGTAACCTGGCTTGTTTTCTTTTCTTTATTTCTGGGAAAGACATTTGGGGTAAGTCTATTTAGTTATTTCGCACATTACTTGGGCATAAGCTTACCAAAAGGAATCGATGTGAAAAGCCTTATAATCATTGGAATGATTTCAGGGATAGGTTTGACTGTAGCCCTTTTTGTAGCGGGAGAAGCTTTCACACAACCAATCATGCAAGGTGGAGCTAAAATGGGTGCCTTATTTTCAGCAATAATCGTTCTTCCTGTTGTCATTTTTAGTAAAATTTTTAAGATACAACCTATTAAATGATTCATCTAATCAATATACTGTAGGCTATTCAAGGCTCACTTCTATCCATTTGTTCATAACTATTCCTTTTTGTCTCAAAAATTTTGAGATTCACAGATAAGCACAAGTTCCACAGCTCTTACTAACGAGTAGCTTTAATTTCAGATATTAGGGATAATGCACCGCGCTTAGGCTTACTTTTTGACTAGTTGGGACTGTTGTAAAAAGTAAGAAAGACAGAAGTAATACATAGAGGGAGCTTGCGAAATGTAGAACTGTGGGAAGGAAGAGCAAATAAAATGCTGTGAAACATTGATTTGAATTATTTTAGAAGGTTAACTTCTTGTTTTTTTGTATCTTGCAAAAGTCCCATCAGACAAACAAATCACCAGTCAAAAATATTACAGAAATAGCAACGAATCAATACATCCAAGTGCCTGGGCTGTCTGAATAACTTGACTTCTGTTAGTGCCCGACAAGCTAACGCCTCAAAAAACTCAGTGCATTCTAACCTTAAAGAAGGTAGCGAGGGTAAGGGTTTTATTTTCATTTGTGGCCATGATAATTTAATTGATAATTGGATCGATAATTGGATCAAATTATATCGCATTGGCATGAGAATATAAATCAATATCTTTTATGATTTGCATTTCGCAAACAGCCCTCCTAATAGATCGTAATTAGAGTTCTGTGCAAATGAGCGGCGGTAAATATTTGTTTGTTTGAGACAACCTTTTTTTCAAAAGGTTGTTGAGTTATATTCAATTTTTGTTTGTACTTGCACTGCAAACAAGTTTTTCTCTTCGTTCAGTTCTAGAGTGCAAGTCATCTGCATAAATATATTCACAGCTTCTAATTTTCTTAGGGAAAAGAATGGAAAACGAAAGCTTTTTCATAATATTTTCCATAATATTTTCCATAACTTTTTCCAGAAGATTTTTAACTCGCCAAACGAAACGAATGGAAACGAATGGAAACGAATGGAAGACAAAGTGAATTCACTCAAAAAGATGATGAAATACAGAAAAACAAATCACTGATACAAGATAAAAAAGCAAACAACATCAGTAACGATAATTGTCATGCTTATAGGGTCCATCCGCAGAAACCCCAATATAGTCGGCTTGTTTAGGACTCAATTTAGTTAGTTTTGCTCCAACTTTTCCCAAATGAAGGGTGGCTACCTTTTCATCCAGTTTTTTTGGTAGAAGATAAACACCTATATCATATTCATTATTATACAATTCCATTTGCGCTAGTACTTGATTTGTAAAACTTGCGGACATGACAAAGCTAGGATGACCCGTAGCACACCCTAGGTTCACCAAACGTCCTTCCGCTAGCAACAAAACACTCTTACCATCTGGAAAAGTATACTTATCTAGCTGTGGCTTGATTTCCGTATGTTTTATTTCCGGGAAATTTCTCAGCTCAGATACTTGGATCTCTGTATCAAAGTGCCCTATATTACAAATAATTGCCCCATCTTTCATTTTCTGTGCATGTTCTATCGTAATAATATCAACATTACCAGTGGTTGTGACAAAAATATCTGCCCGAGAAGCCCAGTCTTCAACTGTCGACACCTCATAACCTTCCATTGCAGCTTGCAAAGCACATATAGGATCAATTTCTGTGACAACGACGCGACAACCAAAACCACGAAGACTCTGAACTGAACCTTTTCCCACATCTCCGTATCCACAAACCACAGCCACTTTCCCAGCCATCATAATATCCGTGGCTCGCTTAATGCCATCAGCAAGGGATTCCCGACAACCATATAGATTATCAAATTTACTCTTTGTCACAGAGTCATTCACATTCATGGCCGGGACCTTCAGTTTGCCAGAGTGTAGCATCCTCCGCAACTGAAGCACTCCTGTTGTCGTTTCCTCTGTGATACCCTTAATTTGATCAAGCAGACTCGGCCGATTCTTATGGACCCAATCCGTCAAATCTCCCCCATCATCCAGAAGCATATTTGGGCCATCATCAAATAGTGTAGTTTGCTCCTGAGCCCACCAATATTCCTTTTCAGTCATACCTTTCCAAGCAAAAACGGGAATACCTTCCACTGCTATTGCGGACGCAGCATGGTCTTGTGTACTAAATATATTACAAGAGGCCCAACGCACTTCGGCCCCTAATTCTATTAAAGTTTCTATGAGTACAGCTGTCTGGACTGTCATGTGTAAAGAACCAGAGATACGAGCTCCTTTCAAGGGCTTTTGATTGCCATATTCTTTACGTAAGGCCATGAGCCCGGGCATTTCTCCTTCAGCCAGAATGATCTCCTCTCGCCCCCACCGGGCTAATTCAAGGTCTTTTACTTTATAAGTTGTTTTTTCTTCTAACGTCTGCATGAAACCATAATCTTGTATCTAAGCAAAATTGAAAGTATTTTTTGTATGCTTTGTATGCTTTGTATGCATAGATAGTTAAGCTTGAAAAAGACACTATATTCAGAAAACGCCATTACCCATACTTTCTTTTTTAAGGAAAAATCAGTCAGATATTGCAGAATAAATTTAAGCATGGAAAAAGCTATGGAAAAAGATTTTAGCTATTTTCTCATATTAAAGCCAGCACCTAGTAAAACTGCATACATCTTATCACCTTCTTGCGTTAAGAGGAGATTTCTTCGTACACTTCAGTCATTATTCTTCATGTGACCAATAATAGGTTCAATAGCTGCTCTTTTTTTCATCCACTTTCGTAAACTACGTCTCCTTTTTTTCTTCTTCTTTACGCCAACAATGTGAACTGTTATCCTATCTTTGACTTACGCCCCTTTATAAGCTCTATCCACAAAAACTTCTTTTACGCTTAATGAATTGGGGAAAACCTTTCTATCTGTTCTATAGGCGATCCATATGGCCGATCCGTATGGCTGATCCGTATAGCTAATCCGATGGTAATGTAGGCCCATCAAAAGGATTGCCGTGTTTTGCCATCGCACCTAAAACAAAGTTACTTTGACTACTTGTTACGTAACTCGCCTTACATCCAAATTCATACTTCTTATGGGTTTTCCCTTTAGAGATGCATTCTACTTCCGGCGCATGTAAACTATAAACTTTGTTTTTGCTATCCTTGTTTTGATCGTAAAGACGGTGAAGAAGACACAAAGAAGATTCATAATTTTTATGTAAATCCATAGAATGCAATTTACGCTCTACATCCCGTAAAACACGACCAAAATAGATAAAAGCAGAGGTCTTGGCTTTTTTTTACTAGCTATCACTTACGGAGATGGCCCCCAGCGGAAAAGTTTTTTTAATGTATGTCAAGTTATAGATGTGTGTTTGTGTAAGAAAATTGAGAAAAGAAGAAAACTGTTTTTGATGATTCCTATAATTAGGAAATATAATGAGTAGGCTAAATGCAATTTCATGAAATAGAAATTATGAGAGCCGATTTTTATAGTCCTCATATTGAAATTGTTTTATAATTTTCACATTATGATTTTGTGTATTACCTATAGCGATGCTGGGCGGGCGAAGTCCATTGAAGTTTGAATTTTTAACCATTGTGTAGTGAGACATATCACATAAGAAAATTTTTTGTCCTATGGCAAGAGGAGATTTAAATAGATAATCTCCAATTGTATCACCAGCTAGACAGCTCAGGCCGCCTAGGCGATAGCGATACATTTTATTTTTAGAATTTTCCGTCTTTGCGTTTACGCCGTTTTTTGCTTCACAAGCTTCCGCCCATGATCCATCTGTAAAAATCGTTGGAGAATAGGGAACTTCTAAAACATCTGGGACATGCACAGTTGCAGAAATATCTAATATAGCTATGGGTAGTTCACTATTCTTACTATCGATAATATCCAGTACAGAAGATACCAGTACACCACAATTTTGTGTAATAGCTTCTCCCGGTTCAATATAAACATCAATACCTTTATATTTTTCACGGATGGAGATGAGGAGGGCACAAAGAGAATCTATATCATAATTTGAATTTGTAAGATGATGTCCACCACCTATATTGACCCATTTGAGTCTTGGAAAAATTTGTTCAAATTGTTTTTCTACTTTGTCCCAAGTACGTTTGAGGGATGAAAAATATAATTCACAAAGTGTATGAAAATGTAAACCGTCAAAATCAATATGATTAGAATTACAACTTGTAAAAAAATCAACCCATCGTACTCCTAAACGTGAATTGGGAGCACAAGTGTCGTAAAGTTGTTTTGTAACTTCAGAGTGTTCTGGGTTAATACGAATTCCAACACTCTTTTTTTTTGAAGAGGATTGAATCTTCTCCCGAAAAAAATGCCATTGCTGAAAAGAGTTGAAAACAAAATGGTCAGCATATTTTAATAATTCCTCAAAGTCTTCTGGTATATAGGCTGGTGAATAAATATGAACTTCTCCTTTAAATTCTTCAAAAGCCAAACGAGATTCAAATAGAGAGCTACTACTTGTACCTTTAAGATATTTTCTAAGTAGAGGAAATAAACTGAATTGTGCAAATGATTTTAAAGCAAGTAGAACTTTAGCCCCAGTTTTTTTTTGTATGTTATCAATGATTTGTAAATTTTTTTCGAGGAGTATCTCATCTGTTACATGAACAGGAGTAGAAATATTTTTTAGGTTAAGGTCTGCAAATGCAAATTGTGTAGAGTTAGGTCCGTTGTGATTATTTAAATCCATTTCTCAAAATAAGGTAGGCCATATTTAGGAAGACATTCCATGAACGGATCTGGGTCCAATTCTTCTGTATTGTATACACCTGCTTTTTTCCATTTCCCTTGTAAAACAAGCATTGCTCCTATCATGGCAGGCACTCCGGTTGTGAATGAGATGGCTTGTGATCGTGTATCTGCAAATGCTTTTTCATGCTCGCAGATATTATAAATATAAATCTTTTTTAAGTGACCATCTTTTTTGCCTTCGATTACATTACCTATACAAGTTTTACCTGTATAGTTTTCGGCTAGACTTGCGGGATCAGGTAAAATTCTTTTCAAAAATTGAAGTGGAATAATTTCCATGTTTTTATATTGTATAGGCTGTATACTTGTCATTCCAACATTTTGCAATACACGAAGATGATTTAAATATTTTTCTCCGAAAGTCATAAAAAACCTTATACGTTTAAGACTAGATATATTTTTAGTAAGGGACTCTAGTTCTTCATGATAAAGTAAATAAGACTCTCGGGTGCCTATTTCAGGATAATCCCAAGGGAAGTGAATAGACATTGCTTCTATTTCTTTCCACTCTCCTTTTTCCCAATAGCGTCCCATTTGCGTAATTTCTCTGATGTTGATTTCTGGATTAAAATTAGTAGCAAACGGATGACCATGATCTCCAGCATTACAATCAAATATATCAATATTATAAATTTCATCGAAATGATATTTAGCTGCATGTGAACAAAACACATTTGTCACTCCCGGATCAAAACCGGATCCCAAGATAGCCGTTAACTTTTTCTGTGCAAATTTATCACAAAATGCCCATTGCTCTTTATATTCAAATTTTGGATTGCTAGGTGATTCATAATTTGCCGTATCAAGGTAATGAACACCGGCTTCCAGACAGGCCCTCATGATGGCCAAATTTTGATAAGGTAAAGCAACATGAATAACAAGATCAATTTGGTGTTTTTGGATAACTTCTAGTACATGCTTAGAGTCTTCTGCATTCACATGATCAATTTGAATAGTTTGTGATAGCTCTGAGCGTATTTTTGCACACTTTTCTATAGCACGACTTGCTAAAACAATTTTTGAAAAAACACTTGGTTCTGTTGCACACTTATAAGCGACCACTCGTCCGACTCCACCAGCTCCAATAATCAGAACACTACTCATGAATATATTTGAAGGGAGGGTGATTTTTTACCGCATAAAAGTGTACTGTCTTTGTTTTCCATAAAATCCATAAAATCTAATCCAAAAAATCTAATCCAGAAGGATATAGCAAAATGAAGAACACTTGTTAGTAAACCTACTTTTTATGTACGATAGAATTATTTCTTTCTATATTAAATAATCAAAAAAAATATTCTGTCTATCCAATTGAGGGGATGTTGCAAAAAGTAAGACAGACGGAGACGAATGCCGTAGACCATCAATTTAGGATATTTTTGATTAGGGCATTCTCTTACTTTTTGCAACATCCCCTATAAACATCTTTTTAGATGGCAAAGTTTGGGATCAGTCAAAAAAATTGACAAAGTGCTTCTATAATCATGAGTGTACTGGAAGTGTGAAAATGATAAACAGGCAACAAGGCAATCCCTTCAGCTTTTAAAACAGCTTCTTAACGAGCCGGTTAAAGCATGCCTGCTGGTCTTTGGGATATTACTGATAAGCATTCAATATGAAAGTGGTTCCAAAGTAAATGATGTGACAGCAATAATTTCTGTTTCTACGTTGGCGGGTAGCTCTTTTGGGCTTGCGGATGCTACGGGCACTTCAGCAAGATTTAGAAATCCTACTGGTGAGCGCTTGATGGTTCAGGTAATGTATATGTGGCGGATAATGTTAACCATTGTATTCGTAAGATAACCAATAGATAACCATAGATAATCATATCAAAATAATTATCGATTTCTATATCTGAATGTATTGCATTCACTCCGCCCCATGACACATGTGGTGGAATGGAACATTGATAACTCAAATAGCCCGGTAGTTATTGATTGAGTTGTTTTGTGTTTTGTGTTTTTCTCGATCTGTCATTTTTTGAATGATTTCTCTGTCTTCTGATTGTAAGTGTCTGTGTTGTATAGTGGGTCTTCTCCTTGATTTTTGTTGTGGTGTATAAACCCCATTATGTGGCATTCCGGAGTACCTGATTTTGTCTAGTCTACTATTAAAATACATATTGTAATTCCTCAATAATGTAATGGAGCTTAACCTAAAACTTCTTGCTTACAGTCCAACATAATTTTTCCTACAAGTAGAAGGCACACCCTAGTCAGTTCCTTTTTTACTTTTGTTGTTGCGAAACCGTTGTCGTTTCCGCTTTTATACCCTCATGTCAAAAACTCAGCCATTTGGTGAAAAAAATATTCAAATAGGTCAGTTTGACCAAACAAAAACTCCGCTTTTTGATGCACTAAAAAAGCATATTCAAGAAGAAATCGTACCGTTTCATGTCCCGGCTCATAAACATGGAAAGGGTCTTGAAGAGATGCGAAATTATGTTGGTAAAGAAATTTTTCATATGGATCTAAACTCTCTGGATGATGTGGATGATCTTTGTAGTCCCATTAGTGTCATTAAAGAAGCTCAAGACCTAACGGCTCAGGCATTCCAAGCAGATTTTGCTTACTTTCTTATAAATGGGACGACTTCTGGGATTCATGCAATGATGCTTTCCGCACTGAGGCCAGGGGGACATATTATTTTACCTAGGAATTGCCATAAGTCTGCCTTTAGTGGCTTAATCTTATCTGGTGCGATACCCGTTTATGCACCCGTTGAGATGAATATTGAATTAGGTATCGCTACTATTTCCACGTGTGAGGGTGTTAAAAGTTGTTTTGAACGATCACCCCAAGCAGTTGTCGTTTTTCTTCTCAATCCAAACTACTATGGCTTTTGTAGTAATCTAAAAGGTTTGATTGAATTATCAAAAAAGTGGGAGGCCTCAGTTCTTGTTGATGAAGCTCATGGAGGGCATATGCTTTTTCATCCGGAACTTCCGCCAACAGCTATGGAGTTGGGTGCAGATATGAGTGTTGTTAGTATGCATAAAACGTGTGGGTCACTTACGCAAAGTGCGATACTTCTTTCTCAGGGTGATATATATTCTATGGAGCATATCTCCAATACGCTTAATTTATTGCGTAGCACAAGTGCCTCTTATCTCTTAATGTCTTCGTTAGATATCGCTCGGAAGCAAATGGCCACGAATGGTAAAGAATTAATTCAATCTACACTTGATCTAGCCCGTTATGCTAGAGAAAAAATCAATTCTATTGATGGTCTATATGCATTTGGAAAAGAGCTTATAGATAATAAAACTGTAATGGACTTTGATGAAACCAAACTTTGTGTTTATGTACGTCGAATAGGTATGACCGGTTTTGAAATGAACAGGCGTCTTAGACAAGAGCATAATATTCAAATAGAATTAGCTGACTTAAATAACATTATGGCTCTAGTTAGTTTTGGAGATTCAAAAAAATCACTAGATGCATTAATTCACGCTTTAGCTTCTATAGCTAAGAAAGCAGTTATTCAAGATTTCAAAAGAGTTACTTCAATACCAGATATGCCGAAAATAATTGTTACACCACGGGATGCATTTTATTCTAATAAGAAGACGGTGACTCTACAGAAGTCTATTGGTGAAGTTGCCGGAGAGATGATAATGGCATATCCCCCAGGCATTCCTATAGTTTGTCCAGGAGAAAGAATCGCAAGAGATGTTGTAGATTATATAAATATATTAAAAGAGCATGATTGCCATTTACAAGGTACGGCTGACCCTTATGTTGATCACGTTCAAATTCTAGGATTATAGTTGGCGTTATAGTTAGGGCCTTTGCTTTAGGGGACTCAAGTAAAGGCCCTAACGAAAAAGAAAGCGCCGTTCCAATCGCAAAAATAAGCTTTGCTTGTTTTCTCCATAAAATAGACCCCTGTTTTTTTTCGCGGCTTTTAAACTGAGGTTTTGTCCTAACCGTACCTTGGCAAAGCCTTCCATTGTGGGACTGTTGTAGCAGCCTCTTTTTCGCTGCCTCAAAATTGAGGCTTTGCCCTAGCTTTGCTTCGGCAAGCCCTCCAAGCCTTTCACTTTTTCTTTTTGGTGAAGATTTTTTTTATTCATTGTCGCTCGGAATGATTTGGTAGACATTTTTTAACTTGAGGAATGATTTCAGCGACGGTCGCCTCTAGGGGCAGATTTACACCTGTCGCACAAGCGGTTTGATGCCCCCCTCCACTATATTTTTCAGCCACGGGTAGAATATTCACGCTGTAGCGCGAACGAAAGGAAATTCGCGTGAAATTGGCTTTGTTTTGTACAAAAACTATTCCGATTAGTACATCTTTGACTTCAAACAATTCATCAATGAAACCGTCTATATCTTCTTTAGAGCATCCTTCTTTTGTGAGGTCGTCCATATGGAGCGCAAACCAGGCAATTCGAAAGTCTTCTGTTGTTTGCAAGGTATTGTATGCAATGTGACGTGCTTTAAAACGATTTGGGGAATAATGGGATGTTATGGCTTCTGATATTTCAGCTGGATTGATTTTATGCTTCAGTAATCTTGCCGCTACTTGGTGGGTCAGGGGATTTGTTTTCCTGTATTTGAAGTGACCACTATCGCTAATGAGACCAAGGTACAAGGCTTGGGCCACTTCTAATGGGGGTTCTATTCTTTCAATGGCCATAAGCATATATATAATTTCAGCGCATGCACTCGCTTCAGGAAACATAAAAAAAATATCATCATCCGATTCTATACCATCATGGTGATCAATAACAATCAAGTTAGAGTGATCAGGGTGGATGTATTTGCTTGGTTTAGATATTCGGTCTATACTTGAATTATCAAGGGAAACAACTACTCTATCTTCTAAGATGCTGTGATCAAAATCTTCTTCAGTGGTAAAGATAGTTGGATGATAAGAATTATTTGTAAATACCAGTCCTTCCGGTCCCTCGAAGGGATCGTTGTTATAGATAACAACATCTTTTCCCTTCATCTGCAAAAGATAAGAAAGCCCCACTTGGGAACCCCAACCATCAGCATCGGGCTTAACATGCGTTGTTAATAAAAATTTATCATTTTGGAGTAACTTTTCCCAAAGTACTCGGAAGCGTTTATGAATAGTAACCATCACATCAATTTTTGACTAATCTAATCAAATGTCTATTTATAAAAATAAAAAATAATTTTCAACAAAAAGCATAATTAGTGAAAAATAATGACATCAAAAAAACATAATGTTTTTATAAGTAGGCTCCGAAAGTCTGGCCGGTATGAGCTTGGAAGAATCCAAACAAAAAATAAGTATTATGGAAAAGGAAGTGTTCCTTTCATTAAAAAAATGCCATGATAAATCATCGTTAGACCATTTTCATAATCATTATTTAGGTAAAAATAGTTTTTTGAGCTCTATAGCGAAAAATTTGAAAAATATGCCTTCTGAAGAGCGGCGTACTTTGGGTCAATGCATGAATAAAGCGCGTCAAAATTGGGAAGAAATGTACCATGGTATTCGTGAAAAAATAGAAAAAAACGTGATAGAAGAACGTATCAAAAAGGAAAAATATGATATTTTACGTCCCCTCTTTTCTCCCCGAGGACACCTTCATCCTATTACGCAAATGCAAAATCGTGTAGAAGATATCTTTTGTTCAATGGGGTTTCAAATAATGGAAGGTCCGGAAGTGGAAAGTGATGCCTATAATTTTGAAAAATTAAATTTTTCCCCTGATCATCCCGCACGGGATATGCAAGATACTATATGGACAGAAGATGGTGCTTTGTTGCGAACTCATACTTCCCCTGTCCAAGTTCGCTCAATGGAAAAGCTCACACCCCCTTTTCGAATGATAGCACCTGGTCGATGTTTTCGTTATGAAGAAATAGATGCTTCACATGAAAATACCTTTCATCAAGTTGAAGGTATGCTGGTTGATCATGAAGTCTCGATTGCCCATTTGATTCACATTATGAAAAGTTTCCTTGGAGCTATTTTTGAAAGAGAAGTAAAGGTTCGTTTGCGCCCGGGTTACTTCCCTTTTGTGGAGCCGGGATTTGAGTTAGACATGTCTTGTCTTTTATGTAAAGGAAATGGCTGTCAGACTTGTAAAAATCATGGTTGGTTAGAAATACTTCCTTGCGGCTTAGTTCATCCGAATGTACTGCTAGCTGGTGGTATTGATGTGAAAGAATGGTCCGGTTTCGCTTTTGGTTTAGGTTTAGATAGGCTTGTTATGATGTCTTATGGCATTGAAGATATTCGCCATTTTCTTTCTGGTAATTTGAGATTTTTAGAGCAATTCTAACATGCAAATAAGTATATTAGATTGAATAGATTTTCATAATGAAGCTTTCTTTAAACTGGCTAAATGATTTTGTCGATTTATCCGGTATTTCCGCAAAAGAAATTATGAACAAGCTGACACTCTCAACCTGTGAAATCGAGGGTTTTACAGAAACGTATTCTCATCTAAAACAAGTGCAAGTCGCTCAGATTATCTCTGTACAAAAACATCCCCAAGCAGACCGGCTTAGTGTATGTCAGGTAAAAAGTGATACTGGTGTTATAAATATTGTATGTGGAGCTCCTAATGTGCGTCCGCATATGTTTGTTGCTTTGGCTCCCGTGGGCACTATGCTTCCCCTATCAGATACAGAGAATAAAGGTGAAGTGAAAATCATCGAAATTCGAAAGGCAAAAATACGTGGTATAGAATCTTTTGGAATGCTTTGCTCTGCACAGGAGTTGCAACTAGAAGCTATTATGACGGGTATGGTGAATCAGGATATTGGCATACTAGATTTAGAAAAATTCCCCATAGAAAAAAAGAAAATAGAAGTTGGATACATATTGAATCATCTTTTTCCTTTTTGTGATTTAATTTTTGAAGTAGATAATAAGTCGATCACCCATCGTCCAGATCTTTGGTCTCATTGGGGGTTTGCTAGAGAACTTTCTGTTTTATTTAAAAGTCCCTTAAAACAAAACCCGTTGAATCTTAAGCCACGGAGATTGAATCTAAAGCTCCCCCAAAAAAAAATTCATATAGAAGAAGAAGCAGCTCTAGCCTATTATGGATTTTCCATTAGTAAGGTGAAAATCAAGGCATCCCCCTTGTGGATGCAAGCCCGTCTTATAAATATAGGGCAAAGGCCGATTAATAATGTTGTAGATGCTTCAAATTACGTTATGTTCGACGTCGGACAGCCCACTCATGCTTTTTCTATGGGCTCATTACAAGAAGATACTATTCATGTTCTTAAAAATAAGGAGGAGTTAGGAATACAATCCTTTACAACACTCGATAAAGAAAAACGAAAACTTCCTTTGGAAAGCATACTTATTTTAGATGGCCCAGCAATAAAGAAACGGGTTATAGCTTTAGGTGGGATAATGGGAGCTTTCAGTTCTGGTGTACAGAATACTCAAAATGATGATGGAATAGACTCTAAATCTATTTCCCAAGATTTTTTTATAGAATCTGCGTGTTTTCCTAGAAATCTGATTAGAAAAACCATCAGTACTTTGGGATTACGTACAGATGCTGCTCAGAGATTTGAAAAAGGCTTAGATCCCCTACAAGCTCTTCCGGCTCTTTATCGAGTAGCTTATTTTATTAAACAAAGTTGCTCTGAAGTAGAGATTGGTAAGTTGTGTGGGAAAGTATCTAGAACTCCTAAGCTAAAAATTATCCGAATAAACCTCAAACAAATCAGGCAACGTTTGGGCTTTACAATTCGTCTAGAAGAAATACAAAAAATACTCACAGGTCTTGGTTTTATTGTAAAATGGAAAGAAAAAAAGCCAGAGCAATTAGGAAATTCCAACTCTATGCAGAAAAATAAACGAGTAAAAGATGCCTTGGACATAGATTTTCAAATTTCAGTTCCTAGTTATCGATCAAATTACGATGTGAATTTACCTGAAGATATAGTGGAAGAGTTAGGGCGTATTTATGGCTATGATAATATTCCCGCAAAAGTCCCGTCGGGTAGCTTGCTACCCTCGCCTCTTCCTGCAAGAAAATTGCTTCTTCGTGAAATTCAAGAATACTTTGCCTATAGTGCACATTTTAGTGAAACTTATAATTATAGTTTTGCCTCCTCTTCGCAAAAGGATCTTTTTAAAAATAAAAATCAGATTTTATTGAAAAATCCAGTTTTTGAACACAAAAATAGTCTTCGCACTAGTCTTTTGCCGGGCCTTCTCGAACAAGCTGTTGTCAATCAAGATCGTTTTATTGAAGTCAGGCTTTTTGAGCAAGGGCGTATTTATTTTAAAAAACAGGATATTGCTTCTGAAACTCAGAGTGAACTTCCCCAAGAAGAAAATCATATCACACTTCTTTTTATGCCAGAACTAACGGATGCTCTTAAAGGAAAGCCAGAAGAAAAGAATGCAGAACTACTTTCACATCTCATTGGTCTTCGTCAAAAAATGGAAACGATTTTACAACGCATCTTAGGAAAGGATATCCAATTTTCATATTCTTCATCTGAAGAAATACAAAGTAAAGAAAGGGAGGAGCATCTTTTATTTTTACATCCGGGTTCACAGATATTATTTTCTAACTCTTTTGTGGGTATTTTGGGGAGTCTTGGTATGCTTCATCCTGATTGGGAAACTCGATTTTTAATTAAACGGCCAACGCTAGTTGCAAATATAAATTTTGATTCTATTTATCGAGCTTATCAAAAATCGCAAAAAAATAGAGTCAAAGGCTATTCTTCTCCTTCTATATATCCGAATTCAAATTTTGAAATATCTCTTCTTATGCATATTGCGGAAAAAACAGATGTTCCTTTGCGACATATTCAAAAGATGAAAATAGAGGCAATCCAATCCATGCGTTATATAAAAGAATACCAAGGTACTCCCCTTCTATCTGACCAGAAATCGGTTAGTTATGAAATATCTTGTGGTAAGCGGGATGCGACACTCAAGAGCGAAGAGTTACAAAAAATACTTGATGAAGTCGTTGATCATCTCAGAAAAAAAGGGTTTGCTTTGCGTACATAAAAGCCGCCGCGAAAACTATGAAAGCGATTACTCTTTCTTCTTCAGTTCATGTGCGCATTCTGTAGCCTTTTTTGATCAGTATATAACTTAGGATATACAGTAAAATAGTGCTAATCAATACAATGAAAAATGCATACTGAATGGGGATATCAGAGTAGCCTATAAATCCATATCTAAAAGCATCGACTAAATATAAAATAGGATTGAAAAGAGAAATTTCTTTCCAAGGACTACTCAATAGATCAATGGAATAAAATACCCCACCTAAATAGGTTAAGGGTGTTAAAATAAAGCTTGGTACGATTGTAACATCATCAAAACGTCTCGAAAAAATAGCATTTAAGAATCCCCCTAGAGAAAACAACGTAGCCGCTAACAGGGCAAATGTAAGTAAAACAGCTATATTATAAATTTGTAACTTAGTAACAAAGGCCAGAGAAACCAACAGTACTACACTCCCGACTAGGAAACCACGGACTATGCCTCCAGAAATGTAACCTATGATTATGGCAGAAGGCGGTACGGGAGCAACCATAATCTCTTCTATATTTTTTTGAAATTTCGATCCAAAAAAAGAAGATACCACATTAGCATAAGAGTTGGTAATGATCGACATCATAATCAGTCCCGGAATAATAAAGTTTATATAATCATGGTTACCCATTTGACCTATTCGACTACCGATCAATTTGCCAAAAATAAAAAAATACAAGCACATCGTAATAGCGGGAGGAGCTATAGTTTGTATCCAAATACGCAGAATACGCATGATTTCTTTATTCATAATTGTTTGCAGAGCAACGAAATAGATTTTTTTGTTCATAATGTGTGAATGAAATAAAAGATTTGACTATGTTTCTTTTTTACCGAGAAGTTTTAGAAAAAGTTCTTCAAGGCGATTGGCCTTATTCCGCATACTTTCAACAATAATATTTATTTTTTTGAGATCATAAAAAAGTGTATTTAAATTTTGCCCTCGGCTTAGGTTGATTTCTAGTGTGTGGGGATCAGAAAGATGGAACGGAAAGGATAACTGACCATTTAATTGTTCTACACTAATGGGATGAGCTAATTCAAAAATAAAAGTTTGGATATTTAATTTACCAAGTAAAGCACGAGTGGATGTGTTCTCTATCATCTCCCCGCAGTTTATAATAGCAATATCACGGCAAAGCATTTCTGCTTCTTCTAAATAGTGAGTAGTTAAAATAATAGTTATGCCATCAGCATTTAGTTTGCGAAGAAAATCCCACATAGAACGTCGCAATTCTATATCGACTCCTGCAGTTGGCTCATCCAAAATAAGCATGCGTGGTTCATGGGCAAGGGCACGAGCTATCATTAGTCTCCGTTTCATACCACCTGAAAGTTGATTGGCTTGAGTATGACGTTTGTCCCAAAGCCCTAGTGTTTGTAAATATTTATGAGTATTTTCTTTTGCGTGTTTACGTGAAATACCATAATAGCCCGCCTGATTCAAAATAATTGTTTCCACTTTTTCAAAAATATTAAAATTAAACTCTTGTGGAACAACACCTAGACAAGTTTTAGCCGTTTCGAGATCTTTGGATATGTCATGCCCAAAGATTTTTACGGTACCAGATGTGGTATTTACAAGTGAACTGAGCACTCCGATCAGAGTCGTTTTGCCAGCACCATTTGGTCCTAAAAGACCAAAAAAACTACCCTCTTCAACTTCTAAATTTATATTCTTAAGGGCGTGAGTTCCACCTTTAAAAATTTTAGTTAAGTCTTTTATTTCCAGTGCTTTCATTTTATTGGATACACTAGTAGTTCAAATTGTTTATTTACTGGGAAGTAATATTTTAATCTCTTGGAATTATGCTCTTGTGAATGTTTGTTTTCTCGGATATTTTCTGCTTAGGGAAAGGCTATATTGTTTATTTTTTGAATAGAATTGTTGTAAAAGTAATTCATAACAATTCTATTCAGTAGTTTTATTTTCCCAAGCATCGTTTTTGCAGTACTACTGGATGGGGGTGTTTATTGTGGTGGTGCATGTTCGAAAAGATATTTTCTGCAAGATATTTTCTACGTGGTATTTTCTACATGGTATTTTCTACATGGTATTTTCTACATGGTTAGTTTTGACCTTCATAATCAAAAGATATAAAATGTTGTCTTCACGCATTTCATAAGATTTTTTCAAAATGTACTTTTTTGTGAAAATTGATGTGCTTATGCAACGGTCCCATTGTGAATTTCCTCATAAAGAATACCCGACAAAGTATTTTTTTGTTTTCAATAGATTAGCCATAGAATAACTGACAGAATCCCTTGTTCTATCTTGGTAATAGCCATGGCTAAGAAAAAAATAGTCTCTCAAATAAAATTGCAAGCTGAAGCCGGTAAGGCAACCCCGGCCCCTCCCGTTGGCCCAGCGCTCGGTCAGCATGGGCTCAATATAATGGAATTTTGTAAGCAGTTCAATGCGCAAACTCAGAAGCAGGCTGGCATGAAAATACCAGTAATTATAACCGTTTATGCGGACCGTAGTTTTACTTTTATCACAAAATCGCCCCCGGCCTCGCTTTTAATCAAAAAAGAGATCAATTTAGCCAAGGGGTCTCCTGTTCCCCATACGCAGAAGGTAGGGAACATTACTATGGCTCAATTGGAGAATATTGCCGAACAGAAAATGAAAGATTTAAATGCCAATGATATGGACGGTGCAGTGAAAATCATCGCCGGAACCTGTCGTTCCATGGGTGTGGAGGTGAAAGGGTGAAGAAACATGGGAAAAAATGGCAAATGGCCAGTAAAGTTGTTGATATGGGTAAATCTCATACCATAGAGGAGGCGACTTCTCTACTCAAAGAAACAGGGTATATGAAGTTTGATGGTAGCGTAGATGCTAACATTCGCATCTCCTATAAGTCTCTTCAGAATGTGCGTGGGATGTTTCAGCTCCCTCATGGTACAGGGAAGAGCATTCGTGTTTTAGTTTTTGCCCGTGAAGATAAACATGCGGAAGCGAAAGAAGCTGGAGCTGAATATGTTGGTAGTGCAGACCTTATTGAGAAAATTCAAAGAGAAAAGTGGACCGATTTTGATGCTTGTGTTGCTACTCCAGATATGATGAAGGATGTGGGTAAATTGGGGCAGATACTTGGTCGTAAAGGGCTTATGCCCAAGCCAAAAGCGGGAACAGTTACTGTGGATGTGTCACAGGCCATAAAAAAGATTAAGTCTGGATTTATGGAATATCGTTCTGATAAAACGGGCGTTGTCAGTGTGAAGGTGGGTAGGGTTTCTTTTTCTCCGGAAAAACTCCAAGAGAATATCAAAGCTCTTTATCGCAGTCTCATTAAGGAAAAACCATCAGATGCCAAAGGGGAGTATATCAGGAGTTTTTTTGTTTCAGCCAGTATGGGGCCTGGAATACGTCTCAATCATCGTCTTTTAGGATAGTGTTTGTCATTTTGTCGTTGTTATAGAAATAGATTATAGAAGAGGAATCATAGGTAAGGTATGACGAAAATAATAGGGAATGAGAGGTAGGAGATGCCAGTTACTGCGGTCAAAAAACAAAAAGTAGAGAAGTTTAAGTCTCTTTTGTCAAGTCATAGCAACTTTGTATTGACTTCTTGTGTTGGACTTGGTGTCCCGCAACAAAATGAAGTTAGGGCAGAGCTCCGCTCCAAAGGTGCTGTCTTTAAAGTGATTAAAAATAGAATATTTCAGTTAGCCTTGAAAGAGGCAGGTGGATATACAGAATTAGAAGAAAGCCTGTCGAAAGATTTGAATGGTCCCGTTACCGTAGCGTTTTCTGCTGAAAACTTCTCAGTAATTTCTAAGTTGCTTTTGGAATATGATAAAAAAATACCGGGGCTCAAAGTGAAGTCAGGTTGCTTTGAAGGTGCTTATATGGACTTAGGAGGAGTGAAAGAAATGGCTTGTCTTCCAAGCCGTGAAGAGCTTTTAACAGTGATTGCTCGTGGTTTGAATGCACCAGCTACAAAAATAGCGATGGGTCTCCGTGAAGTGATGGTTTCTTTGGCTAGAGGTATAAAGGCTGTAGGAGAGAAAAACGATTAGTACTTATTGAATGGTGAGTGGGAATTTTATATAAATAAATTTAAATAAACTAAATGAAAGAAGGAGAATGTAAAGATGGGAAATGAAAGTGCGTTGTTAGATCAGATAGGTGCTCTTACAATTAAAGAAGCTGCGGATCTGGTGAAACAGATGGAAGAGAAATTTGGTATTTCTACTGCTGCGCCCGTTGCGGCTGTTGCAGTAGCTCCCACTGGTGGGGGAGATTCTAGCGGAGCTGGGGACCAGTCTTTTGATGTCGTTCTAAAAAGCTTTGGTGAGAAAAAGATCGATGTGATTAAGGCCGTTAGAGAGGTTAGTGGTTTGGGTTTGAAAGAAGCCAAAGAGCTAGTCGAAAAAGGTGGTCAGGCTGTGAAAAAAGATTTGGAAAAAGGTCCCGCTGATGAGCTCAAGAAAAAGTTAGAAGCTACCGGCGCAACTGTGGAATTGCAGGCGAAATAAATTTATAATGCAGATAGTATCTAGTCAGGTTATTAATTTCGGTAAAAATGAAGCTACGCTAGAAATGCCGGATTTGATTGATATTCAATTACGGTCTTGTGCTTGGTTTTTGCAACAGGATGTGGCTCCTGAGAAACGAGAGAGTCATGGTTTGCAAGCTGTTTTCGAGAGCACCTTCCCCATTGAAAGTCCGAATGAAGATATGGTTTTGGATTTCATATCGTATTCTTTTGGTGAACTCTGTTGGAATCCCTATGAAGCTAAGGAGCGTAGTGTAACTTATGCTGCCCCCCTAAAAGCGATCATACGCCTTATAAATAAAGAAACAGGGGAGGTTCGTGAGCAATCTGTGTACATGGGTGATATCCCCATGATGACTGAGAATGGTACTTTTGTTGTAAATGGAACAGAACGCGTTGTAGTTTCTCAGCTTCACCGTAGTCCGGGGATATTTTTTTTCTATGACCCCAGTGAGCGTCTTTATTCTGCTCGTGTAATTCCATATAGGGGGTCATGGCTAGAACTGGAAATCGATGCAAAGGGTTTACTGATTGCTAGAATTGATCGAAAGAAAAAGTTTCCAGCCACCCTCTTGCTCAAGGCTATGGGTATCAATTCCAATGAAGAAGTGATTAAACTTTTTTATGAGACAGAGATGTGTAATATCTCAGACCTTTCTCCAAAGGATCTGAAAAACATTCTTGGTCGTCGCTCTGCGGCTTCGGTGGATAATCCGGAAACGCAAGAGGAAATTATCTATCCGGGTGAAAAGTTAAACGAAGATAATCTAGACCTTTTAAAAGAATTAGAGATTTCTCAAATCGAACTCTTAGTATTTCCGCTAGGAAAAGATGACCCGACTATCGTGAATTGTCTTGAAAAAGATGGGGCTCCGGATAGTGAGTCTGCCCTTCAAAAGTTTTATCAAGCCTTTCGTCCAGGAGACCCTGTAAATGTAGAGAATGCTGCGAGTGAGCTGGAGCGTATCTTTTTTTCTGAGAAAACCTACGATCTTGGTCGTGTGGGGCGTTATAAAATTAATAATAAATTTCGCTACCATGACCCAGATAACTTTGATACAGAAAGTCGCGTTTTACGTAAGATAGACTTGATTATGGCTTTGCGCTATTTTGTAAATTTAATCAATGAAGTTCCTGAGTTTCATTTTGATGATATCGATCACTTGGGAAACCGTCGTGTGCGGAGTATTGGTGAACTTCTAATGAATCAGGTTAAGGTGGGGTTTTCCCGTATGGAGCGTGTCATAAAAGAGCGTATGACCATACAGGATATTGATGTGATTACTCCCCAAGCCCTGATTTCTATTAAGCCTATTGTTGCCGTTGTGAATGAATTCTTTGGTTCTAGCCAATTATCGCAATTTATGGATCAAACAAATCCTTTGGCAGAATTGACTCACAAAAGACGTTTGAATGCTCTGGGACCGGGAGGTCTTTCTAGGGAAAGAGCTGGCTTTGAGGTTCGCGATGTTCATTATAGCCACTATGGGCGTATGTGTCCTATTGAAACCCCGGAGGGTCCGAATATTGGTTTGATTGCTTCTATGAGTACCTATTGTCGTGTAAATGATTATGGCTTTTTAGAAACACCTTATCGTGTGGTGAAGAATGGGAAAGTGCTTCCTGATATTGAGTACTTAACGGCAGACGTTGAGGAGCATTATAATATAGCTGAGGCTAGTACACCATTGGACAGTTCTGGTCGTTTCCAAAATGATATGATTAGTTGTCGCCGTCGGGTAGATTACCCTATTTGTTCTCCAGAAGAAGTTCATTATATTGATGTGGCTCCTGTTCAGCTGGTCAGTGTTTCCACTGCACTAGTCCCATTCCTAGAACACGACGATGCCAACCGTGCTCTAATGGGTTCTAATATGCAGCGGCAATCCGTTCCACTACTAGTAGATGAGCGTCCTTATGTGGGCACGGGCATGGAGTTTCGAGCCGCTTATGATTCTCGAACTTGCGTGCTTGCTAAAGCAGATGGTGTGGTTGTAGATGTGGACGCCTCCCAGATACATGTGAAATCGGCAAAGTCAAAGGAAGTAGATATATACAAGTTAACTAAATTTCGCCGTTCAAATCAGAGTAGTTGTATTAACCAAGAAACGATTGTGGCTTTAGAACGTGCTCCTTCCCGGGGTAAGGTAACCGAAATTACAGAAGAGTATCTGGAATTTTCTCCTGAAGAAGGAGAGGCCATTCATATAGCTCTCAAGAGAGATGAAAATATTCTTCTGGAAGCTTTTGTAAAATCTGGTTCGCTAGTGGAGGCTGGTGTTGCATTGGCTGGTCAAAAGGTATTTGTCGCTAGGTATGATAAAAATGGGAACATGGTGTCTCCAGCTACTGTACTGGCTGATGGTCAGGCGGTTGATAATAAACGCCTTGCTTTGGGAAAAAATGTCATGGTGGCTTTCATGCCTTGGGAAGGTTACAATTTTGAAGATGCGATCATCATTAGTGAACGCCTTGTGAAAAAAGATACATTCACTTCAATCCACATAGAAGAATACAACATACAAGCACGCGAAACGAAATTAGGACAAGAAACAATCACTCGTGATATACCGAATTTGAGTGATAAAGCCTTCCGTGATTTAGGTGAAGATGGTATCATACGTACGGGGGCCGACGTGCAGTCAGGAGATATCTTGGTTGGTATGGTCACTCCTCGGGGGGATAGTGATCTAACCCCGGAGTACAAGCTTCTCCATTCTATTTTTGGTGAAAAAGCCCGTGAGGTACGCGACACTTCTCTTAGGATGCCAAATGGTACAGAGGGTGTTGTGATTGATAGCTGGAGTTATTCTCGTATGGGTGGAGATGAGCTAGCTGCTGGAGTGGAGTCTATGGTGAAGCTTTTTGTTGGTAAAAAAGCAAAACTTCAAGTGGGAGATAAGATGGCGGGTCGTCATGGAAATAAAGGAGTCGTTTCTCGCATTATGGCAGAAGAAGATATGCCTTTTATGGAGGATGGTACACCGATTGATATCATACTCAACCCGCTAGGAGTCCCTTCCCGGATGAATATAGGTCAGATTTTAGAGACGCAATTGGGATTTGCAGCTGAGAGACTTGGTTTGCATTTTGAGGTGCCTGTCTTTGGTGGTGCAAACGAAAGAGATATTGAGGCCTATTTGGAGAAAGCAGATTTACCACTGTCTTGCAAGTTTAATCTATATGATGGTCGTACTGGTGAGCAATTTGAAGATAAAATTTTTTGTGGACAAATTTATATGTTGAAGTTGGCGCATTTGGTAGATGATAAAATACATGCTCGATCAACGGGACCGTATTCTCTAGTCACTCAGCAACCATTGGGTGGGAAGGCCCAGTTTGGAGGGCAGAGATTAGGAGAGATGGAAGTTTGGGCATTAGAGGCCTATGGTGCTTCTTATACTTTGCAAGAGCTACTCACTGTCAAATCAGATGATATGGTTGGTCGTGCAAGGACATACGAAGCGATTGTGAAGGGTGTGTCTTCTATTTCCTCAGGTACTCCTGAGTCCTTTAATGTGCTAATGCAAGAATTACGTGGTTTGGCTTTAGATATCAGTTTATACAATACAGAGGGAGATCGCATGGAAGTTGCTGACCTTGAGGATAGTCTAAATAGAATGCGTTACAAAAATAAGATTAAATTGGATAGTATAGAGAAAATACGGTAAGCATTTTTTAAAAGAGGTAAATTATGGCATATAAATCTAATGCAGATTTTGAATCGATTGGTATACAATTGGCTTCCCCGGATCGTATACGTGAGTGGTCTTATGGAGAAGTCAAAAAACCGGAGACTGTAAACTACCGGACTTTACGTCCAGAGAGAGAAGGACTATTCTGTGAGAAAATTTTTGGAACGACAAAGGATTGGGAGTGCTATTGTGGAAAATTTAAGTCTATCCGCTATAAAGGTGTAATTTGTGATCGTTGTGGCGTTGAGGTGAGCCATAGTCGTGTGAGACGAGAGCGTATGGGCCATGTCGAATTAGCCTGCCCTGTTGCTCATATATGGTATTATCATAGTATGCCGAGTCGCCTAGGCCTTATGCTAAATCTTACAGTGAACCAACTGAAAAGCGTAATATTTTTTGAAAAATTCATTGTGATTGAACCGGGGGAATCAGGGCATCAAACGGGTGAGCTTATAGATGAAGAAGAGTATTATGAGTGTATTGATGAATATGGTGACAAGTTCATCGCCATGATTGGTGGCGATGCTATCAAAACTCTTCTTGAACGTACAGATGTAGATTCGGAAATTCGAGAAATTCGAACACGAATTCATGATGGTTTAAAAATATCTGATCGTCGTCTTTTGAAGCGACTTGAGATTTTGGAAGCGATGAAAGATTCGGGTAATCGTGCTGGTTGGATGATGTTGGAAGTGATACCGGTCATCCCTCCAGAATTGCGCCCGATGGTTCAATTGGATGGAGGTCGCTTTGCGACTTCTGATTTGAATGATCTCTATCGTCGTGTGATTAATCGTAATAATCGCTTGAAACGTCTTTTGGCTTTAAAGGCTCCTGAAATTATTGTACGCAATGAAAAACGTATGTTGCAGGAATCTGTGGATGCTCTTTTTGATAATAGTCGTCGTAAGCGTTCTGTGAAGAGTAAAGGGAATCGTCCTCTTAAATCACTTTCCGATATGCTGAAGGGTAAAACCGGGCGATTCCGCCAAAATCTACTTGGTAAGCGTGTAGACTATTCTGGACGTACTGTCATTGTAATTGGCCCTGAGTTGAAACTACATCAAATGGGTCTGCCCAAAAAAATGGCGTTGGAATTATTTCAACCTTTTATTATGAAACGCTTAGTTGATTTAGATCATGCTCCTAACATAAAGGCCGCTAAGAAAAAAATTGTCGCAGAGGAAAAGGAAGTCTTTGAAGCTTTGGGCGAGATTATCCAAGAGCACCCTGTCCTCTTGAATAGGGCTCCGACTTTGCATAGATTGGGTATTCAAGCTTTTTTACCGATTTTAGTCGAAGGGAAAGCTATGCGCCTCCACCCTCTTGTTTGTCATGCTTTTAATGCAGACTTTGACGGAGACCAGATGGCTATTCACGTCCCCCTTTCTGCTAAGGCGCAGTTGGAAGCTTGGACGCTGATGCTTTCTACTCATAACTTTTTGAATCCAGCAAATGGTAATCCCGTAGTCGGACCAACTTTGGATATGGTTTTGGGACTCTTCTTGCTTACTTCACAAAAGAAAGGAGATGTGGGAGAAGGCAAAATGTTTTGTAATTTAGATGAGATCACGTATGCATTAGATATAAAAGCTGTGGGTATACGTTCAAAAGTTTCTGTGATGCGTCAGGATAAGTTGATTCAGACTACGCCGGGACGTATGATTTTCAACAGTGTTTTACCGCCAGATTATCCCTTTGTGAATCATGCCGTGGCAGAGAAAGAAATCAATCGTATTATTGCTGATATTTATGGTCAATATGGCTCGGGTGTTCTTGTGAAATTGTTGGATGAGTTGAAGGTGCTGGGTTTTCGCTATGCGACTCGTTTTGCATCATCTATATCTGTAAGTGATATCAAAGTTTCTCCCCAAAAGAAACATCTTGTAGAAGTAGCCAATAAAGAAGTCTCTGCCGCTCATCTTGCCCATAAAAATGGTGTGATTACAAATGAAGAACGTTACAAAAAGGTCATTGAGATATGGACAAAGGCTAATGAAAATATTACAGATACGATGTTTAAGGAACTTGAAAAAGATCAGGGAGGTTTTAATCCCATTTATGTTATGGCCATGTCTGGTGCTCGTGGATCAAAACAACAAATACGACAGTTGGCTGGGATGCGTGGTTTGATGGCACGCCCTTCGGGAGAGATTATTGAGCTGGCTATACGATCTAATTTCCGCGAAGGACTTGGGGTACTAGAGTTTTTTATATCAACTCATGGGGCTCGTAAAGGATTGGCAGACACTGCATTGAAAACGGCAGATGCAGGCTATTTGACTCGTCGCCTTGTGGATATATCCCAAGATGTGATCATTACAAAAAACGACTGTGGTGGTGCGGTTGGTCTAAAATTGTCTTCTGTTTATGAAGGAGACAAACTTGTACTCAGCATAGGGGAACGTGTTTTTGGACGAGTTCTTTCTGAATCTGTGACAGATCCTGTAACAAAGGAAGTCATTATCTCTGATGGTACCATGATACTTAAAGAACACGTAGAAAAAATCAACTCTATGGGTTTGGAAACTCTAAAGATTCGCTCTCCTCTTTCCTGTTCTACTCGTTATGGTATATGTTCGATCTGTTATGGTATGGATATGGCTCGTCTCAAACCTGTGGAGTTGGGCGAGGCTGTGGGAATTATTGCTGCTCAATCTATTGGGCAACCGGGAACGCAGTTGACTATGCGGACTTTTCATGTTGGTGGTGTGGCTACGAACCTTCAAGTGCGTGAGAGTACCCATACTTTAAATTATAGATCACTAGTTGTAGAGATCGTTGGCTCTCTCGTTAAAAATGCAGAAGGGGTAGAGGTGTTTGTCTCTAGGGGAAATATAATTGCACGTCGTGTGCAGCAAGTGTTGGACTATGATAAGCTCCATAATGTGCAAGTGAAAAAAGGGCAACAGGTAGTTGCCGGTGAGATTATAGCCAGTGGGTATGATAAGGAAGAACGGCCAGTTACAGCTGAGGAAGATGGTGAAATTGATATTCGAGATGCTTCTTTTATGCTACTTGCGGAAAGGGTCTCTGTTCCTCTCAAGGTTGGCTCTTTATTAAGCGTGAAAGTAGGTGAGATGGTAAAAAAGGGTGTTGTATTGGCTTCTTTTGATCCCTATAATGATGTGTTCGTTGCTGATCAAGATGCTGTTGTACGTCTTGAAGATGTTATTGAGGGGAAAAACTTGAAGAAGGATGAAGAAGGAAATGCACGTCTTTTTGAATATAAGCGAGAGCGTTTGAACCCTCGTTTACACATAGGAAGTACAACTTATAATTTACCAGCAGCAGCTATCATACTCGTTAGAGATGGACAGAAGGTAAAGGCTACGGATGTCCTAGTTAAAATTAGTGCGGCAACTGTGAAAACGCGAGATATTACTGGAGGTTTGCCAAGAGTAGAAGAACTTTTTGAGGCACGTCGTCCCAAAGATGCTTCTACATTAGCAGAAATCAGTGGGCATATCGTGGATAATAATGAAGTCGTAAAAGATAAAAAAATCATTTATATTCAGCCTGAGAGTGAAGAGGAAGAAGTTAAAATTTCGATTCCATTAGGAAAACATATGCGAGTGAGGGACGGAGATTTTGTTCGTGCAGGAGACCAAATAGATGAGGGCTCTTTAGATCCACATGACATACTGAGTGTGTTGGGTTTAGCTGAATTGCATAATTTTCTCATCTCAGAAATACAAGAAGTTTATCGCCTTCAAGGTGTCCATATCAATGAAAAGCACATCGAAACAATCGTACGCCAGATGCTTCGTAAAGTGGAGGTGGAAGACCCCGGTGATACAAATTTTGTTACACAACAGCAAGTGGATCGCTTTGCCTTTGAAGATGAAAATGAAAGAGCGATAAAAGAAGGTGGCGTAAAGGCTACATGTCAACGCATACTTTTGGGAATTACTCGGGCCTCTTTGAATACAGAATCTTTTATTTCAGCGGCTTCTTTTCAAGAAACAACGAAAGTACTGACGGATGCAGCCATTCGTGGTAAGCGTGACTTTTTATTAGGTCTCAAAGAGAATGTCATTATTGGGCATTTAATACCAGCTGGTACTGGTTTACGGCATTACCGAGATGTTTCTGTCTTTAAAGAAGAGTTTGGGGATCTAGAGCGAGCCGAAAAACTGAGACTTGAAGGTTTAGGTAACCAAATTGTTGGGGCTAAAGAGATGTTTCCTAGTCAAACAAAGGTGTAGCTTCGGTAAAAAAAATAAAGAAGATTACTGCTTCTGATCGCAAGACTACTCGGTCACTGCTTGGGTCATCACTGCTTGGATGGTCTCCCTGCATGTCCATTTCGTTCTCATATACTTTGCGTTGCACTGGACAGTACCATTCCAATATCACTAGGATCAATACAAGTAGTTTTTAGAGACTACTCTGCCGTGCTACACCGAAAAAACTACCATTAGATGTTGGCCCTAAGCAGAAAGATTGCCGAGTGTAGTCGTGATCACTGCGATCAAAACCCATCAAAATCAATGGCTTTTTCTTATGGCTTTTTCTATAGAAAAGCCACAAACGGGCTTCCTAGTGATTATAGTCACCCTCTATGAGAGGGACGGGGATTGTGTTGCAAACTACAAAAAAAGCAAGAAAATATCCGCCCAAAACGCCTTAAACCGGTGTTTCACAGTATGCACCTACTTGTTCTCGCCCTTTACAATAGTCCTATACGAGCCGTGTGGTCATAGCAGACGCTAGCCACTCTCTTCCATTCTTCCATTCCCAGTATATAACCGCACTCTATAATACAAAGACTATAGAGTGTGGACTAAGGTCTTCACTTACATTGCATTTTCTTCTCGCCATGTATGCAGTACAAACCATAGACTGAAATCAGTCGGCCATCACCGTCTTGCATTTCATTTTTTTCTCAGTACGTATGCAATGGACAGGACCACTGCCTGCACCATTTTTACTGATTACACCCTCTTTACCGGCAAAACTACCACTATACGTTGCACACCCAGCCGCACTATATAGTACGATGGCAGCTACTATTGAAAGCAAAACTTTTTTCATCATTGCTTTTCCCTCCTTACAATTAAAAAGATATGACTAGGGAGTTATACACGCTAGCTTTGTCAAGTAAAAAGACTTATTCGCTTTGATGATGGGGATCGTTGCAAAAAACAAAAAAAGCAAGAAAATATCCGTCCAAAACGCCTTAAACCGGTGTTTCACAGCATGTACCTACTTGTTCTCACCCTTTACAATAAGTCCTATGCGGGCCGTGTGGTCATAGCAGACGCTAGCCCCTCTCTTCCATTCTTCCATTCCCAGTATAATCGCACTCCACAATACAAAGACTATAGAGTGCGGACTAAGGTCTTTACTTACATTGCATTCTCTTCTCGCCATGTATGCAGTGCAAACCATAGAATGAAATCAGTCGACCGTCACCGTCTTACATTTCATTTTTTTCTCGGTACGTATGCAATGGACAGGACCACTGCCTATACCAAAGGGGAAACTCGTATTTTTACTGATTACACCCTCTTTACCGACAAACCGACCACTATACGTTGCACACCCAGCCGCACTATATAGTACGATGGTAGCTACTATTGAAAGCAAAACTTTTTTCATCATTGCTTTTCCCTCCTTACAACTAAAAAGATATGATTAGGGAATTATACACGCTAGCTTTGTCAAGTAAAAAGACTTATTCGCTTTCATGAGGGGGCTTGTTGCAAAATACGAAAAAAAGCAAAAAAATATCCGCCCAAAACGCCTTAAACCAGTGTCTCACATATGCACCTACTCGTTCTCGCCCTTTACAATAGTCCTATGGGAGCCGTGTGGTCATAGTAGACACCAACCCCCTTTCTTCCATTTCCAGTATAACCGCACTCCACAATACAAAGACTATAGAGTGCGGACTAAGGTCTTTACTTACATTGCATTCTCTTCTCGCCACGTATGCAGTGCAAACCATAGAATGAAATTAGTCGGCCAACTTATATTTCATTTTTTTATCGGTACGTATACATTAAGCGTAAAAGAAGTTTTTGTGGATAGAGGTTATAGAGGAGCGAAAGTTAAAGATGGGATAACAGTTCACATTGTTGGCGCAAAGAGGAAGAAAAAAATGAAACGTAGTTTACGCAAGTGGATGAAAAGAAGAGCAGCCATTGAACCCATCATTGGTCACATGAAAAACGATGGAGGTGTACGAAGAAATCACCTCTTAACGCAAGAAGGTGATAAGATGTATGCGGTTTTACTAGGTGCTGGCTTTAATATGAGAAAATTGCTAAAAGCTTTTTCCATAGCTTTTTCCATGCTTAAATTTATTCCGCAATATCTGACTGATTTTTCCTTAAAAAAGCAAGTATGGGTTATGGCATTTTCTTAATATAGTGCCTTTTTCAAGCTTAACTATATAGTGCTCACGCTTCTGAAAAAAATTATCCTGAAAAATTATCCTGAAAAATTATCCATCGAAGAATAACCCAGTTTCTGATTATTGTAGTCCTTTATACCTATATCTAAATCTTCAGTAGAAGAAAAATATACGGCATCTAATTTAGGGACCCACTTACCCATAGGAATAGCCAGCTCCACACCATAAGAGCGTATAGATGATAGTTCAGATTGCCCATTCAAGCGGAGGATATTACTGTTGCTTGGATCTCTATAAAGCACAAGGTTTTCATTCGCATCATAATGTAAGATACCTTCATAATAAGTAAAACCTACAGTAAGACTATCTAGATAAAAAAGAGCACGTCCCACATATCAATAGGCATCAGAACCCGTGGGGATAGTATTCTCCGATTGTACCGTCCTGTATTGATTGTTTTTTGCATTCACTCCTTGATTGATATTATCTAAAAAAGCTTTATCTATGCCTATTTCCGGAAAGAAATAGGCTTGCAATTCTAACCATTGAGAAGGGAAAAAATAGAATATTCCGGCAAGCTGAGGATTGCGATTATCCGCCTTAGTAAGCCCCAAACCAGTGGAACCTAGACGGAAAGGTAAAACAAAATCAACTGGGGACAAAAAATATAGTTGCCCCCAAACGATGGTATGCCAGCCCATTATTACCTGAAAATTCTCCCATAGAGAAAGTAGTACGTTTGCTTCACGCCAGAGTAACTCATTACTTTCTATGCCTAAAGTAAATGATTGGCGCTACTGACGACTCTCTCTCTCATCACACTCGCGTTTTAGGCGCTCCTTTAGCTTATGATTGTGAAGACCAGATAAGTGACTACGACTGCAAACAACATCTGCTTGTGGATTATCTCCAGGCGTAGTATCGCCTCTAATTTTTGCATCCAGAGCTCGAATACTCTTATCAAAAGCACCTGTATCTTCTGGGTTTAACTCTAATATATAGTTATAATCTCTCCGGAAAACTAAACCCTCTATGTTAAAAACAATCCAAGCCATCTCATCCATCTCATTCTTCCATTTCAATTTTGCATAAGAGTAAGCCCGATAACTACGCCTATCAAAACCATATGCATAAGAAGCCCCTATATTCGCACCAAAATGCTCATCCCAATAACCAACAGCTTTAGAAGTTCTTCCCTTCGTTTCTTCTTCAGGAAGGGAGGCTAACTGTGCTCCAAGACCAACCATACCCAAAAAATAAAGTAATACAAAATACTTATCGTACTTACTTTGATTTTCGTTATCAACCGAAACTTATCTTTACGCATAAATAAAATTATTGCAAAAGTAAAATGAACGGGAAACTTTCCTTACTATATCAGGCTAACCATTTTGCGACTTCCTTCGTATGATAGCTAAGAATAAAATTTGCACCAGCACGTTTAAAGGAATGCAACACCTCTAAAACGCATTCATGATAATCTATATAGCCTTCCCGAGCAGCACTATTGATCATGGCATATTCCCCAGAAACATTATAAACCGCAACAGGAATGGGACTTTTTTGACAGACAGCTTGTAGTACATCTAAATACAGCATACCCGGCTTAACCATTAAAATATCAGCCCCTTCTTGGGCATCTAATTTAGTCTCCCACAACGCTTCACGGATATTCGTAGGGTTCATTTGATAGCTCTTTTTGTCTCCAACACTTAACGTACTTCCCAAAGCCTCTCGAAAAGGACCATAAAAGGCAGAAGAATATTTAGCCGTGTACGAAAGTATGCAAACTTGAGTAAAGCCTTCTCTATCCAAAGCAGAACGAATAAAAGCCACTCGTCCATCCATCATATCAGATGGAGCTACAATATCTGCTCCAGCCCTTGCTTGGTGAATAGCCATTTTAGCTAGACATTTCAGAGTCATATCGTTGATCACATCTCCTTGGCTATTTAATAACCCATCATGCCCATGGGAACAATAGGGGTCCAAAGCAATATCCGTAATAATAGTCATTTCTGGCAGACTCTTTTTAAGGGCACGAATTGCCCTCAAATAAAGCCCTTCCTCATTATAGGCCTCCCTACCTTGTATGTCTTTGAGCTTCACCTCAATCACGGGAAAAAGGGCTACGCTCTGTATACCCAATCGCCAAAGCTCTTGGCATTCTTCTATGAGCTGAGGAATAGTCAGCCTCTCAATATTTGGCATGGATGGAATTTCTTTGCTTAAAGTATACTCCTCTCTAACAAAGAGAGGCATGACAAGATCAGCAATATCTATCCTATTTTCCTGCACAAGGTTACGAACGGATGAACTTTTTCTCAATCTACGGGGACGATAACGCATCTTTTTATCAAAAGAAAACTGCATTTTCATGCAAGACATTATTTTTAAATAATACTCATCCCGTTAGGAAATTCATTTTTATATAAAATAGAGTGGAAATTTTTCTGAGTTTTTGACAACTGGTTCCCTGATCTATGCAAGAGAAAGTTCTACAAACCATACTGTCTCTTTTGAATATCTATCTACTTGTGGGGTTATTTTTTGCCCTCTTCTTCGTTAGTTTTATTGTACCACGTATAGACCCAGCTGCCAAAAACTCTGGTATAGCTTTTCGTCTTATCATACTTCCCGGCTCAACGGCCCTTTGGCCTATTCTTATTTTATATTGGATAAAGGGAAACTTTCGAAAAATCACAAAAGATGATGATGAAACACACCTATAATCTCTACTCTAACATATTTGATAGTCCATAGTATAAAGACCTAAACATGACTGCAAATCTTCGTAAACGACATCGAAATATTTCCCTCTTTGTCTTTCCCTCTCTACTTGCCTTTTATGGCTATGCCATGTACTCTCGCCAAGCAGATACTGTGGGAAAAAAATTACCGAAAAAATTACGCGCAAAAATAGTGAACGCGGGGATGGATCGCCCCCTTCATAAGGGAAAACTACTTCTGAAAAAAAAACAAATGCAATTAAAAGGGATTAGTACTGTAATGCGAACTTGGAAGCAAGGGAATCGTTACTGGCTTTCTCTACATTTGAAGACTCTTTTAGATATGAGACCAGACCTACTCCTGTATTGGCAAAGCCAAAAAAGTAAGCAGCTTACTCCCTCAGCATATCTACTAGGTAGTTGGAAGAATAGAAAAGAAATTTGGTTTTCCCTCCCTGAAAATTTCTTACACAACAGGGGAGAATTTATACTATATAGTCTAGGTCATGCAAAAGTCGTCACACACTTTTAAGGGTTACATAAGAACTTGTAATTTTTCCCTATCACATAGAATGGAAGAGTAAAAAATGGCCATAACCTATAAAGCAATTAGTTTCAATCGACAGAAAAAAATATATAATCGTATTGTCTTTTTTGGTGTAGCTGGCTACCTGCTTATTTTTCTCTTAGTCAGCTCCTTTTTACACCCGCAGGCAGTTGCGGAGACTCTCATTCTACGTGCCACAGGTAGTGCCGCTTTTATTTTACTCCATGTCTTATTGATCATAGGTCCTCTAACACGCCTAAATTCTCGCTTCCTACCGTTGCTCTATAATCGTAGACATATGGGTGTTTTTATTTTTATATTAGCCTTCACACATGGTACACTAGCCATTTTGCATTTCCATGGTTTTGGTAACATGAATCCCATTCTGAGCCTTTTTTTAAGCAATACGGATTATCTAAACCTTCACGAATTCCCATTTCAAACACTAGGCTTTTTTGCCCTTGTCATTTTTTTTCTGATGGCAGCTACAAGCCATGACTTTTGGCTAGCGAACCTCAGCCCTTCTATTTGGAAAAGCCTGCATATGATGGTTTATATAGCCTATACCCTTGTCATTCTCCATGTTGCTTTAGGTTCTCTTCAATCAGAGTTAGATCCTTTACTTTCATGGGGTGTTGGAATATCATTGAGTCTCGTTTGTGGCTTACATCTGCTCAGCGCTTTGAAAGAAGTTTGGCACATAAGAACCCCAAAAAAATTTGATTCGGATGGGTATGCTTACATTTGTCCAGTCGAAAACATACCAGAAAATAAAGCAAAAATTGTACAGTTATCTGGTGAGCGTGTGGCCGTTTTTCTCTATGAGAAGCAAGTTTCGGCAGTATCGAATGTTTGCCAACATCAAAACGGTCCTCTAGGTGAGGGCCAAATTATAGACGGTTGTATTACATGCCCTTGGCATGGCTTCCAATACAGGCCACAAGATGGTTGCTCTCCTCCTCCCTTTCGTGAAAAGATACCAACATTCCGAGTGAAAATTTGTAATGGGCAGATATATGTACATCCTAACCCGCTACCAGCTGGTAGCTATGTAACTCCTGCTAAAATATCTACAAGTCATAGCCTCATCTGAAGAAAAATTAACACATCATAAAAAGTAACATATGCCTCAAACAATCAACGATTTCTATATAGGCTATCATAGCCATTTGTCCACCAAATCAGGTCGTTTTCTAAAAACCACGATTTTCTTTTTCATATTATTTTGCTCCTTGCTTGCATTTAGCTTCATTGTTGGACAAAAACCATTCCCTAACTCTGTTTTTGAGTTTGGAAATTATCGAACATTTCATGGTACTGTACTCCTCAATCCCTATCCTCATCTTCTCGTTCGCCGCCCTGGCCTTACTGGAAATACTTCTCAACTTTCTAGCTATCTACTTGTTGCTCCTTTTAAGTTTGGTGCTGAGACCCTTCTAACAAAAAAAAAATATAATGGGAAGCAGGTCACCCTTATGGGAAGCCTGATTTACAAAGGAGATCAAGTCATGATAGAACTACTCCCAGCTTCTATCCAAATACTTGGAGAAGGTGTTCCTAAATTTAATCCTCCTCCATTCTTCAAAAAAGAAATAGGGAAGACTATTCTAGAGGGTGAGATCGTTGGAAGTAAATGTTACTTAGGTGTAATGAAGCCTGCTGAACGTAAAATCCACCGTTCCTGTGCGATACGATGCATTAGTGGTGGAGTTCCTCCCTTATTTGTCGTAACAAATGAAAAAAAAGAAAAATATTACTTCCTTTTGGTTTCTCGAAAAGGGAAGGCCGTCAACAAAGAAGTACTCCCCTATGTGGCCAAACCCATACAGATTAGGGGGGATATTGAGCAAAAAGGAAGCTTCTTAATACTACGGGCAAACCCCAAAAAAGACTATGAATTTATTCATAAATCATAAAAAATTTGGTGAAAAACAAAGATAGGATTTACCTATAAGTTTTTTTCAACAAAACTACCTTCTCCAATCATTTTACCAATCAAAATCTCCTACTCAATCGAAAAAAAGGTGCAACAGTCCCTTACTTAGAAAGAGTTTATATAAAATCATACAACAGCCCATAGTAGGCTGCTACAAAATACAAAAGAATTGCCCGTCTATAATGCTTTAAATCAACAATTCATAGGACTTTATTTGCAACTATTCACATTTCGCAACAGTCCCGTCCCTAGTGGGAAAAATGCAAAGGTATTTCCAAACGTGCTTTAGTTGAATTACCCTCATTATATACACGAAAGAGAGACAGATCATAACCCATACCAGATAAAAAATCTACAATCATAGCAAGCCCGAGGGTATTTTCTTCAATTTCATCTCCATAGTGCAAATAGATATCAAGGAGATTTTCTTTTCTCATTTTCTTTTCCATAATTTCCTTCAATCTCATGCGTATTCTTTTCTCTTCGAAAGTAGACATCATATTATTATTTTCGATTAGGAGTAAAAGATAATTATCCGATAAGTTGATTTCAATATTTATTTTGAAATTCAAAAGTCGCATAGCTTTTTCATAATGTGAAAAATTAAGATGCCCATAGTTTTTTTTAAAAGATTCTAAGCCAAGTCTATAACTTTCTTGATCATCAAAACTATAACCTTTAGATTCAAAGTAAATTCGTTTTAAATTTCCTTTTACAGCATTATTAACTAATTCAGAAATAATCATTTCTAGCCTGTCACTTAATCCTTTCATTTCTGACAGTTGTTCAACCTTATCCGTTAGCTCACGTAACTCTTTACGATCCTCCCTCTTTATCAAGGTGACAGAAAGACGAAATTTATTATTATCAGAGGGGAAAGGCACTACCGGATATGATCCTATAAACTATTTATTTGTCAAATATTCTATACATACTGATCTAAACTTCGTAGACATATTTTGAAAAGAGAACTTTATTTTTTGAGAACGTTACCAAAAAAAGAATTATTTAGTCTCTCGAAAAGTTATATAATCTTCACTAAGAGGAAATTCTAAACGTGTTTTTGTGTACTGATCTTCATTATAAACACGAAAGTTTTTAGGGTCAAAACCCATTTTACGGATCAAGTCTATAACAAGGGTTAAACCTAATCCCTCTCCCTGTACTTCATCCCCATAAAAGACATAGAGCTCATGCATATCACTAGGCAATTGCTGCATCACTGTATTTAATCTTTGCCTTACGTGGTTTTCTTCTGTCTTAGACATAACATTATTACTTTGTAACATAATGCTTAAACGTTTTGCACTCAAATTTACATCAATCCCAACTTTTACATCTAAAAGCTTCATCGCTTTTTTATAATACTTAAGATTTAATTTAGAAAAATGTTCTGTAAATGCTTTCATGCCTGCTTCGTATTTTTCTGCATCATCGAAACTATATCCTTGCACATGAAAAAACAAACGCTTCAAATTGGCCTTAATGGCATTATTTACTAACTCTGAAATAATTAGTTCCACACTATCTGCACAAATTTTTCCGTTACTAGATAGCTCTATTTCATCTAGTAAATTTCGCAGCTCCGCTCTGCTTTCTTGAAAGGAAATCAATACACCCATTTTTCCAGATAATAAATTACACACAGGACATTTATATTAAAATGTGCTTCTTTTTCAATTCTAATTTTACCAAAAAAAACACAAACAAAAGCAAACATGTTTTCAGCAAGACTAACCAGATTGCGACCATTGCAAAAGACGAAAAAATAGGGGAGCGACCTTCTAAAATATCACAAGCCAGCGTTTCACGACATTTTATTTGTCCTTGCTTATATACATTCCACAGAGTCCCATATTAAACAACCGGAGAAGAAGTCTCCCGCAAGGACAGATAATCAGCAGAGAGTGGAAATTCTAGTCGAGCCTTCGTATATTTTCCCTCATTATAAACTCGAAAATGCTCAGGGTCAAAACCCATATCACGGATCAGATCAACAACAATGGTTAACCCCAAACCACTCCCTTGCATATCGTCTCCATAATAAACATAAAGATTATGTATCTCCTCAGGTAAATGGTGCATAACCGTGTTTAATTTCTTTCTTATGCTATCTTCTTCGGATTCTGACATAGCATTATTACTCTGCAAAATAACGAGTAAACGTTTCATATTCATATCCACATCAATCTCAATCTTCACATCCAAAAGCTTCATCGCTTTTTCATAATAACTAAAGTTGAGATGAGAAAAATTTTCTACAAAGGACTTCGTACCTAACTCATATTCTTCTATACTGTCAAAACGAAACCCCTTAGCATGAAAAAACAAACGCTTCAAATTTGCTTTGATTGCATTATTAGCTAACTCACCAATGATCATTTCGATACTGTCAGCAGGGACTTCCCCCTTTGTTACAATCTCAATCTCATCTAAAGTGGCACGTAACCTTTTTCTTTCTTCTCTGAAAGACAATAGTAAAGAAAAATTTCCACTAATCCCCTCAGTCATATTCACTCCTTATTCACGGACTATTCTTATATTTTGAAAAACAGAAAAGAAAGAACTTTTCATTTGAGTACATATTTTTTCCTTGCTAAGCTATCGAAATGGGTAAGCCTACTGAGCAGAGGCTACCTAGTTGATACCCACCCAACAAGAGAATATTTTGACGAGAATTTTGTAAAGTGTTTTCTTTTTCCCCTGAAGAATTTGAGGCATTTTGGCTGTCTCTACGTGTTAGCTTTAAATCAGCATTGTGGATACTAGTCCCTTCCTCAATTTTAGGCTATATTATGGCCCATTACTCTTTTTGGGGCAAAAAAATTCTGGACACTGTTTGCCATTTGCCACTAGTACTGCCCCCTGTAGTTGTGGGCTATAGCTTACTCATCCTTTTAGGTCCAAAGGGGATTGTAGGCTCTTTCCTTTATCAATATTTCAATATAAATTTAGCTTTTCGTGAAGAAGGTGCTGTGATTGCTTGTAGCGTGGTGAGTTTCCCTCTACTGTTGGGAATGAGCAAAGAAGCTTGGCGTCAAACAATCCCATCCCTGAGAGAAGCTGCTTTCAGCTTAGGAGGAAGTCCTTGGTATGTTTGGAAAACAATTTGTCTACCACAAGCCCTACCCGGCATCCTATCTGGCTTTGTATTAGCTTGGGGACGAAGTCTCGGGGAGTTTGGGGCTACAATCACGTTTGCTGCAAACATCGCTGGTCATACTCGCACATTGCCCCTTGCCCTCTACACAGAACTACAAAATCCTAGTGTGAAGGCAGAAGAAAAAGCATTGCGTCTACTCTTTCTTTCCGTATTCCTTTCGGTTTTTTGTCTCATAGTAAGCGATTGGCTACAAAAAAAATACATCTCTAAAACAAGATCACAATCTTAATAAACTGAGGTTCCCCCCAAAAAAAACATACCCTCCTGCAATGTGGGGGCTGTTGCAAAATATAAATAATTGCAAATAGAGTGCTATGAACCGCCGATTTAAAGCATTCTATAAGGTTAACTCCCTGTTTTTTTATATTTTACAACAGTCCCATGTATCACCGGTGTGGGTTGACACTCACTTTTACTTACAATTGAGTTGTTTCATTTTTTTGAGAAGTTGGTTTACCCCCACCCAAAAAAAAACTAGACAATCTCTTTATATTTTTAAATATTTTCCCGTATCTTCTTGCGACTTTTGTTTCATATTTTCTCAAAATAACAGAATTCAATATATAAGTTTTTTCAAAAAAATGAAAATCTTTTATCATTTCCATTGTGATTTTTTTGTGTGATTTTTTTGTGTGATTTTTTTTTGGAGAGAAATTCTTCTTGTCACTGAGCTCTTTTTATTGAGCTCAATGACAAGAGGAAAGATACAAACAGGCAACATGTTGAAAGACCTTGGGATCTTGCTAAACATTTGAACCGTTGCCAAACAAGGGGATGAATCGAAAAGCTATGTTTACGGAGACTACTAGCCGTATTTTGGTATATTGTCGTCGATCTGCCTCCATAGGTATGTACTAAGGGATATACTAAATTCATTTTATCACTTTGATTTCTTTTCAATAGATATTCTATAAGGCTACTCGTATTTCCATCCAACTCATTTTTACGCTCTTTGAATAGAAGCCAATACTCTTTAGGAATCAAAATGGTACTAACAATTCTTGTACGTCCTTCTCTTGTATATTGCATAATAGAGTTTTTTTGTTTCATCTATTATGATAAGGTCTTTAAAGAAAATATAGTTGCACCTTTTTTATTTTTTAAAGATATAGTAGGAACTCCTATACTTTCACGCAAGGAATGACCGCAAAATATAGAAGTGAAATTCCTTGATTTAAAAAGACATTTACAAGTAGCTCTCTATTTTCGATAGCATTTCATAGATTATTATGAATTTCATTCAGTAAAGAAATAAGATGTTTATAAAAACTATAGTTTCTTGAATTTGAAGTTTTTGTTGTTAGCTTTGCATAGTGGGTAAAAATCAAATGACGATGAATATCCAAAAAAAAATGCGTAGTCTTGAGAAAGAAATACAAAAACACCAAGATCTCTATTATAAAAAAAATAGGTCAGAGATGTCAGATTATGATTTTGACTCTTTACTGAAGAAACTCCAAAAGTTAGAAATAGAATACCCTCGATACAAAAGTGAAAATTCACCCACACATATTATAGGTTCTGATATCGATAATGCTTTTCAAAAAAGAAAACACATTTTCCCTGTACTTTCCCTCAGTAATACATATACGAGACAAGAGCTAATGGCTTGGGCTAAAAAAATCACTACCACACAAAAAAAATACTTTCATGTACAATGGAAAATAGATGGTGCCACTTTAGTTTTACACTATAAGAACGGTCAATTGGAGCATGCTCTTACTCGCGGCACAGGTTTGGTTGGCGATGATGTCACCAATAATGCTTTGACCATACGTGATATACCCAAAATAATCAAGGGAAAATCCCATAATATTGTAGTCAGAGGGGAAGTCTATATGACTTATCAAGATTTTTCTGATTTTAATGACACTTTTAATCTGATCTATGCTAATCCTCGTAATCTTTCTGCAGGTTCTCTAAAACAAAAGAAGTCGAGTGAAACAGCGAAGCGTCCTCTACGTTGGATGGCCTTTAACGGATCATTTTTAGATAATGAGACAAACTCGATCAAATACAAAAGGGATGAAGAAATTCTAAAAGCAATGGAAAAGATGGGATTGCCTATGACTGTTGGGCGTGCCCATGTCCCTCTTAATCTTCTAGAAAAAACCGTTCATGGATTTGAAAAGGAAAAGAATAACTTAGATTTTCCTGTAGATGGTCTTGTCATAAAACTGGATGATCTTGCTGATAGAAAGAAACTGGGCTATACAAGCAACTCGCCTCGTTGGGCTGTTGCCTATAAATTTACACCAGAGACAGCCATTAGTACTGTGATTTCTATAGACTGCTCTGTTGGTAGAACGGGACGCATAACCCCACGAGTTGAAATTGAGCCGGTATCATTGTCTGGTAGCACTGTTCGTTACGCAACTCTACATAATGCAGACTTTATTAAGAAGCTTGATATAAGAATAGGATCCAAAGTTAAATTAACCAAAAGAGGTGATATTATTCCTGCAATAGAAGAGGTATTGGATACGGCCAAAGAAAAAAAAAGGAAAGAACTTTATTACTTCCCGGAAAAATGCCCATCCTGTTCAACAAAATTAGTACGCACCCCAGAATTTATAGAGTGGCTATGCCCCAATCCCTCTTGTCCTGCACAAATGTTAAAAAGGATAATATTTTTTTGTGCTCGTAAGCAAATGGATATTAGTAACATGGGTGAAGGTATCTGCCAAACCCTTTTCCAAAAAGGGTTGCTTCTATGCATTCCTGACATATATCGATTGGAAAATCATCAAGAAAAATTAGAAAAAATTCCTAGCTTTGGAAAACGTTCCGTAGAGAAGGTATTAGCTGGTATCACAGTATCTAGACGAAAAGAATTTCAAACGCTTTTGTTGTCTTTAGGTCTAGAAGAAATTGGCCCCAATATAGCAGGACTCTTAATTGAGGCTGGCTATAATAGTTATATAAAACTAAAACAACTTGTTTCTTTGAATCCAAAAATGAGCCACCCAAAAATAAGCTACCATGGTAATACTAGTGTGGAAAATAAAGAAAAGAATTTGCACGCTCTCTTTTGCGAATTTATAAGAGAACAAGAGGGGCTAATAAAAATCAAGGGGATCGGTAGAGTTCGTACACAAAAGATACTCGAAAATATTGAGGAAAATATAGAAAAGCTTAAATTACAAAAAGAAGAAAAAGAAAAGGAAATACTAGAAAAAGCAGGATATCATCAAAAGAGATTGCAAGAAATACGAGAAAAAAAACTACCTATCAAGCTTTTCTTACATTGGCAAAAGACTCTAACACAAATCAAAGGGATTGATCTGCCCACAGCATCTACCATTCTGAGACAAATGAGCGATCCTAAAATACAAAAGCTATTTGAAGAATTAGGAGAACTTGGCCTTTCATTGGAAGAGAAAGTAAAAATGGCTAATGAAAAAAATGATATTCACATAGCTATCTTCAAAAATCAGATCTGGTGTGTAACGGGAAGCTTTCTTCAATTCAAACCAAGAGATTTAGCCATGACTCTAATAAAAAAATATGGTGGGAAAGTAAGTCACAATATCACTTCACAAACAACTCATCTACTAACCGGCTCAGGGGCGGGAAGCAAGCTTGAGAAAGCACAAAAAAATAAAATAAAAATTGTAACAGAAAAAGAATTCCTATCTATGATTTAGAAAAATATTTTAGTAAAATGAATTGTAGCATCACTCCACAAACAACTCATCTACGAACCACCTCAATTCAATGGGCAGAAAGTGAGCTTGAGAAAGTACAAAAAAAATAAAAATTGTAACGGCAAAGAAATTCTCGTCTATAATATTAGAATATTAGAAAAATATGATATAGAAAGCTTACGAAAGGAAAGCTCAAAACAACAAAACACAGGAGCGATCAGAAAAACATGACAATAATAAAAGCAGACTTTTTGATTATTGATGCCCACGCTATGGCCTATCGTGCCTATTACGCCTTACAAGGACACAATCTCACTCATCCTGAAACGGGAATACCCACACATGCTATCCATGGTTTTTTTAATATTTTCTTTCCATTACTTTTAAGATATGATCCCCAAAATTGTATAGTCACTTGGGATGCTCCCGGTCATACTTTCCGTGAAAAAATTTTCCCTGATTATAAAGCCACACGTAAACCCATGCCAGAGGACTTACGCAACCAAATAGAAGAGATCAAAGCACTTCTTCGTGAAAATGGCTTTTGTAATATTGAGTTAACTGGGTTTGAAGCTGATGATCTCATGGGTACTCTCTCAAAACGGTTTTCGCAAAAAGAAAAGAAGCAAGTATATTTGGTTACCAACGATAAGGACTGCTTCCAACTACTGGATAAAAATATTGTCATGCTAAAAAGTAGGAAAGGAAGCAAAGAATTTATTCACGTAGATTCAGATTGGCTACAAAAAGAAATCGGTATTTCTCCACAACAAGTTACAGACTATATGGGCCTAGTTGGAGATACATCTGACAATATACCCGGTGTACAAGGTGTCGGGCCTAGGTCTGCTCTAAATCTTTTAGAGGAATACAAAACTCTAGAAAATATTTATGAACATATCGCCAGCGTAAGCAATAAGGGATTACAAAAAAAACTGCAAGAGAATAAAGAAAAAGCTTTTTTATCTCGAAAGTTAGCCACCATTCAAACAGATATCAAAGAAGCTCTAGAACTTGATAACAAAAAAATACAAACTCCTGTTTTTTTTAATGAGTCCAGTCAAAAATGTTTTTCTCAACAAGGTTACACTCGAGTAGCTCAAGAACTAAAAAAAATCCAAAATGAAAAAGAAAACATAGAAGGTACGAACAAAATAAATCAAATCAAAAAAGAAGTTTCTTACCAACTTGTGACTGATTTAACTCAATTAAAAAATGCAATCAAAGAAATCAAAAAACAAATGGGTCAAAAAAAACAACTAGCACTTGATACGGAAACAAATAGCCTTGATGTAATGCTTGCACAAATTGTGGGCATTTCTCTTTGTGCTACCACAAAAAAAGCATTTTATATTTCTTTGCCTTCATCAGAAACAGATACAGAAAATATGTTTAAACAAACACAGAAGGGTATCCCTTGGGAAAAGGCCCATCCTATTCTAAAAGATTTTCTAGAAAATAAAAAACTTTGTATCATAGGCCAAAATATAAAATATGATTATGCTATTTTGAAGAGGTGGGGTATAGACTTAGCTCCACCTTACTTTGATACAATGCTCGCATCATACCTGTGCGATCCTAGCGTACGGCGACACAATCTAGACGACATGGCCCAAGATCTCTTAGGCTATACAACTATACGTTATGAAGAGATTGTTGGGAAAGGTGCTAAAAAAAAGACACTAGATGAGATAGAACCAGAAAAAGTAAGCGACTATGCCTGCGAAGATGCTGACATTAGCCTACGACTTTACGGAATACTTAAAAATAAAATTAAAAAAAATAAATTGGAGCGTGTCTACTATGAAATTGAGATGCCATTACTTCCTGTACTTTTAGGCATGGAAGAAGAAGGTGTAGCCATAGACAAAAAATATTTTACACAACTTTCTAAAGAGTATATAAAAAAGTTAGATAATATAAAAGAAAAAATCTATCAAATTGCTGGTTATGAATTCAATATACAATCTACTCGTGAATTACAGAAGTTGCTTTTTGAAAAACTCAATTTACCTAAAGGACGAAAAACAAAAACTGGCTACTCTACAGATCATGATGTATTAGAAAAACTGCAAGGCCTACACCCTCTCGTAGATAATATACTAGAGCATAGAAAATGTAACAAACTCTTCTCTACCTACATCGACTCACTCCCGCGTCTTATCAATCCTAGGACCAAACGCATACACACAAGCTTTAGCCAGACCATTACAGCCACGGGGCGACTCTCATCTATCAATCCTAATTTACAAAACATTCCCATACGAGAAGAAGCTGGGCGGGCCATACGAAGAGGCTTTATCCCTCATGACAAAAATACACTAGTGTCTCTAGATTACTCTCAGGTAGAGCTACGCATTATGGCCCATTATGCAGAAGACGAGACCCTACTTTCTGCCCTGAATAATCAAGAAACAGATATTCATAAAAAGACGGCTGCCTCTCTCTTTAGTGTTTCAGAAGAAGAAGTCACACCAGACATGCGCTCCCATGCCAAAACAGTCAATTTTTCTATTATTTATGGTATAACTGAATTTGGATTGGCCAAAAGTCTTGGGGTTGAACGCTATGTAGCATCAGAATACATCCAAAAATTTTTTCTCAAATACCCCGGTGTTCGTCGCTACATGGATCACCTTATATCCTTCGCAGAAGAAAAAGGCTATGTCGAAACACTCAGTGGTCGTATACGCCCCATCCCAAATATCAAAGATTCAAATCACTTTCGGAGAGAAGGAGCACAACGCATGGCTATCAACACTCCTATACAAGGAAGTAGCGCAGATATTATTAAAGTGGCTATGATTGACATAGACAACGATATTCGCCAAAAAAAATGGAAATCCCGTATGATCTTACAAGTTCATGATGAACTTTTATTTGATGTTGCACCGGAAGAAGAAAAAGAATTCATTCCATTGGCAAAGAAACGTATGGAAAACGCCGTGAGCCTACGTGTTCCTCTTTTTGTGGATGCCGGGCAAGGGAAAAATTGGGACGAGGCTCACTGAAAAGCTTCGATTCTAAATCGCAATGCATACCTATTATATAGTTAAGCTTGAAAAAGACACTATATTAAGAAAATGCCATAACCCATACTTGCTTAATGTAAAGTGGACTGTCCGCTCTTTTGAGGGAAGGTCAGTTTATAATTTTTATGTGAATCTATAGAATGCAATTTGCGCTCTACATCCCGTAAAACACGGCCAAAATAGGTTTTTAAGCTCTTTTGCTCACGCCTTGCAAGTCTGTATTTACGTCCTCTAAAAAGTATCGGCTCTGTATTCATAATGACCTTTTAGATAAACGAGAATAACTTTGGTGAAGACGAATATTATTTCTCTTAGCTAGTTCTGATAAATATTGTAAAGCTTTAAAATATAGTTTACCATCTTACCATCTGTTGGATATGTAATGGCCTTCTCCTGAACTGTTGCATCTACATTTACTTTTTAGACATGATGTCTACGCAGTAATTTATTAGAAAGAGCACAACGAATTGTTTCTTCCAAAAGCTTTTCTATTCCTCCCTTTAGATTTTATACGCTTACGCCATCTACTTAATGTGCTATGATCACAAGGAGCTTCCTGCTGGAATTCTTGGCATCCGCAAAAGTATTGCCAATAGACATTTTGAACCCATTTATCTAAAACAGTTTCATCACTTTCATTAAATGTAGCTTTTAAGTAATGTAGTCCTACCATCAAGCGGGTTGACTTGGCTGGGCAGCCGTTGTCAGGACAATAGAGTTTACCAAATTCAGTATCAAACTTTTTCCAATCTATTTTCTGAGCTAAACGAAATAAGGGCTCATTATGATTGAGCATACCTTCCAAATTCGTCTTAAATAAGTCTCTTTGATAATCATTTTTTTTTGAGCTAGCATAGGGAAGCTCTGAAAAATAATGCTTGAAAAACACAAGCTTTTGAACACCTTTTCACAAAACCTTGCGATTATGAGTACTACTTTTTACTTCAGAATGGCTTATAAATGCGAAAGATCCATAGTATTCTGGTTTTTCAAGGCTGACTATATAAACGGGGCTTTGCACAGAGCTGAGCTGAGCTGAGCTGAGCTGAGCTGGGTTGGTAGGCTTTGCTGGAGCAAAGCTCCCGATTTTAAGGGCGCGAAAAAGGCGGCTCCACATGGGAAACAAGCGAAGCTGGGGAGGCTTTCTTGGGAAGCTTTGCGTTGGAAGGCTTTGCAAAGCTCTCGGTTTTAAGGGCGCGAAAAAGGCAAGGCTCCGCGTGGGAAACAAGCGAAGCTGGGAGACTTCCTTGGTAGGCTTTGCTAGAGCAAAGCTTTCGATATTTAAGGGCGCGAAAAAGGCAAGGCTCCACATGGGAAACAAGCGAAGCTGGGAGGTTATCTTGATAGGCTTTGCGTTGGAAGGGTTGCTCATGTTGGGATCTTTTGTGGAGAGCTTTGCTGGAGCAAAGCTCTCGGTTTTAAGGGCGCGAAAAAGGCAAGGCTCCACATGGGAAACAAGCGAAGCTGGGAGGTTATCTTGATAGGCTTTGCGTTGGAAGGGTTGCTCATGTTTGGAGGCGTTCGTGGAAAGCTTTGCTGAGGCAAAGCTCTCGATTTTGAGGACGGGAAAAAGGCAAGGCTGACCTTTTAGATAAACGAGAATAACTTTGGCAAAGACGAATATTATTTCTCTTAGCCAGTTCTGACGAATATCGTAAAGCTTTAAAATATAGTTTACCATCTTACCATCTGTTGGATATGTAATGGCCTTCTCCTGAACTGTTGTATCTACATTTACTTTTTGGACATGATGTCTACGCAGTAATTTATTAGAAAGAGCACAACGAATTGTTTCTTCCAAAAGCTTTTCTATCCCTCCCTTTAGATTTTATACGCTTACGCCATCTGCTTAATGTGCTGTGATCACAAGAAGCTTCCTGCTGGAATTCTTGGCATCCGCAAAAGTATTGCCAATAGACATTTTGAACCCATTTATCTAAAACAGTTTCATCACTTTCATTAAATGTGGCTTTTAAGTAATGCAGTCCTACCATCAAGCGGGTTGACTTGGCTGGGCGGCCGTTGTCAGGACAATAGAGTTTACCAAATTCAGTATCAAACTTTTTCCAATCTATTTTCTGAGCTAAACGAAATAAGGGCTCATTATGATTGAGCATACCTTCCAAATTCGTCTTAAACAAGTCTCTTTGATAATCATTTTTTTTTGAGCTAGCATAGGGAAGCTCTGAAAAATAATGCTTGAAAAACACAAGCTTTTGAACACCTTTTCGCAAAACCTTGCGATTATGGGTACTACTTTTTACTTCAGAATAGCTTATAAATGCGAAATATCCATAGTATTCTGGTTTTTCAAGGCTGACTATATAGAATAGATTTTACAAGAAAATAATGGAAGGCTTGAAGTGAAAGAAGATCTATATATTTTTACGGGTGGTGTGGATGCCGACCTAGATCATTGGCTTTTGAATTTAGGGGTGCTTGTTTTCTATTCGGATAAGTCAAGTAAAGATAAGAAAGGTCGTAAACTCTATGTGGAAGCAGAGAATGTAGATATTTAATAACGATGCTTGGCATTGGTATTGTCGTAAACTCTATGTGGAAGCAGAGAATGTAGATAGTGGTCCATTTGGAAATACTGATCTTTTTCTAGCTCCTATTTTGAATATCGCGTATTATCTAGATGATGAGAAAAGAGATGCTGTTGGTTTCTCAGCCGGTTTTTTAAATTCTGGTGCGGGACTGATACTTTATGCTTCCCAAGAGTATTTTGAGTCTTTACGTTTATCCTTATCTTTTGAGTATCTTTTTCTTTTTAGTAATGGGCTAGTCAATGTGGAAGGCTATCAACTGGAAAATCCTGCCTACCCAGCTGTTCGCTTTATCATGGATTATACTTTCTAATCTTTTTGTTGTACCTAGGTTGAGACTGTTGCGAAATGTAAAGAATTGTAAATAAAATGTCGTAAGATGCCGATTCAAGGCATTCTATGCAGGCATTTCCTTGTTTTTTTGTATTTTGCAACAGTCCCATGAGGCGAAAGAAAATTATGGAGTGAGCTATTTGTTGAAATTTTAATCATATTCACAATGTGATTAAAATGATCTTTTCATATGAATATGATCCCAGGCGATAAAGTATCCCTTTACAGATACAGGGGGTGCTTAAGTTGATAAGTAATAAGTAAATGGAAATAGATACAAAGGAATTTAAAAAAAATAGACAACTAACTTATACCAAGGCTATAATATGGATATTACTTGTAGTTACTTTACAAGTAGTACTGGTTACTCTTGTATCTACATTTCTTTTAAAAGACACATCTGATATGAGAAAAAATCTTGTGTCTCTTCTTTTGTCTAGTTTGTCCATATTCATGGTGGCTTGGTTGCTATATAAGCGTTACAATATTTTTGGACAGTCATGGTGGATGAGTGAGTTAATCAAGTCTGTTATTCCCTTTCGTCAGTTCAATTTTTCTTTTATTTGCCCATTACTTTTACTTTTCCCTTCAGTCATGTTAGTTGGGATTGGATTTGGAAACGTTATGGTATCTTTTTTTGGCCATATACCAACACATTATGAAGTGATGGTAATGCCTATTATACAGGTATCCAAAAAAGCCGGTTGGTACGGTTTAGTTAATGCCATTTTTCTAGTGGCTGTTCTTCCAGCCATTGGAGAGGAACTATTTTTTCGAGGCAATATACAAATAGCTTTAACAAATAAATACGGTAGTATAAAAGCGCTTATGTTTACTTCTCTTATTTTTGCCATTCTTCATATGAATTTTACATACATTCCATCTATTTTTTTTATATCGATTTTTTTGGGATATGTATTTTTAAAAACAGGGAATTTGATTTATTCTATACTTTTACATTTTTTTAATAATACGGTGGTCGTTCTTATATTCAGATATGATTTTTCTAGTTCATCGAATCTAGAAAAAGTAGATCATGTGAACGGCATCGCCTTACTTTTTGCCCTTCCTCTTGTTGGCTTTTTGTTTTATTTTCTTTCTCGTTATGAAAACAAACAGCTATCTCATGGGACTGTTGTGAATGTAAATAATCACAAATAAAGTGCTATGAATTGCCGGTTTAAGGCATTATTTTAGAAGATTAAATTCCTGTTTTTTTTGTATTTCGCAACAGTCCCCCATTATGGTGAAAAAGAGTAGTCGATTGTGCTAAAATAGATTTCATATAGCCATGATATTTCTATGCCAATTTGAAATGACCGAGAAACGAGGAATTTTCTGTGATTTTATGGGAAGACCATGTTTTGATGATAGCAATTGGCAAAGATCAAATCCTTTTTATGTTATGCTTAATGTTTGTTGTTTATTTCGTTACGAAGTGTGAGTACTAGATTGAAAGTACAGAACGGCGTTATTCTCTTGACAATGTTTCTCTTTTCTTTCTTGCCGATATGCAAAAACTAAAAAAGCATCCATCCCTATGGCTTCCGATTTATGGGCAGTTTCAAAAAAAAATTGTCTACATGTCTTTTTTGGGTATGCTTTGGAGTTTAGCTATATTTATGCTAGATTTTCATTCAAAGACTTTTTTTCCTATTTTGCTTGGTGTTCCTAGGTCCTTCGTTGCCATTTATAGCTTTTTGGCTTGTCTCCATTCTTTTTATATTTTCCTCTCTCTTTTTTTATCCCACTTTCTCGGAAGTTATAGATGGATGCAAGTCGCTACTTTGACGGGAGCTATACCTGGAACTAGTTTTTTGTTTGGCTTTCCACAGGTTTTTTTTGCTCTAGATATTTTTTTGAAATTACGCCAAGAGCATTGGAAACAATTTTTTTTGTGGCGCCTAAAGACTAAAAGATGAAGGCCCTTCAAATTAAATTTTGTTATAAAAATGAAATGTATTTAGGAACTTTTGCAAATACAAAAAAATAGGAAAGTAACCGTATAGAATGCTTTCAATCGGGGATTCATAGCATTTTATTTGCAATTATTCGCATTTCACAATACCACACACTCATAAAAAAACGGATACTTTTGGGGAGTTACAGCCCCCAAAAAAGACATTAAAAAGTTGATTTGCTCTTTTTTTCTTCCTTGACTTTCCTCAAGCCCTAATTTACCCTCCCTTAGGGTTTCTTTGAAATCAATGTGTGATATTTTCAAGAGGAGGGTTCTAAGATATGTACCGTAATATTATTTGTAAAGGTAAAGGGGTAATCACGTCAAGAAGGAGGAAGGGGTTGTTTCCGCGAACTGTAAAGCGTTTTGTCGCTTCTGTCTTGGTTTTACAGTATTTTTTCTCTTTGAATTTGTGGCAATTGCACGCCCAAGTACCCGCTGGTTCGGGCATGCAGGTCGATAGATCTGGTGGTCCGTCAGCCTCTGTTCGCAATCGCGGGGGGACACACATTGTAGATATTGTTAAGCCGAATGCGTCTGGTCTTTCTCATAACAGATTTAGGAGCTTTAACGTAGGAAGAGGCGGCGCTGTCATGAACAACAGCGTGAGGGGTGGTCGTTCAGCCCTTGGGGGTCAGCTGGGTGCTAATGCGGGGCTATCTGGCTCTTCTGCTCGTATTATTTTGAATGAAGTAACGGGTGGTGGGCGTTCTATGCTAAGGGGTCAAACAGAAATTTTTGGCCAGAGAGCGGAGTATGTTTTAGCGAACCCGAACGGTATAAGTTGTGATGGCTGTGGTTTTATGAATGCTTCTCGAGCCACTTTGACCACGGGTCGTTCGGTCTTTGATACAAATCAAGCTAGCCTTCGTGGGTTTGAAGTGAATGGTGGGGATGTTTCCATTGAGGGGGCGGGTCTACATGGTGGAGACACCGATTTCTTTGATATTATCACTCAATCTGTAACGATAGATGCTCGTGCAGAGGTACGGGGTGGTTTATCTTTGGTCTTGGGTAAAAATCTGGTTTCCTATGACTCGGGCCAAGTCGAAGAGGTGCTTAGCACGGATGTGGGTAGTGGGGTTGCACTTGATGTGTCTGCCTTGGGCGGTGTGCGAGCCGGGGATATTACGATGGAGAGTTCGGGGCGAGGGTCTGGTGTTCGTGTCGCTGGTAATATGGCAAGCAGCGCGGGAGGGGTACGCTTCACAGCAGACGGTAAAATGGTTATGAGTGGGAATGTGACAGCTATGGGTGGCTCGGTAAAACTGAAAAGCCATTCGGGTGATGTTGTTCTTGGTAGTGAGGGTAGCTTTGGTACTATTGTACGTTCTCGCAACGGTGGCGTGTTGATTTCGGCTGCTGGTGGAAGCGTAGTGAATCATGGTAGTGCGATAGAAGGGCATAGGGGATTAGAGATTATTGCGAAGCAAGATATACAGAATAAAGATGGTGGTTATTTGTCAGGAGGCTCTGTTACTGTACTGGAAGCGAAAGAAGGGAATGTTGTAAATGAAGATGATGGTCTGATCCTTTCCAATCGATGGCTTGATGTTAAGGCCGGTGGGGATATTGTGAATCAAGGGGGGACTCTGAGCTCAGGTGTTGGCTGGATACAACTGAATGCTGAAGGCAGTGTTCGTAATGAAGATTGGGGACAAATAGAGGGCATTCAGGGGGTTAGTATAAGTTCGGGTGAAGATATAGGCAATAGCTATGCTCATGTTTTTGGTGGAGGATCTGTTGTTTTGGCTTCGAGTCGGGATGTGGAAAGTGAGGGTAGGTGGTCGTCAGTCAAAAGTGTAGGATCTATTCATGTAGACGCGGAGCGAGATGTGTCTATTGATGCGGGGCTTTTTGCTTCTGGTGGGAATATAGTGATTAATGCGGGTCGTGATGCTAGGATTGGGAGGGAGGCAGCTCTGAAGGCTTTTGATTCGAATTACATCAATGCGAATAATAATTTGGAGAACAGCGGTGTTTTATTGGCTGGGAAGCAGGTGTATGTAGAGGCTCAAGAGGGGGATGTTCTAAATAATGGACGTATCGAAGTGGGTACGGTAGATATCCTTTCTGTCCTTTTAGAAAGGTATAGTGGTAGTAATCTTATTCCTCAGACCAGATCGGAATTGAGGGGAATGCTGTCTCTTTCTGAAAATACAGAAAAGATACAAGAGATATTGGATAGCGTTGTGGCCGAAGGGGGCGATGTTGCTATCCCATATACGGCTAGCGAAATTAAGGAGATGTTTACTTCTGATGCGCCAGAAGAAATTGAGCAAGGTACATCTGGTGATGATATTATTGTTATTCGTTCGGGTGGTAAAATCAGCAATGAAGAAAGCGGGAGCTTACTTGCCTCAAATGTAACTTTATTTGCAGATAATGAAGGCGAGGAGCTTGGTGGGGTAGTCAATCGTGGCCTCATTGATGCCTCGGGAGCATTGTCCGTCAGTGTTACGGGCGGGGACATCAAAAATATAGGCGGTTCCCTTCTTGGTGGTAGTGTGTCTTTGCGTGTTGAGGCTTCCCTTCCTGAGTTGGGAGGGGCTTCTGGGGAAGGGGCTTCTGGGGAAGGGGCTTCTGGGGAAGGGGTTGGAGGTTTTTTTGAGAACTCCGGGCATGTGAGGGCTAACGCTAACCCTGCCGTTGAAGGAAGCGGTAGCCTTGTTGTGGAGGCTGAGCGGGGCTTCATGAGTGATGGCGGTAGTTTGATTGCTAGTGTTGTTTTTCTTAGAAGCGAAAAAGGTAATATTGAAGTAGCTGGAGGCAGCTTGATAGAGGGACGAAAGAGCCTATCTCTTTCTGCTGGTGCCACTATAGCTGATTCTGGAGATAGCGAAGGACAAGTGGAATTCGATGGTCGTGTATCGATTGCAGGCGATGAAACAATCGTTAGGGGCGATTATGTATCCATAAATGCCACGGGAGCAATTTTAAATTCGGGTGCGAGGATTTCCGGTAAAAATCTTCAATTGGATAGCCAGAAGATTGGTTTTTCCAATGTGAATGGTGGCGTTATAGAGGGCGATCTCGGGGTTCATATCACGGCTGGTTCCTTAGATTATGATAAGGCGGGGGAAGCAGGTGCAATTCTAAGCTCTGCTGGCATTGTTAATGAGCTTTCTTCCTCTATCATCTCAAAAGGTTATTTAGTCATGGAGGCTTCAGGGGGTGAAATCGAAAATAATGGATCTCTGTCTGCCGATTCTGTGCAGATATCCTCTTTGACAGGACATGGGATTAGTAATGCAGGGGAAATCACATCGGGTAGTCAGGTGATGCTTTCTGCCGGTTTAGAAGTCCTTAAGGCGGAGTATAAGCAAGAAATCTTAGCTGGGGTCACGACGGCTCTTTTTCAATTGCCCGCATTGCTTTCTACAGATAAAAAAGTTTCCATAAACAAAAAAGCTTTTTCTCAAGATGCTTCTTCAGAGGTGAACCGTTTGTTAGTTCACTTGGAGAAAAAGCAGAGAGAAACTATCGAAGAAGATGAGTATGATGCGATAGCTTCTGCCATAGCCAAGTTGAAAGAAATAAAGACTAGCCTTGCTTCTGCGAGGGAAAATAAAAAGTATAAAGTTGCTTTCTCCGGTCAGATAGACAATAGCGGTGGGCGGATAACTTCTCGTGATGCTGTTTTTATAAATGCAATAGGTGAAGAGGGGCTTATTCGTAATGTAGAGGGTCGTATAGATACTTTTGCCAATGATGCCTCGACAGTTTTGTTGTCTGGAGGGAGCTTAGACGCTCGCGAAAGTATTTTTTCAGGAGGTTCGCTTTCTCTTTCTGCCCGTGGTGACATCAATGCTGTTGATGCTGATGTTCGTGGTGGTGAGACGAGCCTTTTGCAGATTGCTTCGAGCGAGGGGGGAGTGCTTGCCTCTGGAAGCAGAATGTCTATGGGGGCGATCCGAATTCAAGCCCAAGAGGGTATAACGATAGATAATACCCGTTTATCCAGTACGGCAACCCGTAGGCAGCTAGCGCAAGCTTATGGCATAGATAGATTGGAAAACGAAGAAGGCCAAGATTTGATCCCCGATGCCATACTCGTTTCTTCTCAAGAGGGGACGATACGAGGTCAGGGAGGGGCCATCCTAGGAAATGGTGTTGGGATTCACGCCGGGCAAGAGGAGGGGGCATCCGCTGGTTCTGTTGATCTTCAGGGTTTTAATCTTGGTTCTTATGATTCTCGTTCTGTGAAGGTGTTGTCAAAAAACAGCATCAATTTAGATGATTCGTCTCTTTTTTCCGATGCCGTGCATTTAGATGCTAATGATACTTCTTTGTCGGGAGTGAATATGTCTGTGGTTGCTCGGGATTTTCTTCAGCTGGGTGCAAAAACAGATGTGACTTTGGACAATTCTGTAGTGATGGGTGGGGTGGTTCGTGTGAATGCAGAGAAGGGTCATCTATTCGCAAGAAACTCCAGTCTTGGAGGAAGAGAGACAAGTTATTTGTCGGTATCTGCTGGGGGTGAAGCTAGTGAGGCGGGCTCTGGCCAAGTTTCTATTGCTGGGGCCTCTGTTCGCGGAGATATTGTGTATGTGAAGGCAAATGCGGGAGATTTATCTGCAGACAATGCCATAATTCAAGGTGCCGATTACGTGAATCTTTTTGCGGGTTCTCGCGAAGTCCCTGCTAGTGATGCTAAGCAAAGCTCTGTCCCCCTTGACGTTGCCTTCTCTGGTTCCGTTCATGCGAGCGGTGCGAAAATAACTTCAGGCGGGAATGTCTCCATAGAAGCCCTCTCTATAGAAGCCCTCTCCGCAGCCGAAAGCTCAGAGGGAGGTAGTGTTTTCGCCGTTGGAGCCAACGTTACGAGCCTCAAAGGCCTTAACATCGATGCTTCTCATGATATAAATTTATCGAGTGGGCGTCTTTCTGGCCTGTCCGTTTCTCTTTCGTCGCGGGATGATGTAAATATAACCAATGCGACTGTTGAGGCTACTGGCAGTCGTCGCCAGTTGGCCCTTTTGTACGGGATAGAGTCTCCGGAGGATGAAGACGGGCGAGATGTTGTCCCCTCTGCTTTACGTATTTCATCCAGAAGTGGCAGTGTGCTTGGATCAAACAGTGATCTTCAAGGCGATGGAATACAGGCTATCGCTTCGAATGGTTCGATAGATGTGGAAAGTTCTACTCTTGGGTCTCGTTTCTCTCGCTCCGTTTCTCTCGTCTCAAACCAAAACTTGAGTTTATCGCATTCTAATGTGAATGCCAATAGTATCCTTCTAAATACAACGATCGGGGCAATTCAGGCATCGTCAGCTCGCGTAGGTGATCACACCACTTCTCTTCTGCAAGCTGTCGCAGGGGGTGCGGGTGATGAGGGGAGTAGCGTTAATTTTGAAGGCTCCTTCCTCTCTGGTAATGTGTTAAGTCTTTCTGCTCAGCATGGAGATTTGCTTGGTGATGATAGTATTCTGGTGGCTGGAGATACTCTCTTTTTGAAGACCGGCTCCTTGGTGCAGTTGACGGAAGCTGAGAGTGAAAGTTACCATGCTGACATAAGAACGATTATGTCTGAATCTGGAGTTGATTTTGATACGGACGAAAATGGTGGAACGAATGTAAGGGTGGCTTTGAGTAATGCTCTGGAGAAGCTAAAGGAAAGGCTAGAGTCTGTAGAAGAAAGTGCGGAGAATAGTGAGCTTGTGGCTCTTTCTGCTGCCATAAAAAAATTAGAAAATAAGATAGAGGCGATAGATGAAAAAACAAGTCAAGTTGCTGTTGCCGGTTCGATTCAGATAAATAATGCAGGGCTTTTCTCTACCAAGTCTGTGAGCTTGCAGGGTATTGGTGGGGATATTAGTGGTGGTGGTGCTAATATATTTGGTGGAGAGACAGTATCGCTGACGTCGAGTAATCATTTGAATCTTGCGGATACCTCCCTTTCCGGCTCTATCGTAACTCTAAATGGGGCTGAAAGGATAGATATAACAAATGCCCGTATAAATGGGCGTGCTAATCGAAAGCAGATAGCCAATATTTATGGAATGGATGCTTCGGATGAAGCAACTGTAGTCCCCGATAGTGTGAGGATTATTTCTAGTAAAGGGAGTATTGAAGGTGCTGGAGCGAGTGTGTCTGCTAGCGGATTACTTGTTCATGCTGCAATGGCAATAGATCTGAGTAGTTCTGAAATTAAAGGTCGAAACGAATCGGTGAATCTTTTCGCGAATGAGACTGTGGATATAGGAGGCGCCTTTGTGTCTTCTCGCTCTATGAGTGTATCTTCCATCTCAGGGAGCGTACTTGGTGCTGGCTCTCTGCTTGCAGTGAGAGAGGCTATTCAAATCAGAGGCCTCAATGAGGTGAATGTTGATAATGCGGATTTGAAGGGAAAGCAAATTCATCTGGCTTCCGCAAGCGGAGATGTTATGGCTAGAGGCATTTCAATTGAAAGCGCAGGAGCAAATAGTCAGGTTTATATTGAAGCGAGCGAATTTAGCGAAGGACAGAAAAAAGAAATTGCACAAGGCTTAGCCTCACATTTAGAGGGTACCGGCGTTTACCTTGATAGATTCGAGCAAGATAATACCGCTTTCCACTTAGTGGGAAGCTCTTCTCTGGAAAGTATTTTAGCTCAGTTAGAAAAAAAGTTAGAAAGGGGAGGTATAAGCGGAGAGAGGCGTGCGAAAATTGAGGCTGCTATCGTAGCTGTGAAAGGTTATCGAGATGGTGCTAACGGTGGCAATGTCACATTGGATGAGTCTTCGTTAGTTGGTTTTGGGCACATCTCTATTTTCGCTAAAGGTGGGAGCATATTCAATAGGGGTTCAGTTTTACGTGCCAAAAATAATGTGAACCTCAAGGCGGGTGTATATGCTTCCTTGAGCCAAAAGCAAAATAATTCTTATGCAGATGAGGTAAAGGAAATACTCCTAGATACGGGGATAGATGTTTCTGAAGAACTAGCCGACAGTGTAGAAAATGGCTATGGAATAGAGAGGGTGCTATCCCTAACTATGCAGAAAATAGGAGAGAAAGAAAGGGAAGCAAAGATAGCGAATGATAGAGATACCCTTGAAGATACCTTGGATGCCTTGTCGGGTATACGCGATGAGTTAGCAGCGGTATCTAAAGGGATAGGCAAAAAGACCTCAGACATTGTGATGAGTGGCTCCGTTGATCTTGGGGGTAGCCGTCTTTCTTCTGGTGCAAGTGCTTCTGTCGAAAGTGCGGGTGGTGTAGGTAGTGGTATTTATGTTGTAGCTAGTCATATAACAGTTGGTGATAGTTTGTCGGTGAATGCAGCAGGAGAAGGAGAGTTGGGTCTGTCTTCTTCTGTTCTTTCTGGTCGCGTCGTTAATTTGACAGCAAAGAGGGATGTCATTTTATCTGGGTCGCAGATCAGTGGGCATGCCTCCCGTCAGGAAATCGCTAATCTCTACTCTATGAAGAATGAGATAGGCGAAGATGGGGAAGAAATTGCAGATTTTAAAGATAGTGAAGGGCGTGATATGGTTCCCCTCTCTGTGCGTATTTCCTCTGTCGGTGGTGGTATATTTGGGAATAGTGCGGGTATTGTTGGCGATGGGGTGTTTCTTTCTGCGGAAAAAGGCTCTATTGATCTTGGAGGGCTTTCTATCGATGGCCTTGGTTCTTCCCGCTCGGCTTCTTTAGTCTCTAACGGGAGTTTGAATGTTGATGGAGCGTCTATTTCTGCTGGTGAAATCGTTTTGAGTTCCAAAATAAGCAGTGTCTCTGCTTCTAATGGCTTTATCAATTCTCGTGAAAAGGTTCTGATTGAAGCCGCGAATGGTGTTGTCAATATAGAAAACTCTCAAGTAGTTGGAGATGCAATCAGCGTTTCTACATACGGGGATATCAAGGGCAAAGGTTCTGTTCTCAGTCAAAAGGGAAATGGAGAGGGGGATGCCCTTAGTCTCTTTTCTCAACAAGGGAATATAGATATAGCTGGATCATCGTTACGGGCTGGGAGGGGTGTGATTAGAGCTGATGGTGGAGACGTTACAATCGATGGATACGATGCTTCTTTTCGAAATTCTATAGCCATCACTGCTGGTAAAGAGAGGGAAATCACTCAGAGCGAGTTTAATGGTTTTCGCGATAATCTAAGAAGGCATGCTTCTAGTGTCCTTTCTTCTGATGAAGTGGATGAACTCCTTCCTGCAACCCCTGAAGCCGATGGCGGGGCGACTAGTCTTGCCCAGGTGGCTCGCTCTGCAGTCTATTCCGTCTTAACGAAATTGAAAGAGAAGAGAAAGACAGGCGAATTAGGCGACGAACAAACAGATGGGGTCGTTTCCTCTTTGCAGTCTGCTTTATCAAATATCGAAACGACGACAACTGAGAATGCGGGCTCCATTATTGGTGGAAATGGAGCTCGGACTATCTCTGGTGGATCAATATTTTTAAAGAGCAATCAGGGAGAACAAGCATCTAGTGGGCTTATATCTATAGGTCAATGGGATGTCTTGTCTGCTGGCAGTAGATTGGACGTCGTTTCTGGTGGCAAATTAGTAGGGGATGGAGGGAGCCTTGCAGGGGCTTTTGTGAATTTACAAGGGGGTAGCGGGGTAGAGCTAAAGAATTCCGACATAGAGAGTCGGGCCTCCCGTAAACAATTAGCTGAGATACTTGGAGTGAAAGCTCGCAAAGATTCTGAAGGAAACGATATCGCTGATTTCAGGGATTCAGAGGGAAGAGATCTCGTCGGTGCTGCTGTTCGGGTTAGTTCAGAGCGAGGAGATATAAATTTAATTGGAGAGAGCCTTGGGCAATCCCAGGTGATAGGCGATGGAATCCAATTATCAGCTTCTTTGGGCTCTGTTGTGGGTACAAGAGCTATTTTTGGTGTTGCAGACGATTCTCGCTATTTAAGCATAACTAGTCATAGAGATATTGACGTATCGAACTCTTCCTTTCAGGTCGATAGCTTGACTCTTTCTTCGGAGAGAGGAGGGGTAGATGCTCATGGTGTGGTATCCCACATCAGAAATGCCATTACTGTTCTTGCGAATTCAGATATTAACCTTGATAATGCTGAAATTTTTGATCTCAGGGGTGGTGCGACTCTTATCTCTCGTAAGGGAGATATCAGCGGCAGAAGCCTCCATTTGGGTGATAAAGCAAGTGGTGTTTTGTCTTTTATTTCAGAGGAGGAAGGGGATATTGATTTGTCTTCCTCTGAATTACGTGGTAGAAGGGGTTATATTCATGCTAAGGGTGGTGATGTCACAACAACCGGCTGGAATGTCGGAGTGCAGGATTCCTTCGCTCTTATGGCTGGCATAAAAACACAATCAGTTGTATCTGAAGGTAGCATTATTTCCGGAGGGGAGGAAGGCTCTATTTCAGCTGGAGGATCTGTCTATATAAAAACGACTGGGGTCTCTAGCGATATGGATTTATCAGGGCTTACAGTTACGTCAAGAACGGCTTTAAATTTAATAGTGGATGGCAGTGCAAACCTTTCCGGGGGAGAATTTACAGGTGGAATAGTGAATATAGCCGCTATTCGAGATATACAAAGGAGTGATTCGACTATATATGCTACCGCTTCTCGTACCCGCATTGCCGAGATTACTGGTTTAGATTTGCACGAGGATTCTGACGGAAATCCAATTGAGGATTATAGAGATATCGAAGGGAACGATCTTGTACGGGTGGGTTTGAGTATCTCAAGTGAGACGGGCAGTATACTCGGCGTTGGCGGAGCAATTATGGGTGATGGAATCCGTATAAGTGCCATGAATGGTGAAATTAATCTATCTAACACTGCCTTTCAGCTTGAAAAAGAAGTGGGTAGTGATGGGCACATAAAATATGTGGGTTCGGGGGATTCCCGCTCTCTTGTTATTCAGGCGGGTGGAGATATAAACATGATGGGCACCACTGGTGGTGCACGTTCTATTTCGCTATCCTCAGCCAAAGGAGAGATCATAGGATCTGGGGCTATACTTGAGTTTGATACTTCTTTTACTGCAGTGAGTATGAACGATATGAATTTCGATGGGGCTGGTCTGCATGGTGATGGTTCGATTTACTTGAAAAGCAAGGCAGATGGTATTACGGCTAAAGGAGCTGACCTCTCCGTGGGCCGTCACTCGACTGGATCTTCCATTACTGCAGTGAGTATGAACGGTATGAATTTCGATGGGGCTAGTCTGCATGGTAATGGTTCGATTTACTTGAAAAGCGAGGCAGATAGTGTTACGGCTAAAGATATGGTATCCCACTCTCGCTATTTAAACATAACTGGCCATAGAGATATTGATGTATCGGCCTCTTCCTTTCAGGGCGATAGCTTGACTCTTTCTTCTGAGAGGGGAAGAGTAGATGCCCATGGTGTGGTATCCCGCCTCAGAAATGCCATTACTGTTTCTGCGAATTCAGGTATTAACCTTGATAATACTGAAATTTTTGGTCTCAGTGACGGCGCAACTTTTATCTCTCGTAAGGGGAATATTAGCGGTAGGAGCCTCCGTTTGGGTGATAAAGCAAGTGGTGTTTTGTCTTTTATTTCAGAGGAGGAAGGGGATATTGATTTGTCTTCCTCTGAATTAGGGGGCAGAAAGGGTTATATTCATGCTAAAGGTGGTGATGTCATAACAACTGGCTGGGATGTCGAAGCACAGGCTTCCTTCACTCTTATAGCTGGTACGAAGAGGGAACTTAGTAGAGCAGAGCACAAAGGCTTCCTAGTTAATTTGGGCGAAGTTGATGGCCTCACAGCTCTATTACAAGAGGTGGGTGCAAGCGAGGAGGGGAGCGGAAAGACTGCGTCTTTAGCTTTGCTAGAAATCTTAAGCAGGCCTTCCACTGTGTCGGGTGGTGATACAGATGCAGAAGATGAAGAAGAGACCACGAACGCTCTTCAAGAGGCTCAAAAAGCCTTAGCTATTTTGAAAAATGTGTATGCTGGATTACAAGATGAAAGCTTGGATGAAGATGCAAGTGAAACAGAAAGGACTAAAGCCGAGGACGATGCTATGAAAGTAAAAGGAATGAAAACGGCTTTAGTTAGTCTCATCTCTGACATAAGAGCACAATCAGTTGTGTCTGAAGGTAGCATTATTTCCGGTGGGGAGGAAGGCTCTATTTCAGCTGGGGGATCTGTCTATATAAAAACGACTGGGGTCTCTAGCGATATGGATTTGTCAGGGCTTACAGTTACGTCAGAAACGGCTTTAAATTTAATAGTAGATGGCAGTGCAAACCTTTCCGGGGGAGAATTTACAGGTGGAATAGTGAATATAGTAGCTATTCGAGATATACAAAGGAGTGATTCGACCATATATGCTACCGCTTCTCGTACTCGCATTGCCGAGCTTACTGGTTTAGATTTGTATGAGGATGCTGACGGAAATCCAATTGAAGATTATAGAGATATCGAAGGGAACGATCTTGTACGGGCGGGTTTGAGTATCTCAAGTGAGACAGGCAGTATACTCGGCAGTGGCGGAGCAATTATGGGTAATGGAATCCGTATAAGCGCCATGAATGGTGAAATTGATCTATCTAACACTGCCTTCCAGCTTGAAGAAGTGGGTACGAGGAATTCCCGCTCTCTTGTTATTCAGGCGGGTGGAGATATAAACATGATGGGCACCACTGGTGGAGCACGTTCTATTTATCTATCCTCAGTTGACGGAGAGATCATAGGACTTGATGGGGCTTTGCTTGAGTTTGATACTTCCTTTACTGCAGTGAGTATGAACGATATGAATTTCGATGGGGCTAGTCTGCATGGTAATGGTTCGATTTACTTGAAAAGCAAGGCAGGTAGCATTACGGCTGAAGGAGCGAACTTTTCCGTGGACCGTTACTCGACTGAATCTTCCATACGCTTTCTAGCCGCAAGGGGCAATGTGGACATAGATAATGCTGATCTGACTGGTAAAAATATTCTTCTCAAAACTAAAAGTAAGGCTACAATGGAAGGGGCTACAATAGATGGGCAAATTTTTGTAGAGGCTGGTAGCAAGAGAGAGCTTTCTGCAAAAGAGCAAAAAGATTTCACCAAGGTAATTATTTCTGCATTAGAAGATACCCTTGGTGTTGTAAAGAGCGATATGAAAAAAAGATTATTGGGATCGTTTGGTCTGGTGGAAGGAGTAGAAAATGATCTAGATGGGGATGGTCAAAAGGAAAGCTGGCAAGATTCTGTAAGAAAAATATTGAATAAGGATAATATCCTCACTTTTTTAGATGGAGTTAGGGCTGTTCTTTCTGGCGTAAGGGATGGTGTAGAGGTAGATGAAAAAATAGAAGAAATTGTCGCTGAAGCAAAGGGTGAGGAGAGGGGGGGCTCAAGCGGCTCGGAGAGTGCTTTGCCCATATTGAAAGGGGTCCTTGCCAATCTGGAAAGTACGGGAAGTGATCTGAGTGATTTGTTGAATGAAGTCGTTGTAGAGGGCTCTTTGTCTGCTAGGGGTGCTGAGTTTCATCTTCTTTCTGGGGAGAAATCCCATTTGAATGTAGCGGGCGATGCAGATATGGTTGGTTTTAGTGTAGTTGGTGGAACGGACTCTTCTTTTACTGTGGATGCAACTAGTGCCTTGGGGCTGTTGGACCATGATACCAATATAAATATGGAAGAGGGCACTCTTTCGGTTATAACAGACGATAGTATTGTAAATAATCTAAATTTATCCGCTTCATCTGACTCTAGGTTGGGTTCTTTATCTCTAGAATCTCGCAAAGGGGAGATTATCTCCACGGGCTTTCGCTCTGCGGGGCTTTCGCAGGGTTATTACCTTGAGGCTGCTGGAGACATTTCTTTAGGGAATGGCGTTCTGGATTTACAACATCTCAGTATAGATACGGGTGGTGAAATTGATTTTGGTCATACAAGAAGATATGGAAATAATAAAATTAAGGCCAGCTCTTCCTTATCTATTACACAAAATGCTACAATAGACATCAAGAGCCTAAATGATTATGTGTTGGTTGCTTCCGATAATCTTTCGTTAGAATCTCGAAATGGTAGCATCTTAAATGATAAGTGGGGCGGAATTTATGCGGGTGAAAGCCTTTCTCTGACTGCGAAAAAAAATGTTGAGAACATTGGTGGCCGTATTGTTTCTGATGGCTCCTTTTCTCTTAGGACAGAGGACGGTGATTTTATAAATGGAGCCACCACTGTCACAAACGCACTACGTACAGAGCTAGCCTCACAGGCCATTGTGGTTGTAAAGGGTGATGCAAATATTCGAGTGGGTGGTGATTTGAAAAACATTTCAAGCTCATTTATTGCCAAGAATACCTTTGCCTTTGTCAAGGGTGAATTCACAAACGAGACGCTCAAATTTGAAGGGGAAGTAGATAGGGAAATAGAGGTGGAAAAATCAACCAGTGGTGAGCATGGTGCTAGCACACGTAAAGATTTAGTAACTATACGAGTAAATGAGGAATATGCGGGTCCGCAGGCTACATTTGGGTCTCGTACTACTGCTGGAGATGAGGATTCTGGCAGGCTAACCCTAATCAGTGGTGGTGATTATGCAAATATAGGTGGCCAGATTAAGGGTAAAGATGGGAATATTTTTGTAGGTGGTGAGCAAACAGAAAAATCCCTAACTTTGAGGGCTAGGGGTCTTGGTGGAGTTGATTATCATAAAGATAGTATAGGTCCTAAAGCGGAATATCGCTTTGCTTCCGGAGATTTGAACTTTGCCATTGCTGGGGACCAGCATCTGACTGCCCATAGCATGGAGGCGGTCAATATATCCCAAGTAGTAGGTGGTACCCGGAACGAATTTCAGATACAAGAGACGGAATATTACTATGAGAATGGAAGTAAATTACAAACCCAAAGCTCAGAGGCTTCGCTAGAGCATGCAAGTGGGAACTGGCAGCTAATTGTGCAGGGCGATCATAATAGTGAGGGTATTGACCTCAATGTGGGTGGTAATGCCTATTATGACGTTAAAGGGGACAGAAATCTTACAGCTGTGATGAACCATAGCTCTGCTCACACGTCGAACGGTAGTGGTTCGACGGGAGGGTCTGTTAACAGAGATAAAATACGTTGGAGTACTAGTGACTGGAATATCGCTGGGGATGCGTATTTTCGAGTGGGTGGAGATGCCGTAGATCAAGGCCTGAATTACGATGTAGGTGGCCGCCTCACTCGAAAATTTGCCGGCGTTCATCTGAGCCAAGGGGTAAAGGACCTTGATGGGGAGGAAACGAGTTATCGCTATAAAAAAACAAAGAGAACATGGTATGGTAAGAAGACAGTAACCATCGGTGGTGAGTGGAAACTAAAATTGGATGAGACGGTACAGAAGAATAGGGTTGTAAGCGGTGGTAGTCAATCGTATGAAGTGGGAGGGAATGGCGTTATAAAGGGTGAAGATTGGGTCGCTGGAGGTAAAATTAAAGTAGGTGATATAGAACTTCGGCGTGATGCAGACGGGAAAGTGATGCTAGATGAAAATGGCAAGCCTCTCGCTGTATTGGGAGGGGCCGGTGTTTCTGGGCATCTTGTCTTTGAAGACATGAAAGAAAAGCATGTAGATGAAGGTAAAACCTGGCGTGATAAGACGAGTAGCTGGATTGGTATTACGTACAATAAGAAGAAAACGAGGGACAAAAGGAATGATTCTTACGAAACGTCAATTACAAACTTCATCGAAGGGAATCAAGGTGTTTTTATGAACGTGGCTGGCGTCCTTGGGGTCACGAATACTCAAATCACGTCTGAAAATGGGCATGTAGCTCTTTATGGTGGGGAAGGGGTTAAGCTGTTTGCGGGCGTGGATACTGGCTATGAGATGGATTATCACTTTGAGAAGAGTAGTGGTTTCGACCTACTTGGCATAGTTAAAGCCATAGCAGGTGGAGCTCTAGTCGCGACTGGATATGGTATGGTAGCTGCAGCAGCTATTGGTGATGCCGAAATATACAAATCAGTGGAAGGGACTACAAAAGAAGAACGCTTTACGAAAACCCTACAGTCCTCTACTGTCGATTCGAAAAACGGAGCTACGGTTGTTTTGAGCGGAACGGGAAATATTATTCTAGAGGGAGGGAGTGATATACGGAGTGAAATAGGAACGCGTGTAGAATCTTTGGAAGGTGGTGATGTTTATCAGTTGGGTGGTGTCGATACCATTCTATCTACTTTTCATCATCAACGTGAAGAGGAATCTTTCGGTGTGAGTTTCTCGAATCCATTGATAACTATGGCAAAAACGGTTTTCTCAATGGGAAATAGCGGGGGGGGTGCTAGCGGTGGCCCTTCTACTGGTGTAGCTAATCAGTTGAGAGTTGGCGATGGTGCGAATGAGCCAAGTGAGGAAGAAGAGAGAGGGGAGGTGGCCTTTCTTCGTGAAGCCCTAAGGGAACAGCAGGCCTCTAACCATCAAGTTCCCACAAGAGTGAATAAACACAAAGGAAAAGAGAATATTGCGAATGGACTGAATTTGCTGAGTTCAGCCGCTAGCTTGGCCACTACAGTCCAAAAACTATCGAACATTAAAAACCTATCGGATATGGCTAGCGTGTTTTCCAACGGGCTCGGTGGCGGGAGTATTGGTGTGAGTTATAAACAGAGCCAAACGGAGACAAAATCGGGTCAATATCAGGAAAAAGTCAATCTTTCAGAAATTACCTCTCGTTCCGGTGTCGCTTTTGTCCATGTTAATGGTGATGATGCTAAGGTTAGAGGTATTGGTGCCGTTGTTCGAAGTGGACCTGGTAAAGAGACTTCAATTCGTGGTGGGAAAGGTGTTGGTGTTGAATATCGTGCCATCAAAGAGGAAAGGTGGGGATATAGACAGACTGAGGGCAGTGGGTTTGGTGTTTCTCTTTCGATGAACGTTGGCGGCAGTGGTGGTAGTGGTGGCTTGAACATGAACGAAAGTAATCAAGATTTTCAAATGAGTGGTCATAATTGGGTCGAATCATCTTTGGGTGGCGTTGGCGATGGTTCAAAATTATCTGTCATCTCGGGTGGGGATATTGTTTTGGCAGGGGCAACGGGCGTGGCAGAAGATATTTCAGTTCAAGTAGGTGTAGGTGGGAAACTGAGGGTGGAAACCCTATTGAATGAGCATACTTCTGACTTAGAGGGGGATAGTTTTGGCATTGGCATCAATGCTGGCACGGGTGGAGGTCAGACCAATATTGGCGGCAACCTGAGTCTAGGAGAGACCGATGGTTCTGGCAGTAGCCGTTGGGCAGATGGCCCTTCCGGCTTCTTTGCGACTGATGGCGGCTCTTTGGATATTAGAGCAGGTTCTATAGAGCTTATTGGTGGTACTCTTGCCCAGCTGAATGCAGATGGAAGCGACGGTGGAAATGTATCTATAGCCACGGATTCTATCACTAGTGAAGACTTGCAAATGCACGATTATTCCGATTTCACTAGTTGGAATGCTGGTATTAGTGGGAGTGTTAGCTCTAGCTCTACCCTTCCGACAATAACGGGTGGATTTGCTGGAGCTGGGCACGATAAACAAGGTGTTTTGCGGGCAAGCATTGGAAAGGGTACCATCACAAAGTTGGATGGCACTGTATATACAGATGAGGAGCTTGGGGATTTAAATCGAGATGTGTCAAAAATCTTGACTATAACAAAAAATGAAGAGCAAGAGAATGTCTCTATAAGTGCTACTCTGGATACAGCGATGGTTATTCGCCCGGGAGAATTTTTCGAGCCACTAGTGGAATTGCCGGGAAATATGAGGAAAGGATTGGCCAACTTAGGTGACATTTTCACCCCTGAACCAGTCCAAGCTGAAAATGGAGAAGGGACTCTTACTCCGAATTTTTGGACTAAAGATAACCTGATTACAATGGGGTCAGCTGTTTTTGGGGCAGCCTTGGCTGTATCTTGCGGTGGGTGTGAAATTTCCGCGGGTGGGGGTGCTATACTCGGAGGAGTTCTGGCCGTTGAACTACAGGGTCGTACTGGTGAGGGCTACAATATAGCCAATGTTGATTACGAAACAGCAGATGGCCAAGTGACAAGGGGTGTAGGTAATGTGTATCTATCTTCAGATGATGGCCTTTTGTTAAATGGCGGGGACATTGATATTGCAGCAAATTTTGATTTCACGAAAATGGATAATTATAAGATAGATGTAGCCAAAGAGCAACTCACTAACAATCCAATTCTGCAGAAATTTTTAACGCCAGATCAGCTTGCCGGATTTGAGGAAAATGGTGCCCAAGTTCAGGTTACCCGAGCCGAATTTAAAGCGGAGACCTCAGTGGAAGAGTTTCTAGACGGTATTTTTGGCAAGAAACCGCCGGAAATGATAGTACGCAACGTGGAGGGAAAGGTTTGGCTCTCTGAAGACGAAGGGAACCTTAGGCAACTTTCTGAGGAAAAACCAGCACTTGATTTTTTCCTTCCTGGACATAGTGCAGGGAATGCCTATAATGCTTTTCGATCTTTTCAGAATGGTAAAGCTTATCAGACGAACTTTACTGCAGCTTTTGATATAAACACAGCTTTATTTGATCACTCTGATAGAAAAATTGCTGTTATCCGTTCCCTTTCTCGTGAAGAAAGAGAAGAGAGATCGAAAGAAGAACTGGCAATAATAGCCCATCGCTTGGCGGAAGCGGAGGGATTGGTGAAACAGAGATCCACTACTATCGCTGACCTTGATGCTCCTAATGCTATTCATTTTGCTAAAAAGAAGAAGCAGGAATTGGCTATGGCGTCTGTTGACAAGAGTCGCGCTGAGGGAAGCGTTGTGTTTTATGACCGTCAAATAGACCTTCTTGAGGGTGAAATAGAGCGAAATAATAATCCAGATAGCTTAGGAAATTATGCGAACATTCTAAACGTAAACTTCAATAATGATGGAAACAATATTGAGCTAGGAGGTGATTATTCCATTGCATCACATATTTCGACTGGTGTAAATAATGGTAATTTGGATGGTTCAATTTTTGCTTCGGGATTTTTCGGAGGAAGGTATGATATGGGGGAACAATCGATAACTCAGGTTAGTTTTACAACCCTTGGAGGATATAGCGATGTCGATGGTACTTCCATAAATTTAGGAGCAAGCTTCTCTGCCGACAAACTACCCGAGGAAGGTATGGGTTGGGATTTGAAAGGAGCTGTTCACCATGGAAATGGTAAAATTACAGCCTCTCGTGTGGATAGTATTTTTGCTAACATTTTAGGGGGAGAGTCATTTTCTACGCAGCTTTTGGGTGAGCAAGAAACTCTAGACGTGAACCTACGGGATGTCGCTTTTCAGGGTAATTACAAAGAGGATGGGCTTACTGGTCGTTTTGTGGGTGGAGAGTTGAATTTGACTTCAGGAAGAGGAGAACAGCAGGCGACACATTTGGAATTCAGCGACTTTGGGGGCGATTTTGACTATAACTTGAATGCTCCAGAAGGGAAACTTCCTGTTTATGGAAATGTATATGCTGGGTCTATTACAGTTGGTGGTGATTTTGCTAAAATGATTTTAGAAAACACCGTCGATCTAGGCGATAAAGCAGGGAAATTAGTGGACATTGCGATTGCTGATGGTGGAGCCGGTGGAGCCCAAGCCACAAATTTCGCTTTGAGTCTACAGCCGTCTAAAAATAATTCGGGCTTTAAATTGAATGCAAGTGCTGATAATTTGCGAACGAATAATGGCAGTCTAGATGTGAATGGGTTGACAGGAGGCTTTGATTCTCTAACGGGAATTTTTGGAGTGGAAGCTAAAAACTATTCTGTAGCTGGAGATCTTGCTTTTGCCGCCATTGAGGCACTGGATCTAGACGAGAAAATTGGGGACGTTGGGGACGTTATGGACGTTATGGACGTTATGGATGCTTTTGTGAATAAGCCTGGAGAAGGCTCTGATCGTAATCGTATTTATGGTAAACATCTTGTTGTGAACGGCAATATGACCAAAGAAACGGTTGCCTTTGAGCAAGCTGAATTACGGTTTGGTGAGGGTGAAAATGCAAATAGATTCACTGGCTTAAGTGGTTCTTTTCATAGTAAAACAGGAGAAGGGCATATTGCTTATGGTAGCCATTTTATAAATAAAAACACTGTAGAAGCACTTTCAGACATTGGTAAGGAGTTAGTCGATAGCCCTGTTGGCGATATAATGGATTCTTTTACAAAAAGTGGAGAGGGAGACTCTACGGCTAAAGGTGTACTGGTCGCTTGGGGTGATGATGCTGTATCTCGTCGGTTAAAAAATCCTGATGCTGAGGGGGAACGAAGCAATGGTGGGGGGAATCAAGTATTTGCTAGTGTTGCTGAGGCTACTATAGGAGGAAATGAGTTTAAGGATGTATTGTACTTAGGGGGGTATAGGGGTATAGATGACCAGGTCTCTGTTGGAGAATATACGCTGGATCCGAATGCGATTAAGGATATGGAAAAAGCTGTACGGCCTCTTCTCCTCTCTGGTGACAAGCTAGATAAAATGGGGGCTTCTATAGACAAATTCATGGAGGCCCTTGTGGGAGAGACTTCGATAAGTGGGCGTGGATTTTCTTATAGTAAAGCTGGAGATGAAATTATGATCCGCAATGAGTCTCTTGTTTCACAGGGAGCTAATCTTCAAAATGTAGTCTATTCTCAGGATTCAAAAACTGGTGACTCTGCTTTTGGGATAGAAGGTTATGAATTCAATGGTGAAACAACGGCCGTATTAGGTGAGGCAGGAATAGAATTCCTAGAATCACGCCCCTCCACCACGAAAGATGGAAACGAAAATGCCGTAGGAAATATAGTTTCTGCCTTAACCACAGGCAATGGTGAAAGTGGGGTAACGGGGACGGGTCTCTCCGTTGACTTTTCTAAGGGTGAATTAGCAAAGGTTCAGAATAAGACACTAAACATAAGTGAAAATAAATTTAATGAGATAGTGTTTACAAAAGAAGCAGGAACAACTCACTTTGAGGTGGGTACCTATACATTGACCCCTGAATTGCTTGGGGCAATTGGAGACTTTGCTCAAAAGCAAATTTCAGGAGGTGATCAAAAATATTCATCTGCTATTGAAAAAATTGCGAACGAAATCACAAATACCGGTAAAAATGGTGTAGAGGGTGCTGGTTTCGCTTTAGATATTACAGGCGGTGAGAAAATTGTTATTCGTAATGAAAAGCTTCAAGTGGGAGAGGGAGCTGAGGCCTCTTGGGTGAATGGACTTAGCGTTGAGTATGACGCAACAAGAAAGCAGCTAGGAGACGTTAGCATAACGGGTGGCGCCCAACTAAATAAAGGAGCTTCTTTGGCCACGGCAGAACTTTTGGATGAAGTCCTTGGTCCTAAAGACGGTCAAGGTGTTTATCAAGTTTCGGTCCTTCGAGAAGATGGAAGTTTGAAGGCGGTAAATGGGGAGAGAGGTTCTTTTGCGGAGGCTCTTGGCGGTGGTGTCATTAGCCTGGATACGCTATCGTATTTACCGAGTGAGGCTATGAATGAGGCTATCGTAGGAGGAGCTAAATTCGGAGGACAAAAGGTTACCGGTGCTATGAAAGTGAATTGGAATGGTGAAGGTGTTACAGGTGCGGAATTGTTACCATTACAGGGGGAAGAAGTGGCACAAATTTCGCTAGATGGGAAGGGTGTTGCTTTGGTTAACACGCTTCTAAGCATGGATCCTACAGAGCAAGAGAGAACTACTATTACTGGTAATCCTGTTGATGGAGGGTTAGAAGTCACTTCCTTGAGTTATACTTCAGATGCGATGTCTATCAGCATAGGCGGTCCTTTCACCATAACTAAGCTGAAAGATAATCCTAAACCAGAGGAGGAAGGGTCTGGTGAAGGCCGTGAGCTTACTCACATAAGTGGTAATGGGGTGGGACTAAAAATACTTCCTGAAGGAACAGATGAAATTGGTCAGACTCATATTACGAGTTTAAATCCAGATGCCCCTATGCATTTAATGGTTGGGGATTTAGATCAAGATGGGAATAATTATGTGCCTGGTCTTGATGTGACTTTGGAAGCTTTGAGCCTTAACGACAAAGGTGATACTGTGATGCAAAATATAGAAGGGTCTCTTTTTCAAGAGGATTCTCATGGTGTAGCGGTAGAAATGAAAATTCAAGCGGATGGTCTTGTTGTTTCAGAATCACCTAGTGATGGTATAACTGGTCTTGGTTTTTTGGGTAATTATGCTCTTGAAGTCTCTGGGCAAGCTGGTGGTGAAATACTAGGGGGCGAAGTAAAAATAGGAGTTTGTAAGGGCAGTGGATGTGCGGGTGGAGAGGCTGTGTCACTGAATGAGGTTAGCATGCTTATGGATATGACTGGACATGAAAATCTGTCTTCCCAATTACAAGAAAGCTTCGCTGCTATTGATGATGTCAATGTTGATATGAGAGCTACTCCACTGGGGTGGGTTGTGGCTGGATTGGGCTCTGTTGCTGTTGCAGCAGGGGTTAGCACTGTGGGAGTTCTGAAGAGCACGGCCATAGCAGGGATTGGAGGATATTTTGGTTGGACGGCCGCTGATAAAAAATACAATAGTCTGACTGCTCCAGATGTTGACTCTAATGGTCTTTCGGCTAATGAGCGGGCTTACCTAAATTTGGGAGAGAATATGGACGGTCTCAGGAAAGATATTGGGCTAGGAGCTTTTGAGCCGATGGGGATCACTCCGTTTACTCCATATACAGAAGGTCTATCTGTGAGTAATGGTATTAAAAATGTGAAAGAATTTGGTAGTGATGTGAAGGAATTTGGTATCAACAGTATTGAAAAAATGAAAGAATTTGGTAGTGATGTGAAAGAAATTGGTAATGAGTATTTTGAGCTAGCCAGCCTAACAGTTCATTCCACACTTCATTCCTTAGAAGATAAAGCGTATGCGATGAAGAATAAAACAGAGAGCTTCATAGTGAATACTTTTGATTCCTTAGAAGATAAAGCGTCTGTGATGAAGAATAAAACAGAGGGCTTCATATTGAATACTTTGTATGGGGAAGGTCGGGATCAAATAGCTGATCCCAATGTAGCAATTATTATCGGTATGAATGATAAGAGCGAAGGGCTGTTGAATTTAGAGAGTGGAAAGCCTGTTGTAATTGAAAATGAATTTGGTGGGATGAGTGTAATTAGTTTGGAAGAAGAGTCTGTCCCATCTGCTCTTCCTGGGCGTTATGAGTCTCGTAAATTTGCTATGATAGAAACATATACGGAGAGTGATGCTGATGGAAATGAAGGCCCCCGTAGCTATGGCGATGGTTTTCGTGAGTTTTTGTCAAGAGGCTTGACAAACGTTGGTTTACGAGGTGTGGGAAATATGCTTTCTCCAGGAGCCAATCCAGAATTAGAACAAGTTGTGAGAATAGATATAACTGATATTGATAGCTTGGAAATTCAATCAGGAGGGGGTACTGATGGAGCTCCGGTGATTAAAATTCATGGAGAGAGTAATCTGACGGTACAAGATAATGGTGCGCCTTCGGCTATCTTTGGCTTCACTCCCCCTAACGAAGATGATTTAGAAAGAACTATGGCCCTCTCTTCAGAAGGGGGTATGGCTGTACAATTAGGGCGAGGTGGAGCAGAAAGTATGTTGGCTATGGGTGGTTCTAAGGCAACGATCAATCACTTCTCCGTCGGGCTAGATTACGGTACAGCTGTTGTTGATTTATATGGTCGGGAAAATGTGGAAACGCTTGGTGATCTTGTTTTGAATTTTGATGAAGATGGGAGTGTTGTTAATTTGGGGGCAACCGGTAGTACAAGATCTACCCACTATCTGGCAACAGAAGAGCTTAAGCTTCCCGAGAGTGATGAAATAAAAAATATGTCTGTTGGTCGGTGTTATGACTGTAATGGTACAGGTGGGATAGATGCACCTCTTGCGAGTGCAGTAGGCCTAGCGTTTCCGGCCTCGAAGGCCTTGAAGGCAGGGATTGTGTCCTTACCAGCATTAGAAACGGCTGCTACAATATCGCTTAGGGCTGGGATGGTTGTTGCTTCTGAAAATGCTTCGAAAACGGCTACTGATATGAATGAATTTAATGAAGTGAGTTTATTTTCCGGCTCTGGTTCTCTTGAAGCGAAGTGGCGCACAAATGAAACAGTTGATGACCTTTCGGCTACAGCAAATGCCTATATTGGGGAGCCTATAGTCGCTTCGCTTGCAATGGTTTTTGAAGGAATAGTGGAAATGAATGCAGAGTATGAGAGGTATAGCAGTGGTTATTATCGAAGCGATGCTGCTGGAAATCATGCCATAAATCTCCCTATTCATGGTAAGAGTAATGAAGAAGTATTTTTTTCACCGGATTGGGTACAGGAAATGCGTAAAGAAATGATTCTCGAAAATCCATCCTTAGGAGGAGAGCCCTCTTCAAAAAAACTAAATGCTAGTGAGACGTTAAATAAACAGCGTGCCGAGGAGGTTTGGGGAGAAGGAGGATTTGAAGGTTTTGTTGAAAATATTGGTGATATAAATTTTGATGATGATGATGGTTTTGGTGATGGTACGGATTTTAGTTATGTACCCTAGGCTTTGGTGTATGTACACTCTGATCACAAGGGAAAGAAACTTGTGCTTTTAGGCGACTGTGGCTAATATTCTCATATATGCTGTTGCAAAATGTAAATAATTGCAAATAGAGCACTACGAAACACCGATTTGAAGTATTCCACATGGTTACTTTCCTATTTCTTTAGATGTTTTGCGCAATAGCTTCCTTTTTGCCAGTGGCAGATAAGTACGAAATTATGGGTTGCATGCTATTTTACGATTTATACTACAATTAGATATGGAGTATTTTCTGATTTACTTTACTGGAATAGATGGCTTTTATGCATGGTGCAGCTGAACAGATATTATGAGTTAAAAAATTATATAGTCAGCCCTTGAAAAACCAGAATACTATGGATCTTTCGCGTTTATAAGCCATTCTGAAGTAAAAAGTAGTACCCATAATCGCAAGGTTTTGCGAAAAGGTGTTCAAAAGCTTGTGTTTTTCAAGCATTATTTTTCAGAGCTTCCCTATACTAGCTCAAAAAAAAAGGATTATCAAAGAGACTTATTTAAGACGAATTTGGAAGCTATGCTCAATCATAATGAGCCCTTATTTCGTTTAGCTCAGAAAATAGATTGGGAAAAGTTTGATACTGAATTTGGTAAACTCTATTGTCCTGACAACGGCCGTCCAGCCAAGTCAACCCGTTTGATGGTAGGACTGCATTACTTAAAAGCCACATTTAATGAAACTGTTTTAGATAAATGGGTTCAAAATGTCTATTGGCAATACTTTTGCGGATGGCAAGAATTCCAGCAGGAAGCTCCTTGTGATCACAGCACATTAAGCAGATGGTGTAAGCGTATAAAATCTAAAGGGAGGGATAGAAAAGCTTTTGGAAGAAACAATTCGTTGTGCTCTTTCTAATAAATTACTGCGTAGACATCATGTCCAAAAAGTAAATGTTGATACAACAGTTCAGGAGAAGGCTATTACATAGCCAACAGATGGTAAGATGGTAAACTATATTTTAAAGCTTTACGATATTTGTTAGAACTGGCTAAGAGAAATAATATTCGTCTTCGCCAAAGTTATTCTCGTTTATCTAAAAGGTCAGCCTCGCCTTTTTCGCGGCATTAAAATCGGGAGTTTTGCTCCGACAAAGCTTCCCAAGATAGCCTTCCAGCCTTACTTGTTTCCCATGTGGAGCCTTGCTTTTTTCGCGCCCTTAAAATCGCTAGCTTTGCTCCGGCAAAGCTTACCAAGTAACCCTTCCAACGCAAAGCTTTCTTTCATATGAAAACTTCCCAAGCAAATCTTCCAAATAGCAAAGCTTTCCACAAACGTCTAGCATGAACAGCCTCTCTCCTTGTTAAAATAAACTTCGCTTATTTTTGCGATAAAATCAGCGATTCTGGAAGGTCAGCAGGGTAGTTTGTCGGCGGGCTCATCGGGGTTACTTCTGACCTTCCCTCAACATTTTGTACAGTCGCTTTTAGCTTTTTTTTCTATACTAGGCCTATTATAAAATACCTCAATATACTCAAAGATATTTCTCTTAGCTTTAAATATATTTAGATATATATTTTTATGTAGCTCCTCTATTTTCAAACTCCCAAAAAAAGACTCTGCAACAGTATGATCATAACAGTTACCTTAATATCGGGAGCTTTGCTCTATCTTTGCTCTATCTTTGCCTTGGCAAAGCCCATGAATGCAAAGCCCATCAACGCAAAGCCTACCAATGCGGCTCATACTGGATACAAATTCATATTTATCAAGCTTGTTCCTAAATTGATAACTCGCATATTGACTTCCCCTGTCAGAATGAAAAATCAGACCCTTCCTATACTTATTTTGAGGGCTTATTTTGAGCAACGGCTTTGTCCAAAGCTTCTATGTTATAAAACCCATGTTTTCTTCCTCCATAATGCAAAGGGGACTGTCTACTTTTTTAGGGGAAGGTCACTTTTGATAGATGTGGCGAAAAAAGAAGGTTTTTCTTACATAGCCAATGGTGCAAACCTAGACGATAAAAATGATTTTCGGTCAGGGTAGAATGCTGCGAAAGAAAGGGGGATATTATCCCCTTACAGTACATATTTTGTAACAGTCTCCATCATTGAGGGGCATCATTGAGGGCCATCATAATTTATTGGCCTCCCTTGATTTTATTATTATCAGGTCCACATCTTTCTATGTTGACACTCTTCTCTCTTTTTCTTTCAATGTCCATCCCCTCCAAGAGAAGAGACATAACATATCCGTTGGAAATGCGAAGGGATTAGTTTTTAGAGTGGATTTTTATTCGAATAATAGAGGAAATTAGTGATAAAATGAGAAAAATGCTAAGAGAAAAAAAGAATGAGTCTTTTTGTAGAGAAAATGTGCAAAAAAGGAATGGAAAAGCGTACAGATTAGAAGCGGGGTTGTTTTTTTATTCTTTCTTATGTTGGTATCAAGTACAACTAGCATGAAAATAAATCGTTATTACACAGGTTCTAAGGCAAAAAATGAACCGGATGTATCTTTTCGGCAGATACCAGCTGAGCTAGATCACTTAAATGAACACACAAATGTCTGGGATCTGATTGCTTGGGAAATGCGAGTATCTCGTATTACGAATCCAGACGGAAGTGTTGCTTTTGAGTCTTTGAATATAGAAATGCCTTCTTCTTGGTCGCAAGTAGCCGTTGATATACTGGCACAGAAGTATTTTCGGAGGGCAGGGATCCCTACCTGTACAAAGATTGTGCGGGAAGAAGGTATACCAAAATGGCTTTCCCGTCGCGTGCCCGATGAAGAAAAATTAGCTAAGTTACCTTTGGAAGAGCGTTATACAGGGGAACATTCAGCTCGCCAAGCCTTTCATCGTCTATCAGGTTGTTGGACCTATTGGGGATTGCGATACAATTATTTTGCCAGTGAAGAGGACGCTTTTATTTTTTATGAAGAATTGTGCTATATATTAGCTTCACAAACGGCTGCACCTAACTCCCCTCAGTGGTTTAATACGGGTCTATATTGGGCGTACGGAATTGATGGCCCTGGGCAAGGTCATCAGTATGTTGATGCAGAAAATGGGACACTCCAGACCTCTTCTTCGGCTTACGAGCGTCCTCAACCCCATGCATGTTTTATTCAAGGGGTAAATGACGACCTTGTGAATGAAGGTGGGATTATGGACCTTTGGGTAAGAGAGGCCCGCCTTTTTAAGTATGGTTCTGGTACAGGTAGTAACTTTTCTCAAATTAGGGGAGAAGGTGAGCCCCTTGCTGGAGGAGGGAAGAGCTCTGGTCTAATGAGTTTTTTGCGTATTGGAGATAGGGCAGCAGGTGCCATTAAGTCGGGCGGAACAACTCGTCGAGCAGCTAAGATGGTATGCTTAGATATGGATCATCCGGACATAGAAGAATTTATCAATTGGAAAGTTAACGAAGAACAAAAAGTCGTTTCTCTTGTGACGGGATCAGCCATAGCCAATCGCTGTTTGAATGTGATTATGCAAGCCGCCCATTCTAGCCAAGAGAAAGAGAACAAAAAGAATTCTGAATTGAAACAGGCTATTCGTAAGGCTCGTGCCATGTCTATACCTGAGAATTATATCACTAGAGCTTTGGAACTGGCTAAAGAAGGGCATACGTCTATTCTTTTTGAAGAAATGACGACGGATTGGCAGTCTAATGCATACCAGACAATTTCTGGTCAAAATTCTAATAACTCTGTTCGTATTTCTGAAAAATTTATGCAAGCCATGATAGAAAATAAAAGATGGCCACTCTATTGGCGTACAGAAAAGAAAAAAGCTGAAAAGGAAGGGCGGGCTCCCGAGCCTATAAAAATATGTATGGCCCAGGATTTATGGCAGCAAATTTCTTTTGCTGCTTGGGCTTGTGCTGATCCGGGTCTGCAGTTTGACACGACCATTAATGAGTGGCATACCTGTCCTAAGGGGGGTAGTATACGTGCTTCGAATCCTTGCTCGGAATACATGTTTATAGATGACACCGCTTGTAACCTTGCTTCTATGAATCTGATCAAATTTCTTGATTTAACCACTGGTGAATTTGATGATTTAGCATATCGCCATTGTATTCGCATATTAACTTTGGTTCTAGAAATATCTGTAGCAATGGCGCAATATCCTTCCAAAGAAATTGCGAAACTTTCTTATAATTATCGTACTTTAGGACTTGGTTATGCTAACCTTGGCTCTCTTTTGATGATTTTAGGTTTACCGTATGATTCAGCTAAGGCAAATAGTCTTTGTCGCGTGATAACAGGCATAATGCACATGAGCTCTTATGCCACGAGTGCAGAAATAGCGGCTAGGATGGGTAGCTTTCCAGAATATGAAAATAATTCGGAAGAAATGCTTCGTGTATTGCGCAATCATCGTAGAGTTGCTTATAATGCTACAAACAAAGAATATGAGGGTTTGAGTATTCAGCCCATGCCTATTCAGTTTGAAGACTGTCCAGATTATCTTGTAAAAGCCATGCAAGAAGAGGCGGATCGGGCTGTAAATATGGGAGAGAAACATGGTTATCGAAATGCCCAAGTAACTGTGTTAGCGCCTACAGGAACAATTGGTTTACTTATGGATTGTGATACCACTGGTATTGAACCAGATTTTGCACTAGTGAAATACAAAAAGCTAGCAGGTGGAGGGTATTTTAAAATAATTAACCAATCGATTCCACCTGCCTTAAAAAGGTTAGGTTATACGGAGGTGGAAATCAATGAAATAACTCTTTATTGTCTAGGTCGTGCTTCTCTGAAAGGATATAAGGGAGCTTTGAATAGTGAAATTTTGAAGGAGAAAGGTTTTTCCGGTGATACTTTGGATAAAATAGAGAAATCTTTTCTCTCTGCTTTTGATATTCATTTTGCTTTTAATCGATTTATTATAGGAGAGGAAAACTTTGTTTCTCTAGTGAGGCGATGGAAGCTTGGTGCTGAAATCAATACACCAAAATTTTCCCTATTGGAGGGCATAGGCTTTTCGAAAAAAGAGATTGAGGAGGCTAATAAATATGTTTGTGGTACTATGACACTTGAAGAAGCTCCGTATTTACGAAAAGAGCACTATCCTATTTTTGATTGTGCAAATCGTTGTGGTAATTATGGCACTCGCTTCCTTTCTTGGCGTTCTCATATTCATATGATGGCTTCCGCTCAACCTTTTCTTTCTGGAAGCATATCAAAAACGATCAATCTACCAGCTGAAAGTAGTATTTCTGATGTAAAAGAGGCTTACCTCCTCTCTTGGAAATTAATGAATAAGGCTGTGGCTTTATATCGTGATGGTTCTAAGCTATCTCAACCCCTGAGTGCTCAGCTAGATGATTATAATGATGATGCACAAGCAGGTGAATACGAGGAAGAGTCTATTATAATGAGTGATAAAGAAACACAAAAAGAAAAACAAATGGAAAAACAAATGGAATATAATCATTCTGTTCAACAAGCTGCAGAGAAATTGGCCCATCAATATTATCAACTCGCGAAACGCCAAAGATTACCCCATCGTCGTTTAGGATACACACAAAAAGCTTCTGTGGGAGGGCACAAAATTTATTTACGGACGGGAGAATATACGGATGGCCGTTTGGGGGAAATTTTCCTAGATATGCATAAAGAAGGTGCAGCTTTTCGTTCCCTTATGAATGCCTTTGCCATAGCCATTTCCTTAGGATTGCAGTACGGTGTCCCTCTCGAAGAATTTGTAGAGGCCTTTACTTTTACACGTTTTGAACCAAACGGTTCTGTTCAAGGTAATCTACATATTAAAATGTCTACTTCTATCATAGACTATGTCTTTCGCGAATTAGCCGTTAGCTACCTGGGGCGAAATGATTTGGCACAAGTGGAACCGGAGGATATACGAGCAGATTTTATTACGCAGTCAAAAGAGGAAACGGAAAGAGGCAAAAAAACCAATTCAGGGAAGCCAGAAAAGAATGTAAAAGGTCTGCCCAGTTCTGGAGATACTCCATTTCATAGTACCGTTTTATCCGATAAAGCTCAGTCTGATAAAGCTCAATTCAATAAACCTCAATCCGATAAACCAGAAAACTTAGAAATGAAAAATGATCCCTTGTTGGCAAGTCAATCTTTCACTTCTCTTAGCAAAAAAAAAGATGGAGACATAAAAGAAAAGACCAAAAATAACCATGTCCATTTTTCGACTCGAGCAGAAGAAATAGGAGAGCTTTCTTACAAGACTTTTATAGAGAAAAAAATTGAAATAGAAAATGAGAAACAATTTTTCGTAAAAAAAGATAATCGTGCAGTCACTGTTTTGCATAATACCATGAATACCATGAATACCATAGAACAAAAGACAAAGACGGCCAGACTTCAAGGATATGAAGGAGACCCTTGCGAAGAATGTGGGCAGCTTACTTTAGTCAGAAATGGTTCTTGTCTAAAATGTGTTTCTTGTGGTACAACAACAGGATGTAGCTAAAATTTTTTCTTTGATCAATAGAATTGAGAATTGAGAATTGTTGCAAAAGCAGTGAGGATATTGTAGAGAAGAAATCATGCCGTAAAACGCCGATGTGAGACATTTTAGACAGGCAGTCTCTTGCTTTTCCACACACACATACTATGTGTAGTATGTATTTCGTTATTTATAATTTATATTATACCATGAAGACTTTTACCCGCCACTCCTAAGGCATCCACACTGCGTTCTACTTTAGGATCTTCCAAAAGGGGGGGGGCATGGTGTCGTTTGCTTCGTGCATCTATTATGAGTGTACCTGTACATCCCCAATGTTTATTCTCAATAAAATGGTCTACGCCATAAATATCGCGGGCTGGATCTGAGCGAGTAAAACAACACCATACAAAATTATGTAAACTTTCAGAAGCAAAGAGGCTGTCATCTACAATGACAAGTAAGGGAAAATAATTCGCGTTAATTTTTGATTGCTTGAGTGAGAGTATCAGCCTTTTAATTTCTTTTTGAGCTTGGCTATAGTTTTGAAACTTAGGACCGCTAATCAGAAGCACACCGGTCAAGGGTAAAAAAGCATTTCGAAAGCCCCTAGCTAAATTTAGGCTTACTGGTACCTTCCCACCAAGTTTTCGTATGGCTTGTCCTAATGCTGCAATCACAACACGAGAGCCTTGGTTCAAACTATCCCCTGAGTAATCTAGTGTATCCATTGTTGTACAAGTTTGAAAGTGTAGGTCTCTTTTCCAATTGACCCGTTCTAGAATGTGTTTCAAGAAAAGCCGTGTATCGGTTACTTTTAGCTTCAAATCATCTTCCCCCGCTGCGATGAAAAGATATTTAGCTAGAGATGCTTGTCCGAAACCCAATATAGCGTTGGCAATAGTGATCAGTTCGGCTGGGCGACGCCTATCATAGGGTGTATAGCTTTCTCGCCCAATGGCTAGTAGTAATGGATGTACTCCACAAGCATCTACGGCTTCCATGGCCTTGAGGCCAGGTATGGAAACGGGAACCATGGGAGCAGTTAATTTATGTATGATTGCCCCAAAGATACTATCTTCTTGGGGTGGTCGGCCAACAACAGTAAAGGGCCATATGGCACCCCTTTTATGAAAAACAGCCTTCACTTGTAATACAGGAAAATTATGTTTTAAGGCATAGTATCCCAAATGATCCCCAAAGGGACCTTCCGGTAATAATTCTTTTTGTATTTTACCTATAATACAAAAATCAGCATCAGCAGAAAGGAGGTATGGGCCTTTGCGTATGTAGCGAAAATTACGTCCGGCTAGAGATCCTCCAAATGCAATTTCAGGAAGTCCTTCTGGGAGAGGCATGACGGCGGCTAAGGCATGGGCTGGGGGACCGCCAACAAAAATACTGATAGGCAAAGATTGATTGGCATCCAGTGCTTTCCCATGGTGGACGCCTATTCCTCTTTGAATCTGGTAGTGTAATCCTATTTGTGAATCTTTTTTATAATGATTACCTTGCATTTGTACTCGATACATTCCTAGATTACTAGAAAATAAGCTAGGGTGTGAAGGGTCTTCTGAATAGACTTGAGGCAGAGTGATAAATGGGCCACCATCCTTTGGCCAAGCTTGTATCAGAGGCAATTGACTTATAGATGTTTGACCAGATAGAATGGGTTTATATAAGGATGGTAAAGGAAGGGCATGATAAGCAGCGGGTATAGCTTTTATGTACTTCCAAGGTTTTTGTAGAAGGTATTCTGGATGAGCTTTCAACTCAATTAATGCTTCTACGCGTCTAATATTATAACGAAATAGAAACTCAGCACGCTCTAGTGTCCCATAGAGATTTGAAACCGCTGGGAAAAAACAGTTTTTGATCTTTTCAAAATATATAGCCGGTCCATTTTTTTGATTCACACGCCTATGGATGGCAGCCATTTGTAAATAGGGATCAACCTCTTCTATGACACGAACCAAGTGGCCATTGCGTTCTAGATCTTTTACGGCATCTTTTAAGCTACGATAAGGCAAAATCTTTTAGTGCTCTCTTTACTTTAGGATGTATTCTGGGATGTACTTTGGGATGTACTCTGGGATGGTAGTACTTGCTACTTACCATTTATAAATCTGGAAATTTTTTTGAGTAGTCCGTACCAATTCAAACCACATTAGGGGAGACTTGAGGGTATATTTTCTGTGTCGACTATTTTTAAAATATCTTTTAGTTGAAATGTCCTGACTATTTTTATCTTGTTAGTGAAGTATTTCATTCTATTCATGGCTTGTAAATGAATATAAGTAAGCGAAAATTTATACGAGATTACTCTATTGGTGGGAACTCACCTTTTTTTCTCATTGCTGGTCCTTGTGTGATTGAGAGCCGTGATTTGCTTTGTTTGGTTTGTGAAGCGATGAAGAAAATTTGCGAAGAATTGGGCATACTGTACATTTTTAAAAGTAGCTTTGATAAGGCAAATCGTTCTTCAGCAGATAGTAAGCGTGGTCCAGGATTAGAAGAGGGTTTACGTAATCTTGAATATATCAAAAAAAATTTCGACGTTCCTTTGCTTACAGATGTTCATGAAACTAGTCAGGTCCAGACTGTTGCTGAAGTTGTTGATATACTGCAAATTCCTGCTTTTCTTTGCAGACAAACAGATCTTATTCACTCCTGTGGACAAACAGATCTATGGGTGAATGTAAAAAAAGGACAGTTTCTTTCTCCTTATGAGTGTGATAATATCGCTAATAAATTCAGTTCGATTTCGTCTGAGAAATTTTTTATTACGGAAAGAGGGGCAAGCTTCGGCTATAATAATCTGGTTTTTGACCCTCGCTCCATTGAAATACTTCACTCTCTAGGCATTCCTGTTATAATGGATGGTACCCATAGTGTTCAATTGCCGGGGGGTGGAGGTAAGCAGACCGCAGGGAATCGCCAATTCATACCGCTATTGTTGCGGACATCTGTGGCTATAGGAGTGGAGGGTATTTTCATGGAGGTACATCCAGATCCTGATAAAGCATGGTCAGATGCCAGTACACAATATCCTTTAGACTTAGCTCCAGATCTCATTCGTAAATTGCATCGTCTAGATACATTTGTAAAGGAGGAAGGGCTTGTCTAGTGATAAGGTTGCTTTTTTTGTTTTCAGTTTTTTTTTTACAACTCAATTGTAATAATAATTATTCTTTTGTGAAAGGAGAGAGGGCAGAGACTGGAGAGTTTCTCTATATAAAAAATTTTCGCCGTTATTCTAGTAATACGAATGCAAAACTTCTATGGTTATTAGAAAGTAATGAAGCCTTTCTTTTCCAAAAGAGCTTGGGTGTTCGTATAGATCGTGTTGTAGCTTATAATTTTCGTTTTTGGAGTTATACCAACAATGAAAAGACACGCTTTTTTCTCTCAGGGAAAAGGGGAGAATTAAATAAAGCAGAAAAGAAACTAAAGATGAATGGTGAAATTTTTTTAGAAGATGATCAAGGGTTGAAGATATATGGGAAGGAAATACTTTATGAAATAAATAAGAATTTACTCACAAGCCAAAAGCCAGTTCTTATCCAACAAGGAGCTATCAAAACCCTATGTAATAGAGGTGTGGAAATTTATATAGACGCTAAAAATAGAAAACAAACATGTAAGTCTCCGCAAATTTCATACCAAAATATACCGGGTCAGATAAAAACGAGAAAAAATAGAAATCGTTTTTTTCTATAAAGAAACAAGGGCAATTTCTCATTAAAAAAAACGATCTTTTTTATTTTCCCAAAAAGAAAAAAAAATACAAATTATTTTTTGTGTATTCTCATCCCAAATGAGAGGCAAATTTTTTCGCACTGGTATTGGTATAGCGCTTTCTTGAAAGATTTTTTTCACTTTTTTTGTCCCACTTTTCAGTTGGACTTTCATTCCATCTTGAAAAGAAAGTAATTTTTCGTTTTCTTTTAATTGAAGTGAGTGTATGGCATGATTATATTTAAGTGTAAAACCTTGTAATGTTTTTCTAACCTGAAATGGACGTAAGGCCATTGCTTTTTTTGAAAAGAGCCAAATTGGTCCACGTCTATCTGACCATAAATAAAATTGTTTACTTTCATAGTATATACGAAAATCTATTTTCTCTCCGATTTGTGTTTGGATCTCTTTTAGAAAATTTCGATGTGCAGGCTCTAGGCCTAGTCTGAGAAATGCCATATCAAAAAGTTTTTTAAGAGATAATGAACCTCCAAGCCATCTTCTTTCTATACTCAAGTAGTCTATGTTTCTTTTTAGATACTTCTGTGTATTTTGGTTTGTACTTTGAACAAAGTGTATCTGTGTTTCTTTGTGAAAGTTTTTCCAAAGATTTACAACATTCATACCTTCTTTCTCTAGTTCGGGACAAATATGCTTACGCAATCTATTGCGTAAAAAATCCATGGAGTCATTACTGGGATCATCATAATATGGTATTTTATATTTTGTGACTATTTCTGTAACTTGACTACGAGAGAATTGTATTAGAGGGCGAAAAAAAAGGGTCTTTTCTACATAGCTCCAAATAGGTAATGTTTTTAAAGAACTTTCTCCTCCCCCTCGAATAAGATGTAAAAGAAGGCTTTCTAGATAGTCATTGGCATGATGAGCTGTTACTCCGTATGTTGGTTGAAATTTATTAGCTAGTCTAGCCAATAAGCGGTATCGTAGTATGCGTCCAGCTTCTTCAAGACTCTTACCCAGTCGTTTTGAAAATAGTTTTACATTCTTTTCCTGATAATATAATGGTATGTCTAGCTTTTCACATTGTTTTTGCACGAGTTGAAAGCCTTTTTGACTTGCCTCCTGTAGCTTGTGTTCTAGATGAAAGACTATAGGTTTAGGAACATAACCTTTTTGATGTAAATCTAAGAAAAGATACAAAAGTAACATGGAATCCCTTCCGCCGGATATGGCTAGTAGGGGTTTACTTTTTTTTTCTGGTTGTTCTTCTTTTGGCAAATGCAATATAATATCTGCTAGTTGTTTGGGTATTTTTCTTCTCATAATTTAAATTAGTCCATATAATCACTCTTAGTGTATCAACATATATATGTTGAATGTCTTTTTATATTATTGAATTAATTGTATATTTTTTGTATATTTTTTGTATATTTTTTTCCATACAGCTTTTCAATATTTATTCCGTTAGTCTATTGTAATGGTGTACTTTAAGATAAAAATATCATTTCTATTTATTTTCATTGTTTTTATAAATTTTAAATCTCTTTTGGCGATTGATATCTTTCAAAAAACTTGGACTATATTCCCTGATAAAAAAATATTTTTTGAACCTGTTTCCATTCAATTCTATATGCATAATAATGAATTGCGAGGAAGAAAAATTAAAAAAAAGAAACAAGCGGTTATAGTGACTAAACACAGAGTAAAAAATACAGATAATAATATAATTTGGAATTTATATTGGAAAAATGGGGAATATTTATATGGCTGGTTTAGTATTGCTGCTTCTAGAGGCGTATATCGTTGTAAACTTTGGCAAAAAGAAAAGAAAATATTTTTGCGAATATATACTGAACCCATCTATTCTACTTATATTTTGAATACCATCACTCCATGAGATTTTTTTTATTTTGGGTTTGTTGAAAAATCCATGATAAAAAAGGAGTATGCCCATTCTCAATGGGAAGCATCACAATACAAGGACAGCTATAGCTGTGTAGAGAAATGACTTCTTCTTTTAGTTTCTCAAAAAAATCTTTTTGAGTTTTTACGATTAAGACACACTCTATAGATTCTTGAAATCGTCCTTCCCATTCATAAAAAGAAATAATTTCTGGTATTATATTTATGCAAGCCGCTAGTTTTTTTTGAATAAGCATGCGAGAGATTTTTTTCGCTTCTTGTACGCCCTTTTCAACAATGTAAACAAAACAGGCTTTTTGATGATTTTTTGTCTTTTGTGGCATTTCTAAATTAATTTACTATAATGGAGAATTCTAAAAAGGCTTGTAAAAAGAGTTCTTACTGGAGAATAGGATAGTCTCTATATCATGAAAGCAAATTTTTGAATGGATAATAAAAAAATTAGGGCCCTTAGCTCAGTCGGTTAGAGCAGAAGACTCATAATCTTTTGGTCCCAGGTTCGAGTCCTGGAGGGCCCATTCATTGCATTTATTGAGTTACCCATAAAAAGTAGACACTGTTTTTTTGTATTTCGTGACAGCCTCTTGTGCCTCTTGTAATGGAAGTCTAGTTCCATATCTCTGTTCAAATCAGTATCGTAAAACTAGCTGTTGACTCGAGTGTTGCCTTCCCTTCATTAAATCCATCGCAAAAAGGTAGCGTACTTGCCAGCATACTTCACGGTGGATCTAGTATGTAAAAGCATACTTTTGTGCGTACTATCCACCCCATAAAACCGAGTTGACTTCCTTTACAGTTCCCAAGTTTCGTTCTTCCCTTTCTTGTTTTTTTCTTCTGTGCCTTCTTTTTGTGCTGTGAGTCTGACAGTGGTGATGCTCCCGGTAGTACGATGGCTAGTACTGGTGTTACTATCGGAAAGTTTTGGGTACACCTTTTTCAGAAAAGTTTGCCATGTCACTTTTCCATGTCACTTTCCCATGAGTTTTTACGAGAAATACGCGAAAATTGTTTCCGTTTGGGATAGCATCAGTATACTCTAGGAGTTCCCAACGGTGTGAAAATGTGAAACGCGTATGGGTCAGAGCTGATCAGGGGACTGTTGCGAAATGTAAATAATTGCAAATGGAGTGTATAATAAATCGCCGATTTAAAGCATTTTAGAGAGTTAACTTCCTGTCTTTTTGTATTTCGCAATAGTCCAATTGAGGGTGCATATAGAATAGTACTGCTTTGGTAAAACGCCCACCCTCATCCCACGTCCACCCCACCCTCCTATGGAGACTCCTATGGAGACTACTATGGAGACTACTATGGATATTACTATGGAGACTCCTATGGAGATTACTATGGAGACTGTCAGATAACTCACGTTTTGTCAGCGCAAGCTATGATAAGTACACTCGATTACACTATGAATTTTGAGACCAAAGCTTCCAATTCTTCCACTGTTTTACGCACTTCGGTGGCTTGTTTCACAGTAACAGAACTATCCTGTTTCAAGTCTTTCATAACATTATCGATCTGGCCGACACTAGCTGTAACTTGGTTAGACTTTTCAGAAGTTTGGGATAAATGGGTAGAGATTTCTTTAATATTCACTGCCTGCTCCGCTATAGATTTGGCAATGGAAGAAGTGATACGGTTAATATGAAGCGTCGTACCTACAATCTGTTGTATCGCTTCTATGGCTTCTTTCGCACTCTTCTGAACATCATTTATTCTAATTTTTACCTCTTCTGAAGAAGTGGCTGTTTGCTTAGAAAGTCCTTTTACTTCATTAGCAACTACAGCAAAACCCCTACCTTCTTCCCCTGCCCTCGCAGCCTCTATAGAAGCATTGAGAGAAAGAAGTTTAGTTTGTTCGGCAATGTTCGCAATCGTTTCAACCACTTTATCAATTTCACTGGTTTTGTGGCTAAAATCAGCAACAATCTTAGTCGTATTTTTGGCTATATCAGAAGCACTTGTGGTGATCTTATTTGCCTCTATCGTTTTTTCTGACACTTCATCTGCGGTTACAGATATACTCTGAATAGAATCGTTTACGCCCTTCAATCTTTTATTAATCTCTATTTCAGATGAAGAGATGCTTCCTGTTTGGGCCGTAATTTTTTCGATGGCTCCAGAAAAGCCCTCAATAGAACTTGCGATAATGTTCACATCACCCAGCATGCTTTTACTTTTACTAGTCACATCCTCTACAATGCCCCTTGTACTCTGAATACAAAAATTAAACGAATTGCCCAATTTTGATAATTCATCGTTAGCATGAGAATTAATTTTTGTAGTGAGGTCACTTTTTTCAGCAATATGAACAACTGTGGAAAGCATACGGTCCATGGGGCGTAAAATACTCTGAACAAGCATGTAAGCAAACAGAGCGGAGAATATAAAAAACACCCCGATAACTACCCAGAAAATGTACATTTTTTCTTTCAACGATGAAATTCTTTCTTCAAGCAACATGAATAATGAGTTACGAATTACTTGATTGAGTTTTATTATAGCCTCAATACTGGTAACAGATTTTTTGAGGAGAGTATCTATCTGATGTGTTTTGATTGTAGTCTCTGCCAAAATACGTCTTTTTACGAAAGCGATATAGGCGTTTATATTGTTCCGATAATCATGAAACGGCTCATCAATTATTTCTTTTACATCTTTTCTACTATTGAAAACTTTTTGTAAATTTTTTTCAAGTAGATTTCGTTCATAATTAATGAGTAATATTTCAGAAGACGCAGCTATTTTTGCACGCATATAATTATCTGTATCTGTACCTAAAGTTAAAGTAGTCACTTTCTCACTCAGTTCACCAATCAGATTTTGCAACAAAGGAGATTGGATAACAATCACATACATCAAATAAAAAGAATTTACTTCAGGATCTAAAATCAAATTAGATCTCTCGCCAACATGGGTTATCAATTCACGAATATGTTCAGTTATCTTTGTATGGCTCTCAAAAGATTTTATAAAATTTATCGTTTTGGATTTAGATAAAAGAGTATTCCATTCTTTTTTGATTATTTTCAGTTGATCTCCAGTTTGAAGATGCTTATTATACTCGTTCTCGTTCTTTTCTATTTTTCTGAATATAGCATGAATATCTTTTCGTATTAATCTGACTTTTTTCGACTCACTTGTGTTATGTAAGAGCTGCAGACTAGATAAACTTTTATGCTCTTGTATTTCAGAAAACAAAAGCTGAATACTTTCGATGTAATTCAGTCCAATAATTTCTTTTTGAGAAAACTTTATATCCTTTTGCAAGAGTGTAGTAGCAAATACAGACAATGCTACCAAAGGAAATAATAGCGATCCTAGCAAAAAATAAATCCTAGAACGAATTTCCCAATTTTGTACATATCTATATATTTTTTTCATTTTTACTTTGCCTTGTTGTCCGGGACTGCAAATTATTGGATTATTTACATGTAACCATCATAATTTGATTAGACGAATCTTTGCGTATGATTCTTCTGAATTGATTCAATTAGCTATCTGATAATTTATTTGCGGAGACTATACTCTATAAATTCACAATCTTAGCATGCGACTCTATATTTCGACAAAAGCATAGCCATAAATTATCATGAGGAATTGTTTTTTTGTGAATCGCTCTATACCATAGTAAAAAGAGGCGACTTCAATCCATTGCTACTAATAGCCTTACTAACATTCTTGTGAATCAATTAATATCTTATTTAGCTTCAGCAGTAAAATAAGTTTCTCATCAAAGTAGACAACATTAGCAATATATTGAGCCTGCGAGGCTTTAATATTGACCGGAACAGGTTTTAAATCATCAGAATTTATATCATAAGTCTCATGTAAACTTCTCGCAGTCAAACCGACATTTCCATGGTCTGTTTTTATACGGATTATACTATGGACATCTTCTTTTATAGCTTTTTGAAATAAAATTTGATATAAATCTATAATAGTGATAATTTCTCCTCTGAGATTAAATAAGCCCAAAATGCAAGGAGGAGATTGAGGAACTCGAACATACTGAACCTCTCTTACAACCTCGATAATATCTTCTAAAAAGAGTCCGAAGAACTCCGTTCCCATAACCCAAGTTAATAACTTCATGAAGCCTTTGACATATTGACAAACGCCTCGCTGATTTTATGCAAGTCTACGAGGAAGGTGTCATGACCTTCTAAGACAAATTTACCAATCAAAAATTTATTTTTTCCCCTACCTTTACTTAACTTTACTTTGTGATGCCCGATGTGGACGATATCTTCTGTCAACAAAGCATATGTCTGTTGCTTAATTTTAACAAAAATCAAATAAGAAGGAGGCTTACTTGCAGGAAAATTTGGATTGATCACTTCTCTAACATTCACAAGAGGAATAATTTCATTTTGAAATTCAAAAAATTGTTTTTTGACTAGTGATAGATTTCTCGTGTACTCTATTTTTTCCATTTTTATTATATCTTGGGAATAAAATGCCAAATTTTGTTTACCAATTTGAAAAATAACAAAGGTGTGGTTGCCATGGTGTTCCTTCCTTTTTTCTGACTTTTCAATCAAGCGCCTCTCATGGCTGGAAGAAAGGTGTTTTTCTAAAATATAGAATATGTTGAGTATAAGCACAATACTACCCATGCTTAGGATAGCAGCACCAACATATTCCGATATTGACTGAAAATGCTTTCCTAGCTTCTTAATAACGAGGTGCTCTTTATCAAGAAGACCCCTTGATAAGATGCCAAAACGAATACCTTCGCTTTTAATTGATATGATAAAGGCCTCATCGAATGAGGCTATATCATCATCATTATCGCCACATATTCTATCTATACTTACAATAGGCAAGTCAACATCCCTTAATTTATATGCAATTTGATTGTTCTTATATTGAATATTTTTCTTTTCAACTTTAACAATCTCTTGAATATCTTGTTCAAATATAGCAAAATAATTATCCTTATTCTGAAGTACTAAACATGGATGAATACTAATTGTCTGTGGTAAAACGATATGAAATAAGGTCCCTTTTGCACTAGAAGAGGCAACCCGGACAGATCCTCCAATCCTATTTAGCTGAGAACGTGCCATATCCATACCAACGCCTCTGCCAGAAAGCTTGCTGACTTTACTAGCTGTACTAAAACCAGGATGAAAAATAAAATCCATTGCTTCTTGGTCAGGCATAATCTTTGCTTTTTCAAGTGTAACC
>CBDHEM010000070.1:0-21433 GCA_965261955.1 Leptonemataceae bacterium
CCTGGTCTGGTGTGAAATCATATCCCCAGAAGCAATATCCACCTCTGTAATCGGCATAATCGATGTTGCAGTTTTGTGCTTGGTTTGGAGTGCTCAGAGCTTGATACACTGACATATAGGAACGCAGATACTGTTGTTGTCCAAAGTTAGGTTCAAATGGTCTGCCATAGATATTATGTCCATCACATGTGATTTCAAGTTTTTTGAGGTCGAAATGTTGGAAAAAGAAAGGATTAGTATCAGCACTGCCATTAAAGGCTTCGTTCGACACCATACCTAGGAAGACGCGTTTTGGAAGTTGTCCTTGGAACAAATGGTCCTCTATTTTTGATCTCATTCCACTACCAATGGTGAACGTTTTGACTTCTACCCTTCTGATGGGAAATTTGGCATTATGTCTGGCAATACTCTGATTCAGATCGTTGGCAATAGCTGGGAGAAGTTGTACATGTCTTACTGACAATGTAGCCGTATCAATTTTGACAACGACGGGGTATGCGGGATCTTCGTCCACCATGAGACAAAACTGAGAAGAAGCCCGATTCAGACGTAATTTGAGTTCTATACCATTGGGTAGATATTTTTCTTGCATAGCCAAATCCAGATGTAAACGTCCCATGGCTTCTACAGATTTACTTTCTGCTGTGAGTTTCATGCGATCTTTTACTGGACCAGATTCAAAGTTTTCAAATTTGAAACCTTCATCTTCATCCCAAAGTTCTCCTGCTTTCAACTGATTCAGTTTGATATCTTCTCCATAGGAAAATAAGTTTTCTATGTAAGCTCTGTAGGGATAGGTATCTGTATTACTTGTCACCAGTTTGTTATTCAGATACAAATCAATGCTACTGAACATACTGTGAAAGAAGTTATTGGTCACAGAGACTTTTTTCCCACCATCCAGATTGGTACCATTTGCTTGGAGAACTCTGAATTTCAAGTACAAATAAGTTTGAGACAAATCTGTGTAATATTCTGTATGTGGCGGAATCACAAATTCGATAGGTGCATGATAACTATCCAGTGAAGCGATAGGATGATAATCGGTCCACTGAGTTTCTTGCATAGTTGTCATCGTAGGAGGAACGGCTTGCATTTCTAATTCCGTTTTACTACATTCGCATGAGCCACTTTGCATCATTTTTAATCAAAAATATCCTTTTCAAATTTAAGATATTTTTTAGGAATGCCTGTTGGATGTTTTTTATGTTTGCGTTTACGACCACGACCCTTCTGAACCGAATGACGGATTGCAGATGAATGATGCCTTGAATGATTTCGACCTGAATTTATACTCGATTTTTTTAATTCGTCTAAAGTAGATCGGCCTAAAGAGGATAAAGCATCTTTGCCTCTATGCTTTAAAACTTGTTTGACATTTTGTCCTGCCATGATATCGCGAAGTGCCCCAACTCCATGAGTTTTAGCGACTTGTTTTGCACTTTGTATTCCTGCTTTAGCCAGAGGTTTTAAAATGGGAATAACGGTTCGCATAGCTGCTTTAAAGATCGACCCTAAACCATTTCCATATTGTCTTGGTATACCACGATAGACTGGAAAACCAGACCCATATTGACATACGATACCGCGTGGGTACATTTTGTTTTTATTCTCTCTGTCTGAAATGTAGTTTGATCAATGTCTTTCCAGAAATGAATGGAACATCATTCCCTGTATCGCCTTTTATAGCCACTTGAACTTGATCAATAAAGGATTTTGCCACTGGTACGTAATGCAAATTGACAAATTCTTTATGAATATGATTTGTGTCCTTTTTGACTTCGTAAGGGATCACTCTCAGAATAGGCGCTGTGACATCACCTAAAAAGGTATAACTGGCTATGTCTGTGTAGACAAAAAGTTGGTGCACATTTGTGTTTAAATCTACACTATATTTGATCGCATGTCTTTGTCTTCCAATAGGTTGATCGAAAAAACTGGAATTGATCCCTAATTTTTCAGCCAAACTTTTGGGAAATATGATTCTTACTTTTTTAGGGTTTTCAATATCTAGTGTTACCCGTTTGGAGTTGCTTTCGTAACCGATATTGATATTTGCATTGTTCTGTTTCAATATTCTACCATAGCGTCTGCGGATTATATTTTGTATTTCTTCTGTTAATTGTTGCGCAGAAACATAAGAACCTTTTGTAATGTATAATTTGAAATCCTTGCAATCGGTATCGGTTACTAAACATTCGGCTTCTATTTCCTCAAATCCCCCATCATCATTAGTGGATCTATTTGCAACTGAGGCTGCTTTTTCAGCCAAGTCAGCATCTAAAAATCTCAAAATAAAGTAATTATTTTCCTCTGTTATATTTTTGACATCGGAGGGTAATATGATTTCTGTCAAAGCCACTTCCCAGTTTTCTTTATCAATTTGAATGGGATGATCTAATTTGACGGTGAAATTAGATTGCGTATTCTTTTGAAATGTGTTCAAGGAACTGTCACTTAGTAAAGTCACGTAAAAATCTTTCATGATGTTTTATTTATGGTTTGGATTGAGTTGGAGAATCAATTCCGTCGCCAAGATGAAGAACCCCGGCCGAAGAGTGTGAGGAGGATGGCAAAGCTCCTCCTGCTGCTGCTGAACGCTTATATTTTAAGCCTGGCGATGGTAAAATATATCCGATAGAAGTACTGAGTAAAATGAGCCACAGTTCTTTGTCTGGACTTTGCAAACTGATTTGTACCAGAGATGTGATAATGATCGCATAGATAATAACGATTTGAGAAAGAAAGGTCAATTTATTTTTAGCTAATTTTTGTTCACTACTGTCTGCAGAGTGCACGGAAGACGTGTCACGCATAAATGCACTGCCTAAGTTTAGATTCATGGTTTTTATACAACCAGATCCGATTCTAAAATCCAACTGTCAAATTTAGAAGGATAGCCTTTCCAATGGACTTTGATTTCTTTCACCCACTTTTTGCCTATTTTACGCTTTCTGCGATCAAGAATGGATTCTATTTCGTAAATTTGCTCTTTTTCTACAGGTTGTAACTCTTGGGAGTAGAAACTACCACTGATGGTTTCTCCATCGAGATCCACTATTTTATAGGTGTGTGGAGTCTGATGTTTCAGCACGTTGGAAATTTGAAATAATTCTTGAGTCCAATTGGGCAAATATCCTTTATCAAATGTACGTTTTGTTTTATTGAGTCTTACAAAATCACCGACTTTGAATAAAGGTTGTTTGATCCGTTTCGATTTTTTTGTTTTCTTCTTTTTGCCAAAGAGAGTTTCAGACACGAGGACTTCGTTGTCAGAATTGACAGAAGCTGGTGAACGTTGAATACTTCGATGAAAAGCATGATTGTAACCTCGAACTAATTTGGAAAGAACATCCACATACTTTAAAGTACGATGATGAGTAAAATATTTCCACATACGACTTTTCAAAGTGCGTTGAAATCTTTCAGCAATACTGGCTTTCGTTTCAGGATTTTCGGTAGTGAAAAAATGAATGTGTTTGGACTTTAAAAAATGTTGAAATTCTTTATTTTTGAATTCCGTACCCTTATCAGTTTGTAAGCTTTTTGGATGGCGTCCTGTTTTCAGTACCGATTTGAAAGCTTGAATCAAAGTATGTCCCGTTTTATTTTTGATTGGAACGACCCAAGCATATTTTGAAAACACATCAATGACACAAAGCAAGTATCTGTATTTGTTATTGTACTTAGACAAATGAGACAGATCTGCTAAATCGGCTTGCCATTGATGATCGATGCCTGCTACTATAGTTTGACGTCGCGAAAACTTTCTTCGAATAGGTTTGTGTAAAGTATAAGTCTTTTGTTTTTTAAGCCAGTTTCTAACCTCTTTCAATTTAATTTTTTTCTTCTTAGACACTTTTTTGGCTTCCCTGAACAAAGCTTGTTCTCCAGCATATCCAGCTGGACTTTCTGGATCATAATAAAGTTTATCCATTATTGATCGTCGAAGCTTAACCATTGCTTAGGTGAAAACAATTCTTTCTTGATATGTTCTTTTGTGGAAGATAATCGGTTAGGAGTCAATGACAACCTTTCTTGCAAACGTTTTTTCGTGCCAGATAAACTTTTAGGCAAAGCTTCATGTTTTATACGTTTTTGTTTCGAAGTGAGCAGGGGAATACGAGAAGAAGACGAAGTTCGTTTTTTTCTGACAACTGTGGACTTTGTTTTTTGAGGAGGAGGGGTCATAAATTCATCTTCTGCGGGAGATTTAGCAGCTTTAGTAGGAGGTGACGGATGAGAAGGAGGATGATGTATCCAATCCCATCTATCTCTGTTGCCTACCACATCTTGAGGAATATTTAATTCTCTTAACCCTTCTGCAAAAGATTGCCATCCCGTAGGTTCAATTCCTTTTCTATTTCTCAATACATCATTGACCAGATCGATAATATTTGAACCAGGGATAGGTTGCCCATAAAGTTTCACTGTGCCCTGTTCATCCCAAGACATGGTAGGATGATCTTTCAACATAGACAGTAACAATTCAGCTTTTCGTTTCATCGTGGCAGGAACACTGCTCAAAATATGTTGATTAATCTTAGCTAATTGATTTTGACTACCAGCAGCAGCAGAAGGGGTTGCGAGAGATAAAGTCGTTTCTTTCAAAGCTTTCTGATGAGCTGTTTTAAATTTATGCAATGTTTCTCCATACAATTGAGATTTTTCTGCTTCTGATAACTCATCATTCGCCAAGACCGAAGATAAATCTCTTTGCAAATGAGCCGTGGATGATACGTTAGGATTGGGTGGTAACCTAGGTTTTTGAATTTGTTCTTCTTTCCACCGTTTCATATCTTCCCACACTTTGTAAGGCACAATGGCCATTTTTTTCGCCCCTTCCATGATTTATTTTTTTAACGAGGAGGATGAAGAAGACCCCCGAGAACGGATCCTAATAATGGAGGTAACAATAAACTTAACAATGCACCTCCTTTCTGATTAATGATTTTCTTTTTGGTTATAATAGGAACTCCCTTCTTTTTACTGAGTAAACGAATATGACGCTTACGAGATCGTAAATGTTGTTTCTGAGCATTCGTGAGCCGTACATTTCCTTTTATAATGTTTAAGCAACATTCACCCACACAATCAATCACTTCTTTAGGAGATTGTCGGATCATTTTCTGACGACATCTTGGTGGTAATCGACTCAGACCTTCGAGAAATGAACCATATTTTTGAATTAAAAGAGGTCGATTTTTTTTCTTTTTTGCCAAAAGAAACATATTTTTTCTTTTCAAGATTTTTTTGCTACTACGGCGCCGTTGTGCCATGATTGCTGTCAAACTATCAACTGTGACATCCAGACACATTTAAGTTATTTTTATAGGTTCAATTTACGTTTCGTGAATTTCAAATTTGGTCCACGGGTAGGGAGTGTAAAAGGTTGATTATCGGGAACCCCATATTTCTGTCGCATCGCTGCTTCAAATCCAAATTGTCTAGCCGTTTGTAAGAGAGGATGTTCAACATGACGACGCAAAGGTGAAAATTTTTTGATTTGAATCAAACGAGGAGAAGGCGAGGATTGAGGTGTGATCGATCTTCTGGGAGTCATACCCATGAGACTTGAGTTTGGCGAGGACAAATAAGTCGACGTAATTGGAGAAGGTGTGCGAGCAGCGGCGGCTGCTAACTCTGCATTATGCATTGGAGATGTCATGCCTAGTGTTTGCCATGAAATACTTGGACCACCACGACGATGAGACTTCTTTTTTCGTTTTCTTTTAGTCACAAATTTATCGTTTATTTTTTTCTTCTGTAATTTACTCTTTGTTTTCTTCTTTGGTAGACTACGACGACGACGACTTTTTCTCATCAATTTATTGCCATCCCAACGTATTAGACTTCGTATGATGACACCACCCAAGAAACCCCCTCCACCTGGTTTTAAAATGATACTCCGTTTGACATTAGGATCTAGGATAGGATTAGCTAATTTTCTGACATCCTCTTTATGTTTATCCATGAATCTCTGAGTTTGTTTAGGTAATTTCATTTTACCCTCAGTAATTTTACGAGCGGCTAAAGAAAACCATTTAATCATTTCAATCAAACCTGCATTGAGTAATTTTTTGCGTTTTTCCGTATTAGGCTCTCGACTCAAATTGTAAAGAGCCCGAATCAAGTTAACCGATGTTTTAGCTTTTGGTGCCATTGTGAATCTAAACTAAGTGTTATGCATACCCTTACTTTTATACTGATGGATAATACACAACGGGTCCTTCACGATCTGATTTTGTAAACCAATGTTGAAATATCTCAGTCCTAAATCTTAAATGATCTGGAGTATCTGGTTTTAAATCAACCAGCAAATATCCATGGGGTTTGGAAGTGGCATCATTAAAAGCATAAGTCAAATGAGGGGACTGAAGTTGTTGGGCTAATACTTTGATTTGCTTTTTATCTCGTGGACTTTGAAATAAAATCAAATAATGAGCATTCAAACTGATGGTGCGAGATGTTTTATTTTGTTGAAATAAATTTTGCGTAATATACACCACACTGGCGTTTCTATGATGTCCTTTTCTTGTAAACCACAATTTGATTTTTTCTTCGTCTTTATCTCCTAACATATCGTCAAAAACGATCAAGTGAGTAAAACTGGGATCACTGACAATTTCATCGTCATCGTTGGGAATGCCAGCTACAAATGTGAGGTTAGAACCTTCACGTTCTTTCAAAATATTATAGGCAGGTTGCCATTCTTTGTAACACCACACAATACGTTGTGGTAAAATATTAAAAAGATCTTCTTTATAGTCAATCATCTTTTTCACAAATTCTGTTTTTCCAGATCCACTTGGACCTGAGATGAAAATATTTGCAGGATGTTTGAAAAATAAACTCTGAATTTCTTGAACGTCTTGCAACAAGACTGATTGAACGGCAGAAGACATGATGAAAAACTGAGAAAGAACAAGGAAGAACATAACTATTTATATCTTTTTTTTTTTATTCATACAACAATATTTATCAATACAGCATACATACATACACATAAAAAAATTACACAGGTTTTTTGTAGCCGTACGGTACAGTATATCCATTTTTGATAATGACCCGTTTGTTATACGTAAATCGATACACCTTCGATTGTTTTTCAGTGGTGACTTTTCCATCTTTATGTTTTCTGATTCGAAATGGATAAGATACTGGTTGCTGAAAATCTCTATCATTGGATTGAGCCCATTCAAACAATCGGTCAAAATAAATGAGTTGGGAAGTGTTATAATCTAAAGTAACCCCTTTGACTTTACAGGTGGAAAAAATGTCGTCTTTCTCTTTATCAAAGTATTCATACCCATAATTTTTGGGTCCTAAACCTACAAACGAGATGATTTGACCCTGAGGTACTTCATCAGTCCATTCACCCAATCGATTATTGATAATGGTAGGATTCCAAAGTTCAGGTCTGTGAATATAGATGACGGAGTCTGTATCAAAATAGAGGACACGTTTATCTAGAGGCAGTAAAACACTGTACAATTTAAGTCGAGCTTGGGCTGTGACAAAGGATGCAATGATTACATTGCTACAATCATGAGGTTCAATGATGGACTCCATATCTTCCCAGTTGACATGTAAAAACTGTTCTCCATAAACATCTACATTTTTGACTTTCTTTAAAGGATTAGTGACTAAATCAAAATAAGTTGCTGGATTTGAAATGTATTCCGTTTTGGGCATGTTATTTCTCTGTGCCAGTTTTCCCCATAAACTATTCAAACAGATCTTACTGATCCCTCGTCGCCCTTTGTTTTTTTCAACGTGTTCCAAACAAATGCCTTCTGCGTCCCAATAATCATGCTTAAACTTCTCTTTATCTTTCTCTGTTTTGCACCAATCGGGATACCCGCTCGCTTCTTGTTTGATTTTTAAAAAGGTGTCAATGTATTCTGTAAAGATCCCTCCTTCGCCAGTTTCTTTGTTATATTGACTGGTTTCGGGAAAATGCCATATTTCATAGACGTCTTTCAATTGGTATCCTAATTTCAATGCTTCAAATAATTCGATGCTGACCCACGTCCCAACCAATTCTCGGTCTTCTTCTCGTTCGTGATCGCATAACTTGGAATTATCACATCGTTCTGCACAGGTTCGACAAAGTGGAAACAGCAATTTCTTGTTACATTTGTAGGGCAATACGGGATGGTATAAGTCTCGAGGTGGCAATACTTTGCATTTGATAAGTCCACAGTACTGTTGAATATTATTTTGGTCAATATTTTCTTGGGACAAAATCTCGGGATGTCCTAATGGAAACAATCCATATTTACAGATGTAGGGGTACAGCGAACAAACGTCGATATATTTGAGCTCTTCATTGGTCATTTCGTCGATTTCATGGTATAATTTCGTTGAATTGGTTCTGCCGCCAAACAGAGCATCTCTGGGTCTTAACGGATCTAAGTTGGTATATTCTGTATCGACCATGTCCTTAAATTCTTGGTTGTCATTGTACAAATCTTCATATTCGCATTCCCATAATTCAATCACTTCGTAGCCCGCTTGCTTCAATGTTTCGATCTTGTTATAGGTTTGTAAATAAAGTTGATCCATAGTTAAGCAGCTGTAAGTGTTGATCTTTTGACGATCTGGGTAACATCTCTTACACCCATGCCAATAACACCCTTGAAATTCGTACACTGTCTTGGAAACCGGATCGTACCCATCGACATAATGTCCACACACTTTGGTTTCTCCCCGTTTAACGCATGATGAATTTTGGTATCTAATTTCTTGGCTATCCCTTGAATCCATCGCACAGCTTTAATCGAGTACTTTTTCTGATTAGGGTATCCTTCAGGGGGTATAATGGCAATACTATTTTCAGGCATATGATTTTTTCTCCATATTCTGATACAGACTTGTGCAACCGTACAGGCTTCAACAAAAGGATCTAGACCACTGATACTAATCAATTGCTGTCTAAAACAGGCACAACCTCTCCTAAGTATATCCACATCACTACGACAATATTCTTCCATTTCTTTTCTAAAGTCAAAGATGGTATTTGATTCTACTTTGGTTTGATGCCATGTCAAAAAAGCTTCACGATCTTTCACTGACATTTGTCCTGGATTATACATGTCAACTGGAAAATAAGGTCCTACATAGTTCTGATTAGCTGGAGTGTTTGCCAAATGGGGAAAATACCCTTTTTTCATTTCTGTCAGGCCAAAGGTATCGGGAAAATTAGCCAGTCGCATGTGTAAAAACTGATATGAATCTATAAACTTCAGTTTTCCTGCTTTCATGGTAATAATGGTATGTCCATTCATGATTACATCAGGCTTAAACACTCCCTTTTCCAAGATATGGCGTAAAATAAATTGCCCATCATAACCACCAAAATTATGAGCTATACAGATGGAACCTTTGTTATAAGTTTGAAACAACCAGTGACAAAATTGGTATAAGGTATCTTCCCCTTCAAATATCATTTCTCTTCCATGATCTGGTAGCTCACTACAGGTCTTGCAATAAGTATCTACAGGTAAATGCATACACTTATCACAAGCTCTGTGGGCTACACAGAAATTGACTTGATGTTCCCCACTCTCTTGTGTGGACTCAAAATCGTAGAAAATAAATTTTTGTGACTTCTTTTCATTTTCTTCTTCTTCATCCTCTGACTCATCATCCTGTTTGCAAACATATTTTTGAATGTAGCATTGATGGTCAGGCCCAACAATTTCTTTGCAAATATGACACTTTCTCTTTCCTGGACAGATATGATTTTTCTTACTTTCTATGATCTTGTGTCCACACTTTGAACATTTAAACACTAACTGACAAATAGATTTTTTCTGTCCTGAACGAATCACTTTATGCTTATTAAAACAAGACGCACTATAGAAGGTTCGTTTACATGTGGAACATTTATGCATCTCTCCAGGCTCACATTTCGTGTCACTGTAACAACAGTCACATCCATAAGGACAGTGATGATCTCCTCGATTGTTATAGCCTTTGTCACAAAATTCACAATAGTAACTACATCCTTGAAATCCTGTTACACTGGTAATGGTATCATAATGATTTTCTCCATTGTAGTAGATATGTATCACTTTAGTGTCTCGAGTCATCTGAAACTGTGGCTTGAAAATGAGTCCATCTTTCGGGTGTGGTGAATGTACTTTGATCAAGTAGTTGGGTGCTAATACAGCTTGAAATTTCTTGTACTCATCGATGCCACAAGGTTTGTTCTTGGAGACTTGAGCTTTCTCCAATAATTTGGTGGCTTCTAGAGTCTGAAATGATTTTCTAGAATCTCTGATATAGCTCCAAGTCTTCTTCCATGTCTGGCTATCCTCTTTATCGGCATTCCATTTTCCAACCACAATCGCTCTGGCCATACACATCGAATCCTCGGTATTGTTGATTCTCACCATACTAAGTTTTGTTTTTATCATGTTGCTGGATTCAAAATACAATCCATGGTGTAACACTTTTCTTCCAGAGCCAGTAGGTAAACGTGTATGGGTCACTTCCATGCTCATCTGACCATCATCAATTTTAAAATCTTCATTGGACTGTAACACTTTCTCCAATTCATCTGTAATCGATTCTCCTGTCAATGAGGACACATCTGTGAAAGGTACAAAGACGCCAAGTTTTAATGCTGGATGGTAAATACTCAACCGTATCTTGTCCTCTTCTTGAGCTTGGGCATGGCGCTTGATGTCATCTACCAAATGTTGAAACAATTGTGGAATAAATTCTAAGGGCGATCCTTTTTCTGGAAATTTTTCCACATTCACATTGTAGACATTGGCTTTGGTTCTAAAGATTCTCGATTCTCTCTGTTTCACAGGCTGGATATGATAATAAGGTCTATATGTATTTTCTTCTTCTTCTTCTGTATCTGAATCTACTCTTCTTCTTTTCATATATTTTTTATCTGATGTCTTATTTTCTTCTTCAGAGTCTGATGTGGGTGGGGTAATAATTCTTTTTCTTTTTGGCATTGTGTATATTCTAAGCTACTTTAATCCACGAAATGATACCCAAGTCTGAATTCATTGCCTTTATATATGCTGTCTTGACTTCTAACTAACAAAAAAGAAAAAGTTCTGTCAGAGACAAAAAAAAAGTCAGGCGAGACTACATGTTTTTTTGTATAGGCAAAATAACCCTATAGTATAATATCAGTCATAATCAGTTTCTGGTATTCTTTGATATCTCCTCCCATCAAATTTATTCCGACGTGGATGATTAGGATGAAACACGTTGTAAAGTATGATGTTCTTCCAACAATTTTTACATAGAAATGTGTTATGAGGATGGTAAAAGGGATCTTCAACTTCAAACCCGATAGGTGCTGAATCCAGTTGAAATAGATAACAAAGTTCATATTTTGTACATCTATGACAGTGTTCGTAAGTTAATGACCAGTCTCTAAAAGGAGTGAAGAACCAATGATATACTTCCCTTTGTGATGCCATCGTGTTATTTACTCCACAAGTCACAATGCATTCACTTTAAATACTTGGTTAGGGTTTAATGATGAAACCAGAAACAAAAAAAGTCAGGCGAGACTACAAAAATTTTCAGAAGAAAAAAGTATAAATACCTGTCCATTTTACAGACATATCGTCTTTCTACTTTTCAGAGATGGCTGAGTTTTATCTACCTCCAGAACTACAGCAAATAATCTTTAAAGAATTGATGTATAGCTGTGCCAGAGGATTAGAATTCAGAAGCCAAATTCAGGATGCCTGGTTTAAAGTCAATTTAAAAAGACTGGAAAGAGCCATCAAGACAGGATCGCAAGCCACTTATTTAACTGCTTTAAAACAGTTATTCCTGGACATGGATGGTTTGGTACTCTTACCGTCAGAAAGAAGAGAAAAGTATTACAGGGACATAGCCCGTTCTCATTTTATCTATAAACACAGAATAAATAAAGCCAAACTATGGGTCGTTGGATTTCACAATCTCAACTTAAGAGATGCATGGGCTATGACTTCCCTTATGGTCAAAGAACAATCCAACTTATTATTTTTCGGCAATATCTCAGAGAGATGTTACAATGTGCTATTTGGGTATCTTTTACTAAAGGACGAATGCACCCAGGATCAAGTGAAACTCTTACTTTGTGGTTGGAATCATCCTCATCTTCACCTATTAGAAGCAGATGGTTTCTGGGGAAGATCAAGAGAGGAGTATATAAAGAGCCTACCAGGACATAATGTCACATTGGGTAACCAAGAACTACTAGAGGACGAGCTATTCACACCTAAGATCAACTTAAAATTTCCATCTAAATTTAGTGACTACATGCTTGGTTAGAAAACAAAAAGAAACAAGATGTTGAGCAGAATCATCAGGAAAAGTTTACCAGTATCGTTAGATCAGATTTTAAAATTTGACATTTACAGACTTGCACTGGAACATATTTTATCCCTTGAACCTGAGGATGCAGAATTCTTAAAATCACGAGAGGGTATCCGACAGTGGCTGAGACAATATGAAATCTTCATGTCCTTCCGAGAGGCTATGAAAGAAATTGCAAGATACAAGAACACGTTAATAGATGATTCTACCGTCAAATTTATTCATTGGAAAAGCTATGTAGCCAATAATGAAGACGTGATCACCTATATTTACGATTTGATCAAGGGCCTAGATGAAGAACCCATGGTAGAGGACCACACAACTATTACTGCTACTACTACTTCTTCAAACCAGCAAGAAGAAGAAGAAGAAGAAGAAATCCCCATGGAGACAGACATCGATGAATTGTGCGCTCAGATCGATGCCTTGACACTATAAATTGAACAGTCCACCAGTGTTTGGTCATCAGTTCGAATTCAGTCTCAACATGGATAAGAAGTGGTTTGAAGTACCTCTATCACAAGTTTTAAAATTCAGACCATACAGAAAATTACTAACTTGTGTCTATCTTCTATTTTCTCATGAAAATATCTCGCCAGAAGAAACTCAAAGCAAACTCAACGAACAAGAAACATTTGAAGATTTCCAAAAGCTTTGGTGGTCGTGTGCCAAGTATAAACTCAGCGAAGATACAGGGATCACATTTGAAAACTGGCAAAGCTGTATCGCTAACAATCCTGAAGTCATCAACTTTTTACTTTCCAAGACGAGACGACGTGGCTCTGAACACAGTATAAAAGAAGAACCACTTGGGGATCAGAACATCAGTCGACTTCAGACTAGCAAAGAGTCAACATCATGGACAACAACAACAACAAACAAGAACTAGGAGTAAAGAAGTACTACACTGAACCTGAGAGAATCTATTACCACTGTACATCATTGAGAAGATTATTAAAAGAAAGAAAAGATATTGAATTACTACAGTCATTAGAAAATTCACTTCGACAACAGAACTTGTTCAAGGACAAAGAAAAGAAAGAAGGATGTTACAGATGTGGGGATAAATCACATTGGATCAAAGATTGTACACAGCCTGAGAACTACAAGAAAAAGCCACCCTATGGAGAGTGTTATTATTGCCACTCACCCAGTCACTGGGTACCTAACTGTCCACATATTGAAAAAGCTCTTTCGGATGAAAACATGCCATCAACATCATCACAACAGGAGCAGGAGGAGACATCTTCTTCATCAATGACAACAACTAAGAGAAAACGATCACGTTCTCCATATGTTGATGATAATGATGAGGAGGAAGAAGAACATCGTCAGAAAAGAAGAAGACAAACAACTTTGCATTCAACTCCACAGCAGAAAAATACAAGAGAAGGACTTAGAAAAAAGAAAGCTAAGAAACCATATTGTTTTGTATGTAAAGAAGATGGACACTCGATGAAAGACTGTGACCAAATACTGGACAATCAGTAAAAGAAAAAAACATTTTATAATTGTTCAAATCAGCTATGTGTGTTCTTATGTTCATTACAGTTTTAAAATTATTTTCTTATGATTAAAAAAATGATTTCACTGAAAAATTAGTCTTTGTTATTTTTTTTCATGATGACATTATGACAAAGTTATTCTTTAACGAAATCAATGGGTAAGCCCTGATAAGGGCTGTTGTGTTGTTGCTATCAATTAGCAACGGAAAGGTTCCACCACGGCCAAAGGTTTTAGCTTGGATGCCAAGCCTATCCCTCTCCTGGCCAAAAACTGCCTTAACGCTACCCTATTCTGATAGCGCTCTACCTCCTTCCAGTATTCAGCCTCGATCAACAATGGTGGCGGCAGCTGTCTCTCTTCTTCAACCTCTAATGGTGGTGCAGAAGGCTGTTTTCTTTCCAGGTCAGGACTATACCGTCGCTGGAAGAAAGCAACTATCTTTTTAAATAATTTAAAACCCATACTGGAAGGATGGATATAGAGAGAAAGCTTAAAGAACACAGACCTTTTATACCCACATACATGGATTGACCTACTTTTTGAAAATTAAAAACCAATCACATACAAGTTAACAAAAGTCGACAACAAATAATAAAAAATGATTACCGCTCTTTTTTCCTCCAACTCTCTGTGGACACAATAGACATTATGACAAAGTTATTTCAATCTGAATTCATTGTAGTGGCCCTGAAAAGGGCCGTTGTGGTATTGCTATCCACTAGCAACGCTGTATTGCCCTAATAACAGCCAACGGTTTGGAATTGTATTTCTTCTCACATACTGTGCATAGAGGCACCGCAATACCCTCATCTGGCTCTGGGCAGTTGTGTTTCTGCCTCAGGTAGGCTAGAACGCAGTAACATTTACTGCATTCTAACCAACATGGGGCCTTGCAAACGATACACTTTCCTGCCTTTGGCATATCCATGATGATAAATAAATCAGCTAGAAGCACAAGTATATATACGAATGAAAGAGGATTGACCTACTTTAACTCAATAACCAATCACACACTTGAGACCCCAGAGCCAATCAGTATGCAGTGTCAACAAAGAAAAAATATTTCTCCATGCAAGCTTATGGGGCATACTAATAAAAAAAATGACTAAGTTATATTTTTTCTATACCTATTATTTTCTAATGACATTATGACAAAGTTATTTCAATCTGGATGATATGTTGGCCCTGAAAAGGGCCGTTTTGTGTGTTTTTTTTTTTGTTTCTTAGAAGAAACTAGGGCATTGGCATTCGCATACATGCCGACCACAGGCCAGACAATGCATATTATGCGTGAATCGCACAGTTCTGTAAGAGGGAATACAGTAGCTCGTATCCCCAACTTCTTTATCCCAGTCCTCTTCATGCTGGCAATAGTTGGTGGTGGACACACTGCCCCAATCTTCTGCTTCCTCAGCCGTAGCTGTAGATGGGGTAGATGGTGGTGATGGACTAGCTGGTGGTGATGGACTGGCTGGCGAATACATCATTTCTTGCTGTTGTCGCAGATTCAGTTGCCTCGACCGTAAGTTGCTGTCTTCTTGTTCTTTCTTTATCTCCACCCTTTCCACTACTCGACCGCCATGCGCCAAAGTCGCCGCCCGTCGGGTCATGTCCACCATCAACTTCAAATTCCCTAATGATATGATCATGGAGTCCACTTGTCTCTTCACTACCTCCATCACTCCCAATAGTTCTTCACCTCCCTTCTGCATAGCCTCGACCTGCTCCTCCAATGCCCTCAGGTAAGCTTCGCAATCGTAAGTGTTTGCCATCTTCTTCGAAGTACACAAAAACAGTGTAACGAACTGGGTCAATGCGCTCGATTTATAGCGACAACGCGGACGTGAAATAAGGCATTTTTCAAAGTAGGTCAATCCACCTCAGGAGTATAAAAGCCAATGCACTATTGATTTTTCCAAAAAATTGCAATCATGGAGCAACAGATATCATTCGAAGATCTCCTCAACAATCCAGATATTTTATCAAAGGCAACTTATGAAGTGTTTAGTGATGGAACGCATGGAAGCCAGCAACAACAACAACAGCAACAGTATACAGTACCAACACATCAGATTTATTATACCCAACCACAACAGTCACAGCAACAATTGAAAACAGAAGCTATTGAAATATTGGCCAAGGAAATCAATGATCTCAAAAAGAGAGTGAAACAGTTAGAAGAAGGCCATCAGAAAAGAACATCAGTGGAACTTCCACCTATCAACATTCCACTTCACCTCAGTGTTGTTACATCTGAGACAGACCATGAACTACAGTATTCTAACACGCAGTCAGGACTTGGACAGAATTCCAACAAACGCACAGGACTTGGTGTAGCTACGAAGAAAATAGAAATTACAAAGAAGAAAAAGACTAAATAAAAAACAAACTCTTATTACAATGTGTCAAGTTATCAAATAAATAAAGTGGTGTTTTCAAATAAAACTAGTCTTTTTTGTCTTTTAACCCTCACATATAACTACCCCTAAAAAAATTGATTAAGTTCTTTTCCCTAAACCTTATCTCCTAGCGAAGAATTGAGCGCCTTCATAAAATGACTAAGTTCTTTTTTCTTCTCACTGCAGCATAAAACATCTATCCCAAAAAATGACTAAGTTCTTTTTTCTTCTCACTGCAGCATAAAACATCTATCCCAAAAATGACTAAGTTCTTTTTTCTTCTCACTGCAGCATAAAACATCTATCCCAAAATGACTAAGTTATTTTTTCTTCTCACTGCAGCATAAAACATCTATCCCAAAAAATGACTAAGTTCTTTTTTCTTCTCACTGCAGCATGAAACATCTATCCCAAAATGACTAAGTTATTTTCCCTAAACCTTAACTCCTAGCGAAAAATTGAGCGCCTTCATAAAAATGACTAAGTTATTTTTCCTCTTACTGCAGAAGCATAAAACTCTTACTGCAGCATAAAACGACTAAGTTATTTTCCTCTTACTGCAGAAGCATAAAACTCTTACTGCAGCATAAAAATATTACTGCAGCATAAAACTCTTACTGCAGCATAAAACTACTGCAGCATAAAACGACTAAGTTATTTTCCTCTTACTGCAGCATAAACCCTTCCCCGGGGTGGCACTTGGGCGGCCACGACCAAAAAAGCACACCCGTGCGGACTTAGTCTCCGGTCTGGCCGCCCAAGTGCCACCCATTCACAAAATATAACTCCATTAAATGATGCCTACAGTATCTCATGATTAACTATCATATAACTGATTTATTGCATGATCATTAGCACGTTTTTTTTTTTTTTGTTTTTTTTTTTACTTCGTATTATTGAAATGTATCTATTGTTTTTTTTTTTTTTTTTTAAAAAAAACAATTCTTGGAAAGCGAAATCCTTTTTTATCAAATGATTAATCTGGAATTTCCACATCCATAATGGGCTCTGAACACAGGCGCTTGAGGTTAGACCATTAACACTTTAGAAGACGAAAATAAGAATGACTATAGGCCATTTTATAAATTTCTTCGATATTGTTATTGAACACTTTTGCGTTTCGACCTTTGAGATCAGTCTGTGCTGGAACTTCAAGCGCCTGTCCTTTGAACATAGAAGAAATGATTGGTAAATTAAATTAAAAAGAAAAGAGGAACCCTTTTAATTACGTCCAGGGACCAGTTGTTCAAAGCATCGTTAGCTTAACGAGCCCATGAAGAGGTCAACTCAGTAAGTGTTTTACAATTTTATAATCAAATATTCCGATATTTTTGTTGAAAAAATGAGAGCTTCTCACATTTTTTTTTCAACAGAATTATTGGCGTATTTGAGATATTAAAGATTGAAATTAATGACGCCGTTAGTTTTGAACAACTGGACCCAGGTAGCTCAGTTGATATAGCAGGTAGGAAATAAACAAATCCAGACTTTTGATGTTTGTAAGGCGGTTCTAACGAGTACAACAATGTATCATTCGAGCAGTAATATGGAAGAAAATATATTCAGTTAAATTCGTTTATTAAGACCACCTTTGGTAATGTCCAAAAGTGGTCTTAAAGACCACTTTTGGACAGTCCCAAAGGTGGTCTCTAATCAGAGGTACACTGGGTGTAGAAAATAAAGAAAAGAATAACTTAAACTTTGTAAGTAAGGTTTTTAATAGATAAGATGCTTATATTTTAGGTGGTCGTAATAGCAGAATTTCTCTGTATTTTAACAAACTTTTACCTGTATAAATGTGGGTGTAGGGGGATGCTCTTTGCGTAATGAAAACTTTCCGTATTATCTCCCTTGCGAATGTTTCCCATTTCGTGAATTATCATTAGGCTGTTCGACTATATACCAGGACACAAACTCGTGATTAGATTTTTCAATGATCCTGTTTTATCACTGATAGTGCAATACGTCCTGATACGGGGAAATTACATTTGTACGCAAATTGCTGATAACGGTGGATATAGAGGGTCGTTCAGAAACAAGCCGTTGAATTGCATCCGTGGTTAGTGCGTCATAAACTTAGAAACTCTGACGACGAGGTCTTGTCACAGTAGTGAGAACGATGTCTTGCGTCGAAATGAACGGCATAAGTTGGGGTCTGTGGTCCAGGAAACGGGGTACATGTGTTCCAGTTTCCTGATATTTGGATAATGCTGATCGTTTTCTTTTGTTAATTAAAACGATTTTTTAAAGCAGGGTCTACCTCTTTTCCTTTTTGAGATAAATAATTCTGTACCTATTTTCCAGGAAGCTCTTGTGTCATTAGAATAATCCTACAAATATTATGTCGAAAATCAGACCCGCCTTTCTAGAATACGTGAAACGACCCTCCTTTTTGAGTGAGAACTTCCCAGATACAGTGATATTTCTATAAACTAGTTAATCTTTAAACAGAAAAACGGTAGAATGGATTTAAAACAAAGGTATGTGTGCTTTACTTGATTATCTGCCCTGTTTCATTCGTTAATGTCGGTCTCGAGAAAATTTGTTGATAGTGAAAATGAGGAAATTATTCACAGTCAGGCCTGACGAGGTTGAGTAAAAACTGTTTAAAACACGTGAGCAGTTTGAGGATTGCCTTGTTCCTGGTTCATAATAATTGAACCCAAATGAAAGCCTGTTTTGCAGACACAAAATGTTAAAAAAATGCGAGAGAGAAAGAGAGAATATTAAAATTGTAATAGTCTTAAACATAAAAAAAATGTTTCATTTCTTTTTGTCTCGAAGGTTTATGAACATCTCCGGTGCCGGGCTCATTATGGAGTCTGTGAAACTTCGTAGAGGGCGCACATGCTGTTCGGTGAATTAAAGCGGCGTACCTTAATGGCTTTCATTTTCAAGTTTGAATTACCAGTGAAAGTTTCATGATCGTAAGCAGCAAAATTCTTATGTTAGGATAACCTTGGCGCTTTTCGAACGTGGCCTTAAAGAGCCTTGTTAGAATGTTCTAAAGATTGTCTCTTATCAGAGGGACACTGGGCCCAAGGTTATGAAAATATTTTCCTGCTAAAAATATTAAAATGCAAACAATTGTTTGCATTTTAATATTTATTAGCAGGAAAAAAATCATGCTCAACTCTGCTTTGCAGGGGAAAAAAAATAAATTGTTGGTATTTAATTTTTTTATAAGCGGAACAAATTTCATTTCTCAGCGGAGTCGGGCATGAAAAAATTTCTATGACCTCGGGCCTTGTATTTTTTAGAAAATGAAATAAGACCTGGCGAATAATGATTTTTCTGGGAAAAGTAGTGGTCTTTATTTTGAGTGGTCTTAGTTAAGGAATTTTATGTTGTTTTAGTTATATGTCCATAAAATCTATAGCTCTTTCATTGTTTGGATCATTTCTAATGGGAATTAATGAAAATTAAGATGTTATGGAATAAGATACGAATTATGGGTGTAACTGTCATAGTTTTGCGTTATCTGCCTTTATAAACCTAAAAAAAATGCGTTATCTGCCTTTAAAAAACCTCAAAAAATGCGTTTTCTGCCTTTAAAACCTTAAAAATGCTTAACAGTTTTAATGATAGCTATAAAAATACTTCAGCAAAGTAGCGGGGGTGTAACCAGGTGGTTTAGCCTAAGTACTCTGATTTGCCTACCTACCATATTAGGACAGACTGGTTTAGTAGGTCTAAGCCTGCCCAGGACAAGTGAAGTTAGGTTAAATGACCGTCCCGACATGACAGTATACAGATTCAATGACCAGGATGTGTTTATAGTTTATAAAATTATCCGACTATAACTCATATGCACGTTAGACTTCCTTTTCGTGACTCGTGAATCCTTATCACGCCTGCATAATGAGTCACATACCGAGAAAACATGTCTTCTAAAGCTGTGGGACCGGCAGTGACTAAGATCAAACATAATTCACACGTGCAAGAGTCTTTATTGATCACTATTTGGATATAGTCTGCAGTGATCCAAATACAGTGAAATTCCGCTATTAAGACCACCTAAAATTAAGATATTTTATCCATTAAAAACCTTATTTGTAAAGTTTAAGTTATTCTTTTTTTCATTTTCTACACCCAGTGTACATCTGATGAGAGACCACCTTTGGGACTGTCCAAAAGTGGTCTTTAAGACCACTTTTGGACAGTCTCAAAGTTGGTATTAATATAGGAATTTTACTGTATATCACATGTGGCCGGCAGAGGCTCTCATCAGCCTTCGTCCTAGATGGCCGCTTTAAAGTTTAGTGATATTTCATTGATTTTTCACCTTAATTTCACCATTGGGTGATACCTTAGCCTGTTAATTACTATTCTTAAAGGAGGTATAAATATTGGGCGACAGCTGATAATACGTAGTTGTGTAGTCCTTTGTTTGTCTGTGATTGTAAATAGCTGCTCTGATAACCGTGGTTTACGTGTACACAGATAAACGTCGGGAATTAGCTGTAGATCGGTTCACCTCTTTTAGTTATTATACTTTGTCAACAGCTGGTTCTGAGCTTAAATAAAGCTTGTAGACATGTCGATTTATTGCTGTGTCGCCGCAGTCGACCCCTCGACTTTGTCAACACTCGATATATCAACCTATTGATCTTGTCGAAATGGAACTTTCAAACATGCCGGAATTTTCAGACCTAGTAACTCAGTTTGTCCAACTTGCCTAACTAGGACTGACCCAGACTCGGACCTGGTCCTGAACCTCCTGACCCTAGGCTAAACCAGACTTTTAAGCCGAACTTAGACCTTCGAACCAGCACTGACCAAGACTCAGACATAGTCCTAAACTTTCAAACCCACAGCTTAACCCGATTTTAAGCTGACCATAGACCTCCGAACCGGGACTGACCCAGACTAAGACCTGGCCCTGAACCTCCCAACCAACGGCTTACCCAAACTTTAAGCCGACCTTAGACTTTCGAACCGAGACTGACCCAGGATTTAGTCTGAACCCCGAGCCAAAGCTGAGGAAGACAAAAATTCGTAGTCAGAATCTTATTATGTTAATAATAATTATAAGTTTTTTTACGACTGAGGATAACACACTCGGTATAACATACATGTATTGACATGCGCTGTGAACGTTTGACCTATTCGAAATTCAACCTCCCGAACCAGGGCTGAAACAGAATTATATATATATTATTTTTAGCCAAAATAAGAGA
>CBDHEM010000071.1:0-869231 GCA_965261955.1 Leptonemataceae bacterium
TTCGCCAAAGTTATTCTCGTTTATCTAAAAAGTCATTATTAATGCAGAACCGATATTTTAGAGGACGTAAATACAGACTTGCAAGGCGTGAGCAAAAGAGCTTAAAAACCTATTTTGGCCGTGTTTTACGGGATGTAGAGCGTAAATTACATTCTATAGACTTACATAAAAATTATGAATCTTCTTTGTGTCTTCTTCACCGTCTTTACGATCAAACCAAGGATAGCAAAAACAAAGTTTATAGTTTACATGCACCGGAAGTAGAATGTATCTCTAAAGGAAAAACGCATAAGAAGTATGAATTTGGATGTAAGGCAAGTTACGTGACAAGTAGTCAAGGTAACTTTGTTTTAGGCGCGATGGCAAAACATGGTAATCCTTTTGATGGGCATACATTACCATCGGCCATAGAACAGGTAGAAAGGTTTTTACCCAATTCATTAAGTGTAAAAGAAGTTTTTGTGGATAGAGGTTATAGAGGAGCGAAAGTTAAAGATGGGATAACAGTTCACATTGTTGGCGCAAAGAGGAAGAAAAAAATGAAACGTAGTTTACGCAAGTGGATGAAAAGAAGAGCCGCTATTGAACCCATCATTGGTCACATGAAGAATGATGGAGGTGTACGACGAAATCACCTCTTAACGCAAGAAGGTGATAAGATGTATGCGGTTTTACTAGGTGCTGGCTTTAATATGAGAAAATTGCTAAAAGCTTTTTCTTGGCTTAAATTTATTCCGCAATATCTGACTAATATTTCCTTAAAAAAGGAAATATGGGTTATGGCATTTTCTTAATATAGTGCCTTTTTCAAGCTTAACTAAGTAATGCAGTCCTACCATCAAGCGGGTTAACTTGGCTGGACGGCCATTGTCAGGACAATAGAGTTTACCAAATTCAGTATCAAACTTTTCCCAATCTATTTTCTGAGCTAAACGAAATAAGGGCTCATTATGATTGAGCATACCTTCCAAATTCGTCTTAAACAAGTCTCTTTGATAATCATTTTTTTTTTGAGCTAACATAGGGAACCTCTGAAAAATAATGCTTGAAAAACACAAGCTTTTGAACACCTTTTCGCAAAACCTTGCGATTATGGGTACTACTTTTTACTTCAGAATAGCTTATAAATGCGAAATATCCATAGTATTCTGGTTTTTCAAGGCTGACTATATACTTTAAACAGCTGGGGCAAAAAAGCGTGAAACAAAAATCGAGTCAATCACTGGTGATTACGCCAACCATTCGGAGCTCCTATATCAGAAAGTAACGTTACCCATCCCTTTCGTTAGTACCTTAGTACCTTTTCTTTTTGAGCCCCTTTTCGTTTTGCGTATTTTTTGCGGCCGACTTCTTGTTTCACAAAAGAGATCAGTATAATAAAGTTATATTGTAAAGGTGGCTGAATTTATGGTTCATTATTGAAAATAGAGAAGGGAGGTATAGTATTCGATTTATGATTAGGTATTTTTCGATGTTTTTTACCCTCACTCTGCCTCCTATTCACTACTAGAAGCATCGGTGGGAGTGAAGCCTCCGGTGGAGCCATCATTTTTAGAGATACGGTTTTTTTGATTACCGTTGTTCGCCACAAAGACACCAGAAGTAAGGGGGGAGTATCACCACCGGCAGAAGGTGTACAGCCCAAAAAAAAGGCCAATAAAAGGGCACAGAAGAGAACAGCGAGAAGGGCTGGATACACACACCGCCTTTTTACGGACAAAGAGGGCTATCAATGCCCAAGGAACATCCAAGGAATATCCAAGGAACGCCCAAGGCAGATAGTTTTATGATACTGCTTTAAGCAGGGACTTAACCCGATCTGACTTCTTGTAATGAAAAGGGCGAAATGTGCTCTTTGCTTTCAGAGCTCTTGATCTATTTCAGTTTAGACTTTTTCTCCAATAGTTGGCAAAGATTTGTCACAGCTTCCTTTTCATCTGGACCATTCGCCTCTATTTTCACAATACTACCCGGTGTAAGAGCAAGCATCAAAAGACCCATAATACTTTTTCCATTCACTCGCAATTCATTATGTTCTAAAAAAATTTCAGATTTGAATTGGGTAGCCTTTTTTACAAAAAGAGAGGCTGGCCTAGCATGAATACCTTCTTTATCTAATATATTGGCCTTGGATGAAAACATGGATTTTTCAGATATATATTTTAGGTATATACGACTTGATTCGGTAAAAAATGAAGTTTTTATGAGAAAAAACTTGTGTTTGGAGTTTTACTTTAGAATCGTGCTTTGTCTTTTATAGTGGTCTTATGCATAAAATCGAAAGAATAGCCTGTCTCTATCTCACTTTTCTCAATTCCTCTGGAGGAGTCTCTTTTGCACGTCTCCGCAAACTAATGCCCACTGCCTACCAAGGGGAGCCTGAGAGTGCACGTCGAAAATTTGAACGTGATAAAAAAGAATTAAAAGAATTAGGACTAGAGCTAGAGTGCCATGCTTACGATGGCAAACAAAATACTCAATCTTTTTCTGTATCAGATCATGTTTACCAACCAGTAGAAGAGGTGTATCCTTTGCCAGATGTCTTCTTAGCTAAGGAAGATTATCAAAACCTTGCGGGTATACTTTGGAGGGGAATGGCCATTTACCGCGAAAAACAAAAAGAGCAGCAACTTCTTCGTTCGGTGGCAACAAAGCTTTTTTATAAAAATCCCATTTATGCTTTAGAATATGAACAAAATTTCGAGAATAAAGAGCGTAGGGATGAATTTTATGCAACGTCCCATTTGTCTTTTGAATCAGATATCGAAAGTTCTTTAGAAATAATATATCGTACTCTAAAATCTCATAAAGTATTGTATATTTCTTATTCTAATCGCAAAGAACGAAAGACACATCGCTTTATTTCTGGTAAAGGACTGATTTCTCACAAAGGGCGTTGGTCTCTAGTTGCTTACTGTCATAAGGCTAAGGCAATTCGTTCTTTTTATATCGATCGTATTTTATCTATAGAGGTCGCAGATAAAGAAGAATATCATGCTTATCCCAAAGTAGATATTCGCAAGTATTCTCTTCATCCTCTATTACTCAAAATTCATCCAAAACGAACAATAAAAGTTCGAACGAAGCCATCTTATGAAGAAAGCTTTCGGCTTTTTCTGAGTGGGGCTGGTGAGGTGAGCTTTTGTTCTGAAGAAGGAGTATTTTTTGTAGAGACTTCTAATCAAAATGGACTTTTTTCTTGGATTACCCGTAACGTGGATGCTATCGAAAGTCTTGGTCCAAAGCAAATTCATGATGATTTTACGCAATATCTAAAAGAAATGTATGCACTCTATGTATGATCTATCTATAATGGACGGGATTGTTGCGAAATGTTGATGATTACAAATGAAGTGACATGAAACCCCGATTTAAAGCATTCTATACGATCAATTCCCTATTTTTTCACATTTGGCAAAGCTCCATGTATGAGTGTACTGAATACTCAGTGATGAATGCTTAGTCAAATTTAACGGTTTCTGTATGGCTATGAGAGCTGGACAGAGTAAATGGATGGGATTGTTGCGAAATGTTGATGATTACAAATAAAGTGGCATGAAACCCCGATTTAAAGCATTCTATACGATCAATTCTCTATTTTTTCACATTTGGCAACAGCCCCATATATGAGTGCACTGAATGCTTAGTGATGGATGTTTGGTGATGGATGCTTGGTGATGAATGCTTAGTCAAATTTAATGGTTTTTGTATGCCTATGAGAGCTGGACAGAGTAATATGCAGAGTAGAATTTTATTTTATAGTTAGGGCATAATCTCAAAAAACAGGCTTTTTAATCCAACGAATGACCTAAACGAAGAGAAATCTTTGGGTTTATTATTGTGATACAAAATAGTCAAAATAAATATTGATGGGAAAGCCACAAACGGGTTTTCTAGTGATTACAGCCCAGCTCTCTTATGGCTGATTATATTAGAATAAGTTTTGACGTAGAAGGTGATAAGAAAAAGAGTGTTCAAGTGTCTGTGTTATTCTTATCTCATATCCGAGTAAGTTTTTCTAGCTTATCTTGGTATAGGTATCAATAATATGGCAAAACAGGATTCCATAGAGATAGAAGGTAAGGTTATTGAACCTTTGCCTAATACTATGTTTCGTGTTGAATTGACGAATGGGCATAAGGTTTTGGCACATATCTCAGGTAAGATGCGTATGCATTATATTCGTATTTTACCGGGAGATAAGGTCACTGTGGAGCTTTCTCCTTATGACCTTACCCGGGGAAGGATAATATATCGTAGTAAATAGTTTTACTCTCTATTGGTGTTATTTAGTGAAAGTTCGTGTCTCAATAAAAAAAATATGTAGTAATTGCCGTATCATTCGCAGGGATGGTGTTGTGCGTGTGATTTGTAAAAATCCTAGGCATAAGCAAAGGCAGGGGTAATTTATATGGCACGGGTAGCAGGTGTAGAAATTCCTAATCAGAAGCGTGTGGTGATTAGTCTCACTTATATTTTTGGGATTGGTAGAAAAACGGCCAGTAAAATATTGCAGAAAGCACAAGTGGATGAGGATATAAGAGTAAAGTCCATTGAAGAGACTCATTTAAATGTCATCAAGAAGATAATTAGTGATGATTATCAGGTTGAAGGGGATCTACGCACTAAAATACATCTCGATATTAAACGTCTTGGTGATATTGGTTCTTACCGTGGAATAAGGCATCGTATGGGACTTCCCTTACGAGGACAAAGGACGCAAACAAATGCCCGTACACGTAAGGGAAAAAGGAAGGCGATTGCAGGTAGGAAAAAAGCGCCTACAAGGTGATATTTTGATGGATATTTTGATGGATTAGGAGAAATACTTGGCTACTCGAAAAAAGGAAAAACAAAATATATCTCGTGGGGTTGTGTATATTCAGGCGACTTTTAATAATACTATAATAACTGTTACCGATACTTTTGGAAATACAATATCATGGTCTTCTGCAGGTATGGTGAAATTTAGAGGGTCCCGAAAATCTACCCCTTATGCTGCTCAGGTGGCAGCACAAGATGCTATAGTTAGGGCCAAAGAACGTGGTTTGAAAGAGGTCGAGGTGATTGTTAGAGGGCCGGGTGTCGGTAGAGAATCTGCTGTACGGGCCGTCTCTAATGAGGGGATTGTTATTAAACGAATAAGAGACTTAACGCCCCTTCCTCATAATGGTTGTCGTCCTCCAAAAAAGCGAAGGGTATGATTCATCTATTTATAACCTATGTTCTATTTTAAATAAAAGATTTGGAGGAAAATAAAGTTGTCTACGAAATTTTTACTACGTGGGATGAAGCGTCCCAAACAAGTTGACTTCACGCAAAGTGATACGGAAGCCAGTCATGGTAAGTTTATTGCTGAACCATTTGAACGTGGTTTTGGTACAACAATTGGCAATTCATTGCGGCGAGCATTGATATCTTCTATACCGGGTACTGCGATTACCGCATTACGGATTGAAGGTGTTACTCATGAGTTTTCTGTTGTTAAAGGTGTTGTTGAAGATGTTGTACGTTTAATTTTGAATCTGAAACAGGTACGTGTTCATTATGAAGCGGAGAATAGAGATGAGCCGAAAGTAATTCATATCGAAAAAAAGGGAGCAGGTGTTTTACGAGGCTCTGATTTGGCGATTGATACATCCATACAGATATTGAATCCTGATATAGTCATAGCCAATCTGAATGACAATGCAAACCTTGTAATGGATATACAGTTTGAGCGTGGTCAGGGTTATGTGCCTTCCGAAATACTTAGGAAGAATATTGATCAAATAGGTACAATTCCTGTTGATGCTCTTTTCTCTCCTATATCTAAAGTGAGTTATAATATATCTGAGACTCGAGTGGGTCAGCGTACAGATTATGAAAAATTGGAAATGGATATTTGGACGGATGGTTCTATCACTCCAGAAGATGCTTTAGCCCAAGCTGCAAAAATCATCAAAGATCATTTATCTGTATTTATAAATTTCGAAGAAGAAGCGGAAGAGGAAGAAGAAGAAAATACAGAGATAGAAGAAAATCTACGTAGAAATTTAGAAACTCATGTGGAAGAATTAGAGCTTTCTGTACGTTCGTTGGCTTTGTTGAAGAGCATTGAGATAGAAGTTCTTGGTGCCTTAGTTTGTCGCACAGAAGAAGAGATGAAAAAATCTCGTCATTATGCGGTTAGATGTGTAGAAGAGATCAAACAAAGAATGGCAGACCGAGATTTGGAATTTGGAATGCGTGACATCTTTGCGAAGCATTGATTGATAGAAGATTGTAAATTCAGATTTAAACTAGTTATGAATAAACGCAAATCTACTCCCAAATTAAATCGTACGCATTCACATCGTAAAGCTATGTTGTCTAATATGGCTGTTAGTCTATTTGAGCATGAGAGGATTGTGACGACTCGTGCAAAGGGCAAAGCGTTACGTAGTTACGCGGAGCCTTTGATTACTTTAGCTCGTGGTCAGTCTGTTGAGAATTCGAAACGCTCTAGCGTTACTCTTCATGAGAGGCGTCAGCTTTTGCAACATTTACGTAGTCAGAAAATCACGCAAAAGTTAATTGAAGACATTGCTCCACGTTTTGTAGATCGTCCGGGTGGATATTTGCGTATTATACATCTTCCTGATCGTAAATCTGATGCAAGTGAAATGAGTATTGTAGAATTACTTGAGCGTCGAGAAAAAGTAAAACGAGTTTCTTCTTCTAAAGGTGGGGGCAAAAAACAAGGTGGACCAGGGGAAACAAGTGATGCTACAGATCACACAGATCACATGGATCAAAGCTCCGGAAAAAGTAAAATAAAATGGTATAACCGCCTCCCCGGTCGTCGTGGACAGCGGGATTCATAGCTCTCTCATGGGACTTTACGAGATGTAAATAATTGTAAATGGAGTGCTATGAATCACTGATTCAAAGCATTTTAGACGGACATTTTATTATATTTTTTTCTGTATTTTGCGACAGGGTCCCCTAAAGCAAAGTTTCCCTTCGAAAAAGAGCCTCTTCCATCGCAGAAACAAACGAAGCTTATTTTATCCATGATGGGTCGAGCCTTGTTTGTTTCGCGGCCTTAGAATCGTAGGCTTTGCCTTATATTTGCCCTAGCTTTACCTTGGAAAAGCCTTCCAACACTTTTTTGTATTTCGTAAGAGAGGGCAACCCGCTCCACTTATAGGAAACAGACCTTCTTTCTTTTTCTTTTCATGTGTTTGTTTTAGTTTTGTGATCTTTTTTTAGTTGGCTGTTTTATTTGTAGGAACTCCTAGCCCATCTTCTCCTAAAAACCATTTTGACCGATAAATAGCTTTAGTATGCTACGTCTATTTTTACCATTGCTTTATGTCGCTTTTATATTATTACCAGAAGTCATTTTTGCAGATAAGGGTACCACTATATATGCATTTCGTAATTTTAAGACTGCTGTCCCGCAAAAAATGATACTGGTGGGAGAAATCCAAAGTAAAACAAAAGAGCCACTTCATAGAACAAAAACGTTAACTTCAAAAAAATTACTAGATGAATATGATACTCGCGAGGATAGAGTTTTGGTAACTATTCTAAATCGAAAAGGTTTACGAAGGGGGCAAAAATTATATGTCATTGATAAAAATCCATATCATGATCGTTTTCGTGAAGGAAATATAGTCGGAGAAATCAAAGTCGTTTCCATTTTTTATAGTCCATTTTATGGGGGTTGGGCACTTTCTGGAAGGGGTATACTTTTACGCATTCGTAAAGGTCAATTTGTGGCCCGTGTTCAAAAAACAGGGAGTCTAGACCGAGCATTTGTACTCAAACGCAAGGGAGATCATCAAATGGCATCGGATCAGTATGCCCAAGCCATCAAGAGTTATCGCCAAGCCATAGCCGAATATGGGAGCCTAGCTGAGGCACACAGTGCTTTAGGTAAACTATATTTCGAAAATGCAAAGCAAGAGAAAGTGAAGCCATCTGAAACAGAAATTTTTTCTTTTGCAGAGGTGCTCTCTTCTTATGAGAGGGCTTGGAAATATCGAAATAATTTTACTTATAAACAAGAAGAATGGGAATACTATTATAATTATATTTTAGCTTTAAATTACGTATATCAGCGTCAGAAAAAAAGAGACAGCCGTCAGAAAAAGATTGTGCGTTATCTAGATCGTTCCATTGAGTTAGCTAAAGAAGCCTTACGACTAGAGCCACAAAGAAAATTTCAGATTGGCATTGCTCTAGCTCGAGCACATTATTATCGCATGGTATATTATATAGCACAGTCAAATCCTAATGAGCGTCAACACTATGATCACTCAGCGAAAAAGGCCGACTATTGGCTAAAACAGCTATTGAAAATGGAACAAAAGAATGGAGAGCTTTTGGCAATAGCTATATTATTTTATGGACATCAATATGAAAAATTAAACCCAAATATACCAAAAGATTACATCTATCGCCAAAAATTACGCAAAATGATTATAGGGAAGTTGAGCCCATATTATTCCCTTTATCTAGATCCGAAAACAGAAAAACGTAAACCAGAGGTAGATCGCCTCCTCTTCCGTCTAAAAAAATTATAGTATATAGTGAGCTTGTTGTAATAGGAAATTTAAGCATTATTCTTGAGAAACTCAAACAAGATGCGATGAGTAGTCGTGAGCAGGGTAGTCAGTTTGCGCATCTAATGAAATCATATTTACGTAAGGTATAATAATCACAGTTTGATCTGGCATTCTGCTGATAAGGAATATAAAAAGGAGGGCATAAATATATCAGATCAATTTGTGATAATCGTTACAAATGGGACAAACTTCTTCGATTGTGGTCGTATTTTTTTCAGAAAGGAAAAGAAAAAATAAAGAACGAAAAGAGTATAACGATTATGAATACGAATTCAAAAAGGGGATATGAAAAAAAATTGTAGTGAATTGAAAGTAAGTCATCACACAAAAATCATATTTATATTTACCTAACGCTTAGCCATATAGACAAACACTAGGGAATATATTCCAATTGGTATCCAAGGAGCTAGGGCAGGATGGAAGATACCAGCTTTTGCCATACTATTGCTAAACGTGAAGCCAAGATAATAGATGAAAATAGCGATGCTACAAAAAATCAAAGATTGTACAAATGAATTTCCTCCACGACGCTTCCCATATTTAGCACTGATTGTACCAAGAAAACAAAGGAAGAGACACGTTAGGGGAAGCGAAAGTTGAGTGTGAAATTCGATGATATGCTTTTTCGCATCAATTCCACTTTTTTGGAGATTTTGTATTTCTTTATATAAACTTTGTAAACTGAGAGAGCTTGGCTCTTGGACAATCTTTTCAAAAAAAGAAGGCCTTTCTGGTACACTGAGAGGCCAGGTCTCTTTATTATCTATTTGAGTGATTTTTATGTCTGAATCAAAGAAAAAGATACGGGCTTTTTTTAATATCCAAATTTCCTTTTTCAGATCAAAAGTCGCCTTGTCTGCCTCATAAAAACGTAGGGGGGTGTTGTTTTTGTCTAGGAGCAGGTAGCTAAAGCCATCTGTGCATTGTTTTGTTTTCCTGTTATAATAATTTATGTAATAAAAACCTTCTTCTCCTCGAAAATTTTTCGCTCGAATTTCTTTTTTTAAAGAACGATAACTACCTTTCATAAAAATACTTTTATAGTGATTTGCTTTCTCTTTTATGGCAGGCAGAAAAGAGGTACTCATCATTATTTTGGAAAAACCCAGAAAAAAACTAAGCAGAAGAGGAATGAGTATGGCTCTTTCCAGTGATCGGCCTGCCGCATAAACAGCTATCAATTCACTTTGTGTTTTGAATTGTGAAATTGTATAGCAACTGCTGAACATCAGTGCTATAGGTAGAGCCAGATAAATTGTGTCAGGAAGAGAATAGAGTATAAAGAGATAAATATAGTGTATAGCTTGCGTAGAGCTAGAAGCAAAGAGAGTGAAACTTTCTGATATGATAAAGATGAAGGTTAGGGTGAATAAAGAAAAAGTTAGAGATTTTAAAAACGAATAACTTATATAGCGATCTAGGAGCAATTGTTTCTAACCCTAATAGGAAAAGGAGACTAACAAAGGAAGTGGAAAGCCTCCCATTACTCCACCAACAACAAGCCCCACAGCACCAGCGATTGGAGAGATCAGGTTGTCATCAATAAAGCCATTTAGACGTGGTTTTGTTATGAATTCACTGATAGCTGCAAAAAAGGACCCGATGCATAGGGAAAGCAAGATAGGATAGTTTATCCCTGTACCTTTCCAAAGGGCAAAGGGATTTGAAGAGCTATTTAGGGATGAGGGGAATAAATTTGATTGTAGCCATAGATACGCTATCCCCAGTCCAAAAGAAAATAAGAAAAAAGCGAAAAGTCCCTCTATAGATTTGGAATTTGAAAAGCGTATGTGCCCAAAGTGACCACCGATGTAAGCGGCTAGAGAGTCGGCAATCATCAAAAAAATACAGGTGAGAAAAAAAAGAGTTTGGGGAAGAAAAGTTACCAACAGAAAACAAGCTAGTAAATAGCCAATGCTAGCACTGAATGTTTTTTCTTCTTCTTTCTTGAGTATAACCCGAAAGGTACTGAGAAAGAAATGATTGATTCTTTCATAGCGGAAACGGAGTATATCTAAAAGAAAAAGACTGATTGTTCCAGAAATAAAAATAATTTGGGCAAGAGGACGTAAGGGAAAGGGAAACCAAGTCAAGCTAGAAGCTTGCGAAGTGGCATTCATTTGGCTCTCTATTTCAAGGAGAATGGGAAAGACTAACCCTAAACTATGAAAAATCTTACGTTTTACGTTGATCTTTTTTTTCCCCGTCACTGTGCTCATTTTGTCAAAGTATATGGAGTGCATGTAAATGCAAATAGTAAAGAATGGAGTTGATTGATTGGAGTAATGGAGCTATAAATCCTTTTTGACTCTAGCCTGTGCTATTCGTCCATATATTTGTTTTATACACTTGTTTTCCAAATCATATTTACAAAGTTACTTTTTAAATTCATCTATTGAATTTGTTCATGAGGGGGAGGGGACTGTTGTAAAATGCAGAAAAGTAAGAAAAATATACATCTAAAATGCCTTAAATCGGCGTTTCACAGCGTTCTATTTGTAATTCTTTACATTCCGCAAAGTCCATGAGAGAAAAGAGCCATATTCTGTATAGTTAGAAATAAGTATGAATTTTATATATGTATATTTGCGTCTGAAAAAAGGAGACCGGTTTTATGAAATATTTGACATGCCGTGGCTATATAGAGATTATCCACATGGTTTGATTTTGTCGTTTTAATAAACGAAGATAGTTCTGTGAAAGAAACACAAAAAAAAACAGATGCCTATGTACTCGATCTTGTAAACCGTGCTTCCATTACCTTTGAAAATGGTGAGGGGTCCTATCTGATTGATACAAATGGGCGTCGTTATTTAGATTTTTTATGTGGTGTCGCTGTAACCTCTCTCGGCCATAGTCATCCCGATATAGTTAGGGTTATACAAGAACAAAGTCAAAAATTGCTACATGTTTCTAATCTCTTTTATATCCCTGAACAAGCCCAACTCGCCGAAGAACTTGTAAAGCATAGCTTCCCCAGTAAGGCCTTTTTTCTGAACTCAGGAACAGAGGCGAATGAAGCGGCCTTCAAATTGTGTCGCTCTTATGGACAGAAAAGAAAGGGAGGCGCCTTTACCTTCCTTTCTCTGCAAAATAGTTTTCATGGTCGTACAGTTGCGTCTATGTGCTTGACTGGTCAAAACAAAATCTATTCTGGTTTTGGCCCTTTATTGGAAGAGGGGCATAAACACATACCTGCGAATAGTCTAGATGCTTTAGAGAAGGAGATAGAAGATAGCTATAAAAATAAAAAAGAAATTTGTGCCTTTTTTGTGGAGTTGATACAGGGGGAAGGCGGGATTTTTTCTTTGGATCATGATTACGTTTCTGCTGCTTATGAGTTGTGTAAACAGCATAACATTCTGTTTGTAGTCGATGAAGTGCAAACCGGTATGGGACGAACAGCTAGTCTCTTTTGTTATGAACATTATGGTATAGTACCGGATATTTTGATATTGGGTAAGGCTTTAGGCTCTGGCATTCCTATTAGTGCATTGCTTGTGAGTAATAGACATAAGCAATATTTAGAAAAGGGACAGCATGGAAATACCCTTGGTGGAAATCCCTTTGCGACGAGAGTGGCTCTGGAAACCTTACGTATTATGAAAAAAGAAGGTTTTTTAGAAAATGTAGAAAAACTTTCTCGTTATATTTTTGAAAGATTAGGTGAATTTCGAAAAAAATATTCAATCATTCGTGAGATTCGTGGCAAGGGATTTCATATAGGCTTAGGTTTTGAAAAAAGATCGGTAGAATTTGTAGAGCGTTGCCGAGAGGAAGGCCTCATATTAAATGCAACTATATGGGAAACTGTACGAGTGATGCCCCCATTGAATCTCAAGATAAAGGAAGCTGATGAAGGCCTTGCTATTATGGATAGAGTCTTTTCAAAACTCTAGACGCAATTTAGAACTCGTATACAAAGGGAGATAGCACATTGGAAAGAAGACAAATCGCTTCCTTAGATGTTTTAGAATTACGGGGTGATCCATCTGGTCCTATTGTAATACTCTTTCATGGCTATGGCGCCAGCGCCCATGATTTGTCTCCCCTTCATAGAGAAATAGGAGAAATAGGAGAAATAGAACCATTGTCTAGGACTACTTTAGAAGATGTGCAAGGGAGGGATAAACAACTCTCCAAAATAAATTGGTACTTTCCCAATGGTTTTGTAAAGGTGCCCATTGCTCCGAATATGTACGGTCGAGCGTGGTTTCCTATTGATTTAGCTGCTCTTGAAAATGCCTTACGAGAGGGTAGGCATCGGGATGTCGCGTCTAGTTCTCCGGAAGGATTGGAAGAAGCCCAAGGTAAGGCAAGTGAGATGATTTTTCAGATAATGGAAGAGCATGGCGAAGAGTCTCGTAAAAAACTGATTATTGGTGGTTTTAGTCAGGGTGCTATGTTATCTACGCAAATTTGCTTACAATTAGAAGAGAAGTATTTTCAAAACTTACTAGTACTTTCGGGCACGCTTCTTGCCAGAGAAGAATGGACAAAGCTTGCCCAAAAGAAGTCCCAATTATCTTTTTTTCAGAGCCATGGGGAGAATGATCCTATATTACCCTTTTGTTTAGCAGAAGAGTTACACTCTATTTTATCACTAGGTGATGGGTCGCAGGGTAAATTTGTGTCATTCATGGGTGGACATGAAATCCCCTATTCGGTTTTACAAGCCTTGCGTGAGTTTCTTTTTTCGATTTAGACAGGGAAGCTGTACTGTCCAAAAATTAAAATGTCATACAGTACCCTCCCCGAATGGAGCCTTTATGGTTCGAGAGATGCAAAGTGCATGGACACTCTGCCATTGGTAGCCATTGTGCAGACCTCGAACGCGTTGTCTGTTGAATATTTAATTCCAATAAGTAGATATTGGAGAAATAAGATGTATAATATAATTATTCTATTTTGCGGTTGATTGTTTTCCTGTCTTGTAAACAAGTATTTTGCATATTTTGCTCTCAGAATGAAGTTGTTTAGGAGGGATAATATAACTTTTTTAGATTATGATTTGGATAAACTAGTATCAAATACTTGTCCGTTGCGTAAAGTTTCAGCACTGATTTGTTTTTCACGATTATGCGAGAAAAAAATGTACAGATTTAAATTTGTAGATTAGGACGCAGTGATTATGCTCCTACGATTGGATGAAAATGCTTGTTTTTACAGTTCTTCTATGATGGGGCTACATTGATGAGGTAACATTAAAATTGATGTATCTGGCCTTGCGTAATACATCTGAAAAATAGACTATACCAATTAAGAATTGAAATGCAACTCTGTAACAGTTTGCAATTTTGTTTGATGGGAGAATACCAATAGATTGGGTAGTCTACGGAATGGAGGAAGGTCTATTTACACAAAATGATTTACACACTCGAAAAATCACATTGAATGAAATATTGACCGGTTCTTTGATAGGAAGTATGGGAACAATGGTTTGCCTAGATGAAAGTGATTGTTTGAAGATAGAGGCTATTGGGCCGGTAAAGATGGCTGAAGCCCATTTGAATTTTAATACGATAAGCATTTTTTAGTTACTCAGAAAATCAATTTTTTGCTCATGTCCCTGTTGGTGCTGATAGAGAAGGGGGTACACCTGTTTCCAGGTGTTTCCATCTCAAACACAGAAGTTAAGCCCTTCATTGCCGATGGTACGGCAAGGTTTTCTTTGTGGGAGAGTAGGACGGTGCCTACATTGCTATTATATTTACTGTGAAGGGTACTGTGAAGGGAGATATTTTATTTTTTTTTGTGTTTGCAGAGGCCTTTTTTGTGTAGCATTTGGCATGTGCCATAGAGGTTTAGTGAATGGTTGGCTAGAGTAAAGCCGAGTTTCTTTGCAACCTGAAGTTGTATATCTTCGATTTTTTTATCGTAAAACTCATCTATGCGACCACAGTCTATACAAATAATATGATCGTGGTGTTCTCCCGCTTGAACATGTTCGTAAAATTTAGCACTTTGTCCAAAATGATGCTCTGCTAGAAGTCCAGCTTCTACCATTACAGATATAATACGGTAGGTAGTTGCTCGAGAAATTTTATCCTGCACCTTTTTGAGGTTTTCTATCAAATCATCTGCAGTAAAGTGTGAATCTATTTCAAAAATCTGATTAGCTACAAGGGCTCTTTGATTTGTAAATTTCAGTCCCTTTTTCCGAAGATAATCGGAAAAATAATCTAGGCGCCTGCTGGCTTCCGGTTGTGATTTAGATGAATGCATTTATATAGTTTTATGTTTATTATAAATAAATTTGCGTGATCCTAACTTTATATAAAGTTAAAGTGAATGCACTGTATGAAGTAATCAACAAAAAGACAAGTGGTTTTCTTATTTTAAAATGTGTTTTTGCCAGGCTTCAAGTCTAAACTACCGCTTACGTCTGATTTTCAGTTCTATTTTCGATTAGTAGAACTGTAGAACAATACCAATACAAGTAGATTTCTTTGATTTAGAAAAAATTTATTTTATAGCGATTTTTCTCAGATTGAGGCTTTTTTCGGCAACGCATTGATTATGCCTGATGTTGGATGGGGTATAAGTAATTTTCATAGAGCATTCAAAAAAAGGAGTACCTACTATGTTGTGTAGGCATCTACACTTAAAAGGCAGAGGGAGAGATTATGGGTTTGTTGCAAAATGTAGAAAAGTACGAGAAAAGATATGAGACTGTAAATTATTTTGTATAAATAGTTTGTACTCTAAAACCCAAAAAGAGGAGTAGATTATGAGTAAACGTTCAGCGAAAAGAAGAACGTGTTTGCAGTGCAAGTATAAAAAAAACTGAAGCTATCTTGGATGAATTGCTCCAAGAAAGAAAGAAAGAAAGAAAGAAAGATCATAGGTGAGAATGGTCTGTTAAAATAGCTAACAAAGAGCTGCATTGGGCGAGTGGTACAAAGAGAATTCAGTTATTACTTGGGTTATGAAAGGCATGACCCATCTGGAAAAAATTGTGATAATTCTCGTAACGGAATGAGCCGCAAAAAAAATATAATAGTCATAATTTATTCTGGTATTCTGTCGGTGAAGAATAGAAAAGAGAGGACATAAATATATCAGACCAAGCAAAGTTGATAAAATATGTGCTTGTCACAACTTGATCTTACAAAATGCTTTTTATTTATCTTGCTGTCTCCCTTTGCCTTTTTGATCATATCCTTATTGATCAAAAAGGATAGAAAGTTTATTTTCTTGGTATTCTACCCATTCATGTTCGCAAACAGGCACCATTGAGCCGCCAATTTGACAATACAGGCGCTCTAGTTTAGGCTGACTTGCCTCCATCTGAGTATGTTCACCATCTGGGTATGTTCACCATCTGGGTATGTTTACCATCTGGGTATGTTTACCATGTTTTGAAATCATCAGACAGAGAAAAACCTCTTGTTTGTTTATAAGAGTAGGGTCATTCGCCTGTGCTGTTTTGAGTACCATATTTTGAGATAATGGATACCTTCGCTTCTATCAAGCTATTCGTAAATATGATTGAAGGGTATTTGAGCAGATAGGTAACAAATTTGTTTTTGAAGTAAGCCACAGACTTTTTGCTTTGAGAGTCATAAATGCTTTTCCAGAGAGAGGATATTTCCAGAGGATAGTCCGTATACTCGTGTTTAGCGTTGTTGAAGTTATAGTACAAAAAATTTTGATGACAAAGCAATGCTTGGTGCCGCTGGAATTGGGAACAAGTACATAGAATAAAATTCAAGAATGAACAATATGGATAAAATACTCTAAAATTGGACTCTTGCAACTGCTATTTTCAATAGTCAAGTCATACGGATACTTCGTTTTTCACTTTTTTATGGGGTCACCTTCATGGTGGGCGAAAGACAGCATGCGTTGGCATTCCGCTTCTGAAAGACCGGTCATAGAAGAAATTTGAGATATGGAATGGCCGTTAGCGTACATCTTTTTAAAAATTTCTGCTTTACCTTCTGCCTTACCTTTGGCTTCACCTTCCGCTTTGCCTCTAGCCTCTGCCTTTTCCAATTCAGGCAAAACATATTTTGTGATGTCTGCAACTGCCCCCATATTTAACATCCTCCCTTCAAAGGTAACTAACCTAGTTTTAAGCCCTTCTTCTAGTATGTCGACGATTTTTTTATCATTAACCAGTCCTTTTCTTACATCGGCTGGCATGGTAATTTTCTTCTTATCCTTAACAAACTCTGACAAGAAAATACCATCCAGACTGTCATTTAGCGGAGTTTCCTCAATGTTTAAAATATAAACCTTAAATGCTTGGTAGTCGATCACATAGCGTCCTTTTACTCGTTGAGATACTTTGTTTGTAGTCTCACTTAAAAACTTCGATGGTTTTGTGATACTATCAGGCTAACGGTACTGTTGGCTTCATTTGCTTTCTTTTCCAAATTCAAATAGCTTTGATGATAGATCATGGCATCTCGAATATCCGAAATAGAAAAGCGATCACGAAAAGACTTATAACTGACTAAATTATATTTCTGGAAATAATCTAAAAGATGAAACTTCTTGTGCATGGCATGTTTTGCCCGCATTCCAAGGAGGGGCTGTTGTGAAGCTCCTCCCCCTTCCTCTCCACCTCCCTCGATAATCAATACATCCAGGCGTCTAGGCTGTTTGAATAACTCGACTTCTGTTAGTACCTGACAACCTAACGCCTCAAAAAACTCAGTGCATTGTACCTTAAAGAAGGTATCCAGAGTTAGGGTTATCTTCTGATTCGTGGCCATGATAACTATAGGCGAATCACATCTTATGAACGCGAGACTGCAAATTAGTGTCTCTTATGTTTTATAAACGTTTCCAAATCTCATTTGACTATAATTTTGATGAAATACTGTATTGCCTTTTTTTTTAGACTTGAATTTACAGTCTTTACTACAAATCCAAATTCATCTTAGAAATATAGTCAACCCAAACAAATGAAAACTGTACCATAAATAGATAAATATAAAAAACTTCAGATGCAAATGGTACAAAAACAAATCGATAGCAAGAGGGATCCACGATACGCATATCCTCTTTACGAAGTATTGGGGATGATGAAGGGACTGTTGGGAAATGAAATGTAAAGAAGTGTAAATCAAACTTTATAAAATGTCGATTTAAGGCGTTCTATACAGGTATTTCTCTTGTTTTTTTATGTTTTGTGTTTTTGTAACAGCACCTCTATTTTTACTTTTTCATGGGGTCACCTTCATGGTGGGCGAAAGACAGCATGCGTTGGCATTCCGCTTCTGAAAGGCCGGTCATAGAAGAAATTTGAGATATGGACTGGCCGTTAGCGTACATCTTTTTAAAGATTTCTGCTTTACCCTCTGCCTTACCTTCTGCTTTGCCTCTGGCCTCTGCCTTTTCCAATTCAGGCAAAACATATTTTGTGATGTCTGCAACTGCCCCCATATTTAACATCCTCCCTTCAAAGGTAACTAACCTAGTTTTAAGCCCTTCTTCTAGTATGTCGACGATTTTTTTATCACTAACCAGTCCTTTTCTTACATCGGCTGGCATGGTAATCTTCTTCTTATCCTTAACAAACTCTGACAAGAAAATACCATCCAGACTGTCATTTAGCGGAGTTTCCTCAATGTTTAAAATATAAACCTTAAATGCTTGGTAGTCAATGACATAGCGTCCTTTTACTTGTTGAGATACTTTGCTTGTAGTCTCACTTAGAAACTTCGATGGTTTTTGTGATACTATCAGGCTAACGGTACTGTTGGCTTCATTTGCTTTTTTTTCTAAATTCAAATAACTTTGGTGATAGATCATGGCATCTCGAATATCCGAAATAGAAAAACGGTCACGAAAAGACTTATAACTGACTAAATTATATCTCTGGAAATAATCTAAAAGATGAAACTTCTTGTGCATGGCATGTTTTGCCCGCGTTTCAAGGGGAGGCTGTTGCGTAGTCCCTCCTCCTTCCTTGATAATCAATACATCCAAGCGTCTAGGCTGTTTGAATAACTCGACTTCTGTTAGTACCTGACAACCTAACGCCTCAAAAAACTCAGTGCATTGTATCTTAAAGAAGGTATCGAGGGTAAGGGTTATCTTTTTATTTATGGCCATGATAACTATAGGCAAATCACATCTTATGAACGCGAGACTGCAAATTGGTGTCTCTTATGTTTTATAAACGTTTCCAAATCTCATTTGACTATAATTTTGATGAAATACTGTATTGCCTCTTTTTTTTCAAATACTGTCATTTATCTTCTAACAGCATTTAGTCTATCGGTATCGGATTATACTCTTTTCGAGAGAATATCCATACCATTATGTGGTCCTACCTACATATTTTTATTTGCTTTCCAAAGTCTGCTCCTCCTCAAAAACGCGGCTCTCATCGTAAAAACAAACGTAGTTTGTTTTTAACCATTCTTTAACCATTATCTTCTAACAGTATTTAGTCTATCGGCATCGGATTATACTCTTTTCGGGAGAATATCCATACCATATGGGGTTCCTACCTACATATTTTATTTGCTGTTCAAAGCCTGGTCCTCCTCAAAAACGCGGCTTTCATCATAAAAACAAACGTAGTTTGTTTTTAACCATTATGGGGTCCTACCCACATATTTTTATTTGCTTTCCAAAGTCTGGTCCTCCTCAAAAACGCGGCTCTCATCATAAAAACAAACGTAGTTTGTTTTTAACCATTCTTTAACCATTATCTTCTAACAGCATTTAGTCTATCGGTATCGGATTATACTCTTTTCGAGAGAATATCCATACCATTATGTGGTCCTACCTACATATTTTTATTTGCTTTCCAAAGTCTGCTCCTCCTCAAAAACGCGGCTTTCATCATAAAAACAAACGCAGTTTGTTTTTAACCATTCTTTAACCATTCTTTAACCATCAGCACTTAGTCTATCGGTATCGGATTATACTCTTTTCGAGAGAATATCCATACCATTATGTGGTCCTACCTACATATTTTTATTTGCTTTCCAAAGTCTGCTCCTCCTCAAAAACGCGGCTCTCATCGTAAAAACAAACGTAGTTTGTTTTTAACCATTCTTTAACCATTATCTTCTAACAGTATTTAGTCTATCGGCATCGGATTATACTCTTTCCGGGAGAATATCCATACCATATGGGGTACTATCCACATATTTGTATTTGCTGTCCAGAGTCTGGTTCTCCTAAAAAGCGCGGCTCTCATCATAAAAACAAACGCAGTTTGTTTTTAACCATTCTTTAACCATAAACGCAGTTTGTTTTTAACCATTCTTTAACCATCAGCATTTAGTCTATCGGCATCGGATTATACTCTTTTCGGGAGAATATCCATACCATATGGGGTTCCTACCTACATATTTTATTTGCTTTCCAAAGCCTGGTCCTCCTCAAAAACGCGGCTTTCATCATAAAAACAAACGCAGTTTGTTTTTAACCATTATGGGGTCCTAGCCACATATTTTTATTTGCTGTCCAAAGTCTGGTCCTCCTCAAAAACGCGGCTCTCATCATAAAAACAAACGTAGTTTGTTTTTAACCATTATGTGGTCCTACCTACATATTTTTATTTGCTGTCCAAAGTCTGGTCCTCCTCAAAAACACGGTTCTCATCATAAAAACAAACACAGTTTGTTTTTAACCATTATGGGGTCCTACCCACATATTTTTATTTGCTGTCCAAAGTCTGGTCCTCCTCAAAAACGCGGCTCTCATCATAAAAACAAACGCAGTTTGTTTTTAACCATTCTTTAACCATAAATGCAGTTTGTTTTCATGATGCGATATTGCGAATATTACGTTCAGACCGTTACCCCCTCTGGGGTTTACTCAAGCGTCTTTTGTCGAGTGGCTACTTGCCCTTATCCCTTTCCGGTTCTATATTCCCCCCTATTGGGCTTGCTTTTTTGGCCTTTTTTGTGGTACGCTGTCGCCCTAGTAGTGAATACGCTCCCTGGTCTGGATGCCTTTCTTTGTGGTGAATGCTGGCCAGCTCAATCACCTCTACGTCAATAGTGGGTCTGGAAGCTTTACTGTCAGCGATGCTCCCGGTTCTGCGAGAGTTAGCCAGGGCGTCTCGTTAGGTGCTTTGTAGTGGGGGATTGAGTTTTTTTGCTTGTGTTTACTTGGCCTGTTGAGAGTATGCATATGCGTTGCTTTTGGAATGAAATAGCATGGTTCTGTGGCTCTGCGGCCTTCCTGAAGCAAACGGGAATGTTTATATGTTTACGCGCATTTATGCAACGACTTCGTTTCGTTTCGTTCTGTTTTGTGTGGACTGTAAGAGGTATCATCTAGTGGAATTTTTAGCGCATTCAGATTTATTGAGGAGATGGCTTACTTTAGCCTTTATCATATGCTGTAGCTCCGGCTGTTCTTCTTTTAGTGAAGATGGTCCCTTTGGTCTCCAGGATGCCTTTGTGGTGAATAATGACGGGATAAACCAATCCTATATTAATGACGGATTTGGAAGCTTTACTCCCAGGAGCGCTCCGGGCGTTCCCTATCTCTTCGGTTTTGGTAAAACTAGCCAGGGCGTCTCGCTAGGAGATTTGGACGGAGATGGAGATCTGGATGCCTTTGTGGCGAATGCTGGCCAGAGCAATAGCCTCTACGTCAATAATGGGTCTGGAGGCTTTACTCCCAAGAATATCCCTGTTCCTATGCCCCTTACTGTGGGAGATAGCCAAGGCGTCTCGTTAGGAGATTTTAATGGAGATGGATATTTGGATGCCTTTGTGGTGAATAATGGCCAGCTCAATCGCCTCTACGTCAATGATGGCTCTAGAGGCTTTACTCCCAAGAATATCCCTGTTCCTATGCCCCTTACTGCGAGAGCTGGCCGGGGCGTCTCGTTAGGAGATTTTAATGGAGATGGTAAGTTGGATGCCTTTGTGGTGAATTTTGCCCAGGCCAATCGCCTCTACCTCAATGATGGCTCTTCTGGAGGCGTTTTTAGAGGCTTTACTGTCAGAAATATCGGTCCTATGAGCGGAACTAGTCTGGGCGTCTCGTTAGGAGATTTAGATGGAGATGGAGATCTGGATGCCTTTGTGGTGAATTCTTTCCAGGCCAATCGCCTCTATATCAATGATGGCTCTGGAAACTTTACGGATAGAGCTCTGCCTACCTCTCCTACCTCTCCTGGGGGGAGAATTAGCTATGGCGTCTCGTTAGGAGATTTTAATGGAGATGGTAAGTTGGATGCCTTTGTGGTGAATGGTGGGAATGGTCTGTCCATAAGTAATCATGATGCCCTCTATATCAATGACGGCTCTGGAGGCTTTGCTCTCAGCGATATATCTGTTCCCGGTAATACGAGAGATGGCCAAGGCGTCTCGTTAGGAGATTTTAATGGAGATGGTAAGTTGGATGCCTTTGTGATGAATAGTGGGAGCCGTGCGGCGGGTAAGGATTTCATCTGCCTCAATAAGGGGACTGATAGTAATGGAAGTTTTGATGGTAGCAATTTTGATATCAGCGATGCGCCCGGTAATGGGGAAGATAGCCGGGGCGTCTCGTTAGGGGATTTGGATGGAGATGGTGATTTGGATGCCTTTATGGTGGGTAATGGCCAGATTAATCGCGTCTACGTCAATAACGGCTTGCGCTCTGGAAAATTCATTACTGTAGCGCATAATCTTCTGGGAGATAGCCGGGGCGTTTCGTTAGGAGATTTGGATGGAGATGGTGATGTGGATGCCTTTGTGGTGAATGGTTTTACCCCGGCTATCCCGATGAGGCCTAACGTTACTCCCCAGCCTCGTCGTAACCAGCCTAATCTTCTCTACGTTAAGGACGCCCCCTCTGGAGGCTTTGCTGTCAGTGTTATCATCCCTCCTCCCACCGTCGCTCCCGCTCCTGTGAGACAGAGCCAAGGCGTCTCGTTAGGAGATGTAGATGGAGATGGATATCTGGATGCCTTTGTGGTGAATGATGGCCAGCTCAATCGCCTCTACGTCAATGATGGCTCTGGAAGCTTTACTGCCAGCGATATCCTTGTTCCTGCCGGAGGCGCTGTGGGAAATAGCCAAGGGGTAGCGTTAGGAGATTTTAATGGAGATGGATATCTGGATGCCTTCGTGGTGAATGGAACCCCCACACCCACACCCACCATGTCCTCTCCCTCTCCCCAGCCCAATCGCCTCTACGTCAATGATGGGTCTGGAGGCTTTACTGCCAGCGATATATCTGTTCCCAGCGGCGCTATGGCAGGACGGAGCCTGGGCGTCTCGCTAGGAGATTTAGATGGGGATGGTGATTTGGATGCCTTTGTGGTGAATGATGGCCAGCTCAATCGCCTCTACGTCAATGATGGCTCTGGAAGCTTTACTGTCAGCGATGCTCCCGGTTCTGCGAGAGATAGTCTGGGCGTCTCGTTAGGAGATTTAGATGGGGATGGTGATTTGGATGCCTTTGTGGTGAATGATGGCCAGCTCAATCGCCTCTACGTCAATGATGGCTCTGGAAGCTTTACTGTCAGCGATGCTCCCGGTTCTGCGAGAGATAGTCTGGGCGTCTCGTTAGGAGATTTGGATGGAGATGGAGACTTGGATGCCTTCGTGGTGAATGATGGCCAGAGCAATCGCCTCTACGTCAATGATGGGTCTGGAAGCTTTACTCTCAGAGATATCGGTCCTCCTATGCTAGGAAATAGCTGGGGCGTCTCATTAGGTGCTTTGTAATGGGGATGGAGATTTGGATGCCTTTGTGGTGAGGTCCATTCCATTTAGAACATCTGGTACACGGGGTGAAATAAACCGTATCTACACCAATGACGGTGCCAGAGGCTTTGGTGTGAGTGATGCCTCCACTGATACGAAACCTAGCCAAGGGGTAGCGTTAGGAGATTTGGCTGGTTTTGGGTGATTTGGATGTGGGTGCCTTTATGCCGATCTATGGTCAGACGAACAGCCAAGGTACAGTCGTTTTGCCCCTCAAAAAAACCGTATCTACACCAATGACGGTATCGGAGGCTTTGGTGTGAGTGATGCCCCGCGGTGGTGCTATGAATAACACAAAGGGGGCATCCTTGGGTGATTTGTATGTGCGCTGAGCTCTTTTAGGATGGTATTGCTCAGTTTGAAAATGCTTTAGTCTATAACTGTCTTTGTACAGTCTTGTTAGGGTGTAGTTCTGTGTGGAGTTTCATATAAAGTTTCGTGTACATTCCAGGGTTTTGTAATTTGAGAGGCCTTCCTTTCCGGAAGCCAAAGAGGGGAGGCTGTTATTCCTTTATTTTTGTTTGTTTGATGGTGAGTCTTGGCTTTTTTCCTTCTTTTGCGGACCGTATTTATCTGAAAAAGGGAGGCGTGCTATGGGGTAAGCTCCTAAGCATAGATGATCTTCATTATAAATTTAAGAAGAGAAGCGGTCAGCTAGTGGATGTACCCAAATATGAGGTACGAAGCGTTACCTTCTCCCATGGCGAAAAAGAAAGGGGCTATAGTCGTTTTTTTATGCGCTTGCTTTTGGGGACGGGAGCCTCGGGGTATAATGTGACTCTGCAAAGTCAGCCTCGTAATCCTTCTAGTCCCATCAGGGAAAGTGTGGTGAAGGCCCCGGACCCCCAGCTGCGTGTAGATATTGAAGCGGGCTGGATGGTCGTGGATGCTCATTTAGCCTTGGTCAGTGGCATAGAGCATACACACTCCAATCTCGTGAATAAGCAAGAACCCAGTTATTTTTACCAGAGTTTGACGGCTGGATTGATCTATTATCTTCCTATTTCGGCTTCGTATTTTAACGGGACTCATTTGAGTGTTCAAGCACGTCTGCCCATAGGCGGTTCTTTTCATTTTAATTCGAAGGTTTTGGGTCGGATTGATTTGCCTCTGGAAAGGGATGGCGTTGGCTTTGGTGTGAGCATAGCGACTAGGGAATGGTGTAGTTCACTCACTTGTTGGGGCTTGGCCCTTACCTATAGTCGTGATAGTTTTGTCAGTCAACAGAGGATAGTGTCGCCACCACCACCACCAATAGTGGGGGGATTGCCGAATGTAGGGGATGCATTATTCCCTGTAGCTGTTATGAAAACGCAAGAAGAGATTGAGTACATAGGGATCACTTTGAGTTTTTCGTACGACTAGTCGTTTTGTTTGAAATGGCTCTCACGAAATGCATGAAGAACTGCAAATAGTATGCTTTGAAAGCCTCCCAGCTTCGCTTGTTTTTGCGATAGGAGCGGCGATTCTGGTGAGAACCGGGCTTTGGATAAAAACGGGCTTTGTGGATAAAACAAGCTTTGCTTGTTTTTGCGATTGAAGCAGCGATTCAGATGAGGACCGGACTTTGTTTTGGTACAATTGGTGGGTAAAAATAAGCTTTGCTTATTTTTACGATGGAAGCGGCGATTCTGGAAGGGTGCGGAAAGAAGTCCTTTGTGTAGGGGCGTTTTTTGTGGGGCTTACACTCACAGGCTTTGGATAGGAGAAGCCTTCTGATTTTTTGTCATTGATAAAAATAAGTTAGAGTCGTGGATAAAACAAGCTTCGCTTGTTTTTACGATGGAAGCGGCGATTCTGGAAGGGTGCGGAAGAAGGCCCTTTGTGTAGAGACGTTTTTTGTGAGGTTTACACTCACGGGTTTTGGATAGGAGAAGCCTTCTGATTTTTTGTCATGGATAAAAATAAGCTTCCCTTGTTTTTACGATAGAAGCGGCGATTCTGGAAGGGTGCGGAAAGAAGTCCTTTGTGTAGGGGCGTTTTTTGTGAGGCTTACACTCACGGGCTTTGGATAAAAATAAGCTTTGCTTATTTTCATGGTTGAAGCGGCGATTCTGGAAGGATGCGGAAAAAGGCCTTTGTGTAGAGACGTTTTTTGTGAGGCTTACACTCACGGGTTTTGGATAGGAGAAGCCTTCTGATTTTTTGTCATGGATAAAAATAAGTTAGAGTCGTGGATAAAAACAAGCCTTGCTTGTTTTTGCGATAGAAACGGCGATTCTGGAAGGGTGCGGAAGAAGGCTCTTTGTGTAGAGACGTTTTTTGTGAGGCTTACACTCACGGGTTTTGGATAGGAGAAGCCTTCTGATTTTTTGTCATGGATAAAAATAAGTTAGAGTCGTGGATAAAAACAAGCCTTGCTTGTTTTTGCGATAGAAACGGCGATTCTGGAAGGATGCGGAAAAAGGCCTTTGTGTAGAGACGTTTTTTGTGAGGTTTATACTCACGGGCTTTGGATAGGAGAAGCCTTCTGATTTTTTGTCATGGATAAAAATAAGTTAGAGTCGTGGATAAAAACAAGCCTTGCTTGTTTTTGCGATGGAAGCGGCGATTCTGGAAGGGTGCTGAAAAAGGCCCTTTGTGTAGGGGCGTTTTTTGTGAGGCTTACACTCACGGGCTTTGGATAGGAGAAGCCTTCTGATTTTTTGTCATGGATAAAAATAAGTTAGAGTCGTGGATAAAAACAAGCCTTGCTTGTTTTTGCGATAGAAACGGCGATTTTGGAAGGGTGCGGAAAGAAGTCCTTTGTGTAGGGGCGTTTTTTTATGAGGCTTACAATCACAGGCTTTGGATAGGAGAAGCTAGAGTTGTGGATAAAAACAGACTTTGTGGATAAAACAAGCTTCACTTGTTTTTGCGATGGAAACGGCGATTCTGGAAGGGTGCGGAAGAAGGCTCTTTGTGTAGAGGTGTTTTTTGTGAGGCTTACACTCACGGGTTTTGGATAGGAGGGGCCTTCTGATTTTTTGTCATGGATAAAACATAAGCTAGAGTCGTGGATAAAGACAGGCTTCGCTTGTTTTTACGATAGAAGCAGCGATTCTGGAAGGGTGCGGAAGAAGGCTCTTTGTGGTGTAGAGGTGTTTTTTGTGAGGCTTACACTCACGGGCTTTGGATAGGAGAAGCCTTCTGATTTTTTGTCATGGATAAAAATAAGTTAGAGTCGTGGATAAAAACAAGTCTTGCTTGTTTTTGCGATAGAAGCGGCGATTTTGGAAGGGTGCGGAAAGAAGTCCTTTGTGTAGGGGCGTTTTTTTATGAGGCTTACAATCACAGGCTTTGGATAGGAGAAGCTAGAGTTGTGGATAAAAACAGACTTTGTGGATAAAACAAGCTTCGCTTGTTTTTACGATGGAAGCGGCGATTCTGGAAGGGTGCGGAAGAAGGCTCTTTGTGTAGAGGTGTTTTTTGTGAGGCTTACACTCACGGGTTTTAGATAGGAGAAGCCTTCTGATTTTTTGTCATGGATAAAACATAAGCTAGAGTCGTGGGTAAAAACAAGCTTCGCTTGTTTTTGCGATAGAAGCGGCGATTTTGGAAGGGTGCGGAAAGAAGTCCTTTGTGTAGGGGCGTTTTTTGTGAGGCTTACACTCACGGGTTTTGGATAGGAGAAGCCTTCTGATTTTTTGTCATGGATAAAAATAAGCCAGAGTCGTGGATAAAAACAAGCTTCGCTTGTTTTTACGATGGAAACGGCGATTCTGGTGAGGACCGGGCTTTGTTTTGCTACAATTCGTGGGTAAAAATAAGCTTTGCTCATTTTTGCGATGGAAACGGCGATTCTGGTGAGGACCAGGCTTTGTTTTGTTACAATTGGTGGGTAAAAATAAGCTTTGCTTGTTTTTACGATGGAAGCGGCGATTCTGGAAGGGTGCTGAAAAAGGCCCTTTGTGTAGGGGCGTTTTTTGTGAGGCTTACACTCACGGGCTTTGGATAGGAGAAGCCTTCTGATTTTTTGTCATGGATAAAACATAAGCTAGAGTCGTGGATAAAGACAGGCTTCGCTTGTTTTTACGATAGAAGCAGCGATTCTGGAAGGGTGCGGAAGAAGGCTCTTTGTGTAGAGGTGTTTTTTGTGAGGCTTACACTCACGGGCTTTGGATAGGAGAAGCCTTCTGATTTTTTGTCATGGATAAAAATAAGTTAGAGTCGTGGATAAAAACAAGCCTTGCTTGTTTTTGCGATAGAAACGGTGATTTTGGAAGGGTGCGGAAAGAAGTCCTTTGTGTAGGGGCGTTTTTTTGTGAGGCTTATAATCACGGGCTTTGGATAGGAGAAGCTAGAGTTGTGGATAAAAACAAGCCTTGCTTGTTTTTGCGATAGAAACGGTGATTTTGGAAGGGTGCGGAAAGAAGTCCTTTGTGTAGGGGCGTTTTTTTGTGAGGCTTATAATCACGGGCTTTGGATAGGAGAAGCTAGAGTTGTGGATAAAAACAGACTTTGTGGATAAAACAAGCTTCACTTGTTTTTGCGATGGAAACGGCGATTCTGGTGAGGACCGGGCTTTGGTGGGTAGAAACAGGCTTTGAGTAGATAAAACAAGCTTTGTGGATAAAAACAAGCTTTGCTTGTTTTTGCGATAAAAGCGGCGATTCTGGAAGGGTGAGGAAAAAGTCCTTTTGTGTAGGGGCGTTTTTTGTGAGGCTTACACTCACGGGCTTTGGATAGGGGAAGCTAGAGTTGTGGATAAAAACAGACTTTGTGGATAAAACAAGCTTCACTTGTTTTTGCGATGGAAACGGCGATTCTGGAAGGGTACGGAAAAAGGCCTTTGTGTAGAGACGTTTTTTGTGAGGTTTATACTCACGGGCTTTGGATAGGAGAAGCCTTCTGATTTTTTGTCATGGATAAAAATAAGTTAGAGTCGTGGATAAAAACAAGCCTTGCTTATTTTTACGATGGAAGCGGCGATTCTGGTGAGGACCGGGCTTTGTTTTGTTACAATTGGTGGGTAAAAATAAGCGAAGCTTATTTTCACGATGGAAACAGCGATTCTGGTGAGGACCGGGCTTTGTTTTGCTACAATTGGTGGGTAAAAATAAGCTTTGCTTATTTTCACGATGGAAACAGCGATTCTGGTGAGGACCGGGCTTTGTTTTGCTACAATTGGGTAAAAACAAACTTTACTTGTTTTCCACGTGAAGCCTTGCCTTTTTCACGCTCTTAAAATCGTGAGCTTTGCTTCAGCAAAGCTTTCCAATAGAACAACGCTACCAACGCAAATCTTCCCAAGATAACTTCCCCAGTTTCGCTTGTTTCCCACGTAAGCCTTACCTTTCTCGCGCGCTTAAATATCGAGAGCTTTGCTCCAGCAAAGCTTTCTTTCATAGGAAACCCATCCAACAACAAAGCTTCTCTTTGGTAATCTCCTTCCAGCAAAGCCTTCCACAAACGCCTCCGCGAACGTCTAGGACGAATGGTCTTTCTCCTCGTTAAAATAAGCTAGAGTCGTGGATAAAAACAAGCTTCGCTTGTTTTTGTGATGGAAGCAGCGATTCTGGAAGGATGCGGAAAAAGGCCTTTGTGTAGAGACGTTTTTTGTGAGGTTTATACTCACGGGCTTTGGATAGGAGAAGCCTTCTGATTTTTTGTCATGGATAAAAATAAGTTAGAGTCGTGGATAAAAACAAGCCTTGCTTGTTTTTGCGATGGAAGCGGCGATTCTGGAAGGGTGCTGAAAAAGGCCCTTTGTGTAGGGGCGTTTTTTGTGAGGCTTACACTCACGGGCTTTGGATAGGAGAAGCCTTCTGATTTTTTGTCATGGATAAAAATAAGTTAGAGTCGTGGATATAAACAAGCTTCGCTTATTTTTACGATAGAAGCAGCGATTCTGGTGAGGACCGGGCTTTGTTTTGCTACAATTCGTGGGTAAAAATAAGCTTTGCTTGTTTTTATGATTGAAGCGGCGATTCTGGTGAGAGCCGGGCTTTGTTTTGTTACAATTGGTGGATAAAAACAAGCTTCGCTTGTTTTTACGATGGAAGCGGCGATTCTGGAAGGATGCGGAAAAAGGCCTTTGTGTAGAGACGTTTTTTGTGAGGTTTACACTCACGGGTTTTGGATAGGAGAAGCCTTCTGATTTTTTGTCATGGATAAAAATAAGCCAGAGTTGTGGATAAAAACAAGCTTCACTTATTTTTGCGATGGAAGCGGTGATTCTGGAAGGGTGCTGAAAAAGGCCCTTTGTGTAGGGGCGTTTTTTGTGAGGCTTACACTCACGGGCTTTGGATAGGAGAAGCCTTCTGATTTTTTGTCATGGATAAAACATAAGCTAGAGTCGTGGATAAAAAACAGGCTTCGCTTGTTTTTGCGATAGAAGCGGCGATTTTGGAAGGGTGCGGAAAGAAGTCCTTTGTGTAGGGGCGTTTTTTTATGAGGCTTACAATCACAGGCTTTGGATAGGAGAAGCTAGAGTTGTGGATAAAAACAGACTTTGTGGATAAAACAAGCTTCACTTGTTTTTGCGATGGAAACGGCGATTCTGGTGAGGACCGGGCTTTGTTTTGTTACAATTGGTGGGTAAAAATAAGCTTTGCTTATTTTTACGATGGAAACAGCGATTCTGGTGAGAACCGGGCTTTGTTTTGCTACAATTGGTGGGTAAAAACAAACTTTGCTTGTTTTCCACCTGGAGCCTTGCCTTTTTTGCGCCCTTAAAATCGTGGGCTTTGCCTCAGCAAAGCTTTCCAAGTAAGCCTCCCAGCCTTACTTGTTTCCCATGTGAGCCTTGCCTTTTTCGCGCCCTTAAAATCGTAAGCTTTGCTCCAGCAAAGCTTTTTTTAGGCAACCCTCCCCAATCGCAAATTTTCCCATCCTCCCATACCCAAGCGTCCCTAACTTAATTTTTTGTAGTTGATATCTTGATTGTATTTCACACGGTGCCGTTACGAGCTTGGTTTTTGAATGATCATCAAAAAACACATGGCGACATTACGGATATTACGTTCAGACCGTAACCCTCTCTGGGCTTTACTCAAGCGTCTTTTGTCGAGTGGCTACTTGCCCGTATCCCTTTCTGGTTCTATACTTCCCCCCCTATTGGGCTTACTTTTCTTGGCCTTTTTTGTAGTACGCTGTAGCCCCAGTCGTCAATACGCTCCCTTCCCCCTCGCTGGCCTGGATGCCTTTGTGGTGAATAGGGGGATGACTCCGACAAACCGTATCTACACCTATGAGAGTACCGGAGTCTTTATTGAGAGTGATGCCCCCGGTGGTATGAGAGATAGTGAAGGTGTAGCGTTAGGAGATTTGGATGGGGATGGGGATTTGGATGCCTTTGTGGTGAATGATGGTCGCAATCAAATCTACGTCAATGACGGAGCCGGAGGCTTTAGTGTGAGTGATGGTGGTAAGACTTTTTTTAGCCGTGGGGTATCCTTAGGTGATTTGCGTGGGCGCTGAGTTTTTTGAGGATGGTATTTCTGATGGTATTGCTGATGGTATTTCTCAGTTTGTAATGCTTTATTCCATAGCTGCCTTTGTACAGTCTTGTTGGGGTGTAGTTCTGTGTGGAGTTTTATATAAAGTTTCGTGTACATTTCAAGGTTTTGTAAGTTGAGAGGCCTTTCTTTCCGGAAGCCCAAGAGGGGGGGCTGTTATTCCTTTATTTTTGTTTGTTTGATGGTGAGTCTTAGCTTTTGTCCTTCTTTTGCAGACCGTATTTATCTGAAAAAGGGGGGTGTGCTATTGGGTAAGCTCCTGAGCATAGATGAGATTTATTATAAATTTAAGAAGAGAAGCGGTCAGATAGTGGATGTGCCCAAATATACGGTACGAAGGGTTACTTTCTCCCATGGTAAAAAGGAAAGGGGCCATGGTCGTTTTTTTATGCGCTTGCTTTTGGGGACGGGAGTCTCGGGGTATAATGTGACCTTGCAAACTCAAGCGCGCGATCCTTCTAATCCCATCAGCGAACGGGTGGTGGAGGCCCCGGAGCCCCACCTGCGTGTGGATATTGAAGCGGGCTGGATGGTCGTAGATGCTCATTTAGCCTTGGTTAGTGGCATAGAGCATACACACTCCAATCTCTTCAATAAGCAAGAAGCGCTAAAAATTGTGTATCCTTTTTACCTGCATACACACTCCAATCTCTTGAATAAGCAAGAAGCCAGTTATTTTTACCAGAGTTTGACGGCTGGATTGATCTATTATCTTCCTGTTTCGACTTCGTATTTGAACGGGACTCATTTGGGTGTCCAAGCACGCCTGCCCATAGGTGGTTCTTTTCGTTTTGATTCGGAGGCTTTGGGTCGGATTGATTTGCCTCTGGAAAGGAATGGTATTGGCTTTGGTGTGAGCATAGCGACTAGGGAATGGTGTAGTTCAGTCCCTTTTTGTTGGGGATTGGCCCTTACCTATAGTCGTGATAGTTTTGTCAGTCAACAGAGGATAGTGTCGACATCACCACCAATACCACCAATAGTGGGGGGATTGCCGAACGTGAGCAATACATCACTCTCTAGAGCTGTTGTGAGAACGCAAAAAGAGATTGAGTATCTAGGGATCACTTTGCGTTTTTCGTACGAATAGTTGTTTTGTTTGAAATGACTGTCACGAAATGCATGAAGAACTGCAAAGAAAGCCTCCCAGCTTCGCTTTGTTTTTGCGATTGAAGCGGCGTTTTTGGTGAGGACCGGGCTTTGTTTTGCTACGCTTGGGTAGAAAACAGGCTTTGGCAGATAAAACAAGCTTTGCTTGTTTTTGTGATTGAAGCGGCGATTCTGGAAGGGTGCTGAAAAAGGCCCTTTGTGTAGGGGCGTTTATTGTGAGGCTTACAGTCACGGGCTTTGGATAGGAGGAGCTTTCCACTATGGGACCGTCACACCAGCCTTGTCTTTTTCGCGCCCTTAAAATTGGGGTTTTGCCTCAGCAAAGCTTTCTTTCATAGGAAACCCTCCCAACAGCAAAGCTTACCACGAACGCCTCCCAACATTTCGCACCAGCCTCGCCTTTTTCGCGCCCTTAAAATCGTGGGCTTTGCCTCAGCAAAGCTTTCCAATAGAACAACGCTACCACCGCAAATCTTCCCAAGATAACCTCCCCAGCTTCGCTTGTTTCCCACGCACCAGCCTTGCCTTTTTCGCGCCCTCAAAATCGAGGGCTTTGCTCCAGCAAAGCTCTCTTTTATACCAAAGCTTCCTTTGGTAATCTCCTTCCAGCAAAGCCTTCCACAGAACGTCTTCTTCCCATGTGAGCCTCGCCTTTTTCGCGCCCTCAAAATCGAGGGCTTTGCTCCAGCAAAGCTTACCACGAATACCTCCCAACATTTCGCACCAGCCTCACCTTTTTCGCGCCCTCAGAATCGGGGGGTTTGCTCTAGCTTTGCCTTGGCAAAGCCTTCCATCGCAAAGCTCTCCACAGAACGCCTCCCACCATGAGCAAGCTCCCCAACATAAGCAAGTCTTCCAAAAGCAAGCCTCGCCTTTTTCGCGCCCTTAAAATCGAGAGCTTTGCCCTAGCTTTGCCTCAGCAAAGCTTTCTTTCATAGGAAACCCTACCAATAGCAAAGCTCTCCACAGAACGCCTCCCACCATGAGCAAAGCTTCCCAACATGAGCAAACTTTCCAATCGCAAAGCTCTCCACAGAACGTCTTCTTCCCATGTGGAGCCTCGCCTTTTTCGCGCCCTTAAAATCGAGAGCTTTGCTCTAGCTTTGCCTTGGCAAAGCCTTCCACTCGCAAAGCTCTCCACAGAACGCCTTCTTCTCAAGATAACCTCCCAACTTCGCTTGTTTCCCACGCACCAGCCTTGCTTTTTTTGCGCCCTCAGAATCGGGGGTTTTGCTCTAGCTTTGCCTTGGCAAAGCCTTCCATCGCAAAGCTTACCACGAATACCTCCCAACATTTCGCACCAGCCTCACCTTTTTCGCGCCCTTAAAATCGAGGGCTTTGCTTCAGCAAAGCTTTCTTTCATAGGAAACCCATCCAACAGCAAAGCTTCTCTTTGGTAATCTCCCTCCAGCAAAGCTTACCACGAATACCTCCCAACATTTCGCACCAGCCTCACCTTTTTCGCGCCCTCAAAATCGCGGGCTTTGCTTCAGCAAAGCTCTCCACAGAACGCCTTCTTCTCAAGATAACCTCCCAACTTCGCTTGTTTCCCACGCACCAGCCTTGCTTTTTTTGCGCCCTCAGAATCGGGGGTTTTGCTCTAGCTTTGCCTTGGCAAAGCCTTCCATCGCAAAGCTTACCACGAATACCTCCCAACATTTCGCACCAGCCTCACCTTTTTCGCGCCCTTAAAATCGTAAGCTTTGCCTCAGCAAAGCTTTCTTTCATAGGAAACCCTTCCAACAGCAAAGCCTACCACGAACGCCTCCCAACATGAGCAACCCTCCCAACATTTCGCACCAGCCTCGCCTTTTTCGCGCCCTTAAAATCGAGAGCTTTGCCCTAGCTTTGCCTTGGCAAAGCCTTCCATCGCAAAGCCTTCCACAGAACGCCTCCCAACATTTCGCACCAGCCTCACCTTTTTCGCGCCCTTAAAATCGAGAGCTTTGCTCTAGCTTTGCCTTGGCAAAGCCTTCCATCGCAAAGCCTTCCACAGAACGCCTCCCAACATTTCGCATCAGCCTCGCCTTTTTCGCGCCCTTAAAATCGAGAGCTTTGCTCTAGCTTTGCCTTGGCAAAGCCTTCCAATAGCAAAGCTTACCACGAATACCTCCCAACATTTCGCACCAGCCTTGCTTTTTTTGCGCCCTCAGAATCGGGGGTTTTGCTCTAGCTTTGCCTTGGCAAAGCCTTCCATCGCAAAGCTCTCCACAGAACGCCTTCTTCCCAAGATAACCTCCCAACTTCGCCTGTTTCCCATGTGGAAGCCTCGCCTTTTTTGCGCCCTTAAAATCGCGGGCTTTGCTTCAGCAAAGCCTACCACAGGTAAGCTCTCTTTCATAGGAAACCCTACCAATGCAAAGCCTACGAAGATAGCCTCCCCAGCTTTGCTTATTTCCCACGCAGCAGCCTCGCCTTTTTTGCGCCCTTAAAATCGAGAGCTTTGCTCTAGCTTTGCCTTGGCAAAGCCTTCCATCGCAAAGCCTTCCACAAACGCTTTCTTTCTCAGCAAAGCTTTCCAAAGAGAGCAACCCTCCCAACATTTCGCACTAGCCTCGCCTTTTTCGCGCCCTCAAAATCGAGAGCTTTGCTTCAGCAAAGCTTACCACGAACGCCTCCCAACATTTCGCACCAGCCTTGCTTTTTTTGCGCCCTCAAAATCGAGAGCTTTGCTCCAGCAAAGCTTACCACGAATACCTCCCAACATTTCGCACCAGCCTTGCCTTTTTTCGCGCCCTTAAAATCGGGTGCTTTGCTTCAGCAAAGCCTTCCACAAACGCCTTCTTTCTCAGCAAAGCTTCTCTTTGGTAATCTCCCTCCAGCAAAGCTTACCACAGAACGCCTCCCAACATTTCGCACCAACCTTGCCTTTTTCGCGCCCTTAAAATCGAGGGCTTTGCTCCAGCAAAGCCTTCCACAAAAGCCTCCCTTACATGAGCAAACTCCCCAATCGCAAACCCTCCCCAATCGCAAAGCTTTCCATAGAACGTATTCTCCCCACCACGATGCCTTCTCCCCTCAGCAAATCTCTCTTTGTCCCTAACTTAATTTTTTGTAGTTGATATATTGATTGTATTTCACACGGTGTCGTTACGAGCTTGGTTTTTGAATGATCATCAAAAAACACATGGCGACATTGCGGATATTACGTTCAGACCGTAACCCCCTCTGGGCTTTACTCAAGCGTCTTTTGTCGAGTGGCTACTTGCCCCTATCCCTTTCTGGTTCTATATTTCTCCCCCTATTGGGCTTACTTTTCTTGGCCTTTTTTGTAGTACGCTGTAGCCCCAGTCGTCAATACGCTCCCTTCCCCCTCGCTGGCCTGGATGCCTTTGTGGTGAATAGTGGGGGGATGACTCCGACAAACCGTACAAACCGTATCTACATCTATGAGAGTACCGGAGGCTTTGGTGTGAAGGATGCCTCCACTGCTATGGACGATAGCCAAGGGGTAGCGTTAGGAGATTTGGATGGGGATGGAGATTTGGATGCCTTTGTGGCGAATACTGTCACCAATCAAATCTACATCAATGATGGCTCTGGAAACTTTACTGCCACCGCTACCGCTCCTCCTACTATGAGAAATAGCCAAGGGGTAGCGTTAGGAGATTTGGATGGGGATGGTCATTTGGATGCCTTTGTGGTGAATTATGGCCAGCTTAATCGCCTCTACTACAATACTGGCTCTTCTGGAGGCGTTTTTAGAGGCTTTACTAACGAGGATATTCCCGTTTCTATGAGAAATAGCCAAGGGGTAGCGTTAGGAGATTTGGATGGGGATGGTGATTTGGATGCCGTTGTGGTGAATAATGGCCAGTTCGATGAAATCTACATCAATGACGGAGCCAAAACATTTACTCCCAGGGAGGTGGATCTCACTCTTTTCACCAACGTTAATGTTGCAGGTGGCCGAGGGGTAGCGTTAGGAGATTTGGATGGGGATGGTCATTTGGATGCCTTTGTGGCGAATGCTAGTCCCACCAATCATATCTACACCAATAAGGGAAACGGAAGCTTTATTCCTCGTGAGATCCCTGCTTCCCTGCCTGGGAGAGATAGCCAAGGGGTAGCGTTAGGTGATTTGGATGGGGATGGGGATTTGGATGCCTTTGTGGTGAATACTGCCACCAGGAATCCCACCAGGAACGGGGAAAAAAACCGTATCTACACCAATGACGGTGCCGGAGGCTTTATTGCGAGTGATGCCCCCGGTGGTATGAGATATAGCCTAGGGGTAGCGTTAGGGGATTTGGATGGGGATGGAGATTTGGACGCCCTTGTGGCGAATGATGGTCGCAATCAAATCTACATCAATGACGGAGCCGGAGGCTTTATTGTGAGTGAGGCCCCCTCCAGTCGTGTGACTCGTGGGGTATCCTTAGGTGATTTGCATGGGCGCTGAGCTTTTTGAGGATGGTATTGCTGATGGTATTTCTCAGTTTGTAATGCTTTATTCTATAACCGTCTTTGTACAGTCTTGTTGGGGTGTAGTTCTGTGTGGAGTTTTATATAAAGTTTCGTGTACATTTCAGGGTTTTGTAAGTTGAGAGGCCTTTCTTTCCGGAAGCCCAAGAGGGGGGGGGCTGTTATTCCTTTATTTTTGTTTGTTTGATGGTGAGTCTTAGCTTTTGTCCTTCTTTTGCGGACCGTATTTATCTGAAAAAGGGAGGTGTGCTATTGGGTAAGCTCCTGAGCATAGATGAGATTTATTATAAATTTAAGAAGAGAAGCGGTCAGCTAGTGAATGTACCCAAATATAAGGTACGAAGCGCTACCTTCTCCCAGGGCCAAGAGGAAAGGGGGCATGGTCGTTTTTTTATGCGCTTGCTTTTGGGGACGGGAGCCTCGGGGTATAATGTGACCCTGCAAACTCAAGCGCGCGATCCTTCTAATCCCATCAGCGAAAGTGTGGTGGAGGCCCTGGAGCCCCACCTGCGTGTGGATATTGAAGCGGGCTGGACGGTCGTAGATACTCATTTAGCCTTGGTTAGTGGCATAGAGCATACACGCTCCAATCTCGTAAATAAGCAAAAACCCAGTTATTTTTACCAGAGTTTGACGGTTGAATGGATTGATCTATTATCTTCCTGTTTCGACTTCGTATTTGAACGGGGCTCATTTGGGTATCCAAGCACGCCTGCCCATAGGTGGTTCTTTTCATTTTGATTCGGAGGCTTTGGGTCGGATTGATTTGCCTCTGATTTGCCTCTGATTTGCCTCTGATGAAAAGGAATGGCGTTGGCTTTGGTGTGAGCATAGCGACTAGGGAATGGTGTAGTTCAGTCCCTTTTTGTTGGGGATTGGCCCTTACCTATAGTCGTGATAGTTTTGTCAGTCAACAGAAGATAGTGTCGACACCACCAGCAATAGCGGGAGGATTGCCGAATGTGAGGAATGCATCATTCCCTACAGCTGTTGTGAGATCGCAAAAAGAGATTGAGTATGTAGGGATCACTTTGAGTTTTTCGTACGAATAGTCGTTTTGTTTGAAATGACTGTCACGAAATGCATGAAGAACTGCAAATAAAATGTCATAAAATGCCGATTCAAAAGAGGACAAAACTGTGATCCACATCAAAAGCAAATCAGAGATACAAAAGATGAGAGATGCCGGGAAATTAACCGCAGAAGTTCTACAAGAAATTGGACTGCGCGTGAAAGCAGGCGTTTCCACCCTGGAATTAAACGATTTTGCTGAACACTATACCGTCATAAAGGGCGGGCGCTCGGCTCCTTTGAATTATAAGGGCTTCCCAAAAAGTATCTGTACCTCCATCAATAATGTGGTCTGTCATGGCATACCAAGTCAAAAAGATGTGCTACAAGATGGAGATATAATCAATGTGGACGTGTCCGTTATTTACAAAGAATACCATGGAGATACATCACGCATGTTTTTTATTGGAGAAATATCAAAAGAAGTTCAGGAGCTTTTGCAAAATACGGAAAAAGCGATGTGGTGTGGTATAGAACAAGTGAAACCGGGGCACCGTATCAACGATATTGGGGACGCTATCGATTCTTTTTTAACACCCAAAAAATATGGGATTGTCCGGGACTTTACGGGTCATGGAATAGGTCGCAATTTTCATGAAAACCCGATTGTTCCCCATTATAGCCAGAAGTCCGTTCGTGACCGTATACGCCCCGGGATGACTTTCACCATCGAACCGATGGTCAATGCGGGCGGACGCGAAGTCGTTGTAAATGAAAAAGATGGATGGACTGTGACCACACGAGATGGCACGCTTTCCGCACAATATGAACACACGTGTCTGGTCACAGAAGATGGTTATGAAATATTGACTCTTCCGAATTGAGAAGGGAGAAACGATAACAGAAGTTTGTACTATTTGATAAGCGACTCACAATGATGCCTCACTGGATAGCAATAATCAAAATCATCGGCATTGCGTTTGGAATAGTGATCAGCCTATGGGGACTTTTTCACCAATTACTCGTTGGTCAGGTTGCCTCTCGTCTAAAAAATATCACAGTCATAGAAATGCGAATGTTTGTAATGAGCTGGGTGGCTCAAGGTGCCTTTATTAGTTTCTGCGGGCTATTACCCTCTGCCCTTCTTTTTTTTTATGACTATGAGCAGCCTTCTGTCCAAATGACCCTCCTTCTCTGCGGGGTGGCCCTTATACTTCTTTCTGTTTATGTTTTGATTGCTGATTTTAAGCAACATATTCGTCCCTTACGTATAGGAGCTATTTTGCAACTTATCTACGGATTATATTTACTAGCCCTTACTCTGATCTCTCATCCCAACTAGCCCTATCCAAAAAGAGTTTTTTTTAACCGAAAATATTTTTATTGCAGTCAACTATAATGAGTTCTTTCCACTTTCATTCCACAGGCATTCAGTACAGCCGGAAAAGTTTCTTGAAAAAAATTTTATTAGCAAAAGGGATTTCTTTTTTCACCTTTTCTTTTTTTCTAACAAACACCCAATGCCAAACAAAAAAAACACCAAAACTAAGAGGGATCAGTAATCAAGAGTATCACAACATTCATGCTATAGGGGACATTTTTTTAAAAGATCACCCCATTACAAATTTTGATATTGGAAAGGCAATGGATGACTATATCTATGGTCATCCTCACCCTCTAGAAAACCAATCCCAACTTCATGAACTAGCTTCTTTACCATCATCTTTAGCAGCAAGCCTCATGCTAGATACCAGCTTCCAAACTTTATCCGATTTAAATCGAGAAGATAGAGAAAAGCGACTACTTGCATGGAAACAATCCAATTCAGCTCTCAAACGGGGTCTCTACAATCTATTCCATTCTTTTTGTTTTTTTCTATTAGGAACCAGTCACGCTTATCTAGTGTATACAAAGTACAAAAATGAAAAATGAAATCATCACACCACTTCGTCATGTTCGTCATGCTTGTCATGGAAAAATATACATGAAAAGATACACATGAAAAGATACACATGAAAAGATACACATGGAAAGATATACATGGAAAGATACGCAAAGAAAAATGAGTGAAGCGGGACGGTGAACGGGTATACAAAGTACAAAAATGAAAAATGAAATCATCACACCACTTCGTCATGGAAAGATACGCAAAGAGTTGCCCAACTTTTCCTCCAAAAGCACTTGGAAAATAAAAGCAGATGCCGTTGTCATTGGCTCTGGGGCGGGAGGGGCCGTGGCGACTGCGGAATTATCCAAACGAGGTTTGAGGGTTGTTTTATTGGAAGAGGGCTCTTCTTTTACTCCGTCAGATTTTACAGATGATGAACTGCTGGCTTTTTCTCGTCTCTATCGTGACGCCGGTAATATCACGGTAAAAAACTTTGGGATAAGCATACTTCAAGGACGAAGTCTTGGGGGATCAACCACAGTCAACTGGCAAACCTGCCTTTATCCACCAGATATTGTCGCCCAAGAGTGGAAGGAGCGATTTGGTTTGAGTGGTTACACCTATAAAGAAATGCTACCTTACATCGAAGAGGTGAGCCAACGTATCAATGCACATGTCGTTCCTAACAAACTGATCAATGCAAATAATCAGGTGCTTTGGAGAGGTGGACAAAAGCAAAATCTAGATATGGAAGTACTACAAAATAATAATCGAAATTGCATTGGCCTAGGGCGTTGTGGTTTGGGATGTCCTATAAATGCGAAGCAATCTATGTTCCTCACTTATATACCCGACGCCATTCGCACGGGTGCTACAGTCATTACAAACATGCGAGTCACAAAAATAAAAGATGGTAAACAAAAACGTATCTATGGAGAATTTTCACCGGACCCTTATAAAAAAACACCCGCAGATATATTTGAGTATGTGGAAATAGAGGCACCTCTCGTTATATTGAGTGCAGGTGCCATAGAAGGGCCGGCACTCTTACAACGTTCTGATTTGGGAAACGAATGGGTGGGCCGTAACTTAAAACTACATCCGACGGCTGCCATTCTCGCTCGATTTCAAAAAGAAATACACATGTATTCTGGACCACCACAATCCGTTGTGCTTAAAGAAAAAATAGAAACACAAAAAACAAAAGGGTATGGTTTTTGGCTGGAAGTCGCTCCAGCTCGACCACCTTCAACAGCTGCTGGCATACCTTTTTACGGAAGGTCTCATTTTGATGTAATGAAAAATTATGTACACATGAATGCTGGCATTGTTCTGATCCGAGACGGAGCCGATGGAGAGACGAGAGGAAAAGTAGAATGGGAATGGGGAAAACGAAAAGTACATTATGAGCTGAGTCCCAAAGATGGAGACAATCTTCTACGTGGCATTGAAAAGCTAGCCCAAGTCCAAGCTAAGGCCGGCGCTATTGAATTAGTCTTTCCTTTTTTTGATATCGAAAAACCCCAAAGTGTCCATCCCAATAGTGATTTCTCTTGGGTGCGAAAAAAAAGCTATCAATCTGGTCATTTGAAATTATATTCGGCCCACCCCCATGGCTCCATCCAAGCTGCAAGTCATCCCAGTCAAGGAGCCATTGACCCTAATTTCAAACTTTTTGGTCACAAAAATATTTTTGTGATGGATGCCTCTTGGTATCCTACAGGACTTTCTGCCAATCCGCAACTAGCCACCATGTCTTCTGTGTTACGATCTGTACAAAAGTTGCCACATCCATAATCTGCCTCAATCTGTATCAATACGCTTGCTGTTCATAGGCTCGCCTAAAGAAATGTACAGAAGCGATCAGGCCAAATCTCAATTTTTTGCTTCACGCTTGACTGTATGAAGGTTTCAAAATCTTTTATAACACATGAAGCACACTACAAAATCCATGAGAATAGAAAAAGACTCTATGGGAGAAATTCAAGTACCATCTGATTGCTATTGGGGAGCCCAAACGCAGCGCTCCTTAACCAACTTCAGAATAGGAAACGACCATTTCCCAAGGGAAATGATCCGGGGTCTCGGCATCCTCAAAAAATCAGCCGCACAAGCCAACTCTGAGTTGGGAAGGCTACCCCAAGAAATCGCCTCAAAAATCATTCAGGCTGCGGAAGAAGTCATCGAAGGGAAGCTAGACGAACACTTCCCCCTTGTTGTCTGGCAGACAGGCAGTGGAACGCAAACAAATATGAACGCAAACGAGGTTATCGCCAATCGCGCCATCGAACTATCCGGTGGTACCATCGGGAGTAAAGACCCCATTCATCCTAATGATCATGTGAATCACGGACAAAGCTCAAACGATACCTTCCCAACGGCTATGCACATTGCCGTTGTAGAACAAGTTGTCCATCATCTTGCACCGGCTATGAAAGAAATGCAAGAAGTGTTACAAGAAAAAAGTCAAAAATTTCATGAAATTATAAAAATTGGAAGAACCCACCTGATGGATGCTACACCTCTAACACTAGGACAAGAGTTCTCTGGTTATGCGACACAGCTGACTAATAATATTCAACGCCTAGAAAGCGCCATTGAGGGAGTATATGCTCTAGCTCTAGGGGGGACGGCCGTTGGTACAGGTCTAAACACACATCCTCGCTTTCCAGAATTAGCAGCCCAAAAAATCGCGGAGCTTACAAAATTCCCCTTTGTATCGGCCCCAAATAAATTTGAAGCCCTAGCTTCTCATGGTGCACTAGTCAACTTGCATGGCAGTCTAAAAACACTAGCCTGTGATGCCATGAAAATAGCCAATGATATTCGTTGGCTCGCAAGTGGTCCACGATGTGGTATTGGAGAAATAACAATCCCTGCAAACGAACCCGGATCATCTATTATGCCCGGTAAAGTCAATCCAACACAAAGTGAAGCCCTTACGATGGTTTGTGTACAAGTGATGGGTAATGATGTGGCCGTTAATATAGGAGCTTGCTCTGGAAACTTTGAACTCAATGTATTTAAGCCTTTGATCGTTCATAATGTCCTTTCATCAATACGTCTTTTGGGAGATGCCTGTTCTAGTTTCACTAAGCATTGTCTGATTGGTGTAGAGGCAAACAAAGACAATATACAAAAACATCTCACAAACTCTCTCATGTTAGTCACAGCCCTAAATCCTCATATTGGCTATGATAAAGCTGCAAAAATTGCAAAGCATGCTTACGAAGAAGGAATGAGTCTCAAAAAGTCAGCCGTTGCTTTGGGTATACTAAGTGAAGATGAGTTTGAGCACTATGTACAACCTAAAGATATGATTCGATCCCAAAACTAGCTTGCATTGCTTTTATAAAGTATGGGAAGCTTTCTAAAAGGAAAAGAGTTTTTTCTGAATTTACAAAGTTCTCAGTTAGCTTGCCAAGCTTGGGGAGATGAAAAAGGGGAGGCTATTTTGGCTCTTCACGGTAGTTTAGATAATTCGGCTAGCTTTGATTTTTTAATACCCTCTTTACTCAAAAGTACTCCCAATCTATATATCATTGCTGTTGATTTGCCGGGGCATGGTCTGTCGGAACATATCAACAGAGATTATGGTTTTTTTTTCATGAATTATATTTCGATTTTATTTGAAATCATGGATACACTCAAATGGAAGCGTTGTATTTTACTAGGACACTCCATGGGAGCTGCTATTTCTACCATAGCGGCCGGAACTATACCAGAGCGTATTTCTCATTTGATTCTTCTCGATGCTGTGGGTCCAATTTCATTTCCGGATAGCCAAGCTCCAAATGTCTATCGTTCTTTTTTACAAAAGCAAACAGAGTATCAACAAAAAAAGAAAAAAAAAAGAATGATCAAAATAGATGCGATGACTCGTCTCAAAGCAAACATCAATCAAATTAGCAAAGAAGCTGCTCGCAAGATCGTTTCTCGGAATGCAAGCAAAAGTACGAACAAAAGGGAAGTCACTTGGGAATTGGATGAGCGTTTACAAATTCATTCTCCCATCTTCCTCACAGAAGAACAAGTGACAGCCTTTATTCAAAAAATCACGGCCCGTACTCTCATCCTCTTGGCCAAAGATGAATTCCGTCCGGGAATCACCGAAAACACAAAAAAAAACAGACTGCCTCATTTTCAATCAGTGGAGTTCCAAGCGGATATGCCGGGAGGACATCATTTCCATTTGAAAAGCCATAACGAAACAGCTAGACGCATTGTAAATTGGTTGCACACAGTACTTTAGTTGACAGGACCAAGTATAAATGTGACATAACAAATTGGCTTGCTTTTCATCTTTGGACTGATTACACTACAATTTTTTTCGTATCTTTTAAATGAATTTAGCTCCATTCCTTGATTCACTTCAGAAATCCATAAGTCGTTCTCTGTTTGATCATGACGGAGGTGATGGCAAAGGTGATGGGGAAGGTGATGGGGAAAATTCTATTCAAAAGTGCATTACCGGACATTATTCCATACCGAGCAAGGGAGCGAACTATGTGTCTTTTCCGTTGGAACTATCCCCGCAATTACAAAAGGGACTTATGGAAAAAGGGATTCGCTCTCTATATAAACATCAAGGGGATGCCTTTACTAAAGTATTCATAGAGAAAAAGAATATTGTTTGTGTTATACCAACAAACTCTGGTAAATCACTGACTTATCTTTTACCTATTTTTCAACATAAGATAGCCAATCCGAAAAGCCGGACCCTTTTATTTTATCCCACAAAAGCCCTTAGTCAAGATCAACAACTAGCTATCAATCATCTGAGTAAAACATCGCAACTGAATCTTTCTATTGCCACTTTCGATGAGGATACAGCTCCCAATTTACGTAAGCGCATTCGAGAAGCCGGAGATTTTGTAATCACAAATATGGATATGTTGCATAGTGGAATATTGCCCCAGCATACAAGCTGGACAAAATTTTTTGAAAATATAGATTTTATTGTTATAGATGAATTACACAGCTATCGAGGTATCTTTGGTAGTCATGTCGCAAACGTGTTGCGACGTTTACTCCGCATTTGTCACTTTTATGGTAGCGATCCGCAAATCTTGGCTTGTTCAGCAACGATTGCAAATCCAATTGAGCATGCCAAAAAGTTAACAACAAAAGATTTTGAGTTAATCGATAAAGACGGAGCTCCCCACAGCCAAAAAAATATTATTTTCTATAACCCACCCCTAGAGCAGATAGAGCAAATAGAAAAAAATGAATTCAATATACGCGCTTCAGGCCTAGGGGAAGCTGTCAAATTAGGTGAAAGACTACTTAAAAATAAAATCAGCACTATTTTCTTTTGTAAAAGTCGTTTACGAGTCGAATTACTTACAAATGCTCTCAAAGAAAGATGTGTGGCCATACAAAATCAAATTTGTTCCTATCGGGGTGGCTATCTCCCAAGCGAACGTCGCGAAATAGAAAAAGAACTATGTACGGGAAAACTTCTTGCTATAGTCAGCACAAATGCTCTAGAATTAGGAATTGATACTAGTACACTTGATGTTTCTATTAGCGTGGGACACACTGGTAGTGTTGGCTCTTTGTTGGAACAGTTTGGTCGGGTGGGACGCAATACACGTACGTCTTTTTCTATTTTAATTGCAAACTCCAGTGGAGCCGATCAATATATTATCCAAAATCCAAAATATTTTTTGGAAAGACATTCAGAACATGCTGTCTGTAACCCAGAAAATCTTTTTATTCTAACAGACCATATAAAATGTGCCGCTTTTGAACTTCCTTTTTCACAAGAAGAAACTTTTTATGGAAGCGTACATACACAGGAGATACTGGATTATTTAACTAACGAACGAATTTTGTATAACAAGGGAAATAAGTATCATTGGCATGTAGAGGATATATACCCTGCTAGTCGCTTTAGTTTACGCTCTGGCCCACGAGAAAACTTTATGATTATTGATATTACCCAAGATACGAAAGAAGAAGTTATAGGAGAAACGAACCTTTTTTCGGCCCCTGTTCAATTACATGAAGGGGCTATTTATATTCACCAGGGCAGGCAATATTACGTAGAGGAATTTCTTTGGGAAGATCGCCAAGCACGTGTGCGTCAAATTAACATAGACTACTATACAGATGCTGAAGAAAAATTAGAAATAGCTATATTAGAAAATATTCCTACTCACTCAAAAAAAAATGAAAATCAGCTAAAATTTTTTCAAGGAGAGCTCGCCATTAGAGTCAAAGCTGTCATATTCAAAAAACTTAAAATTAATACAGATGAAAATTTAGGCTGGGGTGAAATAAACACTCCAGAAATAGAGATGCACACCCAAGCAGCATGGTTACTCGTTACACCACAGCACCATGTCTATCAAAAACTTTCTCCTTCCCAAGTGGGCGAATTGTTATATGGTGTGGCGTACTCTCTTAGTATAGTTGCTCCACTTTTTGTTTTATGTGATCCAAAAGATATTCGTATACGAGCCGAAGTTCGTACGAAAACTTTCCGTTTACCAGCTATCTACTGCTACGATAACTCACCGGGGGGTATGGAGCTAGCTACACGTATATTCCAACAAATCCATCAAGTAGCCACTTCTGCAGCAGATCTAATCAAAAAGTGTCCTTGTAAAAAAGGTTGCCCTTCTTGCGTGGGCCCTCCTAAAAAAGAAATTTCTTTAAAAAAATGGTGCTTTATATTTTTGGAGTCATTAGGTACAAATGAAAAAGAAGAACGCCACATTGCCTTGCAGCAAAAAATACAGTAGCCACAATACTTCTCCTCATCTATCCTATGAAAAATATATTCGTCTACAAGCCGGCCTAAGAAACAAAAGACGGGAACTTCTACTCTTCTGCCAACATCCCCCGACTCTAACAGCTGGCATACAAGCCCTTCCTGAAAATCTCCTATTATCTAAACAGGAACTAACCCAAAAAAAAATAAGCCATCTAAAAGTAGACAGGGGTGGAGATTACACAGCTCATGAACCGGGACAATGCGTCATTTATCCCCATATAGACTTACGAAAAAGAGGCCTCCTTATACGTACTTTTTTACAAACCATCACAGCCATCACAATACAAGGCCTGAAAAACATTTGGAATCTGGAAACTATATATGAACCAAATAGGCCCGGACTGTATCGTTCTTCCGATCAAGCAAAAATTGCTTCTATAGGCTTACTCTTCAAGGGATTCTTTACTAGCTTTGGCTTAGCTTTGAATGTTTCCAATTCACTCTCTACTTTTCTTCATATCCATCCCTGTGGTCATAAAAATCTTCCTATATGCTCTGTACAAAGTTCCGGCAAGGACCCACGAAAATTAGAGCTTTTTATCAATTTTTGGGAAAATAGCTTTCAAAATTACTTAGCATCTGAAGCAAAAGGGAAATAAATTTTATATTAGAGAACGACCTTTTCATCTCGAATCACAACGAATGACGATTGGACTATTACAAAATAGGGACTGTTGCGAAACAAAGTGCAATAATTACAATTTAATTTGGCATTCTGCCGATAAAGGATATAAAAAGGGGGAGATAAATATATCAAATCAAGTTATGATGAGTACAGATTAGCATAATAAAGCTACACTGTAAAGATGTTTGAATTTCCAGATAATTATTGATTTAACGATTGCGATATTAATCTATTCCTTTCAGAGTGCTAGAGGATGTGTTGTCAAGTGCTCTGTTTAAAAATCTGAATAACGCAACATAAGCCCCATTATGCCAGCTCCTCCCACAATTGATCTAGGTTCTGGAATAAATACAAAAGATACCATTCAAAAGCTTATGGAAGTAGAGCGTCAGCCTTTACTTCGTTTGGGGCGAGATAATAATCAATATGGTAGAGAGATTGCTGTTTGGAAGAAGTTACAGGAGCATACAAAGGATCTTTCTGAAAAAAGTCGAGAGTTATATTCCTTTGATAATCCATTTTATAAACGAGTCCTTGTCTCTAGTAATCCTGATGCCATATTTGGCACGGTTCAAAATGGAGCACAAAGTTCTACTAAAAATATACAAGTAGAACAATTAGCTTCCCATCATGAAATTCACTCCGATCCTCTTTCTCCAGAAAAGAGCTTACCAGCGGGTAAATTTTCTGTCAAAATGGGTGAAGAAAAAAGAGATATAGAATTTAAGGGGGGGAAGTTAAATGAATTACAAGCCATTTTGGCAGAAAAATTGAAAGATTGGATAGATATCTCTGAAATCCAAACAGGCGATAAGAAAAAGGTTCTTAAAATACATTCTCGAAATAGTGGTAATATTGGCCGTCTAGAGTTTAAAGATCCCAAAGGAGTTTTAATTGCAGCTAAACTTTTATCAAAGAGGCGCAAACAAGTTAGTCTTAATTTTAATTCAGAAGAGTTGAGTGGGAGTGGTGAAATTCGTAGTAATCAGAAATTACTCTATAAGGTTGGTAAAGAGGGTAAAAGTCTCGAAATTGAAGGTGGCAATCTGATTATGGACTTAAAAAAAGTATATAAAGTAAAGCAAGGTTCTTTTCTTAATTTGAGAGTTCATGCCAAAAAGGCATTGGAAAAAACTGAACTTCCTACGGGACCGCAAGTGACTCAGAAAATTGAAGTAGGCCCAGATATTTCTGTACAAGTCGGTAATGTAAACCTTTCTGGAAAACACATCGTACGAAAACGCACGGTATCTCTTATGGCCGATGGGGGAGTAGACCTTGGTATTCCAAAGGTGCCGCAAAAAATCACTTTAAGATATAGGCATAAAGATAAAAAAAATAGTTATACATTTCGCCGTTCTTTTGTGGAAGGAAGTAAAAATAAATGGAAATTACCTCTTTCGCGTTTACCAGACGGCGTAAGTATTGACTCTATAAGTTTTCGTAGTAGAGGTAAGAGTGAGATAAAAGAACTTTATTTTGAATCGCCACAAGAATTGAATCCCATCAATGAAAGTAAGCCTCCTCAAGATGCTATCATCAAGATAGATGGTGTACGAGTGCGTTATCCTAAAAATACAGACTTAAAGGAAGTTTTGCCCGGTGCGATTCTTACACTCAAGAAAACGACTACGATAGCAGAAAAGATTGAAATAAAATCCGATGAAAAAAAAATCAGGAAAAAAATTAAAGAATGGGTGAAATCATATAATATGATGCAGGAATATTTACGTGCGAATATGCGTGCGGCTTTTAATACCGACATTGAGGCACCAACAAGTCCCGATAGCCCAAGTCGTCGATCGAAAGATCGTGGTGGTGTTTTTGCCACGGATTCGACTGCACGTCGTTTAAGGGGTCAAGCTTTTGCTACCATTGCAACAGCCTATCCTATAAAAGAAAATGGTTTTCGTTTGTTAGCAGATATAGGTATTTCCACAGGTAAAATAGGATCTCGTTGGCAAGATATTCAAGAAGGAAGCCTAAAGATAGAAGATGAAAAACTGAAGGATTCCCTTGGTAAGAATATAGGCGGGGTACAATATCTTTTTGCTTCTGACAACAATGAAGATCGTCGTATTGATAATGGCATTGCCTATAAAATGGAACAAGCGATTAAGCCATACGCCCAAAGTATTCAAGGTTTGCTTAGCGTTCGTATAGATCTTTTAAAAGATCGCATAACTTCCAATAAAGAGAGAATTTTTCGTCGCGAAGAAGTTTTGACAAGGAAAAAAGAAAATTTACGCCATCAATTTGGGCGTATGGAACAAGCTGTGAAACGAAACCGGTCAATGGGGGAATACCTGAAAAGATCAGGCCCAGGAGCAAGATCAGATCAAAAAAGATAAAGAAGCTCTATATTTCGTTTGGAGTAGTACAAATCAATGCACCGTAGTTATTGTCATATCTTACATTTTTCTGAATAAAGATATATAGCTATAATTTCCCAATACTCTTTTCGGAATGGCATTTTTTAGAGATTGTTTTCTTGAAAAATATGTAACTATACATAAATAATTGTTAATGGTTTTTTTTATTTTCCCGAAGTATATGGTGGTGTATGGTAAAAAATACGAACTGTTCTCGTCATAAACTCATACAAAGGAAGTAATAGATCACATGAAAATAACCAAAGAAACCACGCTAATATATGTCAATGACCAAAGACTAGATGTGCGCATCACAGAAGGGGAAGGCTTACAAGAAATATATAAATCATTTCAAGATTGGATTTCTGAAAATAATTCTTATATATTGGGTATGCGAGTGAATGATGAAGAAGTTAGCTTGAACTCCCTCGATAAGGTGGTTGATAAGGAACTCAAGAGGATAGATTTTTACGTTGGCAATGAGCTTGATATGCTACTTTCTTCTTTGGGAGAATTAGATTTGTATGTTGATCAGGTGGGTAGTGCTTTATATGAGCAAGAAGAAGTAGGTAAAAAAGAACAAGTAGATCTGAAAGAAGGCATCAAGTGGGTTCGTGAGATACTGAAGTCATTCTCTGCTATACTTAGGGTTGATTATGTTTCCAAATCTGAAAAAAATCCGAAATTGGAAGGTTCTATACATGAAAATGTTCCTCACATACTGGAAAGTCTAGATGAATGTATTGATCGTTTTTCTTCGTCTCATGGTCGTTCCGAAATTGAGGAGTTCCTTCAAGATTTGCGTGACTTTAAGTTTTTTATTATGCGTCTAGATATGCAATTACGAGGTATGGGGGCAGACCCAAATGAACTAATTAGTATTGTAGAGGGGTTTGATAATAACATTCCTAAACTAAAGTTGGAATTGACTACTATAAACACTGATTTTCAAAAAGGAAAAGATGGAAATGCATTACAGGCTTTAGAAAAAATTATAAACCAGTTAAACTTATGTATTACAGCTTTGTATGCCATAGATTTTCGTACACAGGAAATGGGTAAAAGCAAGCTTACTGATATTATGATTGATTCGATAAGTTTTTATAGTGCCGCTGGTGATTTAACAAGCCTATTACATGAATTATCAGATGCGTTAGAAAAAGGAGACATCGTATCTTTGGGTGATATATTAGAATACGAGCTTACTGATAAATTAGATATACTAAAGCCTTACCTGAAAATGATCTGTGACTATTGGCAAGGTAAACTGTCTGGTAAACTGTCTGGCAAACTGTCTGCTAAACTGTCTGACTCTGACGATAAGTATAAAACACAGAAAGAACCCTCTCCCCAGAATAGTAGCCAGTCTACTTTGACTTATGGGACTGTTACAAAAAGTAAGAAAAATAAACCAAATACCGTAGAACGTTGATTTAAGACTATCGCTTTATCCCCGGGCCACTAAAACTGAACAGTTTTTTTTATATTTTTTATTATTCTTCCTCATATTTTTGCGGTGCAATTCACTGAGCTTGCCCCACAAAAAGTGGGCATTGTTTTTTGATATGATCCATATTTTCATACAACAACCCATCAATGGATTATCAATGGATTATCAATGGATTATAATTCGAAAGCTGTAAATGATTTTATGATTGCATATATACTCGTTTTTTCTTTAGCAGCTTGGATAGTGGCAATAGCTGATGAGGCGTATAATTTCTCAGAGGAACACAATAACTTTTGAGTGAGGGAAACAATTGTATTTTTCTGGATACCACCAATAAAAACAAAGCTTATATCCGTCTCTTTATTTTGTATCGCAGAGCACATAACTTGAAGGGAAGCAGTGAAAATTTTTTTATCTAAAGGAAGAAGTATCTTTTTGTTTTTGGATGGTGTAATAAAACAGGGGCCTAGAGCAATATAGGATAAATTGATACTCATTTGTAGAGCATTTTGTATTTGTTTGGCATTATGAGTAGAAAGACCTATCACAAAATTTTTATTTTGAAGACTTATGATTTGAAGTTTTTCCTGGATTGTTTTTGATAATTTTGCATAGTCTTTTTGGCCGATATGTAATCCAGAAAAAATATTTCTATATTCGATAGCAGCACAAACAAAGTCATTGGCTATGATTTTCATATTTGGCTTGTATTTATGTAGTTTTTGAGCTAATTTTATATATTTTTCTTCTTGTACATCTTTTGCACGGAGTTGGTAGTAATTGATACCACACTCAGCCCACATATCTAGGCACTTTTTCAATTCTGATATTTTATTAGAATATTCTATATTCAGAATAGGATAAAAACGATTTTTCCCTGGGAAAAAAGGGATGGTCATAAAAATACTACTGATGCCACTAAAAATATAAATGAGGTGAATTCCTTTACAAAGAAAAAACCTTTTCAACAAGTTTTTTCAGATAAGTAAAAGAAAGTCACGAACCAGTATAGGCTAACCACCGCCAACAAAGTGAATAATTTCTATTTCATCCTCATTCTCTATAAAGATATTTTTCCATTTTTTACGTTGAGTCACATCACCGTTCCTTTGGACTGCAATCGTTTCTGGTCGTAAATTATAATGAAGTACAAGATCATAAAGAGAGAAAGTGTTCTTTCTGTTTGAGAAGTCGACAACATCACCATTTACTTTTATTTTCTTTCCCATTTCTGATGGACTGAATAAGTCAGAGTATGATGGGCACTACTTATAAAATATACTAGTGATATAGTAGCCTAGTATTAAGACAAACAAGAAAGATTGAACTACAGCCTTTCTGACTGCAATGCCAACTCCGATTGCTCCTCCGCTAGCACTAAGGCCCTGATAGCAAGCAATCGTTGAAATTGTCATTCCAAAAACAGTTGCCTTAAACTGTCCTATCCAAACATCTTTCAATCCTTCGGAGGTACGAAGTACCGCATCTATTGAAGTTATGTATTTATAAAACTCTACACCCAGCTGTGTCTTAGCAATGAGACCTCCTCCCATTACACCAACAAGAACAGAGTAGGCAGATAGTATAGGTACCATTATTGTGAAGCCGACAATACGTGGAAGTACAAGGTAACGAACGGGATCAATTGACATGACTTCAAGAGCATCAATTTCTTCAGAGACGGTCATTGTCCCAATTTCAGCCGCCATAGCCGATCCTACTGCTGCAGCTAAAATAAGGGCTGTCATAAATGGTGCAAATTCACGCGTCAGAGTAACTATAATGATTTGTCCAATTAAGTCCTGTTGGCCAAAATTCTTTAAAGCCAAACCAGTTTGTAGACTAATAATCATCCCAGAGAAGGCCGCAACTATGCTCACAACAAAAAGGCTGGAAACTCCAGTTAGGTACATTTGTTGTAGTAAGTCATGACGACGAAACCATAACCAAGGTATTTCTAAGATAGTAGAGTAGAGTAGGAATAGGCCTTCCCCCGTTTTTTTGACAATGTCTACCCCAGCAATCAGAGAACCTTTCAAGAAAGGTATGTTCTCAAAAAGAAAAGCAAGCAGATTAGAAAAGTAGTATTTTATCATAGTTCGTCTACATCATCAGGTTTTGAAATATCAAACCACAAAAATTCAAATGCCCAATCTGCTTTTTTCTCTCTTGTTTCGTAACGATGAATTCCTAGTAGACCCCCCAAAATTTCGAAAGACCAATGTCTCTCTTCATTATGCCACTCCAGACCTGCTAAAAAATAATGACTTTCGCTTTCATTCCAGTATTGTGAATACAGGCGTAAAAGAAAAGAAATATATTGATCTCCATTTTCATGTTGGCGGTACTCTACGATAGAGTATAATGGACCCCAAACCTTATCAAATTGGTCTGATCGGAGTGGCCATAGGGCTAGAGAACTAAACTCTATCCTGCCATTGTTACTTTCAACGTATTTAAAGAAAGGCCAAAATTTTATATAACTCTCTTCTTCTCGTTCTTTATGATAATAGCGTTTCAAATCCAAATAGAAGGGAATAAAAAAGTGATAGTCTGAATCAAATATGGAAGAATAGGTTTCAAGATGTGCATATAGAGGAGTTATAAAAGTCGCTTCTTTATAAAACGGACTGCGTTCGCCTCCATCAAGCTCACCAAAGCGATAATGCCCATAAAAGGGGAAAAGCACGAGCTTTTCTATTCCCGGGTCCTTACTCTTATGATATTGGAAAAGCGAAAAAAGAAAAGTATAGCTTTCTTCTTCTTTTACATTATCTCTTCCGTAAGAAGCTAAACCTCCAAAAAAAGGAAGCCATAAAAATGTCCAAGCAAACAAGTTATCATTATCCGACCACTTATAACCGAAAAGGGGGAAAGATGTGAAATAGTGACGAGGCTCTTTTTTATCTAGTCCGAGAGAACCCCATTGAAGGAGAGGCCATAAAAGAGATGTCCGCTTATATTTATTTTTACGCTCTTTTGAGGAATATAAAAATAAAATACGAAATTCGCTTTTTTTTTCATTGTTTCCATAGAGAGTCAAAGGCCAAATGAAGCTATAGGCCGTATAATCCTTATATGTCCAGCTGGTGTATAGAGGGAAAAGAACGTAGCTTAGCTCATCTTCACCAAAAAAATCTTTTATAGTTCCATATAGGGGAAAAACACCAAAATAACTTTCCTTTTCATTATCTCCGCTCCCAATTGTTGTGAACGGGGGTATAAGTATATCTGAATCAGAACCAGTATCCACATGATAGAAATCATCCCCAGAAAGGAGATAGAGCAAACTCCACCTCCTCCAGTAGTTTGTACCATGGGAAAAAAAAACAGGATACAATATATAACTATGATCATAGGCTTTTTCAAAGTTTTCATATTGGCCGTAGAGAGGATGTATATGAAACTCCTCTTGCCCCGGACTATTTGTACTTTCCAAAAGAAAGATAAACTGCCAGTAGTTTCTGGGTAAATCCCCTTCCACTTCAGTTGGGAAACGAGCCGATAGTTCTATGGGTAAAAACAGAAGCAGAAAAATAAATAAAAAAATGGACCTCATCGTTTCTAAATCAACAAATTATAAGAGGGTGATTATAAAGCCATTCACTATTACATCAAGTTTATTGAAATAATCGGCTTTGTTGGAGGCTTCCCTCTTCAACTTGTTCTAACTGGATTGAACTCTTTTGTATTTCACCATTTTTATTTTTTTCAATAAACTCCAGTTTACGTTCAGCTACTTGAAGCATACTTTTGCACAACTTTCCCAGTTGCATGCCTTTTTCATAAGCTTGAATAGATTCTGTAAGACTGAGCGAGCCTCTCTCTAACTGCCGAGTGATTTCTTCTAGCTCCTGAATGGCATCTTCAAAACTAGGTTCTTTTGCTTTTGGAGGCATGTACAAACCACTTGTCTTGCGATCATTTTAGCAAGCAATCAGATTTTCTTAAGTTTTTTTCTTAAGTTTTTACAGAGGGACTTTGTTGCGAACTGTAAAGAATTGCAAATAGAGCGTTGTGAATCACCGATTTAAGGCATTTTAGAAGGTTAACTTCCTGTTTTTTTGTATTTCATAGTAGTCCCCACAGTCTTAAAGAAAAGAAGAAATAAAATGAATTTGCCTTGTACTTTCTATCAGGGGATTTTTTATTGGTAACGATAGGAGATGTTTAAAAATGGTATTTGTTTTGTATAAAAATCGGAAACGTTATTATAGTATTTTAAGTTTGTTTATAATCTTTGTACATATGCTTGTTTTTCCTATAGGTGCAGAAAACAAGAACAAAGATAGAGTTTCTAGAAATTTGGAGGCAATCAACCAAACTTGGTTAACAGAAATACGAAATCGTTCAGCCCAAAGTCGTCTTTCAGATAATCGTCCTGAGCATAACACTGCTTCTTCTTCTGACCTAGCTCCCTCAGTCAGTACTCTAAATAAAGCCATTCCTGCTGTCAAAAAAGAAATGGTAAATAAAAGCTTTCCTAAGCAAAAAAAAGCACAAACAAAAGTAATGAGAGAGAAAGAAGTAACTTCAATTTCTCCCGGTATAGGCCGTTTGAATCAGGAGAGAAGTGGAGTTGAAGAAAAAATAGCTAGTGATGATAATGCTCCCAGTTTTTTTTCTGCTATTTTGCGCCTTGGAGCGGTTCTTTTTATTTTATTTCTTGTTTTCTATTTTGGTGTTCGCTTCTTTCGTTTTAATAAGAAAGGGACTTTTCGAAGGGGAGATGAGCTTGTCCAAGTGCTAGTTAGCATTCCTCTTTTACAAGGCAAATTTATACAAGTTGTTGATGTGGCTAGTCAGTTGCTTGTGCTTGGAATTTCTGATGCAGGGGTACAGTTGCTTACAAACTTACAGGAAGGAGTTCCCGCTGATAGAATACGCCTTTGGCAATCTCGACAAAAATCAGAAGATGTAGAAAGTATTGATTTTATGGATAGGCTCACAGGGATACTTAAAGGCAGTGATTTTAAATTTTGGAATGAAAAGAAAAAAGAAAATTTAACTGGGAATAAGTTTAAAAATGTTCTCACACAATTTACTTCTATAGGAGAAGAAGGAACAAATGGTTCTGAACGCACGAGCATTCAAAAGCTACTGAGAGAGCAGAAAAGGCAACTCAGTAGAGAAAAGGATGAATATTCCATTCAAGTCAAGAAAAAAACGGATACCTATTCTAACTTAAGATAGGGGAGTGGATTTGAAGGTTTATCTAGACCGATTTGAATTTCGTAATGCAGATGGTCCCCTGTTGACCGACCGGTACGCCCGACGTATCCGATCACTTCACCTTTTTCTATGTAATCCCCTTCTTTAGCAACCACAGATTGGCAGTGTGCATAAAGACTAGTAAAGCCGAAACCATGATGTAAGCGGACAAATTTTCCGTAGCCACTTTTTACTTGATCAACAACTCGAATGGCAATTCCAGGGGCTGTTGCAATAATTGGAGTTCCTTCCAGATACGCAAAGTCAATGCCAGAATGGAATTCACCGCCCGGTCCCAGTGGATTCTTTCGATTTCCATACAGCGATGTCACATTACCAACTCCTCCCAGAAGGGCCCAGCCCCTTGGAGTGATATGATATAACATCATACGACTCCATATAGGGCGAAAAATAAAAGGTATTTGGCGAGAAATGATATCTTTCATCTTTTCTTTAAGGGGTAAAAGGAATTCTAATTCATAATGAGAACGATATATGCCGGGTTTTAGAAACATACTATTTTTCGTTTCTTTTTCCTTCATACGAGTAGAATTATTTTTTTTGAGTAGTGTCTCCAAACTATATTTTTTTTGTGAAGAAAATTCATTATGGAAATATTGGAGTTGTGTTTGTACTATATCAATTAATCTCTTTTTTTCTATAGTGAGTTTTATTGAGAGGTTTATCAGACGGTGTCGAGTCTCTATTTGATAAGTATAATCATCCCCATTCAGATGGCTTTGAACATAGAGTATTGCAGAAAGTGCTGGTAACGAAATCAATGAAAGTCCTAAAAAAATTAAAATAAGATTATTAATTAAAATTTTTTTTGGTTCGGATTGAGCATTATCTGAAAAAATAAGTATGGAAATACTTCCCCAGAATTTTTGATTGCTTTTTGTTGTACTTTGACGTCGTTTATATACAAAATAGAGAAGGTGGTTTTTCCAAGTCATATTTTTATTTTATTCATTATGTTTTATAGTTATTTATAAAGTAGGTTTTTACAAAGATTGGAAAAAATTCTGCGAATAATACTATTATGGGGTCACTCTCTATAAAGTGTATGGATGGCAAGTCATTTTGATTTTTTAGAAGGATGATAATATAACCATTTTGCATCATGTTATTTATTTAAAAATAGCCTCGCAAAGCCCCATTGTATAATGGGAAGGGGTTGTCAGGGGAAGAAAAATCAGTCCTACTTGAACTTCTAAAAATCTATTTGGAAATAGGCGTTAACCATAGCAATTTTTAGAAGTTTGGTTGGCCATCTACATGTATATTACATGGTATTACATGGTATTACATGGTATAATTTACGTAAGGGAGATGCTGAGCAGATAATGACATTCGTTGGTACATTATTGTTTACTTTTGTTTTTCAGACAATCTTCTTCTTTTATTTATTGAGTATATTTATATTTCAGTGTCAACCCTCCATAATGGAGAGTAGGCCTTTCCCAAAAGAGAAAAATTCTCGGGTATTTTCTCGTATTGCCCACCGAGGAGGAGCGGCCTATTTCCCTGAAAATACAATGTTAGCTTTTCGTATGGCACTGGAGAAACCTTATAAAGCAGATATTCTTGAGCTAGATATTCGTCTAAACAATAACGGTGTGATTGTTGTGGGGCATGATGAAAATCTAAAACGTACAACGGGTATGGACAAAAATCTCTCTTCCCTTTCTGAGAGAGAAATATCTCGTTTGGATGCTGCCTATAATTTCCAATTTCCTTTGGAAGCAAAAGCACGGTTACAGTCAAAAACAAAACGTAAATATTCTCGTGCCAAATATCCCTATCGAGGATATGGAATACGCATTCCTACCTTGCGAAGAGTATTTCAAATGTTTCCCGATGTAATTTTTAATATCGAAATTAAATCCACAAAGTCTTTTTTGCGAATAAACAAGGAGCTTTGGAAATTGATTCAAGAATTCAAGAGGCAAGACAAAACGATTATCGTGAGTGTGTCACATGATGCCATAAAAAATTTCAGAAAATTAAGCAGAGGACAAGTGGCTACGGCAGCTAGCCTTAAAGAAACTATACATTTTTATTTCTCTTGTTATCTTTTATCGCAAAGCTGTAATATTCGCTTTACTAATCTGCAATTGCCTCAAATGAAATTTTTGGGAAATATAGGTTTGGATGTAGGTAGTCAAGATTTCATTCGTTTTTCTCATCAACAAGGCTTGCTTGTCTACTATTGGACAGTCAATGAAACTGACGATATAAAAAAATTGATTAGAAATGGAGCAGATGGTATTATCACAGATTATCTAGATAAACTTTATTATTAGCACCTGTTCGGAATGCTCTATAGCATAGATGTTCTAAGAATAAATTTCCTAAAGATGGTGTTGTTGTTTTATGATACCGAATTACTGAATTTTAGATATTCATTTCTCTAGTGATTTTCCTGCTTATCCTTCTTTTGATTTTTCGAATATTCTTCTATGAGACGTTCTATGAGACGTTCTTGGAGACGTTCTTGGAGACGTTCTTGCAATAGTTCAGATATTTTGAGCATTTCTTCATTAGCACTTATTAGTATGGAAGAGGGGATAGCAATAATTAGAGAAGTTAGCTTTTTTAAACCCAATTTTTTTACAAAGTCCGCTTCTGCCTTTTCACATTGGATTTTTCCGCAACTGATGATAATGGTATGGGCCTTCCATAGTAAAAGTTGTTCAACAGTTATCCTTTTAAAGCCTTTGATCCCTTGTTTAGCAGATATATTTTCAACACCCGCTATAGTCACGGCATCATGAAATGTTGTGTTTAGGCCTGCCGTCATACCATAGTGATAACTCATAGCATTCATTACTTGATGCTTTTGTTTTTTTTGTATTAGAAGTGCTTTTTTTTGTATTTTTGTTAGACGTTTTTGAAAATTAATGATTATATGATTCCCTTTTTTTTTTTCATCCACTATTGATGAAATGTTTTTCACATTTTCTATATAATTATCAAAACCTGTAAAATCTTTTAGTAAGAGATAATCAATATAATTTCGTTGTAACATCTTTCTAAAATCAATTGTATTAAATGAAGCAATGATAGCTATGTCTGGTTTGAGAGCGATAATTTCCTCACTTGTCCGATGAAAGCGATACACAGTTTTGGGCCATTTATGAAGGGAATGACTGTATAGAGTATTATCTATCATGGCCGGTACAGCAACGGTTTTCTTGTGACTTTTTTTCCCAAGTTGCCAGAGTATTTCTGCACTAAAAAGATTTGTAGCTACAATGCGAGAGTATTTTTTCCCCAACTTGTAATGGTCTTGATTGCTTTCTTTTTTTGGTGTGCAAGTGATTAAAGTGAAAAATAGAAAGGAGTATGAGGATTGTTTTATAATAAAAAAAAGGAAATATTTCATGTTAGGTATGATCCTATAGCTTCCCGAGTTTCTTTATATTGGTCGGGAAAAAAGGTCAGGATGTAGGATTTCAGTAGCAATCTCTATACTGTGAGAATCAATTACTCACAAATATTCTATTATCTCTTCTATGGATTGCAAAAGAATAGTAGCCCCCTCCCACTCTTGGTCTGTTCCATGACCATAGCTAGCTGCAATAAATGGAATATTATTTTTATGAGCTGCATCTCTGTCGCTAGCACGGTCACCAATCATAACAACTTCTTGTGAATCCAACTGGTGTATTTTAAGTATATAAGCGACTAACTCATTTTTATTTTTTATTTTTTTGTTATCGATGGCATCTATTTTTTCGAAATATTGTAGGGTATCACTCATTCTTAAAATGACTTCAATATAAGGATAGCGCCCATTGCTTGCACTAAAAAATAGATAACCTTTTTTGTGGAGTTTTTTGAGTGTCTCCGTCATTTTTTCATAGTATTTACCCTTTCCAAAACTAATTTCTTTTACGAGACCTGAGAGTACCATTCTAGCAATGTATTCCTGCTCCTCTTCTTCTAAATTTGGAGCTAAATTTTGGAAGATCTCTTTTACAGGTTTCCCTACTTCCGCTAGGACTTGAGGCAGGGTTGGGATAATCAGATTTTTTTTGCTCTCCACCTGGAAATCAAAAAAAGCTTTTTGATAAGTCGAAGTGAGGATATCTTCGGCAGAAAATAGTGTACCATCTATATCCCATAGTATAGCTTTAATTCTGGTAGCCTTGATTTCGATTTTACTTTGGGGACCTAAAGCTACTTTCTGATGAGAGGGCATGGGGTGTTTTGCTAAAAAGAAAAAAAGAGGAACGAATCACTAGGACACTTGTCTCATATCTAATTAGTACTTTTCCTGTCCATATTGAATCTTTCATTTTAAATGTTTGTAACATTCTGGATTCAATTCCGAAGTGTAACAGTCCCAAAATAGGGCTGAAAGTCAGGCGTGTAGCACTCGGAATTGTACCCGTATCCGTTCATGCTGTGAACAAATAATGATGTTGACTTTTGCGAATACCTCCCGTTATCGTGTCTCATCTTGCTGTGGGTATAGTATAGGCATCTGTTTTGAGCAAGGCCTTGTATTAGCTGTGGTAGGGTGGCTTGATTTGGAAGTTATCTTGGGTCGGACTGAAAAAGGAAAATGGGACTGAGTGGGCAGAGCTTTATCTTGTAATGGAAACACTGGAGTTGCATTCTATTATCCGGATACATAGGCTTGTCTCCATTAAGAAGACGAATCAAAATAGAGTGTCTACTTCGAGATAACTCACAGACATAGGAGCACACTACTTACCTATTTTTTGCCAAGCTCCATATACTATGAGACTGTCGCTAAATGTAAAGAATTACAAATAGGATGCTATGAACGCCTATTCAAGGCATTTTAGAAGATTAAATTCCTGTTTTTTTGTATTTCGCAACAGTCCTTCTATTGTTGAGTTTGCTGTGAAAAATAAAGCATTCGTGACATGCCTTTTGTGATAAAATACGATGCCTCCTATCGAACCACACTTTCTAAATATTTTTCGTCTACTAAACGAAAAACCAAAAACAAGCCAAAGAAAAATGGCCAAAGAGTTAAAGATCAGCTTGGGTAAGGTGAATTACTGCCTCAATGCACTGTTAGATAAGGGTTGGATTAAAGTCAAAAATTTTAAGAATAGCAAAAATAAATTAGCTTATGCTTATATACTCACTCCAAAGGGATTGGAAGCTAAGACGCAACTCACTCTATATTATTTACGCAAGAAGACAAAGGAATATGAGGAACTCAAGCATACGATAGAGATTTTGCATAAAGAAGTGGCTCAAGAAGAGTAGACAGATATAATGCACGTCAAAACAAAAAAGCTATGTACTCTCTAAAACATATAATCAAATTTTATTTATATCATACCTGTCATTCAGTATTCAAGAGTCATTATAACTACCTAGGTGCCCGATCTGTGCACACGCGAATATTTATGAAAAAACAAAGGGAACGATTATTTAGTGTATGGCATAATTCATATGTTCTTTTGGCATATGCTCTTATTTCACTTTTGTGTTGTATACGTAAGATTGTTCATCCATTGCTTTGACTAAAGGTGAAACTTCTTTTCCCATCTGTTTCTGTTCGACTATAAATGATGGAAAAATCAGCAAAAATATATATAGCGGGGCATACAGGTCTTGCCGGTTCAGCTATCTTGCGTGTATTAGAAAAGGGGGGTTATACAAATGTCTTAAAAAGAGAGCATATCAAGCTAGATTTAACACGCCAAAGCGATGTCGAATTTTTTTTTGAAACAGAAAAACCAGAGTATGTTATTTTAGCCGCTGCAAAAGTGGGAGGCATAGGTGCCAATAATCGCTTGCGAGCAGATTTTATACGAGAAAATTTACAAATACAAACAAACGTAATTACAGAGGCAGCAAAGATCCGTGTAAAGAAATTACTTTTTTTGGGTTCGTCATGTATATATCCTAAATTTGCCAAGCAGCCCATCTCAGAAGAAGAGTTATTGAGTGGGAAACTTGAACCGACAAATGATGCCTATGCCGTTGCCAAAATTTCTGGTATATATATGTGTCAGAGTTATAATAAACAATATGGAACGTCTTTTATATCGGTTATGCCTACGAATTTATTTGGTCCTGGGGATAATTATGATTTGGAGGATTCACACGTCTTGCCTGCGTTGATGCGGAAAGCCCATGAGGCGAAAGTGAACAATGCTAGTGAATTTATGGTTTGGGGTAGTGGGAAAGTCCGTCGCGAATTTTTGTACGTTGATGATCTAGCCGATGCCTGTCTCTTTTTGATGCAAAATTATACAGAGAACGAAATTATAAACATAGGAACCGGCCAAGACTTAACTATAGCTGAGTTAGCTAAAGAAATTAAAGAAGTAATAGGATACAAGGGTAATATAGAATATGATAGCACGCGTCCAGACGGTACGCCTCGCAAGTTACTAGATAGTTCTAAAATTCATAAATTAGGCTGGAGCCATAAAGTAAAATTAAAGCATGGGCTTGAATTGGCCTATCAAGATTTTTTAAAGTGCTATAGTTAAACTATTTTGAAGCCAACGAAATTGAAAATACTCCAATTGAATACCTATGACAAGTGGGGAGGGGCGGAAAAGATGGCTTTACAGCTTCATCGTGCCCATTTGCGTAATGGCCATTGGCCTTATTTGGCAGTAAAGAAAGCATTTTTGGAAGAAAAAAATGTATGGTCACTAACGCCCCACAATGGTGCAAAAAAAATCATCAGGAAACAAAAATCTGTCAAAAAAAGGGTTCAAAAGCATCAACGAATAATTGAAATAATTGCATTCGCTGTGCAAAGTAATTTGCAGCGATGTAAGGCGTTTTTACAGGCAACGCTATTTCATAAATCAAACTTGCGTTTTTTAAAACCTATTTTACGCTGTTTCCCGCGTTGGGAAGGCTTTCAATATAATTTTTATGCTATTTTGTGTTCTCCCACTTGGCGACAAAAATGGGATTTTACTCAGTGTCTTTGGCAAGGTCGTGAAGCATTTGATTACCCCATGAGCCAAGATTTATTGTTAACATTGCATAATGATTTCAATTGGCAACCGCATCTCATCCATGCTCATAATTTGCATGGAAACTATTTTGACTTACGTTTGTTAGAGAAACTGAGCCATAAATATCCAGTATTTTTGACACTACATGATCAATGGAGTTTTACGGGACACTGTGCCCATAGCTTTGATTGTAGCCACTGGCAGAGTGGCTGTGGTAAGTGTCCAGATTTGAATAGTTATCCACCACTTTGGCGGGATGGTACGGCTAAAAACTGGAAGCAAAAACAAAAAATATATCAAAACTCAAAGTTATATATAGTGACCCCTTCTCAGTGGTTAATGGAATGCGTTCAACGTTCTATGCTAGCACCGGCATTGCAAGAGGCAAGAGTTATTCCCAATGGCATCGATTTGAGTGTGTTTAGGCCAGGAGATAAACAGAAGGCACGTCAAAAACTAGGAATTGCTTCAGATGCATCGGTCGTGCTTTCCGCTGCAAGTGGTTTGCGTCATAGTGTTTATAAAGATTACAAAACTTTGAGTAATGGGCTCAAAGTGGCTTCACAAAAAATTGAAAATTTAGTCTTGCTAGCGCCTGGTGCTCATATGAATCATCAGGGCGTGAAAAGAAAACGTTTAGCTAAGGCTACAATGCTCTTTTATCCTTTTGAAGAAGATCCTTCTATGCTGGTTACTTTTTATCACGCAGCAGATGTTTATGTGCACACCACACGAGCCGATACATTCCCTTCGGTAATATTGGAAGCTCTTGCCTGTGGTTTGCCTGTTATTGCAACAAAAGTGGGAGGGATACCTGAGCTGATTACCAATGGAAAGGAAGGTATTTTAATTCCTTTAGGAGATGTGCATGCCCTTGTGAATGCGCTGATTGTGTTATTAAAAAACAAATACTCTTGCGAGCAAAAGGGAAAGCGTGCACAACAACGTATTCAAAAAAAATATAGTGAAGGTGGAATGGTGGACAGTTATATGCAATTCTATCGAGAAGTATTAGCAAATTAGTTTGAATCCAATGTCTAAAAAAAGAAAAAATACCTCCACTTCTGAAAAGTGGGATTTAGTGATTTCTGCTGATCATAATTGGTTTGATTTACATTTGAAAGAACTATGGCGCTACCGTGATTTGGTTTACTTGTTTATCCGACGTGATTTTGTAGCCAACTATGTGCAGACAATTTTGGGTCCGTTGTGGTTCATAATACAACCTCTTTTCTCTTCCATTGTCTATACTGTTGTTTTTTCCAAGATAGCACGTATCCCCACAGATGGCCTACCGCCTTTTCTGTTTTATATGGGGGGGAGTATACTCTGGAGCTATTTTATATCATGCTTTCAAGGAGCATCTAATACCTTGGTAGCAAACGAGGGAGTGTTTGGTAAGGTTTATTTCCCACGCTTGAGCGTACCTTTGGCAATAGTGATCTCCTCTTTGGGTAAACTGGCTTTGAATTTTGTGCTTTTTTTCGGGTTCTTGATTTATTTTTCGTATACTACAGAAAACAAAGTGCAATATAACGGATATGTAATCTTTTTTCCCGTAATGGTTTTACAGTTGGCCTTACTTGGCTTAGGTTGTGGCGTTTTAATTTCAGCTTTGTCTTCAAAGTACCGGGATATCACATATTTGACGAGCTTTGTCGTGCAGCTCTGGATGTATGTCACCCCTGTAGTCTATCCCTTATCAGAGGTCCCAGAGGCCTATCGAAGTATCTATATGCTAAACCCCGTTTCAGCCATCATTGAATTCTTTCGTCTGGGTTTTATGGGACAATCTTCGATTACTCTTGAACAAATCATCATAAGTTGGGGAATGACTTTATGTCTTCTTTTGATAGGTGTGATCATTTTTAATCGAATAGAGCGTACTTATATTGATACGGTATAAAAATTATGTCTGATATAGTTTTAGAAGTTAAAAATCTTTCGAAAGAGTACCGTTTAGGCATGGTAGGGCGAGGTACGTTACGTGAGGACATACAGTCGTTATGGGCTAAAATGCGAGGGAAGGAAAACCCGAATAGCCTATTGACTAAGGCCTGGACAAAGCAAGGAGTCAATATAGAAAATGGGTATCTATGTGCCTTAAGAGATGTTTCGTTTTCGGTGAAGCAGGGTGAAGTGCTGGGTATTGTTGGTGGAAATGGTGCAGGGAAATCGACTCTTTTGAAAATTATGTCAAAAATCACTTTACCAAGTAATGGCCTTATACGTGCCAAGGGGCGGATAGCCAGCCTTTTAGAAGTGGGTACGGGCTTTCATAGGGAGCTTACTGGGCGGGAAAATATCTTTTTGAATGGGGCTATTTTGGGCATGACTAAAGTAGAGATCAGGGGTAAGTTGGAAGAAATCATAGATTTTTCTGGTATTGAACAATTTATTGATACACCCGTTAAGCGTTATTCCAGTGGAATGCATGTGCGTTTGGCCTTTGCTGTAGCCGCTCACTTGGAGCCAGAGATTTTAATCATAGATGAAGTTTTGGCAGTGGGGGATGCTAAATTTCAAAAGAAATGCGTAGAAAAAATGAAAAATGTTTCTTCTGAAGGGCGTACAGTGCTTTTTGTGAGCCATAATATGCTGAGCATACAGAAGTTATGTTACAGAGGGATACTTTTGAGGAATGGTCAGATAGCTTTTTCTGGGAAAATACCGGATGTCATTAGAAATTACAAAATTGTTTTAAATATTACTAGATGAACGAATAGTTTCGTTTATATGGGGGATTTGTTTTCAATGGATGGGGAATGATTTGATAAAAGCTCTGGGAAACGAAAGTTGCAGGTGCTTAGGGATATACTTTTTTGTGATGAGTCTCCCCATCATGGCTCCAGGTGGGACCGAAAGGTTTTAGTTTCTTGTGGTAATGCATTGTACTACATTGTGATGCATTGTGATACATTGATAACTTGCATAAGGCTAGTTGTACCTAGCCTTAATTATTTGCCTTTAGCAGTGTACTTGTTCAAGATTAAAGCTTTTGGTCGGCCTGTAATTGTATTTACCCATAGAGTTTGGCATAAACTTTGGCATTTGGCTGTAAATACAGATACTTTTTTAAAGAGAATACGTAATTTTCCAAATTATGCCAAGAGATTTAAAAACTATTACTGTATTTCAGAGTTGCCTAAAGATCAAGTAGCTAATTTCTATCTCTATAGTAGCTATGCAAAATTTTTGAAACTCATTCAGAATAATTTTATGGTAGCCTATTTGAAAGGCAGTGAGAGCAATCTTGATCAAGGGTAAAATCATGGGAGCTTCATCTCCATCTCATTTTTATAGAGAAATTATAAATTATCTTTCTGTTGATTTATGAGTAATTCTTTTCAAAAAGAGAGCATAATAAGGCCTATGATTTTTTATCATGCTATAATTATGACGTAAAAAAAATTGGCATGGTTATATATTTTCTCGCCCTCTATTGCACCTGAAAGTTCTCTGTTCGGATAGAGAGACTATTTATCACGGTTATTGAAGTTTATATGTTAGATAGAAACTTTTCTATAAGACAATAAGACAATTCTTTTCACTCATCCATAATATCCGAAGAAGTTCTATAAATGAAGTTCCATGTCGTGGTGGTTTTGTTTTTAGGATGGGCAATATTGTAGAAGAAGAGTTGAATTTGTTCGATTCACGTGAGATTGCTTATGCAAAAAATCCAAACCCTTTTGTGGATATACATCTTGTGGCAAACTGCAAGTTTGCCACAAGGATTACATATCTTTCTATCGTGTATGGGGTTGTCTAGGTTATTCGTCAATATATGTTCCCCCCCAAGGGTTATTTTTTTTGCAGAGAAGGTCTCTTATCCTTCCTCAGAAATTAAGATCAGCTAAAACAGGATAATATATTTCTTACGCAGATGTACTGAAGGCCTTTCCTCATTCCCTATGGCATAACGAAATTTATAAGGGCCATACGGTGAGTGGTAGGGGCTTTGTATATGAAAAGAATACTCCACAGGATATTTATAAGGCGTTTATAGAAATATTTCAGCACCTAGGAAACAGATGGGAAGTTAGAGATGAAGAAAAGAAGCTATTGGAACAATAGTATGGTTTTTTAGAGGGGCATTTATATTTGTTAGGTGGACCGCATAAGGGTAATCCTGATTGGGAGGAAGGCGAATATTAAGATTAATATTGAACAGAAATTCAAAAGTGATAAACTTGCTTATAAAACTTTTCGTGAGAATTTTATTAAAAGAAGTGCTTCGCCTGATAAATTTATGGGTGAAATTATTACTGACTATATTCATGAGGAAATAGCTGATCGCTTATTATGAAGGATATATCGCATGTTAGCAAGGGAATCTCTGCGTATACCTTTGGAGATGGCTCTTTTTTTCAACTTAACGAATTCTTAGTAAATAAGAATGAAAAAGATTATTTTCTTTGCATTATAGATGCTTTTTTTATTGGCACAGAATTTTATCAGTATTTAGAGACAATTCCATTCTTACAAGTGAGAATTTATGATCCTATCCATGAACCTAGTACTGATGATATGGATACTATTGTCATTGAGACCCGCCAACGCTATCAAACAGACCCTAGTGTAATTATAGGGATTGGGGGGGGCTGTACTCTTGATGTAGCTAAGGCTGTCTCTAATCTTTTTGCTAATGGTGGGAAAGCAGAAGATTATCAAGGCTGGGATTTGCTAAAAAAACCAGGTATTTATAAAATAGGTATCCCTAGCATTTCAGGAACCGGTGCTGAGGCCTCACGTACTTGTGTTCTCCTAAGCAAGAGAAAAAATCTAAAACTAGGCATGAATAGTGAGTATAGTTTATTTGATTTCTTGATTTTGGATCCAGAGTTGACAGTCACAGTGCCAAGAGACCAATACTTTTTTACTGGCATGGATACCTATATTCATTGCATTGAGTCGCTAAATGGCAATCATCGCCATCCTATAGCAGATTCTTATTCCCACGAAGCTTTGCGTCTGTGTCGCGAAGTTTTTACTTCTGATAATATGCAGAGTGAAGAAAACCGTACTAAACTCATGACCGCATCTTTTCTAGGCGGTTCGGCTATAGCCAATAGCTATGTTGGGGTGGTGCATCCTATTTCGGCAGCTTTGAGTGTGCTTTTTGACTCTCGTCACTGTGTCACAAATTGCATGGTGATGCAGTATATGGGGGAATTCTATCCCAAAGAAAGTGAAGAGTTTTTATCTATGGTAAATAAACAGAAGATTGTTATTCCTAGTCTTGATAAAAGTTATTATCGCAGTGAAAACCTAGACTCAGAAGATTTGACAGATGAGTTATGTGATAGGCTTTATCAGCTAGCCATTGTTCATAAAAAGCCCTTGCAAAATGCCTTGGGAGAGAACTATAAAAAGATTTTATCTCCAAGTAAAGTTAGAGATTTGTTTGGCAGAATATTACGTTGATACCCATCATTTCTATCATTATAGCCGTACATAACGAGGAAAAATTTATTGGTCGCTGTTTGCGCTCGTTGCTCAATCAAAATTACGATCGCAGTAAATATGAAATTATTGTGATCAATGATGCTAGCCATGATCGTACTGCCTATGCTTTAGAACTTTTCAAAGATGATATTAAAGTTTTGTACAACCGAAATCAGTTGGGTCTGCCAGCCTCTTTGAATATAGGTATTCATCAGGCAAAGGGACAGTATATAGTACGAGTAGATGGAGATGACTATGTTAATAGTAACTACTTGTCAATACTGCAGATGTTTCTTTCGATGAATCCGTATATGGATGCAGTTTCTTGTGATTACTTTATTGTGGATAATGATGAGAATTTTCTTACACGTGAGAATTCTTTAGAAGAACCAATTGGTTGTGGTATTATGTTTCAAACTAAGCATCTTATTCAGATTGGTCTTTATGATGAGGATTTTTTGTTACATGAAGATAAGGATTTGCGTTTGCGTTTTTTGAAAAGATATCAGATCCATCGGGTAGAATTACCGCTTTACCGTTACCGTCATCATGAAGGAAACATGACCAGTGATAGAAAAAATATGCAAAAATATGCAAAACATTTGGAAAAAAAGTATCAAAGCGAGACCTAGGAGTATTCGATATGCCTGGATTTGAATTAATTGGCCAAGAAGAGTTTCGAGAAATCGAGAGCATATTCCAAAATGGAGGTGTATTTTTTCGCCATGGCTTTGAAGCCCAAAGGAAAAGAGTTTACAAAGTACGTTCTTTTGAAAAAGACTTTGCCCGTTATATGCAAGTCCCTGATGCTTTGGCAGTTAGTTCTGGAAGCGTTGCGATAAAAGTAGCTCTCAAGGCCTTGGGACTTGGCCCAGGTGATGAGGTCATTACTCAGGCCTTTACCTTTGTTGCAACAGTTGAAGCGATTATTGAGACAGGTGCTCAGCCAGTGATTGCTGAAATTGATGAGACCTTGAATATGGACCCTGTTAGTGTAGCCACGCTCGTTACTCCTAAAACTAAAGCCATTATAGCGGTACACATGTTAGGAACTCCAGCACGTATGGAAGAGCTGCATAAGTTGAGCCAAAAACATAATGTTTTTTTACTTGAAGATACAGCTTGGGGTTGTGGTGGTAAATATAAGGATAAATTTCTGGGAACGATTGGCGATGCAGGTACTTATAGTTTTGATTATGGAAAAACCATGACCACGGGAGAGGGAGGAATGGTTATTTTCCGTGATCAAAGTGCTTTAGCTAGGGCTAGGGCTTACCATGACCATGGCCATGAAAACAACCCTAAGTTACCCCGCTGGGAAGATACTCGCAGTTCTTCTGGATTTAATTATCGCATGACCGAGCTACAAGGTGCAGTGGGTATTGCCCAGCTAAAAAAACTTACTGATATTGTCACAAAACAAAGGCAATATAAACAAAAGATTGTTGATGTTTTGAATAGTATCTCTCAAGTGCAAATTCGTCCATCTCCACCGAATTCATTAGAGACAGCCGATGCCTTGGTCTTTTTTACTGAAAGGCCAGACCAAGCCTTGGCCTGCCGTAAGGCTCTCGTTGACGCTGACGTAGGAACGAAAATATTGCCTGAGGCAATTAGCTGGCACTTTACTGGTGCATGGGAACATATGCCAGAACTAGCACAGCAGCATGCTAATTTAGCCGAAGCATTCCCACGCTCACTAGCTTTACTAAGTCGTGCAGTAGCTTTGCCAGTAAGTGTTGTACTGGATCAGACAGTAGCTGAACGTGTCGGGGTGGCTTTGCGGAAAGTTTTTGGCTAAGCGGAAAGTCATTGCTGTCATTCAGGCACGCATGGGTTCATCGCGTTTGCCAAATAAAACTATGTTGTGGTTGCACGGCTTGCCTATGATTGGCTGGCTACATCATAGGCTACAAAAATCACGGGAGTTGGACAGTCTTGTTTTTGCTATTGCTGGTACTGACTTTGACCAAGCTCTTGCTACTTATTTACAAGGCCGAAGAACTCAGATATATAAAGGGTCGGAAAATGATGTTTTAGCACGTATCTATCTTGCTGGTAAAGAAGCTCAAGCCACACATGTAGTGCGTGTGTGTGCAGATAATCCATTCACAGATCCTCAGGAAATAGACCATTTAGTACGCTTTTATTTTTCGAATAATTATGACTATGCCTATAATCATATTCCTAAAAATAACTGCTATCCCGATGGTCTGGGAGCTGAGATGGTTTCTATAGTAACATTGGCTTATATTCATGAGCATGCCCGTAGCCTTGCACAAAGAGAACATGCCTTTAATTATATTTGGGATAATCAAAGTAAATTTAAAATAGCTACCTTTGAGCCAAAAGAAGCAAGCCTTCAACATCCGGATTTAAAACTGGATGTTGATAGCTATGAACAATACTTGCGTTTACTACGAATGAATATACATCCTGATATGTCGGCAAAAGAAATTATAGATTGCTTCTTGGCTTATGAACGTGAGAGTTGTATTTCTTCATCATGACGTCTATGCCTAAAATCCAGCTTGGTTCACATATCATTTTCTCTGGCTCATCAATAGATCCTTATATTATTGCTGAGATTGGCGTAAATCATGAAGGGTCAATGGACTTAGCTAAGCGTTTGGTTGATTTGGCTAAAGAGGGAGGGGCTCACGGTGCGAAGTTTCAAAGTTATAAGGCTGAAAGGCTAACGGTAAAATTTTCACCAGCTTATTGGGATACTTCCAAAGAAAAAACACTCAGCCAATATGATTTATTTAAAAAATACGACTCCTTTGATGCCGAACATTATCAAGAATTGGCTCTGCACTGTAAGAAAATAGGCATTGATTTTTTATCGACACCCTTTGACCTAGAAGCTATTGACTATCTTGAGTCTCTGGTACCATTTTATAAAATTGCTTCTGCGGATCTAACCTGCACACCACTTTTGCGTCGTATCGCTTCTAAGAAAAAACCAGTGTTACTTTCTACTGGTTGTGCAACACTAGTTGAAATTGAACAAGCAATTCAAACATTAAAAACAGCTAGTTGCAAAGAAATTATCTTATTACATTGTATTCTGAATTATCCTTGTGAAGATAAAAATGCAAATTTAGAGATGATCTATAGTTTGAAACGGACTTTCCCTGAATATCCGATTGGTTATTCCGATCACACCTTACCGGATCAGTCGATGTTTGTTCTTACTCAAGCAGCAACTATGGGTGCTTGCGTAATCGAAAAACATTTTACCCATGATAAGTCTCTGCTAGGCAATGATCACTATCATGCTATGGACATCGATGATCTGAAAACTTTGGTGAAAAATGTGAAACGTTTACAATTATTAAAAGGTGCTGACCATAAAAAACCTATTGTTACTGAAATGAATAGTAGAGAGCAAGCGCGTCGTTCGATTGTTCTTGCTAATTCGTGTAAGCAAGGTTCGACTATACGAGAAAGCGATATTACTTTTAAGCGACCTGGCCATGGAATCAGTCCTTTATTTTGGGATGAGGTCATTGGTAAAAAGATACTGATTGATTTAGAAGAAGATCATATTTTGCAATGGGGTGATGTGTAATAATCATAACAGATAAAATGTTACCATCTAGACAAAAATAGCCTCTCTGATCTGATCTGTTTGTCTAATGGATGCATATGAAGATTATCTTATTCAGAATGGTAAGTTTCATGTATCAAAAATCTGCCGAAGTTCCCTGGCAGCAGGATAAAATTACTGAAGCATGGCATCAGCGATTGGGATTGGATTTTTTGGAATGCACCTTTAGTGAATACTCGAATATCAAAAGTGTGTTAGAAATTAGCTGTGGCTACGATTATTTGCTTTCTGCGATAAAAAGAAAAGGAATAAATTTTTTACGGTTGTGACATATCTGCCACAGCTATTCAGTAAGCAAAAGAGCGAAAAAAGGATTGTAGGTTTTTTGTAGATGAGATCGTTTTTTTAGCATTAGCTTTTCCTTCTGAAGAGAAGTCATTCTATGGAAAAGATATTTTGCCAAATACGGAAAGATTGCTTGAAATACTATAAAAGGAATTTAATACTTGTGCAACAGTACAGCTACAAAAACCAAAGGATCGTTACCCGCAAGATGGTCTAAATTTTTATTGGTTGGCACAAAAGGAGGTACTGACAGATTTTAACCAACTATACCACCAATAATAAGATAGAGGCGAATACAACTCAAGCAAATCAATTATTGGAACAGCTTTTTCCAATCTGTAGAAGTATTACTGGCAATGGTGTACGCCAAACCTTAGCTCTTCTGCGTGAGTATGTTCCGGAGTTGCAAACTCACGAATATCCTAGCGGTACTCAGGTTTTTGATTGGGTCATACCCAAAGAGTGGAATATTCACGATGCCTATATAAAAAATAAGCAAGGCCAGCGAGTAATTGATTTCCAAGAGTCAAATTTACATGTGATCAGTTACAGTGTTCCGGTCAAAGGTATCTTTCATTTTAATGATTTGAAATCTAAGTTGTATACTTTGCCTGTGCTACCACAGGCCATACCCTATCGAACAAGTTACTACAAAGAGGACTGGGGATTTTGTTTGAGCAAGCACCAGTTTGAGCAATTGGACCCTAATGCCGAATACGAGGTGTGTATTGATTCAGAATTAAAAGAGGGTTACCTTAATCTGGCTGATGGCATTTTACTAGGTAGTGATGGTTCAGAGGAATATCTCATTTCTACTTATTGTTGTCACCCTTCTTTAGCCAATGATAATCTTTCTGGTCTGGTTTTAACTGTCTTGTTATTTAATGAGCTTAAAAAGCGCAAGCTACATCATACCTACCGCTTTGTCATTGCTCCTGAAACCATAGGCGCACTTACGTATTTAGCCCATAATCAGGAAGATATGCGTCGTATAAGCAGCGGTTTTGTAATTACTACCGTAGCTGGGCCAGGTAGGCATGGTTATAAGGAGACATTTCTTGGAGATCATAAAATCGACCGGGTGGTACGGCAAGTTTTTGCGGAGCGTGGCATAGATTATATCCATTATTCTTTTGTGCCGAATGGCAGTGATGAGCGTCAATATTCATCACCGGGCTTTCGTATTCCAGTCGGAACAATTTGTAAAGATAAATACTATGAATATGAGTATTACCATACTTCTTTAGATAATTTAAATTTTATCAAGGGAGAATATCTAATTCAAACTTTAGAGCTCTATCTGTCAGCTATCGAAAAATTAGAAATGGATCGTTTCTACCGCTCTACGCTACCAAATGGTGAATTACAGCTAGGAAAACGCGGTCTGTATCCGCAAACAGGAGGAGCTTTGCATCAACAAGCTGCTCAGTTCGATGTTCAAAAGGAAACAAGGCCACATTCAAATCCTGTGGACGCTATTTCTTGGTTATTATTTCTTGCGGATGGTAAACATAGTTTATTGGATATAAGTGAACGTAGTCGAATTCCCATGCAGCAATTACATGAGATGGCTATACAATTTATGGAAAAAGGGATTATAAAGTTAGTATGAGAATTTTATGGATAGGAGGGGACCATAGTAGGCATTTATTTTATGCCAATACTATTCATGAATTTTTTCCTCTTTGTGGTGCAATTTTTGTAAGGAGAGAAAATATTATCCCAGCAGTACCAGATGCTATTCAAGAAATAGATAAAATAAATTATACAAGGCATTTTAAAGAGAGGGAAGAAGCAGAAAGAAAATATTATGGAATACAGAGAAACATAGATATTCCCACTCTAGAGCGGCAGTATGATAGCTTAAACTCGAACGAAAGTATTCTCTTCATAAGAGAGTTATGCCCGGATATTGTTTTTATTTTCGGAACTGGTTTGGTTAAAGAGCCACTAAGTTCAATTTTACCGAGAAATACTATTAACTTACATTTAGGTTTATCGCCAAGGTATAGGGGGTCAGCTACTCTTTTTTGGCCATTTTATTTTATGGAACCATTTTATTCTGGAGTTACATTCCATTACATTATTTCAGAGCCTGATGCTGGTGATATAATACACCAAGCTGTGCCTGAACTCACAGAAAATGATGGAATACATGATGTCGCATGTAAAGCTGTTATACAGGCTTCCCAAGAAGTCCTAAAGCTATTGGAGTTAATTGAAAATGGTAAGGATTGGAAACGTTATAAGCAAACTGCGACTGGAAAAAATTTCTTGACTAAAGATTTTGAGCCTCATCACTTACGTATAATATATAATGTATTTAATAATGACCTGATTAAGCAATGCTTGCAAGGTAAGCTCAAGTATAATAAGCCTAGGCTTATTCAGCAGTTTTAAAAAAATCTTTGTATATAGTCAGCCTTGAAAAACCAGAATACTATGGATATTTCGCATTTATAAGCTATTCTGAAGTAAAAAGTAGTACCCATAATCGCAAGGTTTTGCGAAAAGGTGTTCAAAAGCTTGTGTTTTTCAAGCATTATTTTTCAGAGCTTCCCTATGTTAGCTCAAAAAAAAAAATGATTATCAAAGAGACTTGTTTAAGACGAATTTGGAAGGTATGCTATGCTCAATCATAATGAGCCCTTATTTCGTTTAGCTCAGAAAATAGATTGGGAAAAGTTTGATACTGAATTTGGTAAACTCTATTGTCCTGACAACGGCCGCCCAGCCAAGTCAACCCGCTTGATGGTAGGACTGCATTACTTAAAAGCCACATTTAATGAAAGTGTTTTAGATAAATGGGTTCAAAATGTCTATTGGCAACACTTTTGCGGATGCCAAGAATTTCAGCAGGAAGCTCCTTGTGATCATAGCACATTAAGCAGATGGCGTAAGCGTATAAAATCTAAAGGGAGGGATAGAAAAGCTTTTGGAAGAAACAATTCGTTGTGCTCTTTCTAATAAATTACTGCGCAGACATCATGTCCAAAAAGTAAATGTAGATACAACAGTTCAGGAGAAGGCCATTACATATCCAACAGATGGTAAGATGGTAAACTATATTTTAAAGCTTTACAATATTTGTCAGAACTGGCTAAGAGAAATAATATTCGTCTTCGCCAAAGTTATTCTCGTTTGTCTAAAAGCTCATTATGAATGCAGAACCGATACTTTAGAGGACGTAAATACAGACTTGCAAGGTGTGAGCAAAAGAGCTTAAAAACCTATTTTGGCCGTGTTTTACGGGATGTAGAGCGTAAATTGCATTCTATGGATTTATATAAAAATTATGAATCTTCTTTGTGTCTTCTTCACCGTCTTTACGATCAAACCAAGGATAGCAAAAATAAAGTTTATAGTTTACATGCGCCGGAAGTAGAATGTATCTCTAAAGGGAAAACGCATAAGAAGTATGAATTTGGATGTAAGGTGAGTTATGGGACAAGTAGTCAAGGTAATTTTGTTTTAGGTGCGATGGCAAAACACGGTAATCCTTTTGATGGGCATATATTACCATTGGATCGGCCATACGGATCGCCTATAGAACAGGTAGAAAGGTTTTTACCCAATTCATTAAGCGTAAAAGAAGTTTTTGTGGATAGAGGTTATAGAGGAGCGAAAGTTAAAGATGGGATAACCGTTCACATTGTTGGCGCAAAGAGGAAGAAAAAAATGAAACGTAGTTTACGCAAGTGGATGAAAAGAAGAGCCGCTATTGAACCCATCATTGGTCACATGAAGAATGTATGATTGAGGTGTACGACGAAATCACCTCTTAACGCAAGAAGGTGATAAGATGTATACGGTTTTACTAGGTGCTGGCTTTAATATGAGAAAATTGCTAAAATCTTTTTCTTGGCTTAAATTTATTCCGCAATATCTGACTGATTTTTCCTTAAAAAAGGAAATATGGGTTATGGCATTTTCTTAATATAGTGCCTTTTTCAAGGCTGACTATATAACATTCTCATAATGAAAGAGCTCGTATTAACTGGCCTATATGAACTGTGGCCTAAGCCTGATAAGGAAAAAGATGCCCTTTATCTTGGTCCATGGTGCTTTGCTGGTAATCATAAAGATTTTGTAGCAGATCCACAAGAATTTTCTGTACTTTCTCATCCTTGGAAAGATGAAAAAGACCTTGCAAAGGCCCAGGCTTATCTTGATGATTTGATTGAGCGTTTATTACCTTGTATTGCAGATGAAATGAATGCTGCTTTTTCGCTTGATTTTTCAAAACGATTTTGGTCGATTGTATATATTTCTTGGCTATTGCATTGGTTAACTCATATCTATGAGCGTTATATTACTTTAAAACATAGTATTGAATTATACCAAGCCCCTTTGCGAGTGAGAGTGGCACCTGATCTTATAGATTCTATACGAAGTGTAATAGATTTTTTACATATTCAAAGTACTCATGAGTACAATCTAATGTTGTATTCAGACGTTTTATTGCAGATGAAAGAAAAAGGGGCTACTTGTTTTGAGCTTGAGTTCGTTTCTATACCTAAGATAAAGTGTGATAAGAATGTTCCCCATACGCGAGATGCGATACATCTTTGGAATTTAGTCTTTCAATGTTCTCATCCAGACTTAGTTATGAGTAAGAATAAGAACATGTTTAAGGTGTTTTTAAATTACTTTGGGAAAAAACGTAGCATATGGAAACTACCGTTAAAGGGTACTGTTTATCTCTTTGGTTATGTGCGTAAAAATATTTTTCAGTACATTTTTAAATGCAAGTTTCTATGTAAGCTACATAGCATGAAAAAAACTATTTTTCTTATGGAAGGATATGGAATAAATACAGTGGATGTAAGTGATCTTAGATGTTTGAGTGCTAACCAATTTGATCAGATATTGGGAAGTTTGCCTAAGAAAGAGTATGTAGGTAGGCGTGAAAAATTATTGGATACTTTCAAACCACTAAATGAATTTGAAAATATTGTTAAAGCTGTTTTCACTAAATATATACCCAATGATTTGTTATGCTATACTCAAATCCCACACTGGATGGTGAATAGGAAAATTTGGATAGGTAATGACATATGGTATGATCCCCTTAGGAAGATGGCCATTGCACACATTATAGAACATGGTGGTAAATGGCTTAGTAGGCAACATGGAGGGATTTATGGTGACGCCAAGGTCTTTCCTATAGGTCTCATCGAATATAAATATAGCGACGGCTTTATTTCTTGGGGCTGGGATTATGCCCAAAATTATCCAATTTCTATTCATGCTTTGTCTTCCCCGCAATTATCTAGGCTAAAAAAAACGGAGCGAGGGCAAACTGCAAACTTATATTTGGTTAGTACGGGGCAGCCAGTATATTGCTATCGATACCACTCTTCTTTACAGCCTTGGTTTTTAGGTAAATATACAGACGACAAAATAAATTTTCTTGCGAACTTAGACTACTATATAACAAGAAAAACTAAATATCGTCCGTATCATGTTGAATATGGAATGAATGACGTAAAAAATGTATTAAATTATGTACAGTCTTCCGCTATAGTTTGGGATAGACAAGAGCATGACGAAAGCTTAGCTAACTCACGACTGGTTGTAATTGACCATTGTGCCACTTCTTATTTGGAAGTTCTTTCTATGAATGTGCCGACAGTATTATTCTGGGATCCTAAAATTTTTGTGGTATGTAAAGAAGCACAACCGTATTTTGATGCTTTACGTGGAGTGGGGATATTGCATGATACACCTTTGGAGGCAGCTCAGCATATTAATACAATTTGGAATCATGTGGAAGAATGGTGGAAGCAGGAAGATCTGCAAGCGGTCCGTGCTGACTTTTGTTATACCTATGCAAGGACTTCGAAAAACTGGCAAAAAGAGTGGAGGACTTTCCTGAAAAAACTAAAGCATGAGAATTACTTGCAACTTTTAGACTTGAAAAAGTCGGACAAAAAACAATGTACAAAAAATACTTTTTAAACTTTATATGAAATTATGACAGTGGTAAAGTAGTAGATACAAAATTGATTGATGTTACTTCTTTCCTATCCATTAAGTGAAGATACCCCTTTTTATGGTAACAGCCAAATTGTTTCCATAAAACAGTCACGTAGTATAGTTGCCGGTGACAGTGCCAATACCCTTGACATGCATTTTTCGAATCACAGTGGTACTCATATTGACGCTCCCTATCATTTTGATGATACGGGGAAAAGAGTGACAGACTATGAACCCAGTTTTTGGTTTTGTCGAAAAGTAGTCTCCATTGAGAGCTCGAAGATATCTGCACCCAAAACACAATTGGGAATATCTCAGTTTGAAGAGGCTTGGAAGAATTCTAAATTGAGTAGTACTAATGAAAAATTCCATGCTTCACGTGATTCTTCCAGAGTAGAAGTTTTACTTTGGAAGACTGGGTGGTGTAACAAGAGAATGGCACAAGTAGATTCAGAAAAAACAGCGTATAGTATGACTGGTCCTAGCATATCTGCCCAGTTAGCTAATTATTTACGAGAGACTTTCCCAAGTTTACGTTTTTTTGGCTTTGATTTGATTTCCCTTTCCAGCTTTGCTGATAGGGAGGAGGGGCGTCGCTCCCATCGTGCTTTTTTATGTGATCAACGTCCTATTTTACCCATAGAGGACATGGATTTGCGTTATTTGCCTGTGGGCTTATCGGCTCTAAAGAATTTACTGATATCACCTTTGTTTATTGACAGTGCGGATGGGGCACCGGTGACTGCATGGGGAAATTTAATTTGAAATATACTTTTGATAATGAATCACGTATTCCAATTCTTTTGTGAATTCAGAGTAGTTACAAGATGTACTGAGCTAGACTTTCTCTATTGTTAGGAAAAATGAAGTTAAAATTATACACTGCCTTTACATATTGCTTAAAGTTTCTACTAATAAAGAGCAGGACAGTAAGTCGTTATCTCTATTCTGTTTCTAAGTTAGATACGTTTGTTCAGATAAATTCTAATCTGCTTTTTGAGCCATTACTAAGAGAAAAAGAAATATCAATTAAAAATCAGAGTGTGCATTTATATTATTCACATACGAATGACATATCTAAGTGGCGTTATGATACCTTGTATACTAAAGAACCAGAAACACTGGAATGGATAGATACGCATGTAAATGAAAAGGATGTTTTTTGGGATATTGGAGCTAATGTAGGTATTTATTCTATATACGCTGCTCTGTCTAGAAAGGCTAAGGTCTATGCTTTTGAACCTTCGTTTGTAAATTATTACTATTTAAGTGCAAATATAGTTAGAAATAATTTAGGTAAGAAAATAGCCGCTTTTCCTATTGCTCTCTGTGAGGATACGAATATCTCCGCTTTTAATATGCATTCTCTTAGGACTGGCCATGCTTTGGCTCATTTTGGGGATGAAATAGATAAGATGCCATTTTATGGACAAGAAGAAGTTCATTTTAGACAAGCTGTAATGGGTTTTAATGCGGATACGTTTATAAAAGTTTTTCCAGATACAATGCCTACTCATATCAAAATAGATGTGGATGGGATTGAGCCTGAAATTATTAAGGGGATGCCTAAAACATTGCAAAATCCAGAATTAAAGTGCATACAAGTAGAGATAGACGAAAAAGAAGACAGTACCCTTCAATATATTACTTCGATATTGAGCGATAATCAATTTCGACTCCTCTCAAAAAAGCATGCGCAGATGTTCGATCATTCAAAATATAGTTCTGTTTATAATTATTTATTTATAAGATAATATTTTTCATGAAATAGCTAAGAAGTATTCCACACTTCTCCCAGTTTTCTCATTGCGGAGTTCTGATGGAATCTGTACTTTGGTTTCCTTCCCTTCCCTTCCGTGGAGTAAACCAGAAACATTCTGGGCTCCTCGCAGCTTCGTAGCTTGTGTCGACAATCTGCTTCTTGTCACAAGGCCTTGAGTTGTTCCACGTAAAGCGATGAGTGGTATTTTTGTTTTGTTTACTCAAGTTATAGATATTTTACAGTTTTCCACTAAGTGCTTACAAGCAGTGTTTTTTGATTTTGATGGCGTGCTTGTTGACTCTGTGCCTTTAAAGACGGCTGCTTACGCTGAGATTTTTGAGCCTTATGGTGATGGGGCTGTTAGAGAAATCATTGCTTATCATAAAAAATACGGTGGCATAGATCGTTATCGAAAAATTCACCATATATCTAATGTGATAGGGCTTAATCTTAATGAAAAAATAGTACAGCAAATGGTTGAAAAGTTTTCCTACATAGTAAAGGAGCAGATAATAGCCATGCCACTTGTTTCTGGAGCCAGAAAATTGCTAGTGAATTTACAGTCTTGTGGAATAAAGCAATTTATTGTTTCTGGAACGCCTCAAGAAGAATTGCAAGACATTACTAGGTCTAAAGACATCACTAGTTATTTCCAAGAGATATGTGGTAGTCCGCTGACAAAAAAAGAAATTGTAAGAGCTATTTTAGCACGATATCAACTGGATGCTAAAAAATGTGTTTTTGTGGGTGATGCTTTAGGTGATTTTGAAGCAGCATTGTCGGTTGGAATGTTCTTCGCAGGCATTCCTGCTTCTGAAGATCGAGTAAAGTTATAATTATGAAAATTATAGTTTTTGGTGGCTCAGGTTTTTTAGGTTCACATGTGTGTGATAAATTGACGGATCATGGACATGAGGTGATTATTTTCGATTTATGTAAGTCCACATGGATACAAGAGCAGCAAAAGATGATTATTGGGAATATATTGGATGATAATGCAGTAGAGAAATCTGTAGAAGACGTGGATGTGGTTTATAATTTCGCTGGGCATGCTGATTTGGATACGGCCTCAACTGATGTTATACAAGCAACGAAGCATAATTTAATCGGTAGCTTAAATATAATTGAGGCCTGCGTAAAATATAAAATAAAACAATATATTTATGCTAGTACCATATACGTTTATTCCGAATCTGGTGGTTTTTATCGCTGTAGCAAGCAGGCCACTGAGATTTACCTTGAAGAGTATCATCGTAAATATGGCTTGAATTATACAATACTTCGCTATGGGACACTATATGGGCCGCGTGCCGATGATCGCAACTCCATCCATCGCTACTTGTGTTCGGCGCTTAAAGAAAATAAAATATGGATTACGAACTCTACAGGGGAAGAAATACGTGAATATATTCATGTACGTGATGCAGCAAAGTTATCAGTAAAAACTCTATCCCCAGAGTTTTATAACAAACGTTTTATTATAACTGGTCATCAATCTATACCTTTGCGCCAACTCACACAAATGATAGTCGAAATCCTAAGGAGGCCACTAGATATTCGCTTTGATCATAATGGGAGCGAAGAGCATTATGAGATTACGCCCTATAGCTTTGTGCCTCGTGCTGGTGAGAAGTTTGCTCCGGATATATTTACAGATATGGGTCAGGGTTTAATTGAGTGTCTTGCTGAGATGGAAAAAAACCCAGATGGGCGACACTTAAAATGATCGTAGCTTTACTTTTAGGTCGGGAAGGGAGTGTTGGTTTCCCTGGTAAAAATACCTACCCTGTTTTAGGTCGTCCTTTAGCTTTTTATCCCATGAATGTAGCTAAGCAGAGTTCTGAAATTGATCTGGTTTATCTTTCTACGAACGACCCGAAACTAAAGCAACTTGCCAAGGAAAATGCGATAGAGATCATCGTACGTCCGGAGAGCCTTTGTACTAAAGAAGCTCTAGGTGAAGATGCTTTTGTACATGGTTATAGGGAAATACAATCCCAAAATCCTACAAAAAAAATAGAATTTTTAGTATTGTTATTCTGTAATGCAGCAACAATTACATCAGAAAAAATAAATGAGGGGCTATCTATATTACGTCAGCATCCTGAATACGATTCAGCCGTAAGCGTCTCTCGTTATAACATGTGGTCACCTTTGAGAGCTAGAAAAAAAGGCAATAACGGACTAATGCAGCCTTTTATTCCTTTTACAGTTTTTGGTGATCCCCGAAAACTGAATTGTGATCGTGACTCGCAAGGAGATGTTTTTTTTGCAGATATGGGTGTTTCTATAATCCGTCCAAGTAATATAGAGCAGATAGAGCAGGGTTTGCTTCCACAAAAATGGATGGGCCAAAATATTTATCCACTTGAGCAAGATGCTGGCTGTGATGTAGACTATGAGTGGCAGATACCAGTGACAGAGTGGTGGTTAAAGAAATATGGTGGTTATTAGCATTTATGAGAATATTTATTACAGGTATTGCTGGTTTTATTGGAAGTTGGCTTGCTAAGGATTTTAAAAGTAAGGGTTATTATGTGCATGGGATTGATAATTTAACTACTGGCCGAAAAGAAAACCTTAGTCCAGATGTTCAATGGGAGGAACAAGATATAAGGGATAATGATGTTCTTAGTGCAATGCAGGAGCCATTTGATATTGTGATTCATCTTGCTGCTCAGACATCAGGGGAAAAGTCATTTGAAATGCCAATTTACGATATGGAAACAAATTTAAAGGGAAGTTATCATATTTATCAATTTGCACGTAAATGCGAAACCAAACTGCTGATTAATTTTAGCTCTATGTCGATATATGGAGATGTTGATGAAAATATTCAAGTCTGTGAAGATTATCCTCCTAAGCCTATTTCACTTTATGGTAATACTAAGCTTTCTGCCGAAAATTTATTAAGTATGCTTGCAAAAAAAGATAATTTTCCTGTGACCACATTACGTCTTTTTAATGCCTATGGGCCAGGGCAGAATTTAAATGAAATGAAACAAGGAATGGTAAGTATATTTTTAGCTTATCTTTTAACTCAAGATGAAATTATTGTAAAGGGTAGTTTAAAGCGCATCCGTGATTTTATTTATATTGATGATATTGTAAAGGCAGTTAATCGAATTATTGAAAGTGATCCTTGTATCGGTTGTTATAATTTATGTAGTGGAGAAACTGTAAGTATTGAGAAGCTTCTGGATGTACTAATGCAGGCTTTTGGTAAAAGAAAGCCTGTACGCGTAGAGGGAAATACTTTAGGAGATATTATCGGCTTTGCTGGATCTTATGAAAGACTGCAAGAAAAATTTTCATGGCAACCATCGGTGAGTATAGAAGATGGGGTTGAAGAAACAATAAAATTTTATACGAATGTTATCTAATGAAAAAGATTAGAACAGCTGTTGTAGGTTGCGGCAGAGTAAGTAGAACAGCGCATTATGATGCGATAACGAAAAATAAATATCTTAAATTAGTAGCTATTTGTGATATTGATAAAGAGCGAGCTAATTATTGGGGAAAGCAACTTAATGTTAAAGCCTATTATAATATCAAGCAGCTTTTGCAAAAAGAAAATTTAGACCTGTTAAGTGTTACTGCTCCAAGTGGTTTGCATTTTGAGCTTGCTATGGAAGCTGCAGAGAAAGGCGTTCATGTTATTGTAGAAAAGCCTCTCGCAATGACAAGCTCAGATGCACAAAAGCTAATAAGCTTTTGTGAAAAAAAAGGAGTAAAACTTTTTGTAGTACTTCAAAATAGATACAATCGTACGAATGCTCTTTTAAAGGATTGTATTGCTAATGGGCGTTTTGGGAAAATCCACTTGATTCACGTGAATTTACTTTGGAGCCGTGGGATTGATTATTACACGGAGGACCAGGGATGGCGTTCTAAAAAAGATATGGCTGGAGGAGTATTTACAAACCAAGCTATACATTATATTGATATGCTACAGTGGCTGGTAGATTCTTCTCCTACTACTGCCTATGCACAAATGGCAAATGATGCCTTGCCTGTAGAGGTAGAACAATACGGGGCAGGAATAATTACATTTGAAAATGGAGTCATTGCTTCTTTGGCACTTTCTAGCGTAGCATTCCCAGATGATTTAGAAGGTTCAATTACGATTTCAGGAGAAAAAGGTATTGTGAGGATCGATGGGAAGTCTATGAATAAAATATCTATTTGGAGATTTTCTGACCCTATAAAAGAAGACCAAGAAATTCAGAAGACTGAGACCTCTCCACTGACTGTTTATGGCTATGGTCATTTTGAATTTTATAGGCGAGTAGGAGAATATTTAAGCAGTGGCAAAAGTGACAATAAACTAATTGATGGCAAAGAAGGGTTGAAATCTGTAGAGCTCTTGGAGGCCTTGTATTTATCTGATATGCAAAATGAACAAATTGAATTATCTATAATATGAAAACTAGGAATATTAAAAATATTTATTGAGGAGATTGAATGTGCAAGAGTGTAAATTATGTTTGAGTACTAATACTAAAGTTATATATAAGGGGTTGATACGAAATGACGGAGTGGGCTCTGATTATTCCGATGATTATGAAGTTGTAGAGTGCAATCATTGTGGAGTGTGTTTTTTGTCATCTTTTCCTGATTGGGAGAATAGCTTTTATGAATCTGATGATTATCGTTCTATTTTTGATGGTGTTACAGATGTTCGTAATTTACAACTTAAGCATGATGCAGAACAAAACCAAAGATTATATAGAATTGGTATTGAAAATTTAAGGCAAAAAATAGTTGCGGATTTTGGTTCGGGACCTGGTTTTTTTATAGATTGCTTGAAAGGTATTGCTAAGAAGACAATAGCTATTGAACCAACAAAATCATTTCATAGTTATTTGAAAAACAATGGCCACTTTATTAGAAGTTATCCTGAAGAATTAGTAAAAGAAAGTGTAGACGTAATCGTTTCCTTTAATGTAATTGAACATGTTCACAATCCAGTAAAGTTTATTACATCTGCTTATAGTGTGATTAAAGAAGGTGGTGTCTTGTACTTATCTATGCCCAGTAGAGATGATATTCTCTTAAATTTAGTTCCAGATGTCTATGCAAAGTTTTTTTATCAAACATCGCATCTTTTTTATTTTAATAAAGACAGTATTATGTGGCTTTTAAAGAAAATTGGATTTGAAATTGTTTCCCTTGGGTATTTTCATAAATATGATATTTCAAATTTATTACAATGGTCAGTATTGGGTAAGCCTGGTTCCCTTGATAATGGAGTGATCTTTGATCGAATTTTTAATGAACATTATCGTGCTGAGATAGAAAGACTTGGTTTCGCAAGTCATCTTTGGATTAAAGCAATAAAGCCAAAGATGTGAAATAATTGATTCAATTTAATGATTAATTTTTTAAAATTATAGATCATAACTACTTTTGAAGTCAGTTTTTGTATGATAAACTTTATGTAGAAATTGACCATGTCGAGCGATAGTTTGGTTATAAATAATGAGATATAAGCAACACATATTACAAGTTAAGCGCCCAAGGGGTGTGTTACAAACAAGAATTCATTCTTTACGCTTAGATAAAAATGAGCGGGTAATTCCTTTCTCTGATGAGTTTTGGAAAGATATGTTGAGCAGTATAAGGCCTGAGCATCTCTTAGCTCTTCCTGAAGTAGAGCCGTTATATGATGACCTTGCTAAATTTCTTTCTCTTGCTATAGATAATATCGTTATCACTCCAGGGTCAGATGCGGCAATTCGTAATGTATTTGAATTATTTGTAATGCCAGGTGATAAAGTTATAATACTTGAACCTACTTTTCAAATGGTGTCAGTTTATGTGGATATGTTTTCTGCAACACCTGTAAAAATTAAGTACAATTCGAAACTTGAGATTCCATTAGAAGATATTTTTAGAGCTATCAATGAAAGTCCCTCATTATTGGTTATTGCTAATCCTAATAGTCCAACAGGGACTATATTGCCGATTGATACTATACAAAATATTCTTGAAGTTGCTAATAAAGAAAATGTACCAGTGCTTATAGATGAGGCTTATTATGGATTTTCTAAAATAACTGCTATAGATATTCTTCATCAATTTCCTAATTTGGTTATATGTCGGACCTTTTCAAAGGTCTGTGGACTTGCGGGAGCTCGGATAGGCTATGTACTCACTAACAAAGAAATTGCGTCAGCAATTTATAAACTTAGGCTTAGTTATGAAGTGAGTTTCCCATCTGTGCTATTTGCTCGAAAAATATTGGAAAATTGGAAAGTTGTAGAACAACACATAATGGAGGTTGAGAATGGTAAAAAATATCTGTTCCAGAAACTTGACCAACTTGGTAAAAAATACATTGATACCCATACAAACTTTGTCTATATAAAGCCGGGAATTAGTTTAGATATAATTGAAAAGAAAGCTGTAAAGGAGAGTATATTGCTAGGCAATATTTTACACATTCCTGGATATGAAAATTTTATACGCGTTTCCCTTGGTTCCATGATTGAAATGGAGCAAGTTATTAATTTAGTATCTGCTTGATTGAATATGATCAATAGACAAATTAAACTTTAATTTTATGTTTCTTATTATTGAAGATTAAGATCAGTTATTGAGGCTATAATGGAATCACAAAACAACCCTTATGGAAATATAGAATACAAAACAGAAGAATTAAAAAATTACTATTATACTAATCGTGTTTGTTGGGATCATTTCCATAAATCTGAAAAAGTTATATTTGGAAAAATTTTTTTGAATTCTTCTTCCAAGGTACTTGATGTAGGGGCTGGTTGTGGAGGACTAGGCCTTGCTTTACGGGAACGTTTTGGAGTTGTTGATTATACGGGTGTAGATATAAACATGCAGGCAGTAAAAGCTGGACATGACTTGAATCCATCAGCTAGAATGCTCTGTGGTGATATCTTGAAGTTTTCATTTGACGAGTTACAGCAAGATTATTTCGATACTGTTATTTCTTTAGGTTGTATTGATTTTAATAATCAATTTGATAAGACTCTCATAAAGTTATTTCAGTATGTAAAACCAGGTAAGTATTTAGTTATTAGTTTGCGATTAACCTTAGAAAAGACCATAATGGATATTAAAAAAGCATATCAATATATCAATTTTAAGATGAAACAAGAAGGTGAAATAGCTCCATATATATTACTAAATGTGAAAGATGCATTTAATTATATTTCGCAGTTGAATCATCGCAACTCTTGCCCAGATGAAATTTTAGCTTATGGTTATTGGGGAAACCCTAACCCTACTGCAGTTGTCCCTTACAATAAAGTGTGTTTTTCTGTTTTTGCTATTAAAAAATCGATTTCATCTATAAAGCAATCTGTAATTAAATCGCGATTGCCGGATGAGATTCAAAATATCGTAAAAGATACAAGTATTGTCTTGCAAGAATTATAAAGAAGAGACTAATAACCTGAAGCCATGCTACTTAGTTTTATATTATTTATTTAAAAGTAGTCTTGCAAATAAGTTTGTTAGAGTTTTGGCTTTGCGTGGCCAAGAAGCTATATAGTCAGCCTTGAAAAACCAGAATACTATGGATATTTCGTATTTATAAGCTATTCTGAAGTAAAAAGTAGTACCCATAATCGCAAGGTTTTACGAAAAGGTGTTCAAAAGCTTGTGTTTTTCAAGCATTATTTTTCAGAGCTTCCCCATGTTAGCTCAAAAAAAAAATGATTATCAAAGAGACTTGTTTAAGACGAATTTGGAAGGTATGCTCAATCATAATGAGCCCTTATTTCGTTTAGCTCAGAAAATAGATTGGGAAAAGTTTGATACTGAATTTGGTAAACTCTATTGTCCTGACAACGGCCGCCCAGCCAAGTTAACCCGCTTGATGGTAGGACTGCATTACTTAAAAGCCACATTTAATGAAAGTGATGAAACTGTTTTAGATAAATGGGTTCAAAATGTCTATTGGCAACACTTTTGCGGATACCAAGAATTCCAGCAGGAAGCTCCTTGTGATCACAGCACATTAAGCAGATGGCGTAAGCGTATAAAATCTAAAGGGAGGGATAGAAAAGCTTTTAGAAGAAACAATTCGTTGTGCTCTTTCTAATAAATTACTGCGTAGACATCATGTCCAAAAAGTAAATGTAGATACAACAGTTCAGGAGAAGGCCATTACATATCCAACAGATGGTAAGATGGTAAACTATATTTTAAAGCTTTACAATATTTGTCAGAACTGGCTAAGAGAAATAATATTCGTCTTCGCCAAAGTTATTCTCGTTTGTCTAAAAGCTCATTATGAATGCAGAACCGATACTTTAGAGGACGTAAATACAGACTTGCAAGGCGTGAGCAAAAGAGCTTAAAAACCTATTTTGGCCGTGTTTTACGGGATGTAGAGCGTAAATTGCATTCTATAGACTTACATAAAAATTATGAATCTTCTTTGTGTCTTCTTCACCGTCTTTACGATCAAACCAAGGATAGCAAAAACAAAGTTTATAGTTTACATGCGCCGGAAGTAGAATGTATCTCTAAAGGGAAAACGCATAAGAAGTATGAATTTGGATGTAAGGTGAGTTATGTGACAAGTAGTCAAGGTAATTTTGTTTTAGGTGCGATGGCAAAACACGGTAATCCTTTTGATGGGCATATATTACCATCGAATCGGCCATACGGATCGCCTATAGAACAGGTAGAAAGGTTTTTACCCAATTCATTAAGCGTAAAAGAAGTTTTTGTGGATAGAGGTTATAGAGGAACGAAAGTTAAAGATGGGATAACAGTTCACATTGTTGGCGCAAAGAGGAAGAAAAAAATGAAACGTAGTTTACGCAAGTGGATGAAAAGAAGAGCAGCCATTGAACCCATCATTGGTCACATGAAGAATGTATAATTGAGGTGTACAAAGAAATCACCTCTTAACGCAAGAAGGTGATAAAATGTATGCGGTTTTACTAGGTGCTGGCTTTAATATGAGAAAATTGCTAAAAGCTTTTTCTTGGCTTAAATTTATTCCGCAATATCTGACTGATTTTTCCTTAAAAAAGGAAGTATGGGTTATGGCGTTTTCTGAATATAGTGCCTTTTTCAAGGCTGACTATATATGAATTTCAGACTTTTTTACAGAAGTGGCAACTAAGTTTTCATATATGGGTAATGGCTAGAAAAATAGATTAAATTTTGGATTGTTCTTATTCATTAAAAGCCTGCTTGCCTCACTTAAAGACTCTTGATTTTTCAAATGGGATACCAAGGCCATTGACCCGATTTGCCGATCAAATGTACCATGATTTTCTCATCAGCTGTGATGAGTTTTTTACTCAATTGAGTGAAGATAAGAAAGAAGATTTGGATTGGCACTTGTCAAGCCTTGCAAGTAGAAATAATTTCGGTTCTAAACTTTTCGATTATCTTTTTTATTTAGAGATAGTTTTAAAATATATTGAGTTAGGTGATTTGCCAAATCATATCATAGTTGATCGAGCAGATATTTGTTATTCCCTTCGAGAGTATTTTAATAGAAAAAATATTCAAGTCCAAGTAGATACCTCTATACATAAACAGCGAAGATATCTCTACTTTTTTAAAGTTAAGATTAAATTTTTATTACGGTACTTGAAATTTATGTTAACAATGACACGTCTATGGCATAATAGATGGAAGGCAGCTAGAATTTTTACTGAAATTCCTTTAGGTACAGAGATCATGCTTGTTGACACTTATCTTTCAAAGCAAAATGTAGCAGAAATTTTTGGCTCGCACGATCATTATTTCCAGAATTTCGATCGCTTACTTTCTGGTGAGGAGCGGAAACAAATTCACATTATATTTACACCTTATGGTGATATCCCAGATTGGGATGCTTTTTATTTCAAGTTAAAGCAAAGTCATTGGAACTTTCTGCCTAAAGAGAAGTATTTGAGAGTTAGTGATTTTTTATATGCAATTTTATATCCTCTGCGACTAAAAAAATATACTTTCCTAAAAGCAAATTATAAAGGAATTGATCTGACTAATTTTGTATTTTATTTACGTGATAAAAGTCTTTTTGACCCTAATGCTATTGAAGCAATATTAAATTATCGTTTTATTAAAAGGCTTTCTAAGAAAAAAATAAAGATAAAATCTTTTTTAGATTGGTATGAAAACCAGTGTTTTGATAGAGGCCTACATAAGGCATTCAATAGTTTTTATCCAGATACAGATACCATTGGTTATATGAGTTATGCTCCTCAAGCATTTCAATATAATCTTCGTCTACTAAAGGTGGATGCAGATGCTGGTATTTTACCTAAAAAGATATGGATCAATGGGCCAGGATGTGTTCAGTATTTTAATCCTTATCATATCAATTTCGATACGAAAATATTTACTACTCTTCGTTATAATCATATTCAAAAGTTAAAAAAACAAGAGGATTTATCTAATATTATTATTACCTTCCCGTATTATAGTGAAGCATGGAAAGACTTGATGAATGTATATTTACTATTTAAGGTTTTTTTGCATAGTTTTAATAAAAAATATAAACTGTATGTAAAACTACATCCAACCATGTATTCTTTGGACGAGATAGGTCATATAAAAAATCGTGTTGATTTATATGAAGGTACTGTACAAGAACTTTTGCCTAAAACTGCGGTGTTAGTTGGGACTGGAAGTAGTATATGTCTGGAGGCTTTAACATGTTCTGTGCCGGTTATTATTGCCGGTGGAACCCACTCATATACTTTGAACCCCATACCTAGGGATGTCTCCTCTGAGATATATTCTATATGCTATCAAGATGAGGAATACCTGGAGGCTTTGGGACATTATTTGTCATCTAACTTTGCTATATTAAAAAAACAAAAGCTTTGGCAGCACTTTGATTATGTAAAATGTCAATATTTTTCCCCTTTTGATAAAAATAAAGTACGAGATATGTTGAATTTACCACGACTATCTATGAATTGATACGAGAAACATTGAAATTATTGTAAGCTATTTACCAATAGGACAAAGAATGAATAAGTGGTGTATCATTACTGGTTGTAATTCTCTTTTGGGTATTTCTATGGCTAAAGAAGCGTTAGATTTAGGTTATAATATCTTAGCTTTATATAATCGCAGAAAGGAAAGGTTAATTAAATTACAAAATAATTTTTCTAATCGAATTAAAATAATACAATCAACTTTTAATGAAGAAGGGCTTTCTGGGTTAAAAGAAAAACTAGAGGACTTTCAACAACCTATCACAGCTTTGATCAATAATGCTGGCACTTTTGTTGGAGAGGTTAGTATGCAGAATTTTGATCCTGAAATAATTATCAAATCCTATTCCATTAATGCGATGGCACCATTATTGCTTTGTTCTTATCTATTTGAGCAGATGAAAAACCAAAAGCAAGGTAAAATTATTAATATTAGTTCTATAACTGCAAAATATGGAGGAAGTGAAAAGAATATACACTATGGTATGTCTAAAGCTGCTTTAGATGCAGTAACTTCATTTTTTGCCAGAGTAGGGGCACCGTATAATATTTTAGTAAACTCTATTCGACCGGGATTAATAGACACAGAATTTCATGAAAACAACAGTCCGGGACGAGATTTGAGGCCAAGGGTACAACTAAACCCTTTGGCTAGAATGGCAAAAGTAAAAGAAATTTCTGCTCTTGCAAGGTATCTCTTATCAGAAGATGGCAATTATATGACAGGAGAGATTTTATCCGTGACTGGGGGCGATTGATTCGTCTTTTTTTGGGTAGTGGATGTTGCAAAATATAGAAAAATAAGAAAGTACCTGCCTAAAATACGTTGAATCGGTGCTTTATAGCATTACTTCCGCCTTTCTTACCTTTCTCCCAACAGAGTCCCTTTAGAAACATGAAAAATGAGCTTTTTTAATACATTTACCCAAAAAAAAATACTAGTGACCGGCAATACTGGCTTCAAAGGAGCCTGGTTAACGACATGGTTATTAAAGATGGAGGCTAAAGTCAGTGGTCTGGCAAATGGAGTACCTACGCAACCTTCTTTATTTGAATTAGCAAAGCATGAGGAAAAAGTAAAACACTTTAAAGAAGATGTACGTGATCTATCTGCTGTTACGCATGTAATCAAAGAGATTAAACCTGATTTTATTTTTCATCTTGCTGCTCAGCCGATAGTGCGGGTCTCATATGAGACTCCTATAGATACAATAGAAACAAATATGAATGAGACTTTACATATACTTGAAGCACTTAGGCATGTTGAACATCCTTGTATTGTAATCTTGATAACCAGTGATAAGGTCTATGAAAATAGAGAGTGGGTTTGGGGTTATCGTGAAAATGATGCTTTAGGGGGACTGATCCCTATAGTGCTTCTAAAGCCGCTGCTGAAATTCTTATTTGCTCCTATGCCCGTTCTTATTTTAGTCATAGTGACTCTCCTATTCGTATAGCAGTGGGAAGAGCTGGTAATGTTATCGGAGGAGGAGACTGGGCTAAAGACCGTCTAGTTCCTGACATCGTTCGCTCATGGTCACGTAAAGATAGCCTAGAGACACGTAATCCGAAAGCAACTCGGCCATGGCAGCATGTTCTTGAACCGTTAAGTGGTTATTTACAACTTGCAGTGGCTTTGTTCCAGAATAAACAGCTTAATGGTCAGGTTTTTAATTTTGCTCCAGCAACGGGTGAAAATTATAGTGTTTCCCAAGTGATTGAACAGGCAAGTCAATATTGGGATAAGCCAAAATGGAAATTTTTATCAGTAAATGACACAAAACATGAAGCATCTATTTTGCAGTTAAATTGTGATAAAGCGCAGCATATCCTTGATTGGCAGTGTACGCTTTCTTTTCAAGAAGCAATCGAGTATACTATGCTGTGGTATCAGAATTTTTATTGAGGCAAGAAAAATATTTGGGATTTCATGATGTCACAGATATCACAATATGAGGATATAGCCCAAAAAAAAAGGATTAGTTGGGCAAAAGAAAACTAGTGGAATTTTATCCTATTGAAGCTATATCTGGGGTTTGTCTTAATCCGCTTAAAATTATCAAAGATGATTATGGTGAAGTACGCCATGCTATGAAAAAACAAGATATAGGCTACTCTGGTTTTGAAGAAGCATACTTTTCTGTTGTGCGCAAGGCGTGTATTAAAGATTGGAAGTGCCATCAAGATATGACACTCAATATTATTGTTGTCCAAGGTAGCATTACTTTTGCAATTTGGGATAACCCCAGATATTCTCTTTCTTATGGTTTTATAGGTAAAGTCAAGCTTTCTATTGAAAATTACTCACGATTAACAATTCCTCCTAATCTCTGAATGTCATTTCGAAGAGAAGAGGATACGAATAATATGTTACTTAATCTTGCTAATGTTGTCCATGATTCACAAGAAAGTGAGAGAAAAAACATAAATGATCCTGTGATGCCTTTGATATGGACCTTTATATAGTATGAAGACTCTTATTCTTGCAGGAGGCCTAGGAACTCGTTTGTCTGAATATACAGATGCTACGCCTAAGCCTATGGTGAAAATAGGTGGGTATCCTATTTTATGGCATATTATGAATATCTATTCTCATAGTGGCTTTACTGATTTCTATTTAGCACTTGGCTATAGAGCCCAGATGATTAAAGAATACTTTCTTTTTTATCGTGCCCTTAATGTGGATTGTACAGTTAGGTTACGGGATAATATTTTTGATTATCATAATATAGATGTACCTGATTGGCAAGTAACTATGGTAGATACCGGTCTTAAAACTATGACAGGTGGGCGATTAAAGCGTATGCAGCCTTATGTTGAGAATAAAACATTCATGCTTACTTATGGAGATGGAGTTGCAGATCTTAATATAAAAGAGCTAGTCGCTTTTCATAAGAAACATGGTAAGATGGTGACTTTGACAGCTGTACATCCTACGGCTCGTTATGGAGAATTAATGTTGTCAGATCATAAAGTAATTTTGTTTAAAGAAAAACCTCAGACACAAAGAAGCTGGATTAATGGTGGTTTTTTTGTTATGGAACCAGAAATTTTTCTTTTAATAGCTAACGATGATATGATCTTAGAAGAAGAGCTTTTGGAACAGGCTACTTTTATGGGGCAATTGATGGCTTATCAACATGATTGTTTCTGGCAATGTATGGATAGCCTAGGTGATTTAAGACTACTTGAAAAATTATGGGGCTTAGGTACCGCTTCATGGGATAGGGTCACTAGATAATATGCCTACAGTTTCTGTTTTAATGCCTGCGTATAATGCAGCTCTTTACATTCGAGAGGCTATCCAAAGTATATTAGATCAGACGTTCGATGACTATGAGTTTTTGATCTGTGATGATGGCTCTATTGACAATACAAGGCAGATTATGAATTCTTATAATGATTCGCGTATACGCTTCTTTCAAAATGATGCTAATCAAAGACTGGTAAAGGTACGAAATAAGTTATGGGCGAATGCAAAAGGCAGATACATTGCTTGGATGGATGCAGATGACATTTCTTATAGTGACCGACTACAGAAACAGGTTGATTTTCTTGAAAAGAATTCAAATATTTATGCTGTTTCCACATATGCCCATATATGTGATAAAGATCTGAACTTCCTTTATGATGCTCCTCCTCCAGTTTCTGCTCCTTCTGAAGTTCTTGTCCATTCATTCTTTCGTAATTGTATTGTAAATACATCCGTTTTGATGAAAAATACAAAAGAATTTCGTTACCGAAAGGAATACCCACCTGCAGAGGATTATGATTTATGGAGCAGGATTTTAAAAAAATATGAGATGGCTATTTTACCTTTGTTTCTGGTCAAATATCGTGTGCATGATAAAAGTTCTTCTGTGCGAGAAGCAACTAAACTATTTGTTGCAGTAAAGAAAATTTGTAGGAATCAATTAAAACATTATGGAATAGATACAAATGAGTGGTTAGAAATTGCCTATCAACTTACAATTTATGGTTATCTAGCATTAGCTCCTCGTGAAAGGCAACAGTTTAGTAGAAAGACATGTGATTACTTTAGGATGATATGGCTAGAAAATAAATCCCGATATTTTTTTGATAAAAAATCTCTAAAATATCTCATTGAGTTTTTCTTTGAAGACTTGATTTCTTCTTTGCGTATACGCTACAAATTGTTATTTTACTTTCGAGACTACCCAACGCATCGGATAAAAGGAATATATATGGGTATTTATAAGGCCGTTAGATTGCCTATTGGGGCGATGTATCGCAAATGTTTTGGTCATGCGAAAAAAGAAATTCCTGTTTGAACATTTATGTAAATGCGTGTCCTGCATATAACTGAAATATGTCCTATACATGAAAAACCAGCGGTCGATCCCTTTATTATGCAGAGAATTCATGCTTTGCAAGCAGAAGGCCCTAAAGTTACTGTTTTATCTCTATATCGCTATACAAGCGTAACTGGAAAGGATTGGATCATGCGGAGGATGAAACAATTGAATAGGCTTCTCTTTGGGCAAGAACTTTGTGTGAGTGAAAGCCTTCTATTGTAGGGGAAAAAGTTTTAATATATCTAAACTTTCTACAGTCAAGGTTAGGTGATGAAAATGACTTCTCCTCATGAAATTGATGTACGCCCGTTTTATCAATTGACCTCATTGTATGGAAAAACGGGAATATAAAAATATTAAATGGATTACTCAGCTTTTAGAAAAGGTTTTGTTCTTAGAAAGAGTTTTGTTCATTGAAGAAAAACATATACCAGCTCGCCTTGTATTGGCCCATTTTTTTATGGAAGATGGTGAAATCGAAAAAGCCATTGCAGAATATGATCATATAACAAAAATATTACAAGACATTTATCGTAAGTATAAGTATGAAGACTATATACCCATCTCTTCTTATCCGAAATACGAGCAGGCCAAAGAAAATCAAAAAGGCTCTAAGATTATCTTTTATAAAACAAGAGTGTATTTTTGAATTCTTTGGCTAAGAGAATACAATGGGTGTCTCTTCCTTTTTCAGAAGTCGTTTTTCTTGTTGATTTTTCTTTTAATAGCTAACGATGATATGATCTTAGAAGAAGGGCCTTTTGGAACAGGTTGCTTCTATGGGGCACAATTGATGGCTTATCAACATGATGGTTTCTGGCAATGTATGGATAGATAGCCTACGTAATTTAAGACTACTTGAAAAATTATGGGGCCTAGTTATAGATAACACCCCATGGGATGGGGCGACTAGATAATATGCCTACAGTTTCTGTTTTAATGCCTGCGCATAATGCAGCTCTTTACATTCGAGAGGCCATCAAAAGTATATTAGACCAGACGTTCGATGACTATATGAGTTTTTGATCTGTGATGATGGCTCTATTGACAATACAAGGCAGATTATGAATTCTTATAATGATTCGCGTATGCGCTTCTTTCAAGAAGATGCTAATCAAGGACAGGTAAAGGTACGAAATAAATTATGGGCTAATGCAAAAGGCAAATACATTACTTGAATGGATGCAGATGACATTTCTTATAGTGACCGACTACAGAAACAGGTTGATTTTCTTGAAAAGAATTCAAATATTTATACTGTTGCCACATATGCCCATATGTGTGATAAAGATCTGAAGTTTCTTTGTGATCATGCTCCTTCTGAAGTTCTTATCCATTTATTCTTTCGTAGTTGTATTGTACATACATCTGTTTTGATGAAAAACACAAAAGAATTTCGTTACCGAAAAGAATACCCATTTGCAGAGGATTATGATTTATGAAGCAGGATTTTAAAAAAATATGAAATAGCTATGTTACTTTTGCCTCTGGTCAAAATACGTATACATGATCAAAGTGTTTCTGCACGAAAAGAAACTAAACAATTTGTTATAGTAAAAAAAATTGTAGGAATCAATTAAAATATTAAGCTTTTCAAGTCTGATCAAATTGATTATTAAAAATGATAGAGCAATCTTCTCAACAAAACCTATAAACAATATGAGTAGTCGGATATTAAATATAATTCGTTTTTTAATGAGTCGTTCGAGTTGGTTTTACCATGTTATATTACTTTTAGCTATTTCCAAATTTCTTTATCGATTAGAGCATTCTATCGATATTCAGTTATGGGATGAAACTTGGCGTTTAAAAGGAGGTTTAGCTTCCCCAAATCTTTTTGGAGAATTTTCTTTGTATGAGCTATGGTATTCATTTCTTGCCCTATTTTATTCAAAGCCTACGCAACTTTATTTTTTGAATTATGGAGTTCTTGTGGCGCTCAGTGTGCTTTGTATTTATATTTATATCGGACAAAAAAAAGGCTATAATCTCTTTTCTCTTTGGCTTTCCCTTCTCTTTTTATTGAGTATGTCTGTCTATAAAGCTTGGCCCTTTACGCATTACTTTGGCCTTAAGATATTATTGGAGCGGATACAATGTCTATAAAGCTTGGCCCTTTACGCATTACTTTGGCCTTATACTCGTTCTTCTTGCATTCATTATGGCTACAAAAATAAAAAAAGAGTATTATAGATGGCTTCTTTTCAGTGGCTGTGCTATTGCTATGCTTTATGTAAGAGTAGAGTATGTACTTTTATTAGTGATGCTGAGTTGGGGGCTTGTTTATCAAGTCTTTCAAGCATTCTTGACCGCAAATAAGCAAAAATTAGTCTCCTATGCTTCTTTATTATTTTTATGTATTTTATGCCTGACTTATGGTAATCCGTCTTTTCGAGGCGAGGATAGATCCTATTCTGCTTTTCTCGCCCATTATGCAAAAACTCTTGGGGATATGGAGCTAGTGGTCGTAAAAGGAAAAATGCCCAGCAGAATTAGTTTTCCTGTGATGGAAAGTATTAGGCAGAAAATATTTAACCCTATTTTTGGTGAAAATTATATTCCTTTAAAAGAGCAAAAGATAATTGATGATCCTTGGATAGCAGGTTCTCATTTTTCTGCAAAGAAATTTACAGGAACAGAAAGTGTCTTTGATGTGTTTTTATCTTACCCCATGGATTTTATTTCCCATGTTTTTCGAAATGTTTTCCTTTTGTCACTGAAAGTACCATATTCTTTGTTTCCAGCTATTCCGAGTTCTCGTTTGTTTTTTGTAGCTATTCTTTTGCTTCTTTTCTTTTTATTTATTTTTACTTGTAGCCAAAAACTTTGGCATTTCCCTTTCTCAAGAAAATGGTTTTTTTCCACTCTTTCTGATCCCAAAATAATTTTTATTTTAGGTATATTTCTTTCGTCTATAATTAGTTTTTTAGTGATACATCCACGTATGGCCTATATGGTATTACCAATAGGCTTAGTTATAGTCCTTTTAGGCAGGGCTTTGCCAGATATGAAATCATTATTTCCTCTCTCTAAGTTTATGATATTTATATTGTGTGTTTTAACTTTATATTTTACTCCTTTTCGTTTGACAAAAGAAATTGGCCTTTCTCCCTCGTTAGAATCTTTACGCTTGATAAAAAAACAAAATGTATGTAGTCATTCAAATCGATTTCACTTTATTCGCAATATTGCTTGGAAAGCAAATACAGTTATATATGGTGCTTATGGTGACCCAACTATTTATTTAGACACAAAGGATAGGCAGTTTATCTTTGTTGGCGTCCCTTCACCCGGAGAGCGGACCAATAAATTGTTGGATGTTTTATCTAAAAATACTTTTGATATTGTTGCCTTTGAGGATACTCGCGTAAGATGTCACTTTGACAAAAACCTGTACAAAAAATGCATACAAAAAAAAGATATTGGTATAGCAAAATTTATAAAGGCCGTGCAAAAACGTGGTTTTATTCCTCTATATGCTGAGGAGTGTCCTGGGCAGTACTATCTAGTAAAGAAATCGTCCATAAAGGGACTATTACAAAATACAAAAACAGGAAGTTAACCTTTTAAAATGCCTGATGAAACAGTGTTTCACAGTGTTTTATTTGCCCTTCCCATGCCCTTCCCATGCCCTTCCCATGGTCTACATTTCGCAACAGTCTCATAAAGCCTTGATCAATATAAAAAGCAATATTTTCAAATTCTTTTTTCAAATACTTATGAAAATTTGCGTATACCCTTTTCAGAAGGGACTCATATCAAGGGTATGTTCTTCTTTTCTTATTCACTGAATCATGCCTTCCCTTTCTATTATTACGGTTTGTAAAAATGCAGCCGTGTAACTTGAAAAAACAATACAGAGTGTGCGTCAGCAAATTTGGCATGATTTTGAACACATTATTATAGATGGTGATTTTGGTGATCATACTCTTAGATTATTGGAGGGGCATACCTACCCGCAGTTAAAATTCATCTCTCAAAAAGATGATGGCATTTATGACGCCATGAACAAGGCTATTCAATTAGCCAAGGGTAAATATCTTTTATTTCTAAATGCAGGGGATCATTTATATAATTCCAAAGCTTTAGAATTTGTGTGGAAGCCCTCTCTTTAAACAAAAACACAAAAAAAAATCTTTTGGAAAAAGACTCCATAGTGGGCAATGTACTCACTATAGATAAAAAAAACGTGAACATGTATGGAACAAAACAATTATTAAAGCACTCTCATGCTTTTCAAATTTTACCTCATTGTGGAGTTTTTATTCAGAAGGATGTTTTTAATAGAGTAGGTGGTTATGATTTAAGATATCAAATTGCCGCAGATATAGAATTTTTTAACAGAGCCCTAAGAAAAGCCAATGCTTCCTTTATATATCTTGACCATACTATATCTGTTTTTTACAAGGATGGAATAAGCTCTACGCTATGGGGTCGCTTGATGGCAAGGAAGGAGGAGATACAAATCCATTGGAAGTATTATGGCGTTTTGAGTACTTTGCGTAAGATAATTCCTTTGCCTCCTCTGGGAATGCTTATCGCTATTAAAAGTCGGTGTTCTTCTTTGCAAAATAAAAATAAAGGATAAAATACCATCTCTTTTTGGAAAAATTTTATGTCACAAATCAAGCCAGAACTTTCTATTGCTATTTGCACATACAATCGTGTGAGTATGCTGGCGGATTGCGTAGAGAGTGTATTCATACAAAATTTAGATTATAAAAAATATGAAATCCTTGTCATTGATAATAATTCTTCTGATAGTACGAAGAGTTTTGTACAGGCACTGCAAAAAAAAACACAAAAAAATCTGTACTATTTTTTTGAAGAAAAACAGGGCCTCGCCCATGCACGCAACCATGCCATAAAAGTTGCTCGGGGGAAATATATAGCCTATTTAGATGATGATGAAAAAGTAAATTCAAATTGGTGTGGAAAAATCCTTGAAAATTTTAGGAAAGTAAGACCATCACCAGATGTAATCGGGGGGCCTGTCTTGCCCTTTTATCCAGAGGGTAAAGCCCCTTACTTTGATGACTCCATAGCAACCGTTGCTTTTTTTGGTCACAAGTCAGATTTTTTGCAAAATTTGACATCTAGGCCCGAATGGGGTTTGGGAGGGGGTAATTGTGCTATTAAACTAGAGCTTTTACGTAAAAATAACGGTTTTAATATTAATTTGGGATGTAAGGGAACCAAACGGTTTGCCGGTGACGAGACGGAACTTTTTATGCGTATGTTTGCCAATGGAGCAACGTTTTGGTATGATGCACAAATGATTGCTCAGCATTGTTACCCTAAAAAAAGAACCACGTATATGGCACAATTTTTACTGGGCTTGTACGGGGGAAGATCCTCTGCCATAATGCATAAGCGTTCGGTAACATTTTCATATTTTCTTAAGGTGTCGTTAGTCATGATTAGTCTGCCGGTGCGTATTCTGTTTCTTGTTATAAGCAAGCCACATTCCTATTCAAAAATTTTAATCAAACAAATAGAGAAAGAAGGGAGTCACATAGGTTATTTTTGGGAGCAATTTAAATCTATATTAAAAAAATAATGATAAGATAAATTCACTCTTTATACTAATGAAAGTTTTAACAGTTGTTCGTAGTTTGGGACTAGGTGGAACAGAACGTAGTGCAAAAAACTATGCAGCTCTTTATCATGAAATGGGGTATAACTCAGCCATTCTATCTTTTACTAATGACTATGTTCCTGTCGAGTGGCTGGACAAATGTAAGCTATCCATTTTTCACATAACAAAAAATCAAGCACCGTCACAGAAAAAAAACGCTTACGTAAAAAACTATATTTACCAGAAAACGGTTTCCTTCTAGGAAGGATTGGCCAACCCTTTACGGATAAGTGGTCATATATTATCTTTCGTTCTTTTCAAAAAATCATTCAACGAAATCAAAATGCTTTTCTTGTATTAGTGGGAGTACCAGCGGAATGGAAAATATACTGCCAACGTCTGCCTGTTAGTGTACGGGATAATATTATTATAAAAGATCCTATAGAAAACCCAACTATTTTACGCCAATTGTATCAATGTATGGATGTATTTTTGCATGCGGCTAATCAAGGGGAAACTTTTGGTATGGTTTTAGCCGAAGCCATGCTGTGTGGCATACCCGTCGTTTCCCTTTCCAGTCCATATCGCGATAATTCACAATTAGAAGTTCTCAATTACGGTAGAGGTGGAATGAGCGTGCGCAATGCTTCTCACATGACAGACGCTATTCTTTTTTTAATGCAAAATCCTCAAAAAGCAAAACAACTTGGCTCAGCGGGCCGGAAGTCTATTATAGACAACTATAGCAAGGATGTTCTCAGCATTAAAATACAGCGCATTATTAACGCGGTACTTGCTTCTAAAAAACTAAAGGATGAAAGGGAAGTAAATAAAAGCAGTATAAGCTATAAAGAAGCATGGAGTGAAATAAAGCGACAGTTGCAGCTTGTCTATGCTTGGAAATATGTCTTTCATATACCATTTTTATTTGTGCTTTCAAAAACAAGAGAGCCTTTTCATGGGAAAATAGTTTATTTATATCGCCTTTGCTTAGGACACGTTCCTTTGCGTTCATTACCTCATTCACTTTTGAAGCAATTTTGGAAACTGAACAAATTAATCCAGACGAATTTTAATAAGATATGATTCAAATTAAATTTGTTGATTTTTGGCCAAGTTTTGACGTGACGGACAATTATTTTCTTTCTAAATTAAAGAAAGTATGTGAAGTGAAAATATCAGAAAATCCAGAAATTATTTTTTTCAGTATATTTGGAAAGAAACACAGGAAATATAAATGTCGTAAGCTATTGTTTACTGGTGAACGCGGACCTCTTCCTTTCCGTTCTTGCGATTTTTCACTTTCTTTTGATAGGGATACTCATGATGATCGTAATTTACGTTGGCCTTTATATCAACTTTATGGGAATCTTGAAGAGTTAACGCAACCCAAGGATATTGATAGCATCATGGCAGAAAAGAGTCAGTTTTGTAATTTTATATACGGAAATAAAAATGCTAAAGAACGCTTGTACTTTTTTGAAAGACTATCTCGCTATAAAAAAATTGATTCTGGGGGCTCGCTTCTAAATAACATAGGTCGTACAGTAAATGATAAGCTGTCTTTTATACGTAATTATAAATTCACGATTGCATTTGAAAATCGAAGTTATCCGGGTTATATAACTGAAAAAATATTCCACCCCTACAAGACAAGTGCACAGTATGCCTATTTATTGGGGTTCAGCTTGTGTTAAAGAGGATTTTAACACGGAAGCTTTTGTGAATATGCATGCCTTTAAAAACATAAAGCAAGCTATTGAGTATATTATAGAATTGGACCAAAATAATGAGTTGTATCGTCAAAAACTTAGTCAAGCATATTTCGCCTATAATACTATCCCATTGGCTCTACAGGAAAAAACATTGCTTGATTTTTTGTATAAAATAGTCAACAGCCTTTGATTTTATCCCTTATTTTATCCCTTATTTTATCCCTTATTTTATCCCTTATTTTATCCCTTATTTTATCCCTTATTTTATCCCTTATTTTATCCCTTATTTTATCCCTTATTTTATCCCTTATTTTATCCCTTATTTTATAAACATTTTTATATGTTCTGTCCTCCTATTATCTTTATCAATTTCAATCGTCCGGATCATAGCCGCCGTGTTTTTGAGCGTTTACGTCTTGCGAAACCATGGCAGATTTTTTTAGTTGCGGATGGGCCACGTACTAATGTGGCTAGTGATAATGAAAAATGCTCTGCTGTACGTGAAATTATTAGTAATGTGGATTGGGAATGCAATGTACATAAAAATTTTTCCGAAACAAATATGGGTGCTCGTCATCGTATTGAAAGTGGCATCAATTGGGCTTTTACGTTTGATACGGTGGAATACGTGATTATCTTAGAAGATGATTGCTTACCGGAGTTGAGTTTTTTTCGTTATTGTGGTGAATTATTGAAAGCCTATGCGCTTGAAGAAAGGGTGATGGCTATTTCGGGGAATCATTTTTTACCGGTTGAACTGTCTCCTTCAAGCTCCTATTACTTTGTGCGTTCACCATTGATCTGGGGTTGGGCTACTTGGAAACGTGCATGGAAATTATTTCCGCAAAATCTTAAAGAAAACAGTTTATGTGGCCTCCTCAAAGCTTTGCCTAAGCATAAAAGAAAATTTTGTTCAGCAGGTGAATATAATTTACTCAAGAGTAAATTAAAGCAAATAGAAAAGGGACAACTTGAGGCATGGGATTACATATGGAATGTTATTATAAAAATACAAGAAGGATTGTGTATATGCCCCAATGTAAATTTAATCGCAAATATAGGTTTTGATGAGCAAGCTACTCATACCAATGCTTCTTTTGAGAAAGATATTTTTACGCAAACGGAAGAAATGCGTTTCCCTTTGAAGTCTCCTCAAAAAATAGAGAATGATTCTTTACGGGATTTATATCTATATCAAAATTATATTCATGTTTCCTATTGGCAACGGTGGAAAGATGTGATTGCACGTATAATACATTATCGAAGATTAAAAAATTATTGGCAACGGTACTTCTAATACAGACTCAAGAGAGATAATCTGTTCTTTTAGTTAATCTTTACATTTCTATATAAAAGAGGATGCGAGCTTTTCCGATGGATATATTTTTTTTATTACTCGCTAGTGATTTATATTTTACTGTTGTCAAATTATAATTTTTTCATGCCTTCGCATCAAAAAAAATGGGCCTCTGTCTTTATATTGGGTGCTAGCTCGGATATAGGACAGGAGCTTTGTTATCGTTTTGCTTTGGAAGCAGAGCATTTATATTTATCTGCTAGAAATATAACAGATTTAAATCCCATCCAAAAAAAAATACGCTCTTTTTCTTCTTGTACACTAGATTTGTTATCGATAAATTTTACATCACGTGGTGATAAAAAAAATTTACAAACAGTGCAAAAAATTTTGAAAAAACCGTCTCAAAAAAAAAATAGTGTTTCGCCTGTAAGACCTCCCCTTGAAATATTTGTTTGTGCTGTTGGATATCTTGGAAACCAAGAAAAGGCAAAATCTGATTCATTAGAGGTGCTTCGTATTATGGAAGCCAATTATATAGGTCCTGTTCTTATTTTGAATGAAATAGCAAAAGCCTTCCAAAAAAACAAAAAGGGAAGTATTGTGGTTTTATCTTCAGTGGCTGCTTTACGAGGTCGTAAAAAAAACTATTTTTATGGAAGCACAAAGGCAGGCCTCTCTAGTTATTTAAGTGGATTGCGGGCCAGTTTATTTCCTTTTGGTGTGCATGTGATGACTGTACTTCCGGGGCTTGTACAAACAAAAATGCTGAAATATAGAAAGCTCCCTCCTATACTTGGGCTCACTTCCAAACAGGCTGCTCAAAAGATATATAAGGGAGTAGTCAAAAAAAAGGATATTGTTTATGTGGGTGAAATTTGGCGCTGGGTCATGTTTCCTATAAGATTTTTACCAGAGGTATTTTTTAAAAGATGGGGCTTATGAAAAAATTCTTTTTGAAAGTAAAGGAGTTTTAAGTAAAGAAGTTTTATGAAAGTTTGTGTTAGCTCACCATCTTTTAGTCGCAACTCTATTTTGGTAAAAGAGCTCCGCCTTCATTTTCCTGAGGCCACTTTAAATGAAGAGGGGAGGGAATTATTCCAAGAAAATCTTCTACTTTTTTTGACAGGGAAAAAGGCTGCGATTATTGGACGAGAAAAAATAGACGCTACTTTATTTGATGAGTTACCGGAACTACGGTATATTTCGAAATATGGGGTTGGCTTAGATAACATTGATCTTGCTTATGCTCAAAAAAAAGGTGTACAGGTTAGTACTCACCCCGGAACAAATCGCCGTTCTGTGGCAGAACTCGCCTTGTGTTTTTTGTTAGGCCTTGCCCGGAATATTTTTTTTTCTTATCAAAATCTTAAACAGGCTATTTGGATTAAAAATGGTGGGCAGCAATTGAGTGAAAAACGTGTTGGTATTATTGGATGTGGAAATACGGGAAAAGAGTTGATCCAATTGCTTTTGCCTTTGAATTGTGTGGTTTTGGTAAATGATATAGAAGATAGGAATACTTTTTGTAAAAAGCAAAAGGATTTGGGACAAAAAATATCCCTTGCTACAAAAGAAGAGATTTATACTAGTTGTGATTTTATCAGTTTGCACGTGCCTCTCACTAAAGAAACTCATAATATGATTGGCACCGTTGTATTTGAAAAAATGCAATCAATAGCTTGTATTGTAAACACTAGCCGGGGCGGGATTATAGAGGAAGTAGCCTTACAGAAGGCACTTCTAGCGAAAGATATTGCAGGTGCTGCCCTAGATGTTTTTGAAGAAGAACCTATAACGAATAGGGGATTGCTTCTTCTCGATAATCTTGTATGCACTCCTCATATCGGAGGAAATGCTAAAGAGGCTATTTTGGCTATGGGGCGTGCTGCCATTCAGAGTTTATATGAATATAAAAGCAAAATTGGCTAATGCTCTTCTATGTCCTATGAATGGATTATTTACTCGCTTTTTTGTTCTTTTTTGTGGAGTGTCAACAGCATGCTTTTCTTGTTTTTCCCTTGTTAGTAAACATGAAAAATCTTTTTTGTCTCAAAAAATTGTAGCTAGCGAGACATTTCGTGTTTTCATTGCAAGAGATCGTTATGTTGTTAAGCAAGTCCAGCATCACGACCGAATAGGACGGAGAGAAGATGAAAATGGCGATAAAGAAAAAAGTGCATTTTTCAAACAAGAGCATGACAAAATTAATTTTAAGGATCTTATGATAGAGGGCACACTTATTGTGGATGTTAATTGGGCTGGTCAAGCTGTCAATATTCGTTATAAAAGGGGGCGCACTCCACGAACTTGGCAAGCTGGGAAACATTTTATCCAAGATGTTTCCCGTTTTCGCTTCACTTTCCCAGACAAAGATCGAAAAATATTTCGTTTTGAAGTACACTATTTTTGGAGCATAATTTCAGGTACCGGTTTTGTGTTTCTCACGCGCAAGCAGAGGGCCATCGAATATCTTCGCAGTCAAAAGAAGCAGTAAGCTATGCCCTTACTTGTATTTTCTGCCTTTCTAGATTACCTAGCTATTTTGTTAGCTATACTTTCAACGATTGGTTTTGTTTATTTCTTTTACTATCTTTTGATTCTCCCCGGTTTAAAGATAAGAGCGATAAAGGAAGCTCCTCCTCAAGAAGGTACGCAAAGAGTTATTCTGCTCCAGGACCATAATAATGTATTTTCACTTGTCTTTGGTCAGTTATATGGAAATTTTAACTTTCGCCTTCAAGGCATTCGAGAAAGGCACCTTGTCATTACCCTGACAAAAGATCCTGGAGTAGAGCTGTATGATATATCTTTTGATCCCAATGGAATCGTTTTTTTACAGGTACCACACACGCGTTTTCTGGAGCGTATACGTTCTACGGAAGTTTTTTCTAGTGCCGAATTGATTGGGCATCCAGCCATTTTTCGAATTGTAGATCAACTTGTAGAAGATAAAGCTCTACATTATATTGAATTCCAATTGTCTGCAGATTATATTGTTAGCCAAGGGGAGGGAGAAAAATTACGATTTCTTGTTCGTATAGAAAAAATTATGCCTTCCATTGATCTAGAGTCTCGGAATAAAAATGGTATCTATACTTTCGGTCAGTCTAAATTTATGAAGAAGAAAGAAGAAGAAGAAGAGAGCAATGGAGGTGAGGAAGAATGAAGTTTTCTTTTTTGCAAAGAAAAAAATGTAACCCTTCCCAAGGATCACATACATGGTTGTATTGTATAGTATGTAAAAAAAAATATTCTCTCTTTGAAAAAAAAGTCACCTATCGTTGTACAAATGTCTCCTGTGGAGGGCTTTTGAATATTGAGCATAATATTTCAGAGCTAAAAAAAACATCAGCTACTCAATGGCGTAGTCTCATACAAAATCGTTTAGGTCAATCTCGTTTGCCCTTTAGTTCTGGGGTCTGGAGTAAAAAAGAGTGGGTTTTGCCGCATGTTAAAGACGAAGATATCGTTAGTTTAGGGGAAGGGAATAGCCCTCTTTTAGAAATCCCTCGTTTGGCAAAGGAATTGAATATAAATTCAGTTTGGCTGAAACAGTGCGGTACATCTCATACGGGTTCTTTCAAAGATTTAGGCATGACGGTTTTAGTTAGCCATGTGAAATCTTTGATTGCTTCTGGACATCCTATACGAGCCATAGCTTGCGCTTCTACAGGGGATACGAGTGCTGCACTTGGGGCTTATGCCGCCTATGCCAATATACCAACCGTTGTTCTTCTACCAGCCGGTAAAATATCAACAGCTCAACTTGTGCAGGCTATAGCTTGTGGTTCTCTAGTCCTGAGTCTCAAAACGGATTTTGATGGTTGTATGAATATTATTCAAGAGCTTGTACAGGATGAGAGTATCTATATGGCCAATTCGATGAACCCTCTCCGTTTAGAAGGGCAAAAAACAATGGCTATAGAAATTATACAGCAGTTAGGTTGGAATATTCCGGATTGGTTCATTATACCTGGGGGTAATCTAGGAAATGTAAGTGCATTAGCTAGTGGCTTGTATCTCCTGAAAGACCTAAACTTGATTTCTAAACTTCCTCGTATTTGTGTTGCACAAAGTGTTCATGCAAATCCATTGTATTTGAGTTACCAAAATAATTTTAAGACTTATCAAGCTGTACAGGCTAAAAAGACATTAGCTTCTGCTATACAAATAGGAGATCCTGTTAGCTATCCCCGTGCTGTAAAGGCACTACAGAGCCTTGATGGAATAGTAGAGCAGGCTACAGAAGAAGAACTAGCGAATATGGCTGCTCGGGTAGATCGCTATGGAATGTTCAACGATCCGCATACAGGTGTAGCTCTAGCTTGCTTACAAAAACTTTGCATTCAAGATAAAATAAAGAAATCATCTCGGGTCGTTGTTATTTCTACTGCTCATGGCTTGAAATTTACTCATTCAAAAGTTGACTATCATAAAGATCGTCTAGGCTTTCGTCCTCTTTATCAAAATAAACCAATTGAAATTGAAGCAAAGGTACGGAGTGTAAGAGAAGCCTTAGAGAAAAATCTATGAATTGGTAAGGTATGAAATCACCCGCGAGGCCATATGGAGTTTTCATTTGTCAATTTTTTATGATACTACTTTTATTCGCAAATACTACGAATGTAGGAAGTACAGCAAAAAATCCTCTTTCTAAACAAATAACTCTCTTTGAGAGTTTACTCATTTTCAGAAATTTTGTATTTCAATACCGTATGCTTCACAAAAGAGAAAGCCATTGATGGGTAGATAGGTCAAATAATAAATTTTGTAAAAAAAGTATGGAACAAATAGTATATGAGAGACCATTATTAGTAATGGGGAAAAAATATTTACAAATCCTTTCTTTAAAAAAAGTCATTTCATTCATTCAATATAGATTTGTTTTCAATTTTTTCTATAGTTTTTTGACTTTTTTTTGTATTTCAGCTTGTGAATTTGTTCAAGATCAAGTTTATCGGTGGGGCGAAACGAATCGACATACAAGAGAGAAAAAAATTCAAGAAGAAGATTTACGAAAGTGGCAAAGTCAATTAAAGTTAAGTAGAGAAAAAAGTAGAGAGCTTCATCAAGCTGTACAGGAAATTGTAAAAGAGAAACAGTTACAAGGTCAATTATCTCAAAAAATAGCCAATGCTTTTTTACAAATAGGGCGCTATGATTTATCGGCTCAATATTATAATGATGCCTTACAAAATAAATTTATCCAAAGAACAAAAGAAGCACCGGAGAAAAGAAATTCCTATCTCAATTTTGAAAAATCTCTTCGTTATTTTGATTCTTCGCTATTGATAGTTCCTTCTAATCGAGATCTTTTTTTTGAAGCAGGTCTTGCGTATGCAAATGCTTCCCGTGCTCAAGGTTGGGAAGAAAAGCGTTTTCGTATTGCCATAGTACTCTTTAAGCGTATGATGAAAATGGTTTCTCCTCATGAAATTGATGTACGCCCATTCTATCAACTGGCCTTATTGTATGGAAAAACAGGAATAGAAAAATATAAAAATATTAAATTGGCTACTCAACTTTTAGAAAGAGTTTTGTCCATTGAAGAAAAACATATACCAGCTCGCTTTGCATTGGCCCATTTTTTGGTGGAAGAGGGTAAAATCGAAAATGCCATTGCAGAATATGATCATATAATAGAAATATTACAAGACATTCATCGTAAGTATAAGCATGGAGACAATATACCCGTTTCTTCTTATCCAAACTACAAGCAAGCTAAAGAAAATAAAAAAAAGCTCCAAGATTGTCTTTTTACAAAACAAGAGTGTATTTTTTAATTCTCTTGCTAAGAGAATACAATGGGTGTCTCTTCTCTTTCTTTTTCAGAAGCCGTTTTTCTTGCTAACCTGCCTTATCGAAAATCATTTTACATACAAGGTGGTTGGCGAAAAGATAAGAGCCCAAATCATTCGGATTGGAGAGCCTTTTTAAATCATTTTTTCCTACCAAAAGAATTAGCATTAGCAACGAAGGAAGCGCAAAAATACACATCGCCTTATAAACTTAGAATAGGAAGCCAATTTCGTCCCGTTAGTTTTTTATCCTTTTGGGATGAAAAATTTCCCATCAGGTTGGCAAATATATATGATCCTCCCCCCATCCTTTTTTATTGGGGAGATCATTGGTTTGATTATCGAAAGTACATGGCTGTTGTTGGGACGCGAAGGGTCACTTCATTGTGCAGAGTAGCCACAGAAATTTTTATTAAAGCAATAAAAGAAAAAGCCCAAGGGGAAATAGATGAAGTAATTTGTCCTTCTCAAACCCAAAAAAATATTTGTATTGTTTCGGGTTTGGCACTGGGAGTAGATGGGATAGCTCATAGAGCAGCTGTACAATATGGTTTAGGAAATATTGCCGTTTTGGGTGCTGGTCTAGAATATGCTGGCCCTCGGTGTAACTTAGAAATAGTATATAAAGCCTTGTCTGAAAAAAGTAGAGCTCCTTTTACATTATTAACTGAATTCCCACCAAATCAACAAGCTCGTTCTTATTACTTCCCCCGAAGGAATCGTATTATTGCTGGTCTAGTTGAGAGCATTTTTGTAATGCAGGCTCCTGAAAAAAGTGGTGCTTTGATTACTGCTCGATATGGATTAGAGGAAGGACGTGATGTTTTAGTTTTTGATCATCCACTTTTTGATAATCAGCCTGGAGCAAATGACGGTGGGCGTGCCCTCATAGAGGCTGGAGCAGAGATGATTGTATTGCCTGAATTACAAAAAAGAATTGTGCACAAATCATCATCTCAAAAAAAGGAGCGTCCTGTACAATTATCGCTTTGGAAAAATCAAGGTAAAGGACTAAAATGGCTGGGTAAAAATCATTACATTGAGTTATAAATATCATGAATTTTGGAATTGTTTTTGTAGGGCATGGAAGTCGACACGAAAAGGCTTCTAATAAAGCTTTTGTACATGTAACTAGGAAGTATGAAAAGCAAAGACCAGAGAGAGATGTACTCTATGGTTATCTTGAATCGGCAGAGCCTAGCGTAGATAAAGCCATTCGTGCGATGTGGAAAAGACTAGAGAAAAAATATAATGAGAAAATAAAAGGGCCATGTATAAGCGACACTTCCATACGTCGGGAAGGAAAAAGTATCTTTCTTGTTCCATTATTACTTTTTAGAGGAAGGCATGCGACAAAAGATCTCCCAGAGTTTATAGAGAAGGCTAAAAAAAATTATCCCAATGATTATTTTTATCAAACTGATATTTTGGGAGCCCATAAAAAATTAGCACGTCTTGCTTGTAAGCGTGCTTATGAAACATCCATAAGCTCTTTTTTAAACAATGGATGTGAGATGCTATTTTTGGGTAGAGGCTTTCGGGAAAATCTGAGTGCAAACACTAAGCATGCTAAGGATGATTTTTATAAACAAGCCGAGTTTTTTCGTAAGGAGATAGATTGCAAAAAAGGAACTATGCATACTTGTTTTTCTAGTCTATCCAGGCCTTCTTTATCAGAAGCACTAGAAAAAATTGCAGTTAGTACAAATCAGACAGGAAATAAAAGACAAACTGATTATAGTCGACAAAAAATGAAGAAATCAAAAAGGATTCTCATTGTACCTTATCTGCTCTTTGATGGTATTCTAATCGAAAAGGCTAAGGTCGATATTGAAATTTTTTCTGAAAAATACCCTCAACACATAGTAGAGATGGCCTCTCCCTTAGGCATTGATGATCTTTTATTGGATGTTATTGAAGAAAAAATAGAAGCTACTTTTAAGCTTGCAAAAAATTGATATATAAACATGAAGCTTTATTTTTTATATGTGAAACTAAATTAATTTTATATTTACCCATTGATTTAGACTAAAATCTTTTTCACTATACTCTACAAATACAATTTTGAATTCATTTATGGGAGCGTTATGAAATGTAAATAAGTGCAAATAGAATGCTGTGAATCGCTGATTTGAGGCAGTTTAGAAGAGGCGAACTTCCCGTTTTTTTGTATTTCGTACTACAAAGTCCCTTTATAGAAGTGTAGTGGGGCAGTGATTAGGGCCAGTAAGGAAGGTCAACAAGCAAAGCAAGCACCGGAGACATGAGGCAATTCAAAAGAAGATCTTTTTTGGGAAAGAATATTTATATATCTAATCACTTTGCTTTTTAATTTGATACATGATGTTCTATCTCTTAATATCAGTGAAATCTATAGCTATGCTTGATCTAACCTTCCATTTTAGTGACTATTGCATTTGTCAGTTTGTCATAGTCTTTGATAATAGTTTGATCACTATCTTTTGTAGAAAGCGTAATGGGACTACCAGCTTCACTTGCCTCCATTACTTCCTTTTGTAAAGGCAAAGACGACAAAAGAGGTATACCTAGGTCAGAGGCTAGATTCTGGCCTCCATTCTTTGAAAAAATGTGAGAAATATGATTACATTCTGGACAATGAAAAGCTGCCATATTTTCGACTACGCCCAGTATAGGAATGTTCACACCTCGAAACATGTGAGCTGCTCGACGAGCGTCTTGCAAAGCAACGTTTTGTGGAGTCGTTACAATGATTGCCCCATCTACTTCAGTTAGCTGTGCCATAGAAAGTTGTACATCACCTGTTCCTGGTGGTAAATCTAAAATAAGATAATCTAACTGACCCCAAAGAACTTGAAATAAAAATTGTTCGATGGCTTTCCCTAACATGGGACCACGCCAAACAACGGCTTGATCTCCGTTGAGAAGAAATGAAAAAGAGATTAGTTTAATACCATGGGATTCATGTGGATAAATGAGATTTTTTCCATCTCCTCCCAGAGGTAAGCGTCCATCTACTCCAAACATTTTCCCTAAAGATGGACCGTAAATATCAGCATCTATCAAGCCTGTTTTTTTTTTCAATCGAGCAAGACTAACAGCTAGATTAGCAGCCACGGTAGATTTCCCCACGCCTCCTTTACCAGAACCCACAGCAATCAAGTGCTTCACATTTGGGAGATGTTTTGTCTTTTGAGTAACCTGAGCAGGGATATGTTTCTTTTGAATATTTTCATCGTAAGTAAATTTAATTACTAACTTCGAAGGAATTTTGATCTTGGCAAACCCTTTGCGTATTTCCGCCTCCAGTTGTATTTGTGAAGCTTTTTCTTTATCTGGAGTTTTTAAAAATAAACAAAGACGGCTCTTATCTTTTGAATATTCTTCCAGACGATCAAACATTTCCAAAGTCATGAGATCCTTTTTATAATATGGGTGCTCTGTTTTTCCTAGGGATTGTTTGATATTTTTTTGATATTCTTGAAGAACATTCATTTTATAGTTTAGCTCCTTTTTGTCTGGTTCGTATCATAAAGTATGATTGCATCGCCCCAAAGCCTTTCTAAGTTGTAAAAAGATCGTTGTTCTTCTAAAAAGAGATGTATTACAATATCAATAATGTCTATAATAAGCCAACCAGATTGAGAATTACCTGATATTGTGTTTACCTCTGTATGTCGATGATCTAATTTACTTGAATTCTTTGTGTGAGGTATATATGTTAAGTTATCCAGTTCTGGTGATGCATGTTTTTCTTTTTGAAATTTTTTTCGTATTTCTTGCGATAGCGAGGTAAGATGGATAGGAGCGCTTGCTGTTGCAATAATAAAATAACGAAAATATGGATTGACCTTGTATAAATCCATCAATACAATCCGAATTGCTTTTTTCTCTTCCAAGAAGATGCAAATGTTTATAGCTAGTTCTTTTATTTTTTTTCCCTCCTCGTACATTATTTCTCTAGGCTTGTAGTTATATTTTTTTGATTATTTGTTTCTCTTTTCCACTGGTGAATTGAATAAAAATGTACAATTTATTTTTTTCTAATACGATGACTCACGATCTATTATTTTAATAAAAAAATCTTTCGATTGAAATTTTGCCCAAGCATGAGACTAATTTCTATGTCAGAAGCTTTACGATAAAAACTAACATTCTGGAAAGATAAATTCATAGTGTCCATCAGGTGTCTAGCCATCAATGTGTCTCCCGATCGACTCACTATATTTGTTTGCGGTAAGGGCTTATGTTCATAGTTGTCCACATCCGTAACGCGTATGCCCATGTTTTGCAGGGAAAATTTGACACGTCGAGCTAGTCCTTGAATTTCTGTGCCATTGAGTATTTGTGTGGCAAAGTCAGTATCCGGTTTTAGCCATTTTATTTTGTATCTACTGATTTGATCGCGGAAGAGTTGGCCAGCTCTTTCATCTTTTATATTCAACCTTTGTTTTCCCTTTCTTTTTTGACTAATTTCCAAAGGTACTTCCATAACATTAAGATGCACATTCTCTTTTAAAATATATTGTAATAAGCTAGAGAGTTCCACTGAAGTAAAATCAGTTGTGATGAGCTTCATAGCCAAAGCAGTTAATTGATTTTTCTCGATATTCTCTGCCAAAATATGACGTTGCCAAAAAAGGTTCAGCAATATTGACTCTTGACGAAAATGGTGTTTTGCTTTTCGGATGATAGCAGGAATTTTCTGATTGTTTCTATCCCGATATGTATAATGATTTTTTTTTGATTTTTTCATAGGGTTTTCTTTTTTCACAAGATATTCAAAAATATGCTCCCCCGGATAGTAACGCATTCCTCTAGGATATTGATATTCGGCATTTCCTATAATGGTCGCTTTTTCGGAAAAAAATGTGATGCCATCCATGAGATCCAAAAGGCGACTCCCCTGACTGCTTTTAATGTGTATGTAGTTATTGTTAGTAAATTCTGAAAAACTCTCCAACATATCAGCAGATCCTAACCCCTTTTCTCGAATAATTTCTGCGTTATGATAGGCATCTGAGTTTACAGAATAAAGCACGATACGCTTGTACTTTGGAAAAATAATAATTTGTCCTATGAAAATCAGTTCATCATTTTCTTGATCATTTGTGACTACAAAACGTATGGCAAAGGGATCATCTTTTTGCAATCGAAGTTCTATATCATTTGCTGTTAAGCGCCAGTAGAATATGTATAGTATGAGAGGGGAAATTATGGCAAAAATCATAATCCGTGTACGCCTTTTCACATCTGCCACCCTTTTTCTTATGCTTGAAAAGCCAAGTGGAAAGATTTTTTCCTTTACAGCTTTGTCTCCGATAGGGATTTAGTGGAGTGATGTCTTCTTTTCTGGCATTTATGATTATGACTAGTCAATATTTACGGGTGATTTCTATTGTGTTTCTTGTGATATTCGTACCTTTTTGTTCAGAAAAGAAAGAAAAGTCCAAACTAGAGCTATCCACTTTAGATCCTATAGGTATTACTGAGGGAGAGAAGACGAATTATCCATCCATAGTTTTTTTAGGGGATAGTTTGACAGCTGGTCTTGGTTTACCAGTAAGTTTATCCTTACCTAGTCTTTTTTCTGATAAACTTGAAAAAAATAATTTACGATATAAAGTAATCAACGGAGGGCGTTCTGGTGATACAACAGCAGGTGGACTGGCTCGTGTAGATTGGTATTTGAAAAAAAACGTAAAGGCCCAACATTTTATCATTGGGTTAGGGGCTAATGATAGCATGCGCGGGGTACCCACAAAAGATATAGCCAGCAATCTAAGAAAGATTATTCGCAAGGTACGTGCATTTGATAAGAACATACGTATTTATTTGTGGCAAATGTACACTTTCCCGAACATAGGTAAAAAATATGCTGAGAAATATGCTCGAATCTTTTATAGAGTTTCGTCTTTAGAAAAAGTGACTCTTTTGCCGTTTCCCTTAAAAGGAGTAGCGAATCAGCCTGATTTGAATCAAGCGGACGGTATACATCCAAACGCAAAGGGAGTCAAAGTTATGACAGAGAACATTTGGAAGGTACTCAGATCTCATTTGTAGGGTATTTAATTTTTGGTGTTTGTTTTCAATTTAGAGAGGATGCTTATGGGGGTTATGGAGTTTATAGGATTATTAGGGATTTATAGTAGGGGACTGTGTTCATTATTCTATAGTTTGTCTGGTGACTATTTCATTGGCATTCTCATTGGCAAGGGAATGAAATAGTTAGCTACATTCCTATTATGAAAAAAATCAACTATATTTGCTGATATGTTTTTTAGTTGGGAGCGTTCTTTTTTTCTTCTCCACTAGTGTCTTTTCCCAAGAATATATTTTATTGGATCGCCTTCTCAAGAGAAATGTAAAGAACGGAGAAGTACAGTATGCTCGATTAAAAAAAGATCCGCTTCTAGAAGGTTACATAAAAAAATTAGAAGTGATTAACCCAGAAAGTATAAAAAATAAGAAGGCGTCTCTAGCTTTTTGGATCAATGCCTATAATGTTTATACCCTTAAACTCATTGTGGATAACTATCCGCTTAAGAGTATAAAAAAATTACATACAACTTTACAAACAGTCTGGGAAAATTGGGAATTTACGATTTATAAAAAAAAATATACTCTAGATAAAATAGAACACAAAATTATACGTGCCCGCTATAAAGATCCGCGTATTCATGCCGCGTTAGTTTGTGCTGCCAAAAGTTGTCCCCCCTTGCGTGCAGAAGCCTTTACAGGTCGTAAATTAGAACAACAGCTTGTAAGTCAAATGCGTCGCTTTTTGGCAGATGAACGAAAAAATTATTTTGATGTTAAAAAAAAGACACTCTATCTTTCTAAGATATTTTTTTGGTTCAAAAAAGATTTTGCCAAAGATAATGAAGGCCTGATCAAAGCTCTCTTACCTTATTTTTCTAAAAAAATAAAAAAGGAAATTAATAAAAGAAATTTCCAAAATCTTAAAGTTGTTTATCTAGATTATGATTGGAGTTTAAACGTTATAAAATAAATAATCAATCAAGAATAAGCCGTAGGCAATGATAGGCAAGTTTCTAAAATTTACCTACGGCTTTCTTTGACTTTTTCAAATCTATTGTTAGAATTCAATGCCTTCTTTAAATGGGCTTCGATTTATCTTGCTCTTCGGCTTGTTGGGGAGCTTTTGAATCAAAGCGTACGAATCGTGCTAAAACCTTCAGTTTACTTCTCTTTTTCCCGTCTGTGCTATCGGTCCATCGGTCTTCTCGTAACTCTCCTTGTACAGTGACTTTACTTCCCTTATGCAGATATTCTCCACAATTTTCTGCTAAATTCTCCCAACACTCTACGGGTATGTAGCTGACAGACTTATTCCCATTTTTACTTCCCCATTCATGGTTAGCCGCGACTCGAAAGTTGACTACTGTTTTATTTGTAGGTGTTTTTTTGATTTCTGGATCGGCAGTAAGATTACCGTCCAAAACAATTTGTGCCAGATTCATCATATTACTTGTACTCCTTGTTTAAAAAATAGAGGATGCTAGTGAAAATGAACTAGATGAAAGACCACTCCTATGCTTCTTTAATCAAAATGTTCTTTCTTTCTGTACCATGATCTCTAGTAACCCTTATGTTTTTATAAGGTAGTTCGATTACAATTTGTTGCGTATTTTTTTAAAAAAATACGCAACAAATTGTAATGTGGTATGTGTATATGGTGTATAATAAAAAGATAACTTCTCAGAAGAAATAAATTTTCCTTTAAGAAGCAGGAAAGATAAAGCCGTTATATGCGTATTGGACTCGTTAATTTTATGAATGCAAAGCCATTAGATTATGGTATACGAAGAGACCCACATGATATAGTTGAAGCTAGTCCTGCTTTATTATCACAAGAACTTTTAGCAGGAAATTTGGATTGTGCTTTGATTAGTTCTGTAGTGTGTTTGCAAAATTCTGATACACTAGCTTGGTCAAATAAAATTGGTGTTTGTAGTGGGAAAAGAGTCCATTCGGTAGTATATATAAAAAGTAAAAATACAGAACGTGATGATGTTATTCAAAAGCTATGGGCAGATTCTGCTTCCCGTAGTTCTGTTGCCCTTTGGCAGTGTCTTTACATGAGGGTTAATAAAATATTACCGCAAATGGAAAGTGTTTCTGGGAAGACTATTCCCTCTCGCATTGGTAAAAATAGTGCTGGTATACTCATCGGGGATCAAGCTCTATACTTTATTCAGAGTGAGCTGGCTAGTCATTATAACATATATGATATGACAGAATGGTGGTATGAAGTAAACAAATTACCTTTTGTTTTTGCTTTGTGGGCCTATCCTATAGCTAGGCCCATTCCCGATATTTTTTTTGAAAAATCTTTGGATGCAGGAATAAAAAATTTGGATAAAATTATCGCAATGTCTTCGTATGTCAATGCGGACAGCTATTTAAGAGAGGCACTTTCTTATGAAATAGGAAAAGAAGAAACAGCTGGTCTCGAAAGTTTTCGATTAGCATTACTATCCACTAAACAAATCTAATAAATCAAATTTAAAAATAGAATTGAGAAGTTATTGCTTGTATAGCGGTTTATTCTTATTACGAAAAATCAGCATGGCATCGCCATAACTAAAAAAGAGGTATTTATTTTTTATAGCATGTTGATATATTTCCAGTATATTCGGTATGTTGTTCCCCAAATAGGCAGCCACAAGAAGAAGAAGGGAAGAAGCTGGTAAATGAAAATTTGTGAGTAAGCCATCAGTAGTGTATACGTGATCAGGTGGTTTTAAGAAGAGGTTTGTTGTAAATTGTCCAGAAACAAATTTCCCTTTGTTATCTTGAAAATTTGTTTCCAATGCCCTTAGAGTTGTTGTCCCGACGGCAATCACGCGTTTATTTCTCTTTTTGTTTAATATTTTAGCTAGGTGATCTGTAAGGTAATAGTTCTCTTTGTGGAGTCTGTTTTGGAAAAAGTTTTCCTTCTGGAGAGGAGTAAATGTACCATAGCCTATTTCTAATTCTATATTTTCGATTTGGACACCTTTCGTTTGTATTTCCTCCAGCAAAGCTTGAGAAAAATGTAAACCAGCAGTGGGGGCTGCAACACTTTTGGCTTTTTTATTTGCATATACTGTTTGATAGAATTTCTCATCAAAACGACTTGCTTCTCTTTTTAAGTAGGGAGGGAGAGGGGGCTCCCCGTATTGATTAAAAAAATATTCGGCATCTATAATACTGTTCCAAGCTGGGATTTCACTCCCCCCCAACACTGGTAAAAGATAACTTTGCTTTACTTTGGGAGGTGTCTTTAGAAAGATAAATTCTATTTTTTTTTCTGAATATTTTTGAATTGCAGAAAGAAAAAGCCTTTCGTTTATTTTCAATTTACGTTTTCCAGCCAAAAGGCAAGACCACTTTTGGCCTTCTAGCGGCTCAAGAAACAAAACAGTTAATTTATTGCCATTACTACGTTGAAGTTCTACTCTACGATGGGATACACGTGTATTGTTCAGTATGAGTAAATCTCCTTCTTTGAATATATCTTTTAAATCGGTAAATTTTTTATCATACAATTTTTTTGTGATCACGTTATTATATTTTGTTTCAGATTCAAAATGTAAGAGGCGACAGGCATCTCTTTTTGGGTAAGGGTAAGAGGCGATTAGTTCTTTGGGTAATTTGTAGTTGTAGCTTTCCAATTGTGTGAGCAATTTTGATTGTGTACCTTGAGTACTTCGAGTACTTTTGGTCATTATTCTTTATTTTGATTACTTCAAAAGCAATCAGTAAACTATTGAATAACAGTGAATATGCTATTCTTTCCCACAAATTCAGAAAAACGAGTTTGTAGGATCAATAAAAAAATCACAAGCCAAGTTTGAAAAATTGTTTTATTCTGCTTTTATAAAAATAGAGTTCCATTCTGGTCGATAGCAGATCCCTTTCACTTCGTCACATACTTGTGTTTTTACGCGTAGTTCTTTTCCAACAAGTCCATCAATTTCCTGAGGCTTGCCAATGAATATAAAGCTACCTTCTTTTCGCATCACACTTGCCTTAACTTTCTTATCATGTTGAGATTTAGGTTGAGATATTAGTTGGGGTTCTTTAGATAGCCATCCCTTTTGTAGCATACTTTTCCAATCAAAGCTAACAGGTACGAGATTCTCCCTCTCCCCTCTATCCAAATAAACATGGGAATGGGGTGGAAGCTTTAAATGAATTTCTAGAGCCTTTTGAGACTTATATAAAATTATTTTCGCCTGTATAGCTACACTGCCAGATTGAAGTTTTGTGTTTTTATCGCATCCCAAGGGAAGCAGAAAGATAGCTAAAAGAAATAGGATAGAATAAACAAAAAAAGTAGGCTTTTCTAAGAAAAGAATATTATGATAGGAAGTAAACTTTTGTGTACCAAAATATTTCATATGGCAGACAGAAATCAAAAAAAAATATAGGTGTCAATAAAAATATAGACTACTTTGTAATAAGTGCTTTGGTATAATAGCAAGCATTTATTAAAAGTTTTTTAGGCAATATAGCTGACCTTCTTCAAAAGATCCTTTTTGTTTTATGAAGCGTGCTGTATTTCCTTCTTCTTGGAGTTTTTTTAAACCCCTTTCTCCAAATTCATTTTTAACCCATTTTATAAAATAATGTTCTTCCTTTTTTATCCAAGTATGGGTGTGAATTTGTTTGCTTGAATTTGTATCAAAAATAAACTGTGCTAATGTATTGATGCCTTCCCCAGTATAAGTACTGGTGAGTATTATAGGAATATCTTTTTTATTTCCTTTATTTTGTGAAAAAAGTGGAAGGCTAGTTTTTAGAAGTGAAAAACTTTGTTGAGTAGCTGTATTTTGATCGCATTTATTTAGAACAAATAGGTCAGGAATTTCCATAACCCCAGCTTTGAGAAATTGGATGTGATCTCCACTGGATGGTTGCAAAAGTAGGATAGTGCAATCTGCTAAGAATTGGATTTCTGTTTCACTTTGCCCAATACCAACTGTTTCTAAAAAAACAAAGTCAAAAAGATAATATAATAAACGAGAAACAATAAAACTATTTGGCCCCATTCCACCTAGTTGTTGCTCATTGGCTTGACTACGAAAAAAGAGCCTTTCTTTTCCCTGACTATCAGAATGAAGTCTTTCTCTATCTCCTAAGAAGGCACCACCAGAAATTGAGCTAGAAGGGTCAACTGCTACAACAGCAATATATTTTTGTTTTTGATGCTGGAGTATGTATTTTGTTAGACTTGCCACAAGACTGGATTTACCCACACCGGGAGCACCTGTAAAACCTATAAACTGGGCTTTTCGGTTTTCTTTTTTTTGAGAAAGGGCCTTGAGTACAATGCTACGAAGTTGGATAGACTCTTGCCGTTGGTTCTCAAAAATACTGATAAGGCGTCCAATAGCCCATTTATCATTTTGATTCCACGCCTTTTCGATTAAATTTTCGATATAATCTGTATTCATATCCTATCTTGGGTTTGTTATAAAAAGTAAGACAGACGGAGACATGCCGAAAAACGCCAATTTAAGCGATTTAAGGTGTTTTCCTATTTTTCTATATTTAGTGACAGTCCCATCTTCTATGCCCAGAATACTCAGTTATTTATATATTTACTTCCAATCTTTTTTTCTCAAAATAATAATTTTTTTTTTGTGGTTTTATTCATGTGTTTTTTAAGACTTTGATATGATAAAATCTGCTGGTTACATGCTATTTTGTGCTATGCTATTCCTACCCATAGGAGGAAGGGATCCCTACCGATTGACTTCTCAAGAAAAACGAACTCCAAGAAAAGCCACTAGCTCAAAAACAGGGGCTTCTCAAAGTTCTTATCTTTCTTCAGAAGTGTTTCCTCTTGCAGAGGAATATAAGAAAATAAAGTACCAACGCTCTCGTTGGAAGCATTGGATAGATTTTGATAAGGATTGTCAAAATACTAGAAATGAGATTTTGATACGAGATAGTTTGGAAGAGCCTATATTCAAAAGTAAGAGAAAGTGTCGGGTGGATAGAGGATTATGGAAATGTCCCTATACAGGTAAGGTGTTTACAAATCCTAGAAAATTAGACATAGATCATTTGGTTCCGCTTAAAGAAGCCTTTCGATCTGGAGGATATATTTGGTCTCCGCAAAAAAAGAAAGATTTTGCCAATGATATTTTTATTCGAGGTCGAAGAGGGCAACTTCAAGCTGTGGAAGCTTCTGCTAACCGATCAAAAGGAGCTAAAGATCCGGGAAATTGGCTACCAAAGAAAGGCCAATGTGATTATGTGAGAGATTGGGTTTATGTGAAAAAGCATTATGGTCTTTATTACGACCAAAAAGAGTTACGAGTTGTAAAAAGAATTTTGGCTCTCTGTAAAAAAGAGTTGTTGCAAAAGTAATAACAAAAGTAATAAATGGATCACAATTAGATTTCTGTACAAATGAGAAAGGTGCTAAACATAGGGTATAAATAATTTCATGTGTATAGACGTGTTTATCACAACTTGATCTGACATATCTATATCCTCCTTTTTATATTCCGTACCGGCGGAATAGCAGATAAAACTGTGGTTATTACACATAAAGGATCTGTTCAGGGGATGATACAGCATGATATTTTAATTTTTAGGCAGTGTAGCCATAATACGAATGAATTAAAACTCAGACTTTTTTCGTAAAAGCGGAAAGAGGATGGTATCGCGAATAGATGGACTGTTTGTAACAAGCATAGCCAAACGATCGATTCCAATTCCAAGCCCGCCTGTTGGTGGCATACCATATTCCAAGGCACGTACATAGTCTTCATCTATTTCTGCTCCGGCTTCATTTGCTTTTTTACGTTCTTCTACTTGGCTTAAAAAACGTTCTCTCTGTTCGATGGGGTCATTTAATTCACTAAAGGCATTTCCTATTTCCCTTCCGGCAACATAGGGTTCAAAGCGTTGTACAAGACTAGGTGTTTGTGGCCAAGATTTGGCTAATGGTGATATCTCTTTTGGATAATCAAAGATAAAGGTTGGTTGGATGAGTTTTGGTTCTACGTGTGTATCAAAGAGTATCTCCATTACTTGTGATGAAAATTGACATGCATGCATATTTTTTGTTTGTAACTTTTTCTCCTTTATCTTTATGAGTAATTCTTCTAAGCTCCACTGAATATCAACAGCTAATCCTGTATGCTTTTGGATCGCATCTAAATAGCTAATCCGTTCCCATGGTGGTTTAAAGTTGAGTTTATAATCACCGTATTCAATTTCAATTGCATTACAAACTTTTTCTATGGAAGAGCTAATGAGGTTCTCGCAAAGAGTAAACATACTATCTATATTTCCATAGGCTTCATACAGCTCTAACATTGTAAATTCAGGATTATGCTTTGGGCTGATACCTTCATTGCGAAAGTTTCGACCAATTTCAAAAACTTTTGAAAAGCCACCAATGATTAGTCGCTTTAAATAAAGTTCTGGGGCAACTCGTAAGAAGAGTTCCATGTCTAAACTATTGTGATGAGTTACAAAGGGACGTGCTGCAGCACCACCGGGGATCGTTTGCATCGAAGGTGTTTCTACTTCAACATATTTTTCTTCATGAAGGAAATGGCGTATTTGAGATATGAGAGAAGAGCGCATAAGAAAATTTTGGCGTACGCTAGGATTTACAATTAAATCAATATAGCGTTGTCGATAACGTTGTTCTTGATCCATAAAGGTATCAAAAACTTTGCCTTGTGCTTTTTTTACAATTGGTATGGGGCGGAGACATTTAGCCAAAAGGTCAAATTTTTCCACATGCAGAGTGGTTTCTTTTGTACGTGTTTGGAATAGAAAACCTTCAACAATTATAATATCTCCTAAATCTAAAACTTGAAATATAGAAAACTTTTCTTCAAGACTAGTCTTACTTGCGTAAAGCTGAATACGTCCGGTATGATCTTCTATGTCGCAAAAAGCAGCCTTCCCCATGAGACGAAAAGAGCGAATACGTCCGGAAAGACTATGCTTTATGTCTGAAGAATGTTTTTCTATGGGAATTGTATGTAGATCCGCACTTATAGCGTTGGGGCGGGCATATAGGCTGTACGGATCGTATCCTGTCTTCTGCAGATCGTGGAGTTTTTTGAGACGAGTTTCATAAAGGTCTGAGGCGATTATTTTTTTGACATTAGCTTGTATTTCTTTTTTGTTTTGGTTTTTTTTATTTTTTTTTTTCTCTACATTGCCCGAGTTTGTTTTAGGTTTTTCCATTGACTAGGTTAATTTAATTAAATCTCTTTCCTTTTCCACTACAATGTCCATTAGATTGCTTAAAATTTCAGTTACATCATAATCTGAAGGCGTAAATATGGCACATATACCTAGATCTTTTAATATTTCTATATCTCCTTGTGGAACGATCCCACCTAAGACAACAGGTATATATTTTTCTGCCTTGATATTTTTGAGTTCATCCATAATACTTCTGACCATTTCTATGTGGGAACCGCTCAGAATAGAAATACCAATAATATCCGCATTTTCTTCGATAGCACTTTGGACTATATCTTTGGGACTAAGGCGAATGCCAGCATAGATTACGTCAAAGCCTGCGTGCCGTGCCCCTAAAGCAATGATCTCTGCACCGTTGGAATGTCCGTCTAAACCTGGTTTCCCCACAACGATACGCGGCCGATGGCCATTCTCTTGAATAAACAGTTCTATCCTTTGCCGAATTTTTTGGATATTCTCCTCTTTTACATGCAGTTTTTGGCCATCAACCCCTGTTGCTGGACGGTATTCTCCGAAGACTTCTCGAAGAGCAAAAGCCCACTCCCCAGTTGTTATACGCGCTAAAGCACATTCAATAGAAGCCTCCATCATATTTTTATTTTCACGTGCAGCATTCTTCAAAGCTTCTATGGCTATAGTTGCTCTATTCGGGTCTCTTTCTTTTTTTGTTTTCTCTAATACAGACAGAGTTTCTTGTGCCGCTTTTTCATCTATTTGAAACATACCGCCATCTCCTTCCGAAACTAGAGGAGAAGCCAGTCCGTCTTGCCAACGATTGAGTCCGACAACAATTTGTTCCCCTGTGGTTATTCGGCCAATACGATGAGACATGGAACTGACCAAAGCTTTTTTCATATAACCAGATTCAATGGCCGCCTCAATACCACCCAATGAGAGGATTTTTGTAATTTCTTCTTGGCTTTCTTCTTTGAGTTCATTTACTTTTGAGGTGATCACAGGGCTACCATCAAAAATATCAGGATATTCTAATAAATCAGTTTCATAAGCAAGAATTTGTTGGAGACGCAAAGACCATTGTTGATCCCAAGGACGTGGTAAAGATAATGCCTCATTCCAAGCCGGTAATTGCAAAGCTCGACATCTAGCCTTGCGACTTAGAGTTATACCGAGTGTTTCTATCAAAATACGCCAAGCATTGTTTTCCGGTTGGGCTTCTGTGAGACCCAGTGAATTTACTTGTACCCCATAGCGAAAGCGCTGATAATGTGGATTTTGAACGCCGTATCGTTCCTTTGTTATCTTTTCCCACATTTCACAAAAGGCACGCATCTTGGAAAGTTCTTCTATAAAACGCATACCTGAATTCACAAAAAAACTAATTCTTCCCACAATGCGTTCAAATTGATCCTTATCTTTTGAGATACGATCTCTTGACCTAATCAGATCAAGTATACCTATCGCACTAGATAAAGCAAAGGAGAGTTCTTGAGCAGGTGTAGCTCCAGCTTCTTGTAAATGGTAGGAACAGATATTTGACGGATTCCATTTTGGAACATTCTCTAAACAATATTCATACATTTCAGCAATCATGGATAAGCTATGTTTTGGCGGGAAAATATAAGTTCCCCTTGCAAGATACTCTTTAATAATATCATTTTGGGTTGTTCCTTGGAGTTGTGTTATATCTTCTTTTCTCTCTTTTGCCAAGGCAATATATAGAGCCAATAGCCACATGGAAGTGGCATTGATGGTCATAGATGTATTCATTTTGGTAAGGGGAATATCCTCAAATAGGATGTGGAAATCATCTAAACTATTAACAGGCACACCCACCTTTCCAATTTCAGGTCTGGCTATGGGATGGTCTGAGCTATAACCACATTGAGTAGGAAGATCAAAAGCAATAGAAAGGCCGGTCTGTCCTTTGGCGAGGTTCATACGATAAAGCTGATTGGAAGCCCGAGCATTGGAATGCCCAGCATAAGTCCGAAAAATCCAAGGTTGATCTGAAATAACACGATTACCTTCTTCGTCATTATCGTAAAGAAGGTGTTTTTTACGTTCTGTCATAAAAGTTATATGGCTATCTCATTGGAAAAAGGAAAAAACGTTTCGATAATATTTCACTTCTTTTCATTTGGATCTATGAGTTTTTTATAATAGTCTTGATGAAATTTAAGCATCAAAAAGAAAACATCAATAATTATAAAATCGTAAAACCGATTGTTAATTATTTTTCTCTAGCTTTTTTGAAGTAGAGTAGCTTCTCAGATTTTTATGCCAATTTTCGTCAAAAAAATTTTTTGGATTGCTTTGCTCTCTGCTATCAGTAACGGCTCCTCTTTCAGCCGAACCCACCAAAGAAGCATATTTGGCCATTACACCCCGTGTATATTTAGGAGCCTTTGGTTTCCAATCTTTTCTTCGTTCTTTTAATTCATCAATAGAAAGATGAACTTGTACGGTATTGGAATACGCGTCAATTGTGATCAGATCGTTATTTTTGATCATAGCAATAGGTCCCCCAACAGCTGCTTCAGGGGAAACATGACCCACGACCATACCATAGGTACCGCCAGAAAAGCGTCCATCTGTAATTAGACCTACAGCATCTCCAAGGCCTTTTCCTATGAGTAGAGAGGTAGGAGAAAGCATTTCACGCATTCCAGGACCTCCACAGGGACCTTCATAGCGAATAACAAGAATATCACCAGCTTTTATCTCATCATTCATAATCGCACTGGTACATTCCTCTTCTGAATCAAAAACTTTTGCTTCACCAGTGATAGCAGGTTTTTTGACTCCTGATATTTTGGCTACCGCCCCTCCAGGTGCGATATTGCCTCGTAAAATGACTATATGACCTCTTTTATAAAGGGGATTATCAAGAGGAAGAAGAAGGTCATTTATTTTTGGATTTGTTTCTTGGATAGGAGAGTTCTCTATATTTTCAGCAATCGTTTTTCCTGTTATGGTCAAGCAGTCTCCATGTAATCGGCCAGCGTCAAGGAGAGTCTTCATTACTTGTGGAATTCCTCCAATTTGGTGCAGATCAAAAGTTAGATATTTTCCAGAAGGCTTCATGTTTGCTATATGAGGCGTACGGCAGGCAATCTCTTCAAAGTCGTCTATAGTTAGCTCTATATCGGCTGCATGCGCAATGGCAAGGAAATGAAGGACAGCATTTGTAGAACCTCCTAGAGCCATAATCAAGACGATAGCATTTTCTATGGATTTACGTGTGATTATATCTTTTGGACGAATATTTGAGTGAATGAGGTTTAATAAGGCTTTCCCTGCTTTGTGTGCAGTATCTTTAATTTCTTGGTCTGAACTGGCCATTGTGGAGCTGTAAGGGAGACTCATACCTAAGGCTTCAAAAGCCGAGGACATTGTGTTTGCTGTGTACATGCCTCCACAACTCCCCGTCCCTGGACAGGCATGCTTCTCAATTTGCTCAAAGTCTTCTCGTGATATCTTTTTTGACTGATATTGGCCTACGGCCTCAAAAACAGAAACAATATTCAAGTCCTTATCCTGATAGCGTCCTGCCTTGATGGTGCCTCCATAAACAAAAACAGCGGGTATGTTTAGACGACAAATGGCTATCATGGCACCCGGCATATTTTTATCACAGCCTCCTATAGCCAAAAGCCCATCCATACTTTGTCCTCTACATACATTTTCAATGCTATCTGCTATGGTTTCGCGACTAACTAAGGAAAATTTCATTCCCTCCGTACCCATAGAAATACCATCTGATATGGTAATTGTGCCAAAAGTTTGTGGTATACCATCTGCGAGAGAAATCCCTTTTGCTGCGGCCTCTGCTATAGAGGAGATACCAGCATTACATGGGGTTAGATCACTGTGAGAGTTTGCCACAGCCACAATTGGTTTCATAAAATCTTGATTTTTAAAGCCTACAGCCCGGAGCATGGCTCTGTTCGGAGCTCGTAAATCACCTTCGGTTATAGCTTTGCTATTCCAATTTTTCCTTTTCCCATTGCTCTGCACGATACTGACAGGCTCCTATTTTCAAATAATGAGTCAATTCTAAAATCAGTGATATGATATTATCCTAATGTGCCATTTTCATGTTTTTCCCACAACTTGTATAAATCAAATGCAAACTTACAAAAAAAGATTTCAATCAATGTGTATTCAAACATTGCCGATACTAGCGAGGTAGAGGTGAAATTACTGAGCAAGATATGTTTATACCAAATTTCTACAGTTTTTATTTTTCTTTTTGTTTGCTACTAAAGAGGGGAGTTTTTTTATGTCACAGTCCTTGTCGAATTTGTAATAGAAGCTTTTTTTTTGATCCTTTTTATCGAAACTTTGTTTTATGTTTTTTTATTTTTTATAGCGTTTCTCTCTATTCACAAAAAGATGATCCAGTTGTTTCCAAAGAGGCTAACGATAAAACGAAGAAGCAGAATACACTTATGTTAGATTTATTAAAAAAACGGGAAAGTAGTTTGGATAAAGAGTTTTTAAGAGATGGGGAGGCACGTTTTCTTTACGCTCAGATGTCTTTTTTGGATGGTCATGCTCAACGTGCAAGCGAATTGTTGAATGATTTTCTTGTATTGTTTCCAGATCATCCTCGCTCTATTGAGGCTATGAGTTATCTTGGTGAGTTGAAGGAACAAAATGGAGAATATAGTAATGCATTGGAAACTTATTTACAAGCCTATAAAAAGTCCGAAGATAATAGTAAAGGAATACGAATAAAAGAAATTGGACTTCGTGCTTATTTACAGGCAGGGCATCTTTACTTGCACTTAGGAAAAATAAAACAGGCTCGTCATGTTTTTACGAAGATAGTGATGAGTGGAACAAAAGCAAAGGGAAGTGAAATTTTTTCAATAATAAAAATAGCACAAAAAGAATTGATATCTTTAAAGAAAGCGACTAGCTTAAATTGAAACATGAGTTGAGGGTAAAAAAATGGCATTCCCTAGTGTAAATTATAAGCCCGGTTCGTATGCCTTAATTGAAGGGAAGAGAGATTCAGATAAGTTCTATATTATTATGAGGGGCAAACTTCGTGCCCATAAATCTTCACCCGTTGTGGGGGAAGAAGATACTCAGAATCTTGGACCAGGTGATTTTTTTGGCGTAGAAAGTGCGATGGCACGCCAAGGTCGTATCGAAACCGTTATTGCCATGACGGAATGTAGTTTGCTAGAAATTTCTGCTGGTTCTTTTGGAAGCTTGATCCAAAAAAGTGCACCTATTGCAATGAAGATTATTCGTTCTTTCTCAATGAAACTACGTGATTTTGATAATACGATTACACGCATTTCTTTTCGTAATGCAGTGGAAGAAAATCCAACTCATTTATTCCGTCTAGGTGAGTTTTGGTTACAAGGAAATCGTATGGATCACGCAACGTATGCCTACCAGCGTTACATACAGTGTGTCCCTAACGGAGAACACATCAATGCGGCTAAGTTACGTTTACAGGGTATGCAAAAGAGTTTTAATGCCTCCCCTCTGGTGAATAGCAATTTAATACGTACTCATGCATCGGATAAATTAGTTTTTTGTGAGAATGAGCCCGGTTATGAACTCTATGTGATTCGTGAAGGACGTATAAAAATCACAAAAATGGTGGATGGACAAGAGGTGATGCTTGCTTTTTTACAGCCGGGTGATATTTTTGGCGAGATGGCTCTATTAGACAATAAGCCCAGAACGGCGACTGCTGTGACAGCCAGTAATGTGGGGCTTTTAGCGGTAAACAAGGTGAACTTTGAAAACATGGTAAAGGCCCAGCCTCAGTTAGCTACGAAATTGATTACATTACTTTCTGAGCGCTTGTGGACAGCCTATCGGCAATTAGCCAATTTAATGATAGGAAATACGTTAGGTCGTCTTTTTGATACATTACTAACCGTAGCTGAAAAAAATCATATTCCAATTGGTACAAAATCAAAATATGTTTTTGAATTTGGAGGTGGGGATCTTCTTAAGATGGTGGGACTTGATGTTAAAAAAGATGAGCACTATCTCTTAAATCTTTTTAAGAATCGTTGGCTTAAATTAGAACAAGGACGTATTATTTGTATGGATCTTTCTGAATTACAAAAACAAGTGGTTTTTTATAGAAAAAAAAGTGCGATGGAAAGGAAGAGGCAACGAAGTACAGCTGGCAATACGATTTCATAGTATCGCTATTTTCGTACCATTTCTTGTATATAAGAAAGCCAGTCTTTATAGTCTAGAAAAATTTTTACGGGTCCCTTTGCATTTTCCAAGACATGTTTACTCGTCAAGCCAGGGGCACAAGCATGGTATGCTAAAAGTATTTGAGGATAAGCTTGGGTTAGCCAATCAAATTGAGATCCACTTTTCCAAAAGAAGTGGGTTTTATTTTTTAAGTTAGGGATCTTTTCTGGAAACTCTAATTGATAAGTTGTGATTCCTTCCCATCGTGATTGGGTTCCTTTTTTTTGATGTGTTAGTTTTATAAAATCTACTTTTTCTCCCATTAGAAGATCAATATCGGCATCTTCATTTTCACCAAGAGAATCTGCACAGCCATGAACCCATACTCCTTGATTTGCTAAAGAAAAAAATGTTTGCACACCAGCAGCCCATATGAGGCAGTTCTGGTACGTCCAGTCCTTTGGCCAAGCTTCACTACGACTAACCCAAAAAAAACGGATATTTTTATTTTGACTTTGTTGGATAGTTTTGCGTTTGATCCTGAGCTCTTGGTTGGAATGGTTGAGGGTAGGCCAAACTTTTGATATAGACTTTGGTGGCTTCCATTCCACTTTGGTCTTTTGTGGGATTGGTTTAGTTATCATTTTTTTTTCTTGCAATGCTTTGCCATTATTTTCAGCTTTATGCAAATAGCTAATCGAACCATAATTTTTTTCCAAGCAGGCAATACCAATTTTTTGATGGCAGCCACCACCAAAATGAGAAAGTATCTTTCTTTCCTTTGTGGCTGTATTTGTATTGTTTGTGTCAACAAGACAGGAGATTAATTTTTTTGCGTTAGTATCTTCTTTTCGTATTTCGGCGGCAAGGCTACCTTGTGCTGCAGCATTAGGACAAAGAGAAAGGGGAAGTACCATAAATTCACAGATAGAGAGAGTTTTTTTTATAGATTTTTGGACTGCATCGATTTCTCTTATTTCTAAAAAACTATCTTCTAAAAATAAAAGTGATGGTGGGAGAAGAAGACGGTCGATAGCTGCTTTTGAGAGAACAAGGCCGTGTATTGGTGTTTCAGATAGCTTTTGTAGACGAGTGGGGACATTACCCCGTATGGACTGAAATTGAATTTCTTGATCTTGTAATTTTTTTGGGAGACCTTTTTTGAAAAATAGACTTAATAAAAACATACGCCTTAGAGATGATGTATAAATAGAGATTGTTTTCGGTGGATTTTGAAGGATTTCTTTTTTTAAGAGAAGTAGATCGCGTTGATCGGCTCTTTTTAAGATAGGAATAATTTCTGTTTTAGGATGAGGATCTATAGCTAAATCTTTATAAGAATGAATGACAATGTCTATTTTTTTTTCCAATAAGAGAGTTGAAAATTCAGAACTAAAAGCCCCGGTATCTTTTTCTGGTATTTGCCAAAGGGGTGTGGTGGTATCCTGATCAGCTTTAGCTTCTTTCAAATAGAATTTTAATTCTATATTAGGTTTGATTTCCCTTATTTTTTTTGCAGTAAGAGAAATTTGAATTCGAGATAGGAGGCTTTTTCTACCACCAATAATGAACGTATTTTCTATTTTCGGATCAGACATTAATATAAAACAAATATTAGATAAATCAGGGATGATTTTTTCCAATTTATTTGAACAGTTTGGAAAAAGTCAAAAATATATTTATTCTATGGCAAATAACAATATTCATTTATAAATATAAAATAACAGACAGGGGATAATTTTTTTATGAGCTATTTAGCAAGATATTTGATCTTCAAAATATAATGAAATGGGAGAGATATTGTATAGCCATGAGAGGAGCGTTGCAAAATGCAGAAAAGTTAAAAAACGTCTATCTAAAATGCCGTAAATCAGCGTTTTACAGCATTTACTTCCGTTTTTCTTACCTTTGCAACGGCTCCACAGATAGGAACAGCTAAAATATAGTGTACCAATATTATTTTCCTTTGCTAGTGGACTATCTAAATTTCAAATAAATTTCACCATAAAACAGCTACACTATTTTTTATTAGAGACCATAATTTTTGTGCATTGGGACCGTTGCGAAATGTAAAGAATTTTGCAAATAAAATGCATAAAACGCCGATTCAAGGCATTCTATATAGTCAGCCTTGAAAAACCAGAATACTATGGATCTTTCGTATTTATAAGCTATTCTGAAGTAAAAAGTAGTACCCATAATTGCAAGGTTTTGCGAAAAGGTGTTCAAAAGCTTGTGTTTTTCAAGCATTATTTTTCAGAGCTTCCCTATGCTAGCTCAAAAAAAACATGATTATCAAAGAGACTTATTTAAGACGAATTTGGAAGGTATGCTCAATCATAATGAGCCCTTCTTTCGTTTAGCTCAGAAAATAGATTGGAAAAAGTTTGATACTGAATTTGGTAAACTCTATTGTCCTGACAACGGCCGCCCAGCCAAGTCAACCCGCTTGATGGTAGGACTGGATTACTTAAAAGCCACATTTAATGAAAGTGATGAAACTGTTTTAGATAAATGGGTTCAAAATGTCTATTGGCAATACTTTTGCGGATGGCAAGAATTCCAGCAGGAAGCTCCTTGTGATCACAGCACATTAAGCAGATAGCGTAAGCGTATAAAATCTAAAGGGATGGGAAAGCTTTTGGAAGAAACAATTCGTTGTGCTCTTTCTAATAAATTACTGCGTAGACATCATGTCCAAAAAGTAAATGTAGATACAACAGTTCAGGAGAAGGCCATTGCATATCCAACAGATGGTAAGATGGTAAACTATATTTTAAAGCTTTACGATATTTATCAGAACTGGCTAAGAGAAATAATATTCGTCTTCGCCAAAGTTATTATTCTCGTTTATCTAAAAGGTCATTATTAATGCAAAACCGATACTTTAGAGGACGTAAATACAGACTTGCAAGGCGTGAGCAAAAGAGCTTAAAAACCTATTTTGGTCGTGTTTTACGGGATGTAGAGCGTAAATTGCATTCTATGGATTTACATAAAAATTATGAATCTTCTTTGTGTCTTCTTCACCGTCTTTACGATCAAACCAAGGATAGCAAAAACAAAGTTTATAGTTTACATGCGCCGGAAGTAGAATGTATCTCTAAAGGGAAAACGCATAAGAAGTATGAATTTGGATGTAAGGCGAGTTACGTAACAAGTAGTCAAGGTAACTTTGTTTTAGGTGCGATGGCAAAACACGGTAATCCTTTTGATGGGCATGACCTCCCCCCTCAAAGAGTGGACAGTCCACTTTAAGCTATGGAGGAAGAGAACATGGGTTTTATAAGATCGAAACAAACACTATCAAGGCGTCAGCTAAACGCTATGATGAACAATTTAAGAAGGATACGGTAGACTACTGGATCAAAAATAAGATTTTGGCAAAAGAGGTCAGTGAAGCTTTTGAGGTATCTGAAACTACACTCTATAAATGGCGTAGGAAATATGAGTTTAATAACTCGGATCCTAATCGTTCTATAGAGGCGGAATTATCTAGGCTTCGCAAAGAGTGTTCTGAACTTCGTCAAGAAAGGGATATCTTAAAAAAGTCGGTAGCCATTTTCATAAAACCACAGAAATGAAGTTTCAATTTATTAAGAAACATCGCTCCTCATTTCCCGTGCAGAAAATGTGCTCTTTATTAACGATTTCAAGGAGCGGTTTTAATGTTTGGGTAAAACATAAAACAAGTAAAAGGGCTTTCGAGACACAAAAACTTGAGAATATGATTAGAAATATTTTTCATAAGTTTAAGGGTATTTATGGCTCTCCAAGGATTACGTCTGAATTGCATGATATGGGATGTAATGTTTCAGAAAATAGAGTAGCTAAAGTTATGAGAAATATAGGACTTTCTGCCCAAATTAAGCCTAAATTCAAGGTTCTGACTACAAATTCAGCTCATGCTTACCCTATTTCTAAGAACTTACTAGGACAGGAATTTAATATCCTTGAACCTAATAAGGTCTGGGTTTCTGATATCACTTACATTCAATCAGCCGTAGGTTGGTTATATCTATGTGTGATACTTGATTTATGTAGCAGAAAAATAGTTGGTTGGTCTCTTACAGATCACATGAGAACAGAAATGGTCATAGAAGCTTTGGACAGGGCCGTTGCTCAAAATAAGCCTAAGAAGGGTCTGATTTTTCATTCTGACAGGGGAAGTCAATACGCGAGTTATCAATTTAGGAGCAAGCTTGATAAATATGGATTTGTATCCAGTATGAGCCGCAAAGGTAACTGCTATGATAATGCTGTTGCGGAGTCTTTTTTTGGGAGTTTGAAAATAGAGGAGGTACATAAAAATACATATCTAAATATATTTGAAGTTAGGAGAAATATTTTTGAGTATATTGAGGTATTTTATAATAGGCCTATAAATAGAAAACATTCATTTTTAGGATATAAGAGTCCTATCAAATTTGAGGAAGAATATTATGCTGCTTGATGAAAAAAAAGCTAAAAAGGACTGTACTAAATATTGGGGGAAGGTCACTCTATAAATGGCGTAGAAAATATGAGTTTAATAACTCTGATCCTAATCGTTCTATAGAGGCGGAATTATCTAGGCTTCGCAAAGAGAATTCCGAACTTCGTCAAGAAAGGGATATCTTAAAAAAGTCGGTAGCCATTTTCATAAAACCACAGAAATGAAGTTTCAATTTATTAAGAAACATCGCTCCTCATTTCCTGTGCAGAAAATGTGCTCTTTATTAACGATTTCAAGGAGCGGTTTTAATGTTTGGGTAAAACATAAAACAAGTAAAAGGGCTTTCGAGACACAAAAACTTGAAAATATGATTAGAGATATTTTTCATAAGTTTAAGGGTATTTATGGCTCTCCAAGGATTACGTCAGAATTGCATGATATGCGATGTAAGGTTTCAGAAAATAGGGTAGCTAAAGTTATGAGAAATATAGGACTTTCTGCCCAAATTAAGCCTAAATTCAAGGTTCTGACTACAAATTCAGCTCATGCTTACCCTATTTCTAAGAACCTACTAGGACAGGAATTTAATATCCTTGAACCTAATAAGGTCTGGGTTTCTGATATTACTTACATTAAATCAGCCGTAGGTTGGTTATATCTATGCGTGATACTTGATTTATGTAGCAGAAAAATAGTTGGTTGGTCTCTTACAGATCACATGAGAACAGAAATGGTCATAGAAGCTTTAGACAGAGCCGTTGCTCAAAATAAGCCTAAGAAGGGTTTGATTTTTCATTCTGACAGAGGAAGTCAATACGCGAGTTATCAATTTAGGAGCAAGCTTGATAAATATGGATTTGTATCGAGTATGAGCCGCAAAGGTAACTGCTATGATAATGCTGTTGCGGAATCTTTTTTTGGGAGTTTGAAAATAGAGGAGGTACATAAAAATACATATCTAAATATATTTGAAGTTAGGAGAAATATTTTTGAGTATATTGAGGTATTTTATAATAGGCGTAGAAAACATTCATTTTTAGGATATAAGAGTCCTATCAAATTTGAGGAAGAATATTATGCTGCTTAATGAAAAAAAAGCTAAAAAAGACTGTACAAAATATTGGGGGAAGGTCACGCAAAGCCTACCACGAACGCCTCCAACCATGAGCAAGCCTCCCCAACCTTGCCTTTTTCGCGCCCTTAAAATCGAGGGCTTTGCCTCAGCAAAGCTTACCACGAATACCTTCCAATATTTCGCGCCCTCAGAATCGGGTGCTTTGCTCTAGCTTTGCCTTGGCAAAGCCTTTCACTCGCAAAGCTTTCCATGAACGCCTACCACGATGCATTCCAATCACAAAGCTTTCCAAGAGAGCAACCCTCCCAATCGTAAAGCCTCCCCAAATACACACCATTTTTTGAGATCGCTCATAAAAAAAAAGAATTGACAAAACAGCGAATGAATTAATACACTGTTTGTGTGACAGCACAGCACAGCACAGCACAGCCTCGCGGGGCTGTAAACAAAACCTAACTCTCTCCTTCTTCACGATCCCACTACTCTCCATTTTACTTTATTCTGCTTGTAGTTCTCATGAAAATGGAAAATTGCCCTCAGTGGGTCTCCTTAGAATCAAGCCCATCATGATCACCACCTATGCCGAACTCAAAGCGGTCAAAGATGGTCTATATCACCACTACCGCTTGGGTAATGACATCGACGCCAGCGCGAGCTGGAGTGAAAATGACACTAGCATGACCTGCGTAGCCTACAACGGTAGCAATGGAAAAGCAGCCAATGGAAATCCCGCAGCTAATTGTCGGGGCTTTACGCCCATAGGGAATAGTAATAGTACGACTCAGTTCATCGGTAGCCTCGATGGGGCCGGCCATAAAATCACCGGCCTCTACATCAATCGTCCATCTACGGACGACGTAGGCTTGTTTGGCTATACCGGCACTCTTGCTGAGATTAAGAATATAGGTGTGACAGCTGCCTATATAGTGGGTAGAGAGCGTGTCGGCGGGCTCATCGGTCATTCTCAAGGTACTGTAAGTAACTCCTCTGCCATGGGAGATGTGACGGGGACGGGTAATACTGTCGGCGGGCTCATCGGGAAATCTCAAGGTACTGTAAGTAACTCCTCTGCCATGGGAGATGTGACGGGGACGGGGAATACTGTCGGCGGGCTCATCGGTTATTCTACAGATACTGTAAGTGCCTCCTATGCCACGGGATCTGTGACGGGGACGAATCATACTGTCGGCGGGCTCATCGGTTTTTTTGAGGGTTCTGTAAGCAACTCCTATGCCACGGGATCTGTGAATGGGATGAGTCATACTGTCGGCGGGCTCATCGGGAATTTTTCTGCTTCTAGTGGTTCTGTAAGGAACTCCTATGCCACGGGATCTGTGACGGGGACGAATAATAAAGTCGGCGGGCTCATCGGGATTTCTCAAGGTACTGTAAGTAACTCCTATGCCACGGGAGCTGTAACGGGGACGGCGACGACGGGTGAGGATGTCGGCGGGCTCATCGGGAAATCTCAAGGTACTGTAAGAGACTCCCATGCCACGGGAGCTGTAACGGGGATGGGGATGGGGACGGGGACGGGGAATCCTGTCGGCGGGCTCATTGGGAGTTCTTCTGCTTCTGTAAGCAACTCCTATGCTACGGGAGCTGTGGAGGGGGAGGGTAATGATGTCGGCGGGCTCATCGGTTATTCTTCTGCTTCTGGTTCTGTAAGTAACTCCCATGCTACGGGAGCTGTGACGGGGAAGGGTAATAATACCGGCGGGCTCATCGGTCATTCTGCTAGTTCTGTAAGTAACTCCTATGCCACGGGAGCTGTGGAGGGGACGGGGTCTACCGGCGGGCTCATCGGGAATTTTTCTGCTTCTAGTGGTTCTGTAAGCAACTCCCATGCCACCATGGGAGCTGTGACGGGGACGGGGAATGTCGGCGGGCTCATCGGTCGTTCTAATGGTTCTGTAAGCAACTCCCATGCCATCATGGGAACTGTGACGGGTAGTAGTAGTGTCGGCGGGCTCATCGGTTGGGCTGAAGCTTCTGGTTCTGTAAGTGGCTCCTATGCTATGGGAGCTGTGACGGGGACGGGGAATAATGTCGGCGGGCTCATCGGTCATTCTCAAGGTCCTGTAAGCAACTCCCATGCTACGGGAGCTGTGACGGGGACGGGTGATAAAGTCGGCGGGCTCATCGGGAAATCTGAAGGTACTGTAAGTAACTCCTCTGCCATGGGAGCTGTGAAGTGGACGGGGATGGGGATGGGGGGTACTAATGTCGGCGGGCTCATCGGGGAGTCTCGTGCTTCTGTAAGCAACTCCCGTGCTACGGGAGATGTGACAGGGACTACTAATGTCGGCGGGCTCATCGGGGGTTCTACTGCTTCAGTAAGCAACTCCTATGCCATGGGAGATGTGATGGGGGGTAGTAGTGTCGGCGGGCTCATCGGTTATTCTTATGGTGGTTCTGTAAGCAACTCCTATGCCACGGGAGCTGTGACGGGGACGGTGCATAATGTCGGCGGGCTCATCGGGGATTTTGGAGGTTCTGGTTCTGTAAGTGACTCCTATGCCACGGGAGATGTGACGGGGACGGGGAATAATACTGGCGGGCTCATTGGGAGTTCTTCTGCTTCTGTAATGGGAATGGGAACGAGCTACTTTGTGCATGCCTCTGGTGGCACCAATGGCATTGGTACTGGTACTTGTTTGGGTACATGCACGAAGAAGACTATAATGGAGATAGAGGCCTTACCCTCTGTGAATACCTGGGGAAGCGGTGACTGGGATTTTGGTACAACGAATCAGTTGCCTGCCGTGTTATACAGTGGAGGTGGCTGTGAAACCATCTCTGGCACCAATGACATCAGCAGTAATGAGGGCGATGCCAACATACCCGATTGCGGGGACATCATAAAGGGGCAGAGATAGCGGAGAGGAGAACGGCGTTTTTAGTGAGGATCAGGCTTTGGTAGATAAAAATGGGCTTCGTGGGTAAAACAAGCTAGAGTCGTGGGTAGAAAAGAAGATTTGATGGATAAAACAAGCTTTGTGGGTAGAAAAGAAGCTTTGTGTAGATAAAACAAGCTTCGCTTGTTTTTGTGATGGAGGCGGCGATTCTGGAAGAGTACGGGGCAAAGCCCTTTGTGTGCTCTTTCTAATAAATTACTGCGTAGACATCATGTCCAAAGGGAAAAATAGGCTGGGATCCATCGTGGGCTTTGGTGGGTGAAACAAGCTTTAGATAAAATGGGCTTTGTATAGATAAAACAGGCTTCGTGGGTAAAACAAGCTAGAGTCGTGGGTAGAAAAGAAGATTTGATGGATAAAACAAGCTTCGCTTGTTTTTACGATTGAAGCGCCGATTCTGGAAGGGTGCGGGTTTTAGATAAAAACGGGCTTTGTGTAGATAAAACAGGCTTTGCTTGTTTTTACGATTGAAGCGGCGATTCTGGTAGGGTGCGGGTTTTAGATAAAACGGGCTTTGTGTAGATAAAACAGGCTTCGTGGGTAAAACAAGCCAGAGTTGTGGGTAGAAACAGGTTTCGATAGATAAAACAAGATTTGGTGGATAAAAATAAGCTTCGCTTATTTTTGTGATTGAAGCGGCGATTCTGGTAGGGTGCGGAAAAAGGCCCTTTGTGTAGAGACGTTTTTTGTGGGGACCGGGCTTTGGACAGGAGAAGTCAGAGTCGTGGATAAAAACAAGCTTCGCTTGTTTTTGCGATGGAGGCGGCGATTCTGGAAGAGTACGGGGCAAAGCCCTTTGTGTGCTCTTTCTAATAAATTACTGCGTAGACATCATGTCCAAAAAGTAAATGTAGATACAACAGTTCAGGAAAAGGCCATTACATATCCAACAGATGGTAAGATGGTAAACTATATTTTAAAGCTTTACGATATTTGTCAGAACTGGCTAAGAGAAATAATATTCGTCTTCGCCAAAGTTATTCTCGTTTATCTAAAAAGTCATTATTAATGCAGAACCGATACTTTAGAGGACGTAAATACAGACTTGCAAGGCGTGAGCAAAAGAGCTTAAAAACCTATTTTGGTCGTGTTTTACGGGATGTAGAGCGTAAATTGCATTCTATGGATTTACATAAAAATTATGAATCTTCTTTGTGTCTTCTTCACCGTCTTTACAATCAAAACAAAGATAACAAAAACAAAGTTTATAGTTTACATGCGCCGGAAGTAGAATGCATCTCTAAAGGGAAAACGCATAAGAAGTATGAATTTGGATGTAAGGCGAGTTACGTGACAAGTAGTCAAGGTAACTTTGTTTTAGGCGCGATGGCAAAACACGGTAATCCTTTTGATGGGCATACATTACCATTGGATCGGCCATACGGATTGGGCCATACGGATTGGGCCATACGGATCGGCCATACGGATCGGCCATACGGATCGGCCATACGGATCGGCCATACGGATCGGCCATACGGATCGGCCATACGGATCGGCCATACGGATCGGCCATACGGATCGGCCATACGGATCGGCCATACGGATCGGCCATACGGATCGGCCATACGGATCGGCCATACGGATCGGCCATACGGATCGGCCATACGGATCGGCCATACGGATCGGCCATACGGATCGGCCATAGAACAGGTAGAAAGGTTTTTACCCAATTCATTAAGCGTAAAAGAAGTTTTTGTAGATAGAGGTTATAGAGGAGCGAAAGTTAAAGATGGGATAAGAGTTCACATTGTTGGCGCGAAGAAGAAAAAAATGAAACGTAGTTTACGCAAGTGGATGAAGAGAAGAGCAGCCATTGAACCCATCATTGGTCACATGAAGAATGTATGATGGAGGTGTACGAAGAAATCACCTCTTAACGCAAGAAGGTGATAAGATGTATGCGGTTTTACTAGGTGCTGGCTTTAATATGAGAAAATTGCTAAAAGCTTTTTCTTGGCTTAAATTTATTCCGTAATATCTGACTGATTTTTCCTTAAAAAAGGAAGTATGGGTTATGGCATTTTCTTAATATAGTGCCTTTTTCAAGCTTAACTATATAGTCAGCCTTGAAAAACCAGAATACTATGGATATTTCGCATTTATAAGCTATTCTGAAGTAAAAAGTAGTACCCATAATCGCAAGGTTTTGCGAAAAGGTGTTCAAAAGCTTGTGTTTTTCAAGCATTATTTTTCAGAGGTTCCCTATGTTAGCTCAAAAAAAAAATGATTATCAAAGAGACTTGTTTAAGACGAATTTGGAAGGTATGCTCAATCATAATGAGCCCTTATTTCGTTTAGCTCAGAAAATAGATTGGGAAAAGTTTGATACTGAATTTGGTAAACTCTATTGTCCTGACAATGGCCGTCCAGCCAAGTTAACCCGCTTGATGGTAGGACTGCATTACTTAAAAGCCACATTTAATGAAAGTGATGAAAGTGTTTTAGATAAATGGGTTCAAAATGTCTATTGGCAACACTTTTGCGGATACCAAGAATTCCAGCAGGAAGCTCCTTGTGATCATAGCACATTAAGCAGATGGCGTAAGCGTATAAAATCTAAAGGGATGGAAAAGCTTTTAGAAGAAACAATTCGTTGTGCTCTTTCTAATAAATTACTGCGTAGACATCATGTCCAAAAAGTAAATGTAGATACAACAGTTCAGGAAAAGGCCATTACATATCCAACAGATGGTAAACTATATTTTAAAGCTTTACAATATTTATCAGAACTGGCTAAGAGAAATAATATTCGTCTTCGCCAAAGTTATTCTCGTTTATCTAAAAAGTCATTATTAATGCAGAACCGATATTTTAGAGGACGTAAATACAGACTTGCAAGGCGTGAGCAAAAGAGCTTAAAAACCTATTTTGGCCGTGTTTTACGGGATGTAGAGCGTAAATTACATTCTATAGACTTACATAAAAATTATGAATCTTCTTTGTGTCTTCTTCACCGTCTTTACGATCAAACCAAGGATAGCAAAAACAAAGTTTATAGTTTACATGCACCGGAAGTAGAATGTATCTCTAAAGGAAAAACGCATAAGAAGTATGAATTTGGATGTAAGGCAAGTTACGTGACAAGTAGTCAAGGTAACTTTGTTTTAGGCGCGATGGCAAAACATGGTAATCCTTTTGATGGGCATACATTACCATCGGCCATAGAACAGGTAGAAAGGTTTTTACCCAATTCATTAAGTGTAAAAGAAGTTTTTGTGGATAGAGGTTATAGAGGAGCGAAAGTTAAAGATGGGATAACAGTTCACATTGTTGGCGCAAAGAGGAAGAAAAAAATGAAACGTAGTTTACGCAAGTGGATGAAAAGAAGAGCCGCTATTGAACCCATCATTGGTCGCATGAAGAATGTATGATTGAGGTGTACGACGAAATCACCTCTTAACGCAAGAAGGTGATAAGATGTATGCGGTTTTACTAGGTGCTGGCTTTAATATGAGAAAATTGCTAAAAGCTTTTTCTTGGCTTAAATTTATTCCGCAATATCTGACTAATATTTCCTTAAAAAAGGAAATATGGGTTATGGCATTTTCTTAATATAGTGCCTTTTTCAAGCTTAACTATATAGAGTACAAATGGATACTGTAGGGCTAAAAATTGAGGATAATTATGGCAATCCGATTTTTGCCGTAACAGGCATAGACTGCCATAGTAGCTTAAAGAGGAACATTCAGTGTTACCTTTTCACATGGATTCTATACAATAATTATATATAATCTTATAAATTTTATCAATCTTTTTTTTTTAGAGTAATATAATTTACTCTTTCAATTAGAGTTACTCTTACATTAAAATCTGAATCATCACTCAGATACTTGAGAAGACCTTGAGATTTATGATATTGAATTAAGCTTAAGTGTAGCACACTCGCTGGAGATCAAGAAGACCTTGAGATTTATGATATTGAATTAAGGGCATTTCTGTTTCAGTTTGAAAACTAAGAAATAATGATTTATTTGAGTTGAACCTTAAAAGTAAATTTTCTTCAATGAGTCCATTTGTAAATTTTTGAAAAATAGAGTAGATATCACCTCCAAGTACAATACTTCCCATGCTGTCTAAAATTACTTGTTCCTCAAATTTCTTTTTTTTCTACAAGTACCATAAATACTTATTACTCTCTAATCAATAAATAGGTTTAGCTTTAAACCATCAACGATTATTCCCTCTAGTATTTTTTAGAATAGTAATCATAGCTCTACGTATCAGCTTACTATAGAAAATCCGATTGGTATTTTCAAAACTTCGAGTATCTCATATACTTCTGACTGAATTATAAAACCACCATTATCAAATTCACATGTATAGCTACAAAACAAATCAACTTCAACACCTTTAGCCACGAGAGATTTAATATACTGACTATGTGGTTTAATCTGCTCCCATATCCACATTAAGTGTTCAGTTAACTCAGTTTTTTCTGGCAAAGGAGAACGTAATGACCAAATATCATTATCCCATTTTTTATTAAGTTTTTTAATTCTTATATCTCCACGTTTATGAACATGTGAAGGCTCTATTCGTGAAGATATTTCATCATGAGGCATAGGAGCTTCCATTATCCTTAAACTAGCAGAAAAGCTATAAACATTTTTATTATCCATATTTATCTGCTCTCATGTAAAGTAATGACATATTACCTTGTGAATTCTTTACCTAATCTAAGTAAGTCTTTGTAACTAAAATTGCTACTATATCCTCGATTTTGCAAATTTTTTGATTTTTCAATATCTCCTTTTCTGTAATAAATGTTTTGTTCGATAAAGCATGTAAGCCTTTCTAATTCTGTTTCTGATGCGTTTTCTTTTTTATGAATTAAAATTTGTCTATTTTTATTCTAAAAATGGACAGGGATTTTCTTTTTTTTCCGAAACGAATCAATTGAGTTTGGGGATAAGTCCAATTTTATTGGATCATCCATGGTATAAAATTACACCTAAATTAAACATTTTTTTTATGTAATCGCAAGAAAAATAAATAAATAAATTATTTTAAATAGAGTTGCTACAAAAACCCAATTTTAGTGTATTTTATTCCTATCGTTAATTTTTGATTTTTATTCCATTGTAGGCGAGTTGCCGCATAATGTACTGTTGCGAAATGTGAATAATTGCAAATAAAGCGCTATGAAACCCTGATTCAAAACATTATAGATGGTTACTTTCCTGTTTTTTCGCATTTTATAACAGTCTCAAAATACAAAGGAGTAAGAAAAGGTCCATCTAAAATACCTCAAATCAGCGTTTGCCGGCATTTGCTTCTGTCTTTCTTGCTTCCTACAACAACATCATGAATAATTACCAAAGGATGTAAGCTTTTTTTGTCAGTCTAAAAAACCAAGAATATGGGATAGCTGCTTTGCCATTATTACCCCACTTTGAACCAACTGAGTTTAAAAAGAAAAAAAGTCTTTTTTTATCATCATATCCAATGAGAGAAACAGAATGATAACCTTGCGAATTTCCTGCCGGCTTTTTCCATACAAATTCATCTAGAGTGATAAAATTTTCACTTATTAACAGTGTTATTATAATTGGTTTATTTTGTAAAAGATGGCCACGGACTTGGTCAAGGTCTGTGTAGTCTATTCTGCCAAAACCATTTATCTTATATTGTCTTGCATTTTGGATGGCCCTACCACTTGCCCTATGTGCTGAGTCAGCGCTATTATAAGGCATATAATTTTCTTCTGGGCAACCTTCTTTTTTTAAAAGTTCCAGACCCGAAACAATCTCAATACCACGATCAATACCTTTATTTAGTCTATTATAGACAAATGCTGGTGCACATTGATATTGCTTTTTTTTACTTTTAGTACTATTATCTATATTAGTGCCTTTATTTTCATAAAGATAAGATGCTGCAAAGTATCCGAGTGCCCAAGCCGTACCGCTAGCTTGGTTTCCTTGATTCCCAGGAGTAGGAATGTTTTGCAATAAAAATCGGGTAGGAACGTCTTTTGGAATACTAGCAAGCACAAAAGGAATTTTTTTATCATCTCTATTCCAAGCAGATTGAATCGGAAAATTTTTTAGTTTCCAATTTTTTTTCATTTCCTTTTTGAAAGGATAATTATTACAATTTAATTTGAGTGATCCAATAAATATAAACAAAAAAAAAGTCAAAAAAAAAGTATAGAAGATACGAGTCATATTGAATTAGATTTTCTTTCCCATTCAGAATCAGAGAGCCCGTTAAATATTGCAATAAGTAGATGAATTTTTTTGATAAATTCTTTTATGGAAAGTAATGCAACTTTTTGGGTGGATAGTTCTATTCTCCGTATTTTTTTTCCTGTTTTTCCAAAAACATCACGAACAGTCATGGTACTAATTTCATTTGCTTGCATATTTCTATCAAGAAATACTCTACTATACTTTTTTATATTTTGACTATCCATATGAAAAAAAAAGCCCTTCCGAGTTCATAGTCGATAACTTGCGATAAGTACTTAAGTGTTTTATGCTAGGGGAAAAACACACGTAGATATAGTGTTATTTATGAGTTGGTCATGTCATACTGCTGAAATGGAAAAGGATTGCCTTTCTAAAAAGAGAGTAGATAGCAATTCCTTATTCTAAAATTATGGCACTATGTCCCGTATAAATGAAGTTTTTAAGGTGGGAACTTTACCACCACTAGGCCAAGTTCCCACTAAAATGTATGCCCAAGTTGTTCGCCAAGAAAGATTTGGTGAACCTAAAAATGCATTTCAAGAAGAGCTTGTTTTGGTCCCAGAAATTGGGGAAGGCGATGTGCTTGTAGCTGTAATGGCGGCTGGGGTAAATTATAATAATGTTTGGGCAGCATTAGGTTATCCCGTTGATGTGATTGCCGCACGCCAAAAGAAAGGGGAAGCCACTTCAGAAAAATTTCACATTGGTGGTTCAGATGCTTCCGGTATTATATATGAGGTTGGTTCCGGAGTGAAAAATTTTGCGGTGGGTGATGAGGTTGTTATACATTGTGGTACTTGGAGTCCAGATGATCCTTGGGTGCGCAAAGGAAAAGACCCAATGCTTGCTCCATCACAGTTAATTTGGGGTTATGAGACAAACTGGGGTTCTTTTGCACAGTTTACGCGAGTCCAAGCCCATCAATGTCTAAAACGTCCCTCTCATCTCAGTTGGGACGAATCTGCAGCCTATATGTTAGTTGGAGCTACGGCTCATCGTATGCTTCATCATTGGGAGCCTAATACTGTACAAAAAGATGATGTCATTTTGATTTGGGGAGGGGCAGGGGGATTAGGTGCGATGGCAATTCAAATTGTAAAGGCTGCTGGTGCTGTTCCCGTTGCTGTTGTGAGTTCTGATGATAAAATAGAATACTGTAAAAAACTGGGAGCACTGGGAGTAATCAATCGCCGAAATTTTTCACATTGGGGTGCTTTTGATAGTAGCATAAATAAATCAGAAGTATTTGCACAATGGAGTAAGGATGCTCGATCTTTTGGTAAGGCCATTTGGGAAATTACTGGGAAAGGACGGAATCCGCAAATAGTCTTTGAACATCCGGGAGAAAGTACAATACCGACTTCTATGTTTGTTTGTGAGACGGGGGGAATGGTTGTGATTTGTGCTGGAACAACTGGTTACCATGCTGCTGTGGATTTACGTTATTTGTGGATGCGTCAAAAGCGTTTACAAGGCTCTCACTTTGCAAATGACAAAAATTGCCAAGAATTTAACAATTTGGTATGTGAAAAAAAAATAGATCCTTGTCTTTCTCGTACCTATCCATGGGCTGATACGGGTACGGCACATCAAACGATGCGTGAAAACAAACATCCATCTGGTAATATGGCCATCCTAGTTGGGTCTCCAGAGAAGGGAATGGGACGCAAGGTATAAAGATTTTTTTCTTAATCAATATAACTAAAGTAGTATTATCACAATATTATGATTGTGACCGGTACGGATCGGTATAATGAGAACTTTTTTACGTTTACTTTCTTATATTTTCCCTTATAGTTATCGTTTTTTTTGGGGTGTGATTTTTTCTTTTTTTGTAGCCCTATTGAGTGGTGTGAGCCTATCAATATTTGTCCCTATTTTTGATGCAATGGGAAAAAAGTCAGATATTTATTTATCACAATTTAGCAAAAGGGAGCGAAATTTTTTAAAAGAGATTTTTCCAACAGATAAAGAAGGTGAGGGTTTTCAATTATCTTCTAGTCAGCTTCCACAGGCTCCAGAAAGACTCAATCAACAACTAGCTAAGTTTTTAGTCTCTTATATTGACGATAACCACTTTATCGAATTGGATACTTTATCTTACCTAGAGCTAAAAACAATTATTTATGGAAAACTACGTTTAAGTGCCAGTGGTTTTTCTCCTCTTGAGGTAATGTTTCTTATTGGTATGATAGTTGTACCAATTTGGATCCTAAAAACATTTTTGCTATTGATGTGTGTGCGTTTACTTGCAAGAGCTGGTTATCTGGCCATTCGTAGGATACGTGATGATCTTTATTCTAAAATACAAGATTTACCACTAACTTGGTACTATAAAAATAAAAGTGGAGAATTAGTTAGTCGTATTGGTAACGATTCGGAAATTATTTCTGCTGTGATCTCCGATAATATGCGAGATGCGATTGTAAATATTTTTTACCTATTCGTAAATATTTCTATATTAGCTTATTTAAATTGGGAATTATTTCTCACTTGCATTTTAGTTATGCCATTTCTCCTTTTCCCAACGACTCTTTTGACGCATAAAATACGTAAATCAACTCATCGAAGTCAGCACCTTTTGGCTGAATTACATGGTCATTTACAAGAAAGCCTTAGCGGAATTAAGGAAATACGTTACATGCAGATGGAAGAACGAGAGAAAGAAAAATTTCGTGATATTAATAATAAACTCTACTGGAAACGTTTTAAGGAACTTTATTACAATAGATTAATTCCTTATTTAGTAGAGCTCAATTCCATTATTATTGTTTTTGGTATTCTTTCTTTAGGAGCTATTTTTCTGGATTCTAGTGATTTTACTAGCGCAGAATTCCTCGTCTTTTTGGCTGTCTTGCTTTTTATTATTAGACCTATCATCCAACTATCTGGGATGTATGCAAAAATTCAAGGGGCCATTGCCGCTGGTAAACGGATATTTGAAATTATGGATAAGGACGTAGAGTTTTATGAAGTAGATAATCCCAGTTCATTTCAAAAATTAGAGAATGCTATTGATTTTAACAATGTTTGTTTTTCTTATCCAGAAACAGAAAAACAAGTATTGTATAATATTGATTTAAACGTACCTGTCGGTTCGACTATTGCAATAGTTGGTGAGAGTGGTGGAGGTAAGTCTACTTTGATGGATTTACTTCTTGGCTTTTTTACTCCGACTTCAGGACAGATATTACTCGACGGGAAAAGTATACAAAGTTTCCGTATAGAAGAGCATCGCTCTCGTATTGGTATTGTTTCGCAAGATATATTTTTATTTTATGGTTCGATATTTAATAATATTTCATACGGAAAACGAAATTGTGACCCACATGAAGTAGAGAAAGCTGCCCGTTTGGCTCATGCACATGATTTTATATGTAGTTTTGATAATGGCTACAACTCGCTAGTAGGGAACCGTGGTTTCAATCTTTCTGGTGGACAACGTCAACGTATTGCTATTGCCCGTGCTTTTTTACGTGATCCAGAAATTCTTATTCTGGATGAGGCTACTTCTGCACTGGATAATAAAAATGAACGCCTTATACAACAAGCCCTTAAGCGCTTATTTCATAAACGTACAACCTTTGTGATTGCACATCGCCTATCTACTATTGAAAATGCAGATACAATTGTTGTTTTGTCTAATGGGCACATTGTGGAAGTGGGCTCTCATCATAAGCTTATGGAAAAGAATGGTCATTACAAGCGTTTGCAAACACTTGATAAGAAAGTATGAAGACTAATCTAAAAACTTTTTATTTATTTTTATTTGTGTAGAGGAGGGAGATTGACGAAAGTTAAAGAAACAGAAGCTTATGTAAGCAAAATCGTTTAACCCATGAATAGAGAAAATAAATGACAAAAATAGATAAAAAGAATAGATTACTTGTTGTTGATGATAACGATGAATACAGTGATCTTTTGATTACATTTTTTGAAGCAAAAAAAGAATGTAATCAAATCGAAAGAGCTCGTGATGCAGAGGAGGGGTTTGCAATGTTGTGCAAAAATCATATTGAATATTATGATATTATTCTCACCGATATAACGATGGAAACTCAAATTTCTGGTTTGATTTTTTTACGTAAAGCACAAGCTTATGGTTATAAAGGCACTATAATTGTGGCTAGTACTGGTTTTGATGTTTTTGGTGTAAAGACACTTTCTTGCCTCCTTCTAGGAATTTTAGGGGTAAACTATATTATTCCAAAAAAAAATGTGAAAAATGGAAATCCAATTTTGTACAAAACTCTATTTTCTCAAAAAATAATATAGTGTTATCATAATCTAATAAAACGTTAAAAATTAATGAAAATAATTTCCGAAAATAATGCCAAAGAGAGGTTAGAAAGGCTTCCAAATTGGAGGGAAAAAAATGGAAAATTATATCGTGAATATTCTTTCCATGATTTTAGTACCGCCTTTTCTTTTATGACAGCTAGTGCTTTTGTTGCTGAAAAAATGGATCACCATCCTAACTGGACTAACGTCTATAATAAAGTATCTATTGAACTTTATACTCACAGCATAAACGGTCTTAGCGAAAATGACTTCATACTAGCTGAGGCTATGGAAAAATTAGCACATAAGCTTCTAATCTCCTAGAGATTTTTTCCATTCTAAATATATATCTCTGCCTTTACTTTACTATAAAGTAGTTCAGCGTGTATTCTAGAGTGATATTTGGTTTTGTAATTTCTTTTGGAAATATAGGGAATGGTCGTGCTTTTTGAATACTTTTCAGTGCGGCTTTATTTAATCCACTGTGCGTACTAGCTTGAATAATTTGTACTGCATGGACACTTCCATCTGGTTTTAAAGAAAAACGAATACGTACCATACCTTCTCTATTTAGCATCTTTTCTTTGTAGGGGTAGTATTTTTTATTTTCAATTTGAGAACGTACTTCCGTTAAATATTCCGAAAGTATATTTTGATTTGTTTCTATCTTCGAATTTTGAAGATTTTTCTGTTTATTTACTTTTTTATTTCTGTCAGTTTTATTTTTCATAGTTTTATTTTTTTGGGTACTAATCTTATTTGAATTTTTTCGACGAGAAAAAAGTGATGGGTTGTCTCTTTGTAAAAGATTTAATTGTAATTGAGATTTTATTTTCTGTATAGGAAGTAATCTATCTGGTCTGCTTTGATCTGGTTTGCTTTGATGGAATAGAATAAAATATATAGACACTAGTAAAATTTGTACAAAGCATATTACAAAGAAAGGCTCCCCATTACATATATGCTTTTGTAATTTTAAAGCCATTCTTTGTATTGTATTGCGAGGTGGGAGTAGATGCGATTCTACTTCCGATAATATACATTATGTCTCATTAACGAAAAGTACCACCAATGCATATTTATAAAATTTATATATACCCGTGATTTGCGTAGGTTATTATACTAAAATTATTATTTATGATGATGTTGTTCTTTTGGGAAAAGGCTATTCTCACTCTATTGTGGCCGTTAGTGAAAATCGATTACGCACGTCTTCTTGATTGTAATATAAATGAATTCCACTTTGTTTTTTAAAAGTTTTAGCTATAGCAGCTTGAAAGTCATCTTTAAGCGCCATAAAGGTTGCCTCTTCATTTGGTGCGATATAGCGGTCATTTATTGTAAATTTGATTGTGTTTGTCGCAAATGATAATTGCTTTTTCCAGATATCCTCGCTTTCCAATAAGTTTTTAACGTGTAGAGTTTTTTCTAAAGCAGAGATGATACATTTCTTATTCGTTCCAAGATCACCACCATTAGCATCAGCATCAGCATTATTGAAGACCGTTCTTCTATTGTACAAAAGTCCGATTTTGTTTTCTGGGCCAAAATCTATACTGTAAAAACTATCATGGCCAATCAATAAGATACCCGGCCCAGAAGGTATGTGCGTGTAATCGGCTACATCAATTAGAATTTCACTACTCAAAGCCTTGACACGTATCCAGTTATGAAAGATGGGAATAAATTTTTCTAGCTCTATGGTTTCTGGATTGTTTGCGAACAATTTAACATTAAGATGTTGAACTTCAGGCATTTATAAAAAACAAACAAAAATCAAGTTGTAACGAGCTTAGGTGAATTGAGTCCTTGCGATGTATTTTGACTTGTGATACGTAGGTCGCAACTATGCGATGCCTCTATAAAAAGACTAGTCTCTTCTATTCGACAACGAGCTGTTTCTTTATTAAATATTTCCCCACCATTTTGTGCTTTTTCTGCAGCTGAAAACAAATAAGCTGCAAATTTCCCGCCCGCATAAGTATCAAAAAAGAGCTGAGTATCATATAGGTGCCTACGAAACTCAGAAACAATAATTTGTGGTTCGTTAGGAACGTCTAAATAGAAATTTTTAACGAGACCTCGTGCAGCTTGTAACATAGCCTTATAAGCTAGTTGACCAGCTTCTTGTGGCTTACCTTCTTCAAGTAATAATTGGGCATCAAAAAGCTCTCTTTCTGCAGAAGCTAAATCCATATCGATTCGGTTGATAACTTCACCCGCACATTCCCCTATCCCCATATCGCCTGTAGTGTATTCTCGAGGATCTCCCCAATCACTATAATAAGAGCTCTCCTCTTTATAGTTCGGAACACGAACCATGTCTATGAGAAGTTTTTTCATATTCGCCTTTCCTAGACGAGTTATAAAATTATGAAAGCTTTCTCCTGCATTGATATTTTCTTTATAATAAATAGCAAGACGGTGAACAACCTCAGGTATTTTTTTGGATGGTATGGCAATCACAGGCAATCCATAAGAGCCACCATTCTCTTCCCATTTCCCCCCCAGGACAACTTGGAAATGAGGTACAGCATGACCATCTATTTTTCGACTGACACCATAAAATCCTAAATCTGCCACATGATGCTGGGAACAGGAGTTAAAACATCCACTGATTTTAATATGTAATTTTTGAATGACCTCATCCAACTCTATATTCCCAGTTTTGAATTGCTTACGGAGTTCGGCGGCAAGACCTCTTGAGGAAGATATACCCAATTTACAAGTATCTGTTCCTGGACAAGCTACAATATCCGTAATATCTCCGGCACCCACTTCCCCCAATCCAATATTAAATAGCTCTTCATATAAGTCCTCTATATCTTCAGAGCGAACCCAACGTAAAACTATATTTTGTTCAACGGTTGTTCGTAACACTCCTCCAACATACTTACGGCTTATATCTGCCAGTGTCCGTAGTTGATCAGATGTGATATCTCCCAAGGGAAGCTTTATAGTAACGATAAAGTATGCTTTTTGTTTTTGGGCAGAAACATTGCTTTTTTGCCAAAGAGAGAATTCTTTTTGAGAAGAATTTTTATCCATTTGATTAGAACGAAAATCTTGAGTTGTTCTTGCAATTTTTTCTGTGGACATTTCAGAATCTTCACTTGCTTCCATTTTGGTAAGATAATCTGTCCACCGAGTGTCTTTTGGTTGCTTCTGACGCTCTTCACGAACAAGGCGACGAAATTCAGCAATACCCAATTTACTTACAAGAAACTTAATCCTCGCCCGTGCTCTATTCTTTTTTTCACCCAAACGGGAAAAAACTCGGGCAACAGCTTGTGCCATTGGTAATATTTCCTCTTCCGTAACAAATTCTTCAAGGAGCTTTGCTGGATAAGGAACAGCTCCCAACCCTCCTCCTACATAAAGAGAGAATCCCCTTTTAATTTTTCCAGAAGCATTACGAGTTTGTGCAATCAGTCCCAAATCATGCATATTGGTCAGTCCACATGCGTTTTTTTCACAACCGGAAAAGGTTATTTTAAATTTACGACCAAAATCTTGAACATCATGATGCCCTAGGAAAAAGTAAGTCATTGCATTCGCATATGGTGTCACATCAAATAGTTCTTCTTTACAGCAACCTGCTTTTGGACATGCCGTGACATTTCTAACAGAATTACCACAAGCTTCACGAGTAGTTATACCAACAGAAGCTAAGCGACGCATAATTGAAGGAGTATCATCAATATGAATGAAATGCATTTGAAAGTCTTGGCGTGTTGTTACATGAGCAATACAATCAGAATACTCTTCAGCTAATTCAGCTAAAACTTCACATTGTCTAGCGGTAAAACCCCCAAAAGGTATTTTTATGCGCATCATTCCCGGCGCATGCCATAAGGTACCAGGACCCTTTGTTGCAAAATTATCAGGGTACTGAATGTTTTGGCTTATAGTACCATCATAACGTTGCCCATTATCATAGCGTTGCCCATAAGCACCACGTCGCAAACGTGTTTCTGCAAATAACTTTTCATCAAACTTGCCTTTCTGGCGAAGTTTGATGTCTGTTTCAAAGCCATCAATCTCTGTAAGAAGTGAATTTGACAGGGCATCTGATAGGGCATCTGATAGGGCATCTGATAGGGCATCTTTTATTTTGTCTTTCCAGTAAGGATTACTTATTTTCATTGTCTGGATTACGTTATCTCGTTATTCAAAACTAAAAAACATAGGGATTGATTTACGAAACACGTTAGCTCCAGCATCTAGAGCTTTTTTATCAAGTCTTCGTCAAGCTTTTTATCTGTTACTCTAATTACTTCATTTTGTAGAAGATTATGAAATATTAGATTCCAGAAATTCCTTAATGTTTTAAGAAGGTATAAAGTTAGCTTTATGATGTATATGATACGAGCTAACATTAGATAAAATCTCTACAGTTTCGAAATGAATACACCCACATTACTTTTAATAGAGGATGATCTCTCTCAAAGAGAAGCACTTGAGGAATATCTCACAAACAAGGAGATATTTACTAATCCTAATATTGAAGTCTATAGTGCCCCAAATGGAGAGTTAGCTAAGGTCATTTTGAATAAAAAGGAAATAGATTTAGTTTTAAGTGATTTACGTTTACCGGATTGTAGTGGAATTAGTCTTATTAAGGAAGCACGTAAAATAAAAGAAACGATGCCTTTTTTACTCCTTACAGGAGATCCATCCATCGAAACGGCTATAGACGCTGTCCGTCAAGGGGCAAATGATTATTTGCTGAAGCCTGTCGACCTTACCCTGCTCAAAAGTAAAATTGAAAGTCTTTTAGAAACAATCATATTACGAAAAGAAAATGAAAATCTAAAAGAGCGCTTACAAAATTCTTTTGCATCCAAAAATATAATTGGAGCGTCTCAAGTTTTACAGAACTTACTTGAAAAAGTAAAACAAATTTCTGTAGCAAATGTAACTGTTTTATTAGAAGGGGAAAGTGGAACTGGTAAAGAAATGATTGCAAATCTTATACATGAAAGTTCTACTCGGCAGGGAAAATTATTTGTTAAAGTAAATTGTGGAGCACTCACAAAGACTTTGCTTGAATCAGAATTATTTGGAGCTGTGAAGGGAGCTTATACTGGCTCAGAGAAGGATAGGCGCGGTTATTTTGAAGCATCAAATGGTGGTAGTATTTTTCTTGATGAGATTGGTGAAATGGATATGGAAAGTCAAGTCCGTCTTTTGCGAGTCATTGAAGATAGAAAAGTAGTTCGCGTTGGGTCCACAAAAATCATACCCATTGATGTACGAATCATAACTGCAACAAATAAAAATTTATTAGAAGAAGTTAATAAAGGAACTTTTCGAGAAGATTTGTACTATCGTTTGAGTGTAATCAAACTTAAATTACCTACCCTACGTGAACGAATAGAAGATTTACCCCTACTTTTTAATCATTTTATTGTTCAATTTAATGAAAAATATGAAAAGTCAATAACTGGAATGACAAAGGAGCTACTGCGTTTTTGCTATTCCTATCCTTGGCCGGGAAATATACGTGAATTTTGTAATGTTTTAGAGGGTATGGCTCTATTGGCGAGAGAGGAGATACTTTCGTTTGAAGATTTGCCCCAAGAATTGCAAGATTTTCCCAAAAATATTGTCGCAAACAAAGTGAATATTGCAAAAAATATATCTCCGGGTTTATCTATGGAAGAATATGAAAAAGCTATAATCAAAGCCAATTTAGTTCTTTTTAAGGATAACAGAGAAAAAACAGCAAGATCCCTGGGAATTGCAGAAAGAACTTTATACCGTAAGATCAAAATTTATGGTCTATAACACTATATTATTTCTATGCCAGTTTTCTTTTGGATATAGTTTTTTTTAACTAAGTAGTGGGAAGGTAAAAAATAAATGAGAACATTATGTTTAAAATAATTTGTGTAGTAGTATAGCATGGTTATGATGCAAAAAACTAAAGGGATAGTTTTACGTAGGCGATTCATGAAAGAAATCGATAGTTTTTTTTATCTTCTCGCGGAGAGTGGAGAGACTATAGAAATACGAGCCTATGGTATACGCACTACAAAAAAACGTTCAGCTTTGTTAATGGAGCCAGGTGCTTTTATTGAAGTTGACTATCAAACCGATTTAAACGGTCATTCTACGCTTAAAGAAGGTCATGTACAAGAGAGGTTTAGAGAAAATAAAATGACCTATCACTCGTTATTACTCTTATCTTACCTTTTGGAGTTATCTGCTTTTACGTCTTCTTATGGAAAAGCTCCTAGCCTATTTGTACTTTTGAAAGGAAGCATAGAAACTTTATCAAAAGTTGATACAGTTGATTCTGATCATATAGCTTTACTTATTTTTTTTCAATCGCGTCTTCTCAAATTATTAGGTATACTTGGTACATTAGATAGCTGTTCTTTATGTGATGCGGATCTCACAGGAAAGAGCCATTGGCATATCCCGGAGCTTTACTTTTCTTGTGATAATTGCAATACAAAGAGTAGACGAGAAGATAGACTGATGGCTGAAATAATTGCAATTGCCAGTAAAGTGCGTTTTTCTATTTTTGAAGAAATTATGCGCTCTTCTCATTCTTATTTTGGCAATTGTACGAATCTGAAAAATAAGGGAAAAATATTTGATATTGATTATGAATGGAAAGGACTTGATAAGGGAATGGCTTTCTCTTTGTGTAAGAAACTACATTTGTGTGTGAAAAACTTTGCTAATTATTCTTTCCCTGCTTTTAGACAACTTGAAGAGAATTATATGACTGTGAATAGAAGCATGTAAGATGGTGTGATTATGGGAAAAAATCTATTCTCCTATTTTATTTTATGTTTACTTGTTTCTGTATCAGTACTGATGCTCTTTATTCGTTTAAAACCCAATCACCTCAAAAGTTTTCAAAAAAAAATCAATGTTGAAAAGCGACATATAATACAAAAGAGTAAAAAAATGAAACTGAAAAGAAAATAAAGAAAAGTAATGGAAACAAGTATCTCTGTATCTTTGAAAACGTGTTTAGAAAATCTTTTCAGAGATTCTTTAGTTACCCTAGCACAAGAACTATTTATGGAATCTCCTTCTATTTTTAATGAAGAAAAAAAAGACGATTTATTTAAAGAGGTTCACATTGAATTTATACGTGAAGAAAAATTTGGAGATTATAGTTGTACTAGTGCTATGGATAAAAAAAATCGAGAATTTTATGCAAAAGCAAACCCAAACTTTCGTAATCCACGTTTCTTAGCTAAAGCCATTTGCGAAATTGTACAAAAAAAGAGAGAAGAGCTTTGCCTCATAGAAAAAATAGAAATAGCTGGGGCTGGTTTTATTAATATAACAATTCGCAATGAGGCTTTGGGACAATATTTGATACAATTGAAAAAAGGAAAAACTCTTCAATTCCTTTTGCCAGAAAAAGAACGACAAAAAATTATATTTGAATATGTAAGTGCTAATCCAACTGGCCCTTTAAATGTTGTTTCAGCTAGAGTAGCGGCTTTAGGTGACACTTGCTGCAATCTTCTTGAAGTCGTGGGCCATAAAGTGAAACGAGAGTATTATGTTAATGATTATGGGAATCAAGTGACGCTATTAGGGCAAAGTGCTTTTTTACGCTATCTGGAAAGTGAAGGTTGTCAGCTGAAATTTGGTGAGAATGGACAAGAACAACAAAAACAAAGTTTATACAAACATGAAATAGGCTTACCCTTCCCTCAAGAAGCTTATCATGGGAAATATATCCAAAGAGCCCTAGAAATCTTACGACAAAAAGAAAAAAAATCACATCCCCTACTTTCATCAAAATTAATAGAACAAATGAAAAAACTTTCGGCTAAAAAAAATGTAGAAGTCGATTTTTTTGATGAAGCAAATATAAAATCAAACTGCGAGAAGCTGGGTAAAAGTTTATTAGAGCTTTTGTTACATCAACAAAAAGAGACACTTCGAAATTTCCGAGTGAATTTCGATCAATACTTTCATGAAAGCGATCTTCATAAGGATCCTTCTATTCTAGAAAATGTAAAACGTAAACTATCAACTTTTCTTTATGAGAAAGAAGGCACTGTTTTTTTTAAAAGCACTGTTTATGGTGATGATAAAGATCGTGTGATTATCCGATCTGATGGTCGTCCTACTTATTTTTTTGCAGACATTGCTTATCATGCGGATAAAATAAAAAGGGATTTTACTCATATATATAATATATGGGGACCCGATCATCATGGGTATATTCCTCGTTTACAAGGGGCCATTCAAGCACTGGATTATAAAGGGAGCTTTCGGGTGATTATTTCTCAACAAGTGAATTTACTTGAAGATGGAGAGACAGTCCGGATGAGTAAAAGAGCTGGGCGTCTAGTTACTTTAAAAGAGCTTATAGAGGAAATACCAATAGACCCTTTACGTTATTTTTTTTCCATGTATTCTTTTCAAGTGCCTATGGATTTTGATATGGCTTTTGCCAAAGATACATCAGAAAAAAATCCATATTACTATGTCGCCTATGCTCATGCACGTATTTGTTCTATTTTTCGTAAAGCAAACGAAAAAGGTATCCCTCCCATTTCACATAACGATTTTCAGAATGCTTTATGCAATGCAAACAAAGATTGGGAATGGACGCCCCAGAGGCGTAAATTGGTGTTACAAGTGATTCGTTTTAGTGATGAAATACAAGCGGCTGCGAATCATTTTGAACCTCACCGCGTCACACATCTTATCTATAGCTTAGCAAATATTTTTTCCCAATTCTATGCCTCCAAAGAAAACCGTGTAATAGAGCAAGCTCCTGTTACTGCTTCCTGTTTAGTCACGCTTCTTGAGCTAGTTGCCTTTTGTTTGAAGACAGGTCTTGATATTCTTGGAACAAAGGCTCCGACAAGTATGTTTCGCAAAGAGACGTCTCAAAGATGAAGATTGAGGAAACAATAAAGATCATTTTTTATTTGTAAGAAAAATGGATAGTGAAGGCCTTTTATGTTATTTGGATCAACTTCCAGTCATTGGTATATATATAATACTTTTTTTTTCTTCGATATTAGAGAATCTTTTCCCACCGTGGCCGGGTGATACACTTATTGTACTTTCTGGCTTTTTAGCTGCCCGAGATCAGGGGAATATTTTGATTTGTCTAATCACTGTTACTGCAGGTAACATAGCAGGGGCTAGTCTAATGTATTATCTTGGGGGGCATGTGCTTGTTTTCTTCGTTCATCTCAATCAAAAATTCAAAAACCGTTTTTTTAATCGTATCCTTATGCCTCTAGTTAGTCAAAAAAGCATTGAGAAAACTAAGTTTTGGTTTCAGAGGTGGGGTATTGGGCTTGTATTATTCTCTAGATTTTCTGCCGGAATTCGTTTTTTTGTTAGCGTAGTTGCAGGTATAGTGGGTATGAATTTCTCTTTATTTTTACTTTGTTTTACGATAGGGGTTTTATTTTGGAGTAGTCTGTTACTTGGTGGCGGTTGGTTATTAAAAGAAAATTGGAATATTATAATCCATTGGATGAAAATTTATAATATTCTAATAGGAACATGCATTGCACTATTTTTTTTAGCTTGGTTTCTTTTTCAAAAGAGGAAAAACAAAAGCGATCAAGCAAGCGATCTGTGACAGAGGCTATCGCGGTGTTAAGCAAGTTGGCAATACAGCAATCATCTTACTTAGTAAATCCCTAAAAAGAGACAACCGTTATCAACAAGATAAAAAACGTAAACTGTGTAAAAAAAAGATACGCCACCATAGTAGCGATTATTAGACACTTGAAATCAGATTTCAGAGCGACGGGTAACCTTTTTACTCCATAAACTGCGATTGTCATAACTTGATCTGACATATTTAAGCCCTCCTTTTTCTATTCGTTATTGGCAGAATGCCAGATCGAATTGTGATTATCACATCACGACTAGGCTGTAGCCTTGCGAACTCGTCAGAAGTAAAATATCCGTGTATAGAGCGTATAGAATACTCCCGCTAGCAAACATGAGATATGCATTGATGGCGATTATATGGTGTTTTGAATGAGAATCTTCATTTACATTCAACAGCTGTATGTGGTTTAGGTCATTCATGGTGGTATTATTCATGGTGGTATTATTCATGGTGGTATTATTCATGGTGGTATTATTCATGGTGGTATTAATGGCTCTTGCATCTGAAGACCTTCTTCTAATGAGGGGAAAAAGACCACTTCCCCCCCTTGCCCATCCCCTTGCCAAGCAGGAGGGGGTCGAGGATGCGGCCCTCGTTTTTCGCTCAAAAGCAATCATATATTTTTAGATGTACATGTTACATACATCATAGGAGTCTCATTTTATAGTATGCAATTTAAGGTACGTAAGCTTTCTCACACTCAAGCAGAAATATCTATTACAAATACAAAAGATGAAGTAGAAACTGCCTATCAAATTGCTTTTAAATTAGCCCAAAAAGATCTACGACTTCCAGGTTTTCGTAAAGGAAAGGCACCTATCCAGATGGTTGAACGTCACCTTGAAAAAACAGTTTGGAAAGATGCTGTAAATGAGTTACTCAGGAAAAATATAAAGAAGTGTCTATCCACTGCAGAACCCAAAGCAGCATCTCTGCCCGAAATGGAGGTACTGGAATTTGAACGAAAAAAGGGAGCTTCCTTTATCGGTAAATATGACCTTTTTCCTTATATAAAATTAGGACAGTACAAAAAAATAGAAATAGAAGAAAGTCTATTTGTAATAGAGGAAAAAGATATACTGACAGAATTAGAAAAAATTCGCAAAGGGAAGGCATTATTGCGTGAACGTGAAGAGAATGAAAAAATAGTAAAAGGTGATCAAGTATGTCTCGAAATAAAAATCACAGTCTCTGAGCCGAAAAACAATACCAACCAAAAAACAGGTAAAATGGTGACGGATGAAATTATATTTCAACATGAAAATTTAAAAGTTACTTTAGGCAATAATCAACTTCTACCCGGGATAGATGATGAAATTTTAAATATGATAAAAGAGGAAGAAAAGAATTTTAATTTGGATGTAGAGGATGAGTTTATAGATAAACGTTTTTCTGGGAAAAAACTTTCTGTTTATGTGAAGCTTTTGGAATGTCATTACGAGGAACTTCCCGAATTAGATGATGAACTTGCTAAAGACTTAGGGGAATATGAAAATTTAAACGAACTCAAAAAAGAAATAGAAAATAAAATCAAGGAATACTCTTCACAAATCATCTTAAAAAAGAGCAAAGCTACTATACTTGAAAAGCTTGTTTTATCATCAGAAGTATTTTTTTCTGACAATCTGTTACAAAAAGAATGTGAGCATACAATGCATCATGTTGCACAAAACTATGAGCAAAAATTTGGCAAGCGGATTGATCGAAAAAAACTCCTTGAATTGCTTGGAAAGGATGAAGAGGAAATACGTAAAGATTGCAAAATGAATATAAAAAAGCAACTGATTGTCACAGAGTTACAAAAGATCATAAACATTGAAGTAACTGATAAAGAATGTGAAGAGAAATGGAATTTTTTATATACTACACTTCCTCAAGAAAATGAGGAAAGAGAGGGAAAGCCCACAACAACTCCCAAAATGCAAGATGAAGATAGGGAACGTCTACGAGATATGATGAAGCAAAAAAAAATATTTACATGGCTCTATGAAAATGCTATTATAAAAACGGGTCAGAAAATAACATATGCTGAACTACAAAAAACAGAACTTCCTGGCTAAAAAATCTGAACTTCCTGTTATGTAGTAAAATATATTTATTGTGTTTTTTTACTTTTTTGGATTATTATTTACAATAAGGTCTTCTTGACAAGAAGAGAGACTTGGTTTGTCTGTCTAGTATCAGTGTATAAGTTATTTTAATCTGAATAGATTTTTTTGATTTTTTTATTATGTCCATAGTACCTATAGTTAGTGAACAAAGTGCTCGGGGAGAACGCCAGTTCGATATATTTTCTCGTCTTCTTCGCGACAGAATTATTTTTCTAGGCTACCCTGTAGATGATGCCTATGCTAATCTTGTGATCGCTCAAATTCTTTTTTTAGATGCAGAAGATCCTGAAAAAGATATTTATCTTTATATAAACTCGCCTGGTGGGTATATTACATCTGGTTTGGCCATTTATGATACTATGCAATACACACGTTCACATATCCGTACAATTTGTATTGGTCAAGCTTCCAGTATATCGTCTATGCTTTTAGCTGCGGGCACCCCGGGTAAGCGCTCTGCTCTACCAAATGCCCGTATTATGTTACACCAGCCTGTTGGTGGTGTCCAAGGACAGTCGAAGGATATAGAGATTCAGGCTAAAGAAATCCTAAATATGAAAGAACGATTGAATGCAATTTATGCTAAACACACTACAAAATCATTAGAACAGATTGAAAAAGACGTTGATCGTATTTTTTACATGTCAGCCCAAGATGCGAAAGAATATGGAGTAATCGATAATTTGATCGAAAATAAATGATGAGATAGGAAAGCTTTTTTAAAATTCAGTTATATTTAATTTATATAACAGAGTGAGATTATATATTTCGGCACAATGGCTTCTAAAAAGAAAGGTGGAATACAGGATAAGTTGCATTGTTCCTTCTGTGGCAAGGAGCAAAGTTCTGTTCGTCGTCTAGTCGCGGGTCCCGGGGTCTATATCTGCGATGAGTGCATTGAACTTTGTAACGAGATTATCGCCGATGAAACAAATGATGACCAACAAGGGGGTGTCATATCGGGAGAACTTCCTAAACCTCCAGAAATCAAGAAAACACTAGACCAATATGTTATTGGACAAGAAGAAGCAAAGAAAATTTTTTCTGTCGCTGTATATAATCACTACAAAAGAATAAACTATAGTCGTAATAAAGGTGGAATTGAGTTAGATAAGTCTAATATTCTTCTTATTGGGCCAACAGGATCAGGAAAAACTCTCTTAGCACAAACCCTTGCCCGTCTGCTAAAGGTCCCATTTGCAATTGTAGATGCGACAGCCCTCACAGAGGCAGGTTATGTAGGGGAAGATGTAGAGAACATACTACTCCGATTAATCCAAAATGCAAATGGTGATGTTCGTAAAGCTGAGATAGGTATCATATATATTGACGAAATAGATAAAATATCGCGAAAAATGGATAACCCTTCTATTACCAGAGATGTTTCAGGAGAAGGTGTACAACAAGCTTTATTAAAAATTATTGAAGGTACTATAGCTAACGTTCCTCCACAAGGAGGCCGTAAACATCCTCATCAAGACTTTATTACAATTAACACACGAAACATTCTATTTATTTGTGGTGGAGCTTTTGTAGGACTTGAGGAGGTACTTGAAAATCGTCTGGGTAAAAGGGAAATTGGTTTTGAGCGTCGTGGTACCAATTTGTTTTCTATCCCATCTTCTAACTTGAAATCATATTCGATCAATGAGGAAAAAAAATCTGATAGCAAGCATCTATCTAACGTGCCTGCGGATACAGGCAAAGACGGTATGACTATGGAACGTCCTCAAAAAAATATAGAAATTAAAAATATAAGAAGGGGTGAACTTTTTTCTCAGCTTCTGCCTGATGACTTAATGAAATATGGGCTCATTCCTGAATTCGTGGGCCGTTTACCAATGATTGCTGTACTCCATGACTTGAGTAGAGAAACTCTCAAACAAATATTTACAGTACCAATAAATTCACTTTATAAACAATACCAAAAGGGATTTGAATTGGAAGGGGTTCGCCTCAAATTTACAGATGAAGCCATAATGTCCATTGTGGATAAGGCAATTGATAGGGAAGCAGGTGCTAGGGGACTGCGCAGTGTAGTTGAGAAGGTTATGATTGATACAATGTACATGGTTCCTTCTAGGAAAGACATTGAAGAAATAGTCATCACATTGGGTGTTATTGAAAATAATGACCCACCTGTTTTGAGTCTTAAGAAAGGAAAACCAAAGGAAAAAACAACGCCAAGAAAAAGTTCTATTAGAAAAGAAAAGCTTGCATAAAACGTAACAGTATATGCCTATGAGGGTTTGTTGTAGAGTATGGAAAAGTGAGAGGTGTCTGTTTAAAATGCTTTAAATCAGCGCTTTATGGCACTCGATTTGTGATTGTTTATGTTTCGTAAACAGACCCATGAGGCGTTGATCATCAAATTTTTTATGTTGAGTTATAGATTTTGTATTTTTTTTAAAAAATGACGACTCTACTCCTTACAATTTTTATTTTCATCGTTGCCTTTTTAGGCATGGGGTTGGGAGTGATCTTCAGGGGTTCAGCTCTTCGTGGCTCTTGCGGTGGGGTTATGATGTCATCTGGTGAATCCGAAGAAGAAAGCTGTAGTATTTGTGGTCGCGGGGCAGTAGATTCTTGTAGGGAAAGTTAAAATATAGAATAGGGATACTTGTTATGCATATACCAGATCAGGAAAGCCGTGGCCATATACAATCAACTGCTATATATTTCCTAGTTGGTTTTTCTTTGCTTATTTTAACCAGTATCACAGTAGGAGCTTCCTATATAAATTGGGGTGAATTACTAGGTGGTGGTTTTACAACAAATATTATTATTGCCATGGCTATTGCCAGTTTAAAGGCTTATCTTGTTCTCATATATTTTATGCATATGCGTTATGAAAATACGATAGTTTGGGCCTTTGGTCTTTTTTACCCTATTTTGTTATTCTTTCTGTTGATTGGCTTTTCAGCTATAGATATTTTTCTACGAGTGATTCCTTAATAATAGCTTATTCAAAAAATGATCTTCCCTATTTAAGTCCATATTCATCTCGCCATACAATCTCATTTTCTATAATAACACATGTACACTTCGTTTATTTCAGTATATATCCTATTTTTTGCTGAGGTATTTCACAAGATTACGGTACACTAATCGCACCAATTATTGCAAGATCATAACAGATCAAGCTCCATTCATATCGATTATCACAAAAGATGGGTATGCAAGATTGCTTCTCAATAGCCATTTTATTTAAAAGATATGCACAAAATCTTTTTACATCTGCACACCAATTCGAATATGAAATGCCTTGAAAATCTTTTGCTTTTACCTTAACCCAATGTATGGGACGTTTATCCAATGTATTGACTGTATCTCGGACTAGATGGTACAAGGATTGCTTCTGTATGTATTAATGTAAGATGAAATTATCCAAAAAAAATCAGCATTATATAGGGTAAGTATATCAATCAATAATAGCTTGAGGTAATCGATATACCTATATATGTAACTTTTGCATCTCCCACATTTGCAAGATTTTGGGATGTATTCGTTCTAATGATTTTTGTAGTCTCTCCTTTCAAACTCTCGTAAAAGATAGAAAGCTCTAAGCCAGTATGCCATTTCGATTTACCTATCCATTCTTTCCCCACACTCAAACCAAAGCCACGGCCAGAATCATAACTTTCTTCTATTTTAACAAAGTCTACATTCTTTGTTCCTATGAATCGATTTGTTCGTTTATTGTGAGTTGCTCGACCAAATAGACGTAGATGCGAAGATATATGAACATTATACTTCGGGAAATAATAAATGAAACCAAATTTTCTAGAAGCTAGGGTATAACTACTAAAGAGATATTGCTTGCTTCTATTTTTTGTATTGATTCCATGTAGTTTACTTATGCCTCCATACAGAGCTATACGGGGGGTTATAAAAGCACCAATTTCAAAAGCTGTATAAGGCTTTACTCCACTAAAAAGATCTTCCTCTTTTGTAATGTTATCTATAACCTCAAATCTACTTAAACCAAAGCTAGCAATTATACGTAAATATAAACCCCTTTCATTACCTTTCTTCTCAGCAAAAACTTTATTTACCAATATGCTCAGGGAAAAAAGCAAAAGAAAAAAGCAAAAAATATTTTGAACTTCTTTTTGATAGTACATATAATATCACTTAATAAATAGCGGTAAAAAATATTCCTATTGAATTCTTTATTAGATTATCAAAATTATTTTTACCATCCACCCCATTCTCTTTTACTTCTATTGTACGATCCCCATCAAATTGATCTGAAGCAAAAATAAATCCAATCCCAAATATCCATTGACTAGAAGTATACCATACCCTTCCAAAACCAAGACTATAGCCTGTAGCATCTTTAAATATTTTTTCTGTTTTTTCTTTTCTAGTACTATTTTCGTACACTATACTTGCATCACCAAAAAGACGCAACTCAGAGAGAATGTACATTTGATAAGGTAGATAATACTGAAACCCTATTACAAGAAAAGTTCCTGCAAAAACAGCATTGTTTTGCTCGTGATTGCTACTTTCTATTTCAATAGAGCGATTATACTGAATACCAAAATGAAATGTAACTTCCTCCATAGGAGAAATACCAAGATGCAATGCCGTCATTGCCTCTGTACCCACAAAATTACTTTTTGTTTCGGTAAGATGATTTAGAGTGAGAGAAGTCTGGCCAGAACCCAAATAAAGGCCCATAAAAAAATCATCACTATCCAATCTTACATTGTTTTTAGATTGGGCATAACTAGGTCCCTGAGGGAAAAAAACGAAAAACGCCACGACTAAATTAGAAAATACAAGTAAACAAAAAGGAATTTTTATTCTACGTTGCAAATGAGTACATGAAGCAATTCATTACATGAGAGGAAGATACTCTCTCTATTCAGGGACTAAAGAAAAATACATTTTTCAATTATGCGTCTATAAATTTCATCATACTTCGAAGTTTTCTGCCCACAATCTCAATGGAATGCTTCTTCTTTTCTTCTCGCATTTTCAAAAAGTTTGGATAGCCTTTTTCAGCTTCCTCCATCCATTTTTTCGCAAATTTACCACCTTTCCTTTTCTGTATATCACCCAAAACAGCGACCATATTTTCTTTTACTTTATCATCAATCACTTTGGGTCCACTACAGTAATCTCCATACTCAGCGGTATCAGAAATGGAATAACGCATACGAGAAAGGCCCCCTTCGTAAAGTAAGTCCGTAATCAGCTTTACTTCATGAAGACATTCAAAATAAGCAATATCTGGATCATAACCAGCTTCTATCAGAGTCTCAAAAGCACTTGTAATCAGGCTACTGAGGCCACCACAAAGAACAGCCTGTTCTCCAAAAAGATCTGTTTCCGTTTCATCTTGAAAAGACGTTTCTAGTATTCCAGCACGTCCGGCACCAACACCTGCGGCATGGGCTAGAGCCCTTTGTTTTGCTTGGCCCGTAAAATCTTGGTGAATAGCAATTAAACTAGGAACTCCTCCGCCTTTTTCATACACACGACGAACCAAATGCCCAGGTCCTTTAGGAGCCACCATATATACATCAATATCTTTCGGTGGATGGATCAAATCATAATGAATATTAAAACCATGAGAAAAAACCAGAGCATTCCCTGCAGAAAGATGGGGTTGAATAGAATCTTTATATAGCTTGGGTTGAACAGTATCAGGAGCCAATACTTGTATTATATCTGCACGTGAAACAGCATCATCGACTGGAAAGACTTCAAAAGCATCTTTTTTTGCTTTTTCTATAGATTTTGACTCAGGAAGAAGTCCTATAATAACGTTTAAACCAGCATCACGCATATTCTGAGCCTGAGCATGCCCCTGACTTCCATAACCAAGTACAGCCACTACACTTTTCTCTAAGACAGTTAAATCAGCGTCTCTGTCGTAATACATAGTAGCCATTGGACAAATCTCTATCTTCTAAACATGGAGACAAGTACAAAATAATGTAAGATTTATGTTAAGGCTAAAAAACGTTATTTTATCATATTACAAATGATTTATGAATTGTCAATCATGGGGAAAAAAAACTCCATGTAAGAAGTTATTCATGAAAAATAATTTTTCTAATACATTTGTAGTTGGTTGGACGGATGTAGATCTGAATGGACATGCTCGTAACACTCTCTATTCAGACTATGCAAGTATAACCCGAGTTTCTTTATTTGACAAAGAAGGACTTACTTTTCATGATCTTATAAAAGAACATAAAGTAGGTGCAGTGCTTTTACAGGAATTTATCAACTACAAACGAGAATTGAGATTGAGTGATAGGGTTCGAGTTGATCTATACTTACTTGCTGCTTCTTCAGATTATGCTTATTATCAAATCCTTCACAAGATATACAATACAAATAAAAATAAAATTTGTTGCATACTCACAATAAGCGGGTGTTGGATTGATATGGAAACAAGAAAGATTTCCACACCTCCTAAAAAAGCACAAAATATTTTGTGTAATCTCAGTCGAGCGAGAGATTTCAAACACATCAATAAAAAGCAAGTAATATTAAAATTGGCTCTAGCTAAATTTTAGAAGAAAATTCTTTCCGTATTCATGTTTTTATTATAAAAAAAATATAGACAGAATTAATTGTATTTTTACTCAAAATATAATGGAATTAATAAATATCACTATTCGAGAAAATATTGCAACAGTTGAAATGAACTTCAATACACAAAATGTATTTGGAGTCAACGAACTGCATCTACTGATGGACTCTTTAGAGGGTATAGCTAAGAAAAAAGAAGTGCATGTTATTTTGCTCACAAGTTGTTCAGAAAAATATTTTTCTAATGGAATAGATCCACAAGCCCTCAAAAAAGATGGAATTGATATTTGCTTTCAAACCTTATTTGAATTTATACGTCGTATATATATTTTACAAAAACCGTTGGTGGCTCGATTACGTGGCTATACGATGGCAGGGGGTGCTATTCTCTCTATTCTAGCAGATTATCGTATTGCCAGCCCTACACTTAGGATTGCCTTTAATGAAATTTTATTAGGCCTAACAATGAAACAACTTGTGGTTGATATTATAAAAGAAACAGTTGGGTCCTTTCATGCAAAATTGATTTGTCAAACAGGATATTCTTTAAAAGCCGGTAGAGCTCTAGAAATTGGGCTAGTTGATTTTTGCTATGAAAATTCAGAGTTAGATGAAAAAGCATTTATTTTTGCTAGGAAATTAGCTCGCCTAAACAACGAATCTTTATGCCATATGAAAAGTATGTTTCGCAGGAATATCTTCGTATCACCGGATAAATATAATGATATAGATAACATAGCCTTTAAAAAGGCTTCTCACTCTCAAACATTTTTTTCTATAATGGAGAAACTTATAAAAAGAGATTCCTAATATCATATATTCCTTTTCTTTTTAGATAAGTTAAACTTAAATATAAAACAAATGTGGAACCCGTGTGAAAAGGTAACACTAAATGTTCCTCTTTAAGCTACTTTGGCAGTCTATGCCTGTTCAGGCAAAAATCAGATGCCATAATTATCCTCAACTTTGAACCCTACAGTATGCATTTATACTCTATTCAACAAGTGGCTTTTCAGATAGATACATACCGTTCTGTATGTAGGTGATTGCCTTTACGCCAGTAGACCTTCTCAAGAAAAGATATTAGCAATTCAATTGTAGAATGAGCTATGTATTGACCTGTTTGTTTCTTGAAGGCATAGGCAACGAAAACACCTCCTGTATTATCTATGTTTTCTTTCTTATTGCGCGCATAGTTGTTTGACTGTCGCTTTGTCTATGCGTTTAGGGCTTATTTTTACAGCCTCTTGGGCGATTTGCTAATGCGTCTAACTCATAACAAGCTCTAAATTTTCTTGCCAAGAATAAAAAGTCTTATGGCATACTCCATACATACGACAGCTAAAACAGATATACTTGGCTGTCATCATTTCAAGCATAAGGCCTGCTTTACGACAGATTTCTGTATCCCTTACACGAGACAAATTTCTCGTGATAATTTGTATTTCTGTTGAGTAATCTTGCATGATCCCTACCTCCCTTTTTGCTGAATACAGTTAAAAGGGAGGTAGGGATCATTTGTAAAAAATAATACTCAAATGTGTTACCTTTTTACATGGGTTTTATAAAATATAAAACGAATTATTTGCCAATACAGAACACAGAAAAAATTTTACCTAAAACTTCTTCATTATCAATAGGTACCGTTATGGCTCCTATCTCGCTAATTCCATCGCTAATTTCTAAAGAAATGATTTCATCCGGAGCATTTTCTTCGTACAAACTTTGAATGCGCAATAAGGTGGCGTTTAATTTTTTTAGATGACTACGTTGCCTTTCCTCTAAGATCACGGCTTTTTCTATATCTAACTTACCTAAAACTTTATAATATAACTTTTGACATAACTCATCTATACCTTCACCAGTCTCACACGAAATACAAATAGGATTTTTCAAAAAATCTATATGTTTTTTAGCATTTTCTTTGTCCCATTTGTTTAAGACGATGAGCTTGGGAATATTTTGTATACAATGAGCTAGTTCCATCGTATAAGGATCTTTTGCTCCATCTATAACGTGAACAATAAGCTGACTTTGCTTGTACATTTTTTGTGATAGACGTATGCCTTCCTTTTCGATTGCGTCTTCTGTGTATCGTAAACCGGCAGTATCAACAAAACGAATAGAAATCCCGTTTAGTTGAATTTCTTCACTAACATAGTCTCTAGTCGTCCCTGCTTCTGGGGAAACAATAGTACGATCCCATCCGATGATGCGATTAAAAAGAGAAGACTTACCTGCATTAGGAACTCCTAAAATAGTGACCTGTAAAACAGATCGTATCCGTTCACTTTCATCTGAACGTTTAAGTAATTCTTCTATTTGTTTTTGAATAGCAGATATCCTTGTTTTATTTTGTGTATTCACATTTTTTTCTGTTTCCTTCTCTTTTACTGCAAAATCTATCTCTGCCTCAGTCAGTGCCTTTACATCCAGTAGGCTTGAACGAAGGGTAGCCACAAAATGTTTCATCTCTCCCTGCAAATTTCTTTGCGCAGCACTCAACTCCCAATCACTTCTTGCCTGTATGATTTGATTGACAGCTTCTGCCCGGCTAATATCCATTTTTTTATTTAGGTAAGCACGTTTAGTAAATTCTCCTGCTCTGGCTATTCGCACACAATCAGAAGATAATAGGGTATTAATCATATTTTTGGTAAGAATAAGATTACCATGTAAAAAGAGCTCTGCAACATCTTCACCCGTATAAGAATTGGGTGCAGGATAGTATACAGCTAACCCTTCATCGATAATTTTGTTCATCTTCTCACCACTCATGAAATGACAGAGTAGCATTTTGCGGGGATTTTCGCGAAACGGAGGCTGCTTGTTGTCACTCCCCTTTACAGAACAATACTTCTCAAGAACAGAAAGGGTATTGTCTCCAGACATACGTAAAACAGCAATAGCCCCCCCTTGCCCTACTGAAGTGGCCAGAGCAACAATTGTGTCTTCCTTCAATTATTCTTCAGTTTTATGATCTTTGCTGGGTTGGCTTTCGCTTTTATCTTGATTTTTTCCATTATTTTCATAATCTTCTTCAGCTTGGTGATCATTATAATCTTCACTATGATAAGTGCTTTCATTATAGTTTCCATCATCATAATCTTCCTCATTCTCTATTTCATCTTTATATATATCATCTTGAGTATTGCGATTATCTCTAGACGTATTCTCTCTTTGTGGGAAAATACGGACACGCTTATAAACACCGGTACCACTTGATTCAGTATAGACATCTTCATCATTTTCTAAGAAAAGGTGTACAATCCTTCTTTCATAAGGACTCATATAGTTTAGGGCAATGCTTCGGCCCGTACGCGATACCTTATCAGCAACTTTACGAGAAATCTGATGAATACTTTTTTCTCGACGTACCCTATAATCTCCCACATCCAAAATAATTCTCTTATTATTTTTTATCCATTTACTAACTAATAAATTCAAAAGGAATTGGAGGGCATCAAGACTTCTACCATATTTACCTATGAGCAAAGCAGAGTTTTCTGATACCAACCTCATATGGACATTCTCTTCTTTTTCTTCTATGTTGTCGATAGTAGCGATAACATTCATTTTGAATAAAAGGGTGTGCAAAACGCCACGAGATACATTCTTTTGTGAAAGAGCATCTCTATCACGAGGAATAGTCCGTAAAAGGACTGAAGAACTCTTAAAAAATCGACGCAATCCCCCTGTACTGACAGATTCAAATGTAACATCCTCAGCTTCCAATTGAAGTAATTCTAAAGATTTCTTCTCCGCCTCTGAACGCGTTTGAGCCACATATTCTAGTAAATAATCAATCATATTTTTTTCCCCCTCATAATATAGTCTCTATGCTATATTTTTTTTGCTTTGCCAAGGAGCCGTGAAACTTGTTGCCAAGTAATTGAAATAAAATTTTGTACAGTCCAGTACAGAGTAACGCCGCTTGGAATCTGCCAAAAGAAAATAAGCATTATAAATGGCATAAAATAGAGCATCATTTTTTGTTGTGAATCTGTCACTACAGTTGTTAATTTTTGATAAAATATTTGTGAAACGACCATAAGTAGTGGAAGCAAATTCAAATTCACATTGATATAAGGTAAAATCCAGACCGTATCTGGAAGAGATAGATCCGTCATCCAAAAAATAAAAGGACTGTGCCATAATTCTACAGAACTTGAAAAAGCACTATAAAGCCCAACAAATATCGGCATTTGAATAAGTACAGGAAGGCAACCTTTAGCCGGATTGTAGTTATGAGTTTTAAATAACTGCATAACACGCTTTTGCTTTTCTTTAGGATCATTGGCATATTGTTTATTGATTGCCTCTAATTCCGGGCGTAGCGCTGACATGCGTTCCATACCACTCATCTGCATCTTTTGTAAAGGAAAGGTAAGCAGTTTGAACAGAATAGCAATTAAGATAATACACCAACCATAATTCCCTATATATGCATATAACCAACGCATTATAGAAATAATGAGATCGCTAATACCCGAAAATAACGCAGTATATGCAGAAAAATGCATAGCTTCTTCTGCATCAGCATTTGGCTCTTCTAAAGAGAAGGCAGCCTGCATCAATTTTTGATTATAAAAAGCATGGCTACTTGTAGAGCGAACACCAACATACACCTTGTTGTCGATAATGAGAGCATCCTTACGCTTTTTTTGTAATTCTTCAACAAGCTTTCTATTACCTTCATCTGCATTTCTGAAACGAATAGGATGACTACTACCCTTGCCTCCCGTAACTAATGTGTCCGGTCCACCTATGTGCAAATCCCCAGTTTGACGAGCGGCCAGACGAAAATCAATAAAAGCAGCACTCATGGCTTCTTTTCCAGATACGTCTCTTTCATTTTTGTATACAAAACCATCTGCAAGATGTAAAGGACTATCTTGAGGGGCAAGAAATTCAGTATAACTAAGAAAATAACGACTATGACCTCCCATAAACTTGAGTGTATCCTTAGCATTATCGTAATAGGTATAGCTACCCCCCTTATCTAAAGAAGTACAACCAAAAGGGAAACCACATCCGCCACCTTTTTTTTCATAAAGATTGCCTCGTTTTTCAAGTTGGTCCCCATAGTGGAAAAACCTTCCTGAGTTATCTAGATTTGTAGCAACCTTTGGTATTGGACCAATATCTCCAAATACTTTGTAAAATAAAGCCCCATAATGTACTTTCCCTCCATGATAAAAACTTAGATCAAATTCCTTACTCCCTAAATTGCGCAATATGGTGATTTGTCGGAAATAGTTTTCCTTTTCATAAAAACGATAAACTTTCTTTAATTCCAAGCGCTTTTTACGAAAACGAAGCGGAAGGCTATAAGATATTTCACTAACCCCTATTTCCCTATTCCATTGAATTTCTCTAGCCCTAAAATCAGCTCCATTCAATGGAGGGGAAGCAAGTTGTTCTGCATTTTCAGCGGAGTAGTAGAGGTGAAATTGGAAATCCATCCCATTCCCATTAGTTATCTCTAATGCTTTATATCTTTCTGAAATTAAATCTTGGCTTTTTTCAATGATTTTCTCGGGAATGAGAAGAGTTGGGTTACTCTTTATATAAAATCGCTCTATCCGGCCACCACGTGAAGAAAGAACAATATAATATTTTTCTGTTTGTATTGTATCTTTTTTTCCGTTTCTACCTTTCGTAAAACGAAAGTCATTTTGCCTAGAAGAATACTTAGCCGCCTTGGTACGGATATTTCCATTGGAATTTGAAGTAGATGTCCTCTGGTTATCTAAAGGGACATCATCACCCTCAGGGGTAGTCGATTCTTTTGGGGAATTCTGAGTAGAATCACTAGTGAAATATTGTAAAACAAAAATAGCCAAAAAACTAAGGAGCATAACGGGTAACAAAGAAGAAACAGTGCTGGATTTACGTTCTTGATTTTCCATATTTTATACCATCTACACGTCTAACTAGTCTTCTTAGGAAATGGCTCATCTTCATATCCATTAGAAAATGGGTGGCAACGCAAAAGACGCCACGTTGACCGCAATATGGCCCTAGCCAGAGGGAGAAATAAAAAGCACTGCCGTGCATATTCAGAGCATGTTGGATAAAAACGACATCTCTGTCCAAGAAAAGGACTTAATATTTTTTGGTAACAAGAGAGCACTATAATAAAAATAAAACGAATATAGCCTTGCTTTTGGACGTTTTCGTGCTCCGCCTGTTTATCATTCATACGTTTATTCGCTTTTCTTTTGTGTTATTTAAAAACAGATGAAACAAATTACTAACCACAAAGATATTCTCATATAAAATAGTTAGTTTTTAATTAGCCCCGTCCTTTGCAACAAGCGAAGAAGAGAGTACTCACGTTCCTTGCACGTCAATCGAACAAAACCACGCTGAGGAAGTAATGCGATGCTATGACACGGATGAAAGGAAATACTATTTCTCATTATACTTTGTAAGGCCTCTCTACATAAACGACGATGACGATTCCGAACAACAGCACCTCCTAAGGTTCGGGAAGGACAAAAAGCCCAACCACTTTCTTCACTTTCTTTTCCGGAATAACAATCAGCAAAAGACTTTAGAAAAATCTGATCACCCCTATAAAAAATCCCATTGGCGAAAAGACGTTTAAATTTTTTTTTGCCTTTAAGCTTTTTATACTCCAATGGCATATGTTTGTTTATTTTTTAAATTTAAGATCAGAAACGGTGAGGACAGTACGTCCTTTTCGTCTTCTCCTAGCAAGCAACCTTCGACCATTAGCTGTAGCCATACGCAAACGAAAACCATGAGTACGGGCCCTCTTACAATTACTCGGCTGATAAGTACGCTTCATAAAAAATACAGGGTGACTCAAATACAAAAAAAGAAAACCAATATAATAGAAATACCATCAAGTATCCTTTCACTCTAAAGAGACAGTATTGGAGCATTTTTTTTGGGGAATTATACGTCAATCTAGATTTAGATAATATTTCAGATGAGACCTTGACACCATAAACTCAAATTACCCATTCTATTCTTCCATCCTACCCCTGTACAGACTGTCCGTTCTTTTGAGGGAAGGTTACTATAATACAGAAATACAGATGTACACCAATGTTCTATTAATCAAAAATATTGTTAACAAATCTTTACGATCTTGCTCCCTTCAAAACAAATTTGTTTTATATTTTATTCCGTTTTTCCGAAAGACGAGCAGTCTGCGAATGCTCCTAAATACCTTGACAAAGCAAACACATTTACCTACGAGTTCCTAGCTTGTATTTTTGAAAGTTTTCTATTGTTGGCGAAAAATGGCAGTTCTCAAAGACGCATAATATGTCCATTTACGATTACGATCTTTTTGTGGTAGGGGCTGGCTCGGGTGGAGTGCGAGTAGCTCGCCGTGCAGCTCGTGCAGGTATCAAGGTTGGAATTGCCGAAGCAAGTGCATTTGGCGGCACATGTGTAAACAAAGGATGTATCCCGAAAAAACTATATGTTTATTCATCCCACTATCAAGAAGATTTTATTGATTCTAAGGGTTACGGCTGGGAAACCAACGATGGTAAACCCTCAGATAAGTTTTCTTGGAAAGTTCTACAACAAAATAAAAATCAAGAAATATTACGATTAAACGGCATCTACAGAAATCTACTGGCAGATGCCGGTGTCCAAATTTTTTATGCGAAGGCATCCCTTTTGGATGAACATACTCTTGACTTACAGGATGTTGTAGATCAGAGCCATAGGAAGATAAGCTCGGAAAAAATACTTATTGTCACAGGCTCTCTTCCCAAAATCCCATCTATTCCCGGTGAAGAGTACCTTTCCAGCTCAGATCACATCTTTTTTCAAGAGAAATTGCCGGAAAGAATAGTTATTTTAGGAGGAGGATATATTGCAGTAGAGTTTGCTGGGATTTTTTCTTCTTTGGGTGTAGAGACAAAATTACTTTATAGAGGCGATCTCTTTCTACGCGGGTTTGATGGAAGCATTCGTCGCTTCTTCTATGAAGAGATGCAAAAAAAAGGTATTTCCTTACACTTTCAAACTTCACTTTTAGCAGTGAAAAAACAAAAAAATAACTCGTTATTGCTTTCTCTTGAAGATGGATCAAGCATCACAACAGACCAAGTACTATCGGCCACAGGTCGCACTGCGAATACAAAAGGAATTGGTTTAGAAAGAGTGGGTGTCGAAATGAACTCAAATAATAGTCTAAAAGTAGACGAACAGTTTTGTACGAACATTCCTTCGGTATATGCTCTTGGGGATGTCATCGGGCGCATACAACTTACTCCTGTAGCCATTGCAGAAGCCATGTATTTTGTGCGAACGACTATACTAAAAGAAAAGATTCGGCCCTTTAGTTATGAGAACATTCCTACAACTATTTTTAGTCAGCCTTCTATTGGTACTGTTGGGTTAAGTGAAGAAGAAGCGAAAAAAAGAGACTACAATGTAAAAGTGTACAAAAATAATTTCCAAGAACTAAAACATACATTGAGTGGACGCTCAGAAAGAAGCCTTGTAAAATTAATTGTAGATGGAGAAGAAGGTCGTGTATTGGGCGCTCACATGGTTGGGAGGGAAGCCGGAGAAATTATCCAAGGTATCGCCGTTGCTTTAAAAGCTGGAGCAACAAAAAAGGATTTCGATGATACGATCGGAGTTCATCCAACGTGTGCTGAAGAGTTTGTCACCTTATAAAAAATTCTACTGAATTTTTATAAGGCTAGTTTATAATCTACCCGACTAAACCTTTTTTAAAAAGAGAATATGATTTTTATATGAACATTCCCATAGTGGATGCCATTGTTATCGGTGGAGGCTTAGGGGGGACGGCCTTAGCAGAGGCTTTAGAAAGGCGCTCTCTGCAAACGGTTTTAATCGAAAAATCTATGAATCTAGCTACAGGAGCATCCGGGCAAGCAGGGGCAATGGCTAAACCTATTGTCTATAGTCAACCTACTCCAAAAATGCGAATAGCTTTGAAAGGTTTTTCCTATCTGAAGAAGCATATAGAAAGACAAAAACGAAAAGCACCCTCTCCTCTTTTCATAAGAGACTATGGTATTTTACAGTTAGCTCATAAAAAAAATATAGAAAAACGCTTTCAAAAATGGGGAAAGTTGAATACGCTCTCTTCCTCTCAATCAAAATGGACACAAACTATATATATTCCTGATGCGGCAGGAACAAAAAAAGTATGTGGTTTATCTTGCGCATCTGGGGGGCTTTTTTTCCCTCAAGGGCTTTGGCTTTCCCCAAAAGACTTGTGTAAAGCTCATGTTGCTAAGAGCCAAGTCCGTATATTGCTAGCTCAAAAAATTCTTACGTTTTCTTATTCAAAAAAAGAAAAACTCTGGAGTGTCCATTCTTCAAAAGAAACTCAGACAATCAGAGCACCATACCTCTTTTTAGCCTGTGCATTCGAAACAAAACAATTTCCTGGACTTGAGTGGCTACCTTTACGGAAAGTAAGGGGACAAAGCCTGCTCTTACCTTCAAAGATGGTTCCCTCCTCCATTCGTTGCCCTATTAGCTATGATGGTTGGGTTATACCAAAAGTAAATGCAAAAAATGACTGTCTTGTTGGTTCCACATTTGAAGAATGGAATACGAATGTAGAGAAAGATCCTAAACAAAATATAACTCTTTATAACAAAATTATAAGTAGAATACCTGAGTGGAAGGAAATTTCCCCTACCCCATCAAATGAATATCTAGAACAACTAGCCACTCGCGTTGCTTTCCGCACAACTAGTCCAGACCGATTACCAATATGTGGTGAAATACAAGAAAATACAAAAGGAGAAGCTACACCCGGCCTTTATGTTTTCACAGCATTTGGCTCTCATGGCCTACTCTTTGCTCCATTACTTTCCGAATGGATCGCTTCTAGAATATGCCAAGAAAAAGAAAGCTTCCTAGAGCCAGACTTAGCTCAGTTTGTCAGTCCAAACCGTTATTACAAAAAACAAAAATAAACATGAATAAAGGCAAAATCATCAATACTAGCGATTTTTCTTTCATTATTGGTAAATTCTAATAAATTATTATCTTTCTTGTCACAACTTATACAAACTAGTATAGGTGCAATTATGAATTGGAGGATAATAGGAGAAATGTTTAAGATAAGGGGACCCAGAAGTATTTACATCTATTCTGTTTTAATTGGCATATTAAGTGGTCTTCTCGCTTTTATTTTTTCTGTAACACTAAGTACAGCTGAATACTATAGTTTTCAAATCTTAGCCGGTATAGAGTACCAACACCCTCCTGGTGAAACAAAACCTCTAAACGAGCAAGAAACGCAGACGCTTTCTCCTATTTTTCACTCTTCTTCTTTGATACTTTTTTTCCTCCCTATAATAGGAGGTTTTCTTGTGGGGCTTATATTGCAATTTTTATATAAGGAGGCAAGTGGTGCGGGAACCGATAGCATGATTCGGGCTTTTCATTACGAAGATGGTAAAGTCCCTGGCCGAGGAGTTATTTTTAAAGCAATTAGCACAATATTGACACTCGCAACGGGAGGTAGCGGGGGAAGAGAGGGACCTACAGCCTATATTGGTGCAGCTTTGGGCTCTCGCATTGGCCGTATTATGGGAGCTGGTGCTAGAGCTCGCCGTACTCTTCTGCTGGCAGGAACAGCAGGTGGTCTAGGGGCTATTTTTCGTGCTCCACTTGGTGGTGCAATGACAGCCGTCGAAATTCTCTACCGAGAAGATATTGAAAGCGACTCTCTAGTCCCATGCCTCATCTCTTCTGTAACTGCCTATTTAACTTTTACAGGGATAGTTGGCCCGGGTTCTCTGTTTGAGGTAAACAATATAGGCTTACAGGAATATCGTGAACTTTTTATCTACGCATTCTTGGGTATAGTCTGCTACGGCGTGGGCATTGTGTATGTTCGCCTTCTGCGTCTAATTGAAAATATTACACACCTCATAAAAGTTCCATTATGCTTTAAACCAGCTATAGGAGGTTTTTTTATAGGATGTTTGGCTCTTTTCCTTCCCGAAGTGACGGGTTCTGGAATGGGCTATCTTCATGAGACTATAAACGAGCGAAGTTCACTTTTTTTTGATAATGGACAATTGAACTCACTTCCTAAGTTATCAGCCATTTTTTTATTACTAGCATTTTTTAAAATCTTAGCAACAACAATCACTATAGGTAGCCGGGGTTCTGGTGGGCTCTTTGCCCCTTCTTTGTTTATTGGGGCTATGCTAGGGGGTAGTGTAGCGACCTTCAGTCAATGGCTTTTGCCAGATTGGGAAATTAGCCTCTCTTCTTTTATGCTAGTAGGGATGGGTGCCTTTTTTGCTGGTGTTGCCCGTACCCCATTTTCTGCTATGATCATGATTAGTGATATTATTGGTTCCTATGCTTTGCTACCACCCCTTATGATGGTATCTATGATAACCTTTATCCTTTCGTCTCGCTGGTCTCTTTACAAAGGGCAAGTTCACAATCGTTTCAAATCTCCGGCACATTTTTGGGATATGCGTATTGATCTTTTAGAAAAAATGACAATTGATAAAGAATTTTCAACTTTTCAAAAAGATTCTCTGGCTTTCTCTCACTTGGATCTTGCCCACTTGGAAACGAAGTTTTCAAAATCCCATGATAGTGATTTTGTTATTATAACCAAAGAGGGTAAATATCACGGTATGCTATCACTCAAAAAAAAATCACGCATACGGAAGCGCCCGCTATCAAATATGACTGTGGGGGATTTGTGTGAAATAAAATTACCTACTGTTCAAATCAAAAACACGATGGCGGACTCTCTGGAAAAGATCACAAAAAGTGAAATGAATAAAGTCGCCGTTGTAGATAAAAATAATTTTGTTTTAGGTTATATACGTCGTAATGATATCTTCGCCATCTATCGTAAAAAATCAAACACACAACAAATAAACTAATTGTAAAGTTTTGCATATATACCATGAGCATATATACCATGAGCATATATACCATGAGGTTAGCACACTACTATGAAGGGCTGTTACTAAATGTAAAGAATTGCAAAGAAAATGTAGTGAAACGCCAATTCAAGGTATTTTATGATGGGTATTTCATGATGGGTATTTTTCTGTTTTTCGGTATTCTGTAACAGTCCCATGAATACAAATTACATACTCTATGGACAAGAATTATCCTACTTCACACAAAAAGTAAAAGATTATTTGCGTTATAAAGAAGTACCCTTTATCTATAAAATTGCATCAAAAGAAATCATAGAGAATTTCATCCGTATAAGAACGGGCGTCAAATATATACCTGTACTACTTTTACCAGACAATCGTATTATACAAGATACTTCTTGCATTTTCGACTATGTTGAACAAAAATTTCCAAAAACAAATATAACAACAAACTCCCCTATTTTAAGACTCATTGGTATTTTTACGGAATTATTTTCTGATGAGTGGTTAGTTGTACCAGCTATTCATTATAGATGGAATTTTCAGAAAGTAAACTACGAACACGTTGTAAAGTCTTTTGGAAGCGCACTGGCTCCTAGACTTTCTCCAGAAGAACAATTTAAAAAGGGAAAACTTTACGCTCGTTTTTTTTCTGGAGCACGCTCTCCATTGGGAATTTGTGCAGAGACTATTCCCATTATTGAGCAAGAAACACATCGTTTACTAAATCTGCTACACAAGCATTTTTCTATATATAATTTTATGCTTGGTGACGAACCTACGTTAGCAGACTTTTCTCTTATGGGTTGCCTTGCCGCACATCTTGGGCTCGACCCTTATCCCGCAAGTATACTAAAACAAAAATATCCAGCTGTAATAAAATGGATTAGTAAAATGCGCCAAAAAGAATTTGCTAACGGAAAACTTATCCATGAGAATTCTTTACCCCCGTCTCTAGTGGAGTTACTACGGCTTATGCTAGATACAATGGAAAGCTATCTGTGTGTTCTTATTCCCCATCTACAGAAAGAACTCGTAAAAGATATGAAACAATACAAATTGAGCATACCTCGTAATCTAGGGGATATTACCTTTCAATTAGAAGGCATTCCAGTGCACAGAAAGGCAACTATTTTTACTCAGTGGATGTTACAACGATTCACCGAAGAACTTAAAAATGTAGGTGACAAAAAAAGAAAAGATCTTTTTCTAATGCTGGACCAGAAAGACTATTTTTCTTTTGAACTTCCTATCAAAGTAGAAAGGGAAACTCTTCTTAACGTTGGAGAAACCCTACCGGCGGGCTCCACATTGAAAGCGGTGTATAGTTAAATATTTACTGTCTGTTGCGTGTGTATCTATGGGTATCTATGGATTTTATTTTTCAAAAAGACATACTGAAAGATAAAGTAGTTATTATAACAGGTGGTGCTAGTGGTATTGGGGCAGGTATTTCTGAATCTTTTGCTAAAGCCGGGGCCAATCTTGTTATTGCTAGTCGTAGAAAAGAAATCTGCAAATCTTTTGCGGATAAACTCAGTTCTACGTACAATATCAATGCCATCGGTAAAGAACTCGATGTACGAGAAAGTACATCTATTAACCAAGTCTTTAGAGAGGCTCACTCTGAATTGGGAAGTATAGACATCTTAATTAACAATGCTGCTGGTAATTTTTACTTCCCGGCTCATAAAATGAGAGATAAGCTATGGCAAACGGTTATCGATATCGATTTAAATGGAACGTTCTATTGTTCAAGGGCAGCTTTTCCTTACTTCAAACAAGCTGGTGGTGGGTGTATTATCAATACCACAATGACGCTCCATTATCAGGGTTGGGTTGGAATGGCTCACGCTACATCTGCAAAGGCTGGAATTGATGCTCTCACAAAAACGCTAGCCCTAGAATGGGGAGAGTATAATATCCGTGTAAATGCTGTAGCCCCCGGACCTATTCCAACCGAGGGAGCCGAAAAAGCCTTTCAGGCGAACAAAGGGTTTGATGAATTTATAAGCCGTGTTCCTCTAAAAAAAAATGGTACTCCTCAAGATGTTGGTCAGTTAATGGTCTTTATGGCTTCCAATGCCTCTTCTTGGATGACAGGCTCCATTATCGTTTTGGATGGCGGAGAAAGCTTAGCCAAAAATCGTGCAATGCTTAGCCTAACGGAAGTGGAAGAAGCTATGAAAAATCGAAAGAAACACTAGTTTACACTGACGCTGTTGCATAATTCAACTTCAAGAATTGGCCATTCAATACAAAATTTCGCATTTATTCCCCAATTTGGTTAATTTTATGACAGTCATATATTATTTTCTTCCATTTCATGATTGAATTGAATGGTTGAATTGAAGAAAAACATTAGAAAATAGTGCAAATTAGATCTATAAAATGGGACTGTTACTAAATGGAAATAATTACAAATAAAGTGCTGTGAATTACCAATTTAAGGCATTTTAGAAGGCTAACTTCCTGTTTTTTTGTACTTCGCAACAGTCCCAAAATATATAGAAGCGCACTTGAATAAAATAACAAAACACTTTTTCAAATGTTTCACTATCTCATTGCTTTTTGGCAATAGTTGCTTATTTCAGTCAGCCTTCATATTTACCTTTCACCCCTGGCTTACACAACACTCTTGGCTACATCTTTTGCTCGAATTCGTGTCATACAGCCACCTGCCTTACAGGCATACTCAAAACCTAAACTCAAACACGGTGAACATTCATAGGTCGAACGAAAGTTTGTTATCTTCTCTCCGATTGCACCCCAACGTGCCACAGAGGTTGGACCATTCAACGCGATAACCTTTATTCCTAAAGCTGCAGCCAGATGCATGATACCGGTATTCACACTCACTAAAATGTTTGCCTTGAGTAAAAGCCAAGCCATCTCTTCCCAATCCACAGCCCCGGCTAGGACAACAACACCGGAATTAGCTTTTTTAGTTTGCCTTTTTTTGGGGGGAAGGTTTGTAGAATATTTCATGCTTTGATTTGTATCAATTGTAGTTGTAGGAGTGTCTATATTTCCTAGGAACTTCCAATTTTTGGTGATGGAACCAGCAATCTTTCCTGCATGTTCTTGGTCACTAGGAGCTCCCGTAATCCAAATAGTATAGTCCTGCTGGATAAGATTCTTACCTAGGAATTTCCAGTTTTGATCTGACCACATCTTGAATTCTTTTTTTGTACCACCAGGAAAGGGATGGAATATTACAGTTTTTTTATACTGGGAAATAAGTGCATTTAGACGCTCTCTTTTCCTATTTTCATTTATTTCTTCAGTGGTATTTGATGAAACAATGCTCCTGATAGCTTTAGCTCTATCAATATGGCGATTAGGAACTCCTAGCTTTTCATGTCTTAGTGTTTTACCAAACTTTTTTTCCAATACATCCACGCGTATCTGTGGCCGGATAGCCGTACTTTCAATTCCAATGGCGTGTAAAAGGTTTCTATAGTTATCTAGCTCATGTAGGGTGTCTTTATGTATCACATACTTATTATAGATATAATGGCGATATTGCCCTTTACGAAAAAAACCAACCGAACAGGAAGTCGAAATAAAAAACGTGAGGAGGGCATTGAGACGTGGCCACGCAGCAAAATCAAATAAGAAGGTAAAGGGTTTTCTTTTTTTGATTTCTTTAAAAAATAAAAAGGGATGATGAAAATCAAAAACTAAGTGATCATCAATCCCCGAAAGAATGGGGGCAATAGCTTGATTGCTACTAGTACATAAAAGGGTAATATGAGATTTTGGTTTTTTTTTTTGATTTCTAGAGCTATCGCAGAAAGAAGTATGCTATCCCCCACGGCACCTGTCTTAATAAAAAGGAAACGAAGCTGACGAGTATCACTTACAGTTGAAAAATTTTTCCTCTTTCGTTGTCGAAAGGAAAACAAGCGCAAAAAGGATAAAATGAAAACAAGGGGTATTCCAAAAAAACGATCAAGCTTTCTAAGGAGTGGATTTCCGCGCTCTTTCACGGAATTATACTATCATAATCTACACGAAAAAAAATTACTTTGTTAATTTTTTTTCCGTATACAATACATGCTTACGAACCTTTGGATCATATTTTTTCACCTCAAGCTTACCCTGTTGTTTTTTCTTATTTTTTGAAAAAGTATAAAAATGACCCGTGCCTGCACTAGATTGAAGTTTAAACAGCTCCCTCACAACCCATTATATTTTTTATGCTTTCCAACGTCAATCACGAAAAGATAAAGGCCTGTGTCTCAAAGGGAAAAAAAAGAAACACAATATTTACACACATTTTTGATCCGGCTCAAACACAATAGCAGAGAGCTTCTATCGCCTCTACTCTCTCATCCACTTATAAATCAAAAAAGAAAGCAGATCACCAAAAAAATTCATTACATAAAAAAACAAATACGAATTGCCAACTCAAAAAATTGGTATTTTTCTAATAAAATCAAAACAATCCAACCTAATCTACTAATTAAAAAAGCGAGGTCATATTACTTGCTAATTTCACCAAAAATAGATGTTTCCGTTCAAAAACTAATGGATGTAAAGGAACCACCTAAACAACTTCATTTTTTTCTGAATTTATTTGTTATTTGTTTCTTAAGTTTTTGTATATTGTCTGTTTCTAATCCATTCTATCTCTTTTTACCCTCCGCCAGCTTTCCTATTCCTAAGAAGGATACACGGAAAGAAATTACATTCTATGTTTTTTCTTATAAGCAAAATAAATTAATTCCTGTAAAGAGAAAATTTACACAGCATAACGACCTAACTATGCGTTTACGTCTTTTATCAGCCCTGGTGAGTAATCCAATCACTTCCGCAAGAAATATAGAAGCACAAACTTTTATTGATCTAACCACCCTACCCCTTCTGGGGAATGCAATTCGTCATGTTTGGAAAGCAATCGATAAAAAAATTATAGTCGATATGAGCCTATCTGCTATACAACAAGAATTTACTCTTTTCCAAAAAGACAGAAATCGGCAACAAAAAATTAATAAAAACAATAATTACCTAGACACTTTTTTTATAGTTTTAACAAAAAATCTATTCCATTTAGAAAAAGATATAGAAACTATTGAATTTTGGACAGACGGAGAAAAAAAACATATAGCAGATATGCAGCAACTCAAGCTGTCAACAACTCTACGAAAATCTTCATACAGAAACGATAGTAACTAAAAATAACAAAATTGGGGCATACCATATTTTTCGTATTTTTTATTACTCATTTAAAATTTATGCAAAAAATAAAAATTGGAATTATCGGCTTGGGTACGATTGGGCTTAGTTTTTTAAAAATCTTACAAAAAGAAAAAGAACTCATTGAAAAACGTACCAATCTTTCTATAGAAGTTGTTCGAATTTGCGACAGAAGCTGGGAGAAAAAAAAATCCATTATAAAAGATATCAAAGCTTCCAATAACCCAAATGATATTTTAGAAGATACATCTGTGCATATCGTTGTTGAGCTTGTGGGAGGGATAGAAAAACCACGGCAATGGCTACAAAAGGCACTCGAAAAAAATAAAGCAGTCATTACAGCCAATAAAGCTCTACTGGCTTCTTACGGTAATGAAATACTAGGCTTAGCAAAAAAGAAGGGACTAGAAGTTGGTTTTGAGGCTGCCGTTGGAGGAGCAATGCCAGTAATCAGAAATTTTCGCAAAGGACTTGTTGGAGATAATACGCACATTATCTACGGTATACTAAATGGAACAACAAATTACATTCTTTCGCAAATGGCAAGGGGTATGGATTATTCACAAGCTCTCGAATTAGCCCAAAAAAAAGGTTATGCTGAGGCTAATCCTGAACTTGATGTGGGCGGAACAGATGCAGCCCAAAAGCTTTCCATATTAGCAGCTCTGTGCTTTGATATACCCATCCTTTCCGATAGAGTCAAAATTCAAGGGATCACTCAGATAAAACCTACAGACATCAACTTTGCAGCTTCTTTGGGCTATAGAATTCGCCCCTTAGCAGTGGCTCGGAAAAGTAAAAATGATTTAGAAAACACAGAGCAGATAGAATTGAGCGTACATCCCGCTATGATTCCACAAAAACATCTTTTAGCATCCGTGGATGATACCATGAATGCCGCTCTAATCGAAAGTGAATATACAAAAAAAATGATTTTTATTGGTCCAGGTGCTGGTGGCTTCCCCACAGCTTCTTCTGTTTTGAGCGATATAGTCTATATTGCTCAAAAAAATAAACAAACTCTAGAAATATGGCTGACAGAACACAAAGCCATACCACCTGAAGCAGATTCTTTTTGTCGCTTCTACCTACGACTTTCTATCTGGGACAAACTAGGTTCCTTGGCAGAAATTGCCTTTGTTTTGGCTGAACACAATATATCAATAGCAAGAATACAACAATATGAAGGGGAAGAACCCATAGATGTAGTTGTTCTCACGTCAAAAGTTTTTTCAAATAAAATGCATACTGTACAAGAAAAATTAAATAATTTATCAACTGTCCATTCTCTAATTGCTATACGTATAGAAGAACCTTGATCAACAAAGAAATGAATGACGCTATAACTGACTGAAATAATGTTTTTGAATGGTCCCCTCACCTAAAAACATTTAGAAGGATTTGACTTTCTTCCCTCTGCAAGCAGATCTGATCAATAATGACTATACATACAATTGCCTTTATACCATTTCGCCTGAGTTATCATGAACATCAGGATATTTCATTTAGCCATGTGGACCTATTCTTTCTACCCTATGGTGGAAATTTACTGACAACCTATGAGTTGAAAAAAAGTTTCAAAGATGTTTTGTTTAAAAAACAAGGCCCCGTTCTATTGCAAGAAAGTCAAAGTAAACCCAAAAATAATAAAAATACTGAAAAAGACGCACATTCTTCTCTACTTTTCCCAAAAAAAAGATGGAAGGCTATACGGAAGAAAGATCATCAACTAACTTACTGGAACTACTCAGGGGTGATTTCTAGAAATCGAGGATATTTACACCAATTGGAATATGGAAAATATTTTTATGAAGAAAAGGGTTTTGGTTTTCAATTTAAGAAGTTTATAGAGATTGACATTTTATCCGAAATTTCTTGGCCGTGTGAGGAGTAAAAAAACTGCAGAATCAAATACTTCCAAATTTATAAATTACTTTATGAAAAAAGTCTTTTTACAAGCTTGCCCACATTTTTTCCCATACTTTCCAAAGTATACTAGAGTATAAAACTCGAAAATAAAATGGTACAAAGTATCAAAGAAAATACGATTGAGAAGGGTAAAGTCTTAAATTTCCCAAATCTTACCATAAAATTAACGCAAGAAAAGCTCCCTCGGAGGCAATCCCTATTAGATGTGATCTCTTTTTCTGGTAAAGTCGATAACGAAAATGACTATAAATTGAACCGAGAAATTCATAATCACCTTACCAAATTGAAATACGATATGGTCATTGACTTAGCTGAACTCAAATATGCCAATTCCGTTGGTATTTCAGTCCTTTTTTCAATCTTGTATTTTCAAAAAGAAAAGGAAAGAAAAGTTGTCATAGGGGGAACTCATCCTTTTATTAGAGAAATTTTCCAACTGATTATCCCACTGCCTGTGGGTATTTCGGTTTTTGAAACACTAGAAGCGGCAAAAAAAGCACTAGAGACTTAGCTTATGTCTGTACCTTTCATTGATTTAAAACGTTGGGAACCTAGTTTCATAGAAGCTTGGAAGGAAAAATTAGTCAAACTTTCTGAAAAAGCTCACTTTATTGGTGGTGAAGAAAATGAAAAGTTAGAAAGTTCACTTTCTAAAGACTCTCAGAATAAATTTGCGATCACTTGTGCAAATGGAACAGATGCCTTACAAATTGCTTTGCGGACCGTAGAAATTGGTCCGAGAGATATTGTTTTATTACCAGATTTTACTTTTTGGGCTAGTTTCGAAGCCATTGTTAACGTTGGTGCTATCCCAATCACCGTAGATATCAATCCTAACGATATGCAAATGGATTATGAATTGTATTGCGAAGCCTGTCAAAAGCACAAACCCAAAGCTGCCATTTTAGTACACCTTTTTGGATGGGGTAGCCAAGATATCGAAAAATTTCGCAACTTTTCAAAGAAAAATGGGATCTATCTTATAGAAGATGGAGCACAATCTTATGGCAGTCTATACAAGGGCCATTCCATCTATAAAGAAGCACAAATAGCCACGCTAAGCTTCTATCCAGCGAAGGTATTTGGTGGCGCTGGCGATGGGGGATGTGTCTTAACCTCTGACGAATCTTTAGGAGAAAGAATTCGTACTTTGGCTAATCATGGCCGGAATACACACTATAGTTATGACTTTGTAGGTTGGAATTCTCGCTTAGATACTCTTCAAGCAGCATTTCTGAATATCGTTTATACAAAATTGCCAAGTAGAATTGAAAGTCGTCGCAATTTGTGTAATACTTACCGTAAAAAATTTTTAGGTCATAAAGAGATACAATGCATATCGCCCCCAAAAGACTTCCAAGAAAATGGCTATTTAAATGTACTCATCATTCCTGAAAAACGTGATAACTTTATTCATCGCTTGAAAGGAAAAAAAATTGGATTTGCGACAACTTATCCAGAAACCATATCAGAACAGAAAGGAGCTATAAACTTTTTGCAAGAATCTATAGGAGGAGAAATGGCTAAAAAGACCAGTCTAAGCATTTTGAACCTGCCAGTATTTCCCTACATGCGAGAAGATGAAATTGAGGCGTCTGTACGACCCTTATTACCTTAAATAAGATTCCCCTTCTTTACAAGGTCTTTTTGCTGTATCATAACAACCATTGTTATGACAGCTACACAATGATGCAAAATCACTCAACTATAAAAAACTAAAAGAAAAACGCAACCCAGGCAAAAAAACGAACATGAAGTTGAAACAAAATCCAATCACTAGCAATAATAGCATCATCCAACTTTAATAAAAAAGAGAGTAACTGGATAATATACTTCCCAGCCACTCTCCATAATATTATGCAGAAGATATATATAAAATTTCTTTAAAAGTTTTAGTCTTTTCTTCCAGCCATCTACTATTGGGGAGCGTTACAAAAGGTAAGAAAAACGAAATCATACACCGCAAAACACCCCCTATTTAGCACCGCCTTTTGTTAGTAGTTTGATTATTTTAGCCCGCTTCTTAAACTTAGCTATCTGTAAGGCTGTAAGATTATTGGCTCCACTCCGTACATTTACATCAGCACCGCTCTTAATAAGTAAATTAACAACCTTAGCATGTCCAGCAAAAGTAGCCAACATTAAAGCTGTAACTCCTTCTTTACTTCCAGTTAAATTTAAATTCACATTACCTGTTACAAGTGCCTTCACCATGCCCACGTTTCCAGTAGAAGCCGCGTACATTAGCGGAGTCTTTTTCTGTTTATCCTTCACATTACCATCAGCACCTGATTTCACCAGTAGATTAGTAATTTTTACGTGTTTTTTAAACACAGAATAAAGCAAAGCACTACGTCCATTATTATCTACCAAGTTTAAATTCACCTTATTCTGGATAAGGAGTTTCACGGCCTCTTCATGCCCATTAAAGGTTGCATGCATTAGAGGTGTTGTCCCTTGATCATCTTGAGCATTGACACTTGCTCCAGCTTTAATAGCCGCTTGGGCTATATCAATCTTACCCAGACTAGATGCATGTAATAAATACCTATCTTCTTTACTCAAACTTGCACAAGCTTGGAAAGAAAGCACAAATAAGCCAATGAATACAAAACAAACCATCCCATTCCGTTTACTGAACATACTAAAAACCACCTTTTTAAAATATAAGCCACATGTGAAAATGCAGGCTCGGACTATCCACCTGACACTCTTTTTACGATTACGAATAAATACAAGAATTTTTTACCTATATTTATGAATTAATTTGAATGTACTTGTATACACTTAATTCCAAAATCAAGATGACGAAGGGACTGTAATAGGAAAGATGGAAGTAATGCCCTAAAACGCCTATGTAATGCATTTTGGGGCTGTTGCGAAATACTGATAAGTGCAAATAAAGTGCTATGGGTCCCCAATCTAAAGCATTCTAGGTGATCAATTTCCTATCTTTTTGTATTTTGGAACAGAGCCTCACAAAGCAAAGAAGGTAGTCATCAGCTCTATTTAGAGCTCGGCTACTTTAGCAATAAAGCCATTAAATAAGGGATGTGCCATAATGGGTTTTGATTGGAATTCTGGATGAAACTGTACTCCCACAAACCAAGGATGCTCTTGTAACTCAATAATTTCAACCAACTGTTGATCTGGGTTCATGCCCGAAAAAATCATACCGCGAGTCTCCATGTCTTTGCGAAAACGTAGGGTAAACTCAAAGCGATGCCGATGACGTTCCCGAATTTGCTCTTTTTTGTATTCCTGAAAGACAAGGCTTTCTTTCCGTACCATACAAGGATAGCCCCCCAAACGCATAGTCCCTCCTTTTTGTTCAATTCCTTGTTGCTCCTCTAACAAAGATATAACAGGATATTTTGTATTGGGGTCAAATTCTGTTGAGTTAGCTCCATTCCAACCCAAAACATTTCTTGCAAATTCAATAACGGCACATTGCATACCCATACAAATACCTAAAAAGGGTATCTTTTTTGTACGTGCATATTGAATAGCTAGTATTTGTCCTTCTACTCCCCGACTTCCAAATCCTCCTGGAACAAGAATACCGGAAACATTTTTTAAAATGGAATGATTTTTAGCCTCTTCCAATTTTTCTGGGTCCACACGTATAAATTCTACTTGAACTTGATTAGCTAAACCACCATGCATAAGTCCCTCATAAATGGAACGATAGGCATCTTGTAGGGCAACGTACTTACCACAAATCACGACTTGGACTGTTTTATTTGGATTTTGAATTTGATGGGAAATTTCTTTCCATTTTTTAATATTCTGTCGCTTTGGCTCTAGGGAAAAATGTTTTAATAAAATTTGATCTAATTTTTCTCTTCTATACATTTCAGGAATTTCATATATACTCCGCTTTATATCCATAGCTGAGATGATATTTTCTCTATCCACATTACAAAAAAGAGAAAGCTTATCACGCATATCTGTTGAAAGCTCCTCACTAATACGGCAAACAAGTATATCTGGTTGTATACCAAAAGTCAGGAGTTCTTTTACACTATGTTGTGTTGGCTTTGTTTTCGCTTCTCCAGCTACAGTTATAGCAGGTACAAGAGTGAGGTGTACAAAGCAAACATGGCCATTACCACGATCTCGACGCATTTGCCGTATAGCCTCTATAAAGGGAATACTTTCAATATCCCCTACAGTTCCCCCGATTTCTACAATAACAAAATCGATATCCTCTTCTTTACTTAATCCAAGAATTCTGTTTTTAATTTCGTTTGTTATGTGAGGAACAACTTGGACCGTCCGCCCAAGATAGTCTCCTCTACGTTCTCTTTGAATCACCGTATCATAGATTTGTCCAGTGCTAATGGAATTCTGACGGCGAAGTTTTGTGTGGTTAGTAAAACGTTCATAATATCCTAGGTCAAGATCTGTTTCAGCACCATCATCAGTCACATAAACTTCGCCATGTTGAAAGGGACTCATTGTCCCTGGATCTACGTTAATATAGGGGTCCATTTTTTGCATGGCAACTCGATAACCCCAGCTCTCTAGTAAACAGCCAACAGATGCCGTTGTCACACCCTTCCCCAATGAAGAGCAGACACCTCCCGTAATAAAAATATATTTCACTGCATCTAGCATTTTTCTAAAAGAAAGTAACTTCCCAAAGAGCTACAAATGGCTGTTTGTAATCTATCCTTATCAGTCTATTCAAAAACTACTGAGGACTTTTTTAAGCACCATTCCGCATAATATTTTTTTGAAATCCTGAAATACTTCCCTACAGAGTTTCTCACTACTTTATAGAAAGATTTACTGTATTTGAAAAAATTATAACTCTTTCCCCTTTATTTGCTTGATGAGCTTTGTAGTTGAATGTCCTTTTGCAAAAGGAAGTATATGCACATATCCTCCTAGCTTTTTTACAAGTGGTGTTTCCACCAGATCATCAGCATTATAATCTCCACCCTTACAATGAATCTTGGGACGTAAAGCCTTTATAGATGCTTCGGGGGTGTCTTCATTAAAGTATAAAACAAAATCAACTTGTACTAGACTAACAAGTAGGAGAGCTCGGTCGTTCCATGGGTGTATCGGCCGCGCATCGCCCTTCAAACGCCGAACAGATGCATCCGAATTCAAACCCACAACAAGACAGTCTCCCAATTGACGTGCTTGATAAAGGTAAAGGACATGGCCAGGATGTAAAACATCAAAGCACCCATTGGTAAAAACAAGGCTCTTGCCTTGGTAGTTTTTTTGCAATTGAATCGCTAGCTCTTCTCTATCCGAAAAAATCTTTTGACTAAAATATTGAGGTAAAGCCATCTATAAAAAAAAACTACTTGCGTCTATATGCGCCTAGGGGTCTGTTTTATCCAATTCAGATAAGAGTTCATCAATATGTACTGTAGCCACTCCTATATGAGCTACAACTAGCCCCGCACCTGTATTCGCTAACTCGACTCCTTCCTCTAAAGATGCCCCGGCCGTTAAAGCAAGAGTAAAAAGAGAAATGACTGTATCCCCCGCACCTGTCACATCAAATACCTCTCTAGCCTTCGTAGGGAAGTGGTGCAACTCCTGACTATCTTTTTGAAAGAGGCTCATCCCTTTTTCTCCACGTGTTAAAAGTAAAGTTTTCGCATCTAAAAGATCTAAAATTTTTGGTGCATTTACCCTTACAGAATCGTCATCCACAAGCTTGCATCCCAAATAACCACCAGCTTCATGATGATTAGGAGTAAGGATATCCACTCCACGATAATATTCAAAATGAGTGATTTGAGGATCAACTGAAATCAAACAATTTGCTTTTTTTCCTAACTCAACAACTTCACTAATGAGTTCTGGAATAATCAGACCTTTATCATAATCAGAAAAAATAAGAGCAGACATGTCTTTTATATTCTTTCGAATGTATCGACGCACATCTTCTAAAGCAGAAAACGATAGCGGTGTGTTGACTTCTTGATCTAGGCGACAAATTTGTTGATGTCCTCCAAAAATCCTTGTTTTACGAGTAGTCGGACGTCCCTTTATAGCAAATAATCCTATTTGCTCAGAAGAAAGCCCCAAATCTCGAAAGAACTTTCGCAAATACTCCGCTCCAGCGTCCTCTCCAACAATGCCGGCGAAGTACACTTGTGCACCTAAATCGTACAAATTGCGAACGACATTACCCGCTCCTCCGGGAAGTGTAGAAAACTTCTTTTGTAAAACAATGGGCACGGGTGCTTCCGGAGAAATACGCTCTACTTGACCATAAATATATTCATCAAGCATGAAATCTCCAACAACCAGTATTTTCTGATCTTTAAAGGAACGGATAATGTTGGAAAAGCTCACTACAAAATGGTACCTAAAAACGATTTAAAAGATAGTCTGAAAAATTCATAAAACACTTCTAAACTAAGTCAAGAGATTACTTCAGATTTACATGAGCGGTTGGACGAATAACAAAAATCACACGGCAATTGCGCAAGGCACTACGCCCGGATGGACTAGTTAAAATACGGTCTGCATCACGACTATGTAAAACCAAGTCACTAGGTCTTTCTCCTTTCCATGTCGCTGCATAAACAATATAAGGCTTGCTTCCGGACTGTCTACTTCTACGAGCCATTGCTACGGAATGATGATAGGATACCAAACCTTTTTCAATAAAGCAAGAGTGATTAGCTATTCGACTAGAATAAATAAGTGAACCACTTTGTGAATAAACACGAGGGACAAGAGAGGGTTGAAAACCCGGTATTTCTTTTGAAACAATTATCAAGCTTGTAATGGGAAAGGAAAACTTTGTATTTACAAACTCTGGAAGCTCAGAATGACTATCAACAAAACCAGCTAAAAGACTATACAAACCTGCCTTCCCTGTTAAAGGAAGAGATAAAGAGATGCGAATAAACTCACTCCCTATGATCTCATAATCTGTGACAAAACGAAATACCAAGTTTCCCATGCGTCTTCTAAAATGTTCATTTTGATCACTTTTTTTTTTGATTGTAAAATCTGAATTTATAGGCAAAGAATACACAAGAGAAACAAGCTGTAAACGTGCCTCTTCTAATGTCTCTTGGCGAACGCGTCGACGAATCTCTGTTATCTTTGGTGGGAAATCGTTTTTCAGAATAGCCTGTTCATTTTGCTGAAAATTATACAAAGCCTTTTTTACAAAAACAGTTATTCGACTATTTAGCCAATCTACTCGAAAAGAATTCTTGTGATGGGGGTTTTGAAAAGGTGGTTGGGCCCTGAGCTGGGTCCAAAGTAAACTCTTATCCCAAAAAATATGCCAAACCTTTTCTGACCAAATCCATAGAGCAGTCCCCAAACATCCGAAAAAACAAAATTGGCAAATGACTTTGACAATATTTTTTTTATAAAAAAAATATGTATTTTCCATGTTTCTATTTCGAATGTTCTAGACTAAGTACTGATGAATCCCTTGTTAAGAATAATTATATGATTTTCTCTTCTCTTTTTCGTAGATCGGAACATTTTGTGGGAGAATAGACGAAAATTTAGATTTAACCCTAAATAGTTCATAGTTTATCAGTTGATGATAGTTGCCCTCAATCATAGCCTACATCGCCTTCTAACTACCGGGATTTCGAATCAATGCTGAAGGTGTTTTCAATAAAATCAATAAATCCAAACCAAAGGACCAATTTTCTATATAATAAATATCTGCTTCAATACGATTTTGTATGGATGTGTCTCCCCTCAATCCCTGTATTTGGGCCCAGCCTGTAATACCAGATTTCACCATATGCCGACGCATATACTGATCATACTTAGCTTGAAATTTTTTCACAAAAAATGGACGCTCTGGACGAGGACCAACAATAGACATGTCTCCCCTTAGTACATTCCAAAATTGAGGTAACTCATCGAGAGAAGTTTTACGTAAAAATGAACCAAACTTTGTGATTCGAGAATCATTTCGATGAATTCCCCAAATCGTATCCGATCTTACTCTATCCTGTACCGTCATTGTCTGGAACTTCCAAATCCAAAAAGATTTTCTATCTAGACCCATTCTTTCTTGTCGAAAGAAAACACCTCCCTTTGTTTCCATCCTGACTACAATGGACAAAACTAAAAAAACAGGAGATAATAAAAGTAATACAGCAAAGGCAATGACTATGTCAAAAATTCTCTTAACAAATTGATTATAGCCATTGTGAAGAGGAGTCCCCCGAACAAAGAGAAGCGGTATACCCCCCACACTTTCTATACGAGAGTGAGTGGAAACTATATTAGTGATATTTGGTACTATACAACATTGTATCCCCTCTGAATCACAAAACCTAAGTATAGCTTCAATTTTTTTCTGATCGTATCTATCTGCATAAAAAACAAGAGACGGTTTCAGTTTTTTTACGCTTCTTAAAAAGAAAGAAAAATCACCTTTATAAAGTGAAGTAGATGTATTCTCTTTTTTTGGCTTTGCTTCAACATTACCGACAACATGATAACCTAAAAATTTGTACTGCTGAAATACATTATTTAAATCTTGAGCAACTTTTCCCGTACCCACAATCACAACACGACGTAAACGCTCTATATTTTTAGTAAAGGCATCAATAAAAACCCACAATAAACGATGTCCTAAAAAAATATATAGTATCATAAAGGGAGGAAGAAAAATAATTACAGAACGGGAAAAGGAAGTTTCTCGATAAAAAAAGATTAAACTTAGCATAACAAATAAATTTAGTAATACCCCACGAGAAATAGCTAAAAGCTCTTTCAACAAAGAGGAAGTACGATAGTGTATTTGATATAAATCAACGCGTTGAAATATAAATATTTGGCATAATGAAAATAATACTCCCAGGTGGAAATATACTACAAGAAAGTTTAATTTTTCTGGGAAAAAAGAAGAAAAAAGGTACCATGCATTCGCTTCATAAAGAACAGATTTTTGCTTATTTGGTGCCAAAACATAAAAATGAAGTACAATAGCACTCAAGGATGCAAAAACACCAAACAAGAAATCAAAAAACCAAAAAAAAAATTGGATACTTTTAAATTTTTCTTTTGGCATTTTTCTAACACAATTATTAAACGACTAGTTCGTAGGAGTAGGTCGGCGAAAAAGAAAGCGACTAGGCTTTTTTCCTATACCTGCAATATTAAAGTGTATTAAATTGAGACCAAAGAAAAATCTTTGATCATAATAAACAATACTTTCTACACCACTAGTTTCCGGTATATACCGTTGTTCTAGCTCATAGCCAAAGCGAAACTCCCAATCTCCTAAATCAAGTATTAAAGCTGTATGATAGTAAACCAAATTAAAAATACTATCCTTACGTCTTTGATGACCCCTAAGGCCTGTACTATTGACAATATCATCAAAAAAATGAACTCGGTTGGAGTTACCTTCACTATCCCGAGATGAACGACTATATCGCCCTGGGTCACTAGCACGAGATTCAACAACTGTTTGTAGATAAACCCAGTTTGTTACTTGCATATCTAATTTTAATATATAACGAAAATGATCCAGAAAAGAATCTGCATAAAAATGATACCATTGAAGACCCACCTCTAAATAGCGCAAACGGCGGAAAAAAAACGTATCAAAACCACCCATATCAAAAGTTAAACCAAATATATTGGAGTGGCTCTTTTGCCGAATTGTGTCATATACATAATCGTTTGTCAAATGTGTACTTAAGAAGTGCACTTTATTACGGCTCAACAGATTCTCTCTACTCTCTCGCAAAAGATTTGTCCAGTCTAGAAAAATATCTGTGCGAAATACTGGATAATCCCAACGATCTTTTTCTGGTACATCTATTGGAAATTTTCGGAAGTCATAAACCGTATTCCCATGAAAAGACATATTTGGGAAGGCAAACCAACTTAATTCAAATTCTACTTCGTTTACCTTTTGATTATTCACGAAACCACTTCTATCAATTTGTGGAATATCTGGACGTTGCACATTAAAGGACTTTTTATGACGATGAGCTAGATCTATAAAGAGTTCTTCTTCTCCAAACATCCACGTATTTTGTGTAAAAAGATAGTCATAATTATTACGCTGCCCTTCATGCTCCAAAGAAACCCTTTGGGCATCGTTCTTCACGTTACTATCTACAACATTTCTACGTGCCCCATAACCCCATTTTGTATCCCAAGAAAACCAAGCCAGAAGTGGTAAAGTCAGTTCTAAGTCTGTTTTATAATCACTTTGATTGTGATTATAAAACGCAACACCTTCACTATACTCTTTTACAGATATAAAACTTAGTTTATGATTCCAGTAGATGGGAGACTCTATACTAGGCAGTGTAGCCAAAGTGAATTGCTTATTTAACTCTAATGAAGGTAAAGTACTTTGTGAGAGCTCATAGGAAGAGTCTTGGAAGTTTTGACGAACACGCCAAACCTCTTTATTTTCTAACTGAATACGTAAGTGAAAACTATCCCATTCTTCTTCATAAACAAGGCTTGATTTTAAATCGGGACGCTGTATACCATCTCCAAGACGAAGATCCTTGTTTAAAGCAGATATGGTGTCTTCTGGCTGGAAACGACGACCAAATTCATACTCATAAAGATAGTGATTGTAATTTTCATATTTGACGTGAATATTTCTGATGTTATTTCTATTTAGATCACTATTTTTACTATTGAGTAAAATATTGTTTTTATGCCAATGGAAAGCCTCCCTACCTTGACTACAAACGCGTGGAATTCCTAATTCCACTCCTCCCTCACAACGTTCCACTTCATTAGTGACTTTACCATCTTTTATGTTATAACGCTGGAAGCGAGCATAACCTATGTCAAAAAAATAATCGAGCTCGTTTGTTTTTTTAGTAAACTGTACACCAAGTTGGGTACCTGTAACACGATAGTGATCAAAAAAAATAGAGTAAGAGCTAGGCAGTAAAAATAGATTAGATTCAGGTGCCTCAAATTCATAACTATTTTGTATAAACGCCCCTGTCCTAGCTCCATAGCCTACTTGAGTCAGCAAACCGCTCCCCCAAGGAGAGAGTGACAAAAACGGCAAAGGTAAAAGTGGTACCCCACCAACGTAAAACCAAACTCCCAAAGCAAAAAAACCACCATCTTTATGAAAGCCTAAGCGATAGGCAGTGAAATGGTAATGAGGGGGATGCCTAGCGTTACTTGTGAAACGTGCATGGCTTACAGATAGACGCTGTTGTGCCAAAAGGCGTACGTCTTTTCCAATAAAATGGATGGGATTTTTATATCCAGAAGCGTTATATAAAATGCCTTGTCCAAGTCTACGGTTATAGATAATACGCTCGGCTTTAATTTCTGAACTATCCTTAGCCTTATAAATTAAATTCCCTTCCCCATAGATCTCTTGACTATCTGTATCAATGATAATTGTGTCTGCAAAAAAATGGCCTTCACCCAAACGAACCTTTACACGCCCTCTTAATCTGAGAATGTTTGTACCTGTTTTTTCTCCACGTACGACCTCCCCCTCGTCAGCATTCTCAATATCAATAGGGGGTAATTTCGCATTATTTATATTTTGCTTGTGAATATCACTATAATCTAAATTAGGAGTTGGTTCTAAATTTTGGCTAAAAAGAGTTTGACCAAACGGAAAAAGTCCAAAGAGATAGATGGTCAGTAAAATAAAAAGTAAGTGGGAACTATATGTACACAAATCAGACAAGGGGTCTGACATGAAAATCCCATACTTTTTATTAAATGGCATTTGATAAAGAAATACAAGGAAATTTCTTCCGAAATATACTGGACACAAAGACCTGTGAGCCATACTTGTAAACCTTAATCAGCCTTGTGGGACTGTTGCAAGCCCCTTGAGCTAGAGGGAGAACAATCATGAAAACAATGCAATTTGTATCTATGACTCAAACAGCAATCACAAATTTAGGGCAAACATCACCGTATTTGACCAAAAAGATTATCTACTATCTTTCGCTCCTTTTCTGTTTTGCATATACTACGCAAGTTATGGAAGCAAAAGGGAGAGAATATATCGTTGATACCAAGAAAAGTGAAATTACTTGGGAAGGGAAAAAGGTAACTGGTACCCACAATGGATTAGTCAATATTCAAGATGCAAAAATAATCAAAAAAGGTAAGACGTTTTCTGGTACAATAATCATCGACATGACTTCTATCACGTGCCTAGATATAAAAGATCCTGATTATAATAGAAAATTAGTCTCTCATCTGAAATCAGTGGATTTTTTTAATACAGAAAAACACAGAACGGCTGTTTTACAAATTATCAGTACCAAAAAGAAAAAAAACGATTATTATATTGTCAAAGCTAAGATTACAATCAAAGGCATCTCTCGAAAAATAGATTTTACGGCAAAAATACAGAACTTTCATAAGAAAAAAGTTATAGTAGCGAAGGGTAAACTTAAAATTGATCGGACTAAATTTGGTATCAGATATAAATCGGGAAAATTCTTTAAATCTCTTGGGGATAAACTTATTTATGATGATTTTATCCTAACCTTTCAAGTTTCTGCTGTAATAAGATAGTGAATCAATAATGGTTTCCTTCCGTAAAAAGACCGAGGAGGGAATATTTATTAGTCAAATCATTTTTGTAACCACCACGTCTATATAGATCATACCTACTCATTTTGCACATGGTTTTCATTTTTCCTCTTTTAATGAAGGTCGTCTCTTTCCTTTTCTAAGCAAAAAACGCAAGAAACTTGCTCTAGTTCAAAAATAGCGTTGTTGCACAAATCCTCCCCAAAATATGATTACCCCAAAGGGAGTCGTTATTTTATAAAACAGAAGGAGTTTGTGTTATATTCAATATCTTGCATTGTATAAAAGATTCTGTGACTTGACTTTCGATTGTACGTAAAGAGAGGTCGCCACTAAATATGGTTTTGAAACGATACATAGACGGATCAGCTAAGGTGTAATCATCACAATTTGATCTGGCATTCTGCCAATAAAGTATATAAAAATAAGGATATAAATATCTCGGATCAAGTTATGATAAGTATACCCACCTAAAATACCTTAAATCAACGTTTTACGGCATTTACAATCCCTCTTTTCTTACTTTTTGTAACAGTCCCATGGGATAATTCTGACGTAAAAATTCTTTTTGATATGGCTTGGAACATGAAGATGTGTAGAGCCTACCTGTTGTAGGACAAGTTTTTACAGACTTTGCATTAGGAGTGAATTGAAATGTTGCACCATCCTTTTTTTGCTTTGCAATAGCTTTTTTCATAATACGTCCCCAAAGAGGCCCCGCCAAACGCGAACCCGTACCTTTTGGCATAGAATAAGCGGAGTTGTCAAAACCTACCCAAACGGCTGCACTAATCTCAGGCGTTAATCCCACAAACCAAGCGTCACGGTAGGCATTACTCGTACCTGTCTTGCCCACAAATAAAGGCTTACTTTTTGTCCCATTCTTTATCTGAACTCCACTACGTGAAGAACTAGCTGAACTTCGCATAAGGTCCACTATAATCTGTGCCGTATCTCCTGACAAGACACGCCGCTTCATTGGAAGGCCTCTCCCAAGCCTATTATGATAGCTTTCGTTGATCTTCTCTTCCTCTGGCTTGATTTCGCGATTTTTTTCTCTACTCACTTCATAGAGCATATCTCCATTCATATTTTTTATGGAAAGAATCAGGTGAGGCCTTTGAATCTGTCCGTTATTTCCAAGAGCACTATACGCAAGCGCCATTTCAAGTGGACTCATTTCTAAAGAACCAATCGCTATGGTATAATCGGAGCGAAAACGCTTTATCAATTCTTCTGGATGAGGGAAAAAAAAGAGTCTAAAACCTTCTCGCAATTTCTTCATACCGAGTAAACGCCCAAGCTGTATAGCTGGTAGATTTTTAGAATGGCCAATCGCTCTACGAACGGGTATTGTTCCTTCATAGACACCACCATAATTTACAGGATCCCAATAGTCTTTTTCCCAATGGTTTTGACTAACAATGGAACGAGTTCCCATGCCTATGCCCATATGGTTGGCAACAAAAATAGGACGATCATCTAGAAGACTAGCCGCATGAATTATATTGTTTTCAATTGCTAGTGCATAGATGATCGGTTTTATCGTGCTACCCGTTTGACGACGCATTTGAATAGCACGGTTAAACTGGTTTTTCACACCAAAGTGACTACCACCTTGCAAAAAAAGAATATTACCTGTTTTATTTTCAATGCCAATACAAGCTACTTGTAACTTCTTTTTACTTTGAGGGAAGAAATATCCACTAAAGGGTAAGATAGCTAATGCCATATCATCAATTTCTTTTTTTAGTTTTTCTTGCTTTGTTTCTTGATCAAATTTCCCTTCTCTTTTTTGCCAAATAGAGGGAGCAAAAAGAGGTGCATTACTTGCAATAAAATCTTTTGTTTCTTGTGTAGCTTTTTTTTGTAAACTGAGATCTAGACTGATTTCGATAGTCAATCCAGAATTGTACATATATTTGGAACCAAGTTTATCAACAATTTCTTGGCGTATATACTCTGTTACATAAGGTGCATAATCAATTCTATCATTATAGGCATTCGCTAGAGGGCTACGATTTATAGAATGAAAAGTAATCTCTTTTTCTTGTGCATAAAAATTGGGCACTGGGAAATTTTCTTTTTGCATTCTTTTCACGAGATAATCCATTTTTTTTTGGATGATTTTGGGGTGCCGTAAAGGGGAATAGTGTTCAGGTGCGGGAGGCATAGAAGCTAATAAAAGGAATTGGACAAAATTTAATTCAGAAATTTTTTTCCCAAAATAAAAAGAAGCTGCATTTTCAACACCATAATTACCATGCCCTAAATAAATAAGATTGAGATAAGTCGTTAGAATTTTTTCTTTACTTAACTCCTTTTCTAATCTATAAGCCAAAGTAGCTTCCTGAAGTTTACGCCAAATTTTTTTTTCTCGATTAGCAAGAAGTAAACGGGCAAGCTGTTGCGTGATCGTAGAACCACCTTCTTTGTAGCAAAAGGAAATTATATTAGAAACAAAGGCTCGAAAAACAGAAGGCCAATATATACCATGGTGCCCATAAAAGTTATTATCTTCCGCAAAGATAATAATCTCTTTCATCATTTGTGGAACATCCTGTTCCTCTAATTTTCCTATCTTATTCGAAAAAAGTTCGGCAACTAGATTACCTTTTTTGTCTATAATACGATTTGGTAACTGATTAGTCACTCGCCTTAGGTACCAATTCACATCATTTTCCAAATAGAGTGCTGGAATTAAACGAAGAGACGCAACTAATAAAAAGAAAGAAGCTACGATTCCTAAAAAAGATACTGAAAAGATGATTAGGAACTTTTTTAGTGAAAAAAAAGAAAAAATTCTCTTTCCCTCTTTGCTTATAAATTCGCCAAAGTCATTAGTGAAAAATTTTCGGATTTTTTTTTGGACAAACTGTCCTAGAGAATGTGCTGACGTAATATTCCCCTCATTCCAATGCTCCTTTTGAAAACCAACAATGCTTCTTTTTTCTAAAATATTTTTATCTGGGAGAGGAATAGTCTGGCTTTCACCCGTTTCTTCATAAAAGGGTATGATGGAATAATTGCCTTGCTTTACCCTAGTAAGATGACTTAGAATAATCTCATTCCAAGTGTGACAAAAAGGGCAGCATGCCCTTCTATAAGGCGAAGACGAAGACGAAAATTTTTCTTTTTTGGGAAGGCTAGCATAAAAGCTATTATGACACTGCTTACAAGTATGCAATATTTTGCGTTCTCCTTTATCTGAAAAAGAAGTTGTCTCCGCTTTATTGGTTTGCGACTGATGTAAAGCCATAGTACAACAATAATTACAAGGGAGAGCAGAATGATTGCTCGCCCTCGAATACTGTTAGTAATATCGGTCTTGAAAGGCTTCGGAAGCTTCCTTTATTATAACTTGGTTTATGTGCCTACAAAAGCAAAAAAGAGTAAAAAAGCATCTCTCGAAAGATGAATAAAAAATGCAAAAGCTAGGAGTGTAATCTAGTCACCCTGTTTTTTAGCTTCTGTATCCGATTCAGATACAACAGATTGTAACTCCGTTTCCGCTTCCACAATGGCTTCTCGCAAAGCAGGATACAGGTCAGGTCGCAAAGCAATTCCCTTTTGCGTAGGCTTATAGTTTCCCTCTTTATCAGTATACCAAATACGAATATTTAAGAAATTTTGCCCTCGATATTCAGAGACCTCCACCCGAACGATCTCACCATTTCCTTTGTCGATGTCTTTTTGAAATGCCATATAAAAATAGAAAAGTACAGCCTGGCCATACTCTAATATTATATCTAAAATGGCAATATATTCTTGACAAAGTTAGCTACACAAAAGGTCAATCCAATATGTCTAGAACTTGCCAAATTTCGGGTAAGCACACTGTCGCAGGGAACACGGTTTCTCATTCCCACATAAAAACAAAGCGTAAATTTAAAATCAACTTGGTTGTTAAAAAAGTATACCTTGCCCATGAAAATCGTTGGGTTCGTCTTAGGCTTTCGGCTCGCATGCTACGAAGCTTAAATAAGCGTGGAGTGGTCAGTTTAATGAGAAAGTACAAACAAGACTTACGCATCCTTAAAAAAAATCTTAAATAGTTTTTTGTTCTGTTCTATATTTTTTCGTTTCTGAAACTATATACTCGTAATCTTGCGTCACTCGCCTTTCTCTAATTAGTATTTCCGTGGTTTTTGTGAAGCAAATCTATCGAATTTTAAAAAAAGAATTTCCGAATCTCCAACCTCCCCTCCACTACAATGCTCCACATGAGCTGGCTATTGCCGTCATTTTAAGTGCACAGTGTACAGATGAACAAGTCAATCGTGTCACTCCAAAACTCTTCTCTCGTTTCAGAACACCACTTTCCCTTGCGAATGCACCCCTTCTCGAAATTGAGAAAGTTATTTATTCTACTGGCTTTTATAAAAATAAAACAAAAAATATTCGGGGATTTTGCAAAATCTTATTAGAAGATCATAATGGGAAAATACCCCAAGATATCTCATCCCTAGTCCGTATGCCCGGAGTAGGACGCAAAACAGCAAATGTTATTTTGCAGGTTCTTTATAATATTCCTTCCGGTATAGTTGTAGATACCCATGTCCTACGTACTTCCCGTCTACTAGGCTTAACAAAATACAAAGATGCACATAAAGTGGAACAAGATCTTATAAAAAAATTACCCCAATCCTTTTGGATAGATTGGTCTTTACTTATGATTTTCCATGGTAGGAAATACTGCAAGGCACGTAAGCCAAATTGTGAAGACTGTCCCTTAGAATCACTTTGTCCTTCTTCAGAAAAAAAATATCATCGGGTTAAAAATAAAAAAGTGTAGCAGATAGAAACAACTAAAAAATACTCACATCTATTTCTATTCTCTCTTATTTCTATCCCCTCTTCTTTCTATAGGTTTTACTATGCTTCCTATATTAAAACGTATTTTATTTCTTTTTCTTTTTTGTCTATATGGCTTTATCTTTTATAATTTATTCTATTACGGAATAAATTATTTTTCTCCTAAATCATTACAAACTCCAGATCAAATCGATGTAAATTATATTTTCAATTGGATTATTTTATTTTCGGTCACTGTGTTTTTATCGTACATAGGAAGCTCTTCTCTAATTAAAAATCATTCATCACCTCCCATAAAAAAAAGAAAAACAAAAATCAAAGAGCCTGTTAAAAAAACTAAAACTGATACAAAAAAAAGAAACGAGAGCCTATTACCGCCAAGAGTAATCAAAACAACAGAAAAAAGAAACGAAGATACAAACGCTGTGTAATGTCTTTTTTAGAAGAAACATTTATCTATTATCTTAATGGAATAGCTAGCCTAACAGAAAAGATTTATCAAAAATATCTTTCTCAACATACTTGCGCCTTTATTTTTCTAGAAGGGGAATTAGGAGCTGGTAAAACAACCTTTGTTCGTGCTTTGGGCAAAACACTTCACATAAAAGAAAACATAAATAGCCCTAGTTTTAACTTATTGAATGTATACAAATCTGAAGATAGAGTATATAGGGACAACAGAAAAAATGGGGGTCTCATACTATATCACTATGATTTGTACCGCATGAAAAACATTGAAGAACTAGAACAACTTGATTTTATAGAACGCTGGACTTCTCTTCCTAAAAAAGATACACAGCTCTTTCATTTGATCGAATGGCCACAAATTGCTTTAGACTTTTTTCCCAAAGATATTCCTAGTTATCATTTATTATTCTCTTATTTATTAAAGTCAGATGGCTCTTATTACGAAGAAAAACGAGAAGTGAAGCTGTATAAAGACGCCATATCTTCTGGTAATGGACTCTGAAAAAAATGCTTTTCACCTGTTATAGGATGAGAAAATTGCAATTGAAAAGAATGAAGGGCTGTACGCCCTATTCTGAGTTTTTCTGTATCATATTTTGTCTCTAGATTATCAAGAAAACGTAGATACATTTCTGGGTCTAATCCATAAATACGATCTCCCACCACAGGGTAGCCAAGGGAACAGAGAGTGGCCCGTATTTGATGAGTTCTTCCACTATGAAGATGGACACGAAGCATACTTAAATATAGCCTAGGAGTATGTTTCCCTTTTTTGTGTACACAAAAGAACTCTGTTCGGCTTGTTTCAATTTTAGAAAAAGCCTTAGGGCGCCTTTGACTTGTCTCTCTTGTTTTTTGCTGAATCTTCTCTAGTGTCTCCGGGAGACAAGAGAGAGGTGTAAAGCCTCTCTTTTTTTTAATTTTGTTGGTAGAAAAATCTGGATGAAGCCAACCCACAGCATCCAAATAATCAGGGAAGAGGCCTTCCACAAAAACAATATATTCTTTTTGCACACGTCCCTTTTGGAAGTCTGTCTGTAAAAGAGAGGCTGCTTGCTTATTTTTAGCAACGAGCATCAGCCCACTTGTTTCTCTATCCAAACGATGGATCAAATAAACTTGAGCTTTCTCACCCCATTTCTCTTTTAGGATATTATATAAAGTATGTTTCCGATAAGCCCCAGACGGATGTACGGGTAAATTGGAAGGCTTGTTCACTAAAAGGATATATTTATCCTCATAAACTGTATGAATTTGTCTGTTGACTTGTGGTTCTGGCTTAGATAAAAAATAATAGGAGATGAGTTGTTTTTTTCGAATGCGTTCAGATGGATTACATTTTTGGTCATCAATACAAACATGACCACTTCGTATACGCTCTTGCCATTCTGTACGACTCCATTGATTGAAACGTTGTGTAAGAAGTACGTCTAGACGTAACCCCTCTTCTTCTGATTTAGGATAAAAATTCTTTGTGACAACGTCGTCAGAATCATTTTTAAGAATGGAAAGTTCATTATTTGGCTTCATTTTTAAAAAATAAAATTTATGGGCCTTTTACGGAATGCAGAAAAGTAAGGAAAGGCCCGTCTAAAATACCTGAAATCGGTGTTTTACAACATAACTTCTGTCTTTCTTACTTTTTGCAACACTCCCCCTTATGTAGGAGAAAGTAAACTCCATTCCACTTCTTTTCCAGCATAAAGAGGGACAAGCACCTCTGTTTTCATATCTTTGTTTGTAAAAATAGGATATGTTTTAGGAATAGAGTGTTTTTTTTTGATAAGTGTGACCTTTTTTGTATTGAGCTCTTTTCCATAGAAAAGGGCTCCGTTTCGACTGGAAAAATTTTCCAAAGCATCTAGAGCATCTTCCTTATCAAAAACTTCCGCATAAAGTTCTAGTGCACAAGGTGCACTATAAATACCAGCACATCCACAATGACTTTCCTTTTGCTCTTGTGTATGGGGAGCACTATCTGTACCTAAAAAAAATTTTTTGCTTTTATTAGTTGCAGCCTGAATGAGAGATAACCGATCCTTCTCTGTTTTCAATAAAGGAAGACAGTAGCGATGGGGGCGTATACCTTTTTCAAAAAGTGCATTTCTATTCCATACTAAATGATGAACTGTAATCGTTGCAACTACATAAGAGGAATGACTCGTTACAAAATCAACGGCTTCTTTTGTACTAACATGTTCAAAAACAATTTTTAATTCAGGAAACTCTTTCACTATTTTTTCCAGATGCCTCTCTATAAAGACACTCTCACGATCAAAAACATCTACTTCTGTATCATTGACTTCAGCATGAAGTAAAAGAGGCAGTTTTTCTTTTTCCATTTCTGTAAAAACAGGATAAAGGGCCTTTAAATCCTCCACTCCTCTTTCAGAATGCGTTGTAACACCAGCTGGATAAAGTTTCATACCTGAAATAAAACCACATTCCTTTGCAACTTTGATTTGTTCCTTTGTTGTTTCCTTACAAAGAAACAAAGTCATAAGCGGAGTAAACATCACATCTCCTTTTTTTGAAGAGAGCACTTCTAAAATACGCTCTCTGTACCTTTGGGCATCCTCTACACAGATGATTGGAGGACTCAGATTCGGCATGATAATAGCTCGCCCAAAACATCTAGCTGTGTGAGAAAGAGCAAGAGGAAGGATATGACCATCTCGCAAATGCAAGTGGCAATCGTCCGGCTGTATTATGGTGAGTTTTGTTCCTTCTTGTACTGGCATAAAAACATCATATTTTTTCTCAAAGCAAGAGTATGTCTTTCCCTATGGCATTCAGAAAGTAATTCCATTCAAAAATATTATCACTACGTAAAACTGATTACAACCAAAGTTTTTACGCTCCCTCTTTGCTTTACTTTTTTTCCCAATCTACAAAATTTATGATAGAAATTTTCATAGTAACGGGCTTCAAAGGATTGTCTTTCCTATCTCTTTTGGTAGCCACAATTTTATCAACGACTTCCATTCCATCAATCACCCGACCAAAAACAGAATACTGACCATCTAATGAAGGGACAGTACCAAGCATGATGAAGAATTGGGAACCTGCACTATCTGGATTTTGCGAACGGGCTGCAGAAACTATACCACGAACATGCCTACGATCTGAAAATTCGGCTCGTAACGTAAAACCAGGACCTCCCATGCCATGCATCTCACGCTTCTTTTTATCTTTGCTAAAGGGATCACCCCCTTGAATCATAAAACCGGGAATGACACGATGAAAAGTTGTTCCATTGTAAAAGCCATTTTTGGCAAGGGTAATAAAACTTTCTACGTGCTTCGGTGCTAAATCTGGGAAAAAACGAATAACAATCTTTCCAAAAGTCGTCTGAATTATACCGATTTGTTTTGGAGGCGCCTCAGAGTAAAAAGAATCCATTTGAGTCTTCAAAGTAGTACAGTTATACTGGCAAAGAGTAAAGAAAACCAAACACACCCAGCCAAACAATAGCCTCTGTGCATGATAAGAATATAAACCATTCAAGAATATAGCTCTCAATGTTTCTCCAGAAATTCTGTTCATACCTATCATGTCATTCTTTTTAATTGGTGGATTCAAGTGCTATGTATCACCAATTTAACGCATTTTAGACAGGCCTTTCCCTACTTTTCTGCATTCTATAACAGTCCCAGAATAAAAATTTTACATATCCTCATTGTTCCTAACTTGACAAAATTCACAACTGTATGTCTCTATACCAATCTTTCAACAATAGGTCGCGCTTTATGAAAACAAAAATATCACTCACTGACATTGAGAATACAGATAGGCTATATCATAACCTAAGCTATGAAGACATATTTGAACATGAGAAAAAGAGACAAGAAACTTTTTTAACCAGGCAAGGAGCAATGACAGTTGATACAGGGGTATTTACCGGTCGTTCTCCTAAAGATAAGTTTTTTGTTGAAGAACCTAGTAGCCAGAATAAAATCTGGTGGGGTAAAGTAAATCAAGGCTGTGATCAAGAAGTTTTTGATGAACTTTATACACGGGTGAGTAAATATCTAGGTAATAAAGACCTCTATGTTTTTGATGGGTTTGCTGGCTCCCGTAAGACCACACGCATGTCATTACGTGTAGTCTCCGAAAAGGCTTGGCAACATCATTTTTGTACAAATATGTTCATCCGCCCAGAAACTTCAGAGTTAGAGGGCTTTCAACCTGATTTCACCATATACAACGCTTCTGGCTTCAAAAATATCGACTGGAAGAAACACGGCTTAAATTCGGAGGTTTTTGTTTTATTCCATCTTGGGAAGAAAATGGCTATCATCGGGGGAACTGAATACGGTGGAGAAATGAAAAAAGGTATTTTCTCTGTAATGAATTATTACAAGCCTATTCAAGAAGATATCCTAACTATGCATTGTTCTGCTAATGTTGATGGAGAAGAAGGAGATTCAGCTTTATTTTTTGGCCTTTCCGGTACAGGAAAGACAACACTATCCACAGATCCCAAACGACCTCTTATTGGGGATGATGAGCATGGTTGGGATAATGAAGGTATATGGAATCTTGAAGGTGGATGCTATGCTAAAGTAATCAATCTAAATCCAGATGATGAACCCTTAATTTATGAGGCCATTCGAAGAGATGCCCTTCTAGAGAATGTAGTTCTTCATGGAGACGGTAAAGTAGATTATAGCTCCAGTAAAAAAACGGAAAATACGCGAGTTAGCTATCCTATCTTTCATATTCCTAATCGAGTGAAAAGTGGAGTAGCTGGCCATCCTAAAAATATTATTTTCCTTACTTGTGATGCCTTTGGAGTTTTACCGGCCGTAGCACGTCTAAGTCCAGAACAAGCTATGTACCACTTCCTTTCTGGTTATACCGCTAAGGTTGCTGGGACAGAACGTGGTGTAACAGAACCGGTAGCTACGTTTTCGGCTTGCTTTGGAGCAGCCTTTATGCCCCTACATCCCACGCACTATGCTAAATTACTAGGAGAGAAAATGCGAAAACATTCTGTGAAGGCTTATTTAGTCAACACAGGTTGGGCAGGTGGTAAGTACGGTGTTGGGCATAGAATGAAAATTAAGCTCACACGTTCCATCATTGACGGCATTTTTGATGATTCTTTAAATCATGATGAGTATACAAAACATCCCATACTAAACTTAGAGATCCCAGATAAAATAGGTAGTTCTGTGAATAAATTTCTACTTCACCCTTGGATATCTTGGCAAAATAGAGAAGAGTATGAAGCGCAAACTAAAAAACTGGCTTCAATGTTTATTGAAAACTTTAAGCAATATACAGATATTTCTGCTGAATTTGACTTTTCTGCTTACGGGCCAATACTTGATGCCTAGAAATGCCTAGCTTGTATATAATATAGGAGTTCATAGAGTTTTAAGAAGCTATAATATATACCCCCTTTACCTTTTTAATGTAAGAAGCTCTTGGAGCATTTGATCACTTGTTGTTATTGTCCTTGAGTTGGCTTGAAAACCTCTTTGTGTAATAATCATGTTTGTAAATTCTTCTGCAAGGTCCACATTTGACATTTCTAGGACACCCGCATTAATTTTTCCACGACCTCCCAATCCAGCTTCACCAATATTAGGATCGCCTGAGTTTAGAGAATAGCTAAATTTTGTCTCGCCTTCTTTCGTCAGACCACCCGGATTACTAAAAACGGCCATAGCTAATTTTGCTAAAGGCTCTTTGACACCATTAGAAAAGGTCCCAACTATCGTTCCACTGTTGTCTACAGCAAAGGCTTCTAGATAGCCCATACTATAACCATCTTGTTCCTTAGCTCGCGTAGTGAATGAGGAAGCGAATTGTGTAACCCCACTCATTGTCCCTGCCTCTCCTAAATCTAAACGAAAATTTTGCGGTTCTGGATTACCAGCTATACTAAAGCTAACATTCACACTTAGAGATCCACTATTTGAAGTATCCACACCATCAGAAACAGAATTCAAACGTCCATCTGAACCAAAACCCAATTCAAAAGTATCATTTCCACCAACGGCAACATCCCGTCCTCCCGGCCCTACTACGTTCACAGTTAGATTAGAAGCATTTTGTAAGTCCCCACGTACTCGCCAAAGGTTATCCCCTATTTTATAAAATTCCAAGCGAAACTCTCTCTGATTACCTTGTGGATCATAAACATTAATCGTGCTAACATGTCCACGGCGCATACTAACATCACCTGTGAAATACTCACTAAGCTCTTCCCCAGTGGCGTCAGGTGGTACAAGCTGTACGGCTTGATTTAGATTAGACTCATAGTTGATGACACTAGTTGCCTTGGCTCCTTCTTTGGAGTAAATAGGCAAACGAAGATCTCCAGTGCTTCCACTAGAATTAATATAACGCTTTCCATCGGCACCAACTTGAGCATTCCAACCTTGAACCTTTAGACCAGTCCCCGGATGAACATAATAACCATCTCTATCAATATTGAAAAAACCAGCTCTCGTATAAAATTGATTATTGCCATCTTTAATTACAAAGAAACCATCCCCTGCAATAGCTAAGTCCGTGTTCTTACCAGTACTTTGAAGACTACCCTGTGTCATTAATTTGTCAATAGCAGCAACCGTCATACCAAGACCTACCTGCTTAGGATTTACTCCTCCTATATTTTCTTGAGGAGCTGCTGCATCAGAAACTGTCTGACTAAGCATATCCATAAAATTCACCCTTTCCGCCTTATAGCCATGGGTGTTTACATTAGAAACATTATGCCCAATCACATCCATCCTAGTTTGGTGATTTTTTAATCCGGAAACCCCTGACCAAAGAGAACGCATCATAATTTTATACCCTTTCCTATCTTAATCTTGTATTTCAAAACTGTACTATTTCTCATGTACAATACTCTCATTTACCTGTAACTCCTTTGTTGCTTCTTTTTGTTTTTGAGAAGGTTTCTGTTCTTTTTGGAGAACTTCAGATTGCACTCTATCCTTGTCTGTTTTTAGAGAAGATGAAGTTGTCTTCTCTCCAAGTCCTCCATATTGTTTTTGTATTTGGTTAGGATCGCTAATCAACTGTACCTCCTTTAAAGCGATGGCACGACCATTAACTTTCAAAAAACTTTTCCCTTCTTTATCATAAAATAGAGCCTGAGCGATACCACCTACATTTTCTCCACTAACAAAGTCACGTCCCATCACATAACGTCCAATTAATTCATGAGCTTGACGGTCCGCTAGGCGACCTAAGGAACTAGCCATGTTTTGCATTTGCTCAAGAGAGGAAAATTGTGCCATCTGTGCAATAAACTGCTGATCCTTAACTGGCGAAGTGGGATCCTGATAACTCAATTGGGTAACTAAAAGTTTTAGGAAATCATTCTTTCCTAGCTGTTGGGGGGTCTCACGTACTTCAACACCGGCTAGCCCATTCTTTTTTATCTTTTCTTGATTCTGTAATGTCTCTTGCACATTGACTGAACGATTTTGCTGTAAATATCTACTCTGTACATTTATATCTAAAACGGGTGTTTCTGGCATTTCTTGACTCCTTATATTTTAACTACAATCAACTAGGCACTCACATCAATTGATTGGAAATGAGCACTCACGAAATCAGAAGGAGTTAGGTCTTCAACTTCTCTGACCTCATACTCTTCGGCAAGAGACTGTAAAACTGAAGTGCGATGTTCTTGCTCTCCTTTTTTCAGATCGTCTTCTTTTTTAAATTTTTGAGAATAGAAATCACGAGTATCTGCCCACTCTCCATTCATCTTTCTGTTATTTCCTTCTTGCCGATCCCCTTGGTTACCTCGCTTACTTTGATCACCTAGCTCATCTTCTGTGGTATCCATTCCATCAGAAGAAAATTCATCAGAAGAAAATCCACCAACCGAAAATTGAGTTTGCAAATTATCACGAACTCGTACAACCAAACTATCTACTTGGATACTCTGTCTTTGTAATTCTTCTTTAAAGTTATGTAGTTCATTCATAAGTAATTGTTTAGCTCCTTGTGATTCGACTATAATTTTTGCTTGGACTTGTTTCTGAAAAGTATCAATATTCAACGTTATCCGCCCTAATCGATGAGGCCGCAGGTTTATGCTTGCACTAGCAGAACCATTATTACGCAACTTTACTTTAGCCTTCTGAACAAGCTGGTCATAAAGCTGTTTAGTATCTCTATTATTTTGATTTTTAGAAAGTTCTGCTCCAAAAGTACGAGAGCTACTTGTACGCTCAACAAGGTTCTTCCCCAAAAGTACTGCGGCATCTCTATTTTGTTCTCTAACAACACCTTCTCGTTGGGCACTATCACCTCTGTCTTCTTTTCCTGCTTCCGTATACTTACTTTCTTTCAATTGATCAATATTTTTATGGCCAAAAGAATTTACACTGCCTTCCTCCCCCATTTTTTGACGCATACGCTGTATATTCCATTTATCTCTATTGAAAAATACACGAACAAAGTCTTCTTTTTCCTTTGCAGAAATTACATTCCCTTCTTTTCCCTCTTTCCCTTCTATTTGTAAAATTTCTTCGATTGTGACCTTAGCTTTATCCTTTCCTATACCATTGTCTGTTATAAAATGACCTAACCTTTTCAAAGCTAAAAGAAATTCTTTATTTTGACTTTCTTCATTTTTCATAAGAGGAAAATGTTTTTGTATCTGTCTTTCGATTTGCTGCTTAAGTTGTAAACTATCCTGCTCTTCTTTTGCTGAAAGGCTTAGTTTCTCTTGTATATTTTTCCCGTTTTTTTCTGCATTATCCTTATCAACATCCTTTCCCTCAATTGAATTGTATCTCTCATCTATTCTATCTTGAGATATACCTTGAGATATTGCTTCCTCATTCTGATTTACTTTTCTAGTTTGTTTTTCATTTTCATGAAATCTCTCTTGCGCTCTTTTTTCTTTATCGATTTTTTGGCGAACTAACTCATCAGAGTGGTTTTGAAAATTTTGTTCTTCGGATAAAAAAGAATTCGAAAGTAGTTTTTCGTTTTGTTTTTCTATGTTGTAGAAAGCGTCTTGTTGCAAGTTTGAAAAGAAAAAAGAAGCTGAAGATAAACGAACAGGATGCAATAAAGAAGACGAAATAGAAGCCATTGCATTTTGCATATGGCGAGAAAATTCATTTTTACTTCTACCTTTTAGCTTAGAAGTACTTTGATGATTTTGTTTTGTTATGTCCTTATGTACATTTCCTCTCTGATCACGCATAATCGAATGGTTGAAGTTAGTATCAAAAGTATTTTGTAAAAACATTCTCACTACTCTATCCTTCGCCTTAATTCAAATTTTTCATAAGCAATTTCAATATAACTGAAAATAAAATGAATCTAACATTATTTATAAGACATAACTAGACAAAAATAGCTTCTTTCATAATCACAGTTGACACCTTTTCCAAGAAGCACTTCGTTGCTTCCATGTCTCGCATAAAGTATAGTGCTTCAAATTCGGATAAGCATATCTTATACGAAGAAGCTGTGCAAAATGTAGAATTTGAAGTAAATATGATGAAACGTTTTTATCGTAAGTACAATGGCAAAAAAGATTCACTCGTTCTAAAAGAAGACTTTTGCGGTACCTTTGCCCTTGCTTGTAAATGGGTAGAAAAAAACAAAAATTATCGTGCAATTTGTGTTGATCTGGATAAAGAAACACTATATTGGGGAATTCAAAATAAACAAAAAAAACTAAAATCAGAACAAAGCAAACGAATACAAGTCATACAAGCCAATGTATTAGACATAACACAGCCCAAAGTTGATATTGTGGCTGCGTTTAATTTTTCCTATTGGACATTTTCGAATACAAAGAAGCTGTTCCAGTATTTTCGTTCTGCCCATAAATCTCTTAAAAAAAATGGACTACTTATGCTAGATGCTTTTGGGGGAACTGCTGCGGAAGGAGAAGGAGAAGAAGAGCGAAAATGTGAAGGGTTCACTTATATTTGGGAGCAAGCGCGTTTTTATCCTGTAACTCGAGAAATGCAGTGTAAAATACACTTTCATTTTCAAGATGGTACGAAAATGCGTAATGCATTTGTCTATGATTGGCGTTTATGGACCCCTCCAGAAATAGCAGAGCTACTCTATAAGGCTGGTTTTAGTAAAGTACATTGGTATTTTGAAGGAACGGATAAAGAAACAGAAGAAGGCAACGGTATCTACAGGGAAACAAAAAAAGGAAAAAATGCAGATACTTGGCTTGCATATGTCATAGCTATCCGGTAAACAATAGTCAGTTCCAAAAAAGAAAAAGGCAATGCAATTTTACACAATTTTACACTATGGTGGCTTCTTAATTTATAGCTCCTTTCTCCTTTTCAAAAATATATGCAAACTCAATGAAAAATAAAAACAAATATGAGTTCCTAACTATGACTCCAGTCCCGTACTCTCTCCACACCTTGTCGCCAATAAGCTAATTCATGGGAACGGCGTTCCTCATCCATACTCGGCGAAAAATATTGTGCCTCGGCTTGGAATCCTCGTAAATCGGATAAACTCCACATACCGGCTTCCATACCAGCTAGGTAAGCGGAGCCCAAAGCTGTAGTATCAAGATTGGGCGGCCGCTCTATTTTTTTATTCAATATATCTGCTTGGTACTGCATCAAATAACCATTAGCACTGGCCCCTCCATCCACTCGTAAAATGTCTAACTTCTGCCCCGTATCTTTTTCCATAGCTTCCACAAGTTCATAGGATTGCAATGCGATAGATTTGAGGGCCGCTCGTATAATCTGAGGCATGGACGTCTCACGAGAAAGTCCCAGTATACCACCACGTGCTTGCATATCCCAATGAGGAGCACCTAAGCCTGCAAAAGCTGGTACAAAAACAACTTCATCTGGAGTATCCTCAATATCCTTAAAAATATTTTCAGAATCAGCAACATTTTTGAAAAAGGACAAAGAATCTCGCAACCACTGCATCACGGCACCAGCAATAAAAACAGAACCCTCCAAGGCATAGGCCACTTGTCCATCCGCATTGCACGCAAGCGTCGTTATAATACCAGATTGACTTCTTAGTAATCGCTTACCCGTATGAAACAAAAGAAAAGCACCCGTGCCATAGGTGTTTTTTGCCTCTCCTGCATCCACACAGAGCTGTCCAAAAAGCGCGGCTTGTTGGTCTCCAATCATGGCAAGAACAGGTACTCCCCCCAATTCTCTCACACTGATAACTTTTCCAAAATGATGACGACTAGGATAGACTTTGGGAAGCAGAGAAGATGGCACACGTATTAATTCTAAAAGATCATTATCCCAATCTTTTTTTTCTATATCATATAAAAGAGTACGACTAGCATTTGTATAATCCGTAGCATGCTCTCCTGTTAATTTAAAGAGAAGCCACGCATCAATAGTACCACCGGCAAGATTTCCACTTTTACTTTTTTCCCGAGCTCCATCTACATGGTCTAAGATCCATTCAAATTTTGTCCCAGAAAAGTAAGCATCCACTACAAGCCCCGTTTTACTTTGAATTATCTTTCCATGCCCTTGGGCTTTCAATTCATCACAACGTCCAGCCGTACGGCGACACTGCCAAACAATAGCCCTATATATAGGGCGCCCTGTTTTTCTATCCCAAATTAAAGCCGTTTCGCGTTGATTAGTAATTCCAATTCCTTGTACATGAGACGCCTTACGCCCGCTCTTTTTTAAGGCCTTGATTAGAAGTTTTTGAACACTATCCCAAATTTCTTCTGGATCATGCTCCATCCAAGCTGGATTGGGAAAGTATTGCGTAAATTCTTCGTATTCGTTCGCAAGGATACGACCCGTCGCATCAAAGACATATACACGGGAGCCTGTTGTTCCCTGATCGATAGAAAGAATACAATCTTTAGCCACAGCTTATCTTAGAAACGCACATAGCGACGCGGATTTACGGGACGACCATTTCTAATCACCTCAAAATGCAAATGAGGGCCAGTAGAACGCCCTGTATTACCAGACACACCAAGCAAACGTCCTTGCCTAACGTAAGAGCCAGACCTGACCTTAATACGACTCAGATGGGCGTATAGAGACTTAAAGCGATTGTCATGACGTATCACAACAACTTTACCATAGGAACCTAAACGACCAGCGTACACAACACGACCAGAACGAGCTGCCCGTACAGATTTATAACTTACGGCAATATCCACACCAGTATGATAATGTCTACGACGTAAAATGGGATGACGACGCCAGCCAAAACGAGAAGAAAAACGACCTCGGACAGGTCGCACCCAACGTAAAGCTGGTGGTGGTATTTTTGCGTTGGGTAAAAAGACATTCTCTCCGGGCTCAACCATATCTAGCCCATCCAAACTAGGGTTCTCTGCTCTCACCTCCTCCGGCTTAACACTATACTTATGCATAATGGCAGAAAGCCTATCCCCTTTTTTGACTTTATAAATCATCCCAGGTCTATCCGGAATGGAAAGTTCTTGTCCCGGTTGCAAGACACCATGATACTTTATCTTTGATGTAGCCGCAATTATTGTGGCCGGCACACGATACCTGGTGGCTATCTCAGAAAGCGTGTCCCCATCTTTTACCTGATATTTTTTGATCTTTACCGAGTTAGCCGAATCCAAGTTAGAGACAGCCTTATTTAGATTATAAAGTTGTAATTTAGCTTCATCAGATTTCTGCTCCCATTCTTCTAAGCGTCCCTCTGTTTCCAATTGCTCAAGAACACTCCCATCTGTAATGGGAATAGCTCCGCCCGAACCACTAAAAAAACTAAAAAGTACAAAAAAACTAAAAAGCAGAACAAAGGCACTAAGAAAACGACGACGATTCCGCTTGCGTCCCAGTTCGATTTTTCCAACAATGGGATGGCGAAGATTAGGTAGGGTATAGTAAAAAGTCCCCCCCCCCATGTGTGTTAAGGCAAAACGCCCCTTAAAGTAGAATAAACGCTTTGGCTTTTTATTTTGGAAACGACTTCTGTACATAGACTCAAGCACTACATATATCGGAAAAATCGGAAAAATCACAGAAAAACTTTCCTCAAGCTTTTTCTTTATGCTTTTTTTGCACTACTTCTCCAACTATTTTCGTTTTAGACGCAGAAAAGGCCAGCTGATTACTCTTCTTAGAAGCATTCTCCTCATCAGATCCGTAAGCCTCTTCAATTGATATATTTGCCTTTTTTTTCCCATCTCCTGTTATATGAATAGAGCCCTTAGCAACAACACCAGGAGAGACATGAACGGAAGGAGCTGTAATATCTCCCAAAACTCGGCCATTGCTTTCTAAATACACGGCATTTTGAGCGTGAATATTTCCAATCATAGTCCCTTCCACACGAACATCCTTGGCAAAGATATTTGTTTTCACCTTTCCTTTTTCACCAATGATAACAGAAGCCTCTGTTCGTACTTCCCCCTCGAATTTACCGTCTACCTGAAGAGAACCGGCTACATAAAATTTCCCCTCGAAAACAGATCCAACACCGATCACACTATTCATACTATTTTTAGGTGCCATAACGCTATTACAGGGGAGGAATTCATTAGGAAGTTTTTCCTGCAACCCTATTTTTGAGAACTTTAGAAGCACAAAAAAAGCTTTCTCTCCCTATTCTCCCCAAATTTTTTCCCTATCATGAAACCTTTTTTGCTTGTATTTGTCTATAAAGTTATAGAAATCGTTTTTACCTTATGCAGTATTTTTCACTTCGTATCATAAATATTCTCATCGTGCTTTGCATACCCTTTTGGCAACTTCTCCCTCAAAGCAAAGAAGACTGCCAAAGTGGTAAGATAACGGTATGGGGGGAGGCACCCATTCTCACAAGTGTATCCACGGCCAGAGCTAAAGCAAAACAAGAGGCTTGTAGACGAGCTATTGAAAAATGTATTGGTGAAGAAGTCGCTTCTAGCACCGGCGTATCGGATGGGCAATCTATACTAAATGAAATTTTTACAAAAGCAAGAGGAATATGCAAAAATGATCGTCTCCTGAAGGAGGAAAATTATAAGCTAGATACGGTGAAGATGCTTAGAAGCTTTTATCGTTTTCAAGTGAAACAATCTGAATTGCGAGATAAAATTAATCTTATGCAAAAACTCATTGGTAATCCTAAAATTATGGTACTGATCCGTGAGGAGTATAATCTCCCACGAAAAAAAGTGGAAAATCTTTATTCGCGTAACAGTCTTTCGGGTAAACTTTTACGCTCCTCTCTCATATCTAAAGGTTATAAGATTATTGATCCTAAAAAAATAAAAAAATTTATCAAAAACGAAAATCACCTCACAACGAACCCTGAAGAAAATATTCATAAAAGAGTAAAGGATGCCGCAATGAAGGCGGGAGCTGACGTTCTGATTGTTGGCAAAATTGAGGCCTTCCCGCAGGATTTATCTACCCTGAGGGGCACAAATATCAAATCCTTTCGTGCAACAGGTAGCATTAGTCTAATCAGTTTATGGGGTTCTGGACGAATTTTAGGGGAATACACAGATAGCCAACCAGGAGCCCAAGTCACTTCCTATGGAGCGGCCCGCGCAGCTATTGATGTTTTTGCTCGTGGTAGGGATCGTCGAGAAGTTGGTGGTATGGTAGCCTATGTGGACACGCGGCTGAAAGAGGAGTGGGCTGAGGCTACACGTAATAATATAATCGAGATGACTATACTAGGCCTTAGCCCGTATTCTGCTGGTATTTTTAGAGACAACCTTGAGGAAGGTACCGCTATAAAAAATATCGATGAAATCGAAAGCTCTCATAAAAAAATCAAATGGGAACTAACCTATCCCGGCAGATCCTTTGCTTTGGCAGACACTTTAAACTTTTATAAAGATAATCCTAAAATATTTTCCGTACTGCAACGTCCAAGGTGTGGTCCCATTCAAATACTTTTTGTGCGTAGAGGAGAAATACGTTTGAAATTCGAGAATAATTGTGCAAAAAATTAGAAATATTGCAAATCTTTTTCTCCTTCTTTTTCTCTACTCCCACTGCAATGAAGTTGGAACAGAAGATGGGGACAAAATAAAAGTGGAAGTTGGAAATCATCACTCCCTGTTCGTAGAAATAGCCGCAACACCTGAGAGGCGAGAGAGAGGTCTTATGTACCGTACAAAATTGAGAGATGATGAAGGAATGCTATTTATTTTTCCTTACCCCCGGAAGGTTGCTTTTTGGATGAAGAATACTCTCATCCCTCTAGACATTGGATACTTTAATCCAGAAAAACGCCTAATAGAGCACGTCACAATGAAACCAGACAATGGAAAGCAAACCTACCCTTCTTCTGACATTGTTCTTTATGCACTGGAAACAAACATAAATTGGTTTCATAAAAATCGTATCAAAAGGAATACCTTGCTTAAACTCCCCCATAGGATCAGTGCCTATTAGATAGAACTGTTGCAAAAAAAGTAAGAAAGACAAAAGCATGCTGTAAAACACCGATTTAAGGCAGACATTCCCTTCCTTTTCTGTATTTTATAATAGCCCTAGTTTCACACTTATAAATAGAAGATTACTATATATTCCTTTTGCTTACACCGAAGATCGTATGTATGGATGTGCTGGCATTTCGTTTATGGGCCTGTTGCAAAATACAAAAAAACAGGAAGTTGATCTTCCAAAATGCCTTAAATCGGCGATTCATAGCACTTTATTTACAAATTTTTATATTTCATAAAGCCCCCATAGTGGGGTGACTAGGGGCATAGGGTATAGAAGGAATACACACTGCCTTTAGTAACCCCCATAACAATTAATTTTGAGGTCGTTTATGGATAACAGTCTAAAAACTCATTTGGATTTAGAAAATGATATTCCAATTCTGCATATAACTGGTCGTCTTGTAGCAACGCCATCAAATGTTGTCATAAATGCATATGAATCTATTCCAAAAAAACGGCGTGAAAAGGTGATTATAGACTTCGGAGAAACAGAATATGTAAATTCTTCCGGTATTTCTATTTTGATTCAACTTGTTAAAGAATCTGATCGAAATAAAAATAAAATTATATTTTGTTCCTTGAGTGCTCATTTGTGCAGAGTTTTTGAAGCAGTAGGACTTTCAGAAATCGTTCCTGTCTACAGTAATGTCAAAAAGGCATTGGATGAAAGCAAAGAATAATTAAGTAACAACGGTAAGCTAATCGGATAAACGTATGCACACAGAATGCCCGTGTTCGTGCTCTAGTCCTTCTTGACGACTCATGGCCAAAATGGCTTCTGTAGCATTTTTTAAGCTCTCCTTACTAGGATACTGATAGGTAATCTTCTTCAAAAAAGAGTCTACACCTAAACCAGAATAGAAGCGAGCAGCGCCGCCTGTAGGAAGGATATGATTTGTACCACTATAATAATCTCCTAATGCCACAGGTGCATAATGTCCTAAAAAAATACTCCCCGCATTTTTTATTTTATGGAGGGCCATTTCAGGATCTTGTACACATAACTCAAGATGCTCAGGAGCGTAGTCATTGGCAAATCCATAAACCCCTTCCCAATTATCAAAGACAAGAGCAAAAGAATGCTCTTGAATACTTTTCTGCTTCATTTCTCTACGAGTGGGTCTTTTCATAATCCCCTGCTCTATTTCACGAGAAACCTGTTCTGCAAAAGTTTTTGAACAGCAAAGCAAGACAGCAACACTATCTGGTCCGTGTTCTGCTTGAGAAAGGAGGTCTGCCGCAACAAAATCAGGCCTAGCTGTTTCATCAGCAATCACGACAATTTCAGACGGCCCCGCAGGAGATTCCATACGTAGTCTTCCCTGTGCTCCAAGAATGAGCTTGGCCGCTGTCACATAACGATTTCCCGGACCCACAAGTATCCCAACTGGACGAAAAAAAAGACCGAAAGTTGCCGCCCCAATACCTTGGGCACCACCTACTTTGAGTATAGCACTAGCACCAGTTAGTTTTGCACAATACAAGACGGCTGGATCAACTTTTCCATCCGGAGAAGGAGGAGTGATAATCAAAAAATCTTTTACACCAGCAATTTTTGCAGGAATAACCCCCATTAAAACAGAAGATGGATAGTTTGCTAAGCCTCCCGGTACATAAAGACCGGCAATCTCCACGGGTAAATAGCGAAAGCCAATGCGTGTACCAGCAACCACCGTCTCTTTATCTTGTAGACCTTCGTTTTGAAGCATATGGAAAGAAGTGATATTCTCTTTCGCATGTAAAAAAGCCTCTTTCAATTGATCATTGAGTGCATTCTCTGCTTGTATATATTCGTCTTCCGTAACAATAAAGTTTTCAAGTTTAGCCCCATCTAGCTGCTCTGTATATCTTTGCACTGCGGGAAGTCCCTCCCTCTCTACATCGTCTAAGATGGTTTGCACAATTTGATAAGCTTCAGTATCTTGAGAGGATACACGCTCTAGTAATCTTTGAAGCTCTATATGGCTAAGTTTAGAAGCTTCGTGTATAGCTAACACAAAATAGTTCCGTACTATATTTTTCTATAAGAAGAAAAACTCTATTAAAATATACTGAAGTAGAAAAGACATAAGCAAAATACGCATAAAAAGAGAAGAGCTATCTCCTTTATGGGCGATGACAGGTTCGAACTGCCGACATCCTGCTTGTAAGGCAGGCGCTCTTCCAGCTGAGCTAATCGCCCTTATTAAAAAATAGGAAGTGCCCCTCCAAACCATAGCTCTTCCCATAGCTGACAACCTTTTTATTATAAGCTATAAACAACATTCCGAACCCCAAACATAGGAGCCATCATTATAAACTTCTTTTTTCCAAAGGGGTACCTCTGTTTTCACTCGATCAATAATTTCACAGTTGGCCACATATGCTTCACGGCGATGTTGAGAAGTCGTCATTACAACCACAGCATTCTGCCCGGGAAGAACAACACCTAAACGGTGCACACAAGCACAAGAATCAAGAGAATGTTTTTGAATCACCCCTTCTAGTATCTTTTCCATAATTTTTTGCGCTAAAGCGGTATAAGATTCATATTCGAGATGTAGTACTTTTTTTTTCGCCCCTCCACTATCTCCGAAACTACGTACTATTCCATAAAATAAAACAAGAGCTCCATTTTTTTCTATCTTATTTCGTTTCTGTTTTATAGAAAAGATTTTAGTGGAAGAAGAAAGCTCATCCAACATTCGATGGACATCTATAAGATCTTCTTGGATACGAGCTAAAAACATGAGCCTTTTATGGATGGGACTGTCGCAAAATGCAGAAAAGCAAGAAAATATCTTAAATCAGCGTTTTACAGCATACTTCTGTCTTTCTTACCTTTTTATGCAACAGCCCCTTTCTGGAAATGAAATGTGCTTGGCAAAAAGCAAGGTGTTTCCAAATTCATAAGAAAATATGATACACTGCGACCTTTCCGATCAATATATTTTCTTTGTATTTAGTTCTCTTTATTCATGAAAAAAATAAAAATTGATATTGTCTTTCCTGTTTTGAATGAGGAAAAAATATTGAAGGAAAGTATTTCGATGATACAAACTTTTGTGAAAAAACAAAAGCAATGGAATACAAATCTTATTATAGTAGACAACGGCTCAACCGATGGGACCCAAAAAATAGCATCACAACTAGAAAAATCATATAAAAATATATTTTTCATCTCTCTTAAAAAAAAAGGGAAAGGGCATGCAGTTAGCACTGCTTGGAGTAAGAGTCAAGCAGATGTACTCTCTTACATGGACATAGATCTGTCTACTGACTTGTCAGCCCTAAAGCATTTGATAACAAAAATATATGATGAAAAATTTGACATCGCCATAGGTTCACGTCTTGTACGTGGTGCAAAAGTATATGGAAGGACATTTACTCGTGAAATACTCTCCCGTTCTTATAACATACTGACTCAATGCTGTTTTCCTGGTCTAGGAATTAAAGATTTACAATGTGGCTTTAAAGCCGTTAGTCCACGTGTAGCAAAAGGCTTGCTTCCCCACATACACGATAAAGGGTTATTTTTTGATTCAGAGCTTTTGATAATAGCCAGAAATTGGAAGAGTTCCATCGCTGAAATTCCTATTAAATGGAAAGATAATCTAGATACTCGCATAAATATAAAAAATACCGTGAAAAAAGATCTAAAGGGCCTATTCAATTTACGTTTCAGAAAAATACCAAAAGCACCTGCAAATTGGTAAGAGTTTTTTATTTCAGGAAATATTCCTACAAAGATTACACATGTTCACCTTTTTCGAATAATCGAGCTGTTACAAAAGTCTAATTTTAGTATATTTTATCCCTATTGCCTATTCTTGGATTTGATACTATGAAATAGTGAATAGAGAGAGTACATTTTCCACACAGAAAATGAGAAGTGATGTTTCTTAACAAATTGGAACTTCATTTCTATGCTGGAGCTGTTATAAAATATAGAAAAGGAAGAAAAGGCTGGTGCCTTGAATTAGAAAAGGGGTGTTTTTGTAAATAGAATAAAGCCTGTTGCTGTAGTCTTATACCTTGCCTTATCGCCTTGATAGACTTTACTGAGCTCTAGGAACTTTGTTTGCATGTCAGGCAGATTAGGATGAATAAGGCCTATTGCGCGTGGCTTTGCTAAGCATTTCTCTGATATTCTTCTTATTTTTTTTGCATAGAGTTCATAGGCAAGGTGTGGAAATATGGTGGTTTGTACGCAGATCAAGCTAAGTGGTATAGCTTGTAGGTCTTGTTCAATCTGCCTGATTTCTTTGTACATTGCCCATTGAGGAGTTTTAAAGCGCAAATATTGACTGCCGCTAAGCGAGAAAAGAGCCAAAGCCGCGATTAGTAATCCTCTTGCTGGTATTTTAAAGTGATGCTGTCTGTTTATGTTTTTTAGAAATGCATAGGCCTCAAGTAATCCCCACAGTGCAAAGGGGAGAAGGAGGACTGAATAGTGTTGGAGATACGCTTGCATATCCGGCTTGCCAGTTCCCAGAATGAGCATACCTACGAATAGCGGTAAAAGAGTGATTTTCGAGAGGAAGGGTAAAAACAGTAATGAGCCAAAAAAAGCGTACCACTTGGAATGTAATAAAATTTCACTGAGAATAGGCAACGGATTTTGCAGCATAGTTAGAACGATCTCGGTGAGATTGTCTCCATATTGGTGCCAATCTTGTAAAGGATGGTTTTTTATCTGTGTGATTGACATTACCTCTAATAGATAGGGTTTGATTACTCCAAAATTCACAAGAAACATTAGTATACTAGAGAAAAAAATAAGTAAAGCTGGCTTTCTGTTTTCTCTTGTGAATACTAAAATGCCTATGGCAAATGCTATAAAATATAGGGCTCCATCCTCTCTAGTTGTAATAAAAAAAACATAGGCTAAAGACCAAATGACAGGTCTTTTCTTGACCCAGCCATAGGCAAACCATAACCCAGCAGGTAGGTACACAGCTTCTGGATGAAAAGGAGTATGGGTGATACGGCCTGCCCAAGAACAAGTAAGCAGGGCTAAAGGAACTAAAAAAGCAATAAAACGATTTTCCACATAATGGGAAGCTAGACGCCATAAAGGAAAGGTCGCTGACCATACAATTAAGGGGTACATAACGAGGAGAAAATAGTGTGAATGGAAAAGATAGTGCAAAGGAACTAGTAAAAGTAAGTTATAAGTCTGGTGATGAAAAAGATGATTTACTTCCCATACAGCTGCATGAAAGGGTCGTCCCGTGTAGGTGTTATATAAAAATGAGTCAAAAGTAGTAAAATCATAAGCGTTGGTATGAAAAGAAAGGTATTGTAAAATAGCGGATACGACAAAAGCAAAACCACATAAGATAAAAAGGGCATGAGCTATTTTTTGCTCCCTAGAGTCCATATCAATGGCGAAGGGATGTAATCGTTTTTTAAAAAGTACAAGAATAAAAATAAAAGTAAGTATAATTTGCCAATTGCGTATATTGGCCATGTTAGGATAAAACCAAGCACAAGCTACACTAGCAAAGATACAAAAAAACAGGCCAAGCATGTAAAACTTTGCCAAAGTATCTTTGGTTAGACTTATCATTATTTAGAAGTGGCCCGGAAGCATACCAGAGGACTAAAATCAGAGCGTATAAATGATCTTGTGTAAATAGACCTTCTCTATTTCATAAACTGTCTAATCTATTGATATTCTCCCGTCAAACAAAATTGCAAGCTGTTGCAGAGCCGCATTCCAATTTTTAATTGGCATAGAGTCCGTTTTTTAAATGTATTACGCAAGGCCAGATACATCAATCTTAATGTAGTCTCTGACCTTCCCCCAAAAGAGTGGACAGTCCACTTTACATTATGGAGGAAGAAGACATGGAAACAAACACTATCAAGGCGTCAGCTAAACGCTATGATGAACAATTTAAGAAGGATACGTTAGACTACTGGATCAAAAATAAGCTTTTAGCAAAAGAAGTCAGTGAAGCTTTTGAGCTATCTGAAACTACACTCTGTAAATGGCGTAGGAAATATGAGTTTAATAACGTTGATCCTAATCGTTCTATAGAGGCGGAATTGTATAGGCTTCGCAAAGAGAATTCCGAACTTCGTCAAGAAAGGGATATCTTAAAAAGTCAGCAACCATTTTCATCAAACCACAGAAATGAAGTTTCAATTTATTAAGAAACATTGCTCCTCATTAACGATTTCAAGGAGCGGTTTTAATGTTTAGGTAAAACATAAAACAAGTAAAAGGGCTTTAGAGACACAAAAGCTTGAGAATATGATTAAGGATATTTTTCATAAGTTTAAGGGTATTTATGGCTCTCCAATCTCTAATGATTACGTCAGAATTGCATGATATGCGATGTAAGGTTTCAGAAAATAGAGTAGCTAAAGTCATGAGAAATATAGGACTTTCTGCCCGTGTATACAGTAACCAGAAGTGGAGGGCAATCACTTCTACCTTAACGCTTGCCCTATTTTTAAGGAGTGACTAGAACAGGAATTTAATATCCTTGAACCTAATCAAGTTTGGGTTTCTGATATCACTTACATTAAATCAGCCGTACAGACGTAGGTTGGTTGTATACCGATATGACACTTGACCATTTACGAATTACATGTATACAGTGACCAGAAGTGAAAGGTCAACCACTTCTGCCTTGATGCTTATCCTATTTCTAAGGAATAACTAGAACAAGAATTTAATATCCTTGAACCTAATCAAGTTTGGGTTTCTGATATCACTTACATTAAATCAGCCGTAGCTTGGTTATATCTATGTGTGATACTTGATTTATGTAACAGAAAAATAGTTGCTTGGTCTCTTACAGATCACATGAGAACAGAAATGGTCCTAGAAGTTTTGTATAGAAGCTTTGCCTAGAAGCTTTGGACAGAGCCGTTTCTCAAAATAAGCCCTCAAAATAAGCCTAAGGAAGGATCTGATTTTTCATTCTAACAGGAAAAGTTAATATACAAGCTATGTATATGCTTTTGATTTCATATTTTCACCAATTCCACTCAAACAGAAACGAAAATGAAAAAAGAAGCATCACCTCCTCATTACATAAAACCTATCAACTTTAAAACTTGCTTTTCTAAAAAAGCCCTTCTCATCTAGGTAGTCCCCGAAGTGAGTACAGAAAGTCTCCAAAAAAAAATCGAAGCTGATTTACGAGAAGCCCTTAAACAGAAAGAACCGGTACGCCTCAGTACCCTCCGTATGTTAAAGGCTGATTTACAGTATGAAATGAATAAAAAGGGGAGTAAAGAGATTTCTGAAGAAAAGGTACAAAACCTTGTAAATCGTGCAGCCAAAAAGAGGCAAGAAGCCATCAAAATGTACGAAAAAGTCCAAAGAAAAGAATTAATAGAGAAGGAGTTAGCTGAGCTGAATATTTTAGAAAGCTATCTTCCTCCCTTTGTCTCTGAAACAGAAATACAAAAAGCTATTCAAATTGCCTCTGATAAAATAAAACCAAATGGCCCGAATGATCTAGGCAAAATGATTGGGGCTGTTATGGGACAATTCAAAGGACGCAGAGTGGATGATGTTCACCTTCAAAAGTTGATTGCAAACCAACTGAAAACTAACTAAGAAGTAAATAGAATAGAATAGAACGAATGCAATATTGACAACCAAATACATATACAAGAGGGCCATGATGGGAGGGACTGTTACAAAAGACAAAAAAACAGAAAGCTAACCTTCTAAAATGCCTTAAATCGACGTTTTATTATAGTACTCTATTCGCACTTCCCTCCCCTCCCCTCCCATGGTTTACATTTTGAACAGTCCATCATAAACAGCACCTCTCTAATGTTAGCTAAATAAAATAGAAAGCTTCGTTTAACTAGTTAGCATTTTTGACGATATACAGAGTATCATGAAGAAAACGGGTATCTTTATACAAGCACGAACAGATTCGAAAAGATTGAATGGAAAGATATACAAGCCTTTACTCACACCCCGTTGCCAAGGTTATTCTAATCAATCCATATTAGAACATATCTACCGTAGACTTTCTAAAATAAATGAAAATAAATATATCACGGCTGTCCTTGCCCCGGAAGAAGATAGCCAATTGATTGATTGGTGTCAAAATCTAGGTATCACCGTCTTTTGTGGACCAGCTGATGATGTGAGAGAACGTTATAGACAAGCGGCTTTATATTTTGGTGTAGATACGGTGGTGAGGGCTACCGGGGACAACCCTTGTGTCGATCCGGAAATAGCTCAGAAAACAATTGTAGAACTACATAAAAGTCAAGCAGACCTCTTTTCTTTTGGAAATTTACCCATAGGAATGGCCGTGGAAGCTATGAAAGTAGAAGCCCTTCTCAAAGATAGTGTATCTGAATTCCATGTGACACAGAAATATACAGAAGAGTGTCGGGAACATGTGAGCGTGCATATCAAACAACAAAAGGATATATTTACATGTTTACACCCTAACTATTCTCCTCTAGAAAATCTTATAAAGAATTGTTCTCTCAAAAGAAATCAAGTAGAAGAAAATTTACTTAAGAACTTTTCAAACATCAGGCTTACGGTGGACACACCAAAGGATTTGGAAGTTGTTCGCTCTGTGTTTGCCTGCCTTGGACTTGTATTTGGCCTTTATGAGATCATACAACTCTATCGTCGATATCCTGATTTGTTTACAGCTAATGCGTATGTGAAACAAAATGTCATACACGCTCTAGCTTTGTGACTCTCTTCCTCTTTTCTGGTACTGGATCTATATACGGTACAGGACATCAGGTCCGTGTAGACGAGCTTATATCACTCTTACCAAATACAATCCACACAAAATCTTTTGTGGTACAAACTCCAAAAGAAGCGCTAGAAGTGGCAAAAATAAGGGCTGTAGATACTCAAAAAAATTACTTCCTTTTGGATCTTCGAGATATCAATCCACTTCCCTTCTTAAAAATGGGAACAGTGGTTACTCTAGACAATCACCATATCACACGAAAATATTGGGAAAGCAATGCTTCCCGTACCCATACTAACCTCTGTTTTTATGATACACTCCCTCACCCCAATACGCCTATGCATGTATTCATAAAACAATCTTTAATATCACCTAGCCTCCTCCCTTTAGCTCAAAAAAGAGAAAGACTAGGGGGAAAAATACTTCTATACGCTGGCCCCTTTATTGGTTTACCAAATTTTTCACCCCTATTTTCAGAGATCAAAAGGAAAGAAATCAAAAAAGAAATCATTTGGATAGGGACCCATAGCCCACCAAAAGAAATCGCATCAATGATTTCTTACTACCCTAGGTTAGATCGTAAACAATTTATAGATGTTTTAAATCAATCAGAAATAGTCTTTTGTTACCCGGGGATGACGTTAGTCGAGGCTTGGTTTCTACAAAAAAAGCTAGTTCTTTTTTCCACAGAAAGCCAAACACACAATACACTCAGTGGCTATTTAGAAAAGATGGGTCTGCTCTATTTCCAAGAGGAACAAATAAAACCAAAACAACTCAAACAAGCCTTTCCAAAACAAAAATTACCCGGGAATGGCTACCCACTTCTTGTGAAAAAACTTCTTAGTCTATAAGCCCATGCTCAACGTCGTAACCAAATGCGAAAATCTTTGTAGTAACGTACAAAGGGAGAAGCAATAAAAATAGAAGAATAGGTCCCAACTAATACACCCACAAGAAGAATAATAGCAAAGTCTCGTAAAGACCGTTCTCCCCCAAGCAGAAGGGCTAACACAGCAACAAGGGTTAGAACAGATGTAATGACCGTACGAGAAAGAGTTTGGGTTATAGATAAATCTATATTAGCAGCACTAGTGGCTTGAGTACGATCCTCTGTATTATCTCGTATTCTATCAAAAATAACAATAGTATCATTGATAGAATACCCCATTATAGTCAAAACAGCTGCAATTACTGGGGTACTAGGTTCAATCTGAGCTACTCCAATAAAACCAACAGCAAATAGAAGATCATGTAGAAGAGCTATAGAAGATCCTACAGCAAAAGGAAAATCAAAACGAAAACTCAAATAAAGGCCAATGGTTACAATCGTATAAATTAAAATACGCAAAGCCACTGAAATTAAATTAGCTCCATAACTTGCCGCAATAGTTTCACTGGAAACCACGCTTTCTTTGGGTAGATTCAACGCCTTCAACAGTTTTTTTTGTATTTCACCACTCACACTCACACTCTCTTTTAACTCTTGGGGAATGGGTAAACCTTGGGATTGCAATGCTCGTTTTTTCTTTCTACGTTTCTCTTCTTTTTTCCTGACTTCTTTTTCATAAATATCTCTAACTTCTGGTCCCAATTCCAAGTCCCAAGTATTCGTTCGAGGATCAGATAGACGAAGTACACGGGAAGGGAAACCGGCTTTGGAAGCCATTTCCTCTAGTTGTCTTTTTTTCATATACGGAGCTAAACGTAAGGAAATACGGACCCCCCCATCAAAAGATAAAGAGCGTGCAAATCCCCCATGATGTAGATAGGTCACCGCAAAAAGAATCACGATAACCAAGAAAGACAGGAAACCAAAATATCCTTGTATACGCGAAAATCTCATAAATTTTTCTCCTGATTACCAAAACCATAACCTATGGATAAGGTACGCATAGGCAACAAATACACGGCCCAATCCATGAGCAAACGAGACAGGTATATGGCCGTAAACATAGAAGTTAATAAACCAAAAAAGAGAACAATGGCAAAACCCATAATAGGACCATCGCGGGGGAGCCACAAAATAACAGCCGCAATGAGTGTCGTTACATTGGCATCAAGTATAGTCCACAAAGAGGATGCAAATCCATTGTCAATAGCTACAGAGGGTGCTTTTCCTATTCTCATTTCTTCTTTGATCTTTTCAAAGATAATAACACTAGCATCAACTGCCATACCCACTGTAAGTATTACCCCAGCAATACCCGGTAAAGTAAAAGTAAATTCTAAAAGGCTCATGATTGCCATCATAATCATAAGGTTACAGAAAAGAGCAAACACAACTACCAGACCGCATAAGCGATAGTACATTAACATAAATAAAACAACTACAGCATAGCCAGCCAATATGGAAAAGACACCAACTGTTATCGAATTGCGTCCGAGGGTGGGACCCACAGAAGCCACTGATACAAGATCTAGTGGTATAGGTAAGGCCCCCTCTTGAATCACATTTGTGATATCACGAGCTTCTGAATCCCCAAACTGCCCACTAATCACCCCACTCCCCCCGTAAATAGCTTCTCGTAGTACGGGATCTGAAACAACTCTATCCCCCCATAATATTGCCATACGCTTACCCACATTCTCTTTTGTTATATCACCAAAGCGAGTGGAACCAGCCTCAGAAAGACGAAAATAAATTTGATACCACGGGCTATTTGGATCCCGACCCGACCAAGCCGTTTCCATTTCATCCCCATCTAATAATGGGGGACCAAGAACACGAAACTCTCGTGGCATGGGTTTTGAATTAGGTCGATTACGTAAACGTCTCCAGTAAAAAAAAATCCGCCCTTCATTCTTTTTTAAAGCGGATCTCTGTGTTATATTCTGAAACAATTCAGAGATGTCATCAGGATTACTATTTTCTTGCCTATACAATTCTTGCAAACGAGCTAAATCCTCTTGATTCTCTGGTATGCTAGATACCCTTTCCGTTACTTCATCATTTACAATTCGATATTCCACTGTAACGGTATCTTTAATACGTGCCAAAACCTCCCCTGAATTCGCCACACCCGGCATATCTACAGCAATACTATAGCTTTCTTCTTGAACGCGTACTTCAGGCTCTGTTAGGTTTTGGGCGGCAAGACGTTTATTAATTACATCCTTTGCACTTTTTAATAATTCTAGCCTCTGTTCCGTATTCACAGAAAGTCTATTTTGTATTGAGGCGATCTCGACCCGTAAACTATCCTGCTTCTCTGCATTTTGTTCCTTTGCCAAATCATTCTGTAGCCTTGTTAAATACGGTTGAAGTTTCTCATTTAAACGCTCTATGTAGCGAGTAAAGTTAGCCCGGAGAACAGCCCGCATACCTCCTTGAAGGTCTAGCCCTAGTTTTATTTTCAGATTTTTTTTGGCTTTATCTCGTAGAGAGCCAAAGAAAACTTCGATGGGATGGGGTAAAACACGTGTCAATCGAGAACGAAGTAAACCAAGATAGGTTTGGGTAATCTCGTTTACCCGAGCAGAAGTTATAAAATTATCCTCCAAAACACACCGCCTTTCTTTTGGCAGGCCATCCCCGGCTTCCGGTACACACTTCGTATTTGGGAAAAAAAGTAATAGCCCATTTTCTCTATCATTGATAAAATCTTGGATTTGTTGGGAAGTTATTTCTGTTTTGGGTTTCCCTTTCTCACGGAAGTCTTTTTGAAAAGCAATAACCAATTTTTGGGAAAGGATATTCGGAGAAAAGATAATCCAAGAAAGGAATAAAATCAAACAAACAAAAACCGTACGTGGCCAAAGTGGTCTATCTATCATTTACTGTTGAACCATTCCTGAATTCTTATCGCTTAGTTAACAATCCACCCCGAAGACGATAGAAAAGAAAAAGAGCACCAACCACAACTAAAATCCCTACATTCATGAGCGTTTTACCCTTTGGTAGATTCTTTTGCCAACTGGAGAAAGAAAATTCTTCTTTCTTTGACTTCTCTTTACCCTGACTCTGCTGGTAATCACTTTTTGAGTCACTTTGAGAAAAAACACCATCATCTTCTCCATTACGGTTTTCGCTATTTTCGCTATTTTCATGGGGAAAATCTGTACCTTGAGAGTGCATAAAGCCTTCATAACCGGGTAACAGTTCCCTACTAAAGTTAGGGATATATTCCATCAGACCATTTAGGGAAGACGAGGAAGACGAAAAATTCCATTTTCTCCGTTGTACAAACGGTTTTTTTTTGCTCACACGGGAAGAAGTGAAAGACATGGATTTCTTGCGAGGAGAGACTTCTTCATCTCTTTTTTGAGACGAAGGCCCATTCGCTTTTGATGTTGTTCTTGGTGAATTTACACTCCTAGACTGCTGATTAGATTTACCCGATGAGTTAGATCTTTTGGAAGCATTGGTTGCCTTCCCTTTTTCTGTTTTTTTCCCGGTTTGGACAGGTATCGCATTGGAAGTATTTTCTTGTTCCATTGTTTGTTCCATTGTTTGTTCCATGGGTGAAGCCTTTTTTGTGGAGTACGAATCCAAGTCTTTCTGAATGGGATTACTTTTTTTTATCGCTGGTATAGTACCTTTATTTCGAGTTTTTTCTGACAAAGAAGGCGATTGCGAGGCTTGTGACTGAAGGGGAGAGACAATAAGAAAACTGAGAAAGAAAAGAAATATCAAACAATGAGCGTACCGGGCAACCTCAAAAAAGCTAGAACTAGCCTCAAAAAACAGACGTAACCCTGCCATCATACATAACCTATTCTTTTTGAGACTTATTTTTGCGAACCTGACTAATTGCAGAACGTAAAAACTCAATGCGAACATCATTACCTACATTCACTATAACACTATTTTCCTTTACAGAAGAAACCGTACCTAATATTCCACTACCCGTAGTCACAGGATCTCCTTTATCTAAAGCTTTCAACATTTCCTTTTTACGTTTTTCTTCTTTGCGTTGAGGCCGAATCAGAAGAAAATACATGGAGACAACAAGGGCTCCCAACATAAGAAAAAAGCTGAATTGTCCGCCAGAACTAGAAGTATTTCCCCCTGTACTAGGATTTTGAGTGGGTGCGGGTTCTATTAATTGTTGAGCAAGATATACGGAAAAAGAGTACACAATCCATCAATCTAAGTTTGATCTTTTTTGTCGAGTACGAAAAACATTGACAATGATAGGGAAAAAAAGAATCTGCCAGAGGGTGGGAGGAGAAAAATAAAATGCAAAAAGAAATCGAAGGTGTATTAAACGCAGGCATTGCTTTATTTCGTGCAGGTGAAGGTGGTGTTAGTTCTGCAATTAGTCAGGTGAAAGATTCCTTTGAAGAATTGAAAAAGAAGGGTGCCGCTGATAAGAGTGAAGCTTCTGTTAAATTACGTTCAGCTGTAGAAGACATTTCTGACCGTGTTGATGAACTAGCCAACAAAGCTGGCAGTGCTTATAAAGATGGTGTCTCCCAATTAGAAGGGCAATACAATACCGTTGTGGAGCAAATCAAACAAGTCATCCCTAGCGATAAAGTTAATCAGTTGAAAGATAAAATCAGTTCTTTACGGGAAGCAATCAAAGAAAAGGTCTCTAAATAAAAGATAATTTTTTTGTTATATTTGGGATCATTTTCTTGGGAGCATTTCCATTGGAGTTAACTCTGAATTACAAATAGAGACGGAGAGTAGTTACATCGAAAAGGATAAAGTATACGTTTATGCTTGCGTCTTATACTCTGCTCTCTGTTCTCTTTATTTAGACGATTATGATCATAAATATTCGGAGGCTTCGTTTGTTTCCATATTTGTACTGGGGGTTATCGCCTCTGTTACGTTCTTTTTCATAGTGTCCTGTTTTTTTAGACATGTGTGTATATCCATATCCTTGCCAATATAAGCCCAGATGACGACACTCCATACGGCGAGCTATGATGGACGCCAGCAAAACATACGAGAGATGGTGTCTCCTCCCATAGAAGTTTTTCAAAACATCTATGAAGATCGCTCCTATCGAATAGATTTTTCCATATCTGAATTTAGTGCCATTTGCCCCAAAACAAGTCTTCCGGATTATGGAGAATTGCTCATATCCTATCGCCCTAGAGCTTACTGCCTTGAGCTAAAAAGTCTAAAGGAGTACGTCCTATTCTATAGAAATCTAGGTATTTTTCAAGAAAATGTGGCTAACCGAGTCAAAGATGATCTTATCCGTGCTTGCCTGCCTTCTTGGCTTCGAATTCATTTGGACTACAATGTTAGAGGTGGCATCAAAACACGCGTAACGACTCTCTATTCTATTAGTCGAAATACCTCTAACAGAAGTAGCTCGAAAGATAGTCCTCCCCTATGAATGCCAGCGATCCATAGCAGTCCATTTTATATCGAAATCACTGTACTATATGATGACGTCCCATACACGCGGGAAAAAGACTCGTGCACCCTTCACTCTAGAAAATCAAACCATTTTAGTCTGTGGGGCCAGTGGACTTTCTGGAAGCTATGCAGCCAGTCTTGGCCTTTCTCTTTTTGCAAATGTTTTACTCTCGGATCAAAACCCAACACATCATCCAAAATTTCATCAGCTTCTCTCTTCTCCCCGAGTTCAAGATCTTCGTCCCAGACAAGATGCAAAAATTCTAAAGGAGCACCAAATAGATGCCATCATCGTTTCTCCGGGATTAGACCCAAATATAGACATACTAACAGTAGCCCATGCAAAAGGCATCCCTATTTACGCAGAAAATGATTTTGGTTATTATTATCTTTTGGAGCGATACAAAAGAGAGAACAGAGGCAAACCATATATTATTGCCATAACGGGTACGGATGGGAAATCCACAACAACGGCTCTTTTGTGTGAGTTAATTAATAAAAGCACCCACCTAAAGGCTGTCGCCTGCGGAAATTTTGGAAGACCACTTTCAGAAATCGCTTTGGATCCATTACTTTATGACATACTCGTTGTAGAATGTTCTTCATTTCAACTGGAACGCCTCACCTATTTTCATCCTCACACAAGCCTACTCTTAAACTTATCTAACGACCACAGGGAACGCTACAACAACCAAGAAGCGTATTTTGAAGCAAAAGCAAATATTTGTCGCAAACAAACGATAGATGATTTACTCATCGTCTCAACAGATCTCCAAGAATATCTGATCAAACACCTACACAAAACAAAAAACACAACGAACAGCCCACGTCTTTTGCCTCTAGAGCTTAAAACGAATATGGGAACAAAGGAGGGTGATGAAATTTTTCACTGGGGAAGCGAAATGCTAATCAAAGCCAAAGACCTAGCTCTTGTCGGGAAACATAATTACCACAACATACTTTTTTCTCTAGCTGCCTTGAAAGAATTGGAAAGTCGCCTTTCTGTCCATATCCATCTGGAGCTTCTCAAAAAAAATCTTAGAGATTTTCGTGGTCTACCACATCGACTAGAGTATATCGGTGCTCTAAATCTTTGTCAAGAGAATCGGCACTATGCTTTATCTTGCTACAATGATAGTAAAGCCACCACTTTACAGGCCGTTAAAGCAGCTCTCGAAAGTTTTCCACAAAATCATGTCTTTTTACTATGTGGAGGCCGGTTGAAAAAAGAGAGCCATTTTTCTTACTTAAAACAAGTTCAGGTAACGGCCTTTTTCCAACTAGACATCTTTCCATTTGGAGAAGCAGGCGCAAGCATTCATCAACAAATCCAAGGAGAAACATTTCCTTTTTCCCATAAGCTCCATCCTCCCTCTCCCCATTTGAAAAGTGGATTTGAGCTAGCCAAGAATATTGCCGAAAGCTATACTAAGGACTTAGCTAGTGCACAAACGACAAAACAAAAAGGTCTCATTTTATTATTAAGCCCAGGATGTGCCTCATTTGACGCCTATCAAAATTACCTCCAGAGGGGAAAACACTTCCTCCAATTGGTACAAGAATATGGGAAAGACCACAAAAACTCCTAGCTTTTGTCATAAAAACCAAACCAAAAAACAAATCAAAAACGATACACCCATAGACAGCCCTATATTTGTGAGAAAGGGAAAAGGTAGAGAGGTAAATGAACATCCTCTAGGAAGCTCTAGCCACACACACACAAATGACTTCTGTGACACCCATGGCCGAGATATATTGCTCTGCTGTGCTATACTTTTTTTAGCCTTTGGGGGGGTACTCGCCATGCATCCCATTTCTTCCATCATAGGAGATCAAAAATACCAAGATACAACATATTTTCTAAAAAGACAAGCCCTCGCCTTAGGCATAGGGCTGGTTGCCATGCTTTTCTTTTCCACTATTCGTCTCCAAGTCATTTCACGACTAGCCACTCTGGGAATATTCGCCTGTCTGTTTCTTTTGAGTTTAGTTTTTATTCCGGGACTGGGAAAAAGCGTGACTTCTTCTCATGGTAATTTCTACCGTTGGTTAACTCTAGGCCCCTTTACTTTTCAACCCTCTGAGTTTAGTAAAATTGCTCTCATTTGTTTTTTGGCCCAAACTCTACACCTAATTCATTCCAATGAATTAGGTGTTCCTCAGATTTTAAAACGAAGTTTTTTAATTGGTGCCGTTCTCCTGATGATTCTGGCAGAACCACAGTATGGCACAACCCTATGCATACTCGGCATCATTTTTGTTTTAATTTATGTAGCTGGTTTCCCCCTACTACGTCTCTTGGGAATTGCTCTCAGCTTTCTGCCTATCATTGCTATACTCGCCTTATTTTGGAATTACCGCCTAGAACGGCTAAGCGTTTGGCTAAACCCATATAAATACAGGTTCGAGGGTGGCTATCAGTTGGTCACTTCGTTCCGCGCCTTTCAAGATGGGGGACTTATGGGTAAGCCCCTAGCTAGTGGTATTGCACACCGTTATCTAACTTACGGCCATACTGACTTTGCTCTGGCTCTTTTTGTGGAAGACTTTGGTTGGATAGGAGTCTGTCTTTTATTGGGTGGATTTACTTTTTTTCTTTGGCGTACTCTATATATTTTACGTAAAGTTGAAGATACTTTTGCCTTTCTATTGGGCATAGGTGCTCTAACGATGATTATGGGGCAGGCTCTTTTAAATCTTTTTGTGGTAACGGGTATGCTTCCCATAACAGGAGTAGGATTACCTTTTTTAAGTTACGGTGGGTCTTCCCTAATCACAACTCTGATACTATGTGGTTTACTTCTCAATGTAGGGACTTTTGCAAAATACAAAAAGACAGGAAGTTAATCTTCTAAAGAACCTTAGATTGGCGATTCATGGCACTCTAGTTGCAATTCTTTACATTTTGCAACAGTCTCATGTGATACATAATACAACGAAGCAAGAGTATACTGGTTTAAACCCTAAAACTATGCACTATTTTTTATTTAATCTTTATTTAATCTTTATTTAATCTTATTGTAATAATTTGTAGGATAAATTTACTTGCCGACGGATGGACCTCTTGATGTACTAACTAAAAGAGACAAAAAAAAAGAAATATTTAAGCAAGGAGAGTCACTTTACGTCAGTTTTCACGCTGGTTTATTGTGCTGTAAGTTATGAAAAATAAAAGTAAAAACCTCGTTCTGGACAACAGTTCCACAACAGTTCCACATTAGGAAGATATTACCTGTAATTTTGATTATGGCGTTATCTTTGATGATTGCCTGTAAAAATGATGATGATGATGATGGTGGCGGTGGTGGTGGTAGTGATGATAGTAGCGGTATACGAGATTGTAATAATAATTTTGTAAGTATCCCTACAAATGGAGTCTTTTCTGATCCTAAAAATGATGTGCCCCAAGGTTTTATAGACTTAAAAAGTATGGAAATTGTTGTGAGTGGAAGCACTGTAAGCATTGAACTCACAATGGAAGACTTACCAAATATGCTCACGTTTGATCATACGGAACTCCCTGTTGATGAAACAAATTATAGGTGGAGTGTTACCTTTGATATGGACTCGGATGGAGTTCTCTCTGAAAATGATTTATTGTATTCTGTTTCCTATTTTAAACAAAACAGAGCAGAGAGTAGCCGGATGCTTTTGGCTACAACTCAGGGGAGTCTTTGGAAATATGAGGCAGACCTATCTACAACCACTACCCGTGCAGCTGCTGTAACTAAAACAGGAAATATGCTAAAGGCTGCCGCTGTACAGCCTCCCACGGGAATTGCTGCGTCTACGATGCTGAACCGGATGGTTTGTTTTGAGACATTTTTCTCCGAAAAAGATGGGGAGTTTTTTCAAGATTTATATCCCAATTGAAGGAGTTTTACTATTTCAAGTTAAAATAAAAAATTGAAATTAAGGAGTGCTTGGCGACCTAGCTACTGTCTTTATAGCGATTAACAAGAACCCCGAACATATTCAAAATCTGCATAGCATGTTTTTTTCTCCATAACTTAAACAAAAACAAAAAGACCAAAATAATTAGTTCTTTGGTGCTGTCGTCCCTTTCAGTCGAAGTAAACAGCCCCTGCGAGAACATTGGTCAGAGTTAATGACTTCGCCATCTTGTAACACCTCGACACGTCCAATTCCATAATCTGTGCGTTTGCGTGTCAATATCACGTATTTTACTGTACCTTTGGCTTCGTAAAGGTCTATGTAGTCTGGTGATATAGATAAACACCCAATCAATCTTGATGGACTTTGGTCGTGGTCTGTCATGTAAGAAATATCTATAGCTGAATAAGGACAAGTTAGTGTAAGGGATACCGGATAAGAATGCCCACTATCTTCTTCATTACTACAACCCGAGAATAAAAACGTAAAGCTTGCCAATAACAATGCCCAACGAAAGTAAAGGAAGAATGTCTCTAAACTGGAAACAAAAAGAGACTCAAAAGCCCCCAATAGGTATTTTATTGGTATTTTATTTTTTACCGATCGCTTTAACCCCTTAAAACTATACATCATTTTTTATATTTTTAAATATTTCTCCTCATATTTTGATAGTAGAGTTGTTACAAAAGAGCATCAGGGCTTCAAAAATGGGTAGCCTACGCTTTGTATTTCTAAATTATGAGCCGATTTTTCGCAACAAGCCATTCAAAGGCCTCTCACGACTATGAGACTCTTATTCACTTGTCAGCAATTTTAATGGCAGTAATATGAGGGTCGGACAGTAATCGACAGAAATCTCGTTTGTGGCTTTCCCATAAATATTTAATGAATATTTATGGTGATTATTTTGTATTGCAATACTAAACCTGAAGATTTCTCATAGTCTTAGAGCGTTATTTGGGGTGAAATACAAGAACTGCTATATGGTCATACCTCCTCACGAAAAAAGGTCTTCTGCTTTTGTTTTCGTTTCGATAAAATCAAAATCATCTCGATCAATCAGAGTGAAATTTAAATCATCCTTCTGAATTCTGTCTAATATTTTAGCTACCTCAGAAATTTTCTTTTGATTCGTTGCTAAATAACGAAACTCTGTACCACATCCCTTGCATATTTTCTCATTTATATAATTCAAACCAATCTGCTTACAGTTCCCACAAGTCCCGTAAAAATCGTCTATCACCATCAAATGCTTGCGGATAGATGTGACATCTGATTTTGTCCAGACTCGCAAAAAAAAATATTCACCTTTCTTTGTCATAAAATACCAACAGCTTCTACTCAGTTAGAGTCATTATTCATACTGCAAAAAATTGCACTACAAAAAATAAAAACACTTTTGTTTGAGAGGAGCATACCAGAGCTTTTTTACAAAAATTCAATTTTAGCGTATTTTATCCCTATAGCCAATTCTTGAATTTTATTCCATGGTACCTCAGCAGTCGTTCCCAATTCCAGTGACACTAAGCATTGCTGTGTCATTAAAATTTTTTGTGATATTTCTGATAATATGCCTATCAACGCCTAATCTTTTGATTAGGCCGCCGATTGCGTGTTCTATGATATGTCCTTTGCTTACTGATCGTTTTATTTGCAAACCTCAGGCCAGATGGACTCTGGACAGTGGATACAAATATGTGGATAGTACCCCATATGGTATTGATATTCTCCCGGAAAGATTATTGTCCGATGCCGATAGACTAAATACTGTTAGAAGATAAATGACAGCATTTGAGAAAAAAGAGGCAATACAGTATTTCATCAAAAATATAGTCAAATGAGATTTGGAAACGTTTTTGGAAACGTTTATAAAACATAAGAGACACTGATTTGTAGTCTTACGTTAATAAGATACGATTTTCCTATAGTTATCATGGCCACAAATAAAAAGATAACCCTTACCCTCGATACCTTCTTTAAGATACAATGCACTGAGTTTTTTGAGGCGTTAGGTTGTCAGGTATTAACAGAAGTTGAGTTATTCAAACAGCCTAGACGCTTGGATGTACTGATTATTGAGGGAGGGGAAGGGAGAGGGGCTTTGCAACAGCCCCAAGAAGGAACACAGGCAAAACATGCCATGCACAAGAAGTTTCATCTTTTAGATTATTTCCAGAAATATAATTTAATCAGTTATAAGTCTTTTCGTGATCGCTTTTCTATTTCGGATATTCGAGATGCCATGATCTATCATCAAAGCTATTTGAATTTGGAAAAGAAAGCAAATGAAGCCAACAGCACCGTTAGCCTGATCGTATCACAAAAACCATCGAAGTTTTTAAGTGAGACTACAAGTAAAGTATCGCAACAAGTAAAAGGACGTTATGTGATCGACTACCAAGCATTTAAGGTTTATATTTTAAACATTGAGGAAGCTCCACTAAATGACAGCCTGGATGGTATTTTCTTGTCAGAGTTTGTTAAGGATAAGAAGAAGATTACCATGCCAGCTCATGTACGAAGAGGACTGGTTAGTGATAAAAAAATCGTCGACATACTAGAAGAAGGGCTTAAAACTAGGTTAGTTACCTTTGAAGGGAGGATATTAGATATGGGAGCAGTTGCAGACATCACAAAATATGTTTTACCTGAATTGGAAAAGGCAGAGGCCAGAGGCAAAGCGGAAGGTAAGGCAGAAATCTTTAAAAAGATGTACGCTAACGGCCAGTCCATATCTCAAATTTCTTCTATGACCGGTCTTTCAGAAGCGGAATGCCAACGCATACTGTCTTTCACCCACCATGAAGGTGACCCCATGAAAAAGTAAAAATAGAGGTGCTTTGCAAAAGTACAAAAAAAAAGAGAAATGCCTGCATAGAATGCCTTAAATTGATATTTTACAGTGCTCTATTTGCACTTCTTTACATTTCGCACCAGCCTTGCCTTTTTCGCGCCCTTAAAATTGGGGCTTTGCCCTATCAAAGCTACCAAGAGAGCCTCCCAACATTTCGCAACAGCCCCTTCATCATCTCTAATACTTCGTAAAGAGGATATGCGTATCATGAATCCCTCTTGCTATAGATTTGTTTTTGTACCATTTGCATCCGAGGTTTTTTATATTTATCGATTGGTACAGTTTTCATTTGTTTGGGTTGACTATATTTCTAAGATGAATTTGGATTTGTAGTAAAGACTGTGAATTCAAGTCCAAAAAAAAAGAGGCAATACAGTATTTCATCAAAATTATAGTCAAATGAGATTTGGAAGCGTTTATAGAACATAAGAGACACTGATTTGTAGTCTTACGTTAATAAGATACGATTTTCCTATAGTTATCATGGCCACGAATAAAAAGATAACCCTTACCCTCGATACCTTCTTTAAGATACAATGCACTGAGTTTTTTGAGGCGTTAGGTTGTCAGGTACTAACAGAAGTCGAGTTATTCAAACAGCCTAGACGCTTGGATGTATTGATTATCGAGGGAGGTGGAGAGGAAGGGGGAGGAGCTTCACAACAGCCCCTCCTTGGAATGCGGGCAAAACATACCATGCACAAGAAGTTTCATCTTTTAGATTATTTCCAGAAATATAATTTAGTCAGTTATAAGTCTTTTCGTGATCGCTTTTCTATTTCGGATATTCGAGATGCCATGATCTATCATCAAAGCTACTTGAATTTGGAAAAGAAAGCAAATGAAGCCAACAGCACCGTTAGCCTGATAGTATCACAAAAACCATCGAAGTTTTTAAGTGAGACTACAAGCAAAGTATCTCAACAAGTAAAAGGACGCTATGTGATCGACTACCAAGCATTTAAGGTTTACATTTTAAACATTGAGGAAGCTCCACTGAATGACAGCCTGGATGGTGTTTTCTTGTCAGAGTTTGTTAAAGATAAAAAGAAGATTACCATGCCAGCTGATGTACGAAGAGGACTGGTTATTGATAAAAAAATCGTCGACATACTAGAAGAATGGCTTAAAACTAGGTTAGTTACCTTTGAAGGGAGGATATTAGATATGGGAGCAGTTGCAGACATCACAAAATATGTTTTACCTGAATTGGAAAAGGCAGAGGCCAGAGGCAAAGCGGAAGGTAAAACAGAAGGTAAGGCAGAAGGTAAGGCAGAAATCTTTAAAAAGATGTACGCTAACGGCCAGTCCATATCTCAAATTTCTTCTATGGCCGGTTTTTCAGAAGCGGAATGCCAACGCATGCTACATTTCACCCACCATGAAGGCGACGGCGACCCCATGAAAAAGTAAAAATAGAGGTGCTGTTGCAAAATACAAAAAGGACTTTACGGCTTTAGGAAGCTAAACTTAATTGCGATACGATAGCACCATGGTACAAAAGCCAGAAAAGACCTCCTTCAAACCCTCGCGCTATAGCATTCGGGTCAAGCTAATTGGGATCATTTCTTCCCTTGTCCTAGTGGCGTTGAGTGGAATGATCTTTTTAGCCTCATCCTTTTTTACTGCCCATTCAGAGGTGAGTGTGCAAGAGAACAATCTAAATTTGGTGAGGTCCACGGCAGAGTGGACAGAATCGGAAATCCGTTATATCCGCCGCGAGCTTGAAGCGCTTGATCGCTTCCCTGCCCTGCATAGTGAAAGGGAATCTTCATTTTTCCAAAAAAACCCACACTTTATTTATGTGGGCTTGAGTAAGGGCGGGCCTTCCTTCCCCAAACGAATATACAATCAACAGATGATGCAAGTCAATCAAATCTCCCCCGACAATATTGAGGAAATCAACAGTCTAAACAAATACCACACCCAAGGACTGGCAGAAGGACAGTTGAACTTCTTTAATGCCTCGCAAAAGGGACAGGCTCTTTTGGGTATTTGCCAAAAGATAAACGATAAACTTCTTTTGCTTTATATGGATCCAGAACGCATCCTACAGAATTTTAAACTGCAAAAAACAGTAACTACGTTCATGGTAAATGAAAGGGGTGATGTGGTCTTACACCCTGATCTCAAAGTAATCCTAGCTCGGTCTAATTTTTTCAAAGAAGATATCGTAAAAAAGATGTGGCAAACTCCGATTAGCGCGGGTCAAACTCAGTACCTCTCTAAATTGGACAATACAGTTTACATGGCTTCCTATAAAAAGCTAACCATAGGAGACTATGGAATCATTGCCCAAGTGAGCAGAGACGTAGCGTTTGAGCCAGTGAATATCATCCGTAACCGCAATATAATTATTATGTTTATTTTCTTAACCATTTCCGTGATTCTCATCTATTTTTTTGCTAAGCTCATATCTAGGCCGATCGTTTCATTAGTAAAAGCAACTCATCAAGTGGCAGAAGGTAACTACAGCTTGGATATTGTACCTAGATCAGGAGATGAAGTAGGTCAACTCACCTATGCTTTTCGCAACATGGCAACGGGTCTGGGCGAAAGAGAAAAAATGAAAGATGCTTTTGGTAAATTTGTAAACAAGGAGATTGCCGAGCAAGTACTCAAGGGCGATATCAAATTGGGGGGAGAAAGTAAAAAAGCCGCCATTTTCTTTTCTGATTTACGAGGCTTTACAGCCATTTCCGAAGGTCTAAAACCAGAGAAGGTGGTGGCTTTTTTGAACGCCTACTTCACAGAGATGGTAAACTGCATCCTTCAGACTCATGGGGTAGTGGATAAGTACATTGGAGATGCCATCATGGCCCATTGGGGTGCCATCAGTGGGCAAGGTAACCATACAGAAAACGCCATTGATGCTGGCCTCTACATGCGCAAGGCTTTGCTTGCCTTTAATCAGAACCATAAGGGTCACTTCCCTATTGCGAAGATGGGTAGTGGAATCAATACAGGTACCGTCATTTCCGGACAAATTGGTTCAGAAAAACGCTTGGAATACACTGTAATTGGAGATACCGTAAATTTAGCCTCACGTATTGAGGCCCTGAACAAACCCTTTGGTACAGACCTCCTGATCTCTGAAAGCGCCTACAATGAAGTAGAGGGTATATTCAAACTTGTTCCCATGCCAACCATTAAAGTTAAGGGTAAAAAAGATCCGCAAAAAATATATGCCGTTCTGGGACGTCATGATGATTCACAAGCTCCGAAGAGTCTTTCGGAATTGCGACAAATCCTTGACATAAAGGATACCAACCAAACCTCTACTGTGGATACGGAAGCTAAAGAAGAGAAATTTGAAATATTAGCGGGTCAAGAAAAGCAATAAGCAGTTTTTTTGATTATGGCTAGGTCTAAAAAAAAGAAAAGAAATTTATTCTCTCCTGCAGATAAGAAATTTCTTGCTGGAGGAATCCTAACACTTTCCTTGCTCTTTACACTCCTCCACTCTAATTATCAAGGGTCTGTTTCCAACAACCGGAATAAGCCTATCGGCACTTTAACTGTAAAAAAGAACGTAGTCCATCGCAAATCAGAAGGCCAAGTACTATGGGAGAGCATGAAACGGAGCTATCCTGTCTATAAAAAAGATACCATCCGTACGGGGGGGGACTCTGCAGCAGTTCTCCATATACATGGGAAATTTAAGATTGACATGGATGGAAATACTCTCATTTCCCTTGACGTTTTGGAAACATCTCAAAAAGAACGTGTTCATCTAAATAGCGGCTCTGCACGTTTTCGTCCGGATGAGACGGTAAAGGGAAAAAGTCTTAGCCTGGAATTTGTAAATAGAGGGCAGATTTATCACCTGAATGGGCCAGGACCTCTGGTTATGAGCAGAGCTAAGACCAATGGAAAATTACAAGTAGCAGCGCTTGATAAGGGAAGCGAACTCCTAGACTCTAGTGGACAAGGGGAGATACTGACTCCGGACACTCTGCTGATTTTATCCGAGGGAAAAATCAGTAAAAGAAAATTGGCAATTGTGGCACAAGAACCTAAAGATGGAGCAACCTATCTAGCGAATTTCGGAGGGTCTATATCTGTGAATTTTAATTGGAAATCGAAATCTGAGAACCAGAAGGTGCAAATTAAAATCAGTAAATATAGTGACCTTTCTAATCCTTTACTCAGCAGAAAGGTGAAAAAGTCTTCTTTTACAACAAGGCTAAAGCCAGGCCTTTATTATTGGCGTCTCTCAGATTCTGAAGATCAGTACAGCATCACGCAAAAATTCCGGGTAATCTCTCAAGTAGCTGTGAAGACCAAGAAGCCCCTTGACAACAGCGTTTTTTCTTATAGCACCATAAAGCCATTTATCAATTTCTCGTGGAATAGGGCCCCGGAGAGCTCCGTCTATCGCTTGGAAGTTGCCGAGGATGAAACGTTTGAAAGCCCCCTTATTACAAAAGATACTCTGTCTATAAATTATGTAAGTAATCTCCCACAAGGAAAATACTATTGGAGAGTTACTGCCAAAAGCAATTTGACAAACTCTGGTATCAGTAGTCTAATCAAAAGCTTTACCATCGTCCGTCAAAAAAAAATAGCCACACCCTTGCTTTCGAACCTTCCTCCAGACCAGCTTTTTGATAAAAAATCCATAGCCAAGAAGGGTTTTGTTCTAAACTGGAAGGATAACCCTGAGATTGCCTACACAGAAGTGATAGTGGCTGAGAACAGAAATTTTTCCAAAATCGTCATAAAAAAGAAAGTTTTCAGAAACTTCTACAGCATCAAAGAGAAGTTCTCCAAACCAGTCTATTATTACAAACTGAAGTTTTACAATAAGAAAGGAGAACTGATTGCCGACTCTACTACACAATCCTTCAAAGTCGGGAAAAAAAAAGTAACCCCACCACTCCCCTTCAAGCCTTCTCCACGCCAAACTTTAGATGAAGAATCCCTAGCAAAAAATGGTTTTATTTTTAGATGGAGGAGCCCTCCTCAAGCCACCCACACAGAAATCGTTATTGCTGAAGATAAAAATTTTTCACAAGCCGTTCTGAAAATAAAAGCTTCTGGAAGCTCTCATCGTATCAAAGCTAAACTTTCCAAGTCGCTTTATTATTATAAACTAAACGCTTTCGATGAACAAGGAGAACTGATTGCCAACTCTACTACACAATCCTTCAAAGTCAAAAAAGAAAAGATAACCCCTCCAGTCCCCTTCAATCCTTCTCCAGGCCAAATTTTATATAAAAAATCCCTAGCAAAAAATGGTTTTATTTTTAGGTGGAAGAGCCCTCCTCAAGCCACCCACACAGAAATCGTTATTGCTAAAAATAAAAATTTTTCACAAGCCGTTTTGAAAACAATAGCCTCCGGAAGCTCTCATCATATCAAAGCTAAGCTCCCCAAAGCCATTTATTATTATAAACTAAACGCCATTGATGAACAGGGGGAACTCCTTGCCAGCTCCACTCCACAACCCTTCAAAGTAAGAAGCAAAGGAATAGCCCCACTGCTATCCCTCAAGCCTTCTCTAGGTCAAACTTTAGATAAAAAATCCCTTGCAAAAAAGGGGTTTGTTTTTAGATGGGAAAGCCCTCCTCAAACCACCCACACAGAAATCGTTATTGCTGAAAATAAAAATTTTTCACAAGCCGTTCTGAAAACAAAAGCCTCTGGGAGCTCTCATCGTATCAAAGCTAAACTTCCCAAGTTGCTTTATTATTATAAACTAAACGCTTTCGATGAACAAGGAGAAATTTTTGCTAGCTCGCCCGTCCTTTTCTTCAAGCTCATAGAAGAAGTTAAAATCAAACTGACCTATCCAAAAAAGAATAGCTCTATTGCACTGAGGGAAGTTCTAAAAGACGGCCTACTCTTTTCTTGGCAAAAACCGGAAGTAGAAGCTACGTTTGAAGTTGTGTTGGCTAAAAGGCATGATCTTGTAAAACCCATTTTAAAACAAAAAGTAGAAGGGTATACTCTAACAACAAAATCCATCAGAGAAGAGGGAGCTTATTTCTGTCGGATAACGACTCTGGATGCAGAAGATGGCTCCGTGCTTAGTACAACAGAAGTGATTCCCTTTGTTATAATGAAACTATCGACAATAGAGATTAAGGGAATGGGGGAAGTCTATGGACGTATTATTTCTCAGGGAAAAGACACAATGAAAATTTCTACTCCGCAAGGCGTGATAATGGTTAATCCCAATAAAATTATGGGTATACGACGCTAAGGCTGATTAATAATATGAATCAGCTATTTGGCATAGGCCATAATAAACTTGATATGCGATGAAAAACTTTCCCCACGCATTCCTGGATGCTCAGTTGGGCACTTTCTACTACAACATCAGCTTTGGGGGGTAATTCAAAGGGGACATCCCAACCGCTAAGGGTCTGAATCTTACCCATCTGTGCTTTGGCATATAGTTGTTTCGTATCCCTCCTTTGGCAGACCTCCAAGGGACAGGCTAAGTAGTCAGCCTTGAAAAACCAGAATACTATGGATATTTCGCATTTATAAGCTATTCTGAAGTAAAAAGTAGTACCCATAATCGCAAGGTTTTGCGAAAAGGTGTTCAAAAGCTTGTGTTTTTCAAGCATTATTTTTCAGAGGTTCCCTATGTTAGCTCAAAAAAAAAATGATTATCAAAGAGACTTGTTTAAGACGAATTTGGAAGGTATGCTCAATCATAATGAGCCCTTATTTCGTTTAGCTCAGAAAATAGATTGGGAAAAGTTTGATACTGAATTTGGTAAACTCTATTGTCCTGACAATGGCCGTCCAGCCAAGTTAACCCGCTTGATGGTAGGACTGCATTACTTAAAAGCCACATTTAATGAAAGTGATGAAAGTGTTTTAGATAAATGGGTTCAAAATGTCTATTGGCAACACTTTTGCGGATACCAAGAATTCCAGCAGGAAGCTCCTTGTGATCATAGCACATTAAGCAGATGGCGTAAGCGTATAAAATCTAAAGGGATGGAAAAGCTTTTAGAAGAAACAATTCGTTGTGCTCTTTCTAATAAATTACTGCGTAGACATCATGTCCAAAAAGTAAATGTAGATACAACAGTTCAGGAAAAGGCCATTACATATCCAACAGATGGTAAACTATATTTTAAAGCTTTACAATATTTATCAGAACTGGCTAAGAGAAATAATATTCGTCTTCGCCAAAGTTATTCTCGTTTATCTAAAAAGTCATTATTAATGCAGAACCGATATTTTAGAGGACGTAAATACAGACTTGCAAGGCGTGAGCAAAAGAGCTTAAAAACCTATTTTGGCCGTGTTTTACGGGATGTAGAGCGTAAATTACATTCTATAGACTTACATAAAAATTATGAATCTTCTTTGTGTCTTCTTCACCGTCTTTACGATCAAACCAAGGATAGCAAAAACAAAGTTTATAGTTTACATGCACCGGAAGTAGAATGTATCTCTAAAGGAAAAACGCATAAGAAGTATGAATTTGGATGTAAGGCAAGTTACGTGACAAGTAGTCAAGGTAACTTTGTTTTAGGCGCGATGGCAAAACATGGTAATCCTTTTGATGGGCATACATTACCATCGGCCATAGAACAGGTAGAAAGGTTTTTACCCAATTCATTAAGTGTAAAAGAAGTTTTTGTGGATAGAGGTTATAGAGGAGCGAAAGTTAAAGATGGGATAACAGTTCACATTGTTGGCGCAAAGAGGAAGAAAAAAATGAAACGTAGTTTACGCAAGTGGATGAAAAGAAGAGCCGCTATTGAACCCATCATTGGTCACATGAAGAATGATGGAGGTGTACGACGAAATCACCTCTTAACGCAAGAAGGTGATAAGATGTATGCGGTTTTACTAGGTGCTGGCTTTAATATGAGAAAATTGCTAAAAGCTTTTTCTTGGCTTAAATTTATTCCGCAATATCTGACTAATATTTCCTTAAAAAAGGAAATATGGGTTATGGCATTTTCTTAATATAGTGCCTTTTTCAAGCTTAACTAAGTAAACTTCGATAAATTGGAATTGATTTTTTTCAAGTAATTGACGAGCAAGCCCTCGGTCTTCCTCATAAGGAGAGATAAAAGCAGCAATGACGATAAATTTTTTCTGTAAAAATAAATGAGCGACATGGGCCGCCTGGCGTATATTCTCTCTGCGATCTTGACGAGAAAAATCCAGATCACTGCTCAATCCTTTACGCAAATCATCTCCATCCAGTACGAAAACCGAATAGCCTAGGGTTTCTAACTTCTGCTGCAAGCCTAGAGCTAATGTTGTCTTTCCTGCACCAGATAAACCAGTCAACCACACAAGAAAGGGTTTCACTCAATCATCATCCACTTTCGGTTTATTCTGAACTCATCAAATATCAATTTTATCCTCTTTTTTCATGATATATCCTCCTCCTTTCCCCACAACCAAAAGGAATCTTCAGGCATAAGCAAAAAATTCTTATAGCTCGCATCCTTTGTATTCAAGATATTGGGACGACGCATCCCTTCCAAAATTCCTAAATCATATATCTCTTCACATAGATTTAAATAGCGTATTTCAGCCACAATTGATCCCGTCTTGGAATGCAAAATCGTTACTCCACATTCTAAGCTTTGCGGGTCACGAGGAAAATCACCAAAAGTTGTGTTTTTACTGGTACGAAAGCGTGAAAGACCCACAAAAATATAATCTTTATAGAAAGTTAAGCCGCGCACGAAACCAGGCATACAATTAATAATCGTATAGCTTTTAGTTTCGCTTTCGTATCGTACTAATTCACCACTTGCAGACAATAAGAAATAAAGTTCTCCTTTATAACAACGTGGTGAGTGGGGAACAGCTAAACCCTCCATTAAAATTTCATTTTTTTCTACATCCATTAACACACCCCCACTGTAGCGCTGCTCCCGCCAACCTTCTGGGCAATCACTTTACGCCCTAGAGCCGTAGCGTACTTGGGTTCTCCATTTAGGAGCGCAAGGCCATTCAAATGACATCTGTCCGTGCTATCTAATTTAGAAATAAAAGGTGGCTGCCAAATCGGAATGAAATGATAGTCACTATCCATACGACACAAACAGGAAAAGCGAGTATTAACACCAAGTAATTTATCTCCGCTCCAGCACAGATCATGCATGTCCACATAACCGGTATAATGAGTTGACACGGGACAAAAAAGGGCATCGTAAATATTCGGCTTTCTTGGATACGAACGCGCCAGTTTGGGGCTATTGCCTGTGATGATGACTTCATTTTCAGTACTTAGAGCCAACTGATCTCCTTTAAGAGCAATGCCCATATCTCTAGGAAAATCACGGAGAAGTTGTGTCAGTTTGTTCCCATCGGAACTAATTAGAATTAATTTACCTACTTGGTAAGTGGAGAGTAAAAGACTACAATCTAGTTCAGCAAGTAATTCTGGTACTTGCTCAGTGTACTGTAAAGCAAAAGGTTCTTTTTCAAAAAACGAGGTAGATTTTTTCCTGTTTTCTGGGTTCAATGATAAAGCCTTATTTTAGACCACCTATCTGTTCCAATCGTTCCAATCGTTCCAATCGTTCCAATCGTTTTCTGGGTTCAATGATAAAGCCTTATTTTAGACCCTCTCTCTTAAGAGAAACTGTTGTATAACATAAATAGTTGCAAATGGAGTCTCATGAAAGCGCCATGAAACACCGATTCAAAGCATTTTAGACGGACATTTTATTCCTTTTCTCCATTTTACAACAGTCCTAAGAAAACCGGACTTCGCTAACATCGAAATAAACCCTGTAATAAGCAAGGAAAATATGTATGTGTGTTGTCCCCGCCCCCGCTCTACTACAGTATTCCGCGAGTTTTTTTCTTTCAAACGTAATGAGGAGCTTACGAAATGTAAATAATTACAAATGGAGTGCCGTGAAAGCACCATGAATCGCCGATTCAAAGTATTGTAGAAGGCTCACTTTTTGGCTCTTTGCATTTTACAACAATCCCACGATGGATAAAATAAGCGAAGCTTGTTTTTGGGATGGAAGCTGTGTTTTTGGGGAGACTGGACTCTGGACAGCGAATAAAAATATGTGGATAGCACCCATATGGTATTGATATTCTCCCGGAAAGACTATTGTCCGATGCCGATAGACTAAATACTGTTAGAAGATAAATGACAGCATTTGAGAAAAAAGAGGCAATACAGTGCTTTGTCAAAATTCTAGTCAAATGAGAGTTGGAAACGTTTATAAAACATAAGAGACACTGATTTGTAGTCTTACGTTAATAAGATACGATTTTCCTATAGTTATCATGGCCACAAATAAAAAGATAACCCTTACCCTTGATACCTTCTTTAAGATACAATGTACTGAGTTTTTTGAGGCGTTAGGTTGTCAGGTACTCACAGAAGTCGAGTTATTCAAACAGCCTAGACGCTTGGATGTATTGATTATTGAGGGAGGGGAGGGGAAGGGAGAGGGAGAGGGGATTTGCAACAGCCCCAAGAAGGAACACAGACAAAACATGCCATGCACAAGAAGTTTCATCTTTTAGATTATTTCCAGAAATATAATTTAGTCAGTTATAAGTCTTTTCGTGATCGCTTTTCTATTTCGGATATTCGAGATGCCATGATCTATCATCAAAGCTATTTGAATTTGGAAAAGAAAGCAAATGAAGCCAACAGCACCGTTAGCCTGATAGTATCACAAAAACCATCGAAGTTTCTAAGTGAGACTACAAGCAAAGTATCTCAACAAGTAAAAGGACGCTATGTGATTGACTACCAAGCATTTAAGGTTTATATTTTAAACATTGAGGAAGCTCCACTGAATGACAGCCTGGATGGTGTTTTCTTGTCAGAGTTTGTTAAGGATAAGAAGAAAATTACCATGCCAGCTGATGTACGAAGAGGACTGGTTATTGATAAAAAAATCGTCGACATACTAGAAGAAGGGCTTAAGACTAGGTTAGTTGCCTTTGAAGGGAGGATATTAGATATGGGAGCAGTTGCAGACATCACAAAATACGTTTTGCCTGAATTGGAAAAGGCAGAAGCTAGAGGCGAAGCCAGAGGCAAAGCGGAAGGTGAAGCCAGAGGTAAAGCAGAAGGTAAGGCAGAAATCTTTAAAAAGATGTACGCTAACGGCCAGTCCATATCTCAAATTTCTTCTATGACCGGTCTTTCAGAAGCGGAATGCCAACGCATGCTACATTTCACCCACCATGAAGGCGACGGCGACCCCATGAAAAAGTAAAAATAGAGGTGCTGTTGCAAAATACAAAAAAATAAGAAAACACCTGCATGGAATGCCTTAAATCGGCGATTCAAGGGCCTTTTTCCACACTCTTCCAGAATTGCCGCTTCAATCGTAAAAATAAGCAAAGCTTGTTTTTATCCACGAACTCTAGCTTATTTTAATAAGGAGAGAGGCCGTTCGTGCTAGACGTTAGCGGGAGGCGTTCGTGGTAGGCTTTGCGATTGGAAGGCTTTTGTGGAAAGCTTTGCTGGAGCAAAGTACCCGATTATTTTAAGCGCGCAAAAAATGCAAGGCTCACATGGGAAACAGGCGAAGTGGGGAGGCTCTCTTGGGAAGATTTGCTGGAGCAAAGCTCATGATTATTTTAAGCGCGCAAAAAAGCAAGGCTACACGTGGGAAACAAGCAAAGCTGGGAGGCTCTCTTGGGAAGATTTGCTGAAGCAAAGCTCACGATTTTAAGCGCGCAAAAAATGCAAGGCTTGGTTGGGAAGAAGACGTTCTGTGGAAAGCTTTGCTGAAGCAAAGCTCTCGATTTTAAGGGCGCGAAAAAGGCAAGGCTCCACATGGGAAACAAGTGAAGCTTAGTTATTATCCACGACTCTAGCTTATTTTTATCCAAAGTCCGGTCCTCACAAAAAACGTCTCTGCACAAAGGGCCTTTTTCCGTACCCTTCCTGAATCGCCGCTTTTATCGCAAAAACAAGCGAAGCTTGTTTTTATCCACGACTCTGACTTCTCCATCCAAAGCCTGTTTCTACCCACGACTCTAACTTATTTTTATCCATTCCAAACAAAACAACTAGTCGTACAAAAAACTCAAAGCGATCCCTACATACTCAATCACTTCTTGCGTTTTCACAACGGCTATAGGAACTGGTGCAGTCCTTACATTCGGCAATCCCCCCGCTGCCATTGGTGGTGATGTCGACACTATCTTCTGTTGACTGATAAAACTATCACGACTATAGGTAAGGGCTACTCTCTCCAACAAGTGAGTGAACTACACCATTCCCTAGTCGCTATGCTCACACCAAAGCCAACGCCATCCTTTCCATTTGACCTTCCCCCAATATTTAGTACAGTCCTTTTTAGCTTTTTTTTCATTAAGCAGCATATTAAGCAGCATAGTATTCTTCCTCAAATTTGATAGGACTCTTATATCCTAAAAATGAATGTTTTCTACGCCTATTATAAAATACCTCAATATACTCAAAAATATTTCTCCTAACTTCAAATATATTTAGATATGTATTTTTATGTACCTCCTCTATTTTCAAACTCCCAAAAAAAGACTCCGCAACAGCATTATCATAGCAGTTACCTTTGCGGCTCATACTTGATACAAATCTATATTTATCAAGCTTGCTCCTAAATTGATAACTCGCGTATTGACTTCCCCTATCAGAATGAAAAATCAAACCCTTCTTAGGCTTATTTTGAGCAACAGCTCTGTCCAAAGCTTCTATGACCATTTCTGTTCTCATGTGATCTGTAAGAGACCAACCAACTATTTTCCTGCTACATAAATCAAGTATCACACATAGATATAACCAACCTACGGCTGATTTAATGTAAGTGATATCAGAAACCCAGACCTTATTAGGTTCAAGGATATTAAATTCCTGTCCTAATAGGTTCTTAGAAATAGGGTAAGCATGAGCTGAATTTGTAGTCAGAACCTTGAATTTAGGCTTAATTTGGGCAGAAAGTCCTATATTTCTCATAACTTTAGCTACTCTATTTTCTGAAACCTTACATCCCAGATCGTGCAATTCTGACGTAATCCTTGGAGAGCCATAAATACCCTTAAACTTATGAAAAATATTTCTAATCATATTCTCAAGTTTTTGTGTCTCGAAAGCCCTTTTACTTGTTTTATGTTTTACCCAAACATTAAAACCACTCCTTGAAATCGTTAATAAAGAGCACATTTTCTGCACAGGAAATGAGGAGCGATGTTTCTGAATAAATTGAAACTTCATTTCTGTGGTTTGATGAAAATGGCTACCGACTTTTTTAAGATATCCCTTTCTTGACGAAGTTCAGAACACTCTTTGCGAAGCCTAGATAATTCTGCCTCTATAGAACGATTAGGATCAGAGTTATTAAACTCATATTTCCTACGCCATTTATAGAGTGTAGTTTCAGATACCTCAAAAGCTTTACCGACCTCTTTTGCTAAAAGCTTATTTTTGATCCAGTAGTCTACCGTATCCTTCTTAAATTGTTCATCATAGCGTTTAGCTGACGCCTTGATAGTGTTTGTTTCCATGTTTTCTTCCTCCATAATGTAAAGTGGACTGTCCACTCTTTTGGGGGAAGGTCACATCAGAGGTAAATCAGAGGCAAATCAATCCGACCCAAAAGCTCCGAATCAAAATGAAAAGAACCGCCTATGGGCATGCGTGCTTGGACACTCAAATGAGTCCCGTTAAAATACGAAGCCGAAATAGGAAGATAATAGATCAATCAATTCAACCGTCAAACTCTGGTAAAAATAACTGGGTTTTTGCGTATTCACGAGATTGGAAGTGTGTATGCTCTATGCCACTAACCAAGGCTAAATGAGCATCCACGAGAGACCATCACACCATCCAGCCCGCTTCAATATCCACACGCAGGTGGGGGTCCAGGGCCTCCACCACGCGTTCGCTGGTGGGGGTACGTGGCTGACTTTACAGAGTCACATTATACCCCGAGGCTCCCGTCCCCAAAAGCAAGCGCACAAAAAAACTACCATAGCCCCTTTCCTTTTCGCCATGGGAGAAGGTAACGCTTCGTACCTCATATTTGGGTACATCCACTAGCTGACCGCTTTTCTTTTTAAATTTATTTGGAAAGCTTTGCTGAGGCAAAGCTCATGATTTTAAGGGCGCGAAAAAGGCAAGCCTTCACGTGGAAAACAAGCAAAGCTTGTTTTATCTGCCAAAGCCTGTTTCTACCCACCAAAGCCCGGTCCTCACCAGAATCGCCGCTTCTATCGCAAAAACAAGCAAAGCTTGTTTTATCCACGAAAGCCCGTGATTATAAGCCTCACAAAAAACGCCCCTGCACAAAGGGCCTTTTCCCGCACCCTTCCAGAATCGCCGCTTCAATCGCAAAAATAAGCAAAGCTTATTTTTATCCACAAAGCTTGTTTTATCTACTCAAAGCCTGTTTCTACCCACCAAAGCCCGGTCCTCACCAGAATCGCCGCTTCAATCGTAAAAATAAGCAAAGCTTATTTTTATCCATTTCAAACAAAACGACTAGTCGTACGAAAAACTCAAAGCGATCCCTATATAGTCAGCCTTGAAAAACCAGAATACTATAGATCTTTCGCATTTATAAGCCATTCTGAAGTAAAAAGTAGTACCCATAATCGCAAGGTTTTGTGAAAAGGTGTTCAAAAGCTTGTGTTTTTCAAGCATTATTTTTCAGAGCTTCCCTATGCTAGCTCAAAAAAAAAATGATTATCAAAGAGACTTATTTAAGACGAGTTTGGAAGGTATGCTCAATCATAATGAGCCCTTATTTCGTTTAGCTCAGAAAATAGATTGGAAAAAGTTTGATACTGAATTTGGTAAACTCTATTGTCCTGACAACGGCCGCCCAGCCAAGTCAACCCGCTTGATGGTAGGACTGCATTACTTAAAAGCCACATTTAATGAAAGTGATGAAACTGTTTTAGACAAATGGGTTCAAAATGTCTATTGGCAATACTTTTGCGGATGCCAAGAATTCCAGCAGGAAGCTCCTTGTGATCACAGCACATTAAGCAGATGGCGTAAGCGTATAAAATCTAAAGGGAGGAATAGAAAAGCTTTTGGAAGAAACAATTCGTTGAGCTCTTTCTAACAAATTACTGCGTAGACATCATGTCCAAAAAGTAAATGTAGATACAACAGTTCAGGAGAAGGCCATTAGATATCCAACAGATGGTAAACTATATTTTAAAGCTTTACGATATTTGTCAGAACTGGCTAAGAGAAATAATATTCGTCTTCGCCAAAGTTATTCTCGTTTATCTAAAAAGTCATTATTAATGCAGAACCGATACTTTAGAGGACGTAAATACAGACTTGCAAGGCGTGAGCAAAAGAGCTTAAAACCTATTTTGGCCGTGTTTTACGGGATGTAGAGCGTAAATTGCATTCTATGGATTTACATAAAAATTATGAATCTTCTTTGTGTCTTCTTCACCGTCTTTACGATCAAACCAAGGATAGCAAAAACAAAGTTTATAGTTTACATGCGCCGGAAGTAGAATGCATCTCTAAAGGGAAAACGCATAAGAAGTATGAATTTGGATGTAAGGCGAGTTACGTGACAAGTAGTCAAGGTAACTTTGTTTTAGGCGCGATGGCAAAACACGGTAATCCTTTTGATGGGTATACATTGCCATCGGATTAGCCATACGGATCGGCCATAGAACAGGTAGAAAGGTTTTTACCCAATTCATTAAGCGTAAAAGAAGTTTTTGTGGATAGAGGTTATAGAGGAGCGAAAGTTAAAGATGGGATAACAGTTCACATTATTGGCGCAAAGAGGAAGAAAAAAATGAAACGTAGTTTACGCAAGTGGATGAAAAGAAGAGTAGCTATTGAACCCATCATTGGTCACATGAAGAATGTATGATTGAGGTGTACGAAGAAATCACTTCTTAACGCAAGAAGGTGATAAGATGTATGCAGTTTTACTAGGTGCTGGCTTTAATATGAGAAAATTGCTAAAAGCTTTTTCTTGGCTTAAATTTATTCCGCAATATCTGACTGATTTTTCCTTAAAAAAGCAAGTATGCGTTATGGCATTTTCTTAATATAGTGCCTTTTTCAAGGCTGACTATATAAACGTAGTTTCCCATAAATAATTGTTTTTAGTTCTAGGTAAGATAAAGTATCCAATTCGATAAAGCGATTATCGTCAATATAAGTGACTAAAAACTTAGCTAGTTGTTGCTTACGTCTTTCTGGAGCCTACGGAAGCTGACTAGAAGATAATTGAAAATCCTCACCTTCTTTATCTGTTGATAGAAATCCTCAACTGAAAGTAAACATAACAAAAACCCAATCGATAGTTTTAAAAAGGACCCAAGAAATGCCTCTTATGCCTTAAAAAATGATACTTCACGACAAGCTATTTATTTAATCGATATAAATAAAGACAAAGAAATCTATGAAAAGTGTTATAAAATGAAACGTGTCATAAAATTGATTCCAAAGTTTTAAAAATTAATATACAGAAGATCAAATCCAAATAGTTCTTACTCTAGTATGCATCAGAAGTTAGATCAGTTTTTCTTTAGAAGTCATTTTTGACTTGTCACTTCTCCTATTTTATCTCAATTTGGGTACCACCTTTATTATGCTTGAAAATTTAAATAAACTGCGCGGGCAATATATAGCCAAACGTCTATTGGATAGCTATAAACAAATATATCCCCCACCACTATTCATTTTTCATGGTCCTTCTGGTGTGGGAAAATATTCTGCTGCAGAAGCTTTCATACGACAAAAACTATGTGCTGTGGGAAATGAATGCGGTAGTTGCCTGTCTTGTCGTAATTTTTTACGCAATGAACACCCTGATTATATTCGCTTTCCGGAGGCAATCACTCCTATTGGACACCAAAAAAATCCGGAACCATTTAGTATTCGTTGGCTTTTACAGACTCGCCTACCGTACACGCCTTTTTCTGGTCCAGTTCGCTTTATATTGTTTCCTCTAGGTGAAACAATACAACACGAAGCAGAAACGGCTCTTTTAAAAACTCTGGAAGAGATGCCTAAGCATACTCGAATGATTATTTTAACAAAAAACATAAGATCTATTAAAGCTACCATTATAAGCCGAGGAATATGCGTTCCCTTCCATTTACTTTCCGATAAAACTATACATGAAATAACTGCATGTAATGATCCTATTGACTTACAATGCTTAGGAGGAAGTTTGGATAATGTAGCTTTCTTGCAGAACCCATTCTATTCTAAAGTTAAAAAAAAAATTTCTGGAGCCTTAGAACATCCTATAGAATTACTCAATCTAGAGAAATGGCTTATTCAATTCAAAGAAGTGAAAAGTATATTGACAGAAACAAAAATGAGATTAGAATACAAGGAAATACTAGAGTTTTTTAGTTTAGTATTGCTAATATCTGTACGAAGCAGACCTTTTTATAGAAAATCAGCACAAGCCATACTAAGCTTTAAACAAGATTTGCGAATGGATAAACCCAATCTTTTTCCCTATCTAATTAGCCGGCTTTTTGCAGAATTGAATATAATTTATTCAGAATAATATTACCACTTCAATTTTTTTCAACTTATACATAATATCATTCAAATGATAGAATTTAGCTACCAAGATATCAAAAAGGATTTTCCTATCCTATCAACTAAAATGAATGGGAAGAAACTTGTTTTTTTAGATAGTGCGGCAAGCTCACAAAAACCATTAGTGGTAACGAATACCATACAAGATTATTATAATTCACACCACGCAAATATACACAGAGGAGCTTATAAACTCAGTCATAATGCAACAGAACGCTATGAAAAAACCCGTCAGAAATTGGCTCAATTCATCAATGCTCCTAATCCAGAAAGCTGTCTTTTTACTAGAAATACAACAGAAAGTTTGAATCTAATTGCCTTAACTTGGGGACAAAAAAATATTAAAGGAGGAGACGAAATACTTGTTAGTGAACTGGAACATCATTCAAATCTTGTTCCTTGGATCATGCTGGCAAAAAATAAGGGAGCAAAACTAAAATACATTCCTCTGACTAGTGATGGTTATTATGACTTACGTCATTTTGATCAATTTATTTCTTCTCGTACATCACTTATTGCTGTACAACAAGTGAGTAATGCACTTGGAAGTATACATGATCTGGCCACTATAGCGAAAAAAGCTCGCTCTGTTAATGCCCTTTTTGTTGTAGATGGTGCACAGGGTGCTCCTCACTTAAAACTAGATGTTCAAAAAATGGATTGTGATTTCTACGCTTTTAGTGCTCATAAAATGTTTGGCCCTACTGGTGTCGGTGTCCTCTACGGAAAAAAAGAGATTATGGAAGAAATGCCTCCTTTTTTAGGGGGGGGTGATATGATACTCAGTGTAAAAAAAGATGATTATGAGCCGGCAAGCCTACCTCGTAAATTTGAAGCAGGTACTCCAAATATCTCAGGTGTCATTGCCTTTAAAGCGGCTATAGATTACATCACAAATATTGGCTTAGAAAATATACATACACATGAAGTCAATCTGATTGATTATACTATGCAAGAATTACAAAAAATAGAAGGAATACAATTTTATGGCCCAAATATGGATTGGCCTTCGAACTCAAACAAGAAGAAAAATGGTGGAATACTTTCTTTTAATCTAATTGGAGTTCATTCCCATGATGTGGCCAGTATTTTGGATGATGAAGGAATTGCCGTTCGAGCAGGACATCATTGCTGTGAGCCATGGATGAGAAAAAATGGCCTGATGAGTACTGTACGAGCGAGCTTCTACGCATACAATGGACCGGAAGATGTAGACGCTTTGGTTTCCGGCTTAAAAACTGTACGTTCGATATTTAAAATAAGCAATTGTAAAGAAGCAGGATGGTGAGATATTGAGAGATGTTTTACTGTAGTTAGTTAGCTTATAGCTTCCTAGTTGTTATTTTTTTACATTATATGCTTCACATAACATAAGTAAAATGGCTATATCAGAAGACATATATAAAGAAATTATTTTAGAACATTACCAAGAACCATCTCATTGTGGGCATCTCGAAAATCCAACTATTGTCCAAGAAGGTGTTAATCGAAGTTGTGGCGATGAAGTGAAAATCGAACTTTCTATACAGAATAATCAAATCTATGGCATACGCGTAAATAGTAGGGGTTGTAGTATATCTGTCGCTTCCGGTTCAATGATGGCAGATGCCATAGAGGGTATGAGTGTGGAAGAATCAAAAAACCTAATCAAACAATTTAAAGCAATGATTATCCAACAAGATCATGATTATACCTTTCCTGAAAATTTAGAAGATCTAGAAGCCTTACAAGGAGTAAAAAAATATCCCATTCGTGTCAAATGTGCTACACTTGTTTGGAGCACTCTAGAACAAGCGATTATGCTTTATCAAGAAAGGAAAAAGAAATGAGTGCACACATACTAGAAAATAGTAATGAGCAAGAAGAAGGAAAGTATCCAAAGGAACTGATTCAAATATACCAAGATATAAAAAGTAAGTATCGAAATTATGATACTCGTAATGCTTTAAAGCGTATGCAAGCATTTCGCAAAGCGCTCGTTAATTTAAGTGAACAAGGCTTTTCTGTGGGTCTTGAACTTTTGGGGAGCCTTAATTTTGGGATAGTCGAACGGAATTCTGATGCTGATGTGATTATATTGCATTACTGCAATATACACCGCAAGGAGAAAGAATGCCTACCCTCCTGTCCCAATTTGATTTTTGAAAGAGAAACAATAGCCCGTTTCCTTGCTAAAAGTCTCAATATGGATTCTTTCCATATCGAAACTCTAGACTGTATTAACCTGCATTGCATAGAAGATTATAAGGAAGGGAGAATAGATAAAAAAGATAGTAGAATTTTACGCTTCTTATTTTATTTTGCACTTGGACGACCTGTAAATCAAACTCTTTTTTCTCATCACTACAGGACACTGAATGCAGAAAAAAGTTTACGAAAATACTTTTATACTTGGGCATCTGAAGCCCTTGCCATTTATTTACGTACTTCAACTCATCGTCTTTCTTTTCATAAATACAATGAACGCATACTGAGTCAGGGATTAAAACTTCCTTCTGATTTACGTAAAGAACTCCAATACTATTTAGATAAAGAGCAAACAGAAAGATGAAATAAAGTGATGAAACTCCTGTATTTGTCTGCTTATCTTATCTGGATAAATAGCTATCTAACCCTTCATTCTGTTTTCGCTCAAGAACCATTAACTTCTATTCAAGCAATACAATTTTCAGAAAATATTTCTTCTTTAAATTTCCATCCAAATCATGAAAAAAAAAGATTATTGATTGGAAGTAATCGCAATGTCTATTGGCTGGATTGGAAGAGTAAAAAAACCCATCTCATCTTACACTCTCCTTCATCTACATGCCATTTGGGAATATGGAAACTTAGCCCTAGAGGAAGTTATCTGTATAGTTCAAGCCAAGGAAGGTGTATAGATAATTTAAGAAAAAATAATCGTCTCAATAAAATGACTTCCCTATGGGATATCAGAAATTGGAAACTCAAAAAAAAAGCAAAGGTATTGTACATAGGCAAGCATTTAGAAAGGACCAGTCTATTTCAAATGGGGCCCCTTTCCAAAGAAAACTATTTAATGAGCGTTCAGAAAGATGGTATAGTTAAATATTGGTCTTTACAGAAAAAAAAAATAACCCAAAGTTTACGTGTCCCTAAAAAAACTCCGGAGAGATTAGCTATAGTTCCCTATGCCATTAGTCCTTCTCTAAGAATTATAGCCTTCCACCATTGGCAAGACTATTACATGCTACTTTATAAAATATACAGTCCCTTTTCTTACAGCCCTACAAAGGGAAAAATTGTGCAAGCAAAACTTTTACATCGCACAGAATATCCTTTTACAAATTCACAAAAACTTTTTTGTTTTTCTAGTGACAGTACAATCTACTTCGATGGGGTACGAATACGCCAAGTAAAAGATGGGAAAATTCTATCAAAATTCATTTATCAAAAAAATACAAAACCGCAAAGAGCTCTTTTCCATCCCAATAAAAATATTTTAGCCATTGAAAGCAAAATAATCAATAACAAAAATAGAAAAATAAAATATGTAACTAAAAAAAATATATCCCTAAAGAGCCCTTATCCCAAAGGGCACATTATAGAATTATATAATATTAAAAAAAAAATAACATTTGCTTCTATAGCACTTGAAGGACCCGTCGTAGCCATGGCTTTTCATCCAGCTGGTAAGTTAATGAGTATTGCTCTAACCAATAAGCATATTTATCTTTATCAAATATATAAATAAATTTTTCGGACAGATAAGCATTTTAAAAGTGTACACTTTATTTTCTATATATCTTAAGGTAACGTTTTTTACCTATCTTCACAATGTGAGAGCCCGGCATCTCTAAAAGATAGTGAATATTATCAATAATAGATAGATCTTCACCTAATTTAATTGAACCACTTTCAATCAAACGACGAACGGCCGTTTTACTCTTTTCCAAACCAGAGGCTACTATCGCATCCACTAAAAGTATCTTATTTTTTTGGCTAGCTACTTCATATTGAGGAATATCTGGAGGCAGTACCATTTTTTGGCGAGAAGCAATACCTTTTTCTTTTTCCCAAGAAGAACGAGCATACTCACCAGCACCTTCCCCATGTAAAATATCCACAATTGTGCTTCCAAGAATTTTTTTGGCTTCCATTGGATTCAAAGTACTAGCTGTTTTTTTTACACTAGCCGAATGTTTGGGACTAGAAGCCAAACGCATTTCTTCTATTTTCTCTTGCGGTAAATCTGTTAACAATATAAAATAATCCCACATGAGCTCATCTGAAATAGACATACATTTTGCAAAAATATTATAAGGACTTTCCTCAAGGCCAATATAGTTTCCACAGGATTTTGACATTTTTCTTTGTCCATCTAGCCCAATAAGAAGGGGAAGAGTGATCACAACTTGTGGCTCAATTTTATATTGACTTTGTAGCTCCCTAGCCACTAGCAAATTAAATTTTTGGTCACTTCCACCAAGTTCTATATCTGCTTTCATAATAACAGAATCATAACCTTGAACTAAAGGATACATAAACTCAATGAGACTGATACTTTCTCCCTTTTGATAGCGCTTCAAAAAATCATCTCTTTCTAGCAGACGTGCTACAGTATAACGAGCTGTAAGGCCTAAAACCTCTTCAAATTTCATATCTTGACACCAAGTAGAATTGAAACAGATTTTGGTCTTTTCTTCATCGAGTATGCGAAAGATTTGTTTACGATAACCCTGTGCGTTCTTTTCTACCTCTTCACGTCTCAAAAGTTTACGAGTCTGAGATCTACCGCTTGGATCTCCAATCATTCCAGTGAAGTCTCCAATTAGAAAATGAACTTCGTGACCTAAATCTTGAAAATGTTTCATTTTACGTAAAAGGACAAGATGACCGAGATGCAAATCTGGGGCTGTGGGGTCAAAACCAGCCTTAACAATAAGGCCTTGCTTTGTCTTTTTACTTTTTTCTAACTTAAAGAGAAGCTCTTTTTCAGGAAGTATATCTATAGTGCCACGCTTGATTATTTCTAAAGCAGAATCTTTTTTTTGTGTAGGAGCCAATTTTTTATAAAAGATACAGATTCAGTTCATAAACTAAGATAAAACCTATGGAAAAGATACGATATCCAATTTTTTTGTATTAGGCCTTCCCTGTCCAAGCCTTAAATAGGTCATGCTTAATTTGAAATTGTGATAAAATTCGACCAGTGATAAAAAAGGCCAACTCTTCTATACTTTTGGGTTTCTGATAAAAACCAGGACTAGCCGGGAGCACAACTCCACCCACTTCTGTTAACCTTAGCATATTTTCTAAATGAATCTGACTATAAGGGGTTTCCCGAGGAACAACAATCAATTTACGACGTTCTTTTATGCATACATCTGCTGCCCTCTCTATTAAATTAGAAGTATAGCCATGAGCAATACCCGCAATGGTCTTCATTGAACAAGGTAAAATAATCATTCCATTTGTGAAATGTGAACCACTCGCACAGGAAGCCCCTATATTATGATAGTCCTCTATTACAAATTCATGCTTACGAGAAGAAGAAGGTATGTCTTTTAAATTTTGCTCTAGATAGTTTTCCGGTTTATCTACATTGGAGTTACTTTCTTCTCTATAGACGCGTAGAGCAGATGGACTAATAATCAATGAAGACTTACCAGATATAAGACGAGCAAGCGACCTTATCAAGCAAGATGCGTAGAGAGCACCACTCGCTCCACTAATAGCCAGAACAAAATTGTATTCACTCATCAAATTAAGAAACGATTATAATCTTTTCTAGAAGGGCCAAAGGGCAAGCATATATTTATCTAGAATTACTCCTAAAAAAAGTACGGTGCTAATAGAAGCATTTACATGAAAAAAAGCAATTGGTATACGATGTAAAAAATTTGGTCGCACAAGTAAATGTTCCCATAAAAAAAGAAGAGCCACAATCACTATTGTAATAAAAAAAATAGGAGAAACTCTTTCTTGAATACCAGCTAAAAGAAAAAAGAAAAGAGCAACTCCATGACAGACCCGAGCTATTCCTAGAGCAGACGAAATTCCCAGACTAGCGGGAATAGAATGAAGTTTATTTTTCTTATCAAACTCATAATCTTGGCATGAATACAAAAGATCAAAACCTGAAATATAAAATAATAAACCAAAGCTCCAATAAATACCAATCAAATCTGTCCCTCCTGTAACAGCAATCCAAGTGGCTATAGGGACAATGCCTATCACCATACCTAGAAAAAAATGTGATAAGTTTGTAAAACGTTTTGTATAGGAATACCCAAAGGCTAATATGAGTGCTGGGATAGATAAAATAGCAGTGAGATAATTAATACTAATCGCAGATAAAATAAAAATAAAAGAACACAAAAGAATAAAAAATTGAACTTGCCCAGTGGAAATAGTACCTTTTGGTATTTCTCGATCAACCGTCCGAGGGTTAGCTGCATCATATTTGCGATCAATTAAGCGATTAAAACCCATTGCACTACTTCGTAAAAATACCATACAAACAATTATTTTACTTAAAAGAAAAAAAGTGCCATATACATCCCCTATTAAATGACTTTTGGGAAAGGATTGGACAAAAGCTATACCGGCCAATGGCAAAGCAAAAATAGAATGTGAAAATTTAACCATCGAAAGGTAACAAGTAAAGTTTTTCCAAATTCTATAGAGCATAAAATAAAGATTTGATTAATTTGAATTTTTAGTTATTTCGAAGTGAAGTTTTTAAGATAACTACTCTCAATCGCCTTACTAATACGTATTGATAAAATTCGAAGAAGTCTTATTAACGCCTCCTCTTCGGTCTCTATACGCCCTTCCTCTTCAGAATAAAGCACGCTTCCAGAAAATTCTTGAGAAAGCAAGATGGAAATATCTTTTGTTACATTGTCCTCAGAAAATTCTTTTACTTCTTTCAATTTGTTTAATTTGTTCAATTTGTTCATAGATATTTTTTGTAACCGGACGTGACACCGTAAAGACAATCGAAAATGTTTCTCATCACCTAAACGAGTATAAAGGCGAGGACGTTTTTGATAGGAAACAACCCTACCCCGAAGCCAAAGATGATTGTAGCGATATTGAGCAATATGACTCCCAAGCAATTGAAAATTTGCACGACGATGCAATTCTTTTCGTAGAGAGGTAGTTATTTTACGGCCAATTCCTGCCCGATACGTATCGTTTATAAAATGAGTGAGACGTAATTGCCGTGTATCAATTTTATACCCCTGCAATCTTCGAGAAAAATCACATTTATTTAAAAAAATTAAAACAAGGAGAAAAATAGGCAAAACATGTTTTTTCGTTTGGTTTGACAAAAGAATTCTCTGCTTACGAAGATACTTTTATACTATCTGAAAAGGGCTTTTTGATTACTTTCTCGTTTTTTTACGATTCCTTATTTCAGTTTCAATGCTTTCTAGTTGGTTCTGTAGGATATCAATTGTTTGCCAATCAATAAAATGAACAGATGAATATAGAGAATTTTTTAAAAGAACAATTTCTTTACCGTTTATTATGATTTTTCTATGAGGCCTTCTTATAAAGAAGATATAATCCTTCCCTTTTTTTACGGATACATCTATTCTGACTTTATTCACTTTGGCCTCTTCCCAAATCCTCATCGTATAATCTTTTTGTTTTTCTACATCCTTACTCGTATTTTCGTTGGAATATTCTTCACGTATATTTTTTACTTCTTTTTCATCATTAAAATAGCGTATTTTAATTCCCTTAACTACATTTTCTATGGCAAAACCTAAGCCTACAGAAAAAACTTTAGGTAGCTCTTTATCCTTTATAATTTTCCAAATGGATTTAGGATGATTTCCCTTCCCTTTCCTATCGTGTTGTATAGTTATAGGATTTTTATTTTCAAAATGAATACGTATTTTTTCAATGTAACTATTTTCTGGGAAATATAGTATAGCTTTTTCCCGAAAATATATTTCTTCTTTATCAAAATTATTCACAAAATGATCAGAAAGAATAAGAAGCAAAGAAGGCTTATGGCTAGAACGTGCGAAAACATATCCATTATCTGCGGTATTCCCTATTTCCAAAAGTAGAGGAGAGCTTGTTTCTTTGTTTTTATAAAAGAGAATTTGTTGTAAAGATTCTTCTATACCAACTTTTTTATACTTTTTTAAATAGGCATTTTTTTTGTTTTTTTGAGTCGTTTTTCTCTCATTCACATCACTACCCGTCTCACTTTTTTTTTGGAAAAATTGATAAGGGTAATGTCCTTTTAAATTAGGTTTATACCACTCAGAAAAAATATTTTTCACAAAGTGATTCCCAGGATATCGAATCTTGTTGATTTGCTTTTTTCTCTTTTTCTTGTTTTCACCTTTTTTTTCGAGAGGGGAAGCTATATTTTCAACAAAATATTCATCCCTAAAAAAACCCGGTATCCTAATGAAACGTATTTTTGTAGCCTTTGTTTTATCTGGAATGTACTCAATCATCTCCCAAGCTTCTTCCCACAAATTACTGTTTTTTTCCTCTTTGCCAATATCAAAAAAAAGAACGATACTAAAAAGAATCAAGAGTGATGCAGAAAATATGAAATAGAAACGAGTAGACATGTATTATTTGATTTTCCAAAAAAAGATTATTTGTCTCTCATTTTTTTTTGGAGGAAAAGAGAGAAACAGAAGAGGATTGGGAGATTTCAGAAAAAGTACGCTTACGTCGATAAAGAAACAAACCTGAAGCTAAAAGGACACCTACGAGTATAGGAAAAAGAATCATACCTATAACTAGAAACTTCCATTTAAGAAATGCAGTCATTTGAATCTTTTGAGGCCCTTCTACTGGTTTATAAGTCCCTGTTAGAGAGCTTTCTAAAAGCCAAAATAAACTGTCAGTAGCCAGTAGAAAATTTTGGTGGGCAACGGGGAAACGAATCCCTCGTTCAGTTAACCAATCTATACCTGAAAATATAACAACTTTTGGACTTTCATTTAAACCTTCTTTTTCATAGGATAATGCAAGCACCTGCCTTCCTGATTTCTCTTTGGAATCTTTACGACCATTACGATTGACATCACTAAAAGAATTATAAGGAGAATGAAAAATTATTTTATTTGTTAATTCACGCAAACTCTTTATCGATTGCTTCTTTATGATACCCTTATTTTGTTTTTTCTTTTTCGCATCCTCTAGTACAGAAGACTTAGCTTCTCCTCTTACCACTGTTTTTTCCACTGTTTTTTCCATAAAATACGCTTGTTGAGGTAAAAGAGCAATACTAGGAAATTGCTTCTGAATACTTTCTGTGATAGGATGGTTTTCAAAATTATCTGAGATTAGAACACCATTCAAATTTGTATTTGTCAAGATAAACCGCGATAACTTATATTGCTTTCCTCCCATTTTATTCAAAAGCCATGAATAATCTTCTGAACCTCGTACAGGGTCGATGGCGAGAAAAAGGGCACCACCTGCCTTTAGATATTTTTGAATTGAAAGTTGTGCTTTTTTTCCAAAAGGCGTGGTAGCCCCGATAACGAGTAGAGCGTCAGCATCTGTTGGTATCTTTTTACTAGGCCACCCAGACTTTTGGTCTAGTTCCTCAAGCTTCATATTATAAAAGCGTAACTGTTCTTTAAAACTTTCGATTCCTAAGCTCCGGCTTCTCCCTCCATAGGTATTGTATCGTTCACCATTGGACGTTGTAAAATAAATCTTTCGCTTTGGAGACGCAACATATACCAAAGCCTTTGTGATATTTCTTTCTAGATGAGGTAAATCTTTTTTTGAACTGACATAAACCCTTCTTTCGATATAGCTCTTTTCATTAGGATCGAAACTGATAGTTTTATTTTTTTTAGTAGAACGAAATACAATCGTTCCATTATTTATACCACCAAATTCATTTGAATTATAAGCTTCTAGGTCAGCATTATAGAATTTCAAATGAATATTTGGGTTCACTAATTTCAATTGCTCAAGAAATAAACGTACATCACTAGCAACTTTATATAATTCGGTAGAGGTAAAACCACTTTTACGTAACGTTACAGCTTGTAATTCTGGTAGAAAAGCATAAATATTAATTTTTTCCTTTAAGGAACGAATAACACCACGTGAATTTTCTTCAAAAGAATAGAGACCTGGACTCAAATCTATAGATGGATTGCGTAGATTAGTGAGATAATTTACAAGAACAACGAATAGCAAAACAGAGAGAATAGAAAGGATAGATTTTTTAAAATAATTTTGACGATGTGTTGCAAAACCACCAAGACCTATAGTTACAGAGCTATAACTAAAACCAAATAAAAGACGATATATAAATGAAACCACATATGCTGAAAGAAAAACAAAAAGCAATACGGTGCGAAATTTACTCAGGAAAGAATTTTCTACTCCTCCTAATTTATCTGTGGAAGTCAGTGCAGAGCTATCAAGAAAGAGGCGTAATAAAAAGCAAATAAAGGCTATAATAGCAAATGACCAAGCAATATAAGGCTGTCTTTTTTGAAGATTATTTTTAGTTTGTCTGTAGAGTAAAAAAAAGGGATCAAATAGAACAAACAATAATCCTATCACGAGGGAGAAAAAACTAAGAAAAAGAAACCAAGAAAAACCCTCTTCTGCGTTCCAACCTGAATGGATAAAATCAATAGAAAAATAAGAAATTAGAGAACCAAAGAAATAGAACCATACACCAATCCTTGGATAAAAAATTGCCCACTGATTTATTTTACTCATTTCCTTCTTAAAACCAAATTATATTTCATAAAACAAAATAGTAGAGATTATCTTTTTAGTTACCTGTCCCTCTCCATCTACGAGATTCTAGAACTTTTACAGGTAGGAATAAAAAAAGTAAGATTAGACTACTAAAAAAAACAAAACTCTTCAACGGTATGACACCACGGGTAAAAGCAAAAAAATGATTCAAACCGTGTAAATGGCCTAGTATCTCCTTAGCCGGAGATGGTAGGAGACCTGATAAATACCCACCTACATCAATAACACTAATAATAGCGGTAGCAATCAGTAAAGAAAGTAGATAATTACTACTCAAACTGGAAGCAAAAAGACCCACACTATACGCATAAAGCCCAGCTAAAAAAAGACCTATTCCTCCTGTCAAAGCTACATACCAAAAAGCCTGTCCCAACCACAAAATATATATAACCGTCATACCAATAACAATAAAAAAAACAATCAGTACACCCATAAAAAACTTACCTAGCACAAGCTGTGTATCAGAAATAGGTAAAGTATATAAAAGTTCCAAAGTCCCCTGCCGGCGTTCACTTACAAAGGTTGACATTGATAAAAATACAGAACCAACAAGAATGATTATGTAAAAAAAATGAAAAAGAAGTCGAATCACATCTTCGTTCTCTATATCTAATTTTTGATAGGGTAAAGCACTAGCTAGACCACAAAGAAAAGTGATGATACCAACACATAGTGGAATCACATTTGATCCAAAAAAAGCGCTACACTCCTTTAAAAATACCCACCAAGCCTTGCTAAAGTGTTCTTGGAATGGCTCTAAAAATACTCTCATATTCCCTTTCAATTCCCCGTAAGTTGTACAAATTGACGTTCCAGATCTTCTTTCAAGGCACTTCCCTCTAGTTCTCCCATTAATTTCCCATGATGAATGACAACCACTCGATCACAACATTGACTAACTTCTGTAAGAATATGACTAGAAAGAAGCACGGTAAATTTACCAGCTAACTTACGAATCAGCTTACGAATTTCAATAATTTGAATAGGATCTAATCCAGAGATAGGCTCATCCAAAATCAAAACAGGGGGAGAAGTAATTAGGGCTTGAGCAAGTCCAACTCTTTTGCGATAACCCAAAGAAAGATGACGAATCAGCGAATAGCGAACAGATTGTAAATGAGTGAGCTCAGCAACCTTTTCCCATTCTTCGGGAAAAAGAGTGTCATTCAAACCACGCATACGAGCCACAAAAAGCAAATAATCTTCCACACTCAAATCTAGGTACAAAGGGGGCATTTCCGGTAAATAGCCTATTTTTTTGCTAATTTCCATGGGATGAGTAAAAACATCCATATTATCAATCGAACAACTTCCATCAGAGGGAATAAGATAACCACTAATAATACGCAAACAAGTTGTCTTTCCTGCCCCATTTAGGCCTAATAGACCCAATACCTCTCCATTACGGGCAGAAAAGCTAAGTTCACTTAGGGCAGTACATTTTCCATAATACTTACTTAGTTTGTTGACTTGGATCATAAAGTTATTTTATACAGACATTCTAAGGCCTACTCTCCCCTAGTACGTGAAAAAAATACGGTTGTTTGTCAAGTCATTACTCTGCTAATAAAATGTTTCTGATCTACTTTATGCCGATATAATAGCCATGAAAAAAGCATCTCTTATTTCCGCGTTTTTATCCTATCTGCCACTGGAAAAATCTTTTCTCTTTATTCTATGTTTGCTTTTCTTATTTTCCCCTACTTACGCACAAACAAAAATAAAAAGTGATACCTCCTCCCCCCCTCAAAAGAAAAAACCTATTCGATTAGACTGGCGGGAAATTCGCACTGCACCGGTACGCTTTCAAAACTATAATAAAAAGCGAGCTCCCCGTAGCCTTGAGGTTGATGACCTTCAAATAGGTGAAAATCTTGCCACAAGTATTTCTAACTCAAATCAAGCCGATGTCAGTGGTATAGAAGTTCAACGTGTTTTTAATCCAGAACAATCCAGACTAGGGGCGGATATTGTCCGAATCAAGGGCAAATCGACTATCGGGCATGTTAATCGTATACAGCGTATTCTGAGTTCCTATCTGGAGACAAAATTTGGTTACTCCATAAAGGAAGCCAAAATAGCTAGTCGGCTTATCCTCTATTATAATGCCCATAATAGAGGAAATTTACCCTTTGTTCAAAAGCGCTATTCTTCTCAAGTTGTACAAAATATAGTTCCTGAAAAAATTGGTATTGATCGCTCCTATAAAAACTGGATTGGAAAAACAGAATTATTGCTACCACTGCGTAAAAATATTCTTCTTCCTCAAGAAACAGATTTAAACTTAAAAGAATCTCGTAAAGGAAGTGGTCCTATTGCGAATAAGGATAAAAAGGTATTTCAGCAATTAGAAAAAGATAGAAATAAAAAAGAAATTATTGGGCTAACAAAAAAGTCAAAAGAGTTAAAAAAATCAGCCAAGGAAATTCAAAAAGAAAAAAAAGAAATACAAAAATCTAATCAAAAAATTCAAAAAGAAAAAGAAGTGAATGAAAAGAAAATCAAAGAATTGAAAAAGGACCCCCGAAAAAATGCTTTAACTATAAAAAAGGTAGAACAAAAACAGAAGAAAATTGAAGAAAAACAAAAGAAAATTGAAACTAAAAAAAAAGAAATACAAAAAAGACAAACTCGTATTGAAAAAAAACAAGAACAGGTCAGTAAACAAAAAAAAGAAGCAAAAGATAATGCAAAATCATTAAAAAACGAATCAAAGGAATCTCTACCTACTCGCTCTTTAGCAAAGACTAAATCTCCTGAAAAAGAAAGGGATACACAAAAAGAATTGGAAAAATTAAAAAAGGAAAATAAGATTCTGAAGGCTGAAAAGAAAGAAAAGCCATCCGAGAATATCGTTGCTGACAAGCTCCTCTTTATGCGGGTTTTACGCTACACAAAGAAAGGACATTACAAAAATGAATTATGGTATATAGATGCGAATAAAAATGACACTCTCTTACGTAGTAGTTTTACAAATATTTGTAGTCGTGATTTTACTGTTATACCTAACATAGGTGTCGCTATCACTGGCTATAAAGGTAGCGTAGATAGTAATGATAATCACCATCTTGTTCTTTTAGATATTCAAAAATTACGTAAGGTTAAAGAAAGTAAAACAAGCGTGCATTGGCGTACACCTATCATCGAACGTAATTCAAAAATCTATGCCTTCGAAAAGAAGGGAAAGAAATATTATTTAGCACGTTTCAACAAAAATCTCCTTTTAGAAAAAAGAAGCAATGACTCTATAAATCCTTTCGCTAAAATTACTTTTTATAAAGGAAAAATTTACCTTACGGGTAGTTCTAATAAAAACAAAGACACAAAAATTCATGTTTTCAAAGAGACGGATTTAAGTACAATTAAAATTATTGATCCGAAAGCACTTGTTTCACAAAATACTCTGTAAGTAGAGTAGACTAAATGATATTGTAGAATCAAAATCAATGTCTTATGAAAATATATTTCCTTTCAAAAAAGGGAGGGCTACAGAAAAACAAGGGAATACCCGGCTAAAACACTTTGAATCGGTGTTTTATTGCATTTGCCTTTCTTGCTTTTTGTAACAATTCTATATTTGGTGAAAATAAGAAAATATCAAAAAGAAGCCTCAGTTTAGCTGTAAGTAGCTCTATACAAATCGAAATTCCTACAATTACGCTTATTTCGTAATAGTCTCAAGAGGCATGGTCGTATTCAAAAACGAGCGTCATATTGTTAGTAAATGAAATTAGATTAGTTAGATGAAGATGTTCGGAAAAGCCTTTCTTTATCTATCCACATACCCGTTTCTTTTACGGTTATCGCCTTTACTTTAGGAGCTATCAATTTTTCATAATAGAAACGTTCTCTTTCACCAGTGCTTTCAATTGGGAAATGTAAAACCACAAGAAGGTTCATCGCTCGAGAAGCACCCACGTAAAGTATGCGAATTTCTTCATCTATCCACAACATAGAGTTTTTATCTTTTTTGAAAATATTTTGCAAGTGACTCTTTTTTTTATTTATTCCTCTTGTCCATCCAGAACAAATATCTAAAAAAACAAGAGGAAACTCAAGTCCCTTTGATTTATGTATTGTCATAACTTTTTCTTCTTCTATACCCAGCTTAAGCCAATAGTCTCTGCGCCAATTTGTACGCACTAAAATCCGAAAATTAGAATCTACTTTTTTTTGTAACAATTCCACTAGAGAAAAAGGGTCATCTCTTTCTAATTTGATGCCTAGAATAGGGAAATGATCTCCACTAGCTCGAATGGCATGGACTCTTTTATGAATTTGTTGACTAGACGCCGAAATAATACGACTTCCCAAATGAACAATATTTTTCAAACTACGATAATTATCACAAAGACGCAACACTTTAGCAGAAAATAAAGTTTGAAAATCTATAAATGGTTTTAAGGAAGCCCCTCGAAAAGCATAAATAGCTTGCCAATCATCTCCAACAACAACTCTCTGAGTAACTGGTAAAAGAAGTAAAAAATCTAACTGACTTGGATCCGTATCTTGAAATTCATCTACAATAACAAGATCATATAATTTCGCTAGTTCTGAAAACACCCTTGTTTTTTTACGTAGTTTTTTTAACATAATCTCAACTAAGTCTTCAAATTCAAATAAATGATGATCCCGTTTGTACTCTTGATAAGCAATTTGGAAGCTTGAGTGAATTTCAGGAAATAAAGTTGCAAAACTATCTTTTTCTTGACAAAGTAAGGGAATAGGAATTCCACCAATTTCTTGTAGAATATGCTTTTGCGACAAAAATTCATAATAAAAATCAGCCTTCTTCTCCTCTGTAAGAATTTGTATATTTTTTAGTGCACGAGGATATAATTCCTGAAGATGACGCAGACAAAAGGAATGGAATGTAGAGACTTCAATGGCTTTACCCAAGCCAAATGAAAGGCGTTCGCGCAACTCTTCCACAGCCTTCCGACTAAAACTTAAAAGTAAAATGCGCTCAGAATGTTCTAGTTTTTCTCGTAGTCTATATTCCAAAAGACCAATAATCGTGCGCGTTTTTCCACTGCCTGCTGCTGCCACAACTTGTTTGGTCTTTTCCTCCCCTAGTATGACTGCGAGTTGTGCCTTAGAAAAATCTCGTAAATAAGAGGGAATTTCTTTTTTTGTAATAACAGACATGATTATAAAAAAGAATAATTATATTCAAATAATATAGTAATCAAAAGAAATTTTTCCCATCAAAAATCATTTTAATCATAAGATACTTGTCCCCTATAATCTCCTATACTCTATAGGTATTTTTTATTAAAAAAGTTGCATGTTTTTTTAAAAAAACTGAAATTATTTCAAATGAAACTCAAAAGAGAAACATTCTTTTTTTCTGCACGGCTTTTCCTACTATTCTTGGGTTGTGTTTATCTCTCTGCTTTTCTTTCTTTATGGATTCAAGTCGAGGGACTTATTGGTACAAATGGAATCTTACCAGCAACAGAGTATATTCAATTTGTTTATGAAAAACTTGGCACAAAAGCATATAATATCATTCCTTCACTGTTTTGGTTTTATCCAACTAGTCTATTATTACACGTATTGTGTGGAGGAGGTGTTTTATTTTCTTGTCTACTTATTTTAGGTATCTGTCCGAGCTTTAGCCTTTTCTTACTTTGGCTTTTTTATTTATCACTAGTTAATATTGGACAAATTTTTTTGCGATTCCAATGGGACATCTTACTACTGGAAACGGGATTTTTATCAATCTTTTTGGCCTTGTTTTCTAATTTTCAGAAAAATAATTTTTGGATAAAACTAAGTTTAAAAAATTTTATATATAACGGATTCACTAAAAGTGTTTTTTCGTCTGTTGATTTTCTCCATGAAAATAAAAATAGAATCATAGCTTTTTCTTCTTTTTTATGGCTCCTACGTTGGCTCCTCTTTCGTTTACTATTCGCTTCTGGTTTGGTTAAGTGGATTAGTGACGAAACCTGGCGAAAGCTAAACGCCCTAACTTACCACTATGAAACACAGCCACTACCGACCATACTTGGTTGGTATGCCCACCAACTTCCAAATTGGTTTCAAAAGCTTTCTGTAGTGGGCGTCTTCTCCATAGAATTACTTTTCCCATTTTTTATTTTTATGCCACGTCCTTTACGAAATATAGGTTTTTTTGGTTTGATCGCTTTACAGGTTTTGATTTTACTCACTGGTAATTTTGGGTTTTTTAATTGGCTTACTATTGCTCTTTGTTTCCTTTTGATCAGTGATACGAGTTGGCAATCCTTCTTTTCATTTTTTAATGAAAAGACTCACTACTACAATAAACTTAAATATAGGCTACATTTTATTTTTTCTATTACGGATCAAAACTTATCTCATTTTTTCCAGTATCTATATAGCCATTATTCTTGTTTTAGATTTTGGAAAAATAATCAAAAATGGAAAAGACAACTTACCAACAGATATAGTATATCCCTTGTGATAGCTTTAACTATCTTTTTATTTTTGTTTAGTACTATACGCTTCATCACTCCATTTTTCCCACAAAATAAAATACATCATGAATTCCGTGCTTTATTTTCTTGGTTAGCTCCCTATTATTTAGGAAATCATTATGGGCTTTTTGCTAACATGACAGAAAAACGCTTTGAAATCATTATTGAAGGAAGCAATGATTTACTTATTTGGCATCCTTATTTTTTCACTTGGAAACCTGATAATATAAGAAAAGCTCCTAGTGTGGTTGCTCCGCATCAACCACGCCTAGATTGGCAAATGTGGTTTGCCGCCCTCAGAAGGAGCTGTCATCAAAACCCTTGGTTTATTCGCTTCCTTCGGCGCCTCTTAGAAAGTAAAAAAGAAGTTTTACAGCTCCTTTCAAAAAGGAGCACTCTATACAAACACATGCCTCCTAAATACATACGAGCTATTCTCTATGAATATAAATTTACAAATCTAAAGAATAAACAAAAAGATGGAACATGGTGGATGCGTAAGGTCAGAGGAAACTACTGCCCCATACTTTCCCAAAAACAAATACAAAAAAATCATAATCCCATTTTAAAATAAAAAAACTAGTATTCAAATTACATTTGATTTTTAAATCGCATTTTAATTGATAAATACAATCAACACAAGAACGCCCTAATATTTATATTTATTTTTCTTTTCTTTTGAATAAGTCAAAAATCCTTTGCCCACCCCATGCTAGCCCCTTGGAAAACCAATTTGTTTGTGTAGAATGTAAAATATTTTCAATGAGTTTTTGGATACCTAAATCTAACGTTGTTTGATATTCTTCAGATTTTGTTTTAAAAGAAAATGCAATTTTATTACTCATTTGTTCAAGCGAGCTATTTTGATTTATATTTTTTTTGCCTGCTCCACTAGTTAAACCATCGATTAAAAATTCTTTTCCCTTTTCTTGAAAATGAGCCAAAAGTAGTAAATATTCTAAACCGAAAGGAAACTTTTTGAAATTGGCTATTTCTTTCCATCTAATATTTTGTAATTGTATAATACCTTCTTTACCAGATTTTTTTATCCGCAACACACCTCCCGCCAATTGAGCTGTTGCCCTTTGGATTTGAAAAAACATAAAGGCAGGGATTGCAATATCCACAGTCATATTACGAACTTCTATACGAGATAAACTGACTTGGTATAGTGGCCAAGATGTTTCATCCTCTACAAATAGCTTACCCCTATGAATGCAAATTCGGCTGAATTGTAATCGCTTGGGCTTAGGCAAAATATGTTTTTTTTCATGGGAAAATTGACGGTTAAAGTAGTACAAAAGTGGTTTTTCCAAGTACAATCCACTAATACGTAAACAACCCAGTAATAAAAAAATAGGATTAATCCAAAAACAAACCTTTTCAGAATGAAAGTAAAATCGATCTTTTTTTAAAAGATCTTGTGAATTCCCATGAAATAAAAATGAGAAATCTCGTGCTGAAAAATATAAAATAGGGAAAAAAAAACCAAGCCCCTTGAAAGAAAGTGAAATCCGAGAACGAAAAAAATATGTCAGAATTCTACTTAAAAAAAAGGCAGAGAGAAGGAATTGTAAAAAAAAACAGACTACGATGAAAAAAAACGGGTTATATCCAGAAAACAAGCATATCTCCTATACACTGTTTATTGGACAGCTAACAAAAAATGCAACCAGGCTAGTCATATAATAATTTCACTTTTTTAAAGCATTCTTGATACACATTAATTTTCCGCGCAAACGCATAATTGCTTTCGTATGTAATTGTGATATACGGCTTTCTGTCACATCTAGAACTTCCCCAATCTCTTTTAGAGTCAAATCTTCATAATAATACAACACAACAACTTTTTTCTCTTTTTCAGGTAATTGCTGAATAGCCTCCACAATAACACCCTTTACTTCTTCTTTTTCGATGAGGGTATCCGGATTTAAATTTGCAGAAGACTCAAGCGTTTCCACAAATGATATTTCTCCATTATCTTCTCCTAAATACCATATATCATTCAAAGAAATGATACTTGTTCCTGAAATTTTTGTCAGTAAGGAATGCAACTCATCAACAGAAAGATTCATCTCTCTGGCTATATCTTCATCTTCAACAGTATGCCCCATTTTATTTTCCAGCATACTGATAGTTTCTTCCACCTGCTTGGCTTTCTGACGAATAGAACGAGGAATCCAATCAATACTCCGTAATTCATCAAATATCGCTCCACGGATACGGGTCATAGCATATGTCTTAAATTTAATCTCTCTTTCGGGATCAAATTTTTCAATAGCATCAAGCAATCCAAAAGAACCATAACTTACAAGATCATCAAATTCTACATTCTGTGGCATACCAATAGCTACTTTTCCGGCTACGTATTTTACTAAAGCAGAATACTGTTCCACAAAAAACTCTCGAATTTCAAGACTATGGGTGTCCCTGTAACGAAACCAAAGGTCTCTTTCTTCCTCATTTTTATACTTTTCATATACACGTGATATTCGTTTTTTCGTACTACTTACCGCCATTTTATTCACTCTCCATTTCATCACGCGCCAGCATGGTTCGTACAGCTTCTGCCATAACATTAGGCTCATTTTTAATTTTAATTTTATCCACTAAGACATGCTTACCATAATTTTTTTTGCCGCCTATCGAAGCATCTCCACTCATAGTTGTATTTTCGCTAGAACCTTCCGCCGCACTTTCAAGGGAAGTTTTATTCTCAGCTGTGGAAAAGGCAACTTCCCCATCTTCAGACATATCTTCCCCTTTCATGTCTCCTTCCATTACAGCTCCTGCAAATTTTTGTCCAATAAATATACCTTTAAAAATTCCTAAGACTTCAGGAACACTTTTTTCTAAAATTTTATAGCTACCTATCCCCAATATCCCAGAAAAAATACTTAAGAAAAAAGCGGTTGATAGTACTGAAGAAAAACGAACTCCCCCTATAATGCCGAAAGCAAATGAAAACAAAAAACCAAAGGCTACAAATATACATGCGAATTTTAGAAGAAATGCCATATAATTCAATTCACCATATGGGTATGTTGCAAAAAATCATTTAAAAATACCCATTGTGTCTTTTTCTTTTCCTCCCATCATATTCCGGAAAAAAGAAAGCAAACCATTTGAATTATTTTTTTCCTTATCAAGCAACAATTGTCTGCCAATGTGTGCCAAACAAATAGCACTCTTTGAATTGGGATAAGATGTGACCAATGGCCTTTGATTACGTATGCTTTTTTGGACTAAATCTTCCTCAAGAACAAAACCAAGGAGGTCAACAGATGCATACAAAAAACGCGTGGCTATGCTCTTAAGTCGCTCAGCTACACAACGTGCCTCCGTGGCGGAAGGAGCACGATTAACCACTAAACGAACTCTTTTTTTAGAATTGCGTACAACAATGCTCTTAATCATAGCATAGGCATCCGTAATTGAAGTTGGCTCGGGGGTTGTGACAACAAGAATTTCATCACTGGCTAAAGCAAAACTCACAACATTCATACCTATGCCAGCCCCTGTATCAATCAAAACCATATCATAGTGCTCAAGGTCCTCAAGTTGTTCTAAAAAAGCCCTACGCTCTTCATATCCGATATCAGCGAGTTGTGAAATACCATTTGCACCCGCAATAATATCTAAGCCAAAACTAGTCGAGATAATCGTATCCCGCAACCTTTTTTTGCCTCTAACTACGTCATAAATATTATAATCAGGGATAATCCCCATCAGAATATTTACATTAGCCAAACCAAAATCACCATCTAAAAGTAATACCTTAGCACCTTTTTGAACAAGACTAATACCAAGGTTCACTGACAAAGTCGACTTACCAACTCCTCCCTTACCAGAAGTTAAAGCAATCACTCGACTTGATGATTTAAGAGGCACAGAAGGTTTTGATGTTTTATTAGAAATAGGCATCACATTATCATCAGAAACAATATCAAAATCACTCAATCTCTTCCTACTACTGATTACCCTTAAATCCTCTACTTGGTCTATCATGTTTTTCTACACAAAAAAAAGAAACCCATTTAAGGAACTCCCTTTTCATATCCTCCAACCAATAAAATACACTAGACTCTTTGCCTGTCCAGACTCAAAGCCATAGTAGCCATCTCTTTTGAATCAGCATCACGTATGTCCGTCGGAACTTCCTGTCCACTTGTGATAAAAGAGAAAGACCTCTTAAACTTATCGGCAACTTCCACAAAAGGGCCAATAAATTCTGCTTCATCCACCTTCGTTAAGATTAATTTATCAAAACCAATCAGACCATAACCCAAAAGAAATTTTTCCAAAAGACTAGGATTTGTATTCGCAGCGAGAACCAAGCTACGCTCCAAATTCAATTCTTCCTCACATGCACGAAGATATTCATCAAGATCATGCAAACGCTCATTATCTGAATAAGAAATACCAGAGGTATCGATAAGGATCATCTCCGCTCCATCACGACGTAGGCTTTCCACAAACTCTTCCTTGCTAAGGGGAGCATGAAAATCTATTCCCATAACACTAGCGTAGGTTTTCAACTGCTCCGTTGCCGCCAAACGATATTGATCTAGGCTGTAAATGGAAACCTCGCGTTTTTCTGCAATATGGAAACGAGCAGCAAGTTTGGCTAAACTTGTCGTTTTACCAGCTCCGGTCGGGCCTATCAAGGCATAAGCCCGACATTCTCCTTGAATAGGTGCTTGGCTTGGTTGAACCCGTATAACTTCCCTAAGAACAGTCAATGTCTTCCTCTCCACATCACTATAATCACCCTTTTCTTTTGGAGAGAGCTGATCTTCTATTTTTCGCAAACAATCGTTTGTAAAAGCTGGACTCATTTGTGCATTGCGAAACTGTTTTTCGACTTCCTCCAAATAGTACGATTTTTGGATATTTGCTTCTCCACCCCTCTCTCCATGCAAATCTCTTATACTGTTGAAAGAAGAAGTTTGCGAAAAAGGTTTAGACGGATAAGACGAAGAAGATGCCTTTCTCTCTATTCCATAAGGGGAAGAGGTCTTACGAGAAGACTTAGCTTCTTCTAACAAATCTTTTTGCATATCTCTTTGAGAAAATAAGGCATCGACATTACCATGGGCATAGGATGGAGAAGAAAGACCAGAAGTACGAGGGGGGGTTGGGTTCCCTTCCGTTACACTTTTCTTTTGTGGGAAATAATGAGAAGGCAACGATTTTATAGAGTTCCTCTCCGTAAGCATATATTCTACTTCCACACTTTTTCTTGAAAAAAGCCTAGAGCCGAGCAAGCCACCTTCATTAATCTCACGATGTTCCAAAATAATAGCATCCGCACCATGAGTGCCCCTAAGCTTCATCATACACTCTGAAATGCTTGTTCCACGAATTTTATAATATTTCATTAAAAAGAACCTCACTAAAACAGAAAAGGAGTTGAGTATTTATATTATGTCGTTTTTCATGCCTGTGGGTGCAATCCTTTTTCTTTTCACGCAAATGGGGTCATTCTATTCATATAGCTATATTTTCTTGTTGGCCAACAAAGATTTGTGATTATTTTTGTCTTAGTTGGTAGGTTTAGAGTTGGCTAAAACTGAGATAAAATGAAGTTCAGACATTTACTTTTTTTATATTAGGAGGGAAAGCATTCGTTAAATGAAGTACTCACCACTGATCATCTACCGTTTTTTTGCGATAACGACTGCTGGTATTGGCCTAGTTTTTTTCCCTTTTTGCAAAGATACCAAAACTACTTTTACAACCCCTCTTAAACCATCCGCTTTCATTTGGGGGAAAGAGGCTACGGCAAGTATTGATCGTATTCAAAAAGTTGGATGGAGAATTTCACAACAAGCATCCAATAACAAACAGATAAAACTTTATCTCCCATACACTGCTACGACTATTCGTAATGAAAAACAATCTGAAAAAGAAAGCATCACAAAAATGGAAGGTTTGTCTGTAGAAAGCTCATCTAATATCGCTGAACTCTATCTTTATCTTGACAAGGGTCATTTGAGTCTAGCACGCATTATCCATCATCTCAAACAAGACGAATCTGAAATATATCTTATAAATTTTAAAAAAAATTATGATCTGAACAAAGCAATTTGGACATCCAAAAGGCAAACTGATCGCCTCTTTCAAGATGATAAAAATAGAGTAGCTACAAAAAAAATGGCTTCCCTTTATGAAAGAAATGATATCTTTGTCGCTCTCCATCGTACAATGGTGGAAAGCTCTGAGCAGACCCTTTCGAAAGGACGTAACCATAGTATAGAAGTGATCCTATACAGTAAAAAGAATCCTGGTTTAACAGGAGAATCTCTCATCCAAATTTTAAAAGGGCAGTATTCCTCTGTTGCTAGTGAATAACTCTCATTTATCGTATGAAAAAGGATAGTGATGTAATTTCTAATCCATCTTTACATAAAGATCAGTGGAGTTCCCGTTTGGGAATTATATTAGCTGTAATGGGAAGTGCCATTGGGTTGGGAAATTTTCTGCGTTTCCCAGGGTTGGCTACTCGTTATGGCGGTGGTAGTTTTTTTATACCTTACGCTGTGGCTATATTACTCTTAGGTCTTCCCATTGCTTGGGCAGAGTGGTCCATTGGGCGTACAGGTGGGAAACACGGTTTCCATTCTTCCCCGGGTATTATCCAAGCTATTTGCAAAAATCGTTTTTCTGCATATTTTGGAGTTTTAGGACTTATCGTACCTGTAGGCATTTTCATGTACTATGTCTTTATTGAGGCTTGGTGCCTTTACTATGCTTGGCAATATTTAGTTGGAGGCATTTCCTTGGGTGAAGATGCGAAAGCATATCAAAGTTTTTTCGAGTCTTTTGTTGGTGCTGGTGCTGATGGGGCTCTGATAGGAAATCCTATGGTCTCTGGTCTCTCTGCTGCCGTCTACTCTGTAATCATTTGTTATATTATCAATTTTACTGTAATCTATCGTGGCATCAACAAGGGTATTGAAGTGCTTTCTCGCTACGCCATACCTTTTCTTTTTATATGTAGTTTTATTATCTTGTTTCGAGTTTTGACATTAGGAACACCAAACCCTGCCTTTCCAGAAAGAAATCTACTGAATGGTTTGGGTTCCATGTGGAATCCGGGTAAGGGTGATGCCTTTTGGACATCTCTTTGGAATGCAGAGATGTGGCTTGCTGCAGCCGGGCAAGTATTCTTTTCCCTTTCGGTTGGCTTTGGGATTATTATCAATTACAGTAGCTACCTAAAAAAAAATGATGATGTTTTACTTTCTGGTACTACCTCTGCTTCTGGTAATATTTTTGCTGAGGTTGCACTTGGCGGTATGATCACTATTCCAGCAGCCTTTATATTTTTAGGTCCTACCGGTATAGAAGGATCTTCTTTTTCATTAGGCTTTATTACTCTACCAAACGTTTTTGCACGCATGCCATTGGGAGAAGCCGTGGGTTTTATCTGGTTTTTTTTACTTTTCCTAGCCGCTTTAACAAGTTCTACTTCCATGCTACAACCAGTTATTGCTTTTTTTGAAGAAGGTTTGCATTTACAAAAACGCCTAGCTGTATTGTTATTACTTATTCTAAGTTTACTAGGAACAAGTTTTATTATGTACTATTCGAAAGATACTCAAGCTATGGAGATGATAGACTTTTGGATAGGAACCGCTTTCATCTATGTGTTAGCAACCATCTTAGTGATTATTTTTGGCTGGGGAATTGGAGCGAAGGAAGGATGGGACGAAGCAAGGCAAGGTTCTCTCCTAAAAATACCTTACTTTTTTGGCTACGTGCTCAAATATGTTTCCCCTGTGTATTTACTTGTAATTTTCTTTTTCTGGTTGTATGAAAAATTACCTAAATATTGGCAACAACTCCAAAACGATCCTGTGTCACAGTATACAGTGTTTTTTATTTTTTTCCTACTCCTATTTTTTACCCTTGCCATTGCAAAAGCTATTAGGAATTGGCAAAAAATGTAGGCGCATGCGAATAGAAAAAATGAGGTACATAAAATGACTTGGAATGGTTGGCTATTAATGATTTTTGCTGTAAGCATAGTGACTTTTTTATTTGGTTGGTCTTTGTACCTTAGCCTCACTCGAAAAAAGTAACTATGTGCGTCACTATAGGAATACATCCTATTTCGTTTTAAATGAACACAAGGAGTACCATAAAACTTATAGGCGAGATCAACATCAAAAGAAAACACATCTTACTTTTCGTGCTCTTTTTTTGTATCACTATTGTACCTCTTTTTTCTTTGTGTGCACCCGTTAGTAACGGTGAACATAAAATAGAGTTTTCAATTCCCAAAGGGGTGGGAGCTTCTTTTGTGGCTAACAAGCTTAAGAAGGAGAAACTGATTTCTAACCCCATCTTTTTCCGTTTTTATTTACGCCTAATTGCTCGTGCTGATCGCATCCAAACGGGTATTTATAGACTGCATGATGGCCTGTGGATGCATGAAATAGCAGAAAAGCTTGTATCTGGCAAGGTTCGTCTCCACCCCATAACAATAATAGAGGGATGGAATAATCGACAAATAGGTGACTATCTTACCAGAAAAAGCCTTGTGACAAGTCGTGAAGAATTTCTTCGTTTGAGTCGTGATCCTATAATTCTAAAAAAGTATGGAATACAAACATCTTCCACGGAAGGCTATCTCTATCCAGATACCTATTATATTCCAGATACATATGATTTCAAACAAATTCATAAAATCATGCTAGATAAGTTTTTTAATGTAATCAAAGAACTAGGAGCCGAAAAATTTACCCCTAGCGATTTAAGCAATCGTATCATTTTAGCTTCCATAGTGGAGAGAGAAGCACGCCACCCAGAAGAAAGACCGATTATTGCTCGCGTTTTTTTGAACCGCTTACAAAAAAAAATGAAACTAGAGTCCTGTGCAACTGTGCAGTACCTTTTCCCAAAGCCTCGTGCCAAGCTTTACCACAGGGATTTGGCTATCCCTTCCCCTTATAATACTTACATACACTATGGTATGCCTCCCGCTCCCATTGCAAATGCTAGTCAAGCAGCTCTCAAAGCAGCCTTTGCACCAGAGAAAAATGAATATCTATATTTTGTTGTAAAGCCTAGAGGCACACATCATTTTTCTCGTACCTACACAGAGCATATTTACGCTAAAAAAAAATACATCGACTCCGATCTCGTAAGAAACTAAAGGGCAATAAAACAAAATCGATAATAGAGTTTTTCCGAAAGTCTAATTCTAGTGTATTTTATCCCTATCGTTCATACTTGAATTTTATTCTACGAAATAGTGAATAGGGAGCACAAAAAATACAAGAGCCTAGAGATGTAGCGTAACGAAGGCGCTGATCACGTACACATAGCAGAGAACTATTGCCACCCATGTATAGGGAAGCTGAGATGGCTGGTACAGGTATTTGTTCTGGTGAAGGAGGGATGTTGCCAGAAGAGCAGAAAGAAAACTCTCGGTATCTGTATGAATTAGCTTCTGCGATGTTTGGATTTTCTTTAGATAAAATGAGTGAGAGAAAAAGGTTACAAGCTTTCCACTTTACGGCCAGCCAAGGTGCGAAAACGAGTGTTGGGGGGCATCTACCAGGTTCTAAGGCGAAAGGTGTGTGAAATTGCTGAGGTGCGTTCCCTCCCAGAGGGGTAGCAGCTGTTTCTCCCCACGCTTTAAATATCTACAGAGTCCCAATGATTTTAAATATATAGCCGATCAATTTAGAGAAGTCAGCTCAGATATTCCCATTGGATTTAAAACTTCAGCTAATCATATTGAAAAAAGTATTGATTTTGCTTTGGCTACTAGTTTGGATGATAGAGGTGGAGGGACAGGTGCAGCTCCTCTCATCTTTCGCAATAATATTTCCATATCAACTATACTCGCTCTAGCTCGTGTACGAAAATATCTAGATAGTTTTGGTTATCGAAAAGATATAACTCTGATTATTACCGGTGGGTTACAGCTTCAGATTTTATTAAAGCTATGTGCTTGGGAGCTGATGGTATTACACTTTCTAACGCTCCTTTACAGGCTATTGGTTGTTTAGGAATGCGTGCTTGCCGTACAAATAACTGTCCTGTAGCTATTACGACGCAAAATCCTGTTCTTCGTCAACGGCTTAGATGTAGAAAAATCAGTAAATCGTCTATTCAATTTTCTTGTATCTTCCACGGATTTGATGAAGGTGATGGCAAAATCCTGTGGGCATGATAATTTGCAGAAATTCACAAGGAGAGATTTAGTAATGATTATAAAACCCATGTAAAAAGTTGAGTATTATTTTTTACAAATGATCGACTTTCCCTTTTAGCTGTAATCAGCAAAAATAGAGGTGGGGATCATGCAAGATTACTCAACAGAAATACAAATTATCACGAGAAATTTGTCTCGTGTAAGGAATACAGAAATCCATCGTAAAGCAGGCCTAGGCTTGAAATGATGACAGCCAAGAATATCCGTTTTGTCTGTCGTATTCATGGAGCATGCATGGAGCATGCATGGAGTATGTATGGAGTATGCCATAAGACTTTTTATTCTTGGCTAAAAAAATTTAGAGCTTGTGCTTATGAGTTAGACGCATTAGCAAATCGTCCAAGAAGCTGTAAAATAAGCCCTAAACGTATAGACAAAGAGACAGTCAAACAACTATGCGCGTAATAAAAAAGAAAACAGGAAATGCAGGAGGTGTTTTCGTCGCCTATGCCTTCAAGAAACAAACAGGTCAATACATAGCTCATTCCACAATTGATAATATCTTTTCTCGAGAAGGTCTACTGGCGTAAAGGCAATAAGCTACATACAAAACGGTATGCATCTTGAAAAGCCACTTGATTTGATAAAAAATAGCCTGCTGAAAATAGCCTGCTGAAAACAGCATACTGGAAGAATTTATGAAATTTTATAACGAAGAAAAGCCACATACTTCACTTAAAGGATTGACACCTATGCAAGCTTTTAACAAATTTTACAATAACGAAGTAGCTTAAAGAGGAACATACAGTGTTACCTTTTTACATGGGTTCTACAAGATTTAGTAACGATAAATAGAGAAATGGCATATTTTGCGGGTGTTGAATATACCAGAGTCGTTCCTCTATCATAAAAAAGTCAAATTTGCAATAAAACTTTTTACGCTTGTCTATATAGCCCTAGTATCTTTACGATAGTATACTTTTATAACGAGTAGCGTCTATCTTTGAAATAAATAAATGTTTTATTCTTTTCTAACTAAAAGAGTATAAAAAACAGTGTCTGCGAGTGTTGTGTTATAAAAAATGACGATGGTAGGTATTATACCCTTCCCCTTGGGAGAAGCAGAAAAGCGTGTAAAGCTTGCTATGCAAATTTTACAAGAGGCTGGTTCAAAACTTCTCCAATTTCAAAAAGAATATTTCGAAAAAAAAAATTCTGTAAAGGAAAGATGTGATTCTCAAAATATAATAAAGGTTTGTAAAAGACTAGAAGAAGAAATTTGTGCTAACTTAAAATTTAGTTTTAGAGAAGACCACTTTCTACATCTGGCTTCCTCCTCTGAAGAGGGTGATTTCCAGTGGTGGGTGGATCCGTTGGATGGGCGAAGAAATTTCATTCATAGGGTACCTCACTTTTGCAATGCAATAGGAATTTGTTTTCGTAATGTACCAATTGCTAGTGTAATATACAATCCTTCTTCTAAGGATATATATCACGCTATACGTGGAGAGGGTGCTTTTAAAAATCAAAAACGAATTTTTGTCTCTAAGGTGGAAAAGCTAGAGTATGCTATTACAGCTTCTGGTTTACCATATGAAGATCAGCGTAAGGCAGCTCTATCCGAAATTTTATCAAATATTTCTGTTTTTATTAACAGTGGGACAGGTTTACGACGTTCTGGCTCTGCGATCCTAGATATCTGTTGGATTGCAGAAGGACTTTTTGATGCATTTTGGGAGCGTAGTTTCAAAATACATGATCTTTGTGCAATTCTCATCATGATAGAAGAGGCTGGTGGTCAGTTGAGTAACTTTTTAGGCAAAAAAGTTGAGATAAGTACAAATGCAATATTTACATTTGATATTTTAGCAAGTAACCAGATCTTGCACACCGACCTGCTCAAACTGATGAAACAAGTGCGGAATATGGAAGGTATTAACTAATCTATAGTTGTAAAAACGGATTGGACGTCCTCATGCTCTGTCAAAATTTCAATTAATTTCTTGATGGAGTCTATTTGTTTTTCTGTAAGAGAACTTGTATGAAATCCTTCGTGGGGAATGAGTTGAATACCTGAATCTTCAGTCTTGATCTTTTCTCTTTCTACAGCAGCTAATACCGTAGCATAATCTTCTTCAGAAGAAAGTATGAGGAATTGATCATTTTTTTTTTGTATATCTTCTGCACCCGCATCGATGCTTATTTCCATTAGTCGTTCTTCAGAAATCATTTTAGATGAAATAATCACAACTCCTCGTCGTTTAAAAAAACGTCTAACTGAGTTTGTTTCTGATATGGATGCATTATATTTACTTAAAATATTTTTAATTTCGGGAGTTGTTCTGCTTTTTTTATCTGTTAGGCTTTCTATAATTATACCCACTCCGCCAGGCCCGAAAACTTCATAGGAAATTTCTTCATAGTTTATTGAATCTAATTCTCCGGCCCCTTTTTTTATAGATCTTTCAATAGTATGATTTGGCATGTTACACGAACGGGCACGAGAGATTGCCAGACGGAGCCGTGTATTTCCATTTGGGTCTGAACCTCCTGTTTTGACGGCAACCATAAGCTCTTTCACAAGTTTGGTAAAAATGAGACCTCTTTTTTTATCTACACCTTGCTTTCGGTGTTTGATATTTGCCCATTTAGAATGTCCTGCCATAAATTTTTATAAAAAAGATTTGCTGACTTTTGAAGTCTTTGAAGTCATAATACAATTGTACCCTGTGTAATCAAATAAAAACAATATTTCTATATGTTTGAATTTCCAGATAATTATTTTTTTAACGAGTGTGATATTATTATACCAGATCCTTCCACAATTGATATAGGTTCTGGTATAAATTCAAAAGATACCATATTCACTTAATGTGTAATAATCATAATTTGATATAGCATTCTGCCGGTAAAGAATGTAAAAGAGGGACATAAATATATAAGATCAAGTTATGACAAGCACAATTGAACACAAAGAACCAGCTTACACTTGGCTCAACTGGCTCATTACTCTTCCTCCATGCTTTTGGACAATAGCTTTGTATGTAGTTGATATTGCCAGATTCATAGTTTGTTCTGTTTTTCTTGTGTTTTTAGTAAAACACTGGAGACCCTGCTGGCTAAAACCTCTTAAGTTTACACCTCTCCAACAAAAACTCTTATTGGCTTTTCTTTTTTCCTATATAAAAGAAACTAAAGCAAACTTGGATGAATTACTCCAAGAAGGGACTATTGCAAAATACAAAAAAATAGGAAAGTAAGCGTCTATAATTCCTTAAATCAGCGATTCACAGTACTCTATTTGCACTTATTTACATTTCGCAACAGTCCCATATTTAGATTATGCCCTTACTAAGAAGAATATTGTTTGGAGTATTTCTAAGTCATTTCAAGAGTCTTATATTCGAAACTTGCCCTTCCGTTTGACTTGCGTATAGAATCACATTGACACCAGATAGTCTCTTTGGAGATTGTAGCCATACCGGGGCAGTAGCTCAGCCGGTTAGAGCACTTCTCTGATAAGGAAGGGGTCGGAAGTGCGAGTCATCCTTGGCCTAGTTGCTACGTATTTCTTTTTCACTTCAAACTCTTGACCCAGCCGCTTGGCTAAGGTCGAGCATATTTCGGGAATATCCTTTTTTGCCTTGATCTTCCCGATTACTTCGATATTTCCATCAGACTGAAGCTGGAAGTAGATTTGATATTTATCATCTATTTCACGCCAGCGATGCTTTGAAAATAGGCTCTTTTGCGGTAAGGAAAAGAGAGATGAGTTTGCTTTTATGTTTTCTTTTTTCATTGTATTTACCTCCATCATATTCATACATATTCATAAATTAGCTTTAGATAGTTTTATATAAACTTCGCACATGCTAAAAATAAAACATCGAAACATAGAATAGAGTCTTCTCTGTCTTTTGTTTTATCGTATTCAATATAACACAGGAGTGTGACATTTTATTTGGGTCGATATTCGTTGATTTTCTCTAGTCCCTTTTTGAAGATGACTCTAGGGAGTATTGCAAAAAGTAAGAAAGACGAAACTGAGTAGTCAGCCTTGAAAAACCAGAATACTATGGATCTTTCGTATTTATAAGCCATTCTGAAGTAAAAAGTAGTACCCATAATCGCAAGGTTTTACGAAAAGGTGTTCAAAAGCTTGTGTTTTTCAAGCATTATTTTTCAGAGCTTCCCTATGTTAGCTCAAAAAAAAAATGATTATCAAAGAGACTTGTTTAAGACGAATTTGGACGGTATGCTCAATCATAATGAGCCCTTATTTCGTTTAGCTCAGAAAATAGATTGGGAAAAGTTTGATACTGAATTTGGTAAACTCTATTGTCCTGACAACGGCCGCCCAGCCAAGTTAACCCGCTTGATGGTAGGACTGCATTACTTAAAAGCCACATTTAATGAAAGTGATGAAAGTGTTTTAGATAAATGGGTTCAAAATGTCTATTGGCAATACTTTTGCGGATGCCAAGAATTCCAGCAGGAAGCTCCTTGTGATCACAGCACATTAAGCAGATGGCGTAAGCGTATAAAATCTAAAGGGAGGGATAGAAAAGCTTTTAGAAGAAACAATTCGTTGTGCTCTTTCTAATAAATTACTGCGTAGACATCATGTCCAAAAAGTAAATGTAGATACAACAGTTCAGGAAAAGGCCATTACATATCCAACAGATGGTAAACTATATTTTAAAGCTTTACAATATTTGTCAGAACTGGCTAAGAGAAATAATATTCGTCTTCGCCAAAGTTATTCTCGTTTATCTAAAAAGTCATTATTAATGCAGAACCGATACTTTAGAGGACGTAAATACAGACTTGCAAGGCGTGAGCAAAAGAGCTTAAAAACCTATTTTGGTCGTGTTTTACGGGATGTAGAGCGTAAATTGCATTCTATGGATTTACATAAAAACTATGAATCTTCTTTGTGTCTTCTTCACCGTCTTTACGCTCAAAACAAGAATAGCAAAAACAAAGTTTGTAGTTTACATGCGCCGGAAGTAGAATGCATCTCTAAAGGGAAAACGCATAAGAAGTATGAATTTGGATGTAAGGCGAGTTACGTGACAAGTAGTCAAGGTAACTTTGTTTTAGGCGCGATGGCAAAACACGGTAAGCCTTTTGATGGGCATACATTACCATCAGCCATAGAACAGGTAGAAAGGTTTTTACCCAATTCATTAAGCGTAAAAGAAGTTTTTGGGGATAGAGGTTATAGAGGAGCGAAAGTTAAAGATGGGATAACAGTTCACATTGTTGGCGCAAAGAAGAAGAAAAAAATGAAACGTAGTTTACGCAAGTGGATGAAAAGAAGAGCAGCTATTGAACCCATCATTGGTCACATGAAGAATGTATGATTGAGGTGTACGAAGAAATCACCTCTTAACGCAAGAAGGTGATAAGAGGTATGCGGTTTTACTAGGTGCTGGCTTTAATATGAGAAAATTGCTAAAAGCTTTTTCTTGGCTTAAATTTATTCCGCAATATCTGACTGATTTTTCCTTAAAAAAGGAAGTATGGGTTATGGCATTTTCTTAATATAGTGCCTTTTTCAAGCTTAACTATATGAGTATTCTCTTATTTTTTTTGCATTTTGCAACGACTCCCATGAATGGATAAACTCGCTGTAATAAAAGAAAATAGTGAAAAATTTACTTAATATCTATCCAACATTAAAAGAAGAGCTCCTTCACTTGGACCATTTTCACTAGAATACAGTTTGACCACGCGTGTGTAGTTTTTGTAAAGATCTTGTAGGCAGAATAAATGATGCACGGGGTTCACGGCATCATGGTGCTGTCTATCACGTTCAGCTTGTATACCATCTTCATGGAGCCATGCCGTTGCCATTTCTCCACCTGGAACGCTTATTTCTGCGACTACATGAAATAAATAGTTTTTTAAATCACGAAAATAAAAACGTATTTGATCTGGTTGGCAATGGCATATAGATTGGCGCATGTAAAAGAGACAGAGATTTTTGTTTGTTTTACTTATTTTTTCATTTTGTACGAGAAGTTGTAGTATCTTTTGGAATGTTTTGTGATGACTTTCCAACTCACGCCAATTTTCATGTTTTCTTTTTTTGATATTTTGAAAAAGTGTGTATGTAGCCTTATGATTATACCCGTTGGTTTTTCCGTTGATAATGTTCATTTCTACAATAGAAAGGTTATTATGTGATAAAAAGTTGCGTACATTTTTTTTCACATGATATAAAAATAAAAAGATATAATGGATTTTTTTAGTGATTTACAAAATATTTTGAAGGATAGACAGAGAAATCCAGTTCCAAAATCTTATAGTTCTAAATTGTTTTTAGAGGGGAAAGACCGTATTCTCAAAAAAATTGGAGAAGAAGCCGGTGAAGTTATTATTGCTGCTAAAAATAATCGAGAAGAGTTAATATATGAGAGTGGGGATTTATTTTTTCATTTGCTCGTATTACTTATTCACGAAGGTATTTCGCTAGAAGAAATTTCGGATGAACTCAAAAGACGTCATGAAAAAAAAAAGAGATTGGGTATGGATACATGATTGTTCAAGTGTAATGGGTTTATATCACGTCTGATTTTATAATACCGATGCAAATAAAGGAAAAAATACCACATATATCTTTTTTTGCTAAGAAAGAAATTATGTGTCCTCTTTGTAAGGAAAGCTTTCATCATGAAAGTCTTCATTCTGGAGGGGGGCGTTTGATTTCTAGTCATATAACTTCGGAGTTACGGCGAACGTACAAACCCAACCCTAAATTTGGACGTATTTGGCCCCAAGTTTATACGATACAGACCTGTCCTAAATGTTTTTATTCTTCTTTTCCTCTAGATTTTGAAGAACTAGAAGCTGAAGAAATTAAGTTATTAAACAATTTTCGTGAAAAGCGAAAAAAAAACGTACAAAATGTACTAGGCTCACTTACTTTTCGAGAGAACCGGAATGTCGTCTTAGGAGCTGCTTCTTATCTTTTAGCTTTTGAGTGTTATCAAAAGAGAGGAGTAAATATTGCGCCTACACCTAAAAAAGCTCTTTGTAGCTTACGTGCGGCATGGCTCATTGGTGATATTGCAGAATATTTTCCTAGGAAGGGCTTTGAGAAACTAGTGCAGTTTTTATATATGAAAGCGATGCAGAATTATACACTTACTTTGGATATAATGGGATCTAGAGGAGAACCACACACTAAATTTTTAAATATTCTTGGTCCAGATACGGACAAAAATTGGGGATTTGAAGGCGTTATATATATCAATAGCTATCTGACTCATCAATATGCAAAACTTTGTTTTGATAGTAACGAAGATAAAATTGTAGAGCAGTATCGTGTAGCACGTTGTAATTTAAGTAGGCTTTATGGGCATGGAAAAGTTTCTTCTTCGAAACCTTCACTGATTGTTGAATATGCACGTACATTGTACGACACGATCACTTTTGATTTAGAAAAAATGGGTGATGTAGAGATGACTTAATTCATTTTTATGTAGGTGTTTTTTCCATGCAATGGGCTCTTGTTGTTGAGTATAATGGTAGCAGATATGCTGGTTTTCAAATCCAAAGTAATGTTAAGACTGTACAAGGCGAATTAGAACATTCATTGCGTATTTTATTTGCTCAGCCAATTCGAATTCGTTTTGCTGGTAGAACAGATGCAGGTGTACACGCTACAGGCCAGGTGATCAGTTTTTATTCTCCCAATTCCACTACCAAACAAGACGTTGCTCCGGAAGGTATAGCCCGCTCATTGAATGGTCTTTTACCTGATGATATTTCCATCCGAGGTATTGTAAGGGTTGAGGATAGTTTTCATCCACGCTATTCTTGTAAGGCACGTTTTTATGAGTATCTTATCTGGAATCACCCACTACGGTCTGTTTTTTGGGATAAAAAAGCGATTTGGATTAAGCAAAAGCTACCTCTTCTTCAACTGAATAGAGAAACTGAGGCCATTCTCGGTTCACATGACTTTTCATCGTTTACCCCTAAAATACGAACTTATGACAACCCATGCCGGAAGGTATATACAGCAAAATTTATACAAAACCCAAGGAACAGAAGCGAAGAAAAGTACCTCATTTGCTTTCAGATATGTGCAAATGCCTTTTTACATAATATGGTACGTGTTTTAGTGGGTAGCCTTGTGGATATAAGTTTAGGGCGCTTATCTTATAATCTTAGCGATATTTTGAAGAGCAGAGAGCGTGAACGAGCCGGACAAACTATTGCCCCCATAGGTCTCTATTTACGTCATGCTTACTATTCTTCTACAGAAATATTCTCTTCTGATATGGAAAATAATTGTCTAGCTATATGGGATGAATACTCTATTTCTTAGTTTTCTTTAAATTTCTGTCGAAAGTAGAGTATGACCCTTCATGTATTGAATAGAAAGGTTTATTTTCAAAGTGGTTGAATTATTCGAGATGTCTCAACAAAATAAACAAAATCAGAATGTAGCCTTAAGCTATATTGAACACGAAAATCGTATAGTGCTCGTACTCTTACTGGTCTCTTTTCTTGGTATTTTTATGGATTATCAGGCTCGTAAACATTATGAGTCACTTCCGCAAAAGACTAGCTCATCTTCCATTCAACAGAGTAGTCTAGAGGAAGATATCAAACAAGGACAGGAGAAGCTTGATAGCACTTTGGAACAGTACAAGGTTGAGGCCGTAGAGAAGACAAAAGAAGGTGGCTCTGTTTTAGAAAAAGCAAATGCCATAGTCGGTACTTGGAATGGTTTAAAAGAAAAAATCAGTAGTATTGCAAAAAAGCAAAGGGCTGCAGAAATATATGAAGCACATGCAGTGAAGGGAAAGGCAGAAGCTATATTAGCTAAGGGAGAAAGTGTGAAAAATGCCATGAATCATTCTTTTCGTTTTATCGATGAATTCCAACATACACCTAAATATTATTTTTTGTATTACATTCGTTTTTATCAAGGGAAAAAGTCAAAATTGATTCGAGTAAAAAGACTCCACCACGGTGGTGTTTTGCGTTTAAGTACAGTTTTAAAAGTTTTACAAAGAGGGCCGAATGTGCATGAAAAAGGTTTATTAAATAATTTTGATCATCGCATAAAAATTTTTGGTTTAAAGCGTATCTCTAATGCTGTTGTTATAGATGTAAATTCAGCAATTATTCGTATGGGACCGCATGTGATCACTGATCGCATTGAACAGCTCACTCAGACTTTAACTCAGTTTCCGAATATTGATTACGTGCATATCACTATAGGTGGGAAAAAGATGCAAGCCTTTGAAAAATCGGATATGTTTTTTCCTGAAAAATTTAGGCCGCAAAGGAAAAGTTTCCCTTTCACTAAAAAGATATAGAGTTTTCGCATATTTTATCTTCTTTGAATTCACATAAGAAAAGTATACTAAGATCAGTATACAATTTGATATTGGTATGGCTTGACGTGAAACTGCTCTCTTTCACAGTGAACCTCATCATAGTATGGAGGGAAGACCAGATTTTAATAATGTGTCATCGGCAAAAGATGATCGAGATGATCTTTTTATTTATAAAAATATTGATTTAAAAAGTTTCAAAAGAGTTCCTCTTTTTGGAGTTCCTATCGATAATGTAACGCGTGATGAAGCCATTGCGTACATTTATTCCTCTATAGAAAAAAAAAAAAATTGTCATGTCATTTTTTTAGATCCTATAAAATTACTAAAAATACGTTTTAATCGTTGCTTACATTCTATTGTAGAGGAAGCTGATTTAGTTTTAGCTGAGGGTTGTGGTCTACTTTGGGCTGCCAAAAAAAATGGACACTCTCTTAAAGAGCGAATTCCTACAATTGCAGTGATGATGGATATTGTACGTCTTGCGATGCGTACAGATTTCACGATATATTTTCTCGGTTCACGAACGGAATGCCTAGAAAAAGTATTCTTTATGCTTAGACGTAGCTTTCCGGGAGTACGTATTATTGGCCGTAAGCCGGGAAATTTCAATAAAAAAGAGGAAGCTTTAATAAAAGAATCCTTACGTAAGTTATCTCCGAATATTGTTTTTTTAGCGATGGATTTTCCTGAGCAGGAATTGTGGCTTCATGAAAATAAGAATTTATTATCTCAAACGGTTGTGGTTGGAGTAGATGATGCTTTTGAGATTTTTTCTGGCTTAGAAAGGAAGGCACCTGATTGGATCCAAACACGTGGGCTAAATTGGCTTTGGTACGTAGTTACGAGACCTTGGCGAATTAGCCGTATCTTTGCTTTTTTCGGTTTTTATTTTATTTTATTTTATAATTTGTTGCCTTTTTTTGGAAAGAAGAGAGGTGTAAAGTCATAGCTTTTTTTCACATGCCATTGGCATAATGGCTTTTATGCAATCCTAGGATATAATAATATTTTTATGAAGATATCTGTTGTTGGAGTGGGTTATGTAGGTTTAGTGGCGGGTGCTTGCTTTTCTGAGTATGGCAATGATGTCTATTGTGTTGATATTGATGAAGAAAAAATCAGAAAATTAAATCAAAATCAAATACCCATTTATGAACCCGGTTTGAAAGAGATTATTTGTCGGAATAGTGAGCGCAAGCGATTACATTTTAGTACGGATATAGACGTTTCCATCACAAAAAGTAATATAATTTTTATAGCGCTAGGAACTCCTGATAACGGTAAAGGAGATGTCGACATGAGCAATTTTTTTCGTGTCGTAGAAAAAATAGCTCAGAAACTATCGGATTATTGTATTATTGCGATAAAGAGTACCGTACCCGTAGGTACAGCCATTCAGTTAAAGCAAATCATCAAAAAAAATACAGATAAAGAATTCGATGTGGTTAGTAATCCCGAATTTTTACGTGAGGGTCATGCTATTGAGGATTTTATGTATCCCGATCGCGTTGTTGTTGGGATTGGCTGTGATCGAATTCGGGCAAAAGAGATTTTTCAAGAACTTTATTCTCCTATTTCTCAGAATGAAATACCTATCTTCTTTATGGAGCATAATTCTGCTGAATTAGTGAAATATGCTTCAAATAGTTTCTTGGCGATGAAGATTACTTTTGCTAATGAAATGTCTAAACTCTGTGATGCTTTTGAGGCTAATTATCAAAATATACGTCTTGGTCTAGGAAGTGATACACGTATTGGTAAAGAGTTTCTTGCTGCTGGAGTGGGTTATGGTGGGTCCTGTTTCCCTAAAGATGTACGGGCTTTGAGTAGACTGGCTCAAAAAAGTAACTCTGCAGTACCTCTTTTAGATGAAATAGAAGCGAGTAATGAAGCCCAAAAATATCAAATTGTTAAAATGCTAATGAAACATTTTAGTAAACAAAATTTTGAAGGATACATTTTTACCATATGGGGGCTTTCTTTTAAACCAAATACTGACGATATGCGCGATGCTCCATCTATAGTTGTGATTAAACATCTTCTTGAACTAGGCGCTTCCATTCAAGTTAATGATCCAGAGGCACAGGAGAGTAGTTATAAAATTATTGGAGATACTGTTCAATATAAAGAAATGTATCCTGCCCTGTGTGATACGGATGCTCTGTTACTCTTGACAGAATGGCAAGTATACCAAGAACCAGATTTTAAATACATGAAGAAACTAATGAAACAGCCCCTCATTTTTGATGGCCGCAATATTTATCAGAAAAAGAAACTGGTGAAGATGGGTTTTACCTACTACGGTATGGGAACAAATTTTAATTAATGAGTAACGATAGCATATTGGGATTATGCCCTTATTAAGAAGAATATAGTTTGGAGTATTTCTAAGTCATTTCGAGAGTTTTATATTCGAAATTTGCCCTTCCGTTTGGCTTTGTATAGAATCACATTGACGCCAGATAGTCTCTTAGCAGATTGTAACCATCCCGGGCCAGTAGCTCAGCCGGTTAGAGCACTTCTCTGATAAGGAAGGGGTCGGAGGTTCGAGTCCTCCCTGGCCCACAGATTTTGCCATATTCGCAAGTAATATGGCTACAAACGCACTACAGAAGCAATATACTGATATTACCCCCGATATTTAGTACAGTCCTTTTTAGCTTTTTTTTCATTAAGCAGCATAGTATTCTTCCTCAAATTTGATAGGGCTCTTATATCCTAAAAATGAATGTTTTCTATGCTAGGCCTATTATAAAATACCTTAATATACTCAAAAATATTTCTCCTAACTCCAAATATATTTAGATATGTATTTTTATATAGTTAAGCTCGAAAAAGGCACTATATTAAGAAAATGCCATAACCCATGCTTGCTTTTTTAAGGAAAAATCAGTCAGATATTGCGGAATAAATTTAAGCCAAGAAAAAGCTTTTAGCAATTTTCTCATATTAAAGCCAGCACCTAGTAAAACCGCATACCTCTTATCACCTTCTTGCGTTAAGAGGTGATTTCTTCGTACACCTCAATCATACATTCTTCATGTGACCAATGATGGGTTCAATAGCTGCTCTTCTTTTCATCTACTTGCGTAAACTACGTTTCATTTTTTTCTTCTTTGCGCCAACAATGTGAATTGTTATCCCATCTTTAACTTTCGCTCCTCTATAACCTCTATCCACAAAAACTTCTTTTACGCTTAATGAATTGGGTAAAAACCTTTCTACCTGTTCTATGGCCGATCCGTATGGGCGATCCAATGGTAATGTATGCCCATCAAAAGGATTACCGTGTTTTGCCATCGCACCTCTAAAACAAAGTTACCTTGACTACTTGTTACGTAACTCGCCTTACATCCAAATTCATACTTCTTATGCGTTTTCCCTTTAGAGATGCATTCTACTTCCGGCGCATGTAAACTATAAACTTTGTTTTTGCTATCCTTGGTTTGATCGTAAAGACGGTGAAGAAGACACAAAGAAGATTCATAATTTTTATGTAAGTCTATAGAATGCAATTTACGCTCTACATCCCGTAAAACACGGCCAAAATAGGTTTTTAAGCTCTTTTGCTCACGCCTTGCAAGTCTGTATTTACGTCCTCTAAAAAGTATCGGATCTGCATTCATAATGACCTTTTAGATAAACGAGAATAACTTTGGCGAAGACGAATATTATTTCTCTTAGCCAGTTCTGACAAATATCGTAAAGCTTTAAAATATAGTTTACCATCTGTTGGATATGTAATGGCCTTCTCCTGAACTGTTGTATCTACATTTACTTTTTGGACATGATGTCTACGCAGTAATTTATTAGAAAGAGCACAACGAATTGTTTCTTCCAAAAGCTTTTCCATCCCTTTAGATTTTATACGCTTACGCCATCTGCTTAATGTGCTGTGATCCCAAGGAGCTTCCTGCTGGAATTCTTGGCATCCGCAAAAGTATTGCCAATAGACATTTTGAAGCCATTTATCTAAAACACTTTCATCACTTTCATTAAATGTGGCTTTTAAGTAATGCAGTCCTACCATCAAGCGGGTTATCTTGGCTGGGCGGCCGTTGTCAGGACAATAGAGTTTACCAAATTCAGTATCAAACTTTTCCCAATCTATTTTCTGAGCTAAACGAAATAAGGGCTCATTATGATTGAGCATACCTTCCAAATTCGTCTTAAACAAGTCTCTTTGATAATCATTTTTTTTTTGAGCTAGCATAGGGAAGCTCTGAAAAATAATGCTTGAAAAACACAAGCTTTTGAACACCTTTTCGTAAAACCTTGCGATTATGGGTACTACTTTTTACTTCAGAATGGCTTATAAATGCGAAAGATCCATAGTATTCTGGTTTTTCAAGGCTGACTATATAACAATACCACTAGAACAATACCACTAGAACAAAAAGAAGCTAAGAGAGTCGTTGTTAGCTGTGCTAGGGAACCAGAAGCCAAAGCAAATTCTTCGCCCGATCTTAATAAAAAAATATCAGGATACGGAATGCAGCCGCAAAAAACGGTTAGGGCTGTGCCTTTTCAGGATGGCCGTGATCCACCTGGGACGTCATCGGTTCCGTCATTGGCTCAAGGGATTCAAAATAACAGCAGGAGGTTTACGAAGATGAAGAAAATTGAGAATTTTATAGAATTGAAAAAGCACTTGTGTACGGAGAAAACGTCGTCATTCCTAATTGATGATATATGTTTGGCTCACCAAGGCAGCAATCAATACGGTACGATGATGTTTGATGATCGGCTGGGTAGCGAGGGCAAGACCATCGTCCGACTTCATGCTAAGGTCGGCTTTGTTCAAGTGCCAGAAGAGCGGAGTGATATTGCTATGAAATACCGCAGGCTGGAGCGAAGAAAGCAGAGAATGTCGGCGGCGTAAAACGTTATTTCAAATTGACAGGGAAAAAGCAAACTACTTCTCAGGGAAATATGTACTATAAAAAATTTTCAATATATAAATATAAGGGAATAAATGAACTCAGTTTAGAATTAGCCTCTAAAGGAGGGGTTGTTACTCTAATAGGTTTAAATGAAAGCGGCAAAACAACCGTCCTCGAAGCAATTTCCACATTTTTCAATATACTAAAAGAAAATCAAGAATTTACTGAGGAAAATTTTGAAAAAATTATTCCGAGATCGGAAATTGCTTCATTTTCCGATACAATTAAAATTGTAGCAGATATAATGATAGAGGATACGGATGCTTTGCCAATTCATAGAAATCAGGAATGTATTAAGTTATGTTTATCAATTAAATTTGAGAAAGGCAAACATGACATGTATGAATTTGACGTACAAGACAGCAAAGGCTTACTTTTGCAGACTGAAAATGATAGTAACAATAATGAATTAATTGAAAAACTTGCAGATAAATTACCTAATATATACTATTATGATGATTTTTTAGAAACTATACCTGATAGTATATCTTATTACAAGGTAGACTATGAAAAAAACAATGGTGGGATTGAAAGCGAAAATTATTACTCAGACCTTAAGTGGGGAAAAGTGTTAAACGAAGTATTTTCAGGTGCTAATACTAGCGAAAATTTTTTCAGTGTGATTTCTGATTTTGATTTTGAAGAAAACAAGAAAAGTATCGATGGTAAAATCGCAAAAATGGGTCGATATCTCACAGATGAAATATCAAGCCTGTGGAAGGAGCTTACTGGTAAAAATTATCAATTTAAAGAGATTGTGATTGAGGATGAAAGAAAAATTAATCTACAGCAGAATGATGCTCCTCAAATCAAGGAGGCCATCAGTAAAAAATCACAAATCATTGTTAAATCTGGCCAGAATGTTAAATTCATAAGTATAAAAGAAATCAAAATATGTATAAAAGTTAAGAATAAAGATAATTCCAAATTTGATATTGAGGAAAGAAGTAAAGGGTGTCGTTGGTTTTTTTCCTTTCTCTTATTTACTTATTTTAGGAAGCGGAACAGTTGTCTTTTTTTGCTAGACGAGCCTGGTTCCAATCTTCATGGTCTGATACAAGAAAGCATTTGTAATAAAGCATTCAGTGAGCTATCTAAATCTTGCTGCGTGATTTACTCAACCCATTCCCCATATCTAATAAATATGGACTACGCAAAATCTATCTATATAGTCTCAAATGAACAAAAAATGGAACTTGAGGATGGTTCTTCTATTATAAAAATACAGCCATATTCACAACTCATTAAAAATCCTGATGTGAGTAAAGATCCTCATATAAAACTCCTCTTAGACCATATATCATTTAAGCTACCTAGTATTTTAAATGATAAAGTAAAGTTTAATCAGTTTCAAGAGAAAATGATTAAAAGTGCTAAAAATTTAGATATAGGCACGAAGGATCAAATAAAAAACTGGCTTAACAAAAATCATAAGAATTTGCCTAACTTTCTTTATAAAGTACTAATGGCTGCACTCGCAGGAGCCAGTATATAGCTTTTACTTCAAAACAGCGATGATGAAAACAGATATAAGCAAACTTTTAATGAATATAAAGGATATTGCGGTCGGGTAAATTCAATTCACGATGACTTCGATAATATAGGGCCCGGTAGCAGTACTTTATATTTGAATAATATTCGCTCATTTTATTTGGAAGCGAAAAGAGATGTTGGAATGAATGCAGATGACATAATAGACCGTGTTAGCGGAATTATATCAGATGAATTAGAGAAAACTGAGGACATGAAGAGGTCTGAATTTATATTCGCATTAGATCTTCTCATATTAGACGCATTTATGCGTTGTAAAATTTTAGAGGATCCTAATAAATGATAATTAGTAGAGATATAAATCCTAAAAAGAACATCTATTACTTAGGGGCGCTTTTAATTCAAATTTTAGATAAGAATTTACCTGAATATGATCTTAAAGGAGGGAAGGATAGACGTTCCCAGATAGATTTTTTTCAAGCATTTCAAGAATTTAAAACAAAAGAAAACATATCTATTAGTTTATTTATTTTCATAATTGATTGGCTTTTTCTTTTGGGCATCATTGAACTAAATGGTAAATTTATAAAAAGATGTTCTTAAAAACCTTACGTATTAAAGAAAATTCAGATATTATACGAGATATCCACTTTCATAAGGGTTTAAATCTAATTGTTGATGAAACAGAAGTTGGGGAAAAAAAAAGTGGAAATAATGTAGGAAAAACAACAGTATTAAGACTGATTGATTATGCTCTTGGGAGTAGAGGGCATAATATTTATAAAGATACAGAGTTTAAATCAGCAAGCAATACCAGCGTAAATAATTTTCTGAAAAATAAAAATATAACAATAGAGCTTACACTAAAGGAAAACATTGATATTCCCAAATCTAAGGAAGTTTGTATTGAAAGGAATTTCCTGCAAGGCAGAGAAAAAATACAAAAAATTGATGATAAAAAATATAATAATAAAGATTTTACAAAGAAGCTTTATTATCTAATTTTTTCTTTGTACTTAGAAAAACCTTCATTCCGAGAAGTTATATCCAAAAATATTCGAGATGAAAAAAATAAACTTTTGAATTTGGTCAAAGTGTTACATGATACAACGACATCAGATAGATATGAGGCACTTTATTTATTTTGGTTGGGTATAAACATCCACAACATACAGCAAAAAGAAAAACTGAAAAAGCAAAAAAAACAAGAAGAGGAATATAAAAAAAGAATAGAAAAAGAAGATAAACTTTCAACAATTAAACAATCTCTCATTGTCTTAGAAAAAGAAATAGAAGAGAAAGAAGAACATAGAAAAAAAAGGTTAGATGTCAATCCAAACTATCAACAAGATGCGGATAGTTTAGAAAAAGTTAGAGAAAATAAAAGGAAGATCTCTAATGATAGAGATAGGCTTGCATTGCGCAAAGAATTAATATTAGAGAGTAAAGCTAATTTAGAAGGAAATACTTCTAGTATAGATCCAAGGGGAGTGGAGCTACTATACAAGCAGGCAAAAAAGTTCATTCCAGATATTCAAAAATCATTTGAAGAGACACTGAAGTTTCATAACCAAATGATAAAAGAAAAAATAGAATATATCACAAAAGAATTGCCAAACATAGAGAATAATCTTAATAATTTAAATGAGGAATTACATGCTTGCCTTTCAGAAGAAAGAAAATATACTGAAAAATTAAAAGAGATAGAAAAGATTGGAAATCTCGAAGAGCTCTTGCCTAGATTGTACCAGATGCATGAAAGAAAAGGGAAGTTAGAAAAAAACAAAGAAATATTAGAAAAATCACAAACATTGTTAGATGACATAGAAGAAAAATTAGAGAAAATAAACAAAGGCATCAAGGCGAAAGCTAAGGATATCGAGAAAAAGGTTGAAACTTTTAATGCTTATTTTTCAGATCTCTCAGAAAAGTTATATGGAGAAAAGTGCGTTATTGCTTTAGAAAATATCAATGGTGCTTACGAGATCAAAGCTAGCAGTGTTATTAGTGGTAACTTAGGAGCTGGAAAGAAAAAGGGGCAAATTGCAGCTTTTGACTTGGCCTATATTAAATATGCGGATGATCTAAGAATTAAGTGTCTGCATTTTATCGTACACGATCAAATAGAAATAATTGATGGCAACCAAATTAATTCTATTAAAAAAATTGTCTCGGAAGCTAATTGTCAATATATCGTTCCGGTATTAAAGGATAAACTACCTAAAGGTTTTGACATTGAAACCTATCAGATTTTATCACTTTCTCAGGATAATAAACTTTTTAAGCTTAATGGTCCGACTTCGTAATAGCCAATTTACTTCGATATAGACTCCTCGCTACCGTATTTTTCGATGTCCTCTTCTGTTGTTTCTTGGATTAGTTTTTCAATTTGCTTCCCAAAAGGTCCCTGTCTCTCTGATGCGCTGTTCATGTATCGCCTTACTGTACTAAGTGAGGGGATAGTAATACATGCTTCTTTGTATTTTTTCCCCCAAATTTCCACTAGTTTTTGTGGCGATAATTTTCTCTTTTTCATTTTTTGCATAACATGGGTGCAACACCCATGTTATGCAATCAGTCAGCCCTCCATTCGTCAATTACTTGGCGAGCCTGCCCATTCACCGATAGTCTGAGTGAGCTTCTGCCGTCGCTGGATGTTGAGCAACTATCATAGTCGGTGTGGCTATGCCGTGCATAACTGACTATAAGATTGGGTAATCTATTCAATAATTCACGACTCAGCTTCCTGTCTGCTCCGCTCCTACCGTTGAATCTATAATTTTGAATTATTGTTCGTACCATATCCGATGGTGCATTCGGATAATTTTCCTCTGCCCAAGCTTCGGCTTCGCATTCGATTGCATACTCGGGATCGACGTCTTTATGTTCAATTACACTTTTGTATTTTTCTCGAATTTCGCTCAAGCATTTGAGATTCAATAATCTGTTGAATTCTATTGCATGGACATATTTATCAACAATAGGGAATGCGTATCCGTTCCATTCTCCTTTTTGAGTTTTGATTTCTATATTTTTCATATTTAGGCTCGGTGTAGCTAATGGTAATCTAATAACAATGAACGACCTATTGAGCTACGGAAGAACTGATATAGCTTTCTACAAAATCGACACCGAGACCTATCACATGGATTTCGCACCGCCAGTGGAAAGGAAACCTATCAAAAATGCGTAGAAAACTTGATTGGGTTAACATGGTATATATGAAATAAGTTGTTTTTCTTCTTTTGGGTTTAATTCCAAAAAATTAGCTGTTTTTGTGATTTTATCCAGCTCAAAAGGGTTTCGATTGTTAATTTCAATATCGGAAAGATACGTAATGCTTATCCCCAAAGCATTGGATAGCTCTCTTAGCCTAACTCTTTTATTGATCCTTAGCTTTCTTAAATAATCCCCAAATGGCATATGTTTTGCTCCTATCAAATTACTTTATTTACTATGCTCACAATGTACTATTTCAGATAGAATAACATCAAGTGATTTTCCGCAAAGTACGGATATTATCGCAAAAACTACTTGGAAAAAATTATTTAGATTTGCTTCCCTTACTGAGTCTATTAACAAAGCCTGATGGCAAACCATAAAAGATAAGGCAAGCTACCATGATCCAAAGGATATTGATATCTTGTAAACTTTTCGAAAAATAGTGTAAATAAACAAGTGGAGCAAGTAAAATACTGCCTCCCATTATTAACTTTTTAGTGTATAGTGATTTTAGATATTTATAGTGTTGTTCTATAGCCCTCGATTCGCAGCTTCCATTATACCCGGAGATATTGATATCTTGTAAACTTTTCGAAAAATAGTGTAAATAAACAAGTGGAGCAAGTAAAATACTGCCTCCCATTATTAACTTTTTAGTGTATAGTGATTTTAGATATTTATAGTGTTGTTCTATAGCCAACCTATCAGTTTCACATTGGTATTTAACAGACACTGTAAAACTTGAAACGATATCATCTACATTTTTTTATCAAACTTTTGGATAACGTCTGGCATTAGCTGGGCAGGCCGTGTCTCCGTTGCCGTTATTTGTTGTACAACTTGCGGTTTCTCTGTAACTTTGCTACCTTTTGATTTTCTGTGCCGCATTTTTAATGGGTATATTTAAAAAATTTTCAAATAGAGAAACAATTGCATGAATCTGTATATGCTTAGGGTCATTCTTTCTTTTATCGTAGCAATAGTACTGATCACCTATTTTATATCGAAAAAAATTGTCATTCATGAATAAATAATGATCCATGGATAACTCGCTATATTTGGGGGAAGCCGCAACTTTATCAAATTCAACACTAATCATAATCTAAAACTCCATGTTCCGTATGCACAAACGCATGAGGTGGATGTGTACAACGAAATATGTGCATTTGATGTAAACAAAAAAACAAGCATTCCGACTACAATAGTAGTTATAATGTTATAATATACTGAAAAGTAAATAAAATTATTTAATAGAACTAATATAATAATATTTCTTGTCGGCAAAAACTACTTGATATTTGTGTGACCTTCCACCAATATTTAGTACAGTCCTTTTTAGCTTTTTTTTCATTAAGCAGCATAATATTCTTCCTCAAATTTGATAGGACTCTTATATCCTAAAAATGAATGTTTTCTACGCCTATTATAAAATACCTCAATATACTCAAAAATATTTCTCCTAACTTCAAATATATTTAGATATGTATTTTTATGTACCTCCTCTATTTTCAAACTCCCAAAAAAAGACTCCGCAACAGCATTATCATAGCAGTTACCTTTGCGGCTCATACTGGATACAAATCCATATTTATCAAGCTTGCTCCTAAATTGATAACTCGCGTATTGACTTCCCCTGTCAGAATGAAAAATCAGACCCTTCTTAGGCTTATTTTGAGCAACGGCCCTGTCCAAAGCTTCTATGACCATTTCTGTTCTCATGTGATCTGTAAGAGACCAACCAACTATTTTTCTGCTACATAAATCAAGTATCACACATAGATATAACCAACCTACGGCTGATTGAATGTAAGTGATATCAGAAACCCAGACCTTATTAGGTTCAAGGATATTAAATTCCTGTCCTAGTAGGTTCTTAGAAATAGGGTAAGCATGAGCTGAATTTGTAGTCAGAACCTTGAATTTAGGCTTAATTTGGGCAGAAAGTCCTATATTTCTCATAACTTTAGCTACTCTATTTTCTGAAACATTACATCCCATATCATGCAATTCAGACGTAATCCTTGGAGAGCCATAAATACCCTTAAACTTATGAAAAATATTTCTAATCATATTCTCAAGTTTTTGTGTCTCGAAAGCCCTTTTACTTGTTTTATGTTTTACCCAAACATTAAAACCGCTCCTTGAAATCGTTAATAAAGAGCACATTTTCTGCACGGGAAATGAGGAGCGATGTTTCTTAATAAATTGAAACTTCATTTCTGTGGTTTTATGAAAATGGCTACCGACTTTTTTAAGATATCCCTTTCTTGACGAAGTTCAGAACACTCTTTGCGAAGCCTAGATAATTCCGCCTCTATAGAACGATTAGGATCCGAGTTATTAAACTCATATTTCCTACGCCATTTATAGAGTGTAGTTTCAGATACCTCAAAAGCTTCACTGACCTCTTTTGCCAAAAGCTTATTTTTGATCCAGTAGTCTACCGTATCCTTCTTAAATTGTTCATCATAGCGTTTAGCTGACGCCTTGATAGTGTTTGTTTCGATCTTATAAAACCCATGTTCTCTTCCTCCATAATGTAAAGTGGACTGTCCACTCTTTTGGGGGAAGGTCACTTTGCTGGGGAGGCTTACCAAAGAGAAGCTTTGTGTTGGAAGGGTTGCTCATGTTGGAAAGCTTTGCTGAGGCAAAGCTCATGATTTTAAGGGCGCGAAAAAGCCAAGGCTGGTGCAAAATGTTGGGAGGTATTCGTGGTAAGCTTTGCGATTGGGAAGAATGCGTTTGTGGAAAGCTTTGCTAAGCTTTGCTGTTGGGAGGGTTTCCTATGAAAGAAAGCTTTCCTGAGGCAAAGCCCACGATTTTAAGGGCGCGAAAAAGCCAAGGCTTCCACCTGGGAAACGAGCGAAGCTGGGAGGCTCTCTTGGGAAACGGCGCTTTTATCGCAAAAACAAGCAAAGCTGGTTTTATCTACCGAAGCCCGTTTTTATCCACGACTCTGGTTTATTTCTATCCTCAAGAAATCAGAAGGCTTCTCCTATCCAAAGCCCATGATTGTAAGCCTCACAAAAAACGCCCCTACACAAAGGGCCTTCTCCCGCACCCTTCCAGAATCGCCGCTTCAATCACAAAAACAAGCGAAGCTTGTTTTATCTACCAAATCCTGTTTTTATCCACAACTCTAGCTTATTTTTATCCAAAGCCCATGATTATAAGCCTCATCAAAAACACCCCTACACAAAGGGCCTTTTTCTGCACCCTTCCAGAATCGCCGCTTCAATCGCAAAAATAAGCGAAGCTTATTTTTATCCACTCTTTTGGGGGAAGCTTGCTTGGAAAGTTTTCCTATGGTAGGCTTTGCGATTGGTAGGCTCTGCTGGAGCAAAGCCCATGATTTTAAGAGTGCAAAAAAGGCAAGGCTGGTGCGAAATGTTGGGAGGCATTCGTGCTAAGCTTTGCGATTGGAAGGCTTTGCCAAGGCAAAGCTAGAGCAAAGCTACCGATTTTGAGGGCGCGAAAAAAGCAAGGCTACACATGGGAAATAAGCGAGGTTGGGAGGTTTTCTTGGTAGCTTTGCGTTGGTAGGAATGCATCGTGCTAGGCGTTCATGGAAAGCTTTGCGATCAGAAGGCTCTCCTATCCAAAACCCGTGATTGCAAGCCTCACAAAAAACGCCTCTACACAAAGGGACTTTTTCCTTACCCTTCCAGAATCGCCGCTTCAATCGTAAAAATAAGCAAAGTTTGTTTTTACCCACCAATTGTAGCAAAACAAAGCCCACTCCTCACCAGAATCGCCGCTTCAATCGTAAAAACAAGCGAAGTTTGTTTTTACCCACCAATTGTAGCAAAACAAAGCCCACTCCTCACCAGAATCGCCGCTTCAATCGTAAAAATAAGCAAAGCTTATTTTTACCCACCAATTGTAGCAAAACAAAGCCTGCTCCTCACCAGAATCGCCGCTATAGACTTGTTAAGGACGAATAAAGAAAAGAAGCTCGCCAAAAAGGTAAACAAAAGTACATAATAGAAAATCAATAAGAGATCAAAAAAAATAATAAAAAGAGCTATGATCGTTCCGTTATAGGAATATACCCTCGGGCAGATTCGCCACTATAGACTTGTTGAGGACGAATAAAATAATGAGCCTCCTCCATCGTTTTTCTCTGCTCCTCCCAATGGGCTAGCCAACCAGAAAGTTTTCCAATGACGCGTACCACATTGAGCATGCTCTCTGGTATACCAATGATATTAAAAAGAGGAGTCGAGTAAAAATCCAGATTGGGGAGACGGCCTTTTTCTGCAAAATAGGGATGCCCTAAAGCAAACTTTTCCACTTCTAGTGCTACACGGATTAAGCCCTTCTTTTTTGTTTCCGGATGGAGTTTGATATATTCATGCAATAACCTCCGAGAAATTTTAGCTCTAGGCCCCATCCCTTGATATTTTTTATGACCAAAAGCAGGAGAGAGGAGTGTTTCCTCCCCATTGATGAATTTTTCAAAAAATTGTTCCGGCTGAATATTACGTGCAAGAATCGTTTTTAATAAATGCGAGGCCTGCAATTCATAAGCAGCTTCACGAGCTCCCCAAAGGGCACTAATTCCCGCATTCACGCAAACAAAAAGATTTGCCTGACTACTGCCCACAAGACGAACCGTCGAAGTAGCAATACTTTGTTCATGATCACTATATAAAATCAGTAGTTGATTGAGAAGACGTTCATGTTCGGGAAACACATGGTAGTCTTCAGCTGGAACAGAAAACATCATATTCAAAAAATTTGCACAATAACTCAATTGATCACTTGGATATACAATAGGATGACCAATATGTTTTTTATAAGCCCAAGCAGCCAATGTACGTACCTTAGAAATGAGTCTTTCCTTAATATCTGTTCCACCACTAATATGTTCTTCATAACTATGGGGATAATAACTAGAAAGCGCTGTAACCATTGTTGCCAATATAGCTAAAGGATTTGCATTTCCAGAGAAGCCATAGAAAAAATTGTGCATAGATTCGTGAATCATGGAATGGTTACTTAAGGAGGAAGAGAAGGTCTTATATTCCTCTTTTTTAGGAAGATCACCATGCATAAGTAAATAAGCCACTTCCACAAAAGAACTTTTTTCCACAAGTTCCTCCACATCGTATCCCCTATAATAAAGCATTCCCTTATCCGAATCAATATAAGTAACCGCACTTTGAACAATAGCGGTATTATGTAAAAAAGGATCATAGGCAAGCAATCCTGTTTCCTCATAGAGCTTGCGTAAATCAAGTACTGGTTTTTGATCCCTCCCAAAAAAGATAGGTAAAGAATATTCTTTACCTTGATAATTTAATTTTCCTGTTTCTTCACTCATATCATTTCCCCTCACAAAGTTACATACCAAACAATTTCAGTAAAAATATTCTTCCCATATTTTAAAGAAAAAGATTTATTATAACAAACTATTTTTTGGGTAGAATTTTATGAAATTTACGACTCAAAATATCAATTTCTTGCGAAAGACTTCCAACCTGCTGTGATATAGTTTGGCCTTTCTTCTGTTTCCCGTCTCCTTGTTGAACAGACGCTTGTTTCCCTTTCATAAAAATCGCTCCCATATCTGATCCATCTGATCCATCTAACTTATCTACTTTATCTACTGTATAGTTACGTGTGGAATAATAGAGATAGAACATAGCTATAAAAAATCCAACAAATAATCCCATAAGCAAACCACCATAGGAAGCTTCAGAAGCCCAAGGAGCATATTGATCGTAACAATAACCCAGACCTGTAAAAAGAAAAAAGACTGCCATAAATTCAAAACCTATACCCAAAAAGGCATAAGCAGAAATAGCCTTTTTATAGGGAAGAGGCAATGTATTCTCGATTCATCTGCCCGATAAAATGAGCACTAATTTCTTTTGGACAAGCTGCCTCACACTCCAACTGATTCGTACAGTTTCCAAACCCCTCTTTATCCATCTGAGTCACCATACTTTTGACTCGTCGCCTACTTTCGACATCTCCCTGTGGTAAAAGACTCAGATGGGAGACTTTGGCCCCAACAAAAAGCATGGCAGAACTATTTTTACAAGCAGCCACACAAGCACCACAACCAATACATTGTGCCGCGTCCATAGCCTCATCGGCTATTTCTTTCCCAATCAAAATTTCATTCGCATCCACAGCATTTCCTGTATTTATAGAGACAAAGCCACCAGCTTGTATAACACGATCAAAGGCACTACGATCCACAACAAGATCTTTCACCACAGGAAAGGCACGAGCTCGCCAAGGTTCAATATAAATCGTATCTCCATCCTTAAACTTGCGCATATGCAACTGACAAACCGTTGTAGCTCTTTCTGGCCCATGAGCAATACCATTAATCACCAAACTACACATGCCACAAATTCCTTCGCGACAATCATGATCAAATGCGACGGGCTCTTGTCTCTCAACAGTTAATTTTTCATTTAGAACATCCAACATTTCTAAAAAAGACATGTGCTCACTTATCTTTTCCAATTTATAACTAACCATCTTCCCTTTTTGATTTGGTCCGGTCTGACGCCATATTTTTAGGTTTACTTGCATAAAATTTTATCTCTCAACTTATTTATAACTTCTTTTTATTTATAACTTCTTTGGCTAGGAATCACATTCTCAAATTTTAGTTCTTCTTTATGAAGCTTCGCTCTCTTCTTCTCTCCTTGAAACTCCCAAGCCGCAACATAGGAAAACTCATCATCTTTGCGTAAAGCCTCGCCTTCTGAAGTCTGAAATTCTTCCCGGAAATGACCTCCACACGATTCACCACGATGTAAGGCATCTTGACACATTAGCTGTGCAAAATCAAAAAAATCAGCCAAGCGCCCGGCATGTTCCAAACTATTATTCAAGTCATTTTCCTCGCCCGGTACACAGAGATTCTCCCAAAATTCCTCACGAAGAGTTGCAATCAAATCAAGACCCTTTTGTAAACCCTCAGCACTGCGAGCCATACCACAATAATTCCACATAATGCGACCTAACTCACGATGAAATGATGCAACAGAACGCCTCCCCTTGATAGAAAGGAGCTTTTTTATGTTAGCATCAGCCTGCTTTTTTGTCTCCGTAAAAACGGAATCTTCAGGGGAAGCAATATCATCCCAAGCAATTTCAGCCAAATAGTTTCCTATAGTGTAAGGAAGCACAAAGTAGCCATCTGCCAACCCTTGCATCAAAGCACTAGCTCCTAAACGATTGGCACCATGATCAGAAAAATTCGCCTCTCCCACGACAAAGAGGCCCGAAAGATTGCTCATCAAATTATAATCTACCCAAAGTCCACCCATTGTATAATGAACAGCAGGAAAGATACGCATGGGAACTTCATAAGGATTCTCGCCTGTAATACGTTCATACATTTGAAAAAGATTTCCATAGCGATCTTCAACAGTACTCTTCCCTAACCTTCGGATAGATTCCGCAAAATCCAGATATACTCCCTGACCCGTTTCTCCCACACCAAAACCATTATCACAAACCTCTTTCGCAGAACGAGAAGCAATATCCCGTGGGACTAGATTCCCAAAACTAGGATATTTTCTTTCTAAATAATAATCACGTTCATCCTCTGGGATTTCGTTGGGGGTACGCTTATCGCCCTTATTTTTGGGAACCCAAACACGACCATCATTACGAAGAGATTCAGACATGAGAGTCAGCTTAGATTGATAGTCTCCACTCACAGGAATACAAGTGGGATGTATCTGAGTGTAACAAGGATTAGCAAAAAAAGCTCCTTTACGATGAGCTCGAAAAGGAGCCGTTACATTAGAACCCTTTGCATTTGTAGAAAGGAAATACACATTCCCATACCCCCCTGTAGCGAGTACTACCACATGGGCAGAATGAGAAGTTAACTTACCTGTTTTTAAATCACGAACAATAATACCCCGGGTCTTATTTTCATCCACAACGAGCTCCACCATTTCACTACGCGTATGCATTTGGACCATACCCAAACTAATTTGACGCTCAAGGGCCTGATAAGCACCCAAAAGGAGCTGCTGCCCGGTTTGCCCTCTTGCGTAAAAGGTGCGAGACACTTGTGCTCCTCCAAAACTTCGATTGGAAAGGACACCACCATATTCTCGAGCAAATGGCACGCCTTGAGCCACACATTGGTCTATTATGCTACCGCTAACCTGAGCTAAGCGATAAACATTCCCTTCTCTCGCACGAAAATCCCCACCCTTTACTGTATCATAAAAAAGACGATAAATACTATCCCCATCATTTTGATAATTTTTAGAGGCATTAATCCCGCCTTGGGCAGCAATACTGTGAGCACGACGAGGACTATCTTGAAAACAAAAACATTTCACGTTATAACCCATTTCTCCAAGACTAGCCGAGGCTGAGGCCCCTGCCAAACCACTACCCACAACAATTATTTGAAACTTGCGTTTGTTAGCTGGGTTCACCAGCTTCATATCAAACTTATGTTTTTCCCACTTTTTGTCTATGGGACCTGGGGGTATCCTAGCGTCTAAAACCATAACGAATATGCAACTGTCACAAGGAAGTGCAAAAAATGTCAAATGGCTTTTGTTATTTTCTGTAGAACCCATGTGAAAACGAATCAAGAATTTTAAAAAGAAAACACCAAGTCCCGATTGGAATGGTGTCTGACAACTTACACAAAAATAAAGTGCCACATTCTTTCTTTTCTGTCCGATTAAACTCTTCAGAACATATATTCATTTTTTTCGCGTTCTTTTAAAAAAATACGAAACAAATAGCAACATAGAGACCTATTACAGGTATGGACCGTTATGCCTACCTTTCTTCCCTCTATCTGGATACCCCTTACCATAGCCTGTCCCTATTTATAGAGGCTCGTCTACAACGTGGCCTGCCTAAATGGCAAATCAATGGCCTTTCTCCCATCCATTCTAGAGAAGCAAGCGAACGTATTCGAAGTGCTCTACACGCTTCCGGTATTCAAGTCCCCTATATGAATCTCATTGTAAATCTTTCCCCTGTAGATGTACGGAAACACGGTGCCTATTTAGATCTTAGCATAGCTCTCTGCATAATGCTTGCGATAGAAGAAGATCTCAATATAGATTTTTTTTTACCACAAAGAAATGATGAAGACACAAATAAAATAAATGAAGCGAGTACAAATGAAAAAGAGAACCATAAACAACCGGTAATCTCTCATGAAAAAAAATATCCGCATAACGGGAAAAATCTTTATCTAGGAGAGCTGGCTTTATCAGGACAAATACACCCTATACAAAATCTTTGCCACTTGCTTTCTGAAGCCAAAAAACAAGGCTTTAAAAATGTATTTTTACCAGAAGAACAAATTTCACTAGCAAGGCTTATACCTAATCTATATTACATCCCACTCAAGCACCTGGGAGAGCTAATCAAAAAGCACCAAACCATTTCTTATTATGAAAAAAGAACCACTCCAATCTCAATACAAACTCATCAGAAATCACAAGTAGAACAGCTGGAACCTTTCGCTCTAGAACTTTTCACCTTGGATGCTTGTGTACAAAAAGCACTAGCTCTGTCGGCTGCTGGTTGGCACTCTCTTTTGCTCATTGGTCCACCCGGCTCAGGTAAAACAAGTATTGCCCGGGCATTACTGAGCTTACTACCTCCGCTATCCACCCAAGAAGCTATTGAAATACTAGTACGCAAAAATCCTAATTCCCTTAAAGAATTAGAAAAAAAAGGACGCATTGTACTAACACGTCCCTTCCGCATGCCACATCATTCTAGTACACGGCGAGCAATGATTGGTGGTGGTAACCCTATTCAACTGGGTGAAGCCAGTCGTGCCCACAATGGTCTTCTTGTCTTAGATGAATTAGGAGAATTTTCGCGAGAGACCTTACAAGCTCTACGAGAACCACTACAAGAAAAGGAAATACATATATCTCGTGCCTCTTTTTCTCTAAGCCTACCAGCTCGCTTTTTACTTTGCGCCACAACAAACCCCTGCCCTTGTGGAGATCTAAGAAAACGATATGTTTCCTGTTCTTGTACAGATGCAAAATTACAAAATTATATGAACTCTTTTATGGGTGCCCTCCGAGATAGAATAGATATAGAAGTTTGGGTTGATCATAAAGAAAAACCAACAGAAGAAATCGATGCACAAGAAAAAAGATCAGAATTTCAAAAAAACTCTTGGAGCCAAAACAATTTTCAAAAAAAGATAAAAAGAGCTCATACTATTCAAAAAAAACGTTTTTTTCACACGAATATACAATGGAATGCAGATATTAAAGCCAAAGACTTGGAAAAATACGCACCCATTACAAATGCAGAAACACAAAAAGAATGGAAGCTATTATACCAAAAGAGTCTAATTAGTTATCGTGCTCTAGATGGAATACGGCGTTTAGCTAGAACCCTTGCCGATATGGAAGCATCAGATGAAATACGCGTTCAAGATATCTGGGAAGCCGCAAGCTTTCGCTGTTTGGATTCTGTCTGGCAATGAAAAGGTTTTTTTTAAAGCCCATAAAATCATCTCGATATAAAAATAAAACTTGCTCTTACTGATCGCAAGCATACCCACACTAAGAGCAAGTTTTTTACTTATTTTACAAGAAAATGCATCAATTCTACAGCAATCTTATCAATTGCATAATTCATGTACTTTTTATCTTGTAACTTTTCCTTATAATTTACAACGTCTCTTTGGAGAGTATCCTTCAATCCTTGCTTTCTATGCAAAAGGGGATCCGGACCAAAAATATTTGTGTCTTCCGAGAATTCTTGTTTTAAAAGGGTTTTCATATTCACGTCCTTGTAATTTTAAAATTAAAGCTTTCATCCTTGAAAACTTTCTCCCTAAAAACTTCCCATCAAATAGATTTCCCCTCTTTTTCAAAGAAAACCTTATTATTTTGGGAACGCTTATAGGTGTATAAAACAGAGTTAAGCTAATTTTTATTGAAAAGCCACACTCAATTCTAATGGGTACAAAATCGACTTTTTAGTTAATTTAGCAATGTTTTTTTCTTACTTCTTTGAACAAAATATCACTTTCAACTGAGAAGTAAAGAGACAAAACACAAAAAACAGGAAATGAACCTTCTAAAATGCCTTAAATCGGTAAATAATGGCACTCTATTTGCTATTATTTACATTTTGCAACAGTCTCTGCCATTATGTGATGATAAATAATAAATCAAAATTTTTAGAATAACCTTGGATAATACTCAATATGATTTTCCTTTCTCAACCAAAGTAAATCGAAACTAAAGCTCATATCATACACAGAAAGATTTTCTTGAGACGAGAGCAATAACGACTGTAACAAGGATGTCTTTTCTTTTCCCTCTTCTATAAAATAAAGTAAGGCATTTTGATATTTACGAATGCGTTGATTCGAAAAGAATTCAAGAGGATGTTGTAGTAAAAAAGGACTTTGCCAGCTTTTTACTTCTATAGCGTGTAAAATATATTTTTCATCTAGAGTAATTAAATCTATCTCTATCCAAGGTGTTTTATAGTTGTTATAAATCCGAGTATGTCCACAACACTCTAAAAAATGTAAAGCTATCTTCTCTCCCCCATGACGAAAAGGAGGAAACGATTGATTTTGATTAGAATTCCTCAGCAGGAATCACACCTAAATTGGCAGGATAAATGGGAACCTTCACTCCAATATCATTCTCAATTGAAAGGTCTATAAATTTTAATTCTCTGTATTTATTACCCTTTCCATCACGCATTAATCGAAGTATGGGAGATGCAGGTTTGTCCATATGGGTAGCAATGACCATAGCACCACATCCATTCGTTAATTTTATAAATGAACCAATAGGATATAAAGAAAGGATTTTGATAAACATATGTATCATTTGTGGTTTAAAACGCTTACCACTTTGCGCAAGAAGATTTTTAACAGAAAGAGATGGATGAAGAATCTTACGGTAGGGCCGAGGCTCAATCATTGCTGTATAGGAATCACATATGGATGCAAGCATAGCCATTTCAGTGATATTTTCTCCTCTAATTCCCCTTGGGTAACCACTACCATCAAATGCTTCATGGTGTTGGAGTGCTAAGTCAGCAAAAATAGAACCTGCTCCTGCTTTACCGAGAACACGATAAGAAAAAACTGGATGTGACTTAACTAACTTTATGTCTTCAGGGGTAAGTTTCGTATTTTTTCCCCGCACAGAAATTGATATAGCATGCATACCAACATTCATAAACAACATAGCTACAAAAAGATCTTGTAAATTTTTCTGAGAATATCCTAAAGCTTTACCAAATAAAATACCGTATAGAGCCGCATGCAAATAATGTTGTATAGTCCAATCCGAAACAATTTTTGTGTACATGATTTTGATAACAAGGCTAGGTGTTTCACTTAACATTCTCACAATATTTTGAACAGCATCATCGATTATATTTAAATTAAGACTTTTATAGCTTTTTAACAGTGATTCCATATTTTTTTCTACAAATAGACCCACCCCTTTCACTTTTGTGTAAAAAGGATCCGATGAATTTTGAAATTTTATATATTTTTTTTTGGCTCTGATTAATAAAAGTTCTTTCTCATAACTTGATAAACTGCTAATACCATTTTTTTCAGGAGAAGAGGATAATACGATATCTCCATTTGTACTCAATTCCATAACCCCTTCTTTTTTCAAACGGGTAATATCCTCTTCTTTCAAAGCCTGATAGGGAGAAAGTAAAGGACTACATGGATCCACAAAAACTATATCATTAAAAGTCATCCCGGCTTTTAGTTCAGAAGTAGAGACTCTATTCATAATTTTCCTTAAAACCTATTTTATTTTTGAATATTCGAGTGTAGATCATAAAAAGACATCAATAAACATTTTTTAATAAATTCATTTCACTAAAAATATCACACCTTTCCATTACACTACTATTTTTATAATGACTTTGACAAGTACTTTGCGTAAACTAAAAATACACCCATATGGTATTCACTTCAATTGTAATGAATACCATACATACCCAATCACAAACCACTATTTTATCTTTCTTGAGATATATAGCCCCATGAAACCGGCTTACGCCTTGATAAGTTGTATAAAGGGGAAACTGTGTAAAAAAACTCTATATTTCATAGTTTATCCCCCTTATTTTTCAAAAAAAGAGAGAAAAAGAAGAAAATAATTATACTTAACATAATTTTACTTTACAAAAATATCTATTTATTTTATGAGAAATCTATTGACATTCTTTTTGATATAGTCTATATTGCCCTTGTTTGGATTCGTTCTAAATATAGGAGTTGTTTCGATTTGAAATGTGACATAAAGTGAAGAGAGGCTCAAACTAGTTGTCCATATCAAAATTCTATTTCTTAAAATGTCTCAGAAAAAGTAAAAAAGAGAGAAAAAGAAGAGGAAGGAGGAGAAACCTATGATTGTAAGAAAAATTGCTTCCCAAGTGTTTCAAAAATCAAAAAGGAAGGGTTTACTGGGTAAGGGAATAAATGTTGAACTTGGCAATAGGGAAAAAGGCTTTGAACAGTATTTACTAGAGGCTTTTCAGGGAGAAATTGTCAAAAAGAAAGACCAATTTTCCCAAAAGTTAAGCCCATTAACCAGAAAAAACTTAACCTATCTACATAGAAGATAAGTAAAATTTATATATTTTTTACTTATCTTCCCGTAGAGACTTTTGTTTTTTGAAAAAACTACCAGTAACCAACCTATAGTTTAGGTTACTACTTGCCTCTTGCTTGGCTTTTAGATGGGCCGAGTGGAAACGCTCGGCGATATCTCCGTAAGAGGCGTTTCTATCATAGAATTGGCGTACAAAATAAGCATGTCCTATCCCATGCTCTTTTTGTAAAAAGATAACTCCGATTCCTTTTGAAAACTTTCCCATACTCTCTAGGAGTACATTGTATTCCTTAACACATCTGTTTATATCTGTTTTTTTCGTTTCACGTTTTTTTGCCTTTTTGCTCAGCAAGTCCCTTTGCCAACAGGGAAAGGAAGTCGAACTTAAAAACCAAGGAGCCGAATGGTTCGGTTGAATTCTTTTCCTAAGTTTCTCAGTAAAAATTTCTATAGGAGAAGAAATTGTTTCAAATATATGATAAACACGAGAAGCACTTGAAATAACAAAAGGAGTCGCCACTTTTTCTTTTTTAAAATAGTCTAGCCCAAATTTTTCCATTTGATAAATTCTCTTTTGTAATAAAGTTTCTTCTTTAGATAAATCAGTAAAAGTACGCTCTCCTAAAATTTCAATTTGAAAAGATTTATGAAATTTATTCTCTCTTTCTAAATAGGGATTTGTCAAAAGGGACTCTACATTCAACACTTGATAGATTTTTTCATCACCCCTAGGATAAATAGGAGCCAGATTGTGGATAGAAGGAAGCCAGAGATACTTAATTTGGGCAGAATTTTCTCCTAATACCCTCCTATAGATATCGTTTATAATATTTTGCATTTCTTGAAAAGAGTTTTTATTTTCCTTTAAACGTAAGTAACGATATGTATGGGCACGAAAGTATTGGCCAGATTTTTCTAAAGGAGAAATAAAAAAATCTTTTGCATTCAAAACTAAACGCAAGGCAACTTGATTCGTATCAATTAATGCAATAAAAATTTGTTTTTTCGGGATTTTCTGTTGTATACGACGCCACTGATCACTTATATTTAATAATGATCCAATTGGATTTTGTTTATAGCCTTTTTTATGATAAAAGGCATAATGCTTCACTTTTTGTTTAAAGAAAGATAAATTTAGAAGATTTTTCCAATCTTCTTTTTGTAAAAGTTGCCATTGAAGCAAGGCAATGGCGATGTTAAGGTCTTGATACGCACTAATATTATATTTTTGTGTAGAAATCTTGTTTGTAAACAAACTAATGTCTTCTAAATTTTCTGTTGAGTGTTTTTTCAAATTACGAAAAAGTAACCAAAGAAATTTTTTATCCGGTTTATAGAGAATATTTTTTCCCCACTTTTTATAATATTTGGACATTCCAAAACGTAAACCCATTGCATCTAGAATGCTCCCTGCCCTGGCTTCTCGATATAAAATGAGATTATGCTCATCAGATTCAAAAGTGATTTCTTTGGGTAGAAGAGCTTGAGGAAGTATTTTCAAATAATGATCAAAAAAATGCAATGCATGGAAAAAATCTTCTTGCTCCAAATATTTTTCCGTTGATTGCAATGCCATAAGGAGTATTCTATTTTTCGATAAATTTTTTCCTTCTCTTTTTAGGAAAGTATCTAGTAGACGAGCATTCTGATATTTTATGTCAAATTCCAATGTATTGATCAGAAGATGATAAAATATACTACGCTCAATATAATCAATATAGAAAGGACGATTGGTATATCGCTTCCATTCTGTTGCAATGCGATTCAAATATACCGGTTTCCCCTCTAAAAAATTGCGCCACTGCTCATAAAAATCTTTTTGACTTTTACGATTTTCAATATTTACTTCCGTAGATTGAAAAACTACAAAATGTTTTTCATAGTCTTCCCAACGACCTTGCCAACCAGCATATAACATTTTCAAGTAAGGGTCTGTTTCTTTCGTGAAGAGGAGTGAAAACGGAAAATCTTTCACTTCTCCCAAAAGAAAGCGATCAAATGCAATAGCGATTTTTATATCAGGTATTTTTTGAGAAAGGGCAGAGGACTTTTCCCAACCTGCCAAAAGTTTATTGGCTACTCCATATTGTGCATGACGAAAAAGGTCTTGGGCAAGCTTCAAATCTTTATGTTTGATGAGAATGGGGTATATTTTTAAAAAAGATTTAGAAAATTGTTGATTCTTTAAAATATCATCGCTACACTGAATAGCATCTAGGCATGAAACTAATTCAGTCAAAGATATTTCATTTCGTATACTATCTTTCTCTTCAGGAAATTCTTTTAAATAAAGCTCTCTATATTTAGAGACTTTTTCCATAGCGCGTATAGAAAGAAAAACTTTTATAGCGGTAAAATATGATTTTTTTTCCCATTTTTTTTCTTTTCTACGACGAATAACGGTCAGTATTTTCTCGAGACTATTATCGTTTTCTTCAATAAACTCATCAAACTCATCTCTATTAGTGGAAAAAATAGCTTTTCTTTCACCCCTATTCCATTGAATGATATTTGTTCGCCACAAATCAAGTGCAATGGAATAAAAAAGTTTTTCTTTTTGTGGATGCCAACTCAGATAAGAAGCAGCATTTTGATAATAAGTATTAGCTAGGGCATAATTTAATTTTTTTTCTGCTCGTCTTCCTTTCTGATAAAATTGCCTATAACCCTCAGAAAAATACTTCGGTAAAGAATTACCACTAAAACCAGAAAAACCAAAGATACGTGATCCTACTTTTGTATAATTTCTCTTTCCTGCTAAATTCCAAAATTGAACATTTTCAACTCCATTTTCCTCTCCATTACCATTATAGGCTAATGCTATACTGGAAACGCCAAAAGAACGTAAAATTTCATAACCCAAAGCTGTTTTTTTATAAAGTTTCTCATTTCCTTTATTTGTTTCTAGCAAAGTAAGAACAGGATTTATTTTAAAATCTTTGGAAGCATCTCTGACATAAAAATTTTTCCCGGTTTTATTTTTATCATTAAAATAATTTTCATTGCGCCAATTTTGCAAAAACGTGTCTACATTCTCTCTTTGCATAAAGAAAGATTTTGGTAACAAATCATCAAATATTTTAGGAACGGACCCTGCTCGAAAAGGAAAAAGTGCCATCTTATTTAAAAGCTCTTCTTCAGAACTTCCGCTACCAAGGAATTCATCACTTATACGAGTTGTGAAAGTAGGTACAGGCAAAATTGGATTGATAAGTTTAACAATTTTTCGAAAATTCAAATGAAATAATTCTTTTGTGGCTATTATAAATATATCCTTTATCAAAGAGTCGTCTTTATTTTTGAAACATCTCTGCATAGAACGGAAAACTCTGTGATAATTCACGTCATAATTATCATTTGTATTCCACCACCAAGATTTTTCTGACTCAGCTTTTATCTTCTTTTCACTACTATCTGATATAAATTTTTTCTTATTAGAAAAAATACACCAAGTTTGGAGAGTCTCTTTCCCAAGATAAAAGCGAATAAGAACTTGATCTTTTTTTAGTTTTGAAAACACTTTCTTTTTTTTGCGATCCTTAGTCTCAACCCTAGACAAAAAGGGTAAAGAAGAAGATAAAGAAAGTAACGAGGACAAAAAAACTTTCTGTCTAGGGAAAAGGCGAGCCATTAACTTTGCTTTGCCTTCTATTTTATCTTTTAAGCTTTTGACTCTTATTTGCCATTCGTCTCCATCTTGATTTTTATTTTTATACATCTCTTGTAAGGCAAGATGGCTCTTTCTGATACTATTGTATAATTTTTGTTTGTGACTATTCGCAAAAAGGATGGGATAGCGAAAATATTCCCACTGTAAATGAGACAACCAAATTTTTTCTAAAGCTTCTAGTGCTTTCCAAGGGCTTTCTTTTTTTATAAAATATTTTACAAGTACATTCTGAATACTATCTACATCACGATGATAATATTTATACAAATGGGGATGAGATAAAAACATAAAGTAAATTCTTTCCATATTTTCTTCAATATCGTTTTCATATTTCACATCTCGTATGTTTTGATAAACTTCGTTCATTTCCTCAAGTATTTGAATAAACAAAAGACGAGAAATCATTTCTTCCTGATACATTCTTTTTTTAAAAGTATCCTGAATAATAACTTCGATAAGATCTTTGGCAAGATGCAAGCGCCCACTAGCAAAATAAAGGCGTACAAGATTATAACGAGAGCGAAGTACAAAGGTTTGAGATTTTATTTTTTGTTTCTCTATTTTGCCTAGCAAATTTTGTAACAACCGAACACCCTTATCAAAATAAATAATATCTTTTTGAAAGAACGAGTTAGCAAATTTTTCCCTAATGAATTGACCTTGATAATATAACAAAATAGCCTCTATGAGTTTTATCTCTGCAAGGCCACCTTGTGCACGTTCTATAACAAATGGGCTATCTCTACTTTTGTCATATTCATAACCAGCAAATTCCTTTTCCCGGTTTGAAATAAAATTATCTTTTATTTGCTCAATATAATTTTCCTCAAATTTTTTTAACTTTTCGATAATACTTTTAATTTTTTCTAAAATCATATTAGGACCACGAGAAGAAATATTTCCCTCAAAAAAAGCTAACCAAGATTTAAAATGATTTAGTGAGTTATTTTGATAGCCTATAATATCAGAATACTTTTTCGCATTAGCTGCGGCATCAAAAAAAAAATCAGCTGCCTTACGATAATTTCCCTTATTAAACTCCAAAACGGCTTCTTGATTCAATGAGTTTAGATAAGCTACCTGACCATGCTTTACATCTATATCATGATCTAAAACAAGCTCTTGTTGTTCGCTTAGTATCTTACTTGCTTCCGTAAGATTACCTCGTATAATCATATTCTCAAGATGTATGCTCAACGCCAATTCATGTTGACGAAGAGAAGAAAAACCGTAAGGATTGCGACCTTTTCCTACAACAGAAAAATCTTCACCAAAGTTTAAAATACAACCCAAACTTTTTGCACAATAATCTTTGGGTTGAAAATGTTCATCATTTCTTATGATACCCGTTCTTTTTGTATTATCAATAACGCGCATGACAAGCTCATCAGATAAATCTAGCTGATCCGTTTCTTGATAAGCAAGCGCCAAAAAATTGAGAAGATTATTATATTCCAATGTTTTTGGTAGCTTAGGCAACTCTTTATGAAGATGGTATTCTGATCGTCGATAATACTCAATTGCTTTTTGTGAGTATCCCTCTTGCCAATAAGCTAAACCTGTCAGAGCAGAAAGGAGGGCCATACGAGCCCGAGATTCTCTAAGCTTTTTTTTGGTGCTTTTAAAAAGCAAAAAATCCTTTTCCAATTTTTCACGTAATAAACTATCTTTTGCATTGGAAGCAATTACAAATGCAATATCATTATAAGTTTCTTTTAATGGCAGATATTCTTGCTTTTCATATAAATCATAACATTTATTTAAATATAAAATAGCTTCATTATGTTTATTTTCATACATTAAAGAACGTGCAAAATTAAAATAAAATAATACTTCCTGTTTTTCGTTTTCAAATATACTTTTTTTCAGATCTTTAGCTATTTCAAGGACCTTACGATAATTTTCATTAGCTTCTTTGGAGTTGAGGAGTATGAAGTAATTGTTTGCCAAATTGAGATGCAAACGGGCACGAGTTTGGGGTTCTTCTTCACCATATTGAATTTTTTGCAACACTTGTTGATAGAGTTCTATATTTTCTTCATAATAATTCCTTGAAAAATATTTTGTATATATTTCTTTATAAAAATTTTTATCCTTCTCTATAACAGATTGTCCTTCAAGTAAACGACTAAATAGACTAGGTCTATATCTTACACTTCTTTGTTTTTTTTCATCTATGTACTGATACATCCAGCCTAGTAAAAGGTAACTATCTGTATGCAATGGATTAATATATAAAATATACTTAAGAAGTTGTTCTGCATTTTTAAATGCAAATAATATTTCCTTTTTTTGTTTAAATAAAAAATCAGAGGAAAAGCCTGCATCCATTTCCTGAAGTTTGAAGTGAAATTTTTCTCGATCAATATTTTTTTTTATCAGAAAATAAGCATAACCGTATATTGTTGATAAATTTTGAGAAAGTATTGCTTGCGGAAGAAATAAACGATAATCTTTTTCTACTTCTTGAAAAGTATTAGAATTATATACATCTTGATTACCTGTAATTAGATTAGCAAATAAATTTTTTGGAAGGATATGTAATTGTTGTTCATTTTTTTCGGCAACAATGTCTACTTTGAAACGCTGAAAATCTATACTACTTCTTTCATAAGATTTTGGCAATGAATCAATATGGTGCATATTGAAAAGAATAAAATTGACTACTTTAATGTTTGTATAGCTAATCGCATATAAAAGGCTTATGGCATTCTGAAATTCATTAGTTAGGAGTTTCTTCTCATCTCTTATAACTAGAGCATATTGATTTTTATTACAAAAATCAATATAGTTCCGAGTATGGGTGGAGTTGAGTCTCTGATATATAAAGTTCTTTTGATTCGATCCATAACATAATTCGGAAAGTACTTCTAACTCTACGCCACTAAGGAGTAAATATTCTTTATTTTTTGACTTTTTTAGCCCTTTTGCAATACCATCAATCCAGCTTGATAAAACTTGAGTATATTGTTTTTTGCTCTGTTCTTTTTTCAGATTTTTAAATTTTTTATAACGTTTTGCTAAAGAACGAGCTACCGAAAGGTAAGATGTATTCTGTAAGCTAAAATAGCGAGTAATCTCTTCTATACTGTCTTCCTTTATTGGTATTTGACTTTCTTTATCATAAGTACTAAATATTTCAATACGAGCAGATATGCTATTTTGAGTTTGCCCTAGCAACTTATAATTTTTTTCAATGGTAATCCAAGAATTTGTATATAAAGATCGCCAACCTTGTTTCGGTAAAAAACGAAATGATGATTTTTTTTTCGGAACACTCTCTTGTACTGAGTAAGCCAATTCCAATGATTTTTTATGTTGCCCAGATGCCATAAAAGTATTGGCACGAATAAGTTTGATTGTACCTCTTAGTAGCAGATGCATTGAGGCCATTTTTTTTTGAAGTTTTGAGCTTTGGATTATCTTATTTTTTTCATGACTGTAATAATTATAGACTTGAATATGTAGTTTTTCAAGAGTACGAGGATGATTTGTACTGGCTATACGATTAAGTATAGGTGGTAGATGATCATATAATTTCATTTCTATATCCGCTTGGATAAAAAATGCTTTTTTTTGTTGGATATATTTCGCTCTATATTGAGTATTTTTTTTAATTAGGGAAAGTGCTAAATTTAATTTATTTTCTTTTAAGAGTCTTTTAGCTAAAGAATTTCTGAAAAAAATATCGAAAAGAGCCGTTTTTTTTTTGTTATTTGCTTCCTTTTGCTTAAAGGTAAAAATCTTTTTTTGGAAAGTAGTCAAAAAAGTTAGAAGACTAGAACCCGCTTCCTTTTTTTTATACATACCATATATTAGATCTATATATAAATTTTTATTTTTACGCTTTTGGATATTATCTTCAATTTTTTTAGCAGCCTCTTTCTCATCTTTTACAATCAAATAGGAAAGGCGGTCAACGAGTACTCTTGCTTCATACAATTCATATTCTGGATCTTTTGAAAAATAATATCCTATAGCATCTAAAGCTAGAGTGTATCGCTTTTCATTCGCTTTTAAAAAATATTGACTGAGTTCATATTGCTTTTCAATGTTTTGTTCTTTTGGAATAACACCATCCGATGGGATAAAATAGATATTGATACTACGATATAAGTTAGCAGAATAAAGTATCGTACCTCCACTCCAGTTTGAATAAATCAAATCATCTATGATAACACTTTCTTCTATAATTTTTCTCTCTTTCAAAGATTGAAGACTAGTCTCAGATGTATCTTCAGTAAGAGGAGATACATTACTTAGCAATTTCTTTGCAACAAGAGAAACACTATAAATAGCCGAGTTATCTTTAGAGTCTAATACCCCATTTTGGTTTGTATCACTTCGAATACTGGTATAAATCAATTCATTGTTTTTGTCTGTAAAATTAGGATGGGCATAGTGAAAGCGTTTCTCCTTTTTCACATCAGAATACTTGGGTAGAGGTAATTCTTTTTCTGAAGAAAATTTTGCACCTTTTGCATCCCTTTCCATAATGTAAACACGGCCTCCTCTCTCCCTAGCATAAGAGGAGACAAAGACAATTTTTTTTGTATCATAACTAAAACGCGGACTTGTCCCACCAACTGTACTAAGTTGTTGCAATGAACCAAGACTTTCTCCTTTTATTTCTGCCAACCACACGTTATATAATCCTGGATTGCAACGATCACTAATAAACAATAAAAGATTTCCATCCTTACTCAAATGAGGATCATTTTCCCCATAGCTACCTTGACATTCCGGCCTTGTAAAAAAATTCTTTTTAGACCAATTTTGGATAAGAAATGAAATATTGATTGCATTATCCCAATAATTAGTAGGTGTTACCCCCTTTAAAAACTGTTCACTAATAGTTTTAGGTTCTATTGTAACAAAATATAAATCTCCTTTTTTGTCTCTATCCTCAGAGATAAAAACTAAATGTTCCCCATCTTTTGTGACACTCGGTCTATATTGCTCGGCAGGATGTTTGATTATGGGTATATTATTTGTATTATGCAAATCACGCATCCAAATATCACCTGAACCGTCTATATTTGTTGTATAAAAAAGATAACCATTTTGAGTGGGAGCTGGATGTACATTCACACCACGTTGAATAGTCAAAGGAAAATGCTTCTCCCCTTCCTTCCGAAAATATTTTTTTGCTAATTTTTCATATTCAAATGTAGGTGACCGTAAAGGTGTACTACTTTGGCAATGGAAACTACCAACAATGGCCCCAAAAATAAAAATAATCGGTAACAAATAATTTTTTTTTCGTATATTCATTTCTTTTTTCATATTTCATTTCATGAAAAAAATTTCCATTTTTTATTTGCAGTGTAACGCCACTCACCAGATCTTTTTTTACTCTTTTCATAATAGAAATATATATATTTTTGCTTAACTTCCTCTAAGCTATCCTGATAAGTCTCTTCTGTATTTCCTATTCTTTCTATTTTTCTCAAATTATATTCATAAATCCATTTACGTGAACGATTGATTTCTGCGATTAGCAATCCTACAATCACTCGTTCCTCCCCTGTTGCACCAGGCGAAAGAGTGACCGGTATGATCCTAAGTTTGCCATCAAAACTTTCTCCAATTACATGTACCGAACGGTAGTATGAAATTCTTTTTTCATAAAATTCTAGAGCTCCTTTTTCTATATAGTAGCGTTTAGCCTCAATAGCCTGCTTTTTAGTTTGTTTTACTCGAGAACGAGATTGATAAGATTGTCCTAAGTTTTGAGCCGATGTGATCAGCCAACCGTTTGGCTCAATCTGAATCTGTTCCCCCAATAGTTGTCTCTCAATAGCCGTTTGTGTCGGCGTAAGTGTTATTGGTGGGATTTCAAAAGAGATGCAAGAACCACGCCTTAATATTTTTCGAGAAGGCTCTGTAACGGATTGAAAAAGTATACAGCGGTCCATTCCCAACAAAGAAACAGCAAATAAGAAAAAAAAAGTTTGGCTACAAAATAGTTTCCCAAGTAACTGGTTCTGCGTAGAGTTTCTATAAATATAAAAAAAGGATACCTTCACTTTATTGCCCTAATTTAATCTTTTCTTCTTTCAATTTTTTGACTTCAGCTTTTGCCCTATTTAAAAAGTGATGAATAGGGACACGTTCTTCTTTGATTTCTTCGCTACTAGAAGACAATAAAATTCCCGGAATAACTCCCCCCGTCTGTACTTGTATGTAAGAATACATCAAGCCATTTTGTAAACTGAATCGCATTGCAGGTATTTCAAGGGTGCTTCGAATAAGAAGGCTCATGATTTCAGCTGGTATAAATAGTTGTGTAAGAAACCCACCAAACTCAGGGCTAATACGATGGACGCTTAATGTAGCATCTATTTTTTCTAGCATATTCTCCCCAAAGCTATCTATGCGAACTCTCAAGTTGGCACTTACGCTTCCATCATAGCTACTAAAAGAAGATGAGAAAAATGGCCTTAAATCTAACTCTTGAATCTTAATTTGCATGGCTGCGGACATTTTTTCTGGCCTTAGATCAAATAGATCTAAATAAATATTTTTCGCTTCAATACTTCCATTTCTTTTCCATTTATCTTTATTGGCTTGAGAGGAGAAATGAAAGTGATCAATTTTTAGATTAGGAATATAAAAAATATTATTTTGATGCTGTAGAATAGCCTCTAACCCATTATTCTTTCCACGAGGACGCCCAACGTAATGCCAACGTTGGCCCCTTTTATTTCGTTTCCCGCTAGGGTTATGGGAGCTCGTGATTCTTTCTACTCGGAGGTTATATTTTTGTTTTTCACGAATGGCATGTTGGTAATTATTTTGCGGATATTCTTCTTTTTTTCGTTTTAGCAAGGAAGATTTTACTAAATGCTGAATAGAAAAGTTATCCAAGCTTAGATTATGAATGGAGAAGGATTGGCAATCAGGATGAGCAAGGCTCTGGCAGTTGCCTTTGAAATATTCAAGATTTAAATCCTGTATTTCGAGATTAGCGTCTACTTCTTTGGGAGATAACGCAACGACCATATCCACTTTACCTTGTACAGATATATTTTCATGAACTCGAACAAATTTTTCACTATATACTTTCATGTTTACATCCATGTGTATTTCCCATTTTTTTCCTTTTTCTAATTTACCAATAGCACTTACAGAAAGAATATCTTGTAAAGTATGGAGATCTATCTTACGAAAAAGGATTTTATCTGCTGCAATTCCCAGATCTATATCAAATTTAAGATCATAAAGTCGCAATGCTGGTATAGTAAAAAAGCCATTTGATTTGATACTCAATTCTTGCTCTTCATTTTTCAAATGGAAAGATGGAAAAGAAACTGTGAGACCCTTTTTAGCACGATTAGTAAAATAAAGGCGATAAGGAGCGAGTACATCTTTTAGGGGACTAGGAAGTGTGGGATAGAGTAACTCTCCATTCAAAGCTATAGATGTCTTTTTTATTTGATAACTCTGTTTTGCCTTTGTGAAAAGAAGATGAGCTTGTGAATGTAGTGCAACTAATCTTCTTCCTTCCTGACTTAATCCATCCACATGAATATTATCAACAACGACATCGACAGTGTCAATACCCGAATCAAAAACCAGTTTCCCCTGAGCTTCCACTTTGGCATATATGGGATAAGATTGAGAAGCAAATACTTTATACGCAGCTTTTTGTATTCTAGAATTTAAATTAAAATTAACATGGTGAAAATCAAGAGGTGAAGATAGTTTCAAATCCCCTTGGGCTATACCATTCATATAATTTTGACTGAAAAAACCTATGTTCCAATCTCGTATTTTCAAGTGTGCCTGTACACCTTTTTTTAAAGATACATTAGCAAATCCTTGTACATATAAATCTTTATGATCCAATTCCAAACTAGAGATATTCAATTTACGAAAGATACCTAAAAACAATGGCTTTGTATTCTTTTCTTTTTCTTTTTGCTTTTCATTATCAAGAAGTGTTTGCGATGTTGTCGGTAATAGAAGCCCTAAGTCCAACAAGGCACTGATATCAAGGTCTAGGTTTTTGATTTGATGCTCCTTGTCTCCCATCCAAAAGAGAAAGCCATCAGAATGAATGATAGAATGAATTTTTAAGTTTTTAGTACCACCATAAATCGAAATTTTATCAAGCTCAATCACCCCATCAAAAAAACGTTTTTTTATTCCACCTATGATACTAACAAGATTTCCGATTTCTTTTAGATCAATATGCCCTTTATTCATTTCTAATTGTATTGTTCGTTCCGGTAAAGTCATATGATTGATCGCAGTATTCACAAATTTAAGCCAAACCTTTCTTTTATTTTTAAGTTCTAGCCTATTCAGAATAAGACGGTCATCTATAGCATTGTAGAAAATCTCATAAATTATTTGAAAGTCAAGTTTTGTTGGTGCACTCGTTTGGTTTCTTACTTTAAGTCCACTCAGGTCTAAAAATAAACGACTATGAAATTCCAACTCATTTATATTTTTTTCACGATAAATAAAAAACTTTGATGCAAGGTTACCTGTAAGGGAAGTTCGACTGAGAAAAGAGATACGGGAATCGCTCTGGGGATTTAAGCTAACTATAATAGTGTCAAACAACTTCAATATTTCCATATTCAAAGGAATAGCAGAAAAAGTAGAGCTAATCAAACCGAGATTAAAATGTATACCTTCTATCGCGAGCTGAATTGGCTGACTTTGTTTATAACTCTGGCTATATGTTTTTTGCTCTTTTTTATTTTTCCCATCAAGATCCATATAAAATGAAAAATTCTTTAAATCAATAGCGACATGAATACGTAAGGGAAAAAATGTTGGAATGATTTCTGGTATATTGATTTCATCATGTTCTTCATCAAATGGACCAAAAACAATTCCCCAATTCCAATAGCCCTTTTTCTTCTTAACATACAATCGACCATCCTCGATATGTAAACGTCGAATGCTCACTTCACCAGCAAGGAAAGCCGGTAGAAAAGTACTAAAGCGCATCCTCTTAAAATAAAAAATCTCTTCCTTTGTTTTTTTGATGACAAGTTTACAATCTTCAATTTCGAACCCGTAAAACAGGCTGGCTTTTTTTATTTTTAAACTTATTTTCCCATTTGTATATTCTTCAAATATATATCGTACAACTTTTTCAAGGTTACGTGGCAGTACAAAATATTGATAACTTAAACTAAGAATAGATAAAGGCAGAACAAAAGCTAGGATAATGTATGCTTGCCTAGGGTTCTTAGTTTGTGTAGGTGTTGTTTGTGGCATCTGAAAACTTACTTGCATCTACAATCTCTTGAGGAGCCTGCACAAGCTCTAATAAAGTACCTTCACCACTAATGGGAAAGTACTCATTACCTTTGGGGTGAATAAAACAAACATTATGCCCAGTGGCTCCTTTGCGTATACCGCCAGGAGCGAAACGGACACCTTGTGCTTCTAAATAATTTACAGCTTCCACCAGCTTATCTACCCACAAACCTATATGATTCAGTGGTGGCACATCCACACGAGGTTTTTTTTCTGGATCTATAGGTTCCATAAGATCGAGCTCTACACGAAAGTGTCCCTTCCCTAGATGAAGAATATCTTCCTTTACATTCTCAGCTTTACTTTCAAAAGTACTTTGAATTTTCAGACCTAAACAATCACACCACAGTCTTTCTAACTTCTTTTTATCTGAGTGACCAATCGCTATCTGCTGGAGACCTAAAACACGAAAAGGAAGAAGACTCATCAATTGACTCTTTAATTATGAAAAAAAACAATGGTAAAGGAAAAATTGGTAACCACGGGACCATAAGAAAATATCTATTTCATAAGGACAAGAAAAATAGCATACGAATAATGAGATCCTTTTGATTTCTTTCTTTTGGGTGGGTTTGTACAAATGTCTAATAAAATAATTCAAATTCTAAACAAAAAAAGACTCTTTACATGCACCTGCAAAAATTTTGTGTAGCCTCATGGGCGTTCACTTTTTTATATGCGACTAACTTTTTAGTTCTATTCAGCCATTCATAAATTCGAACTCAGTGGAGAAAAAAATAAAACTTGGGCTTGTTGGAGCTGGCCATATGGGCCAATACCATGTTAAGATAGCACTGTCTATAGATGACTATGAGTTGGTTGGCATCTATGATGATGATAACCAACGCTCAGAAAAAATAGCCAAAAGCTTTGATGTATTCGCCTTTCAAGGCCTTGATGAGCTACTGAGCCGAGTAGAGGCTGTTCTGATTGCGGTACCTACAGCTCTCCATTATGAAACGGCCCTACAAGCTCTTAGAGGGAATAAACATGTTCTTGTGGAAAAACCTATGACCGAAACAGTCGAGCAGGCACAAGAATTGGTGGCCCTTTCAGAAGAAAAAAAGTTGGTTTTTCAGGTTGGACACGTGGAACGCTTTAATGGTGCTGTTTTAGAGTTAGGTCGCATTGTAAATGCTCCCTCGCTAATAGAAACCCGACGCCTAGCTCCTTTTAATAATCGCATCCAAGATGTAGGGGTCGTCTTAGATCTTATGATTCATGATATCGATATAGTCTTAAACCTAGTCAATAGCAAAATTGATTCTGTCCATGCGTGTGGAACATCATGCCTTTCTCAACATGAAGACATAGCTGTAGCTACAATACAGTTCGAATCTGGTTGTGTCGCTAACTTTGTAGCTAGCCGTATGGCGCAAACAAAGGTACGTAGCCTAAACATCACCCAAGAAAATTCCTATATTGTTTTGGATTTCTCCACTCAAGATATAGACATACACCGACGTTCTTCAAGTGCTTATCTCATGACACGGGAAGAATTAAAATACAAACAGGAATCTTTTGTAGAAAGGATCGAAGTGCGACGAGACAACCCTTTAAAACAAGAACATGAGCATTTTATAGCTTGTATTCGTGGTTTTCAAAATCCTATTGTAGGTGGACAAGAGGAATTGCGTACGTTGAAAATCACAGGGGATATACTACAACATATTGGAAAAAAATTGAGTTTGAAACTAGGCTAATATTTTTATATATACTCAAAGATAGAAACAAAAAGGAAATATGTGGAGACACTCTCTAAAAATATAATTTTATCCAGCCATATTACAAAATCAAAAGAAAAAAAATTATATTTGGAAAGTTACGGCTGCCAAATGAATGAATATGATTCTGGCATCGTTCGTTCTATACTTTCAAAAGAAGGATATGGACAAGCAAATGTACCGGAGGAAGCAGAGCTGATTCTCCTCAATACTTGTGCCATACGAGAAAAAGCACAGGAACGTATTTACGGTCGCCTAGCCTCTTTTACTCCACTCAAAAAGAAGAACCCAAAATTACTCGTGGGTATATTAGGCTGTATGGCTCAAAATATGGGTGATGATCTTTTTTCCACTGGACTTCCTGTTGATTTTGCTATGGGTCCAGATAATTATCGCCAACTACCTACACTTTTAGAAAAAATAAAAAACAACCAAACATCGTCCTCCCACTCCCAATGGAACATTACTCATTTGTCTCGCAGTGAAACTTATGAAGAACTACAACCAAAGGTCATTTCAGGGAAATTGGCGTTTGTCACTATTATGCGTGGCTGTGATAATTTTTGCTCTTTCTGCGTAGTGCCTTATACACGAGGAAGAGAACGCAGTCGCTCGCCAGAATCCATTGTTTCTGAAATTAATGCAATGATTCTGAGTGATAGTATCTGTGAAGTCACACTTCTTGGACAAAATGTAAATTCTTATCACTATAAAAAAATATCTTTTTGCGAATTGATAAAAAAAATACTGGAAGAAACAAACATACAACGTATAAGATTCACATCACCACACCCTCATGATTTCCCTGAAGAACTCTTACACCTTATGGCTCAGGAAGAACGCTTTTGCTCCCAAATACATTTGCCCTTGCAATCCGGTTCCTCTGCTGTCCTTCAACGTATGAAGCGCGATTACAATCGTAGGGAATATGAAAAACTTGTGTCACGCATTCGCGCCATTTTACCAAAAGTGGGACTAAGCACAGATATCATTGTTGGCTTCTGTGGAGAAACGCAAGAAGAGTTTGAAGAAACGCTAGATGTTGTAGACAATGTGAGTTTTGATATGGCCTACATGTTTTACTACTCAGAGAGAGAACATACCTCAGCCAAAAAACATCTTTGCGATGATGTAGCAAAAGAAGTGAAGTTACATAGGCTTAGTTTACTTATTGAAAAACAGCAAACTATGGCACGTAAAATCAATGAAGCACTAGTAGGAGAGACTTTTTCTGTACTTATTGAAGGACACAGTCGACGATCTCAAAAAGAATGGATGGGGCGAACAAGTACGGGCAAAAGTGTCGTTATTCAAGATTTTGCTTTCAAAAATTACAAAGAAAATAATCCAACTAATAATCAAATCGGCCAAACATTACTTGTTCAAATAACATCTTGTAGCTCTGCAACACTCAAAGGTGTTCTGCTTTCCTCCTCCGAATAAAAAAATAGCTCTATCTTTATAGAGCCTCGTACACCCTTAAAATACGCAATCAGCTAGATAAAGTAAATCTTAATGTAATTCCTGCATTCTTAGCTTCTCCAGTGCTTCCATTCTGAATGGCAACACATCTGACTTTACACTCTATTTTCATTAGAGAACTTGTTACAAAAAGTAAGAAAGACGGAAGTAGTGCCGTAAAACGCTGATTTAAAGCATTTTTTCACTTCCCCGCATTTCGCAACAGTACCCCCTCAGAAGGAAAAAAAAGATGATGATAAGATTTCCTTATCCTATTTAGTCGGAGCAAAACTGACTTCTTTCATTTTTTTAATGGGGAAAGCAGCCAATTTACGGTAGTCGGGGCGGTCTGAAATTTTCTTATGATAATAGCTAGTTGCAATCTCTCCTTCATAGTAAAGGAAAATTCCAGGCATCTGTAGAGGATCACCCAAAATCGGGTCTATCTCATCATTATGAAGCCCCTCTTGTCCTGATCCAAAAAGCCAAATGCTAGGACTAAAAATACTCCTCGTTTCCCCTTGTTTTAGACCAAAAGCTTTATAAAGTTCTTTTTTAGGGGAAGCGATATGCAAAATATCTTTGAGATTATACAGATCAAAGACATCTTCTGCTTCTTCAATGGATGTCATATGCACAAAAACAAACTCTGCACCTTCCATTTGAATGTCAAGGTACTGCATCTTTAGATCAAGAAGAGTCCTGTGAGCAAAAGCACAGCCTAAATGTCGCAGAAAAACAAAAAGAAGAGGAAGCTGAAAACTCAAATCATAAATATTTTGCCCCTGAGTATAAGCAGGATCTTTTAGTAGCTTATGAATCGTATCTATATTGTATCTTTTCACCATTTTCTCATAACCTGTTGGTTCTACAACAGACCCTCCTCATCAAGGCTTGCTTTTGACTCAAAAGCAAGAAAGCCCAAGAGACACTGTACGTATATCTACTAGAGTAATAAAGAACAAGTATTTTTTTCATGAAAATGATAAAAATATAGAACGCAATTTCCAAGTACAACATATCTGACTTTCACTTCCTCCATAACTTAAAGTAGACTGTCTACTCTTTTGGGGGAAGGTCTAACTCTATTCGCATTTAGAGCAATCGGAGAAAATTTATTAGATTTAGAAAATAAACGTTCACAAGGTTACAATTTCGAAAGAGTTAGAGAGACTTACTCGGAGGTCAGAAATACCTTGCTAACGTAACTCAAAAAATAGCCATTCCGTATCGAAGTGGAGCCAATCAGATAAAAGCCAAAAAACATTACCGCCCATTATTTAAGGTTCACTTATACAATATTTTCTGAAAGAATCTGATTTTATAAAAGTAAAACAAGAAGGCGTGAACAAGGCTCTCATGCAATTCTATCGTCGGCCAAGAAAATGTTTAGGATATTGATCCCTGCTGAAGTCTTTTTTCGAGAAATAAGTAAGCAAAGTTTGTTACAGTTCGGACTTGCATCCACATCTACCCACAAAAAAATAGGGATAAGCAACTGGTCGCCCATTCAAACTCAGCTCGTTACATGTCTTTTATTTTTTGGCAAATATTAATTTTACTGTGAACAGCGAAAGCAAGACTCCAGTCTCTCTCCTTCAGGACATTCGCCTCACCTTTGCTACCATTTTAACAGATCCGGGTAGCTCACTGGCATACGGAGCAGATGCGGTAGTAGCCATTACAACAGCACTACTACAATATAACTATAACTCTGGTCTAGTCGCCACACTAACCGTAGGCTTCATTATCATGAGTGTCTACCTCATTGCAATGTTAGTATATACAAGTATGACAAAACACCACGTACATCCCACCCTAGGGGGAGGTGCTTTTGTTTCGTCTTTTATCACTGCCAAAAGGATACAAAATCCTCGCCTCAAAAGTTTTGTAAAGACACTAGGCAAAATTGGTACAGCCAGTCTTCTAGCCGATTTCCCCGCAACACAGGCCATTAGCCTAATTGCTGGAGTAGAAGCTCTTTATTTTATACCAACAGAAGATAGATTCCAATGGGCTATTTGCTTCCTAATATTTATCTCTTTAATCCAACGTTATGGGCTGGGGAATTTAGCTCGATACATGATCTGGCCTGTTATATTTTTTTATCTTTGCAACCTCGCTATTCAATTTGTAGGACTTTATGAAATTTTATCCCAAGGCTGGGAAAAGCCTACACTAATTTCAATTCAAGATAAGAGTGGTATACAGTTTTGGCCTGTTATTTTGGGTGCTGTTGCCAATGGAGCCACTTTAATTACAGGAGTAGAGGTGGGGTATTCTTCCGTTAATTTACCTCACCATAAAGGGAAAGCTATTCGAATTTCTATGTGGCTACTTTTTTTCATCATACTTGTGACTTATTCACTACAACTGATTAACTTTCTAGGTTTAGGTATCAATCAAAATGTATATTTGGGAAGCAATGTACCTCCCCTACCCTTGCAAATTGCTCAACACTTGGGAGGTGATTACATAGCAATACCCTTTGGGCTTCTAACAGCTATAATGCTACTACTAGCAGCCCAAACAGCACAGTCTGATTTTCCATTGGAGATGTTGCGTGCTTCACGAAGTAATTTTTTCCCAAAAGGTGTAGGGGATACTGCTTGGAGAAAAGTCCGTCCCGCCTTAGGACTGGGTGGACACCATGGTGTTTATAACCCTAGATCGATTATACTTTTAGGCTTTATGAGTATAGTGATTATTTATTTTTTTCCTCATAGTCATGATATTGAAAGCATGTATGGATTAGCTGTTGTAACAGCAATTTGTGTGGATATTGGAAGCTACCTCTTACGACAAATTCGTGTTCGGCGTTCATTCTCACTCACTATTATTGCTTTTATGATTATGGTTTTTATGCTATTGAATATATTGTACAATAAATTTTTTGAAGGAGCATGGTTCATTGTTTTACTAATGATACTTTACCTCTTTATTTTTTTATTCTCCGAGGGGTTATATGGCCTATGGAATGAAAAAATTAATCTTATACCAATGGAACTAGGCATCAATTATCCTGCTTTTTCTAATCTCCAAATAGATCAAGATAACATAGTTCTGGTATCAAAATTTCATCCTGGAGTAATCCATTTCTTAAAGAATTATATCAAGAAAAAACATATGCCCCTAGTTGTACATTTTCAAACAGAGCCAGATGAAAAGCTACCGAAAGAGCTGCCCGATTGGTTTAAAAATATAGAAGTATCCACAGACACAGACATGATTACGGCCATTATCAATTTTGTCCGAGAAAAAAAACCGAATCGTGTACATTTGATACCTTTACTAGTAAAAGGTATTGATCCTATTCGACAGCACTACTTTGGAAATAGTATAGAGCAACTAAAGATCGCTGTTTCAGAATATGCAGATGTTCAAGTGGAATACAATCGAGAAAGAATTATAATTACTGCACGAGAAGTTCTAGAACAAGTTTTTCCTTATTTCAAGAATAGGCGCTTAAAAAGACAATACAAGAAAAAAACATGATTACGGCCCTTAAAGGTAATATAGAACGCTTAGGCCCCTCCCAAGTTTATCTGAATGTAGGAGGAATAGAGTACGAAGTACATGTTCCTCTAACCGTGCTCATTGAAATTCAAAAAGAAAAACACTCACCTCTTTATCTACATACATATCATCATTTCCGAGAAAATGAACAACGCCTCTTCGGTTTTCTAACTGTGCACCAAAGAGAATTTTTTCGAGCACTTTTAAATTTACGAGGTTTTGGCCCCAGTCTAGGCCTTAGTCTATTGAGCCATATGAGCCAAAAGCACTTTCTCTATATTTGCAAAACACAGGATGTTTCGGCCCTTTGTCGAATACCACGGATTGGGAAAAAAATGGCTGAAGGTCTCATCTTTGAAGTCAAGCATCAAAAAAAAAAATGGGATGCTCTAGCTCCAGACGAGTTACAAACAAACATAGAAAACTTACCTACAACAAGTAGCAAAGAACTCTCACAAGAAAAGGAAATGGGATTAGCCCTAGAAGCCTTAGTCCAATTGGGCTATCAAGAAAAAAACGCTGAAGATGCGCTATATAGAATTGCTATGACTAGAAAAAAACAGAATGAAGAATTGCCTACAGGAGCCGCCGAATGGATACGCGAAACCTTACTAAATCTATAAAATTGTTCTGTATATATTTTTACTTCATCATAAAAATATCAATGAGCGAAAAAATATTATAACAAGATGAAGGAAGAAAAATGGTACATACTGCGTACCCAAGGACAATATGAAAAGAAAGTTGCCGTATATTTAAACAAACTTCATATTAAACACTACCTACCCCTTATAAACAAAAAACGAATTTGGTCTGATCGTATTAAATTTATAGATTTTCCTCTTTTCCCTGGCTATATTTTTATATACTTTCACTGGGATAGCAAATACTCTCAAATTATTCGACATTCAGGGGCTGTATCCTTCATTCAAAAGGAAAATAAACCCGCATATATGTCCATAAAAGACTTAATAAATCTAAAATTGATTGTCACAGAAGCAAAAGAAATCTACTCTGATCCCGATAAAAACTTTCCTATCGGCCAAAAAGTTATTTTACACTGTGGTCCCCTGAAAGGGGTGGAAGGAACGGTAGTACGTATTAAAAATAAAGATAAAATCTTTGTGCATCTTCCCCTTTTGAATCGGAAGATTTCTGCGGAAATAGACATATCTGACTTGGACAGAGTATAGAATGGGACCTATCAAAAGAAAAAACATATTCGATACTTTTATCGAAAGCTATCAAATGCAGGTTAACGCCTTGCTTGGCAACCGTAAACATATCAGACCGGAAAATGTACGGAAAGCTATTAAAACGATACTAAACTGCAAGGGTAAACTAGTACTAACTGGTATGGGTAAATCTGGTTTGATTGCTCAAAAGCTTTCCGCTACTTTTTCTTCTACTGGTACACCGGCTTTTTTTTTGCATCCAAGTGAGTCTCTACATGGAGATTTAGGTGTCTTACAAAAAGATGATGTACTTATGCTCTTGGCAAAGAGTGGTGAATCAGAAGAGGTGATAGCTATGCTTCAAGCAGTACGTAAGCTGGGGAACCCAATCATCTCTATTTTGGGTAATCCCAACTCCACAGCTGGACGTATGTCTAGCGTCATTGTACGAGCAACAATAAGTCGTGAGGCTGATTCACTAGATCTAGCCCCTACGGCATCTACAACTGTAGCCCTTGTGGTTGGAGATGCACTTGCTTCCGCTGTCTCTGATAAAAAAAAGTTTCAACCAGAACACTTTGCAATGTACCATCCCGGAGGCCAATTGGGGAGGCGCCTTTTACTAAATGTGGAAGATATTATGATTACCGAACGAGGTATTCCGATTATTCCTCTAAGTGCCTCTATATCTCAAGTTTTAGAAGTAGAATCGAAGCCTAACTTAGGAGGCGTTATGGTTGTCAATGGGAGGGGAAAATTAATAGGCCTTGTTACAGATGGAGATATACGGAGAGGTATTATTAATCATAAAAACCTTTTAGATCATAAAGTGAATATTATCATGACGCCTAAGCCTGTTTTTGTCTACAAAGGGACACGTGCTCTGGAAGCCCTGAAACTAATGGAAAACCGTAATTCTCAAATCAACATACTTCCTGTTCTCAACAAAAGTAAAGAGCCGGTGGGTCTTCTACGCCTCCACGACCTTCTCAATGCACGCATATCGTAAGCGTAAACCACTTCGATTTGCCATCTACCCTCTTCTCTAATAACGCATTTCATTGCTTTAACCCCCTAAAATTGGACAGTTTTTTTTATATTTTTGGGCGTGCCCTCTCTAACGATGTGGGCCTTTTACAACGACTCGTATTGGCTATATCGTATCAATACACCAAGCATCTCCAGATCCAAAGCCATTCGCTCCTTCATCATCCCCAACACTTCGTAAAGAGGATATGCGTATCATGAATCCCTCTTGCTATAGATTTGTTTTTGTACCATTTGCATCCGAAGTTTTTTATATTTATCGATTGGTACAGTTTTCATTTGTTTGGGTTGACTATATTTCTAAGATGAATTTGGATTTGTAGTAAAGACTGTGAATTTAAGTCCAAAAAAAAGAGGCAATACAGTATTTCATCAAAATTCTAGTCAAATGAGATTCGGAAATGTTTATAGAACATAAGAGACACTGCTTTGTAGTCTTACGTTAATAAGATACGATTTTCATATAGTTATCATGGCCACAAATAAAAAGATAACCCTTACCCTCGATACCTTCTTTAAGATACAATGCACTGAGTTTTTTGAGGCGTTAGGTTGTCAGGTACTAACAGAAGTCGAGTTATTCAAACAGCCTAGACGCTTGGATGTATTGATTATTGAGGGAGGGGGAGGAGCTTCGCAACAGCCCCTCCTTGGAATGCGGGCAAAACATGCCATGCACAAGAAGTTTCATCTTTTGGATTATTTCCAGAAATATAATTTAGTCAGTTATAAGTCTTTTCGTGACCGTTTTTCTATTTCGGATATTCGAGATGCCATGATCTATCATCAAAGCTACTTGAATTTGGAAAAGAAAGCAAATGAAGCCAACAGTACAGTTAGCCTGATAGTATCCCAAAAACCATCGAAGTTTTTAAGTGAGACTACAAGTAAAGTATCGCAACAAGTAAAAGGACGTTATGTGATCGACTACCAAGAATTTAAGGTTTATATTTTAAACATTGAGGAAGCTCCACTAAATGACAGCCTGGATGGTATTTTCTTGTCAGAGTTTGTTAAGGATAAGAAGAAGATTACCATGCCAGCTGATGTACGAAGAGGACTGGTTAGTGATAAAAAAATCGTCGACATACTAGAAGAAGGGCTTAAAACTAGGTTAGTTACCTTTGAAGGGAGGATATTAGATATGGGAGCAGTTGCAGACATCACAAAATATGTTTTACCTGAATTGGAAAAGGCAGAGGCCAGAGGTGAAGCCAGAGGCAAAGCGGAAGGTAAAACAGAAGGTAAGGCAGAAATCTTTAAAAAGATGTACGCTAACGGCCATTCCATATCTCAAATTTCTTCTATGACCGGTCTTTCAGAAGCGGAATGCCAACGCATACTGTCTTTCACCCACCATGAAGGTGACCCCATGAAAAAGTAAAAATAGAGGTGCTTTGCAAAAGTACAAAAAAAAAGAGAAATGCCTGCATAGAATGCCTTAAATTGATATTTTACAGTGCTCTATTTGCACTTCTTTACATTTCGCACCAGCCTTGCCTTTTTCGCGCCCTTAAAATTGGGGCTTTGCCCTATCAAAGCTACCAAGAGAGCCTACCAACATTTCGCAACAGCCCCTTCATCATCTCTAATACTTCGTAAAGAGGATATGCGTATCATGAATCCCTCTTGCTATAGATTTGTTTTTGTACCATTTGCATCCGAGGTTTTTTATATTTATCGATTGGTACAGTTTTCATTTGTTTGGGTTGACTATATTTCTAAGATGAATTTGGATTTGTAGTAAAGACTGTGAATTTAAGTCCAAAAAAAAGAGGCAATACAGTATTTCATCAAAATTATAGTCAAATGAGGTTTGGAAATGTTTATAGAACATAAGAGACACTGATTTGTAGTCTTACGTTAATAAGATACGATTTTCATATAGTTATCATGGCCACAAATAAAAAGATAACCCTTACCCTTGATACCTTCTTTAAGATACAATGTACTGAGTTTTTTGAGGCGTTAGGTTGTCAGGTACTAACAGAAGTTGAGTTATTCAAACAGCCTAGACGCTTGGATGTATTGATTATCGAGGAAGGGGGAGGGGAAGGGAAAGGAGCTTCGCAACAGCCCCTCCTTAGAACACAGACAAAACATGCCATGCACAAGAAGTTTCATCTTTTAGATTATTTCCAGAAATATAATTTAGTCAGTTATAAGTCTTTTCGTGATCGCTTTTCTATTTCGGATATTCGAGATGCCATGATCTATCATCAAAGCTATTTGAATTTGGAAAAGAAAGCAAATGAAGCCAACAGCACCGTTAGCCTGATAGTATCACAAAAACCATCGAAGTTTCTAAGTAAGACTACAAGCAAAGTATCGCAACAAGTAAAAGGACGCTATGTGATCGACTACCAAGCATTCAAGGTTTATATTTTAAACATTGAGGAAGCTCCACTAAATGACAGCCTGGATGGTGTTTTCTTGTCAGAGTTTGTTAAGGATAAGAAGAAGATTACCATGCCATCTGATGTACGAAGAGGACTGGTTACTGATAAAAAAATCGTCGACATACTAGAAGAAGGGCTTAAAACTAGGTTAGTTACCTTTGAGGGGAGGATATTAGATATGGGAGCAGTTGCAGACATCACAAAATATGTTTTACCTGAATTGAAAAAGGCAGAAGCTAGAGGTGAAGCCAGAGGTAAGGCAGAAATCTTTAACAAGATGTACGCTAACGGCCAGTCCATATCTCAAATTTCTTCTATGACCGGTCTTTCAGAAGCGGAATGCCAACGCATGCTACATTTCACCCACCATGAAGGTGACCCCATGAAAAAGTAAAAATAGAGGTGCTGTTACAAAAGTACAAAAAACAAGAGAAATGCCTGCATAGAATGCATAGAATGCCTTAAATTGATATTTTACAGTGCTCTATTTGCACTTCTTTACATTTCGTACCAGCCTTGCCTTTTTCGCGCCCTTAAAATTGGGGCTTTGCCCTAGCAAAGCTACCAAGAGAGCCTCCCAACATTTCACAACAGCCCCTTCATCATCTCCAATACTTCGTAAAAAGGATATGCGTATCATGAATCCCTCTTGCTATAGATTTGTTTTTGTACCATTTGCATCCGAGGTTTTTTATATTTATTGATTGGTACAGTTTTCATTTGTTTGGGTTGACTATATTTCTAAGATGAATTTGGATTTGTAGTAAAGACTGTGAATTTAAGTCCAAAAAAAAGAGGCAAGACAGTATTTCATCAAAATTATAGTCAAATGAGGTTTGGAAATGTTTATAGAACATAAGAGACACTGATTTGTAGTCTTACGTTAATAAGATACGATTTTCATATAGTTATCATGGCCACAAATAAAAAGATAACCCTTACCCTCAATACCTTCTTTAAGATACAATGCACTGAGTTTTTTGAGGCGTTAGGTTGTCAGGTACTAACAGAAGTCGAGTTATTCAAACAGCCTAGACGCTTGGATGTATTGATTATCAAGGGAGGTGGAGGGGAAGGGAGAGGGGCTTTGCAACAGCCCCAAGAAGGAGCACAGGCAAAACATACCATGCACAAGAAGTTTCATCTTTTGGATTATTTCCAGAAATATAATTTAATCAGTTATAAGTCTTTTCGTGATCGCTTTTCTATTTCGGATATTCGAGATGCCATGATCTATCATCAAAGCTACTTGAATTTGGAAAAGAAAGCAAATGAAGCCAACAGCACCGTTAGCCTGATAGTATCACAAAAACTATCGAAGTTTTTAAGTGAGACTACAAGTAAAGTATCGCAACAAGTAAAAGGACACTATGTGATCGACTACCAAGCATTTAAGGTTTATATTTTAAACATTGAGGAAGCTCCACTAAATGACAGCCTGGATGGTATTTTCTTGTCAGAGTTTGTTAAGGATAAGAAGAAGATTACCATGCCAGCTGATGTACAAAGAGGACTGGTTAGTGATAAAAAAATCGTCGACATACTAGAAGAATGGCTTAAAACTAGGTTAGTTACCTTTGAAGGGAGGATATTAGATATGGGAGCAGTTGCAGACATCACAAAATATGTTTTGCCTGAATTGGAAAAGGCAGAAGCCAGAGGTAAAGCAGAAGGTAAGGCAGAAATCTTTAAAAAGATGTACGCTAACGGCCAGTCCATATCTCAAATTTCTTCTATGACCGGTCTTTCAGAAGCGGAATGCCAACGCATGCTACATTTCACCCACCATGAAAATGACCCCATGAAAAAGTAAAAATAGAGGTGCTGTTACAAAAACACAAAACATAAAAAAACAAGAGAAATACCTGTATAGAACGCCTTAAATCGGCATTTTATAAAGTTTGATTTACACTTCTTTACATTTCATTTCCCAACAGTCCCTTCAGCATCCCCAATACTTCGTAAAGAGGATATGCGTATCATGAATCCCTCTTGCTATCGATTTGTTTTTGTACCATTTACATCTGAAGTTTTTTATATTTATCGATTGGTACAGTTTTCATTTGTTTGGGTTGACTATATTTCTAAGATGAATTTGGATTTGTAGTAAAGACTGTAAATTCAAGTCCAAAGTGCAACAAACTTTACTTTCTCATTTCTTGAAAAAAGGGGCAATACAGTATTTCATCAAAATTATAGTCAAATGAGATTCGGAAATGTTTATAGAACATAAGAGACACTGCTTTGTAGTCTTACGTTAATAAGATACGATTTTCATATAGTTATCATGGCCACAAATAAAAAGATAACCCTTACCCTCGATACCTTCTTTAAGATACAATGCACTGAGTTTTTTGAGGCGTTAGGTTGTCAGGTACTAACAGAAGTCGAGTTATTCAAACAGCCTAGACGCTTGGATGTATTGATTATCGAGGGAGGTGGAGGGGAAGGGAGAGGAGCTTCGCAACAGCCCCTCCTTGGAATGCGAGCAAAACATACCATACACAAGAAGTTTCATCTTTTAGATTATTTCCAGAAATATAATTTAGTCAGTTATAAGTCTTTTCGTGACCGTTTTTCTATTTCGGATATTCGAGATGCCATGATCTATCATCAAAGCTATTTGAATTTGGAAAAGAAAGCAAATGAAGCCAACAGCACCGTTAGCCTGATAGTATCACAAAAACCATCGAAGTTTCTAAGTGAGACTACAAGCAAAGTATCGCAACAAGTAAAAGGACGCTATGTGATCGACTACCAAGCATTTAAGGTTTATATTTTAAACATTGAGGAAGCTCCACTGAATGACAGCCTGGATGGTGTTTTCTTGTCAGAGTTTGTTAAGGATAAGAAGAAGATTACCATGCCAGCTGATGTACGAAGAGGACTGGTTAGTGATAAAAAAATCGTCGACATACTAGAAGAAGGGCTTAAAACTAGGTTAGTTACCTTTGAAGGGAGGATATTAGATATGGGAGCAGTTGCAGACATCACAAAATATGTTTTGCCTGAATTGGAAAAGGCAGAAGCCAGAGGCAAAGCGGAAGGTAAAACAGAAGGTAAGGCAGAAATCTTTAAAAAGATGTACGCTAACGGCCAGTCCATATCTCAAATTTCTTCTATGACCGGTCTTTCAGAAGCGGAATGCCAACGCATGCTGTCTTTCACCCACCATGAAGGTGACCCCATGAAAAAGTAAAAATAGAGGTGCTGTTACAAAAGTACAAAAAACAAGAGAAATGCCTGCATAGAATGCATAGAATGCCTTAAATTGATATTTTACAGTGCTCTATTTGCACTTCTTTACATTTCATTTCCCAACAGTCCCTTCAGCATCCCCAATACTTCGTAAAGAGGATATGCGTATCATGAATCCCTCTTGCTATCGATTTGTTTTTGTACCATTTACATCTGAAGTTTTTTATATTTATTGATTGGTACAGTTTTCATTTGTTTGGGTTGACTATATTTCTAAGATGAATTTGGATTTGTAGTAAAGACTGTAAATTCAAGGCCAAAGTGCAACAAACTTTACTTTCTCATTTCTTGAAAAAAGGGGCAATACTGACCTTCCCCCAAAAGAGTGGACAGTCCTCTTTAAGTTATGGAGGAAGAGGACATGGGTTTTATAACATGGAAACAAGTACTATCAAGGCGTCAGCTAAACGCTATGACGAACAATTTAAGAAGGATAGACTAGTGGATCAAAAATAAGCTTTTCGTAAAAGAGGTCTGTGAAGCTTTTGAGCTATCTGAAACTACACTCTATAAATGGCGTAGGAAATATTCATTTTTAGGATATAAGAGCCCTATCAAATTTGCGGAAGAATACTATGCGGCTTAATATGCTACTTAATGAAAAAAAAGCTGAAAACGACTGTACAAAATATTAGGGGAAGGTCACTTTTTCCTACAAGTAGGAGGTACGCCCAAACAAATAAGCTATTTTTGAAAAGTCTTGACGATAAAGAGACTGAATTTGCATATCAAAATATTGTTTTGCAAGAAAGGCATAGTTTGAATGAAAGCATATGGAATGAGTGATCGTTTGGATAACGTTAAATAGCTAGTAAGAGAACGAAAAATTAGAGTGATTGTGTCAATTCTGCGAAAAAAAGAACGATTTTTTCTATACAGCTTTTCGTTTGTTTTTTTATTGCTCTTTCTCTCTGGAAATCTTTGGATTGTTAGGTTCAATAGTTTTACAAATATCCAAGGCTTACAGGGTTTATATAGTCAAAAGCGATCTGATTACCAAAAAGCTAAGTATGCCTTTAGTCTGGGTGATTGGAAAAGAGCATTTTCTCTTTTTGAGAAAGCTAAGAGAAAAGATCCAAAGAATGGGAAATATTATTTTTACACAGGTTATGTTTTAGAGAAACAAAAAAAACATCCGGAGGCTATGGTCCATTATCAAAAAGCCTTAAAATTAAAATTGGAGAAGAAGTTAAAACAAAAAACTTTTTGGAAACTATGTCTATATTATAAGCGAGTACATGACTGGGAAAATCTATTAAAATATACAAAGGTTTTTCTCGTCTTTTTTCCACACCGATCTGTACAAAAGATGCATGATCTTGCTCGTAAAAATCACGATCCTAAAAAAGTAAATAATAGAATACTTTTTGAAAAGGTCGTAGACCTACTTGAGGACATAAAAGGTAGTCAAGCAGAAAATAAAGATTATCAAGAAATTATAAATTTACTGGAAAGGATAGTGATTTCTGATCCAAGTCACTCAAAAGCACGTTGGGAACTTGTTCTTTTGAAAATGAAAATAAGAGACTTTGCTTCTGCTATAAAACACCTAGGTGTGCTTCTTTATGAAGAACCAAATAGTTGGGAGTACAAATATAAAATCGGTGTTTGTTATTATAGAATAAAAATGTATGAAAAAGCCCTTCCTCATTTAAAACAGGCGCAGTTATTGTATTCTGGTGATAATGCTTCTTTTGACTTTTACATGGCGTTTATGTTAGGAAATATATATATGGAAAAGGGAGATGAAAAGCTTGCATTGCATTATTTACATAAGGCAGAAAAAAAACGTAAACTAAGCTCTATAGATGCATCTCTTTCCCGTGTCTATTGGTTCTTACGTAATAAAAAGAAGGCAACTTTTTATGCTGAGAGAAGTATTACTATTCGTCGTGATGCCGATAGTCGGGAGGTAAATCAACAAGCGATTGCTTATTCTATTTTAGCATTGCTAGCTTGGATCAATGGTAAAGAAAAAATAGCGTATGAGAGAGCTACTCGAATGCATTCTCTTATAAAATCTTATAGGGGGTCTTTTTTAAATAAAAGTGAAAGTTCTTTCCAAAAAAAAATTAGAGGCAATACTTTATACAATGCCACTATTTTACTTCTCATTAGGTTTGCTACGGACAACCAAAACTGGAAGAAGGCTACTCGCTTTTTTACGCAAATTGATCAAGCTAGCATTATTGACATACAGAATTCTCGCATCTATGAAGAAATAAAAGAGCTCTCCAAGCATTTTTGGTATAATTATGCTTATACTCTTATGAAAAAAGGTGATTTGAAAAATGCTCTGGCTCGCTACGAAAATTTAAAGAGTAATTCTAAATTACATATTCAAGTACTCTTTGATCAAGCTCGTTGTTATGCTCTACTATCACGGGCTAAAAAAAGTGAATATTATTTACGGCGTATACTGGACGCAACTAGTGAAAAAAAGATACCCCTTTGGAGAAAGAGGGTATTAGACGATGAAGCTTTTCAAGAGTTAGCGGAGCAAGATGTAGATTTTGAAGCCTTTATTCAAAGGGAGTTCTGAGAACGTTTTTCCTGAATACCCCTTATTCAATTACTTTCCAAGTATAATTCCCCTTTCCATATCTTGCGTCCAAAAATTATAAAGCCATAAAAATGGAAGTAGTCCTCTATTGGTTATGCCTTCTCTATTCTCTTGCTGAAGACCTATGGGTGAAGAACCAGTCAAAATTTTTTGTAATTCCATATCTCCATTTGCCTCTATGTTTCCCGAATGGCTAAAAAAAGCTTGTAAAAGAGCAAAAATAGACTCTTTCGGATCGAAAATACGATGTACATATGAGGCAAGAAGGCTTTCTAAAGAAGTGAAAGAAAAACCGGGAATACGGAAGTCTTTTGTGAATATCAATTGTGTGCTACTTTTCTCTTTTTCGATTTGTTTGTGATTTTTCAGAAAATACTTGAGAGAAGAGATAAGTTCGACATGATGTACATGGGGGTGGTCTAAATTGAGATACAGTATGTCCGGCATGTTTCCATTTTTCATTGCAAGGATTACGTCTTTTGTAGAAAAAAAATCAAAAAGGACATGATATCCGGCAAAATAAAAGATTTGCTTTAGGAGATTACGTGGAACGATACTTTCATCTAGCAAAAAAACAGTCTTTTTACTAGAGTCAGCGTATGGTAGAGAAATGAAAGGAAAAGAAACTTCTTCTCCAAAATCTGGTAAAATCCAAAGGGCAGCTATACCAAGTTTCCATAGATAAGAAAAAAGCTGTTTGTGTTCTGTTTCTTTTTTCCGAGCAATAACAAGTATAGGTACAGACCATTGATTAATTTCTTCGATCAACTCCAAATCAGATGAGGGAAAATAATGTAAGCCTTGAGCGAATTGGCCCGGAGATAATGTATCTGCGTTTTTCTTCTTTTGGACAGGATATTCGCCGAACCAGTAATCTATTAGATATTTGTCTCTTGCAGATAACCCTATACCTATGACAACTGGATAGCTATGGGTTCTATGGGTTCTTTTCATTCAGGCAACAGTATACCGTGCATTTATTTTGACGCTATAGTTTCTAATAAGGGACTGTTGCAAAACATAAAAAAACAGGAAGTTAACCTTCTAAAATGCCTTAAATCGACGTTTCAGAGCATTCTATTTGCAATTATTTACATTTTGCAACGGTCCCAATAAAAACTAAAAGCATCGGAAAAAGAAGAACCAAAAGTAAAGATAAAGTCAATTACAGAAATGATAGATATAAAAAAATATTGTAAAGTATCTTTTATAAAGATGATAGAAAAAAAAAGTTATTCCAGCAAAATTTGGGGGCGTTCTCTTCTTCATATATTGTTTTATTTTTTCCTCTTTTGCTTTTTTATTTTACAAGAGATTAGTTGCTGTTCTCGTTCTACCCTACGTTTGCCGTATGTAGCCAAGGCAGAGACATTTTTGAGTTGGAAACTAAAAGATAATGGAAGAATTCGCATATATAGTTTACCATCCTGTTGTTGGCCCTCTTCTTCTCAGATAAATGATCTTCTTCCTTACCGGTCCACAGCCCAATTACTTGTTGGGCTAGATGCAATGGTTATAGATGCTTTTGCTCTTCTTAAAAATCGTTCCTTTGCTCTTTTGACCAATTCTACTGGTAGAAATAGTCAGTTAAAAAATATTTTAGAACTTATGTCTCACGTAAAAGTACGACCTAAGCTATTGTTAGAGCCTGAGCATGGCTTTTATGGTAGCGCTGATATACTTGGCTCTTCAGGGTTACGTTACGAAAAGCGTTATAATATACCTATACTCAGTTTGTATAGTAAGCGTCGTAAACCATCCAGTTGGCATCTCCGAAATATTGATGTTGTTGTGGTAGATATACAAAATTTGCCTGTTCGATGCTACACCTATATATCGACTCTTACGTATTTGATGGAGGTTGCAGAAAAAAAGGGTATTGAATTAATGATACTGGATAGGCCCAATCCATACGGGTTTTGGAAGGCACAAGGAAGTTATTTGCAAAAAGGATATGAAAGTTTCGTGAGTAAGGCACCGGTCCCTTTTCTTTATAGCCTTACGACAGCTGAATACGCCCTCTATATGGCTGACGTACGGTTTCATGAGCTACATTTGGAAATTGTGAAGGTAGGAGGATATGAGCGTGAAGATGCAGATGTCCACCTTCGCCATTCTTGGGTAAACCCATCTCCGAATATTCCATCTTTAGAAACGGCTCTAGTCTACCCCGGAATGGTTTTTTTTGAGGGAATGGAATTTAGCTTAGGACGAGGTACAACACGTCCCTTTGTTTATTCAGGTTCCCCATGGTTAAAAAACGGCCATGTAGTTAGGGCTTTACGAGCTAAAAAGCTACCCGGAGTCGATATTGCAGAAATTAATTTTGAGCCAACTGCTTCCTATTACAAAGGGAAAGTGAATAGGGGTGTTATGATTGTTCCTAAATCTTTGCAATTTGATAGCTTACGAACGGGTTATGAATATATGCATCTTGTAAAACATTTTCATAAAAAAAAATATTTTCGTTTTTTACGTAGTAAGGATAAGCGTTTTTTTATTGATAAACTTTGGGGTGGGCCGGGTTACCGTCGTGCCATTATGAATAATTTAGATTATGATGCATTTAAGGAAAGCTGGGTTGAAGATGCAAAACATTTTGAAGAAAAAACAAAAATATATCGCTTGTATTAGGGATTGTTTCTCCTTTTTTTTTGCTTGTATCTAACTTTTTTGACACCCTTTATTTTTTGATTTCAATTTTATGGGGCTGTTACAAAAAGTAAGAAAGAGGGAAGCATGCCGTAAAACGCCGATTTAAGATATTTTAGGTGGGCATTTTCTTATTTTTCTGCATTTTATAGCAGTCCCTTCAAATAGATATGAAAGTTGCCGTTTTATTTTCTGGAGGAGTTGATAGCTCCTTTGTCATTCATTTATTGAAAGAGCAAGGACATGATGTTACAGCCTTTTATCTCAAAATTTGGTTAGAAGAGGATTGGGGCAATATGGAGCTATGCCCTTGGCAAGAAGATGTGAAATATGTACAAAAAACTTGTGAGTTACTTGGTGTACCTTGGCATATTTTACCCTTTCAACAAGTATATCAAAGGCGTATTCTTGAATATGTCCTTACGGAAGTGAAAAATGGTTATACTCCTAATCCAGATTTACTTTGCAATACGCGTATTAAATTTGGTACCTTTTTTGAAGAGTTAAAAAGACTTGCATTTAGCTATGAAAAAGTGGCTACAGGTCACTATGCAAGGGTTAAACGGGTTGGACGATACTATGAACTTTTATGCTCTATAGATACGATAAAAGATCAAACGTACTTTCTTTCTCATCTTTATCAGGAACAATTGAAATACAGTTTATTTCCTTTAGGAGAATACACAAAGCAAGAAATACGATCCCAAGCTAAAAAAATAGGTCTTCCCTCAGCCAATCGTAAAGATAGTCAAGGCCTATGTTTCCTAGGAAAGATACAATTTTCAGATTTTCTTCGACGCTATATCGGAGAAAAATCTGGAAACATTATAGAATATGAAAGCAAAAAAAAAATCGGAGAGCATTCTGGTTTTTGGTTTTATACAATTGGGCAGCGCCAAGGTTTGGGGCTTTCTGGGGGGCCATGGTATGTCGTTTCTAAAAACAAAGAAAAAAATCATGTATATGTATCTCGTGATTATTATGCACCAGAAAAAATGCGTAATCAGTTTTTTGTCGAAAAACTACATTGGATATCAGGAATTCCACCACAACAACTGTCTACAAAAACAATACGAGTAAAAATTAGGCATGGGTCTCCATCTTATCATTGCCAAGTCAACATACAAAAAGAAAACAAAACAAATCCCAAAGCCATTGTGCAAATAGAGGGTAATGATCAAGGGATTGCTCCTGGACAATTTGCTGTATTTTATGATCAAAAAGCCTGTATAGGGTGTGGTGTGATTTCTGAAAGTATAACTAACAATGCCTAATCTTTTGATACCGTTAGTTGCGTGTTCTACATATATCCTTTGCTTACTCAACGCTTTATTTTTGTTTTTGTCTGTTTGAGATAATATTTTACCTTTTGACTTCTTTTTCGGTATGTGTATTGTCAAATCTGAAAAATATGTTTTGATGCCCTCATAAAGGTTATTGATAACCCCTATCAACTAAAAGTATAATTTTATTAGGACTGACATCTCCCGATTTTTCACCTATAAACAAATATTTAGTTAAGATTGAAAAAAGGCACGATATTAAGAAAACGCCATAACCCATACTTTCTTTTTCAAGGAAAAATCAGTCAGATATTGCGGAATAAATTTAAGCCAAGAAAAAGCTTTTAGCCATTTTTTCATATTAAAACCAGCACCTACTAAAACCACACACCTCTTATCACCTTCTTGCGTTAAGAGGTGATTTCTTCGTACATATAAAACCCATGTGAAAAATAATACTCAAATGTGTTACTTTTTTATATGGGTTTTATATAACTATGCATATTTAACTTTACATAAATGCCTGTCTATCTTCACTTGCAATATTCACATATTCACGCTTGGCTTTAGATAGAATCCCCTTGCGAGTTTTAATACGAAGATATTTCATGATTTCCTAAAATGGATTGAAAAAATGAAAATTAAAATAACAACGAAAAATGAAGTCCATGTTGTACGCGTAGATGGGGCAATAAAAGCTGGAGATGAGTACGGCTTAGCGGAAAAAATAGAAAAGTATATCAAACCTGATATGGCTCCTAAGTTTATCATTGATCTAGACAAGGTCCCATTCCTAAACTCTGCTGCACTTGGTACTTTCTTAAATATCTATAAACATGTGGATAGTCTAAATGGTAGAATCGTTTTTACAAGTTTGAATCCAGAAGTGGAAAAGCTTATGGAAATCACACGCCTCATTTCAGTTTTTGAGATTTTTCGGAGCGTTGGGGAAGCTATGGAAAGTTTTAATTTTTAAATAGGAATTTTTATCATCTTTTTCACTTTGAGTTTTTAAACAGACCAAATACTTCCCTTTCATTTCAATTCGATAGCATGCTTGCCTCTTCACAGCATAGTAATCTTGTTATTATTGCCCATCGCGGGTGGAGTGCAAACTATCCAGAAAATACCATGCTTGCTTTCACGCAGGCTGCCTCTTTGGGATGTTCGCTATTTGAATTTGATATTGCATTCACTAAAGATAAACGTATCGTTATTTTTCATGATTCAAAACTGGAACGTACCACAAATGGAAATGGTACCTTGGCAAATTGCACTTACAATGAGTTGCGCCATCTGGACGCTGGTTCTTGGTTTTCTCCCGAATTCACAGGAGAAAAAATACCTTTACTAGACGAAATACTCTTATTAGGAAAAAAAGAAACGCAATTGACCTATATTATTGAGATAAAGCTGGAATATTGGGAAGCAGAAGATAACAAGGATACAATTGAAAAAAAACTTTTAGAGTTACTTGAAAAATATGGCATGGAAGAGCGTGTTGTTATCTCTTCTTTTCAGTGGGGCTTTCTCAAACGCATCCAGATATGCAATCCAAAAATAAAAACGGCTCTTTTGTACAGAAAAGATATCTCTAAAATTGATCCACGTTTTCAAATCCCTCCCCTATATGAAACAACAATAGATGCGTTAAATTTTGAAAAACTACAAGCAGAATACACACCCTATTCATTTCACCCCTATTGTAAGGAGCTCAACACAGAACTTATCAAAAAATGTCATGCAAAAGATGTTCAGGTTTTTACTTTCACGATCAATACGATGGAAGATAGAAATAAATACACAAATATGGGGATCAATGGTTTTTTTACTGATAAGCCCAACCTCTTTTTAGGCTAAGCGACGACAAAAAGAATACTCACGGCTAACAAATTAAAAAATCTAAGAACAGACTCCGCCTAGCTATATAAAAAAAGCCGCCCTCAAATAGAAAGTGGATCCAGCTCCTTTCTTTTTTTCTTTCTGTGTAATAAAATAAATTGTTCTTAATATCTATAAAGGTATAGCCTCTACACTATAAGCGGGAGCAGAGGGAATTGGCCTCTGTACATTTCCCTGTAGTCCCTCTCCCATATCTTCCATATCTTCCATATCTTCCATACCCTCCAGCAAATGCGAATGATAACCTTGTGGATAACCTTGTGGAGAACCTTGTGGAGAACCTTGTGGATAACCTTGTGAATAATCTTGTGGAGAACCTTGTGGAGAACCTTGTGGAGAACCTTGTGGATAATCTTGTGAATAATTCTGTGGAGAGCCTTGTGGATTTGCCGGTGAAGGCAGTACGGTAACATGCGGCATATAAGGTGACGTAGCCTGAGTAGATGGGACAAAATAGCTATAATCCTGTTGCACTTGCCCATGCACAGTAGATGATGGAGATGGAAAAAGTTTGGATTTTCTGGATTTCCTAGATTTCCTAGATTTCCTTGGATAACTATGAGAAAAAGTACCTGATGTGTCTAGCTCCAAATGAGATTTTTTCGGAAAAGTAAAAATCTTTCCTCCAACCACACGCCCTCTTTTTCTCAAAACCACAAAGAAGAAAATTATGATAAACAAAACGCCCCCAAACACATAGTTTTGCTTCATCTTAAAATAGGTAATCGGATTAACCACATCCGATATTTTTTTAAATCTCCCAATTAAATGTACCGTACCTATTGACTTTTGGGAGGGATATACGTAACAAGCAATGCCTATGTGGTATCTATAAAGAAATTTTTTCGGCCAAAAATAATCCAGGAGAGGCAATGAATAAGGGATCGCATCTTCTATTTTTTCTCTATAGCCACTAAAGCTTGTTTTTTTGTAATTTAGAGGATATAAAAGTATGGGTTTCCCTTTTGATTGATGTTTTACATCACTATATTTAGCTTGAAGGTAATGAAAGCTTTGTGACTTTGCCATACGCATAACGTTATTATGGGCCAAAAGTTCCCCTTTTCGTGTTAGCATAAAAAGTTGTTCAATAAAAATGTCTGGATGTTTGGATCGAAACTTCACCACGAGACGACCCATGATTTCTGAAGTTACAATACGGGCTTCTTCATCATATCCCTTCCCTACCTCTCTTTTACGATCTAAATATAAAGTTTCTAGGATAAAAGCCAGTTCTTTGCCCTTTTCTATCAGCCGATTTTCTGTATTCCGTAACGCATTTCCCCATAAAAAAAAACTAGAAAGAACAAAAAAAAGGAGTATAAAGGCCATCAAAATAAGCGAAGAAAAAAAACTACCCTTGTTATTCATTTAATTACACTTTTATGTTTTACTTCTCATTCCAAAGTAACAATTGACAAAATACCATTCATGCATGGGGGTACGCACAATGCAAAATGCAAAATACATAGAAAAATTTTCATACAAAAAACCAACTTACGTCTTTGTATATACATCCCAGCTAGCCAATTGTCGGCAAGTGGCTAGGCGGTATTTAAGAAGACTTCTATAAAAAAGAAAGAAAGTTAGAGTTGTTGCCTTAAATCGGAATTTTACTGCATCACTACCTTTTTACAACAGTCCCATTACTTTTCCAACAACCCTATTGACCCATCTCAAGACATTCAATAGACAAATCGAAAACAACCATAAAAAATACATATGGGCATCAAGATTCACAATATAATTAAATATACAATAGAAAAAAGCTTGCGTAAAACACATCTATTTACACCTATGGTGTCGGTGTCCGTCGCCTTTGTAAGGGAAGAACTGTTGCATAGTAAGATGCTAATCGAAATATACTATTTTCTTTCTTGGCGCTGATCGCATTTCGCTGAAGAAAGTCATGTCCAATCTCCTAGCCATACAAAGGACTCGTTTTACTCGTAACGAAGAAACTGACAGAAAGTGGATTGTTATTGATGCTAGTGGCCAAAGGTTGGGTCGTTTGGCTTCCCGTATAGCCCATCGCCTACGGGGAAAACATAGATCGGATTACGCCCCTCACCAAAATATAGGAGACCACATTGTTGTCACTAATGCAGTGGATGTAGTCGTTAGTGGAAACAAAAAGGAGCAGAAGATATACTATAAGCACACAGGGTACACAGGTAACCTGCGGCAAATCTCTTTTAAAACTATGTTAGCCAAAAACCCGGAAAAGGTCATACAATTGGCTGTAAAACGTATGCTACCCTCTGGTGCTTTAGGCCGCAACTTACTGGGGAGTCTATATGTTTATCCAAATGCAAAACACCCCCATTCGGCTCAAAAACCACAAATTTGGGAGCTCTCTTTCAAATAGGTCGTAATTGTGAACACAAAAAAAGCCAGTAAGGATGCCGTGATTACGGTCGGTCGAAGAAAGACAGCAATAGCCCGCGTAAGACTTTTTTCTGGCTCGGGAAATATAGTGGTTAACGGTATAGAGCCATCACGTTATTTTCCTACTCCTCACTTGCAAAATGTAATATTCGCAGCACAAAAACTAAGTAAAATGGATGATAAGATAGATCTTTTTGTACGTGTAAATGGGGGTGGCTTGAATGGACAAGCAGAAGCTTGTCGTTTGGGCATTTCCCGTGCGTTACAAACATACAAACCTGAGCATCGTCTTATCTTGAAAAAAGCAGGATTTCTAAGAAGAGACTCACGCATGGTTGAACGTAAGAAGTACGGCTTACATAAAGCAAGAAAGGGTACCCAATTTTCTAAACGTTAGTATTTCATTTGATTGTCTATCCGCTCATAGTCAGAATAAATACACATTTTCTTTCACTTTTTTCTTACGCTTATGCTCATTAAAGAAAACAGAGATACTTAAAAATCAATTTGATTTGTTCATGTGACTTACAAATTAGTAAATACAAGTTTGTTCAAAAACTTCACAGTAACTCCTAAGTTTTTGGTGTTTATATGAATTTTTTTGCACCCCATTCCACAGACACGATATTAGAGAAGGCCCTTGATCAAGAACGCATTACACCTTCAGAGGCACTTACTCTATACGAAAAAGGTGACTTTCTCAAAATTCAAGCCGTAGCTCGTACTCTTCGAAAAAGACATACCAACCCAGACTCTGTTTCCTACACAATATTTCAAATTATCAATTATACAAATTTTTGTAATGTAGACTGCAGCTTTTGTAGTTTCTATGAAACGTATGATTCTCCAAAAGGAAAAACTCTAGACACAAACCAAATTATTAAAAAAATGCGTTTAGGAATGGAAGCAGGCGCTAACCAAATGTTCTTACAAGGAGGGGTCGATGAGCGTATTCCCTTTGGATACTATATAGATGTGCTTAAACAAGTTAAAAAAGAACTTGGAAAAGATATTCATATTCGTGGATTCTCACCTGTTGAACTTCTCAATATGGAAAAAATAACTAAAATACCTTTATGTAAAGTTTTACAAAAACTTAAGGAGGCTGGGTTGGATTCTGTTCCCGGAGCAGGAGCTGAAATATTAAGTGAACGTATGCGTCACATTTTATCTCCTAAAAAAATTGGCGTAGAGGAATGGACACGGGTTATGGAAAGTTGCCATAACGAAGGTCTCTATGGTAGTGCAAATGTAGTCTTTGGCTCAGAGGAAACGAAAAAAGAGCTCATAGATCATCTTCATCTTATTCGCAACATCCAAGATAGAACAAACGGCTTTCTCTCCTTTATACCATGGACTTTCCAACAGCAGACTCGTAAATTTAAAGTACGAAAGATATCCAGTATGGAGTTCCTAAAAGTTTTAGGTATATGTCGTATTTTTCTAGACAATATCAATCATATCGAAACATCTCTTATGGTGATTGGGCCTAGTTTAGGTAGTTTGGCCCTTCATTCTGGTGCTGATGATATTTCTTCTGTAGTTTTAGAAGAAAATGTTTTACGTAGTTATGGACTCAAATCAGAAAAAAAGGCCCGTGACTTCATCCAAGAAAGTGGCTTTACTCCCGTTCGTCGTGACCTTCTTTATAATGAAATAAAATACATACCAACGAACCAACTAACAGCTGTATAATGAGGGTCTTTTCTCCTGCAAAAATCAATATAGGTTTAAAAGTTTTTCAAAGACGCCCTAGCGATGGCTATCATTATATTCAAAGCATTTTTGTACCCATAAGTTTTGGGGATGTACTAGAAATTCAAAAAGCTTCAAAAGATAGTATTACAAGTAAAAGTTATTTGTGTGGAAACAGTCGAAAGGATTTTGAAGCAATAAGTGAAAGAGGCCAAATCAAAAAAAACTTACTTTGGCGTGTTCTAGAAGCTACTCAAAAGCTACGCTCTAACTGTCTTCGTGTCCATCTTATAAAACACATTCCATTAGGAAGTGGTTTAGGAGGAGCGAGTTCTAATGCAGGCGTACTCCTTAGATATATATCCCAATTTTATTTACAAAAGACGCTTCCCACCTCATCCAACACACTACCGGTTCCTTCCCACCTAAATTCTCTAGCTATTCAGCTCGGGGCAGATGTTCCTTTTTTTTTGCAAAAAGAACCGCAATTTGTAACAGGAATAGGCGATAGACTAATCCCTATTTCTATAGGCTCTGGCTTAGGAATTCTAGCCCTGACTGGAATTTCTATTCCAACCGCTCAAGCATATACTTCTTTAAAAAGAACTTTACACACAACATCTCCTTTGGAAGCTGGGTCTCAGTTGGAAACGGGTGTACGTATTGCCCTTAAGGGGTCTCTTTGGAAGGGTCTTCGTAATTTGCAAAACGATTTTGAGACCACTTTGTTTTCTCGTTACCCAATATTAAAAGAATTGAAGGACAATTTTTTAAGGGGGGGTGCAGATTACGCACTTCTGTCTGGCTCAGGTTCTTCGATATACGCACTTGTTACTGGCTCTAAACGGCAAACTGATCTTCAAAGAAAAATGGAAGAAATTTTCCCAGAATGCCGTTTTATTAACTTTTCGTTCTAAAGGTAATTTTGTCTCCATACAGATATACAAAAAGCACTTTTTTTGATGGTGGGCCGTCGCCAAGCGGTAAGGCAGCGGGTTTTGATCCCGCCATACGGAGGTTCGAACCCTCCCGGCCCAGCTACTCGTCAGCATCCTTTTTTCTAAATTAGTACGACAGAAATATATTTATCTATTATGAAAACGGAATTTACAGCTGTGGTTCTTGCCGCCGGTAAGGGAAACCGTATGAACACGAGTACCCCTAAGGTACTTCTGCCATTGGCTCAAAAGCCTCTTTTGAAACATGTCTTGGACAATTTGTATAATGCCGGATGTCGGCAATGCGTTGTTATTGTGGGCTATTGTCACAAAGAAGTACAAAGCTTTGTGGAGCAGGAAACAAAGATACCAAAAACTGTATTTGCCTATCAAAAAACACAATTAGGAACAGGCCATGCCCTCCTTTGTGCAAAGAGTGCATTATCAACTTTTACTCCTTCACCTTATCCCTTTCTTGTCACTTCTGGAGATATGCCTCTCCTGTCTTCCCATAGCTTCCAAACTCTAATATCAAAACACAAAAAAGAAGCGAACACTTTAACCGTACTCGCAGCCAATATCGAAAAGCCTAAAGGATATGGTCGTCTTCTAGTGAATGATGCAGGAAAACTAGAGAGAATTATAGAAGAAAAAGATGCCTCGTTTGAACAAAAAAAAATTAGGCTTGTAAATACTGGTTCTTATATTTTCCAATATCCGGATATTTTTCTTTCTTTGGAAAAAATAGGTAAAGAAAATGCACAAAATGAGTATTACCTACCGGATGTTATATCTTTAGCTGAAAAATGTAGAGAAAAAAAAGGCTTCTATTCCCTCATCAATGCCAATGACGCATATGGGGCAAATTCACCTAAAGAACTAAAGCATCTCGAGTCTTTGTTTTATGCAAAATCAGAAAACGGATATAATAAAAAAGAAATCATAGTGCAAGGTAAAAAATGCCAAGGGACTCCTAGGCATTACCCATAATTGGAATAGAGATATGTCATATGAATTACTCATCTTTTCTGGAGAATCAAACCTTTCTCTTTCTCTGGAAATATGCGATTATCTCAAGGTAAAACTAGGAGCAGCAGTATTAAAGCGTTTTTCAGATGGCGAAATGTCCGTAAAACTAACCGAAAACGTAAGAGGTAGGGATGTCTTTCTTATTCAAACTCTCTCCGCACCCACAAACGATCATCTCATGCAATCTCTTTTAATGCTAGATGCCATACGAAGGGCTTCTGCTGCGCGAGTTACCGCTGTCATTCCTTACTATGGATATGGTAGACAAGATCGTAAAAGCGAGCCTCGCGTTCCCATCTCGGCTCGTGTTGTCGCAGACCTTTTTGAAGCAATGCTACCTGATCGACTAATTTGTATGGACTTACACGCTGATCAAATTCAAGGATTTTTTCGTATTCCTGTGGATCACCTCTATGCTGCTCCTGTATTTGTAAATTATATAAAAGAAAAAAATATTAAAGATATGGTTGTAGTCGCTCCCGATTCCGGAGGAGTAGAACGAGCTCGATTTTTTGCACGCCAAATTCATGCTGGTTTAGCAATTATTGATAAACGACGAGCAAGAGCCAATACTTCAGAAGTCTTGAATGTTATTGGTGAAGTAAAAGATCAAATGTGCATACTCTATGATGATATGATTGATACGGCTGGTACAATTACCAATGCCGCTCAAGCTCTTAAAGAAAAGGGAGCCACTAGGGTAATTGCCTGTGCCACACATGCCGTGCTTTCTGGAAATGCCACAGAGCGTCTAGAGAAATCAAACCTAGATGAAATTATCCTTACCAATACTATCGCTTATCAAAAAAGAAAACTACCTACAAAAATTAAAGTGCTATCCGTAGCCCACCTGATGGGAGAGGCTATTCGCCGTATACATAACGAAGAATCAGTAAGTTCATTATTTTTATAAAAAGATTATAAGCTAAAATTAAAAAAAGGAATGTAAAATGAAAAAATATATAATCAAAGCAAAAAAACGTTTAGAGAATGAAAAAGGAAAGAATCATGCAGGTCGTTTACGTCGATCTGGGCGAATACCTGTAAATCTCATATCAAAAAGTAAATCTGTATTACTTTCTATTAGCGAAAAAGAGTTCAAACTTTCCCTCTCGTCAGGATTACGTAGTAGTAGCATTGTAACTATAGAAATTGAAGGAGAAGGTAATATCCAAGCGGTGGTAAAAGAATTACAACGCCATCCTATACACAACACACCCTTACATATTGATTTTTATCGTTTAACACCAGGGGAGTGTTTACTTGTAACCGTAGGTATTGAACCGAAGGGCTCTGTAAAGGGCGTCAAGGCAGGCGGTGCACTAGAACAATATATACGTCATCTAAAGATACGGGCACTCCCTGAATCTCTACAAGAAGTAATTTCTATAGATGTCACAAATTTGGATGTAGGCCAGGCAGTTTATTTTAATGACTTAAATCTCCCTTCAAATTGGGAAGTCGCTATGGAAGGCAATCCCATAGTAATGAAGGTGTCAATACCTCGTATTGCTTCCACAACACAAAAAGAGGAAGTAATCGCTCAAGAAACGGACACCAAAAGTTCATGAAAAGGAGGTACTACCTAGACTAAGTAAGCTATTAATTGCCTCCTTCGCGTCTTATATGACTGCAAAAAAAATATTGCCATAGCTTAATAAAGTAGGTATTTTGTATAAAATAATGGTTAAAAGAGACATAAAACTGATCATTGGGTTAGGAGATCCCGGAGATGGATACAGTCGGTGTCGATCTAACATCGGATTTAAAATACTTGATGTTCTAGCAAATAACAATGACATAGAAATTCGTACCAAAAAGAAAAAATCTTTAATTGGTAATGGCGACTTTGAAGGCAAAAAAGTAATCCTACTTAAGCCTCAGACCTTTGCTGACATGTGCGGAGAGGCTGCTCTCTACATTGCTTCTTTTTTACGAATTAATCCACGTAATATCATTGTCATTATGGACGACTTTTCCTTATCTCTAGGAAAACTAGTGGTTGAACAAGATGGTGACAATAGTGCACATCCTGCAATAGGAAACCTAAAGGAATCACTTAAATCTGGTGAATTTGTACGCGTGCGTGTTGGTATACGAGGTAACGGTGCTGATTCTATTGAAAGAAAGAAATATATCAAACAGGAATTTGAACCCATTGAAAGCATGCAACTCATCACCATTATCAATGACACAGAGGCTGCTATTCGTTCCATTGTACACGGAGAAATAAAAGAAGTCATCGAGAAATATCGTTGGTAGCTAGTGCCTTATAGGAAGGTTGGATAGTAATCGATAGATATCTCGTTTGTGGCTTTTCCATAAATATTCATTTTGATTATTTTGTATTACAATAATAAACCCAAAAATTTCTCGTAGTTTAGGTCGTCATTTGGGGTAAAAAGCCTGTTTTTTGAGATTCTGCCCTAACAGTTATAAAATAAAATTTTACTTTGCGTATTACTGTCCAGCCCCTTATAGGTGCTTCTACTTTTTCATATTTTTCCTCTTATCCCGATTGACTCGTGAAGATATGAAAGCAACGTGCCCTAATTATGAGTCGTGGTCTAAAGTTAACTCTGCTTTTAAGTGTATTGGTTTTTGCCGCTATTTGGCTTAACTCACAGGCTTCTTTAGCAAAGCTTGAAGAAAAAACAGAAATGCTGACATACTTTCAGTTCAAAAAAATGTTAACTCCCAAAGGAAGAAGAGAAATTGGCTCAATCTACACTCGAATAGATAAACAGCCTTCTAAAAAGCCATCTTTACTTTCAAGTTTAAATCCGGAGAAAGATTTCGTTCTACAGATTTCAGCCCGTCAAATTAGGGGGTACTATCTAAGGCCCGGTAATCGTATAGATGCTAGCGATGACAAAGAACGCATACTCGAACGAACCATACCATTCGTTGTGGAAAGTTTACCGGATACAATATCTGAAGAACTTTTAGAGAAGTTAGAAACAAATAGAATTGTTTATAAATTTATTAATGAAAGTGAAGATGGCTTCTTTTCCACGCTATTAGGAATTTTGCCTATAGCCATTATTATATTCCTTTTATGGATGTTTATGATGAGACAGTTGCAAAGCTCTGGCAACCGTGCAATGTCCTTTGGAAAAAGCAAAGCACGACTTATCCGTGCAGAGGACAAGGGAAATCGTATCACATTTAGTGATATTGCTGGTTGTGAGGAAGCTAAACAAGAGCTAACAGAAGTTGTTGAATTTCTCAAAGATCCTCGTCGCTTCCAGACCATTGGAGCAAAAATACCAAGGGGTGTTCTTCTAGTCGGGGCTCCTGGTACAGGAAAAACTTTATTGGCTCGAGCTGTTGCGGGAGAAGCTAACGCTCCTTTTTATTCTATATCTGGTTCTGATTTCGTAGAAATGTTTGTGGGCGTAGGTGCATCCAGAGTACGTGATCTTTTTAGTCAGGCAAAGAAAAACTCACCTTGTATAATCTTCATAGATGAAATTGATGCTGTTGGGCGCCTTCGTGGCTCAGGCCTAGGTGGCGGACATGATGAAAGGGAGCAAACACTCAACCAAATGCTAGTCGAAATGGACGGGTTTGATGAAAATGAAGGCGTCATCATAGTGGCTGCTACCAATCGTCCTGATGTTCTTGACCCAGCTTTACTTCGTCCCGGACGTTTTGACCGACAGGTCGTTGTAGACGTACCCGATTTACAAGGGCGTGAAGCTATTTTACAAATTCATGTACGAAAAGTTTCTATGGCTTCAGATGTAAATTTGAAAAAAATTGCTCAAGGGACATCGGGATTTACAGGTGCTGATCTTGCTAATCTAATCAATGAAAGTGCTCTGTTAGCTGCACGTAGAGATAAACCTAAAGTTACTATGGAAGAATTAGAAGAAGCAAAGGATAAAGTTTTAATGGGACCAGAAAGACGCTCCTTTTTGATAACCCATGAAGAAAAAGAGGTCATCGCTTACCATGAGGGTGGTCATACTTTACTGACTTTACTGTGCCCTCACAGTGAGCCAATTCATAAAGTTACTATTATACCTCGTGGCCAATCTCTCGGCCTCACACAGAGTCTACCAGAAGAGGATCGACATATCCAACCTAAGAAATATTGGGAAGATAGAATTTGTGTTCTTATGGGTGGCTATCTTGCGGAAGAAATTATATTCAAGGAGACAACCACTGGAGCCTCTAATGACATTCAAGTTGCCACAAAAATTGCACGGCGTATGGTTTGCGAATGGGGCATGTCTGACCGTCTAGGGACGATCTCTTATAATACTGAGAATCAAAATGTTTTTATTGGGCGCGAAATGAGTCATACACGACAACATAGTGAATCGACGGCAGCACATATTGATGGAGAAGTGAAACGCATTATTGAAGAACAATTAAATAGAGGACGTAAACTCTTAAAGAAAAATGCAAGCAAACTTGAAAAGATTGCAAAGGCCCTTTTAACAGAAGAAAGTCTATCAAGTGAGCGAATTATGGCTCTTGTATTTCCAGAAAAAGCAAAAACAAAAAGTGAAAAAAATATAAATAAAAATGATGACCCTCCAGAATATGAATTGCAAACTGATCCCTCTCCCGTACCTGCTCATTAAATCTTGAGTGAAATTGAAAAATTATGTGCCCGCAATTGCGGAAGTCGTTATTGGAATAATCAAGATTGGTACAAGCTTGAAATTAGTGCCCAAGAAATACAAAAAGAATTACTACTCTTCGAGAATTGTCTCCATATCAATATGGAGACAGAAAATATCGTCCAAAAATATGATATAGATAAACAGTTGTATATTTATGAAAAAAAAGGAACAATACATCTTGAAAAATATAAACAAATACTTGAAAATTTTCTAGATGAAATTAGTACACTTATAATCAAAGAAGACTTCCCCAGTATACAAGAAAAAGAGATCTTTTTGTATCACTGCGGAGCAAAACTACTGTTTCAAATGTTAATTAAAAACTTACAAGATAAAAACTTGGGTTTGTGTTTCTATCATATAAAAGGTAGTATAAATTTCACTAGTCAGTTTTCAAAAAACTATATCAAAATAGTTTTTATAAATTGGTTTAACCAAAAATTTATAGAAATAAATACAAAGAAAGTCAACTCGTATTGGCTTTACAAACAACAAATGAGACACCTACATCACTTATGTGAAAATCTTTATGAAAAAGAAAGTCAACAAAAAATTTTACCAGTTTATGAAACAGAAAAAAATAAATGGTTATGGGGAATTCTATCGGATATCTTAGGAGAAAGAAGAGCTGAAATTCTTAAACGTTTTCAAGTCAAAATAAATAACCCTTACAGCCTTGTTTAATGTAAAAAAAATCATCCCTTTAGCTTTTCTTTTAGAAAGAGAAAGTTTCTCCTTACAAGAATTAAGCAATCAACTTATTAACCTGACCAAAAAAGCAAAAATAAAACAAGAGGTACCCGTAGCAAGCATGGTATGTCAAAAGGAAAGCAATGGTGAAAATTATTATATTTTAAGCGTAAGTTCAAATCGAATTTATAATAAAAAAAATCCAACTGCACATAGTGAAATGCTTGCCTTACAAAAAGCTTGCCACAAAAAAAAAACAGAGCGCTTGGTAGATTGTATTTTACTAACAACTTTAGAACCATGCCTCATGTGTAGCGGAGCCATTATTTTATCACGTTTAAAAAGTGTATATTTCATAGCATCATCTCACAAGAGTCCAGGTTTACGTTGGATAATAAACGAAAGTCGAAAAAAAAAGATCCGTTTAAATCATCATCCCCTACTCTATCAAATAAATGAAAAAGAAAAAGAATATCAACAAATTTTATCTAGTTTTTTTAAGGAGCGCCGATAGCTTTTTGTATATAAAAAAATTTTGATTTTTAATAAATAGAGAAAAGCTATCTTCAAGATCAAGAAAAGCAAAAAAATCATTGTATCCCATAATGATAATTCCAATATTTACGCTGTTTTTTTTTGTATTTTACCCTTTTCTAGGCGGATTGAAATTAATTTACTCACTCCTACTTCTTCTTGGGTAACACCAAAAATAGCTTCGGAATACGCCATTGTAATTTTATTGTGTGTAATAATAAGAAATTGAGTGTTCGGAGTGTATTCAGTCAACATCTCTAAAAATCGTCTTACATTTGTATCATCAAGCGGAGCATCAATTTCATCTAAAAAGCAAAAAGGAGACGGTTTTACAAGATATAAAGCAAATATCAGAGCAATAGCTGTTAAAGTTTGCTCTCCCCCAGATAATAATGCAATATTACTATTCTTCTTTCCAGGTGGCTGTACTATAATATCAATTCCACTATTCAAAATATTATCCATATCGCTTAGCATCAATTGTGCTGTTCCTCCACCAAAAAGCTTTGTGTAGACTTGTTGAAATTTTTCTTGTACTACTAAAAAGCTTTCCTGAAAAATCAAGAGAGACTTTTGATCTACTTCTTTTAAAGCATACAATATATTCTTTCTTGCTTCATGGATATCATCTTTTTGCTCTCTAATGATATTCAGTTCTTTTTCCGATTTTTCTAATTCCTCTATGGCCAAAGCATTAAAGGTACCAATCGCCTGTATTTTTTTTTGCAAACGACGATAATTCTTCCCTATTTCCTTCTGCTCTTCTGAAGATAAAGAGAAACATTCTTTTTCAAGTTGCTTAATTTCTATTTGATAATCTAAATAAAGATTCTGTTCATATTGCTTTAACTGTACTCGTATCTGCTCTGTAAGCCTTTCTTGTTTGCTAATTTGTGGAAGTATACTTTCTGAAGTATCCCTGCTATAACGAATTTTCTCAGTAAAACTTTCAATATCTTTTTTTTCATCTTTAACTTTAGAATGAAGTTCCTCAAGCTGTATCTTTTGTTTTTCTGTGCGTTTTTCTAACGCAGCATATTCTTTTATAATTTCTTTTTCTTCTAATTGTATCCCCTTAAAATATTCTTCTTGGGCATATCTTTCTTTTTTAAAATATGATATACGTTCTAATGATTCACTCAAAAGGCTCTTGATATTTTTTTTGCTTTCCGCATGGTTCTCTTGTCGAACTTCATAGTCACGAATCAATAGATCAAGGTCCTGTTTCTTGGTTTTCTTTTTTTCCAAAAAGGAATCGAGTTTCTTCCTTTTTTCTTGAAAATCAGCTATCTCGCTTTTACATTTCTCATTTTCTTTTGATAGAATAAACATCTTTCCATCTAGGATATCTTTGCGACTCAATAGACCTACAGGATCAAAGAAAAACGAGCGAAATTCTTCTTCCAAACTATCATAACGTTCAAAATCTTTTAACAATTCCTCTTCATGAATATCTTTCAAAGAAAATATAGCCTGCTTTAGGTCATTTTTTTCTAAAAAGAGTAATGTGTTTTGAATTTTGTCTTTATGTAAAGATAGTGTCTTTTGTATAATTAGTTTCAATTCTTTACGAATATTTTCATGTTTTTGCAAAGATTTCCTTTTTTCTTCCAATTCAATAAGTAAATCATGAGCAACTCCTTTTAATTCTTCTAAAAGAAGTAAATTCGCTTTTTCGTTTTTACGAATTAAAATTATATTATTCTCTTCTTTATGAAACGTTTCTTTAATATCATTTTGTAAATTTTGTAATTCATTTTTAAATGCTTGGCTTTGTTTCTTTGTTTCCTGTAAATCATTCTGTATATTCAATTCTAACTGGGCAACATCCTCTAATTTTTTTTCCATTCCCTCGTGTTTTTTTACTTCTTCCTTAAAGCGAACTTCAATATTTTGAATGCGTAAGATGCGTTCTTCTCTTTCCTTTTTGATACGTAACTGCCTCTTATCCAATGCACTCAGAGACGAAATATCACGATGATGATTTCTGTCTAAAGAATAAATCTCTTCTAAATAAATTTTATTTTTTTTATCTACTAGTATTTTTTGTTTTTCTAATTCTTCTATTTTAGAAATGTTTATTTTCCTTTTTTCAAACAGACTATTCAGTTCTTCCTCTCCTTTTTCTAATTTAACATATAGTTTTTTAATTTCAAAATAACGTTGCCAACGATCTTGTTTGTCTAATTCTTCTTTTAGATGTAGATATTCACGTGTATGAGCTGCTTGGCCTTGTAAACTTTCCACTTCTTTATTTTTTGTTCTTTGAATATCTTGTAAACGCATCAAATTTTGTTCTGTTTCTTTCAAACGAACAAGAGTATCTTGACGTTCCATTTTAAAACGAGCGATTCCTGCTGCTTCATCTAAAAGACGACGTCTATCTTCAGGACTAGAACGAAGTATTTCAGAAATTTTTCCTTGTTCTAAAATAGAATAAGTACTTTTCCCAATTCCTGTATCTAAAAATATACTTTCTAAATCACGTCGAGTTGTACGTTTCCCATTTATATAATATTCACTAGCACTAGAAATATACAGGCGACGAGCTATAAGCAACTCATCATAATCTAGTTCCAATGTACGGTCTTTATTATCAAAACAGATTTCTACCTCTGTCATGCCAGCCGGTTTTCGTGTGGTAGAACCTAAAAAAATTAAATCCTCCATCTGTTGCCCACGAAGACCGCGAGCAGATTTTTCGCCTAAAACCCAGCGTAAGGCATCCAGAATATTTGACTTACCGCATCCATTTGGTCCCACAATACAAGTAAAACCATCTTGCAAATCAATGATTGTCTCATCAGCAAAAGATTTAAAACCAACAAGACGTATACTCTTTAATTTCATAGTTCCTGTGGTAAAAAACGGAGGATTATGTCTCCATCCGACAAAATTCAAATTATAACCATATTGTCACTTCTTTTTCCGGTAAGTATTCATGAGCTTCTGTGGATTTAATTCTAAAGTGCAACGCATCTGATTTTCAGTTCTATTCTCAATCAATACGAGCAAATTTCTTTGATTTTATAAATAAACCTTTCTCATACTCATGTGTACACTGCATTCAATGAAGAAAATGATTTCAATAATGATGCAATCCTATCTCAAAACGATCTATCCGAATCTTAAAATACTACGATCAATTAAGGAGAGAATAAAAAAATCATTATGAAAGATTTTAAACTTTAACAAGTACAAATATGTTTATATACATTAATAAAGATAATGAAGACAGTCTATACTCTTTCTATTGAAATAGAAATATACATTTTTTAAAAGAGAAAGATAAATCTCAGTTCAGCTAGTGAAAATATCGTATCTTTTGTGGAACTGTTGCAAAAAGTAAATTAAAAATGGACGGAAGAAGTCTATGGAAAAAATAACTCAATACAAAGAAGCACACTACAAAAGAATCTATACTCTCAGTGAGAACCCCTTACATCTTTGCGAAAAGATTCTTACAGAATTGTATGAAAAACATAAAAAAAGAGAAATACAAAAAAATTTGAAATAAAATATTGTATACTCGGTGCTATTGTTTCTTTCCCACTAGCTAACTGCCAAGTACCGACATACAAAATTGCTTTATAAACGTACGAAAACTTTATGAAAACTATAATCCAAAAAAGACAAGCCACTCATGAAATATTTCATATGCAAAAGGAAGAACAAAGAATTTCACCATATATGAATTATAAGAAACGTAGATTTCTTATCAAAAAGCTTTATCACGCAATGTTTGCCTATCGCGAACAAATCCATTTTGCTTTGAAGCAAGACCTAAAACGTCATCCAGCTGAAACGGACCTCAATGAGATATATGTTATATTGAATGAAGCCAGATATGCTTTACGACACCTAAAACGTTGGATGTCTCCTAAAACAGTTAAAACACCTATCAATCTCACCGGCACTAGTTCTTGTATTTATCCAGAAGCAAAAGGAGTTGTACTAATCCTTTCTCCTTGGAATTTCCCTATTAATTTGAGTTTTTGTCCTCTGATTTCAGCTTTAGCTGCAGGAAATCGAGTTATACTCAAACCTTCAGAACAAAGCCCTGCGAGCTCAGCTATAATAAAAAAAATCATTCATGAATTGTATAATCCAAAAGAAGTTAGCGTGATTATAGGTGATCCCACACAGGCCGCTCTTCTCTCAAGCCTACCTTTTGATCATATTTTTTTTACCGGTAGCTCAACTATCGCTAAAAAAATTATGAAAGCCGCTGCTAAAAATCTTACACCCATAACTCTAGAATTAGGTGGGAAATCACCAGCGATTATTGATGAGAATGCATCTCTTAAAAAAGCTGCTAAAAAAATAGCTTGGTCTAAATTTATGAATAGCGGGCAAGTATGCATCAGCCCAGATTATGTTTTAGTACATGAAAAAAAAGAAAAACTATTTTTAGATCTTCTCAAACATTACGTACAAAAAATTTATAAAGGAGAAAAAAATTCAATCGAAAATTCTGATGACTATAGTCGTCTTATTTCTGTGAAACATTGGGAACGACTACAGACTTTATTGAATAAAACAAAGGATAAAAAAGCAAATATAGAATTAGAAGATAACTATATAAAAAACAAGAAAATAAAAAAAATTCTAGAACCAATTATTGTCAGCAATATAACATCTAAAAATGAAATTATGCAAAAAGAAATATTCGGCCCTATTCTACCTGTTCTTCCTTTTTCGTCGATTGACCAAGCTATTTCGCTTATAAATCAAAAAGAAAAAGCACTGGCTATCTATATTTTTAGTAAAAACAAAGCAAATATAAAAAAAATTCTCCAAAATACTTCTACTGGAGGAGGTTCTATTAACACCAGTTTGATACATTTCTTTAATCCTAATTTACCTTTTGGTGGCATCGGAATGAGTGGCATCGGAATGAGTCACGGCTACTTTGGTTTTCAAGAGTTTTCTCACAATAAAGGAATACTCCGGCAAACTTTACCGTGGGATAGTTCCGATCTTTTTGTCCCGCCTTATACAAGGCTCAAACACAAAGTACTACAGTTTTTTATGAAATTATTTTAATAGTGAAGCAGAAAAAATAAATAAATATTGGTATCACCTAGACTCTTTTCTGATTTTTACTACTGTATGGTCAAAGAGCTGGCTTTCCTTTTTTCATAACAGTTCCCAGTTACGAAATGCACGCAAGGGCAACTAAAATATTGTGAAATGCCGATTTAATTCATTTTAGATGATCACTTCCCTATTTCTTTATATTTTACAACAGTCTCCACATAGGGTTTCTTTTAACCTTTCCCGAAAACAATGGACAATCCACTTTAACTCATGGGACTGTTACGTAAGGTGAGAGAAATGGAAGTAATGCCGTAAAACGCCGATTTAAGGCATTTTCTTATCTTTCGGTATTTTATAGCAGCCCCCTGCTGAAGTCTTTTCCCGAGAGATGAACAAGCGAAGTCTGTTGCACTTCAAATTTGCATCCTAGCTAGGAGGGCTGGGCAAGTAATATACGAAATAGAATTTTATTTTATGGCTTTAGGGCATAATCTCAAAAAAATAATTTCATAATGATCAAAAAATAGGCTTTTTGACCCAAATGACGACCTGAACTAATAGAAACATTTGGGTTTATTATTGTAATACAAAATAACCAAAATGAATATTTATGGAAAAACCACAAACGGGCTTCCTATACTTCTAAAATATTTAAAAATCATATTGACAATTATAGACTATCACATAGTGTAACCATCGTTCATGTCTGGTTGTTTTTCCCTGCTTCCCATATTCAGGTAAAGCTGTTTATTGGCGAAGAATCTATAGTCAGACTTAGGAGTAATCTTATGAGACATAGGCTGGTTGCGTTTTTTTGTGTACTGTTTATTTTTGGGGGGTGTGATGATGGCTCTTCTGGTTCCTTGGCTATTGATGATAATGGAGTTTCGTCATCCTCTACACCTCAAGATTATTGTGTCACTCTTGAAAAGATAGAAGTTAGAGGAGACCTCACTACTGGTACTGGTCTTCCGGCGGCTATTTTAGCTTGGTTGGGTAGTGACGGTGGTAAAGACCCTGCACTATATGGTAAGCTATGTGGAACTACATCTGAGGATGAGAACATTACCGCTGATATCGAGAGCATAGGAGAGAAAATCAGAAACTGTAGGGATTTTTTCTTTGCTACAGATGATACGCCTCTAACCAGTGACCTAATAAACAGAGAAGTATTGGATTCCTTGATCAAAAATTTTGCACCGGATACGGCTCTCCCGCCAGAAGAACTGCTGGATATCTATAGGGGCAATGAAAGAGCCCCTCCATTGAAGCTGGTGGAAGATAACAATGATGCTAGTCTAAAATATGTTGAAATCAAGAAAAGTATGACTTTTAGGTTAGAGGACAAAAGAAATCATAGAATTTTACTTGTGGGTCTTCCCATTTTTGTAAGAGCACAGACGGCCATATCGGATAACCCCCTTTATCCTAAGTCAGGATTCACAACTGCGGCTAAGAAGTTGCCAGGCATTTTAGAAATTCTTGATAGGGATGTACCCGCCTTGTCCGGTGTTGTTCCTCTCCGGAAAAACTTGGTTTTTAGTTTAGATCCAGATAGTCCTTCTGCGGCTACGTCCACTTTTATCTTTACTGTTCATCGCCGTTCTTGCACTGCTAGTGAAGAGGCTCATTATCGTGAAACCGTAGCATCTACTACACCAACTCCCGGTGACTCTTCTACGACGAAGCCATCTGAACCTGTAAGCCCACTTCCTGCTCCTACGGGTTTTCCGTATTGTGTTAAGCTGAATAGTGTAGATATTTCTGGGGATTGGGATCATTCTGGTTTCTCGCTATCCAAGGGAAATATCGAGTTTTCCGGTCAAGTTTGTGCCGTGAAATCTACAGATCCTGATTTTTTAGACACAAACAAGAATATAACAGAAAGGTTATCGAATTGTCGATCGCTTTTAAGGCGGAAGAGTGAGTCTAATCCTTTAAATGATTATTTAACAAACTCATTACGCATGGAAAATTTATCCAATAGTGCTGGTGTAACTTCCACATTTGCAGATTTGAGTAGTCTTTATGATGGGTTTCGCCTCTCAACGGCTTTGCATACAGGTAATCGTCCTCTGAACAAAAACGCAACTCTTCATTTTTCTGTGGGAGAAAATAATAGTGATGTTGTTTTAGTTTTTCTTCCTTTTCTTGACAAAGACACCGCTTCTGTTGACGGAAACGATGATTTACTTTCGCCATCAGTCTCTTCTTTTGGAAATCAAGATTATCCTGCTGTTCTAAGAGTGAGTCGTCAAAGTATAGATAATGCGGATGCCTCCGGTTTAACCAGACAAGTTGAGTTTACCTCTAGAGGGGATGAGTTGACTGTTGGTGCAGATTCAGGAAGTCTTAGATTCAATTTTACGTTGAGCCCCGCTGCCTGTAGTAATTGATGACTAATTCCCTCCGGTTACAGGTGTAGGCAATGCAACAGTAACAAGCATAATTTTTCACAGGAAATGGAAAAGATTTTTTGGCGTTTTCTGTTATTAGGATTCTCCTTCTTTAGCTCGGCTTGTAGGCGAAAGGACCGCTTTGTACTTTTAATCGCTCCTTACTTCCTTTTGAGAAAGAGGCATATGATTTTCAGGTGAAGTTTTACTTCAAAAGCAAAAAGACTTATGAATTTTATTTTGAAACATTACAAATATGATGAGTGTTATTCACGAAAATCAAATTATCCTGTATATATAAATATTTTAATTTTTAATTATGACAACCGATGACAAGAAGATAGAAAACCAAACCCCGAAACCGAAAGAAGGGGATATTCATTCTTGTCTTGTTTTCGAAGTGAGCTCTGATAATATGGAAGTTCATCTACGTGTTGTAGAGAGTTTACCACATAAAATTCAAATTAAAGATGTTGTATCTATCTTAAATCAGAAGGGGGTGAAATATGGTTTTGACCAAGCTAAGCTATTAGCTTCTCTAGAAGATTTTAACACAAATTATCTGAAAATTAAAGGACGCGGGTTACTAGTCGCTACTGGTAGTCCTCCGGGGGAGTCCCAGAATGGTCGTATTGAGTTTCTCATTAAAGAGAGTATGCAAATGCATTTTGATAAGCAAGGGCGAGCAGATTTTAGAAACATTGAAAAGTATAAACAGATAAATAAAGGGACTATACTCGCTCGACGTACTCCACCCGTAAAAGGGAAATCAGGTTATAATATTTATGGGGAGTCCGTTGAATCTATAGAGCCATTAGACCCTTTTTTGGAATGTGGTGAAAATGTTTCTTTTGATGAAGTAGCGAATGAATACTGTGCAGAAGAAAAGGGCATATTTTCAAGAGATGGTGAAAAAATTTCGATAAGCCCCGTCCTGCTTATTGAAGGGAATGTTGGTATTGAGACGGGTAATCTCATATATGATGGCAGTATTCATGTGGAGGGCAATGTGGAGCGTGGTGCTCTGCTCTCCAGTTCAGGAGAAATTCAAGTGAATGGATTTATTGAATCAAATCTTTTGCGTGTAGGAAAATCTTTATTTATTGGTAAAGGAGTCAATGCACAAGAGGATAATATAATTCACGTGGGTAAAAATCTCGAATGCAATTATGTAGATAATTCTAAGGTTATGCTTCTTGGAAGTGCTAAAATAAAGAGATCCATCAATGCAAGCTGTTTATCCATCCATGGTGATTTAGAAATGCTAGCAGAAAATTCTATTATTGTAGGTGGTGAGATTATTGTTTTTGGTTCCATAATCACTAATCAAATAGGAAACAATAGAGGAACAAAAACTGTAATCATTATAGGCTACCATGATGCAAATAATAAATATTACAACACATACGTAAAAGAATGTGAAAGTCTTGAGAAAGAGTATAATATTTTGTATAAAGAAATACTCGAATATAAGAAACAAGCTCAAAATTCTTTTCGAATATCACCATCTGAAAAAGAAAAAATAAACACAACTCATAAAAAATATGTAAATATACAAAAAAGTATTAAAATACTAGAGAAAAAAAGAGATGACTATCGAAATGTGAAGTATAATAAAAGTCCCGTTAGCTTAACAGCCCGCCAAGTAATTCATCCTGGTGTAGAGATTTTTTATCGCAACTACAAAGAGACTGTAAAATCTCCTATAACCTCGGTTACAATGGAATTTTCACCCGACTCACAAAAACCTCTAGTTAAAAGCTATACCCGTCCCACTTGATTTTTTATATGCTCTCTGGAAATGGGAAACCTTTATTAAATTCCTAGGTGCAACACATCTGGCTTTCAACTCTATTTTCAAAAGAACTGTTACAACAAAAACTAAGAAAGACGAAAATAATACCGTAAAACGCTAATTTGAGGCCTTTCCGACAGGCATTCTTATCTTGCAGTATTTCGCAACAGCCCCTTTCTTCATAGGAGCAAATTTCTTTGATCTTAGAAGTGGAGCTAATCAGGGATAAAACAAAAAACATTACCGCCTATTATTTCGAGTTTACCTTAGCTAAGCTTGAAAAGGCACTCTTACGATAACAAAGTAGCTTAAAGAGGAACACTCAGTGTTGCCTTTGTACATGGGTTCTATAAATATACATACTTATGTTTAATTCCTGTAAAGATTTTCAAAAAATAAAAATTTACTAATGAATTTCTTATTTTTCTATGATACAGGTCCGACACTTCTATAGATTTTAGCTTGTTTTAGGTGAAGTTTCACCTGAAATCCCCTTTCTTCTAGGTCACCAGGCAATAGAATAACGGCCCCTTGCCTTATATTTTGAATTGTCCATACTTTGTTTTTTCCTTTTTTATAAAAGTACAATTCTGCTTTTTCTGTGATTTCAAAAGCGATGAGTATAGATGGTAAATTTATGTAGTCTAAATCAAACAAATCAACATCTGAAGAGATATTTGCATTTATACTAGGACTTGATGCCTCCTTTCCTTTAGAATAAACTAGCAGACAAAAATTAGATATAGGCGGAGAATATATTCCGACGTTTTTTTTGTATTTGGCTTTCAGTAAGATAGGTTTTTTAGGAGTGTAGTCTAACATTTCCACTAAGGTGGGAATATCACAATATTTGGATGTGAGACCACCTCGAACCACATTATCTGAAGGTGCCATACATTCTATAATTGTTCCCGAAATATAAGAATGAGGAACATTTGCTTCTAGGAATAGAGCCTCTCCAGAGGCTAGTATCATATAATTAAAAAAATAAGCACAAAAGATACCTGGGTCTCGTGTGCCATGATTTTCTGTCAAAACTTGGAATAGTTCATCTTCCTTATAAATACGAGCACGAAGTGATTTCTTTTCTAACTCTCTGAGCAAAGAATTGGCAGCCCTTTCGATCTTGTTCAGGTTTGATTGCATTAGTTCACTGTAGATTGCTTTTAGTAATTTTTTTTGAAGTTTAATATTTGATAGGACACTTTCTCCCTTTCGTAAAGAAGAAGGTACTGTATGGAAATATTTTGAAAACGAACAGAGTTCTGCTAGTGGATTGTGCCTTTCCATGTGAAACAAAAAATCTGAAAATGGTAGAAAACCAACTAAAGCACGCATGCCTTCCACACATACCGCAAGCTCTGGTTTTTCATTCGAGTCTGGATAGTGTTTTGGTTTTTTCTTGTGCAATTTTTTCGCTAGAGAGCTATTCGGATGTGCTTGAATGGAAAGTGGTTTTTCAACATCAAGTATCTTAAACAAAAAAGATAAATGGCTATATCCTTTTTGTATAGCTTCCCTTCCTAGGTAATGTCCTGGGTCTATTTGAAATAGGTCGTATATACTTTGTAGTTGGTCACTTTTTTGTATTTTACCACTTCCTTTAGGATGTGAGCCCATCCAAAGTTCTGCGGTGGGTTCTTGGCTTATTGGAATTTGAAGCAGTTTAGGAATAAAAGCAGTCTCCCCACGTTTGCCCCAAGGGTAATTCATAATAGGGCATTTCAATAGATAGGACAGAGGTTTTTGGTTTTCTTTTTGAGACATTAGGACAAGCAGAAATATATAAAGAGTAGTATAGTATTCAAATAGCGGTGCCTTGCGAGACCACTCCCATTTCCTCGATTCTTTTTATATGAAAAGAGTTAATTTGAAAATAGGATTTTTTTTAACCCTTCATGGACTTGTTCAGGTGAAATATGTTCAACACAAGAATTATACGGGCATTTTATACAGTCTTGAATACATTCGTCAACGGTAGGAGTGATGTGTCTTTGTTTTACATAAGGAGAGTGCATATAGTAAGCAATTTCTTTTTCGGAAGAAGTAAATAGATTTAGACGTGGAAAGGCCAATGTATTCCCTTGTTTTTTTTGCATAGTGAGAGAGCCTAGTCGCTTTGTTTCACTCCGGCTAGACTTTTTGGAAAGAGAGGCTTTTATAGAATTTTGAGTTTCATGAGATCGCATGTCATGTAAGGTGACCAAGGGACGACGTAGTAAAGAAGCCAAAATAGAATCTTGTCCAGATGGGCATACCACTGCTAAAGCTTGCTGCATGACAGCAGCTCGCTCTTGCGGATTTAGATCTTCATAAAAATGCATTGTATAACCAGAGTATTTTTTTAAATATTCTATTTCAGATTTGATTTCTTGAAGAAAGGGATTATTTTTTATAGATGTTGGACTTGGTAGAGACGTGACTACACTAAGATTATCTTTTCCAAGAATTCTGGTCAATCGTGTAACATAACTGGCTGGCCAATGACGGTTTATGTTATTCTTTTCAAAAAGGGAAAGCCATACAAATTGATTCTTAGGTAGAGTTGTCTTGGAAGGGAAATGTAATTTCCCTTCTATGTAAGGTAAGACCTTCTCCGGATGGAGGTCCATATGGTTTCGTTTTTTGCCCTTTATACGGTGGACGCCTCCTATCTTTTGTAAGCGTAGAAAACGGGAAAAAACATTTGAGCCAAAACCAGCTGTTCGCATTCGTGAACTAGAAAAACGACCGACCCAGTGGGCATAGATATCATGGGATGGTATATATAGTAGATCTGTTTTTTGGGAAATTTGAGATAAAAGAGTGTCTTTTATTTTATTTTCGTGACTGCAAGGATGTAAGTGGTCGAATAGAGAACACTTAGAAGCCAGCTCTTTGTTGTCTTCGTGCAGAATAAGGGAAGTTTGAGCCCTTGTTTGGTAGCGACTTTTGAGTAACTGCGCTATAAAAACAGCTTCTAAGAAGCCTTCTAGGTCGTTTCGATTACGAACACATCCGATAAAACGAAATTCTTTTTGCTTTATTGTGCTTGTACTATTGCTATAGCGAGACTCCAATCGCGAAGACCCATTAGCAGACAGATCCCGATGGTCCTCCAATGGAAAAAGATCATTTTCTTTTGATTTTGATAAAAACATATTGAATTGTGAGTTTATTGCATTCGCGCTAAATAGTGATGTTTGGCTACAGATTCTATCCTCATAAGTTTATCGGCTTTCTATGCATACTTATTGTATTTATGATTTCTTTGCGGAACAGACTATGGGGTTGTTGTAAAATATAAAAAAACGAGGAATTGCCCGCGTAAAATGCTCTAAATCGGTGTTTTGTGCTATTTACTTCCTCTTTCTCACTTTTTACAACAGTTCCATCACTATATTGGCCGCGTTTGCCTAGATTTTATAGATATATGTTTTTCTTGCATATTTTTGGCTACTCTTATGTAAAATTGATAAGAGGGAGCGCAAGCATCCTTTTTTTCAGTGATAAGATGCCTAGTCCAACTCCTTTCCGTGTATTCACAAATGTCTTCTATGTCACGCCCCGACATGTCCTTGGACAGATGAGCCAGAGATTTTAGATGGCTATTTTCTAGATGTTGCGCATATTCCCGGAAAATCATAGCCCGCTCATTTATATTGGGAAGAGGGAAATGTATGATAGTATCAAATCGAGAAACAAGAGCATTATCAAGATCATTCATGCGATTACTGGCTCCAATTGTTAGGATACCTGGTTTGCTCTCCATGCCATCTATCTTCCTGAGTAAAACAGAGAGGAGGCGCCGAGTAGCTTCAAAAAGCCCTTGTTCTCGAGAGGTAGCTAGAGAATCAATTTCGTCTAGAAAAATCAAACATTTTTCATATTGGCCTGCCGTATCAAATACTTGAGCTAAGTTTTGTGCCGATTCTCCATAGTATTTGCTAAGTATATTTTCTATCGGCACATAGATCATAGGAATTTCCGTTTCGCAGGCAATGATTTTTGCCATGGTTGTTTTCCCTACACCGGCAGGCCCTTCAAAAAGAACAGCTTGTGCTAGGTTTTTAGAGTTTTTTCCCCTTGTCGCTTGTGCGACTTTTTCAAATATTTCTGGGTTCTTAAGGGGCAGTATAATTGTTTCTAGCACTTCTCGCCTAACGTGCTTATAGCCAACTATCTTAGATTGATTAGCATTAGAAAAATGAAACTGTTTTTCTTTAGGAACGAAATTTCCATTTGTTTTTTCCTCCTTTTTTGTTGAATAAACTATAGCTCCTAGATTTTTTAATTGGATATTTGGGTCCTCTTCTTTTTTAGAAGTATAAAAAAATCGAAAGAGTGCAAGACAGGCTTGGAGTTCGTTCTGTGTAAGATCAGATGTTTTTTCTATTTCGACTTCCTTTTTTGATAGAATAGAAATAAAGCGAAAACGTATGCCCTCTTTTGTACTTTTGTGAGGATTTAATATATTACCACCATCCTGTAGTGTAATATAGCCTGGTTCAAACATTTGAAAACGTAGACGACCATCTATATGTTTGAATAAGATGTCAAATGATGCTAATAAGTTTTCTGGATTAATTTTTTCTACGGGAAAAGTTATCTTGATTTCGTTACTTTCTAGGCGGAAGGAGGGTAATTCTACCATACCTTTTTTTGTGTTTTTTTCTAGGAATTTTTCGACCTGAGTTTCAAACAAGTTTTTAGCCTGGTAAAACTCTAAATTTTTTTCATCGTTTTTTTTATCGTTCATGTTTCCCTGAAAAAGGCATAGGATATAAACAAAAAAATCTGTTTACGCCTGTGCTTGCAAGTCTTGTTTCTATCCAACAGTGGGTAGGGGATGGAAAACTATTTTAAAAGAGCCTAGCTTGGTACAGCCTTTTCTTTTACTGGCTTATCACGAAGCTGATATCTTGAGTCGTGTACGTAAACAGTTGGTTTCTTATTTTGGTCCTGTGGAATATGAGACACGTCCTTTCTCTGCTTTAAATTGGCTTTCTGTTCATGGCTTTCCTTATAAATGGCTTTGTTTCCTTTGTTTTAATCGTTTGATGAAGAGGGAAGAACTAGTCCATTTGCGCCAAAGGACACTTTCGATGGAGGCTGTTTACTTTAGTAGATCTAGTAATCGCCCTCTTATTGAGCTAGACCCCGGCTATGTTACATATTATACTGTGGTCCGTAGTTCACTTACAGATGACTTTCACAAGATTTATCTTTATGGTGGAATATATGCAGAGACTCTATTTTGGTATGAAAGGCTTTCTTTTCGTCCCTACTCACATGTTCAGCAGTATTTTTTTCGAAAGGATGTGGTTACAAGTTTTAATGATATGCGTGCCATTTACTTAGCCACTCATAAAAAGTAATTCGCACAAAAGCATCTGAAATATAGCGAATTAGAATTAGAATTAGAAAGTTGTTTGCTGAAGAATGAGATGTAAAAACAAAACTATGTTAGTTTTTCTTCTCTTTCTCTAAAGATAGACCATGAGTTGTCTGTAGCTCTTCAAAAGTGAGAAGAGAAACATTCATTGTAACAGGGTGAAGAGGGTTATCTCTTTTATCTCTTTTACTAGCTACAATTTTATCAACATTATCCATGCCATGGATAACTCGACCAAAGATAGAGTATTGCCCATCAAGGGGTGGGGCGGGTGCCACCATAATAAAAAACTGAGAGCCGGCACTATTTGGATCTTGGGCCCGAGCTGCAGAAACGATCCCACGGACATGTTTACGATCTGAAAACTCGGCTTCAACTCCATAGCCAGGACCTCCACGCCCATGCATTTCTCGTTTAGCTGGATCCTTACTTAGAGGATCCCCACCCTGTATCATGAAGCCTGGTATAACCCTATGGAAGGTTGTACCATTATAAAACCCACTTTCGGCTAGATTATCAAAATTAGCCACATGCTTTGGTGCTATACTTGGGAAAAATGCAATTATAATTTTTCCGAATTTAGTCTCGATAACACCCACTTTATTTTCAAAAGTTTGAATAAAGGCATCAGATGTTTCTTCGTTATTATCAGTTTGACTGGAGAAGTTTGATTTTATCCAATCACATCCTATCGTGAAATGAAAAAAAAGAAGAAGAGATACTATAAACCTAAAGCGAAAAAGTTTACTGTTTTCCATAAATACACCATCCGGCCAGATAGATGGTGTTGTTTGGATATGTCACCTTTTTTTTCGCATCTTTTTTAGTATATTGAGACAGGAGAGGTGACCTTCCCCCAATATTTTGTACAGTCTTTTTTAGCTTTTTTTTCATTAAGTAGCATATTAAGCAGCATAGTAGTCTTCCTCAAATTTGATAGGGCTCTTATATCCTAAAAATGAATGTATTTTATAATAGGCCTATTATAAAATACCTCAATATGCTCAAAAATATTTCTCATAACTTCGAATATATTTAGATATGTATTTTTATATACCTCCTCTATTTTCAAACTCCCAAAAAAAGACTCTGCAATAGCATTATCATAACAGTTACCTTTGCAGCTCATACTGGACACAAATCCATATTTATCAAGCTTGCTCCTAAATTGATAACTCGCGTATTGACTTCCTCTGTCAGAATGAAAAATCAGACCCTTCCTATACTTATTTTGAGCAACGGCTCTGTCCAAAGCTTCTAGGCAAAACTTCTAGGACCATTTCTGTTCTCATGTGATCTGCAAGAGACCAACCAACTATTTTTCTGCTGCATAAATCAAGTATCACGCATAGATATAACCAACCTACGTCTGTACGTCTGATTGAATGTAAGTGATATCAGAAGCCCAGCCCTGATTAGGTTCAAGGATATTAAATTCCTGTCCTAGTAGGTTCTTAGAAATAGGGTAAGCGTTAAGGCAGAAGTGGTTGCCCTCCACTTCTGGTTACTGTATACACGGGCAGAAAGTCCTATATTTCTCATGACTTTAGCTACTCTATTTTCTGAAAGCTTACATCCCATATCATGCAATTCAGACGTAATCCTTGAAGCTTGGAGAGCTATAAATACCCTTAAACTTATAAAAAATATCTCTAATCATATTCTCAAGTTTTTGTGTCTCGCAAGTCCCTTTACTTGTTTAATGTTTTACCCAAACATTAAAACCGCTCCTTGAAATCGTTAATAAAGAGCACATTTTCTGCACAGGAAATGAGGAGTGATGTTTCTGAATAAATTGAAACTTCATTTCTGTGGTTTTATGAAAATGGCTACTGACTTTTTAAGATATCCCTTTCTTGACGAAGTTCGGAATTCTCTTTGCGAAGCCTAGACAATTCTGCCTCTTTATAGAACGATTAGGATCAGTGTTATTAAACTCATATTTCCTACGCCATTTTATAGAGTGTAGTTTCAAATACCTCAAAAGCTTCACAAATCTCTTTTGCTAAAAGCTTATTTTTGATCCAGTAAGTCCCAACCGTATCCTTCTTAAATTGTTCATCATAGCGTTTAGCTGACGCCTTGATAGTGTTTGTTTCCATGCTATAAAACCCATAAGAAGTATGAATTTGGATGTAAGGTAAGTTACATGACAAGTCGTCAAGGTGACTTTGTTTTAGGCACGATGGCAAAACACGGCAATCCTTTTGATGGGCATACATTACCATCGGATCGGCCATACGGATCGGCCATACGGATCGGCCATAGAACAGCTATAAAGGTTTTTACCCAATTTATTAAGCGTAAAAGAAGTTTTTATGGATAGAGGTTATAAAGGAGCGAAAGTTAAAGATGGGATAACAGTTCACATTGTTGCTGCAAAGAAGAAGAAAAAAATGAAAGGTAGTTTACACAAGTGGATGAAAAAAAGAGCAGCTATTGAACCCATCATTGGTCACATGAAGAATGTATGATTGAGGTGTACGAAGAAATTACCTCTTAACGCAAGAAGGAGATAAGATGTATGCGGTTTTACTAGGTGCTGGCTTTAATATGAGAAAATGGCTAAAAGCTTTTTCTTGGCTTAAATTTATTCCGCAATATCTGACTAATATTTCCTTAAAAAAGAAAGTATGGGTTATGGCGTTTTCTTAATATAGTGCCTTTTTCAAGCTTAACTAAATATCATAAAACGTTAATTTAAGGCATTTTCTTATTTTTCTGCATTTTGCAACATCCTTCTCAAGGAAGGATACCTTCTTATACGAAGGAGTGAGCTACTAAAATCAGTCTATAAACTTCTAATATGTAAGATTAAATTATAACTTTTGCAATCAATGTGAACTAGGCGTTTATTTCAAAATCACGTAAAGCTTGTTCTAAAGAAGTTTTTTTGTCTGTGCTTTCTTTACGTTTTCCTATAATAAGAGCCGTTGTAACCATATATTCTCCCGCAGGAAACTTTTTCATTCTGGAGCCGGGAATAACAACAGAATTAGGGGGTACATGACCTTTATAAATAACTTCTTTACTCCGACTCACATCAATAATAGGGGTAGAGGCTGTTAGGACTACATTCGCTCCGAGAACAGCTCCCTCACAAACAAGCAAGCCTTCCACAACTACAGCACGAGAACCGAGGAAAGCATGGTCCTCTACAATGACAGGCCTTCCTTGGGGAGGTTCTAGAACTCCACCTATACCCACCCCTCCAGATAGATGAACATTTTTACCAATTTGAGCACAACTTCCCACTGTGGCCCATGTATCTACCATTGTTCCTGTGCTTACATAAGCACCTATGTTGACGTAAGATGGCATCAAAACTACTCCCGGTTCTACATGAGCTCCATAGCGACAGACTGCAGGGGGAACAGCCCGTATTTTTGCGTTCATATAATCATTACGAGGAGGAATTTTATCATAGTATGAAAGCTCTCCAGATTGAATGTTACGCATGGGAGCCAAAGAGAAATAAAGTAAAATAGCTTTTTTCAGCCATGTTTGAACTTCCCAGTCACCGCTAGCTTTTTGTATGGCCACTCGTAGCTTTCCTGCGTTTAAAGCGGAAATCACATTTTCTACAGCTGTTTGTACAGTTGTGTTGTTTGTTAAAAGTTTACGATCTTCATAAGCCTCTATAATTAATTTTTGATATTCGTTTTGATTTTGAATTTTCACAGGCAATGTACAAAGGCCACGCTTTCAGAATAAGTAATGTTGGGAAGTGCTTTATATCGTTTTTTATAAAACCCATGTAAAAAGGTAATGCATTTGAGTATTATTTTTTATAAATGATCGACTTCCCCTTTTAGCTGTAATACGCAAAAATGGAGGTGGGGATCATGCAAGATTACTCAACAGAAATACAAATTATCACGAGAAATTTGTCTCGTGTAAGGAATACAGAAATCCGTCGTAAAGCAGGCCTTATGCTTGAAATTATGACAGGCAAGAATATCCGTTTTGGCTATCGTATCTATGGAATGACTTCGGAATGACCTTCACGTCCCGGGATCGCATACCCACTACAGCCGTTTTAGTCTTGCTACTTCGCCCTTGTTTGTGTCTGGTCTTTTTGTTTGAGTGCTTGTTTTTATCTTTTCCACCTATGTAGGTTTCGTCGTAGGTTTCGTCAATTTCAACGATACCGGAGAGTTTGAATTCACTGCCAGCGCAAGCCTCATGAATTCTATGGAGCAAATACCATGTTGACTTTTGAGTAATACACAATTCCTTTTATAGCTGTCAAAAGGTAATAAATTGCGACTACCTAAATCCGGGTATTACGCTTTGAGGAATGTATAATTGTTCCGGTTTTAATGGCAAAATTGTTCCGGCAATCACCGCACCAATAGGTGTGTTTTTTAGACTCGGGTTTACTAATTTCTCCAATTCCGCCTCAATGGAAACAAACGGGCTTATGGTTCCGAAGCAACCCTTCAAGCCAATAAACGGCCTTCTCTTCCAAACAAGGCAAACTTATCCAACAACTGAATAATGCTCATCGTTTTTGCTACTCGCTTTTTCATAGTTTCCCCTTTATAATCAATAACTTCACTTTGCAGATTATAATATGAAAACCTACCTAAAAAGCAGTGCATTGGGCGGAAGTCCTACGTCAATAGGATCACTTGTCTCCTTAGTGACTGTCTGGGTGGAACTATCAATGTTGAAAATACGAACACCGGGCTTTGTGTTTGTTCTATCTGTTACATAGAGTTTCCCTGCTTTATATCGCATCCTTTCCCCTAGGCCACCGGAACCAATTCCAGGAACTACAAAAACATCACTTCCTGTAAGAGGGTTGAAGCGAAGAAGAAGAGAGAACCCGCTAGGGGTAAGGGTCGCTCCTCCTCCAAAATCAGAACGTCTAGCAAAGGCAAGGCTATCCGATACGATCAGAACTTCTGCCATACTTCCCGTTGTTGCATTTTCGGTTAAAATTTGTCGAAAACTGTCGCCTGCTATATCATATGCCCAGAGGCTACTGGGAACATCATGGCTATTACGATTGAATACATACTCACCAACACAAGCTATAATGAGCCAATCTTTTACACCGGTACCATCTATATTTCCATTATACTCGGTAAAATCATACTGAGGGTTACGACATTCTTGTGTACTATTTTTTATTTCTTTAGGGTTACCCTCAAACATTCTTGTGTTGACATTTAATTTGAGTATTTTACCAACTTGATTATAGTATAAGTGTGGATTATTGAAAAGATTTTCATTTTCGTTTATATCCTGCAAAGCAACATAAACATAATTACCGTGACGATGTAGACTGACCGCTTCATACTTACTTGTTCCTGTATTACCTATTCCAGCCGATGGGATGATAATGCTTCCTGTAATATCTCCTGTTGTTACATCAAAAAAAGAAAGACGATTTACATCATAAAAAGCAACAACTCCTGTACTTGCGTCTATTTTGGCAAGGTCAGAAGGATTAGGTGTTTGACCATTGTCGGTATTTCTTAGACTCTTATTGAAAGCTAGGCTATACCCATTATTTTCGTCTAAAGCGATAATACTATGGCTCCCAGAGCGCCCTAGGACAAAAGCTTTACCGTCTATTTCACCCAATTTGTGGTCTTGTGGAATCGTTAGTACATTTTTTGTCGCAGTATTTCCATTTCTGATATCAATCACAGCAAGTTGACCCACAGAGCCAAAAACCCCTGTACCCACAAGTAGCTCACCCCTTCCTATATTATTCATAGGAGGGTTTTCACAAACTATAAATAGGCAAAAGGATAAGGAAAAAAATATATTCCTCCTTTTCAATAACCATCCAAAAATTGTTATCCAATTTTGTACAATTTTTTTGCGCTCACAACATACTTTCCCATTCATTTGTTTTTCTTTTTTTCTGAATTGTTTTGTCATGCTACATTCTCCTTTCTTTTTTTATTTGATTTTATATTATAAAACTACTTTATCTTTTCTTTTTGTACTCATAAATTCCATAGAGATTTGGATCTCATAGGTACGGTCTGGTAGAGGATAGCCTAGTGCATCGCTTTGAAAGCGATCAAAAACATTTTTCACTAAAAAACTGATACGTGAACTTTTCTTTTTATTCAAAAAATGGTTAATACCCATATCCACACGCTCACGTTGACGTACAAACCCAATATCTGAATTCACACGGTCTTGATAAAGAGAGCCAAGCCAATGTAGACTAACAAAAGGGCGTATGGCCATTGTACCTCCCTCTAGGTAATATTCTATGGCGTAACGTGGACGAAAGGGAAGTTGCTTTCCATTATAAAAGGGTATAATACCTGTATCTTTTGTGTTTAGATAAGTATAGCGTAAGGCAGAGTGTAGATAGTTGAATAAGAAAAAGCTAAGCTCCCCCTCTACACCCTCGATGCGAGCAGAACCTACATTAGATGCACGTATAGTACGAGATGAAGTATATAAAAATATAATTAAATTATCATATTGTGTTTGGAAGTATTCGCTAGATAAATGGAATTTCCATTTATTTGTAACCCAATCTCCTTTTATTCCATAGCTTTGTGTTTTCCCTTTTTCTATGTCTAGATCTATATTGGCTAGAAGAAGGCCACCATCGCCATAGCTTTCTGCTACGGATGGTATTCTTTGGTTCTCACTATAGCTTGCATAGAGCTCAAGAGAAAAATTTTGTTTTGTAATGTTTTGTTCTTTTTTGGAAAAAGTTTTTTTAGTTATTTTATTTTTGGAATCGGAAAAAAAGAAAGCCAGAGGGGAAAAAACAAAACGAAGGGTACGACTATATAGTGAATGTTTTTGAGAGCTTCTAACAGGCGTTGTAGTGAATGAAGATTCCTTTAGTACTCCCTTGGGAATATCAACTGTATTGATTCTCTTTGCTTGGATGAGAGTACGTAGGATTTTTCTTTCTGTAAAGGAAAGGGAAAGCCCCCATTCTTGTTCTTTCCTTTGAGCAAATTTTTCTTCGTTTTGTTCTAGTTGGGTTTTTTGTATATTTATGTGGGTGTCAAAACGAAGTCTTTCTTCCCAAAATAAAAAATAGGGTCGTAGCCTGAAAGCTTGTGTAAAAGAAGAATATTTTTTCTCTAAAAGCCCAAAAAATAGCTCAGATTTTGGGTCATGAATTTCTGATTTATAGCCATGAAGAGAAGCGGAACTTTCTGTAAATACATGCTCACCAAATGTATAATGATGTACCAAACGAGTTAGTCCTCTTTTTTCTTGTAATCGGACGTGAAAAAGAAGAGAATTTACAGTCCCTCCGATTCCTCTCTCTTTTTCTAAAAAATCTAGTAGGGCCTTCAAAACATGATCCTTGTACTGAAAGGTAAAAATTCCTGTATAACCGAATAGTTCATAATCTTCATTCTTTCGAGTACGTATGCTATCATCTTCTGTATTTCCGATTACTGTTCCATTATCATCATAGTATTGATAGTTATTTTGACTTTGTTCTCTTTTGACATAGTGTAACCCCCAAGGTAGTTGCCAACCTATTCCTAAACCAATGCCATCTAGGCTATTTATAAATGAATGTATAAAAAAGAGTTTCTCCCCTTTTTTGATTCGTCTAGGAACTAAATCTATAGCTCCCCCAATATGAGAACCGGCTAGATGGGAAGGGGTATAAGAGCGATAAATCTCGATTGATTCAAAAAGCTCAATGGGTAGATTTTCTAAATTACTAGAAGCTGAATAAATATCATTTAAAGCAATACCATCTAGATAGACGCCACTTTGATTTGAGTTTGCACCTCGAATAGATATAGTGCTATAGGTACCGCTAGCGCCCAAACGATTGACTCGTATACCTTGCTGGGTTTCCATAACTTCGCTAATTTTTCGTGCATTTTTATTTTGACCTTTATCTAAAGGAATATTTTGATAATTTTTTTTGATACCCTTTCCAATTGCATCCTCTTGAATTATAATTTGATCGGTATAAATCGTATCTGTTTCTACCTCTCCTTTTGTGTGGGGTTTATTTTTTTCTGTGGAGAGGGAAGGTTTTGTTTTTTTATCAGAACTTCCTAGCTTCTGGGCGTGAATAATCGTACGAAAAGTCGGGATGAACGGAAAGTGTTGGTAAAAAACAAAAACACAAACGAAAAAGGCAAAAATTGAGTGCATGAATATCCTAATTAAAAAGAAAATAATTAGGATATCGACTCATGTACCATGGGTGATGATCTAGCCTAGATAGAAACACACTGACCCAAAAGTTAGCTATAGCACTACTGCCCATATATTTTCCCTCGAAACAACCAAACTGAAGCAAGTATTCCGACTTAGGGCAAAACCTACTCACCAACCTTCCCATCCCAATAAATGGACAGTGGTTATAACTGGCTTTCGTTCCCAACACGGCTGCGGGGCAGCGGAGGTTTTTCACCTCACTTCCAATAACTCCAGAACCACGACAGGAGAAGCATTTGTTGTGCTTATGTCAATGATATTATATTGAGACTGTTGGGAAATACAAAAAAAATAGGAAGTTAACCTTCTAAAATGCTCTAAATCGGCGATTCATAGCACTCTATTTGCAATTATTTGCATTTGGCAACAATCCCAACAAATCTAATAAAAACATAGAGAGACATAATTTTTTTTCAGGCTATTTTGAGATTATTCCGATGTACAATAACAGCTTGGGATAGGATTATTTATATGTTCTCCTTAACTCGACTAAAATATAGAAAAAATGTCACTCTTTGGGAACAATTTTGCCATGAAAAGTATCCATTTACTGGAAAAGGGTGTAGATACAGCGGTACTCCGTCGCAAGGTCTTGGCAAATAATATAGCCAATGTGGATGTCCCCCACTTTAAAAGATCTGAAGTGGCTTTTGAAGAAGAATTGAAGCGAGCATTGGATATAAAAAAATCTGTCAAAAGTGAATCGCCATTACAAATTAACCACTCTCTACACATAAAAAATCGCCAGTATCCTTCTGAAAAACAGGTCCGACCAACTGTACACACAGACTATCTTTCTAAAATGCGTAATGATGGAAACAATGTAGATATAGAAGATGAAATTAGTAAACTCATCCGTAATCAACTCCAGTATAACCTCATGATTGACCGTCTATCAAGTAAATTCCGTCATATGAATGGACTTCTCAGGTCTGGATTATAAAAAATAGAACCATGGGTATGTTTGATTCAATTCATATTGCTGCCACAGGGCTGAGTGCTCAAAGGCTTAGACTAGACGTAATTGCGAATAATATAGCCAATGCCAATACAACGCGTAACCTCAGAGGAGATGGGCCTTTCCGTAGAGATCAAGTTGTCATGACACCTATAAATATGAGGAATGTTTGGCGATCACCTGTTTATCCAAACGGCATGGAGACGGGTATGGGTAAGGGTGTAAAGGTAGAGAAGATTACAAAGGATATGCGCCCCCTACCCTTACGATACCAGCCTAATCATCCAGATGCGATTCAAATTGGGCCGAAAAAAGGCTACGTAGAACTACCAAACGTAAATATAGTTGAAGAAATGACTGATATGATTAGTGCTTCGCGTTCTTATGAAGCTAATGCACAGGTTGTTATTGGTAGTCGTCAAATGTTCATGAAGGCTCTGGAAATTGGCAGGGCATAATAGAGATTAGGAGGGTACTTCATGGAAATCCAATCAACAAAGGGAGTTTACTTTCCAAATCATATGCCAAAAGTAATTGGTGCGAGAAGATATTCTGACTTTACTATGCAATCTTCCCATCCCCTACACATGGTGCCAGCTCAGCAGGCAAACAATGCAATTGGGAAAACGAGCTCTACTCAAAATTTTGGAGAACTGTTGCAAGGACTCATTCAAGGAGTAGAAAAGATAGATAATACTTCCAAAAAATTAACAACACAGTCTGTGTACGATCCTAATTCTGTAGAAGTTCATAAAGTTTTACTAGCTGCTGAAAAGGCACGCTTTACACTCAATTTTACTAAGGCTATTTCTGATGGTATGATACGTGCCTTTAAAGAGCTCAGTTCACCACGATAAAAAATCCGAAACATAACTTTCGTGGCCAGACCTCATAAAAAAATATCTATCTAATCTTGCTTCTCTCATCTTAGGAAATTAGCGGCATCCTTATGTAAATTAGCTTTGGGTATTTTTTCTAAAACGGCTGAGGGAATTTGGCTTTTGGCCTTTTTCAAAAAAATCTTAGGGGCTTCTTCTTTATTATTTGCAAGCGTTAAATAACGCCGCCAAAAACGAGCCCCTGGAATACCTGTAAAGAAATTCAGAGCATGGCGAAGTATTCTAGACCTATCTTCTTTTTTTGGCCACTGTTCTAGGTAATCCTCCAAAAAGTTTAGAACTTGCTGCCTAGTGGACGGCACCTCTTTCTCAGAATAGAAGCAGCTGTCTGCGAGAGAAAAAGCATAAGGGTTTTCATAAGCCCCACGGCCAATCATCACTCCCCCAAGTCTCCCTCTACCCCTCTTTCCCAGATTGAACGAGGAGATGGGAGAAGTGGAGAAGACTGTGTCTTTTGTACATGCCACATCAGAATTTCCAATGGATTTTTCCAAATCAAAGTCAATTAAAATCCGCTTGGCACTCTCAAGTTCTCGTATTCCTCCATTTAGCACAAAAGAAAGATGAGGAAATTCTTTGACTAGCTTATAAACGAAATCATAGCGCAAGGGCGGTATTTTTCGGTTTTTTTTGGGGGAGAGGCTAGCTAAGAGGGCAGAACGTGCATGTACAATATAATGTCGACAACCAGCTCTAGCCACCTCACCCACAAAGAATACCAATTTACTATAGATCTCTTCTACATTCATCTCTAGACCTATACCTAGACGATGTTTGATCGTGATGGGAATGGTACAGCATGATTGCATCTTTGCGTAGCATTCTGCCACTAGTGAAGGGAGCTCCATTAGGGAAGCTCCAAAACTACCAGCTACAGCTCGACTACTTGGACAACCCACATTCAAATTAACCTGATCATACCCCATATCTTCTGCTATACGGGCACAAATAGCCAACTCTTTAGGGTTCGCTCCTCCCAATTGTAAAACAAGTGGCTTTTCCACAGGGGAAAAGGCAAGTAAACGAGAGCTATCACCACGTAAAATCGCACTAGTCGAAATCATTTCTGTGTAGAGTAAGGTATGGCGGGTGATACCACGCATAAGATAGCGAAAATGACGATCGGTATTTCCCATCATAGGGGCTACACTAAGAGGACCAAGGGATGAAAAAGACGTTCCTTTTACTTTCTTCTCCTGCGATATCAAATACGATGAGAGATGCTTTTTATTTCGCAAAAAAGGTTCTTCTTCCATAGCGGCGTAATACTCTAAAGCGACGTAATACTCCAAAAAGTTTGGAATACTTGAAGACCCATCTTCAACAAGGTAAAAGTAGGAGCTTATATCATCCTTTTTTTATACTTTAGCCATTCACTTTTTATAACTTGGGCATTCACTTTTGATTTGCCTAACAACGCCAAGCAATTTTATTAAATAAAAGAACACTAGAATATAACTTGAATTCACATAAGCACAAAAATAAGGCCCTTCATGGGAACGTGGCTTGAATGAAAACTACAATAGCTCGCTAAGACAATTCTTTCCAAAGAAAATACCTTAGAAAATACCTTTGCAACAAGTAAGCGAAAAAGAGCTATTCAAAACCACTGACTTAACGAATAACCGACCTATAATACTCGGGAGGTCTTTTCTCATACAACGGGAACGGACCATAAATATATATACTTCGGGAGTGTGAATTATTTCGTGTAAATGGCTTGTACTCTAAAACCCAAAAAAAGGAGTAGACTATGAGTCAATTAATAAACGTTCAAAGAGAAGAAGAACTTGTTTATAGTACAAGTATAAAAAAAGCTGAAGCAACCTTGGATAAATTGCTACAAGAAGGGACTGTTGTAAAACACAAAAAATAGGAAAGTAACCGTCTAGAATGCCTTAACTCGGCGTTTCATAGCGCTCTATTTGCAATTATTTACATTTTGCAACAGTCCCATAAGATAAAAAAAAATTAGAAGTATATCCGGAATATTCAGAGTAATATTTTTTCAATATGTCCCTACACCTATCAAAAGATAATCATCAATATTTCCCACTTTCAAAACGTATGGTACATATAGATACATCGGCTATACGTCAAATGTTTGATCTGAGTTCTCAACTTAAAGATCCCATTAATCTCTCCATTGGACAGCCACATTTCCCTACTCCTACTCCCATTTGTGAAGCTCTCATAAAAGCTGTAAAGGATGGTAAAACATCCTACACACAAACTCAAGGCATCCTAGAGCTTCGTGAACGCATGGCACAAAAATACGAAGAAAAAAATAATTTCAAAGCAAACCCGGAGGATATTATCATTAGTTCTGGTGTGGCTTCTTTAATTCAGCTTATCTGTATGGCTTGTATAGAACCACAAGATTGTATACTTCTAACAGACCCATGCTTTTTAATTTACCGTAGTTTATCAATTTTTTTTGGGGCACAGATAGAGTATATACCAGAAAACTTTACAGAGGAAGACATAACACAACTAGACTCAAGTAAACTAAAACTGATTATCATCAGTAACCCCTCTAACCCAACTGGCCATATCCAAACAAAAGAACAAATACATCTGTTGGCAGAGCTAGCCGAAAAAAGTGGAGCCATTCTTGTTTGTGATGAAATTTATGAATTGTATGACTATGATAATTCTTTTCAAAGCCCAGCCTCTTATTATCCTAAAACTCTCACGCTTAGCGGTTTTTCCAAATCTTACAGCATGACGGGCTTACGCTTAGCCGCAGCAACTGGACCAAAGGAAATTATTCAGTCTATGATTACCCTACAACAATATACAGTTGTCTGTGCCCCTACTCCTGTACAATATGCTGGCCTCACCGCTCTAGATATGGATATGAGTCACCATATCACACTTTATAAAAATAATCGCGACTACTGCTTAGCACAGTTAGAAAAAGAGAACTATTCTGGTCGTTCTATTTGCTATCCTGCGGGAGCCTTTTATATTTTTCTTCGATTAACCAAAGAAGAAGAGAATGCTGATCAAAAATTCGTAGAGCGTGCCATACGTGAAAAACAACTCCTTGTTGTTCCCGGACATATTTTTTCCCGCTCAAGCCAATTTATTCGCCTTTCCTATGCCACAGAAGAAAAAAATATAAAACGTGGGATCAAAGCACTCCTAGAATTACTATAAGTTTATATGCACTTACTTCAAACCTTTTCCTATCTCTATGTCTTTCTTATAGGTCTCGCTTTGGGTAGTTTTTATACTGCTTTGGCCAATCGTATTCTGTATTATTTTTATGGCCCAGAGCGTAAGGGTCTCAAAAAAGGTATATGGAAAACCATACTATTGAAGCCATCTTTTTGTTTTTCATGTAAATTAAAAATAACTCCCAGCTCTCTTTTACCACTTTGGGGCTATATAATGAATAAGGGCACTTGCCAATATTGTAAAAAGCCTATTGGTATAGGAAACCTATTGGGAGAATTGTATATGGGTCTACTCGGAGTATGTTTATACGCACAAGGCTATACTTGGTCGATGATACTTTTTACTTTACTTTTCTCTGGGCATCTTTATATTTCACATTATACAGACAGTCGCTATTTTTTTCTAGATCCTGAAAATACTGTTTTCTTATTTTTATGGGGGATTGCCTTCCTGATTAGTCGTTATGGATTGCAACTAGAAAATGTGCAAAACCATCTACTTGCTTTTACCGGTACGCTGGTTATTTTTGGACTTCTTTTTTTGGCTTCCCGACTAGGCCGGGGCTTGGGCCTTGGAGATGTTATACTATCATCTGTGGTCGCACTTTTTTTAGGTATACCTTGGGCTTTAGTTACTTTCCAAATTGGAGCCGCCACTAGCATACTGTACATAATACTCATCCAAAAGAATCTTCGCTCACCTGCCCCTTTAGGAAGCTGTATTGCCCTTAGTGTTCTTTTGGTTATACCCTTATCCAATTTTATCTCACCTCCCTTTTCCTAAAAATATATTCCACGTCATTCAATTCATAATTTGAAAATAAATTTATACTTTTTATATCATAGCCAAAAACAAATAGAAATTGAATTTTATATAAATTTGTGTCGATCTTGACTGTATGGTGGTGGAATCTGGCTCTCCTAATGCTTCTCGAATACCCGGCATATATGCCTATCCTATTCATAGATATAGTAACCAGGCCATTTCTCCTATAAGTGGAGTCAATCCATCAAATACAAAAACAGTATCCATTCAAGCGAATGCTCTAAAAACTCAGCAAATTCAAAAAAATTTACATACGCAAAAAGTATTTGCCCAACATGAAGACACAAAAACTTTTTACGAAGGACGTGTATTCCAAAATAATTCTTCTACAAAAGGCCTTATATTTGATATAACTGTTTAGCAAAATCAAAAATAGGAAAATATTTATAGTTCAAAGAAAAAAAGGATCGAATGTTCATATCTTACCACTATAAAAAATTCTTGTAAAGAAATACAGAGGCCATCTCTGTGTACCATGGCTGGTGTAAAGAGCATCAAGAAGCGAATTGGTTCGGTCAAAAGCACTTGTAAAATAACCCGTACCATGGAAATGGTCTCTACAGCAAAATCTAGAAAATTAGTTGCTCGCGTTTCTTCAGCAAACTTTTATAAAAATAAACTCTGTCAAATTACGGAAAGACTAAAGGGAGAGCTTGATCAGACTCAATCTCCTTATCTACGACAAGAAAAGAGGGTGAAAAAATCAGCTCTCATTGTTGTGAGTACGAATCGAGGCCTATGTGGTGGTTATAATGCAAATCTTCTACGAATGTCTCATGAACATTATAAAAAAATAGAATCTAACGAAAACAAATGTGACCTCTATGTCATTGGAAAGAAAGGTATTTCGTTTTATAAATTTTTACACATTCCTATATTTAAAACCTATACACATATCGATGATAACCTCACTCAAATAGAAGCAGAAAGGATGTCTCTGTCTTTCATGGGGAAATTTACGAAGAAAGACTATGATCGTATTGATATTGCAAGTACTGTATACTACTCTGCAGGCAATCAAAAACCGGCTATCCTGCCCTTTTTACCATTACAATTAGATTCTATTGCACAAACAAAGCTGAATGAAAAAGGGGATCACGCCCTTGATTTGAATTGTATTGTCGAACCTAGTCCAAAAGAAGTGATCTATGAACTCATCCCTCTATTTTTGAAAACAGTATTTTATAGTGCTTTTTTAGCATCTTTAGCTTCTGAACAAATTGCTCGTCGCATTGCAATGAAAAATGCAACAGATGCTGGGGAAGAGATGTTGAAATCTTTGACAAGATCATACAATCGAATTCGCCAAGCTTCCATTACTCAAGAGCTAGCTGAAATTGTAGCCGGAGCTGATGCTATATAAAAAAACAAAAAATAAGACAAACATACTCGTAATTATTATTTTCAGTCTCATCTGTAGTATATGTCTCCACTTTTTAATACGATCCTATTTTCTTTTCCCCTTGATTATTCGGAATAGTGATATGGAACCAAGTCTTATGAAAAATAGTTGGATCAATGTCTGGCGATTTTTTGATAAAAAGGAATTACAAAGATGTCAGATTGTTTTTGTCTCTCATCCTAAAAATAAAAATTATAAATTACTGCGACGTATCGTTGGATTACCTAGGGAAGAAATCACTATAAACAAAGGGAAACTTTATATAAATAAAAAAATTCTGAATTGGGAAAATACACCTTGTGAAAAAAGACTCAGAAAACAATTTAAAAAGAGCAACTCTTTCAAAAGAGATTATAGCCATGAAAACTTTTATAAAACACTTTCTTTAAAAAAGAACGAATACTTCTTATTAGCTGATAATCGTCAAAATTCTATTGATTCTCGTTTGCTTGGCCCCTTTCAACGTAATCTTATTGAAGGGATTGTTTATTCTAAATAAAAGTCTCAACTGAAATATCTGATTTTTTTGAACCAAATATATAGAACCCATATGAAAAGGTAACATGGAATGTTCCTCTTTAAGCTACTTTGTCATTGTAAGATTCCTTAAAAGCTTACATAGACGTGAATCCTTTAAGTGAAGTATGTGGCTTTTCTTCGTTATAAAATTTCATAAATTCTTCCAGCAGGCTGTTTTTTATAAAATCAAGTGGTTTTCATTGAGCTCTTGAGTGTGCACATAACGAATAAGTAATTCATCTATGGAAACCTTCTATGGAAACCTTCTATGGAAACCTTCAGCTTTACCGTTATGAGCAAGTGTTCTGGGCTTGATTAAGTAATGCTCAATTCCTTGTTGTTCAAGTATTTTTTCAAAAGAGAATAACGATCCTTTTTTTTGATGTTTGTTAGTTGGATCAAGGAGAAGCCCACAAATATTAAAAAAACTTGAGACAGAATATTTGTAATTAATAAAGCAGTCATATAATTTATTTTAAATTTAATTCGTAAATCACTTTGTGCTGTTTAACAACTGTATCTAAGATAAATCCAACAAATAAAGATAAAATACTAATAATCATTATTCCTAATGATTATATAATTTTCGGTATTATAGTCACTAATTCAGCTTTAATAAATTCTATAAAAACAGACATTGAAAAACCAATACTCAACATAAATAATAGCAACGATAATAAGCTAAAAAATGTTAAAGGTTTATAATCTTTAAATAGCGAAAAAACAGTTTTGATAATTTTAAATCCATCAGAAAAAGTATTGAGTTTAGATATGCTACCTTTTGGGCGGTCACGATAATTTACAGGAATTTCAATAATTTTAACTCTTTTATCAAGCGCATGTAGTGTCATCTCTGTTTCAATTTCGAACCCACTACTCATTACAGGCATATTTTTCACAAATTTGCGATTAAAAACTCTGTATCCCGTCATTATGTCGTTTAATTTTTCTTTAAATAATTTATTAATTAACCAGCAAACTAAATTGTTACCAAAATGGTTAAACCTCCTTTTATTTTCAGTCAAATATTGTCCTTGTGAAAGTCTATCACCAATTACCATATCTGCATTTTTATCATTTAGTAACTTTATTAATTTATGAACGTTATCAGCAGGATGGGTATTATCAGCATCTGCCATAACAAAAATATCTGCCTCTATGTCCCGAAACATGGCACGAATTACATTGCCTTTGCCTTGGATGGTTTCATGACGCACAATTTCTCGATTTTTTACTGCTATTTTTACAGAGTTATCAGAAGAATTATTGTCATAGACAAAAACATTTGCTTCTGATAGTTCTTTTCTAAAATTATTTATGACCGCTGCTAATGTTTCTTCTTCATTGTAGTAGGGTAATAAAACTGCTATTTTTTGTTTCATTTTTAGTTTTTCTCTTATCTATGGTGAGAAGAGGATGCTGTTTAAGGAATCTGTTTGTGTTGTCTAGTTTGCCTGTGGGAGGGAGGAAAGGAGTTATAGATCTTGCTTGTTCATAACCTGTCTATCCTCCCGTGTTTGGGTTTACTGATAGACAGTTACACAGACTTTAGTATGGCATCGGAGATTCTCATTTTTTAATCGCCTCAAGCATTAGATTTTTCCCAATGATATACTTGAAGCCTACTTTATCTAGAAATAAACTAAATGGAAGTAAAAATTTATCATAGAAAATGACAGATTTTTTGTCTATTACCCCTGTTTGGTTAATTTTGTTATAAATGAAGGAAGCAAAAAATCCTAAAGAGTCAAAGAAATGACAATAATTCACTACAAAACCAGTGCTTTCAAATAATTTTATTAAATCATTTTTTTCATAACGACGATAATGCCCTACAACCTTATCCATTTTTGAAAATAACACATTTTTGCAGGAAGAAAAACTCGCACAACTCCATTGACATTTAGGTGTTTATAAAATTGTTCAACAATTAATTTATCATATTCAATATGCTCTAAAACATTAGATGAATAAATCAAATCAAATTTACTTTGTATTTCATCAAATGACCGGTATGCCTTGTATTTTAGCGAGGAATGAAAAGATTCATCGGCTTCAATGACTGCTATATTTTCGCCATTAAGACGATTGCAAAATTCACCCAAACCAGCACCAAAATCTAAAACAAGTATATTTCTTTCAATATTTTTGGTTAAAAAATTAAATATTTCCTGATTACATTTAATCGCACAATGCATTACGTCCAGGTTTTCCTTGCCCTCAAAAGAGTAGCCTTCATTCATTTGTCATAATCCTTTCGTAATATGTAGTTATTATTAATACTGATAATTGCTTGTGCATTGTATTGGGCTTTATCATTTTTAACTATCTGCTTACTGCTATCAAATTGTAATTTTTTGGGATAATAATAAAAAATATACTCCGCATCTTTAATAGTTGAAATTTTGTACAAGCCAAAATATTAAAATGCTATCCAGTTAGACTCTCCTTAAACGCGATAATCACGAGAAGCAGGAAAATGTACTCTGGCGCCATGCGATACTTTTTTCTCAAATTCTTGAGCTAATTTCGCAAATCGATCGTCAAAATGAGATTGGTATTCTTGATGTTTATCGGCCTGCCAAGCAGATCGGTCGCTTGCATATTTTGTTGCGTTTAGTAATGTTTGATTTGCCATAATATCATATAATGCAAAAGATATTACCATTGCAATAACAAAAATATATGTATTATTTTTATTAAAGTTAATTAATAATGGAACGGCTAGAATAATTAAAATAAAACCCAAAAAATAAGCTACTTGTGTTCCTAATATGGAAATGCCGTACTGAGCGTTAATTGAACTAACTTTAACAGGCTCAACTACTGATAACTCACGCATTATTAATTGGACATATTCAAAAATATTTAATGAGGATAATAGCTCAACACGATTTATCTCAAATCCCTCATATTGTTGTGGAATAAAAAAACCGAATGAATTGATCTGCGTGTTACCGTAAACACTATCTTTCCAGCTAAAACTTCTAATCCATGGGATGTTTTGTGCCACGTTCATAATGATTGAAACTTAATTTTCTGGGATATCAATAGAACGTTGGTGATTTTCATTGATATCTTTGCTGGGCAACCAAATTAGTGAGATTTTGCGAGGAAGGTTTTCTAGTTTAACAATTAATTTTATATAAGGCGTACTTTACTATTTTAGAGATTGCAGGTTTTTTTACTATTAAATGATACTGCTGTTTTGCTTATTTTATTAAATCTAATATTGCCCGTTGTTATTTTCTCAACTGATGCATTGTAAATATTCCATTTTTTTATTTTTGAATTAGTGTTAAAATCGTACACTAATGTCGCATTTCCTGATGCCTTTAAGGTCAGCCCATAAGATAACAACCCCAAAACTATTGTGCCAAGAATTAAGCAGGTGATTTCCCTCCTCTTGCTAACACGCTGGGATTTTTTTTTAGTTTTTGTCTTTACCATGAGATAACAAACTAAGCTAACTTGTACATAAACGCAATATCAAACACTATAATAATGAGATCTGCGTACGCTAGTATGGGCAATTTTTGAATCAATATAAGGGCAACTCTATTAATTGTCTTTTTCGGCAATTTCTCCTGCATCCATGCAGTCGTGCGTGTGGCACGTACTTCCTTACACTCATTTTAGAAATCCCGGAACGCATAGTATTTTATCAGGATGAAATTAAGAAAAAGACTCACACCAATGGCCACACCTCTCGCCAGAACGAGCCCACCCAACGAGCTGAAAACCTCAATCCGGTCAACTGCCCCTCTCCCCAAAGAGTGGACAGTCCACTTTAAGTTATGGAGGAAGAGAACATGAGTTTTATAACATGGAAACAAACACTATCAAGGCGTCAGATAAACGCTATGATGAACAATTTAAGGAGGATGCGGTATAGACTTACTGGATCAAAAATAAGCTTTTAGCAAAAGAGGTCTGTGAAGCTTTTGAGCTATCTAAAGCTACACTCTATAAATGGCGTAGGAAATATGAGTTTAATAACGTTGATCCTAATCGTTCTATAAAGGCAGAATTGTCTAGGCTTCGTAAAGAGAATTCCGAATTTCGTCAAGAAAGGAATATCTTAAAAAAGTCAGTAGCCATTTCCCTCAAACCACAGAAATAAAATTTCAATTTATTCAAAAACATCGCTCCTCATTTCCTGTACAGAAAATGTGCTCTTGTTTAACGATTTCAAGGAGCGGTTTTAATGTTTGGATAAAACATAAAACAAGTAAAAGAGCTTTAGAGACACAAAAACTTGAAAATATGATTAGAGATATTTTTTATAAGTTTAAGGGTATTTATGGCTCTCCAATCTCTAATGATTACGCCCGAATTGCATGAGATGGGATGTAAGCTTTCAGAAAATAGAGTAGCTAAAGTCATGAGAAATATAGGACTTTCTACCCGTGTATACAGTAACCAGAAGTAGAGGACAAGCACTTCTGCCTTAACGCTTACCCTATTTCTAAGAAGCGACTAGAACAGGAATTTAACATCCTTGAACTTAATCAGGTCTGGGTTTCTGATATTACTTACATTCAATCAGACGTACAGACGTAGATTGGTTATATCTATGCGTGATACTTGATTTATGTAGCAAAAAAATAGTTGGTTGGTCTCTTGCAGATCACATGAGAACAGAAATGGTCCTAGAAACTTCGCCTATAAGCTTTACCTAGAAGCTTTGGACAGAGAGCCGTTGCTCAAAATAAGCCCTCAAAATAAGCCTAGGAAGGGTTTGATTTTTCATTCTGACAGGGGAAATCAATACGCGAGTTATCAATTTAGGAGCAAGCTTGATAAATATGGATTTGTATCTAGTATGAGCCGTAAAGGTAACTGCTATGATAATGCTGTTGCGGAGTCTTTTTTTGGGAGTTTGAAAATAGAGGAGCTACATAAAAATACATATCTAAATATATTTGAAGTTAGGAGAAATATTTTTGAGTATATTGAGGTATTTTATAATAGGCCTATATAGAAAACATTCATTTTTAGGATATAAGAGCCCTATCAAATCTGAGGAAGAATACTATGCTGCTTAATATGCTACTTAATGAAAAAAAAGCTAAAAACGACTGTACAAAATATTAGGGGAAGGTCACTTATACCACATTTTTGAGCATTGTTTGGCTTTTACCCCTAGAAAACTCAGAAGAACCATAATTTGTATTTCTATTGAGTAATCTTGCATGGTCCCCACCTCCATTTTTGTTTATTACAGCTAAAAGGGAAAGTCGATCATTTATAAAAAATAATACTCAAATGTGTTACCTTTTTATATGGGTTTTATATTTTTTTCTAAGCAAATACTTCTTGCCTATTTTATAAAATTAATTTTAATACTTTCAAGATGTGCACTATACAAAATAAATCACAAAAATATTTTTTCTCTCTATTTTTCTTATTCATATGTATTTACTCTAGCTTAGCTTTCACTTTTTTCGTTTCTTCCCTTTCTTCTCTTGAAGCCAAATCGAAAAAAAATATTTCCCTCCTACCTATAGCTACAAACTTTAAAAAACCTCTTCAAGTTGTCTTTAGTTCAGGAGACCCCTTCGCATTTTTTGTCGTTGAGCAAGGAGGTATCATCTACCGCCTACAAGGAAAAAACCGAAAAGTTTTCCTGAATATTTCAACTCTAATCACTAGTGATAACGGTGAAGAAGGCTTACTTTCATTGGCTTTCCCTCCTTCCTATAACAAAAAAAAATCTTACATATATATAAATTATACTGCCGGTCGCCCTTTGTTTACACATATAGTAAAAATACCCGTGATATTTGGACATGCAAAGATAAAAGAAAGACGCACTCTTTTACACATTCAACAACCTTATCGAAATCACAATGGAGGGATGTTATTATTTGGACCAGACCGAAGGCTTTATATCGGGACCGGAGATGGCGGATCAGCTGGCGACCCTTTAAATTCTGGCCAAGATAGAAAAAGTCTCCTAGGAAAAATTTTGCGCATTGATGTGAACTCTAAGAAAAACAAGTCTTACAATATTCCCCATAGTAATCCATTCTTCAAGTCGAAACTATTCCGAAAAGAAATTTACGCTTGGGGCTTACGCAATCCGTGGCGCTTTAGTTTCGATAGCAAAACAAAACGCCTCTATGTTGCTGATGTAGGACAAAATAGACAAGAAGAAATTAATCTTATTCAGAAGGGAGGAAACTATGGTTGGCGTATAAAAGAAGGAAGGCTATGCTATAAACCACCTAAAAATTGCTATAAGAGTCACCTCAAAGATCCAATCCATGTGTACAATCATAAACAAGGCCAAAGTATCACAGGTGGCTACGTTTATAGGGGGAAGACATTACCTCTATTTTGGGGACATTATTTTTTTGCAGACTACGTGAGTGAAAAACTCTGGGCTCTTCCAATAAGTCAGTATACAGGAAGGGCAATAGGGAAAAGAATACTTATCCTATCTCAAATAGGGAATATCTCATCTTTTGGAGAAGATAATAATAAAGAACTCTATTTGGTAGAGCATAGTAAAGGTATCATCTACAAAATGGTTAAGCCTATAAAGTTAAAAAGAAATAAATAGTATAGAGGATTTTAGAATATAATCAGCCCCCCAGTAATTTACCCATATAAACATTAATGTCATTAATATTTTGGTTAATCATTTTCTTTAAATCATCGGGAATATTTTGTGCACTGATAACTTGATAATAATTCAATGCCTTTTGGAACATCTTCCGGCGAGTAAATTTTTGGGCCTCTACAAGCATAGATCTATACTTATGATAACTGTATCCCATTTTAAATTTCTCTTCACTAAATGCTATGGCATCGGGAAGTTTTGTGAAATCATAACTAAGAACAAAAAATGGGGTTTCAGCTTTGTGAGTGCGTTTGATTTCCACAGATGCTTTAATTTCTTTAGAAGCATCTAATTCTGATTTGTCACTTTTATTTATATTACTTATGGGTGTTTCGATTTTATCTTTTATATTCTTTTCCCTAGGAGTATCTTCTTCTTTGGGGATGGGGGTATTTGATTGTGGAGAACTTATAATAGGGGTTTCGTCTAGAGTATTCTTCCCTTTCTCATTCTGGTTAGCGTCTTTTTCAGAATGCTTCTGATCTTTATTTTCTAGATTAACAGATTCATCAGCTTTATTTTTATCCGCTTCATTCGCTTTTGGCATCTTTACTAATTTGAGAAAAAATTCAGGATCATTTAATTGAGCGTTTACACCACCATGATGTACTAACTCATTTTTCATAGCACTAGGGAAATTATTGGCATCTGAAATAGCGGGTGTTTCATGAGAAGATAAGAGATGATTAGAGCTATTTACCGTATTTTCATTCGCTGGGTTTAATCCGGCTACATTCTTATTTCTTGCAGAAGTTGTACTCTCACCTCTTTCAATAGGAGGAGGCTGAACAAAAGAATCTGAAGTCCCATCTACACCGTTAGGAGTTCCTATAGGCGCTGGCGGTACAAAGGAAACTGGATCTAGAGAAGGCGGAGGCGCCGGATTTTCACCAACTCCAGTGGGAACAGAACTTCCTATAGGCGCTGGTGGTACAAAGGAAACTGAATCTGGAGAAGACGGAGGCGTCGGATTTCCACCAACTCCAGTGGGAACAGAACTTCCTATAGGCGCTGGTGGTACAAAGGAAACTGAATCTGGAGAAGACGGAGGCGTCGGATTTCCACCAACTCCAGTGGGAATAGAACTTCCTATAGGCGCTGGCGGTACAAAGGAAACTGAATCTGGAGAAGACGGAGGCGTCAGATTTCCACCAACTCCAGTGGGAATAGAACTTCCTATAGACGCTGGTGGTACAAAGGAAACTGGATCTGGAGAAGACGGAGGCGTCGGATTTCCACCAACTCCAGTGGGAATAGAACTTCCTATAGGCGCTGGCGGTACAAAGGAAACTGGATCTGGAGAAGACGGAGGCGTCGGATTTTCACCAACTCCAGTGGGAATAGAATTTCCTATAGGCGCTGGCGGTACAAAGGAAACTGGACCTAGAGAAGACGGAGGCGTCGGATTTTCACCAACTCCAGTGGAAATAGAATTTCCTATAGGTGCTGGTGGTACAAAGGAAACTGGACCTAGTGAAGGCGGAGGCGCCGGCTTTTCACCAACTCCAGTGGGAATAGAACTTCCTATAGGCGCTGGTGGTACAAAGGAAACTGGACCTAGAGAAGACGGAGGCGTCAGATTTCCACCAACTCCAGTGGGAACAGAACTTTCTATAGGCGCTGGTGGTACAAAGGAAACTGGACCTAGTGAAGACGGAGGCACCGGATTTTCACCAACTCCAGTGGGAATAGAATTTCCTATAGGCGCTGGTGGTACAAAGGAAACTGGATCTGGAGAAGACGGAGGCGTCGGATTTTCGCCAACTCCAGTGGGAATAGAACTTCCTATAGGCGCTGGCGGTACAAAGGAAACTGGACCTAGTGAAGACGGAGGCACCGGATTTTCACCAACTCCAGTGGGAATAGAATTTCCTATAGGCGCTGGTGGTACAAAGGAAACTGGACCTAGTGAAGACGGAGGCGCTGGGTTTTCACCAACTCCAGTGGGAATAGAACTTCCTATAGGCGCTGGCGGTACAAAGGAAACTGGACCTAGCGAAGACGGAGGCGTCGGATTTTCACCAACTCCAGTGGGAATAGAATTTCCTATAGGCGCTGGCGGTACAAAGGAAACTGGACCTAGCGAAGACGGAGGCGTCGGATTTTCACCAACTCCAGTGGGAATAGAATTTCCTATAGGCGCTGATGATACAAAGGAAACTGGACCTAGTGAAGACGGAGGTGCTGGGTTTTCACCAACTCCAGTGGGAATAGAACTTCCTATAGGCGCTGGCGGTACAAAGGAAACTGGACCTAGCGAAGACGGAGGCGTCGGATTTTCACCAACTCCAGTGGGAATAGAATTTCCTATAGGCGCTGATGGTACAAAGGAAACTGGACCTAGTGAAGACGGAGGCGTCGGACTTTCACCAACTCCAGTGGGAATAGAATTTCCTATAGGCGCTGGTGGTACAAAGGAAACTGGATATGGAGAAGACGGAGGCGTCGGATTTTCACCAACTCCAGTGGGAATAGAACTTCCTATAGACGCTGGCGGTACAAAGGAAACTGGACCTAGCAAAGGCGGAGGTGCTGGGTTTTCACCAACTCCAATGGGAATAGAATTTCCTATAGGCGCTGGTGGTACAAAGAAAACTGGACCTAGTGAAGACGGAGGCACCGGATTTTCACCAACTCCAATGGGAATAGAATTTCCTATAGGCGCTGGTGGTACAAAGGAAACTGGACCTAGTGAAGACGGAGGCACCGGATTTTCACCAACTCCAATGGGAATAGAATTTCCTATAGGTGCTGGTGGTACAAAGGAAACCATATGTGGAGAATAATTTGTCTCACTATTAAATTCTTCCCAATCGTTCTCCTCATGCATCTCCTTTTCTGGTAATTGCGTTAATTGCGTTTTCCCTTGAGAAGAGTTATAATTCGTTTCTGGCAGTACTATAAAATTGGATTGCCTATGACGTCTTTCACCTAAGTCCTCTTCTTCTGCACTTGGTAATTCCACTTGATCTAGTTTAGACTTTGAAAATTTCTCTGATAAAGAAGGAGATAAAAATAAAATTTTATCTTTAATATTTTTTCTCCCCTGATTTATATTTTGAATAGAGTTAAGGGCAGAATCATTTTCCACTTGTGCTTTAGATGAAGGAGGTGACGTTACATTCTGGTCTTGTGGAAAAGGAACACCCTCTCTATTTTCTCGGTAGGAAGGATCCTTATTATCTACTTCTTTATTATCTACTTCTTTTTTTTTCTGATTTTCGCTTAAATTAGGAACTGTATTATCTTCTCTAAGAGAATTTGATAACTGTTTGGGAGATACTTTTTTTGAAGAATTTGCTTGGAAAGGAAATGGCTGCGTCTCTTTTTCTATTTCTTTCAGATGACTACGAGAAGAAGTCGCTTGTGAAGAGTCTGAATTTACACTACTTTTTCCCACCTCGGATTTCTTTTGAGCTTCTTTTTTGTCTTGTATTTGCTTTCTTAAAACTTTTATATTTTTCTCTATTTTATCTCTTAGCTCACCGTGAGCTAAACGTTTATGAAAATATTCATAGGTACTCAATGCTTGTTCAAACTTTCCTTTCTTAAAAAAAGCATTTGCATTTTGAACTATTCGATGCTGGTAGCCTTCAGAAGAATTACCTTCCCAACATTTATCGATAGAAGAGATATCCTCTATTTGATCATCATTCTTTATTTCTCTTTGCTTCTGTGTATCTTTTGAAATCTCTTGTTCGGTAATAGTATCTTTTGATAGAGATAACCCCTTTCGCACATGACCCACAAGCACATTCCAAAAATCCATCACACCTACCTTTTATAAATCAACCTGTTTCAAGAAATATTTCATTATAAACTCGATCTCTTCTTCCAGATCTATTTTAGCTTTTCTCAATTCATCATGGTGTTTTAATTTTTGTTGATACCGTAAACTTATATAAATCTTTAGTTTGGGCTCTGTTCCTGATGGGCGTATAGTTAATTTTGCTTCAGGCTCTAGAATGAGTTGTATCATGTTGGAACGAGGTAATTTTTGAAAAGTTTCTGGACTGGGTTTCCCATTTTTCAGATGATCTCGATAATCTAAAATATCTATTATTTTTCTTTTTCCCATTTCCCATTTAGATAGATTTTGAGATCGCAAACCTTCTAAAACAGCTGTGATTTTAGCTATGCCCTCATTACCTTGAAGTGTAATTGATTTTAACTCTTCTAAATAAAGCCCATAACGCAGATAAATTTGGTCTAGGTAAGATGTGAGATCTTTATATTTAGTGACTATCTCACACAAAAGTAAAGCTGATGAAAGGGCATCTTTATCTCGCACAAAGTTTACAGGTAAATAGCCATAAGATTCTTCTCCACCAAAAATATAAGAAGATATTTTTCCCTTTGTTTCAAGAAGGTTCATTTGTTCAGCAATGTACTTAAAACCGGTTAAAACCTCACATAATTCAAATTCATAAGCCTCTGCAATACATCTTTGTAAATCTGTTGTTACGATTGTCTTAAAAATTTGTCCTTCATTTCGATTATTTTTATCAATTTTCTTATTTAAATAAAAGTTCTCACACAAAAAGGCACAAAAGATACTTCCCAACTGATTGCCATTTAAATAGATATACTTTCCATCGGAATTACGAACACCCACGCCTAGACGATCAGCATCAGGATCTGTGGCTAAAAATATATCTGCTTGTAATCTAGAGGCAAGCTCATCTGCCAATTTTAAGGCACTTGCGTCTTCCGGATTGGGGTATTTTACACTAGGAAACTCACCATCTGGTTTGGCTTGAGAGGCTACCATCGTAACAGAAAAACCATAGTATTTTAACACAGCAGGAAGCCATCCACCTCCTGTGCCATGTAAAGGAGTATAAACAATTTTTATAGAGGATTTACCTGGATGCTGAGAAGACGTTACAAAAGAAAGTTTACCTAATTCTTTAATATAGCTTTCTCTTATTTTTGGCCCTATAATGTGCACTTGTTTTCCATAATAGGATTTAGAGCGATTATTGAAAACATTCATATCCGGCCATTCTTTTAATAAAGAAATGGCTTGCTCAATTTCAACTTGTTTTTGGGCCACAATCTGCGCACCATTTGCATCATAAATCTTATAACCATTATATTCCGGAGGATTGTGGCTAGCTGTTATAACAACTCCTCCTTTTGCCTTCAATTTACGCACAGCGTAACTAAGTATAGGTGTAGGTGTTACTTCGTAAAATAAATAAACTCTCAACCCTAAACCAGAAGCTATCTTCACTGTAGATTCCGCAAACTCATAGCTCATTCGCCGGGAATCGTAAGCAATCACAAGAGATGGACGAGAGTATTTTGCAAGTAGGACATGGCAAAGAGCTATGGTAACGCGACCCACGGTCCAATAGTTCATACGTCCTGGACCGTTTCCAAGTATCCCACGTATTCCACCTGTTCCAAATTTCAAATTATTTATATAAAATTTCGTATCCGTATTATGAGTATCCCGTACATAATCAGTATATACAAGAGCTGCTTCTGCTCGAACCTCCATAGGAAAGTTCGTCCCCGTCCATTCCAGAATACACTGTTTATTTTTCTCTCTATTATCCATGTAGAGATAACCTGTAGAAATATCCTGTAAAGATATCCTGTAGAGATATCCTCGCCAAAATTATATAAATAAATACTTTAAAATTTTCTAACGAACCCATATCCCTTTTCCCATTAACGGAAAATATGACTGTATACCTAGATACAATCGTTCCTAACAGTCCTTTTCCGCTATGTTTTCAAAAAATTTCCATGTATTACTTTATATTACTTTTAAAAATAGTTTATATTTTCACGTAAAGCAGTAGGAAGGTATAGTAGACACGATAGACATTTTTCGTAAAGTTCTTATTGTGAAAAAATTCTATCGTGAGACTGTTACAACAATCCCTTATACTATCCCCAATATCCCCAGTGGAAGGCTTTGCGTTTGGAAAGCAAAGCCCCCGATATTAAGGCTGCGAAAAAAACAGGCTCTATATATTCTCTTCCTCTGTAAAAGGGGGCTGTTTTCATTTGAAGAATATTATTATTGCACCCTAACCCCTTGTTAACTGCTAGTATCTAGAGCGTCCTGGTTCGGCACCACCAAAGGTGCATAGTTGAACAGTTTGTTATGTGTTTTTATCTACAGGTGCTTGACACTATTATAAGTTGTATACCCTTCACTTTTAAAGGAATGCTACCTCCCTCTAAGAAAGCAACATTAAAACCATATTAAGTTGGATTTGACCGACACTGATGGTGAGTATAAACCCCATAAATACCACAAAAATAGTGTTTAGCAATTTTGGTATTAAACTGATAAAGTTTTTGAGTGAGTTTTCACCTTTTACAATTTTGATACCACTTAACGAAACTGATACGACGATGGCACCCCTTCATAAGAAGAACACTCAAGAATGAACAACAGCACTAAAATATACTAAAATCAGACCTTCGCAACAACTCTATTGTATAAGTATATCATAATTAATTATTGTGCCCTTTCGATCAATATCGATAGATACTTGATTTGCAGATTGCAGAGATTGCCACATTTCTATCATCCGTTCTTGATTTTCTAATTCTTGTCCATTATAACGCCGGATTATATCTCCAGAACGAGCTCCCATAGAATAAAGAAAATGATTTTTAGGGACCTTTAGGAGGCGCCAACCATTGATTTTACCAGACACTATGGAGGGTGCGAACTTGAGACGAAATAACTCAGCTTGGTTTTTAATCAATTGCTTAAAACGATCTCGACTTAATGTAATTTTTTCTGTTTTACTGCCTTGGCTCTGTTTAGTTTGGGTTTGTCTATTTTGTTGTGATTCTGTAATAGAAGTTTCTTCTTCATTTAGGCTCAAGGTAAAACGGGAACCATCGGAAGCTTCAAAAATAACGGAAGCACTACGTATCGATACAATTTTTCCATCCCGTATTATATCTCCAATTGCATAGCTATCTACACTCTTCTCTTCTTTCATTAGAATGGTTACACGCGCATATCTTGGAGAACCTGATACGACTCCAATTAAACTCAAATTTGTAAGATTAAAATTTTCGATATTTGTTTCTTCAACAAAATTCACAGGTGTACCACGAAGAAGGTTACCAGAAGCAATTCTTTTAATTTCATCTTTGTCAGGAATAGGATCAGTAATTATTTTTTTTTGATGTAAATGAGAAGTGTTTGCAGAAGAGAAAAATGGCAATGGTTCTTCTAAAGAAAAAATAATTATTTTTCTTATCAGGTATGCTACGGATATACTGAGCATTCCCGCTGTAACCAAAGTCAGGGAGAAAATATTTTGGCGTAATTTAATTAAATAAGTAGTCATTTTCATCCATAATGGCAATAGGATAGATTCATATGTAAATCGTACTATCGTTATTTATATAAAGCCGTTTGCTAAAATCTTGTCATTTGGAGAGCATGAATGGGATCTATGGGTTTCATAAATTTCCTTACTTCAAAGTGAAGATGCGGGCCCGTTGCTGCCCCTGTCGCACCAATCAAACCAATAACCTCACCTTTTCTTACTATTTGATTTTTCTTTACAAGATTTTTTTTGTTATGTGCATAGACAGAAATATAATTTCCTGGATGCAAAATAAAAATACAATTACCATATCCATGCATACCCCGAGAGCGGATAACAACACCATCTTGAGTTGAGCGAAATGATGTTCCGATTTTTGCGGAAATATCAATACCCTTATGAAATGATACACGCGAACGAGAAAAAGGACTGACTCGACGTCCAAACCCCGATGTGATTTTCCCCTTCAAAGGCCAATAGAAAACTTTTTTCTTAGCTATTATTGTCTTGGAATTGTTTTTCTTTATCTTTGAATTTTTCTTCACTTTCAATTTCTGACCAGAATGAATAATCATATCTGATTGAATACGATTGAGTTTTTTTATATAATCTACAGAAACTTTATATTTATTCGCAATGCTGTACAAAGTATCTCCTTTTCTAACTCCATAATAAAGAAATTTTTGCTTTTGGTTTTTGGTATCTTTCTTTATTTCTTTTGGTATAAAAATAGTTTCTCCTATGTACAGAGGTCTGCGTTTGAGCTTTGGGTTATTTTCCAATATTTTGCTAGGAAAGAGATTATATTTTTTCGCAATTCCAAAAATATGATCTCCTTTTTCTACTTTATAGATCTCTATATCATTTTTTCCAATATTTGAAAAAGAGAAACGTCTATATTTTTCATCTTGTAAATTATTTTTTTGAGCAGTATGTCTCTCAATAAGGTAGAGCTCTAATTCTTGATCAATTACATTCTCTATAGGTTTTTTTTTATCTCCATCTTTACCATGTGCATGCTCGTCTGCATACTTGCTTGATGGAAGGACAGAAATCGCTTTACGTTGAATCACATCTTGAGGAAAAAGAGAAGCCTGAGCTAGTAATAAAGTCAGTAACAAACAAAAAGATCCAAAATCTTTTTGTAAAGGTTGCACAGAAAATTTTATCAGCACTTACTTATCTCCATAAATCATTCACTACAAATGAAAACAGACTTTAAAAAAGAAACATTCCATTCATCTCAAATAATTTATAACCCTTTTGTAACTATCGGTAAATTTAAAGTGTTTCTTTTACTATCTTGTATAGCTCTTTTTTTAATTCTTCAATTGAATAGTTCTTTTTCATCTTTTCTTTTTGTAGATCTCGAATGATATACAAAATTACTTTCCCGTGTATCTGTTCTTTATTTTCATCAGCCGGGAATGCTCTGACTTTGATCCAATCTTCACTATGCTCTACCAATATCCTGATTCTTGCACCCTTAGGATAAATTGCTGTGTTTAGGGAAGAAGGCGTATTGTTAAAATTTATATAGATTACTTTTTTTGTGATATATATTTTTCCCTTCACATCCACGTTAAAAGCCTTTACATCCTTTTTGCGAAGGAATTCTGATGAACAAGATAGACAAAAAATAGAAAGTAATAATAAAATAGTTCTGATTTTAGGAACAAAGAAAAAAGACATATATTTCACTTTCATAATAGTACCCATTCAAAATGCAAGTGCGAAGAGTTTTATTTTAAGAGAGAGCAAACATAAAAGCAACAAAGCAATTGACAGAAAGGTTAGCTCCATTTCCTTTGAACTACTTGGGGGTTTTTGGTTGCTTTTTATAAAGTCGGCAATTAGACATTAATAATTAATTGAATGGTGCTCTTCCGTATATTGAGTAAACATGGTTTTAAACTCCTTCCTCCGTTGCTTTCTGCAATTTTGATATATTGGATTTGGGTTGTGCCTCCGAAATACCAAGGATATATGCCTGATCAGCCTATTTCCTTTAGCCATAAAATTCATGCGGGTGAACTTAAAATGGAATGTCAATTTTGTCACAGTACTGTTGAGCGATCAGCACATGCCTCGATCCCTGACACGGCAACTTGTATAAAATGTCATCAAGAGGTGGCTTCAGATAGCCAAGATATCCAGTATCTTCGTTCTTCTTACGAACAAGGTATTCCAATACGGTGGAATAAGGTTCATGATCTTCCTGATCATGCTCGTTTTAGTCATAAGCCGCACATAGCTAAGGGGTTGGATTGCACTGTTTGTCATGGCAGTATAGAAAAAATGGAAAAGGTAAGTGTACAATCTGCCTTTAATATGGGCTGGTGTATCAACTGCCATCGGCAGTATGTGGCAGAAAGCCAAAGCAAACCTGCGGGAAATAATGTGAGTGTGCATCTTACAGAATGTAGCACTTGTCACTATTAGAGGTCATCGAGAGAAAAAAAAGAAAGGAGAGCTGTAGATAAAACACTACGATAGATAAAATGAAAGAACAAATGAGTCCCGGTAATTTACAGAAAAAAGAGGAGGTGGCTCCTCAAACGCAAAGTCGAAAACGACCTGAAGGTTTTTCACGCCGTGATTTTTTAAAGCTCATGGGTGCCTCTAGTGTTTTAGCTACAGCAGCTTGTCGACGTCCCGTTGAACAAATCGTGCCATCTGTTATTCGTGCACCCGAAACACAACCAGGTATACCTGCTTTTTATTCCACAGTTACGCCTGAAGGAAGTGGTGCAATTGTGCGTGTTCGAGAAGGTCGTCCAATCAAAATAGCCGGCAATCCAGATCATCCACTATCCCAAGGCGGTCTTACGGCTTCTGAGACAGCATCATTAATGGATCTCTATGACCCAGATAGACAGAGACGAGCAGCCACTATAGATCCTAAGACAGGGAAGCGAAGCTATCGCAAGGAAGAGGCGATTGTCCTCATTGCACAATCTCATTTGAAAAAAGGGAATTATTTATTGGTTACTGATCCTCTACGCGGGAGCTCTTCAAGAGAGCTTGTTCAGGCTTTTTTGCAAAAATATCCTCGGGGGCGTCACGTAGAATTTCGTCCAGACCCCACCCTTCGCCAGATAGCTGAAGGACAAAAAATTAGTTATGGAAAGTCCCTCGTACCTTCCTATCGCTTTGATAAGGCAGATTTTATTTTATCAATTGATGGTGATTTTTTGGGGAGTATGCCACTTGCATCTGTTTACACCAATACCTATTCCAAAAAACGAGAGCTACGGCAAAAAAGCAAAACAGGAATGAGTCGCTTGGTAGTTTTTGAATCGATGTATACCACAACTGGCTCTAATGCGGATGAACGGTATGCTATTCGTCCTGGGGACCAAACTTTGATTGGGCTGACACTTGCTGCTCATATATCCATCAATTTAGCTAAGGGGCCCTATACTTCAAATCCACAAGTGAGCAAATTGTTAAAGGGGTATTTACCTAACAAAATTTCCACAGCCTTACGACATGAAAAAGGTATCTACCGTAAAAGCCATTTTGAAAGATTAATTTCTCGCTTAGCTCAAGAGTTATGGGAAAATCGAGGCAAAAGCCTAGTTCTTGGCGGTTCTCCTCTGGCAGCCAATGGCAATAATAGCTCTGCTCAAGTGAGTTTTAATCTTTTAAATACTATACTTGGAAATGATGGTAAAACTGTAGATTATAAGAGGGAAGTACTCCTTTCTACAGGTGCCAAGGATAAAGAAATACAAGGTATTATTTCGGATATGGCCAGTGGAAAGATCAACACACTTGTTTTTTCTGATGCAAATCTTCTTTATCACTTGTCACCAAGTCTGGAGGTTGAAGATGCTTTGCGTAAGGGACCTAGGTACATTCTTTCTCTTGATGATCGTATCACGGAAACGGGTCGTCTAGCCCATGCCATTCTTCCTAAAAGTCATTTCCTAGAATCTTGGGGAGAGTCTCAGTTACTGAATGATCTCAGTTCTATACAACAACCTGTAATTCGTCCACTATACCAAACACGTTCTTTTGAAGATCGTTTGATTCAACTATCTGGTGGGGAATTAAATGGATATAAAAGTTTTTATGATTTTCTAAGGAGTCGATGGCGTTCGAAGACTAGAGCCCCCGTCACGAGTTTTCGTAAATCCTGGACAAGTTGGTTGCAAGCTGGTTATGTCACAGGTAAAAAAAATCTTTTTGGTAAACTGTCTGCTTCTTCCCGTAAGTTTTTACTCAAGAGTATAGAGGTTTTGCCATTCTTTAGCGAAGATATTTGGAATAAGACAAGCAAAGTTGAAAAAAATATGCTCTATTTGGGTCTCTATTATGGTACGCAAGTGGGGGATGGTAGTCATGCAAATAATGCTTACAGGCAAGAGTTACCCGATCCTGTAACAAAGATCGTTTGGGATAATTATCTTTGTCTGTTACCGGAAACAGCTAGAGAACTAGGGCTAAAACAGGGTAGCTTGGTGGAAGTTGGTATAGATGCTGAACAAAGAATAGAAGTACCTGTACACCTTCAGCCTGGAATTCATCCGCAGGCTGCTTTACTAGCGTTAGGCTATGGTCGTAGTTCGGCTGGTAAAGTGGCTAATCGAGTGGGAAAAAATGCCTCGCATCTAATCAAAGCAGGCTCCGATTCTTTTTCCTTTTCTGGTATGCTTTCAGAAATTCGGAATACTGGTAAAAGCTATGAAATAGCCAGTACACAAGATATTTATCGCCATAGTACAGCAAATGAAGAAAAGGCCTTTTTTACACCCCAGGGTGTACATGAGGTACCATACCGTTCGTCAAGTCAGCATGATCGTCCCATTGTTCGTGAAACTACTTATAAAGAATTTCAAAGTGGGAAGTTTACGTTGAAGCCAGATGCCATCAAATATCCTAAAAAACAAGAATTAGAGAAGGGATGGAAATATGAGGGAACCCGGTGGCATATGACTATTGATTTGAATGCTTGTACCGGTTGTGGTGCCTGTGTAACTTCGTGTAATACTGAAAATAATATACCAATGGTTGGGAAAGATGAAGTAAAAGTTGGTCGTGAAATGCATTGGTTACGTATAGATCGTTATTTTAGTGGAGAGGAAAAAGAGCCCGAAGTTTCTCATCAACCTATGTTGTGTCAGCATTGTGAAAATGCGCCTTGTGAAAATGTTTGCCCTGTAGCTGCAACCACACATAACAATGAAGGGCTAAACGTGATGACCTACAATCGTTGTATAGGGACTCGTTATTGTGCTAATAATTGTCCTTATAAGGTCCGTCGTTTCAACTGGTTTGAGAACTGGAATTTTTGGGAAGGAGCGAAAACAAAAATACAAGAACCACAACAATTGGCGCTGAATCCCGATGTCACAGTACGTGGGCGAGGAGTTATGGAAAAATGTACATTTTGTGTCCAGAGAATTTCTACAGCCCGTCAAGAAGTTCGTGCTAAGGCAAATAGAAATGATTTAAATGGTCAGGAAAAAGGGGGTAAGGATCCAATCGTTCCGGATGGTATTGTGAGAACGGCCTGTCAGGAAGTTTGCCCTACTCATGCTATAAGCTTTGGCAACATTCTTGACCCAAAGAGTGAAGTGTCACAACTCAACAAATCCGAAACAAGAAACTACCAAGTTTTAGATTTTTTGGGAGTGAAGCCTCAAGTTACTTACTTAGCTAAAGTTCGAAATAGAGAAATCAAATCAACAGCTGTAAAAAACCCTACGGATAAACAGAATTCAAAAACTAAAACATAAAAGAAGACCGTTATATGTCCACGCTCCAAGAGAAAGATCAAGAATATATCTACCCTAATCTCGTAGAACAATCTAAAGATTACAAAGATATTAATGCAGATGTTTCTCATCCCGTTGAAAATTTTCCCACAAAACTTTGGTGGGGGGCTTTTATTTTAGCGACGTCTCTTCTTTTTCTTTTAACTATAGAGATAGCTTATCTTATATCAACTGGGATAGGTATACTTGGGGTGAATGTCCCTGTTAGTTGGGGGAGTTTTATTGTTACCTTTGTTTTTTGGATAGGAATTGGCCACGCAGGTACTCTTATTTCGGCAGTTCTTTATATATTTCGTCAACAATGGCGTACGGCCATTAACCGTTCTGCTGAGGCGATGACTATCTTTGCTGTGGCAGCGGCGGGTATTTTCCCTATTATTCATACGGGAAGGCCTTGGTTTGCTGCTTTATGGATGCTTCCTTATCCAAATGAACGCGGAGCTCTTTGGCCAAATTTTCGATCTCCACTTCTATGGGATCTCTTTGCCATATCCACTTATCTAACAATATCTTTTGTTTTTTGGTATATGGGACTCCTTCCTGATATTGCCTCTATAAGAGATCGTATTCGAGGGGCGAACTTTTGGCAAGTTGTACGTAAAAAAATCTATTCCGTTCTTTCTTTAGGTTGGGTTGGGAGTACACGAACTTGGGCTCATTATGAGGCAACAGCTATGATACTTGCTGGCTTGTCAGCCCCTCTTGTGCTTTCTGTACATAGTATTGTATCTTTTGATTTTGCGACTTCCGTTATTCCAGGTTGGCATACGACTATCTTCCCCCCTTATTTTGTAGCTGGTGCTATATTTTCTGGTTTTGGTATGGTCCTTACTTTACTTATTATATTGCGGGAAGTATTCAAGCTTAAAGCGTACATAACCATCAAGCATCTAGAAAACATGGCAAAAGTTGTGACACTAACGGGTTCTCTTGTTGGTCTTGCTTATGCAACAGAGTTTTTTATGGCCTGGTACAGTGGTGTAGAATTTGAGGCTTTTGCTTTTATCAATCGTGCCTTTGGTCCCTACTGGTGGGCTTACTGGATTATGATCAGTTGTAATGTTATTTCACCACAGCTTTTTTGGTTTAAGTCTATACGGACCAATGTAGTTGCTCTTTGGATTATTTCCATATTTGTGAATATTGGTATGTGGTTTGAGCGCTATGTTATTGTTGTTACTTCTTTGCACAGAGACTTTTTACCTTCCAGCTGGGATATGTATGTTATGACTATTCATGACTATTTAATTATGCTTGGTTCCTTTGGATTATTTTTCACTCTCTTTTTGCTTTTTGCTCGTTTCTTACCTAGCATTGCCATGGCAGAGGTTAAAACGATTATGAAAATGAAAGACCCTTCAAAGAAGGGCTATTAGAAAATACTAGGCTTTTTGGGTAGAGTAATTATGTTTTTATGTTTTTCCTCGTAGAATTTTTGGATATGTTTTTTTCTTTATGACTAGTCACACCATACTTGTCAGCGATAAATTTTCTGCAAAGGGTATTACTAGACTCAAAGAACAAACGGATATGTTTTCAGTTCTTTATGAGGAAAAAGGTTTTCAGCGTTCTAGTTTTCTGCAAAGTCTTCCAAAAGCAGAAGGTTTAATCTTACGCTCAGCTACAAAGGTAGACAAAGAAGCTTTTTCTTATGCTAAAAATCTTAAAATCATTATACGTGCAGGTGTTGGCGTAGATAATATAGATATAATGGAAGCTTCCCGTAGGGGTGTGATTGTAGAAAATGCACCAGGTGGGAACACAATATCCACAGCAGAACAAGCTTTGGCCCTCTTGTTTGCCTGTGCTCGTTATACACCTCAAGCTAATTTTTCTGTTAAGAATGGGAAATGGGAGAAAAGTAAATTTAAGGGTTCTGAGTTAACTGGGAAAACTATCGGTGTTGTAGGGTTGGGGCGTGTTGGGAAAGAATTTGTATATAGAGCATTAGGTCTTAGAATGCACGTCATTGGTTATGATCCATATATATCAACTGACCAATTAGAACATTTGGGGATTGAACTAGTTACAAAAGATGAATTGATAGCCCGTTCCGATTTTATTACTGTTCATACTCCCTTAACAGATGATACCAAAAATTTTATAAATAAGAAAAATTTGGATAATCTAAAAAATGGAGTAGTACTAATCAATGCTGCTCGGGGTGGTATTTATGATGAAGAAGCACTGGTCAAAGGTTTAACTACTCAAAAATTAAAAGCAGTCGCCCTTGATGTTTTTTCTGAAGAACCGCTTTCAAAGGATTCTCCTTTGCGGAGTTTTGATAATTGTATTATGACTCCCCATTTGGGTGCATCTACAGATGATGCGGAACTTGCGGTAGCTGTGGAAACAGTTGATAACATGATAGATTTTTTTAAAAATGGTGTGGCTATAAATTCTTTGAATTTTCCTACAATTAATCCTGAATCTATGGAATTTCTACAACCGTACTATAAGGGTGGTATCCGTGTTGGTAAACTTTTAGGACAACTGGCAAAAAATATTGAGAGTCTCCAAATTAAATATTATGGAGAAATCACAAAATATAAAATCGATACTATAAGCTCTGCCATCCAATATGGTTTACTTATACCTGCCCTCGGGGATGAGGTAAACATTATTAACGCTCCCATTTTGGCCAAAGAACGTGGAATACAAATGAATAGTTTGTCATATGGGGTGTCCAATGGCTTCTCTAGTTATGTGCAATTATTGATAAGAGATGGAAAGCAAAATCTTATAGAGCTTAGTTATACATCTTTGCGGAAAGAGGCTCTTATCTTTTCTATGTTTGGACTTCCCCTTGAATTTAAGCCTAAAGATGTTTTACTTTCTATAAAAAATAGAGATGTTCCGGGTGTAGTTGGAACAATTGGTACTTTTCTTGGTAAAGAGGGTGTAAATATTGCTCATTTAGAATTGAGTAGAAACACAAAAGGTGAAGATGCCTATTGTATTATTAGCATAGATGAACTTTTAAAAGAAAGTACTCTTGAAGATTTACAAAAACTAGACAATATTATTCACGCCAATCAAATTGATTTGCATGAAACAAAATAACTCTTGAAACTTTCGTTCATTTAGCATTTTATAATGTTTTGAGCTCACTACAATTGTGACTCATGATTTTATTCTCATCGCTTAATAGCTATTTTGTCATATAAAAGAGTTTCACGTAAAACGTATTATGTCCTATTGGCAAGTACTCTCTCTATATATATATAGAAGTAAGTGACAAGCAGTTAATTTATGTTGGGTGTTATTTTTTATACAAGTGATTATTTAATTTATACTGTATATACTGATCGTTCATATTAGTTTGTAGCTATAAAGAAAATATAGGAGAAAGTTCATTTCATGGGACTATTGCGAAATGTAAATAATTACAAATAAAGCGCCATGAACCGTTGATTTAAAGCATCTTGAATTCACATAATAAATGCAACACACCATTAAGTCAGCCAAAGGGTGTACTGATATTCTTTGGCTAACAAAAAGAGGAGTAAAAGATGAAAAGAGATACCATATTCACTTAATGAATAAACAAAATTCAACACTGACAGAAATAGCCAAGACCATGGGCAGAGATCAGTCAACTATCAGCCCGTAAGATTAAACGTAATACCGGAAGTAACGGTTATCACTATAATAAACAAGCCCATAGCTTTGCCAAAACAAGACATACACAGAAAACCAAGCATCTCAAACTAACTGTTGATTTACGGTATTATGTTCAGCAAAAACTTGCGTTGTATTGGAGTCCTGAACAAATTGATGGGCATATTAGTATTAGCACTGAAACCATCTAGCGACTCATCTTGAAGAATAAAATGGCAGGGGGGTACTTTATCAGTATTTACGCCACTAGGCCAAAAAACATCACAAACGTTATGGCAAGAACAACTATCGCGGTATTATCCCCAATCGTGTTGATATTGAGAATAGACTCAGTGGGATAGATAGTTGCTCACGTATAGGGATTGGGAAGCTGATTGTGTTGGTCATAAGGGCGTCTTTACCACCTTGACTGAGCGTAAAAGCAAATTGTATCTTTCCTTCCCAATCAAGAACAAAATCGCAAAGGAAACAAATGCAGGTATACTCAGGTTATTAGAGACGGTTAAAGCATTTGTTATGGCACTAACGTTTAATAATGGCAGAGAGTTTAGTCGGCACGGTGAGCTTGCCAAGCAACTCAAATGTGAAACATACTTTACCAAACCGTATCATTCATGGGAACATAGTTTGAATGAAAACCATAATGACTCGTTGAGTAGGGCAATTCTTTCCAAAGGGAATGTCTTTGGATCAAGTAAGCGAAAAGGGCTATTCAAAATCACCGACTTAATGACTAATCGGTATAGAAAATGGTTGGGAGTTGGGGTATAAAACCCCTTCTTCGGAAGGTCTTTTCTCACACAGTGGGAATGTACCATAATGTAAGGCCTAGTGTTGCACTCCTAAGTTAAATCCGCCCATTCCAAACGAGTTAATTCCTTAGTTTTTTGGAACGGAAGCCCCTTCATGGGGGATGGGACGGGGGAAACACGCCGGTTGCAAAAAGTTAAAAAAACAGAACCAAACACCAATTTAAAGCATTTTAGACTAACATTTTCTCACTTTATATTTTACAACTCTAACACCGTATACAAAAATATGGAGATTTTATTTATGCCATGGGGGGGGGGAGAGAGAGTGTTCACAAGGTTTGATATCTTCTTTGCGCTAAAAAGAAAATTTATCAAGTTGATGTTTTCGGGGTGAAAATATTGGAAAACATACTGGAAATGATTCTCGTGAAGTGCAATAAAAAAACACCTAGGCATGTGGCCATACCTAAGTATTTTTAAATAACCGTAATCTCTATTTGCCTTTTGTACAGCATATTTATTTTAAACATGCATTTTCTCATACAGAGGCATTATATAAATGCCTTATTTGCTCTTTTCCTATTCGGTTGATGGTGAAATATCTTCCGCTTTGGCTGCAAAAGCACGTTTCCCACCAGGATAACGAAAATAGCCCACACACTGGCATTCTTCCCAAGTTTCAGCTTGATCACGCCGAGCGTCAGCACAACGACCTGTTGCTTGGTTAATGGAACAACAGTCATATAGACCTATCCCGCTAATTTTACCTCTAGTTTGTGTGATAATCGTTTGGCCCGTTGACTGTCCATCTTGTACTCCGGAAGCTTGTTCCAGATAATCACCTAGCACTTTAGAAAGACCATCTCCTGCAACAAGATCACGTGCTGCACGGCGACAAGTGCTTTGTTTCATAGCGATACTACCAATTTGAATGGCTCTCTCGGAAGAACGTGCGGTAAATTTTAAGTAAAGATAGTCTTTTTTACGCTCATCTTTACAGTAGTCTGCTGGACTCATACCTAGACGTGCCTTGGCAGAATCCGGTGCACAGGCCCAGCCCTCAAAAACCCAACCTTCTGCCCCAACAGTCGTAGCATCTCTCCGTACCTGTGAGCCAGACCCAGAGCAATACCACACAATAAGAACTATAAAAAAAGTAAAAAAGAATAATGCCCCTTTTCTACAACTTGTTTCCCATTTTTTCTGTTCCATAAGATCCTCCTTTGATTCCTTTTCTTTATTAAACTTTTAATAAATAGATAGTGATTTATTAAGAAAAATACTTCCTAAAATAACCAAATAGTCATTTAGATAGTTTTCTCCTTGTTTTCTTTAGACAAAACTTTTTTGGGATGGTTCATCTTATTTTGTGCTTTTTCTAACCATCCCAAAGTTCTCCCGGTGTGAGCATAATGACATCGCGTATTCCCTTTCCTTTTTTGAGACGTTTTTCTATCTCTTCCTCCATATCTCCTTGAAATAGGATATTGGCGTGATAATGTACTTCTCCAAGTAAATGCGAAACTCTCTCTTGTGAAAGAGTAATACCCATAGATCGTAGAATATGGCGGATGTCAGGTACCCTGCCCTCTTTTTTAACAGTCACATCCATTGACATAACACGAAAACGTTTGATTCGTAAACGCTTTTCAAACAGATCGAAAAGTCTCAGTATAAAAACAATACTAAAGCTAACACTGACTGCGACAATGAGCATACCCGATCCAGCTGCAATACCAATTGCAGCCATACACCAAATTGTTGCAGCACTGGTCATACCTCGGACAAGCCCCTTGTTTGTTATAATTGCGCCGGCACCCAAAAAACCAATACCAGTTACAACTTGAGCAGCTATACGCCCAGGGTCAGGTGTTATAAATCCCATTTTTCGAGCTTCTTCTGCTACAAATAAAGAGACACTCATAAATAAGCAACAGCCAGTACTGATGAGCATGTGCGTTCTAACACCCGCAGGCTTCGCACGGGAAGCACGTTCTAACCCTATGATTATTCCGCATACCAAAGAAACAAAAAACCGTAAGAGAAAAGTGCCTAAAAAAGGCTCTACACTGAAAAAATTTCCCATAATATTATAGACAAAAAAACTAGAAGTTTATTTGTTTCGCCCCATCTTATTCCATAGCTTTTTGGATACGAACAAAGTTTTTTACAATGTTATCGAAGGCTTGGTAACAACTTTCTTCATCTGAAAATTGTATGACCCTATTTTGAGATGGATTTGCATAGCGTAATTCAATTACAAAATTCTCGTTTATTTTGATTGAAGTGCAATGATCTAGATTAACAAGTTCCTCTTCACCTAATTTAAGCCACATCATTTATCCTCCATGTTCTTCACAAAAATTTTTCATAGAGTTAGCTAGGAGTTGACAACCTTCTTTTTCCATAGAATTATAAATGGAAGCGCGTAAACCTCCCACCGATCGATGCCCTTTCAGACCAAACATACCTTCTTTTTCAGCCTTTTTAATAAAGAGATCATCTAAAGAAGAATCCGAAAAATTCCAAGTTATATTCATCAAAGAACGATCTTCTTTTTTTGCATATCCTCTATAAAAATAAGGATAGCTATCAATAACATTATAGATAAGTTGTGCTTTTTTTTGGTTGCGTAGAGCTATGCCTTCCAAACCACCTTTTTCTTCTATCCATTTTAAAATCAGAAAAAAAATATAAATTTGAAAGGTTGGTGGTGTGTTGTACATGCTTTCATTCTTTCCAAAAGTACTATACCTAAAGAGTGTGGGTGTATCTTGTTTTTCTAGTTCATAGTAATCTCGATCAATAATAACAATAGTGAGCCCGGCTGGACCGGCATTTTTTTGTGCTCCGGCATATACCATACCAATGTTATCCCATTGGATGGGTCGAGAAAGAAAATCAGAAGACATATCGATAATTAATTTTGTATTTTTTGGTTTTGGCAATATAGAATATTGCGTGCCAAAAATAGTATTATTAGAAGTTATATGTAAATAGTCTATGGGATCATTAAAATTGATTTCTTTTGGGATATAAGTAAAGTTTGTATCTTCAGAACTTCCAGCTATTTGAACATCAATACCTTGAATTTTTGCTTGTTCAATTGCCTTTTTCGACCAACTTCCTGTATGAATATATCCCGCTCGATTCCCACGCTTTGACAAGTTTAATGGTACTAGCACAAATTGTGTGGAAGCTCCTCCTGTCATATACAATATGTCAAAGCGATCGGGTATGAAAGCAATTTGTCGTAGGTATTCTATAGATTTTTTATAAATATCATCAAAAATTTTACCTCGATGGGACATTTCAATTAAAGACATTCCATGCCCTTTGTAATCTAGTAATTCATCACGTACTTGCTCTAGAACAGAGGTTGGTAGAGCTGCAGGCCCAGGGGAAAAATTAAAGACACGATTTAGTTCTTTTGGCATAGATATGAATACATTAAAGATTATTTGTACATAATCATATAGTAAATATAGAAAATTATTACGATGGTTTTTTCGATTATAGTAAATTTATGAAATGTTATGATATCTCCTTATTTTCAATCTTAATTCTTTCGCTTGGTGTCACAATATCGGTAACCCTCACCCCAAAATTTTCGTCGATAACAACAACCTCTCCTTTAGCAACTAGTTTCCCATTTACGAGTAGATCGACTGGCTCTCCAGCAAGTTTATCTAACTCAATAATAGACCCTTCCCCCAAACCAAGAATTTCTTTAATAAACATTTTCGTTCTACCCAATTCTACAGTCAAAGACATTTGGACATCCATCAAAAGATTCATATTTGGTTCCACTTGATTTTTTTCTCCTGTTTTGTGACTTAAATTAGGAAAGGCGATTTCCACCATATTCACCTGTCCCGGTTTATTATCTATATTGACAAGGTCATCTAGTTTTATAACAGGTTTTTCTTCTGCTATCTCGTTATTCAGCATTTCCTTTTGAATTTCAATATTCTCTTTTTCTTGGGTCTCAGATTCTATCGATAAGTTTTGTGTTAGCGAAGCCATACCCTCGCTCTCAACATCTTCCACTATTGGCTTTTCTTCCGCCACCGGATCTGCTTCCTTTAGAAGGCCTTCTATTTCATCATCTGATAACTTTTTTTCTTCCATATGTTAAGAGATTAAATTATAATTTTTTTTAACTAAACATTTTTATTTTTCCATATAAAGGCTCTTCGTGACAGCATAGGATTATACTTCGAGACTTCGAGGCTTTCAAATCAAAAACAAAACTACAAACCAATCAATACATCCCTATACATATTTCGGAAGATATTCCCGTAAGTATACTTCTTTTCTTATTGGAGTACATAAATGGAAAATAATTTTATAAAACGGATAGCCACAAACAATTTTTTTAAATATAATTCCAAATTGCTGTTATTTTTTACGAAGGAGTCACAAGGAAACATTCAAAAGGAGCTAAACCGATTTGAATTCTATTTTTTTGGCAATACCAAGGTATGTACTGATCTGTCCAGTAATCCCTCCCCTTTTGGAAGGGCATCAAGTTTATATCTGTTGGTAAGGAAATATCTATAAGTTTAGGCTTAGTATCTATATTCCAAATGACCATACACATTGATTTTTGATAAATACCTACACCTACAGGCGTAGGGTCTCTGTTTTCAGTTTTTCTGTAAGAATTTGTGTTAGATTTAAATAAAAATTGAAGAGACTGGTTTTTATATTTTTCATGAATAAGCAACATCTTTTGAAAGTCAGGATCATTGTACACATCTCTAATTACAGTATTTGAATTATAGTCAATTTGAATATATAAATGACCTCCAAATAGTGCAATAATGGACAAAAGTAAATATTTTTGGCGCTGATTTAGTTTTGGAAAGTTTTGCAATAATGTCAAAGTAGCTTCAGTACTAAATAGGGGAAAATGATTTTGAATTGGTAAAAGATATGCTAAACGTGAAAGTTCTTTTTTTAGAGAACGAATGAATAGAGTTGTATTGTTTTCCCAAAAGTTTCTTTTTATATAACCTGTTTTTTTCTTAATTCCATCTATAAGATGTATGCTTGGCCATGATTTTTCCTCAGGTATATGGATCGTTACTTTTTTACCGGCTGTACGCTTTATAATTTTTATTACATTATTCAGATATTCGACGCTACTTTTAGAAGAGTCGTATCTTGTGCCAAGAGTAGAATAAATAGGATTAAAAAAAGTGAAATCAAAAAAAGTGAAATTCCAATCTTTGACAATCGTTTTAATTACTTGAGAGATCCATAAGAAATAATTTGGATGTGTCAGGTCAAAAACATATAAAGTTTTTTTAGCAAAAAAAGAATTTTTCCCAACTGCAACAGAAATAAATTTTCTTTCTTTTTTTAGAAATAATTCTGGATGATCTTTCACAATTTTACTCTTAGAATGAGCTAAAAATGGAGGGAATGAAATTCCAACACGCAAATTATAAGATTTGATGATTTTATTTAATTTATAAATGGGTAATTTTTTCCCCAACTCTAGCCAATCTCCCCATATCCTTTGATTTTCTATATTCAAGATAAGGGTATCAAATTTTTCTCTTTGTTTATAATAGGATACTCTCAGAAATTTAGTGATGTCTGTCTCAACGCAAGAAGCATGCGAAGTGATTTTTTTGTTATACTTCATTTGGACATGAAATATAAAGTGTCTATGTTTCTTTTTTGGTTTTTTTTTGTGTTTTATTTGTTCTGAAATATTTTTCATTACACCGTCACGAAAAAATACAGAAGTTGAAAGTGGTTTATAATTTACCGTGGCTTGTGATAAATGAGATAGATAAATAGAGCTTAAAGCTATCCTAGTGTTTTTATCAAAAAATTGATTTCCAAAATACCATCTGATTTTAAAGGAATTGATTTCTTTCCAAATAGGCTTTTCCTTATGATCTACAAAAAAATCAATATACTGTATTCCATTAATGGCAGGAAGGAATAATATTTGCTGTTTTTTTTGTGAAAAAGATTGTTCGAAATAAATAGAAAATAAATTTTTTTCTATTTTAGAAAATTTATTTTCATACTTTAAACTACTAGAGAAGAAAAGATTTTTATCTGCTGGAGTTTTTATATATAAATCAAGATGAGATATGAAATATATGGTCGCTTTATCATCCGTTCGATAGATAAAGCCTTTGTACAAATTGGAAAAGAATTGAAAGGTAATATGAAAACCAAGAAAAGAAGATATTCTCTTTGTATTTGAAATGATCTGTTCTTGCAGACAAGATGTTCCTATTTTTTCTTTATAATAATATAAAACTGCTATGTACTGCTTATCATGTATAGATGATAAATGACTTTGGGTTGATTGATAAATGTTCATACCATAAAATAATTGCCTGAAAAATAAGATTAAATAAGTATTCGTTGTTTTTTTATTTAGAATATTTTTTCATTTCTCTGTTACATTCTCTTGAAAAATCCTTTCTGATCAGAAAGATTAGGATAAATGTGCTAAAAAGAAAAGATAGCAAATAGTAAGGTAAAAAAGGGGAAAAATGCAAAGAAAATCCTAATACAATGGAACCAATTAAGAAAAGAAGGCTATAAATAAACGCAATAGATGAAAGCCATGTGAAGAAAAGAAGCATTAGTCCACTTTCTTTTTGTTTTGTAATCGCATACCATCCCGGTCCAAGAGGACGAACACGTTCATAAAACTTCATAATATGTTTTTTATTTTCTTTAGGAGTAAGATAGGTTACCAGAAGAATAACAATCACAGAAATCGGTACAATAATTAAAAGGCTTTTGGGAGCAGGAGGCATAGTAAAATTTGTAACCAAAGGAAAAATCACACGTAAAACGAAAATTATACAAACGGGAGTTAACATAGCTGTGATCTCTGACCAAGAGTTAATTCTCCACCAATACCAACGAAGAATCAAAACAAAGCCTATGCCTGCGGTCCCTTCCAGCAATAAACTCCAACCCACTTGTATTGAAGGCATAAAATAAAAAGTGAGTAATAAAGAACAGATAGCCAAAATAACCGTGACCAAACGAGAAATAAAAATATAATGTTTTTCTCCATTTCCTTTCACAAGAAAGCGTTTATAAAAATCATTCACGACATAGGAAGATCCCAAATTTAAGTGAGTGGAAAGAGTTGACATATAGGCTCCCAGAAAAGCAGCAAAGAGTAAACCTTTCCAAGGGGAAGGCAAAACATCTTTTATTAAATATACAAAACCAGTTTCTTTTTCTGTTCCTTTTAAATATGGGTATAAGACTGCTGCAACGAGAGCTGATAAAATCCAAGGCCATGATCGTATACAATAATGTGCTACCACAAACCATAATGCAGACAAGATAGCTTGTTTTTCATTTTTTACCGAGAAAATTCTTTGGGTTATATACCCCCCCCCTCCGGGTTCGGAGCCAGGATACCAAGAAGCCCACCAAAGTATCAGTATATAAACTAAAAATGCATCCCAAGATAAGGCAGAAGAAGCTTCTTTTTGTGTGTCACCGGAAAGAACAGCTGATGTATTTGTATTTAAATCGGGGAAGAAACGAAAAAAAGATGGTGCGAGTCCTTCCTCTAAACCACCTTTTTCTGCAAGGTACGGATGATTAAGAGCAAAAATGGCTAAAAGTATACAGCCACCTAAAGCAATCAGAAATTGGAAGGTATCGGCCATAACAAGACCACGTAAACCACCTATACCCACGTAAAATAAAGTAGAAAGAAGACAAATAATAACAACTAGTTTTGCATTATATTGAGGTAGTAATATTTCAGAAATACGCATTAGAGCTAGATTTACCCAAGCCATTATGATACAATTCAAGCCAAATCCAGTGTAGAGAGAACGAAAACCACGTAGAAATGCACTGGGTTTTCCACTATATCGCAATTCAATGAATTCTAGATCTGTAAGGACACCAGCACGTCGCCACAATCGGGCAAAGAAAAAAACAGTGAGCAAACCACTTGCTGCCATACTCCACCAAAGCCAATTGGCAGATACCCCGTGCAAGGCAACCTTCCCAGCCACCCACAAAGGAGTGTCTGCAGCAAATGTGGTGGCAACCATACTTGTGCCGGCAATCCACCAAGGTAGCTTACCTCCGGAGGTGAAATATTCTTGTAAAGAGCTCCCGCTTTTTCTTCCCCCATATAGGGCTATTCCAATTGTTACAACGCAATAGACACCAATAATGACCAGGTCAGAAATTTCAAATATCATACCAAGTTATTATTAGGGACTGTTGCGGAATGTAAAGAAGGACAAACAAAATGCCGTGAAATGCTACTTTGAAGCATTTCAGAAGGTCGCCCTCCTCTTTTTTTGTATTTTACAACAGCCCCTATTAGCGAAAATAATTGTTTCATTAAAAAACGGGAGTGTCTTTTTTCTATATAGTACGCTATGAATAGTACCCTATGGGACCAGAGTGCTGACATTGTATGGTTTAGGCTATTTCTTTATCAATAAAGATACAGTATATCTTCATTTTCTTTAATCACCTAGGTGTGCCTCCTACTTGTAGGGAAAGTTATATAAAGAGATATCTATACAAGAATAGTTTGATTTTTGAACAGAAAGAAATGAATTTATTTTAAAATAAAAATATGATAATTTTCTGGTAAAAATCCATTTTTTGATTAAATTATTGACAAATTTTACTTGTTTTCGACATTTTATGGTGAATTTATTCTGATTTTCGGAGTAAATAGTGTTAATTTCGGTCGGATTTTATAATAGGGGTTGCTGTTGCAAAATACAAAAGAACAAGAAAATATCCGCCTAAAATGTCTTAAATCAGCATTTTACGGCATTACTTCCTTTTTATAATAGTCCCATTACTTTTGTAACAACTCTAAATGAATGGCTCGTTGCACAAATGAATGGATATATGTAGATAAGGGATTTTTTACAAGTTTTCGATGACACAGCAGCAAAGATTAAAAACTATAATGAAAAGACTGAATATCTCTCGCAAAGACCTTGGAGAGAAAATTGGGGTTTCTCTTTCTTCAGTCGCAGCTTATCTTGCTGGACATAATAAAATTAGAAAAACAACCGCTCTTGCAATACAAGCTTGTTACGGTGTAAACGCTGACTGGCTGTTACATAGTAAGCGACCTATCTTTTCCTTTGATACAAAAGAAAGATTAGTTGGTTTATCAGATAATTGTATTGAATTAGCGATTACTTGTAGCAACTTGCAAAAAAAACATCAGAGGGTTCTCAAAGAAATCACAAATTATATTTATATTGCAGATAAATATAATTAGCAAGAGAATTATTTCCAATCACATCAGGGTATCATATGATTAGAAATGACAGGCGTTTACGAAATGAATTGTTAGTTCAGCTAACTCTTTTTTAGCTAACTCTTTTTTTTTAGTGGCTTTTGTAGCTATTATATTTTGATTTTTGCTACCAACAATGATACCGTCTACCGTTTTGTGTAATCCTTGTATTTGTTTTGGATCATGAAAACCAAAGCCTGCGAAAACAGGGAGACCAGAAAGCTCTTTGATTTTTTGGATTTTTTCTTTGATATCTAAGGCAAAGGATAGATCTTTACGGATTCCTGTAACTCCATAACTACTTACATAATAAATCCATCCCCTTGCAGCTTGGCAGATACCTTTTAAACGCTGTTCACTAGTATAGGGAGTTACCATTAGAATTTGAGCTATATTATACTTTTGATATAAATCACGAAAAATCTCTGCTTCCATTTGATCGTAAGGTAAATCTGGTATAACTAGTGCTTGTACACCTGAGATTTGGCATTTTTGTAAAAAAAACTCAATATTTTTTTTTACGCCAGTCTTGTAATTTTGAGTTGAAGTTTCTGTTTTGATTTCTAAAAAAGAAAAACCGTTGATGATTGAATTAAAATAACTAAGTAGAACAATGGGAATTTTAGAACGCTTTGAATGTATTTTTTGGCATGTATGAAAAATTTTCTCCATAGAAAAAGAACCACTCATATCATTTTGTAAAGCACGATCCATAGCAGCCTGAATAATTGGACCATCAGCTGTAGGGTCAGAAAAGGGAATTCCTAGTTCTAGAATATCAGCTCCCGCATCAATCATACATACAGAAAAATCAACCGTGCTTTCCATAGATGGATCACCCATTGTAATATAAGGCATATAGAGCATGCGATTTACGCCTTGCTCATGGATGTAATGGTTTATTGTCATGCTAAAAACTATGTAGTTTTTTTGTCTATTTGTCTACTTTGTCTACATAGAAAGGAAACTTCGTTTACATCCTTATCCCCTCTCCCTGAAAGACAAATAAGAATTCGCTTACCAGTACCTAATTTTTTCGCTAAAGTACGTGCATAAGCAAAGGAATGTGCTGTTTCCAGTGCAGGAACAATTCCTTCTAGTTGAGCTAGCTCTTGGAAAGCATGTATGGCTTCTGTATCACTAATTTGATAATACTCAGCCCTCCCAGTATGAGCGAGATAAGCATGTTCTGGTCCAACACCTGGATAATCAAGTCCAGCAGATATACTGTGAACCTTTTCAATTTGACCGGCCTGTTTTTGAATATATAAGGAGCGTGTACCATGAAAATATCCCATCTTTCCAAACGTTAAACTAGCGGAATGATCACCCGGCTTTTCTGAACGTCCCCCCGCTTCTAAACCAATAAGGCGTACCCGTAAGTCTCTTATAAAACCTGAAAAAATTCCTATGGCATTTGAGCCACCCCCGACGCACGCAAGAACGGCATCCGGTAAGCTCCCATATCTCTCTATCATTTGAGTACGGGCTTCTTGACCAATTACAGATTGAAAATAGCGAACCATTCTAGGAAAAGGATGTGGACCTATGACGGAACCAATTAGATAATGGGTATTGGCTACATTCGCACTCCAATCTCGCATCGCTTCATTGGTTGCATCTTTTAGAGTTTTTGTTCCAGAAGAAACAGGAGAAAGTTCAGCCCCTAATAATTTTATACGCAAACAATTTAAATTCTGTCTACGTATATCTTCTTCACCCATGTATATTTTACATTCCAGCCCAAAATGAGCTGCAACTGTTGCCGTTGCTACTCCATGTTGGCCGGCTCCAGTTTCCGCAATGATGCGTTTTTTTCCCAAAGCACGGGCTAGTAGAGCTTGGCCAATTGCGTTATTAATTTTATGTGAACCAGTATGATTTAAGTCTTCTCTTTTTAAATAAATTTTTGCCCCTCCCCATTCTTTAGTTAAGCGAGGAGCAGGGCTAATTATAGAAGGTCGCCCGGCATAATCTTTTAGAAGATTATGCCACTCCTGTTGGAATGCTTTATCTTTAACAATATTAAAATAAATTTTCTCTAGTTCTTCCAAAGCAGGAAGTAATATTTCTGGGCTATAACAACCTCCAAAAAGGCCAAAGAAAGGGGTCTCTTTTTTATCGTAATCTAGATCAAATGCTGGAGTCATGTTCACTTTTTTTCTGATGAAAAAGTAGATAATGTCATTATAGGTTTAATGCGAACATTTTACAAAATAAGAAACTTCAAAATAAAAATGATTTTCGGGCTGAAGAAAAGAAGGGAAAAGTTACATGCTATGCCTCTACCGCCACTAAGCTGTCTACTCGGACCCTCATCTCTTTATGAAGCTTTTCTTTCAACTGTACAATTTTTTGGCATAACTTTTTCTGATCTCCCTCAAAAGATAAGGTGACATCATTTTTTCGTAATTGTACTTCTAATTTGCCAGAAGAGAAATAATTTTTTCCCATCGTGATACGAATGGGATAGCCTATCAGTTCAGAATCAATAAATTTAGCACCAGGACGTAAATCTCGATCATCCCAAAACACCTCACATCCTGAATTTTTCAGAAGTTGATAAAAAGACTCTACTGCCCAATTTTCTTCTTTGGATTTGGAATTTGTTATACCTATCAGAACGATTTCATAAGGGGCAACGGAAATGGGCCAAAAAATACCTTTTTTGTCATGATACTGTTCGATTATTGTTGCCATAACACGATTTATACCAATTCCATAACAACCCATCAAAGGAGTTCTACTATTGCTCTGATCATCTAAAACTGTCATATCAAAATATTTTGCGTATTTGTGTCCCAATTTAAAGATATGTCCTACTTCTATGCCCGGCATCTCTTTTAGGAAACCATCACCATTTGGAGCGGGGTCCCCTGTCCTAGCTAAAGCAAAGTCTTCAGTCTTATTTTTTGGGTCCCATACATAGTTTCTATAATGATAATCTTTTTGATTACTACCTATGTACCATTTTTCCCTTGTTTTGATTGAATTATCCCACAAAACTAATAAAGTTTTATCTTCCTTTTGTTTAGTCTTTTCATTTTTTTCCATTGGAAGTCCAAGTGGGCCAATAAAACCAGTGTGTAATCCCCAAAGGGAAATTTCTTGTTGTTTGGCCATTTTCAGTTCATCAACGGCTAGCTTGTTCCCCACCTTGCTTTTTAGATAGTTTCTAACTTTTAACTCGTTGATTTCACGATCTGCACGAATGAAAATAAGAATAAATTTATTATTTGTGGTATAAGCAACTGCTTTTAATATCGAAGATTGTTCTACTTGTAGTGTATTTGCTAATGCCCCAATACTTTTCACATTAGGAGTGTATAATTTTTCTAATTTTGTAGCATTTTTTGATGCCTCTAGCTGATTTACATTGATTTCTTTTTTATAAAGAACAGGAGTTTTTTCTGAATTGGAACGATATTTTTCGTTTTCGGAAATAAGAAGCATCTCTTCCCCTATCTGGCTTGCAACCATGAACTCTTCTGAACCCATGCCACCCATATTTCCAGAATCAGCTTCCACAAGTATTGTATTTAGACCTAACCGTGTAAATATACGTCGATATGCAAAACGCATCAGATTATATGTTTTATCTAAACATGTTTCTGATAGATGGAATGAATATGCATCTTTCATTATGAATTCACGAGCACGTATCATTCCAAATCGTGGACGAATTTCATCACGTAATTTTGCATGAATTTGATAAGCAATTTTGGGTAGGTCTTTGTGAGATTTCAGTAAATCTTTAAAAAGATAAGTGAAAGTCTCTTCATGAGTAGGACCGAGTAAATTCCAGTTATTATGCCTATCTTGCAAGCGAAACAATTCCTTTCCCATTGCATCCCAACGTCCAGATTTTTGCCAAAGCTCTGCTGGAGTAAGTATAGAGGTTTGAAATTCTAGAGCTCCTATATTATTCATTTCTTCGCGAACAACAGATTCGATTTTACGAAAGATACGGAGCCCCATGGGTAAGAAATGGTATAAACCTGTACCAAGTTTTTGAACGAGTCCTGCTCGTAGCATAAGGCGATGAGATGCTACCACTGCATCTTTTGGATCTTCTCGTAAAGTATGTACTATTGTCTGGTTTGCTCGCATAATTTCTTAATTAGATTTGAATAAACCTATAAAATCAAAGCACTCCTTAATGTAAAAAGTTATTTTCACTTTAATCGTTTATTAAAACATGGATATTCTTTATGAAATTGCACGAATACCAAGCGAAACAACTTTTACGAAAACATGGAGTTCAGGTTCCCGATGGGATGGTTGTTTATGATATAAAGGATATAGCTAAAGCTTATAATGAGCTTGCTTCAAATATTGTTGCTGTCAAATCACAGATTCATGCAGGTGGGCGCGGTAAAGGAATAGTTTATGATGGCCCTATACCAGAAAAAGCTAAGAAGATAATGGATGGTGGTGTGAAAATCGCAAAGAGTCAGCAAGAAGCTCAAGAATATGGGGAAGCCTTGTTAGGAAATCATCTTCATACAATACAAACTGCTGGGATAGCTAAAAAGGTTTCTTGTGTATATTTTGAAAAAGGTACGGATATAAAAAAAGAATTTTATTTGAGTCTTTTATTAGATCGAACTTTGCAGTGCCCTATTTTTGTTGTGTCGCAAGAAGGAGGTATGGAAATTGAGTATGTAGCTGATAAAAGTCCAGAAAAAATACACAAATTTCCTATTCATCCTAGTTTAGGCCTACAGGCTTGGCAAATTCGCGAAATTCTTTTTTCTCTAGGGCTTTCAAAAGAAAGTATGAAACAAGGAAGTGTCTTTATAAAAAAGCTATGGAATGCCTACATAGAAGAAGATGCGTCTATGCTTGAGATCAATCCTCTTGTTATAAATGGAGAGGAAGAATTAATTGCACTAGACTGTAAAATGGATTTAGATGATAATGCCCTCTTTCGACACAAGGAAAATGCCTCATTACGAGACAAAGAAGAGGAAGATGCTTTAGAGGTCCGTGCTTCGGAATATAATCTCAATTATATACGTTTGGATGGCAATGTGGGTTGTATGGTTAATGGTGCGGGTCTTGCTATGGCAACAATGGATATAGTCAAAATAGCTGGTGCTGAGCCTGCGAATTTTCTGGACGTGGGTGGTGGTGCCAATGTAGAGACTGTTTCTAATGGCTTTCGTATTATTTTGGAAGACCCTAAGGTTAAAGCTGTTTTCGTGAATATCTTTGGTGGAATTGTACAGTGTGATCGTGTGGCTAATGGAATTGTGGAAGCAGCTAAGAATGTAAATATTCGCGTTCCACTTGTGGTACGGCTACAGGGCACAAATGCTGTTCAAGCCAGGAATATTTTAGCAGAATCTGGAATCAATTTACTTGTAGCAGAAACACTTCAAGAAGGAGCAGAAAAGGTTGCACAGGTACTCACAAAGGCCTAATCTAAGAATAAATATGTCTGTACTCATTGATAAAAAAACGCGTGTAATTGTACAAGGGATCACGGGAAAAGAAGGTGGTTTCCATACTTCTCAAATGCTAGATTACGGCACTAACGTTGTTGCCGGAGTGACGCCTAGTAAAGGAGGACAAAAAAGTGAACATGGGATTCCTATTTATAATACTTTAAAAGAAGCTGTTACCCAAGAAGAAGGCAATGCTAGTGTTATTTTTGTACCCCCAGCTTTTGCTGCAGATGCTATTTTAGAAGCCGTTGCTAGTGGTTTACCTTTGTGTATCTGTATCACAGAAGGCATACCAATTATGGACATGGCTAGGGTCTGGACAGTTTTAAAGAATAGTTCGACTAGACTGATTGGTCCGAATTGCCCGGGGATCATTAGTCCCGGGAAAGCAAAAATTGGTATCATGCCTGGTTTCATTCATAAACCAGGTAATATTGGTGTAGTATCCCGCTCTGGTACACTTACTTATGAGGCTGTGTTTCAACTTACAGAAGTAGGATTAGGTCAAAGTACATGTATTGGCATTGGCGGTGATCCTGTTATAGGTACGAGTCATAAAGATGCGATTACTTTGCTGAATGCGGACCTCGATACAGAAGGAATTGTAATGATTGGTGAAATTGGTGGTACGGATGAAGAGGAAGCGGCTCTATGGTGTAAAAAAAACGTCAAAAAACCAGTTGTTGGTTTTATAGCGGGTCAAACAGCTCCTCCAGGGAAGAGAATGGGTCATGCCGGTGCTATTATAAGTGGTGGGAAAGGTACTGCTCAATCCAAAATGGATGCAATGAATCATGCTGGTATTGCTGTTGTTAGCTCTCCAGCTGAGATAGGTGCCAAAATGAAAACCCTTCTATAACTTTTTTGTTATACTAAAAAAAATACTCCTTTCTAATTTGGGATGGCTCTATTCTTTATGAGACTATCTTCATTTTTCTGAAGTAACATCCTATTTATTTTTGTTTCATTATTTTATGTATCCTCTTCCTCTGAGAAATAAAAAGCGAAAGGTTTGGTTACCTGTTTTTCTATCTTGTGCTTTATTTTTAGTCATAGCTTGGGTTTATGCTTATTTTCCACAGCTTTCATTTTACTTTATAACAAATGCATTTGCACGACTAGAAAAACATACAGAAAAACTTGAAGTACGTCTTCTCTCTTTGAATGAAGAGCCATACGATACACTTGAGTCAATTGAACAGGTTAGAAAATTAGCTAAATTAACACAGAAAAATAATCCTACAAATGCGTTATCCCATTATTATGAAGGCCTATTTTTTTTTTACGAATTGTATCTATTGTTGCCACTAGATGATCAAATTTCTCTTATGGAGCTCACGGGGCGAGGATTTTTGCCACAGCAAATAGAATTTTCACGTATAGCTAAAAAGTCGATTCTCCCTCTTACAAAGAAAGTGATCCTTTCTATGCGTAGAGCTTTAGCCATTCAGCCTGATTTTTTTCATAAAAAAAAAGCTGAACTCAGTTTAAGTTATGCTACGCTCCTCTATACTGGCCGCACAGATTTACGAGACTTTCGAAGAATACAAGAAACGGAAAAAATAGAACTTCCTCCCTTTTGGGCTAAATACCGAGAGTGGCTTAGTATTGTATTTTATTGTCAGTTAGGGAAGAACAATGAGCTTTTTAATCTCATAGGTAGGTACCCGTTCCCAGTAAAGAAAAATCAAAACAAAAAAGAGACAAATGGAGCGCTACAACTGAGACCCACCATCGCAAATCTTATTTTAAGTCATGGATACTATGGAGCTAGAGATTATATTCGTTCCTTAAAGTATGCACGTAGGGCAAATTCATTAGCAGAGGGTTCTACAAAAATTCAGGCTGAAGCTTTTCGTATGGAGGCAGAGATATTTTATGTACAAAAGGGAGAAAAACAGGCACAAAAATATTTTGAAAGAGCTTATTTAGCCAGTGAAAAAAAGGATGTTTTTATACAAGATAGAATCAAAGAACTTTATCCTTCGTTAAAAGAAGATTAGCTTCATTATATTTTTTATGATTGTGGTGATTTCCTCTGTTTTGCTCACGATAAAAAGATAAAAACAATACTAGTAAACTATCTATTATACGAGATTACATTTTACTCAGCTTCGTTCGCAATTTTTACTCTGAGATTATAAATTAAAAATATCACACAAATATTCAGTTTAGTATGATCACTTCTTTTTGCCGATAGCCATTCAAAAATTCTTCGGCTGTAACACGCTTACGATTTTCTAATTGGAGTTCTAGAATTGAGAGTATAGAATCACAAGTTTTGACCCAGATTTCTTTTTGGTCTGCGTTAGGGGATGGCCCAAAAGTACCGGGTGATGCTTTTAACCAAACATTAGGTAACTGCATACCCGTAGATAAGAGGGCTGTGCGATATATTTTCATCCGTTTTTTTTCCAAAAAACTCCAAGCAATGGGCTCTGGATTATATGCGCGAATAAGATTATGAATATCTTTCGCGAAGATATTCCAAGAGATGTGAGCTGCTTCTTTATTGATTTTTTTACAATACGTAGCTTCTTTTTCATTTTGTGGTTCAGCTGATAAATTTGGGAAACCTTTGTTCATTTTTTCTAGTGTTTTGATTACAAGCTTTATACCATCTGGTAAAATACGGCCTGTCAATTCTCCACAACTTTCGTTTGGATGTATATAAATTTCTTTTGAATCAATCACATCTCCAGCATCAAGTTTTTCAGTAATATATTGCAAGCTCCAGCCTGTTTTCATTTCACCTTTTAAAATAACCGTCTGAAGAGGAGATGCTCCGCGCCAATTTGGTAATAAGGAGGCATGTAGATTTATAGAACCCAATTTTAAATTCGATTCTTTGTATGGTATCTCAAATATTTCTGATGGTAAAATCTTACCATAAGCAAAAATGATAAATATATCTGCTTGTAGTCTTTTTAGAGTCGAAATGAAAGCCTCTTCTTTAAGATCTTCCGGGCGAAAAAGAAAAGGCATCTGAGCATTTTGATTTTTTTTGTGATAGTCTAATAAAAATTGAGAAACGGCTGTTGGTTTCAATTCTTTTGATCGTTTGATTCTTTTATCAGGATTAGAAACAACAAAAACAATTTCGCTAAAACTAGTTTCGAGTAATTGCTTTAATAAGCATGCTGAGATGCTTGGGCTTCCAAAATATCCTACTCGCATAATTGATGACTGAAATAAAAAAATTATAACGGAAGCAAGCGTCCATATATCCATACAATAAAATTTTTATGATTCAGCATTCTCTTCTGAAAATTTTGTTGTATATTAAAATATTTTTGATAGGCCCTTTTCATAAATACTAGAGCAACTTTCTTTCGAGACTTGAAATAATCCAAAGTCTAATTCTGAATTATCTGTGGTTTTCCCTATTATCTCAATGGGTAGGTTCTTTTTTTGAGCTAATTTTTCAATTAATATTTGTTTCTCTGTATAAGCTGCTAATACGACACATCCATTTGTTTCTCCAAAGAAAAATTGATCTAATTTTTGTGTTTTTTCTATTTCTAAGCAAGAAATTTTTTCTTCGATTATATTTTTTTCTAAAGAAAATCCTATATTTTTTGTGGGTGTATGATGATTGCTTGCACGAAAGAGAGCAAGTGCAAGCCCCCCAAGAGATAAATCACAAGCCGACGTGAGTAATTTATATTGGGCCGCTTCCGTTAAAAATTCAATTAAATTTTTTTCATTTTTCAAATTGATAGTCGGTGGCTGTCCCTCCATTCTGTTATGTACATGATGGAGATATTCACTAGCCCCTAATGTAGGTGAAAAATTTCCTAACAAATAAATGACATGGTTGGGAGACAAGAAAAAAGGTTCGATAAGATAGTCTATATCATCTAGGATCCCAATCATTCCAATCGTTGGGGTAGGAAGTATCGGCCCTTCTTGGCTTTCATTATAAAAAGAAACATTGCCTCCAGTGACAGGAATACCTAGAGCTTTACAAGCCTCTTTCATACCACGAATGCAATGATAAAAAATATAATAGTTTTCTGGGATATGGGGATTAGCAAAATTTAGACAATTTGTAATACCAATGGGTTTGGCTCCACACACAGCTACATTGCGAGCACTTTCACAAACAGCACTAGCCGTACCAACATATGGATTTAGAAAAACATAACGGGAATTGCAATCTGTTGCAACTGCAATTCCTTTATTTGTACCGGGTATGCGAGCTAAACCACCCTGTCCTCCTGGACCAATAACACGAGATAAACCAACTTCACTATCATATTGCTCATAAAGGGGACGACGAGAACACAAATTGGGAGATGAGAGAAGTTCTAAAAAAATAGTCGCAAGATCTTTTCGACTAGATGCTTTTTCTATTGTGACAAATGGTCGTATTTTTTTTAGATAACTTGGTTTACTTTTTTCTCGTTTATAACGAGGAGCTCCTCCACCTAAAACTAAAGATTCAGCCGGAAGTTCTGCGTGTAATTTATTATGATGAAAAATACGTAGCATACCATCTCTAGTCACCTTACCGATTTCCACAGCTGAGAGACCCCAATTCGAAAAGATATCGACTAGCTCTTGCTCTCTTCCTTTAGTCACTACCACAAGCATACGCTCTTGGGATTCTGACAGCATGATTTCATAGGCATTCATTCCTTTTTCTCGTAAGGGAACAAAATCTAGATTCAATTCCATCCCAAGTTTTCCTCGAGCACTCATTTCTGCAGAAGAACAACTCAAACCTGCTGCTCCCATATCCTGTATAGCGATAACAGCATCTCCTTTAAGAACTTCTAGTGTTGCCTCCATAAGAAGCTTTTCCATAAAAGGGTCTCCAACTTGTACAGCACTTCTCTTTTCTTCGCTTTCTTCGCTTAGATCTTGACTGGCAAAAGAAGCTCCTTGAACTCCATCTCGTCCTGTACTAGCTCCAACTATAAAGACTGGATTACCAATACCTTTGGACTGTGCAAACGATAAGTCCTCATGCTTAGCAATACCAACCACCATCGCATTCACTAGACAATTGCGTGAAAAACTATTATCAAAAAAAACTTCTCCCCCCATAACAGGTATACCCAAGCTATTTCCATAATCTCCGATACCTTTTACTGCTTGTGTTAGTAAATGGCGACTATGAGCTTCACTTGGTAAACCAAAACGCAAAGAATTTAAAGAACATAAAGGACGGGCACCCATTGTGAAAATATCACGCATAATGCCACCAACACCAGTTGCTGCTCCTTGATAGGGCTCAATAGCTGTAGGATGGTTATGGCTTTCAATTTTAAAGACAACGGCCAGACCGTCACCTATATCCAACGCTCCTGCGTTTTCTTCTCCAGCTTGTGTTAGATTTTTTTTTGATCGAGTCGGAAGTGTTTTCAATAGGAGAATAGAATTTTTATATGAGCAATGTTCAGACCATAAGGCAGAATAAATACCAAGCTCGGTAAAAGTCGGTGTTCGTCCTAGAAAATCACATATATTTTTATATTCTTCATGTGTAAGTCCTTGCTCTTCTGCATTTTTGAAACTAATTTTTTTTTCTAATATACTTTCCATAAATAAAAAAATAAAAAGAAAATAGTACTGGGCCTACCCAGTAGACAAGGTTACTCTTTGCTTTTATGAGACAAGTTGTAATTTTAGAATGTGTGCTTGAAAAAGAATGTTTAGTTTGGTGATAAACAGACTAAATACTCTTTTACTGTTTTTTCTAACCCCCAAAAAATAGAATCGCAAATCAAAGCATGCCCAATTGAAACTTCGATAATTTCAGGAATATGCTCTACAAGAAAATGCAAATTGTAACGATCTAAGTCATGCCCTGCGTTAATTCCAAAACCTATTTTATTGGCTACTTGAGCTGAAGCAATATAAGTATTTGTTGTTTCTTCCATTTCTTTTTTCATTTCTTTTTTCATTTTTTCTTCCCCAGCATGCTTAGAAAAAGATTTGGCAAAGTTTTCAGTGTAAAGCTCAATTCTATCCACTCCAGTATTTCCTATTTGCAAAATCCATTCTGGTTTTGGGTCCATAAATAAACTAACGCGAGACTCTTTTTTTTTAATTTTTTTGATAATAGGTTTTAATTTTTCTATATTTTCTGGTTTCCAACCATGGTCCGAAGTAGATTGTTCAGGCTTATCAGGAACTAGCGTACATTGAGTTGGGCATACTTTTTCTATCAAATCCAAATACGCCCCTTCAAAGGGGTTTCCTTCTACATTAAATTCTTTTTGTGGAAATTCATTCTGTAAGAGTTCTGCTATAGATAGTACATCTTGGTAGCGAATATGTCTTTGATCTGGTCGAGGATGCACAGTGATACCATGAGCTCCTGCTTCTAGCACTATACGCACCGCATCTTGAATTTTTGGGATATTACCTGAGCGGGCATTTCGCAATAATGCTATTTTATTCAGATTTACACTAAGGTTTGTCATAGTTAGACAATTTTTTCAGCGATCGTTAGCGTGATGAAAAGAAATATTTTATATTATCATTTTGCCTTATAACTGTAGTCAAAATAACTCACAGTCGATACAAAAATCTCGCCAAATGCTCCGCAACTACTCAATCACATTGATTTCAATTGTAGAAGAAAGTCGAGGCCCATACGAACGATGTATACCATCTGCAAATTGTAAAGTGATTTTATGTTTACCTAAAGATAACTTTAATTCTGTTTCCTTTTGGCCACCACCAAAATGAATATGTTTTTCATTGGTAGGGATAACTTGACCTTCAGGAAAAGGACCACGGTCAATTAAAATATGATGATGCCCTGTATTTTCTTTTAGTTCACCGGCAGGTGAAACTGTAATACCCTCCGCACCCATGATTACCTTGAACGGTGCTTTAAGCTGTGCTCCATTTTGGATATTTGAAAAGTAGACGCTAGCTTTTTTCGGGGCACAGGCACATAAGAACGATACAATGACACAAACAAAAGCCCAATATATATAATTTTTATTCATACCCTTTTTTTCCCTCCATTCCATATAAACTACGTTCAGCTATCTCTTTTTGCAAAGAGGTCATGAAATCGTGCACTGTACTTTCAGCAAGAACTTTTCCTTCTCTTGTTCGTATATTTATCGTATTATTATGTAACTCCTTATCTCCCATAACAAGTATATAATTAACTTGTCCCATTTGTGCATTACGAACTTTTTTACCGATTGATTCAGAACTATCATCCATTTCTACTCGATAGCCTGCATTTTTTAATTGCTGTAAAATTTGAGAAGTAAAGTCTATATGCCGATCTGCCACTGTTAGTAATCGTATTTGGAGAGGAGAAAGCCATAATGGAAAGCGTCCTCGATAATGCTCAACTAGTATGCCAAAAAAACGCTCAATTGACCCATAAATTGCACGGTGAATCATAATGGGACGTTCCTTTGTTCCCGAGCGAGTGCTATAAAATAGATCAAAGCGTTCAGGTAAGAACATATCTAGTTGAATTGTGCCACATTGCCAGGTACGACCAATAGCATCGCGTACATGAAAGTCTATCTTTGGTCCATAAAAAGCACCATCGCCCTCGTTAATAATAAAATTTTGACCACTAGCTTCTAATGCCACTCGCAAACTATTTGTAACAAATTCCCATTGAGAATCGCTTCCGATTGATTTTTCTGGTCGAGTCGATAATTCTATGTTAAAATCTAACCCAAAAGTTTTATAAATTTTATCCGCCAAGGAAAGAAGTTCTAGTATTTCCGACGTGATTTCTTGAGGAGACAGAAAAATATGTGCATCATCTTGATGAAAACTACGTACACGAAAAAGTCCAGATAATGCACCACTCAATTCATGTCTATGCACATGTCCTATTTCAGCAATGCGTAAAGGAAATTCACGATAACTATGTTGGCTATGTTTATAATACAAAAGGCAACCAGGACAATTCATCGGTTTAATCGCAAAGTGCCTTTCTTCAGCTTGAATGGTGTACATATTTTCTTTGTAATTTTCCAGATGTCCTGATCTTTCCCATAATTCTAGTGAAAGCATACTAGGTGTTTTGATTTCTACATACCCGGCTTTACTATGATGTTCCCGTAAAAAAGTAAGTAGTTCGTTCCAAATAATGAGGCCACGTGGATGAAAAAAAGGCATTCCAGGCCCTTCTTCTTGAAAAGAAAATAAATTGAGACGTGCCCCTAAAACACGATGATCCCGTTTACGAGCTTCTTCTATACGCTTTAAATAGTCCGCCAACATTTTTTTCTCAGGAAAAGAAATACCATAAATACGCGTAAGTTGTGGCCCCACTACATCTCCACGCCAATAAGCTCCCGACAGTTTAAGTAATTTGAAACCTTGTACCAAACCTAAATTTGGTATATGAGGTCCCGTACATAAATCGATAAAATCACCTTGTTTATATGCACTAAGTGTTTCTTCACGGCCCTTGATGATTTCTAATTTGAAGGGATTATGACTAAATACCCTCTGAGCTTCTGCATCATTTTTATATTCAATTCTTTGAGGTGTGAGTCTTTCTTTCACAATATTCTTTACTTCTCTTTCGATTTCAGATAAATCTGCTTCTTGTATTGTAAGGTTTCCAAAATCATAAAAAAATCCCTCTTCTATAGCTGGGCCTATTGAAGGTTTTGCTTCAGGAAAAAGACGTAGTACCGCTTGTGCTAAGAGATGAGCTGAAGAATGCCAAAACAATTTCTGACCAGAAGAATCAGCAAACGTAATCACCTCTGCCCTATCCTTATCTTGTAACTTGATACTGAGATCTTTCAATTGCCCATTCAAACGTAAAGCTAAAGGTAAACCAGAGAGTTCTTTTTTGATTTTTTTAGCGAGGACAGCACCAGAAGCACCATCATCAAGATCAATTATATCTCCACTTTCAAGATATATTTGCATAAAATATTTTTTTTAACCTAGCGGTCTTACTTGTAAAAAGAATTAAGCATTATCTCGCTTATATAGTTTCTTTGAAATAATTATCACTATTCCAGTGATTCCTAATAAAAGAGCTACAATTTGAGACTGTGTAAAACCATACCAACGCCAATGTAAAAAATAAATACTTTCCGGACGAGCACTCTGGCTTTGCTCAATAAGATGTGGCAGAGAAGCTTGAAGCCCATCTATGAAATATTTGGGAGATTCTAATATAGGTATAACAGCATCATTTAAACGCAAAAATTCTATTGAAAAACGTACCACGGCATTCCATACAACAAGCATAGCCATTAGCATACCGGGTTGAAATTTCTGCTTTCTTCCCCAGAACAAAAAAATAAAAAACAAGGTAAGAGAAAAGAAAGCCTCTATAAATGGGGTGTTCCAAACTCGAACCCCTGCCGTACACATGTAGGGGTACTTCCATGCCAGTGCTGGGTCACTGGGGCAATTTCCATCTGACGGTCCATAGACCCAAGTTAATAGAGGCATATTCACACCAGAACTGGCATATCCAAAGCAACCATCTCCACTAAAAAAACAACCCAAACGACCTATACCATAACCTAAAGCTATACATATAGCCAATACATCTGCATACTTCCAAACTTCTAACTTTTTAATTCGTAGATATGAATAAACGAAAGCGAAAGAAAAGAGAAAACCACCATAAAAAACTAAGCCACCACCAGCAAAAAGATGTCCCCACATGCTTTCTCCTCCTACGTGGTGCATTCCTGCCCATGTAAAAAAAACACGATACAAAGTGTCCCAAAAACCTAAGTCGATAATCCATATACGACTCCAAACTTCAAAAACAAAAAAGACTTTCGAACCAATAATGGCACCAAATATAGTTATTAAAATACACCAATCTCCTACGTCGGGTTCCAACCCTCGACGACGTAGTTCTCGAGGAGCAAAATAAGAGGCAAAGAAAAAAGATAGCATCAAAAACAGACTAAAAACAGAAACACCATGACGGCCTAGAAAGCTGATACCCGGAGGGAATGGAATTTCACTAATCATGTTTATGCATAAAGAAAATACAGTGCCATACGTAAAAGGCTTTATCGACAAAGTACAATAGTCATTTAGCTCTGCAGATATCTTCTATCTCCTCTACTTTCTTAGGAATAGTAGCTGTTAGGACAAGAGCTTTTTTCTCTTTTACGCAAATATCATCCTCTATGCGTATTCCTATTCCCCGCAGTTCTTCTGAAATTGTTTCATCTTGGGAAGAGAAATAAAGCCCAGGTTCAACAGTGCAAACCATTCCCTTCTCAAGCTTCCGGGGAAGATGTATTGATGTTTTATGATTTTTGTTATAATAACGGCCCACATCATGAACATCCATTCCTAACCAGTGACTTGTGCGATGCATATAGTAGCGGCGATAGGGAATTTTTTGTATAGCCTCCTTATTTCCCTTTTCTTCGATCTCTTTAGCTTCTTCAAAAAGACTTTGGGATGACCCTTTCAAAACGCCTAATGAAACTAGACCCTCTAATAAGATAAGTACGGCTGCATCATGAACATTATTCAAATCTTTATCAGGTATACACATCTCAATAGCCTTTTCTTGTGCACAAAGTACAATTTCATATACATCTTTTTGTATAGAAGTAAATCTAGAGCCTACAGGAAAGGTTCGCGTAACATCTGTCGACATACAAGATTTTTCAGCTCCGGCATCCACTAGGACAAGTTTATCTTCTTTTAATTTTGCATGATTTTTAATATAATGCAAAATACAAGCATTCGAACCACCAGCAACAATTGGAGGGTAGGCTTGTCTAGCATTTTTTCGACGAAACTCATATTCAAGAATGGCTTCTAATTCATACTCATACATACCTGCATGGGATTCTTGTATAACGCATAAATGTGCTTCATAAGTGATACAAGAAATTTCTCTGAGGAGCTCTATTTCCCAATCTGATTTTATTATACGCATTTCATGTAAAATATCACTTGGACTGATAAGACAATTGGGTGTTTCTACACCATGACGCCTCCCTTCGAGAAGGGAGCGAATACAACATAAAATACGATTGTCTCGCTGTGTGACTAAACCAAAGCGGTAGTAGAAAATTTTGTTCCCTCGTAAAAGATTTTCAAGATTATCATAAAAAAAAGTAATATCTTTTCCCTTCGAAATACCTAATTCTAAAAAAACATTTTCTAAACCAAGTCGGGGGCCATCCCATATCTCCTTTTCTGGATCATATGGACGCAAATAAATTTCTTCATTGTCTGGAAATAAAACTAAAATGCTATCTTCCTCTGAAAAGCCAGTGAGATAGTAAAAGTCTGAATCTTGGCGAAATGGATAGTGCACATCATTATTACGTAACTGTAAGGATGCACTGAAAAAAATAGCGATACTATTCGCTTCCATTTTTTTTTGAAACGCCTTACGTCTTTGACAAAAGATATCTCTGTCTGTCTTGTTTTGCATGTCTTTTATATTTTAGTAGATTACTATATATAAAATATGTTATGGACCGATGAGTTTATCACTTAATAAAAAAAATCAAAATAAATTAAATCGCTTATAAAATTGCTTTACTATCCCTATAATAAAACACTCGGCTATACCTTTTTTGCAATTATATATACATTTCTACGCATAAATGGAAGTTTTGCTAACCACCAAAAGAAGAAAGGTCTGCGAGTTAACCGTAAAAGATTACAAAATTTTCCTACTCCCGGCATAATGGGTTCATAGGATAGTATCTTAACATTGGCTCCATAATCTACGAATAGTTGATAAAAACTTTTTTTTGAATAGGGACGGACGTGAGTATAATCATCCCAAACCCATCTTTGTGCATCTGGTGCAAAAGCAATTACATGTCCATCTTCTTTCAAAACTCTCATCACTTCACTTACAGCATCCATTGGTTTCTGCAAATGCTCCAAAACATCCTTCATAAAAACACATCCAAAGCTATTATCCTCAAATGGAAAAGGTTCTTCTGCAGACGCCAGTAGTACGTTATACCCTTCTTTTTTAGCTCGCTCTACCCCACTAGGGGAAATATCCATGCCAGTATAATTTTGTACATATTTTGCCAACCATGCGTTGCCACAACCAACATCCAGTATGGGACCGGAAAATCTATTAATCAATATAGTATAATCCTTCCAATAGGGAGGAATATTATGCCAATCCATGTAATTTTGGGACTGTAAATTGCTCATTTATATAAAAATCAAATTTACGGGTATTTCAATTTATTTCGTGTGACATGTCGAATTACTTTTTTTAAAAAAATAACTTTTTGAGACAGCTAACCACTGACCTTCTTTAACAGTGAACTCATCGAAACTAAATGTTCCTACTCTGTAACGATACAAATCAATCACTTGTATCCCAAGACTTTTCATCATATTACGAATATGCCTTTTCTTACCTTCCTGAAGCACAATATCAATTGTACTCCTTTTTTTGGAAATTACGGATACATTTACAGCACGTAAAAGCATACTTTCATACATTACACCTCTTTCACACAATTGCTCTGATATGTTTGTAATTAGTTTATCCAATTGAACTCGATAGTACTTTAGTGTGGCAAAACGAGGATGTGTAATCGAATGAATAAAATCGCCATCATCACTTAGAACAAGCAAGCCACGACTATTTTTATCTAAACGACCAGCATAGCGTAAAGTTTGTAGAGATTTTGGAAGAATGGAATATATTGTTTTTTGTTTTTTTTGTGTAGAACGGGAGACCACAAAGCCATGAGGCTTATTCAAAACATAATAGCTAAACGAAAGAGGTATGAAAACCTTTTTCTCATCCACAAAAACGACATCGTCTGTAGAAACTTTTTGACTCAACTTTTTAACTACTTCACCATTGACACGAACCCTTCCCGACAAAATATATTTTTCTTCGACATCACGTCTTCCTCCCAAACCAGCCATGCTTAAATAACGATTGATACGATGTAAAGCAGAGGGAATATTCTTTTTCATTTTATATTTTTGTTGCTTTTTTTCATATTTTCTTTTTCTTTTACTGGTACATATTTTATTTCACTTTTGCTATCTTCTTTATTAATCGTTTGAGAAATAACAGACCCATACAGCCAACCCTCTATTTTATTTTCTAAACGAACTTTGTACCAGTACCTATTGCCAGAAGCGATGCGTACGCTTTTTTTCGTACGGCTTATTATTTTAAAGGGAGTATTGTAAACCAATATATCTACTATTGAAGCCAAGACAAAAGGATCTGTACGCAAATTAGCAGTGGATGTTTTAATCCATCCACCCTCTTGAAACTCATTATTTTTGTTATTTACCTCTCCAAACCAAGTGAAAATAAGAAAAAGTACTATACCAGAAAAAAAAACAGACAGCAAATACTTTTTTTGCCTCACCTGGCTAAAAAAACTTTCTTGAAAAACCCTCATGGAATGTATTTTTTCTATTCCCTTCTTTTTTAGTACACTACTCAACATCAGAAAAACCTATAAAATATTTTTTTAACCAAACCATTTATAATAAAGATGTCATTAAAATCCAAAATGTATTGTTACTTTTATAGTGAATTTTTGTGAAAAAATGTTTCTCTTTCAAGAAAGACTAATTTGTGTTCAAAGGAGTTGTTCGGTAACGAAAGGAAATAGTCATTATCCTTTCGTTGAGATAAATAGGGAGCTAAAGATACCATGGATTGTGCATTGAGACGAGCAGGTACACCTCCTCGATCAGAAATAGTAATTGCTAAACAATCTGGACCAAGCACATATAAATTTTCAACACTACCTTTGATGTTTTCTTTCGAATCTAGGCGGACAGTAATACTAATACCAATATTAGTTTCCATTGGTACGATAGAAATAACTTCTTTTACTATTAGAGGAAAACCTTCAATAGCATCTAAACATGCATGTTCGATTTTATTTCCAAATATATTTTCTATGTAATATTTTGTTCCCTCTCGTTTGAGTCGTCTTTTAAAGTAAGTGATCACCTGTTCGTTTTTAAGCAAAGCATTTTTGTACCACCAATTTCCTTCATCATCTACACGTAAATGTGGTCTAGTTAATAAAGGTTTCATTATTATCAAAAGAATACAGGCATCTTATTATTTATGAAAACGTGTATACATCCATACTATATTTTACTTGCATATGTATGTATATATATGGTACATGTCGTGTATTCTTTTTCATGTCACCTTAGAACGACCTTATAGTTTTCTAAGGAATATTTATTGCAAGGTATTTTCATTTCTACTTTTGTAAGAGAGAAATAATATGCGTACACCACAAAACCCAAATTTACAAAAAGAAAATCCTCTTCAAATTGGTATATCCGCTCTAGGAGAAATTGAAGCACGATTAAAGACATTTCGTGTTATGAATCAAACATCGCTGAAAAAGCGTTATTTATTGTCTCGAGCAGACTTAAGCGATGCACACGGCAAGGTGATATTGAAAAAGAGCAATGAAATGGATATACCATTAGTTAAGCTACTTCTCCGTTACCATTCCCCAAATACAATTGTTAAAACTTTTCAACCGGATGAAGGCATTGTAATCATGTCAGATATGTCCACTCCAGATGGTATTTCTTTAGCAATGGATCTTGTCACACAGATTGTTAATATTGGGAGTGGGTCATATGAGGGTTTTATTGAAAGGATCAGTTCAATGGGTGAGTTTTTAAATTTGCTGAAAAAAGCACTTTTCCCTCGGTTAATCATCATAGGCTATATCCCTAAACAACGTTTGGAAGTTGAGAAAATCAATTTTTTTCGCTCCCGAAAATTGGATCGTTTTATACGTACTATTGAAATCACCCACAGCCTATATAAAAAGGAGCCATATTTTCCAAACGTGAGACATATTCATATTGACCCCGATGACGCCTACGCCTGGGGACGTTTGATACTTGAAGTTATTCAAAATTATACAAGGGCATATAGTTTTGAAGAGAGTAATTATATCTGACCGTATGATAACAAATAAAAAACTCACACTTTATAAAAATCTAGGTTAGCTTGGAAATCTTCAGGTGGATTCTCTCCAAATTTACGATATCGTGCTTCTAGTTGTCTGTGTTTCTTTGATGAAATATTACGAAAACGGTTGTGTATATCAAGAAAGGCGGGTTGTTTAGATACTCTATCGCGTATCTCTTTTGCAAAAGGGATATGCCGGTAAAAAATATTTCGAGAAACTTTATTTAGCTTTAAAATACCTTGGCTCTCATATTTAAGCCACTGGATATAATCATTTGTAAAGCGATCTCGGTCAGAACGAAATCTTTTAAATTCAGAGGATAGTTTTTCTTTTACTTCAATTGAAAGCTCTGAATTCCTTTTGAAAAATTGAACGTAGTCTGTATAATCTGCCGTGATTGAAGGTTGACTCACATCATTCCAGTTTGCACCTTGAATTGTTTTTGTCATTTCCCAACGAAGTACAGCTACGGCTTCAGCCAAGAGTATGAAGATGTCTGATGTCGCAAAAATGGGCAAGGCAAAACGAGCACGTGAACTCTTATTACGACCAGCTATTTCTTGCCACATCATTATTTTTGTCCCAGTGGATGGCATAATTATAAAATAAGGGAAGATTTGTTTCTGGATAAATTCTCTAAAAATTTTCAGATTTTCATCATTTACAATCACTTCGTGATGGAAGGCAGAAAAATCAATAGTTAGAATGTCCTTGATAGCATTTTCAACTTTTTTCTGAGTTAGCAAGGCTTTTTCGATAGGCATTGTGAGCTGATAACGATTGAGTATCGGCAAATACGTAGTAGGCACTCCACTAGTCAGGCGCACATTTGTAGCAAAAAAGGCATCCATCTCATACTGCAAACGTCTCTCCATAGTATTCACACTTTCGGGTACATCTGACTCACGCTTCCAACCGGCGTCTCTATTATCTAGTTTTAATTTATCAAAATAACTTTGCCCCAATTCATCGACAGAAGGTAATTCTCCCTTATCGCATACCAGCCCTAACCATTCGATGCCTGTTTTAATTGGATAAGATGATGTGTATTTGATTTCTGAAAGGTTATAAATGTAAGATAAATGTTTCTCATCTAACAATTCTTCATCAAAAAAGCCAAAGTTCAACATAAGAGAGATAAGTTTTGGAGTATTTTTCTTTTCTTCGGTATTTTTACGATATAGCTTATACCCTTTCTCCCAAATTTTTGTATATATAGCCGTGACCGTTCGACGCAATTTACGAGCCTCTTGATTTCCATCTAACGGAGAAGAAAATGATTTTAGCTTCTTTAAGGCTTCTAAAATATTTTTTGCATCTTCAGTTTCTATTTTAAGTAAGGAAATAATTTTTTCCGGAGAAGAGTGTAATTCTTGCTGAATATTTTTCGTATCTGAATTCCTTCCAGCAGATAATACTGAAGATTTATTTTCTTTCCCCTCTTCATAACTATCAACTATTTTTGATATTTTGTTTAAAGATTGCGATTGATTCCCATAAGAAATCTTTTGCAACTTTTCAGAATGTGCAATGATCAGCTTACAATTTTTATAGAAAAAGCGAATGATGCTTTCCACTTCTGATCTCTTTACTTTCACCACAGAAGGCATGGGGTTGCTCATCAGCATATTTAGCTTTTCTGCATAAGAATATTTCCCATTCATTAAAATATCAAATTTTGTTTTTACTGATTTTTGGACATCATGTACTTCTTCAATATTTTGAAAAAGGATTTTATGGAGTTGTTGGGTTAATCCTTCTAGGATACCTATATCTGATTTGTACATTGCATTTTGAATATTATTGGGTAAAGAAAGAAGTTTTTGATAAAAACGAAAATTAGAACTATTAAACCTGGAAGCAGGGATATACTTCACTCCCAAAAGGTCACTGTGATCTGTTTGTAACCAAGTGTCCATTTTAGAATTAGCATACTGCCCTCCTTTCTTTTCAAACATTGCGACAGTCTTGTGTGCAGCTTCAAGAATAGGATCGCTATGTTCCTCATCTGCAACAACTTGTTTACTTTGAAATAATTCCGGTACACAATATCTATAAGATAAGGCAAGATTATCAATCAGTTTACTCATTTGAGAAGTAAGCATTCCCAATTGAGATACCATTTGATAACTGCTATAGATCTCATTTAGTAGAGAACGTGCTGCCATCATACCTACTCTCATGCTATCCATAATAGTTTGACTAAAGCTATTTCCTACAGGGAAAGCACTAATGAGTGAAGGCACTTGGGTTACATATCTTACAGGGGAAGATAAACGACTGAGCAATGCTCCGAATCCAATAATACTATTCTTCTTTAAGCTATAAATATAATGTTTTTGACTAGAATTTAAACTTGTATTGACTGCACAAACACTGCCTTCATGGAGTATCACAAGAAGACGAACAGATGCATTACTCTCTAGTAGGGTAGCACCTGTTGGGAACTTCTTTTGCTTAATAGTAACTGAACTTTTAAGTGCCAAACTGTATATAATTGGAATAAAAGTCTAGATGAGTGTCAAGTCCTTTACGAAAACACTATAATGACTAAAAATAATGCCTCTTATCCAGTTAAAACTAAATTTGTTTATTGTTTTAGACCTAGCTGAACCAAATTTATATTGTGCCTATAAATCTAAATTGAAGATGACCATTTTCTCAGTAATTTTATTAAAAATCGTATAAACTTTTATTTTTTACTCTCATTGGACTATTGCCAAATATAAATAATTGCAAATAGAACGTTGTGAATCGCTGATTTAAGGCATTTTAGAAGGTTGACTTCCTGTTTTTTTGTATTGTGCAACAGTCCCTTTATGATTATTTTAGGTTCGCATGTAATCAACATTGGAAACGATGGAGTGATTTTTTTAACTGTTGTACATCTTTACAGATAAAAATGCAATAGAGTTTTTGTTCTTGCCAGAAAGTCATTAGAACCCTAGGTTGCACCGTGGCTCTTTTAGCCAACCTTCTTGGGGATTTTTATCGTTACAATCTACCTTGTTTTCCAGTCGTAGAGAGTCTTGTACCTGAAAGCAAAAGCTTGGCGGAAAATAATACTTCTACGAAAGAGAATACTGTAAACACCTCCATAGACAAGCTTATTGGCTTTCTTCCCAAAAATGAGTTAAATCGTTGGACAACTGATATTGCCCGCCTCTCCGTTGAATACAAGAAGATACCTGAGATACTGATCCAAAAATCAAAGATCAGCTCGGTAGAGCTTCTAAAAAAATTAACTCACGAATCCGAAATTCCTGTTTTAGATATCAAAGGCCATATAGTTGCTCATTGGGATGAGAGACAATTCCTTCAGGCATTATCTCAGTCACCCCAGTTATCGGATGAAAAAAGCAAAATTACAATTCAGCAAAGTAATAAAGAAAATCCAAAAAATGACGATACGGTGGAAAAAAAAGCAAACGCAAAGTATGGTAACAGTCGCTGGTTAGGTGAACTGATATTACAAGCATTTCCTTGGCCTATGTATGCCTGTGATTTACAGGGTAAAACTCTTTTTTTTAATAAACTATTTGAAAAGAATATACTGACTAAGAAAAAAATGAAAAATTCCATTCGTCAAACTGAAAATTATTTATTCGAATCTGTTTGCAATCTTTTAGCTCAATCTTATTCTCAAGAGACCCCTTCCAGCTCTTTCAATAAAACTTCAGATTCTACCCTTAGTTATCATGATTCATTTATAGACCAATATGTGTGTATAATTGATATAAAGGAAATAAATAATTTGCATGGCTATTTATTTATTTTTCGTGATGGGATGGATCCAGGTTTTTCTAGAGAAGTAAATCAATGTCTAAATAGTAAGGCAAGTTTGATTGATATTATGTCTGAACTGGAGAGAAAAATTATTTTAGGTGCTCTGGAAAAAAATAAAAGAAATATTTCACATACTGCCCAGTCTTTGTATATCAAACGTTCTACACTACAAAATAAAATACAGCGTTTACAAATTTCTAAATATTTGGGACATAGCACATCGGATGTTATTCCACGAAATCTAAACAGTCGTTTAGATATAATACCAGTAGCAAAAAAAAATGATGTGAAAACGAAAAATCATGAACCAATTCCTGTTAAAAAAGATACAAAAAGAGTGAAAAAGAAGAAGCTTTCTAAAAAACTTACTCAAGAAAAGAAAGAATGGGAGTAAAGAAAGGGGTACAGAGAAGAGGATAATATTCATTATGATACTTACTGGAGAAAATGCTAATTTCCTCGAAGGACTTTATAAAAAATTTTGTGAAAATGACCAACTTGTCACTCCAGAGTGGAAGCATTACTTCACACATTTAGAAAATGGTAATGGTTACCTAAAACAGGATACAAATGGTTCCGGAATGGCCTCTCATTCCTCGCTTTTTGTAAATTCTCAACAACATTCAAAATATAAAGAAATAGGCGTTCAATCATTAATTGAGTCATACCGTCGATTTGGCAATCTCGCAGCTCATTTGGATCCTCTAAATCTACGAGAAAATAACCGTGAGCTTTTAGAATTATCCCTGTACGGTTTGGAGGAAAGAGATAGAGAGCGTACTTTCCCTACACCCTTTTCTGATTTATCTAAGGCAAAATTGAAAGATATCATAAAGAAGCTAGAAGTTTGTTATTGTAGTTCCATAGGGATTGAATATGCGTATGTCCGTAATACACAAGAACGTGATTGGTTGGAGCGACATGTTGAATCAGAAGAGTATTCTGCAAATCTTAAACTATCCACTCGTCTTCGTTTATACCAAAAACTAGTTCAAGCTGAAACTTTTGAGAAGTTTTTGGCACAAAAATATATAGCTAAAAAACGTTTTTCTCTGGAAGGCTGTGAAAGTTTTGTACCATTATTGGATACGGCAATAGAAGAAGGTGCTATATTAGGAGTAGAATGCATGGTTATTGGCATGGCACATCGGGGACGACTAAATGTTCTAGTAAACATACTCCAAAAGCCAGCGGGACTTATTTTTGCTGAATTTGATGAGAATTACGATCCCAAGGCGATGGACTATGCAGATGTAAAATATCATTTAGGATATTCCCATGATTGTTCCACTCTCTCTGGTAAAGATGTACATCTCTCTTTAGCATTTAACCCAAGCCATTTAGAAGCGGTCAATCCTGTTGTATTGGGTTCAATACGTGCTCGTCAAGCTATGTACCATGATACGGCTCGTAAGGTGTTTATGCCTATCCTCGTGCATGGAGATGCTGCCTTTATGGGACAGGGTGTAGTTCCAGAGAGTCTAAATCTTTGTAACCTTTCTGGTTATCGTGTTGGTGGGACATTGCATATCCTCATCAACAATCAAATTGGCTTTACTACTCTTCCTCCGGAATCGCGCTCTACAGAATATGCTACAGACATTGCTAAAGGCTTTCAAATACCGATTTTACACGTTAATGCGGATGATCCAGAGGCTGTCTACCGGGCAACAAAACTATCTTTAGAGTATCGACAATATTTTCGTAAGGATGTGATTATAGATTTAGTGGGTTATCGACGTTTAGGGCATAACGAAACAGATGAGCCAGCTTTTACTCAACCTCTTATGTATGATAAAATTAAAAAACACCCCAGTGCTGTACAAGTTTATAGAGAAAAACTCCTTCAATACCCAGATGTAGAAAAGAAGAATATTGAGAGCATTGAAGAAGGGTGTCGAAAAAGGTTAGAAGAAACTTTTACAGAATCTCGAGAACAAAAAATACGGATGAAGGTTGATACTATGAAAGGAACGTGGTCTAGTTTGTCCTCAAACTTGGAAGATGATCATGCCGAGCCTCAAAAAGCAGATGTTTTTTCTAAGCAGATACAGAGTACAATGCAAGCAATTACACAAGTACCAAAAACTTTTAAAATACATCCCAAAATCAAACGACTTTTAGAAACTCGTAAAAAAATGTTTGAAGGGAAACTTTTCGTTGATTGGGGTATGGCAGAAGCCCTTGCTTTTGGATCCATACTAGAAAATAAACACCATATACGTATTTCTGGGCAAGATTCAAAGCGAGGAACTTTTTCACATAGACATTGTGCGCTTGTCGATATAAAAAATGGCAACGAATATATTCCTTTGAATCATATTTCTTCAAAACAAGGTCAATTAGAAGTTTGTAATTCGCCTCTTTCTGAATTTTCCGTATTAGGATTTGAATACGGATACTCCTTAGCTGATCCACACACACTTGTTTTGTGGGAAGCTCAATTTGGTGATTTTGCTAATGGGGCACAGATTATTTTTGATCAATTTATTTCAAGCTCTGAAGTAAAATGGCATCGTATGAGTGGCTTGGTTGTACTTTTACCCCATGGCTATGAGGGACAAGGCCCTGAGCACTCTAGTGCCCGACTGGAGAGATTTTTACAGCTTTGTGCGAATAGTAATATACAAGTCTGCAATTGTAGTACACCCGTTCAATATTTTCACTTACTTCGGAGGCAGATTTTGAGAAAATTTCGAAAGCCTTTAATTATTCTAACGCCTAAAAGCCTTTTAAGATTGCAAGAAGCTGGTTCTTCTATATCTGAGTTTACTAAAACTACCTTTCAAGAGCTATTGTATAATACTGATGAGAGATCTAAAGTTATTTCATCAGTCAAACGACTGCTCTTTTGTTCCGGAAAAATCTACTATGAGCTGGAAGCCTATCGCAAAGAAAAAAATCGAAATGATGTAACTATTGTCCGTATAGAACAACTCTATCCCTTTCCAAAAGAAAAATTCCAAACTCTTTTGGGCTTATATTCAAAAGCGGTTGAGTTTTTATGGGTACAAGAAGAGCCTATAAATCAAGGGGCTTGGAATTATTTAAGGGAGCCACTGGGACTTCTTTTGAAGAAAGATAGTGAACTCATCTGTATTGCCCGTCAGGAATCTTCCAGCCCAGCTTCAGGCCTTTTGAAACTTCATCAAAGAGAACAACAAGATCTTCTATCACGTGCACTTTCTTAATTGTTGTAGCTTTTTTTGCAAAGTAAATGAATATTTGACATATGCGTCACCTTTTTATCGATACAAATCTTCCTCACACTAGGGTCTTATCTCGTTTTCGTTCCATATTTTCTATACGTAATGGTGTATACTCTCCATTGCAACGGGTGAAAAAACAGAATTCAAAAATCGAAATATATTTCTTGCATCCAGATATTGCTTATGAAACACTTATAGCAGAAAGAGAAAATATTTTACCATTTTCTTCTACTGGAGAAAAAAGACCTGCTATTGAAAGTTGGCTTGGTGATCCGCAAAAAACACAAGAAGATTCTTTACGTTTGAGGGAAAAATATACGAATGTAGTTTTCTCTTCTGAATTAAATATATTTTCTCTTTTTGAAAATATCAATCAACAAATTAAAAAGGATATTTTACTTTGGCGTAAAGAAAATAAAATACGACATAATTTTTCTTTACGTAAGGAATATGTACTTGGCTCACGTAGGGATTTGCTCCTACACGAAGCGTGTAATATTCTTCCTGGAGTTGTTTTAGATACAAGATCGGGTCCTATCATTGTTGATGCGAATGCCGAAATAAGCCCTTTTAGTTATATTTGTGGACCATTATATGTTGGCCCGAATTCGCATATAACCCATTCTCATATATCTGGTGGGTCCATCATAGGAGAAGGAGCGCGTATTAGTGGGGAAATCCAAAGTTCTATTATTGGAGATTTTAGCAACAAGTGTCACGATGGCTTTATAGGGCATAGTATTGTCGGAAATTGGGTTAATCTAGGTGCTATGACAACAAATTCTAATTTAAAAAATAACTATGGTAATGTGAAAATTCGTACAATAGAAAAAAAGGGAAGCGAATATAAAACAAATTCATTGAATACACACCAAATTAAATTTGGTTCCCTTATAGGAGACTGTGTCAAAACAGCGATTGGGACACTTTTGCCCACTGGTGCGAGTATTGATGCCGGTGCAAATATATTTGGAAAGACTACTGTTCCAAACTATCTTCCGCCTTTTTCATGGGGATTGGAAGGAAATAAAATTTATGATATAGAACGCTTTTGTAATGATGCTAGAAAAATTGCAGAGAGAAGAGAACAGAAATTGCCTGCTGTATTTTATAGACTAGCAAAGACTTGCCATGATAAAGTGGGAAAAGAACTTTCAGGGTAATGGTGTAGTCAAAAAGTAGTTATTTTTCTGGAGTAACTAGAGGAGCTGCTAAAGGGCTTGGCTTAAAATCTTTATCGTACATCTTTTCTATATCTTTTTGAATAGCACTTTTCACAGGGCGAGGCCTCCCCTCTTTGTCTAAAAATATTTTCGTTACAGATAGTTTTTTATTTACATTTGCAATATGTCTCACGATTATACGATCATAATCTATTTCTTTTTGAATGATTTGAAAAGCCTCACTTTCAATGGTGGGTATGTCCAATATAAAAGGATATTGATACGCCTGACGTGCATATACCATGGCTTTCTGCCAAAAAGGTCGCGCCTGCTTATAATAACTTCTTGCAATTAAAAAAGAATGCTCCAAATCATCGGCAAAATCTAAATTGTGATAATATAACTTACGTTTATCATATTGCGACCCTAAACGTAAAAACATACGCATAATTTTCTTATTGATATGCATAAATAGGAGCAAACGATATTTATGAAATTGAGTCTTTGTTTTGATTTTACATAACGAACGACTAGGGTGACGAAATTTATGTAACAATGCTTGATGCAAGAAATATATACTTTCTTTTATATCTGCTGCATCATAACTATGAGATAAACCGTATAACTCATAAAAATCTTCCAAATGATGGGGAACAAATTTACGCCTTTGAAATGGTATCCAATCAGAAAATTTTACCCAACGTCCAGTGCGATCATAGTAATAATTTAAACGAAGCCCCCCCGTTGGTTTTTGGGGATAATAAGGATCGGGTAAGATACGATTTGCGTTTATAGTTTGTCCATAGAGAAAAGAAGGAGAGAAGATGAGAAAATATGGTAACAAATAAAAGAAGCTGATTTGAATAAAAATATCTCTCCATTTCATATTTACAGAGTCGGTTTTTTCAATGAATGACAAAACAAGAAACGGTAAGATAGCACTTTGTTTTATGAGGGGGGGGGGGACGACAGCCCCGGGTCTCTATTGTCCAAAATGTAAAAAAGTAAGGATTGTCCGTCTAACATGCCTTAAATCGGTGTTTTACGGCATTACTTCCGTCTTTCTTACCTTTGGCAATAGCCTCCTAAAAAATATTTCCTTTGTAGGGGCTGTTGTAAAATACAAACAAATAAGAAAATACCTGCATAGAAGGCCTTGCATCAGCATTTTATTTACAATTCTTTACATTTCGCAAAGTCCCTTGTGAGAAAAGCATCTTCAAGAAATTCTGGGAAATAAAGCTTCTTTTTCCACTATCTTTTCACCACCTTGCAAAATACCCCAAAAAAGATCCTTTCCGCTGATTTTTTTTACAATTCCTAACATTGCAAGACCATCTATTGCTTTTCGAGGCATGACAGGCACTAGAAGTACAAGGGCCAATCTAAGAGTTTCTGCTGCATGATAAAGTATTGTTGATAAATTGCTTCTATCTTGCAGTTCCTCTCGATTTTTAACTAAATGCCAAGGGGCTTTTCTTTCTAGGTAACAGTTTGTTTCCACAACAAGATCAAAAATTTTCTCTATCATTTGAGATATCTGAACTTGTGATAACGCATTAGGAAGATATTTCACTGTAGACTGAACTAATTGCCGCAAGTCTTCCTCTTCTTTACCTGCTTTACCTGGTACAGGTATGCTACCAGAAAAATTTTTGCAAAGAAGTTTATGAACACGATTTACAGCATTTCCTAGATCATTTGCTAGGTCTGTATTTACACGTTGGATAAAAAACTGATCGGTAAAAGTTGCATCCTGTCCCATTTTCATATTTCTCATTAAAAAAAAGCGTACGCTGTCTGCACCATGCTTATCTATATATGATATTGGATCGATCACATTCCCGGAACTTTTACTCAATTTTTTACCATCTGTTAACCACCAACCATGTGCCATAATATGCTTTGGTAACTCTTCATTCAGAGCAAGTAACATCGTTGGCCAATAAACAGAATGGGTGATGAGTATATCTTTCCCAATTAAATGAAAATTCGCGGGCCAATTCTTTTTTTTACTTTTCTCATTTTCTATATACTCTCCACACAAAGCGGATTGATAATTCAAAAGGGCATCAAACCAAACATAAGTTACAAAGTCACTATCAAATGGCAGAGTAATTCCCCATGTGAGACGAGATTTTGGACGACTTATACATAAATCTTGTAGAGGCTTTTTTAAAAAGCCTAAGACTTCATTACGCCGGTGTTCTGGTGCAATGAAATCAGAGTTAGACTGGATATGCTCTATTAAGGCTTCTTGGTACTTACCCATTGTAAAAAAATAATTTTTCTCCTCAGTCCACTCTACAGAGTGTCCATTAATTGGATCTTTACCATTTACTAGCTCATCATCAGAAAAAAAACGCTCTTCCCCTATCGAGTACCAACCGGCATATTTTTTGCTATAGATTTCTTCCTTTGCATAAAGTTCTTGTAACTTTTTTTGTACATAGGTGCAATGCTGTGATTCTGTTGTACGAATAAATCGATCATAAGAAATATTTAATTTTTCCCAGAGTTCCTTAAAACGCTTATGGCATTCGTTTACTTGCTTTTCTGGTGAAATATTTTTTTTATTAGCGGCTTGCTGTACTTTTTGCCCATGCTCATCCGTCCCCGTTAGAAAAAAGGTATCATGGCCTAAAAGCTGATAATATCGTTTTAAAGTGTCCCCAAGGATAGTTGTGTACGCATGACCTATATGGGGGTGATCATTTACATAATAGATTGGAGTTGTTATATAAATATTTTTTTTCATACTGTATAAAAGGGAGAAATAAGTATGGTATGCTGTCTTGCCAAGTAGGAACTCAAAAAAAATAAGATTTTTATCGTAAGACTTAGCTTGTCATGATTCAATTCTGAAATGCAGCACATTTGACTTTTAGCTCTATTCCCGAGCAGTAGAGCAATACGAGCAGATTCCTTTGATTTAGAAAAAGTCTATGTCCCATTGATTTTTCTAAGATTAATACCTTTCTCATCAATGCATTGACTGTTTTGTCTAACTACTGGAAGCATAGCTCTTTCCCTAAAGCATTCAAAAAGAGAGCCTGCTATGCTATATAGTTAAGCTTGAAAAAGGCACTATATTAAGAAAATGCCATAACCCATATTTCCTTTTTTAAGGAAATATTAGTCAGATATTGCGGAATAAATTTAAGCCAAGAAAAAGCTTTTAGCAATTTTCTCATATTAAAGCCAGCACCTAGTAAAACCGCATACATCTTATCACCTTCTTGCGTTAAGAGGTGATTTCGTCGTACACCTCCATCATTCTTCATGTGACCAATGATGGGTTCAATAGCGGCTCTTCTTTTCATCCACTTGCGTAAACTACGTTTCATTTTTTTCTTCCTCTTTGCGCCAACAATGTGAACTGTTATCCCATCTTTAACTTTCGCTCCTCTATAACCTCTATCCACAAAAACTTCTTTTACACTTAATGAATTGGGTAAAAACCTTTCTACCTGTTCTATGGCCGATGGTAATGTATGCCCATCAAAAGGATTACCATGTTTTGCCATCGCGCCTAAAACAAAGTTACCTTGACTACTTGTCACGTAACTTGCCTTACATCCAAATTCATACTTCTTATGCGTTTTTCCTTTAGAGATACATTCTACTTCCGGTGCATGTAAACTATAAACTTTGTTTTTGCTATCCTTGGTTTGATCGTAAAGACGGTGAAGAAGACACAAAGAAGATTCATAATTTTTATGTAAGTCTATAGAATGTAATTTACGCTCTACATCCCGTAAAACACGGCCAAAATAGGTTTTTAAGCTCTTTTGCTCACGCCTTGCAAGTCTGTATTTACGTCCTCTAAAATATCGGTTCTGCATTAATAATGACTTTTTAGATAAACGAGAATAACTTTGGCGAAGACGAATATTATTTCTCTTAGCCAGTTCTGATAAATATTGTAAAGCTTTAAAATATAGTTTACCATCTGTTGGATATGTAATGGCCTTTTCCTGAACTGTTGTATCTACATTTACTTTTTGGACATGATGTCTACGCAGTAATTTATTAGAAAGAGCACAACGAATTGTTTCTTCTAAAAGCTTTTCCATCCCTTTAGATTTTATACGCTTACGCCATCTGCTTAATGTGCTATGATCACAAGGAGCTTCCTGCTGGAATTCTTGGTATCCGCAAAAGTGTTGCCAATAGACATTTTGAACCCATTTATCTAAAACACTTTCATCACTTTCATTAAATGTGGCTTTTAAGTAATGCAGTCCTACCATCAAGCGGGTTAACTTGGCTGGACGGCCATTGTCAGGACAATAGAGTTTACCAAATTCAGTATCAAACTTTTCCCAATCTATTTTCTGAGCTAAACGAAATAAGGGCTCATTATGATTGAGCATACCTTCCAAATTCGTCTTAAACAAGTCTCTTTGATAATCATTTTTTTTTTGAGCTAACATAGGGAACCTCTGAAAAATAATGCTTGAAAAACACAAGCTTTTGAACACCTTTTCGCAAAACCTTGCGATTATGGGTACTACTTTTTACTTCAGAATAGCTTATAAATGCGAAATATCCATAGTATTCTGGTTTTTCAAGGCTGACTATATAGACATCAACAGTTAAAAGACAGAGAGATCATCGAAAACATGAAACATACAAGACCGTGCTCTACTGAGTATATCCAAGAAAATAGATGTTCACAAGAGTACAATTCTAAAAAAGTGAAAGAGACTTGGAGGTAAGGAATACTTTCCTAATGTCGCTCAAAGGACAGCTATTTCGCATCGGAGTGAAGCTATTCAGCTAAGAGCAAAAAAACATCGTCACCTATTATGGAGCTGTTGTGGAATGAAACCATGGGAATGACAAATAGAATGTCGTGAAACGCTGAATTCAAGCATTTTAGAAAGTTACTTTCCTATTTTTTTATATTTTGAGACTGTTGCTACAGTCCCATTATTTGAGGTTAGTTAGACAATATTTTAGGAAAGGATACGATTTTACAAAAGTAAAACAAGAAGATATAGAAAAGGCTCTCACATAATTCAATCGTAGGCAAACCTAATCTTTAGGATATTGATCCCTGCTGAAGCCTTTTTTCAAAAAATAAGCAAGTAAAGTTTGTTACACTTCGGACTTGAATCCACAATACAGACTCTATAAATATAGAAAAAGTGTTGACGAGGATATTTGGCTTACAACACCCTATCAATCAGCTATACTGGTCGGTTTTTTTACTGATAGATGGTATTATCATAAGTGGTCTGTCTTTAAGGTTGAAATGAGAGCAAAGGCGAGTAAAATATCGAAAAAGAAAATAGGAAAGTCGGTAGCAAGTGAAAAGAAAAAAACACCTAACTCTTCTGCTGTTTCTATGAACTCAGTAAAAGAATCTAGGAAATCTCATGATTCCGATGTTTCTAAAGTGGGGGGGGATGTCTCTGTTCAAGACAAACCTAAAAAGAAGCATGAGAAATATAAGGTGGGTGATTATCTTGTCTATCCTATGCATGGAGTGGGGCAAATTACTTCACTTTCTAGACAAAGCATACTGGGGAAAACAAAACCGTGTTATGTTATGGAAGTAGAGAATAATAAAATGACGGTTATGGTCCCTATTGAAAATGCTAAACGAGTTGGAATTCGACCCATTATTGCAAAAAGAGAGATACGAAAAGTGATTAATCTTTTGAAAAAAGATGAAGTAGACACAGAAGAGGATTGGAAGATCCGATATCAAAATAACATGAATAAGATCAAATCAGGTAATATATATTCCGTTGCTGAAGTTTGCCGTAACTTATACAAACGCGCTCAAGATAGGGAACTTTCCTTAATGGAGCGTCGGCTATATGAATCCGCCTATAGATTGATCTCAAGTGAAATTGCCTTAAGTAAACAGATCAGTTTTGAAGAGGCTGGAAACATGATATCAGAAGTTCTTGCTTAAGAAGGATTTTTTCTCGTCAACGTTCATCCCAGATATAGCTAAATAAAAAGAGATGGTAAAAAGCTATGACACATATATATCGATTATTGGTGGTAATTTGTTCCACAACTTTAGTTTATGCGATTGCATATCAAGAAAATATCTGGGGTAAAGAAGGAAGTATTATAACTGGGATAGTGGCATTTATTCTAGTTGGCTTTTTATCCTATAATAAATTTTTATTTCCCAGTTTACGGAGTAGAAATACCGGAGGCATGGCCTTAGGAATTTTAAGCGGTCTTATTGCTGCTTATATTCTTCAGCATTTTTTCGTTTTTTTGGGACTTGAATCTAGAGCTTTGATGATACTATCCTATCTTATAAGTATCTTATTTTTTATAAATACGGGATTATCCCTAACTCTACCACAAATAACAGATGAGGTTTCCTCTACAGATAAGACTGTAAATGCTTCCGGTATGGTACGACCTAAATTACTAGACACATCTGTGATAATAGATGGACGTATAATGGATATAGCAGAAACAAAATTTGTTGAGGGACCATTTATTGTGCCCAATTATGTTTTGCGAGAGATCCAACTTATTAGTGATTCTTCTGATTCAATTAAACGTACTCGTGGACGTAGGGGCTTAGATATGTTAAACAAGTTACAGGAGAGAAAAGATATTGAGGTGAAAATATCCTATATTGATTATAGTGATATACGTGAAGTTGATGCAAAGCTCATTCGAACTGCAATTGAACTCAATGCTTTTCTTGTTACAAATGATTTTAATCTAAATAAAGTAGCAGCCTTACAAAAGGTGGATGTCTTGAACTTAAACAAACTAACCGGTGTACTAAAGCCAATTGTTTTACCGGGAGAAAATATCCATATCGATGTCATACGTGAGGGAAAAGATGAGAGTCAGGGGATTGGATATATGGAAGATGGTACTATGGTTGTTGTTGAAGATGGTGGACCATTACTAGGAAAAAAAGTAGAAGTAGATGTAACATCTGTAATACAAACAGCCGCTGGTAAAATGATTTTTACCAAAGCGTTAAATGTTATTGATGATGTTGAAAAAGATGAAGGCTCTAATCCTCAATCCTCTTCTTCGCATTCCTCACATGGAAATGGACGTCGAGGTAGCGGTGGTCGTAACCGTGGTAGTGGAGACTCTAGAGAAAGGGGACGATCTAACCAATCTCAAAGGGCTCGACGATAGGCTTATTATTTTTATTCATAGAAAAGTTTTTGCAAAAGAAATTTTCTATAATACTGGCCCATTCATCAGGACGAGGATGTATACGTTTTTTTGTGATTCGGTGCAGTAATTGTAATGCGAGGACAGTCTCCTTTTCTAAAAGAAGGCCGTCCTGCTCCCTATGAAAACTGTTTGGATTTTCCCTTTTTTTTGCAAGTAAGGCTAAAAGTATTCCAGCAAGATTATCCCCACTTCCTGCAACGCTCAATGCACCATTTGGCTTAGAATAAATAATGGCTTTGGAAGTGGATAGGTTACTGCTACGAGAAAAAAAAATACAGATACTATCTTTTACAAGAACTGGACATTTTAATTTTTCTTCATAAAAAGTGAAAGCAGCATAAAAACTATGAGTATCTGTAATAGGAACTCCTCCCAATTTTTGCCACTCCCCTGTATGCGGTAAGAGTATTATTTTATTCCAATTAAACATAATAGAAGAGACAAGGGAAAGAGCAGAGGCATCTAGTATGAAAAAAGAGTTTGGATTTGATATAACTAAATCTCGAATAAAGCCTATATTTATGTCTTCTTTTTCCAATCCTGGCCCAATTAAAATACTGTCTGGTGAAATATTTTTTGGCAAAGTTTCTATAGTATGAAACATAACCATGGGCATCGCCTGAATTAGAAGTTGTCTTGAAGCTTCTTTGGGCACAAGAACGTGAAGAATACCACCACCAGAAGCAAAAAAGGCTCTGGCAGCCATAAGTACAGCCCCTTCCATTCCTTTTGAAGCTCCGATCAAAAGAGCATGACCAGCATTATATTTATGACCTATTGAGTTTCTTACAAAGGCTTGAGATAGATAAAAGTCGTTCTTTTTTCTACATTGATTAGAATAAATCATCATCACTCTTTTTTTTCCTGGTTTTACATGACCGACAGGGATTGGATGGAAACCAATAGGAAGCAAGTGTTTACGTGAATAAGCAGAAAGAGAAGAAGATAATTCCAAAGCTATTTTAGCTACCCCGTAGCAATATATTTCATCTGGTGCACTAAGTATTAGTTTTTCCCCCCTAATGTTTTTATGAATTTTTTCTAGTTTTTTACTGCTTTGCTTCTTTCCTTTTGCTAAAAAAATACATGGCTCTTTTTCTGTAAGACCTGCAGGAATATCTAGACTAACAAGCTTAGGAATGAGAGAACTGGATAAGCCATTGCGATATTTAGTGATATGCAATAGTATGTCTAAAATGATTCCATAAGGAAAAGAAGACTGTCCTATACCAAGCAAGGCTTCAACAATTAAATCTCTTTCATCTATATTTTCTTTTAGAAAGTCAGTTCCTTTTTGTACAGGAAATTGTAGTTCATCTAAACGTTCTTTATAAAAAGAAGAACTAGATGATTTCTTTATCTCACTAGAGACAAATACATGAATTTTAGGAATAGACGAAATATATTTTTGACTTAAAAAATGATAAGCAAGTGCTAACCCATCACCTCCATTATTTCCTGGTCCACAAAGTATCAAGATACGTTGAATTGGTTTTTGTAAGCTATTGCGAAATTTTTCTATGGCATAAAAACTGGCGAGTGCAGCTTGCCCCATAAGTTGTATCTCAGTAGTACCAGATTTTTGTGTGTATAAATCCAACTCTTGGCATGCAGTAAAGTCATATAAATACCTCTTATTCCCATTCATAGACCATATACTTGCCTCTATAAATTCTGCTAGTAAAAATATCTCCTTCTATATTTAGAAAAATATCCCGCCAAGAAGAACGTGGTTTAGTAAAATAAATACTCTTATTTTTACGATATTCTCCTTTACTATTATATATTTTAAAAAGTAATTTTTCATCATAGTCACCTATTTGGAGAAGAGAAAAACCACCCTCTGGACTAGCCCATACAAGGGAACCGGTAAGGCTTTGATTACGAAGAAGGATATGAGGTCGAGCATTTGGTTTATCTTGGCGATAAATAATACGTTCAACAATTTCAAAATTATTTTTATTGCGTATGGAAAGTAAACCTATAACAAAATTTTTACCAGCAACTGGTTGTATATGTTCTAGAAAGAAGAAATTAGTCGTACTATTTTTAAAATTTGTATTTCCCATAATAGGATCAATTACTGGCATACGAAAATGTTGAAGCAGAACTGTATTTCGAAACACAAATAACTCTAGCATCGAATCTTTTTTGGATTTGTGTAAAACATAAAGTTTTCCATCTTTGTCTAATTGCATACGTACAATCAAATCAAAAGGTTCACCATTGGGTCCTCCCTTACCAATTTTAGATAATAAACGCCCTTCTTCTTTATGAAAAACAAGTATAATAGAAGGACTTTGAATTAGGCGAGAATGTGTGAACGGACGACGCTTTTCCAGTGCAATTAGCTTTTTTTCTTCATCCCATTTTTTTACATCGAAAAAGGATTGGACGTAAAAGCGATCCCTATCTTCATTACTAGCTATCCAACCGGGTGTTTGTATATTTATTTGGTGGAATTTTATCTTTTTATCTATACTCTCAGGTCGCTTAGTACCTATAATAAGTTCAGCCTGCTTCTGACCTTTTCTAAAGATACTAATGAATTGACGAGACACATCTGCTATATATATTTTTGTTTGTGTTACCTCTGGACGTATTGGTAAGTTACGGATACTTCTTTCTCTTTTATTCTTTATAACTTGAATATACATATTTGGATTTTCCTCATCACTACGAAGAATATCCAACGAATAAAGTAAGGTCTTCTTAAGTTCTTTTATCCGAAAACGACTACATTTAACAGCATACAAAGAAAAAATTATTAACATCAAATAAATAGATATATTTTTCTTCATTTGAATTTAAATCCAATCCTTGAAATAAGATTAATAAACAGAAACAATTTTTTAATGAATCGAATAAATATCATACTTACATAAAAAATATAATGCACATTTTATATTCATTTTTTCGGATACTTGATTTACTATAATTTTTCGCATATGATTTTTTTCTTATTCCTTCTGAGCAATTTCAAAAATACGTAAATCACATCTGATTATTTCCAAAATGTTTATAGTCCTTATATTTTATAAAAAACAGTTGTATAATTCTATATTTATCTGGGAACTATAATCCATTTCTTGTCGTACTTTGAATAGATCCAAGCAAAAATAAATATCATATGAGATTCAGTCAAATGGATATACAAAAATATATTTATAATATTCAGGGTATGGTCCAAGGCGTCGGTTTTCGTCAATTTATTTATGAAAAAGCTCGCCGTCTAGGTGTCAAAGGATATGTCAAAAATTGCCAAGATGGGAGTGTCGAGTGCTTGGCTGAAGGTAACACAAAGCAATTGAAAGAACTACATAAAGCATTAAACTGCGGTCCTAACTATAGCCGTGTGGATAGAGTTCTGCAAAAGAAAAGTAACCTAGTACTCACCCAATCTAGTTTTGTCATTCAATACTAACTTCATTTCTGATAGGGGGTAAATAAAATTTTGATATGACTCAGTAAAATCAGATCAGATCACAAATATTTTCTTTTTTAGTATCTTTCCCTTATTTTGCATAAGAATTTCGAATAGGAAAATATTTATTTTCACGTAAAAGTTTTTCTAGTTTTTCGATTTTTTTTACCGGAGCTCTGTCCCCAATTTTTATAATATTCAACTCTCCTTTTTTATGAATTTCAGGAGAGAAGCCTAATTTTTTTAGTCCCCTAAGCATACTATTGGCAGAATTTTGAGAACGAAAAGCTCCCAATTGTAAATAATAACTAGAGCTCTGAGACCGACTGTGAAAAGGTTTTTGGCGAACGGGATTTTTTTTGCCTGTGTTAGAAAGACGCAAGCTATTTGTTTTATTTCGTTTCAGGGGTATTCTTTGAGGCACCTGCTTTTCTATAAGTTTATCTTTGGGGCTAACTGCACCTTGAAATTGTGATAACTTCTTTGATTTTTTTTGCGAAGTAGCTATTTTTTTGGGATTTGCTTTTTTCAGTTGTACTAGCTTTTTTCCTTTTTTTGGAAAGCTATTCACTTTACGAATAGGCTGAATAGGTGGAAATTTTACTGCTCCAGTAACCACTTCATTACTTTTATATTCCAAAATATCACTTTCTATAATATCACTTTCTATGGGTTTTTTTTCTTCTTCTTTTTGCGCTTTGCCTAAGTCTTCTTCTACATCGCGATTTGAAGTATCCCGAAAAAAAGAATCCATTAGATTAGTTTTATTTGTAACGCTTTGTGCTTCACCCATATAGTTTCCTAAGGCGAAACTACATAGAGTAAAACCGATAAAAAGTAGGGTCAGAAAAAAAATTCGATTACGATCTAGATGGATAACATAAAAAATTCTGCTCTTCATTTTATTTTCGTCCCTTCTTTATTGCTGAATAAATTACTGTAACAGATTTCAACAAATCTGAAAGACTACTTACATTCATAAGAACTAGATCGGCAAATTGTTTTTTTTTATCTGCAGAAAACTGACTTTTTTCTCTCGCAAGGAATTCTTGATAGCTCCACTGATTCCTTTTTTGTATTCTTTGGTATCTTAGCCTTTGAGGAGCATCAATAACTATATTCAGGTCCATTGGAGTTGCTCTATTTTGCAATTCAAATAAAAGAGGTACATCATAAACAAGTATATCGCCAGAAACTAGTGTTTGGCAAGTCTTGCGAAGTCGTTCTTGTACCATAGGATGAATGATTGCATTTAATATTTTTCTTTTGCTTTCATCCTGAAAAACCATCTGTGCTAGATGAGAACGTAAAAGTTCTCCTTTTGAATTAAAAATATCCTTTCCAAAAGCATTTAGCATTTTTTCCTTTGTTTGAGGCATATGCAGGCTCTCTTTGGCTATTTTGTCAGCATCTTCCAGTATGGCACCTACCTCCCGAAAACAACTAGCGGCTTGGGATTTTCCTGAAGCAATAGTACCTGTTAGACCTATTAAAAAGAAGGAACGCTTCCAAAAAATTTTTGGTAAATTCGGATAATACATTGGCATGGTAATATTTTCTTATTTCTTTTTTTCTGAATTTTTCTTGAATTAAAATGACCCATATTCACAAGGTTTCACTCCTATTTCCACCATCTCTGGAGACTTGACAAAGCAAAACAAGCTTGTTTAGAACGAAAACAAAAAATATGGAGTAAATAACATGGACTTAAGTTACATTGCTCGTGGAGGAATTCTTATCTGGCCCCTATTCATTTTTGGTATGATCGCACTGGCCATTTTTCTAGATCGAATCATCTATTTTTCTTTTTCATATATCTCTTTTCCCAATTTAGAAAATATACCTGATTTTAAAAAAAACACAAAAAAGAATAATATTTTCAATTATGAAAATATTTTGAATCATCTTTTTGCTAAAGATATTAGAAGTAATCAGAATTACTTATCAAAAATTAGTCAGTATTTCTTACCTAACTGGGAATTTAGACTAAAGAATAGTCCATATTATCGTATTGCCAAAATATACATGGAGTATGCTAGCTCTCCCAACAAAAAAGGGGAAACAATTCTCTCAGGTATCAAACATAGTGGTAATATGCTAATTACTCAAATGGAAAATCGTATACAAGGCTTACAAATTATAGCTACCGTTGCACCACTCTTAGGAATATTGGGAACTATCTTTGGAATGGTAGAGACTTTTCAAGTTATTGAAAGTAGTGGTGGTCAAGCAAATATAGCTCAACTTGCCGGGGGTATTTGGCAAGCTATGCTCACTACAGCATTAGGCCTCATTTTATCTATTCTATCCCATCTTATGCATAGTTTTTTACAAAGAATCTTAAATTCGCGTATCCTTCATATGAATGGTATGCTTCAGTATTTGATCGAAAATTATCCAAAAATAAAATCTGTATAAAATGCATTTCCCTTTGCGTAACAAATCCTTGGGGCTTTTTTTAGATATTGCCCCTCTACTAGACGTTGTTTTTCTTTTACTGATTTTTTTTATTATTGGAGCACAATTTCTACGCCCTGTTTTAGATTTAGATTTGCCAAAAGCAAAGGGACAAGGTTACTCAAAGTCCAACAGTATTATTCTTTCGATAGATCAGGAAAAAAAAATTTATGTTGATGGTGTTCTTACTTCCATAGGAAATCTGACTAGACACATAGACTTTTCTATAAAGAAAAAAAAACAAAATGATGTGATCATACAAGTAGACCGCAATACACCTTTTTCCCTTTTTATTGAAGTAATGGAAAAAATTCGTCAGATGGGCATCAAGCGAATTAATATAGAAACCACACCATACTATTCCACGACTATACTCGTCTTCCCAAGTATAGTTGTTGTAACAGATAAAAGAATAAAATATTATGAGCTTGAAGGAGCTTAGCGCGGTGGAATCGTGAGATAAACTTCATTAGAAAATTGAGATTCACCAACTTGATCATAAGCCGAAACAGAAAAATAGTAATTTGTATTGTATCGGAGTAAAGGTAATCGCTTTTTTTGATCCTCACTAAGGTTTTTTAAAATTAATTTATTATCAACAGTTATTTCTACTTGATTTACAGATAGATTTTTTTCTAAACTTTTTTTATCTTGAGTTTGCTTTTGAGATAATAACGGTAAAGATTTATTTAAATGATTTACCTTGGTCTTTGTACCAATTCTTTTTAGAATGCCATCCTTTTTATCCACATAGAATTCTAAACGTCCCAAGTAATCTCTTGAACGCAAGCCATAATAGATATAATAACCTGCGTTTTCATCATCTAGTGGCCTTGGGCTACTCTCCCATTTTAGAGAGACTTGTAAAGGGTTTAGCTGTGCTTTGTTCTCAACAATTCGTAATGTTCTGGGAGAGGGGAGAAGCGGAACAGGTGTATATTGTAATGTCAGGCTTTTAAGAATAGGTGTATCTTTTCCTAATGGGTCTGAACGTAAGTTTGCTCGCCATTGAAAATATCGGAAAGTGGGTAGTGCCAAATATTTTTTTTTAATCCTATGCCACGACGGCAAAGAAGCATTTTTAAGAAAAGGTGTCTGTGAATGACGTACATACACATGCAAAGAGGTTTCCTTAGGCACAAGACTTCGATAAGATACCCGACTAAATTGTATGGTCTTCTTTCCTGCTGGAGACAAAACGCTAGAAATTATTTCACCTTCTTTTTGTTTGGATAGTTGTGTTTCATAATTGATATCTAAAGGTGCATATGAAGAGGTGTGTAACATAGCTCTTTCTGGAGACAAACATTTACCAGAAATTCGAAATTCATCAATTAGACCAACGAAAGATTTTCCAATTATAAAAGGAGAATTATTGGGACTTTCTGGAGTTCCCTCAATCTGCATAGGCCATATTCTTTTTGAATCACGTGCAAAAAAAACATGTTGCTCTTTACCATTTAAATAGAGAGAAAGACGACTTTGTTTTGCATCATATGTGAATGCAACATGATGCCATTTATGCAAAGAAACCTTTTGCTGCGACCATAAAGTAACGCTATGATAATCTCCTTTTTCATTTTGAAATAAATTTTGTAATTTAGTAAAAAAAAGATTTTTTTCTATACCTATCTCTATCCCTTTCTTTCTTTTTCCTACAAAGCTATTTTTTTGTAATAAAATAGAACGTGGATATAGAAAGAAGGGTTTCACCCAAGCCTCAATAGTGAAATTTTGATTTAACCCCTCTTGTGACTCAAAAATTTTTTGAGTAGATTCTATCCATATACCATGTCTATGAGAATTAAACAAAGCAGCATATTTACCATTATGTGATTCTGTACTAGATAAATATGCAGATTTTTGAATTTGAAAATACTTACTCATATCCTGAAGCAAGGGAGTTGTTTGCATTTCAAAATTCAAATAAATTAAATTATGCTTTTTACCGCTGTAGTTAACTGTTTCTAAACGTACATCTTGATTTCTATCTTGTGATTGAAAAATTTCTACTCTATTTAAGTGTACTTGATCAAAATTTTTTTTTGATGTGCCAAACTCTAAATTTTCGGCCTGGAGAAAAGAAGATAGAGAGAAAACAATACCAGCCAGAGATAAAAAAATAAATCGCATGGTCCTTTTATCGGAATTCTATTTTTGCGAGAAGATTAAAAAATGACTATAAATGTGTCTCTGAAGACAATACATTAAAATAAAAACTCTTAGAAAGCTTCTATATTTATTTAAAAATTCAAGCTATAAAAATGAGTATTCCAGCAAGCAATCCAATAAAAAAGCGTACGAGAGGTTTCTTTTTTTCTCGTCCAAGATGCCACATCAAAAATTGAATACCAATATATAAAAAAAAAATTCCTATTATAACGAAAATGAGAGTATTCAATTGCTCTACTCCCTTTTGAATGAATAGACAGTGATTCAAAAAAAGAAAGTATACTATAAATAATTTTTTCATTATAGGCTCTTCTTTTTCAAAAAAAAAGATCAATCTCTTTTATTTCAGATTTAAGAAAGTATGTCATTTAATTTTTCAAGTTTAGGATGAATGACATACTGACAATAAGATTCAGAAGAATGATCACGATAGTAGTTTTGATGATAGGTCTCGGCAGGATAAAACATATCTAATGGCTCTATTTGTGTAACAATAGGTCTATTATATAGACCAGATTTTTCTAATTTTTGACGTGATTTTTTAGCTAACTCTTCTTGCTCTTCCCCATCATAAAAAATAACCGATCTGTATTGACTTCCGATATCATTACCCTGCCTATTTGGCGTTGTAGGATCATGAATTTTCCAGAATAGCTCCAATAATCTTTCAAATGTCACAACAGTAGAATCAAAAAAGATCTGACACACTTCGGCATGTCTACTTTTTCCCGTACAAACTTCTTCATAGTTAGGGTCTTTGCTTACTCCACCGGTGTAACCAGAAATCACGTTATGAACCCCTTCTATTTTTTGAAAAACAGCTTCAATACACCAGAAACAGCCTCCACCCAAAACAACTTTTTTTATATGTAAGTCATTTTGATTGGCTAAAGACATTTTATAAAAAAAAATTGAAATGCTATGTATATTTTTTTAAGAATAGGAGTGGTATATATTATTTTATATTCAACTCTTCATTAAATATGCTAACAATTCGTCTTTTTTGAGAATCGAGATAATGAGGTTTCTCTCTCTTAAATCTATTAAAATAAAGCAATGCCTTTTGATTTTTGCCTACATGCCAATAATAAATAGCAAGATTCCAAATGGCTGCAGCAGATTTTTTATTTGATAGTTTCATAGCTTCTTCCCATTGTATCTTTGCTTCATTCATTTCCCCACTTTCGGCCCATTTTAGACCAGTTTCCAGATAGGGCTGGATTCTTTTATGTAAAGGCGATTTTAAATCTGGGCTTTCTCCCATTAATGGCACATCTAGCCTATATAGCTTAGGAGATAAAGAATTGGCTATACTTAGCCCTGCTTTGGCTAATATGTTTTCAAATGATTTATAAGGCGAAGTACACACACGATTACCCGTATCAGAAGGGATGCGTACGGTCGTAGTAAAAAATTGAATGGTAGAAAGGCCCGTTTCTACGTTCGTAAGTTTACCCTCCACAAAAGCGGAAACATAAAGTACACCCGTTTTTCTACCTACATGTACATTGCTAACATTGGGGTGCTTTAGAATAGCTCTTACTGTTACAGCTACCGTCTTTGCTAAAAGGTCTTCTACTTCTTCTATTTTACATTCTATTTTAGGAGGACGAGTCATACGAAGAAAAAGAAAAATATGGATCTGTAAGTCACGACCAATTTCTAAACTTTCCTGTGTAAGACCAGACTGACTATAAGCAAGCTCCTGAAGGCGTTTCTTACGACTACTTACATCAACTATATTATAAAATCCAAATTCACCAAGATACTTCCCAACGGCTGCTTCCATAGTCTCATCCCAATTCCCAACTACTTTCTTCCCCAATTTTTTTACCGTTTGAGCATCTGCTTTCACAGCTACTACAGCGACGTTTCGGTGCCCTTCAAGAACATTACGCAATTGAGCTCCATTTTTACGTGGATAACGAGAGATAGTCACAGGAACTAAAGTAGCACACTGGAGTATATAAAAAATAGCGGGAAGAAAGATACAAAGGGAAAATAATCTTAAATATATGTAATTACAGAAGTTCATAATAAATATGTTCATGTTCATTCTATACTTACAATAAAAAGCCTACTCAGCCCTACCCTCTACCATTGTAGACATATTCAAACAAAAAAAGTTCTATTAAATATAGATATAGATTATAGACATAAATTAAATCAATTCATATCTATTTTTAAGAAACTTTCAATCTTATCACTGTGTAAAAAGTCGTTCAATTTTTCAAGATGTATTCACTTTCTCTTACATTTTCGGAAACCACGATTTATTTACAAAAGCTTTCCAATTCTTTGCTATTTTTTATACTTTTCTTTTTTATTCGTGAAGCAACGAGTTCTCGAGCTGGCCGAAAATCACAATGTTCTTTAAAATATGTATAAGAAGATGAACGCTCATTCATATTATCACTATCCAGCCATAAAAAATAGAATAAATTCACATTTTGTCGACGTCTTAATCGTAAAAGTAAATGATCAGGATAACATTTCTTTATCAAAGCATCTGGGGGTCCTGTCCGTCTACATCTATGCGTTAGTCTCGCTATATAACGCCTATATTTCGATAACGTATAACGAGATAGGCTATTCGGTAAATTAAATACAGGAGGCTCCCAACCATAAGTGGGGATAGGTTTATTTTCGTTAACAAAGGGAAGCACCGAGTCAATAATTTGGAAACGACGTATATAACTATAAGGACTTTTTTCTCTAGTTTTCTCTTTCCAAAAGGCCCGAACCCTCCAATAGTAATTTCTTGGTTTTCGCAGTGTTTTGACGTGTAAGAATTTATTTTTAGTAGTCTTTTTGAGTATGATTTTATTAAAATTTCTTTGGGTGCTCAATTCGAATAGAAATTTTTGTGATTCCCCCATAGCATTCCAAGAAAAAACAACTCCTCTATGAAGAGTGGATAGATGTAATTTCTGACCTTGTGAGGGCCTTTCGAGACTTGGAGATGTAAAATTTGTGACTTTTTTGATTCGAAAAAACTGAGTTTTACTTCGCATTGGTTTGAGACTGTGCAAAGAGGGATAAGCAATAACAGACCAATAGTATTGCCCACTAGGCAATTCCATTGAATAATCAGGGAAATTAACCTTTATGCTCCTCAGATTTTTTTTGAAATTTCTATCAGAAGAAAGTAGAAGCCGATAGTACATTATCAATTTCACCGATGACCAAGAAAAATGTAGGCGAGGTTTTTTATTCACATAAGCTAAAGAAGCTTGCTTTTTAGGAGAAAAAAGGCGTAATTTTTCTTGCTGGACTAAACGAAATTTATACCCATCACTAAATACCTTTTTCCCAGAGGCATATTTCCCTCTCACACGCCAATAATATGTACCAGGAGAAAAGAGAAATTTTCTTTTAGTTGCATCAGTAGGAGAGAGGAATATCTTTTTCCGAAAATTTCGTGAGCGTGACATTTCAACTTGGGTATCTCTAATTTTTTTTTGGGTTTTCCAAGAAAATTGGATTTGTTTTTTGGGAGATTCTGTTGTCAATATTTCTTGATCAGATGGTTCTAGTAATAGTATAGGAATTTTTCTAATCACAATGTCATTGCTTGTTAATTGTGCACTTTCCTGTGATCGAACACGATACTTTTTTTGAATACCTGTAGCATCACGAAGCGTTTCACTAATATTAGCCTCTCCCTTTTCTACAGACAGTTTAATCCCTCCTTTTTCTCCGACTTTTTCATCGGAAGTCACGATTTTAGCATTGGCTTGGTCTAAAACTATCTGCTTCCCACCTGTATTGACTACGAGGCTATTTGTCTTTTTTCCACTTTGTTCTATGCGAAGAGAGCCACTTCTAAAACTAAGAGATGTTTTTTCTCCAGAAAAATCTAAACGAAACATACTCCCTTCCTCTATTTTGATTTTTGTGCCATCATTTAGATAAATTTGTGCATCAGAAAGAACATCTGTATTAATAAAATCTTTACTGTGTAATGGGCTATTCGTAGAGATAACAGACCAAACGGGATCTCCCTTTCCTTTACGTTTCACTACATTGTTTTTATAAATAACACGTCCAATGATATTCGCCTTATCCCCTCCACCTACTTTCCATGTATAATCAATATAAAAAATCACAAAAAAAACAAAAGCCATGAAAAAAAACAGAAAAGGTGCACGCCACTCTGAGAAAAATAAAAATCTCCACAAAAAAAAGCTAGGTTGTGACTTCATGACTATCTTATCCCATAAATTAAACTGGCTATCAGCTATTTTAGCGAGAGTTTCTTTTTTGTAGAATACTCTATTCCTATTTTTTTTCTAAGCATTTTTACATCAGAAGGTGTATTGGAATTATTTTTAAGTCCTAGTAACGCATAAATTTGAATAGCTTTCTTCTTACCCTTTACATTAACACTTCCAAGAGATTCAAAAGAAAAAACACGCCTACTAATTTGCTTTACAGCATTTTGTGTTACAATTATATCCACTCCAAACTCCTTGGTCAGGCCCTCCACGCGTGAGGCTACATTCACCGTATCGCCTATGACCGTATACTCAACTCTTTCTTTCGAACCAATTTGTCCGGCAACAGCAGGTCCGTAGTTGATACCAATACCAAAATGAATATTGCTTCGTTTTCCTGTTCTTCTCTTCCTATTATATATAAGTAATGTTTCACGCATAGCCAATGCTGCTTTTATGGCCTTTTCAACGGGATCTTTCTGTTTATACAGTGCACTCCAATGTGCCATGATGGCATCCCCTATAAACTTATCTACCGTACCCATATTTTGAGTAATACACTCAACCATTTCACCAAAATATCCATTTAGAAAAGCAACGACATCTCGTGGAGTTAATTTTTCTGACATAGAAGTGAAGTTTCGAATGTCTGAAAATAAAAGTGCCACACTCCGTTGTTCACCTCCCAATTTTAACTGTCCTTTAAGAGATCTCTCTGCAATTTCTTTATTAACAAAGCGTCCGAAAGCTTCTTTAAGATTCTCTCTCTCTTGTAATCCTTGGCTCATTGTCCGAAAGGTTGATGTTAATAGTCCTATTTCATCTCCTGATTGTGGCTGAAGGGTAACTTCGTATTTTCCTTTTGCAATATTTCGAGTAGCTGCTGTTAGTTTTTTGATTGGGTTTGTGAGACGACGTGAATAAAGAAATACAGCTAGGATGGCAAGATTGACAGCTGTTAACATAAGATAAATATTCCGCCTTTGGATGTCATAAACCCCGGCAAAAGCTTCTTTCTCTGGTACCGTTGAAACGACTCCAAATCGTAATGTACTAGATTTCCAAAATGATCCTAAATATTTATTTTTCTTTTCATCTTGATATTTTTTTTGCCCACTGGAGAAACGACTCTTTTGCATTGAACTAATGATCGCGATATTACTGAGGTCTGCACCAGACTGCACTAGTTCTTTATTTGGATGCGCAAGCACTTTGCCATCAGAATCGACAATAAAATTTTGGATGAGGCCACTATTCTCAGAATGAAAAAAGTCTAGAAATATTTGCATAGGAAAGAAAATGACCAAGATCATTTTCTTATTTGCATAGCTTTCACTAGGAAAACTCAATCCAATTATAGACATTTTAAAACTAGGACTCACATTCGTTAAGATGGTAGCACCACGAAGCGATTGCTGGAAATATTTCTCAAAACGAGATACTACCTTTCCAAATTTTGCATGGGAAAGATTATTTTTTTCGAGGTAAGTTTGGTTAGAAAATTGGCGAACAGCTTCCAAGCCAAGAACTCCTCTCTTATAGAGACCTGCATATATTATACCTCTTTGAGAGGTCTTATTTAGGCTACTCTTAAGAAGTGGATTTTGTACTACCAATCGTCCTTGTTGCATAAAACCAGATAGAGTATATTCCAAATTTGTTCCAATTATCTCAGCTAATTTAATATTTTGCTCTTGGATTCTAAGCTCATAAATTTCTCGAAAAAAATAGCTAGCCAAGTAAATCATACTCCCTAGAGTCGTAAAAATAATACACGAAATAATCAATATGAGCTTTGTTCCAATATTCCAATGAGAGACTCTGTATCTTCGTTTTGTGATTATAAGTGTTTTTGCTATTCCAAATAGTAAAGATAAACGTTGAAAAATATAATGGATTCTGCTCCTACCCTCAATAAAACCATCTGCACAATAACTTAAAAAACGATTTCTAATGGATTTTGCGGTTGTTTTCATATTTTTCATAATTAGGGCTGTCGCAAGTAACGGGCATTATTACCAAAAGGAAATAATGCCGTGAAACGCTGAGTCAAGGTACTCTATACAAGCATTTTCTTACTCTTCTGCATTTTGTGCAACAACTCTATTCCATAGCGTATCTCTTAAAGACCTCTCTGCTCAGAAAAAAAGTAAAAGTCCGTTGCCTCCTCAACAGAGAGGACACTCTCTCCCCATCAAAACGGCCTACAGTTAGTTCAGTAGACTAAAGAAGTGAAAGATAGCAAGAACTTTTACTCATCCACTAAAAAATTCTCGTTTATGTCTACAAGATAAACGAGAGTCAGAAATGGGTATACCTACCAGTGGGGAAAGGTATATTTTTACCCTTCAGTAAAAGTTTCACACCAGTCTCGCTAGCATTAGTTTTACGGGCTTCACCAATTGAATGACAAGGGAAGGGAAAAGTTAAGTTTGGTTCGGCTAAAAAGAGTAGTTCTAGTTCTTCTCCACTTACAATCGCTTCTTGAGGAGTTAGTTTGCCTTCTAATTCCGGTGCCACAAGTATTTTATCTAACTGAATTGAAATTTCTAGATTACTTGCCTTCGCCAGCTGAATTCCATTAGAAAGCAAACCGTCACTTACGTCTGCCATGGCATGAACTTCCGGCATCTTCCAAATAGTTTTTGCCCAATCCATTCTAGCTTGTGGCTGCAAGTGCTTTTCAATGGAATTGATATACGAGTTTGTATTTACATCAAAATCAAGCTGTCCATTCAAGCAACGTAAACCAGCCAGAGAAAGTCCCAAATTACCAGTCAAATAAAGATGATCCCCATCTTGCCCATCTTTCCTAGAAATGTATCGCTCGACATTCCCTCCCATCGTTAAACTTAAAAATAACAGACCAGAACGAAAAGTATCTCCACCGATCAAGTGGCAATTATTCCGCCAACACTCTTGCTTTAGTGTCTCTGAAAATCTTTCTAAAAATATTGGAGCCCCTTCTTCTATGCCACTATGGTTTTCGTGAGTTTTATAAATATCACCCTTAGGAACACCAAGATTGATTAAACACCACTTTGGTATTCCCCCGCTAGCCGCCATATCAGAAAGATTTACCTGAAATAACTTAATAGCCAAATCTTCTGGAGAAGACCAATCCAAACAAAAATGGACGTCCTGAACCATGCTATCTGTAGTGACGATATCTTTATTGCTTCCCGGCAGGAGCGAACAATCATCTAGATAACTTTCTAGAGAACCTTCTAGAGAACTATCTAGATGATTTTCTAGATAATCTTCTTTAGTTTGAGACGTCCCAAGCTCTTTGGGATAGAACAAACTAATAATATCCCTTTCGTTTATTTTTTAAACCTCATACTATCTCAATTGCCATTATATTTTAATACGAGGGTGTAAATCATTTTGTGTAAATAGACCCTTCCCATTCCGTAAACTTTCTAATCTATTGGTATTCTCCCGTCAAACAAAATTGCAAACCGTTGCTGAGCCTCATCCCCATTTTTAATTGGCCAGTCCATTTTTTGGATACATTACGCAAGTAGTTTAGCCCCCTAAAACTGAATAGTTTGCTGTCCAGTTTAGCTATAAAATGGCTTTATATAAATCGAAAATCTTACACCTACCCTTATTTTACAAAGCACATCATAGAGCTTTCAAAAAACACTATAATAGCGTCTTATCAAGAACGGATATACCGTAGTTTATTTATCGATTCAAAGAAAGGTAATTATGAGTTATAGACAATAAATGGATTGCAAAGACCCCTAAAAATTTTTGTCATCCGATCGACACTAGCGTTGTCCGGATATTATGGAACCACACGCAGATAGACCAGATAAATTAGAACTTCCAGGATTACTACACCATCTTGGCTGAGTAGAAGAAGGAGCAACAGGATTTTGCACATGTTTTATGGCTGGAAGCTGAGAGCTATTTCCATAATCCAAGTCCCATCGAGTGCTTCCAGTAGACCATGCACTGGGAGCACTTGATGACGTCACACCACGAATATTCGCAACAGTCTGCTGTTGACATACTGCACATGGTGTAGAAGAAGGAGGAGTAAGATTGCTAATAGCAACACCATTCACAAAATAATGGAAGCCTTTCATCTTCACAACCACTCCCGCTCCAGAGACAATATCCAAGATACCAATCAAACCCCCAGCATTAGCACCTGAAGTCGCCGTCCCTGTTGCATATGAATTTGTTATAATTCCTACCGTACTAAGTATAATAGGCGTACTAGTAGCAGGCCGGTGTATATACCCTATTAAGCCACCATACCGAAGAGACGGGGAACGTCCACTCACATTGCCGATGGCATAATTGTTCATTACGTCTGTTTCGCCGTCCAAGTACCCAACTAAACCACCATAGTAACGTGGTGCTGGAGGATTTTGTAGCATAGGTACAACGTTGGTCACAGCACTGCTGGTCACAGCACCCGATGCATAATTATTTTGCAGAAGCCCTCCTCCCTCCATCCATCCCACTAAACCACCATGAGCGTCATGACTGATCATCCCAGTTCCCCCAGTCCCGCTTATATTACCTTTAGCGTAACTATTGACAACGGTACCACTTCCGTTAAAGTGTCCGATCAAACCACCATGATTATTACCGTTAGCCATAATGTTTCCAGTGGCATAACTACCAAACACAAAAGAATGGACCGATGGCAGACCGCTACCCGTGGGTGGGATGATGCTAGAAGCCTTCCCGATCAAACCACCATAGCCGTTGTTGCTACCAGCAGAAACTGCTGTTATATCACCTTCAGCGTAACTATTGGTAATGGTTCCTCCGGTCAATTGTCCGACCAAACCACCATGATCACCACCATTCCCTGTTATATCACCTTCAGCGTAACTATTGGTAATGGTTCCTCCGGTCAATAATCCGACCAAACCACCATGATCATCACCATTCCCTTCTATATTACCTGTAGCGTGACTATTGCTCATGTCACCTCCGCTAAAATTTCCGACCAAACCACCATAGCTAGCACCGTTAGCCATAATGTTTCCAGTGGCATAACTACCAAACACATTCCCTCCTCCTCCAAATTTTCCGACCAAACCACCATAGCTAGCACCGTTAGCACCGTTAGCCATAATCTTTCCAGTGGCATGACTACCAATCACAAAACCTCCTCCTGTAAAGTGTCCGACCAAACCACCATAGTTGTTGGTGGTGTTCACAGTAGAACTTGCTTCTATCATACCAGTGGCATGACTACCAATCACAGAACCTCCTCCGTTAAATTTCCCGACCAAACCACCATGATCATCACCATCCCCTCTTATCTCACCTTCAGCGCGACTATTGGTAATGGTTCCTCCTCCGTCAAATTTTCCGACCAAACCACCATGAGCATCACCATTCCCTCTTATCTCACCTTCAGCGCGACTATTGGTAATGTCACCTCCTCCCATAAAGTTTCCGACCAAACCACCATGATTATTACCGCTAGCCATAATCTTTCCAGTGGCATGACTACCCATCACATCCCCTCCTCCCATAAAGTGTCCGACCAAACCACCATACTCAACACCATTCCCTCTTATCTCACCTTCAGCATAACTATTGGTAATGGTTCCTCCTCCGGCAAATTTTCCGATCAAACCACCATGCCTGCCTGGATTAGGATTGCTCATCCCACCATCCCCTTCTATATTACCTGTAGCGTAACTACCAATCACATCCCCTCCTCCGGTAACGTCTCCGACCAAACCACCATGAGCATTACCGTCCCCTTCTATCTTACCTTCAGCGTAACTATTGGTAATGGTTCCTCCTCCGTCAAATTTTCCGATCAAACCACCATGAGCATCACCATCCCCTTCTATCTTACCTTCAGCGTAACTATTGGTAATGGTTCCTCCTCCGTCAAATTTTCCGATCAAACCACCATGACTAGCATTAGTACCGGTACCTGTTATATTACCTGTAGCGTAACTACCAATCACATCCCCTCCTCCGGTAAATTCTCCGATCAAACCACCATGAGCATCACCGTCAGCTATAATGTTCCCAGTGGCGTAACTACCAATCACAAAAGAATGGACCGGCGGACTGCTCAATGTGATGCTAGAAGCCCTCCCGACCAAACCACCATAGTTGCCGCCCCTAGTAGGTAATGCTCCACTTACTCCATCAATATTCACTTCACTATAGCTATTGATAATGCGGGACCCCTCCATCTCTCCCACCAGCCCACCATACTCATTATCACCTGAACTGGTGGTAATGGTGGTAGTAGCAAAACTCACAGACCCTGTAGTGTAACAACGAATTATTCTAGAAGAACGTGGTCTAGCAACAAGCCCCCCAACTCCATCTCCATTTCCCATACTGATGACTATCTTTATATTTACTAAGCCAAGTTCTCTAATCTCAGCTCCATTAGTCAGATCAAACAAACCTGCACTGGGTATTGAACTAACATTCGGTCGTCCGCTTAGATAAAGGTTGGAAATAGTATGACTATTCCCATTGAATTGACCTGTGAAGAGATTTCGAACAACGGAACTACCAGTGGTAATGGAATAACCAATGGAAAGCCAACCCATACCACTTGGACTGGCGCAACTTCCTCCACAAGTTGAAGAAGCATCTATATCCGCAAGCAGGGTATGCGAAGACGCGAGATTATTCCGTATATTGTTTAGACCAGCATAATCGCAAATCCAAAAGGGATTGGCTTTTGTTCCCAGCCCTCCTGTCTTTTGAACTTCACAAATACTTAACAAAGATGGAAATTCTGAAGAACAAAAGGGTAGACAAAAAAGAACTTGCGAAATAAAAAAAATGCGAAAAACAATAGCCTTCATGAACCCTTATATATCCCAATAAAAAAATACTGCCATCACTATTTATCTATTATATTTTAGCTTGTATAAGAACTGAGTGATTTTTATTATCATAGAGCTTTCAATAGAGCTTTCAATAGAGCTTTCAATAGAGCTTTCAAAAAACACTATAATGGCTTCTTACTGCGTCTTATCAAGAACAGATATAGCGTAGTTTATTTATCGATTCAAAGAAAGGTAATTATGAGTTATAGACAATAAATGGATTGCAAAGACCCCTAAAAATTTTTGTCATCCGATCGACACTAGCGTTGTCCGGATATTATGGAACCACACGCAGATAGACCAGATAAATTAGGACTTCCAGGATTACTACACCATCTTGGCTGAGTAGAAGAAGGAGGATCAGGATTTTGCACATGTTTTATGGCTGGACGCTGAGAGCTATTTCCATAATCCAAGTCCCATTGAGTTCTTCCAGTAGACCATGCACTGGGAGCAGTTGATGATGTTATTCCACGAATATTCGCAACAGTCTGCTGTTGACATGCTGCACACATAATATTAGTATTAGTGCCAATAGCAGCACCATTCACAAAATAATGGCGGCCTTTCATCTTCACAACCACTCCCGCTGCAGAGACAATATCCAAGAAACCAATCAAACCCCTAGCATAAGCACCTGAAGTCGCCGTCCCTGTTGCATATGAATTTGTTATAATTCCTACCGTACCAAGTATAATAGGCATACTAGTAGCAGGCCGGTGTATATAGTCAGCCTTGAAAAAGGCACTATATTAAGAAAATGCCATAACCCATACTTCCTTTTTTAAGGAAAAATCAGTCAGATATTGCGGAATAAATTTAAGCCAAGAAAAAGCTTTTAGCAATTTTCTCATATTAAAGCCAGCACCTAGTAAAACCGCATACATCTTATCACCTTCTTGCGTTAAGAGGTGATTTCGTCGTACACCTCCATCATTCTTCATGTGACCAATGATGGGTTCAATGGCTGCTCTTCTTTTCATCCACTTGCGTAAACTACGTTTCATTTTTTTCTTCCTCTTTGCGCCAACAATGTGAACTGTTATCCCATCTTTAACTTTCGCTCCTCTATAACCTCTATCCACAAAAACTTCTTTTACGCTTAATGAATTGGGTAAAAACCTTTCTACCTGTTCTATGGCCGATGGTAATGTATGCCCATCAAAAGGATTACCGTGTTTTGCCATCGCACCTAAAACAAAGTTACCTTGACTACTTGTCACGTAACTCGCCTTACATCCAAATTCATACTTCTTATGCGTTTTTCCTTTAGAGATACATTCTACTTCCGGCGCATGTAAACTATAAACTTTGTTTTTGCTATCCTTGGTTTGATCGTAAAGACGGTGAAGAAGACACAAAGAAGATTCATAATTTTTATGTAAATCCATAGAATGCAATTTACGCTCTACATCCCGTAAAACACGACCAAAATAGGTTTTTAAGCTCTTTTGCTCACGCCTTGCAAGTCTGTATTTACGTCCTCTAAAGTATCGGTTCTGCATTAATAATGACTTTTTAGATAAACGAGAATAACTTTGGCGAAGACGAATATTATTTCTCTTAGCCAGTTCTGACAAATATTGTAAAGCTTTAAAATATAGTTTACCATCCGTTGGATATGTAATGGCCTTCTCCTGAACTGTTGTATCTACATTTACTTTTTGGACATGATGTCTGCGCAGTAATTTATTAGAAAGAGCACAACGAATTGTTTCTTCCAAAAGCTTTTCCATCCCTTTAGATTTTATACGCTTACGCCATCTGCTTAATGTGCTATGATCACAAGGAGCTTCCTGCTGGAATTCTTGGTATCCGCAAAAGTGTTGCCAATAGACATTTTGAACCCATTTATCTAAAACACTTTCATCACTTTCATTAAATGTGGCTTTTAAGTAATGCAGTCCTACCATCAAGCGGGTTAACTTGGCTGGACGGCCGTTGTCAGGACAATAGAGTTTACCAAATTCAGTATCAAACTTTTCCCAATCTATTTTCTGAGCTAAACGAAATAAGGGCTCATTATGATTGAGCATACCTTCCAAATTCGTCTTAAACAAGTCTCTTTGATAATCATTTTTTTTTTGAGCTAACATAGGGAACCTCTGAAAAATAATGCTTGAAAAACACAAGCTTTTAAACACCTTTTCGCAAAACCTTGCGATTATGGGTACTACTTTTTACTTCAGAATAGCTTATAAATGCGAAATATCCATAGTATTCTGGTTTTTCAAGGCTGACTATATACCCTATTAAGCCACCATACCGAAGAGACGGGGAACTTCCACTCACATTGCCGATGGCATAATTGTTCATTACGTCTGTTTCGCCGTCCAAGTACCCAACTAAACCACCATAGTAATGTGGTGCTGGAGGATTTTGTAGCATAGGTACAACGTTGGTCACAGCACTGCTGGTCACAGCACCCGATGCATAATTATTTTGCAGAAGCCCTCCTCCCTCCATCCATCCCACTAAACCACCATGAGCGTTATGACTGCTCATCCCAGTTCCCCCAGTCCCGCTTATATTACCTTTAGCGTAACTATTGACAACGGTACCACCTCCGTTAAAGTGTCCGACCAAACCACCATGATTATTACCGTTAGCCATAATGTTTCCAGTGGCATAACTACCAATCACAAAAGAATGGACCGACGGACTGCTAGTAGCCTTCCCGATCAAACCACCATAGCCGTTGTTGCCACCAGCAGAAACTGCTGTTATATCACCTTCAGCGTAACTATTGGTAATGGTTCCTCCGGTCAATAATCCGACCAAACCACCATGAGCATCACCATCCCCTTCTATATTACCTGTAGCGTGACTATTGGTAATGGTTCCTCCTCCGTCAAATTTTCCGATCAAACCACCATGAGCATCACCATCCCCTTCTATCTTACCTTCAGCGTAACTATTGGTAATGGTTCCTCCTCCGACAAATCTTCCGATCAAACCACCATGCTCAGCATTAGTACCGGTACCTGTTATATCACCTGTAGCGTAACTATTGGTAATGTCACCTCCTCCGGCAAAATCTCCGATCAAACCACCATGATCAGCACCATCCCCTTCTATATTACCTGTAGCGTAACTATTGGTAACGGTACCTCCTCCGCTAGATTGTCCGACCAAACCACCATAGTGATTACCCCCAGTAGATAATGCTCCACTTACTCCATTGATATACACTTCACTATAGCTATTGATAATGTGGGACCCCTGCATATCTCCCACCAGCCCACCATACCAACCAGTACCTGAACCTGAACCGCCAACAGAAAATTCCACAGACCCTGTAGTGTAACAACGAATTATTCTAGAAGAACGTAGTCTAGCGACAAGCCCCCCAAGAAAAGCTCCCACACCCTTTATCTTTATCTTTACTAAACCAAGTTCTCTAATCTCAGCTCCATTAGTCTGATCAAACAAACCTACACTAGGAGATGGCTGTCGTCCGCCTAGATAAAGGTTGGAAATAGTATGACCATTTCCATTGAATTGACCTGTGAAGGCCTTACTGGAAGTGCCAATGGAAAGCCAACCCATACCACTTGGATTGGAGCAATTTCCTCCACAAGTTGAAGAAGCATCTATATCCGCAAGCAGGGTATGCGAAGACGCGAGATTATTCCGTATATTGTTTAGACCAGCATAATCGCAAATCCAAAAGGGATTGGCTTTTGTTCCCAGCCCTCCTGTCTTTTTAATTTCACAAATACTTAACAAAGATGGAAATTCTGAAGAACAAAGGGGTAGACAAAAAAGAACTTGAGAAAGAAAAAAAATACGAAAAACAATAGCCCTCATGAACCCTTATATATCCCAATAAAAAAATACTGCCATCACTATTTATCTATTATATTTTAGCTTGTATAAGAACTGAGTGATTTTTATTATCATAGAGCTTTATAGAGCTTTATAGAGCTTTCAAAAAACACTATAATGGCTTCTTACTGCGTCTTATCAAGAACAGATATACCGTAGCTTATTTATCGATTCAAAGAAAGGTGATCATGAGTTATAGACAATAAATGGATTGCAAAGACCCCTAAAAATTTTTGTCATCCGATCGACACTAGCGTTGTCCGGATATGATGGAACCACACGCAGATAGACCAGATAAATTAGGACTTCCAGGATTACTACACCATCTTGGCGGAGTAGGAGAAAGAGAAGCAGGATTTTGCACATGTTTTATGGCTGGACGCTGAGAGCTATTTCCATAATCCAAGTCCCATTGAGTTCTTCCAGTAGACCATGCACTGGGAGCAGTTGATGATGTTATTCCACGAATATTCGCAACAGTCAGCTGTTGACATTTCGGTGCTACTAGACATGTAGCACCACCGCCAATAGCAACACCATCCGCAAAATAATGGCTGCCTTCTAGCATCAGCACGCTGGTACTGAGACCAAGCAAACCCCCATGATTAGTACCGGTACCTGTTATATTACCTGTAGCGTAACTATTGGTAACGGTAGTACCTGCTGTCATGCCGGTAAAATTTCCGATCAAACCACCATGATCAGCACCGTCACCTGTTATATCACCTATAGCGTAACTATTGGAAATTTTTCCTTTGGTCAATTTTCCGATCAAACCACCATGCTCATCACCGTCACCTGTTATATCACCTTCAGCGTAACTATTGGCAATAGTGATAGATCCGACTGTAGTGCCGGTAGACTTTCCGATCAAACCACCATGCTCATCACCGTCACCTGTTATATTGCCTCTAGCGTAACTATTGGTAATGGTACCTCCGCCAAACTCTCCGATCAAACCACCATGAACATCACCATTCCCTGTTATATCACCTGTAGCGTAACTATTGGTAACGAGACCTCCGCCAGAGGATCCGATCAAACCACCATGACTACCATTAGTACCGGTACCTGTTATATTACCTGTAGCGTGACTACCAATCACATCCCCTCCTCCGGCAAAATCTCCGATCAAACCACCATAATAATCACCAGCCCCTGTTATATCACCTGTAGCGTAACTATTGGTAATGTCACCTCCTCCGTCAAAATATCCGACCAAACCACCATGCTCATCATTGTCACCTGTTATATTGCCTCTAGCGTAACTATTGGTAATGCCACCTCCTCCGGCAAACTCTCCGACCAAACCACCATGACCATAACCATCCCCTTTTATATCACTTGTAGCGTAACTATTGGTAATGTCACCTCCTCCGTCAAAATCTCCGACCAAACCACCATGAGCACGACCACCCCCTTCTATATTACCTGTAGCGTAACTATTGGTAATGGTTCCTCCGGTCAATAATCCGACCAAACCACCATGAAAATTACCAGTATTACTTATAATGTTTCCAGTGGCATGACTACCAATCACAGAAGCTAGTCCGCCAAAGAATCCGATCAAACCACCATGCTCATCACCATCCCCTGTTATATCACCCATAGCGTAACTATTGGTAACGGTACCGTCCTGAAAGCCTCCGACCAAACCACCATGACCAGGATTAGTACCGGTACCTGTTATATCACCCATAGCGTAACTATTGGTAATGTAACCTCCTCCCCTAAAGCTTCCGACCAAACCACCATGATCATAACCATCCCCTTCTATATTACCTGTAGCATAACTATTGGTAATGTCACCTCTTCTAAAATCTCCGACCAAACCACCATGAAAATTACCAGTATTACTTATAATATTTCCAGTGGCATGACTATTGGTAACGGTACCTCCTCCCTCAAAGTTTCCGACCAAACCACCATGAGCATTACCACCCCCTTCTATATTACCTGTAGCGTGACTATTGGTAATGTCACCTCCTCCGTCAAAATCTCCGACCAAACCACCATAGTAAGTACCCCCACCAGTTATATCACCTGTAGCGTGACTATTGGTAATGGTACCTCCTCCCTCAAAGTTTCCGACCAAACCACCATGATTATTACCGTTAACCATAATGTTTCCAGTGGCATAACTACCAATCACAAAAGAATGGACCGGCGGACTGCTAGTAGTGCTAGTAGCCTGCCCGATCAAACCACCATAATCAGTATTAGCACCGGTACCTGTTATATCACCTGTAGCGTAACTATTGGTAACTCTACTTGCCATAGCCTTCCCGACCAAACCACCATGAGCATTACCATCCCCTTCTATATTACCTGTAGCGTGACTATTGGTAACTCTACTTGCCATAGCCTTCCCGACCAAACCACCATAGTAATCATTCCCACCAGTTACTCCATTGATATTCACTTCACTATAGCTATTGATAATGTGGGACTCTGTCATCTGTCCCACCAGCCCACCATACTCATCACCACCAGTAGCCAAACTCACAGACCCTGTAGTGTAACAACGAATTATTCTAGAAGAACGTAGTCTAGCGACAAGCCCCCCAACACGATTACCTCCCATACTGACCATCTTTATATTTACTAAGCCAAGTTCTCTAATCTCAGCTCCATTAGTCAGATCAAACAAACCTGTACTAGGTATTGAAGTATTATTCGGTCGTCCGCTTAGATAAAGGTTGGAAATAGTATGACCATTTCCATTGAATTGACCTGTGAAGGGATCTTGAAAAACGGAACTACCAGTGGTAATGGAATAACCAATGGAAAGCCAACCCGGAGGACTTGGATGGGAGCAACTTCCTCCACAAGTTGAAGAAGCATCTATATCCGCAAGCAGGATATGCGAAGACGCGAGATTATTCCGTATATTGTTTAGACCAGCATAATCACAAATCCAAAAGGGATTGGCTTTTGTTCCCAGCCCTCCTGTCTTTTTAATTTCACAAATACTTAACAAAGATGGAAACTCTGAAGAACAAAGGGGTAGACAAAAAAGAACTTGCGAAATAAAAAAAATACGAAAAACAATAACCCTCATGAACCCTTATATATCCCAATAAAAAAATACTGCCATCACTATTTATCTATTATATTTTAGCTTGTATAAGAACTGAGTGATTTTTATTATCATAGAGCTTTCAATAGAGCTTTATAGAGCTTTCAAAAAACACTATAATAGCGTCTTATCAAGAACGGATATACCGCAGTTTATTTATCGATTCAAAGAAAGGTGATCATGAGTTATAGACAATAAATGGATTGCAAAGACCCCTAAAAATTTTTGTTATCCGATCGACTAGCGTTGTCCGGATATTATGGAACCACACGCAGATAGACCAGATAAATTAGAACTTCCAGGATTACTACACCATCTTGGCTGAGTAAGAGAAGGAGGATCAGGATTTTGCACATGTTTTATGGCTGGAAGCTGAGAGCTATTTCCATAATCCAAGTCCCATTGAGTGCTTCCAGTAGACCATGCACCGGGAGCAGTTGATGATGTTATTCCACGAATGTTACCATTTCGACATGCTGTACACATAACACCATTACCAATACCAGTCGCAGTAACAACTCCACTCTCAAAATAATGGAGGCCTGTCATCTGCGTCCCGGCCTGGAGACCAACCACATCTCCAGCAATACTACCTGCTACTACCGTCCCTATTGCATAATATGAATTTTCTAGCTTTGATCCTGTAAAAAACCCTATTAAGCCACCATAAGTACTAGTAGATGCTAAAGCTAAACTTCCATTATTCACATTGCCGGTGGCATAATTGTTCGTTACACTTCCATTCGCTTCCCCAACTAAACCACCATAGTGATATGCGTACACCACCGACGTACCAGCTCCAACGGCGGTCACATTACCCGATGCATAATTATTTTGCAGAACCCCTCCAACCCCTCCGCCCTTCATCCGTCCCACTAAACCACCATGGCCGCCTGTCGAACTAATCATCTTCCCGCTCCCTGTTATATCACCTGTAGCGTAACTATTGGCAACGGTACCTCCTCCGTCAAAATCTCCGATCAAACCACCATGACCTTCCCCATTCCCTGTTATATCACCTGTAGCGTAACTACCAATCACATCCCCTCCTCCGGTAAATTCTCCGATCAAACCACCATGACTAGCATTAATACCGGTACCTGTTATATTACCTGTAGCGTAACTACCAATCACATCCCCTCCTCCGGTAAATTCTCCGATCAAACCACCATACTTAACATTATTACCCATTATATTACCTGTAGCGTAACTATTGGCAACCCTATCTCGTCCGTTAAACTTTCCGATCAAACCACCATGACTAGCACCATTACTTATAATGTTTCCAGTGGCATGACTACCAATCACAGAACCTATTCCGCTAAAGTTTCCAACCAAACCACCACAATTATTACCATTACCTGTTATATCACCTGTAGCGTAACTATTGGTAACCATACCTCTTCCGTTAAATTTTCCGATCAAACCACCACAATTATTACCATTACCTGTTATATTACCTTTAGCGTAACTATTGGTAATGGTACCTTCTCCGTCAAAGTCTCCGACCAAACCACCATGCCTACCACCGTTACCCATAATATTTCCAGTGGCATAACTACCAATCACAAAAGAATGGACCGGCGGACTGCTACTAGTGCTAGTAGCCTTCCCGATCAAACCACCATAGTGGTTGCTACTCATAGTAGAACTTGCTTCTATCTCACCTGTGGCGTAACTATTGGCAACGGTACCTCCGGTCAATAGTCCGACCAAACCACCATGATTAGGACCATCACCTATTATATTACCTTTAGCGTGACTATTGGTAATGTCACCTCCTCCGGCAAAATTTCCGACCAAACCACCATAGTAGTTACCATCCCCTTCTATCTTACCTTCAGCGTAACTATTGGTAATGGTTCCTCCTCCGTCAAATTTTCCGATCAAACCACCATGACTAGCATTAGTACCGGTACCTGTTATATTACCTGTAGCGTAACTACCAATCACATCCCCTCCTCCGGTAAATTCTCCGACCAAACCACCATGAGCATCACCGTCAGCCATAATGTTTCCAGTGGCGTAACTACCAATCACAAAAGAATGGACCGGCGGACTGCTCAATGTGATGCTAGAAGCCTTCCCGATCAAACCGCCATAGTTGCCGCCCCTAGTAGATAATGCTCCATTTACTCCATCAATATTCACTTCACTATAGCTATTGATAATGCGGGACCCCTGCATCTCTCCCACCAGCCCACCATACTCATTATCACCTGAACTGGTGGTAATGGTGGTAGTAGCAAAACTCACAGACCCTGTAGTGTAACAACGAATTATTCTAGAAGAACGTGGTCTAGCGACAAGCCCCCCAACTCCATCTCCATTTCCCATACTGACTATCTTTATATTTACTAAGCCAAGTTCTCTAATCTCAGCTCCATTAGTCAGATCAAACAAACCTGCACTGGGTATTGAACTAACATTCGGTCGTCCGCTTAGATAAAGGTTGGAAATAGTATGACTATTCCCATTGAATTGACCTGTGAAGAGATTTCGAACAACGGAACTACCAGTGGTAATGGAATAACCAATGGAAAGCCAACCCGGAGGACTTGGATGGGAGCAACTTCCTCCACAAGTTGAAGAAGCATCTATATCCGCAAGCAGGATATGCGAAGACGCGAGATTATTCCGTATATTGTTTAGACCAGCATAATCACAAATCCAAAAGGGATTGGCTTTTGTTCCCAGCCCTCCTGTCTTTTTAACTTCACAAATACTTAACAAAGATGGAAACTCTGAAGAACAAAGGGGTAGACAAAAAAAAACTTGCGAAATAAAAAAAATGCGAAAAACAATAGCCCTCACAAGCCTTTATTATATCCCAATAAAAAAATACTGCCATCACTATTTATCTATTATATTTTAGCTTGTATAAAAACTGAGTGATTTTTATTATCATAAAGCTTTCAATAGAGCTTTCAATAGAGCTTTCAATAGAGCTTTCAAAAAACACTATAATAGCGTCTTATCAAGAACAGATATACCGTAGTTTATTTATCGATTCAAAAAAAAGTAATCATAAGTTATAGACAATAAATGGATTGCAAAGACCCCTAAAAATTTTTGTTATCCGATAACCTAGCGTTGTCCGTATATTATGGAACCACACGCGGATAGATGGGCTGAATTACGGCTTCCATCATTACACCATCTTGGCCCAGTAGGAGAAGGATTTTGCACATGTTTTATGGCTGGAAGCTGAGAGTTATTTCCATAATCCAAATTCCATTGAGTGCTTCCAGTAGACCATGCACCGGGAGCACTCGATGACGTCACTTCACGAATATTCGCAACGGTCTGCCGTTCACATATCGATACTGCACATGGAGTACCAGTGGCAACACCATTTGTACCACCACTATTATCCACAAAATAATGGAAGCCTGTCATATACACACCCAAGAGACCAATCAAACCACCATGATTATTAGATGAAGTCACACTCCCTGTTGTATATGAATTTTCTATCTCTGGGCTTCCCCCCGTACTATTCCCCATTAAGCCACCATAATTACTAGACGGTAATGAACCTCCACTCACATTGCCGGTAGCATAATTGTTCGTTGCGACTGCTTCAAAGTTCCCAACTAAACCACCATAGTTCCATGCGGACAGCCCCCCCATTGTAGCAAGTCCAACGGCGGTCACATTACCCGATGCATAATTATTTTGCAGAACCCCTCCGCCCACCATCCGTCCCACTAAACCACCATGGCCGCCTGTCTGACTTCCCCCATTCCCTGTTATATTACCTGTAGCGTAACTATTGGTAACGCTACCTCCTCCGCTAAAGTCTCCGACCAAACCACCATGACTATCACCATTACTTATAATGTTTCCAGTGGCATAACTACCAATCACAAAAGAATGGAGCGGTAGCAGACTGCTACCCATGGGTGGGTTGAAGCTAGAAGCCCTACCGATCAAACCACCATGACTATCACCGTTACCCATAATGTTTCCAGTGGCATAACTACCAATCACAAAAGAATGGAGCGGTAGCAGACTGCTGCTAGGCGTGGAGCTAGTACTAGTAGCCTTCCCGATCAAACCACCATGACCTTCCCCATCCCCTGTTATATCACCTGTAGCGTAACTATTGGTAACGCTACCTCCTCCGCTAAAGTCTCCGACCAAACCACCATGACTATCACCATTACTTATAATGTTTCCAGTGGCATAACTACCAATCACAAAAGAATGGACCGGCGGACTGCTGCTAGGCGTGGAGCTAGTACTAGTAGCCTTCCCGATCAAACCACCATGACCTTCCCCATCCCCTGTTATATCACCTGTAGCGTAACTATTGGTAACGCTACCTCCTCCGCTAAAGTCTCCGACCAAACCACCATGACTAGCACCGTCAGCTATAATGTTCCCAGTGGCGTAACTACCAATCACAAAAGAATGGACCGGCGGACTGCTCAATGTGATGCTAGAAGCCTTCCCGATCAAACCACCATAGTTGTTGTTCCCAGTAGAACCAGCAGAACCTGCTCTACTTACTTCATCGATATTCACTTCACTATAGCTATCGATAATGTCGGACCCCATCATCTCTCCCACCAGCCCACCATACTGATCACCACCAGTAGCCAAACTCACAGACCCTGTAGTGTAACAACGAATTATTCTAGAAGAATGTAGTTCAGCAACAAGTCCCCCAACACGATCTCCCGTACTCATGACTATATTTATATTTACTAAACCAAGTTCTCTAATCTGAGCTTCGCTAGTCACACCAAACAAACCTATACCAGATGAAGAAGTCCGTCCCTCTAGATAAAGGTTGGAAATAGTATGAGTATTTCCATTGAATTGACCTGAAAAGGCATTTGGCAAAGTGGGACCACCAGTGGTATCACCAATGGGAAGCCAACCCATACCACTTGGATTGGAGCAATCTCCTCCACAAGTTGAAGAAGCATCTATATCCGCGAGCAGGGTATACGAAGACGAGAGATTATTCCGTATATTGTTTAGACCAGCATAATCGCAAATCCAAAAGGGATCAGCTTTTGTTCCAAGCCCTCCTGTCTTTTCAACTTCACAAATACTTAAAAAAGATGAAACTTCTGAAGAACAAAAGGGTAGACAAAAAAGAATTGGCGAAAGGAAAAAAATACGAAAAACAATAACTCTCATAAACCTTTATTATATCCCAATAAAAAAATACTGCCATAACTATTTTTCTATTATATTTTAGTTTGTATAAGAACTGAGTGATTTTTATTATCAAAAGAGCTTTCAAAAGAGCTTTCAAAAAACACTATAATAGCGTCTTATCAAGAACGGATATACCGCAGTTTATTTATCGATTCAAAGAAAGGTGATCATGAGTTATAGACAATAAATGGATTGCAAAGACCCCTAAAAATTTTTGTTATCCGATAACCTAGCGTTGTCCGGATATGATGGAACCACACACGGGTAGATGGGCTGAATTACGGCTTCCATCATTGCACCATCTTGGCCCGGTAGGAGAAGGATTTTGTACATGTTTTATGGCTGGAAGCTGAGAGTTATTTCCATAATCCAAATTCCATTGAGTGCTTCCAGTAGACCATGCACCGGGAGCACTCGATGACGTCACTTCACGAATATTAGCAACAGTCTGCCGTTCACATATCGCTGCTCCACAAGTACCACCGCTAATACCATTACTCATGGCAACACCATCCACAAAATAATGGAAGCCTGTCAGCGGCACGGTCGATAAACCAATCAAACCCGCAATATTACTACCTGTACTAGGTGTTATCACACTCCCTGTTGTATATGAATTTTCTAGCTTACTCCCCAGAAAAATCCCTATTAAGCCACCATAATTATTAGCAGATGTTAAAGCTCTATCACTCACATCGCCGGTGGCATAATTGTTCGTTGCAATTCCATTCAAGTACCCAACTAAACCACCATAGTTCCATGCGGACACCATCGGCATACCAGGTGATCCAACAGTGATCACAGATCTAACGGTGGTCACATTACCCGATGCATAATTATTTTGCAGAAGCCCTATTCCCAGCACCCGTCCCATCTGTCCCACTAAACCACCATGATGGCCTGTCTGATTTCCCATCCCACTCCCTGTTATATCACCTGTAGCGTAACTATTGGCAACGGTACCTCCTCCGTCAAAGTCTCCGACCAAACCACCATGATTATTACCGTTAGCCATAATGTTTCCAGTGGCATAACTACCAATCACAAAAGAATGGGCCAACGGACTGCTGCTAGTACTAGTAGCCTGCCCGATCAAACCACCATAGTTATCGCCCCCACCTGTTATATCACCTGTAGCGTAACTATTGGCAACGCTACCTTCTCCGTCAAAGTCTCCGACCAAACCACCATGACTATCACCGTTACCCATAATGTTTCCAGTGGCATAACTACCAATCACAAAAGAATGGAGCGGTAGCAGACTGCTACCCATGGGTGGGTTGAAGCTAGAAGCCCTCCCGACCAAACCACCATAGTTGTTACCCCCAGTAGAACCTGCTCCACTTACTCCATTGATATTCACTTCACTATAGCTATTGATAATGCGGGACCACTCCATCTGTCCCACCAGCCCACCATACTGATCACCACCAGGAGCAGCCAAACTCACAGACCCTGTAGTGTAACAACGAATTATTCTAGAAGAACGTAGTCTAGCGACAAGCCCCCCAACACGATCTCCCGTACTGACTATATTTATATTTACTAAGCCAAGTTCTCTAATCTCAGCTCCGTCAGTCACACCAAACAAACCTACATCAACTGAAGAAGTCTGTTTTAGATAAAGGTTGGAAATAGTATGAGTATTTCCATTGAATTGACCTGTGAAGGGCATTCCCAAAGAGATACCAATGGGAGGCCAACCCATACCACTTGGACTGGCGCAACTTCCTCCACAAGTTGAAGAAGCATCTATATCCGCAAGCAGGGTATAAGAAGACGAGAGATTATTCCGTATATTGTTTAGACCAACATAATCGCAAATCCAAAAGGGATTGGCTTTTGTTCCAAGCCCTCCTGTCTTTTTAACTTCACAAATACTTAAAAAAGATGGAAATTCTGAAGAACAAAGGGGTAGACAAAAAAGAAATTGAGAAAGAAAAAAAATGCGAAAAACAATAGCCCTCACAAACCTTTATTATATCCCAATAAAAAAATACTGCCATCACTATTTATCTATTATATTTTAGTTTGTATAAAAACTGAGTGATTTTTATTATCATAGAGCTTTCAGAAGAGCTTTCAAAAGACACTATATTAGCGTCTTATCAAGAACAGATATACCGCAGTTTATTTATCGATTCAAAAAAAAGTAATCATAAGCAATGAACAATAAATAGATTGCAAAGACCCCTAAAATCTTTGTCATCCGACCGACTAGCGTTGTCCGGATATTATGGAACCACACGCGGATAGATGGGCTGAATTACGGCTTCCATCATTACACCATCTTGGCTCAATAGAAGAAGGAGGAGAAGGATTTTGCATATGTTTTATGGCTGGAAGCTGAGAGTTATTTCCATAATCCAAATTCCATTGAGTGCTTCCAGTAGACCATGCACCGGGAGTACTCGATGACGTCACTTCACGAATATTCGCAACAGTCTGCCGTTCACATATCAATACTGCACATGGAGTACCAGTGGCAACACCATTTGTACCACCACTATTATCCACAAAATAATGGAAGCCTGTCATATACACACCCAAGAGACCAATCAAACCACCATGATTATTAGATGAAGTCACACTCCCTGTTGTATATGAATTTTCTATCTCTGGGCTTCCCCCCGTACTATTCCCCATTAAGCCACCATAATTACTAGACGGTAATGAACCTCCACTCACATTGCCGGTAGCATAATTGTTCGTTGCAACTGCTTCAAAGTTCCCAACTAAACCACCATAGTTCCATGCGGACAGCCCCCCCATTGTAGCAAGTCCAACGGCGGTCACATTACCCGATGCATAATTATTTTGCAGAACCCCTCCGCCCACCATCCGTCCCACTAAACCACCATGACCGCCTGTCTGACTTCCCCCATTCCCTGTTATATTACCTGTAGCGTAACTATTGGTAATGGTACCTCCTCCGTCAAAGTCTCCGATCAAACCACCATGACTATCACCGTTACCCATAATGTTTCCAGTGGCATAACTACCAATCACAAAAGAATGGAGCGGTAGCAGACTGCTACCCATGGGTGGGTTGAAGCTAGAAGCCCTACCGATCAAACCACCATGACTATCACCGTTACCCATAATGTTTCCAGTGGCATAACTACCAATCACAAAAGAATGGAGCGGTAGCAGACTGCTGCTAGGCGTGGAGCTAGTACTAGTAGCCTTCCCGATCAAACCACCATGACCTTCCCCATCCCCTGTTATATCACCTGTAGCGTAACTATTGGTAACGCTACCTCCTCCGCTAAAGTCTCCGACCAAACCACCATGACTATCACCATTACTTATAATGTTTCCAGTGGCATAACTACCAATCACAAAAGAATGGACCGGCGGACTGCTGCTAGGCGTGGAGCTAGTACTAGTAGCCTTCCCGATCAAACCACCATGACCTTCCCCATCCCCTGTTATATCACCTGTAGCGTAACTATTGGTAACGCTACCTCCTCCGCTAAAGTCTCCGACCAAACCACCATGACTAGCACCGTCAGCTATAATGTTCCCAGTGGCGTAACTACCAATCACAAAAGAATGGACCGGCGGACTGCTCAATGTGATGCTAGAAGCCTTCCCGATCAAACCGCCATAGTTGCCGCCCCTAGTAGATAATGCTCCATTTACTCCATCGATATTCACTTCACTATAGCTATCGATAATGTCGGACCCCATCATCTCTCCCACCAGCCCACCATACTGATCACCACCAGTAGCCAAACTCACAGACCCTGTAGTGTAACAACGAATTATTCTAGAAGAATGTAGTTCAGCAACAAGTCCCCCAACACGATCTCCCGTACTCATGACTATATTTATATTTACTAAACCAAGTTCTCTAATCTGAGCTTCGCTAGTCACACCAAACAAACCTATACCAGATGAAGAAGTCCGTCCCTCTAGATAAAGGTTGGAAATAGTATGAGTATTTCCATTGAATTGACCTGAAAAGGCATTTGGCAAAGTGGGACCACCAGTGGTATCACCAATGGGAAGCCAACCCATACCACTTGGATTGGAGCAATCTCCTCCACAAGTTGAAGAAGCATCTATATCCGCGAGCAGGGTATAAAAAGACGAGAGATTATTCCGTATATTGTTTAGACCAGCATAATCGCAAATCCAAAAGGGATCAGCTTTTGTTCCAAGCCCTCCTGTCTTTTCAACTTCACAAATACTTAAAAAAGATGAAACTTCTGAAGAACAAAAGGGTAGACAAAAAAGAATTGGCGAAAGGAAAAAAATACGAAAAACAATAACTCTCATAAACCTTTATTATATCCCAATAAAAAAATACTGCCATAACTATTTTTCTATTATATTTTAGTTTGTATAAGAACTGAGTGATTTTTATTATCATAGAGCTTTCAAAAGAGCTTTCAATAGAGTTTCAAAAGAGCTTTCAATAGAGTTTCAATAGAGTTTCAATAGAGTTTCAAAAAACACTATAATGGCTTCTTACTGCGTCTTATCAAGAACGGATATACCGCAGTTTATTTATCGATTCAAAGAAAGGTGATCATGAGTTATAGACAATAAATGGATTGCAAAGACCCCTAAAAATTTTTGTCATCCGATCGACTAGCGTTGTCCGGATATTATGGAACCACACACGGATAGATGGGCTGAATTACGGCTTCCATCATTACACCATCTTGGCTCAATAGAAGAAGGAGGAGAAGGATTTTGCACATGTTTTATGGCTGGAAGCTGAGAGCTATTTCCATAATCCAAGTCCCATTGAGTGCTTCCAGTAGACCATGCACTGGGAGCAGTTGATGACGTCACTTCACGAATATTAGCAACAGTCTGCTGTTGACATATCGATACTGCACATGGAGTACCAGTGGCAACACTGCCCGTACCACCGGCAAACTATCGAAGGTGTAAATATATTTGTATAAATGACTTGCACTCTAAAACTTAAAAAAGGAGTGAATTATGAGTGAATTATGAGTGAATTATGAGTGAATTATGAGTGAATTATGAGTGAATTATGAGTGAATTATGAGTGAATTAGTAAACATTCAACAAGAAGAAGAGCTGAGCTTCCTCCATAAACTGAAGTGAGCTACTTACTGTTTTTGGGGAAGGTCACTATTCAACATTTCGTATAGCTTCTTCAATTTGATTAAACTGAGTGGAAATACGCGCATCAATAGAAGCAACATCCGTTTCGATTATACATCCCCCCCTATCCACACGTGAATCTTCATATACGTTTATTTTACGAAGAGCCTCTATCATTTGAATCAACTCATCCTTATGGGCAGCTGTTAACTCCAGATCCATAAAATTAACACGTATATCAATCCGGTCACGTTCCTTAATTCCCTTAATCACTTCACGAATATTATTTAAAACAACTTCTTTACGCTCCATTATTTCATGTTTAATAATTTTACGAGCAATCATTAAAACAAGATCCACCATTTGCTTTTCTGAATCTGCAATCAGTTGCTCCCGTGTATCAATAGCTCGTCCCAAAATAGCTCCTAGTCGCCCTATCAGTCTTTGGGATTCGGCTTCACCTTCTTTGAATCCTAACTCTCTTCCAGCATCATAACCCTTTTGATACGCCTCATGCTCTATCTCACTCACATGCATTTCCGTTTCTTTTAACATACGCCCGACTTCCAATTGAGCAAGTTCTCTTGTTTCTTCTGCTTTTGAACGAGCGACATCCATTTCTTTTTTTGCCTTCTCTTTTGCCTCTTGGGCTATTTGAAAGGAGACGTTCTTCCCTTCTTCCTTTATAGATCCTAGATTGGCTTTGGCTTTTTCAATCTCTTCTGTGATTTTCGCTAATTCATCTTCTTTATACTGCTCTAATTCTTCCTTGATTTCCTCAAGAGCTTCCGTACGATGCTCTTGGTTGTGGATATTTTGCTGATTTTCAGTGAAAGTACTCTCTCCATCATTTAGACGACTCTCACGAGAAGAAGACCTCTCCGCGTCCGTCTCTGGCAAGTCGATTTCTACCTGTTTACGTATATCATTAATTTGTGCCGGTTTAAAGATTAATTTTTCTAAAGTACTCATAATAATAGCTACTTTCTTCTCTATGGTTTTACAGTTTGATTTTCCAATTAATTTGATAAAATCAATTTTATTTTACTATCGGCCAAAAGATCATACATAAAAGGTATTTACTACCCCAGTGTAGGCTTGTATACATTCATTTTTCTGTACAGAAAAAAATATTTCTTTTTGTACAATCAAAACAAAAGATCGAATTTAGGGTTCGTTCGTTCGTTCGTTCGTTCGTTCGTTCGTTCGTTCGATTGATCAATATCCCAAGCTATTTGTGTAGCTCAGTATTAAAGAAATGCCCCCTTCTCTTCTCCCAAAAGAGTAGACAGTCCACTTTAAGTTTTTAAAGCTAAGAGGAATATCTTTGAGTATACTGAGGTGTTTTATAATAGGCCTATAGAAAACATTCATTTTTAGGATATAAGAACCCTATCAAATTTGAGGAGGTATACTATGCCTTAATGAAAAAAAAGCTAAAACGACTGCACAAAATATTAGGGGACGATCAATATATCAAATAATAACAGTTATCTTTTTCGCAATATAAGCTCTCTAATTTCCTTTATATCTTCTTTCTGTTCTCCAAAACGACGATTCATTTCTGATTTAATATCAATATGTAAATAAAGAATAACCGTTATCAAAATAGAAAATCCACCAAGCAATACTACCCAAAGCCTATCTATAGTTTTATCACTTTGATTATCCGCATAATTGACCAACTTAGTAGCTGCCTGTTCCCCTATTTTTGGCTTTAGGAGTTTTACTAATTCTATGGCTTCGACTGTATTACTCATTATACCATAATATACGGACTACAAAATATAAACTACAAAATGTAAACTATTAAAATGTAAATAATCACTATTACAACCCGTGTGAACAAAAACAGGAAAGAGGCTCTTTACAGGTGACTGATCTTCCCCCAAAAGAGTGAACAGTCCACTTTAAGTTATGGAGGAAGAGAACATGGGTTTTATAGCATAGAAGCTTTGGACAGAACCGTTGGTCAAAATAAGCCTAAATTCAAGGGTCTGATTTTTCATTCTGACAGGGGAAGTCAATACGAGAGTTATCAATTTAGGAACAAGCTTGATAAATATGGATTTGTATCCAGTATGAGCCTCAAAGATAACTGCTATGATAATGCTGTTGCAGAGTCTTTTTTTGGGAGTTTGAAAATAGAGGAGGTATATAAAAATACATATCTAAATATATTTGAAGTTAGGAGGAATATTTTTGAGTATATTGAGGTATTTTATAATAGGCCTATCTAGAAAACATTCATTTTTAGGATATAAGAGTCCTATCAAATTTGAGGAAGAATACTATGCTGCTTAATATGCTGCCTAATGAAAAAAAGCTAAAAAGGACTGTACAAAATATTGGGGGAAAGGTCAGAGAGCTTTGCGATGGAATGGTTACTCTCTTGGAAAGCTTTGCTGAGGCAAAGCTCTCGATTTTAAGGGCGCGAAAAAGACGAGGTTGTTGCTCATGTTGGGAGGCGTTCATGGTAGGCTTTGCGATTGGGAAGAATGCGTTTGTGGAAAGCTTTGCTGAGGCAAAGCTCTCAATATTTAAGGGCGCGAAAAAGGCAAGGCGGCTGCGAAATATTGGGAAGTATTCGTGGTAAGCTTTGCGATTGGAAGGCTTTGTGTTAGTAGGCTTTGCCAAGGCAAAGCTAGAGCAAAGCTCTCGATTTTAAGGGCGTGAAAAATGTGAGGCTGGTGCGAAAGTCCTATGTATGGAAGGTCTTCATGGTAGGAATGCGTCGTGGTAGGCGTTCTTGGAAAGTTTTCTTTGGTAAGCTTTGCTGGAGCAAAGCTCCCGATATTAAGGGCGCGAAAAAGGCGAGGCAGCTGCGAAAGTCCTATGTATGGAAGGTCTTCATGGCAGGAATGCGTCGTGGTAGGCGTTCTTGGAAAGTTTTCTTTGGTAAGCTTTGCTGGAGCAAAGCTCTCGATATTTAAGGGCGCGAAAAAGGCAAAGCTTGGTTGGGAAGAAGGCGTTCTGTGGAGAGCTTTACGATTGGAAGGCTTTGTGTTAGTAGGCTTTGCCAAGGCAAAGCTAGGGCAAAGCTAGAGCAAAGCTCTCGATATTTAAGGGCGTGAAAAATGCAAGCCTCCATATGGGAAACAAGTGAAGCTTATTTTTACTCACGACTCTAGCATGTTTTTATCATGACAAAAAATCAGAAGGCTTCTCCTATCCAAAGCCTGTGATTGTAAGCCTCACAAAAAGCGCCCCTACACAAAGGGCCTTTTTCCACACCCTTCCAGAATCGCCGCTTCCATCGCAAAAACAAGCGAAGCTTGTTTTATCCAAAGACCGGTCCTCACAAAAAAGACCCCTACACAAAGGGTCTTTCCACGCACCCTTCCAGAATCGCCGCTTCTATCGCAAAAACAAGCGAAGCTTGTTTTATCTGCCAAAGCCTGTGATTGTAAGCCTCACAAAAGCGCCCCTACACAAATGGCCTTTTCCCGCACCCTTCCAGAATCGCTGCTTCCATCATAAAAATAAGCAAAGCTTATTTTTACCCACCAAATCTTGTTTTATCTACCCAAAGCTTGTTTTATCCAATAGCCCGGTCCTCACAAAAAACGCCCCTACACAAAGGGTCTTTCCACGCACCCTTCCAGAATCGCCGCTTCTATCGCAAAAACAAGCGAAGCTTGTTTTATCTGCCAAAGCCTGTGATTGTAAGCCTCACAAAAAGCGCCCCTACACAAAGGGCCTTTTTCCACACCCTTCCAGAATCGCCGTTTCCATCGTAAAAATAAGCAAAGCTTGTTTTATCTGCCAAAGCCCGCGATTGTAAGCCTCACAAAAGCGCCCCTACACAAAGGGCCTTTTCCCGCACCCTTCCAGAATCGCCGTTTCTATCGCAAAAACAAGCGAAGCTTGTTTTTATCCACAACTCTAGCTTCTCCCATCCAAAGCCCGGTCCTCACCAGAATCGCTGCTTCCATCACAAAAACAAGCGAAGCTTGTTTTATCTACCAAAACCTGTTTCTACCCGCTAAATCCTGTTTTATCCAAGGCCCGTGATTGTAAGCCTCACAAAAAGCGCCCCTACACAAAGGGCCTTTTTCTGCACCCTTCCAGAATCACCGCTTTTATCCACCGAAGCTTCTCCTATCCAAGGCCCGTGACTCTAAGCCTCACAATAAAGACCCCTACACAAAGGGTCTTTCCACGCACCCTTCCAGAATCGCCGCTTCTATCGCAAAAACAAGCGAAGCTTGTTTTATCTGCCAAAGTCCGTGATTGCAAGCCTCACAAAAAACACCCCTACACAAAGGGCCTTTTTTCGATCCTCACCAGAATCGCCGCTTCCATCGCAAAAATAAGCAAAGCTTGTTTTTATCCACAAATCTTGTTTTATCTGCCAAAGCCCGTGAGTGTAAGCCTCACAAAAAGCGCCCCTACACAAAGGGTCTTTCCACGCACCCTTCCAGAATCGCCGCTTCTATCGCAAAAACAAGCGAAGCTTGTTTTATCTGCCAAAGCCTGTGATTATAAGCCTCACAATAAACGCCCCTACACAAAAGGCCTTTTTCCGCACCCTTCCAGAATCGCCGCTTCCATCGCAAAAACAAGCGAAGCTTGTTTTATCTGCCAAAGTCCGTGATTGCAAGCCTCACAAAAAACACCCCTACACAAAGGGCCTTTTTTCGATCCTCACCAGAATCGCCGCTTCAATCACAAAAACAAGCAGAGCTTGTTTTTATCCACAAAGCTTATTTTATCGACTCAAAGCCTGTTTCTACCCACCAAAGCCCGCTCCTCACCAGAATCGCCGCTTCAATCACAAAAACAAGCGAAGCTTGTTTTTATCCACCAAAGCTTTGTTTCTACCCATGAAGCCCGTTTTTATCCACCAAAGCCTGTTTCTACCCATTAAAGACCGGTTCTCACCAGAATCGCCGCTTCCATCGCAAAAACAAGCGAAGCTTGTTTTATCTACCGAAGCCTGTTTCTATCCACAGACTCTGGCTTATTTTAACGAGGAGAGAGGCCGTTCGTGCTAGACGTTCGTAGTCGTAGGCTTTGCTCTCGGTTTTAAGGGCGCGAAAAAAACAGTATCCCATGTTTTTTCCTTACACATACTCCTGCCTTTTATCTTAGTTCTCAGAAGACTTGTAATGACTTTTACATATATATATGTTCTTGTAAATACTTTTGCTTAATGATAAAAAATTTACGTCGCAATGATTGATTATATCAATAGTGAACGTTTACTTCAGTTCGATTTTTTGTAACGCGTATAGTTTTACAACCAAAGAAGACACAAGTCCAATTGTTTATCCAATGCTTGGGGTCATCAGTGGCTATTTTTCGATCAACTGTATTAAACGAAGAAAGCGCAATGGGATAAGGGTCTAAAATCACAATATCTTTAATGCCCTTGACTTGTGCTTCCTTAAGGGCCTTATGAATGCGTCTGGTTATGTTATCAAAGGCCTGACTTCGACCACTCGTCAAATCAGCGATACTATTTTTAATTGTTCCTCGGTTAAAAAGTGTATGATTTCTTATAAAGTCATCTTGATATCCCAGAGCAAAGGTAAGAACGATACCTGAAAATATAACGACTATGAAAGATTTTGTACATTTCAAAATCATACCTTGCACTGGCTCCTGTAAACGCGTAAAAAGATGATGAACAATCATCATAAAAAATGGCCAACTATATACAAAAAATGCACTGATAGGTACGCCTACTCGTGCCCCAAGATGAGGGTTTGGATTCTTAATTCGGAAGGCGTAAGATACCGGTAAGTACAATAGAGATGGAGCGAGTACACAGAATACTATTAGCATTGACAAGCACCAACCTTGTCTATTCGCCAAAGTCGGGCTGAGACGAGACACAAAGCGTAGTAAAGTAGGTTTGAGAAAAAAAGTACTGCTCAATAAAGCCATAGTAACAAGAGCCTTGTACCAATACTTTTCGCCAACGATAAGACTCCAACCAATAGACCGTATTAGGCTACGTTCCAGTCCTTTTTGTTGTCCATAAGTTTGGAATCTCGTCTGACTTCCGGGTAGCATGAAATAAAAGCCAAGACTTAAAAGGGCAACTATAAAAACATAAACAAGTAGCTTTTTTCGATAATGATCGAGGCCTTTGTTCGTAGGAGCTATAGTAGATTTAGCGATAACAAATTGAAAAACTACAAACATGCCATAGAGGCAAGTTTGCATACACATAATTTGTTCAGTTGTACCAGCAGCTAGAAATATGGATACAGTCAGTATAAAAAATGAAGGTAGGTTTAGTGACCATTGCCTAGACTGAGGAGCCAACCACAAACGCATAAGGGCACCAAGAGAGAATAACAACAAAATAACGCCGATTTGATAAAGAAAGCTAGCAGCTACCCAATAGACAGTATTAACAATATCAACTGAAAAGACGCAAAGGTGTAAAAATAGAGCAGTAATGCCAAGAAAGATGCATTCGCTCCATCCCAAAATAGAGCGAAGACCACAAAAGAAGTACAGTGAAGCACCCAATGATAGGAGCATAATAAAAAATGCCCCGAGATAATAGTGTTCTAGTATATCAACAATTCCATGAAAGACTTCCATAGCAATAAATGAGTATAGCGACCATAACCACCTGTTAGATTACTACTAATGGCATTATATATGCCTTTCTCTGAAACCATTCTATAAGCAAAGTAATCATCAGCATACGGCTTAGCCTGATAAATCGCATTTATAGAAATTAAAAGACCTAGGCCTAGGCACAAAGATATCGCAATCCAGCGTATACATGCTGGATTGCGTAAATGTTCAATCATCTTCACTTTTCAAATCATTATATTGCTTCTATATTTTCTGTCAAATCACATGCAACATAATCTGTAGAAGCCATGTAAAAAGGTAACACTGAATGTTCCTCTTTAAGCTACCTTTTTATTATAAGATTCGTTAAAAGCTTGCATAGGCGTCAATTCTTTAAGTGAAGTATGTGGCTTTTCTTCGTTATAAAATTTCACAAATTTTTTCAACAGGCTGTTTTTTTATAGTATCATGCGACAACGCCAAGAAAGCCTAAAAGCAAAGAGAAGGAATTTGATCCAAAGCACTATTTGATGTGATATTTTTTTCCATATCTTTCTGAGCTTTTACAGATTGTGCTACGATTTGGTCCATACACTCTTTTCTTTTTTGATTTAGAATATAAGACAAAGCTTTCTTTTGATTTTTTTTAGCTTCTGCAAGACCAAATTCTATATAGGCCGACTTTTTGTTATAAGATGATAGTGAAGAAAAAAATTGAGCAGAAGGAGTGGCTTCTTGATATAAAAATTTTTCTCGTTGGGCAGAAAGGCTCTTTTGATATTCATTCATTTTTTTGCCATTTTTATCTAGACTTTCCATTTCATCATCTAGACGCTGTGCAATAATCTCTAACTCGTCACAGATTTGTAGACCTTGCTCTCGCAAAGGAATCAAATCATTTTCGACTTGTACGCTACAATCTTTTCTTCTACCCCCCCAAATAACTTTGTGATAGTTATTTTGAATAACTGCTTCCTCTCTTGAATGTAAAGGCGGTGATGGTGAAAGAAGGCAATGATATAGCAAGAGTTGAGCAAAGCATAAATCTTGTTTTAAAACACCACAGAGGGATTGATTTTGTATATCAAAACAACGCAACTCTATATATTGTACACCACGATCCTTTAGGGCGACTAGAGAGCGTTCTTCATTTTTCAAGAGATTTTGCTTGGGACGTATAGGGGAGTAGTGCTCATTTTCAATTTGTAAAATACTATGATTGAGCTGCTCACCAGCTTCGAGCGACCATTTTTGATAGCGAGGCTCTATCTTTGTTAGGGCGTTACATATACTCTCCACATACTCTTCTAGACTATTGTAGCTAACAGCTAGATCCCACTGAGAAGGATGATTATAACCTATTTCACTTTGTCGAAGTGAAGTTGCATAGCTTGAATAAAGAGTATTTGAAGTTGCATCCCAATGGGTAATATCTTTTTTAACTTTTTGAATCTTTCCATTTGAATTTTCATCCATATTTTTTATTTTATTTTCATCGAAAAAGCTTTTATGCATGGCGGGAGAGTTACCAAAGAGATATGGAAAGATATAAATACGCCGTAAAAAGTTTCTTATGATGCTTAAATAAGCTTCTGAAGTGTTCTCTTTCTTGAGGCTTTGCTTAGTAAAAGAGAAGTAAGCTTCCCAAAATTTTTGAGAAAAAGAAAAATTATAATGAACGCCTGATATTGTTTGCATTTTGGCTCCATAGCGATGAGCTAAACCGCTACGATAGATATGTTTTTGTAGGCCGATGGGGGAATTGCCATAAACAGCGAGAGGAATTTGGTCAGCGGGAGGCAGTATGCATGGCATGGAAAACGGCCAGAGATATTCATTGTCAATGTTTTGTCCTGTATAATAACATAGGAAAGTCAATTCTTCCATGAGCGCATCAAGAGAAGTATGAGGAGATGTCGTGTACTCAATTTGTGCTTCACTAAAATCTGTTGTGATATAGGGGTGTGTTAGTGCACTTCCTAACCGCTTGGGGTGTGGAGCTAAAGATAAATCTCCTTTTAGATTAGCACGTAAGCTTTCTCTTTCTAAGCCATGAAGACATTCCGTAAAAATGGGATCAGATATTGTTAGTAAATCTTTAAGGATACTATTCATAGAACTGTTACGAAATGTAAAGCGGGGGGGAAGAGAGGAAAGGGCAAATAAAATACTTTTAAGTGCCAATCTAAAGCATTTTCAAATGGTCATTTCCCTATTTTTTTGTATTTGCAACGCTTCCTCCATGGGAAAAGCCAGCTGGTCTTCCGCTTCCACGAGGATCGGAGGCTCCAACGAGTCCTTTATCATCTCGTTTTACAACAAAGAGTCTTGAACGAGAAGGAGCTTGTTGAAAAACATATCCTCTCTTTTCCAAGATAGCTTTTACCTTTGGCTGTAGAGTTTGTGGTTCTATAAATACATGAGGAGGGTGGAATTGAAAATGGATGCGAGCTCGTGAAACAGAAGCAAAAGGATGCATATGTAAATCAACTTCATGTAAAAGAGCTTGAAGCACTGCTGTAATAATTTGAGAACCTCCCGGAGCACCAACTACAAGGCGTACACGTTGTTTGTCTAGGAGAAAAGTCGGAGACATACTGCTTAATGGTGTTTTTTGAGGGGCAATAGCATTGGCAGTCCCACCTAGCAATCCGTAAACATTGGCTTTTCCCACTTGTGCACTAAAATCATCCATTGTGTCATTTAAAACTATACCCCATTTAGGGATCATAATACGGGCTCCAAAACGATAGTTAATCGACTGTGTAGAAGAGACTGCATTTCCTTTATTGTCCAGTATAGAAAAATGAGTCGTTTCAAAAGATTCCATCTTACGTCTCCCTTTCTTTTCTGATTTTTTTCGCTTTTCTTTTACCGAAGCGGGGTCTAGTATCTGCAAAATGGGTGGAGACGAAAAAGATGGGTCCCCCCCATATTGGGCACGGATTTGGTAACCCTTTGACATCGCTTCAAGCAATACACTATAATATTCTTCTCGCTTTGTGTTATACCACTTTTCTAGAGGAAAACCCTCCAGCCATTTCAGCATGTGAAGTATAAAAATTCCGGAAGAAGGTAACGGCATAGTGGCCACTTTAAAACCACGGTACGTTGACCACAAAGTTTTACGTTCGATCATGCGATACCCAAGTAAATCCTTGTGGTTGAGTAATCCACCTTTTTGCATCATCAAATTTATCAGTGCTTTCCCAATCTTTCCTTCATAAAAAGCACTAGAACCGTTTTTTGCGATAAGTCGTAAAGTCTTTGCTAGATCCTTTTGTATAAGAACTTCACCCTCTTTCAGAATTTTTCCCTGTGGAGCAAATACGGCTCGCATTGCAGTACCCATATTGTCATAGGCCGTAGAAATTGCTTTGGCTAAATCAGGATAAACACGAAAACCATTTTCAGCTAGATGAATAGCATCTTTCAGAATTTCTTGGCGGTTCAATTTACCGTATTTTTTATGAATTTCCATAAGACCAGCAATCATACCGGGAACAGCGACAGCCCTGATACCAAAAAGAGAAGCATTGGGGTCTAGTGCTTTTTCCCCTTGATTTAAATACATATCCCTAGTGCTTCTATTGGGCGCCCTTTCACGGAAATCAAAAGCCCTTGTCTTTCCATCTAGATGCAACAGAAGGAAGCCACCACCTCCAAGGCCTGTTGATTGTGGTCGTATGACAGAAATGGCAAAGCTAACGGCAATAGCACTATCTACCACATTACCATTTTTGGCTAGTATGCGGGCTCCAATTTTAGATGCTTCGTAAGAATCTGTTGCCACAATATGGCGTTTTGAACGTACCCAAAGTGTGTCAGGAATTTTATCATTTAAGATCAAATCTTTTTGTAAATATTCCTGTCCTTCCAATCGTAATTTCTCATCGCAAGAAAAAGAAAAAACAGTTACAAAAAAAGCAATGAAGAGGGCTCTGAAAAGGGTACTTATGGCAAGAAAATATCTTTGAGGCATCCTATTTTGTGTATATACAAATGACATATTTATGTTTATAGTCCAGCTTGCCGTTGTAATTGTAGATTTATAGTGGTGAGATTGGCGTTTGCACTTAGCACATATTGCATCCGTACAAAAAAAGCATTTGCATGGATTGCCTGTAAACCCTTTTTCGATAAGTTTTTTTAGAAAAACATCAAAGTTCTTGCAAAAGCTCAATATTATGAATTCTTGAATTTTATTATATACATAGTCATTCCCAATTCCAAAGGCAACAAGCATCGCTTTGTCATCAAAATTCTTTATAGTATTTCTGAAGATATAACGACTAGGGACTATTGCGGAATATAAACAAAGGCAACTGAAATGCCGTGAAACGCTGATTTGAGACATTTGTGAAGCTTAACTTTTTGTTTTTCGCAAACAGTCCCTAGATACAGTCTAAATAGCTACAAAGCAAATCACTTGATTTTTTAATGACATGACTATGAGGGAAACGAATATAGGAATGTGATACAAAATGAGAAAGAAGATTCTAAATCAAAACCCAAATTCAAAGAAGAGACAGCTAGCCAATTACGTTACAGAAGGACAGCACTCCTAGAAGGTGCTTGTGGCCAAGCCGGGCGAGTCAATATTTGCGGACAAGTTGTAGACCTTTCTTATGATAAAATATTTTCTGAAGAAGAGTGGGATCATTTTCATAATCTTCCCAAAAAAAAGATAAAGAAAGAAGATACACTTGAAACAAAATATCATCAAAAAGACTGGCTTCCCCTCGGCTCCATACGAGCAATTGAAGACTTGACCATGCCCTCCGTAAGGCAAGCACGCCTACAGTTAGAAATACTCAAAGCAAAGCCAAATAAATTTTCTTCCATAGAAACATCCAAACTACAAAATGCTCCTCTAATCTGGACCTCAGCTGAATTTCAAACCAGAAACAATGGTTTTTTTGCCCTTCTTCTTCCAGACCATTTGCCAGAAGGCTCTTATACAGTACGCGTTATATTGCGTGGCATAGCTTCCGCACGTCAAAGCCTTGCTGACTTGAGATACCTCAGAGAGTTAGACTCACAAATACTTAAAAAAGATATAGCTATTGGCTATGGAAGCCTTGTTATTCTTGCACCAGACTTTACGGGTTATCAAATCATTTCAGATATTGACCAGACTTTTTTGGATACAAAAATAGAAACAAAAACAGGACTACTCAACACCTTAACAGAGAAAGCAACAGAAAAAAAAACTATAACAAGTATGGTAGATCTCTATCAAAAACTAACTCAAAAAGATGGAAACCATACTTCTCTTATTTTTCTATCCGCATCTCCACATTTTTTTCGACGTACTTTTCAAAGTCTCTTTGCTCATTCTAATATAGAGCTTCATGGACTTTACCTTAAATACTTAACGGGTGTTATAGACAACATTAGTAGTTCTATACTCAAATTAGCTAAAGATCCTTTTTCCATATTGAGTGGAAGGGATATCCGCTCTTCTATGGAAGGTGGGATGAAATTTATTAGTACGCATGTGCTTAGTCTTTTTGATCAAGTCGGATATAAACTAGAAATGCTTTTGAGAAACAGGCTGATGCAACCAACTTTAGCAAAAGAGATTCTCATTGGGGACAACTCAGAAAGTGATTTTTTGATTTTTACACTCTACCAAGCTTTCCTTTTGGGAAAATGTCAGCGAGAAGAATTAGAAGAGTATTTTTCCCAATTTAATTTTGAGGGACGTGAAGCTATTACCACAAAAAACGCAAAAACAATTTGTGAACTTGTAGAAAAGAATATGGAGATTCATGGAACGATTAACCCAGTACGTGCTTTGTGGATCAATCATGTAAGAGAAGATAGGAATATACTTTCTCTACAAAAACAGATAGAAGCCTCTTCACCAAAGGGGCTCCAAAAAAACCTTCTTGATCCTGATTCTGGGATCATTCCTTTTCGTTTGTGTGAAAAGGGTATAGGTATGGCACTAGCTGCTTTTGATGAAGATTTGATTAGCCAAAAAGAATGCCTATTGATCTTAGACCGGTCTCAAAGTACAAAGGAAGAACTTAAAATGATTTTAAATCGTTTTCTGTTTTTAAAAAAGAAAGAAATAAATATTGATGATTTTCAAAAGACAATATAAAAAAATCGAATACGTATTCTTTCTACTTGATTTCAAGTTTATGTACAAAGTGTAAGCAAACCTAGCTCTTCTTAGCTTCTTTTCTCATTACGAATTTCAAATAAAAAACATGAATAACGCTCCTGTAATTGTCCTAGACTATGGTATGGGAAATATACATTCCATACTAAAGGCTTTACGCCTCTACCTACCCGACGTTCGCTATAGCAACAAGAAAGAGGACATCCAAAATGCTCATGGCCTTGTATTACCAGGCGATGGCGCTTTCCCCGCTGCTATGGCAAATATAGAAAAATCTGAAAATCAACTAAAACAAAGCATTCTAAGCTATGTCGCGTCTAAACGGCCTCTCCTTGGTATTTGTATAGGTTTTCAAATTCTATTTTCTGACTCGGAGGAAGGAGCTCTACACAATACAACAAACTCATCCAAAAGAAGAAAGGGCTTAGATTTAATTCCCGGTCATATTCAAAAATTTTCTTTTTCTGATCAAACACGTATTCCTCATATGGGATGGAATATAGTTATTCCCCAAACAAAAGAAAAATCCGACAAACAAGAGGAAAGAGAGTATATGTACTTTATTCACTCTTATCGAGCCACAAGTGTTCCTAAAGAATTTATTTTAGGAGAGTGTAACTACGGAAAAGACTGTTTCCCGGCTATTGTCCAAAAAGAAAATATACTAGCGACTCAGTTCCATCCAGAAAAATCAGGGGAAGCTGGACTTTCTTTTCTAAAGAGATGGGCAGATTCTTTATCAAGGGACCGTTACGAAATATAAATCATTACAAATAGAACACTATGAAACGTTAATTTAAAACATTCTAAACGGTCAATTCCTTAGTTTTTTGTATTTTGCAACAGTCTCTTCATAGAGAAAGAAGTGAGAAATAAGTATCGTTGAAAATATTCATTTTTACAAATTCTATATTTTAAGGCCATATCGAACACAAGAAACAGAAACGATTATAGAATGATGAAAATAAAACCAATATGAAAAAAATTTTGGAGTTGCTTCCGTACTTTCTTATTTTGTTTTGTAATTGTCGTACGCTGAATTTAGATGCACTCTTTTTTTCATTTCATTCCTGCCATTGACTTACTCGATTCTCACATTGTACGCCTATATCAGGGAAAATATGATAAAGTGACAGTGTACCAAGACAGTCTTAGCCATAAGGTACATGAGTTTCAAGAGGCCGGGGCAAAACACCTTCATCTTGTGGATTTGAATGCTGCCCGTACCGGAGAGCGCAAAGAGAATAGTAAGGCCATACAAACAATTGTCAAAACAGCCGGAACAAAAATGTCCGTAGAATTAGGGGGGGGCATACGAGATATGGATACCCTAAAAGAATGCTTTGATCTAGGTATACAACGCTGCATTATAGGAACGGCTGCTATAACACGCCCAAAATATTTAGAGAAGGCCATTGCTGATTATGGCCCAAACAAAATTATGGTTGGTGTCGATGTATTTCAGGGGACTGTCCGTATTTCTGGTTGGGAAAAAAAAAGTTCACTGCAAGTAGAGAATTTTCTTTCCCAGCTCGAAAAAATTGGCGTCCAAAAAATAATTTTCACGGACATCAGCCGGGATGGAACTTTAGAGGGTCCCGGAGAGGTGCTAAAGGAATTTTTAGAACTATTTTCATTAGAATTCATTCTATCCGGTGGCCTGTCTTCTCTGGAAGATCTACAGAGCATATTAAAAAATCGGCATAAAAATCTAGTCGGAGCTATTAGTGGTCGAGCTCTTTATGAAAAAAAGATACATCTCAAAAAAGCTATACAAATGTGTCAAAATGACATTTAGTTTTTTTTCTAAATTACATAAGCCAAGAAAATGAACTGACACTAACAGCCTCTTCATATATTGATGAAGCTATGACTACTTCTACCACAAAAAAAAGAGCTATAGATCAATACAAAAATACTCCATTCTGTCCGCCATTAGAATACATCTCACAACAAAGCCTACGTCCCATGCTCCAAGTAGTGGAAAAACCGGGAAGATATGTAGGTGGTGAATATGGGCTCGCAAAAAAAAATCCTGAAAAAGCAGAAGTGCGAGTACTCTTATCTTATCCAGATACTTATGAACTTGGCATGTCGAATGAAGGCTTGCGCATACTCTATGATTGTGTAAATCGGAACGATGCCTTTATGGCCGACCGTGCCTATCTACCTTGGCCAGATTTTCGGAAAGAAATGCAAAAAAAGAATATTCCCCTATACTCCTTAGGTCACTTTCTAAGTGTAAAGTCTTTTGATTTATGGGGCTTCAATACCTCCCATGAATTGCATTATACAAATCTTTGTTATGCTCTAGAGCTTGCTGACATTTCTATCTTACGAAAAGAACGCTCTCCACAAGATCCCATTGTTTTGACTGGAGGTACATCTGTATCTAATCCTTTCCCTCTTTTTGATTTTATGGATGGTATCTTCCTAGGAGATGGAGAAGAAGGAATTATAGAAATTGCAAACATCATCGCTAATGGGAAAAAAAAGAAAAAAAACCGTAAGTCCATTTTACAAGATCTACAGGTCGTTGATGGTCTGATACTTCCGGAATTCTACACTATACATGATTACGGCCTAGATAAATATCCAGAATATCAAGGAGGTCTAGTGAAGAAGCGTAACTATAAAGGGCAATCTTTTTCTGCATTGAAATATTCCATTGTTCCCAATATAAAGATTACACAAGACCGCGTCGTTGTAGAAGTGGCCCGAGGTTGCGGGCAAGGATGCCGTTTTTGCCATGCTGGATTTTGGAAACGTCCCGTACGAAATAGTGAGGTGAGTTCTTTAGTTCGTACTGCGGGTGAAATGCTAAAGAAAACAGGCCATAATTCTATTTCACTCCATTCACTTTCTATAGCAGATTATCCTTGGTTAGAAGAGCTAGTTGTCGAAATGGCACAAAAGTACGGACAAAACGGTGTATCTCTTTCTTTACCCAGCCTTCGTGTACAAGTTAAAACTATTCCTGTTTTAGAAATGACTTCGCAAATACGTCGTAGCAGTATCACATTTGCCCTAGAAGCAGGAAGTGAATTACAACGTGAACGTATACGAAAAAAATCTTCTGAAGAAAATTTACATTACCTCATACGCGAAACTTATAAGCGAGGTTGGAACCTAGTCAAGGTTTACTTCATGATGGGACTGCCAGACAAAGATGGAAGCGAAATTCAAGATTTAATAAAGTCAATGATTGCATTGGGAAAAATTGCGGAAGAATCTGGTCCTCGTAAGCGTGTAAATATAACTGTGTCTCTCTTTGTGCCAAAACCATTTACAACCTTCCAATGGGAAAAGCAACAAACCCCTGATTACTTTCGATTGGGCCTTAAAGAAATTTATACACGCGTAAAATCAAAAAGAATCCATCTTTCCGGCCCAAATGCAGAAATGCCGTATATAGAGGGATTATTATCACGAAGCGACCATCGGGTGGGATATTGGATACTAAAGGCCTATAAACGAGGAGCTTGTTTTGATTCTTGGGATGATCAATTTAATCCAAAGATCTGGTCGGAAATTTGTGATGAAATTCCTCAAGAACTGTCCAAACTTTGGATGGAAAAAAAATCTTTAGGCATCCAATTACCTTGGCATAACATCATTGAAGGTGTGAAAGTTGAGTCACTCCAAAAAGATTATGGACGTTATGAAAATGTTGATGAGACAAATATGAAACCACCACACCCGCAAGCTTTGCGGCAATCAGATTTTCCTCCCAGTCTTTTAAAACCAGTCAGTATACCATCTGAAAAATTTCAAACAAAAAGTATTCTAGCTATTCACTACAGCCGAAACCTAGCTATTATTTATGTGAGTCATTTGGAAATAGCTGAAATATTTCGCCGAGGACTAAGGCGAATAGAAGTACCAATGACTTTTTCCAATGGCTACAATAAACAAGAAAAATTGCATTTTTTCGATAATTTACCCCTTTACTTCTATTCGGAAAGGGAGAGCCTTTATATAGAAATTTACGATTCTTCTTTTTTTTCTTCATCCTCTGTGATCGAAGAAAAAAAAGAAGCCCTACAGTGCGCACTACCCAAAGGCATAGAGATTTGTGAACTAGAATTATTGGAAAAGTTACCAAACTCTTTAACTATAAATAAAGAAAAAAATACCTATCGTCTTGATTTTTTAGAAAGAAAACTTGCACAAAAATGTTGGGAATCTTTAAAGACAGCACCTCCTTCTTTTTCTTACGAAAGGCCTCCACGTGTAAAAAAGAAAAAGAAAAAACGTATTACTCAAGAAGCAAAAAGAATAGAAAGGCTACTAGGTAGTTCCCTAGAAAATATTCATTTTATAGAAAAAACAAACAGTCTTTATCTAGATCTATTACGTCCCTCTGAAGGAGGAATTTCTATGAAAGATCTTTTGATACATTATTTAAAAATCACTCCTCAAGTATGGAATGTGGCTGTTCAAATTACACGTATTAAATAAAAATAAAACGCGTATTCAATGTTTAGTACATTTGTTTTTTTAGCCAAGACGTTTTTTTATCAAGACTCAGCTATTTAAAAAAATTCATTCCATCTTTTCTATATCTTCTTTGTTCTATCTTTTTCAGAAACTATGGTCTCAATTTCTGCTCCGACTTCTGAAACAAAATCAAAGCTATAACTGGCACCAGAACCCTTCATATTCTGCCCCGGTCCTTTCTAAAGTTTCATATCATTCGTCTCCAATTCATTTTGTATATTCACTATACCCTTTTGTAAATTTTATAGAACTGTTATGAAATGTAAATAATTGCAAATAGAGTGCCGATGCAAGGCATTCTATTCATTCCATGCAGGCATTCCCTTGTTTCTTTGCATTTCATAACAATCCCCTTACCTTTGATTTGGGATCAGTATGCCACAAATAGGAAGAGGAAGGGATTGATTAGTGCTTCGACACCAAGCCTGCTTTTCTATCTTTTCTATATCCATGCTAGCTCTCATATAATTGGGGTTTTGTGCATACTTTAATGCTGGTAGTTGAGTGCTTGTACCTAAATCCCAATCATCAGCTGACCAGCCATCAGGTAAACTGCTGAAAGATCTTATACTATCTGTGGTACTATGCAAACATGCATTTTCAGGCCTATAAGAACCAAAACCAAGGCCAACGCCTCCATAATTACTATCTACAAAATACCCTTTACCTATACAGGAAATATTGGAAGCAAAACCGGTAAAGGCACCTGTATTGTTACGACCAAAAACTTCGCTAGTCACATAACCGTTATAAAAATTGATCAAATAACCAAAACCAAATATACCACCAATATTTGTACCTCCACGAACACTTCCCATTTTATAAAAATTTTTGGCATTTATCGTATTTGCATATCCTATACCACCACCAACATTCACTCCGGAACTGGTGACATTCGCATTCGTATAACTATTGAAAATATCTATCGAGATACCAAAGCCCACCAAGCCACCTGTATTCGCTCTATTCGCACTTCCTATGGTACCAATAACATACGAATTACTGATTTGAACAAATCGTGCGGATCCTACAAAACCACCGACATTCGCATAGCCAAAAATTTGTGCATTTTCCAATCCAAGATTTGTGATATAGACAACTTGATTCTCTCCTGAGTTTATATAACCGAATAAACCGATAGCTTCCTCATCTTTTCGATTGATATACAGATTTTCAATTTTATAGCCCGCACCATTTATACTCCCTTTGAATGGGTTAGTCTGATCTCCAATTGGCTCGAATCCACTACATGTTGCGGTGACCATATCACCTGTATAGGCAACGCAAGCATCTGATCCCTCTCTCCAGCTTTCACTCGCATCAATATTATTTCCTAATCGATAATGACCGTTCAAATTATTTTTGACTTTCTTTAAATCTGTATAATTATAAAGAATATATGGATTTCGTAAATCTCCTAATGGGAGCAAAAGAATTTCTATAGCAGAAGACCAAGGGCCACAACTTAAATTTCCAGCTTCAGTTTGGCTACAAGTACGGATACGATAGAAGTGATTTTCATTTAATTTTTTATTCATAAAATTTTTTCCTGTTCCCAGTAAGCCATCATCACCATGATTACCTTCAACAGTCGGCCAAGTGGAATGACTAGATCTTTCCTGCCACTGGTAACTCACTATATTTTTCACTCTACTCTCTTCCCATTGTATCCTATATGCAGTTTGAGAAGTAATATAGCGGCCATTTTCATCTACTAAAAGGATGTTAGAACCATCAGTATGGATAATTACAAATCCATTAGGAGCTTTAGAAGTGATAAAAAATTCTTTCTGCTTCCATTGACCACAACCATGTTCATTACATGAATGTATTCGATAGTAGCAAATTTGATCGGGACCTTTGTTTCCCAGGCCATGCTCCCTCGCTGGTGCTATAACAGATATTTTCTCCTGACTATCCCAAGCTATGTCATCTAGCATTCGCCTATTTTTATCACAAAATTCTTGCAATTCATAACTTGAAGTATCCGAAACAGCATCCCAACTCAAACGATATCCCAACTCATCACCCATATCATATAGCGACAAATTCTCAGGTGGTAAGAGCACACAATTCTCATCTAGATAGTCTGAATTTTCATCACCACAAGCGGTTACAGTACAACTACATATACACAAAAAATAAGAAACAAATACTCCGAAAAAAAAAGTTGATAATAATTTATTTTTTTGATAAAATTGTTTTTGTTTTTCCATATCTATGGAAAGGTCTTTTAGGCCAAATTTGTTCCGTATTTTTTATAAAATTTCACATAATAAACAGCACCTTAAATTTTTTTCAAATGGAACTTCCATTTATCTAATCATAAACGAAAACTTGTCTTATGGGTAGGAGTTTCGATTTTTTATAAATCTAGATTAGCAACAAGCTTAGCGTTTGCTTCAATGAAATGGCGACGAGGTCCAACCTCATCACCCATTAGGACAGTAAAGGTCTCTTCAACCTCTTCCCTCTTTTTTGCTTCTTCCCCTACAGGACTGACTCGAAGCATCACACGTTTTTGTGGGTCCATTGTTGTTTCCCATAGCTGTTCTGGGTTCATTTCCCCTAGACCTTTATATCTTTGTATAATCACTTTATCTGAATTAAATTCTTTAATAAGCTTATCTTTCTCTTCTTCCGTATAAGCATATACTTGTTTTTTCCCTAATCGAAGGGCATATAGTGGGGGTTGCGCAATAAAAAGATAACCACTCTGCATCAAAGGAAACATTTTTTTATAAAAAAAAGTCAAAAGTAATGTGCGAATATGTGCACCATCTACGTCAGCATCCGTCATAATAATAATTTTATGATACCGTAAGCGAGAAGTATCAAAGCCTTCTTCTCCAAAACCAACTCCCAGAGCCATTACAAGAGTCTTGATTTCTTCATTATTCAAAATTTTCTCATCAATTGCCTTAAAAACGTTTAATATCTTTCCCTTTAACGGTAAAATAGCTTGCGTGTTCCGATCTCGACCTTGCTTGGCCGTACCTCCGGCAGAATCTCCCTCAACAATAAAAAGTTCACTTTTCGCCGCCTCTTTCTCTGAACAGTCCGCCAGCTTACCAGGGAGAGCACCACTTTCTAAAAAACCCTTTCGTTTTGTAATCAACTCACGGGCTTTACGGGCGGCTTCACGGGCTTTGCAAGAAAGTATACATTTTTCGAGAATAGGCTTAACAATAACTGGATTTTCTTCGAGGAAAAGAGAAAATTTATCTCCAACCAATTGTTGAACAAGCCCCTTGACCTCTGCATTCACTAGCTTTTCTTTAGTTTGTGAATTAAATTGAGGCTCCGGTAGCTTCACATTAATCACAGCAACCAATCCTTCCCGAACATCTTCACCAGAAATACTACTAGTGCCTAATTTACGCTTCATTCCATCATCTTTCTTCAGATAATCATTCAATGTGCGAGTTAGTGCCGTACGAAAGCCCTCTAGATGGGTACCCCCTAAACTATTGTTAATGCCATTACTAAAGCAAAAAACATCCTCTCTATGGCCATCGGTATATGCTAAGGAGAATTCACCAATCACGCCATCACGCTCACCTTCAAAAGAGATGATTTTTTTGTGGAGACAATGCTTTTTTGCAATTAACTTGGCAACCATCTCCTTTATCCCACCTTGATAGCAAAACTCATCCTTAGTCTTCGATTTACCTGTTTCATTACTCAAAATAAGGCGCAGGCCTTTGTTCAAAAAAGCCATCTCTTCTAGGCGCTTACGTAATTCTTGATGGCTATAGCTTGTTGTTGTAAAAATACTACTATCTGATTTAAAACGCACAACAGTTCCTCTTTTCTTACTATTTCCTAAAACAGAAACTTTATTCTCTGGAACTCCTTGCTTATAGCGTTGCCCATATATTTTGCCATCTTTATGAACCTCAACCTCTAGCCACTCTGACAAAGCATTCACTACAGAAACACCAACACCATGAAGACCGCCTGATATTTTGTAGGCATTTTTCTCAAACTTTCCTCCAGCATGGAGCTTTGTCATAACAACTTCTATAGAAGAAACACCCGCGTCAGGGTGAATATCAACAGGTATACCACGGCCATCATCTTGCACCTCAATGATGCCATCAGGAAGTACACGCGTCACAACAGTAGTGGCATGCCCCGCCATATGTTCATCCACAGAGTTATCGACAACTTCATAAACCATTTTATGTAAGCCTGTGGCATCTTGGGTTCCAATGTACATACCCGGACGCTTACGAACAGCCGTGAGCCCCTCAAGTATCTTGATCTTGGCACTATCGTAATTTTCTGAAGAAGAAGTCATATTAGTTTTTGGGGTTAAATATGGGTATATCCCACTGAAGGCAGTAGATACATTCTAAATTGATAAGCCATTCATACGTCTTTCACGCTCTAGTTGTGTTGCATATTCCGTAGTATAGCGAGTCCAAGGAACATGATTCAGACGGGCTTCCGGAATTTTCTTTCCCGTTCCTTCGCAAACACCATAACTACCATCTTCTATTTTTTCTAAAGCAATACCAATATCCTTCAGTTTTTCTTGATCGAAAGAAGAAAGAGTATTCAAGAGATTATTCGCAGTTTGTGTATCAGCAACATCCACAATATCACCTTGTTCATTGTAGACAAAATATTCACGCTCCACTTCTAACTCATGTAATATAGAAGCCCTAGTTTCCAGAAGCATTTTTTGAAACTTTTCTTGTTTTTTGTCTACCATATCTTACTCAAAATAAATGCACACAGTTTTATCTCTCCCTGACATAGGACAGAACAGGAAGACCATATGAGATATCAATAGCCTTTTGTAAAGTTGCTTTTTTCACATATATTGTTTTGAATGAAAGCCTGAATTCGTTTTGAACGATAAGCAAAATAAAATAACCAAAATAAAATAGAATTATTTCTTGATTCCTTTGGTACGCTCTATTTCTTTTATAAGGTCTACACACCAAGCAGCCCATAATTCAGGTTGCAAGACTTCAAGAGAAATAGACGTTTCCGCTTGATCTATATCAATTACTAAGTCTTGCTCAACGGCAAGACGGTCCTTCATATCCTGTAGGTAAAAGTCTGAAGGGCCACCTATCTCCATCCAAAAAAAAGTAATTTCCCTTTCAAAGACTTGAAAGAGTCTTTTATCTTTATGGGAGAAAATAAAACTACTCTTTTCTGTGTTTAGTCGCCATTTACCATATTCATCTAAACTACTGCATAAAGCCCATAAACCTTGAAAGATATGTTTCTTTTTTTGTTTTTTAAAGATCTCTAAGAAAGGCTTTAGTGCTTGTAATTTTACTTGATGCCAAGCAGTCGTACTTTTATGTTTTTCCCACCAAAGCATAGGCGACTTTTTCCCTAGTAAATGTTCAAGGCTTTTCACGGCAAGCCTCCATATCTCTTCTTGTTCTTCCCTTTCCTTTGCATCAAACCAGCCATGATGAATCAACTCAACAACCAAACCCTCTTCATCTTTTCCGTAGCGATCATCCCTAGCCTGCCTACGAACCTCAAACATATCACTAATTGTCACCATTAGAATAGTTGAAGGAATGCTTGGCTCCCAATCTTCTGATCGCCAACTATAATGTACACACTCATCTCTCTCCATAGAAATTACCTTCATAACAATATCAACATTCTCTTTTTGAGAAATACGCTTATGTGACATAGCAACTCGCGGGGCTAACCATTTGCGTAACTCATTTTGAGAGGTAATCGCACGAAAGGCTTTGGAGCGTATGGCCGTTGTTCTAAAAGAAAACTCTATCGGGGGAAGTTCTTCTTGTCTATGATTACTCATCACACTGTACAAAGACCATCTACACAATACCACCCACACAGACAAGATTTTCTTAGTTTAGTCGTGTCAGAGTACCAGAAAGAAGTTGATAGCGAATAGGGATGCACACGGCTAAGTCGCGATCATGAGTCACGATAATCATACTAAAACCAAATTCCTTTTGTAAATCCCACAGCAATTGTACTAAATTTTCAGAATTGTCACGATCTAGATTGCCCGTTGGTTCATCGGCTAAAATCAAACTTTTATTCCCTACAAGAGCACGGGCTACACCAGCTCGGGCCATCTCTCCACCTGAAATTTGAAAAGGGTAGTGTTGGCATCTTGCCGAGAGACCAACCCTCTCCAGCAAGCTTTGACTTTCCTCACGAGCTTCTTTCCAAGAAATTCTACGTATCAAAAGGGGCATCATTGTATTTTCCAGTACAGTAAAGTCTGGTAACAAATAATGATGCTGGAAAATAAACCCAAGACTTTCCAAACGGAATTTTTCTTTTTCCTTTTCACTGATTTTATCAAGTCTCTCCGTACCATAATACATCTCCCCTGAAATGGACGAATCTAATGTCCCAATTATATTTAGAAGAGTACTTTTCCCTGACCCACTGGCACCCTCTACACTGACTATGCAACCATGAGGAAGAGTTAAGTCCATCCTGTCTAGAACTAAAAAATCTCCGGCCTCATCAGTAAAGGATTTCGATAATTTTTTGATGACTAGTTCTTGCATTTTGTTTAACCAAAGCTTATGTCAAAATATCCAAATAAAATGAGATTATGATGAAGAAAGAAAAAGTGCACCCAATCATAGGCACCAGCTAGCCCCCAAAACAATCATCACAGCCATGCAAAAACTAAATTTCCACACAAAACCACAGTTTACTGAATAGGAAATCAAGTAGATTCACGACAAAAATGTCCCTCACTCTCTCCTCCACAGTTGCAATGCCTTCGCAAACCAAAGGCACTGCAACAAAGTGAAAAGCATACATAATGATCACATCAATTACTAAAAGTTATTTCTATTCTTTTCTATAGAACAAAGTAATATGGTCAAGCCTCACGACAAATTAGTACTACTCGGCTGAATGCATTACTGCACGTACACCTGTAGCCTATCAACCTGGTAGTCTTCCAGGCGTCTTCAGGGACCGAAGTCCAGGGAGATCTAATCTTGGGATGGGCTTCCCGCTTAGATGCTTTCAGCGGTTATCCCGACCGAACGTAGCTACCCTGCGATGCCACTGGCGTGACAACAGGTGCACTAGAGGTTCGTCCATCCCGGTCCTTTCGTACTAAGGACAGCCTCCCTCAAATCTCCAACGCCTACAGCGGATAGGGACCGAACTGTCTCACGACGTTCTGAACCCAGCTCGCGTGCCGCTTTAATTGGCGAACAGCCAAACCCTTGGGACCTGCTCCAGCCCCAGGATGCGACGAGCCGACATCGAGGTGCCAAACCGGGCCGTCGATATGAACTCTTGGGCCCGATAAGCCTGTTATCCCCGGAGTACCTTTTATCCGTTTAGCGATGGCCCTTCCACACAGAACCACCGGATCACTAAGCCCTGCTTTCGCATCTGCTCGACTTGTAAGTCTCGCAGTTAAGCTCCCTTGTGCCTTTACACTCTACACGCGATTTCCGGCCGCGCTGAGGGAACCTTTGGGCGCCTCCGTTACTCTTTAGGAGGCGACCGCCCCAGTCAAACTGCCCGCCTGACAGTGTCTCAGATGCTCTTCATCCGATTAGAACTCCAGTTGAGTAAGGGTGGTATTTCAAGGTTGACTCCACCAAGACTAGCGTCTTAGTTTCAAAGTCTCCCACCTATCCTACACATACTAAACCAAAGTTCAGTGCCAGGTTACAGTAAAGGTTCACGGGGTCTTTCCGTCCAGCTGCAGGTAGTCGGCATCTTCACCGACATTACAATTTCGCTGAGTCTCTTGCCGAGACAGTGGGGAAGTCGTTACACCATTCGTGCGGGTCGGAACTTACCCGACAAGGAATTTCGCTACCTTAGGACCGTCATAGTTACGGCCGCCGTTTACCGGGGCTTCAATTTTGAGCTTCGCCCGAAAGCTAACCCATCCTCTTAACCTTCCGGCACCGGGCAGGTGTCAGCCCCTATACTTCGTCTTACGACTTTGCAGAGGCCTGTGTTTTTGGTAAACAGTCGCTACCCCCTCTTCACTGCGGCCTTTTTTGACTCCATGCGCAGGCATTTCATCAAAAAAGGCTCCCCTTCTCCCGAAGTTACGGGGTTATTTTGCCGAGTTCCTTAGCAAGAGTTATCTCAAGCGCCTCAGGATATTCTCCTTGCCCACGTGTGTCCGTTTACGGTACGGTCACCACGAGTTCTCGTTTAGAAGTTTTTCTTGGCAGTGTAGAATAAATGATTTCGCTCACCCGTAGGGTCACTCAATCCGGCCCTCAGCTCAGTGGACGGATTTTCCTATCCACCTCATAGCCTACATCCAGATACGGGGACAACCGACGCCCCGATCACCGATCTTACTGCGTTACTCCATCACTCAAACAAACCCATGGTGGCGCGGGAATATGAACCCGCTTTCCATCGGCTAGACCCTTCGGCTTCACCTTAGGGACCGGCTAACCCCCGGCGGATTGACCTTGCCGGGGAAACCTTGGGCTATCGGCGAGGGGGACTCTCACCCCCTTTATCGCTACTCATGCCGGCATTCTCACTTGTGAACGCTCCAGCGCTCCTTTCGGTACGCCTTCAAAGCCGAACACAACGCTCCCCTACCACTCATATTGCTATGAATCCATGTCTTCGGCGCAACACTTAGTCCCGTACATTTTCGGCGCAAGAGCACTCGACCAGTGAGCTATTACGCACTCTTTCAAGGGTGGCTGCTTCCAAGCCAACCTCCTGGTTGTCTATGCACTCTCACCTCCTTTGCCACTTAGTGTTAACTTTGGGGCCTTAGACGATGGTTAGGGCTGTTTCCCTTTCGACTACGAAGCTTATCCCACGCAGTCTGACTGCCATGCTCTAGAGTTGAAGTATTTGAAGTTTGACAGGGTTTGGTAGACGGGTAAGTCCCCTAATCCAATCAGAGCTCTACCCCCTCAACTGAACACATGACGCTAGTCCTAAAACTATTTCGGGGAGAACCAGCTATCGCTGGGTTTGGTAGGCCTTTCACCCCTATCCACAGGTCATCCGAGCCTTTTTCAACAGACAACGGTTCGGGCCTCCGGTCGATCTTACCCGACTTTCACCCTGCCCATGGATAGCTCACCCAGCTTCGGGTCTACTCCACATTACTATTCGCCCTATTCAGGCTCGCTTTCACTACGGCTCCGGCATTTCCTGCCTTAACCTTGCAATGTAAAGTAACTCGCCGGCTCATTATGCAAAAGGCATGCAGTCACCCATAAATAGGGCTACCACACCTTGTAAGCTTACGATTTCAGGTTCTATCTCACTCCCCTTCCGGGGTTCTTTTCACCTTTCCCTCACGGTACTAGTTCACTATCGGTCATCAGCGAGTATTTAGCCTTGCGGAGTGGTCTCCGCAGATTCCGACCCAGTTTCACGTGCTGGATCGTACTCAGGAACATTAGCGGGAGGCCCATTCCTTTCGTATACAAGACTTTCACTTTCTTTGGTTGATCTTTCCAAATCATTCTACTAGAAACAAGCTTTTTGACTCCCTAGGATCTTTCAGGAGACCCTCGCCAAGTCCTACAACACCTATGCTACAACGCCCTGAAGCTATGACATAGTCAAAGGTTTAGGCTGTTCCGTTTTCGCTCGCCGCTACTCACGGAATCGAATTCTCTTTCTCTTCCTTGGGGTACTAAGATGTTTCAATTCTCCCAGTTTGCGTTCCATAGGCAAGCCTACAAAACGACGGCCTTTCTGACCGCCGGGTTTCCCCATTCGGAAATCACCGGATCAAAGCCTGGTTACGGCTCCCCGATGCTTATCGCAGCAACCCACGTCCTTCATCGCCTGCTGATACCAAGGCATCCATCGTAAGCCCTTAATTGCTTGACCATATTACTTTGTTCTCGAAATAAATCACTCCGAAGTTATTTCCAACTTCCAAGCAACTTTTCTTATCAAAAGAAAAAAAATCGCCCACATATACAGGCGCATTTTTTTAACTATCGACTTTTCAGTTTAAACTCTTTTGGTCTTTTTCCTTTTGCATCTAAGGAACTCATTCGACTCAGCTATTTTTTGCATTTTTTGTTTTCAATTTAATTGATGTTTCTCATCTCATTGGATATACACTAGTAGGAACACACCCACTTTTCCGCTTTTAAAGACCCAAAACACCTCTACTCCACAGTCGTTACCCTAAAAAAGCAACAACGCAAAGAAAGAGGCTATCTTCCTTTACCTCCAAACAGATGGAAACCCAATCTTATGTAAGCACAGGACCAACTAAAGGCAGCGTACAAACCCAAGGTAAGGAGATGGAAGACTCCATCTTGAAAGTGTAAAAACTGTCAAGAAAATAAACCCAATACTCTTATTTTTCATAATAATTTTATTGATTTTATTTATCTTACAATAATGGAGTGCTTGGTTTAGTACTTGAAGGCTGACCCTATCCATAAAACACTGCTCTCACGTTTTTAGTGACTTTGGTAACACAGAGACATAAAAAATTACGCACTCATCCCATATTACTCAAGGCTAAATAGGAGGAACTCTAGATGTATATTGAGGGAGCATCCCTAAATGCAGTGGGACACGATAGTTTAATGCTTTGGGTAAATATCATTACGATATTTGCTTTCGTGGTGTTAAATGCTGTATTAGTGTATTTTATCATTCGCTACCGCCGGAGAAGCGATAATGACATTACTTCTCGCGTAGCCCATAATACCACCATAGAAGTCATTTGGACAACTGTCCCAACAATTATCATGGCTTGGCTTTATGTCTGGGGTTTAATGGAATTTATCAAAATGCGAACCGTTCCCGAAAACGCTATGACTATTCAAGTGAATGCAAAGCAATGGGCTTGGACATTCACCTATCCGAGCACACTTCGAAAAAATCCCGAGAAAGCTACTGTCCTCAAAAGCAGTAATGTTTTATACCTAGAAGAAGGGAAAGCGACTAAGTTAGTTATGAAGTCTTCGGATGTAATCCATTCCTTTTTTGTCCCTGCCTTTCGCGTTAAAGAAGATGTTGTCCCCCATATGTTCACTTACACTACTTTTACACCAATCATACCAGAAATACATAAATCTAAAGATCGCGTAGAGTATTATGTTTATTGTGCGGAATACTGTGGGAAGGATCATAGTGCTATGTTAGCCAAAGCAGTTATACTTAGCCCAAAAAGGTTCCGACAAGAAATGGCTAAAATAGAAAAAGAAGCCGGAAATATCACCCCTGAACGTGGGCAAGCCATCTACAATGGAAACTGCAAAAGTTGTCACACACTAGACGGTAATCGCTTGGTAGGCCCTTCCTTTAAGGGGCTTTGGCAAAAAGAACGCATCTTGGCTGATGGCACAAAAACAGTAGCTGATGAAAATTATGTGCGCAACTCTATCCTCAATCCAAACGATCAAGTTGTGAAAACTTACCCAGCGGCCATGCCCGTTCAAGAATATAACGACGCCGAAATACAATCTATTATAGAATATCTGAAAACTATAAAATAAGAGAGAAAGAGAGAGGGAAGAATACTATGTCGCAAACAATAACAGAAGGTCTATCGTATCTGAAAGTTGGTCGCAGCTTTTGGGGTTGGGCAACCACAACAGATCACAAAAAAATAGGTGTCATGTACCTCTTTGCTATTTTGGGTTTTTTTGGTATCGGAGGTATATCGGCCCTACTTATGCGCTTGGAGTTAATTTCTCCGGGTAGAACAATTGTAGATGCACAAGCCTATAACGTACTGATGACCTTACACGGGGCTGTCATGGTATTTCTGTTCGTTGTACCTGGTATCCCTGCAACTCTAGGTAATTTTCTCTTACCCCTTGTAATAGGGGCAAAAGACGTTGCTTTCCCTCGAATCAATCTAGGAAGTTGGTATGTTTATTTAATTGGAGCAGGTATCGCCTTAGTATCCCTCTTGTCACCTGCAGATACAGGTTGGACTTTCTACGCCCCCTATAGCCTTAAATCAAACGGCTTAGTTATTTGGCTCACACTTGGGGCATTTATCATGGGATTTTCTTCCATCATGACTGGCTTTAACTTTATTGTAACCATACATCGTATGCGTTGCCGAGCCCTTAGCTGGGACAAGCTACCACTATTTGCTTGGGGCATTTATGCAACTTCTATTATCCAAGTTTTAGCCACTCCTATTGTGGGTATGACCCTTGTTATGCTGATTCTGGAAAGAATATTAGACATTGGTATATTCAACCCGGCCAAGGGAGGAGACCCTATTTTATTTGAGCAGTTTTTTTGGTTCTATTCCCATCCGGTAGTGTACATTATGGTACTACCCGGTTTTGGTATTATTAGTGAAGTACTACCAGTCTTTTCTCGCCGTCCTATTTTTGGATATCGTGCCATTGCCTATGCCTCTCTAGCGATAGCCCTTGTTAGTTTTTTTGTTTGGGGACACCACATGTTTGTGAGTGGCATGTCTGACTGGGCACGTTGGATATTCTCTGGCCTCACCTTCTTCGTGGCTATCCCCACAGCTATTAAAATTTTTAACTGGATGGCTACACTTTGGCGGGGCTCCATACACTTTGAAATACCCATGCTCTATGCTCTAGGCTTTGTTTTTATGTTTTCCATAGCGGGGCTTACCGGCATACACTTGGCTGTTTTAGCTACAGATGTCTTTTTACATGACACCTATTTTGTAGTAGCTCACTTTCACTATACTATGCAGGGTGGGACCGTTTTTGCTCTATTTTGTGGCTTACATTATTGGTTCCCAGTGATGACCGGACGCATGTTCAATAAGCGGATTTCCTTTTGGGCTTGGTTACTCCTTTTCCTTGGTTTTAACCTAACCTTTATTCCTCAATTTTTCTTAGGTATGGAAGGCATGCCAAGGCGTTACTACGATTACCCGCCTCACTTCCAAAGTTGGCATGCTATCTCTACGGTGGGCTCTTGGTTTAATGGTGGTTCTTATTTTATCATTATTGGACATCTTTTCTGGTCTGCCTTTAGAGGAAAGATTGCCAAGAAAAACCCTTGGCGATCTCTATCGATGGAATGGTCCACCTCCCTACCACCACCTACTACAAATTTTATAGAGCCTCCCCTCTTCCCAGAATCTATTTATGATTATGGAACAGAAGGAAAGATAACGGAAAGCGATCAAAAAGAAGAAAGTAGGACGAAGGTTGCCTAGCTCTTGGGCACGAAGAAATAATGAAGCAAATCAAAACAGCCCATCCTGTACACGAAGAGCTGGGTGGCTATGAAGGTGCAAAAATGGGGATGTGGCTCTTCCTAGGTACAGAGCTTTTATTGTTTGGTGTTCTTTTTGCTAGCTTTGGATTATTTCATGTGAAATTCATAGACGCATTTCAAATAGCACACCATAGTTTGGATAAAATTATGGGCGGTGCAAATACAATTGTTCTGATTCTAAGCAGTCTGAGTGTTGCTTTAAGCCTAGACGCTATCCAAAAAGGGCGGAGAAAAATATGTAGTTTCCTTCTTATACTCACTGTCGCATTGGCTAGTATTTTTTTGGTTATAAAGTATTTTGAATACACTGGCAAATTTTCACATAATATTTTCCCAGGAGAAGCCGAACAAATTGTTGATCCATCTTCTAAAAATCATGAATATATTAAAGTCAATGATTATATCGCTAGAGAGAAAATTGCCGAACCCCGGGCAGAGTATCTTAAAAAAGGAATTGATCTGTTTTTTACGTTTTACTTCGTTATGACTGGTGTACATGGCCTACACATATTGATTGGGATGACTGTTTTATTTGTCATTTTTCTGAAAAACAGAAAAGGACGCTACAGCCATTGGTACTATACCCCTATAGAAAATGGAGCCCTTTATTGGCATCTTGTTGACCTTATCTGGATCTATCTTTTTCCACTTTTCTATCTGATTAGTTGAGTAGGCCTGCTTTTTATTTTGAGGTTCGTCAAATTGGTATTGAGCCACATAATATAACTCAAGTGTTTCAACCTAATGCTATATTGCTATAGCATGGGTAATAGCCAAACTTATTCTTCTAGTATTTTCTTTACCTTGTCTTGTGCGATTTTACTATAAGCATGGGCTGATATGTCTGCAACTAACCGTCCTTTTTTCAAAAACAAAAAACGGGAAGCGATTTCATTTTCCATAAAAAAGCCTTCTATGTGACTGGTAATTAAAGCCGTACACCCTTCGGAAATAGCCTGCTCTAAAAGAGATCTAAAGACTCGAATGCCTTGTTGATCCAGAGAATTCAGAGGTTCGTCAAAAAGTATGAGTTTAGGGCTTTGTAAAAAACACCGAACAAGACCAAGCCTTTGTTTTAAACCTTGTGAAAGAAAGATTACTTTTTGCTTACGTCTATCAATAAGACCAACCATTTCCAAAAGATGTTCTTTTTTTTGACGAAAATACAAAGAAGAAAATATTTCACCAAAAAAATTGATATTCTCTTCTACGGTGAGATCATAAAAAAGACCGGGGCTGTGACCTAAATAGGCACAACTTTTTAGAAATTCTCTTCGAGCAGTATCTTCATTCAAGTTTTTCTCAGAAAAGAAACATTTACCTTCATACAATACCCGGGAAGCAGAGAGAGTACTCAGAAAGATAGATTTACCAGCTCCATTGGCCCCAAGAAGGCAAGCGACATCCCCCCTTAAAAGATTTAAATTTATTTTTTGGATGACACAAGTGTACCCTATGTAACGACTAAAATTTCTGAGGCAAAGCATTATTTGTTCTTCTATTTATCCAAATTTTTTTCTCTATTCATATTTCCTTATCCATTCGCTTTAATATTACTATCTTGGGTTTGTTGGAAATTGTCACCTTCCTTTTTACGCATTGTCTTACGTCTTACGTGTTTTTGTTTATTCTTTCTTTCTTTTTTACCATTCTCTCGCATGCTTTTTTCTCCCCTCGAACTTGCCTATCCAAGGATAACTACACACAAAGTAACAGAAGTAGATGTGATTGTTGTTCTGGCAGGAATGCTCCATACGCCCATACTTTCGGAAAAAGGATTAGAATTTAATGGCGCTGTGGAACGTATTTTAGCTGGAGAAGAACTCCTCTTTTTAAAAAAAGCACCTGTACTCTTGATTACTGGCTCCACTTCTCTTCTTACACAAAAAGGACTATCCGAAGCATTCATTCTAAAAAACTGGTTAGAAAAAAGAAATTCTAATCACAATAATCACAATCAAAAAATTATAGCAGAGTCCACATCTAAAAATACGGCAGAAAGTGCACATCATCTAGCTCGCATGGCTAACCAAAAGAAATGGAAGAGGATTTTATTAGTTACTTCCGCCTATCACATGCCCCGTACTATGCTTTGTTTTCAAAAAGCCTTCTGGCAAATCTCAGAAACTTTTTCAAAAAAAGTTGTCAAAAAGAAATCTATTGAAATTCCTAACTCAGTAAAGATCATTCCTTTCCCAGTAGATTATCAGTTTGGAAAAGAATTACCTTGGCCCGAATCTATCATCCCTAACTTGAGAGGACTATCCCTTAGCACCCTAGCCCTTCGTGAGTTTATAGGTATCATTGCCTATAAACTCACTGGACGGATATAGAACAATTCAAAATATTTGAAAAAGAAAGTAAGTAAATCATAACTTTATAAAGAGGAAGATATTTTTTCACCTTTATTAATTATATATACGATGAGTACACGCAAAAATAATCAAACCTCACCTCTTTCTTTCTCTCCTTTCACTCCAGCATCACAAGCACCACAAGAAATTACTCTTCGTAAATTTCTCAATCTTGTACTGGAAATTACTCACGCTATCAATCAAAATGATGACCCGGAGCAGGCTCTGGACAAAATACTACAAGCTTGTATGGATAGCACAAACGCAGACTCCGGTAGCATTATGCTTGTGGACCCAGACCGAAAATTTCTACAAATGCATGTTTCTAGAGGACTATCCCACAATATCCAAAATATAAAAAAGTTAAAACTTAGAATGGGAGAAGGTGTAACGGGTTGGGTGGCGAAAAGTGGTAAGGCTCGTATCGTATATAATACCCACGAAGAAGGAGATTATGTGACGCTTGAACCTGAACTTTTATCAGAACTTGCCGTCCCTATGTTACTCAAAGACCAAGTCATAGGTGTCTTTTCCTTAGATGCAAAGCGAAAAAATGCCTTTGCCAAAGAAGAACAAGAATTTTTGAGCATAATGGCAAACCTAGCCACTCAGATATTTATGAATCTTAGAGATAACAAACTCCTCAAACTTCGTGACCGCTTTCATCGAGTTATGATAGAAACATCTCGTGTTATATCAAAACCTCTTCCTTTACGCGATGTCTTTCAAGAAGTGATGAAAATTACAGAACAGGCCTTCCGCTTATATCGAAGTGTACTTTTTCTCTACAATCAAAAAGAAGGTGTGCTCCAAGTAGAGGCAGCTCTTGAGTTAACACAAAAAGAGGGACAAAAAATTTCTTATGCTCCTGGAGAAGGGATTACTGGTCAGGTTTTTATAAATAAGAAACCCGTTTTTATTCCAAGCGTTTTACACGCACCTAGCTTTTTGAATCGAATGAAGCATAGTATAGAATCAGATGATTTGGGTTTTTTTTGTGCACCCATATTCTCTGGTAACGATGTTGTTGGGGTATTTAGTACCTTTATGCGTCCACAAAATGGAATAGAACCCCACTCTATTTTAGAATTTCTAGAGATACTCGGTTCATGTTTCTCCCAAGCTATCACTATCCAACAACTTGTACAAGATGAAACAAAAATAGTACGGTTTGAAAATATACAATTAAAAAGAGAGCTTTCTAGTCGCTATCAATTCGGTAGTCTCATTGGACGATCTCCTCTTATGCACCAACTCTTTGAGAAAGCTCGTACAGTTTCTTCTTCAAGGGCCTCTGTTTTGATTACAGGCGAATCCGGTACAGGCAAAGAACTAATCGCATCTGCCTTACATTACAACAGCCCTCGTCGTGATGGTCCATTTGTAAAATTAAATTGTGCAGCTATTCCTACCACACTCATGGAAAGCGAACTCTTTGGTCATCGTAAAGGCTCTTTTACTGGTGCTATTTCCAATAGAAAGGGCAAGTTTGAAATTGCAAATGGAGGGAGTATATTTTTGGATGAAATTGGTGAATTGCACATTGAACTCCAAAGTAAATTATTAAGAGTCTTACAAGAACGAGAAATTGAACCAATTGGGGGGCACGTCCAAAATATAGATATACGCATCATAGCGGCCACCAACATAGATATTGAGAAGAGGATAAACGAAAAAAGATTTCGAGCGGATCTCTACTATCGTCTAAACGTAATACATTTGGGAATCCCACCATTACGACAACGCTGGGAAGATGTGCTTCCCTTGTCCCATTATTTTCTTCAAAAGTATGCTACAGAAAATAACAAACGCATAAAGGGCTTTACTCCAAAGGTTATACGAGCACTGGAGGCTTTCCCTTGGCCGGGTAATGTACGCCAATTAGAAAATAGTATTGAACGAGCAGTTGTATTGAGTCAGTCCGAAATTTTAAATGAATATGATTTCCCAGAAGCATGTTCATATGTAAAAACAAATCTAAATTCAGAAAAACAAAAAGGAATTCAAAAAGGAATTCAAAAAGAAATTCAAATAGAAGATATTGAGAAAAATAAAAATATACAGAAGCCAAAAACTTTCTCGTCCCTATTCTCTTTGGAAAAAGAGCTAGAAAAAAATACAGGAGATGCCTACCATAAAATCATTCAATCTGTGGAAACAGAACTGATTATCTTGACGCTAAAAAAATTTCGATACAAAAAATCGCAAGTAGCTCGTCATCTAGGCATTCATCGCAGTACCCTATACAAAAAAATACAAGAACTTAATATTCAGTACTAAAAAAATAGCTGTACTGCCTTTTCAAGAATATTGCTTTAGCCAGTGTTTAAGGCATCGCTTCTTTTCTATATCTATCACTTCATTTTCTTTTGCAACAGCTCAGGAAGTACCCTACATTGAAGACCCCACATCGAAGACCCTACTATCGAGGGCCCTACATCGAAATGTTACAAAATATGAAACATTTCAACAAAGAAGGTGCTATGAATCCCCTGTAATCTCCTATTGAAAGCATTCTAGACGGTTACTTTCCTATTTTTTTATATTATGAGGGGACTGTTGGGAAGGGCAGACGTGGAAGGCTTTGATAGGGCAAAGCACCCGATATTAAGGGGGTTAAAAAAAGTGGAAAGGATTGGAGTTCTTCAAATATTTTGTGGAGAGGGACCCTTCTGCTATTTCCGTCTAAACATTTTACTAAAAAACAAGCGGTTGCTTTGAGAAGTGCTTTTTAGGGTGTAAATGATTTTGTGTGAATAGACCTTCCTCTATTCCGTAAGCTGTCTAATCTATTGGTATACTCCCATCAAACAAAATTGCAAACTGTTGCAGAGCCATTTTTTGCAAAAGTAAAAGGGGAAGAGGTACACAAAACGCTCGTACAACTCAATCGTGGGCTAAGAAAATATTTAGAATATTGACCCCTGCTGAAGTCTTTTTTCAAGAAATAAACACACAAAGTTTGTTACACTTCGGGCTTGAATCCTTGTACTTCTTTTGGTGCAAAATTTTACTGTTGCCTTTTCTCATATTCAATATTTATATGGATGGAAATTTTGGATACCATCCCTTCCTAATCTATATAATATGGAGTTACTAGCTCTTGCTTTTGTCAATTTACTAACCTTATGTATTATGTACTTTTTTTTCTCCCTGAAGACCAGTAAAGCGATAAGAAAGATCCACAAAGACCCTCTCAGTTCTGAATTAAAAGAAAACATTGAATTGGCAGTACAGTACATAAATTCATCCATAAACCTTTTTGACCAAAAGAAAAAATCATGTTATCAAATGCTACGCACTGCAGAAGAAATTTTGTCAAATATCCAAAAAAATATAGAGGAAAATCCTAAAAAAGAGAGTCTACAAAATACGATTGAAAAAAAAAAAGAAAATACCAAAAAGAAAAAAACACTAAAAAAGAAAAGTGTGAATACGACTACACAAGATATTAAGGGGAAAAAAACCGTTTATTATAATCTAGACCCAGACCAATCTAAATTTGAAACATCAATAGCAGAACATGCTTTGGAACGCCTAGGAAACGATAAAGCAGAAATCACTCCAATCTCACCAAATGCAGAAAAGGCGTTTATTCTAGGAGCTAGTCAGGGCGTAAGTGCCAATATATCAAATGATAAAAATAGCGACAATAATAGTAATCTCCAATCTGCATGGGAATACACTCGTTCATGGTTAGAAAAAAACCTACTCAAATCTCAACTAGCAAAAGAAATTGAGAAGCTAAATAGCTCTTGGCACGCTAACAGTAAAAAACTTCCTGATGAACCACACACTTCCCATTCAAAAGCCAGCCAAAACTCTCCAGAAGTGCTTGTTCCTCAAAAGGCATCTCTGCCAACAGAAGCGACAGAACAGTTCGTCTATCAAAACGCCCCGCCGACTCAAAAGGCATCTCTGCCAGCAGAAGCGATAGAGCCTATTCTTTCTTTTCCTCAAACATTCAAAATACCAGAAAGCATTTTAGAACGCACTCAATACGCGCGTTCACTTCTGCAACAAGGCCTCACGAAAGCAGAAATATCAAACCTGTCTGGTCTTTCTTTAGCAGAAATTCACCTTTTATCGTCTTTACCACCTAGTGATTCAAAAAAACAAAGACGCAAACGATTACAGAATGCACCCAATATATAATTTACCCGTTTGAATGATAAAAAATGCAAAAATCGTTATTATTTCTTCTGTTTCTGGTGGAGGAAAAACAACTCTTATTCAGTTACTACGAAAAAAATTTTCTTACCTCCATCTAGCTATCACGGCTACAACACGTAAGCCGAGGAATTTCGAAAAAGATAGTGTCGATTACTTTTTTTATAGCAAAGACGATTTTCTCAAAAAAATAGAAAAGAATGACTTCTTAGAATATGCCGTTGTCCACGGAAACTATTATGGTGTACCCAGTAAGCCTGTTAAAAAAAAAATAGAAAAGGGTGTCTCGGTGCTTCTCAACATTGACGTACAGGGTATGAAAACGGTGATGACGCAAATCGAAAAAAAACAACTCGTCACAATATTTATAAAACCTCCGGATAAAGAGACTTGGATAAAACGCCTCCGAGGTCGTAACACAGATACGGACAAACAAATCCTTGAGCGTATAGAGCAAGGAGAATGGGAAATGAAACAAAGTAAAGACTATGACTATGTGATTATTAACGATAGATTAGAAAAAGCTCTTGAAGAGTTAATAGAAATATTCAAAGAAAATAAACTGATTTTGGAATAGACCTTTGTTGGATTTATTCTCAATTCACACTATCTTGACTTCTCATTTGAAATATTGAAGACATGTGATCTAGAAGACAGGTACTCTAAAAGTATGACAACAAAACAACCAACTATTGCCATAGCCATGCCACCAAGCCATAACTCAATTGATTCCATTTCTTCCGTAACAAAGCGAAGAGGCCAAATCCCATTTAAACTACCGATCATCATACCGGTTAAAACGGCCATACTTAGAGATAAGTAGCGATGTAAAAAAAAGCGCAAAATACGTACAAAAAGTAAAATACCAATTATCATTCCTGTTATAAAAAAAACTAAAATAGAAAAATCACCATCTCTAGCCGCTTCTGCAATTAACCTATACTGTCCCAGTAAAACTAACACATAAGAACCCGATATACCCGGCAGTATCATTACACAAATTGAGAGTGCTCCACTCAAGAGCAAAATCAAAGGACGGGTATCACCTTCCCCCGTATTTTGTAAGCTAGTCAAAAAAAAGAAACTCACACCTGAAATCAGAAGCAAAGTCATTTCCCGAATTCGTTTTTGCATCTGTCGAAGAGGAATGGTGATAGAAATCAGAATCAAACCACTAAAAAAGGAATAGGTAAAAAAGGCATAATTCTCTAGAAAGAAAGGTATGATACGCGTCATTATAATGAGAGCGAGGATAATCCCAGCTAAAAGAGGTAACAAAAAAACCCAATCCAGCTCTTTTATTTTTGCAAACGATTTTATCCGTCTCTGAGAAAACGGAAAAAAGAACAGAAGCTCGAAAATAGCCTGAATATGTTTGAAACCAAAAGACTCTACAGCTGTAATCAAACGTGGATATATACCTGTTATAAGGGCAATGGTTCCCCCTGAGACTCCCGGCACGACATCAGCCGTACCCATCACCAAACCTCGACAAAAAATACCAAGTTGTTTCTTTCTTTTTTGCAGAAAAATAGTGAATGTGCTTTTTTCTTTGTTTTCCATGTAGCGTAACTCAATATGTTTGTGCTATCGTGAAGACTATCATTATTTGCACGATAAAAATTTTTGATATTGCTTCCATTCGCAAAACAAACGCAATACCCAAGGGTTAGAAAGTATTTACAGAGTAAAGCTCAAATGGCAGAATTTTTACAAAGACAACATATCCAAGCCATCGAAAATATTTTACAAAAAGGCAGTTCCCATACATATGGGGATGGGAGCCTAAGCGATGCTGAGTTCATGGACTATGGCACAGATCGAACAAAACTACAAAAAGCACCCTATAGCCTTTTACTCTTCCCAGCCAATACAAAAGAAGTCTCAGATGTAATACGCTATTGTGCCAAACACAAACTATCTGTAGTCCCTTCGGGAGGGCGAACTGGATTATGTGGAGGAGCTGTGGCCGGCCCTTTTGAAATCGTGCTCTCTTTAAAAAAAATGGATCGCTTTATCAATTTTGACCCTTATTTACCTTCGATGCATGTTCAAGCAGGCATGATCACAGCTCAAATCCAAGACTTGGCTGACGAAAAAGATCTTTTTTTTCCGTTAGATTTGGCCTCAAGTGGCTCTTCGCATATTGGTGGGAATATTGCCAGCAATGCAGGAGGTACACGCTTTATCCGCTACGGAAGCTTACGCAACTGGATCTTAGGTCTGACTATTGTAACTGGTACTGGAGATATTTTACGTTTCCCTGGGCGAGTATTGAAGGATAATACCGGATTCGATCTAAAGAATCTTTTTATAGGTCAAGAAGGTTCTCTTGGTATTATTACAGAAACTATCTTACGCTTAGTCCCTAAACCTCAAAAAATACAGACGGCATTACTGGCTTTATCAAATTTATCAATGTGCGTGAAACTCTTAAAGAATTTACAAAAAAAAAATCACACTCTCTTGGCTTTTGAATACTGGGACAGTCCATCTATGAAAATAGTCCGGGATCATTTAAGCTTAACCAATCCATTTGAAAAAAAACACGAAGCATACTGTCTTTTAGAGTGGGAAGGTAATAATGAAAAAGATGATATTATATACTCTTGCTTTGAAGAGTTGCAAAATCATGCACATATTCCAATTGAAATCCTTTTGGCCAAAAGTACTTCACAGGCAAATACTTTTTGGAAATATAGAGAAGGTATCAGTGAAAGCTTATCTACAAATTCTAATTTACATAAACAGGACATTTCTCTTCCAATAAAACATCTCACACGTTTTACAAATTGGTTACGAGCAATTATTCATAATCAATTTAAGAGTATAAACGCTACTTTTTTTGGACATATTGGTGATGGTAATTTACACATAAATTTTTTCTCCAAGCAAAAAAAAACACTGCCAATTTTTTTTCATGATGAATGTCAAAAATTAGATGAAATTGTTTATAAAAAGGTAACTAGCCTTCAAGGTTCGATCAGTGCAGAGCATGGTATAGGCATACTGAAAAAAAACTTTTTTTCTTATGGGAAAGACCCCGTAGTCATACTATTAATGAATTCTATCAAAAAGATACTAGATCCAAATGGCATATTAAATTCAGGCAAGATATTCTAACTGACATAGACTACTCAAAATCACCATTCTCCCAAGCCATCAGAGTTAATACTTCCTCTGCACGTAAATTTGGAAAATAATTGAAGAGACCACTCTTGTTAAAATAAGCAGACCGCAAACGCTTGATTCCCTTCGAACGGCAAAAATTGTTGAAATCTAATTCTGAAAAAAATTGTATATTAGGGTTTTCATACCAAGGAATTTCTACACCCAAAGCCGGACTTATACCACGAAACATTAAATGTAAACGAGTGTGCCAATAGGCTAAATTTGTAAAAGCTAGAATCACATAACGAGCTACTCGAAAAGAACTGCGTAAAACTTGTTCTGGAGAAAGTAACTCTTGAAATGTTCCTAATAATAAAACATAATCAAAGCTCTGATTTCCATATTGATCCAGTCCATCTAGTACATCACCATGGTAAGCTATCAAACCACGATCCATACAGCTTGCTAAAAGTTCTGGATTTTTTTCTACCGCCTCAGCATGAACAGCTTTTTCTTTGATTAGATTACTCAAAAAACTACCTTCACCTGTCCCCAAGTCAAGAACCCGCGAAGAATCTGGTATCCAATCAATAACGATTTTGTATAAATAAGGATTCATTACGTATAGTTTAGCAGAAAAAATGGATTCCCATCTGTACAGTTAGGGTAAATTCTTTCTGGCTTCTTTTCGAGTATTCATAATTGATTTTCATAATAATTTTTAAAAAATTTTCAGATACAATCTTTCTGTTTTAAAAATTATCGGGACCTATACATTGAATTACACTCATTATATTTTTTTTCTGTGCTCTCGCCTTGTTTTTTTAGCTGTACTGCCTCAACTCATCTCAAAGAATGTCGACAAAAAAACGTAAAACAAAAGACAAGTGTCTCAGAAACAAGCCAATCACATAACAATTGACTAGCAATTCACAATTTTATGCTGGCGAGTATTTCATCCAAAAAACAACGGCCATTAGGAGTCACTGATAGGACCGTAGGTGACGTGGTTTTTGAATATCTACCATTCCTACCAAACTATCATTGAATCACTTCATTAGATCACTTTATTGAATCACTTCATTGGATCACTCCATTGGATCACTCCATTGGATCACTCCATTGGATCACTTCATTGGATCACTCCATTGAATCACTTCCTTGAATCACTCCATTGGATCACTTCATTGGATCACTCCATTGGATCACTTCATTGGATCACTCCATTGGATCACTCCATTGGATCACTTCATTGGATCACTCCATTGAATCACTTCCTTGAATCACTCCATTGGATCACTTCATTGGATCACTCCATTGGATCACTTCATTGAATCACTCCATTGGATCACTCCATTGGATCACTTCATTGGATCACTCCATTGGATCACTTCATTGGATCACTCCATTGAATCACTTCCTTGAATCACTCCATTGGATCACTTCATTGGATCACTTCATTGAATCACTCCATTGGATCACTCCATTGGATCACTTCATTGGATCACTCCATTGGATCACTTCCTTGAATCACTCCATTGGATCATTTCATTGGATCACTCCATTGGATCACTTCATTGAATCACTCCATTGGATCACTCCATTGGATCACTTCATTGGATCACTTCCTTTCATTGAATCACTCCATTGGATCACTCTCCCCCAGTATATGATGGAACTGTTGCGAAATGTAAATAATTACAACAGCCCTAAAAGAGAACCCATTTCAATAGGAGGGGCTAAACTAGACAACACTGCCAAAATGGAAAAATAATTTGTATCGATTAGAGGGCTTTCTTTGAGAGGGATTTTTTTGAGGATAAAAATAAAGTTGAATTGGAATTGAGAAAAAAGGCTTCTTATCTCACATCAGCTACTCTCTGATTTGATAATGCAATCCCTACACTTGCTCTTTAGTAAGCTACAAAGTGTAATGATTAGCTTGGGCAAAAAGCTGGGAAAGCCAATTAGCGACAAACAGAAGCGACAGACAATTCAGATGATTTCTTGCAACAAGAAGATTACCCGATGGCATCTTTGCGACATATAAAAGTCACATATGGTAAAAGAAAACTCTTTATAATAGACTTCCCTTACGATTCAATACTATATCAACTTTTGTCGTCGTATTCGCCTGTACGGTTAGTTTTTTGTTATCAAGAGGAAGATTTTCAGCAAAGGAAGCCTTAATGAAATAGTGATTTCTACCGGGTGGTAAATTTAGAAACCAGAAAGAGCCATCCGAAGTGCTTACCATGCTATGGATTTGATTGGTCTGTGTGATTGTTGGCATATAGATTTTTTGTTTAGGAAGGGGACGATCAAAGGTCTTAAAGAAAACTTTCCCACGTATTGTGCCGTAACCAGCTAATGAGGCCACAACGAAAAGCCTATTTCGCTTCGCTTCTTTTTCTACTCCCATTCTTTTTTTGATGATGGGATAGCCATCTGCTTTTAGCATGATTTCATGTACACCAGTTGGTACATTTTTCACAATAATCTTAGCAACTTTATTTTTATATACCTTCGAGCGATGGCTATAAACACCTAAAGGTACCTGTTCCCCACTCTCTTGTCGGAGTTCTTTTGCACTAAGCCAACTAAGTTGAATGGGATATGTGTGTTTTGATATGGTAACGGAGACATTTCTCATCTTATTCGCTCTTTTGTTTCGAGCAGATAGCTTTATTGGATCTGTTGGGGTAGGTCCGGCTACAATACTTTTATAAATCGTTGTATATATAATAACATCTCCCCTGTTCTTATGGGATGCTACGGGCGGTTCGCTTACCCCAACAGGATTTACCGGGTAAATAGGATTTGGTACGGGTGTGGATAAAGCGGGTTTGGGGGGCTTTTGTTTCTTAGGAGCTGGAGGAAGCTTTGTTGCAGATGGGGGAGGTTTGGGAATTTCTCTTCCCGTAAGATATATACCGGAGGCATTCCCACCCAAAATAGGATTTTGTTTGTGCTTATATTTATGAGCCGCTTCTACTACTCGAGGTCTTGTCCACTCAAAGGCTTCTAGGAGAGTGACTGTTCCATCTTGATTGAGGTCCCCTTTCTCCGGGTCCAAACTCTGGGAAAAGTAGTATGTGAAAATACCATTTTCGATGGGCCTACCTATTTCAATGGCCGTTTCATTTGAAGAGCTAGATCCTATAATGGCCTTATTCCCAAAATAAAGGTTTTTATCTCCGTCTTCAATGACCTTACCAACTTGTCCGACTGTAATGGGCAGAGAACCATTACCCCGTGTTTTTTTACCTTTACTGGCAATTCCACCAGAGTAACAGCAATCAAAGATCCAGACAAGTTTTTTCGTTTTTATCTTCCGTACCCATTTATCTAATAAATTATCTGGTAAATGAGGGCGTTTGTACATCAGTAAAAAATTTCTGAGGCCATTTGGTGCTGAAACATCTTTTTGGAAGGTTCCGTGACCAGAAAAGTAGATCACTACCGTGTCATTTTTTTTTACTGTTTTGATAAGTTTGCTGATTTTTTTCCCTACATTTTTAGCTGTTACCATTTTGCCCAGTAGCACCTCAACTGAGTCAAATTTACCTGCTTTTTCTAAATGATTTTTGATTAAGTGGGCATCTTTTTCACATAGTTTGAGTTGAGGAATGCCGGCTTGATTACCTGTGTAATTGGTTGCCAGCAGGAGGCCAATGCGACGAGCAGAAAGACTTTCCGAAAAAAATGAGGAATAGATCAAAAATAATAGAGAAAAAGTGACTTGCCAAACCAGTGAAAAACAAGATTGAAATTTATCGAAAAATAAGTGTGTCATGTTTTTTAGACATCCTTACAGTTTCCGGGTTCATATGGCTGTTGCGAAATGTTAATAATTGCAAATAAAACGCTGTAAAATGCCGATTCAAGGCATTTTCTATGGGCATTCTCCTGTTTTTTTGTATTTTGCAACAAGTCCCCTCATGGATTTTAAAAGAAGCGAGTTCTCATCCCTATTGTTTTTCTATTCGATCAACTTTACTGATCAATCTTGCTGATCAATCTTGCTGATCAATCTTGCATGAGTGTTTGTACATTGTTTTGTCGACTATTGCAATCGTATATGGGTGTGGTTTTGTGATAGCAAGTGTTGAGAATAGTTTTATGACAAATCATGGCTTTATCTCTTCTTTTTCCAATTGTAGCATGCCTAATTCAAGCAGTGCGACTAGGTGTTCTTTTTTTATTTTCTGCTTTCCATTTTCCAAATAGAAATGGATTTCTTGTGTATATTGGTAACAATCCTTTTTTAGTTTTTCCCATTCTTCTATATGTATTTTTGGATGCTTTTTTAGGGGAGATGGGGCAGTGTTTTGTTTCTCTAAACAGTCATTGATTTTTCGAAAATAACTATGACCCTCTTCCCACATTCCCTGCTTATACAAGGCAAGTTGCTTTTTGAGCAATTCATGTAGTTGTTGTAGTTGTTTCATATGATTACGTTTTTATGCTTTTCTATTGCGTTTCTATCGGTTTTTTTTGTTTGGTCTTATGCTTCCTATTCCATTTTATTGGTTTTTTGGAAAAGTTCTGTACTTTTTAGGAGTATATGCCGTTAAGGTACCCATAGGGTGGGTATGCAGGAATGCATTTGCTCATAGCTGTTCAAATAACAAAACGGAGACTAGTATGGAATTAGAAGAACAAGATTTCAAGCAACAATTGCGTCGCTTTATACCATTTCGTGGTATCGATATTGTCTTACATTTAGAAGATGGTAGAGTAATGGAATTAGATAAAAATCGTCAGATAGAAGGAGATACAATCATCAAAAAAAATAGGGATAGCGTGGAGTTTAGTATTCCTATCCAAGAAGTGATTCGAGCTGAATTTTATGCTGCCTAGGTATCGTTTTTCACTTTTATTAAAAACGACCGGTTATATATTTTTGGCATTTTTTTGAGTGAGAAAAATCTTTTTAGCAATTTTAGAGGATATTGCTCACTTTGGGAAAAAGTCAGGTGAGATTGATAAAGGAGGAAAAAGGAGTTTTTCTGGCTTTCGTGTCGCACTTTAATGCCGTACTTCGATATCGTACTTCCATGGGGTACTTCGATGTCGCAACAGCCCCATGGCATATTCATAAAGTAGAGATTTTCTGTACATTTATGTGATGAAAAGTTGGGGCGTTTCCTCCTTTTCCTCTTTTTCCTCCTTGTGCCCTATAGACAAAGAGCGAATATCTTCGATAACTTGGCGTGCTTGTGTGCTCCAAAAGGATGATGGATCAAAGGTGACGTAGTGCTCAAGTAATTGTTCCGCTTCTTTGTAGCGTTTGAGATGATATAGTACGAGACCAAAGTTATAATAGGCTTCTGGAAAGTCTGGATTAGCACGTAGACATTTTTGAAAGTAACGAATTGATGTGGCAAATTTTTTTCCTTTGAAATATAGGTTGGCAAGATTGTATAGAGCCTCAGGACAAAAAGGATCCAGTTTCAAACACCTCTCGTATGCTCGATTTGCCGGGTTTTTTTCTCCCAAAGAAAAATAAAGATTACCCAATTCAACCCAAGCCGAAAGGCATGTTTCATCGATTTCTATCATTTTTTTGAGTATACCTTTTATTTCTCTTTTGTCTTCTTTCTCCAGTGCCTTTTCATATCGTTTTTCCAATTCCTTTAGCAGATCTGTCATGGAGGGGGTGAGTTTTTTTTGATTTCGTCCGGAAAAATGAAGTAATGTTTTTTTTGCACTTTCTTTTGGGAATGCAAAGAGTATTTGCCCATCTTTTGGATCGAGCCACTGTTCCTCTTGTTTCAGGACAAGAGTGTGGTCTTCATATAAGGTTAGATCTTGCTGCCAATTTGGCCTTGGGGTGGTAAGGTGGCGTATTGATTGCAAGGAAACACCCCGTTGTCGCCATAGTTTAATAAAGCGAGCCCGAATCACATCTATAAAAGCTAGTTCTGTAGCTTCTCCGGACAAAAGGCCTGTTTTGTACCAGTAGTATAAGCTCTGTCGGGATATATTGAGTTTATTGGCTATTTGTGTCAGTTTCATAGCTTTGTCTTATTTATCTTTGTGGGATAATGAATATTATTTTTGAAAAACCCATACGAAACACAAATTTTACTTTACCATAACTAAGCACATTCTAATAATCATTGCTTGGATTTATGTCTCATTTATAGGTAATATGGTTCACCGGATAATCACTGACTCCCATTCTGTCAAATCCGATTCTGTATCTTTGAATCAAGGCGAAGACTCCCATTCTTTTGATAACGGCGTTCAGAATACTGCCGACACGTCTTTGCTTGCGAATTCAAATAGAGACCGGAAATTTTCTCATCTGCATTTACATACAAGTTATAGCCTTTTAGATGGTGCCATCCGTATTCCAGATCTCATGCAACATGTGAAATCTTTGGGGATGGACAGTGTAGCTATGACTGATCATGGAAATATGTTTGGGGGAGTAGAATTTTATAAGGAGGCGGTGGGAGCGGGAGTAAAGCCCATTATAGGCTGTGAGTTCTATGTGGCTCCCAATGGGCGTAAAGAGAAGAAAAATATCGAGCGTTTGGCCGATGGCAATAATTATCACCTCATACTTCTAGCCAAAGATCGTGTTGGCTATGCAAATATAATCCGTTTGGCGAGTCGTTCCTATAGTGAAGGTTTTTATCGTAAGCCACGAATCGATTATGATTTGTTAGCAGAATGTTCTCAGGGCTTGGTTTGTCTCACAGCATGTTTAGGTGGAGAAGTTCAACAAAAAATCATCAAAGAACGTTTTTCTGAAGCCAATCAACTGGCTGGAAAGTTAAAAGAGATTTTTGGTAAAGACCGCTTTTATCTTGAAATACAAAATCATGGCCTTCCCGAGGAAGAAATAGCCGCTCGCGGTAATCTGGAAATTGCCCGCAAAAATGATATTGAACTCTGTCTAACAAATGATAGTCATTTTCTCACAAAAAATGATCACCTAGCCCAAGATATTTTACTTCGGATCAATCAAAAGAAGCTCATTACAGATCCGTTGCCTTTTAGTTTTAATCCTGAGTTTTATGTGAAATCTCCAGATGAGATGTTCAATCTTTTTCCAGAGCTTCCGGAGGCATTTCATAACACAAATCGTATTGCAGAAATGATTGATCTGAATTTCGAATTTGGGAACCCTCTTTTGCCCCGCTTTACTGTTCCGGAAAATGAAACGCTAGATAGCTATATGCATAAGCTGGCATTAACTGGGCTTGAAAAGCGATATAAAGAGATTACACCTAAGATAAAAGAGCGCTTCGATTATGAGTACGAGACCATAAAACAGATGGATTTTTCGGGCTATTTTTTGATCGTTCAAGATTTCATTCATTTTGCTAAAAAGAGAGGTATACCAACGGGTCCAGGTCGAGGCTCTGCCGCTGGTAGTATCATTTCTTATGCCCTGGGGATTACGGATATAGACCCTCTTCGCTATGGACTTTTGTTTGAGCGCTTTTTAAATCCAGATCGTAGAGAAATGCCAGACATTGATGTAGACTTTTGTACAGAACGCCGCGAAGAAGTGATACAATATGTACGAGAGAAATATGGGGCTTCTCGGGTTGGTCAGATTATTACTTATGGTACTATGGCCGCTCGTGCTTGCTTAAAAGATGTGGCACGAGTTTTGGATATTCCCTTTGGTGAAGCGAATAGTATTTCTCGTATGTTTCCAGATACTTTGAATATATCCATTGACGGAGCTTTACAGTCTTCACGTGAACTACGAGAGTATGCTAGCAAAGGAGATGTCCAAAAAAAACTATTCCAAGTGGCTCGCACCCTTGAGGGGAACGTACGGCATACGGGAGTACACGCTGCGGGAGTTGTGATTGCGCCCGCCCCTTTAGAAGAGCTTTTACCTATGGCAACCGTTTCTTCCCGTTCTGGCTCAAAAGAACGGGTACTGGTTTCACAATATGATATGCAGTCATTAGCAGACGTCGGTTTGGTAAAGATGGATTTCCTTGGTTTACGAAATTTAAGTGTGATTCATGAGACGATGGAGCTAGTCAAAAGTAGAACGGGAAAAGCCCCGTGTATAGACAACAAAAATCCAAATGATCAAAGCACCTATAAGCTGATCCAAAGTGCTAGGCTCACTGGTATATTTCAATTAGAGTCTTCTCCGGGTATGCGTGAATTGGTGATGCGTATGAAGCCGGAGTCTTTTGAAGATTTGATTGCTTTAATTGCTCTTTTTCGTCCGGGACCATTACAGTCTGGTATGGCGGATACCTATATAAATCGTAAAAAAGGAAAAGAGAAGCTCACTTATGCCCATCCATCTCTTATTCCTGTACTAGGGAAAACTTACGGTGTCATCTTATATCAAGAACAAGTTATGCAAATTGCCCAATTGATTGGTGGTTTAAGCCCTTCCGAAGCAGACAGTTTACGCAAAGCGATGGGTAAAAAAATACCAGAAAAAATGGAAGAGATGCGCAAAAAATTTGTCGAGGGAGCTCTGAGTAAGGGATATCACAAAAAGTTTTCTAGTGAGTTGTATGAACAAATGTCACAGTTTGCTAGCTATGGGTTTAATAAGAGCCATTCAGCTGCTTATGCTTGTATTGTGTACCAAACAGCTTATTTGAAAGCAAATCATCCCACTGAATATATGTGTGCCCTTTTAAACTCTGGAATAGATAAAACAGAAAGGCTTGTCCCTTATATCAACGCCTGTGCTTCTCTCGGGATACGAATACTTGGGCCAGATATCAATGAATCTCAAATGAAATTTTCAGTAGAGAATGAGAAAGCCATCCGTTTTGGTTTAGCTGGGGTAAAAAATATAGGTTCTTTAGCTGTAGAGTCCCTACTGACTTCTCGGAAATCTCAAGTAGACGGACGCTTTCATTCTTTTTTCCATTTCATGGAAAACATGGATCTCAGGCTATGTAATCGTCGCATGGTTGAAGTGATTAACCAAAGTGGGGCATTTCTCAATCTTGGTTATAAACGCAAAAGTATCCAAGAAAGTGTCGAAATGGGCTTTGCACATGCCCAAAGAGTCCAGAGTGATCGCCAAACGGGTCAGTCTAGTTTATTTGATAATGTGGCGATGCCAAATGAGCAGACAGAACCTATCCCTCGGGGAGATTCCGTCAAAGAATTTCCCCATACAGATGTATTAACTATGGAGAGAGAGGTCTTAGGTTTTTATCTTAGTGGACATCCCTTATCGGCTCACGAGAGAAAATTACGTAAAGCAGGCCTCTCCTCCATAGGCGGGCTAGCTTCATGGGAGGGTGGTAAACGTATTGAGGTAGCTGTTGTGATTGCAGATTTTAGTACACGTTTGACGCGTTCAGGGGGAGAAATGTGTCGGTTAGTTTTAGAAGACAGTACAGGAAGCTGTGAAGCGGTCATTTTTCCTGCTGTTTTTAAAAAAGACAATATAAAGAAGAGGATTGTGAAGAGTGCTCTTGTGGTTGTGAATGCTATCCTAGAAAAAAAAGAAGACACAGGCACTCCGAACTTACTGATCCATGATATTTTCCCTCTAAACACAGAAACGATCACAGAGAGACAAGAAAAATCTCTTCATATTCAAGTGCAAAATCGTGGGGTAGTAGACTATAGGCAGGTCATTAAGCAGTTACGACTTGTTCTTTCTGGTAGTAAAGGACCCCTTAGTGTTTATTTTCACTTATTGGACGAAAGTGATTCTGGCATAGTGACGCAAGTTATACGTGCCCATGAAAGTTTTCGAGTTGATTATAGCCATGAGCTTTGTAAACGCCTCTCTGGTATTGATGAAGTGCGTGCAATAGATTTATCCATAGGGGATCAAATCAAAAATCAGTATAAGGCCTCTTTACAATCTGAATCTGGCTTAGCTTCCTGATTCTTCTTTATGCCTACTCATGAGGATACAACTCCTTTCTTTTCTCTGACATCATCGGACCAAGGGACGCTGGCTCGTACAGGTGTCTTATCTTTAGGTCCCGTTCAAGTCACTACTCCTGTGTTTATGCCAGTAGGGACAGTGGGAACAGTGAAGGGTGTTTGGAGTTCAGACCTGATTGAAATGGGTTACAAGCTTATATTAGGAAATACCTATCATTTGGCTCTACGTCCCGGTGGGGATTTGATTGCAGATATGGGTGGCTTAAAAGATTTTATGTCATGGCCTAGCGCCGTGTTAACAGATAGTGGGGGCTATCAAGTCTTTAGTTTGGCACATAGATTGCGCTTTTTTCCGGAAGGAGTGGAATTTCAAAGCCATATTGACGGTAGCCGTAAACTATTTACTCCCCATACAGTCATTGAGTTACAGGCTCAGTTTGCTTCGGATATTACAATGGTTTTAGATGACTGTCCACCTGCCAATGCCTCTCCAAAGCGTTTAGAGGAATCATTGGAAAGGACACACCATTGGGCCAAGCAATCCCTCAAGCATTTCCAAAAAATTGTACAAGGGAAGGGTATAAAAAATCGATATATTTTTGGAATTGTTCAGGGGGGACTCAAGCAAGAAACACGCCAACGATCCATTGAGTACATTCAAGCCCTTCCGTTTAATGGGATAGCCCTAGGTGGTTTGAGCGTTGGGGAAGAAAGAAGCCAATTGTATGATATGCTTGCTTTTTTAGGAACTCACCTAGATCGAACTCGCCCTTGTTATTTGATGGGAGTGGGAGCTCTCTTAGATATACTAGAAGCCGTCAAAAATGGAGTCGATATGTTTGATTGTGTATTACCAACTCGGAATGCACGTAACGGACAGGCCTTTAGCTCTGAGGGTGTTTTGAATTTACGCAACCGCGTTCACAGGGATTCAAATATACCGCTAGATGACAATTGCCGTTGCCGAGTTTGCCAGACTTACAGTCGGTCCTATATACGGCACCTTTTTATGAGTGGTGAGATGCTAGGGCCTATGGTGCTGAGTTTTCATAATTTATTTTTTTATCAATATTTTATGACAGAATTACAGCTTTCTATCGAAAAGAATGATTTTCTTTCTTTTTACAAAAGTTGGAATATCATCTTGAAACGTTCAATATAAGGGGTGCTATAAAAAGAAATTGACATGATCCTGTGTGAATTCCGGTTCGAATCGCAACGGCTTTGCATTTTTCTTGACTTCTTTTATAAATAATAGGGTTGTTACGAAATATAAAAGAATAAGGAATTGACCGTCTAAAATGCTCTAAATTGGCGTTTTATAGTACTCTGCTTGCAATTATTGACATTTCGCAACAGTCCACAAGGAGCGAGCTTGATAAAGTGTTGCGTATTCTCAGAGTGTTACGGTTTGTTCCATATTGTACTCGTTTTTTTGCGTTTCAAATTTTATTCTAAAACATTAATAGCTCTTGATGCTACATTATTTTTAATATGTATTGTTAGTAGTTTTCCCATAATTCGTTTTTAAATTATGTGAATGAGTTCAGTTTTTGATTCGTGTTAGCTGTTATATTATCTGATAATCTTAAGTGAGCCTTTCTCGTATAGAAGTAAGTGAAAGTTAAAATTCTCAAAATATTTTTTCTTCTTTTCTCGTTTTCAACTTATCTTCACATGATATCTTCTATAGCTGGTTGGGAAAAACTTTCCTATTTTGCGGACGCCCTTACCTTTTCTCCGCGCCCTGATCCTATGACAGGCACATCTTACTATGAGCATATTGCTCAGAAAGTAATGGTAACACTTTTTTCTAAAAATAAAAAAATTGCTCGTTTTGACGCTTTGAATAGAGTAAATACTCTTGGTGGTTCCCATACAAGAAAAGTTGTTTATCTTTTATCCATAGGTCTATTGCCTGTGGAAACAACTCCCTTAACAAAACAAATATTACGAGTTTTGTTTTGCCCCCAGGGCCTTCTATACATTGATTCTTCTGTAAGTTCTTTTTCATTGCTATATCATGATCGACGTACTAGACGAGAAATGCTTTTCCATGTAACATGCCATATCTAAAAAAAAAATCCAAAGTATTTCCAATACCATTTCAAAAAATGGCTACATTTTCTCCATTGATTGAAAATACTTTCTTTTTGTGGGTATCTGCCTTTGGTCTCTATTTACTTTATTATACGATACACGTATGGCCTTATGCTGTTGAGATATTTTCAGATGAGGGTGTACTTCCTAACTTCCAGAAAAATTGGACTTTTGGTTATTTCCCTAATTATCTCTATGTTTGGGATTCTTCTCTTGCTATTCATTTTACATTTGCATTTAGATTTATTTGTGCAATACTTATTATTTTTCGTATACGGCTTTTTGAATGTGGATTATTGAGTTGGTATTTTTGGGCCTGCCTGTATAATCGTAACAATATGATTGAAGATCCATCTGTGCCTTATGTTGGCTGGATGTGCATAGCCCTTGCCTTATTTTCAAAAAAGTCTTTATGCCCTTATATTTCTCTAACAGGTTGGGGATTGATGATACTGGGCTCTTTTTACAATGCTATCTCAAAATTTTCTTCTCCATCATGGATAGATGGGCAAGCTATAGCTTTAATATTTCAGCTTCCGATAGCTTACTCACACTCTAAATTTCTTTTACCATTTGCTTCTGTTTTGACATATTTAGCTATAGCTTCTCAATTAGTTGGTCCTATTTTATGCTTATTTTACAAAACAAGATTCTGGGGCTGGGCTATTATTACTTCTATGCACATATTTATACTTGTAACTCTTGATATCACACAGGTATCTCTTGCCATGCTTCTTTTCCAGTTATTTTTTTGGAGGCCTACATGGAAAAAATATTTTCGGCTTTCTTTTTAAATAGAACATATTGGATGTTTCTTTTCCCGCTAGCCTTTGCTGGATTGGCAACTTCTATATTAGTTCCTTTGTCTCCTTCTAGTGGAGAAGCTCATTTTTTAGCATGGTTTATTGCTATCGGACTTTGTGATGGGCCTCATGTTTATTCTACGCTTTTTCGCACTTACTTTGATAAGGAAGAATTTCAAAAAAGGAAGTGGGTATATATAATTACTCCCTTTGCTTTATTTGCATTACACTTTTTTTTATATCAGATTTCTTCACGAATTTTTTGGTATTACTACGCTTATTTCGCTATTTTCCATTTCGTACGCCAACAATATGGATGGATGATGATTGTAGGTAGGCAAATTGGTGTATCAAAACTCGAGAGACTTTTTGATCAATTAGCCATATATTCGGCTACTATATTCCCCTTACTTTGGAAACATGCTAGTCATACAACTTATGGATGGTTTATTCCCAATGATCTTATTCAAATTCTCCCCATAAGTTGGGCTCAAGTTTTGGAAATATTTTATTGGATCATATCAATTACATATCTTGTTCACTTAAAAACCAGAAGAAAGGGAAACAGTAAGAGTCTTCTGATCTGGTTAAGTACTTGGATTAGTTGGAGTGCAGGATTCTACTGGTTTGAGAACTATAGTGTTTCTCTTATATTAATTGCTATTACCCATGGAACTCCGTATATGCTACTCCTCTATCCTTTTAAGGAAAGCTTTCAATTACTCAATAAAAAATCCAGATATATTCCATTTTTATTTTATGGCTTTCTTCTAGTTGCTTCTTCTTTAGAAGCCACTCTCTGGATCATTTTTGAAGATTTTTTCAGGTTGCCGCTAACTGCAATTATAATTTCGATATTAGCTATACCAGATACTGCCCATTTTGTTTTTGATACTTATATATGGAAAATAAAATTCAACCCGAATTTAAAAAAACAAATACCGAGGCTATAAAATAATAACTTTAACACCTAGGAAGGCTGGACAGTAATCAATAAAGATCTCGTTTATGATTTTTCAATAAATATTCATTTTGATTTTTTTGTATTACAATAATTAGTCAGCCTTGAAAAACCAGAATACTATAGATCCTTCGCATTTATAAGCCATTCTGAGGTAAAAAGTAGCACCCATAATCACAAGGTTTTGCGAAAAGGTGTTCAAAGGCTTGTGTTTTTCGAGTATTCTTTTTCAGAGCTTCCCTATGCTAACTCAAATAAAAAATGATTATCAAAGAGACTTATTTAAGACGAATTTGGAATGTATGCTCAATCATAATGAGTCCTTATTTCGTTTAACTCAGAAAATAGATTGGAAAAAGTTTGACACTGAATTTGGTGAACTCTATTGTCCTGACAACGACCACCCAGCCAAGTCAACCCGCTTGATAGTAGGACTCATTACTTAAAAGCCACATTTAATGAAACGTAGTTTATGCAAGTGGATGAAAAGAAGAGTAGCTATTGAACCCATCATTGGTCACATGAAAAATGTATAATTGAGGTGTACGAAGAAATCACCTCTTAACGCAAGAAGGTGATAAGAGGTATGCGGTTTTACTAGGTGCTGGCTTTAATATGAGAAAATTGCTAAAAGCTTTTTCTTGGCTTAAATTTATTCCGTAATATCTGACTGATTTTTCCTTAAAAAAGGAAGTGTGGGTTATGGCCTTTTCTTAATATAGAGCCTTTTTCAAACTTAACTAATTAACCTAAAGATTGCTCTTAGTTTAGGGCGTTATTTGGGTCAAAAAGTCTGTTCTTTGTTCATATGAGATGAGTTTTTTTATTTTATGCCCTAAGACCATAAAATAAAATTCTACTTTGCGTATTACAACAGCTCAGGCCTCCTAGTCTCAAACATAAAGTCTATTGCAACTTATTTAATTTTTGAAAGATGAAGCGGAAACAAAGATAGGATAAAGCACATATCACCATCCAAATAATAATTTCTTGGACAGCATAGGCTACTGAACCATAAAATGGATTAGCACGTATTTCTCTATAATCCAAAAGATCACAGGGGTGAAAGGCACAGTTGATATTGCTACTTGGAGGTGTAAATAGATAGGCGACAATGATCAGCAGAGGGCCCCATAAGATTGAGTATGCTAGTGAGTTTTTAGAAAAACCGTTAGAATACACGGCGTAGAAGGCAATAGGGATTAAGGCAAAATGAAGAATTATAGATATGGCCAAGACGATAGGATCATCAGATTCTTCAAAAAGGATTAAAGTCCGCCCCAACTGGGAGGTACCAAAAAGTTGGTTAAGTATATACAAAAACATATCTACTCCCCATAGAAATTGAGCAGGTATAGCGGTGACCAATACTGCACAAATTACGTTCTGTCTTCGCATAAGTAGAGCTATTGCAAGTAGAATGGCTGTAGAATTGCAGTACCATATAATTTCTTCTATTTCGTTGTGATAATAGACAATATGCATAACCATGTTTAGACTTACTAAGACCAACAAAATGATGGCAAATATATTCAATGATTTTTGATCTTTAGGTAGTCGCATAAGAATGAATTGACGTAACTCCGGCTTAGATGACTCTACACAATTTTTGCGTTTCTGCTCTTGCATGCAAGAAAAATTCATTTTTGTTTAGTTTTATATATCCTGATGTGGATACAAGTCCGAAGTGCAACAGCACCCTCCCCTCAAGCAAATATCTACTTAGATATTTGGTGAAAATAAGAAAATGTCAAAAAGACATCTCAGTTTAGCTACAAACAACTCCATATAAGTCGAAGATTTCATAATTACGCCCATTTTACAACCGTCGTTCAAGGTAGAACAACAGCTTACGGATCTCTTTTCCAACCAAGTTTATCAATAACGAGTTTCATATCATTCCAAAGGTCCTTCTTTAAAGGACTTTTGTCACCCCCGTTCCGTAGTATGTAACTGGGATGATAAATTGGCATAACAAGGATATCTTGAAATTTATGCCATTTTCCCCGTAAACGTGTGATACCTAAATTTGTTGAAAGTAAAAATTTACTAGCTGGGCCCCCCACGGCTACAATGACTTTAGGTTGAATGATCTCAATCTGCTTTAAGAGATAGGGGTGGCATACCCCCAGCTCTTCCTTGTCAGGGGGGCGATCTTTTTTAAAGGCAAGATCAACGGTTGGACGACATTTAACAATATTAGTAATATAGACATGATTACGGGGTACTTTTATCCCATTTTCAATCATTCGTGTTAAAAATTGCCCAGAGCGTCCAATAAAAGGCCGTCCACTTATATCTTCTTCACGACCAGGTCCCTCTCCAATAAACAGAAGATCTGCATTTGGATTTCCCTCCCCAAAAACAGTTTTTTGCCGTGTTTTGGCTAGTTTGCATCGTGTACATTGAGAGACTTTTTTGGCTATAAGTTCTAAATTCCTTTGTTTTTCCTCCGCATCAAAGAATATTTTAGGTATTTCTTTTTTAGCTATTTCTTCCTTTTTAGATATTTCTTCTTTCGACGTTTCTTCCATTGAGGATTCTTCCAGGGAGGATTGAGGGGAATGCACTCGTGAACGGGGTATTTGTTTTTTTTCCATTAGATTTAGATTTAGATTTAGATTTTCATTTAACTCATTTAGAGAAAATTGCGAAGGGGAGAAAAGATCATATTGTGACATACTTATAGTCTATAAAGAGGGGCTGTTGTGGAATGTAAACCATGAGGGGGGAGAAGGAGGGGGAGAAGGAGGAAGGGGCAAACAAAATACTGTGAAACACTGATTTGAGGCATGTTGAGGTATGTATGGAGTTATGTATGATAGAAGATCACTTCCCTATTTTTTTGTGTTTTCCAACAGTCCCATTAAGAATGGCTTTAGAATGTTCGGTGCAAAAAGCAATATAAAATTCAAAATATGTTGACGAAAATAATTTTTTTTATAATACTTGCAGGTGCTTTTATCTCTTTGTTGCGTCTTGCTTGCTTGTGCTTATCCGTTTGGCTGGTGAGTCAGCTATAGCCCGGGTTGTGAGTATAAAATAGGTATTGTGCATTTTGAGGGACATAGAGGTTGTTGCATCATGGATGTTCCCATCCCATGGGATATTTCACAGAATAGAAAATTCAGAGGAGATTTGAAAATATGAAACAAAAGAAAAATGGTAAGCTATTTCGGCTTGTCTTGGGTGTATTATTCGTAGCTTTCGTTTGTGGTACGGCTGTTGTAGCTGGACCTGTGAACAAGACCTTCATTGGTGCTAAAGCCATTGAGGGTTATGATGCGGTAGCTTACTTCAAAGAAAAAAGACCAGTTCGTGGTAAGAAGAAGTTTTCTTTTTCTTGGAAGGGAGCGAATTGGTATTTTGCGAGTGTGGCTAACCGCGATCTTTTCAAAAAGAATCCTAAGAAATACGCCCCACAGTTTGGTGGCTATTGTGCTTATGCTGTTGCTAAGGGACATACTGCTGGAATAGATCCTAATGCTTGGCACATTTATAAAGGGAAGCTTTATCTAAATTACGATAAAGATATACAAAAAAAATGGCTAAAAAAGAAAAGGCATTATATTCAAAAAGCTGTTAAAAATTGGCCGGCGCTCTCTAAGTAAAAATTATGAAATGGCTTTATTATTCTAAAGTGGGTAAACAGTTAATAGGATCATTTCATAGGGATGTTAGAGGGAGAAGATGTGATATCTTATCCCTCTAACATGTATTACAAAGTAGGCATTGCCGTTTCATGGTGGGAAATTTTTTGCCTCGTGTTATATAGATTTGTTGTGTGTGATTTAGGAAAGAAATGATTTTGGAGGCAGCCTTTATTGGGTATAAAGGCTGTCCCATTAGAAAAGAGAATAAGGAAGTTTAATATGATAAATGATAGAAGTGACGTATTGAAAGGCCAGAGTGCTCTAGTCACAGGTGCAAACTCTGGGATAGGTAAAGGTGTTGCTAAGCTTTTAGCTGCAGCAGGTGCTCAAGTTGTTGTGAATTACGTAGTGAATGAGGAAGAGGCACTAGGCGTTGTTGAAGAGATTAAGGATGCTGATGGGTCTGCTATTGCCATTCACGCTGATGTGAGCAATGAAGAACAGGTTCAAACGATGTTTATGAAAATGTTCCAAGAGTTTGGTACAATTGACATACTCGTAAATAATGCCGGCCTGCAGCGTGATGCTTATTTGATGGATATGACTCTATCAGAGTGGAATAAAGTCATAGAAGTGAATCTAACCGGACAATTTTTATGTGCCAGAGAGGCAGTGAAGGAATTTGTCCGTCGTGGCCTTGTTCCAGAACGTTCAAATGCTTTAGGAAAAATTATTTGTATGAGCTCCGTTCATGACATCATTCCTTGGTCGAAACATTGTAATTATGCTGCATCAAAGGGTGGGATACTCCTTTTTATGAAATCTTTGTCGCAAGAACTTGCTCCTCAAAAAATTCGAGTCAATGCTATTTCACCTGGAGCTATAAAAACGCCTATCAATCAAGAGGCCTGGGAAACTCCGGAGGCAGAAGAAAAATTACTTGAATTGATTCCTTACAAGCGAGTGGGGATTGTCGAGGATATAGGCCGGGCTGCTGTGTGGTTATCTTCAGATACTTCAGATTATGTAAATGGAGTGACAATGTACGTGGATGGAGGAATGACTTGTTATCCTGGTTTTGCAGATAATGGCTAGTTATTCTTGAGTTACAGAAACTAGGAGAAAATATAGAGATGTCAGAAAATTACGATGTGATTATCATTGGGACAGGTGCTGGAGGGGGTACGTTGGCCCATAGATTAGCACCTTCTGGAAAGAAAATACTTGTGTTGGAAAGAGGTTCTTTTTTGCCGCGAGAGAAGGAAAATTGGGATACCATATCTGTTTTTCAAAAAGAGCGATACCATACAACAGAACATTGGCGAGATCATAAAGATAAGAGCTTTCGTCCTGGTACTGGATATTGGGTTGGAGGAAATACTAAAGTCTATGGTGCGGCCCTTCTTCGTCTACGAGAGAAAGATTTTGGTGTGGTCAACCATAAAGATGGTATTTCTCCAGCTTGGCCCTTGAATTATAACGACTTTGAACCTTACTATACAATGGCAGAGAAGCTATATTCCGTACATGGTAAGAGGGGAATAGATGCTACAGAGCCTCATATGAATGAAGAATATCCTTATCCTCCTGTAAGCCATGATCGACCTATTCAAGAGCTTCATGATAATTTAGTCAAGAAGGGCTACAATCCATTCTACTTGCCTTTGGGTGTCCGTCTAAATGAAGATAATGCTTCGGATAGTTCTTGCATACGTTGTGATACTTGTGATGGCTTCCCTTGTCTAGTTGATGCAAAAGCAGATTCAGACACTTCTTGTCTACGACCTGCTCTTAAAAACAATACTGTCACTCTATTAACCAATACAAAGGTATTGCGTTTGCGTACAAGTCCAAGTGGTCGTGAAATAAGTCATGTAGAGGCTGTTCGTGATGCTAGTCATGGGCGTGGTAATGGTGAAAAACTTACTTTTAGTGCTAGTATAGTTGTTGTTGCTTGTGGGGCAGTAAACTCTAGCGTTCTTTTGCTAGCTTCTTCCAATGATAAGCATCCTTCTGGTTTGGCAAATAGTTCCGATCAGGTAGGGCGTAATTTTATGAAGCATGTGAACGGCGCGATGCTCGCGCTTAGTTTTAAGAGTAACCCTAGTGTTTTTCAGAAAACTATGGCTGTGAATGATTTTTATTGGGGAGAACGAGGATATGACTATCCAATGGGGCATGTACAGCTTTTAGGTAAGGCGAATAAGGAAATGTTGATGGGTGATGCACCCTCTTTTACGCCCGGCTTTATTTTAAATAGTATGGCCAAACATTCTATAGATTGGTGGTTTACGACTGAAGACTTGCCGGATCCTAATAATCGTGTGTCCGTAAAAAATGGTGATATTTATTTACAGTACAAAGAAAATAATACAGCATCCTTTAAACGGCTCGTGAGGCGTTGGACGGGTATACTCAAAAAAATGAATCGTATCGCAGGCATTTTACCCGGTTCAGCTTATCTCAAAAAGAAAATACCTCTTGCTGGTGTTGCTCACCAAGTAGGGACATGTCGTTTTGGTACGGATCCCAAGACTTCTGTTTTAGATAGCAATTGTCGTTCTCATGATGTAGATAATTTGTATGTAATTGATGGGAGTTTTTTCCCTTCTAGTGCCGCCGTAAATCCTTCTCTTACAATTATGGCAAATGCCTTACGCGTGGGAGATCATATCTTGGACAGACTGAAATCCTAATTGTATAGTTTGTTTGCGATTGATTATTCTTTTTGAAAAGTAGGAGAGAAGTATAGAAATCGATATTATGAGAACTTTTTTAAATCAGAAAAGTAAACAGAAAAGTAAAGAGTTCTTTTTCACTAGAGAAATCAGAGTATGCTCTGTCCTTTTTCTTTTATTTATAGTTAACTTTGGTATTTGGGCCCAGCCGCTAAAGGATGCCCGTCTCACTTCTCAAAAGGCAGAAGCTATTGTTGAGGCTGTTGGTCCTATTGGTATTACGGTGAGTAGTTTACGGAATGTTTTGCCTTTCTACACAAAGGTACTAAAATTTAAGAAAGTCTGGATAAGTGAAGTTTATGGTAAATCATGGGAAAAACTACAAAATTCCTTTGGAATACGCATACGAACGGCCCGCTTGCAATTGGGTAAGGAATTTATTGATTTAAACGAATATTTAACTCCAGGGGGGCGACCTATTCCCATGGATTCAAAGAGTAATGATTTGTGGTTTCAACACATCGCGATTGTTGTGAGTGATATGCAAAAGGCACATGCCCATTTACGCCGTAATGGAGTTCGTTATGTTTCAACAGCTCCTCAACGCATACCAGATTGGAATAAAGGCGGGGCGGGTATACGAGCTTTTTATTTTCGAGATCCAGATGGTCATGTGCTAGAGATTATTTATTTTCCCCCAGATAAGGGTGACCCTCGTTGGCAAAAAGGGCAAAAGGATGCGGACCGTTTATTTCTAGGGATAGATCATACGGCCATTGGTGTGAGTAGTTCAAAAAGAAGTGTCGATTTTTATCAAAATATTCTTGGCCTTCGTGTCGCTGGTAGTGGGACAAATTATGGAATTGAGCAAGCTCGATTAAATAATGTAAAAAATGCTCGTGTGAAAATTACTACGGTAAAAACTCCGAAACAAAAAGGACCGGGTATCGAATTCTTACATTATCTAAAACCAGGCCCGGGTCGACCTTATCCAAAGGATACGAAATCTCATGATCTTTGGCATTGGCAGACTATACTTTATGTGACGGATCTCTTTTCTGTTTGGCGTCGTTTACAAAGAGAAAAAGCTTGGTTAGTATCTTCTTCACCTGTCCAATTAAACAAAACAAAACGTAACTACACAAAGGCCTTTTTGGCAAGGGATCCAGATGGGCATGGTCTGCTTTTTGTAGAACGTTGATTGCATAATAGCAAGATAAAATGACTTTTTGCTTTTGTTAAAAAGTTCAAGTATACATTGTACATGGAATAAAGCCATGTCGTCATAAACTCATAGGTGAAGTATCTCGATTGCAAGAAGGAGGTTGTTTTGTTTTTTCAATATTACTTTCACCGTTTCAGACCCTATTTACAGGATATACGCATATGGTTAGTGATTGCCTTCCTTTTGCGCCTTTATGGCATTACAAACCCTCCCATTGATGGTGCTTATAATTGGCGTGAAGTAGATGTCTTAGGTGTCGCACGTAATTTTTTAGAATTGGATGCAAATATATTTTATCCACGTATTGATTTTGCTGGTGATAAAAGTGGTATTACGGGAATGGAATTCCCTTTATTGAACTACTTAATCTATATTGCCATGTCTATTTTTGGTTTTGATCATTGGTATGGGCGTGTTATTAATCTCTGTTTTGCTAGCGTGGGGATTTTCTTTTTTTATCGCACCATCAAAAACTATTTTAGATATGAGCTTGCTTTCCCAGCAACTCTATTGCTGATATTTTCGTTATGGTTTGCTTATAGTCGTAAAACAATTCCAGATCCATTCTGTGCCTCTCTTTCGATGATTGCGATTTACTATGGTCTACACTATCTTTATAAAGATAGCAATCGCTATAAATCTTTATTAATATATTTCGTTTTTGGTATGTTTGGTATTTTATCCAAGATACCATCTGCATTGATGTATACCATCTTTCTTTTATCTGTTTTTGATACTCGTGTTAGCTCAAGGCGAAAGTTTTATTTTGTGATTTTTTCATTTTTTCTTCTACTACCTAGTGTTGTTTGGTACTATTATTGGTCTCCACATCTGAAATCAGTATATGGATTTTCATATTTCTATGGTGGTGTTTCGGTTTGGCAGGGTGCCATAGAAATAGTAAAGCATTTTGACAAATTTATTCTTTCCGTGAGCAGAAGTGCTTTGGGATATAGTGGTTTTTCTCTTTATATTTGGGGTAGCATACAAATTATCAGAGGAAAAGATAAGAACTTCTTTTATTTATTCCTCTTGAGTGTATTGACCATGGCATTCTTTATATTGAAGGCTGGTGGTGCTATTCACCACGCTTATTATATACTTTGGTGGTTACCGGCTATGTGTTTGATTGCGTCTTATGGAATAGAAAAAATCCAAAATAAAAAATTAGCTACTTTCTTTTTAGTATGTATTTGTATAGAGGGCGTGGCAAACAGGGCACATCACTTTTGGATTGATAGAGAAAAAGTTCCTCTTTTAGGCTTAGAAGAGATGTTAGATACTTTCTCAAAAAAATCAGATCGCATTGCGATCAACTCTGTTGGTGATCCAATAGCCATGTACTTCTCTCATCGTAAGGGATGGCTAACGGATAATCGAAATTTACAAAATACACTATTTCAGAATAAAATTAAACAAAAAGGTTGTAAGTACATTATTATTCTTAAGAAAATTAAAGAAAAAGATGTTATCCTTAATTTACCAATTATAAAAGAAAGTGAAGATTTTCGTGTCTATAAATTATAGAATATGACCGAAAGGCTAAAATCTACTATTGATCATCAGAGTTGTTGTAAAAGTAATCAATATCCCACAAGTGGCAGGCTTCGTTGGAAAAGCAAAGGGAGCTTTGCGATTGGAAGGATTTTGTGGAAAGCTTTGCTATTGGAAGGCTTACCTAAAACTTACCAGAGGAAGCTTTGCTGGAGTAAAGCCCTCGATATTTAAGGGTGCAAAAAAGGCAAGGCTCCACATGGGAAACAAGCAAAGCTTGTTTTTATCCACAGACTCTGGCTTATTTTTATCCACGACAAAAAAGCAGAAGGCTTCTCCTAACCAAAGCCCGTGATTACAAGCCTCACAAAAACGCCTCTACACAAAGAGCCCTTACACAAAAAACTTCCTTCCGCACCCTTCCAGAATCGCCGCTTCTATCACAAAAACAAGCGAAGCTTGTTTTTATCCACCAAAGCCCGGTTCTCACCAAAATCGCTGCTTCTATCGTAAAAACAAACGAAGCTGAGAGGTTATCTTGATGGGCTTACTTGGTAAGCTTTACTAGGGTAAAGCCCCAATATTAAGGGCGCGAAAAAGGCAAGGCTCCACATGGGAAACAAACGAAGCTGGGAGATTTACCAAAGAGAAGCTTTGTGTTGGAAGGGTTGCTCATGTTGGGAGGTGTTCGTGGTAGGCTTTGATAGGGAGGCTTACCAAAGAGAAGCTTTGATTGGAAGGCTTTGCCAAAACAAAGCTAGAGCAAAGCCCCTGATATTTAAGAGCGCGAAAAAGGCGGCTCACGTGGGAAACAAGCGAAGCTGGGAGGTTATCTTGGGAAGCTTTACTAGGGTAAAGCCCTCAATATTTAAGGGCGCGAAAAAGGCAAGGCTCCTCGTGGGAAACAAGCGAAGCGTGGGAGCCTATCTTGGGAAGATTTGCTGGAACAAAGCCCGGTCCTCACCAAAATCGCCGCTTACCATCATAAAACAAGCGAAGCTTGTTTTATCCACGACTCTGGCTTATTTTTATCCTCAAAAAATTAGAAAGCTTCTCCTATCCAAAGCCCGTGATTGTAAGCCTCACAAAAACGCCTCTACACAAAGAACCCTTACACAAAAAACTTCCTTCCGCACCCTTCCAGAATCGCCGCTTCTATCACAAAAACAAGCGAAGCTTGTTTTTATCCACCAAAGCCCGGTTCTCACCAGAATCGCTGCTTCTATCGTAAAAACAAGCGAAGCTGAGAGGTTATCTTGGTAGGCTTACTTGATAAGCTTTGCTGGAGCAAAGCTCTCGCGCGAAAAAGGCAAAGCTCCACATGGGGAACAAGCGAAGCTTGTTTTCATCCACGACTCCGGCTTATTTTTATCCACAAGAAATTAGAAGGCTTCTCCTATCCAAAACCCGTGATTGCACGCCTCACCAGAATCGCTGCTTCCATCGTAAAAATAAGCAAAGCTTATTTTTATCCACCAAAGCCCGTTTTTATCCAAAGCCCGCGATTGTAAGCCTCACAATAAACGCCCCTACACAAAGGGTCTTTTTCTGCACCCTTCCAGAATCGACGCTTCCATCGCAAAAATAAGCGAAGCTTGTTTTATCTACACAAATCCCGTTTTTATCCACGACTCTAGCTTATTTTTATTCAAAGCTCTCGATGGATCCCAGCCTATTTTCTCCTCTCCGCTACCTCTGCCCCGGCAACAGATCCCCACAATCGACTTTGCTTGTATCACCATCGTTGCTGTTGATATTATTAGTACCAGAGATAGTTTCACAGCCACCTCCGCCATAGAGCACGGCGGGAAACTGAGTCGCTGTACCAAAGTTCCAGTTTCCAGTGGCCCCGCTAGTGTTGACCGTCCAGCCCGAAGTGGAGGTGAGGGCCGTGATTCGGGCGGCTGTTTTGCGCTCGCATGTACCCGAACAAGTACCTCTGCCAATGCCATCGCTACCACCAGAGGCATCCACAAAGTAGTTCTTTCCGGTTACAGAACTAAAAGAACCCCCGACGAGCCCGCCAACATAATTCCCCGTCCCCGTCACAGCTCCCGTGGCATAGGAGTTGCTTACAACAGGACCATAACCAAAATACCCGATGAGCCCACCGACAGAACTACCCCCCCTCACAACTCCCGTGGTATAGGAGTTACTTACAGAACTAAAAGAATACCCGATGAGCCCGCCAACATGATTCCCCGTCCCCGTCACAGCTCCCGTGGCATAGGAGTTGCTTACAGAACCATCAGCCTGACCGATGAGCCCGCCGACACTATTTTCCCCCGTCACAGTTCCCGTGGCATAGGAGTTGCCTACAGAACTACCAGAACCGTAAGAACGCCCAATGAGCCCGCCAACACTCTTCTTACCCACTACATAGGCATCTGTCACACCTATATTCTTAATCTCAGCATTCTTGGTGGTATAGCCAAACAAGCCTACCTGGTTTCTAGATGGACGCTTGATGTAGAGCTTAGTGATTTTATGCCCGGCCCCATCGAAGCTACCGGTGAAGGTATTTCTTGAATCTTTCCCAATGGGCGTAAAGCCGGTGCAGGTGGCCGTTGCCCCGTTACTGCCAGTATAGGCTACGCAATTATAAGGGCCGCCCTCCCTCCAGCTGGGGCTGGCATCAATGTCACCACCCAAGCGGTAGTGTTTACTTAGGCCGTTTTTGACTGTTTTGAGTTGGGCATAGGTGCTGATGATGATGGGAACGCTTGGAGCATCCCCTAGTGCAATGGGCTGTCCTGGGAGCAGATCCCCGCAATCGGGTATGCTTGCATCGCGATCATTGCTGTTGATGTCATTGGTGCCAGAGATGGTCTCACAGCCACCTCCGCTATAGAGCACGGCGGGCAACTGAGTCGTTGTACCAAAGTCCCAGTTTCCAGTGGATCCGCTAGTACTAACCGTCCAGCCCGTAGTGGAGGTGAGGGCTGCGATGTCGGCGGCTGTTTTACGCTCACAAGTGCCTGAACACGATCCACTGCCAATGCCATCGCTACCGCCAGAGGCATCCACAAAGTAGTTCTTTCCGCTTACAGAACCAGAACCAGGAGCCCGACCGATGAGCCCGCCGACAAAAATATTCCCCATCACAGTGCCCGTGGCATAGGAGTTGCTTACAGTACCACTAGAATCCCCGATGAGCCCGCCGACTTGACTACTCCCCCTCACAGCTCCCGTGGCATAGGAGTTGCTTACAGATACAGAAGAAGACCCGGTGAGCCCGCCGATGAGCCCGCCGACATTATAACCCGTCCCCGTCACAGCTCCCGTGGCATAGGAGTTGCTTACAGATACAGAAGCTCCATAAGCATAACCGATGAGCCCGCCAACATTATTCCTCCCCGTCACAGCTCCCGTGGCATAGGAGTTGCTTACAGAACCAGAAGAATTCCCGATGAGCCCGCCGACATTATAACCCGTCCCCGTCACAACTCCCGTGGCATAGGAGTTGCTTACTGAAGTACCAAAACCAGCACTCCAACCGATGAGCCCGCCGACTTGAGATTGACCCTCCACATAGGCATCTGTCACGCCTACATTCTTAATCTCAGCACTATTAACGGCATAGCCAAACAAGCCTACCTGGTTTCTAGATGGACGCTTGATGTAGAGCTTAGTGATTTTATGCCCGGCTCCATCAAAGCTACCGGTGAAACTATTTGTATAACCATTCCCTATGGGCGTAAAGCCCGTACAAGTGGCTGCTTTTCCATTGCTACCGTTGTAGGCTACGCAATTAGAGGCGCCCTCGCTACGGCTGGGGCTGGCATCAATGTCACCACCCAAGCGGTAGTGTTTATCTAGGCTGTTTTTGACGGTTTTGAGCTGGGCATAGGTGCTGATGATGATGGGAACGCTTGGGGCATCCCCCAGTGCAATGGGCTGCCCTGGGAGCAGATCCCCGCAATCCGGTATGCTTGTATCGCCATCGTTGCTGGTGATGTTGTTTGTACCAGAGATGGTTTCACAGCTAGTACCGTTATAGAGCACGGCAGGCAACTGAGTTGCTGTACCAAAGTTCCAGTTTCCCGTGGTTCCGCTAGTGCTAATTGCCCAGCCCGTAGTGGAAGAGGTGAGGGCTGCGATGTCGGCGGCTGTTTTGCGCTCACAAGTGCCCGTACAAGTACCAGATCCAAGGCCATTGCTGCCGCCAGAGGCATCCACAAAGTAGTTCTTTCCGGTTACAGTATCGTCAGATCTCCCGATGAGCCCGCCAACATAAGAAACACCCGTCACAGCTCCCGTGGCATAGGAGTTGCTTACAGTACTACCTAAAGATCTCCCGATGAGCCCGCCGACATGATTCCCCCCCCCCTCCGTCACAGCTCCCGTGGCATAGGAGTTGCTTACAGAAGCTCCAAAAGCATACCCGATGAGCCCGCCGACATAAGAAACACTCGTCCCCGTCACAGCTCCCGTGGCATAGGAGTTGCTTACAGTACCATAATAAACATGCCCGATGAGTCCGCCGACAGACCACGCCCCCATCACGGCTCCCGTGGCATAGGAGTTGCTTACATTAGTAGTAGTACCAAAACCATACAAAGCCCCGATGAGCCCGCCGACATTATCCTTACCCACTATATAGGCTTCTGTCACGCCTATATTCTTGATCTCAGCACTACCGCCGGCAGAGCCAAACAAGCCTGCGTAGTTTATAGATGGACGATTGATGTAGAGCTTAGTGATTTTATGCCCGGCTCCATCAAAGCTACCGGTGAAACTATTTGTATAACTATTCCCAATGGGGGTAAAGCCCCGACAAGTGGCTGCTTTTCCATTGCTGCCGTTGTAGGCTACGCAATTAGAGGCGCCCTCGTTCCAGCTCGCGCTGGCGTCGATGTCATTGCCTAAGCGGTAGTGTTTCGCTAGGCCGTTTTTGACTGTTTTGAGTTGGGCATAGGTGGTGATGATGATGGGGTAACTGGCCACCGTACCCTGAGTACCACACTCGGCACTTGCAGAAGAAGCCAGCACCAGTGCACCGCCTGTACAGGTGAAGGTGGCACTACCCCTAAAGGCACCACTTGTATCTTCGAGTTTCACCGTGTTTCCTAAAGCCATGAGAGCTGTTGTGCTTGCCTCGCAAGTGTTGGGACTAGAACCCGATGTCGAGGTCCATGTGACACCTGTTCCTATCGCACAATTCAAGGCAACGGCTACGGAGAGGGTGGAGCCAGTCAGGGAGACATTTCGCATGCCATGCGTCGTCAAGCGGTAGCTGTAACTCGCACTGGTGGTCTTTGTACTGGGGACCACTGGTGATGCACCATTACCAATGGGCGTCCACGTGGTGCCTGCGTCGCTGCTCTCTTCTAAAACATAGCGAGTGGCCCCTGTCACGGCTGGCCAAGTGATGGTGTATGAGCCATCGTTGGATGTGACCTCATCAGAGGTTAGAGCCGGCGGAGTGAGGTCATGGGTGACTATAGTCACAGAGGGGCTAGAGGGCGGGGATACCAAATTCGCTGAACAACTGGCCGTGACACAGGCCGTCACCCTATAGAGATGCCCACCACTGGCCGCCTGAGGGGCTATGCTATATGAAGACTGGGCTTGCGTGGCTAGGGCTCGCCATGTCGGGCTAGTGAACATGGACGATGCTGGGAGAGCGGTTTCAATCTTGTAGTGAGTCGCCCCTATGACACTATTCCAAGTTAGCTCGGCACCATCACTTAGGGTAGTACCGCTTCCACTTCCTATATAAACGGGATTATGCGAAGAGCTGAGTTGGGTCGGAGCCAAAAGGCCTCGGACATCCACACTCACGCGCTTGCTTCCAGCCGTACTGGGGCCACAGCCCACAGTACTACAGCTACTCACGCGGTATGAGTATGTGGATGGGGCCTTTTCTACGATGATGGGATAGGAATTCAGAGTGACGTTACCAAAAGATGTCCATGCTGACGACGGCCCAGTCTGTTCCTCCAATTTGTACGTTATATTTGCATTGTTCGTGCCATAGCGATTGCCTGCATCCGGGGCAATATTATCCCAACTCACCGTATATCTGCGATCATAAGACGTATTTTCGTCGCTTCGTAGACCGCTAACGGCAGGCAGGGTGACCTCCACCGTCACTTCACGGGACCAGTTGGATGTACAGATATTCTGACTATTGCATGCCCGTATTTTATAGCCGTAGCTACGATGACCCAATTGCCCGGACTGTCTTAGCCTTCCTGGGGCCCGTTGCTTTTTGTACCGATCCCTTGTCCTCTCAGTAGCCAAGGGCGTTGCGAGAAATCTTTTTCGTATTTGGTATTTACTGGCATTTCCCAATTTATTCCAAGTGAAGCTATACGCACCATCGATGTCCGTGGTCTCACTGAGGGCTATGGTCGTAATGGCTGGGTATACCACCCGCACAAAATCATCCGGACTAGTCGCCCAAGGGGAACTCTCGCTACTTAGCGCTGTACAACCGGTGATCACACAGGCACGAACTCGATATTTATAGTTCGTTTCTCCTTCTCTATTCTCAAAGTCATGACTCGTGGCACCATCCGCTACCAATATCACAGCCGTCCAGTTTGTACCATTTCCAATATCAATACTTTCTTCTAGAACATAGCCACCAGCAGAAGCGCTCACGGCATTCCAGCTAATCGTATAGTCTCCATCATCTGGGGTAGCACGGCTTGTGCGTAAATTTTGCGGTGCAGCTAATCTCACATCCACGGATACGGAGCTAGAGGCAACACTGCAATTGCTACCAGAACAGGCCTTGACTGTGTAGGAGTAGGTCTTCCCATATACTCTGTCCGTGTAGCTTTGGCTTATTTGGCTCACTTTCACCGGAGCTTGGACAACACCGCCTATGCTTTCTGTGATTTCATACTCATTTACACCAGTAACGGCATTCCATGAAATCGTATAGGACGCATCACGGGACAGATAGCGACCCCCACTCTCCACTTCTCCCGTTGTCCCACCCGTCAATATGCGATGATTGGTAACAGGATCTATGGCTTTAAGTTCTACAGAAATGGCCGAAGAAGACCAAGGGCCACACCCCACAGAGCTACAAGACCGAATCTGATATTCGTATACACCAACGGTGCTATCCCCGACAATAGGCACGTCACAGTCATAACCACTAGCACACGAAAATTTTTTGGCCACACCGTTTTCTTGTATAACAGAGTAAGTTCCCACGCTCGGTATCTTTTTTTGGATATTATAATATACGGCGGGGGTGTAGTGATATGTACTCAATCCAGTATAAGTGAGGTTATATTCACCATCATAGGAAACAGAGCCCACCTCATCGCTTCCAAAAGCGTTAGGAGGCGGCAAAAGGGTTGTGGTATCGCTAACCACATCACTGGACCAAGCACCGCAACTTTGTGGTGTCGTGCCCAAGGCGGGTCTACAAATGCGCATACGGTATGTATAGACAGCTCCAGCTTCTTTTTTATCTGTAGATGCAAAGGTCTTTTCTCTATCTGTGAAATCAGTTGGAATAAGAGGCACAACATCCCAAGAACCACTCCCCACTTTTTCTTGTAGCTGATACTCCCCACCACCCTTGCGCAGCCAATTCAACGTGCCACCAATATAGCCATCGCTCCCAACATTACGGAAAGGACCTGCCGGTAGAGATAAACTCACTTGGGGTAAAGCTAAATCCCTGTCCTCCACAGTGGAGGACCGACAATATTCAGCCCCTGCACGAGTCTCACAAGCTTTCACGCGATATTCATAGCTATATCCAAAGGAGGCCGTATTATCTTCAGATTTATATTCAGCCTCTTCGCTACTATTATCTTGAGAAGACCAAGAACTCCAAGTAGCCGTACCGATGGCTCTTTCTCGCCTTTCGATTTGATGTGTACTGGCGCTAGGTGAGTTTGCCCAGCTAACCAAATGACCCACTATTCGACCAGTCGGATGCGTCAAAAAAACATCGGATAGGGTTATAGCGGGTTTCGTAAAAAGGACTTTTACCGTATGCACACTAGACCAAGCCGTACAGTTTTCTCCAGTGCAGGCTCTCACACGAAAATGGCGAGCACTCTGGAACTCCTGGATCTCATCGTCAGTGAAAGATTTCGTTGGGGTAGGCATTGCCGCCACCGCACTTGCATCCGTATCACTGGGTTCTGCTGGGACGTCAGCGCATTCGTCTTGGCAATCATTGGACCAAGATTTGAGTTCATACGAAACATCCCCCGTAGAAACAGAGAGTGTGTCAGCACGGGTCAGTGTATACTCACCATCCCCTTCTCCATTTTGATTATTTGATAGGGTAACACCTCCACTTAGGCTAGGGACTATTACAGGTCGAACATTTGAATACTCACCACAAGCTCTATCCAGCTGAGTATTACTGATGTCTCTACAAGCTCGCACGCGGTAGTTAAAGATAGAACCAGCCGACTTCCCGACTTGCTCGAAACTACTGACACCGGCCACCACCGAAGTCGCCACACTCCAATCTGATGCCAAAGGAGAGCCTCCAGAGGAAGAAGAAGCCTCCTGCCAATCGTAACTATTTGCATTGGTCACATCATTTGGCCAATCCACTGTATAACGACCGGAGTAAGTCGCTGTTATCACATTGACTCGGGGCGCAGCCAATCTTACTTCCACAGATACAAGATTAGAGACATCCGCTCCACAATTGTTGCCAGCACAGGCCTTGACTGTGTAGGAGTAGGCCTTCCCATATGCTTTGCCCGTATAGCTTTGGCTTGCTTGGCTCACTTTCACCGTATCATGGGCAACACCGCCTATGCTTTCTGTGATTTCATACTCACTTACACCAGCAACAGCATCCCATGAAATCTCATAAGACGCATCCTCTGAAACAATGTTAGCCCCACTCCCCTCGTCGCTCACCACACCCGTGACCGTGGGTAGGGGATCAACAGTGACTAGACTCAACTTTGTATTCCAAGCACTACAAGTGACATTTGGTACCACACTTTCCCCAACACAGGAGCGTATCCTATAGCTGTACGTGCCTATAGTCTTTGCATATGTTTCCTCCAAAGCAGGAGGAGAAGCAGGAGGAGAAGCAGGAGAAGAAGTACGAGCAGAAGGACCCCATGTACTTCCCCCATCCGTACTTTCTTCTATCTCGTAACGATCTACAGAAGAAGCAGAAGATGTTCCAGCCGACCAACTTAGGCTATAGTCTCCACTATACGAAGTTGCACTGCTTGTACCAAAGTTAGCGGGAGGCGGCAGTCTCAGAAGAAGCTTGCTCACTGAAGACCAAGGACCACAGACATCTACCCCGCCCTCCCTGCCACAGGATTTCACCCGAAAGGAGTAATTTTTCCCATAATTTCTCGTTAAATCACCAGTAGAGGCATCGGCTGAAGGAATATTACCATTATCCGGCACCTGCCAACTTCCACTAGCTCCCTTCCTCTCTTGGATGATGTAGTGCGTTAGGTTAGCGTCAGTGTCACCATCCCAAAGGATTTGAAAGATGTTGTTCGTGATAGCATAATTTCCACTGGCATCAACAGATAGAGGCACATCCCCCACTCGTGGGCGTAGGTCATCGGGAGGCTTAAGACCTATTATGAATTCTCTTTTTATCCAGCGACCACAACCAAACTGATTGCATGTGCGTACTCGCATATAGCATACTTGTCCGGGATCCATTACGCCCAACATATAACTATTCTCTGGGACACTCTCGTCACTTCCTTGACTCCAGTTCACATCTGAGAGTTTCACTCTCTCTGTTTGACAAAGCTTAGTTATTTCATACTTTTCGGCCCCTTCCATAGCCTCCCACTCCACACGGTAGCCATCTGTATCACCACGGTCCTCCATATCGAGATTTCCCGGTGCCAAGGGAAGGCAGTCATGTTCTGGATCAGCCGTGGTATCTCCGTTACAAGGGGCGACTTTTGTACTACAAGCCGCAGAAAAAAGCCATAAAGACAAGGGTATGACCCAAATCAACGAAAAAGATGACGAGAGGAGCGAGAGCCGTTGGCTCTTCTTGGAGGCTATTTTCCTGACTGCTTTCTTGCTCGCAGGAGTCAACACAGAAAGACCCTGTCGGGCGTTGCACCTCCAACCAAAAATTTGATTATATATCACTGATATATATTTCTCTGTACCGGTTAATATGCTCATAAAATCCTCCAAGGTATATATATGTTTTTCACCACATACCTTGCTCTTCACATGATAGAGTTTCTGGGTATTTTGGTGAAAGACACGACAACGGAGACATTGTATCCTGCCTGTTCTCAGGGTCAAACTAATTTTAGATAAAAATTGAATAAATTTCTTGGAAAGATTTGCGTAAAGGGAGCTTTCCTAAAGAGAGCTTTGCGTTGGTAGGCTTACTTGGTAAACTTTGCTGGAGCAAAGCTCTCGATTTTAAGGGCGCGAAAAAGGCAAGGCTTCACATGGGAAACAAGCGAAGCGTGGGAGGCTTACTTGGTAGCTTTGCGTTTGTGGAAGGCTTTGCTTGGGAAGCAATGACTTTCCCCCAATATTTTGTACAGTCGTTTTTAGCTTTTTTTTCATTAAGCAGCATAGTATTCTTCCTCAAATTTGATAGGACTCTTATATCCTAAAAATGAATGTTTTCTATAGCCTGTTTTTATCCAAAGCCCGGTCCTCACCAAAAACACCGTTTTTATCGCAAAAATAAGCGAAGCTTATTTTTATCCACCGAAGCCCGTTTCTATCCACAACTCTGGCTCATTTTTATCCACTCTAACTTGTTTTATCTACGAAGCCTGTTTTATCTACACAAAGCCCGTTTTTACCCACTAATTGTAACAAAACAAAGCCCGGTCCTCACCGGAATCGCCGCTTCCATCACAAAACAAGCAAAGCTTGTTCTATCCACCAAAGCTTACGATGGATCCCAGCCCATTTTCCCCTCTCGGCTATCTCTGCCCCGTTATGATATCCCCACAATCGACTTTTTTTGCATCGCCATCATTGTGATCGATTTGATTGGTGCCAGAGACGGTTTCACAGCCAGCTCCGCTATAGAGAACGGCAGGCAACTGAGTCGTTGTACCAAAGTTCCAGCTAGCCTTCAGCCATCTAGTCACAGATGGCCATGATAATGACGGCGCCTTACTATTTTCCGCTCTCTCTCCCTCTGCTCACGGGAATAATTTTTCTATCTCCGTCTCAATCTCCGCTTCAGTTTTCTGCTCGCACGTATCCATACCATTCACCGCCGGACAAGGATTACCAGAACCAACGCCATTGGAAGGACCAGATCCAAGCGTAAAGTAATTTTTGCCAGTTATGCTAGCTCCGATATGAAGCTCACCAAACAGCGTGCTTTTAAAAACACGATTACCCTCCACAGTACAGATGGCATGGCTATTACTCACACTAGCATCTTGCACACTTCCCACCAGGCCACCTACATGACCAGTAAGAGTTTCACCACCATCTATATTACCCTTGGCATAGCTATTGCTTACGCTACCAGAACTATAAATTTGACCCACCAGACCGCCTACATAAACAATGTTACGGCTCTTACCAATCACAGTCACATCAGCTTCGGCATAGCTTTTATTCACACCTCCAGGACCAACCGAAACACCCACCAAGCCGCCTGCATAAACAAACACATTCGGAGTATCAATCAAAGTCACAGTCACAGTGCCCATGACAGAGCTGTTACTCACACTAGCAGACCAAAAATAACCCACCAGGCCGGCTGTATAACTGGTACCAGTGGGATTATAACTACTTATGTAAACGCTCCTTAACTTAACGTCCTTAATCTCAGCACCTCTTATATAGGCAAACAGACCCACACTATCAGTGTTATCACCAGTACGCCTAATATAGAGTTTCTTGATTGTATGGTTAGCCCCATCGAAACTACCCGTAAAGTAATTTTTGGACTTCCCTTTTGGGGAAGTCCCTATGGGCTCAAAGCCCTCGCAACTAGCTTCCGCCTCGTTGCTACCGGTATAGGCGACGCAATTAGAGGTACCCTCGCTCCGGCTGGGGCTGGCATCAATGTCATTTCCCAAGCGATAGTGTTTATTCAGGCCGTTCTTGATGTCTTTTAGTTGGGCATAAGTTGTAATGATGATGGGGTAATCCTTACTATTTCCTGCACTTTCCCCTCTCCTCACAGCAATTAAGCGATTTATCTCCTCCGTAATTAAGAGATTTATCTCCGTTTCAATATCCATTTTATCTTTCGACGCACACACGCCCATCGGACAAGCACCAAAACCAACAGAAGGAACAGATCCAGCCCCGCCGTTAAAGTAACTTTCTCCAGTCATACTATCGCTACTAACGAGCCGACCCAACAGACCGCCTATGGTAATACTAGAACCACTACTACCAGTCACAGTAGTCACAGTAGCCGTAGCATGGCTATTACTCACGCTACCAGAAGCACCAACGGTACCCACCAGGCCGCCTGCATAACCATCACTGCCCATCACAGCACCCCTGGCAGAGCTGTTACTCACACTACCCTTAGCAGAAATTTCACCCACCAGGCCGCCTGTAGAATTAGAAATATTATTACCACCTGTCACAGTCACCGCCACCGTGGCATGGCTGTTACTCACACTACCAGACCCATCAATCCGACCCACCAGGCCGCCTGTAGAACTAACCACACCCACACTACCAGCCACACTACCAGCCACACTACCAGCCACAGTAACAGTTCCCGTAACAGAGCTGTTACTCACACTACCAGACCCATCAATCCGACCCACCAGGCCGCCTATATATCTAGAACCCCTGGGATTATGACTATTTATGTAAACGCTCTCTAACCCAACATCCTTGATCTCAGCACCAAAGATACTACCAAACATACCTACGTTACCAGCAACAGGATTAATATAGAGATTCTTAATTTTATGGCCAGCCCCATCAAAGCTACCTGTAAAGAAATCTGTGGAAGTCGCAGTCTCACCAGACCCTATGGGCTCAAAGCCCTCACAATTAGCTATCGTCCCGTTATTACCGGTATAGCGGACGCAATTAGAGGCACCCTCGCTCCGGCTGGGGCTGGCATCAATGTCATTGGCCAAGCGATAGTCTTTATCCAGGCCGTTCTTGATGTCTTTTAACTGGGCGTAATTTGTGATAATGATGGGACCCGATGGGACCGCTCCTGTAGTATTTGCTTTCCCTGGGCCAGCAGAACTACAAGCAGAACAAAGTAAAATGGCGAGTATTGGGACCGCGAATAAGGGCGGAGTTAGGTTTTGTTTACAGCCCCGCAAGACAGGGGGGAGTGACATACATCTAGTTACACTGCTTCCGATAGTTTTCATATTATTATTGACCTCTTTTTTTACGTTTCAGCTTCTGTCTCGATTGTGTGTACATCCCCAAGACGGAAGCTCTCATTTGATAAAGTAACCCAAAAAGGGTGTAATGTCAAACTAATTTTTAAAAAAAGGGCCACTTCTCAAACTGTTTCTACATGAGGCGCGATGGACGTCGTGGTATATTCAGAATTACACACAAATATCAAGCTGTTTTCAGGAGGTCAGGAGCAGAAGTGATAACTAGCATCCATATCAATCCATTCAGAAATCAATCCATTCAAAGCCGTCACTCACACAAACTATTTTCTTGGCTTTTGTGTCTGAATTGAACAAGCCATTTGGAACGCTTTGCACTTGCGTCAATTCTCAAAGCGCCCTAAGCCCACCCACTCTGGTCAGCCTAGTCTTTTACAGCCAGCCGCGTAGCCACACAGGCCGTTCCCTTCCCCTACTCGCTCTCTATCTCTGTCCCTTTATGATATCCCTACAATCCCTACAATCCCTACAATCAACTTTTCTTGTATCGCCATCATTGCTGTTGATGTCATTGGTATCAGAGATGGTTTCACAGTTAGTACCACTATAGAACACGGCGGGCAACTGAGTCGTTGTATCAAAGTTCCAGCTAGCCTCCAGCCATCCAGTCACAGAGGTTATGATAATGTGATGGGGTTCGCCTTACTATTTCCCGCACCCTCCCCCTCTGCTCATAACAATTAAGCCCTTTATCATTGTTTTAGTTCCCGACACGCACGCGCCCATCGGACAAGTGCCTGAAGCAACGCCACTAGCAGGACCAGATCCAAGCGTAAAGTAATTTTTGCCAGTTATGCTAGCTCCGATATGAAGCTCACCAAACAGGCCGCCTACAGAAAAACCATTATTACCACCAAGAGTAGCACCTGTGGCATGGCTATCACTCACACTAGCAGACCCATCAAGCCGACCCACCAGGCCGCCTATATAACCACCACCACTACCACTACCACTACCACTACCACTACTAGGCAGATTACCACCATCCATATCACCTGTTGCATAGCTATTGCTTACACTACCATGTGTAGTAATTTCACCCACCAGACCGCCTATTAAACCAGCGTAAATAGCACCATTATTCTCCACAATTACATTACTTGTGGCACAGCTGTTACTCACACTAGCAGACCTACCCACACGACCCACCAGGCCGCCTACATAAACACGCACACCCACAGTCACAGCCACAGCCACACTACCCGTAACATAGCTGTTACTCACACTAGCAGACCCATCAATCCGACCCACCAGGCCGCCTATAAATCTATAACCCCTGGGATTACGACTACTTATGTAAACGCTCTCTAACCCAACGTCCTTAATCTCAGCACCAACAGTACTACCAAACATACCTACGTTACCAGCAGTACGGTTAATATAAAGTTTCTTGATTGTATGGCCAGCCCCATCGAAATTACCCGTAAAGTCAGCCCCAGAGCTCCCTATGGGTTCAAAGCCCTCACAATTAGCTGTCGCCCCGTTGCTACCGAGATAGGGGTCACAGTTAGAACCGCCTTCACTCCAACTTGCGCTGGCGTCGATGTCACTACCCAAGCGATAGTTTTTATCCAGGCCGTTCTTGATGTCTTTTAATTGGGCATAACTCGTGATAATAATGGGATCCAATGGGGATGGAGGGGCCGCTTCTCCATTTGCTTCCCCTGTGCCGGCAGAACTACAAGCAGAATAAAGTAAAATGGAGAGTATTTGGATCGCGAATAAGGGCGGAGTTACGTTTCGTTTACAGCCCCGCGAGACAGGGGAGGAGGGTAGCATACGTTTAGTCATGCTGATTTCGATAGTTTTCATATTATTGACCTTTTTTTTGCACGTCAGCTTCTGCCTCGATTACACGAGCGTTTCCAAGCCAGGATACTTTTACCATTATTGGTTAGGCTGGGCGTAATGTCAAACTAGTTGCTGAAAAAAAGGGGAGCGCTTCTCAAATTATTTCTACTATTATTGTGGGACACGATGGGCGCTGTATATTCAGAAGTACACACAAATATCAAGCTGTTTTCAGGACGTCAGGGTAAGTCATCCGTAATATACAGATTCCGTGGCCGTTCGTTAGAACAAAAGCCAGAACGAAGGTCAGGAATATCTTTGGGTATTATTGAGATATTTTATAATAGGCCTAGCCATATAGAAAACATTCATTTTTAGGATATAAGAGCCCTATCAAATTTGAGGAAGAATACTATGCTACTTAATATGCTACTTAATGAAAAAAAAGATAAAACAACTGTACGAAATATTGGGGAAAGATCACTTGGCACCAGACAATTTCCCAACTCTACAAAAAAAAGATGAGGTATAGCCCCTGCTTTGTGAGTTTTAAGCCACAAAACTAGCAAAACGACATATCATGGGATTGTTATAATATACAGAAAATCACGAAAAATGCTTTAAATCAGAAATTTATAGCAATCGATTTACAATTACTTATATTTCACAAATGTCCCTTCATCGCCTCTCTTCTCTAAGGTTGCCTTTCTTTTTTTTGATGTACTCAATAAAAAATTGAAAAATTAAAAAATTGGTGTAGAAATGGTGTAATGAATGCTAGTGTTCACATTATCTGATCAATTTAATCAGTAACTCTAGCTTTTCAGCCACTTCTATAACTTCAGAAGTTTTATTCGGATGAATCAATAGAGTGTTTTCTCCTATTTTTTCCTGTATAATACGCTTGCCATTGATTTGCCCTAGAAGCAATTCCATATGTTTGATGTCTTTTGTTTGGAGCACAGTACATTCATCCTTAATATGAACTAAAGGAAAGGATTTAGACCATTCTTCAATGGAAAAGAGGAAGTTTTGTTTTAGCTCCTTACGGGAGCATTGTTTTAGAAGTTGAACAAGCTCATCAGGTTTTTCTTTGAGTAATATACCATTTTGAAAAGATTGTTTAGATATGCGAAATGTATATACATTATCAAAAGCTTCCAGGTGTGCAAAGGATTTGAGTAGTAGCATACTTTGTAGGGATATTTTTTCTGGTATAGCGATTAGACTCATATCAGGATTAAAAATAATTCCTCCGGGTTGATCCTTTTGTGTGAAAGGTTTTTTGCTAGAGTGGTAATGTCCTATGCTCGAAAGACTAATCCACCTTTCTGGATACCCAACATTTATTAGCCCCAAGAGCTGTAGATAGAAGAGTACGCTGGTCAATTCCCTTCGTAATTCTGATAATTGAGCGGGAAAGCTTTCAATACTGAAGTGACGAGAAAAAATTAGTTTTTGTCGAATGAGAATCGCCATGAGGACAGAGTAGATAATACGCTCATTTTTTTGTAAGTAGGTGAAGCATTCTTGCCAGAGGGTTTTATCAGGAAAAGGAGTATCGAGAGGTACAAAAATATTTTCATAAAAAGAACGACGGTCACGCTCTTCTATAACCGTGGAAATAACAAGCTGCATAAGGGGAAGATATTCCATCTCTAGAATTTTATCATATTCATTCCGGAGAACAATATCTAAATTTTTAGCACGAACAATCCCCAAAAGACGCATAACAGGGAGGAGTAGCTCTACCTGATATATTTGACTCTTTTCTATGAAAAGACTCGTATCCATACGTAGCAGTACTTTGTCTGTTTCACGCAGGTCGACCTGTTTGATTTTTCCAGATTTGGCTAGATTGATTCCTCTACGACTGATATATGCAATTAGATTTTTCACATTAAGATAGAAGTCCATTCCATTGCATACTTGTTTTGATTGTCTTTGTTGGATGCCTTTTCTTTCTCCTAAAAAGAGGGGATTTAGGATTAGATAATCAAAAATTTCCTGTGGTAGTAGCATCATACGCACAAATTTATTGTCTACATAGTAGTCATCTATTAGGAGGCCACTTTGGTCTAGCTTTCTGACAACAAACTCCCACTCCTTTTTATGGGAACGAACGATTTCTCGGACACGTCCCATTTCTAATATTCCACCCTGACAAAAGCATTCCCAAATGACTTCCTTTTCCAGAAGTGTCCAAGAAGAGAGTAGTTTTTGAATATTTCCTGGCTTGCTAGCTAGAGTAGCTATCTTTTGATCAAAGTTAGCACTAAGCCGAGATTTGATTTTTAGTAGTTTTCGCCATTCTGGTGAATACTCTTTTCCTAATAGGGATTTCGCAAAATGAATCCTAAATTTTTTATTTTTCTCATTTGTATCTAGAGAAACATGAATACCATTTTCCATATAGCAATGGTAACGATCTAAAGTATTCGTGAGCCGCTCTCGATTTTTTCGCTGATAAATCAGAGAATAGCGTTTTAAAACTGTGAGTTCTATTTCTGTATTCGCGGGAGGCAAAGAAATTTTACGAGAGATATCACCCAGTGTCATTATATTGCCTTTACTACTTAACAAAGTGCGATATATTGTGACTTGTGTGCTACTGAGTTTTTCTAAGACTCCCTTGATGTAAAAGGTATCTTGCATGCCGATCAGTAGTCTTTTGATTACCGTACGCCTATCTTTACCTGTTTTCGGTATATTCCAAAGCTTGAAAAGGCGTTCCAAGTCTCCTACCTCAAGCTTATCAAGTTCTTGCTGTAGTGTACTTCTTTCTTTGCTCATAGTTATAGTATCCTATACATCAAGAAAGATTATTATACATGCTAAGGTAGGATTGAGATCTTCCTGCCGAAAAGTGATTCCAAGTAAACAGGTGAACCCATAGTATGATACGAACTCAGCCAAATCTGAAGAAAAGAGTTCTTGTGTAAAGTAATTTTTATATTTGGAGTTCTTCCATATTACGGGGAAATGCAGAAAGATATTATGGAAAAATACAGAAAGATCACCAGAAAATGAATTTTTCCTAAATCAAAGAAATTTGCTCGTATTGATTGAGGATAGAGCGGAAAGTCAAATGTGTTACACTTATTATGTGGATTCAAGTCTTCGATCTTGCTTGCGATTTTTTGAAAAAAACCAGAAGGGACTTTACGAAATATAAACAAGGCGAATAGAGTGTTATGAATCGTCGCTCTAAAGCATCTTAGACGGATATTTTCTGATCTTTCGGCATTTTGTAATAGCACCCAAAAAAGAGGAGAGGAAGGATATGGGATTGTGCAAAAAAAAATTGGAAGCTAGTTTTGTTATGTGGACAAAAAGGCTACTTTTAGTGGACTCCGTACCCGGGGCTGGAGTCTAATACGCGAATAACTATAAAGTTTTCCTCACTATTTTTATAGTTGTTGCTATCCCTGTTTTTGTTAAAACAGAAGAGTATGCCCTAGTGGTTTTCATGTTCAGCTCGTTATAACTGTTAACCATAGTCCAGAGTCCAGTAAGCGATGAATTGGGTGGATACGGTTTTTGAGGGTGAGCTTTCTTTTTTAATATTGCTGATGTCTATTTTTACTCAGCAGAAGTCAATATAGGTGCTACACGAGCTTCTGCTTTATGTGACAGAGTTATTCCATATCTGATTTTTTTCCCGTTCTGACGCTTTAAAGTCGACTTCAGGCATAAGAAATGTTAACTTCAATCAACAAGGTTGAGGGTGAGGCCTTAGTTGTTACTCCCTATCTACCCATATATTCATATCACCTAGTATCAAATTTATAACGAGTGGCCGGTGGCCTCGTATAGCAAATATGCCAGAGAGTGCCGTTTCCTGATGAGCCTAGTACAAGTGACAGCCCAATCGTTGAAGGAGGAGGGCTCGGATCGCTTGTAGGCAAGTGATTTTGGACTTCTCCAAATTATTCAGTGGGTGTAACTCTGTTAGCGCAACATTACCAAGTTGCTATAACAAGACCATACAAACCACGCCCGGACTCCTTCATACTACTGGGGACTTTTGGCCATTCATGCTATGGTATAGGTGTCACTATAAATTATAGTTAGTCAATTTTTTATGTGGTTACTAAATAAAAGAAATAAATGATATCTTTGGTCTTTTATATTTTTACTGTCATGCTGATTTTTGTTACAGAATATAAAAGTAGATTTCCTCCTAATCATAAATAAAACTCAGAAGGAAGGTGACGGGGACATAAGCCGGATTCTGTCTAAGGCTATCATTTATCTTGCTTTTTGAATTACTCCAAAAAGTCTTCGCTCCCTACCCGCAGTCTTGGCCGGACAGGCCTTAAATCGACTACCTATGTGGGATTGCACCAGAAAGGGTTTACCTCGCCACCTAGATTACCCTAAGCACGGTGGGCTCTTACCCCACCTTTTCACCCTTACCCCATATCGTAGAAAATACTACGTTCAAAGGCGGTATATTTTCTGTGGCACTCGCCGTCATCTCCGCAAAGAAATGCCCGGGTGTTACCCGGTTTCCTGTCCTATGGTGTCCGGACTTTCCTCACTCTCCCCTTAAATAAAAAAAGGAGTCGCGCAATAGCCGTCCCCGCCGTTTACCATAGGCTCTAAAAACGCCTATGGTAACAAGCCATAAAATACTAAAAAGAGAAAATCTTTTCCGATGGACAGAATAAGGAATAGTCACACGGTTGCGGTATATGTCGGAATACTCCTTTGATGTAGCTTGTAAGATTGATCGCCAAGAATTAGCGAATGCTATGGATACGGCTAAAAAAGAAATTTCAAATCGTTTTGATTTTAAGGGTGTGCCTATAAAAATGCAATTGGCTAAGGAGACTATTGAGTTAGAGGCTCCTGATGAAATGAAGATAAAGCAGCTCATTGATGTTATACAAACAAAAATGCTCCGACGTAATTTAAACATTAAAGCTTTTTCTTTTGGTCCTTTTGAGACTAATGTTAGTGGTGTTTTTAAGTGCCAAGCATCTATTCAAAGTGGTTTGGACCAAGAGCAATGTAAGAAAATAACAAAACTAATCAAGGGAGCAAAATTAAAAGTCCAAACTCGTATACAAAAAGACGTAATACGAGTATCCGGAAAGAGCAAAAATGATTTGCAATCGATTCAAAAAATTATCCAAGAAGCAGACTTTGATTTTGCGGCTACTTTCGAAAACTATCGTTAGATTTGTTTATATTTTTTCATGTCGGAAAAAATAAGTTCCGCGGAAGGGGTTTTTAGCGAAGGCTTGCTTTTTTTGGAGGAAGGGAATTATCAACAGGCGAAAGAGCGATTTTTAGAACTCCTCATAATCGATTCACAAAATATAGAATATCAGTCTGGTTTTTTTTGTTCTGGCTGGTGGCTAAATCGCCAAGAAAGTCAGAAGTATTATCGTAGCGGTCGTTCTCTAGCCTTTTGGCTTATGCACGAATGGAAGGCTTTCTCTCAACAAATTAAAGAACGTAATTACCAACCCTGCCTCTGCTATCGTAAAACAATGGAGTTTGTCTTGCGAATGGCTTCAGAAAATTTTCGTAAGGCTTTTCAAGAAGAAGGGGGTGCTTCCGTAGATACGAAACTATTACAAGAACTGGGAAAATGCCTCATCCAACTAGGAGATTATATAAATGCTTGTGATATATTACAGTATGCTCGAACAAAAACGCCACAAGATCCACACCTTTGCTTTTTGTTAGGCGAAGCTCTCTGCTGTCTAGATGGGAAAGAGCATGTGGGTCGTGGTTTATCTTACTATAGAGATGCGTTTATGGTAAATTTATTTGCTCTAGAGCCAGAATGGGTTTCTTCTAGCGTTGCTTCAGAGACATTTATAACTCTTTGCGAGGCAAAACAAAATGATTTGGAGCAAACACTATGGTGGTTTCCTGCCTATCTGATGGCGGCATCTTTTTCCTACTCTCTACGTCCTTTACAATCTCTGGAATGGAAAAATATCAAGCAGGAAATACAACGTCTAACCCAAGAAAAAGAACGAGTCATTGAAAAGTACAAAGAAAAGGTCAGTGCCATGTTAAGTTTTTATCTTCTGATCGATATGTACCAAAGCGATATTATAGAATCAGAAGGCGATAAAGGATATCTTCGAGAAGGCCAGCAAAATCATGAGAATGAAGAGATGTTAAACGAATTGTCTTTTCATCTCTATACATTTTACCAAAAGAAAAATTAAAAACAATATCCTTTATGTGAATTATTTTCATTTATACAGTCTTTTCATTATTCTCTTTTCCCAAGTAGAACCCAGTTTGGTTTGCAATACTTCTCATGGGCCATTTTACGTGCTAGCGAATAAAGATTACGTTTTTGTTGAATAGAAAGGGTGGCTATCTTTTGTTTTTTACCGTTTATATTTTGTAGAGATCTCATCAGATCTTGAATAAATAGATCCATATGAAACCGGGAAGGTAAGTGGCTGATAAAATGATCGTGACTTCTTTTTTTCCTATAGTCAGGTTCTTTTGGAGGATGAGCCAGATATTTTTTGATTGCTGCAATGAATTCTTTTTTTAAAATTAAGGTTCCATGAAAAACAAGTATTTGCTTTTGACGGAATTGTGCATTTCCAGAAATTTTACATTCTCCATTCTTTGGTTTGGGAAGTACAATATCAGAAAGGCCAGCTTGATGAGAGTCAATCCCTTGTTTTCGCAAGGCAGAAACGATCATTTCCAATAAAACAGAATAGGAATATTTCAGGCCAAACATCTTAGGGTATTTTTTCAATGATAAAAATATACTATAGTTGATGCTTCCTGTCCCGTGCAAAACAGTCCCCCCACCAGATAACCTTCGACACAAAGGTATTCCTCCGCTCTCCCAAAAGATTTTCTTAGCTCTGGAATGATTCTGAGTGTAGCATGGCTTTATTGGATAAATTAGATTGTTTTTCGGATCACATACTCGACCAAGAATAATGGAAGACCTACTAGCCCAAATACGAAGACCACCCACAAAATCATACATACTGTCATCTCTAGCTAAGGTGAAAGAGATTGCTTCATCTAAGGCCAATCCTAAATAAGGGTTTCGTTCCTTATGATCTTGGTATAAAAAAAACATGGGTAAATGACTTCAATGCTCCCTCTCTATGATGGGGGAAGTTCATATTATAAAGTTTGTTCTTATGGTTTTTGTATCTTTTCCCAAATTTGTATAAAAGATTCTGCATGAAATAGGCTATTTTTTCTTTGCCAATTTTGTTGTAGTTTGTCCCTTTCTTTCTCTAGCCTGTCGGCTATTGAATGGTGTCCAAGAAAAACGATTAGGCATGGAGAAAAATTATGAAAGGGCGCCGTACTAGCTAATGAGATTGTTTTATTTTGGATTCCAATGTGTTGTACGCGTAGGGTAGCCTCCTTTATCTTTAGGAATACTAACAATGGATATAGAGGGGCTAATTTTGTGGCCAGTATGGCAACAGTTTTGCAATGAGTATCCTGTACAAACTGTGCGGCTCTTTCGTAGTCTTTTCTCTTGTGGATTCCAAAGTCTAGAAAATACATATCTTTTCTATCCATACTAAAAATAGAATGCTTTGGTAAAGACTCTTGAAAACGCCCTAAGTATTTTTCATATTTTTTTGGTACCTTCTCTATGATAGGTCGAGAAAGATTGATTATGAGTTGTGGACTAGAAGAGAAAAGGAGCATTGTCATTATACCGAATATGCTGTTACGAAAAAAACGAGTTTTATAGCCATTCGCTACAAAAGCTATAAGTGGAGATACAGCTACGAAGAGTGGTAAGTGGTAACGCGCACCAACAACCTGCCATTTTATCAAAAGACAAAAAAGTGAAAAGCCTATAAAAAGACAGACAGAATAAACAATGGCGAATGATATTCTCAGATCTTTTTTATAAAAAAAAGTAAATTTATTTTTAAATAAATAATACAGACTAAGGACTAAGATGAACAATAATAAAGCGATATGAAATGGATTACCGGCATAGACTTGATGAAGAATGGTATCTGGTATATCAAAGTTATGTTGGCTCCATTGAGTGTTATTGATATCTAAACCAAAAAAATCATGGATCCCTTGAATAAATCCTTCTATCCTATTGTTTGTAGGTCTATGGGGTGTTTGAAAATGTAGGCTGAGATTTTTTAGAAAAGAAGAAAAGAAAGAGGCCATACCTATTCCTTCCGGAAGGTGATTGCTTAGTCCGTCATCAGAAGGAAGAGGAGTTCCCAAGAGGGAAAAATTTCTGAGCCAATGAGTTGCGTTGATGAGAAGAAAAAAGAGTGCGCTCCAAAGAAAGTTTTTGACTAACTCCTTTCTTCTCCAAGACAAATAGCCAAAAAAGAGGAGAAAGGGAAAGATATAGAAATACAGAGTAGCCTTTGTGAGAATAGCTAGACCGCTGGCCAATCCCAAAAAAATGGCATGACTAGACTTGTTATCTTCATATTGGTAATATAGAATCAAAAAGTAAATCGCACATAAAAAATAAAGGGAAGCCACATAATCGTTTTTGCCATTGGAGGCTTGTAATATACCCTGTGGTAAGCTAACGCAAAAGACAGAAGCCAATAAAGTAGCTATTCGATTTGATTTTGGATGGATCTGTTTTGTCATCATAGCCACGGCTATAACGCATGCGGCCATGGAAATAGATTGGCTTATGTTTACAAAGCGATCATTCCCATTCAGCAAATAATAGTTTAGGTTGATGATTTCCATAAGAGGAGGATGAACAATTTGTGGAAGAGAGTTTGCGGGATAAAAAGAAATACTTTGGTACTGAGCCCAAAAAAATAATCGTGTTAGATGGTAATAAGTCGCATCATAACTGTTGGGCGGAGCTACAACAGCGAGTATACCGATAACCGTTATAAAAAAAATGATAGTACTGATCAAAAAAATCTCTTTTTTTGTGATTTCTTTTATTTGGATTTTTTTTAGCGACAGAGATATGAAAGAAAGATCTATCTTTTTTCTTCTCCAAAAAAGGAAAAGTGCCAAACCCAAGGCTGTAATGGACCAAGTGATAGCTGACCAAAAATATGTGAGAGCATGAAATAAGCTGAGCCATTCACTAAAAAAGAGCAGTAAGGCACTCCAAGTTAGAATGCCTATAAAAAACGATCTGCCTGCATTTTTGTTGTACAAATATATAGAAACGTAAAGTAAAAAAAAGACCAGAAAAGGTAGAATGACCACAACGACCACTGGGTTTGTTCGATCCATTTGGGTCTATATTTTATCTATTTTATTCATTTTTGCTGTGATTGTTTCTAACAAGGGACTGTTGCAAAAGGTAAATAATTGCAAATAGAGTGCTATGAAACCCCGATTTAAAGCATTTTAGACGTACATTTTCTTGCTTTTCTGTATTTTGCAACAGTCCCAACAAATAGAAAAAAAAATTTGAAAAAACCCTCCTGTAAGAAAAACATCTTGTAGGGGAAAGGGCTTTTAGATTTCTGAAATTTCGTGTTTTTGATAGACACTTACATTGCTAAATTTTCTGAATATTTGTCGGAGTCTCTAGAAAAATCTGAGGCGAGTGGTATTCATAGGGGTGCGGCCACTTTTTTCGCTACGGCTCTTTTTTCTTATACAAAAAAAAATCTACTATTTTTGTGCCCTTCAAATAAGGAGGCTCAAGATCTTTTTCAAGAGAGTTCTCTTTTTTTGGATAAGAGTCAGCTCCTTTTTTTCCCGGGTTATGAGAACCTCCCCTATGGTACGGGAGGTGTAGATTTTAGAACCATTGCGGAACGTATATGTACTCTAGATAATTTGATCACAAATCCAAGCCCCAAACTTATTTTTAGTACGAGTGATGGGATATTGCGTAAAGTTCCGCCAAGAGAACACCTCTATAAATCAGCTCTCACATTAAAACTCAATACTTCCTACTCCCTCGAAAAAATCATGGAATGCCTTCTACAATTGGGTTACACACGTACGAAACGTGTGGAGGGACCGGGCGATTTTTGCTTGAAAGGTTCTATCCTAGATATATATCCGATAAATTTTTCACAGGGTTTGCGTTTGGATTTTTTTGATGATGTGACCGAAAATTTTTTTTATTTTGATATAGAAACACAAAAAAGTGTAGAGTCCACTCCACCCTGCAAAGAGATTTCCATTTTACCGTGCGGAGAAGCCATTCTAGATAGTAAAGAAGGAGAAAGGCTGATTTCTGAAATTCAGAAACAAAAAACAAAAACACAAAAGATACCACCTTGGATCCTAGAAAAACAAATGCAAAAAGAAAAACATGGGTTTTCTCAACTGCATAGTCCCGGATTAGAGTTTTTGTTTCCTCTTTCTGTAAAGAGTTGTTCTTTTTTAGAATATTTTTCAGAAGCACCCACCATATTGTTATATCCCGCCCTTGAGTTACAGGAAAGCTTGAGTCGTATACGTCGTGAATTCCAAACCATCTATGAACAAAAAAAAGGCGAAGAATTTTGCATAGAACCGCAAAGGCTTCTCACCAGTTTTACGACGAAAACAGAAAAAGATAATGTGATTTCTGTCCATCCTTATGGTGGTACAGAAAGTGGTATATTGGACAATAGTGGCATTCGGGGAAAGGCGACAGAAATTCGACAAAATATTATATCTCTGTTAGATTCAGGTCAAACGATTGTCTTTTCTTCCTCACAAGATACTCAATTGAAGCGCATCGGTGATTTTTTTCAAAGTGATGCTCAAACTTGTGACCCTCAGTACATCCAATCTTTTTCTCATTTTAAACTCGAATCAAATCGAAAAGTAAAAGCACTCCATCTTATTTCTGCTCCAAGTAAGGAGGGATTTTCTATCCCAGAATTATCTTTTTCTTTTGTAACAGATAGCGATGTCTTTGGTAAAAGTTATAAAAAAAAGACTAACGCCAAGCGTTCTTTGTCTGCTGCCATTGTTTCCTTTTTAGATTTGAAAGAAGGAGATTATGTTGTTCATCTGACACATGGCATTGGACGTTTCTGTGGTTTAGAGAAGGTCGAGACCATGGGAAGGGAAAGAGACTTCCTTCTTTTAGAATATGCTGATCAAGATAAATTGTATATCCCATTGGACCAAATCTCTCTTGTACAACGTTATGTTGCCCCAACAGAAAAACCACGTCTAGACTCACTAGGGAAGGCTTCTTTTAAAAAAGTAAAAGAAAAAGTAAAAGAAAAAGTAAAAGAAATGGCTCAGGAGTTATTGCGCTTGCAGGCTCTTCGTAAGAGTCGCAAGGGATTTCCTTTTCCTAGTGATACATCTTGGCAAGAAGAATTTGAAGCTAATTTTCCTTACGAAGAAACCCCGGATCAATTGTTAGCTATTGAAGCTGTGAAAAGAGATATGGAAGCCTCACAACCTATGGATCGTTTGATTTGTGGTGATGTAGGCTATGGAAAAACGGAAATAGCAGTACGGGCAGCCTTCAAGGCAACTCTGGCTGGGCGTCAAGTTGCCTTTATTGTACCCACAACGATTCTCGCTAGACAACATTATAATCATCTAAAGGAACGCTTCAAAAACTATCCGATTAGTGTCGATTGGCTTTCACGCTTTCGTTCTGCTTCTGAAGCAAGAGAAGTCAAAGAAAAATTAAAAATGGGGAATCTTGATTTAGTTGTAGGAACTCATGCCTTACTTTCTGAAAATATTCAAATCAAAAACCTAGGGCTTCTAATCGTGGATGAAGAACAACGTTTTGGTGTGAGTCATAAAGAGGCAATCAAACGCTTCCGTAGCCTTATGGATATCATTACACTTACGGCCACTCCCATCCCACGAACCCTTCATATGTCATTAGTGGGCATTCGAGACCTTTCTGTTATAGAAACCCCTCCTCATGAAAGACTACCTGTACAAACCTATGTCATGGAGGATAGAGACTCTATTTTACGTGATGCTATACTGCGAGAAAAAAACAGACAAGGACAAATATTTTATCTCCACAATCGAATTGCAACTATTGAAGGAGTTGCTGAACGCATACAATTACTTGTACCAGAAATTAGCATTGCGATTATGCATGGGCGAATGGCAGAGGATGAAATAGAGGACGTACTTTTACGTTTCCAAGAAAACCACATTCACATGCTTGTAACAACAACCATAATAGAAAATGGTATAGATATGCCAAATGTCAATACGCTTATTGTGGATAGGGCCGATGCTTTTGGTCTCTCACAACTCTATCAAATGCGAGGCCGTGTGGGGCGTTCTTATCAGCAGGCCTATGCATACTTTCTTTATCCAGAAAAACGCAGTCTGACAGAATTAGCTCAGAAACGCCTGACAACTATACTAGATTATCAGGAATTGGGGAGTGGATTCAAAGTGGCCATGCGAGATTTAGAAATTCGAGGTGCTGGAAATGTACTGGGTGTGGAGCAATCCGGGCATATTATTTCTGTTGGTTATGAGTTATATTTGAAGTTGCTAGACCAAGCCATTCAGATATTACAAAATGAAAAAATTGAAATAGAAGAACGTTGTACTATTCAACTCCAAACAGATCTATTCATACCAGAAAGCTATATACAAGATGTAAGGCAAAGGATCGAGTTTTATAAACGCTTTGAATCTTGTCAAAATGAGGAAGAAATAGATGCTTTGATGGAAGAGATGCAAGAGCGTTTTGGCACACTAGATCCCACAAGTGACATTTTTGTGAAAACTGCGAGAGTTCGTGTACTTGGGCAAAAATGTGGTTTTATTAGTATTTTACGTAAATCTAATAATAAGTATGAGCTTTGTGCAGGAGAAAACTTTAAAGTGAAACCACAGAAAATCATACAAATCATTCAAAAAAAACCAAGGCTTTCCATCCGGGCCGGACAAAAAGATATTCTTTTTTATCACTTTCAACAAGGTAAAGGAGTGCAAGTGGAGAATGGAGCTGAAGAATTGATAGAGCTTTTACAAGATTTACTTATCAGTTAGTTGAACATGTGGATTTAGCAATTTAGCCGGTACGTTATCATACTTCTGAACCTTTCCATAGATTGCTTTCCATTGAATGTCTCCATAGAACGTTTCCATAGATCGCTCACTTATTCGTTATACGCGTAGTCAAGAGCTCAATGGAAAACCACTTGATTTTATAAAAAACAGCCTGGAAGTATTTGTGCTGGAAGTATTTCTGCTGGAAGTATTTGTGAAATTTTATAACGAAGAAAAGCCACATACTTCACTTAAAGGATTGACGCCTATGCAAGATTTTCACAAATCTTACAATAACGAAGTAGCTTAAAGGGAAACATTCAGTGTTACCTTTTCACATGGGTTCTGCAAATATAAAGTAAAACATATTGACACAAAAAAACCGCTATTCCACAAAAATGGTATCTGATGTATGGAAATAAGGGTCGTCCTTAATAAGGTAAAAGTAGGTAAAAAGAAATGAAACGCAAAAAAATTGCCTTGATTGGTGCTGGTCAAATTGGCGGAACAATGGCTCTTCTCGCTACCCAAAGAGAATTGGGTGATGTTATTCTCTTTGATATCGCGGAAGGTATTCCACAAGGAAAAGCTCTAGATATTTACGAAAGTACCCCTGTAGGTGGATGGAATGCAAATCTCAAAGGAACAAGCGATTACAAAGACATAGGTGGAGCTGATATATGCATTGTCACAGCGGGTCTAGCTCGCAAACCCGGTATGAGTAGGGACGAGCTTGTGAAAACAAATTCAAAAATCACCAAGCAAGTGGCGGAGGGTATTCGAACGAACGCTCCCAATTCTTTTGTCATCGTAATTACAAACCCACTTGATGCTATGGTTTATGTTATGTACAAAGCCACAGGCTTCCCTAAAGAACGTATTTTAGGAATGGCTGGTGTGTTGGATTCCGCACGATTTCGAGCCTTTCTTTCTATGGAAACGGGAGTGAGTGTGGAGGACATAACAGCTTTTGTCTTGGGAGGGCATGGGGATACAATGGTACCCCTACCTCGCTTTTCTACTATTGCCGGCATACCTCTATCTGAGTATCCCGGTCTAAGCCAAGACAGAATAGATGCCATTGTAGAGCGTACCCGTAAGGGTGGAGGTGAAATTATAAATTTACTAAGGACCGGCTCTGCCTTTTATGCTCCCGGGGCTTCAGCCATAGCAATGGCGGAAGCCATCCTCAAAGACCAAAAGCGTATCTTCCCCTGTGCGGCGTTTTGCTCTGGAGAATACGGACAAGATAATCTTTTTATGGGTGTCCCAGCCCTTCTAGGTGCCGGAGGTATGGAAAAAATTATTGAGGTGAATCTTTCTCCCGAAGAAAAGTCTCAGTTAGATAATTCTGCCTCTGCGGTAAAGGAACTGATTTCTTTACTATAAACAAAACCGGTATTCGTTCTGGCAGTAGTGTGGAGGGTGGAAGTCTCCAACTACACAAGACTTAAAACAGAAAAGTAATGGGAGACACTGCCCCCAATAACGAAAAGATGCCAAATAAAGTGATTATATGGCAGTTTATCCCATGCATAAAACACAAAGCCAACCGTATAAAAAATACCACCCGTTACCAGAAGATTCAAACTGAAGTTGGGAACGCGTAACAACATTTCTTCGATATTGACGACACACAACCAGCCCATTAGGATATAAAGTGTGTAAGATACCTTTTGAAATCTCTTTATCTGAATACACTTGAGAATAATACCAATAATTGCAAGTCCCCAAATGATCCCAAATAAACTCCAACCCATAAGTCCCCGCAAACTGACTAAAATAAAAGGGGTGTAAGTCGCAGCGATAGTGAGATAGATGGCCGAATGGTCTAGGACTCGAAAGATCCTTTTCGCTTTTGAAGTGGGCAAAGCATGGTAAAACGTGGAAACAAGATAAAGAATGAGTAGGCTTGAGCCAAAAAGGGAAAAACCCACTACATGCCAAGGGTCTCCGTATCTTGCAGAAAAAATAACAAGAAAAACGAGACCTACAATACTGGCTAAAGCACCCAAACCATGGGTCACGCTATGTAAAATTTCTTCAATTAGGGTATACTCGCAACGATATAGAGCAAGCTTCTTCCTTCCCTCTAATTTTAAGCTATCTTCTTTCATAAATACCCGTATATTTCTTCCTATGGGACGACCCGTTGCAAAAAGTAAAAAAGACGGAAGAAAATGCCGTAAAACACCAATCTAAGGCATTTGCTCACTTTTCTGTATTTTATAACAGTCCATTTATGGAAAGAAAGGACCCAGGATACCCTTAACCTAGATCCATGACAATCCATTTTTGGAGCTGTTGCGAAATATAAAGAATTGCAACGGCCCTACAGTAGTCCCATGAAAGGGAAAAGCTCCTAAAAAGATAGAGCCTTCTCTCAAAAGTTTGACAAATACGACTGTTAGCTTCTTTTATTGCGTAATAGAAAAAGAAGACTGTCTAGTCCCCAAGTAGACACTCCGAGTAAAAAAAGGGTTACGATTGCCTCATATGGAAGCCAAAGAAAAAGACCCCCTATAATTCCAAGAAAACAACCCAGGTACTGTATGTATAAAAGCTGGCTCGAAGTAGAGCCCCACAATAACTTTTCTAACCGGGTTTCATCAAATTGTTTTAAATTATGTACAATGACCCCCTGTATATTGATCTTTTCTATTAGAAAGACAATTAAATTCAATACACTTTCCTCTAAGGCCTCACCCTCCTCTTCTATACCATAGGGTAGTTTATCCAAAAATATACCGAGATGCTTATCATATTGTTTCACATCAAAACCAAAATGAGAAACGATACGTTCTATCTTTTCATCAAAGTTTTTATCACCGGCCAATAACTTATACAATCGAAAAAGTGCTCCCTCCATAATACCCACATTACTGAAATCAACTTCATTTAGCAAACCACGTAAACTATTTTGGTACGCACTTGAGTGAGAAATTTTATGTACATAATGTTGTACAAGAGAAAAGACATCTTTACGAAATTCTTTATTTTGTACGGCTTCACGAAGATTTTGTATAATCTTATGACGATATTTTTTTAGTATGCCAGATTCAGAAATTTTTGCCAGTATTAAGTCTTTATTGATAACCTCTTTAGATATTTGCTCTCCTAAACGCAATATAATACGCTCCTTGCGAGCCGGTATGAGTCCCTGTCCTAATAAAGGTCTTTTTTTACGAGGGTAAAAAAGCATTTTGATGGCAATCCAATTTGTCAGAAAACCCACAAGACCTGTCACCGTGATCTTACCCAATAGACCGTCCATAGTAATGGTATCTTTACGCCAAAAAGGAGAAAGCTCACCTGAAAAATCCCAAAAGAAAGAAACAATGAAACCCAAGAAACAAACAAATGGCAGTACACGAAGAAATAAAATAGCAAATGAAAATTTTTCTGTTCTCTTTTTTAAGAGACTAGGATGAGATGAAACAGAAGTTTCTACAGAAGAAAGAAAAATAGACTTCCATTTCAAAAAGAACGTAGATAACTCATCATGCATAGAAGGCCTAATATGATTTTAATTTTTGCCAGTATTTTGTCGGGGAGGAGATGAGCTCATGTTTGTATATGGTACTTGCCTTTCTAAGAACGCATAGGCTCATTATTGAGTTTCACCTGTCAAGAAGCAATATAAGCCCCCCGAAAATTAAACTATGAAAAGCGTAAATCGGTACACAAAAACTTTTTTCATGCAAGCTCTATTTTCCTTTTGTTGTATGCAGGTACTTCAGGCACAAAAAGTACAAGAGACCAATAATATTCTTCATAAAAAAAGCCTCCTGAAAAATCTGCGGCAGGATATTCAAAAAAATATGTCATTGACCACAAAAAAAGTTTCTCTTCGCTACTTAGGAAAAAAAGATAACTATCTAGTCTTTTACGATCATTCAGGAAACACGGCCTATTTTCGCTATAGGGAAGATCGCTTCGCTGATCTAGCCGAAAAAAGATTACCCTCTCTTATAAAAGGAGAACTTTTTTTGTTAGAGGTCCAACTACTTGGTATCGATTTAGATGGTGTTTTTGTGCATAGAGCAACAGAAGAAAAGGTATTTAAAGATCTGATCAAAAAATCCAATTCCATCATTGTTTTTTCTTTTATATCTGCAAAAAATCTTTTATTAGAAAAGGTTATTTTATAAGTTTGTACAGAATACTCCTATAAGCTAAATGTGGCTTTAAGTCCCAATCGTAACAAAGTTTGCTTGTTCATTTCTCAAAAAAAGACTTCAGCTGGGGCAATACCATATCCGAAGCATTTTCTTGGGCTACTATAGAATGAATTGTATGAGAGCCTTGTCTGAGGCTGTCGCAAAATGGAGCAAATCAAAATAGATGTGTTGTACTTGGGGGTTGAATCATAGGGGGAGGTAGCTTTATTATTATTTTTTTATTGACAAAAAATAAACAAGGAACTAGTAGTCATCTACTGCCTGTAACGTTTTTGTTGCACTCCCTTATAATACTTTTCAGCATGCCATTCTGGACATTTTTTCGTTTGATTTTTCTTTCTTAAAAACTATTTTTTCCTTTTGGTTTTACGTTTTGATTTCATGAGTTAGGCATTTGCTTGCAGTAAAATATAGTTTATATGCTTTTTATAACTTAAATTATGCTTCATTTCTATTTCGCTATTATTTAAAATTATTATTGGAGGAGTACTATGCCATATCGTAGAACACGAGGTAGGGAACGAGATTTCCGTCAATCAGAAGAGCATTCTTCTCATTATAGCGGAAATGGAGCAAAGAGAGGGAGGGGGGGGCCAAGACACCACCATCAAGATGATAACACAGACGAAGAGCTATTAAAAAACTTACCCGGTAGCGGTCCAAATGATCCACCCCCAATTGATTTAACAGATTTGAAAAAAAAGTCTGTGGGTGAACTTACCAAACTTGCTGATACCATGCAAGTGACGAATTACACAGGACAAAAAAAACAAAATGTGATCTTTTCCATGCTACAACAACAGGCTGAAAAAAATGGAGCTATCTTTGCGTCTGGTTCGGTAGAACGTCTATCAGAGGGCTATGGATTTTTACGTAGTGCTGATTACAATTATTTACCTGGTCCGGATGATATTTATTTGTCTCCTTCCCAAGTTCGCCTCTTTAGATTACATAATGGTGATACAGTTACTGGGCAAATTAGGCCTCCAAAGGACTCTGAGCGTTTTTTTGCAATGCTCCGTCTGGACAAAATAAACGGAGTTTCTCCAGAAGAAGCCAATCGCCGCGTTCTTTTTGATAATTTAACCCCCCTTTATCCGGATGAACGCCTTTGTATGGAGTGGAATCCTGCCCAGCTAGATACACGCATCATTGATTTACTTTGTCCCATTGGTAAAGGACAGCGGGCTCTCATTGTTGCTCCTCCTAGAACAGGAAAGACAATTTTATTGCAAAATATAGCTAATGCGATTACTACAAACCATCCAGAAGTCATCTTAATGGTTCTTTTAATTGATGAACGCCCAGAAGAAGTGACCGACATGTCACGAAATGTGAAAGGAGAGGTTGTATCCTCAACATTTGATGAACCGGCACCACGGCATGTACATGTCGCTGAAATGGTAATTGAAAAGGCAAAGAGACAAGTCGAAAATCAGAAAGATGTGGTCATACTTCTAGACTCTATCACACGATTAGCTAGAGCCTATAATCAAGTTATTCCTACTTCTGGTAAAATACTATCTGGCGGTGTTGATTCGAATGCCCTTCACAAACCTAAGCGGTTTTTTGGTGCTGCACGTAATATCGAAAATGGTGGCTCGCTGACTGTTATAGCCACAGCATTAATTGATACAGGTTCTCGAATGGATGAAGTTATCTTTGAAGAGTTTAAAGGTACAGGTAATATGGAGATACATCTAGACCGTCGCCTATCTGATAAGCGTATCTTCCCTGCTATTGATATTAACAAATCTGGCACGAGAAAAGAAGAACTTTTACTTCAACGAGATATTCTTTCGAAAGTGTTTGTTCTCCGAAAAGCCCTTAGTCCTATGGGGCAAACCGAAGCGATGGAACTACTACTGGAACGTATGAAAACATCAAAAACAAACGAAGAATTTCTAGCGAGTATGAATATGCCCAATAGTTAGATCTCCTTGAGTCTCATTTCGTTTCGTTGAATTGAAAAAAGGTTATAGGCGTATCACAGAGGCGTATCACAAAGATGGAGTAGTATCCCTTGAGGGGACTGAGCAACAATCAATAGAATAGATATTCCGTTTGTAATCTGTCACTAAACATTTATTTTTATTATTTTGTATCACAATAATAAACCCAAGGATTTCTCTCTGCTGAGGTCGCTATTTAGGTTAAAAGGCCCGTTTTTTGTTCATCTGCGATTAGTTTTTTGAAACTAAGCCATAAAATAAAATTCTACTTTGCGTATAACTACTGTCCAGCCCTCCCTTCTTCGACTGACTCCGAACTCCGAAATAATACTCAGAAAAACATACTATACAATCATACAATCATACAATCACGAGGCAGTCTGCTGACTACCCTGCCCCAAGTAAATAGAGTACAATAGCTTTTTGGGCGTGTATACGATTAGCAGATTGTGAAAAAATTAAAGAATTTGGACTCTCCACCATATCAGGACTAATTTCATAATTCGGATGGATAGGCATATCGTGGAGTATTTTGGTAGCTGTCTCACGCATAAGGCTAGTGTTTATTTGATAGGGCAACATTTTTCGAGTACGCTCTTCTTGCAAATGCCTATACTCCGCTCTATCAAAAAATTCCAAGTCTAACCAAGTGTCTGTATAAACATAATCTACATTTTTAACAACCTCCCTCACATCCAAACTTTCTTTCAATAAGCCTTTCTGAGAAAGACTGTTTTTCACATCTATATCCATAATACCTTCAGGCACAATGGGACAAACAAGAGTCAATTCCATACCAAAAAGATGAGCCACCTCTAAAAGTGAGTTACTAACATTATTGAAGACACCTATATAGGCAATTTTTACCCCACGCACATGCCCACAATCTTCGTAAATAGTCAGCACATCTGCAAGCGATTGACAAGGATGGTAACGATTACAACAGCCATTGATCACAGGAACACTAGATCCCTTTTTTAGTTCTTGAAGATCGTCATGTTTTCTTAGTCGGGCCATCAATATGTTTGCATTTTGAGAAAGGCTAATTGCTTCATAATAAATCTTCGATAGTTGAAAGTTACTCTTATCCCAATCTAGATATATGCTTTGTCCACCAAGTTGAAAAAAGCCAGCCTCAAAAGAAACCCTAGTACGAGTAGAGGTTTTCTGAAATAACATCACCATCGTCTGCTGCTTCAAATGATCTTTATACAAAGAAGGTTTTTTTTTAATCTTTACGGATAAATACAAAAGCTTATAAAGCTGATCTTCATTCCAACCTTTCCAATTGAGCAGATGCTTGGGTCTATTTTCTATTTCTTTTTTCCGTTTGATCTTTCAAGCCTCTCTAAAGTATATAGGTTGTAATTTTCTTCTCATTCTATCAAACAAAAGCTATGCACACCTAAAAAATGAAATACTGCAACCAATGCAAAACCACTCTAGAATGGCAAATTCCTGAAGGAGACAACTTACACCGGCATGTTTGTCCAAATTGTAAAATCATACATTACGTGAATCCAAAAATCATTGTAGGCACATTACCAATATGGGAAGAAAACAAGGTATTGCTCTGCAAAAGGGCTATTGAACCACAAAAAGGCCTTTGGACACTTCCTTCAGGCTTTATGGAAAATAAAGAAACAACACAGGAAGGTGCCCTCCGTGAAACTCAAGAAGAGGCAAATGCAAATGTCTCCATTCGATACCTTCATACCCTGTACAGTATCCCCCATATAAGTCAAGTTTATTTGTTATTCAAAGCTGATCTACTCAACGTTGGTTTTTCTCCAGGGGTAGAGACCCTAGACGTTCGCATTTTTCCTAAAAGCGATATTCCTTGGGAAGAGATTGCTTTCCTTCCTGTCCACTACTGCTTACGTATCTTCACTCAAGAAAAGCTAAACGAAAAAAATAATAAAACACATTGCGGTATTTTTGGAGAAAAATAGCCTTACTTGATCTTATAAATTAAAAATGAGAAAGTTGATAAAAAACGCTAAAAACTACTCAACCATTCATTAAACTTATCTTGATGATATTCCCGCGAAGCCAAAATAAGCTCCATTTTATATAAAGTCTTCTGTAAATTAGTAAATATAGATCTAAACACGCTTAGTTTTGCCTGAGTAGAGAAAGCATTCATCCCAGAAGTTTTATTAAAATCGTATCGTTTTGTTATAATCTCAACGTTCTCTATATTAGAAAAACGAAAACGAACAATCCTACGAGTCCAGAGGTTTTCACGATGAATACTACTCTCATAAGAATCGAAAACGACACAATTTAGTTCTCCTGTGGACTCATAATTGAGACTAACTATACTTTTTATATTTTTTAATATAGATTTACGATTACCCTTTCTAGTAATATTTTTTATCTCAATTTCCTGATAATTTTTTACCCTAGTATAAATTTTAGCATACCTCTTGTGAACCCGTTCGATATCTTTTAGGATATTTCCTATTTTATCGATTTCTCCTGTAAGAGTAGACTTCATCTTTCTAGCAATAAAGCGGTCCGCGGCACTACTCTTCCTACTTTCTTTTTCATATACCTTCAACCCTTCACATTTACGGTAGGATGGGACATCGACCAACATAGGTCCCCCTATCAATTCAGACCGTTTGATCAGCATCTGGGCCTGCAAAGGAAAAACAAACACGGCCAAAAAAGCAGAAAAGATAAAAGTAAAAAAATGCATACTATAAACTAATCGTATTGGAAAAAAGAATCACAAAAAACTATTCAGGAATTTTCATATAGGGACTTTCGCACCCTCCTTCTCGATTCCTAACGTCCCCCTCTTTCTTGTTCAGGCTGGCCAGAAATTTTCTCAAAAGATTCTGGTTTGTTTTCATTTGATGAAAGACGAATGAAACTATCCACCTCCGCATCATACTCTCCATTGCGAACATCCACTAAATCACGGCGATACCTCGCAGGAACACGTAAATCAAAAATAGGCTTCAGCTTCCCAGGATACAAAAATGGATTTTCTACCCAGTTCATGCGTACACCTTCTATGGAGGGCTTATGTACTTTTTTATATAATCCTTTTTCCGATAAACCAGATGGATTTTGCAAAGCGTAATTATCATAGGGATATTTTAACCCAAATATAAAACCAGCATTCCTTTTGGCCTGACGGCAAAGCTCGATAGTCTTAAAATAATAATAAATACGCTTCTTTCTTTGATTGAAAGTAACTGGTTTCCTCTTCTTCTCATACACCAAATCATTTCTATCTTTGGCAACGCTATCTCCATCTTTAGTAGCAGTCTTAGAAAGCTCAGGGCTGACAGCAGAATAATTTGGTGCCTGTTCTCTACTCAATACACGAGAGGCTCGTAAACGTGCTTCTCTCGCATGGGAGATATATTCATAGCCTTTTCGGACACTTCCCTCTATAGCATGGCGATTGTATACCCATCTCAATTCTTTCGCATCATAGGATCTCTTAAAGTGAGGGGGCTCATGTAATTTACTAAATTCCTCTCTCTTTCTAGATTTTTGCCCGTAATCAAGCAGAACAGAAACTACCGTTTTATCATCCGGGTTTTCCTTGTCTTTTTTTTCTAATGCGTCTCGCAACATAAGGCTGGTACGCTCCAAATAAAACTGACTCATTTCATCCAACAATTTGTCTATACCCGTTAAAATCGAAAAAAGACTAGAATAGGCACCTACAAAATTTCCTTCATAAAAATAAATCATACCCTCCGTATAGGCCTTCTCAAGCTCAGTATATTTTTTCAAAAGATCACTTTCTACTGTCTCACCACCTTTCAGACATGAGGGGAAAGGAGTACACGGAAAGTTTCTCACTATTACTCTGGCATCACGTAAATTCCGTAAAAGATGCAAACGAAGAATTTCTGATTTTTGCCCTATGCTCTCTCCACGCAAACTGTCGCCACCAGAAGAGAAAATAAAAAAGACAGATAAAATGGCCAAACACAAACTTTTTCCTTTTTTCACACGCATCATCCCCTTCATAAATCAATACCTTACACACACCCTGTAGAACAGTATCGAATTTGATCTATCGAAACATTATTTCCTGCAAGCTTTTTTTATCACAAAGCAACTGAAAATAAGATAAAATAGAACGATTTCACTTTATTTGGGACTATCACAAAAAGTAATTAGAGACGAAAGTAATGCCATAAAACGCCGATTTCCGGCACTTTAGACGGACATTCTCTTACTTTTCTGCATTTTACAAAAAGCCCAAAAAAATCCCATACCGAGCAAAGTAATTGACGCAAAATACAATCTCTTATTTTTGGGAATGGGTCTCATTCTCAACTACAGCTTTACTTTCCCTATGTTCCTTAATGAATTAAAACCAGGTACTCATGCCAGCATACATAGCCTCCTTGCGGACGAAAAAGATGATAAAGAGAATGGTAATCAGCACTTATATGAAATGGGTTTTTTACCCGGAGAAAAAATTCAACTTATTCGTAAAGCCCCTTGGGGTGGCCCTATAGTTGTTCGCATAATGGATTATGAGCTCTGTCTTCGCCAAGATTGTGCTGCATCCATCCGTGTACAAAATATAGAAAACTAAACTATTTCTCATAAATGTTTTCATAGTAAATCAGTTACTTCGGTGTGTCGCTACTTTCAAATAGTGGCATTATATTGCTGATATGATTAATGCGTAAACTTTATTCCCATGAGTTCTAATGAGTTCTAAAAATATCCCTCAAGATGCTTTTATGATCGCTTTGGTTGGTAACCCAAATACTGGCAAGACAACCATTTTTAATGGGCTTTGCCGAAGTAAGCAGAAAACAGGAAACTACCCTGGTACGACTATAGAAAAGAAAATAGGGCTGTGTAATCTGGCTCATCAAAAAATTAGGGTGCTAGATTTGCCGGGATTGTATAGCCTACAAACAAGTTCTCTTGATGGAGAAATCACAAAAAAAGGAATACTAGGAAAGCTAAATGGAATAGAAGCCCCTGATCTTTTACTCTTTGTGGCAGATGCTACAAATTTACGACGGAACTTATTTCTTTTTACACAAATTAGTGAAATAGGGCTTCCTATTCTTGTTGTTTTGAATATGCAAGACCAAATGGAAGCATCCGGTGTACATCTGGATATTTCCCAATTCGAAAGAAGGCTCGGAGTACCTGTCGTTCCATTAGTGGGACATAAAACAGAAGATATTGAAACACTCAAAAAGACAATAAACGATTTTATAGAAAAGGAAAAATATCAAACACCATATATCTTCTCTTCAAAAAACGAGGAAGAAGAAAGAATATTCACAAAATTATATCAAGAAATCAACAAAAAAAATGAAGAGATAAAACTTTCTCGTTTTGAACTTAGAGAGTACTTACTTTCTTTTTCTCATGAAGAAGTAGACGAAAACCACATTTTTTTCTCTCAAAATGGCTGGAGTCCGCAAAGTAAAAAACAAACCATTATAGAGGCTATAAAAGAATATAAAAAACTGTTAGAAAAAAATCCGGCCATACCCATCCTCTCCCGTTATTCTTGGATCGATAGCATCTTAAAAAGAGTTCTCAAAAAGAAAAATAAACTACCTTTACTAAAATCTCATAAATGGGACAAAATACTCACTCATCGTTTTTGGGGTCTCTTTCTTTTCGCTACTATCATGTACATAATATTTCAATCCATCTATAGCTGGGCTGAACCAGCTGTAAATGGAATTGAAATATCGCTTGAATATCTCACGCAAAAAATTGATTTTCTACTTACAGATCTACCTCTTTTACAATCTTTTGTACAGGATGGTGTCATTTCCGGTATCGGTGCTGTTTTAGTCTTTTTACCTCAAATCATCATTTTATTCTTTTTTATCGCTGTGCTTGAAGACAGTGGTTATCTAGTACGTGCAGCCTTTCTTATGGACCGCTTATTTTCATGGTCAGGCCTCAATGGCCGTTCTTTTATACCCCTACTTTCTAGTTTTGCCTGTGCCATCCCCGGCATACTTTCTACACGAGTCATGCCAGAACGAAACGTGCGCCTGGCCACAATACTCATTGCACCATTGATGTCTTGTTCTGCTAGGCTTCCCATCTACCTTCTTTTTATTGGAGCTTTTATTGAACCTCTGTATGGGCCCGGTCTGGCCACCTTATGTCTTTTTTTTATGCATTCTTTGGGACCACTTACCGCTCTTCCCATTGCCTGGTTGATCAATCGTGGACTATCCAAAAAAGCAAAAAAAAGCTCCTTTATCATGGAATTTCCGCCATATAGGAGGCCCAATCCCCTGAATATTTTTTTACGTGTACATGGAGCAGCTAAGAAATTTACTGTGAAAGCAGGAACCATTATATTATTTTTTTCGATTATAATTTGGGGTCTTAGTTATTTTCCACAAGTTTCCCAGCCAAAAGCAAATGTCATAAGGACACAAAGCCATAGCGTTACAAATAAACAAAAACAGACACGTCAACTAGAGCATAGCTATCTAGGAAAAATGGGAAAAGCAATTGCCCCTGTTTTTTCTCCCCTCGGCTTTGATTGGAAAATCACAATGGAATACTCGCAGCCTTTCCTGCTCGTGAGCTTCTAATTTCTGCTTTAGGAATTATGTATAGTGTCAATGAATCCCCTTCTGCCAGTGGGGAAAGAAGTCTACGCAAACGCTTACAAGAAGAAAAACATCAGAATGGGCAAAATGTCTACACACCCTTGACAGCAATTAGCCTTATGGTTTTTTTTGCTTTATGTAGTCAATGCATGGGAACAATTGCTGTTGTAAAAAAAGAATTGAGAGAATGGAGATGGCCTATTTTTGTTTTTTGTTATATGACGGGACTGGCTTATATTTTTAGTTTATTCACCTATCAAGTGGGCCTCCTTTTAGGATTTTCATAAAGCGTACTGAAAATATTATAGTAGGACAATACTTTTTTATGACTCACAATTACGAAAAAAAAATATAGAAAATAACATCTGAAGCTATCTCAAAAATTATAAAAGGCTCTTATTCAAAAAAAAATCAAAACACACACACAAACCAAAACACTACCCAAGAAGCAGAGGCTTCTTTTTACTTTAGTTGCACAAAATGTAGCAACTGTTGGCGAGAAGAAGGAAGTGTCTATTTTGCCACAGAGGATATGGAAAATATATACAAACACTTACGGTTGGAGAAAAATGAAAAGAAAAGACTGTACAAAAATGAATACAAAGAAAAATAAATGATTATCATGCACACGAAACAAGTGGAGCGTGTTATTTTTTAGGAGAGGATGGCTTATGTCGAATTTGCCCTATTCGGCCTCTTCAAAAAAGGTTGCACCGAAATGAATGAGAAAAATGGTATATATTATTATCTACAAAATATCACAGAAAGAATATATTCCACTCAAGAAAAATTCTTACAAAAACAAACAGACCCCAAACGATATTTCATGCTTTATCTTTTGTCTTATCTATTGAGAGTACTCACTTCCCTAAATTGAAATATAAAAATGAATTGGCAAATTTACTTCAGGTTAGCTCTAACAGAAACCCGTAAAGCTCGCGGTAGACTATCGTTTTGCCTTTTCTCTATTGCTTTGGGTGTGGCTTCTGTTACTGCCGTACGAACAATTGTCTTGAGCTTTGAAAAGAGTATAGCTTCTCAAACTCGTGAACTAATGGGAGCAGATCTTTCTTTAAGCTCTTCCCAATATTTTCCGAAAAATGAGAAACAGAAGACATTACTTCAAGACCTCAAAAATAAAGGAGCGGTCTATAGTCGCCTAACTCGCTTTTATTCCATGGTACAAGCACGGGTACCGGCAACACCCGCACTAACATCCTCTGTAGCTCATAATCATAGCATAAAAGCGTCTAACAACAAAAATAGAACCAGTAGTATGGTTCGTGTACAAGCCCTTACAAATGGCTTCCCATTTTATGGGGAAGTCATCACCTCGCCTCCTAATGGCTGGGAAAAACTTAGTAAGCAAAACAATGAAGAAGCTGTAATCATTGTTCCTCCTGATGTTCTTTCCAGATTAAGAGTGTCTATTGGAGATAAAATAAAACTAGGACAAAAGACCTTCCGTATTATCGCTAGTATAGTCAGAGAAGAAAGTAGTATAGTCGATGCCTATTCCATAGCACCAACGGTATATATACACCAAAATTATATAAAAGAAACAGATCTCATCCAAAAAGGTAGTCGCATACTCTATAGCTATCTATATAAAGTCCCCTCATCCTTTAACGTTCAGGAGTGGAAAAAGAAAAATTTTTCTGAGGCAACTATAAACCAAATCAACATAAAAACCTATCATGAAGCAGCGACTAGCTTACAGCGTTTTCTCACACACCTATCTGATTTTTTAACCATCATTAGTCTAATTATCTTATTACTGGGAGGGTTGGGAGTTGGATTTTCATTGCATGTTTTTATGAAACATCGACAAGATCATGTGGCTATCTTCCGCAATATAGGATTGGGACCAAAAGAATGTTTTCGTATATATCTCATTTTAGCTCTGGGGCTTGGCTTAATTGGTAGCATATTGGGAATGATACCCGGTACTCTCTTACCTTTATTTTTATCCAAACTGGCAAACTTCCAAAGTATTAACAAAATGCTACCTTTTACACTTGAAATAAGTTTTTTTTGGGGGTCGGTTGTTTCTGGTATATTATCAGGCATAAGCACCACACTACTTTTTGTTCTTATACCCATCTACAAAGTACGCAGTATTTCACCCATTCGTATACTCCGTAAAGATACGGATGATACCCATCTCTTGCGGTCTCTCTTTTCCCGGCCAAGGGAGGCCTTTACACTGATTGTTAGTTTTATTCTTCTATTTTTTCTTTATATTGCTCTAGCAGCCTATCAAGTATCTTCTTGGAAGTTCGCGTTGTATTTCACCATACTCATTATTGGATCAATTAGTGTTTTATACTTTATATCTTGGTTATTTATGCGTTTACTAGCTCTAGTCTCTTTAGGGTTTTCATCGTATCGTATTCGCCAAGGTATTGCAAATCTCTATCGCCCCAATAATCAAACCTCGTTAATTATTATAGCTTTGGGTGCATGTTTTTTACTTATAGGTACCGTTTTTATTACAGAGAGTTCTTTTCAAAATGAATTGGGAATTAAAAAGAGTGGAAATACACCAAATAACTTTATTACAAATATGCAACCTTATCAATACAAAAGCGTTTTGAAAATACTCAAAGAAAATAATGCAAAAAAAATTTTACTGTCTCCCATGCTGACAGCACGTATTTCTAAAATCAACGGTAAATATATAGAACGAGATAAAATCAAAAGTAATTCTGTTAAACAAAGTCGGTCCGATCGTATTCTAAATCGAGAGCATTTTATTAGTTTTCGGGATACCCTTCTTGATTCAGAAAGAATTATAAAGGGAAGTTTTTGGAATGAGAAAAAAAAGAAAGACAAAATATTTCCAAAAAAAACGGAACAACCTTTTCAAAGTTTTCAAGAACTTTCCGTGGATAATAAGTGGGCAAACGAAATGCGTGTAGGGATAGGAGACACGATCACTTTTGATGTACAGGGCATACCCCTCCAAACCAAAATCACTAGTCTTCGTAAAATAATGTGGCAAGCCATGCAACCCAATGCTATGCTTTTACTTCCAACAGAAAAAGCGAAAGATGCCCCTCATCTGTTCATAGGTAGCTATAGAGTAGAAAGCGATAGTACTCGATTACAATTACAAAACCATCTATTGATAGAGCATCCTAATCTAACAATAATCGATGTTACCTATATAATAAAATCCGTAAAAGAAATCATGGAAGAAATTTCTGTGGCTATCAGATTTCTGTCTCTACTCACTCTTATCAATGGAGTCATTATACTAGTTGGTACGGTTTTTTCTAGTCGATTCGCTAGGTTGCATGAAGCCACTCTTCTAAAAGTTTTAGGAGCAACTCGTAAAGATATATATCGTATACTGGTGATTGAGTATTGTATACTGGCCTTTCTATCGTGTCTATCTGGTTGGATTTTACTTTTATGTGTGAATTATTTTACAGTGGATAGCTTTCTCAAGACAAATCCAACGATACCATATCTTTACCTACTGGGTCTGAGCTTTTTGGTTGTGCTATCAAATATTATTATAGCTGTTTTTGTGAGTCGAAATATAAGTAAAACTAGTGCCCTAAGTATTTTGCGCGAAAATTAAAAAACTATTTATAGAGAAGCTATATTATGAAAGAACATTTAGTCGTTCTCACTGGAGCAGGCATTAGTACTGAAAGTGGTCTCAAAACATTTCGAGACAGCAATGGTTTATGGGAAAACTATCATGTGCAAGATGTAGCGACCCCTGAGGCGTGGGCTCGAGACCCCAAATTAGTACTTCGTTTTTACAATGAAAGGAGGCGACAAATGCTGGCAGCTAAACCTAATGAGGCCCATTATTCTCTAGTCCAATTAGAAAATAATTTTCAGGTTTCCATTATTACGCAAAATGTTGATGATCTCCATGAAAGAGCTGGTTCTCAATCTGTTTTACACTTACATGGAATACTTACGAAGTCACGAAGCAGTGTTAATGAAAAACTCACTTACGATCTTCAAAAAGATATAGAGTGGGGAGAGGTGTGCGAAAAAGGAAGCCAGCTACGCCCTCATATTGTTTGGTTTGGTGAGAGTGTCCCTCTTTTCCAAAGGGCTCAGGAGATCACACAAAAAGCGGACATCTTTTTAGTTGTAGGTACTTCACTAGCCGTATATCCAGCAGCAAGCCTACTACAAGATGTACCTCAAAATGTTCACCGCTATATTGTAGACCCCAATCTAAAAATATATTTAGAAAACGCTACAGTTATACAAAAAAAAGCGAGCCAAGGAGTAAAAGAATTAGCCGAAAAATGGCTACTAAAAACTAACGCTTAGCTGTAATTGATGCGGGCGGAATCTGTTGTAAAATGCAGAGCAGAAAAGTAAGAAAATACCTTAGAAACGACGTTTTACGGAATTTGCTTTCGTCTTTCTCACTTTTTCCAACAGTGTTTCTTAGGAGACTGTTACGAAATACAAACAAACAGGAGGTTAACCTTCTAAAATGCCTTAAATCAGCGACCCATAGCACTCTATTTGCAATTATTTACATTTTGCAACACAGTCCCCCCATCATCATCATAGGCGTCATTTTATCAAAAAAAGTCGGAAAGGTGTATAACACATCAGAAAACACATTCTCTTGGATCACTTGAGATGTAATTTCAATCCACTACTGATCTTTTCATTACAATTACTCTGAAATGGAAAGAAGCTCACAAAAATACTGGGATATTTAATTTCATCTCAATAAAAAAAAACTACACTATAATTTCAAAGTCGTCTGTTGCATCCTTGTATTCTAAAAGCAAACCATCCGCAATCGAAAAATACCAACCATAAAGCTGTATTTTTTTTGCTGTGATTTGACTAGATACATAAGGAAATTTTTTTAGATTTTCCAACGAAAAAAGTATATTTTTTTTCTCATAATCACTTCGTACTTTTTCGTTATCTGTAATAATGGTACATTCCTCTTTTTTTCGAATAGGCCCTAGAATAGACCCTCGAATAGACCCTCCATGAGCCCGAGTCTGAGCCCGAGCATGAGCCATCCATTTTTCAATACTCTCCATACCCCGATCACTTTCAGAAAAAAGATACTTTATACCTCCACAATCGCTATGCCCAAGCACCACTATAGATTCCACACCTAAAAAACAAACCCCATATTCTATAGCAGCTCCTAGGCTATCTTTTTTCGCTTCCGCATAGGAGGGAATGATATTGGCTATATTCCGAACCACAAACAAATCACCCGGAGAAGCATTTGTCAAAATCGCTGGATCAACGCGAGCATCACTACACCCCACTACCATGACTTTGGGAGACTGCTTTTTCGCTAAGCGATGATAAAGACTATTTTGACTCGCAAAATATTTTTGATGAAATTTATAAAAACCCTTCTTTTGTTTTAACACAATGCCCCCTGTTGGGATGGGACTATTTCAACAGTCCCGCTTTCTTGATCAATCCTTTCCCATTTCTACTCGCTTACCTAGCCTATTTATCGAAGCGTTTAGAAGGATTCCAAAAAAATCAAGAAAAAAAAGGGATAACGATAAAGAAGTTGATATTTAAATTAGTATAATTTATAAATTCTTATGAAGATTACAGTAGAGATTGAAAGGAGAACTAAAGTTCCTTGTGTTGTTGAAATTTATTTTGATGAGGAGGGTTTTGATTTTTTATTGGAACGACTTTCTCTCATACGGAATAAAAAAACGGATCACGTACACTTTTTTACTCCTTCTTGGGGAGGTGAAGAGCTATCAGAAGAAAAAATATGCCGTTATAGTAATGATATAGCTCACCATTTAAAACTAACAATGGTCCAGCCGCCCGTGCCTCCGCTGAGGATTGCAGTAGAAATTGAAAAAGAAAGTAAAAGTAAGGTTCCCTGTGCTGTTGAAATTTATTTTAATGAGGAGGGTTTCGATTCTTTATTGAAAAAACTTTCTTCCATACGGGATGAAATAACAGATCACGTACATTTTTTTTCTCCTTCTTTGGACGCACATAGGAACGTCCTCGGATTTATAACAGATCACGTAAATTTTTTTACTCCTTCTTGGGGAGGTGACGATCTATCAGAAGGGGAACTATTTTGTTATAGTAATGATAGAGCTCACTGTTTAAAACTAACAATGCTCCAGACACCCCCTCCTCCGCCTGAATCACTTTGGAACTATTGGATACGTTGTTATAAGCGTTGGAAAGCTAGACTTATATATTATAATGTTGAAGCACTCCGCGAATGGATGTTCAAGTTTTTCATTAGAAAATGACACTTTTTTTGTCAAAAAATCTCATAAAATCTCATGGATAAAAACGAACTTCATTTATTTTGTAACATTAGATCAGTGGTTTTATCAAAAAACTTTCTTGTGTGAAAACAAACTGCTGACAGCGCAGAACTCTTCTACTTCCAGTCGGCCTAGCGTCCCATAGCACAGCATACGATTCCATAAACACAAGTACTTCCCGTATTTACAAAAGCGGGGCGGTCAGCCCCGCACCCACAGCCAAACTGCGTATGTGACTTGCGCAACACAGGAGGTGTTGCGGGTTTCGGCTCAGGCCATGGATGGTCTGCGTCGAAAGCGAGCATACGCAGTTTGGCCCATGCTACCTAATGAAAAAAAAGCTAAAACCGACTGTACAAAATATCGGGGCAACCTATAGCTCGTGAAATGCGGGCTATGGAAGATATACTAAATGCGAATCCGAATGAGTATATAACGTTTATACCGTATAATTGAGGTCAATATATTTAGAAATGGGAACAGGAGAATTACAGTTTTTTACTACAATAGAGACGCTTGCACCAATACTCAGTGAAATTGGAAGAGAATATGAATTTGAATGCGTACTTGATGTAATCACATATAAAAAGAATCCATCTGCAGTTATTACTGACTATCATAAAATAGAGATTGCAGATATATATGAACAGTGCAAAAAATTGCAACCTTATCAACTTTTTTTCTCACAAAATAAAAAGATGTATAAAAAATTGCTCTCTGATGGTCTCCATCCTGCAAAGCTTGGGATTATCACAATTGTGTTGCCTCAATTGGTAAACAACAAGCTTTGCATGTCGGAGGTGGGTGTAAAGACAAATTGGTACGATTCTAAATATAGGTCGCATGAGAATGAAGACTTAAAGCTTCTATACCGTAAAGTCAGGGCGCGCGTACGAAAACACTTGTCTTTTCCAGTTTTGATATACCAGATAGAGAGCAAATCAGAGGCAGACATAGATAAAGGAGTAGGCTATACGCCCTGCGTAAGAGAGTTAACAAAAAATGGGGTCGAATTTGTGCAATTTGTGCAATTTAAAGATAATTCAGCTACACGCTTTTGTCTAGAAGAGACGGAGTGACGAAAAAAGCGAAACGGGATTGTTGTATTTGAGAGAGAGTATAAATCACTCTCCATCATATTCTCCATAATTCCCCATGAAGCCAAGCCTTGTCCTATTTACAGCCATCACTCTTCTACTTCCAGTCGTCTAGCGTCCCATAGCACAACATACGATCCAACAAACACAAGTATTTCCCTATTCACAAAAGCGGGGCGGTCAGCCCCGCAACCACAGCCTTTTCACCTGTACGGCTTGCGCTGGTTTCCATGGATGGCCATATGGATGGCCATATGGATGGCCATATGGATGGCCAGCGGATTGGTGCTCTGTGTCATGGATGCACAGCGCACCAATCCCGTGCAGGTGAAAAGGCTCCTGCTATTAGCAGGAGCACATCTGAGCCGACGGGGGATGCAATCCCCCACCCACAGCCAAACTGCGTATGTGACTTGCGCAACACAGGAGGTGTTGCGGGTTTCGGCTCAGGCCATGGATGGTTTCATGGATGGTCTGCGTCGAAAGCGAGCATACGCAGTTTGGCCCAGTTTGGCCCATGATACCTAATGAAACAAAAGCTAAAAAGGACTGTACAAAATATCAAGGCAACCTATAGCTCGTGAAAGACAGGCTATGGAAGATATACTAAATGCGAATCCGAATGCATCGCCTCGACAGTATGGATTCTACCAGACTCTAGAAGATATGCTAAATACGAATGTGATTGAGCATATAACGTTTATACCGTACAATTGAGGTCAGTATAATTAGAAATGGGAACAGGAGAATTACGGTTTTTTACTACAATAGAGACGCTTGCGCCAATACTCAGTGAAATTGGAAGGGAATATGAATTTGAATGCGTACTCGATGTAATCACCTTTAAAAAGAATCCATCTGCAGTTATTACTGACTATCATAAAATAGAGATTGCAGATATATATGAACAGTGCAAAAAATTGCAACCTTATCAACTTTTTTTCTCACAAAATAAAAAGATGTATAAAAAATTGCTCTCTGATGGCCTCCATCCTGCAAAACTTGGGATTATCATAACTGGGTTACCTCAATTGGTAAACAACAAGCTTTGCATGTCAAGAGTGTGTGTAAAGACAGGTTGGTACGATTCTAAAGATAGGCCGCATGAGAATGAAGACTTAAAGCTTCTATACCGTAAAGTCAGGGCGCGCGTACGAAAACGCTTGTCTTTCCCCGTTTTGATATACCGCCTGCCAGAAGAGAGCAAATCGGAGGCAAGCATATGTAAGGGCTTAGGGTATACGCCCTGCGTAAGAGAGTTAACAAAAACTGGGTGCGAATTGGTGCAATCTGTGCAATTTAAAAATAATTCCGCTATGCGCTATTGTCTAGAAGAGACGGAGTGACGAAAAAAGCGAGACGGGATTGTTGTATTTGAGAGAGAGTATAAATCACTCTCCATCATATTCTCCATAATTCCCCATGAAGCCAAGCCTTGTTCTATTTACAGCCATCACTCTCCTACTTCCAGTTACGCTAGCGTCCCATAGCACAACATACGATCCAACAAACACAAGTATTTCCCATAGTACAAGGCAGGGGGAGTCGCAGCGAGGAATGGGCAACGGCCTGTCAGTGCTGCCCGGAGGGTGGCACGATGGCGAAGTCGTAAAACGACAAGCCAGACAAGGCCGTGTTCCTGCTATTAGCAGGAGCACATCTGAGCCGACGGGGGATGCAATCCCCCACCCACAGCCAAACTGCGTATGTGACTTGCGCAACACAGGAGGTGTTGCGGGTTTCGGCTCAGACCATGGATGGTCTGCGTCGAAAGCGAACATGTGCAGTTTGGCCCATGCCCATTTACAAGATAAGACTAGGATAAATATTTTTTATCTTTTGGATATTCTTCACTCCATACCAATATTCAAGAAGGGAAAGACGAATATAATTTGTTCTGGCCATTTCTAGGAGAAAAGACAAATCCTCCTGATAATTTTGTTGTAAAAGTATATCGCCGTACAAACGCAAACTCTTATAATCGTGGAGTTTTCTATGTAGTTTTTTTATATTTTGTAAAGCTTTTTCTAGTTTTTGTATATGGAAATAGGAATTTGCCAGATAATAATCTAGTTTCTCAGGTCTTTTAAAGCGATCCTTTTTCTGATTTATTTTCTTTTTTTCTTCCATCTTTTCGATGTAATAAATAGCTTTATCCCATTGTTTCGATAAATAAGCTAAACGAGCAATACCCCAAAAAGAAGAAAGATGATTGGGATTTTTGCGTAATATCCTTTTGTAATACAAATATGCTTTTGGATAGTTCGGCTCTGCCATATAGTATTCTGCAAGCCATAGAGACGCTGGAACAAAATGTCTCTTTTTCGAAGAGTCATTTCCCTTATCTTGTCGATTTCTATATTTTTCCAATGTCTTCATCAATAAAATACCCTCCTCAAAACGCCCCTTTTGATAAAAAAATTTATCAGCAACCATATAGAGTGTGGAGCTGGAAATATTTTTATTGGTAACTAAATCATTATATAATTTAGAAAGAATTATTTTGTCCTTATCTCCATCTATCAGTAAAAAATAGAGACGGGATAGACACAAATAGGGAGGTAAAAAATCGGGATACCTTTGAATACTCTCTTCCCAAATTTTTTGTGCCTTTCCCCAAGAAAAAGAACGCATTTCAGCTACAGCCCTATTGTGAAGAAAGTATGGGGTTATTCTTTTATTCTGCTGAAGTTCATTTAAAACGTAAGATGGTAACAAACCCTCATAATGGCTATTTGTGTAGGTAAAAAAAGAATCTTGAGAAATTTTTTTGAGATGAAATTTAGAAACTTGGCAATACATGCATAATAAAAAAGAAAATGAACTCAAAAAATATCTCATTTTAATTTATGCCTACTATCTCAAAGAAAGACAAACAGATAATAAAGAATACACCACAACTTATAAAGAAATTGCTAGGCTTTTTCCTTATATGATTCGATAAGTGAGATAGAAGTTTGTTTTTCCTATCAATATTCACGATTCTATGGATATTTTATGGGGTAACCAAAATCAATCAAAAATTTATCGGATATAATTCAATATGCCAGAAGAAGAAATAGCTGAAGAACAACAGGAAAGTGAATATAAGCCCTCACCGACTTCGGGTCTGAACCGGATTGTACGTGTTTTGGTTTATGTTGCCTTAGGAGCTGTGGGTCTCATCTTAATGTCGGTCATTGCGTACTATGTAGCCCGGACAGCGGCAGCACAACAGTACAAGGAAGTTTCTTCTATTGCCGTCGTAAAACCACCTCCTCCCACAGAAAATTTTAATTTTAGCGATGAGTTTCGTGTAAACACAGCTGATGAGGGTGCCGTCCGCTTTGTAAGAATTAAATTGAGTTTAGGTTTTAAAACAGGGAATCCTGCTCTTTCTGCAGAACTGGCCCAGCGTATTCCACAGTTACGTAATATTGTGAATCTCATATTATCTGGGAAATCTAGTCAAGGTCTCTCCACTATAGAACATAGACTAGAACTTCAGGAAGAGATTAAAGCCTCTATCAATCACGTTTTATCCAACGGAAAGATTAGTGAAGTTTATTTCAGAGAACTCATTGTAAACTAAAAGGGTAACTGCCCCTTGTCTAAATACATTCTCTTTGATATGATGGATACTCTTGTAAGAGAGCCATACACTATGGCACTAGATCATCTCTTACAAAATGCAAAGCAAAAAGATTTTTTTCTCACTTGTAAAAACCGAGAATCTGCCCATGAATTTGAAAGGGGTGAAATATCCCAAAGAGAGTTTTTTCACAAATTTTACAAAAATGACCTAGCTAAAGAAGTCATTACACAATTACCCAAACCAATAAAAGTAAAAAAATATCTTTTACAAAATTTACATTACATCAGTGGTATGCAAGATCTTATCGAAAGTCTATTACAAAAAAAAGATCATGTACAAATTGGTATTGCTTCTAATTATTCTGAGTGGTACGAAAATATACTCTCAAAACTTTCATTATTAAATAAATGTGATTATCTTTTTTTTTCCTGTGAGATGGGGGTACGCAAACCAGAAAAAGAGTACTATGAAGTTATCACAAGGGCATTAGAAGACGTTCAAAAAAACCTCAGCCCGTCTTCTCATAATACACAAAAGCAACAAATTCTATTTATTGACGATCGTCAGATAAACATAGACGGAGCTCGGAAAGCAGGCTGGCAAACTCATCTTATGAAAAACAGCTACGAGGCAAAAAAAGCCATAAAAGTTTTTTTAAAAAACTAAATAAAACCCAACAACTTCCAAAATACGGTACCCGCTACATAGAGCATAGGGTATTACGGTCTTAAATACTGTTTGAGAAATAAAAGAATAAAAGAATAAAATCAACTCAATTTTTTCTGACGAGATAAAAAGAAAAAAAGAAAACAAACATTAACCAAAAGTATAAGAGATATAAAACCACCACTAGTAAAAACTTGGTCCAAGCTAATATAGTTCCTTTCTTTTAGAGTACCCACAATAAAATTACAAAGACCAACCCCAGCCATAAGAGCGGCTATAGATAACCCAGATATTTTTTCTTGCCACTGGGGATAAGTGCGTACAGCCAAACTGATCGAAAGAGGAAAAAAATAGGAACAGCCCAAGCCAAGAAAAGCATAGATAAATAAAATAGTGCTACTATCCGTCGCATTCACAAGCCAAGCAATGGCTCCACAAATAACGATGGGTGATGCTAGATACAGGTACCAACCATTTATTACAAAAGTTAGTAAAGAGGCAAGCACTCGACCAAACGTAACCAAAATCCAAAAAATAGATAAGGCTGTTAAGCCCTCTTGTAAAGAAAGTCCCTTTTCTTTAGTCAGGTAGTTACTTGTCCAAAATCCAAGAGTTGTTTCGATAATAGCGTAAACAGCAATTAGACCTAAAAATATCCACATCCCCCACGGTGCCTTTTCACCATCCTCATAAGGAGGTGAAGATTTTGATTTCTTTAAAGAAGCTAGCGAAGTAGACGTATTTTGTGAATCATTGGGTAGAAAAAACAAAGACGCAAATATAACAAAAGCAATCAATACTATACTCAACACCGCACCCATTTGCCATGCTCCCAAATTACTATGAGCAAATTTTATAAGTTGAGGAGACATGGCTGCCCCTATCCCCAAACAAGCATGTAGACCTGTCAGAAGCGGGTCGCTTTTTTGAGGTGCCACTTCTACCGTATAGATATTCAAAACAGCAACAGTCAGGCCAAATGCAATCCCAACCATAAGGTTGCCGGACATAAGTAAGAAAAAACTCATAGAAGCATCTTGCTTTACAAAAAATGTTAATCCTACGAAGAGCATATATAAAATATTAGCCGCAAGTCCTAAAAAATATACTTTTTTACGCCCAAAATATGAAAGAAACTTAGGTAAAAAAGATGTACTCAAAATGGCTGCTGTAATCATAGGAAGTGTCAGATAGCCGTACTGAGCATCACTTATACCACCTTCCCCAGGAGATTTAAAAATTGTACTGGCTGCAGGAATGATGACAAAGGCTACACCTTGCATAAATCCAGAAGCATAATAAGTCAATACACGTAAAGTTTGCATCAAATATCTATTCAAATCGTACAGTTATAATAACACCTTGCATAAGCTCATTCGAACACGCTATTTATATGGTATTGTGTGTTCCATCACAAAAAGGGGGCGTCTTCGTTCTCTTACATCCACACCACGCATATTTCCCAGATTTTTCACATTTAACGGCCATAGAGCGCATACCCGTATTTTGTTCTCGATGCTTACCATCACAAAAAGGCTGACTTCCAGATAAGCCACAGGTACACCAAGAACGTATTTTACCAGCTTCTTCGTCACTAATATAAGGTGTATTTTGAGCTATTTTGGGAGTGAAGGACACAGGCAAAACCCTGTGTCTAAACATTTTTTTATGGCAATCTAAAAAAAATAATTCATAAAAAATAATCCCCAAGTCCAGAATGCCTTTCCGTATGATTTTGTAGCATAGAATGAAGTACTTTTTTTGAACCCAAAAGACTTATTTTCTTTTTAGCCCGTGTAAGGGCTGTATAAAATAATTCTCTAGTCAGTAAAGTGTGTGTGTGTTCAGGTAAAAGAAAAAGCACATGATCAAATTCACTTCCTTGGCTCTTATGAACCGTCATCGCAAAAGAATCTTCGTAATTGGGTAAAGATTCTAAAAGAAAATATCTGTACGCTTCTTGTGTTTGATCGAACGGCATAAAAGCAACTTCTATTTGCTTTTCTTTTTCATACTGATAAACTAAACCTATGTCTCCGTTAAAGAGTTCTAATGCATAATCATTTGCATTTACAAGAATAGGACGAGGGTAAATACTCCCCCCCCTTTCCTTTACAATAGCTTTGTCTAACAAAATACGAGAAATATAACGATTCAAAGCTTCTATTCCTTGCCTACCTTGGCGAAAGGGAGCTAATATACAAAAATTTTTGGTTCTTTTTAAAATCTCCTGAGGAGTATTTTCTTCACCGGCTGAAGAAAGGAAACACTCCGTAAATTCTTGAATAACAATCTTTTGGAAAGTATCTGAAAACATATCACCTTCTTCATAATATAAATCATCATATAAATTACTTTCTAAAATAGATAAGGCTTCTTCATCATTTTTTTCTTGTATAAACTGACTAGCAACACCTATACCACTTTTAGTCTCGAAGCGAAAATTTTTTTTCAGCACAATCATATTATTTGATAAAAAAGATGTTCCCTTCCGTAGAAAAGCATCCTCTCCTAAAGACACAAAAGAAGATATATTTTCTATCATTGTTGAATTTAATTCTGTGGGTAGAGTACAAAGCTCATGAAAAACAGAACCCACGTTCACAGAAGCTAGTTGCTTATGATCTCCCACAAGTACACATCGCGTTTCTGGACTAAGTGCTCTCAAAGTATGAGCAAACAAAGAAAGATCAAGCATGGAAGCTTCATCGATAATGAGAAGATCAAACGGTAATTGATTTTTCTGAGTATACCTGTATTGTAATCCATCACGAGATTGACCAAGAAGGCGTTGTAAAGTGGATACCTCTATCTCGTTTTCTTTTTTTCCTAGACTGTATAAAGATTGCTTTAAACGCATGGTGGCTTTACCCGTTGGAGCCGTTAGTACAATGCGACTTTGAGGGTACAATGACTGAAAAGCAGATAAGAAGTGAGCAATTGTCGTGGTTTTTCCTGTACCTGGACCTCCACTGATAATAAAAAAAGAAGAACCTAATGCCATAAAAACACCTAGCTTTTGATAATCGATATCATCCCCATTAACTGTACGAATACCTCCACTTTCTATATCTTGGTTTTTAGAAAGAGTATGAAATTTTGTTTGGCTTTGTAAGAAAAGTTTTTCTACAATGGCCTTCCCTTCTTTGATGTTTTTTATGTCCCATGGCTTGTTTTTGAGATATAAAAGAAATTTAGCAACTTCTCTTTCATAAGAATAATAGCGATAGAGATAGATCCTATTTTTTTCCCACACGATTGGACGTATTTCTTCCTCTGGACGAATTGTGACAATAGGAGATAACGAAAGCCAATCACGATACTCTCCTGATAAAAACATTTTATATTCTTCTTCAGGTTCTAAAAAAGCAATCGATAGAAATGTCTGCTCAAGCCCTTCCCCTTCTTTTTTTAGTGTGGGCCAAATTTCTAGAGCGGGCAACTTTTCTAAGTCAAGACAAACATGCTCATTGCGTACATGATAGGAAAGGAAACGACAGAGTGACGCACCTATCTTTTTTTTGTGTATGACATTCCCTTCTTGCCCAAGAGCTTTATCATCAGAAAGGTCACAAAGCTGCATCATGGCCTTGGCAAAATAAAGGTCTAGGGCTTCATAAAACATAAATAGATAGGGGCAAAGAGATAGAATATTGAGGCAATTGTTTTTGCATATTTTTTTGAAAAAAATAGACACTAAAATGAATATAACAATATATGCCTAGGTTTCTTTGGTTTACAAAACAAATATGGGAAAAGAAAATAAGACTTTTGATGTACTCACTTTACCATTGGAGGGTCGACATCTAATAGAGGCATCTGCTGGAACAGGAAAAACATTTACGATTACACGTCTTTTTTTACGCCTCATTATAGAAGGGCGCCATATTTCTCAAATTGTTGTTGTCAGCTTCACCAATGCAGCAGTGAGTGAACTTCGAGAACGTATTCGTAAGACTCTCACCAACACACTAGCTTATTTAAGAAATCAGGAAGAAAACATAGAAGCTGATATAAGCAAGATACTAGAATACTATCCTAAAAAAAATAACACACTGGCCAAATTAGAAATAGCTCTGAAGCAATTTGATAGCATTCATGTCTATACAATTCATGCTTTCTGTAAACATTTGTTAGAAGAACAACCTTTCACCAGTGGTGTATTAGCAATTAAAGAAACCTCCCCAAATGATTACCATATAGCTCGGGAAACCATACTAGACTATTGGCGAAAGTATATTCAAAACTCTCCAAAAGAATTTTTAGAATACCTTATCCAAATAGATTTTACCGCTGAGGATTGGGTCTCGTTTTTCACAGCAAGCTCACACTATAGTGATTGGAATTTATCTTTAAAAAAGAAAAAACAGCAAAATGGAAAGGCACACACTATAATAAATCATGCGGTCATTCAACAGGAAGAAAAGGTCCTAAAAGAACAAATCAAAAGGTGCCAAAAAGCTTTTTCGGATCTTCAAAAAAAATGGTCTCAAGAAAAGAATACAATCACTAGTCATTTTACAGAACATAAGAAAGTAAATCGCCTTCAAAAAGGAACGCTAGCCAGCCTATTAGCTAGTTTAGAAAAATACTTCCAAAAAGAAGCTTTTTCCTTATTCGATAAAGAATTCAGAGACCTTATCACTCGCTTTTATAAAAAGGAAACAAGCGTAGCACTTTCTGATGGCTCCTCTTCTTATCTTTGGGAAGATTACAGAAAAAGTTATAACAAACTGCTCATTTTATTGAGGGAGCATCTACTCTTTCTTTTTTTTGGATTAAAAAAAGAATATAAAGAAAGTATATATAAAAAAAAGGGAAAACTAGGGCTCCTCTCTTATAATGACCTTATCTATAAGGTTCACCAGAATATTTGTTCCCTATCCACAGAAAACGCTATGTTGGAAAGAATCAGAAAAAAATATCGCATCGCCATGATCGATGAATTCCAAGACACAGATACACTTCAAATAGAAATTTTTGACAAAATTTTTGATAAGGCCGGCTGGGGTCTCTTTGCTATCGGAGATCCCAAGCAATCCATCTATTCTTTTCGTGGAGGGGATATCGGTAATTATCAAAAGTGGAAAATGAAAACAAACTCATTATTTAGCTTATCAAAAAATTATAGAAGCACACCACGACTTATGGAAGGCATTCAAGCTATCTACACAAATCACACATCTTCCCCATTTCATGATCTGAATTTAGAATATTTCCCAGTCAAAGCGGCTATAAAGCAAGAAGAAAATCATCTAAAATGGAAATGGGAAGCGCAAAAAAAAATAGCGAAAAAAACAGAAGAAATTCCTTTGCAATTTATTTTATCTGACGCAAGTTCAGATAAAGCTTCAGGCGATAACATCAATGATGAGAAAAGGAAATACGTTGCAGAGCGTATTACGGAAGAGATATCTCATCTCATGGAACTAGCTAAGAAAAACGAATTATGTCATAAAAATCAGCCATTATGTGTATCTGATATTTGCGTGCTTGTTGCAAAAAATAAACAAGGGCTTCTCATACAAGAAGCCCTCCAAAAGAAAAATATTCCTAGCACACTTTCGATGGAAGAAAGTGTCTTTTTTTCAAAAGAGGCCCTTGATTTACTCACAATTTTTCAAGTCATATTGAACGAACGACGTGCTTTCGGTATAAAAATGGCAATCAGTACAGAACTTTGGGGCTATACAGTTCAAGATATTCAGGATCTTTTTTTAAGTGAAAGTGAAAAAAATAACGTCTTCAAGCGCTTACACAATTATAAAAAAAATTGGGAAAAGAAGGGTTTTATGTCTATGTTTCGTGACTGGTTTTATGGGGAAGGATTGTATTCTGATCTACTCAGACGAAAAAGCGGAGAGCGTTCCCTGACAAATATATTACATATTGCCGAACTCATACACATAAATGACGAAAGACAACCGCAAAAGAATATTGAATTTCTCCAAAACGAAATACACAAAGCACAACTCAATCCTAGAGGTGATGAAATAACTAGATTACGTACAGAAAGCAATCGTGATGCCGTACAAATATTAACGATACACGCAAGCAAGGGTCTTGAATTTCCCATTGTTTTTTGTCCATACCTATGGGATTTTAAAGCAAAAACAAAACCAAAAGAAACCTTTCACTATTACGATAAAGAAAAAGGGCAACATATTCTAACTCCTCATTTCCTACAAAAAGTTTTAGAATATCCCCTTTTACTATCCAAAGAAATAGTACAAAGTAAATTTGTTTTCCAAAAAAAAGAAATCACCAGCCTAAGTGATCTAAAGGAAGTGCACAAAATAAAAGTTTTTTGTGAACAACTACGACTCATCTATGTGGGAATAACGAGGGCTAGCGAACGTCTCTATATTTATTGGGAAAAGAATAAAGAAAAATCTCCAGCATCATATTTATTCTCAGGTGGGAAAGAGGACAAAAAAACACTGGAAGAACAAATACAAGATATAGCGACTATATGTCCGGAAGGTATTTTTGTACGCCCAGAGAAAGGAAGAGATACAAAAAAAGAGATTACACACAAAGCAGAAGGCCTGTCAAATTATCCTAATCGTTCTCAAGAGCAGCCATCTTCCCTAGAAGTCAATACATACCAAGCACAACCCCCTTCTCTTAAACGAAAACTATATAGTTTTACTTCTCTTACCCGTTTTCAGAGGGAGTGGGAGCTATCGAATACATACAATAAATACAATCAAATGCCCTCATATTCACTTGATACTAGGCAAAAAGAACAGGATCAAGTGAAAATCAAAAATACTTCAAAAAATATATTTACCTTCCCTAAAGGATCTCAAGCAGGGTTGTTCTTTCACGAATTCTTGGAGAAAATGAATTTCAAAAAAAACCATTCTGAAAATACAAGAGATCAAAATTTCACGATAAAAAAAAAGATCAAAATACTTTTAGCTAAATATAATTTTGATGTAAATTGGCAAAACTGCATCAAACAGCATCTACAATTATTACTAAAAATCCAACTTTTACCAGAAAAAAAATTTTGTATAGGAAATATATGCTCTAAAAAATGTTTACCAGAACTAGAATTTTCTTTTGACTTGAATTTCAAAAATAAATACACTTCTGTTCAAAAAAAAACATCTTCTTCTTTTTTAGAAAGGATGCAGACCCTTTTCTGGAGAGGAGATACCTTTCTCTTCGCAGAACAATATTTACATGGCTTTATCGATCTTGTATTTGAACACGATGGAAAGTTCTATATAATAGACTGGAAATCAAATCACTTAGGAAGTGACTTTGAGAATTACAATCACCAAAATCTAAAAGTAAATATAGAAAAATCTTTTTATGATTTGCAATATTATATATATACAGATGCTCTCTCCCGTTATTTAAGCTGGCGTGTACCAAATTATGATTATGAAAAACACTTCGGAGGCGTTTTTTATATCTATCTTCGAGGTATTCATCTAAGCAAAAATACAGGTATTTATTTTGACCGGCCTTCTAAAACAGAGCTTACTTCTTTCCGCACTCTATATCATAAAAAAGAAAACAAGACAGCTCGCTTGAATTTTTCATGAGGCTGTTGGAAAATGTAAATCATTGCAAATAGAGCGCTATGAAACGCTAATTTAAAGCATTTTTAGAAGATTAACTTCCTGTTTTTTTGTTTTTTACAACAGTCCCATTCTATAAAAAAAAATTATAAAAAAGAACAATATATTGAATGAGATGACCACTCAGTTCTTCTTCTCCATAGATTCTCCATAGATTCTCCATAGCTGTCGTATAGCTTTCGCATAGATTGCACACAAAAAATATTCATATACCCGCACAAAGCTCATTTGACCAATGCACACCTGAACAAATTATTCTAACAAAAAGGTTAGAAATTTATTTTACTAACGTCAAGCTCTCTTATTATGAACGAGATCAATATAAAAGAATTTCCTCTCCATAAACATACACCCGATATACACCCACTTGATCCCATCAATAAACATAGAATGAATTTCAGGCAAAGTACAAATCTAGTTGACAAATCCCCTCTTCAAGGGGATTTCATCAGAATGATGGAGAGGACCGGTGCAAAATTGATGATCGATCTACTCCAATCCCATGGAGTAGATCTTGTTTTTGGCTACCCGGGAGGGGCTATATTACCCTTCTATGACGAGCTATATCATTCCGACATACGGCATATATTGGTTAGGCATGAGCAAGGGGCCGTACATATGGCTGAAGGTTATGCTCGTACAACAGGGAGGCCCGGTGTTGTTGTCGTGACTAGTGGCCCGGGTGCCACAAATGTGGTCACTGGACTTTGTGATGCAAAAATGGACTCTATTCCTATTTTTGTAATTACCGGCCAAGTCCCCACAGCTTCTATCGGTTCAGATGCTTTCCAAGAGGCTGATATTTATGGTATATCTATTCCCATAACAAAATACAATGCATTGATCAAATCTGCTGATGACCTAGCGCAAGCCTTTGAAGACGCTTGGGTACTATGTACAAATGGAAGACCGGGGCCGGTTCTTTTGGACTTCCCAAAAGATGTGCAGACACAAGCCACAAAAGTTCTTACAGCCAAACCTTCGGTGGCTAACCGCTTTGTACAGAATTCGAAGATAGAAGGAAACCTTTCTGATTTCGCAAAAGCCCTAAATAAAGCACAGCGCCCTCTTTTGATGGTGGGAGGTGGTGCCATAAATGCAAATGCCGCAAAAGAAGTGCAGGCTATTGCTGAAAAAGCAATGGTGCCTGTATGTTGTACTTTAATGGGGTTAGGGGCACTCCCCGGTACACATATCCTTTCTCTAGGAATGCCCGGTATGCATGGTACAGCCTATGCTAACAAAGCTATACTAGAGTGTGATTACCTTCTTTCTTTGGGAACCCGGTTTGATGATCGCGTAGCTGGTGACGCTAAACAATTTGCAAAACAAGCGGTGCGTGCTCATATTGATATTGACGGAGCAGAAATCAATAAGCGAGTCAAAGTAGACCTCTTTCTACAAGGCCATCTGAAAACTGTCTTACAAGAGTTAATGCCACATATTGTAAAACAAAATCGTACCACATGGCTGAAATATTTGGAAGAGTATAAAAAAGAATATCCCATCGAGAAAGAATATGAAGTCAGTACAGAGTCTATTAAGCCACAACCCGTAATTCAAGAGCTTTTTAGGCTCACAAAGGGAAATACTATCGTATCCACAGATGTGGGACAGCACCAAATGTGGGTCGCACAACACTATCATTTTATTGGCCCGAATCGCTGGTTAACAAGTGGAGGCTTGGGGACAATGGGCTATGGTCTTCCGGCAGCCATTGGGGCACAATTTTCTAAACCGGATGAACTTGTTATTTGTGTAACGGGTGATGGCTCTTACCAAATGTGTATTCAAGAGTTAGCAACAATCCGCCAATATAATCTCCCTGTAAAAATACTCCTTCTCAATAATAACTTCTTAGGTATGGTACGCCAATGGCAAGAGCTCTTTTTTGACGAAAGGTTTTCTGAGTCAGAATGGCAATACAACCCCGATTTTGTAAAACTAGCAGAAAGCTATCATATCCCCGGGAAGCGTATACTCAAACCAGAAGAAACGGATGAAGGTCTTGAATTTTTGTTGAAAAATGCAAAGGAGCCCGCATTACTGGAAGTTGTGATCCCTGCTGAAGAAAAAGTCTTTCCGATGATCCAAGCCGGAAAAGATCAAAAAGACATCATACTATTCCGTGATATTAAAGAGAAACTACTGAAAAATAAAACCTAAAGTCAGAGTTTAATTTTTTTATCCTTTGCTAAATAAAAATTGATAAATAAAAATAAATCTAAATGCAAAGATTGGCATGCTACCTTTTTTCAATATAAAAACTGATTATGGTCTCTAATTCATTACCTAGTTATCTAACTTGGAAGGGTCTCCAATCCTACGTCCATTTTTATTGGCCTATATGTGTATCTTGGTTCACAGCAAATAGAAAGATTTCTGCCGGACTTATTTTTTGGCTCTTCATGATAATTTTGGGTAATTATGCTATTTTTGCAGCTAGAGGTTCAGATATTCCTACGGTAATCCGTCTGCCCGTTCTTTTACGAAATGCCGAGGGTATTGAGAAGGGAGCCCAGGTATCCGTTCGAGGTGTTCATATAGGTCATGTAGAGTCTCTCACCTATGTTGACCTCAATGATAAAGAAGAAGTGATCCCTTTTGATAAAGTGAATAGTAAAAACTCATACGGACAAGGAGTCATTATAATCTTATCTATTGACCGCAAGCTTACTTTCTATCCAAACTATCGAGTCATTAGCAAGCGAAGCACCATATTGGCTGGAAAAAAGATTGAAATATTAACCGGCAATAGTCCAGCAGAAGGTTGGGAAGAGCCAAAGGTTGGGCAACAATTCCCTTGGAGAGGAGAAATTGATTGGGGAAAAAAAGTCTCTGTTCTAGAGCTTGACTACTGGGAAGCCCAAGCTATCCGCAGTGAAGCTATAATCTCAAAAAAAGCACACCTAGTTAGGGTGAGCAATTATGATGATCCTCTTTATCTCTTTGCCAGTGTGATGCATGAAAATAAGGACAACTTCTTTCATGGTTTACAAAATGTACACGACATTACCCATAAAATAAACACAGGAATGGGTACAATTGGTAAACTTCTGAATAGACCAGAAATAGATGATAAGCTAAACAATCTCCTCAAAGAATTTATTTACTTTACGGGAGAAGCTCGAGATGGTTTGGAGAGCTTACGCGAATCAGATAGTGCTGTTCGTTTTTTATTTGTGGCTTTCACCTTAGCGACATGGAGTATTGGAAGGTAAGTTGATAATCTACTTTTCGCATCAAAAAATAAAGCAAGCCATTCTGCAAAAATGACTACAAATTCTAATATTATCGTAGAGCTTAAAGATATCCACAAATCCTTCGGCACCCGTGATATATTACGCGGGCTGAATATTCAAGTACGCAAAGGAGAAACAATGGTTTTTTTGGGTGGTTCGGGCACAGGTAAATCCGTTAGCATACGCCATATTGTGGGACTTCTTGAACCTGACCGAGGCCAAATTTTGGTCCGGGGTGAAGAAATGAGCTATTGTGATGATAAAACACGCTCTCGCCTACGCTCTTACATGGGTGTTTTATTTCAGAGTGGTGCTTTGATAAATTGGCTTTCCGTTTATGAGAACGTAGCGCTCCCTCTTCGAGAACTACAATTGGCAAACGAAGACGAAATACATCGTCGCGTTGTGGAAAAACTACGTTGGCTAAGCCTAATGCCAGCAAAAGACCTCTTACCAGGAAACATCTCAGGTGGTATGAAAAAACGAGCTGGTTTGGCTAGAGCCCTAGTCACTAATCCTGAATTGCTCCTTTATGATGAGCCAACTTCTGGCCTGGATCCGGTCATGAGTCAAGTTTTTAACGAATTAGTTGTACGCACAAAAAAAGATATGGGGGTTACGCAAATCATCGTAACCCACGACATGAGATCTGCCTACTATATTGCAGATAGGATTACTTTTTTGTATAAGGGTAGGGTGTTATATGTGGGAACGCCAGATGAAATCCGTAATTCTTCTAATGAAACAATTCAACAATTTATAACTGGTAGTACCAGTGGCCCTATCGACTTAGATTCTGATGATCCCACTGCAAAGAAAAAAATCGGATAGAAAGGCCTATTGTCTTTAGCAATATTTTCCCTTGGATTCAGAAAACCGGCAGAGAAAAAGGAAATGACAAAGACTCCCTATTCGTACACAGAGGTGTAGTATTCATTTATTCAGATGAAACTTTCCCAAAATATTCTTATAGGTGCTTTATTTTTTGGAGCGCTCTCTATGCTAGGTTTCTTTACGGTTATATCGGAAGAAGGCCCTTTTGCATCAAAAGGAAAGGAAATAGTCGTCTTTTTTGATAATGCCGATGGTATTAAGGTTGGCTCCTCTGTTACAGTAATTGGGGTGCGTGGTGGAATAGTCTCATCAATAGATCTTGTGGAAGTTGACAAAAATAGGAAAATGGTGGGTTTCAATACAACGGAAAGCGTTAGTCAGCGAGTCGCTGTGACCCTTGAACTAAAGAAAGAACTTATCTTTTATGAAAACTATACCATCGACATAAAAAATGCCTCCCTCCTAGGCGGTAAAGTGATTTCCGTTAATCCGGGCTCTGCCATAGAACAAATCGAACAAATAGAACAAAAAGGAACAGAAAAGAAGAAAATATCTGATATAAGAAAAAATGATGATATCACAGGGAATGAAGACGTTCTCATAAATAAACGCATTCAGGTGCTCTACTTTAGTGTGGGTGGTTTTTCTCGAAGTGCTCTAGAACAACTTATAGAGAGACGTAGTGAGAAAAGTTTTGTTGAATTACAGGGTAAATCTTCTGGCGATCCAATAGCTGGTCTTGCAGAGCTAATTAGTGAGAATAGAGAAAACGTAAGGAAGACTATACAAAATATACGCGACATCACCAGTAAAATTAACAAGGGACAAGGCACTTTGGGACAGTTAATTAATGATGATGAGTTACACCGTAATGCCTCCACCCTTGTAGATGATGCCCAAGTGGTTGCCCGCGAACTAAGAGAAAGTTTGGAAGACCAACGTGAACAGGCCCCCGTAAATAGCTTTATTCGTGCCATGCTCACTGCCTTTTGAGCTCTTTTGATTTTATATATTATAGGGATGGGGGTAGGCTAGATCATGCCTACTGTCGTTCTTCACGCATTACGACCATTCCTATCTGCGAAAAGATTCGCCCGTGTACTATAAACTATCACATCTAAATTTTGATACAAAAATCTGATATATTTATTCAAGAACGTAGATTTATAGCCAAAAACTCCATATAACTTCATATAACTTCTTTCACTAAAAAACATATACACGGCTCACAAACAAAGAAAATAATCCTGTAGTTATAATAATATCATGCATCGCATATTACTCACGGGCGCATTTGAAGGAGAGATTGATCTACTGCAAAGCAAATTACATAAAAAAAGTCTCTCACAAACTATTTCTAACGATCTCTATCCCAGCCTCTTTCCCAAAGGAACAAATAAAATTTGCTTTGACATCTATAAGTTAGGAATTGGCCCAATCACATCAGCTTTATCTTTGCAAAAGATTCTATTGGAAAAAAAAAATCTATCTACATTAGAAATTATATTTTTAGGTTCTGCTGGTATTTTCCCAAAAAATCAAAAAGTAAATGGCCAATGTTTATTTGGACCGGGTTGCTATGCTTCCAGTCAAAATTTTTTTTTCCATGATTGGAATTCTCTTTCCGGGAAAGGTAAACAACCTACGAATATGCTTACTCATTGTTATACAAAATTGGGAAATTTCTCTCTGTATATTAGAGAAAAATTAAAAACACATTCCAAAATAAAAAACTTCTATCAAGATTTATATACAAACACTCCTCCTTCTATTACAATAATGGATATAAGCCCAAAAGATATACAAAAACAAGCTATTCATTTTCAATTAGAAAATCTAGAAACCTTTGGTCTCGCTCAATTAGCTTCTGATTATAATATACCATTTACTGCTTTTTTGGCTATTACAAATGACATCTGTAGCGAGGCTTCCAGTCTATGGAATAAAAATTATCGTCTTATGTCTAGTGATTTACAGTTAGCATTACTTTCCTGCATATAGCCTATAGATTTTAAACATTTGTTTGATTATGTCCGCTTACTGTGGCATCTTTTTTATTTTTTTGGAAATACTTTCCCCTTCTCTTTTAGATTCGATAAGATGAAATACGATATGAATAACTGCACGTTCATTATGGAAATTATTAAGAGTATAAACTATCGCATTAAACTCACTGTTGCCGTTTATAAAAATAAAAAACTAATCTATCGTAATGATATGATAGTTCCCACCACTTACACACGTAGATCTGAATCGCGTGCCCATATAAAAAAAGAGATACGAAGTAGGTTGCGTAATTCAAATTTTTTCATATCATCTCGTATTGATTTTGATTTAGTGCGATATACGCAAGAAGCAAGTTGCAACACATACTTACGCTATCGCATTATTGAAGAAAGGATCGATAAAACAAATGCTTTTTTGCCTTCAAACGAAAAGCAAATTTCAGCTTTACAAAACTCCAACAAAAAAATAAACCACTAAGAAATTACTTGACCATAACTTTTATAGTTTACCAGACTGCTTCTCGTAAAGGTGTGAGACACGTGTTCTTTATTTATGATAGTGCCTTTTTTATCACCTTCTATAACTGCCGGATCAATGACAAAAAAGGAAGATGCCTTTCTTCAAAAAGATATAATACCTAATCTTGAACCTATTTCTATATTAGAAGAAATTTTCAGTAAATTTGGAAGCTTTGTAAAGCCTACAGAGCGTTTCATCTTTAGCCCTCCAGAAAATTTAGAATTATGTGAAGTTTTAGAAAGCAAGGAAGATACTAAAGCGACATCTCACTCAAATCAATATACAATACAATTTGACCTCACCTATAATCGTTATCTTTCCCTTCACAAAAAACTGTACATATTTCAAATGACAAATGATGCCATCGGGTATAAAAAATGGCTCAACGAACCCAATCGAGAACTAGAACGTATCTTCATAGCCATTCAAAAGGCCTCTAAAAAACTAAAAGGCTCTGAACAAAACGCACCGGAAGATATACTCAGAACCATAGCTCAAAAAGAATTCGTCACCACTCAGCAGATAAAAGATTTATATACAAAGATACAAAACATAGACCAATTACAAAAAATTATAACGCGATTCAATCAAGTTTTAAGGCAACAAGACAAAGATACAATACGGGCCGTTTCAGGCCTCTGGAAAGAAATAAAAACTATTCTAAGCGGAGAATGGCTACTTGAGGTGATGCTATCACAGCTCGAAGTACCACTTATAAAAATTCCGGAAGAACACATAAAAGGAAAAGTGAAAAAACTGATGACGTTACTATTTGAGAATGCAGAGAAAATTTATCACAAAACAACTTAGTTAAGTCAGCCTTGAAAAACCAGAATACTATGTATCCTTCGCATTTATAAGCCATTCTGAGGTAAAAAGTAACACCCCTAATCGCAAGCTTTTATGAAAAGGTGTTCAAAAACCTATGTTTTTCGAGTATTCTTTTTCAGAGCTTCCCTATGCTAGCTCAAATAAAAAAGCTAAGAGAAATAATATTCGTCTTCGCCAAAGTTATTCTCGTTTATCTAAAAGGTCATTATGAATGCAGAGCCGATACTTTTTAGAGGGCGTAAAACAGACTTGCAAGGCGTGAGCTATAAAGAGCTTAAAAACCTATTTTGGCCGTGTTTTCCGGGATGTAGAGCGTAAATTGCATTCTATGTATTTACATAAAAATTATAAATCTTCTTTATGCTTTTCTCACCGTCTTTACGATCAAAACAAGGATAGCAAAAATAAAGTTTATAGTTTACATGTGCCGGAAGTAAAATGCATCTCTAAAGGGAAAACCCATACCATAAGAAGTATAAATTCAGATGTAAGGCGAGTTACGTGATAAGTAGTCAAGGTAACTTTGTTTTAGGTGCGATGGCAAAACACGACAATCCTTTTGATGGACATACATTATCATCGGATCGCCTATTAAACCTATCATTGGTCACATGAAGAATAATGATTGAGGTGTGCAAAGAAATCACCTCTTAACGCAAGAAGGTGAGAAGATGTATGCGGTTTGAGTAAGTGCTGATTTTAATATGAGAAAATGGCTAAAAGATTTTTCTTGACTTAAATTTATTCCGCAATATCTGACTGATATTTCCTTAAAAAAGGGAATATGGGTTATAGCGCTTTCTGAATATAGTGTCTTTTTCAATCTTAACTAGTTGTGACAAATTATTAAGGGATGCACGGATAAGAAATAAACCGTTTTTTACAAGGTTAAGGATATGACTTTCGATTGCTAGCGTGAAACGTTACTTCAAAACAGCGATGATAATACCAATGCTTGCCAATTGCAGACCAGCCACCCACATGATGATCTGGGCTTTGCTATCTTTCACCTCTGTTCTGAGATTGCCTATATCTCCCTTCAGTTCTGTTCTGAGATTGGCTATATCTCCCTTCAGCTCTGTTCTGAGATTGGCAATTTTGGTCTCAAGCTGGGCAATTTTGGTTTCTATCTTAGCGATATCTGTCTTTAGCTCTGTTTTCAAGTCAGAAACATCTGCTTTGGTAGCATAGTGAAGTTCAGGCTCAACAAAAGGGAGGGTTGTCCGCTTGGGTCTGACACCCGCTCTGACTTTTGTTCTGACGGCCATGGATACTGTATATTACAGGTAACTTATACTGTAAAGGGGAAATGATCAATGAATTATAATTGGGATGACAGTTCACATTGTTGGCGCAAAGAAGAAGAAAAAAATGAAACGCAGTTTATGCAAGTAGATGAAAAGAAGAGCAGCTATTGAACCTATCATTGGTCACATGAAGAATAATGATTGAGGTGTACGCAGAAATCACCTCTTAACGCAAGAAGGTGGTAAGATGTATGCGGTTTGGGTAGGTGCTGGTTTTAATATGAGAAAATGGATAAAAGCTTTTTCTTGGCTTCAATTTATTCCGCAATATCTGACTGATTTTTCCTGAAAAAAGGAAGTATGGGTTATGGCGTTTTCTGAATATAGGGCTTTTTTCAAGCTTAACTATTTATGCCAAATTATTAAGGGATGCACGGATAAGAAATAAACCGTTTTTTACAAGGTTAGGGATATGACTTTCGATTGTTAGCGTGAAACGTTACTTCAAAACAGCGATGATAATACCAATACTTGCTAATTGCAGACCAGCCACCCACATGATAATCTGGGCTTTGGTATCTTTCAGCTCTGTTCTGAGATTGCCTATATCTCCCTTCAGCTCTGTTCTGAGATTGGCAATTTTGGTCTCAAGCTGGGCAATTTTGGTTTCTATCTTAGCAGTATCTTCCTTGGTGGCGTAGTGAAGTTCAGGTGCGACAAAAGGGAGGGTTGTCCGCTTGGGTCTGACACCCGCTCTAACTTTTGTTCTGACAGCCATGGATACTGTATATTACAGGCAACTTATACTGTAAAGGGGAAATGATCAGTGAATTATAATTGGGATAACAGTTCATATTGTTGACGCAAAGAAGAAGAAAAAAATGAAACGCAGTTTATGCAAGTAGATGAAAAGAAGAGCAGCTATTGAACCTATCATTGGTCACATGAAGAATAATGATTGAGGTGTACGAAGAAATCACCTCTTAACGCAAGAAGGTGAGAAGATGTATGTGGTTTGAGTAGGTGCTGGTTTTAATATGAGAAAATGGCTAAAAGCTTTTTCTTGGCTTCAATTTATTCCACAATATCTAACTAATTTTTCCTGAAAAAAGGAAGTATAGGCTATGACGCTTTCTGAATATCGTACCTTTTTCAAGCCTAACTAGTTATGCCAAATTATTAAGGGATGCACAGATAAGAAATAAGCCGTTTTTTACAAGGTTAGGGATATGACTTTCGATTGCTAGCGTGAAACGTTACTTCAAAACAGCGATGATAATACCAATGCTTGCCAATTGCAGACCAGCCACCCACATGATAATCTGGGCTTTGGTATCTTTCAGCTCTGTTCTGAGATTGGCAATTTTGGTCTCAAGCTGGGCAATTTTGGTTTCTATCTTAGCAGTATCTTCCTTGGTGGCGTAGTGAAGTTCAGGTGCGACAAAAGGGAGGGTTGTCCGCTTGGGTCTGACACCCGCTCTAACTTTTGTTCTGACAGCCATGGATACTGTATATTACAGGCAACTTATACTGTAAAGGGGAAATGATCAGTGAATTATAATTGGGATAACAGTTCATATTGTTGACGCAAAGAAGAAGAAAAAAATGAAACGCAGTTTATGCAAGTAGATGAAAAGAAGAGCAGCTATTGAACCTATCATTGGTCACATGAAGAATAATGATTGAGGTGTGCGAAGAAATCACCTCTTAACGCAAGAAGGTGAGAAGATGTATGTGGTTTGAGTAGGTGCTGGCTTTAATATGAGAAAATGGCTAAAAGCTTTTTCTTGGCTTCAATTTATTCCACAATATCTAACTAATTTTTCCTGAAAAAAGGAAGTATAGGCTATGACGCTTTCTGAATATCGTACCTTTTTCAAGCCTAACTAGTTATGCCAAATTATTAAGGGATGCACAGATAAGAAATAAGCCGTTTTTTACAAGGTTAGGGATATGACTTTCGATTGCTAGCGTGAAACGTTACTTCAAAACAGCGATGATAATACCAATGCTTGCCAATTGCAGACCAGCCACCCACATGATAATCTGGGCTTTGGTATCTTTCAGCTCTGTTCTGAGATTGGCTATATCTCCCTTCAGCTCTGTTCTGAGATTGGCTATATCTCCCTTCAGCTCTGTTCTGAGATTGGCAATTTTGGTCTCAAGCTGGGCAATTTTGGTTTCTATCTTAGCAGTATCTTCCTTAGTGGCGTAGTGTTCTTCAGGCTCAACAAAAGGGAGGGCTGGTCGCTTGGGTCTGACACCCGCTCTAGCTTTTGTTCTGACGGCCATGGATACTGTATATTACAGATGACTTATACTGTAAAGGGGAAATGATCAGTGAATTATAATTGGGATAACAGTTCATATTGTTGACGCAAAGAAGAAGAAAAAAATGAAACGTAGTTTGCGCAAGTAGATGAAAAAAAGAGCAGCTATTGAACCTATCATTGGTCACATGAAGAATAATGATTGAGGTGTGCGAAGAAATCACCTCTTAACGCAAGAAAGTCATAAGATGTATGCGGTTTGAGTAGGTGCTGGTTTTAATATGAGAAAATGGCTAAAAGCTTTTTCTTGGCTTCAATTTATTCCATAATATCTAACTAATTTTTCCTTAAAAAAGAAAGTATGGGTTATGGCGTTTTCTGACTATAGTATTTTTTTCAAGCTTAACTAGTTAAGTCGTATCGCCCTTTCCGAAACTACAGGAGCAAGCAATATTTTTCAAACGAGATAAATGCCAATTCAGGAAATGGGCAAAAGTTAACATAAAACCACCTATAGCCAAAAAAAAGTGTTCGTCATAATGAAAAAGAGACCCCACAGAAAGCATACCCAAAACTAGGGTAGCAAAGCCCATTAAAAAAAAAGAAATAGCTAAACGACTTGAATGATGATGAAAATAACCATGCAAAAGGGAAGACAAACCCAAACAAAAAGAGAAAAAAATCATCCCAAAATCAAAACCAATCTCTAGTAAGAAAGTAACATTACTTATGGGTAATAGCAAAGTCAATATGGGAAGGGACAAACAATGCAGGGCACAAACAAAACTACCAAGCATCCCAAAAAAATCGATGCTCAAAAAACTTATCACGCGAAGAACAGATTTACTAATAATCTTGTTCATATGGCCATCCCTTTTCTACCAAAACACCTGAGCCAAAGTGCTTTACGAATAAAAGTGGTCAAATCTTTTTTCCTAATGAAACAAGGGATGGTTTAGTCCCCTAAAACTGGACAGTACCACGTCCCATTACATAGTGGAGGGCATGGATGGATGGATGGATGGATGGATAGATAGTATGGAAGGCTTTGACAAGGCAAAGTCCCCGGTTTTAAGGCCGCGAAAAGAGCAAGGCTCCATCCATCTTTCCAGAAGCAGGTGATGAATATAGTAACATCAAAGAGAAATATAGCTCAGTCTGGTCAGTCTGGTTATGCACAAAGAAGGACACGAAAAAGACGATCCTATTTTTCTAGGCGAGCAAAGTTTATTAGAAGTAGAAATAAACAAATATTGACCACCTCTCATTTACACAGTCCCTCTATTCAATTACTTTTACAACAACTCTACTACTATTTTTTTGTGATTTGTTTTTTCGATAATTTTTTCTTAATCAGACGAGCTGAAGGCCTCTTTCTTTTTTTTTGACTTCTCATTTTTTCTAAAAGAGCCGTCTCTTTTGAATCAGGATATTTAGGTCGTGAATGCACTGATGAAATCAAAACTTCAATAAACGCTTCTTTTATAATACGTAATTCACGTATCGTTAATTCACAATCATCAAATTGATTTTCTAATATTTTCCCATTAATAATTTTCTGAATAAGGGAATCGATACTTTCTTTTTTATAACTACTCAAGGAACGACTAGCCGCTTCTAGAGAATCTGCCAACATGGCTATCGCTGTTTCTTTACTTTGCGGTTTTGGCCCTTTATATTGAAAATCTTCTTTGCGAACACGACGGCGATTTTTCTGCAAGGCTTTATGATAGAAAAAAGACATCGTGGACGTTCCATGATGCTCTGGAATGAAAGCAATCACTGATGGTGGTAAATGAGCAGCCTTTGCCATTTCAATACCATCTAATACATGCGATATAATAACTTTTGCAGCTTGGGAGGGATCATTTTTATCTATATTTTCTGGCTTTGGTATAAGATGTTGGTTTTCAACAAAAAAACCTGCATTTACCATCTTACCTATGTCATGAAAGTAAATTCCCGTTCGGGCAAGAATAGTATTTAAGTTCAACTTCTCGCAGGCTTTTTCGGTGAGAGCAGCAACCATCATTGTATGAATCCAAGTTGAAGGTGCTTTTTGGAACAACTTTCTCAATAAAGGATGAGAAGGGTCCCCAAGTTCCATTAGTTTGAATCGTGTAGGAACATTAAAAATCGTTTCATATATGGGTAAAATACAAACAATCACTAACGGGCTAAGAGAAGTAAGAGCCGCCGTGCGTAAAGCATCGGCATAATTACTTGTGAGAGATAACGTTCCATTAAAGCTTTCCAGTATATCTCGATTGGTATGTAAATACCCAACGGTAACAAAAAATGAAGCGAGTATAATAAGACCCACTGTAACAGAAACAAAATGTACGCGCTTTTTTATACGCGCTCCCAATGTTAAACCAATCAAGGCAGTACTCACAGAAATCAAAAAAGAAATCCCATCATACTGACTGGCTACTATAGTTAAAAAAGACATGTACAACACGACGGGAATGCTAAATCTCTCTCCAAAAATAAGAGCCAGCAATACACTAAAACCCGCGATGGGGACCCAAGAGGCAAAGAAATGTGTTATCTCATTTGTTTTAATACCATCAGACCAAAGATTCTGAATCAAAAGCAAACTGAGAGAAAAAACCCAAAGAGTTGTAAAAATAACAAGATTGGTACCAATTTCATTGGTACGCTTATCCGAAAAGCGTAACATGAAATAAATAACAAATGCAAAAAAAATAATTTGTTGTATAGAGATGGAAAGGAAGCGTCGAAGAATTTCCCACCAACGATCCGATTGATGAATTCGTAAGGCTTCATATATATTTTCCGTTATGACATCACCTTGGCGGACAATGGTTTCCCCACGCTTAATTTGCAAAACATAATCTCCAATAGAAACATTACTACGCTCTTTTTCTTGTGCCTCTAGAGTCTTGCCCTTATCAAAGCGACAAGCATCTAAACGATAAAGATAAATACGTGCTAGTTTCAAAAATACCTTTTGTTGTAACAGAGATAGATCGATAAAAAGACTATGAAGCAATTTTTTGAAATCTGTAAGGGTACGAGTATCAGTGTAAATTTGTTTACGAGTGATCACATTTTTCCAAGGTAAATCAACATCTCCTCCAATTCCTTGCTTGATATCATGAACACGAATAGTTGTACCATGAAAATCTTGGTACAATGGATCTTTTTCCTCCTCTTTTAGTATGGCATATCTCTCAAAAATTGTATTTACAATCTGACGAATTCTCCGATTTATATTTTTTGATGAAAAGAATAATAATTGCTGCCATTCATCCGCACGTAGACTTTTCCAACGTTTAATTTTAGAAAGGGAACACTGTATGATATCTTCCTTTTTTTTAGAAATAATTCGACAAAGACGTATATTTCGAATATCTTGATTTAACATTTCTTGAAACGATGTTCCTTGTTCTCCTTTTTCGTTTCCTTTTGCCTTTCTTTCCAATACAGAAAAATCACGTGTAATATGAAGAGGCGTTCTCTTTGCTGCTTCCTCCTGTGCTTTTTGATATTGTTTCTCTAATAAAAACTCAACATCCGTTATTGCAATTAGATCTTCAGTAGCATTACGACTTATACTCCAAGGCCCATTTTCATTTAGATCTATTTCAAATTGAACAAGGCTAGGAGAAATCAAACTAAAGGTTGTCACTAAAAATGTGATCACAAGAAAAAAAATCTGCAAAACACGTATATTTATATTTCGCAAATTGATCAATTGACTTAAATAAGAATAAATATTTTGCCTGATATTTTGAATTATTTTATATTTCATTATTATATTTAGTCACACTAGAAAAAACCCATATTTTTTTAACAAAATTTTTATAAAAGTTATCTATAATTATCGAAAGGATAAAAAAGTAAAGAATATATTTCAAAACATATCCTATTCCATATCTGACTTAGTCTCTAGTTTATCGAAAGTATCAAAAGCATTGATCATTTTCTCAACTAGAAGGTTACGTACAATATCTTCCCCAGTAAAGTAGATTACTTCTATTTCTTTGAGCGAAAACAGTATTTTTGCCGTTTGCATAAGCCCAGATTTTCCTGGAGCAAGATCTACTTGCGTAACATCCCCACTTAAGCATATTGATGTATTTCTACCCAGCCTTGTTAAAATCATTTTAAGTTGTTTTGTTGTACAATTTTGCCCTTCATCCAAAAGAACCACAGCATTATTCAATGTTCTCCCTCGCATATAAGCCAGAGGAGCGATTTCAATTTGTCTGCTTCCAATCATATCATTCACCTGTTTTCTTCCTAGACATTCATAAAGAGAATCATAAAGAGGACGAAGATAGGGATCAATTTTTTGTTCGAGATCACCCGGCAAAAAGCCTAAAGACTCCCCAGCCTCCACTGCTGGCCGTGTAATTATCATTTGATTCCGTTTCCCTTGAGTTACGAGATGACAAGCAGCAGCAATGCTTAAAAAAGTCTTCCCTGTTCCCGCAGGCCCTATTCCTATTGTGATCGGATTTTGTATAATAGAATTCACATATTGTTGTTGGTTTTTTCCTTTGGCTTGAATAGAGCGTCCTCGTTCCGTCACAAAAACAATCTGATTGGTTTTGTTTTGTGAATCGGTATTTTCGATCTCCATATCTTTTTTCAGTTCAGTATAAAAAAATTTCCAACCTGCTTCCTCTTCTTGATTATATTCTTTTTGGAGAAAATAATAAGCCTGTAATTTATTTAAATAAGCTTCTGCAAATTTGATTCTTTTTTCTTTATCAAAAGTTGCTTCAATATAAAAAAAGTCTCCACGAGGAATTAGACGAATATTTAAGAGACTCTCTATTTCATGGATACGGTCATCTGCTATGCCAAAAATTCTTTGGGCAAGATTTCTTGTTTTACACTGGTATCTAATTCGTTTCAAAAATATATCCTAGGCATACAAGTAGGATACTAACAGATGGCAACATTTTTTCAATCGAATTTTACCATAATGAGACTGTTGCAAAATACAGAGAAAGTAAGAAAATACACGTTTAAAATGCCGTCAATTGTCGTTTTACTGCATTTGCTTTCATCTTTCTTACTTTTTGTAACAGTCCCATAGCATAAAATAATGATATAGCATTGATAAAAATGTACCGACGGGGATAGTGTGGGAGTATAGGAGAAAAGATTGTGATTATAGATGTGCTAAAAAAAGAAATTCATCTCTTTCAAAAAATTTTGAAACTAGAAAACGCAAAACGTAAGAGCATACTCTCTGCCGACGGAGTAAAACTAGAAAAAATATCTCGTCAATCAGAACAATACAGTCAAAAGCTAGAAACTTTAGAAAAAAGTGTGTGGCAAAAAATTGATCACCTTTATTCAGATGAAAAATCCTCAGAACAAAGGAATAGGAAAAGCTTAAAAGAAATTATAGATTCCACTCCAACAAAAGAAACAGAAAAAATAAAAGAACTAGAAAAAGTGGGAAAGCTTTATAAAAAACTGGTATTACGACTAAAAAGAATTGTAGAAGCAAATCAAACACTCATGCAAGAGACAAACGGTAGAATACAACAGACGTTAGCAGACTTCCAAAAAACAGAAAAACACACAAATGGGGGGCTACTCTATACTCATAAAAATACTCCTTCCCCTTCCCTTCACTTACATAAGGCAGAAGGGAAAATACTCAACACCGATGCCTAGCTATGTCTAGCATGGATAAGAAGTCAATCAATTAGTCAATTTAGCACCAAACAACTGATTTATTTTTATAACGATTAGGGGCAAGACATAGTTTCATTTATGACTTGGCCTTGATCAGGGATGGTAATAGACATCATGGCTGAGCCAACCAGAGGTTCTGGATAGCCATTATCATCATTAGCGTGATAACACAGTAACTGGTAGGAACCCGGCATTATATGGTTCAGCTGGTTATTCGTACCAGATCGAGCTGGAGTTGCTGCATAAGGTAAGCTATTGGCACGATCTGTTTCTGCATTTTCATACAAAGCATAATAATGTCCAGCCGCTACTGTCCCCGTATTATTGATAACAAGACGAGAAACCCGATGAGGATAAAATAAGCGAGCACGCATAAGTACATTACCACCCAAACGAGAGCTCGTATTGTTTCCAGTATCCTCATGGTTTACACGCCAATCACTAAAAGTAATCACAGAACGTTTCACATCTTGCCGACCCGTTTGTACTGTTGTAATACTATGAGCCATTAGATTTTCTTTCATATTGAAACGTATTTCTAGAACTATTGGCAAATAGTCAGAACCCTTTCTGAGTACACTTTGATTATTTTTCACACGATAGTGTAAGGGGAACCATTCCGGAACGTTTCGACGACCATCGGGAACATTAGGAGGAACAGAAACAAAGCCTGTGATGTTTTCTCCTCTAAGTCTTGCATTATCAAAAAGAACATTTTCTTTTAGTACACTATTTTGATAGGCCCATCCAGTTACAATGCGACGTACAAATACCCCCACATGAATATAATCCTGATCACTCACATCATTACTTGAATAGATCGCTCCTTTCCCATTCATAAAGTCTTTAAATTTATTCAATCCATCATTTTGGAAACAACTATCCGCGTCACTACTTGTGGCATAAAATTGATTACAATACACTTGACGACTGTTGGAGACAATATCCCAAAAATTTTCTGAGTCATCTGGACTAGTGACAGCGTCAAGATTCGTATTTTGAGGAGACAAACGTATCCCCCCAATATCAATATATAAGGGAAGCTTGTCATAAGCAGGAAGGCAAGTTTGACTGGAATAAGGATTACATCCATTCATCTGATGTTCTATAGTACCACCGAAATCATCATCTGGATGATCCACAAAAAGCTTGTTTCCATTGATTTCATTAAAATTCAATGGGCTATCTGAAGCATAGCTACCTTTTAGTACAATCGTCATACGACTATTCAGCAAATAAGAAAGTAAAACCTCTCCATCATTTCCTAGGCATTGCAAACTCCAAAAAAGTAAAAAGAAAATCATTCTTTTCTTACATAAATTTTTTCTTTTTTTTCTCACTTAAAATACATAACCAAACAAAACACCAAACCTTATGAATTCACCATTAATGATACTAAAATTTTGTGCTTCTCTAAAACGAACATCAACATGTGCTGGTATTTCGGGGCTCTCTTGGCTATCTTTCGGGGCATCTAAATGTTTTTCATATATATGGAAATAATCAAAACGAACCCCAATGCGTAAAAAACGAGTAGCCAAAATTGAAATCTCAAAACCTAACAAAAGAAATGGATCCCAACCACTCACGTTATTGGGACGAACCTCTATATAGCTAGAACCTAAACCCAGCTTTGCAAATAGGTCAAGGCGCCCTTCTGTTGGTAAACGATAGGCTAGGGCTGTATAGAGGGGTACGATAAATAATTTTTGAGGCTGCTCACCTTGCATAAATACCCACGCTACGCCCAACTCTGTATATAAAGGTTTTGGCCAATGAGTACGATAGTTGAGGCCTGCTCCTAAATTCGGATCCAAAATATTGGACAATTCTGAAGAAGGTAAAGGTCCAAAAACATCCAAGGAGATTGAAATTTCTTGTTTCCGTTGAGAAACAACAACCTGTCCCCAGACAGATTTGAACCCCATAAATAAAAAATAAATTAGAAAAAGATGGATGTATAGAGTTTTCACTAAGTGCTATTTATAAATTTCTCAAAACTTTCTTTGGCATGATATGAAGACCTAACTAAGGGACCAGCTTCAACATACCCCATCCCTTTTTTAAGGGCATATTGTTTCAATCTACGAAAGAATGATAAAGGAAAATATTTTTTTACATGGGCATGTTGTATCGTTGGTTGTAAATATTGACCAATAGTCAATATTTTCACGCCACAAGCAATCAGGTCATTAATCACTTCACAAATCTCTCGAAACCTTTCTCCAAGACCCAATATAATACCGCTTTTTGTTATAAAGCCTCTTTGATGGGAAAGTTTCAGAACTTCCAAAGAATTTTGATAATGAGATTGAGGACAGATTGACTTATAAAGATCAGGTACAGTTTCCACGTTATGGTTAATGATATTTGGTTTGGCCTCCCAAATACGTTCTAAATTTTCTACCTTGGCCTTAAAATCAGGGATCAAAACCTCGATTGTAGTCTGCGGGTTTTTCTGACGCACCGCTCGGATTGTTTGTGCGAAGTGAGTACTCCCACAATCTTTTAGATCGTCTCTATCCACAGAAGTGATCACAACATGCTGTATTCCCATTGTAAAAACTGCATCGGCTAAACTTTCAGCTTCGTCATTTTGTAGAGGTAAAGGGCGACCTGTCGAAACATTACAAAAACCACATCGCCTTGTACAATGATCTCCCATTATCATGAAAGTAGCTGTACCTTGGGCCCAACAATGACTTAAATTTGGACAAGCGGCTTCTTGACAAACAGTATGCAAACCTCCCTTCTCAACATGCTTACGAGTTGCACTTGTACTGAGTGCATTCTTATTCCATTCTTCAGACACACCAAAGGGCACCTTAACTTTTAAATAATTGGGAAAAGACTTATACCTGACTATTTTAGAACTCATCCTTCTCAATTGGGGAGGGGGTTATTGTAAAATGCAGACAAAGTAAGAAAATACCCGTCTAAAATACCCAAAATCGGTACTTTACTGCATTTACTCCATTTACTCCACTTTTTACACCAGCCCATGAGACTTCCATCTATCTTTACTGGCAACTGAAAAAACATTGACAAACTGACAAAGCATCTTTGTGGTATGGACAGATTGAGAATTGCTGTTTATCCTGGCTCCTTTGACCCCACTACCAACGGGCATATTGATATCATTTTACGTGCCCAAAGACTTTTTGACCATGTGATCGTAGGTGTCGCTCAGAACACATCCAAGAAATACCTATTCACAATGGAAGAGCGTCAAAAATTACTCCAAGAGACACTGTCTGAGATGAAAATTCAAAATGTGGAAGTCACCACTTTTTCTATACTACTGGTCGATTTTGTACGTCAAAAAAATGCCTGTGCTGTCATACGAGGTTTACGGGCGGTTAGTGATTTTGATTATGAATATGCGATGTACCAAGTAAACGCAGAAATGTGTCCAGAAACGGATACCGTATTTCTACTAGCATCAAGTGAATATTCATTTTTATCTAGTACTATACTCAAAGAGATTGCACGCTATGGGAAAAGCCTACTAAAGTATACTCCGCCTCTGGTAAATCAAGCCCTTCTAGAAAAATTTTCATTTCATGAAAAAAATGAGTGAAAGTATTTTTCACTCTGAAATTAGAAAACTATTTCATAAAATGCTAAGTAAACCTGCCGCTAAAAACACATTGATCTTTTCTTTTTTTGGGGGGAAACTGTTGCAAAATACAAAAAAACAGGAAGTTGACCTTATAAATGATGCAAATCAGCGTTTCACGACATTTTATTTGCCCTTACTTACATTTCATAACGCTCCCCCCCTTCGTAACGATTGAATAGCGTCTCATATGAATCCTCTCTTTTATAGTTTTGAATTTATACTACTCATTAGTGTTTATATTTCGATAACTCTCGCTTTAGCCTATTTTACTTACCAATCAAAAGTAAATGACGATGACTATTTTTTTGCGAAACAAAAAATCTCTTTTTTCCCAGCACTAGTTTCTAGTGTTGCTACAGAAAGTTCTGTAGCAACTATTCTCATTTTTCCACAAATCGGATTTCAACAAAAAATCAGCCTCCTTTATTTACCCCTAGGTTTTATAGTGGGTCGTTATATAGTCTCACGATACTATTTGCCTTTTCTTTATAAGAATCGAACGCTCTCTATTTATGAAAAAGCATGTCAGAATAAAAAAGGCCAAGGTTTACTTAGCTATGCCTTTCTACTCACAAAATTTCTTTCTAGTGGTGTCCGTTTTTTTTTGGGGGCCCATGCTTTATCTATTTTATTTTCCGGACAAATTTGGTTCTGGCTTATTCTGATGGCTGGTATATGTGGAATATATAGCCTTTCCGGAGGGCTTCGAGCCGTAGTCTGGACAGATCAAATCCAAGGAGGGCTTATATTTTTCGTGGGGATAGGATTGCTTGCTTTTATAGCTGTTGATTTTTTTCTACAAAATATCGATCCTCTATCTCTGATTTTATCCTCAATTGACTATTTTGATTCTAATATGGCTGTGGAAAATGCTTACTTTAGTCCTGTACTTTTTTTGGGAGGACTTGTTTTATCAATAGGCAGTCATGGAACGGATCAAGACTTGCTACAAAGGATACTATCTACAAACACACTAAAAAAAGCACAAAAAGCCCTTTTTTACTCTGGTCTTGGAGCTTTTAGTGTTATCTCTATCTACCTTTTTTTAGGTTTTTTTCTATCTTTTCAAAACCAACAGGGGCTCTCTCCGGAGACGCCTCTGATTGACTACGTGCTTTTCACAAAAAGCAACTGGCTCACTAGCTTTTTTTCTATTCTTGTCTTTGCTGCGACAATGAGCACCATTGACTCAGCTCTCCATTCCACAAGTGCTGTATGGAAGGCATTGCTAACTTCTAAGAGTAGAATCTCTTCTCTTCCTCCACAATTTTTTTCTTTCCTCTCTCTTCTGTTTTTGTACATTTTTGCTCAGGGAGCTACATATGTACATAGCTATGCAAAAGATTTCTTATCCATAGCTATGGGTTCCATGAATTATATCAATGGAGCCTTGATTGCTATTTTCACAATTTCTATTTTCAACATGAAAAAACTCACTACACAAACTATAGCCATAGTTTTAGTTTCTAATTTTTGTATCACACTAGTGGCAAATCTTTCTTTCCCTTCACTTGCATGGCCCTATGTTACCTTACTATCTACTACAAGCTCTCTATTCCTTACAATCTTACTAGAAAAAAGAAAGATAAAAAAAGCTAATTTCATCTGAAATTCATGGTAGAAACGATTTCTTTGTCCAACATTAAAAAAGAGCCAATACTTTTTGGTATACTCAACGTCACACCAGATTCTTTTTCAGACGGGAATCTATTCTTGCAAACAGATAAAGCAATCCAACAAGCCCATTTTCTTTTACAAGGTGGTGCCCACGTTATAGATATAGGAGCCGCCTCTAGCCATCCTGATGCCAAAAAAATTTCTGCAGAAGAAGAAATTCACCGACTAAAAGCTGTTTGGGAAAAATTGCAACACAACAGAGGGAGGCTATACAAACTCTCATTGGATTCCCATAATACTACAGTTCAACGCTACGCTATAGAAAAAGGCGTAGATTATCTAAATGATACTAGTGGTTTTTCTGATCATACTTTCTATCCAGAATTGGCAGAGGCAAGTTGCCGACTGATTGTTATGCATTCTATACAAAAATCAGGTATGGCAACACGCGAAAGTACTCAAAAAAAAGAAAAGCTGTACACAAATATCATTCATTTTTTTGAAAAACGTATAGGAAAGCTAATACAAAAAAACATTGAAAAAGAACGCTTGGTACTGGACCCCGGAATGGGTTTTTTCTTAGGTAATCATCCTAATTCTTCTCTTTATATTTTGAATAAATTACAAGAGCTCAAAAAATATTTTTCGCTTCCCATAATGGTTTCTGTTTCTCGCAAATCATTTATCGGTGAAATCATACAAAAAGATGTATCTTACCGCAATCACGGAACTCTTGCCGCAGAGCTTTTTGCCTATCAAAATGGTGCTGACTATATACGTACCCATGATGTGAGTGCCCTATGGGATGCCTATCAAGTCTGGAATAGTTTGCAAACAATTAAAGAGAAGAAACGAATTGACTAGACCACATCTATAATGTCTATTTAACACAATGTTTCGTACTTTATATAAAACAAACAAATTCTTTTTTCATAAACTTCTGATTATATCTCCTCTCACTATATGTATTCATTTTTTATTTTTGATATTGTTTTCACCAAAAATAAGGCTTCATGCCTTTCCTAAAGACAAGATCAGACAAAATCAAGGCCTTGTTTTACCATTTCGAATAGATGGAAACAAAAAAAGTGTACAAAATTTTCTCTCTTCAAAATATCCTGCCATTGATTTACAAATCGCATCACTATTTCTTTTGAAAAATCATTACACGTACCCTTTTTTTTCTTTTTCAAAAACAAGAGACTTTATAAATGCTCTTCAAGTAAAACATAATTTCCTGCTTCAAACAAAAGAAGCGGAAATACTTTGTAATAGCAGTGAAGCTTCGCATCTAATAGAAACTAGCGTACACCTCGCTAATCAAAAAAGACTAGTCATCACTTTATCTCTTTTTTCTTGTCTAACAAATCAGTTTATCAAAAGGCAATCCAGAGCAGTGAATTCTAGAGTTCAAATACAAGAAGCAATGAAACAACTTTTCCAAGCCTCTATAGGGTTTGCTAAGCCCCGCATAAAATACAATACAAGCCAACAATCTTCTTCTTTTGCCTCAAACTCAGATATTGCCCTCCTACTAGATTTTTCTGGATCGATGAATGGAGAAATACCCGAGATACTTCACCACTTGACTTTTCTTCAAGAAAACCTTTCCTCTTCCCTTTCGATAGGGAAAAATTCGATAGGGAAAAATTTGATAGAAAAAAATCGACTAGGGGTCATTGCAATCGAAGATAAAGATCAAGTTAGCACAATTCCTATGAATACAAATTGGAGAAGGACAATACAGCTGTTGAATAGAAAAGCCATACGAGGTGAGGTTTCTAAAAAAGGCTTTGAGAAGGCACTGACCATAATAGAACGCTACGAAACTTGGCAAAAGCCGGCTTTCCTTTTATTTTTTACAGATATTCCCCTAAAGAAAAGGGATCAATATCGATATATTCCTCGACTAAACGCTTTGAAAAAATCTGGATTAAATCTTTGTTTTTTTCCCCTTTCTAGACAAACTCGAAACACAAAAAGAATTTGGAACAAAATAGCTAATCGGCTAGACATAAAGACAGATTCTTCTAATGAAATTATTTATGCTAGAAGGGTATTTTTAGCTGGCAAAGGGAGGCTTTTTTTCCTTCAGAAAGGAATTCAGTTTTTTTTGACTAAAAAAGATATTAGCTCTCAAGTAAAGCATAACAGACTAGACACAAAAATGCTCATTCCAATCGAAACGAATCAATATAACGAAGGAGAACTCACTCTAGAACGCCTCCCCTATGCATATGCTAGGAAAAGAAATGACAAGATATTACGTTTAGGAACTTATTTTTCTAATATAGGTAAAGGTATAGCCAACTGTCTATCCCCTCAGCTATATAAGAATCAACAGATAAAGGGAAAAGCTCTTGTGAGAAATGGGAAGCGTGCTTTTTGGATAAATGTAAACGAAACAACGCTTCTGAAACTAGAAAAACAAATCGGACAAAAAATATTTATGGGCCTACACTGGGAAAAAAGACAAGAAAAGCTCTTTAATTTAGCATCTCCTATTTATGTACAAAAAAATAGAAAAAAAGTTCCGGACCTTTTTCTTTGGGAAGAAACAAAACTCTCTAGTTTCCCAAAAGAAGATATACAAAAAGAAGATATTTGGTTTATGGAACTAGAAATTTTAAAAGTGAAAATGTAACTATTATCATATGTATTCAAAACTACCATGACTTCTGAAAATAAAAATTTACCTGCCCTGCATAGCCATAAAACTAATATAGAATTACCAACACTAGCAGCGGGACTTGTTCATGAAGTAAGAAACCCATTGGCCGCTATACATATGCATTTACAACTACTAGAAAATTATGTTCAAGAAGTGGATAATACTGAACTACGCAATAAAATCCAACAGAAAATTTTAATTGTGAAAGATGAAATCATAAATCTAAATCAAACACTAAACAGCTTTTTTAGCTTACTTCAACCTAAAAAACAAAAACAGGAACAAAGCTTTGGCTTAGATATTTTAATTGAACAAATTGTGACACTGCTCAAACCGCAATTGAATCGTGAGAATATACAAATTCATTTTGAAGGTGATAAGATTAAGAAAATAGAATACTGGGATCAAAGTTTTTTACGCCAAATCATTTTGAATCTTGTTTTAAATGCAGTTCAAGCATTTAAAAAATGCTCCGATCAAAAAAGAGAAGCACATATCTATATTAACACAAAAAAACATGAAAAACTTATTTATATACGAATTAGTGATAACGGGCCAGGAATATCGAAAGGAGTACAAGAAAAAATGTTTGATGCTTTTTATAGTACGAAGCAAGAGAGTGGTGGTTCTGGATTAGGCTTAACCCTCGTCCAACACATGATTAGGAATATGGGAGCCCAACTCCAAGTAGAAAGTAAAACTGGCCAAGGGACATCTTTTACTATAATACTTGATAAAACGAAATCAAATCAAAAGCTACTTAAGTGAAAATACACGGGGAGATTACTCTTTCTCACTCTGTACAAAAAAAATCTATATTATGCATTTATATTTTTTCTGTGATAAGTTACAAGTCGACTGAAGTCATTTATGTTATGAATAACAATATGATCAGCGTATATCTCAATCTTATCTCGACGTACAAAAATATTCATAACGCGCTGCACATCTCCCACTGGTAGTCCACCCCAAGAAGCAACATCATTCACCGTTATGCTAAAATTCATTCGAGACACCTTACCATAACGTGGATCTTTCTCAGCAAGCATAACAAAAACATCACTCACTCGTACTTGTGGATCCTCTATATGTAAGATTTGTAAACGACGCCTAGCATCATGTATACGTCCACAAAAACTGAACATAAGTTTAAGAGCAAGCTGAGGTTGCTTATGTATCATCATATCAAAATTTACACGATTGAATTTTAGGGCCCTTATATCTTCTGCGGCAATAGCAGAAGCACTACGTGGTTCTGTCTCAAGAATAGCCATTTCTCCAAAAAAATTACCTTTATCAATTACATCTAGAGTTTTTTGTGTTGTTCCAACTGTTTTTGTTATCTTGACTTTTCCTTTTAGGATAAAGTAACAATCTTCCCCAGGCTCATGTTCACAAAATATAATCTGGCTACTTTTAAAAGTAACCCCAAATTTTTCATACAAAGCTTCTAGCATGACTTTGACTAGGAAATTCCCGTATTATTTTGTAATTTTTTTCTGGCCTGACTTGTCACAATATCATGGGGCTTCATCGTTGCAACTTTATGGTACAAAACACGAGCCTTATCACCATTACCTTGCTTTTCCTGAACAACCCCCAATTGATATATACAACTTCTTATAAACTCACCCGTGGGGTACTTTTTTATATATAGAGAAAGAGATAAAATAGCATCCTTATAGTCTCCCTGTCTCAAATAAGCACTTCCTATCATGCAACTCGCTTTCTCAACCAGTTCTTTTCCCTTTTGTGTTTTTGGGTTATGTCCACTAATACACTGAGTAAAAATTTTAATGGCCTCTGGTGTATTATTCTTCTCAAAAAATTTCTGTCCTGTTTCAAAAAGAGTAATTAAATTACTATCTGCCCTATAACCCTTATCGCTTCCTTCTTTATCTGTGTCCGAAGTAGTTTGCTCAGAGTATCTATTGACGGGTAGAACCATTCCTTCCTCTGCTTGAGGATCTTCAAAAGTAGCTGGATAGGTTGTACCTTTTTGGATCAGTCCTAAAAACTTCATTACACGTTCCTTATTTTTGCCTTCAGAATGATTTTTAAGATAGCACTGGAATGCATAAGCTGCATAATCAAGATTATGATTCCTATAAAATGACTCACCAACACTTAGTAATTCAAAAGCTGTGTTTTTCACTTGTCCCACATTCAATACGGAACGAACACGCTTATGAATCTCTCTCAATTCACTAGAAAAGACCTTTGTCATTTGAACAATAATGCGAGTATTTTTTGATATATATGCCTCAAATTCTTTTTGCTTGAAAACCACTAGATTTGTGTTAGATAACGCTTGAGCCGTTTCTTCTCTGGGATAACACCCTAGAACAGATTTAACTCCAAAAAATTCACCAACTTTGACTTTTTCACGGCGCTCTTCTTTTTCTCCAATAGGCGTACTAATTAACAATACATCCCCTTTTTGCAGGATAAAAATTTCCTCTCCCATATCTTCCTGAAAATATACAATAGATCTTGGATTATAATTTCGTATAATGGGCATATGTGTGAGCCTATCTCACTTGGTCATTATCGGCAAAAAGTCCAATGATCTTTGCCAAGCGAAATCTACTCTCTGAAAAAGCTGCTCTAAACTTTGCATATGATCACCGTTATGACGCTTCACAATCCTTTCCATTTCATCTCCGCCACTATTCATGTGAAATCTTTCAAAGTCAATGCCACATGATAGAAATATTTTCTCTAAATTCACATGCCCATAAACGGGTTCACCGGAAAGGACAACTAGGTAGATTTCTTCCAGATCAGCCTCTGCAAAAGAAGCGAGAGGTGCACTAGGGTATTTCCCTTTGAGTACAATAAAATCTGCTGGAGAACCCTGTGTAAAGTGCTGTTCCCTCTCAATACGAAACGCTTTTTCAGGGTTTGTCGTAACCATTTTGAGTAGTAAAGAAGGCTCCAGTGTTTCCACATATCTCTTTTGATAGCATTCCTGAGCAAAACGAATATCATGTAGTAAGTTTCGTGACCCAGACATCGCGGAATCTGTCCCTATGGAAACGTTAATCCCTCTCTCAAGAGCTTCTTTTATTGGTGCCATTTTTTGAAAAATATGCCAGTTACTTACAGGACACCAAACAAGGTGCGCCTCTGCCTTGGCAATACTATCTAAATCATGGAGAGAGAGTGAAAGACCATGAACTAAAACGGTATGTTTTCCTAAAACGCCTAATTCCATAAGTTTTTGCAAAGAAGACCGGCTCTCTAGGTCAAATCCCTCAGCAATGTGTATAATATAGGGTAAATCATTTTGAACAGCGTATTCATATTCTTGGCGTATCCCATTACCCCAGCCTAAAGAGTAAGAACAAAGAGAATGAGAAATACCAAAATCAGATAAAAGAAAGGGTAACACTTGCTTTTCAAAAGGTTTACGGATAGTATGGGGAACATGATCCACAATGGTTGTTACTCCGCTCAAGATATTTCTATAAGAACCTATTTGATAGAGATGAGCTGGGTCAAGAAGCATGCGCTGACGAAAAAGAGGAGAAGATTTTAGCTCATTATCCCAAGTTATCCAGCTGTTATACGGATGGTTGGCACCTCGAAAGGCATGGCAACTGGCGATCAGGCTATCATGAGAGTTGATTAGGCCATGAAAAACAAATAAACCATTGAGATTAAGGTTAGCCAGTTCAGCATGAGCCTCCCCCGCTCCAAAACGTTTCTGAATAATCCCTTCTTCAATATGTAAGCCTACAGCTTTTTCTACCTGATCTCGATAAACAAGAGTTGCATTTGATATTTGCCATTCCATTTAGTAAAACGTATAAGTATATGTTCATTTCATTATATATATAATTTTGTATAGAAAAATTTATTGCTTCAATACATCCCCAATATGACTCTGTTTCAAGTATCTTGGTGATAGACGTTTATTTCTATTCATCATCCCTCACTCTCTGTGGGGATGGTTAGGATGCTTCTGGAAGAGTTGAAAAATGGCTCGGCATAACAAAGAATAGATAGGCGTCACACCGCTCCATCCCTATTCTGTCTTTATGAACCCATGATAGAAGGCACAGTTACTGGATTAGCAACAATTCTTTTTTTGGGCATTAGTGCACAATTAATCGCTTGGCGCCTAGGCATCCCATCTATACTTTTCTTATTAGGTTTTGGATTACTCGCCGGTCCTTTTTTGGGTATCATTCAACCAGATCAGATCCTAGGCGATCTCCTTTTTCCCATAGTATCAATCTCTGTTGCTATACTTATTTTTGAGGGTGCCATTAATCTACGCATTGATGAGCTCAAAAAGGCCAGTTCTGCGGTAAGAAACCTTTTAAGCATTGGTACATTTATAACTTTCTTCCTTTGTGCATTCGCTGCTCATTTCCTTTTAGCCATGGATTTTTCACTTTCCCTAGTTCTGGGTGCTATTCTTACGGTTACCGGTCCAACCGTTGTCGCCCCCATTTTACGTTCTGTACGACTCTCTCCAACCATAGGTGCTATTCTACGTTGGGAGGGCATTATTGTTGATTCCATTGGAGCTATACTAGCGGTACTCGTTTATGAAACTTTCTTTGGTGAATTTACAAACAGCCTTGGTCATATATTTTTAGCTTTAGGAAAAATCATTTTTGTGGGAGTGTTCATGGGATCCATAGTTGCCTACATAATACTCCAGTTAATACGTTACGAAATCATTCCTGAGTTTTTGCAAAGTCCATTTACACTGATGGCACTAATCGTCTCATTTTCTCTTTCCAATTTACTCCAAAAAGAAGCGGGAATACTCACAGCCACCGTAATGGGGCTAGTCATGGCAAATCAGAAAATTGTTCCAATAAAAAGAATTACAGAATTTAAAGAAAGTCTACAAGTTCTCTTGATTGCTAGTCTTTTCATTGTTCTTTCCGCAAGAATTGAAATATCTGCCCTTGCCCAAGTCAACTTACAAAGCATTTTGTTTGTGTTAGTGCTCTTACTAATTATTCGTCCTTTATCTGTCATTTTTTCCACATGGAATACTGGTTTAAAATGGAAAGAAATTTTATTTTTATCTGCAATTGCACCTCGTGGTATTGTGGCAGCCGCCATTAGTTCTCTGTTGGCGCTAGAATTACAACAATCTGGTTACCCCAATGATAATTTTCTTGTTCCCATTGTCTTTACAGTTATTGTTCTTTCTGGTCTTTTCTCCACTCTTTTGGCGAAACCATTAGCCCATTTTCTAAATTTGACTCTTCATCAACCCCGTGGAATACTCCTACTTGGTGCCCATGCTTGGGCCCGAGAGTTAGCCTCTTGTATAAAGTCATTTCAGATTCCCGTTATGCTTATTGATACAAATCCATATAATGCCTATCGATCTCAAATGGAAAACATTCCAATTACCTATGCAAATATTTTAGAAAAAGAAAGTCTCCTTGAACTATATTTAGGGGAAATGGGAAAATTTCTCGCTCTAACTTCCAATGATGAAGTCAATTCACTAGCTGTTATTTCCTTTCAGGATATCTTAGGGAAAACAAATGTTTATCAACTACCTTCCTTTCATCCAAAAGATCTAGAAGCCAAAAAAATCAGTACAAAAAAAAGCTTACATGGCAAACAACTTTTTTCTACAGACCTTAGTTTTTCTCAGATTGCAAACCTTTACGCCCAAGGCTGGAAAATACTTACCCTCTCCATTCAAAATGAAACAGAGTACAAAAAAATCAAACAAAGATTAGAAAATGAACTCTATCCTCTTGTACTCATTCAAAATGACAAAGCTATACCATATAGTACAGACAAAAAACAGAATCTACAAATAGGACAAAATTTGATAGCACTAGCAAAAGCTAATTAAAAATTAAATGTTATAGGAACTCCCAGTGGAAGGCCTTGCCAAGGCAAAACCCAGATTTTAAGGCCGCGAAAAGAAGAGGAAAGCTCCACTGTGGATAAAACAAGCTTCGCTTCTTTTTACGATTGAAACGGCTATTTTTCGGAGAGTACATAAAAAACTCTAGGAGGCTTATTCTTCTCCATGCTTTGCCCTCATCTACATAAATTTATTTTTTGTGACTTCATTCCCAAGAAGGGCACACATCTGGCTTATGGAAATTCCGTTGTGGGGCTGTTGCAAAATACAGAAAAGTAAGAAAATATGCGTCTAAAATGCTTTAAATCAGCGCTTCATAGCACTCTATTTGCAATTATTTACATTTCGCAACCGTCCCTGTGTAAGTCCCAGCTTACATAGAGTCAGTATTGATTTTACTTTTCACCTGTTCGTTTTTTCTTTTTTTGGATTGTTCATCTGAATAAGTGATTTCATAATTATTTTCAGGCAATACCTTTACATCTAAGATATGATTCAAAAAAAGATCTGTTTCGTGGTTAGTGATAACAGGGAAATTATAATAATTATTTTTATGTTTAATGAGCTTTCCGGATTGTAATCGCTTTTCTATAAATCGAATGTGAGAATCGATTCTGTTTTGATTGACTTCTTTTGATTTTTGAGGAGTGTTACAAATTTTATTTTGGATATTTTCTTGAAAGCTCTGATCTGTTTCTAATCCGATAGCATTTCTCTGTGCAACGGCCGCCGCTTCTAGCGTTGTTCCCGTACCCAAAAAAGGATCTAGAACAAAATCGTCCTTTATCGAGTACATTAAAATTAATCGATAAGCCAATTCAAAAGGGAATGCGGCGTTTCGCAATCGTCTCCCATCTTTTCCATTGCTATTTTTTTGAGATACACCTTTAATATTTCGCCAAAGATCTGAAAACCAAAGATTACGTTCTTCCCAAAAAAATGCACTTTCTCTTCTTTTTTGTTTTTCTGCTATTGAAGAGAACTCTCTTTTTTGTCCTTTTCTTGTGATCAATATGTATTCATGCTCATAGGTAACATAAGCACCCACGGGAAGCATTCCAGAACCCATAAATTTAGTGGGGGCATTGGTTTCTTTTCGCCACAAAATATCCGGTAGAAAAATAAAGCCAATTTTCTGTAAACTGTTGAGTATTCGTGAGTGATTGGAATACAGACAGAAATGATGATTGATTGTTCGCACCGCATCTCCTATATTTATACAGGCAATCCCCCCTTGCTTGAGAACTCTATAGACTTCTTTCCATGTATCATCCAATAGCTCATGCATTTTTTGGAACGCATCTTGAGGTTGATTGTTTTCCATATATTTTTGAATCAGTTTATTTTGTTGAGAGAAAATATCATCCCACATTGCAACCATCGGATACGGCGGGGATGTAACGACAAGATCAATGCTATTGTCTTTTACGTATGAAAACTTCTTTGCAGATTGGAAATAGGAGGTAAGCGTTATTTTTTTCACGTCGTACAGTCTTTATGTAAAGTGGATAGAGCCACTGTATGCTAATTTTGGAAACTATTTGGGAAGTAATTGAGGAATCTTTGTTGATAAGAAAAGTGACGATAGGGTTCAGTGATTCGATTCCCGTAAGGAGAGGAGTTTTTTCCGTTTGCACTTGTTCCCCCTATTCCGCTAAAAAATCCAAACGCAAATAGACCCCCTCCTTCTTTCCCTTGCGATATACTCAATATAATTTTAGGAAAAGGGATATAAAACACGTTCAATCCTATACCTATTTGCAGGCCATAGGCCCATGTATCCCTCCTTTCATTTTGTAAGTTCTTTGTAACACCATATTCATAAAAAGGTGTCAGTGTTATATTGCGAAGAAAAAAAGAATGCCAATCGTTCACAAGAGAGCGAGAATACCAAAGAAGAGGGAAGCGATATTCGTAGCTATATACCGTAAAAGTACCCCCTTTAAAAATAGATTTATCTGCATTACGAATCAGGCTTCCGTGAAAATTATGGCGGAGTTTCACATTTTTTCCGAAATATTGATACGAACTCACGCCTAGAAAATTCACATGATTATTCCAAAAAGAAGGTAAATACAAAGATGTGCTCCACTCAACCACTCCATAGTCCACACCTATTGCAGCCGAAGATTCATCGTCCATAGATGTCTGCCCTAGGAGATTTTGTTTATAGTATTCACCCTTTACAAAAATATCCCAGCCTTTTTCTGGGCTAATAGATTCGGGAAAGAGATGTATATCTCCCAAAAGAAGTATGACTGAAGGGCCAGCCAGAGATAGTTCCTCATTCAAATTGACGTCATTATTTTGCGTCACTTGTCCCGCTCCTCCAGATGAGCTTTTTGATGGGTTTTTTATTGTAAAAATATGTTCTTGCGAGGTATAGCCCAAAAGGTTTTGGAAAGAAATAAAGCGTCCAGGCCTGATGTATGTAAGATAGCCACTGTTTTTTTCACTAATCGTTTTCTCTCTAAGCCCGTCACGCCTATGACTCAGAGATAGACCAAATTGATAGCGATTGTATATGTAGTAGGCTGAACCACTGAGTACTTGGGAGTTATCTATGCTGTCATTTTCTTCTGATTTTTCATCAGCATTATTTTGTGAAAAAAGACTGAGAGAACTTCCTAGTATGTGCCAGTGGAGGGGGTCACGCATTTCAATGCTTCCCCCTGCATATAAAAAATTCGAAATAGCCCCAACTTTTCCAAAGTCAAATAAACCGGTGTAATATGGAGAAAAATTGGAAAGAGGATTGTAATGACTTTCTGCATACTGCATTCGATTGCTTTCAATATTTGTTTCTATCTCACCTTTTACGTCCCTCCTGATCTTTTGGATCCCAATCTTTTGAGAGAAAATCACAGAAATATTCTGCTTGAGAAAGAGCCTATCGGCTCTCTTGGCTATTTTATCTTTATGAGAGATTTGGATAACGTCATATCCTGTTTTGAAATACGCAATGGCATATAGACTTTCTTTAGCTCCTATGGGATAGAATAGACCCGTGTTTGTTCGTGTATTTCTCCGTATGGAATTTTTTTTGATGTGGAAGCTGTAGATATTGTAAATACCATTGGCATCGGAACTAAAAAGTAACTTCCGGTCGTCGTATGAAAAAGAAATTTGAGTTAGAACGGATTTTTTAGCTCGCAGGCGGAGCTTGCAGTCTTTTATATCACCCCTAACAATTGAGCAAATGACTATACCTGCTGAACCTTTTGTGCCATCTCTATAAACTGTTGCAAGATAACGTCCGTTACGGGAAAGGGCTGTGAATTGTAGTATTCCTTGATAACTAGTACGGAAGATTTTTTTTTCATCGTAGAGAGACCCATTTTTTATGCTGGCGAACTTTAGTACGCGAAAGTTATTTTCTTTTTCTATGAAATATATTTTTTTGCCACTCGAAGAAAGGCTAGGATAAGATATACTTCGATTTGGTGCCATACGACCAAAGAGATGGGAGCGATTCCCATCATGAAGCTCTTGGCGTATACCAAAATTTGGATAGAGAAGGTAATCTGAACTATAGATGCGACGCCGACCAGCTAAGGCAATACCACGATTTGTAATTTGTTTGCGAACTAAAATTGGATTACGCGTTAGGTCTTTTAAATGGATTTGGTAAACACCAGAAGAATGATTGGGGGGATTTCCAAAAAATAGAAGTTTGTCTTCACGATCATGCACAAGAAAACTTTTTGTATTTCCATCGTAGGTGAGACGTTTGTATGGTGTGAGGCCTTTTTTCTTGAGTAAGGTGTTTTTATTTTGGTACTGCTCCACATCTTTTTCGTACATAGCTTTATAAATTTCTCGATAAGATGCATCTAGTGCATTAAAACGATGTTGAATATTCAACATCGAGTCGATACCCCAGTAATCTCTAGGTGCTTGTTTTCCATTTTGCTGGGCAAATTCTGCAATAAAGCGCCCACCATACAAATAAGGAATAGCACCCCTAGGCCATCTATGAGTTGTGTTTACCATTTCTGATAAAGAAGGGTAAGAATTTGATAGGATAGCTGTACGCACGGCCATGTTTGTAAGAGTATCTTTTAAACGTCCTAAACCACTCAAACTTTCTTCCCAAACAGCCACGCCTTCAGTCAAAAAAGCAGGAGAATACAGATTAGGTGGTAATCCAAATAGTACGCGCCCTAAAAAAAGCAAATATCTCTTTGGATCCCAAATTTGGAGGCTAAGGATGTGTGTGTATTCGTGAGTAAATAATAGATCTAGCCAATTTTCATAATATGAAAACGTTCCCAATTGCGGAGCTTCTAAATACAATACAATTTGATTGATGCCTACAGTGGTGGCAAAGCCCTGTGTTATATCACTGGAGAAGACAAGGGATACGTTTGTTTTATATTTATACCATGGTTTAGTATAGAGTACGCCTAGTCTCTTGTGTACTTTTTCAAAAAGTTGTGCGGCTTGGATGGCATATCCCCTTCTCCCGGTAGGAAAGTGAATAGTAAAGTGTTTTGTATGTAGACTTTTCCAACTCCCCCATCCGTCTGAAATAGGAATAGAATGGGGGGGAATGTTGCTTATATTTATTTGTGCAAATAATTTCTTTTTGCAGAAAGGAGATGCGTACAGAATAAAGAGTAGGGGAAGAGAAATCCACAAACTTAGTCGTAACATTTTGAGTCTGCCTACTTGTAATCAATCAGAGATTTTTTTAGCCTTTTGTGTTTTTATATATTTCACTATACTTCGTAATAATTGCATAAGGCTTAGATATGGGAAGTTTGCCTTCCGGTTCTCATAACCAATCGAGAATAACAATTGCCATTGTTGATATAGTATGTGATATTTTTGAAAAATGTTGAAGCTAGGGTCATATACATTTGTCGACTCGGAACTGGCTCCATTTAACTCTATTATGGAAATCTTTTTACCAGCTCTCAATTCCTTTTGGGTTTGATAGCGTATGTCAAAGCGCCCAAAGTAGAACCCTGAAATTTTTTTAGCAATTTGGTCAATTTTTTTTCGCAGAGCTTCTGTATACAAAAAAGTACCATCACAAAACATAGTTCCTTGGGCATGATTACCGGCTATTGTCAACTGTAGTGTTTCATCTTTTTTCAGAACTCTTTTGACGTTTTCTTTTTTTTGTGATAATCGCTTCAAGAATATTTTCTCTTGCATAGCGTAGCGAGGATGACTGAGGATGAGCTCTTTTATATTAGACTTACCATCTCCTAAAAGGATAGGGAATATTTTATGGGTAATAGAAAAAATATGACCGTTCTTTTCTTTAGGCATGCGATAATAGAATATTCCAGCTTCATGGGGGCCGGGATGAAAAACTTGAGCCAGAACATCTTGTACATTTTGTTTGAGGTATTTTTTAGCTTGATCCGGATTATGAATTAGGCTGACGCCGATTCCTCGTTGACCTTGATCTGGTTTCAGGATGATGGGATAAGACCACCCCTTACTTTGAAAACCTGCATTCAAATGATCCCAGCGTTGCTGTAGGGTATAGTTTTTTTTCTGTCCCCTCTTTCCCTTACGTTGGTTCATTTTGATGTTTTTATGGGGGAATGCGGGAACGAGAAGCCAATCTATATTCCACTGAGAAGGAATTTGTCCCAGGATCGAAGCTTTTGACTCTCCAATCATTCCACCACCTTCCATTCCGGGATTGGCAGCCGTTACGGTCTGAAAGCCTCTGTAGCGTAATATCCAATAAATCCAACCGGGTAATAAGGGGGCATAGAATAGCCAAGGGGGCCAAAATTCGGGTCTAGTCAATTTTTGAAAGTGTATAATTCGTTTTCTGCGTCCTTCTTGTGTAAAGAGAAAAACAAGGGAACGAAAAAGAATATAGGCTAAGAGTACTGTGGTGCCTAGTGCTACCCAGTAGTTGCCTGTTAGTTTTTCGATGTTCTCTTGTAAGCTTGGACCTACCCACATACTTAGAAAAATCAATGATGGAGTCCAAATCAATCCAGCCAGCAAAGCGAAAAGTATCATGGTGTGTGGTTTCCCACCTAAGAAACCGCCACCCAAATAGACGGGGAAGCGCAGGCCAGGAACAAAGCGCGCTAGAACAATCAGTTTCCAACCTTCCTTTTGGAAGCGTTGGCCTGTTTTTTTAAAGTTACGCGAAAGTTTGTTTTGCCAAGGCTTATATTTTAAGAGACCGTAGGCCATACTTTTTCCTAAGAAAAAAAGACCTAGGTCTCCCAAAAAAATACCTAAAGTACAGGCAAAGATTCCAACGAACAGAGAAACTTGTCCGGAAAGAATGAAAAGACCTGTAGAAATGCAAGTCAAATCCTCTGAGATAAAAGTAGCCGAAGCGATCGCTAAAATTTGAGTCCATTCTGCCACGGATTGAACTACTCACCAACTATTCACTGGATGAAAAGGAGTCGATGGTGCCAAGCCAAAAGTAGTATCCATTTTTTTTTCTAAAAGGCGTAAGCGTATGGCAATCATGGCATTATGATGCAGTAGATGATGAAAAACAAACATGAGTTCTCGGCCTATATAAGAGGGGAAAAGTGAACTATGCCCTTCTTTTGAAAGCACGTGTTCGATTTGTATAGAATGATCAAGAAGGGAAGTATCCTTTTCTTTTACACTGAGAGCAAGTTTATTTAAGTTTTGGAGCGTCTCATGGATTTTTTGAATGCAGTACTTTACATCTTTTTCCACATTCCCACCCCGTATACGTTTGTCGTAAGCAACTTGTGCATGGACAATCTCCTTTTCTTGTGTACAACTAGCCACTTTATTTGTTTCTGTTAGTAGGGCATCGATATGATCCAATGAGTGTCGAACATGCTCACCGATACTACCATTGATGATACCGCCTCCTTTTCTAGAAAATTCCTCGTTATTTAGATCGTAAAGCAAAGGGGGCAATTGCTCTAATGTCTTTTGCAAAGTAGCTATGACGTTACCTTGAGAGACAGTAGTTGAGGTATCTCTATTCATTTCTGACTATTCAGTAGAAATCTAAAAAAATTCTGAGCAGTCAATCCAAAAATAGTATTTGCCTATGAAGCGATGTGTTCCATATGGCAATATGCTTTTGCAAAAACATGTCCTTTTATTATATGTAACGAATAAACCCGGAGTGATGAGTCAGGTATCCGGTCTTTTTACACGACGTGGTTACAATATTGATAGTGTGGCTGTGGGAATCACAGATGACCCGAAAAAGTCTGTGATAACCATTGTACTAAAAGGAACAGATGAGGATCTTAGCCAATTTAAGGGACAATTGCTAAAGCTAGCCGATGTGATTACGGTTCGTGAGTTAAATTATCATGATTCCATCAGTAGAGAGCTACTTTTGATTCGTATCCATGCCATTGCTAAGGATAGAGAAGAATTGACAACTATAGTGGAAGTTTTTGGTGGAAAAATAGCTGAAATTACAGAAGAAACTATGTTAATTGAAGCCAGCGGAAATGCTCGGTGTATAAATGGAATGATCACTATGCTGAAGCGATTTGGTATAGTCGATATGTCTCGTACGGGTCAGGTTGCTCTAGATTTTTCTATTACAGATCTTCAGTAGTTGCTTGGGTGATTTATGACAAAAACAACAGAATATGATGTCTTTGGCCTAGGAAACGCCATCGTGGATGCGGTGACTTTTGTTGATGAGGAAACTCTGAGAAAGACGGGGCTCTCTTCAGGAGTGATGACGCTATCAGAATCTACTCAGCAAGTAAAGTTATTGAGCTTACTAAAAAACCACACCTTACAATTGCGGTCCGGTGGTTCGGCTGGGAATAGTATGTGGGCCATTATGCAATGTGGGGGTAAGGCTTGCTATACTGCTAAGGTTTCTAAAGATTCAAATGGGGTATTTTTTCAAGATGAAATGACTTCTCATGGGATTGAATTTCCCGTTGAGCCCCTCTCAGAAACAGAGGGAAGTACAGGGACTTGTGTTGTTTTAACGACACCCGATGCCCAAAGAACTATGAGCACAAACCTTGGTGTTTCCGTACGTTTGTCTGCTAGCGATATTGACACAGACAGGCTGAAGCGTGCTAGCTATGTTTATTGTGAAGGCTATTTATGGACAGGCGAGAGTACCCGAGCCACATGCATAGAAGCCATGGAACAAGCGAAAAAAGCAGGCGTACCCTTGGCCTTTACGTATTCCGATCCCTTTTTAGTAGAGAACTATCGAGATGATTTTGCAAGAGTGACAAAAGAATATTGCGATATTGTGTTCTGTAATCGAGACGAAGCCTTATCCATGATTAGTGTGGCGGGTGGTAAAGGCAATCATGAACAAAAAGATATTCAGAATAGTTTGAACTATCTCCGAGAAAGGGCACAGACGGTGATCGTAACCAATAGCGAAAAGGGATGTTATCTTTGCCATGATAAAATAAATGAGCAAATAGAGGGCTTTTCTGCGGCTTCCGTTACGGATACAAATGGGGCAGGAGACGCCTTTGCGGGTGGTGTTCTTTTTGCTTTATCCAAGGGCCATGATATATCGTACAGTGCTCGGTGGGGCAATTATTTGGGTGCACAGGTCATTGCAATTCACGGAGCCCGTTTAGAGAGAAGTTACCTAGATGATATGAGAAACATATAGTCCATCCCTTCTCTCAATAAAGGGCCTGTTGCAAAACACAAAAAAAACGAGAAGTTAACCCTCTCTCAAATGCCTCAAATCAGCGATCCATAGGGCGCTATTTGCAATTCTTTACATTTTGCAACAGTCCCAATAAAAAAAACGAAGCTCATGAAGCCGCTTTTGTTTCTTTCCGATATTCGTTTTGTGGACAAAAAAATATACCCTCAGGCCAAAAAGAAAGCCATTCCTACCCAAAGCCAGTTAGACAAGCAAACTCCTAAAAATAAGGTCATTTCGCTAGCAGAGTATCGTATTCGAAAGCTATTGCGATCTAGAGGCTTTGAGCTGATTTCCAACGGGAATGGTCAACTAAAAGTCATTGTGCGCATATAAAACCCATATGAAAAATAATACTCAACTGTGTTGCCTGTTTACATAGGCTTTATACCGACATTTTTATAGGGAAATATTTTAGTTCACCTGTAAAAAAATATCGGCTCCACAGACAAGCCCACAAGCCCACCGCTATTTTTGACGTGCTCAGCCGCTCCAGTCTGCCTAACGGGGCAAATGCGGCAAACCAAGCTCCGCCAGAAAAGCATTGTGCTTGTCGGCGGCTTGCGCAATGGTCTTTTCTAGTTTGACCATTTCCTCGTGATTAGCCGGCAAGTCGATCTGCTCCTCCGACTCAGCGGTGCTGATATAACGGGATATATTCAGATTGTAATCGTTTTTTTCGATTTCCTCCATGCTCACGCGACGAGCGTAGCGGTCGGCTTCCTTGCGGTATTGATAGGTCTCAACAATTTTTTCGATATGTTCGGGCAAAAGGCGGTTTTGCCGTTTGCCTTTCTCAAAATACTCGCTGGCGTTGATGAACAGCACATCATCCGGCTTTTTGCATTTCTTCAACACCAGAATACACACCGGAATACCGGTGGAAAAGAACAGATTGGCAGGCAAGCCAATCACCGTGTCTATATTATCATCCTCCAATAGCTTACGGCGGATACGCGCCTCGGCACCACCGCGAAACAATTGACCTTCCCCCAAAAGAGTGGACAGTCCACTTTACATTATGGAGGAAGAAAACATGGAAACAAACACTATCAAGGCGTCAGCTAAACGCTATGATGAACAATTTAAGAAGGATACGGTATAGACTTACTGGATCAAAAATAAGCTTTTAGCAAAAGAGGTCAGTGAAGCTTTTGAGGTATCTGAAACTACACTCTATAAATGGCGTAGGAAATATGAGTTTAATAACTCTGATCCTAATCGTTCTATAGAGGCGGAATTATCTAGGCTTCGCAAAGAGTGTTCTGAACTTCGTCAAGAAAGGGATATCTTAAAAAAGTCAGTAGCCATTTTCATAAAACCACAGAAATGAAGTTTCAATTTATTGAAAAATATCGCTCCTCATTTCCTGTGCAGAAAATGTGCTCTTTATTCACTATTTCAAGGAGCGGTTTTAATGTTTGGGTAAAACATAAAACAAGTAAAAGGGCTTTCGAGACACAAAAACTTGAAAATATGATTAAGGATATTTTTCATAAGTTTAAGGGTATTTATAGCTCTCCAAGGATTACGTCAGAATTGCATGATCTGGGATGTAAGGTTTCAGAAAATAGAGTAGCTAAAGTTATGAGAAATATAGAACTTTCTGCCCAAATCAAGCCTAAATTCAAGGTTCTGACTACAAATTCAGCTCATGCTTACTCTATTTCTAAGAACCTACTAGGACAGGAATTTAATATCCTTGAACCTAATAAGGTCTGAGTTTCTGATATCACTTACATTAAATCAGCCGTAGGTTGGTTATATCTATGTGTGATACTTGATTTATGTAGCAGAAAAATAGTTGGTTGGGCTCTTGCAGATCACATGAGAACAGAAATGGTCCTAGAAGCTTTGGCCAGAGCCGTTGCTCAAAATAAGCCCTCAAAATAAGCCCTCAAAATAAGCCCTCAAAATAAGCCTAAAGAAGGGTTTGATTTTTCATTCTGACAGGGGAAGTCAATACGCGAGTTATCAATTTAGGAGCAAGCCTGATAAATATGGATTTGTATCCAGTATGAGCCACAAAGGTAACTGCTATGATAATGCTGTTGCAGAGTCTTTTTTTGGGAGTTTGAAAATAGAGGAGGTATATAAAAATACATATCTAAATATATTTGAAGTTAGGAGAAATATTTTTGAGTATATTGAGGTATTTTATAATAGGCGTAGAAAACATTCATTTTTAGGATATAAGAGTCCTATCAAATTTGAGGAAGAATACTATGCTGCTTAATATGCTGCTTAATGAAAAAAAAGCTAAAAAGGACTGTACTAAATATTGGGGGAAGGTCAATTGGCATTGGCACTGGATGGTGTGCGGGCGGCACTTGTACGCGCAAAACAGCCGCCGGAATCGCGGCTCTCACCTCCACTTCGGGCTGGACGGTTAGCACTAGTGGAACCACTGGAAGCTGGAACTTTGCTACAACGAGTCAGTTGCCCGCCGTGCTCTATAGCGGAGGTGACTGTGAAACCATCTCTGGTACGAATAACATCAACAGCAATGATGGCGATGCAAAAATACCCGATTGTGGGGACCTTCTCCCAGGACAGCCCATTGCACGAGGGGATGTCCCAAGCTTTCCCATCATCATCAGCACCTATGCCTAACTAAAAGACATCAAGAACGGCCTGAATAAACACTACCGCTTGGGGAATGACATCGACGCGGGGGGGGGCGACGGCCCAGCTGGAGTGAAAAGGACGCTGGTGTGACGACCTCCTGCGTCGCCTACAACGGCAGCAATGGGGCTGCAGCTAATTGTCGGGGCTTTACACCCATTGGGAATAATACAAATAAATTCACCGGTAGCTTCGATGGGGCCGGCCATAAAATCACTAATCTCTACATCAAGCGTGAGACTACGGACTACCTAGGCTTGTTTGGCTATACCGCCACTAGTGCTGAGATTAGGAATATAGGCGTGACAGATGGCTATCTAGTGGGTGATAATTATGTCGGCGGGCTCATCAGTTATTCTCAAGGTTCTGTAAGCAACTCCTATGCCACGGGAGCTGTGATGGGGAATAGTTCTGTCGGTTGGCTCATCGGTTGGCTCATCGGTTGGCTCATGGTAATGGTTCTGTAATAACCGGAAAGAACTACTTTGTGGATGCCTCTGATGGTAGCGATGGGCCTTGGTGCTGGATCGTGTTTGTCTTCCGTTTGTGTGCGTAAAACAGCCGCCCAAATAGCGGCCCTCACCTCCACCTCCGTCCCCGTGACAGCTCCCATTTCGGACTGGCTGGCGGGAAGCTGGAACTTTGGTACAGCGACTCAGTTTCCCGCCGTGTTATATAGTTAAGCTTGAAAAAGGCACTATATTAAGAAAACGCCATAACCCATACTTCCTTTTTTAAGGAAAAATCAGTTAGATATTGTAGAATAAATTTAAGCATGGAAAAAGCTATGGAAAAAGCTTTTAGCAATTTTCTCATATTAAAACCAGCACCTAGTAAAACCACATACATCTTATCACCTTCCTGCGTTAAGAGGTGATTTCTTCGCACACCTCAATCATACATTATTCATGTGACCAATGATGGATTCAATAGCTGCTCTTCTTTTCATCTACTTGCGTAAACTACGTTTCATTTTTTTCTTCTTTGCGCCAACAATGTGAATTGTTATCCCATCTTTAACTTTCGCTCCTCTATAACCTCTATCCACAAAAACTTCTTTTATGCTTAATGAATTGGGTAAAAACCTTTCTACCTGTTCTATGGGCGATCCGTATGGGCGATCCAATGGTAATGTATGCTCATCAAAAGGATTACCGTGTTTTGCCATCGCGCCTAAAACAAAGTTACCTTGACTACTTGTTACGCAACTCGCCTTGCATCCAAATTCATACTTCTTATGCGTTTTTCCTTTAGAGATGCATTCTACTACCGGTGCATGTAAACTATAAACTTTATTTTTGCTATCCCTGTTTTGATCGCAAAGACGGTGAAGAAGACACAAAGAAGATTCATAATTTTTATATAAATCCATAGAATGCAATTTACGCTCTACATCCCGTAAAACACGGCCAAAATAGGTTTTTAAGCTCTTTAGCTCACGCCTTGCAAGTCTGTATTTACGTCCTCTAAAAAGTATCGGCTCTGCATTCATAATGACCTTTTAGATAAACGAGAATAACTTTGGCGAAGATGAATATCGTAAATCTTTAAAATATAGTTTACCATCTTACCATCTGTTGGATATGTAATGGCTTTCTCCTGAACTGTTGTATCTACATTTACTTTTTGGACATGATGTCTACGCAGTAATTTATTAGAAAGAGCACAACGAATTGTTTCTTCCAAAAGCTTTTCCATCCCTTTAGATTTTATACGCTTACGCCATCTGCTTAATGTGCTGTGATCACAAGGAGCTTCCTGCTGGAATTCTTGGCATCCGCAAAAGTATTGCCAATAGATATTTTGAACCCATTTATCTAAAACAGTTTCATCACTTTCATTAAATGTGGCTTTTAAGTAATGCAGTCCTACCATCAAGCGGGTTGACTTGGCTGGGCGGCCGGTGTCAGGACAATAGAGTTTACCAAATTCAGTATCAAACTTTTTCCAATCTATTTTCTGAGCTAAACGAAATAAGGGCTCATTATGATTGAGCATACCTTCCAAATTCGTCTTAAACAAGTCTCTTTGATAATCATTTTTTTTTTGAGCTAGCATAGGGAAGCTCTGAAAAAGAATACTCGAAAAACACAAGCTTTTGAACACCTTTTCGCAAAACCTTGCGATTATGGGTACTACTTTTTACTTCAGAATAGCTTATAAATGCGAAATATCCATAGTATTCTGGTTTTTCAAGGCTGAATATATACTCACCCATGATCTGACAAAAGTTGCATATTCAAAATAATATAAAATAATTTTCTACTTGCCTGTCTAGGGTGTTGAAGTCATCGTCATTTAAAATGACGATGACTTCAACACGCATACATCCCCGCGATGCACTTTTTTCCGGGGAAAAAGAATTCCCAATTATACCTTGTTGCGAGCATTTTGCCGGTAATGAAAAAATGATACGAAAGGCTTTCTCTTTCCAAAACGAAGAAACAGGAAAGGGGCCTGTATTCGATATCACGCAAGACTGCGAAGACGGAGCAGCACAAGGAGAAGAAAGAGAACATGCTGAAATGATTGTAAAGCTTACAAACTCTGAAGAAAACGCACATAAAATGGCAGGTGTTCGCATACATGACTACACAAATCCTCATTGGAAACAAGATACTGAAATTTTGGTCAAAGGCTGTGGAGATAAACTTGCCTATATAACAATACCAAAACCAACGACTGGTTATCAAGTTAAAGAAATGATTGAGTACATCCAGAATATAGTGCAAAAGTCTGGTTTAAATCGTGAAATTCCTATTCATGTTTTAATCGAGACACACGGTGCTCTTCGTGACGTAGAATTTATTGCACAATTACCTTGGATGCAAGTTCTAGATTTTGGTTTAATGGATTTCGTCTCTGGTCACTTTGGTGCGATTCCTCTTTCAAATATGAAAAGTCCCGGTCAGTTTGACCATGAGCTTCTTCGTCGAGCCAAGAGTACACTCACGGCGACGGCTTTAGCAAACGGCATTATCCCTGCTCATAATGTAACGCTAGATTTGAAAAACTATGAACAAACGCGATCCGATGCCCAGCGTGCTCGTTTTGATTTTGGTTTCTTACGCATGTGGTCTATTTATCCTACACAAATAGATGCTATTTTAGATGCGATGAAACCCGATCATTCAGAAGTAGAGAAGGGAGTCCAGGTTCTTATCCAGGCTCAAGATGCAAGCTGGGGCCCTATACAACATGACAATGAACTGCATGATAGAGCAACTTATCGTGGTTTTTGGACAATTGTACAACGCGCTCGAGTTTCCGGTATTGATGTGGGAGTTGAAGCTAAAAAACGTTGGTTTTCTTAACCTTAGAACTTCTTTAGCTTTCTTTTTTCTTTGGGGTTGCGGATGCTATCACACCGGTGGTGATTAGATGTTCAAAAGCTTTTGAACCGGGTTTTGCAGTATTTCGTTCCATTCTTCGAACAACTAGACAAAGTTTTTGGTACACATCCGTCATAAGATTTATCCAACTTTCTTCTGCTTTTTCCCCTACTTTACGAAAGTTTTTTGATTTTGGGAGAGCTCTTTCTATAGAGTCAATGGTATATTTGATACCAACCGTATACACAGAACGATGAGAGCGAAGATAATAAAGTTTTCTCAATATGATAATTAGTGGTTCTTTGATGTTTGTATAGTAAATTTTAGATCCTACGGAGTTTGCACTAACTAAAATAGAGGCCTCTTCTTTTTGGTAAATATTAACAGATCGTTTTAACAAAGGTAAAAACATCGGTTGCCTTGCTTTCAATAGGGGAAGAAGCCTTTGCACCATCTCTTTATCTTTTACAAGTAGCTCACGCGCAAACAATCGGATATTTACACAGTGATCTCGTAAATCTTTCGCTAAATCAGTTACAAAATTAGAGTTTACTTTTTGTCCAAAAAAATCACATACACCTGCCAGCCTACCCCTAGTCCGTAATTGCATAAGTGAAAGGAAATCACTTGTTTCATTTTTTCCCTGTGCTACAAATTTCTGTTGATGGCTTGGCTTTGGAGTCTGTTTATCAAAAACAGCTTGTCGTTTTGCATTTTTAGAGCGTTCTTTTGCAATGGTCTCGCTTATTTTTTTATCATCTATACGCTTGGCTTTCGTTTCCTTTTTTTCCTTTAGGGAGTGTTCTTCAAGTATTTCTCCACCAATACCCTTAAAGCGTCCCAAGACTGTGTTACGCTCATCTTTGGAGAGATCCTTTATGCGTATATTCTTCCGGGTATTATCAAATTCAAATTTTTCCATACTCAAATTCTGCAATTATCCAAACATAGATCAGGCATGTGCTTTCCCTGCCAATAAATAGCGAGTGACATAATCAAAAACTGTTTCTGATAAAGAAGGGACATTTTCTGTGTAGCCATGACTTTGTAAGCGTTCTATAGAAGCACAAGTATAATATTGGTACTTAGAACGAATAGTAACGGGCATTTCAATAAATTGGATGCGTTTCTTTTTTTTCATTGCTCCAAAAATAGCCTGAGCAAGTTCCAGCCAAGTATTGGCTCGACCACTCCCTACATTGAAAAGCCCTGTGGCCTCTCTGTTCTCGATAGCTAAATGTACCGTCATTTTGGCAGCGTCGGCTACGTACAAAAAATCTCGTTCTTGTTCACCGTGGGCATAATCAGGTAGATAGCTTTTGAATAACTGTAAACGCCCCGTTGCTTGAATTTGCTCATATGCTTTCAGGACTAAAGAACGCATATCTCCTTTATGATATTCATTAGGTCCAAATACATTAAAGTACTTTATACCGGCAAGGGATGGTTGAAAATTTCTTTCGTTAGCCCATAAATCAAAAATATGTTTGGAATACCCGTAGCCGTTTAATGGGCGCAAAGAAAGAATTTGCTCATTATCATCTTTAAAACCTAAATTCCCATCCCCATAAGTAGCAGCACTAGAAGCATAGATCATTCGAATTTTCTTCTTTTCGGTAAATCGAGCGAGTTGTATGGAATAACGATAGTTATTAGTCATAAGATAAGTTGCATCTGTTTCTACCGTAGAACTCTGTGCACCAAGATGAATAATAGTAGAGATTTCATCTAGCTCTTCAGATGAACCACCATTTAATTTTTTTTCGATGCAGGATAAAAAATCATCTTTTTCCATATAACGAGAAAAGCGAAGGGACCGTAAATTCATCCATTTATTAGAAACTCCTAGATGATCCACAAGAAGAAGCTTAGAAAAACCTCTAGTATTCAGCTCACGAGCGACAGCACTCCCTATTAGCCCTGCTGCTCCAGTTATTACGATCATTCCTTTTGTTGACATACTATTGATAGACCTCAAACTACATTTAGAAGATTGATCGAATGTGTAAAATTCACTTCCCATGTTGTCTATGAAATAAAAAATGTGATACTCATAAAACTTGAATGTTTATTGTGTCAACTCACCTGTCCTTTATGAAAAGCTAGGAGCACGCTAAAATTATGGCAAAAATCATTTCTATTATAAATTATAAGGGGGGCGTTGGGAAAACTACAATCACACTACAATTAGGAATTGGATTATCAACCCTCTATCGAAAAAAAGTGCTTATAGTGGACCTAGACCCACAATGTAGCCTTTCTCTCTCCACTGTTGATGAATATTATTGGTCTGATTGGATAGAAAGACAAGGTTCTTTCGTGAATTTAATTGCCTCTTTCTGTGCAGGAAAACCAACTTGGTTGAACCCCGGTTGGATCATTACAAATGCCCTAAATCGAACCTGGGACAACATGCCGGGAACGACACCTAATCTAGACCTACTACCATCACATCTAGACTTACCTGACTATGAAATGCAGCTAATGAGTAAACGAGCTGGCTTCATAACATCTGAAAAGGATTTCTACCTCCAGCGTCATCTACTTTTACGAGAATCTTTTCAATCTCTGCGTGATAAATATGATTATATTCTTTTTGACTGTCCGCCCAATATTTATCTTATCGCACGTAATGCCATACTAGCTAGCGACTATTTTCTTGTACCGACCATTCCAGATTTTATTTCTTGCTATGGCATACCATTTATTTTAGCACATATCAATAAAATGCAAGACGACATTCGTGAAAAAAACCTTCCTACCAAAGTTCGTTTTTTGGGAATACTACGAAATCGTGTTAAGCAAATCGCAGGGAAACTTGTGCGTGAACATGCCGTCCAAAGCCAACAACTTAAAGATGAATATAAAAATCTATTATTAGATACAATGATAATGGATCGTATTGGAGTGGCAGAACTCCTAGGATCTCGCAGGAATTTATACGAAGATAAAAGTGAAAAGGTTGCTGAAGTCAAAAAAGACTTTACTGAGATGACAAAATCCATATATAAATTAACCCTTTAGTGAATTTTTGATATATGAAATCTCCCTACCCTAGTCGGGCGGCTTATAAGTTAAAAAATGGTATAGATTTTTTTCGTAAAGATCATTTGATTAGCTTGGAAGATAGAGTTTGTATGGATTTCGGTTGTGCCCATGGGGGCTTTTCTCAAGTCCTTCTAGAGGAAGGTGCTAGACGTGTTTATGCCGTAGATGTTACTTATGGCATGCTAGATTATAAATTGCGAATAGACAAACGAATTATCACTCTGGAAAGGCACAACCTACGCAATGTCGCCACCGATTGGCTAAAACAAGAGGATGTTGCTTTTTTGCAAGAAACAAAGGAAACAAATAAACTCTTTGTGACCTCTGATGCTTCTTTTATCTCTGCTCAAACAGTCTTAACAAGTTTAGAAAAATTTCGAAGAGACTATGCAATCAGACTAGAAGCTCTTATTTTAATTAAGCCCCAATTTGAATCTTCAAAAGAAACAGACCACGGTATCATACGAAGCCCTAAACTTAGGGAAAAAATAGTCGCTAGCGTAGAAAAAAAAGCAAAACAAATTGGGTTTTCGATTTTAGGGAAAACACCCGTTCTACCAAGAGGTATCCATGGCAATCAAGAGTATATGTTGTATGTTCACTTTTAGAAGAAAATAATTCTGTTTTATTCGGGTATATTATAAATAAAATTCTAGACCCGCAACCAGACCCTCAGCGTGGCACTCCCAAACATTTTTTTCATTTTGGCCACGCTCTATCTCCAGTGTGATTGTTGGTATTTTACGTTCCCAACCTGCATAACTGCCTAAACTACCGGGCGTAGGATAACCTATGTCTGATTTTGCAATCAGTCCGTTTTTTTGCGACATTGCAAAAGCTAAATTTTCACAAAGCCCATTAAAGTTTACCATGGGCCTCTCATAAGAATGTAAAGAAATGATTAGATGTGGCTTTATTTTTTTTATCAGTTTTACTGTTATTTTAGATTCAATTTCACTATTTGCCTTTGGTCCTGGATAATAACGCACATTTTCGAAGTTTCCTTGCCAATCCTTGGATGGTAGATTTCTGTTCAAATCAATATTATTATGATTAGTTCGTCTCAAATTTTTACACCCATCAGGATTTAAACGAGCACAAGCATAAAGTTTAATTTCTGGTCGTAGGTGAAGTTTTCGTTCCTTCAACTGAGCAATGAATTTTTCGGCAAGAAGAAAACCTTCACTTTCATCTCCATGTACTCCACCTATAAGTAAGGCCCTAAAGCGACCTTCACCATGAGAGTACATAATAATTTTTTGACCGGTACTAGTCCACGCCAGACATCTTTCTTTATAAGAATTTGGTAACTTCATATTTTTATAATGTGATTTCCCATGATTTATGTACAGAATTTAACAAATAAATTTTATGCTCTCTAGATAAGTCTTTCACTGATAAAACACGCTCACTTAGCAGTCCTTTTTCTAATAAAGAGGCACGATAAGTACCCGCCAATAAACCGCAGGAAACAGGAGGAGTAAAAAGTTCTTCTTCAATTTCAATCGCAAGATTTCCTATAGTAGATTCTGTAAGTTCTTCTTTTTCATTCCAAAGTATCACATCATCATAATTTGGGAAAGCATTCATAGCATCATCGTAAACTTTACGATGGGTTGTTTTATGATAAAGAAATGGATCTTCTGAATTTACAGGTGATTTTGATAGAGCAACTTTCCATTCTTTTTTATTTTGTTCACTAAAAATTTCTTCTTTTTCTAGACTTATCTTCCCTTCCATATTTACAAGTAATCTTATTTTAAAGCGAGATGAGGTAAGATTTTTTGATAGCTCTTTTAACTCTCGATATAAGTTATTTATATTAACAGAATAGCCAAAATAAATAGCCGTTTCTGTAAGACGTTTGATGTGGTAATCTAAAAGAAAATAACCTTCTTTTGGATTCCAAAGCAACGTTTCTAAAAGAGAAAAAGGAGGAACTGCTTTATCTAACATTTTTATTTTTAATAAACACTCTTTCCATTCACTGTCTTGGGTAGAGTCCCAAACTATACCTCCTCCTGTTCCATAGTGAGCTTCATTTTTTTTACGATCAACCCAAACTGTTCGTATAGCAGTATTAAATTGAGCTCGCCTTTTGGGACCCCAAATACCTATTGCACCCGTATATATTTCACGGGCATCTTTTTCTAAATCAGAAATAATTTTTAGCGTTTGTGTCTTAGGTGTACCGGTGACGGAAGCAGCAGGGAAAAGTGCTTCAAATATTTCAGCAAAGCCAACACTGGTTCGACCTTGAACTTCACTAGTCATTTGCCAAACTGTTGGATATTGTTCCAGTGTATAGAGTTCATTGATACGAATAGATTTTTTTTTACATATTTTACCTAAATCATTTCTCACCATATCCACAATCATAGCATTACCTGCTCGCTCTTTTATAGATGTACGTAGATTTTGAGATTGCTGACGATCACTTGTAAACTCTAGGCCTCTAGGGGATGTTCCCTTCATTGGGCGGCATCTGATTCTAGTTGCATGTAATCGAAAAAAAAGTTCCGGCGATGCACTACAAATGGCCCAATCCTTTGTAGACAAGAAAGCACCATAGTTATTCTTTCCTTGCTGATGGAGCATTTGTAAAAATAAATTCCAAGGATCAAAACATGATGAGGTACGAAAACGCAAAGAATAATTCACTTGATAACTCTCGCCTTTTCGTATTAAATCTTTGATTCTCTTTATAGCCTTTTGATACTCGCTCTCGGAAACAGTAGATTTCCAATTTATATCTGGTAAAAAATTCGCTTTAAGGTTATGAAAAAAAGAAAAATCATAGAGCTCTGGCTCTGAATAGAGTCCAAACCACAATAAAGGTAACTTTGTAGAAACATTACTTTTATAACTCTTATCAAAAGCTCCAAGCGCCTCATAACTGACAAACCCAACGGCATACATTTTTTTTTGATCGACTTGTTTTTGGATATACTCTAGAAGATAGTATACTTCCTCAGTATGAAAGGTTTGATAGATGGTACTAGGTTCTGAAAAATAAAGCCATTGTTTAGTAAGTGCTTCATAAATTAAGGCACAGTCATTCTGTAAAGTAAAGGATTTCATTATACTAAGATGAGTTACCACATACCTGTATTAAAAAAAGAAATCATTCAATTTGCCAGTGCATATCTCACTCCTAAAAAAAATTCCCTTTTTGTGGATTGTACTTTGGGAGATGCTGGACATAGCCTTTCACTGTTTTCATGTTTTCCGCAATCGCTTTTTTTTTGTACGGATAGAGATACACAAATGCTCCATCGAGCAGAAGAACGCATACGATTGAGTAACATTTCTCTAAAAAAAATATCTATTCATCAAAACGAAAACGAAGATTTTTTGTCAAATGAACCCGGCATTTTTTTATGCAATTGTAGCTATGATGAAATAGCCCCTCTACTGAATAAACACAAGAAACAACCGGAACTCATCCTTTTAGATTTAGGAGTGTCCTTCTACCATCTAAAGGAAGCTCAACGTGGGTTCTCCTATACAGATGATACATTGGATATGCGCTTCAATCCCAAACAAGGTCATTCTGCCTTAGAAATTGTAAATTACTACTCGCAAAAGGAACTTGTTCGGATTTTCCAAGAATATGGACAAGAACCCTATTCACGTAGGGTAGCAAAAGCTATCGTAGGTGAGCGGCCCTTTAGTTCTGCGGTGAGGTTGGCCGACTGTATTCGAAAAAGCGTACCTGCTTTCAAAAACAAACAAAAAAAAATTCATCCAGCAACACGTGTTTTTCAAGCTCTCCGCATAACAGTAAATACAGAACTCAGTATTTTACAAACTGCTCTAGAAGAATTACCAAAAACCTTAGCGCCGGGTGGTATATTAATCGTTATCTCTTTTCATTCTTTGGAAGATCGCATAGCCAAGCAATGTTTTAAGGAAATTGGTGTTTTGAAGGATAAAAAAAAAGCAATGGATGCAGATTTTTTGATCCTAACGCGACATCCAATACGACCATCGGAGGAAGAAATAAAAGATAATCCCGCCTCTCGCTCTGCTCGTATGCGTGTTTTATTTGCCCAGAGGGGGACTTGAACCCCCACACCCTTGCGAGCACAAGCCCCTCAAGCTTGCGTGTCTACCAATTCCACCATCTGGGCTTCACTAAAACACGAGAAAAACTAAAATAGTCAAGTTGCTCTCTGTTCCTATCACTAAAGCCTTGTTATAGAAAGCAAACTTAACCTCAAGTACTTTCCTATAGAGAATAATTATCCTCCGATTTATTTTATGACAAAGTATTTATATTTAAATTACTTGTCTGCCTCTCTTTTCGTTCACAAAAAAACAAATGACGAGAGCTAAAACAAAGAATAACCCAATCACAAGTATAGAATCATGTAAACCAAATAGATTTTGTAAAAATGCGATGGAAAAAAGACCAAACAAAGCGGCTGTTTTACTAAAAAAACCTAAAATACCAAAGAACTCCCCAGCCTTATTCTCAGGAGAAAAAAGAGCTATAATAGTTCTGCCTGCCGACTGTACTGAACCAAGGCAAAGACCTGAAAAAGAAGAGGCAAGAATAAAGACCTCTTGAAGGGTAAGCTCTATACTAAAAATATAACGAATAGAAAGTTGAAATTCTCGAATATAAAATATTACCAATATCGCAAAAATCCAAACACATAGTGATAACATAAAACTCTTCAAAGCACCCCAATAACTCTGGAGATGGCCAAATAAAAAAGCACCTAAAGCAGCTGAAATATTCATGAGAACAAAGGCTATGGCTTCTTGATATCTATCCAATCCTATTTCTTGATCGCCATATATGAAGACAAAAGAAATGACTATTTGTAGCGAGGCGATAGCAAAGAAAAAGGCAAAAAAGAATAAAGTCAAATCACGGTAGTGCGTAATACTTTTTAAGGTATTTAAAATGTTTCTATAGGCTAAACCAAAACAAGAAAAAATTTTTCTTTGCGGTAGAGAAAGTTTTGGTTCCTTTAAAAATAAAAAGGTTGGAATTCCCCCTAATAAAAAGAACAGTCCGGTTAGTGGACCGACTAAGCGAAGCTGGGGAAAGTTTTCCAAAGTACTTTCCCCTACAATCAGCCGAACAGCAATTACGGATAACATACCTCCCAGATAACCAATACACCAAGCATAACCAGAGATTTTACCTAACTTGTCTTCAGAGGCCAAGTAAGGTAGAAAACTATAAATAAAGTTTTCACCTAAACAAAAAAACAAATTGGATATAATAATCAAAATGAAAGCTAAAACAATTGCTCCTTCTCCTCCTATAAACCAAAGACAAGCAGTAGATAAAGAACAAGCGATGTAAGAATAAAAAAGGAAACTTTTTTTGCGAGGAGAAACATCTGAAATAGCTCCTAAAACTGGACCGATAATAGCAACTATCCCATAAGAAAGACCAAGAGCTACACCCCAAAGCGTATTCCCTAGGGCGTTGGGATCTTCTCCTTCAATAGAAACAGAAGATGAAGGTACAATTAACTTTGTGAAAATTGGTCCAAATATAACAGTTATAATAATTGTTGTATAAGTGGAATTTGCAAAATCAAAAAAACACCATCCAAATATTTCCTTACGAGAAGTTTTTCGAGTAGAAGACATTGCTCGCTTCTCTCAAAAGGGTACAGATGAGCAAGTAATTATTTCAAATCATTGAACGATAGATTTGCTCTCTTTAGATATAATAATCACAGTGTGATCTGGCATTCTGTCGACAAAGAATGTAAAAAGGAAGACATAAATATGTCAGGTCAAGTTATGATAAGCCACCTCATACAATATCCTTAAATCAAGCTGATTTATAATCTTTTGAAAAATGAAAACAGAGTGGCTTTCTGGTGAAAAAATTTCTATAAATAGTGTTCTGAAAATAATATCCCTTGGAAGTAATATCCCTTGAAAGGGTAACTGGCTTTTATTCATTTCATATGATGATACACATATAAGCGCGGGCTATAAGTAAAACCGGAGTTTAATTTTCCGACATTTTTTTAACTATTACTGTCCAGCCCTCTGAAGAGAACTGGTTAGTGATAAAAAAATCGCCGACATACTAAAAGAAGGGCTTAAAACTAGGCTAGTTACCTTTGAAGGGAGGAAGCTAGACAGAGGTGCAGTCGTCGACATCATAAAATATGTTTTGCCTGAATTGGAAAAGGCAGAGGCGAGAGGTAAAGCCGAAATCTTTAAAAAGATGTATGCTAATGGGCATTCCATATTTCAAATTTCTTCTATCTTCTTCTCCCACCATGACCGGCCTTCCGGAATCAGGGAAAAGTAAAAAGCATAGTTCCCATATGGCTTGATTAGTGAATAGAGTAGTTGCTTCCAAGTCTTTATGTGATTTTGCCGATATGATTAGCGGTGTTTTGTAATCATGTAGGTCTCCTTTTAGGAAAGAGATTAGTACAGAAACGCTATACTGTAAAGGTGGTTTAATTTGACGCTTGCGAAAACTTTCTATGCAGGGACTGTTACAAAATGTAGAAAGGTAAGAAAAACGGGAGTAAATGGTGTAAAATGCCGATTCAGGGCATTCCATACGGACATTTTCCTATTTTTTTGTATTTTACAAAGCCCCATGAAGTATCCAAAAACTGACTAGAGGCTATATATTATCCGATAGGAATAGCTGGCTTTTTATAATATTCCATTGAGTCAAATATGAAAAAAAAAGGGAACAAATGTTCATATAAAAAACTCATTATTGCTGCAAACCGTTTGCCTGTCACGATCGGGAAAAATGAAAATTCAAAAGATTACCAATATCATGTTAGCCCCGGAGGTCTGGTTTCAGCACTATCTGCATTAAAAAATGAATACGAGACTATTTGGACCGGCTGGCCAGGCATAATGGAGCCAGAACTTTTTGATACTGAAAAAATCACACAAACTCTCAAAGAAAATTATGGTGCAATCCCCATCTTTTTGAATCGGAAACAAATCAAACGTTATTATTTTAGCTTTAGTAATCGTGTTTTGTGGCCCGTTTTACATTACTTACCTGACTATACTTTGTACGAAGAAAGTGCCTATTTAGCTTATAAAGAAGTCAATCAAATATTTGCAGAAAAGATCTACTCTCTACTAAAAAGGGGGGATGGGCAAGATGAAATCATTTGGATACAAGATTATCACCTCATGTTAGTGCCCGCTATGTTGCGTAAAATGCTTCCACATGCTCACATTGGTTTTTTTTTGCATACACCCTTTCCCTCTTCAGAGCTGTTTCGGACTCTACCGTACAGAGAAGAATTACTAGAGGGGCTTCTAGGAGCCAGCCTACTAGGTTTTCATACATTTAATTATCAGCGACATTTTAGTTCCAGTGTTCTACATATTCTCGGCATAGAATATGAATTTTCTCGAATCAAATTAGATACACATATAGTACACCTAGGTACTTTTCCCATTGGTGTTGATGTTGAAAAAATACGAAATGCAGTACAAAACCCCGGAGAAAATTTTCTAAAAGAAGAGCAAAGAGTAAAAAATATTGCAAAAGAGCGAAAAATAATACTGTGTGTTGATCGTCTAGATTATACAAAAGGCATTCCTGATCGCCTTCGCTCCTATCACAAATTTTTACATCGTAATCCAGAATGGCAAAAAAAAGTAATTTTGATTCAAATTGCTGTTCCTTCACGAACAGATATCAAAGACTATCAGAGGCTAAAAAGCCAAGTAAATGAAATCATAGATAAAATTGAAGAAGACTTTAGGCATCAAGAGATTTCGCCAATCAAATTTCTTTATCGTTCCTTCTCTTTTGATCAATTGATTGCTTATTATCAATCTGCAGATGTTGCCATGGTGACACCATATTTTGATGGTATGAATCTTGTAGCCAAAGAATTCGTAGCCGTTAAAAGGCATGATGGTGTTTTAATTTTAAGCGAAAGAGCTGGCGCTGCCTATGAATTAGGAGAAGCTCTACTGGTTAATCCTTGGAACTCTGATCAAATGAGCAAGGCCATAACAGAGGCTCTCCAAATGAATCGAGAAGAGCAAGAAACCCGTATGGCTGGTATGTATGCTAAAGTTTCCCGAAACCATGTTCACTATTGGTCTAACGCTTTTTTAGAAAATTTGCAAGAAATTAAAGATGAAGAAACCGAGGAAATTACAGTTTTTCTTTCAGAAGACATACAAAATGATATTGTAACGACCTTTCATAAAAAAATAAAACGTGTCTTACTTTTAGACTATGATGGTACCTTAGCTGAAATCACTAATTTACCTATTAATGCTAAACCAACTCCAGAACTTCTAGAACTTTTAGAAAATTTGACAAATCTCCCGCAAACCGATGTAGCCATTGTAACAGGAAGAAAAACAAATGAAATTATCAATTGGTTAGGTCACCTCAATCTTGTTTTCTCCACAGAGCACGGATTAAACATAAAATGGCCCTTTGAAAAAGAATGGCATAGAAATGCTTCTCTTTCTTCTGTAAGTGCATGGTATAATGAAGTACGCAATGTACTAGATTACTACAACCAAACTACACCCGGAAGCTTTGTGGAAGAAAAAGAGGCCTCTCTCACATGGCATTATCGTACTGTGGATCCTACCTTAGGAAAGTGGAAAGCCAATGAATTAAAAATTCATCTCCAAAACGCACTAGCCAATCACCCTCTAGAAGTTGTTTTAGGTAAAATGGTATTAGAAATTCGCTTACAAGGGATTAATAAGGGTAATATTTTTCAGAGGTTTACCCAGCTAGGTCGCAAATACGATTTCATAATGGTAATAGGAGATGACACAACGGATGAAGCTATGTTTTCCGCAATGCCATTATCCTCTATAGGCATTCGAGTAGGGAAATCTCATACGAGAGCTCAGTACCGTTTACATTCCGTGTCAGAAGTTCATAAATTACTTTGGATGCTAACAGAGAAAAAGCCTCCAGAAAATCAGAAAGCCTTATAAGGGGACTGTTACGGAATATAAACAATTATGTAAACAATTGTAAATAGAGTACTATGAATCTCCGATGCAAAGCATTTTGGATGTGTATTCTCTTACTTTTTCTGCACTTTGCAAAGTTCCATAAGGAGGGAGGGATAGAAAGATTGAAACAAAAAAAAGCCCCCCCCCTTACATCGTCTTGATAGAAGATAGATACAATTTTGAGTAGAAGACTATAAATCCTCAGAAGAACTTATAAATGTAAAAAACTGATCTAGAGCAGCTAGACGCATCACCTGCAAAACACTATCCCTAGTCTTTAAAAGAACCAATTTACCTTTTTTAGCCATTACTTTTTTACGTATATGGGCCATCAAAGCAATTCCTGAAGAATCGACATATTCTAAATTTTCAAGATCTAATATCAAATAACTTGTGACTTCATCTTCCAGTAAAGGTTGCAGTTTCTTTTTCACCCCCCCTACATTATAAAGATCCAAAGAACCTACAATTTCTACAAAGGTCCGAGAACCTTCAGTTTTGATAGCAACTTCCATATAAACAAAAACCTCATTAAAAAAATATGTACACTAATCAGTATCGTTCTTCAGAATGGAAATACTTAGTCATAGCCTCCCTGAAAACAACGTTTTAGAGTACAGACAACCTTCTAAAAGCAAAGACAGCATGCATGTCACGTGATCCTCTCTTAACACGCTCTTTTTTCTCATCTTTTACAAAAGATACACAACCCCATGAACGAAGTCAAGGAGAGTATCGTTTAATTCGCAACTCAAAAATAGTACCAAAATCACCTGTTTTAAAAGTCAAGGAGTCCCGAGCTAGGTCCGCATTTTGTAATATTTTGATAGAAGAGTACAAACCGTAGCCCGCTCCCTCCCGCTTTTCATCGTTTATCAATGTCACGATATTCTCCTCGCTTTCTTCGTTTGAAGACTCTATTTCAAATGACTTTGTAAAAACTCTTTCAACAAACTCTTTCTCTCCGATAAGCATCTCTGCATCATTTTCAACACGAGCAAAGAAAACCCCAGATTGTTTTAAAAAGTGTACTTTTACCTTTAACCCACTTTTTAACAGCTTCTTCAATAAAAGTGGGCTATTGGCATCCAACGCATTTCTAAACTCTGATGCTATTTTTCGGGGATCCAAAGATTTATTTTCCGAGAGAAATATACGCTTTATATGTGCTTTAGTTGCATTATGTATCAGTTCTCTCAACACATAACAAAGACCCGCTCTATGCTTAAAATTATAATCGAACTCTTGTAAAAAAGAATCAAACTGTTCAGAAACTTCTTTTATAGTTTCTCTAGACAACCCTTCTAACAGAAAAAGCATAATTAAAACGAACTCGAGAGAGAAAAACCCCCTGAAATTTTTCGAGGTCCTCGAGTCCCTCCACCACGTGACGGTAACACTACGACAGAGTTCAAAATTGGCGCAAAAAGTAAAGTTGTTTTTTTCATAGGCCTTTTCGGCCCATCAAAAAAAATAGCATCAATGACGTACAATGAATAGGAAGCGATAAGGGCATTAACGAATACTTTGCGTTTCTCTTCATGCTGATTAAACTCTTTTTGCTTTTCCTCAATTTCTTGACCACGTGTTAAGCTATTATCAAACTCTAATGCCCTTGCTTCTTCAGAGACGCGAGACGCTCCCTGAGCTTGCTTCTGAGCTTCATAAGCAAGCCAAGTAAACCCAAGAGAAAAGAACAACCCTTTGATAATTTGACCACGCCTAAACTGAACAATACCAGGTGAAACATTGAATATGTCCCACATAAAATGGCTGTCAGAATAGGCCATTTCTTCCTCCTGCGAAGAACGGGTATGATTGAATTGAATAACAAGACTTTTAATATTTCTTATCAAATACTTACGTATAATACCCTTTTTTTCCTGTAAACGAATACTACTCTTATTGTAAGAAACAAGTACACCAGTAAATATACGTTTAGATGATTTTATCTCTATATTCAATCCCTTTTTTAATTGAGGTTTGAAACTATAGTTCAGTTTATTGTATTTTAATTCCACACTTTCTAAGTCCTCTATTTCTATTTTATTAATATTTCGAAAACCTTTTCCGCGGGAAATCACAATATTCTGATCGTCCACGCTAATAAATAAGGCTTTACAATTTTGTTCACTAGGGTCATCGCCCTTATACTGATAGCAGAATGGGATTCCTATCACACCAAACTCTAATTTTGAAATCTGAGGAGAAGCGATGACATGTTTTTTGTTATTCATGTCTAGAAAAATGATTTTGTTTGCATATTCTTTTAGGAAAAAGCCCTCTATCTCCTTCCCGTTTTTCAACTGCAATGTATCTGCCCATAAGCTGATTGAATGAAAATAACCAAATATAAAGAGAATGAATAGAAATCGCCAAAAAGAAATACAGAAATACTTATTGGTTTTTTTTATAAAAGTAAAATACATATTGTGTGACTATATCCTTATATAGGATACCGCTTTATGGTAAAAACTATGCAAATAAAATAATATTCAATAGAAAAATCGCAATTTCCCCGACAGAGGGTATTCTTTACCATCTATTCGAAAAATATTATCTTTAGCTATAACACGTATGGAAGTAGCATTAATTTCTTTATCTTCGCTAATACTTATCTTCATGGGCTTCGGGTCTTTTTTCTGTTTTTTTTCCATCCATCGACTAATAATAGCGCTCACTTGAGAGCGAGGAATAGTAGAGGCCATTATTTTACCTTTAATATAAAATAAACCATCATTAAAAGAAACCTCACTCGCGGTTAAACGTCGACCATCTTGCAGGACTATATGCATTACCGGAGTAAGAGAAGAGGGGTCTCTTCTCTCTTCTTCCTCCACCTTTTCTGGTGCACGAATATCAATGTCTTCTCTATTACTTTCACTGATAGTATCTATAGCGAGAGTTTTGGCTTCCGGTTCTGGTTTCACAATTTCTATTTTTTTTTCTTTTTTTTGAAGTTCTTTATCTAATTCAATCTTTAATTCTTTTTTAACAGCCACATTCTTTGTGAGTTCCTCTCCTATTTCTTTTAAAAGATCACCTCCGCCTAGACTCTCTGGCAAATTCAATTTTTTAGTTGGATCACTTTCTTTTAGACCACTAACAATTTCTTTTACAACAACATCTTCTCGTTTTTCTTTAGCAATTTTACCAATCTCATCAACAACGCTTTTATCACCTAGGCGAACTGAATTTTTCTGAGCAATTTTTGTTAAATCATCTCCAGCACGATAAAAGCTACCAAGAAGTAGTAAACGCCTATTTGCAAAACGAGCAGATTGGGATATTTTGGCTCCATTCGCAAGTTTTTTATAAATACCGATAGCACGTTTCTGATTTCCAATTTCTTCATTGCAACGCCCCCAATTATATCTATCCGAACTCTTTGTAATGAAAGATTTTTTATAATTTTCGCAAGCCTGATCATAAATTCTCTCAGTATAAAAAATTCTTGCCTTCTCTATAGCGCTTAATTTTTTCTTTTCAATTCTTTTAGAAGTTTGTTCCCTTTCCAACAATATATTCAAAAGGACAACAGCTGTCCTAGCAAAGTGTGAACCTGGGAAAATATCTATAATTTTTTTTAACTCAATAATGGCTGCAGGCCGTTTTCCTAAGGATGCTAGGCAAAAACCTAAATGGAGAAGGGAGAACGCAACGATATCATTCTCCTGTTCTTCTAATATTCTTATCACATCGCTATATTTTTGGGAGGCTATTTTCAAGCGTTGATTCCTTTCCATAAAAAAAGCATACTTCAAAATTAAGAGCATTCTTCTTTCTTCCTGTAAACGTAAAAACGGTTTTAGAGACATTGTTCGAATGGCATTTGAAACAGCAATTCCTACCCCAACTAAATATCCAGAATCTAAATCATCCACAGTAACATTATTTAGAATATCAGCTTCTACAAGGTTACGATTGATTTCAGCACGATAATCATCATTACTTTTGAATATATCCCGAAATCGTGCACGTAAAATTTTTGAGGACAACTCAAAATTCATGAGCCTCTCACGAGAAACAGAAACACGCAATTGAAAGAGTTTGGCTTGAAGTATACTCTGTGTAAGAACTACAAGAAAAAGTATGATACCAACAGGAAATAAAAGACTACGATAGTTCACCTGTTCGCCTCTAAAACTAAAAACGTTACATCATCATTGTAATTGCGAGCAAAATCTAGAAATTCCGTCGATATTTTTTTGTGAATGACTTCATTACTTTTCTCACGAGTTTCATTTAAATAGCTAAATAATCTGTCTAAACCAAACTGCTCACCATTTTCATCTTCAGTTTCAATTAAGCCATCAGAATAAACGAATACCTTGTCCCCTTTTTTTATAGGAAGCTCTTCAAGGGAATAGCTACTCTCTTCCATTAGCCCAAGAGGAGGACCATTTGATTTGATTTCGAGTATTTCTTTAGAGCCTTTGGGTAATACATAAACTGTATTATGCCCAGCATTTGTAGCATATAATTTATTATCATCTCCAAACAAAAGGAAAATTCCTGTTGCATAATAGCTTGTGTCTAATCTTACAGCAAGAATGCGATTCAGTTCCGTCATGATAGTTTGCGGAGAGGAATGCCTCGTAGCCAATATTTCCTGTAAGGAAAGCAAGGTAATCACTGTAATTAATGCAGCAGATACTCCATGTCCAGAAGCATCCGCAAAGAAAACACCCGAATAGCCACCACGAAAACTAAAATACCGGTAGATATCACCACTAACTTCTCGCAACGGACGATAAAAAAGAGCAGGCTCTAATCTTTTTATAACTTTATCAGGAGAAAGAAAAAGCTCCTGAACCTCTTTTCCTATTGAAAGCTCTTCCTGAATCTGGCTATTTAGAGATGAAATTGTTTCTATTTTTTCTTGAATACTTTCAGCCATAGAATTAAAAGAGGTACCTAAAACATCAAGTTCATCTTCCCCCTTACTCGCTTTTATCTGCCAAACAGCTCTGGCAGATAATTTACCTGTGGCCATTTCATTGCTAACCACCTTTAGTATTTCTATGCGACGGAATATTAGTCGAAAGATAAAAAGAGCGAAGAGAAAATGAAAAACTATCCCCCATAAAACAGCACCAGCAACTTGATAGTATATAGATAAAAGCCGGTTTTGTATAGATCTTATATTCAGACGAGCTAATAAATAGAGTTTATTTGTTGTAGTGTTTGCAGAAAAGAGAGGAAGTAACATATCCAAAGAAAAATCTTTTTCATTAAGCTCAATCAAATAGCGAGATTGAAAAAGCGAATTTCGATTATTAAGGTCTTTACTTTTTCTAATCAATAATTTTGAAATAGTAGAGCCTACTTTAACTTTAGCCGGATATTGATGCCAAAGTATGCCCTGAGAATCAAAAACAGAAAAAGAATTTAGATCAAAGGCTTTTAATGTGTTTTCTATTTTTTTAAGATCCTTTTCATTTCTTTTGTTAATTTTTAAACTTCCTAGCTGATCTAATACTGTCTTTGCCAAGTCATCTGACTGATATTTAAAATTTATTAAAAGAAGATCCGTTTGATTCTCAAGGATCATGGCGGAAAAAAACGTAATATTGATAAGTGCTAGAGTGACATAAAATAATCCTATCTGAAGGCGAAGGGATCTTTTTTTTGTTCCTTTGGCCATTACAAATCATCAAACTATAAAAAAATCTCTATTCATAGTATACTCTATGAAAAGTATACTCTATGAAAAAAAAAATCATCTTGAAGTAAAAGAATAGATCGCGTCTCTCTGAGTACTCAGAATGGCTTCCCTCAACATAGAACGAACACTATGATCATACTCTATTTTATAAGAAGCCTTAAGAGTTTCTAAGGCTTCTCCCATACGAAGATCACGTAAAACTTTAGCTGCTATAAGACGCTCTTCTATAGTGCCTGTCTTTAAAAAACCTATAATGATGAAATACATGTCACCTTTCGTTTTATCATTACGTAAAATGGCATAAGCCATCGAAAGTATAGTCTCTGAACTTTTCTCTTCACGAAAACTCTTCTCTAGTAATTCCTGAGCTTTGGCACCTCCTATTGCACCTAAAGTTAAAGCCGAATAGGAGCGAATGCTTGGAGAGTACTTTTGTGCATCCAGATATTTAGCTACACCCTGGATAGCTTCTATGGAACCAATAGAACCTAAAGTAAAAAAAATAGAACGTGCGAGGTTTATATAATTACTTCCATAATTTACTATCCTACCCTTATCTCGCGAACTCACTGAATCCATATCATTTTTTAGAGTATCTGCTATACTCCAATATTGGCTAGCATTTTCAGGAAAGTTAGCTTGTTTTCCTTGATAAGGTGCCACGCGCCTAGGCAATAAAGTAACATGAGGATCCTCTCGTCTAGCTTCTTCATTTTTGTTTTTTTCCACACTGTTATATAATTCTTTCGCCCGTTTTATTCGCTCTTGAGTCTCTTTCACTTGCTGTGTGGATAAATTAATGGTTGTATCTAAAGCCTCCAACAGAGTAGGAACAGATACAGGATGGGCTATCTTTCCCAAGGCTTGAGCAATCGTTACATATGCATAAATATTTTCATCAAATCGTAGCTTAGGGTTAGCTTGTTTCACACCTTTGAGGAGCTCTGCCATCAAAGGGCGAACATTACGTGGATTACCATGCCAACCTAGAGTATAAGCGGCTCTAGCTTTCTGAATAGGATCGGTAGAATTACGTAACTCAATTAAAGCCTTCGAATAAATATTTTCCCATAGCTCACTTTCACCGGGGGTATCCGCATTTAGATTACGGTTCGTAAAAACAACTGAAGCAAACAAAATAACGAAAGATAGAAAAAGTCTCATATAGCGAATTACATCGGCATTTTACTACAGTGAAATTGAAGGGTAAAGTTGTTTTTTTAACGTCTGGAGCTACTCTCAGGATTCAATTTCAAAGGGAAAACATCTGATTTGAATCCACAATGTTGTCAGATAATTGCAATCAAATCTTCTTCAAGTGATTCTGAGCTTGATAAAACCATTCCTGTGGACTTTCCATATCATACTTTAGAGTGGAAGCTCCTAATGATAAATCAAGGGAGACTTCTTTGCTTATAGCAGTAAAAAACTCTATAAGTCGCATATGCATTTCTTCTATCTTTTTTTGAGAGACAAGCACTGCACATAACTTTGTCCCTATTCGATAAGACCTTTCCGGAAAGGGAAAGTATTGGCGTAATGTTTGACCAAAAAATAAAGACAACTTTTGACTGAGAAAATTTTCCCACTGCAATAAAACAAGGTGAGTAGAAGTTTTCTTTTCTCGCTGACATGCCATTTCGCGTAGCAAATCTTCTTGAAACCGTATGCTATTCAATAAAGTTGTTTCTTGGTCCACTGAAAATTTCTCATAGATACAAAATTGGAAAAGACTTTTCCCATACTTACAGATTTCTTGCCATAAATACTTCGCCATTTCTTTTTCTATACTACCCTCCTTTTTACTAAAAACTAAAATCCCCATAAGTCCAGAGCGAGATAAAAGAGGAAACACAGCCTCCATACCATTTTGAAAGACTGTGTACTCGCCTTTTTCTGCACAACTGATAAATAGTTTACCTCTTTGTCCTTCTAGTTTCACATTTTTTTCTGAGATAAAAAGATTTCCCCTACTGTGCAAAACAAGATAATAGTCGCCTAAACGATTGCGTAAATAAGAACGAATAGAAACATGACTAATATGCTCTGACAAATTTGTGAGCATATTTCTGACAAAAGATTCTACATTAGAAAGGCCTTCGATATCTGCCTTAGGGCTAAACCCCAAAGATAAATGAGATGGCTCGATGTGTAAAGTAGACGCTTCTTTTTGAGCCTGTACCCCATTGTTTTCCTCTCTATATAATTTTTCCCAAGGACTAAACTCGTTCATAGGTACATTATGATTAGGATTATGATATAGCGACTGGAAACCGGGTAAATTCCAACACTCTTGCTCTTGGGTTTGATAAGGGGAAGAAAGATCCGTCGTCATACTTATCTTATCGTAAGATTCATATAAATTTACCTTTGGTATTTTTTTAAATACCTTTTTTCTTCACTATTTATAAAAGTGCTGTTACAAAAGGCAGGAAAGCGATCATCTAAAATGCCGACAACGAATCAGCGTTTTACGGCCTATTTCCATCTTTCTTACTTTTTATGGCAGTCCCATGGAATAAAATAAACAGAAAATTTTATTCTAAAGCCTTTCAACTTTAAGGCCACGAAAAAAAGAAAGGCTTCACATGGTTAAAAATGAGCTTCGCTTATTTTTACGATTGAAACGGCACTTTTCGAAGAGGATGGGAAAAAACTCTCGAGAGCTTCGGCCTTCTAGACACTTTGCCTTCATCTACATAAAGTTATTTTTTGTGGATTCAATCCCTATGGGTAACACATCTGATTTATGAAAATTTCGTTATGGGACTGTTACGACAGCACGACTTTATTCCCAGAAATTTCCAGAAGTACCACTATGAACTCCTAGGAATAAAGTCGTGCTGTCGTGCTTTATACTTGGAAGGCTTTGCCAAGGCAAAGCCACCGATGTTTAGCTATAAACAACTCTATTATAAATCAAAATCTTACAATTACCCGCATTTTATAACAGTCCCATGATACTTTGTCCATCAGGAAAGCGTAAATTCGTTAGGATGTAATCGGGGCGCTCCTCTAAAAAAAGATTGAGAGCTCCTTGTCTGTCTCCAGCACTTCGAATAGCAAAACCCTTACGACCGAAGATATTGAATAGGCATACTCGAGTAGAAGCATCCTCTTCAATAATTTATCTATTCATTTGGTCCTCTTGAATGCGTACACTGTATATAGACATAAGACGTGAAAGAGAGATATTTCACTATTTTTTCTGTGGATATATTCTTTTTTTCTTGCTTGAGAAAGGGCAAGAAAGACAGTAGCCTCTCTCTTGGAAACGCCTTTTTATTTTTTGAATGCATAGTGTCGCCTCAAGTCCCTTTCGTTTGACCTATGCCCGTTATGAAAGGGGTGAGTTAACTCTAGAAAAGTTACGGTATGCTTTTCTAGAAGAAATTTTTACACATGGTTTCCAACGTACGAGTATTTGCAAAGTTACAAGTCGTGCAAATCTTACACGAGGTGCTTTTTATAATTATTGGAATTCCTTACAAGAATGTCTAGCGGATGTAATCCTCCTTAGTCGTAAAAATAAAGGTGAAACAGACCGGATAAAAGAAATTCCTACAAATAATAAAGACTCATCGATGCTTTTATATAAATTGAAGGATTTCTTTTTCAAATATAGAAAAGATTTTAATTATGCCTATTTACCCTTGATTTTACTTCATGAAAAGGATTTTTCAAATAAGGAGATACGTAAATTGTTACTGGATTCTTTCGCGTCTCTTCGCCTTCAATGGGAAACAGTTATTCAGAGGGACCAGAAATTTAAAGTGCTTTGTATAGATATAGATCCTCAGATAACGGCCTCGTGTATTCTAAATTTTATATCTGGTATTATTCAAAATACAGTACATGATTCAAAAGTGGAAGACTTAAACCGACCACTAAAATATGCTTTTGAAAATTATGTTCGTTCGCTTTTTTCCAAAAGATATCGCAAAGAAAATGACTTTGCAAAAATTAACTTTTTTGAAAAAGAAATTACAAAAGACCCCAAAAACCAAAAACCAATAACAAAGTAATCTATACTTCTAAGGGACCGTCGTCTGTTTCGTGTTCTTGAGTGACTTTTTTTTCTTCTGCACGGAGGCGATAAGAAACATAACCTAAACAAAGAGTAGCATTTAAGACAACATAAAGAAAATGCATCTCGTGATAGATACCCCAAAGAGTCATATTGATTGCGGCTAAACTAGTTCCTAGACCAAAAAAGTATAATAGTTCTAGTTTACCAAATTGCCAAAGCCAGTTCATTTCTTTACGATAAAGACGTAAGTTACGTACTGAAGGCCAAATTAGGTGTAAAATAAATAAAAAAAGAACGGATTGAAAAAAATAATTTGGCAATTGGCTAGCAGCGTAATCGGGAGCTTTACTTAGATTGGGAGATAAAATTCCACCTAGAGCGCTTAAAGCCAAGCCAGTGAATATACCACTAGTAAAAATAAGTATACGGAAAGTTCGATCATTGCTATTGAATAAACGACTAGCCTCATTCAAAAGTATTTTCGATATATCAAATATTTCTTGGCGTGTATAACTTTCCTTATTATGAAATAGATAAAGCCAGTAATTAAATAAAAGTAGTAGTGCTATAAAAAAAAATAACACGGATAGCCAAATGAAAAATTCGAGAAACATGGAAAAACTCAGACATTCTGATAGTTTCTTTTCTTGTAAAGAGTTTTCAGTAAAGGAAAATGAGAAGTTTTCGAGTTATGAGTCTTTTTTATATAGCTTCCAGCATGAGTACAAATTCTGCTTTTTCTATCTGCAATTCTTTTTGAATCTTTTTTGGCTTTCCGTATAATATCTTTTCTTTTTCAGACCCTAGACAGAGGCCTAAGATGGCTCTTCTGTTTGGTAGAAATTCATCCAGTTGATCCAGCAAGGATTTAAGGCGGTAAGGGGTGTCCATCAGGATGATAGGGCGCTTCTCTTTTTGAAGAACTTGCAGAGCTGTTTTTCTCTTTTCTCTTTTTTGAGGAATAAAGCCACAAAAAACAAATTCATCTACACGCCGTCCACACACACTTAAAAAAGCTGTTAAGCTAGATGGACCGGGTATTGATCTAACAGCAATAGATCGCTCGTGACAAGCTGCAATCAAATCAGCCCCCGGATCACAAAAAGCAGGTGTTCCGCAATCTGTGATGAGTGCTGTTTTTTTTATTTGGCAAATTTCTACCAATTCTTTTATGTCTTTTGATTGACTATGTTCATTCAGAAAATAGACTTCTTTTTCTTGAATTGCCTTTATACCAAAACTTTTCAGTCTAGAAAAAAACAATTTTTTTTCTTCTCCTATGATAACAGGACAGAGTTGTAAGAGCTGGGCCCCTCGCACTCCAATATCAGACTCTTGCCCAATGGGTGTGGCAATAACGTATAACAATTTTCTAAGTATGACCGACTGAACTTCTGTTTCAAAATAGATTGGATTACTTCATAAAGTACTCACTCCACGGAGCGATACATACCCGTGAGTTTTCCCAAAACAAGAACATTTTGAGTATAAATAGGTTTATAAGCCGTGTTTGCCGGTTCTAGGCGTACGGTATCTTCAGATTCCCTATAAAAATACTTGAGGGTTGCTTCGTCTTCTATCAACGCAACTACAATATCACCCTCTTGAGCGATGCTTTGCTTTTTAAGTATCGCTATGTCTCCATCAAAAATACCAGCATCCTTCATAGAGTCTCCACTTACTCGTAAAGCAAAGAGCTCTTCTCCTTGTACCAAAGAGCGGGGAAAGGTGATATATTCTTCAATATTTTCTTCTGCTACAAGGGGTACACCAGCCGCTACTTGCCCGACTAGAGGAATATGAATCATATTTTCTCGAGATATAGGTAGGCCATTCTCTGATTTCAAAATTTCTATGGCCCGTCTTCTATTTTTATTACATTTGATATAATTCTTTTTTTCTAGAGCAATCAGATGATCGTAGGCTCCCTTCGGTGTAATGGTAAAATTCTCTCCAACTTCACGTATAGTTGGAGGATAACCATGGTTTTGAAGGTACACTTCTACATAATGTAATACATTTTTTTGTTTGATGGTAAGTTCTTTCATATAAATACATGTATAGTATACATATATTTACGTCAATTTTTTTATATTATTATATAAAAAAAATTATGTTAAATTTAGTCATAACTACTAAAGGGCTAACAAAGGGTCAGTGATGTTTGCTTCGTAAAATCCTTGTTGGCGCAATTGGCAGCTTTCGCACTTTTTGCAGGGATTTCCTCGGGGGGTTGGTTGATAACAACTACTCGTGAAGCCATAGTCAAGCCCCAGTTCCGTTCCCATTTCTATAATCTCTTTTTTCGATAGGTATTGTAGAGGAGTATGGATTTGTATAGAATTTCCTTCTATACCAGATTTTGTGCCTAAATTTGCCATTTTACGAAAAGCCTCTATAAATTCGGGCCGGCAATCGGGATAACCAGAATAGTCAATGGCATTCACTCCTAAGTAAATATTTTGACTCTGATGAGATTCAGCCAGAGCCAAGGCTTGAGCTAAAAAAAGGATGTTACGAGCTGGTACGTAAGTGACTGGTATAGATTGGTCTTTCATTCCATTTTGTGGAATAGGTATGCCATTCTTTTCTATTAGGGCTGTATTGAGAAAAAGTTGAGGGTCTAATTTACTGATCACATGCTCACATTTATAATGTGCTGCTAGTTGAGAGGCTCTTTCTAACTCTATGGAATGTCGTTGGTTATAGAATAAGGAGAGGGCTATAGGAGAAAATCCCTTATGGACAACCATGGCCAGGACTGTCGCTGAATCTAACCCACCACTTAAAAGTACAATAGCAGTATTTTTCACGGCGTAGTCTGAGTTGAATAATTTTTGTACCAGAATAAATTAGAAATTATTCATTAGGGTTGTTACAAAAGAGAATAAGGGCTTCAAAAATGGGTAGCCACACTTTTTGTATTTTCAGATTATAAGCCGCTTCGCAACAATCTATCCAAAGGCCCCTCCTAACGGTACGAACTCTTATTCACTTTGGCAACAACTTTATTGGGAAGATGTTTCAAAATAGTTTTCGTATTTTTTAAAGTCCAAAGAACGACCCCGAGGGACATGAGGATTATTCTTTTTTGTTGATCGCAAGGTGAGACCTGAGTATAAAGAATAAATACCTACTGCCAAAGACTGGGCGACGATATCCCTTTCTTTTGTTAGTAAGTTACGGTCGCGTTTCCGATTAATGTAGCCTATCTCTATAAAGGCCACAATCGCATTTACGTATATGGGTAATGTATAAGAACTCACGAAGGGAGAGTGTATTGTCCCTATTTTATTTTGAGGCTTTTTATGAAAAAATAAACGTGCACCATGTTGTACAAATCGCATAAGCTCATCTGTTGCGTAATGGTTATCACCACCATAACCAAGTAATCCATCTTCTCTGCGCCATTCTTCTTTTTTGCTTTTTTCTCTTTCCCAGAATTTTCCACTAGCATGGAAGCGTTTATAGTCTAGAGCATACGGTCCTGCCTGATTTGGTGCATACTTTTTTTCCCAGTCATCACTCTCTTTATAGGACCAAGAAATCAGGTTATGACGTATGCCACGAGGAGCTTTCATATTTGGTGCTGTTCCCTTTTGATTGGAACGATAGCCATGGAAATATCCCCAAGCATCACCACGCATCAATTGGTATTGACTCCAGCCAGCCTCTGTTTCTAAAACCTTCCCCTTCCAAGGAGATCGATGCCATTTTTGAATTTTTTCTTGATTCAAATGTATGCGTCGTATGAGATCGTAGCTTTTAAATGCTGGTGCCAAAACAGCAGCCATTCCACCCTTATTTCCACGGGCAGCTGGTGTCATATGTAGAGAGACAACGAGAGAGGGTTTGTAATTATTGATAAGGCTTATTCGTCCGGGTTGGAGTTCTCCGTTTTCGTTTGGAAAGTCATACATACGGTAGGCAGCATTGGCATTCAATGTATTTGCTTTATCGTAACGATGATTCCAGCTATCTTGACGTGTGAGTTTAGCTTTTAGTATTATACGAGTAAAATGATCTTGTATAGAAAACCTGTGTAGTAATTTCTTGAAAGTTTTCCAACCCCGGTGGCTATTGGTTAGATCTAGATAGTATTTTAGGCGTTTGGCTAATTTGAGTACGATAAGGTGTTCTTTATAACCATCTGCTTCTGCACCCGTGAAATAATGTGAAATATATTTTTTTGTGACGGGATCCCAGCGGTCACTTTTCTGAATCTTACCATCAATAACTATGTTACTTCCACCATGCCCAGGGTCTATAATGATCTTGTGCTCCTCAGCACATAGGCACGAGACTGTATAAAAAAAAAGAAAAAAAAAACAGCTTTATAAGTTGGCTTCAAGACAAACTGATCACTCCACAAGTAAGCCACGTGAATCCAATAAATCTTTATTGTATTTTTTCTCTACTTCTATTTGACGAGAAGAGTCATCTTCCATACTCCAGAGTGCTCGTATGGCGAAAATTTTAGCTAAACGATAGTGTTGGATAGCTTTGTTATGGTATTTTTTTTGGTCCATATCACTAGCCAAACCATTTTGATAGTAAGCGTATTTAAGTCTATCCGCGGAAGTTAAATTTTTTTGATATCCCCTGGCTATCTCAACTTTTTTCCCACTTTGACCACGAGAGAAGGTTTGCGTTAATTTTCGTTCGACAAGTTTTTTGGAGCCTTCTTCCAAAAGTTTAATAACTTGTATTTTAAACTTCTCAGAAAATTTTTCATATAGCTCCTTAATACGCTTATCATTTTCTTCATAAAGTTTGAAAGACCAAGTATACTGTTGCTTATAGTAGCGTATCAAAGCCTCTTGGTAAGAAGATTTGATTGTTCCAAATGTCTGTACAGAATTTGTGACATCCCCACCAAAATTTTTCACGAGTACATGCAAACGTTGGACATCTCTTTGGAACTTCCTATCATACTTCAGAGCACCCTTTTTGGCCTCTGCTTGAAATACATCAGAGACTTCGATACTTCTATCAGGCACATCTGCATCCACTTTTGTTTGTGAAGAAGCTTTTATGTCACCTTTCTCTTGGGCTCCTAAGCCTAGGGAAAGGGAAAAGAAGGTAAGCACACCTATAATAAGTATAGTCCCTATTTCTAGTTTCGTTCCGTTTATATTTTTAGAAACATTTTTTTGAGTTTGAAGCATGTTTTATTGTCCTCCGTACCTAACTGTAGGAGGAGACTACTATATCTTTCACTAAATTTGTCAAATAAAAAACAGTTATTCAATTCAAATTATTGTTTCGATATAGCTATAGAAATTATGACCTTGCTTTGGGAACTCACTTAAATTAAAATAAAGTAGCATATCCTCTTTTTCACAAAGCTCTCTAGTGAGTGTTATAATCTCATTCGGAGTAGTTTCTCTTAGAAGTAAGAGTAAACGCCCCATACTATGTACAAACATTCTTTCTGTTGGTAGTATGGTGTTTGATAGTAAATATAAAATCTCTGCACTATGTACGTAAATCTTTTCTAGTTTTTTTGAAAAGTCACTAGAGCTTTTTAATTTTTCATCTCCATCTTGTTCATCAAACTTGTTTGTCAGGACTTTCATTTGAAAGTGCAATACACAAAATTTTTCATCCTCTGCGTTGGCATACTCTCGCATGTTGGAGAGTATGCCATGCGTCGCTTCTTCAAAGGAGTTTAAGTTCGTGTCGCTGATTGTATTGTGCCAAAGCGTCTCTCTGTAGTGTTGTAGGAGAGGGATGCTTTCTTTCAAAAAGGAAAGAAACTTTTCTTTTTGCATAAGGGTATTTATTGTTCGTTTATCTGGAATGCGTGCAATATTTTTTGATTTGAGGCAAAAAAGTAAGAGAAAAGTAGGTTTCCCAGAATCTTCCTTGGGATCTTCCTTGGAAGCTCCCTTGAAAATTTGTGAGGGAATTTGTAAAATATAAATTTTTTGATATGTACGTAGAAAATCTTGATCTATCCGTTTGTCGAATATGGATGAATGCTCAACAAAGGTGTTATTGTCCCAAGATTGAAGTGAAGCTTGCTGATCGAAAAAGGCATCTTTTTCCAATAAGAAAAAATTGCGAAGTGTACTCGTGTCTTTTTTTTCATTATTGAGCAAAATATGATAGGCAAATTGCTCTTTATCCCAAAGTAGGAATGCACAGTCATCTACTTGAAAATGTAGCAAAATGTCTCTCTTTATCCATAAAAAATCTTTATCTTGTAAAGTTTCTGTTTCATAGGCTTTAGAAAGCAAGAGAGCTTTATTCTCATCGCTGCCATCGATTATATCACTTCCATCACTTCCATCACTTCTATCGATTATATTTTGCTGATACATCTCCTCTTCTTGTTTATTTGCGATGAGCTCCTGATGATCATCTATGAAATCATGAATTCCTGATTCCATTTTTGATACATTCACTTTTCTTTTAGTTTGTTGTTCTTTGCGATTGAGACTTTTGTCCCTTTCAGTGACTTGCCTATTTAGGAATGATTCTTGGGGATCTTGTTTGATATTATGTAGGTCTGAATGACTTTGTGATTTTGTGTGTGAGAGTACCTGTTTCGTAAAGTGATTGAGTTCTTTGGTAAAAACTTTGTTTTGCGCTGTGTTTTCAAGTGGTACACTAGTCTTCTTTTGCTTGCTAAGCTTTACTGGTGAAGGCATACCTATAAAAAACCATTCTTTCTCTGTAGTTTGTTCTGTAGGTGAATTTTTATCGATTGCTGATGGTATTGCTGATGGTATTGAGACCGGCATACTCTCGAAATTTTTTTCGTAAGCAAAAGCAGCAGAAGCACCCGTTTCCCCTCCGCTATCTATCGGAAAAATTTTCAGTGTTTCGCTTTCTTCGTTTTGATCCACTTTTCGGTAACGAAGGTTTCCCTTTTTTTGAGTTTTTGTGATGCTTTTCGATCTGCTTTTCTCTCCATAGGAGAGAAACTTATGAACAACATCAAAAACGGGCGGTCTGGAAATAGGTAAACGAAACCAACGATTTTGGTCGATGTGGAAAGGCTTATTTGGATATCCAATGATCATGACAAATTATTTTGAGTTATAATTCTCCGGTGTATATGTTTTGATTTATTCTGAATTTCTCGCTTTACTGAAAGAGCATTTGTACCGTAAAATAGAAAACCTGTTTAATCTGTAAATGAAACTCCAGCCAATAAAACCATCTTTTGCAGAGAAGCCACGTATTATTTACCTCTTTTATGACGGTATTGGTTTTGGCACAAAAAATGAAGATACAAATCCTTTCTCACGTTACTCTGTTTCTTATTTATCGGCTCTAGGTGGGAAAACATCCTCTCAAGAGTTGCCAGAAGGTTGGGAAATTATAATAACGGATAGTCATTTGGGAGTAGATGGCCTACCTCAGTCTGCCACGGGTCAAACCGCTTTATGGACGGGAATTAATGGCTCTCGCCTTATGGGACGTCATATGACTGGTTTCCCAGGTCCGACTCTCATTGATGTTATTAAGGAATATTCCATCATCAAACAATTTTGTCAAAACAATTATACGGCAAGCCTCTTAAATGCCTATTCTCAAATGTATATTGAGCGTATGGAAAAGAAACCACGCTTGCGTAGTGTCTCTTCCCATATTCAGCTTGCTTCTGGGCAAGCATATAAGACGCTAGGTGATTTGGAACAGGGGAGTGCACTCTATATGGACTATACCCACGAAGTGATGCACGAAATATACCCAGAGTTGAGAGATCGTTTCCCAGTCCAAAAGGCCTATGATAGGGGATGTGATTTTGCGGAAATGGCTCGATTTGATTTGAATATACATGAATTTTTTTTAACCGATAGGGTAGGGCATGATCAATCTTGGGAAAAGGCCAAGTGGTGTATTCATACGATTGAAAGTTTTTTGGATGGTCTTGTTAAAAATCTAGACCCTAAAAGAGATTTACTTCTCATCACATCAGACCATGGGAATATGGAGGATTTGACTACAAAGATGCATACGTCCAATGCCGTTCCTACATTTGTGTATGGAAAATATGCGAAAGAAGCCGTTCAAAAAATACAGAAACTGACAGATATTCCTCGTTTCATTTATGATGTTATGAAGATAAATGTAGCCTTCCCGCCGGATTTATGAGAAAGTATACTTATGGGACCGTTGCAAAATGCTAATAATTGCAAATAAAGTGCTATGAATCCCCGACTTAAAGCATTATAGACGGTTACTTTCCTATTTTTTTGTATTTTGCGACGATCCCTTATCTAAAATTTGATAATTTTATAAATTCATTTCAAATATTATTGCTACAAATGAAAAACAATATGAAATTGATATGTGTCGGTCTTGGTTGTGTTATTTTACTTTTCTTTATTATCTTTCAACAAAAGAAAAATAAGGAAAAGTTTTTGAATAGATTAGGAAAGTATATAGAAAATACCTATAAGATAGAAAGACAATATATTGAAAAGCTTCCTATTTATGCAGATTATATAGAACCCAAAAAAGTAAGGGATTTACGAAAATATCTTATGAGCCATCATATGCGTGCCGTCAAAAAACGTGAGACAACACCCATAAAAAATGATAGAGAAATAACCATACGAGTCAAAAAAAATACACTGCGTTCTTTAGCTAACGATACGGAATTGGAAAAGGTCGTTTTTTTTTATAATGTACCCAAGAAATATCGCTACTTATCTCCTTCTTCTAGGCTTGCGTTGCTTGAGTTAGGAAGAAGGTTTCAGTATCTTTTAGAGAAAAAAGATGTATACACATCTGTATTGATTGCTCTTTCTTCTGCTTTGCGACCTAGTCTCTACCAAAAGAAATTGGGATATCGTAATACGAATGCTACTTTGGTTTCGAGTCATAGTTATGGAGAGAGTTTTGATATTTTTTTAGATGAGTTTTATGTTCGTCTAGAGGAAATTCATCCCAAAACAAAAGATGACAGTCAGTTTCTATTTGAGAAAAAACTCAGAACAAGAGTTGGGTTTCGTATGGGGCAGGCCCTTCGGCGCCAATTCCAATCTATGCTAACAGAGGCTGTTTTACAATTGCAAGAAGAAGAAAAGATTTATGCTATTTGGGAAAAAAAACAACGGTGCTATCATATCACAGCCCGTTAGCTCTCATGAGTGGGTGTGTATCTTTTCCATTTTTTCCATTTTTCCCATCTTTTCTATCGTTACATTCACGTTACATTCAATATCAGTATTTATTTTTATAGAATACTCCATCCTTCCATAGAATAAAGTTCTTTGTTGCCTATTTCCCCTTCTTTACTCACGAGGAGAGTTCCTTCATCAGAAATACCATTGACTTGATAGACTTCATTTCCATCCTGATGTAAGAGTGATTTTCCATTTAAAAACGAAAGTTCTCGTGCTTCTTCTAAAAAGGAAAGATCGCCTCCCATGAGGCCAAAAAGTTTTTTATTGATATCTTGTATTAGATAAGGTAGGAAGCTTTCAGGTTTAGGATCATTTTTTTGTGTTTTTTCTTCATGATGAGGAAAAAGTACTGCTGGCACTATAGAAGCTTCCTCAATCGCTTTTTTGAAAGTTTCCACTTTCCCAGACCAATTTATACCAATGCCAATGACAATACGATTAGCGATGCTTTGGGGAGGACAATAGGGATCATTTCTATCATCTCTATCATCAAATGCTTTCTCTTGTTTTGTTTCTTGGCGTTCAATGAGTATACCTCCTAGTTTACCCCATAGCGTTTTACCTAGAGGTTTTTTCTCGATAAGATAAACATCATTTGGCCATTTGATTTGAAAGCTTCTAGCTCTTTGAAGCCCCTCTACTCGTTTTTGTCGTTTTACTCCGGCTTTAGATTTAGCTAGAAGAGAAAGGTAGTTTTTTTGAAAAGCACACAAAGCAGAAATAACAGAAACTCCAGAAAGCAAGGGTAAAAGAGATAGGGGAAAAGAATCTTTTGTTGAGATGATTCCGGAAAATAAAAAAGAACCCCCTTTCAGCGAAAACCAATCTCGCTCTCTTTGTCCGCGACCCTTACTTTGAGAGTGAGCAAAGCAAATGGTACCGGAAGGGAAATCTCTTTCAATCAAAAAGGAATTTGTAGACGGAACGTTGTCTAGAATCACCCACTGTTTTGGGTTTTCATGCAGTTGCATAGTGCCAACCTTGCTATCTACTTACTGATTCTCTCACCAATTTTGGCTGTGATGATCTTTTTTTTACCTTTGCGAATTAACTCTATTGTGAGTTTTTTTCCCACACCGGCTTTTTGCACAGCAGTAATGAGATCTTTGGCAGTGGTAACAGGGGTTCCATTGGCCTTATAGATAAAATCATATTCCTGTAAGCCGGCTTTATCGGCTGCCGAATTCCGTAAAACTTGAATCACAACCACCCCTTTACGCTTTCCCACGCGCAAATCTTCTCGGAGTGTGGGGGCTGGTATGGCAATATTGACTCCTAGACTTGGTTTCCCGATGACACGTCTTTCCTTACGAAGTTGTGCGATTACGTTTTTGGCATCATTGATGGGAATGGCAAAGCCAATACCCACACTGCCTCCTGTTGTGGAATAGATCGATTGGTTGATACCGACAACTTCCCCAAAAACATTTAAAAGTGGTCCCCCAGAATTCCCTACGTTAATGGCTGCATCTGTTTGTATGCGAGAATATCGACTATTGTCTACACGCCTTTGTTTGGCAGAAATGACACCAACCGTGAAAGTGCGGTCCAGTCCAAAAGGTGCACCTAATGCGAAGGCAAGCTGTCCTACTTCAACTTCATCAGAATTTCCCAAAGTAGCCGGAATAATTCTACTGGAAGGAGATACTTTAATCAAGGCCACATCGCTTGCTTCATCACGCCCGATCAGTTTTGCCGTAGTCTTGGTATTGTCGTGAAAAATCACTTCGATTTTACGTGCACCAGAAACAACGTGATCATTGGTGACGATATAACCATCCTTATCCACTATGAAACCAGAGCCTGCCTGAGTTCTTTGTTGGTAGTAGTCTAACCAAAATCCCCCAGAACGCACCACAATGTTTGTTCTTATGTACACAACAGAAGGGCTAGCTTTTTGATAGATGCTAATATAGGAATTTTGGAGGGACAATGCTGCTTTTTGATTTTCTTCTGTTAAGGGTCTAGCCTCTACTGCCTGCGCGTTGCTAAAGAAATTTTTGAGACCGCTGTACAAGATGGGGCTAATAAAAACACCCAATAAGAAGAGTAAAATACCTGTGTTTATGATGCTTAAGCGACTGATTTTCATTTTTTGGGCTCCCAAGTTTTATAGAATTTTTAAGTATTTGTTGAAACGTCTGTTAGAGCAACAAGCCTGATCGTCAAAATTTATTTTCGTAAGCTTTTTGTCTGTATATTTTCTTGATCTGTCTGTTTCACTTTTTTTGTTTCTTTTTTCCGGAGCATATTTAAGTGCTTTAACCCCCTAAAACTGGACAGTCTTTTTTATATTTTTGGCCGTACCCTCTCTAACGATGTGGGACTTTTATAACGACTCGTATTGGCTATATTGTATTGATACGCAAAGGGCCTTTTTCCGCACCCTTCCTGAATCGCCGCCTCCATCACAAAAACAAGCGAAGCTTGTTTTTATCCACTCTTTTGGGGGAAGGTCACTCTTGGAAAGCTCTCAATATTTAAGGGCGCGAAAAAGGCAAGGTTGGGGAGGCTTGCTCATGGTTGGAGGCGTTCTGTGGAGAGCTTTGCGAGTGGAAAGTTTGCTCATGTTGGGAAGCGTTCTGTGGAGAGCTTTGCGAGTGGAAAGTTTGCTCATGTTGGGAAGCGTTCTGTGGAGAGCTTTGCGAGTGAAAGGCTTTGCCAAGGCAAAGCTAGAGCAAAGCCCCCGGTTCTGAGGGCGCAAAAAAGGCAAGGTTGGTACGAAATGTTGGAAGGTATTCGTGGTAAGCTTTGCTGAGGCAAAGCCCACGATTTTAAGGGCGCAAAAAAGGCAAGGTTGGGGAGGATTGCTCATGTTTGGAGGCGTTCGTGCTAGGCTTTGCGAGTGGAAAGTTTGCTCATGTTGGGAAGCGTTCTGTGGAAAGCTTTGCGAGTGAAAGGCTTTGCGATTGAAAGGCTTTGCCAAGGCAAAGCTAGGGCAAAGCTCGCGATTTTAAGGGCGCGAAAAAGACGAGGTTGGGGCGAAATGTTGGGAGGTATTCGTGGTAGGCTTTGCTGAGGCAAAGCACCCGATTTTAAGGGCGCGAAAAAGGCAAGGTTGGAGAGGCTTGCTCATGGTTGGAGGCGTTCGTGGTAGGCTTTGCGAGTGGAAAGTTTGCTCATGTTGGGAAGCGTTCTGTGGAAAGCTTTACGAGTGAAAGGCTTTGCCAAGGCAAAGCTAGAGCAAAGCTCGCGATTTTAAGGGCGCGAAAAAGGCAAGGCTGACTTTTTAGATAAACGAGAATAACTTTGGCGAAGACGAATATTATTTCTCTTAGCCAGTTCTGACAAATATCGTAAAGCTTTAAAATATAGTTTACCATCTTACCATCTGTTGGATATGTAATGGCCTTTTCCTGAACTGTTGTATCTACATTTACTTTTTGGACATGATAATTTATTAGAAAGAGCACACAAAGGGCTTTGCCCCGTACTCTTCCAGAATCGCCGCCTCCATCACAAAAACAAGCGAAGCTTGTTTTATCTACACAAAGCTTGTTTTATCCACGAAGCCTGTTTTATCTACACAAAGTCCGTTTTTATCTAAAACCCGCACCTTTCCAGAATCGCCGCTTCAATCGCAAAAACAAGCGAAGCTTGTTTTATCTACCAAAACCTGTTTCTACCCACAACTCTGGCTTGTTTTACCCACGAAGCCTGTTTTATCTACACAAAGTCTATTTTTATCTAAAACCCGCACCCTACCAGAATCGCCGCTTCAAGCACAAAAATAAGCGAAGCTTATTTTTATCCATCAAATTTTGTTTTATCTATCGAAACCTGTTTCTACCCACAACTCTGGCTTGTTTTACCCACGAAGCCTGTTTTATCTACACAAAGCCCGTTTTTATCTAAAACCCGCACCCTACCAGAATCGCCGCTTCAATCGTAAAAACAAGCGAAGCTTGTTTTATCCATCAAATCTTCTTTTCTACCCACGACTCTAACTTGTTTTATCCACGAAGCCTGTTTTATCTACACAAAGTCCGTTTTTATCTAAAACCCGCACCTTTCCAGAATCGCCGCCTCCATCACAAAAACAAGCGAAGCTTGTTTTATCTACACAAAGCTTATTTTATCCACCAAAACCTGTTTCTACCCACAACTCTGGCTTGTTTTACCCACGAAGCCTGTTTTATCTACACAAAGCCCGTTTTTATCTAAAACCCGCACCCTACCAGAATCGGCGCTTCCATCGCAAAAACAAGCAAAGCTTGTTTTTATCCACCAAAACCTGTTTCTACCCACAACTCTGGCTTGTTTTACCCACGAAGCCTGTTTTATCTACACAAAGCCCGTTTTTATCTAAAACCCGCACCCTACCAGAATCGCCGCTTCAATCACAAAAATAAGCGAAGCTTATTTTTATCCACCAAAGCTTGTTTTTATCTACCAAAGCTTGTTTTTATCCACCAAATCTTGTTTTATCTACCAAAACCTGTTTCTACCCACAACTCTGGCTTGTTTTACCCACGAAGCCTGTTTTATCTACACAAAGCCCGTTTTTATCTAAAACCCGCACCCTACCAGAATCGCCGCTTCAATCACAAAAATAAGCGAAGCTTATTTTTATCCACCAAAGCTTGTTTTTATCTACCAAAGCTTGTTTTTATCCACCAAATCTTGTTTTATCTACCAAAACCTGTTTCTACCCACAACTCTGGCTTGTTTTACCCACGAAGCCTGTTTTATCTACACAAAGCCCGTTTTTATCTAAAACCCGCACCCTACCAGAATCGCCGCTTCCATCGCAAAAACAAGCGAAGCTTGTTTTATCTACCAAAACCTGTTTCTACCCAGAACTCTGGCTTATTTTATCCATCAAATCTTCTTTTCTACCCACGACTCTAGCTTGTCTTACCCACGAAGCTTGTTTTATCTACACAAAGCCCGTTTTATCTAAAGCTTATTTTATCCATCAAATCTTCTTTTCTACCCACGACTCTAACTTGTTTTACCCACGAAGCCTGTTTTATCTACACAAAGCCCGTTTTTATCTAAAGCTTGTTTCACCCACAAAGCCCATTTTTATCTACCAAAGCCTGATCCTCACTAAAAACGCCGTTCTCCTCTCCGCTAGCTCTGCCCCTTTATGACATCCCCGCAATCGGGTATTTTCACATCGCCCTCATTTATGTTGATATTATTGGTGCCAGAGACCGTTTCACAGCCAGCCCCCTATCTCCGTTCTAGAAGCTATCCTTCTAGCTATCGCCCTCTCATTCAGTCGCGTAGCCCCGGCAGGGGTATTCCTTTCCTCCGCCGGGACTAGCGTTGCCCTGGGATAAGAGAGCCACAAGCGGGCAAGACTCCACTCCCACACCACCTTGGAGCGGGAGAAGCCGTTGGATTCTGGGCATACTTGAGCGCAGGCAATTGCGCGGTCGAGCCAAAATCCCAGTCACCGCTTCCCCAGGTATTCACAGAGGGTAAGGCCTCTATCTCCATTATAGTCTTCTTCGTGCATGTACCCAAACAAGAACCAGAACCAGAACCAATGCCATTGCCGCCACCAGAGGCATGCACAAAGTAGCTCGTTCCCATTCCCATTACAGAACCTTGATGAGATTGCCCGATGAGCCCGCCGACAGAATTTCCCGTCCCCGGCACAGCTCCCGTGGCATAGGAGTTGCTTACAGAACTACTAGAAGACCCGATGAGCCCGCCGATAGCGACAGAATTAGTACCCCCCCCGGCAACAACTCTCGTGGCAACAGCTCCCGTGGCATAGGAGTTGCTTACAGAAGCAGAAGAATTCCCGATGAGCCCGCCGACAGAATTTCCCGTCCCCGTCACAGCTCCCGTGGCATAGGAGTTGCTTACAGAACCATCAGCCTGACCGATGAGCCCGCCGACATTATTACGACCCTCCACATCTCCCTTGGCATAGGAGTTACTTACAGTACCTTCAGATTTCCCGATAAGCCCGCCGACATGCTCACCCGTCCCCGTCCCCGTCCCCGTCACAGCTCCCGTAGCAGAGGAGTTGCTTACAGAACCAGTACCTTGAGAATGACCGATGAGCCCGCCGACATTATTCCCCCCCCCCATCACAGCTCCCGTAGCAGAGGAGTTGCTTACAGAACCACCATGACTCCAACCGATGAGCCCACCAACAGAATTCCCCGTCCCCTCCACAGCTCCCATGGCAGAGGAGTTACTTACAGAACCAGAACCTCCCAATTCCCCGATGAGCCCGCCGACATCAGACTTCCCCCCCATCACAGCTCCCATGGCATAGGAGTTGCTTACAGAACCAGAACCATCAGCATAACCGATGAGCCCACCAACATTATCCCCCCCCCCCCCCATCACAGCTCCCATAGCATAGGAGTTACTTACAGAACCATTAGAATCCCCGATGAGCCCGCCGACATTAGCATTACCCGTCCCTGTCCCCGTCCACTTCACATCTCCCGTGGCATGGGAGTTACTTACAGAACCATAAGAACTCCCGATGAGCCCGCCGACAGTATTACCCGTCCCCGTCACATCTCCCATGGCAGAGGAGTTACTTACAGTACCATGAGAACTCCCGATGAGCCCGCCGACATAATCACTACCCACTATATAGGCAGCTGTCACACCTATATTCTTAATCTCAGCAAGAGTGCCGGTATAGCCAAACAAGCCTACGTAGTTTGTAGATGGACGATTGATGTAGAGGCCGGTGATTTTATGGCCGGCACCATCAAGGCTACCGATGAACTGAGTCGTACTATTACTATTCCCTATGGGCGTAAAGCCCCGACAATTAGCGCTAGCTCCATTGTTACCGTTGTAGGCTACGCAGGTCGTCGCACTAGAGTCATCTTCACTCCAGCTCGCGCTGGCGTTGATGTCATTACCCAAGCGGTAGTGGTGATATAGACCATCTTTGACCGCTTTGAGTTCGGCATAGGTGGTGATCATGATGGGCTTGATTCTAAGGAGACCCACTGAGGGCAATTTTATATTTTCATGAGAACTACAAGCAGAATAAAGTAAAATGGAGAGGATTGGGATCGTGAAGAAGGAGAGAGTTAGGTTTTGTTTACAGCCCCGCGAGACAGGGGAGAGCATACGTTCAGTCTCACGCTGCTTCCGATAGTTTTCATAGCTGTGCTGTGCTGTGCTGTGCTGTGCTGTGCTGTGCTGTGCTGTGCTGTGCTGTGCTGTGCTGTGCTGTGCTGTGCTGTGCTGTGCTGTGCTGTGCTGTGCTGTGCTGTGCTGTGCTGTGCTGTGCTGTGCTGTCACACAAACAGTGTATTAATTCATTCGCTGTTTTGTCAATTCTTTTTTTTTATGAGCGATCTCAAAAAATGGTGTGTATTTGGGGAGGCTTTACGATGGAAGGGTTGCTCTCTTGGAAAGCTTTGTGATTGGAATGCATCGTGGTAGGCGTTCATGGAAAGCTTTGCGAGTGAAAGGCTTTGCTTGGGGGAAGGTCACGCAAATATCTAAACAGATGTTTGCTTGCGATACCTTAAAGTTGCAATGGTAGTGTTCCAAAATGGATTAAATCAAAGTTATGGGCACAGCTGTCCCTGTTTGTATTAAAAGGAGTCTTTTTACATGGGTTTTATATTTTCAAAATTATTTTGTACTTGATTTCTGGGCCAGTTTTGGAAATTGGGACTCAAATTTGGGTCGTGGGGACTTGGCAACCGTTAGTGATCGATAGCATCAATCCGGTGGCAAAGTAGGCTACGATATTGTATAGCCCACGTGCTTATTGAGGTACTGTTTACAGCCTCATTGAACCTAGCCCTAACACCCATACCCATGGAGAAATGTAAGAGTTTTGGCTTCTTCAATAATATATAGTGCAAAAAGCTCATATAGCTTTGGTTCCGGTGGAGACAACGAAGACGGACTACAGCTAAAACTTACTTTTGATGAAGATACTCGTACTGTTTATGGGGAGTACCACTGCCCTGCAAAATTTCAAGGTAACGAAGATGGTAAGATACATCCGGGCATTATTTCCCTTATTTTAGACGAAGTGATGGGTCATATAAATGAAGCGATGAATTTTAATGCATCCACGGGTGAATTGACAATTCGTTATCTACAATCTGCTAAAGTGAAGGAGAAATTATATTTACGGGGGTGGTTTGTAAAAAAGGACCATCGAATGATAGAGAGTCGAGCAGAAATTGAAAATGAAATCGGCAAGATTATGGCTCGCAGTAAAGGAAAATATATCGAAAAAGAAATCGAAAACTAACCTTTTTCTATTTTTTTCATTCCATTCTCCCAAAGCTTTAAGAACTCGTCCTTGGAGCTTTTTTCACATCTTTCTGGTGCAAAAAGTGTTTTTACGGGTGGCTTGGGGTAAAGAGAAATACGGTCTACTTCGGGCAAGGTAGTGAGCATTCGCATGATTGTGTTTTCTCCTTCTATTTCATAAAGAGTATAACTCATTCCCTGACCAGGTACGATTTGCGAAGTTTTTAGGTACTGCATAATGATCTCCAAAAAAAATAGAAAAGACTAATCATATCACGCTCCTGCACTACAAGCCTTCAGCTGAGTGTATTTACGTAAAAAAGAGAGGGACCAGTAGGAGCTCAAAATCAGTATGAAAGACTACTTTAGTAAAGCCACAAAAGCCTCTTGGTTGTTCATTGCTAAATCCGCTAAAGAACGACGGTCTAATGTCACGCCATCTTGAGATAACTTATGAATTAGACGCGAATAAGAAAAACCATTTTCTCGAGCAGCAGCATTGATACGAACGATCCACAAAGCACGCATCTCCCTTTTGTATTGACGGCGAGAATTATAAGCATGTTGCCCCGCTTTCATTACTGCTGATTGAGCAGTGCGATAAAGACGGCTACGGGCTCCTCGAAAACCTTTAGCCTTTTTAAGGACCTTGTCCCGACGGGAACGATGTACTGTACCGTTTATAGCGCGCATAATAACCTATATATAGCCTCTAGGCTCCGTAAGGAAGCAGCCTTCTCAACTCCTTTTCATCACTCTTACTAACCAAGGTACAACGACGCAACCCTCGTTTACGTTTAGAAGATTTCTTTGTTAAAATATGATTCACGAATGCTTGAGAACGACGAATTCTAGATGTACCCGTAAAGCGAAAACGCTTAGCAGCCGCACGGTTTGTTTTTAACTTAGCCATCCTATATTCTCTGCTTCAAATCCACTAGTATATATAACTAACTACCAGCACCCTCAGAGGGTACAGCCTCTGAGGGTGCCTCCTTGGGAGCAACTTCTTTTTTCACAATCTTTTGCTTATTCCCCGCACGAGGGGATAAAACCATGTGAATTTGCTTCCCTTCTTGACGTGCCGGTGTTTCCAAAGAGCTGACCTCTTTGAGGTCCTCAGCCATACGATGCATTAAATTCATTCCCAAATCGGAGTGTATAATTTCTCGACCACGAAAACGTACAGTTACTTTTACTTTATCACCATTTTGCAAAAAGACATCAGCATTTCGTTTTTTCAACTCGTAATCGTGAGTAGCTATCTTTGGTCTAATTTTAATTTCTTTAATACTAACTGTATGTTGGTTCCGGCTTTGTTCTCGTTTCCGCTTTTTTTGTTCAAATTTATACTTGCCATAATCTATGATGCGACAAACAGGAGGGTCTTGATTAGGAGAGACCTCCACCAAGTCTAACTCTTGCTTCTTGGCCCTTTCTAAAGCCACATCACGATCTAATATTTCAGGAGAACCACTATCTGATATAACTCGGACTTTTGGGGATCGAATTCTCTCATTTATACGTAAATCTTTTTTTGCCTTATCTCCACTATATTTTCTACCTCTTCTCATATTCCTCCTTTATAAAAAACAATTTTTTTATTACATTCTTGGGACTGTTGCAAAAGACAGAAAAGTAAAAAAATGCCTTAAATCGGTGGCCTGCGGCATTTGTCGCCGTCTTTTTTACTTTTTGTAACAGTCCCTTATTAGAAGACACACTGAAAACATGTTCAATCAAAAATTTTGACAAAAACAAAGTTCTTCCTTCGTCTCTTCTGACATTTTGTATAACAGCATATCCCTGTGTTTTTTCTACACAAAATAGAAATAGAACATGAAAATGAAAAATCATGTGAGACGAAAATGGTCCATAGGAAAGGTTTCTGTGAGTTCATGAATTTCAGAACGTATTTGTGCATGCACATCCATATTTTCTATATTTTTGATAAGAGTAGAAATCAGATGGCCTAAGCGAAAAAACTCTTCCTCACCAAAACCACGCGTTGTTAGAGCTGGAGAGCCAAAGCGAACACCACTTGTTACCATCGGGGGATTAGGGTCAAATGGGACTGCATTTTTATTAGCTGTAATACCTATGGCATGCAGAGCGTTGGCAGCCGCTACACCTGTGATTTTTTTTTGTCGCAAATTTAAAAGAACAATATGATTATCTGTTCCACCACTCACAACACCTAGATCATTCTGAAGAAAACTCTCGGCTAGGGCAGAGGCATTTTTCTTCACACGACGAATATAATCTCCAAAACTATCATCTAAAGCTTCTTGAAAAGCAACTGCTTTGCCAGCAATCACATGCATGAAAGGGCCTCCTTGTATTCCCGGAAAAACTTGAGAATTGATGGCCTTTGCATGTTCTTCTTTCTCACATAAAATGATGCCTCCTCGAGGACCTCGTAAAGTTTTATGAGTTGTACTAGTTGTCACGTGAGCTACTCCTACAGAAGACGGATGTTCTCCTACAGCCACTAGACCAGCTATGTGTGCGATATCAGCCAAAAGAAGGGCTCCAACCTCATCTGCTATTTCACGAAACTTTTTAAAATCTAATATGCGGGAATAAGCAGAAAAACCAGCGATGATCAGTTTAGGGCGATTCTCACGGGCCAACTTATAAATATCATCATAATCAATACGATGAGTATTTTCCCTAACACCGTAGGACACAACTTGGTAATGACGACCAGAAAAGTTTACTCGAGAGCCATGAGTCAAATGACCACCATGATTTAGGTCCATGCCCATTATAGTACTTTGATGGGGTACAAGAGCAAAAAGACTAGCCATATTTGCTTGGCTCCCAGAATGCGGCTGAACATTCGCAAACTTTGCCCCAAAAAGTTTCTTGGCACGTGTAATAGCTAACTCTTCAACCCTGTCTGCTTGCTCGCAGCCATTATAATAACGTTTAGAAGGATACCCTTCTGCATATTTATTTGTTAGACTAGAAGAAATTGCTTTTAGTACAGCTTTGCTAACAAAATTCTCAGAAGCGATCATTTCCAGAGAATCTTGCTGACGCTTATCCTCCGCATCTAGTGCTTCAAAAATTTCTGGGTCCAGCTCCCGTAAATCCTTTGTAATCGTAACTGACATTATGATGGATACAAAAAGAGAGGCGTATGCTTGCCCCTATCTAACGAAAGACTCCGTAGAATCCAAGCGGGAATCCAAGTGGATTTTGAGAAAAAGAGTGATTTTTTTTGGTTAAACAATTACGTATTTCTAAAAAAGTCTGATGAATTTCCACTTTTCTTTGGCTTATTTTTTTAAAAGGAAGGCAAGAAATATTTGTGAAAAACCAATACAAGTAAACAAGAACAGAGGAAAGAAGCAAGTCAATTTTGTGACCACTACGTTCGGCAAATAGAGGGCTGGACGAGAAATTTTAATTTTTAGGTAGCACAAGTTACAATAGTTTTTTTGAGCACTCTTGTATTCGAATAAGATTTGCAGAAATAATGGCTTTTGAATCGATATGAAACATTTCTGTATGTTCTTTGCGTTCAATTTTTTCTTTTTCTTGAGAAGATTGAGATACAGATCTTTCTAATAACATACTAGCGATAAAGCGTGCTGATGACTCAACAGCCTCAAAGGCAAGCTCTTCGCGTATGTTCGAATCTTCGAGAGACCGATAGGTGTCACTCACTTCACAAAAATTTGTGTAGAGATTTTTAAGACGCTGAGATATCGAAAAGCCTTTCATTTCTTCTTCTAAATATTTCTTGAGAAAACCAGATTCAGGTTTCATACCAGAAGAAATTCCACTAATAGCCGCAACGACCTGGAGGTGTGTCGTTCCTTCATATATGGGAGTGATGCGAGCGTCTCGATATATACGGGCAACATCATAGTCTGTTGTGTAGCCAGCACCACCAAAAACTAAGATAGCATTGTCTGCCAAAACAGTACTCATTTCAGAGGAGTAGTATTTTGAAAGGGGTGTGTAAAAGTTAGATAGCTTTTCCCATTTACGGATATCCTTAGCCTGTTTGACTTCGGAAAGAGCTTTCCCTTCTTTTTCATTATGATATTTTGGCCACATATACATATCTACACAACGTGCAGCTTCATATAAAATGCATCGCATAGCCATCGTTTCCCGTTCCATTTTTCTAAGTAGTTTTTTTACAGGAGGTATATCCTGTATTAATTTTCCGAATTGTTTTCTTTCTGAAGCATATTTTTTTGCCTCGGAAAAAGCGGCTTGTGCCACACCCGTGGCCTGTGCAGCAATACCAAGCCGGGCCCCATTCATCATTGTCATAGAGTACTTTACCAGTCCATAACCTTCCTTTCCAATGAGTATAGCGGGTGAATTTTCATAAACCACTTCACAAGTTGGAGAACAAACTATGCCTAGCTTCTTTTCGATACTAGCAATTCGTACATCTTTGCTATTGACTATAAATAGCGAAAGACCTCGAGCACCACTATTGGGAACGCCCGTGCGGGCTAGTGTAATGATTACAGCAGGGGTGTTGTCAAATCCACACGCATGAGTGATAAAGCGTTTTGTTCCTGTTATCGTCCAATCCCCATTTGGATCTTTTACAGCTCTAGTGGTTATATTGGGTAGGTCCGAACCATAGTCAGGTTCTGTGAGAGCCATCGCCCCCCAAAAATTTCCATTTACCGTTTGAGTGACCCACTCCTGGACTAACTCTTCACTTGCACAGTGTTCTAGAACTTCTGCTATATTTTTTGTACCTATCAACAAAGCAAAGGAACTATCCGCACGTGCGATAAGCTCTAAATAAATACTTCGCACAACCATTGGTAAACCAAAGCCACCATAACGGCGTGAAAATCCAAAAGAGGTTATACCTGCTTCTTCTGCCTTAGTATAGCATTCTTTCATAGCTTCTGGGAATATAACATTGCCATCATCATATTTGAGCCCTTCTCTATCCATATTAGCTGCTTGAGGAGCAACATATTTGCCGGCAATATCGCCTGTGGAATCTAAGAAAGATTTGTAAGCTTCTAGAGCCTCTTCCATATCCGAGGGAGCGTATGATAAGTTTTCATTTTTTGTTTTTTCATAATTCTTATGATCTTGGAAGTCTTGCTCATACGAATCCACAATAGTCTCCCAATCAACAGCGTTTTTAAAATGAAATTGGATATCTTTGTTCTGTAAAAAATAATTCTCAGAAATCATAGTCCGGCCATGAATGTGCTTGGCTTTTCTCAGTCAAGAATCATAAAGTTCAAGAGGGCTGGAGGGTCTGGGCGTACTTCCTACTCGCAGGAACAGTTATCATATTTTCTATCCCAGGCATTATTCCATGGTATTATTCCATGTGTTTTCATATATCTTTTGTCGAAACATAAGTATGGCTTCGGATCCTGAGACACGCCATTCCATACCAGTTGGTTTTAATCTGGCTTGAACCAGATACTTATTTGTATTTTCTATAGCACCAGACCAGATGAAGGGGCTGTTGCAAAACATAAAGAATTGCAAATAAAACGTCATAAAATGCCGATCCAAGGCATTCTATGCAGACATTTCCTTATTTTTTTGTGTTTTACAACAGTCCCATTAAAAGAAAATGGTCTCACTATCTTAACGTGTTGTGGTAATGCCTATGGGTATGCCCACGCTGAATTATTAAATAATACAATCAAATGTAAAGAAATCAATTTATCCGAATATGAAAATTTTGATGAAGCTCAGAAAAGTATATTCCGATTTATTGACTTGTACAACATGCGGAGGCCTCATTCAGCTTTAGGATGGATTGCACCACAAAAATATGAGTAAAAATATTTAAAAATACAAAAAAGCCTCCTACTTTATCGATAAAAATAACGGTTCTGAAAGATTTATGGCCACGGATGTTACCCCATAGTGCAGGGTGATCCTTCCTCCACTATGGGTACATGTACTAAAATTCGACTTTTACAACAATTTTAGTGTAAAATTACAATCATGATCAAAAGTATTTTTTGAGTACTTTGGGTAAATCAAAGTCCATATCTTCTTTTTGATAATTTTCCATGATGGCAATCATACATCTTCCTGCGGCTATACCGGATCCATTTAATGTGTGAATATACTTTGGTTTACTTCCTTTTTGCTTATTTTTAAAACGGATGGCTCCACGGCGTGCTTGATAATCCCAGCAATTAGAAATGGAGGAAATTTCAAGCCAACGTTTGAGACCAGGCATCCAGACTTCAAGGTCGTATGATTTAACTGCGCTTGCCCCTGTGTCTCCTGCTGCTTTTAATATTACACGATAAGGAATTTCTAGACGAATCAAAACTTCTTCTGCATGTGTGATCATTTTTTGATGAACATCTTCCGACGTATCAGGATGAACAAATTGCACAAGTTCTACTTTTTGAAATTGATGTACGCGAACGAGCCCACGGGTATCTTTTCCAGCTGCGCCTGCTTCTCGTCGAAAACATGAGCTGGCTCCCACAAGGGTTATTGGTAAATTTTTTTCATCTATGATTTCATTCCGGTATAAATTGACTAGAGGCACTTCTGCCGTGGGTATTAGGCTTAGTCCATCTCGTTCTAGAGTATAGTATTCTCCACTAAATTTTGGGAATTGTCCGGTAGTAAACATAGATTGATTGTTTACGAGGATAGGTACAAAAACTTCTGTATATTTAAATTCTTTTGTATGTAAATCTATCATAAAATTGAGCAGTACACGTTCTAGCTGAGCAAGTTTTCCCCAATAGCTATAAAATCGAGAACCAGCCAGTTTAACCCCCTTTTCAAAATCTAAGAGACCTTGTTTCTCTCCTATCTCGTAATGAGTTTTAGGAGGAAAACAAAAATTAGGTAAATTATTTTTTCCCTTGATTAGGGTATTGGCATCCTCTCCTCCTTTGGGAACTTCTGGATCAAGCCAATTTGGTATGCCTGAAAGTATATTTTCAAGTTGTGTTGTTATTTTATTATTTTTTTCTTCCAATGTAAAAATTTCATCTGTGATTTTTTTAACCTGCTCTTTTTGCCCTTGAGATTTTTCTCCTTTAGAAAGAAGCAAACCAATTTCTTTACTTAGGATGTTTTTTTCTCTTTGATTACCTTGAATATCTCCAATGGTTTTTTTTCTTTTTTCAATGAGACTTTTTATAAGGAAGATATCTGGAAGACTATTTATAGAGCGCATCCGTAACATTTTTTCTAGTCTTTTGGGGTCTTCTATAATAATTTCCGGGTCTAACATAAATATAAAAGTACCGCGTATGCTTGATAAATTCAGGCAATTTTTTTTAGATTTAAAAAACGCCTAGAGTTTGCAAGAATAGTTTCTTTGACCATGGAAACGTCTTCATTGCATTCCTTTGCACGTAATTCAGCCAGAAAATTAAGAGTGTGTTGTACATAAGATGGTTGATTAATTTTACCACGATGAGGGAGAGGAGCCAAATATGGTGCATCTGTTTCTACTAAAAGACATTCTAAAGGAAGTTTAACCGCTCCTGCCTGTACAGGTTTTGCATTGGGAAAAGTTATGACACCACTATAGGAAACAAACCAACCAAGATCTACAAAAGCGAATGCTTCTTTTTCAGTATAAGTGTAACAGTGTAATACTCCTCTCACTCCAATTTCTTTTATCATATCAAAGGCATCGTGAATAGCCTTTGTTTTTTCTGGATTATAAGAACGGTCATCACGAGCATGAAGTATAATAGCTAGGCCTAGCTCTTTTGCCAACTGAAGATGTTTAGCAAAACTTTCTTTTTGCTGATTTAAAGTAAATACATCTTCTTCGTGAAAATAGTCTAAACCTGTTTCTCCAATGCCAATCAAATTTGTTTCCTTATAGTTCTCTTTAATCAGAGAAAAAATATCATCAAGACTAGCAATCTCTTTGACATTGCAAGGATGGAGACCAGCCGTCCAATAAATATCTGGATTTTTTTGAAGGTTGTTGCCATTATCTTTTTTTATTTTTTGACTCAGATTTTTGTTTAAACAAGATGACTTCAGATCAGTGGCAATTTGGACAAGGGAACTCACACCATTTTCATAAGCACTTTTTAGAACATCTTCTATTTTTAAGCCTCTTTCTTCAATTAGGTCTAGATGACAATGTGTATCAATTACGGTATCCATGGGAATGTTGCGAAATGCAGAAAAGTGAGAAAATATCTGTCTAAAATACCTAAAATTGGCGATTGATGGCATTTGCTTTCGCCTTTCTTACTTTTTGTAACAGTCCCTCCAGTCCCTCCATAGATTATTTCAGATATTTAGATAGGATTTGCTTGAGCTATGAATCTGGGAACACTTTTTTCAGAAAACTTTTTTGAATGATTGAAATCGAGTTTCATCAAAAATATCTCGATAACTAGCCAATTTTTTTTGTAATGTTTTCGATTGAAATTCCATTCCTATGGTTGGGGGACAAATAATTTGAATTTTTTTCCCGTCACCCATAGAAAAACGTATTCCATAGGCATGAAGATAGGTCCGTTCTTCTGCTCTTGCTAAATCAAAGCGTCCGTAAAGGTTGTCTCCTAAAATGGGGGCTCCGAGGCTTTTCATCGCTACTCGAATTTGATGTGTACGCCCTGTGATAGGCTTGATCACAAAGAGTCTTAGGCTAGGTCTATGGTCTTTTTGTACAGAAGAAGAGAGGAGAGGTATAGAAAAAAAATAAGTTTGGGCCATATTTTCTCTTTCTTTGGTAAGGAGCCATGTACCTCTGCGTCCACGTTTCATACCACCTGATACGAGCCCATTTTTTTTCTTAGGTTTCCGATCTGAAAGTGCTATATATATTTTTTCTACTTTACGCTGTCGAAATAAATTACCAATCATATTGGCATTCTTCCGACCTTTTGCAAAAATAATAATTCCTGAAGTTACTTTATCTAAGCGATGAACAGGATATAATCTTTGTTTTTCATTTTTATTTGTTTCTTGGGTGCGTACTATATCTAAAATTCCTATTTGTTTATTTTTTTGAGTTTGATCTTGATCTTGGTCTTGATCTTGGTCTTGATGGAAAGGAATATTCGGAGCTTTATCAATAATTAGGTAATCGGCTGTATTCGCTATAACAGAAAATAATTTTCCGTTATGAAAAAATAAAGATTTCAATGTAATATCACGTCAAAATAGCAAACTCAGCTATTTTCTATAATCATTATATTTTTAGTCGATCTGTAAAAGATCATTCTGTATAATTAGGTTATATTTTTTCGTTTCTTTTTTTTGTTCTTCTTGCAACCATTTTGTAAAGGTAGTTTGTTGCATTTCTTTTCGAATATTATCTAAGGCAATTTTTTTGGATATATCAGCATAGCGACCATTTTTATATGTTTGGTATTTTGCTTGTATATCGCTCGCAGAGATTTTGATTTCATTTCTTTTTTTTGTATAATAAGCTGTAACTAAAATTTGTTTTTGGATGAAATCTCGTATAAATTTATAAAGATCGGAACGCATGTTTTTTTGAAAGCTTTCTTCTTTTTCAAGCAAGGCTAAAGGAATAATAATATTGTGCATGAGCTGAAGCTGTTGATCGATTTTTGACAGAGATTCTTTTGTAGCGGTAAAATTTTTACGGAGCTGGTCGTATAAATATTTTTTCCCATTTATAGAGTAAAGAGGAGTATCATCTTTATATGTGATTTTCTCTTCTTTAGTTTTTGTAAGATTTACATTTCCAGCCTTATGTAAAATATATTTGTTTTTTTTCTTGAGTTTATTAATTTTAGAAAAAATAAGATTTTTTTTCTCATTCTGTGATATACGTTTTGCTTTTTGGCTTGAAATATCTTCAATTTGTTTTTGAGTTAAAGCAATCTGTTTCAAGTAAGATTGACTAGGGTCTCCTTCAGGTAGTAATTTTATATACTTTTTTGCGATACGTGTGGTTTTACCATAAAAAGTTTCAAACCTATCTTCGATTTGATCTTTCTCGATTGTATATTTTTTGACTACACGCAATAGCCAGATAGAGTTGGGCTGCCGAATTTGGACAAACTTACCCATTTCAACTTTTTCTAGGGCGTCTATAAATTCAGAAAAAGGATTAGTAGCGCAAGATGTACAGATAGGATCTATATAGCCACCTTGTAGACGATAACGGGGATGTTCACTAATTTGATAAATCTTTTTTTCCTTATCTTGCTCCGTTAGTTGACTAGAATTTAACTGGGAAAGGATTTCATTAGTTTTTTTCATATAGGAGGCTATTTTTTTAGACATTTTCTCTGTGCCACCTTTCTGTGGAGAAGTTTCGTTTTTAGGAAAAGCTAAATAAACTAATTGGGGCTCTATAAATTCGTAACGAATACCTTCTTTTTCTTCCCTTAGAAAAGTCTCATAGGCTGCTAATTTCATTCTTTCCTCAAGTAATAGTGATCTGTTTTTATAAATGGGGCTATTCTCAATCTCTTCTTTGATTTTTTTTTGCTCTATTTTATTGTAAGCAATTTGTATGCGGAGATATGATTTTAAAACTTTTTGCTGAACATCTGTACTGGGTTTTTTACCATCGAAGTCACCATTTGCTTGGAGAGACAAGAGCCAACCTAGCTCTTGTCTGTTAATAGAAAGAGTTGCGCCATCTTTCTTGTAGCTTCCTAAAACAGTTTTATCATCGTTACAATGAGGCAAAAGCAGAAAGAAGAGAAGGACTATATAAAAAAAGAATACCGGAAGAGTGATTGGATATGTACATGTTTTTTTTTTCATAAAATGACTATACTAAATAACTTTGTAAATCTAACCTTTTTTAAAAACAAAGGGAAAACTCTGGCTATTTCCTATAAAGTTTGTTTTCTTTTTTTCTTCTTTTGAGGTTTCTTTATCAATATTTTTAAGCGGATGACTTACAATGGAATTATTTTCATTTTTAGTTTTCTGTTTTTTTGTGTCTGTTTGGACAATACTGTCCGGTAATTTTATCGATTTTGTTTTTGATTCAAAGGATAGCTTTTGTTTTGCTGGAAGAATGACTGTTGGCTCTTGAGCCCAGACCATGTTATCTTTTGTGTTATATTCATTGCCCTTGGATCTATTTTCAAGAAGATCTTTTTCAGGATTATAACGACTCTTTTGGGAGGAGGTGGTAGAGATATATTCTATTAGAAATTTTGGTGGTTCTTTAATAACTTGTGCTAATATTTTTTCCCGTAACTCATTCAGCTTTTGCGTTTCCTCCTTTAGAGATCGATGAAGTTGTGAAGCGTAAGATCGATCGTTTTTCAAGCTAGTTGCTAAATTTTCCATCTCTTCTATATCACGTTCTATCTTATTCAAGTGATTTGATAAATGAATAGTTTTTAGGTGCATGGAACAAATAAAAAATAAGACTACGAACAAAAAAAGATTGGACCTTTTTGGACCTTATTTAAAACAAGCCGTTTCACTGTGTTCAAAAAGCCTTCAATTAGCAAGCTCTTTTTATGAGCTTCTTTCGATTCAGTGTGCTATTGACTGTTTCATATAGAGTTGTTGCAAAAGCAATCAATAGCAGGCCGTTGTAACCGTCCCGCAATAGGTGCACTTCATCACATGGTGTAGTGTCTACTGTTTGTGTCCAAATACTATTTGGAGTATGTGCCAAGTCTTTTTTATTATAGCTTAGATTTTTACTGGCGTCTGATATATATATTGACTTATATATAGTCAGCCTTGAAAAAGGCACTATATTAAGAAAATGCCATAACCCATACTTCCTTTTTTAAGGAAAAATCAGTCAGATATTGCGGAATAAATTTAAGCCAAGAAAAAGCTTTTAGCAATTTTCTCATATTAAAGCCAGCACCTAGTAAAACCGCATACATCTTATCACCTTCTTGCGTTAAGAGGTGATTTCGTCGTACACCTCCATCATTCTTCATGTGACCAATGATGGGTTCAATGGCTGCTCTTCTTTTCATCCACTTGCGTAAACTACGTTTCATTTTTTTCTTCCTCTTTGCGCCAACAATGTGAACTGTTATCCCATCTTTAACTTTCGCTCCTCTATAACCTCTATCCACAAAAACTTCTTTTACGCTTAATGAATTGGGTAAAAACCTTTCTACCTGTTCTATGGCCGATGGTAATGTATGCCCATCAAAAGGATTACCGTGTTTTGCCATCGCACCTAAAACAAAGTTACCTTGACTACTTGTCACGTAACTCGCCTTACATCCAAATTCATACTTCTTATGCGTTTTTCCTTTAGAGATACATTCTACTTCCGGCGCATGTAAACTATAAACTTTGTTTTTGCTATCCTTGGTTTGATCGTAAAGACGGTGAAGAAGACACAAAGAAGATTCATAATTTTTATGTAAATCCATAGAATGCAATTTACGCTCTACATCCCGTAAAACACGACCAAAATAGGTTTTTAAGCTCTTTTGCTCACGCCTTGCAAGTCTGTATTTACGTCCTCTAAAGTATCGGTTCTGCATTAATAATGACTTTTTAGATAAACGAGAATAACTTTGGCGAAGACGAATATTATTTCTCTTAGCCAGTTCTGACAAATATTGTAAAGCTTTAAAATATAGTTTACCATCCGTTGGATATGTAATGGCCTTCTCCTGAACTGTTGTATCTACATTTACTTTTTGGACATGATGTCTGCGCAGTAATTTATTAGAAAGAGCACAACGAATTGTTTCTTCCAAAAGCTTTTCCATCCCTTTAGATTTTATACGCTTACGCCATCTGCTTAATGTGCTATGATCACAAGGAGCTTCCTGCTGGAATTCTTGGTATCCGCAAAAGTGTTGCCAATAGACATTTTGAACCCATTTATCTAAAACACTTTCATCACTTTCATTAAATGTGGCTTTTAAGTAATGCAGTCCTACCATCAAGCGGGTTAACTTGGCTGGACGGCCGTTGTCAGGACAATAGAGTTTACCAAATTCAGTATCAAACTTTTCCCAATCTATTTTCTGAGCTAAACGAAATAAGGGCTCATTATGATTGAGCATACCTTCCAAATTCGTCTTAAACAAGTCTCTTTGATAATCATTTTTTTTTTGAGCTAACATAGGGAACCTCTGAAAAATAATGCTTGAAAAACACAAGCTTTTAAACACCTTTTCGCAAAACCTTGCGATTATGGGTACTACTTTTTACTTCAGAATAGCTTATAAATGCGAAATATCCATAGTATTCTGGTTTTTCAAGGCTGACTATATAATATAAGTGCAGATACCGACTCTGCATCTATGAGTGTGCGAGAATACATAAAGAAACTGCCTCAAAATAGAAGGCAACGTTTCCAATCAATTGTCAAGATAATAAGTTTCATGTATCCAAGTGCTAGACCATCTATGAAATACAAAATGCCAACCTATGAGTTAGAGACATCCTGGATTGCCATTGCTAATCAAAAAAACTATATATCTTTGTATACTTGTTCAGCAGAACATATTTCATCTTTCAAAAAGAAATATCCTAAAATACAAACAGGGAAAGGCTGTATCAATTTCAAAGATAGTGATGAAATCCCGTATGAATATCTAAAACCTGTGATTAAAAGTGCGTTGGAAGTTATCCATAGTTATCCATAGTTATCCATAACAGAGCTTGATAAACACACCCGGAAAATGTATGCCTCGTAAACCAAAGTTACCATCTCCCACCATACTTCCACAAAAAAACCAAAAAAACCAAAAAATAAAATATTATCGTAAACGGACAAAACAAAAATAATAGACATAAATAAAATGCACTGAGATTAGACTTTTGTAGCAATTTTATTATAGAAGAGAGAGAGTCAGTCTTTACAAAAAGAGTCTAAAAAACTGACTAACTTCATAGAAAGAGCTTGTTATTTTGCGTGATATTAGTTTAAAGCCAATTGTTTTTCGAAGTGCCCGTGCGTCTGCTCGTTTGTATTGTAGCATGGAGACTCTGAAAAAGATAGAAAGAAATGAGCTACCAAAAGAGGGTTCACCCTTTGATATAGCTCGTGCGGCTGTGTTTTTGGGTACTAAAAAGACTTCTGAATTGATACCCCACTGTCACCCAATTCCAATAGAAGGACTAGAGATTCAGTTCACAACTCATATAGATGAGGGTAGTGATGTGGCTTATTTATCTGTGGACGTAAGGGCTCATTGTCATGCTCGTACTGGTATCGAAATGGAAGTACTTCATGGAGCTAGTCTGGCTGTGTTGGTGCTATATGATCTTCTGAAGCCCTTGAAAGATCAAAGCTTATACATAGGTGAAATACGCCTTCTTGAAAAACACAAAGGAAGGCAAGAAGCCGAACAAAAATCACCAATATAAATCATTTGTTTTATGGGACTGTTACAAAATATAAATAATTGTAAATAGAGTGCTACGAATCGCTGATTTAAGGCATTTTAGAAGGTTAACTTCCTGTTTTTTTGTATTTTGCAACAGTCCCTTTATATATAATGTAGACCAATTGAGGTTTTAGAAATATGATTTCGGTAGGGGAAGCACTAGGCATGATTACTCAAGAGGCGGTCATTTTTCGAGAAAGACTAGGTAAAAAATCTGTAAATCTGATAGAGCTTTCTGGTTATGTGCTTGGAAAAAATATCTATGCGGATAGAGACTACCCGCCATTCCATCGTGCCCTAATGGATGGCTATGCCCTATGTGCGAGTGATTACAAAGAATTTTCTGGGAAGGGTTTTTTCCTTTTGGAAAATGAAATTTGGGCCGGTGATGAGGTAACTAGTTCTGTTAGAACGAGACATTGTGTTCATATTGCAACGGGTGCCTCCCTTCCTTCTGGGACAGATGCGGTGGTACCTGTAGAAGAGGTGAAAGAGCTTCAGGAAATCCAAGAAGGACAAGAAATTGAAGCCAGAAAAGCCATTTATTTTTCGTGTAATAGTGTAGAAGTAGGGTATAATGTTGCCCATCAAGGAGAGGATGTACAAAAGGGTACAGAACTTTTGGCTAGGGGGACAGTAATTCAGTCTTCAGATATTGCCACTCTGGCTAGTGTAGGTGCCTTTTCACCTGTTGTTTTTTCTCCACCTCGTTGTGCGATTATATCCACCGGTAATGAGTTATTACCGATGGAGAAAACCAATGGAATCAATAAGGGAAGCTCTCTCTTTCCGAAAAAAGAGCAGATACGCGATGCCAACTTCCCTTGCTTGGCTAGTTATCTTCTTTCTTATCATGTTCCTATTCTATTTCATCAAGTCGTTATAGATAATCCGAATGATATACAACAAGCTTTGCGAGAGGCTCTCCAATATGATCTCGTTCTGATTACTGGGGGTGTTTCGATGGGAGGGGGGCGTGGAGATAGAGGGGAAGAGGGAGACAAAGGAAACCGGGACTTCATACCACAGGCCTTGCATGATGAGGGAGTAGAATGTCTTTTCCATCGTGTGAATATAAAACCCGGGAAGCCTCTTTGGTTTGGAAGGAAAGAAGGGGGTAGTGTTGTTTTTGCTTTACCCGGAAATAATTTTTCTGTACAAGTTAATTATAAAATTTTTGTGGAGGCTTTCCTTCGGGCTTCTATGGAAGCTTCATCCCCTAAAAATTTTTTACTTCCATTGGAGAGAAAGCGTGAGCGCTCACTCAGAAACCAACGGCCTGAATATTTTCCTTGTATTATAAATCATAAGGGAAGGTTAGAATATTACGCCCCGCGTTCGAGTGGAGATGTACGCAGTGCTCTATTTTCCCATGGTATCGCCTTACATCCGGTGGATACCCCAAATTTACCAGCAGATAGTCTAGTCGAGTTTTGGCCATGGTGAGCTATTTGGCGATCTATTTGGAAGGATAGGAACTCCTATCTTTTCCTTTGCTTGGTTTTTTTGTGCAAATAAATTACATCCACAAGCATTGCTGTCTGGGAGCGCTCTGATCAAAGATGTGATAGATTTCACTTTACAGTGGGACTTGAGGCCTGAGCTGCTTTCCATTTTCCCGTTCCATTATCATCGAATTCGTCTGTGTTCATGGGTATGTTATCTAGCGTTTTTGCCTCTTCTGCCTCTTCTGCCTCTTCTGTTGGAGAAGAAGAGAAAACTCCTTCTACTCCCTCGCTCCCACTCACTCCCTCCACCCCATGGAGATATGCCATACGTCCAGCCAAAACAGCTAGTCCAAAGGCATGGGCAGACTTGGCTGGATTTTGGGAGATGGCAATGGCGGTATTTACAAGCACAGCATCGGCACCCATTTCCATCGCACTGGCAGCATGAGAGGGGGCTCCTAAACCAGCATCGACAATGACAGGAACCCTTGCTTGCTCTATGATTATGCGTATGCTTTCTGTTGTACGTATGCCCTGATTAGAACCTATCGGTGACCCCAGAGGCATCACCGTGGCACAGCCCACATCTTGTAGACGTAGAGCTAAAATGGGGTCGGCATGCATATAAGGCAAAACTACAAAACCATCTTTGACTAGTGTTTCTGTAGCTTTAAGTGTTTCAATGGGATCTGGCAGAAGATAGCGTGGCTCTGGTGTGACCTCTAGCTTGACCCAACTTCCTCCGCCTAATTCTCGAGATAGATGAGATAGCTTTATAGCATCTTCAGCGGTACGAGCACCGGCGGTGTTAGGCAAGAGTAAAACCTTTGCTTGGGAAAGAGCTTTCATAAGTTCCTGTTCTTGAACTGGACCATTTAAGTCGATACGTCGAAGAGCAACAGTTACAATTTCACTAGTAGAACTTTTAATTGTTTCCAGAAGTGTTTTTGTGGAAGAGAACTTACCAGTCCCAATTAGGAGACGTGATTCAAAAGTATGGCCGGCTATTTCCAATTTCTCTGTGTTGTTTTTTTGGTCTAACATATGGTTTCCCTTTGGATGGTCGCGTATCGTATTCTAGCTCTATTTTTTTTGAGTGTAGTTTTGATTTCTTCTGAGATTTTTTCTGTGTGTTTCGTTTTTTCTTGATAAAGAAGTTTTGCCGCACTATGATTCAATAAAAAAAAATTAGATTCATTAGATTCATTAGAGCCAATAGATTTATTAGATGAAGGTATTTGTTTCCCTGTTGTAGGATGGCTTGCAATGGCATAACTAAATATACCCAATGGGGATTTTTCTTTTTTTTCTGGCAATTTTTCAATAAGAGTAAATAACTCACGGCAGGGAATAGAGCTATCGTCTGAGATGAGATATCTGCCGCGTGCAAAATAGAAAGCAGAGCGAAGGCATTCATTATGGCCAAATTTTCGATAGTGGCGTAGTATTTGAAAGCCTTGTTCTTTTTCTATGTGTTCGCATTCTTTCCAAGCAGGTATTGTGTCCGGAATACCATCAAAGACTATGAGTAACTCAATAAAAGGCGTCATGTCTGAGAGAATAAAGAAGCGGAGCCATTCCAAAACACGTGGATTATCTCGTTGAATAGAGATGATGGGTATGAGTATGCTAATTTTTTTAGAGGGTGAAGACGTGTTTTCTTTTTCAAGTATGGCTAGTTTATTGTTATTTTTTTCTTTTGTATCTTTCTGTTCTGGTGTTCCAAAAAATTTGATCGTTGCGCCCATACTGATAGCGATGCTTTTTGTTTCGCTAAAATTCCAGTTTTGTTTGGACATTTCAAGTATTGCGATACCTCCGTTGGTTAGTGTTTTAAAAAGCGGTATAAAATCCTGCGGCTTTTTTGGTACATCTTCTGGAGAGAGATAAAGTCCATCGTAGTTATTATCTTCACCATAACTGTTTTCATAGCTGTTTTCTGGATGCTCTCGTGGATTTTTGTTCGTTGGGGAAGGGGAAGTAATTTGACTTATATTTTGTAATTTGTGAAGAGAAATATGATGAGCAGATAAAGTATGTGTGATAGCTTCTTCCCAAGTGGAAGAATAGGTTATGGATTTTGCCCATAAAGGAGTATATTTTGCTACAAGATGAGAACGATAATTAGAAAACATTACAAATTATATTTTCTATTCAAAATCAGCTTTTAAATTTTTGGAAAGTCTTTTATAGATATAGTTTTCTAAAATTAAATTTGTATTCGGTTCACTCTTATAAAATTCCAAACCTATTTTCATTTTATTTTTTTCTTTCAATAATTCATTTCGCGTAATCTTTGCTTTTGTATTGATAACGTTCTCTGGTAGAATAATCTTCAATTGCATATAACCCTCTTGAATAAGACATTCTCCTAGTTCTTTTTCGATAGTAAATGATAAACCAGTTTGACTAATATCAAGAACAGGTATGCCAATTGGGTGGTAATGTTTTTTTGTGATGCTTGCTTTGTTTATGGCATAAGTAAAAAATTTTGATAGCATATCTAAATATATTGCATCTTCTTCTGTAATGACCCTTTTTGAAAACAAGCTAGAAGTGAGATGAATATGACCAATCGTTTTTCCAAGAGCTTTAAGAGGAGCATAGGCGTAACTTTTTAAAGAATTGTCTGTATCTTCTTTTTGAACTTTCATAAATAAGGCATCGTTTTCCGCTTGTGAAGAGCTTTGTAGCTTTTCATAGTAGGAATGAAAGTTCGTCAAATATTGAGATGTGGGTTTGCTATGGTATGTGTCTATATCTTGTGTGTTTTTTATAAAAAAAACAGCGTTTTCTTCACGAATGATTTTATCTATGATATTTGAGATATCTTCGGGATCTTCTTTAGAAGAACATACATGGAAACTCCATTCAAGCCCCATTTTATATAGGTGATCGGTGAACATCTTATAAAGGAGATTTATATTAGGGTATTCTTTTTCGACTTCGTTTATGATGAAACGTAAACTATATATATTTTGAAAATCGTTTGTATATAAATTTTGAATGGGCGTTAAGGGATAAGGTGGATAGCACAAAGTAAAATTTAAAAGAACATCGTTGGATGATATCCGTGTTTTTTTTCGTTTTTTTTGGGAATGAAAAAGGTAAGGTATTTGCAAGAATAGATATTGTTTGTACGTTGAAACGATACTTGCTTCGACCCAGTAGGACGTGTCAGCATGAATAAATTCTATTCGCAGACTAGCAATCTTTTCATTTACAAAGTTAGATATATAAAGGACAGCTAATTCACGACTCAATTCTACGATTTTACCTTGATACGTTTTTTTACCATAAGAACAAATTACATCTCTTCTGTCTGATGTGACCAGACAGAAGAGATGCCATATTTGATTTCTTTGCGAAAAGAGAACAGATTGGGCATCTTCGGTTTGATGAATGCGGTTGGATAATTTTTGTAATAGGCGGCAGACATACTGTTGTTTCGGTTGTTTACTCGATAATTTTGTTTGACTTTGCATATTGGAAAATTGGCACTCTATTTGAAGAAACTACAGAAGTTATCCCATATATTATCTTCTGTTAGTATTCTATCCATACAGATTAAACTATAAATTATATATATATTATGTTATGGTTTTGATCTATGCTCGAAAATGTATTGATAGCCTAGACAATCGAGTTGTCTTTGCGTTGGCAAGAAGTGAATGAGCTTTTCAAAAAGATCTCTACGCTGTTCCCTATCTATCATTTTATCAAGGTTTCGTTTCAGTTCGAAAAGATAAATAACATCTCCGGCAGCATAATGTATCTGATCTTTAGTCAGTTCTGGTGCACCCCAATCAGAAGATTGGTTTGATTTATCGAGATTTTCACCAGTGAATTCTCTTACGAGTTCTTTTAAGCCATGACGATCCGTATAGGTACGTACCACCCGAGAAGCAATTTTTGTACAATAGATATTTTGGACATCAATGTGTATACGGCTGTAAAGGAAAAATATGTCCATTCGTGCAAAGTGAAATATTTTTGTAATGGCTTGATTTTCCAGTATAGCTTTTAGCTTTGGTGCGCCTTCTTTCTCTTTGATTTGGACAAGGACGCAAGATCCCTTTTCTGCAGCGATCTGCACAACACAGAGACGATCACGATTGGGATCCAGTCCCATCATTTCACAGTCAACCCCCAGTACTCTTTGGGAGGCGAACTCTTTTTGTAATTCTTGGGTCAAATCTCCTTGGACAACAATTGGTTTTTGCATATATATTGATGTAGTATAAAGCGAGGCAGAACCTTACGTGCTATACTTCGTCTCCTTCTTTTTTTTTGATAAAAAATTTTTCCATAATAAGAGCGTCCCCTTTACCTGCATAGTATGCCTTTCTTTTACCGACAACCTTATATCCACAATTTAAATAGAGATTTTTAGCCACATGATTTTCCTTTCTAAGTTCAATGGTAATTCGTTTTATGTCCCTTGCTCCATTGAAAGATAAACTTTCTATGTGGGATAGTATTTTTCGAGCGAAACCCTTTTTGCGAGATTGGGAAGATATACCCAAGCGCAGTATTTCAATCCAAGATTCTGAGAGGCAATAGCGAGCGATGGCATAACCCTCCATGCGGTAGTAGGTGCATTCCTGTGTTGTATTCATAAAACTGTCTTTGAGTTGGCCAGAATCCGTTACAATGATCCAAAAGTTATCGTGTTGCAAAGCAGAAACGATGCTTTCCAGAGACCAAGGTTGTAGAAAGCACTGTTCTTCTATAGTTTGAATTTTATGTGCTAATTTATTGCTATCTAACTTCATGTGTTTCCGTTACACAAAAACAATATATCCCCCTATGCTTTTCGTTGCTTATCGGTTTTTACTGTCATATCTTTTATCTTCGGATAGATAATGTGATGCAAAAAGAAAATCACCGAATCATAGGAGAGGTGGGGGAGATGCTGGGCCTTTTTTGAGATATTTTTGATAGCATTCTCGAAAATATTGGGAGTAACGCTTTGTGCTTTCTCAATAACATTAGTAAAAATTAATGCCTTGTTGACTCCCAAATATGCCCTATTTTAGCTATCTTGAGTCATTTGGGAAAGTTAACTTTTTGTTTTTTTGTATTTCGCTACAGTTCCAATGGGGATAAAATACGCTAAAATTAGACTCTCACAAGAGCTATATTTAATCATCAAGTCATACGGATACTTCGTTTTTTACTTTTTCATGGGGTCATTTTCATGGTGGGTGAAATACAGCATGCATTGGCATTCGGCTTCTGAAAGACCAGTCATAGAAGAAATTTGAGATATGGAATGGCCGTTAGCGTACATCTTTTTAAAGATTTCTACTTTACCCCTGACTTCACCTCTGGCCTCTGCCTTTTCCAATTCAGGCAAAACATATTTTGTAATGTCTGCAACTGCTCCCATATCTAACATCCTCCCTTCAAAGGTAACTAACCTAGTTTTAAGCCCTTCTTCTAGTATGTCGACGATTTTTTTATCAATAACCAGTCCTCTTCGTACATCAGCTGGCATGGTAATCTTCTTTTTATCCTTAACAAACTCTAACAAGAAAACACCATCCAGGCTAGGCTGTTATTTAGCGGAGCTTCCTCAATGTTTAAAATATAAACCTTAAATGCTTGAGTCGATCACATAGCGTCCTTTTACTCGTTGAGATACTTTGCTTGTAGTCTCACTTAAAAACTTTGATAGCTTTTCGATGGTTTTTGTGATACGATCAGGCTAACTGTACTGTTGGCTTCATTTGCGTTCTTTTTCAAATTCAAATAGTTTTGATGATAGATCATGGCGTCTCGAATATTCAAAATAGAAAAACGGTCCCGAAAAGACTGATCGCCGATTACATTATATTTCTGGAAATAATCTAAAAGATGAAACTTCTTGTGCATGGCATGTTTTGCCTGTGTTCCTTCTTGGGGCTGTTGCAAAGCCCCTCTATTTTTACTTTTTTATGGGGTCATTTTCATGGTGGGTGAAAGACAGCATGCGTTGGCATTCTGCTTTTGAAAGACCGGTCATAGAAGAAATTTGAGATATGGACTGGCCATTAGCGTACATTTTTTTAAAGATTTCTGCCTTACCTTTGGCTTCGCCTCTAGCTTCTGCCTTTTCCAATTCAGGTAAAACATATTTTGTGATGTCTGCAACTGCTCCCATATCTAATATCCTCCCTTCAAAGGTAACTAACCTAGTTTTAAGCCCTTCTTCTAGTATGTCGACGATTTTTTTATCACTAACCAGTCCTCTTCGTACATCAGCTGGCATGGTAATCTTCTTCTTATCCTTAACAAACTCTGACAAGAAAACACCATCCAGGCTGTCATTTAGTGGAGCTTCCTCAATGTTTAAAATATAAACCTTGAATGCTTGGTAGTCGATCACATAGCGTCCTTTTACTCGTTGAGATACTTTGCTTGTAGTCTCACTTAAAAACTTTGATAGCTTTTCGATGGTTTTTGGGATACTATCAGGCTAACGGTACTGTTGGCTTCATTTGCGTTCTTTTCCAAATTCAAGTAGCTTTGATGATAGATCATGGCATCTCGAATGTCCGAAATAGAAAAGCGATCACGAAAAGACTTATAACTGACTAAATTATATTTTTGGAAATAATCTAAAAGATGAAACTTCTTGTGCATGGCATGTTTTGCCTGTGTTCCTTCTTGGGGCTGTTGCAAATCCCCTCTATTTTTACTTTTTTATGGGGTCATTTTCATGGTGGGTGAAATGTAGCATGCGTTGGCATTCCGCTTCTGAAAAACCGGTCATAGAAGAGATTTGAGATATGGACTGGCCGTTAGCGTACATCTTTTTAAAGATTTCTGCCTTACCTCTGGCTTCGCCTCTAGCTTCTGCCTTTTCCAATTCAGGCAAAACATATTTTGTAATGTCTGCAACTGCTCCCATATCTAACATCCTCCCTTCAAAGGTAACTAACCTAGTTTTAAGCCCTTCTTCTAGTATGTCGACGATTTTTTTATCAATAACCAGTCCTCTTCGTACATCAGCTGGCATGGTAATCTTCTTTTTATCCTTAACAAACTCTAACAAGAAAACACCATCCAGGCTAGGCTGTTATTTAGCGGAGCTTCCTCAATGTTTAAAATATAAACCTTAAATGCTTGAGTCGATCACATAGCGTCCTTTTACTCGTTGAGATACTTTGCTTGTAGTCTCACTTAAAAACTTTGATAGCTTTTCGATGGTTTTTGGGATACTATCAGGCTAACGGTACTGTTGGCTTCATTTGCGTTCTTTTCCAAATTCAAGTAGCTTTGATGATAGATCATGGCATCTCGAATGTCCGAAATAGAAAAGCGATCACGAAAAGACTTATAACTGACTAAATTGTATTTCTGGAAATAATCTAAAAGATGAAACTTCTTGTGCATGGCATGTTTTGCCTGTGTTCCTTCTTGGGGCTGTTGCAAATCCCCTCTCCCTCTCCCTTCCCCTCCCTCAATAATCAATACATCCAAGCGTCTAGGCTGTTTGAATAACTCGACTTCTGTTAGTACCTGACAACCTAACGCCTCAAAAAACTCAGTACATTGTATCTTAAAGAAGGTATCAAGGGTAAGGGTTATCTTTTTATTTGTGGCCATGATAACTATAGGAAAATCGTATCTTATTAATGTAAGACTACAAATCAGTGTCTCTTATGTTTTATAAACGTTTCCAACTCTCATTTGACTATAATTTTGATGAAATACTGTATTGCTTCTTTTTTCTCAAGTGCTGTCATTTATCTTCTAACAGTATTTAGTCTATCGGCATCGGACAATAATCTTTCCGGGAGAATATCAATACCATATGGGGTACTATCCACATATTTGTATTCGCTGTCCAGAGTCTGGTTTGCAAATAAAGCGATCAGTAAGCAAAGGATATATCATAGAACACGCAATCGGCGGCCTAATCGAAAGATTAGGTGTTGCTAGGCATATTATCAGAAATACTACAAAGAATTTTGATGACAAAGCGATGCTTGTTGCCGTTGGAATTTGGTACTAGTACAATAGAATAAAATTCAAGAATTGGCTATAAGGATAAAATACGCTAAAATTGGGTTTTTATAAAAAAGCTCTGATATGCTCCTATCAAAAAAAAGTGTTTTTATTTTTTGTAGTGTGATTTTTTTCAGTATGAAAAGTGAGTCTAGCTGAGTAGAAGCTGTTGGTATTTTATGAAACAAGTGGCTTTTCGGATGCATACCGTTTTGTATGCGGGTTATTTTACGCCTGTATCTCGTAGTTAGACCTCCTCAAGAAAAGATATTATCAATTGTAGAATGAGCTATGCATAGACTTGTTTGTTTTTTAAAAGCATAGGCAACGAAAACACCTCCTGTATTATCTGTTTTCTTTCTTATTATGCATAGTTGTTTGACTGTCGCTTTGTCTCTATAACGTTTAGGACTCATTTTACAGCCTCTTGGACGATTTGCTAATGCGTCTAACTCATAAAAGCTCTAAATTTTCTTAGCCAAGAATCAAAAGTCTTATGGCATACTCCATACATACTCCATACATACTCCATGCATACAACAGCTAAAACGTATATTCTTGGCTGTCATCATTTCAAGCATAAGGCCTGCTTCACGATGGATTCCTGTATTCCTTACGCGAGATAAATTTTTCGTGACAATTTATATTTCTGTTGAGTAATCTTGCATGATCCCCACCTCCATTTTTGCTGATTACAGTTAAAATGGAAAGTCGGTCATTTGTAAAAAATAATACTCAAATGTGTTACCTTTTGACATGGGTTTTATATTTCAGCTGAAAGAAAACCATTGACTAAGTATAGGATAAAAGCCATCGTGTTCTGTATAGGTGTTGTATACTTTGTATTATGTGTAAAAAAATCCTAACATGCTTTGTGATTGTTTATTTGTCTGTGTCAATGTATGGGTCCCTCTTGGCCAGTGTTTGCGAAGATTCTCCACTGGAAGGTTTTTCCATATATAATCGTGTAACGCCAGAGAGTGGCAGTGAAATGTCCTGTCATAGTGCTAGCCCCAATCAGGATAGAGACAAAAGTAAGCAGGCTTCTAGTCATATGGATGTATTTCAAATGGATTGTTGTAGGCAAGGGGCTAGTTGTAAATGTCCTCAATGTTTGACGACTTGTGTGAAGATCCCACAATGGACTGAGCTTTACTTTCAAAGTCACCTTTTACTCACTAAGAGCAATACTCTTCCCAATAAGATAGATAGTTTACAACGGCAAATTGCCCAAACTATCTTCCACCCCCCTCGTTTATAGTACGGTAGCCCCGTCCAATCAATTTATTTCTGCACAAAATCCTCCCCCGATTTCTCTTCGGGTGGGGTATGGTGTGCTCTCAAATCAATCAGGGGACTGTTGCAAAATGCAAAAAAGTAAGAAAGTGCCTTAGATCGGCGTTTTATGGCGTTTGATTCTGATTTTCTTATTTTTTATAACAGCCCCATCAGGAGTGGAGTGTTATGTTTCTAAATGAATTTGTATCTTTTGTACTTAGGCGACTACGATGGGAGTGGGAGGAGAAAAAGAGGAAAGGAAAAAATTGGCTTTATTGTCCATTGATTCTTTTCTTATTTTTGCCGGAGCTACTGTTGGCTCGTCCTGTATCGTATCCAAGTGGTACAACACTGATGCTACGGAATAATAGAGATAGGAAGCTATTGCATTTGCATTATTCACCAACAAGACACTATTCAATTGGTTATCGCAGTGAGTATTGGCGAAATCTGGATTATCAGCTTCATACTTTACAAATCAATAATCTCTTTCAGCGTTGGAACGCTCTCGATTCCCAAGCAAACTTGTACTTTAAGTCAGGGGCAGGTTTGGCTCGAACGGTTCGGAGGTCTTTAGCTCCTAAGGAGGAAGCTACTTATTTCTTGGGTCTAGCTAGTGATTGGGAAACACAACGTTGGTTTTTGGGGTACGATAATCGTTATGTTGATGCTGGTAATATCGATCATTTTTTTATTCAAAGTGTGCGCCTTGGTGTAGCCCCTTATATAGGTGATTACGGTCAATTGCACACTTGGTTTATGTTAGATGTTCGACATCAGCCGCAACAAGATAAAAATATTGTGATAACTCCACTCATACGTATATTTAAATCAGTCCACCTAGTCGAATTTGGTATAGAAGAGACTGGGACGGCTGTATTGAATTGGATTATACGCTTATAGGCGATGTCTAATGAAAATACATATTTTGTAAAAATCATATAATACAAAATAGCTAAATAATAAAATAAATAGAGGATATAAACATGAACGACAAAAAAAAGAAAGTAATGCGAACTATATTGCTTGGTTTAGTTTTCGTATTGGGAACTAGTGGGGAATTGTTTCCCCAAAAAAATGCTGGGAAAGAAATGCAGGCGCTAGATGCTATTCGAAAAGAAAACAAGGGGAAAATAGGGAAAATTATAAAAACGGAAAAAACAAAAACCACTGGAGAACTAATCATAGTAAAGATTAGAGGTTTAGTTTGTGATTTTTGTGCCCGTGCTTTGGAAAAGATTTTTCGCAAACGTCCAGAAATACTGGATCTCAAAATAAATTTGAAGGAGAAAACAATCACACTGAAGCTAAAAAAGGATCAAAGTCTGAGCGATGGAGTTGTGAAAAAATTGATTCTGGATGGGGGTTATAATGTGATTAGCATTAAACGCTCCTTATCGAATCACTTGAGGTAAAATATTGATGAAAAAAACAACATTCTTTATGAGTGCTAGCCTGTTGACTAGTGGTGGTACTCTGATATGCTGCGCCCTACCGGCTCTTTTGGTAACTATAGGAGCTGGTGCGGCTTTGGCGGGTCTTTTAACACAGTTCCCTCAGCTCATTTGGTTTTCTGAGAATAAGGCGTATGTTTTTAGTGTGACAGCTTTTCTTCTCATTGTGGGTAGATGGCTTCTTTGGAAACAACGGAATGCCCCTTGTCCAATCGAAGCAAAACAGGCTTTAGCGTGTAAACGTTTGCGACGACTGAGTTTGTGGCTTTATGGAGCGACAGTCTTGTTATTTACCATTGGAGCCTTTTTTGCTTTCGGTGCTGTCTATTTTTTGTAGATCACTAAACTGTATGTTTGGAAGGGTATCTATTTTTAAATTGTGACTTTAGGAAGTGGGGCTGTTGCAAAATATAGAAAAGCAAGGGAATCACGTTTAAGATGCTTTAAATCGGCGTTTCGTAGCTCCTTATTTGCAATTCTTTCCATTTCGCAATAGTTCCATTCCCTAAAAATTACGGGGAAACAAGTTTTTTCATAAGTAAAAAAAATCTGCTCCCATTGTTCGAGAATAGAGATAAAAGTCAGATGTGTTGTACTTAGAAATTGAACTATGACATGATGGAGGTATTTTGATTTGTTTTAATAAATAGATTGCATGAAAAGTGCTAGCCAGATGTGATGGTCGGGATTGAGGAGGTTTTGATTCGATAGTATGAGTATATATGTAGGAAATCTTCCGTACAATATAACGGAAGATGATTTGAAGAGAGCTTTTGAAGAGTTCGGTGAAGTGACGAGGGTTAGTGTGATTACGGATAATCAGTCTGGGCGTTCAAAGGGGTTTGCTTTTGTGGAGATGGCAGATAATGCCGATATGGATAGCGCAATTACTTCTATGGATGGAAAGGACTTTATGGGTAGGACTCTGAGAGTCAATCAGGCACGTCCAAGACCAAAACGATAAATTTTTTTAATAAGAACTTTCAAATGATTCACTTGGCCATTGAGTTGGGTATTTTGTTTTAGTCTTAAATTATTTTTTACGTTGGCTGGTGTCTTTTTTCTCGCTGTAGTGTAAGCTTTTGTATCCCTGTTGGTTGTGATGTCTCTGTTTACTTGGTGGTCTTTCTAGGATTTATTGTAGATTGGACCGATTGTTTTGTATGCTAGTCACCCTCTCGTATTTTAAAAATAAGAGGGTACTAGTATTTATCTGAAATTATAGCGTTGTTTATTTTTTCACTTTGGAATTACTTTTTAGTTATAAATTCGAAGTGGTCTCATCCCCTTTGTACTTTTAGTTATGTAGTCTTGTGAAATATCTTTTGAGAGAAGTTGTATGAAACTTGGGTTTGTATTTACAGGGCAGGGTTCTCAAAGGATTGGTATGGGTCAGGATTTTCATGAAAAATTTCCCGTAGCGAGAGAGCTTTTTTCTCAAGCTTCAGATGCCATTCAAGTTGATCTGGAGAAATTATGTTTTCAAGAGAATGATGAGATCAATCAAACGGAGAACACCCAACCTGCATTATTGGTAACAGAGGTGGCCATCTATGAGTCTTTAAAGGAAAAATATAAGGGTCAAAGAGAAATTCGGATTAGTCAAGGCGAAAACGAAGAAGAACAGGTTCTGCTTCATTTGTCTGGAGACTTCTTTGCGGGACATAGCTTAGGGGAATATTCAGCTTTGGTAGCTGCTGATGTGATAGACTTTTTAGATGCTGTGAAAATAGTTCGCAAGCGTGGATTACTAATGCGCAGTTGTATTCCGGCTGGAGAATTTAGAATGGCAGCTCTGATCCATGATGATTTAGAGAAGACCAACTATTCAGAAATTCTTTTATCCTCAGGAGTTGAAATTGCAAATCTAAATACAAAGAACCAAATTGTGATTAGTGGTCAGAAGAAAACGATAGGAGACGTTTCCGAAGAATTGAGGGCACAGATTGAGGGTATAACTGTGATTGAATTAAACGTTCAATCACCTTTCCATTCTAGTTTTATGAAAGCTATGGAGGAAGAGTATAAATCTTATCTATTGGAATTTGCTCAAAATTTTAAATATAAAAATTGTACGAAAGTATTGTCTAATTTCACAGGTAAGCGACATGAGAAGGGTGAGCTGATAGATAATCTAGTACACCAAGTGAGTTCTTCTGTTAAGTGGGTAGAGAACATGAAAGGAATGTTATCTTTATGTGATAAAATTTATGAGATAGGTCCCAATCGGGTTCTAGGTAAATTTTTTGTTTCACTAAAAAATGAAGTAGCCAATGGACAGGATGTAAAGTCTATCATCAATTTGCGTTCTATGGAAAAAGCTTTCCCTTCGTCATGAGGGTTTGAAAGGCTCCCTTAGGGAATATAGAGGAAATATAGTCAAATGGTTTTTCATAGTTCAAATTATTGGGCACTTATACTTGGGGGTTCTAGTGGGTTTGGCTTAGCTACAGCAAAGAAGTTAAGTAGTATGGGAATGGGCGTCTTTATTGTTCATAGAGACCGTAGAGCAACAATAGATAAAATTCAAAAAGAATTTGAGAGTATTCAAGAGCTTGGCTCCCCTTTTCAGTCATTGAATATAGATGCCCTTAGTCAAGAAGGCATGGAGAAAATATGCGATGAGTTACGAAATATCATGGGAAAAGAAGGAAAGAATGGAGGCGTTCGTTTACTCATGCATTCAATCGCCTTTGGTAGTCTCAAACTGATCGCTCCACAGAAAAGTGAAAAAGGAAATCGGGTCATATCAAAATTAGCTAGTGTTCTTGGCATTTCAGAGGATAAACTGGCTGATATTGTTACGAGCCTTTTCCAAGGAGGGGAGCATAGACTTGCTGATGTAGTTGATCCTTTCCCCTATGAAAATGAAAGATTTATTAACAATGAAGACATGCAAAATACTATTTATGCCATGGGCTCGAGTCTGTTAACATATACCCAAAAATTATTTCAGGAGAAATTGTTTTCGTCAGATGCAAGAGTTATTGGTATGACTAGTGAAGGGAATGAAATCGCTTGGCGTGGGTATGCCGCAGTCAGTGCTGCGAAGGTTGTTCTTGAATCTATTATGCGAAGTATAGCCGTTGAGTTTGCTCCGTTTGGTATACGGGCAAATATAGTTCAGGCAGGGGTTACAGATACTCCGGCATTACGTCTTATACCGGGTAGTCACCATCTAATGGCTAGTGCAAAAAAAAGAAATCCATTTAAGAGGCTAACCAATCCTATGGATGTGGCGAATGTAATTGCGACACTGGTGATGGAAGAAACAGCTTGGGTAAATGGAAATATTATTCGTGTTGATGGTGGAGAACACATTTCTGGTACTTAAAACGATATAAATCTTACTTTTTATGGATCGGAAAAAAATCGCTATTGTGACGGGGGCTGGTACTGGATTGGGTGCGGCTATTAGCAAGGGATTAGGGGATGCGGGTTATTGTATTGGTTTGCATTATAATAAAAGTAAGGACGCAACTATAGATGTACAAAGAGCGTTAGCCGATAGTTTTTTAATTCAGGCAGACCTATCAACGATACAAGGTTGCGATCGGGTATACGAAATAATTAAAAAAGATCACAATGGGCAATTAGATGTTCTTGTGAATAATGCTGGTATAGCCCATGATAATCCAATTTTTTCGTCTACTCTAGAAAACTTTGAAGCCTCTGTGAATTTGAATATGCGATCTGTGTGGTATCTGACTAAAAAATTAGTACGCTTTATGATGCGTCAAAAGCAAGGGCGAATCATTAGCATTTCTAGTGTAGTGGCCCATATGGGCAATCCTACCCAAGCTATTTATAGTATGACAAAGGGAGCTATCGAAAGCTTCACACGTGTGGCTGCTGTTGAATTTGCACCTTATAATATTCTAGTGAATGTAGTTGCTCCAGGCTTTATTGAGACAAGGATGACACAAGATATACCCGAAGAGTTTAAAGAGAAAATTATGAAGAAAATTCCGTTATGTCGTATGGGTAAACCTTTTGAAATTGCAGAGGTGGTTACTTTTTTAGCTAGTTCTGGATCTTATATGACTGGAAGTACATTGCATGTGAATGGTGGACTTTATAATGGTTGAGCATATAACCCAATCTTAAAGAGAAGAATATGGCGTATAGAAAATTCAATAGACTTTCCTGTTGCTGTTGTTATTCTTTTTGATACATTTTTTGCAGAAATGGCGTTGGAAATAGTCTTTGTTTGTGAGTAGATATTATAATGTATGATGAGGTTTTTTAGTGAAAAATAATACAAATAAGGAAAGAAGGGTTGTGATTACTGGGATGGGTGTTTTGACTCCCAACGCCATCGGTCTAGAAGAATTTGAAGATACTCTTAGAAATCACAAGAGTGGTATAGATTTTATTCAAGAACTTCACGATCTTAATTTTAAATGCCAGGTCTGTGGTATCCCTAAGTTGAGCGAAAAAAAAATAGCAGAATATTTTACACAAGAAACCCTTTTAGGTATGAGCAAAACTATGATTTATGCAGGTATAACAGCCATAGATGCTTATAGAGATGCTGGTTTGGAACTTCCTTCTTATGATTCTCAGGATGTTCAGTGGGATACAGGTGCTGTGATGGGGACTGGTTTGGGCTCTATTGATATCATAGCAGATACAATCGTTCCCAAGGTAAAAGCTAAAAAGGTTGCTAGGTTAAGCTCTTCTGTTATCGAAAAAACGATGTGTAGCTCTGTTTCTGCAAAGCTAGCAGGGATATTTGCTTTGGGGAATAATGTCACTACGAATAGTAGTGCCTGTACTACAGGGCTAGAAGCTATTATTCAGTCCTATTGTAGAATTAAATCTGGTTTGGCTGAAAAAATGTTGGCAGGTAGTGCAGAAATCTATTCGCCTTATAGTTTAGCTGGTTTTGATTCTATGAGGGTGTTGAATAAGAAGCACAATGACACTCCTGAGAAAGCTTCTCGTCCTATGAGTCAAACAGCTGCTGGTTTTATACCGGGTTCGGGTTCGGGGACTTTGTTTTTAGAGGAGCTAGAGTCTGCACAAAATAGGGGTGTTCGTATTTATGCAGAAATTTTGGGGGGCTTTTTAAACTGTGGTGGTCATAGAATGGGTGGCTCCATGACAGCTCCCAATCCAGTTAGTGTGCAAAAAAACATCATGTCTTCTTTGGAATTGGCAGGATTAGATGGGCAGGATATTGATTATATCAATGGGCACTTGACCGCAACCTTTGCTGATGCTGTTGAAATAAACAATTGGTCTAAGGCTTTAAATAGGAAAGATAACACTCTCCCCTTTATTAATTCTACAAAGTCTTTGATAGGTCATGGTTTGGGAGCTGCTGGTAGTATGGAATGTGTGGCAACTATTTTGCAGTTACAAAAAGGCTTCTTGCATAAATCTTTGAACTGTGAAGATTTGCATGAAAAAATCAATTCTCAACATGAAGAAAGTATTGTGAGAGAGACAAAGAAAATAGATTTACAAATTGCTATGAAGGCAAGTTTTGGTTTTGGTGATGTGAATGGAAGTCTTATTGTAAAAAAATGGGACTAGTTCATAGAATACAATATCTGTAAGACTTAAATAATATGGAGAAGGGGTATATTATGGAAAAAAAAGAAATTTTTGATAAGATTGTAAGTCTCATTAAGCCTTATGTGCGCAATGAAGAATCTTTAGCGAATGTAAGTGAAGAAACTAATTTCGTAAAAGACCTTGAAATTAATTCTACTCGCATTGTTGATATAGTGCTCGCTTTGGAAGATAATTTTGATGTGACGATTGAGGATGATGAAATGGAAAGTTTTTCCACTATAGGTGAAGTGGTCCGTATGATAGAAAACAAAAAGTAAATTCGTTTTGGCTTACTTGCTATCCAGCATAGAGTTATTGCAAAATGCATAGGCAAAATGCATAGATTGAAGTGATACATGGAAGTGATACATCGAAGTGATACATCGAAGTGATATATCGAAGTGATATATAGATTGCTTGTCTAAATGCCTTAAATCAGGGTTTTACGGCATTACTTCCTCTCTACGATACTCTATAATAGTAGTCCGTAGTCCCCATTACTTTTGCAACAATTCTATCGATAGTTGTTTTTGTTTGGTTTCTCCTATAGCCAGCGATTTACCTTTTTTTTATATAGCTCGTATCTTTTACCAAAGAGGTCTTCTAAAAAGGTCTCTTCTTTTTTAATGAACTGTATTTGAATAAAGAAAGTAAATAGAGGTACTATAAAAAAAGAGACTAGGTTCCCCCAGAATAGTGCTATTCCTAATAGGATAAGTATCATACCGAGATAGATAGGATTGCGACTAAGAGAATACACACCCCCTTTGATAAGTAGGCTAGCCTCTTTATCAGGATGGAGAGGTGTTTGGTGTTTGCGAAATTGCCTAATTCCTGAGACAGCTAGAAAAATACCTAAAAAAGAAAAAAGTATTCCTAAATAATTCCAAGGGTTCTCAATTAAGATTATACGCCACTCAGCGGATAGAAAGTAAAATAAAGCCATTCCTATGACAGCTAAAAAAAAATAATGAGGGGGCAGTATACGCCGTACTTTACTTTTTTGTTTTTTGAATTTTTTAGGCATACTGATGCTTTATATATCTTAAAGGCTTGGTCTCTCCTGTTCGTAAAGCCGGCTTGCGGTCCGTTGATTACGATAAGCTTCTTTATTGCTAGGGTCTAATTCCAGAGAGCGATCAAGAGATTCAAGTGCACGACGGTACTCTCCACTTTTCGTATAAGCAATTCCCATGAGGTTATAACCTTTTGCCAAAAATATAGGATCACTTTCTGATTGAACTAGAGCATCTAAAGTCTCTAGAGCTTTCTCTCTATTGATAGCTGTCTCTGTTAGAATCAGGAGACTAGTTTGCATGAGAAGTGCACGAGTATCCTTTGGGTCAAGTCGTAATGCCCGATTGATATAGTTTAAAGACACTGCTATACCTTCTGGATTAGTTTTATATTGATGATAGATTTGAGCTAAAAGTAAATAGGCCCTCTGTTTTTCTATTGTATTGGAAGATTTCGAATAAGCAACTTTTTCTAATAAGGGTATGGCGGAGGCAAAATCTTGTGAAGCGATATAGGTTTTAGCCCATTCTATATGTAGTTTGGTGTCATAGTGGAGTGGAGAAATCTCTTGATTGCGATTTTGAATGAGCTTATATTGGAGCAAAGCTAAGTCATATAGACCCTCTTTGCGATAGACAGCTGCTAGAGATAAACGAATTTCTTTTTCTTCTTTCAGACTCATTATATATTTATTTTTTTGAGATGGTGAGCGGAGAGCCTTTTTCCAAGCCTGAATGGAAAGATCACGTCGTCCAGATTTCTCATAAATTTTTCCTAAAAGGAGATAAGCACGTGAGTTATTTGCGTCTAGCCCAATGGCTTTTTCCAAGAAGCTTATCGCTGAGTTATGTTTTTCCATATCTAGATGTACTTCAGCAAGGGAGTATAGTGCATCTTGAGTATGGCTATCGCCTGGGGTAATATTTACAATTTTTCGATAGCTAGTAGCCGCTTTATCTAGATAACCCAAATCTCTTTGGATTTTTCCTAGAGCAAAAAGGGCAGGTAAATCCCCGGGATTGACATAGAGGGCTTTTTGGAGGGCATCGATAGCATACTTTTCTTTTTGAAGTTTTTGAAACGCTTTAGCTAAAGAGCGATAAACTGAGGGAGAGCCTTGGCTTGTTTTTAGGGCAGTTTGAAAATGACGAATAGCTTCTTGTGGTTTATTTTTGTATAAATAGATAACTCCCAAATTATATCTGTATCTAGCGTTTTCAGGAGCTAGACGGGTAGCTTTGGTTAGGTGATCTATGGCAAGATTGTGTCTGCCTTGTCCAAAATACAATTGTCCTAAATGAGCTTCTGCACGGATGATAAGGCTAGTCATATTTGATTTTGCAATAGCTTTGGTAAAAAATTCTATGGCAGAAGCTGTATTTTGTTTTTGCAGATGGGATAGGGCCAGATTATAATACACAAGAGCATCTTCTGGTAGACCTTGTACAGCTTTTTCATAGGTAGAAATGGCATCTTCTGTATTTTTTCCTTCTAAAAGTATATTACCTAAAAGGAGTAGTACCTGATTGTCTGTTGGAGCTAACCTCCGGGCCTGTAAGGCGTATTCCTTTGCGGCTGTATAGTTATTGAGGCGTTGTTCTAGAATAGCCAGGTTTACAATGGCACCTATGGAGCCAGGGTCATAGTGTAGAGAGCGTAAGAATAGGTGTCGAGCTAACTCATATCGATCGCGTTCCATTGCAATAATACCAGAATAAATAAGAGCAATGGCTTTTTCTTTAGTGGTGGTATGACCATTTATAATTTTTTCGAGAAGGACTGTGGCATGTCGCAATTCTTTTGCTCGGTAATGTTCAATGGCCTGTTGTAATTCAGGGCTTAGCTTCTCTTTTGGTGTGTAGTAGCGATATTCTGGTGGATCAGTCTCGGTATTATTTTTCGATAAAATACGATCTAGTAAATTGATATCATTTTGACTGGGAAGAACGCCATTCTTTTCTAAATAATAGTAACTGATGGTAGCGACTAAGAGCAGAAGTAAAAGAGAAAGTGTCCCTAAAAAAATACGGAATCTTTTTTGCTTCTTTTTTTGATCTAAGTTTAGATCTATATGATCCGTTTGTTCCAATATAAAGCGGTTTTTTTTTGGTATTTTCATATTTCCTTTTTTTACAATAGCCTCTACAGGGGGCTAGCTTTTGTGAAAAAGTCAAGCTTAGTTATGGAGGATTTTCATTAGAAGAAATTTCTTTTTTATAGAAAGTATCTAGCATACCATTAACGTAAGGTACTGACTTCTCATTATCGTATTGACGAATCAGCTCAATAAGGTCGTCAATAATAATAGTATGACTCCATGCCTTCCTTCGCAATTCCCATAGACCAATATGCAGTATAGCTTTGATAACTTTTGAAATTTGAGTTGGGCTAACGCTTGAGTATTTCTCAATGTATATTTCATCTTGTTGGTAGTTTTTATGTACACCTTCTAAAGCGGTGTGTACATAGTGAATTACCTTTTCATCGGGACGGGGATTTTCCAACCAATCCAATTCTTTGACCTCTTCTACACTTTTGTCACTGATATCCATTTGGTACAAGGCTTGCAGAGCAATTTCCCGTGCATGGGAATTGGGATGCCTTTTTTTCATTTAGGTGGGGGTGTTGATTTTTGATGCTTTTGAATTATTCGATAGAGATTGGCCATTTCCACAGCTGTCATAGCCGCTTCATGTCCCTTGTTTCCTGCTTTTGTACCAGCTCTTTCTATGGCTTGTTCTATTGTATTTGTAGTTAACACGCCAAAAATAATTGGAATGCCACTATCATAAGATGCTTGAGAAATGAGGCGAGCACTTTGTCCAGAGATATATTCAAAGTGAGGAGTTGCACCACGAATGATGCAACCTAGGCACGTAACGGCATCGTATTTTTTAGTGTTAGCAGTCAGAAGTGCACATGGACCCAATTCATAAGCTCCAGGAACATGAACGAGATCCATATTTTCTTCTTTTACGGAAAGAGAAGATAAAGCAGATTGAGCCCCTTCCAAAAGGCTTTTTGTTATGAGATCATTCCAAGCACTAACGATAATGGCATGCCGTTGCCATTGACCGTCCAAGGAGCCTTTCCATTGATTTGCCATATACCTATTCTTATCGGCAAAAGCTATAGTCTAGTAAGAGCATTTAGAGCATTTAGATTATTCGGGAGAAGTGGAACTTCGACTTTGATAATCTTCGATAGCTGCTTCTCCTTCTTTCTCCAAGACTAAAGCATCTAGAACACGTCTGAGCCAAGACATCTCTGGAAAACCAGCTGGTAGTTGGTGGCCATTTAGAATGAGGGTTGGTGTGGCAGAGATGTCTATTTTCTTTGCCGTTTCAATATCTTTTTTCAATGCAACTTTTGTTTTTGCAGATACCATACAACTTCTTATGCTAGCCCAATCCCCACCTAATTCCCCGGTCAGTTCCCGCAGAGAGGTATAATTGATATTTGTACGACTTTGTTGGAAGTCAAAAAGTTGATGGATAAAGTTTTCGTAATATTTTTGTTTCCCAGAACATAAGGCTGCTTGTGCTCCTTTGCATGAAGCGGCACCGGGTTGTTTTCTTTCGATGTGAGGATTACAACTTGCGTCTAGGGGAAAATAGCGATAATACAAATTGATACGACCTGGCCAACGAGCTAGTAATTTTGTCATGGCATGACTGGCTTCCCGGCAATGGGGACAGCGAAAGTCAATCCATTCGTGGATATCAATATAGGCCCCTTCTCCTCCGCTGTAAAGATTGAGCCCTGTTTTGTTGACATCAATTTTTTTTAAGGAGTGCAGTTCACGCAACATACCAGACACCTTACTATTCGGAAGCAGACCGTTAATTTGATTAATGTTCTGAGTTGTTGTGGAGGGGCTTACATGATTAGAAAGAGAAATAATAATCGATAAAAGAAGGGTAAAAAGGATAGCACCCACTATGGGAAGATGGACCCCCTTCCAATCTTCCATAATCCTTATACTCAATTTACGTTTTGTCTGTCTTGTACTCTGGTCATCGTTAGATGAGAAGTAGAGCCAAAAGCTAGAAAAGAGTATACCAATCTGGCAAAGATAGGTGTAACTACATAATAGGCAGGGGTTAACTAAAACAAAAAAATTACGGTAAGCTAAAAAAATATCAAAGACAAAACCAAAAGTCGCTAAGCCTGCAACTAGTTTTAGTAAATAACCGTTATCGGTTTTCTTTTTGATTAGGACTTGTAAAAGCAACAAAAACATTAGGGAGTAATAGAAAAAACCGAACCAAGCAATGGGAATGCTCGTTGATGAAATAAAAGGTAAAGTGATTTTAGAATATTTACTTTGCCCCAGCTCAGCACATCCATCGACTCCATCAATACTACAACCAAAAGAGGAGGTACACACTCCACTATGTTTGCAAACTAATAGTGCCGATAGGATCAGTGCGAGTAGAGAGAGCATCATCCCTGAAAGGGTTATAAAACGGAGATTGTTGCCTTGAGAAGATCGATTATTTGACATAGTGTATGCTTCCAAAATACTTTTTTATAGTCAAATCTTTTCAATAATTCGTGATCTTTTTATTGACAGAAATAGAGATTGCCGAATCCTGCTTTGATAGAACGTGTTCTCGTATTTTATATATGGCAAACTTAAAGGCTTCTAAAAAAGATGTACGGCGTATCAAAAGGCGTCGGGAACGCAATATACCGCAAAGGAGTCGTATACGGAACTTAGGTAAGAGGGTGTACACCCTGATTGCCGAGGGCGAACTTGAAGAAGCTCGTAAGTTTCTACCCATTTATTATCGTTTTCTAGATCGTGCTGGGCGTAAAAACTTAATTCATCCTAGGCGTGCTTATCGTTATAAAAGTAGAGCGGCTAAGCTCTTGCATCAAGCAGAGAAAACAGAAAAAGAAGAAAAGAGTGCAGCCTAGGGACTCCTAGGTTTCGTTTGTTGTATATCCACCCATTCTTTTGTGGCCTTTATGAGCTTTTTCATGTCGTTCTTTTTACCAATTGTGATTCGTACATAGGGTGATATCCTCACGGGCTTTGAAAAGTGTCTTACAATAATGTTCTTTTTTTCCAAGAAGGAAAGATAATTGTATGTGATATGACTGGCTTGTTCATTGGCTTTAGGTGGCTTTGTGAAAATAAAATTTGCTTGGGCAGGTAGGGTATAAAAGCCCAATTGTTCTAGAGCTTTTATTAGTTTTTGCCTTGTTTGACAAATAATTTGGATTCGTTTTTGGTTTGTTTTTTTGTCCTGCCATGCCGCAAGAGAAACTGTCTGTGAAAGATAGTTTACGTTATAGGAATCACGTAACTTATCAAGTTCTTGTATAAATCGTGCTTGTCCTAAGAGCCAACCGATACGTTGTCCGGCTAAACTGTATCCCTTGCTAAAGCTTCCGCTAACTAAAAGACGTGGATATTCTTCACTACCGGCTTGATCACCTAAACTATCTCCCCAAAAAGGAGCATAGGCTTCGTCGACTAGTGTTAGGGCAGGGTTTTTTTTTGCGAATGATAGTATACTGGAGCGAGTTTCCGCTACACTTGTGGGAGCATTTGGATTAGCAAGAATGACTAATTTATGTTTATTTTTTTGTACTGCTTCCAACAATCCTGAAAAATTTGTATGCCAATTTTCTGTGAGTTCGATGGTCTCATAACGTATAGCGAGAGTTTGGGCAAGAACGGGATAAAGGCTATAGCTGGGTTCACAGAAGATAACACTTTTATATTTAGTTTGATTGAAGCTTTCAGAAGCCATTGTATTTTGATGAGATGTTTTAAAAAGAGCACGAAAAATTAAAGAAAGGATTTCGTCAGATCCGTTTCCAATCATCACGTTTTCTTCCAATAGGCCGTAGTCTTTTCCAATAGCTTGGCGTAGTTCTCGGGAAAGGGGTTCTGGATAGAGGTGTAACCTTTCTTGTGATATTGCTTTTTGAATGGATTTTTTCACGAAGCGACTAGGAGGAAAAGGATTTTCGTTTGTATTTAGTTTGATGATTTCTCTATTTTTTGGCTGCAATCCAGGTATGTAGCCTTGCATTTGTCGTATATGAGGGAGGATAAAACTTTCTGGTCTTTGATTCATTTGGGGATGGTTTTCAATAGAATTTGTGCTGTATAGGATGCTTCTTGATTTTTCAGATTTTTTTCTGCGTAATATAAATCATTCCGAGCACTTTTTTTTTTGTTTTGATAGAAGTAAGAAAGTCCACGATAATACCGGGCATTCGTATATTCTTTGTTTTTTTTCGGATAGTTTTTTAGGTAGATGCCCCATTCTAAAACAGCCGTTTGGTATTGATCCATGTGCATGGAGCTGACGGCTGCGTTGTACAAAGAGCGTCTTCTTTTTTCTATATCTTTTTTGCTGTTCAAGGACTTGGTTTTATTTTTTTTCCAAGCATTTAAAAAATAATGATGGGCTTGCTTGTGAAATGAAATGGAAAAGTAGTAGCTTCCAGCTTCATAGTTCCAATATAAATCATGGGGATTTTTTTTAGTCTTTGCTATAATTATTTTGTAGTGATTGGAATCTTTTCTAGCCTCTTTCAGTTTTTGTATCATTTTAGTTGCAATGACAAAGCCAGTCATGCGATCTAATAGGGCGCCATTTTTATCTAAGAAAATAGTTGTGGGAAAGCTATCCACTTGGTAGCGCTTCATGATACGAGGCTGGTTTTCTCCATTGATACGAACACGGACAAAGTTACGAGTTTGTGCCATTACTTTGGGATTGGGATAGACTTCTCTTCTGAGTCTTCTACAAAAATCACACCAGCTTGCATAAAAATCAATAATGATGGGTCGTTTTTTTTGGCGAGCTGAACGGAGTCCTTTTTCAATATTCGTGAACCATATTTGTTTTGCTCGTTTTTTTTGAGGAGAAATAGAGACAATATACGGAGAAAAAAAGAAGAGTAAAAACAAGAAAAAAAGGGTCTTGGCTTGTATTTTATGTGGCATTATAAGGGTGTTGGATATTTTCAGATACTTTTGGATGTGTTTTATCCTATTCTGATTTACGGCAACTAGTTAATAGTCACTATAAGTCAGAGAAGCGATCCTATTTATTTTTCTTGTGAATTTTTTTATTTATCTACTATTTAGAATTCAGTTTAGAATTCAGTTTTGTTTATGTTGTTTTGTACTCTGTTTTTTCTTTTTTTTTGTTTCTTGTTTTGATATTCATATCCCTCCTATTGATACGCCAGAAGCTTCGCCAAGGGGCATCATAGGTGATGCTCTTCCAATATCTATCTTTTATTTAGAATTTAAAGGAAGTGATTTGCAAAAAAGAGATTGGGTCCAAGCTTTAAGTATTTCTCGTTTCTTTTTTTCTGGTGTCGAAAATAAAAGTGGCTCCCTCGTTAATCTTTTAGAGCCAGCCGTAAAAGCGATAATCAAAAAGAAGGGCTATGATGGGGGTCAGATCTTTTCTATACGTAGTTCTATAGGCAGTTCTATACACAGTATAAAAAAAGGAAAAGAGAGCAAAAAAAGTTATTATATGCTTTCTGTGAATATAAAGCGTCATAGGCTTTTTTGGTTGCCTCCCGTTGAATTTATACAAACACCCACTCCTCGAAAAAAGGGAGAGATTAGCTTAGATTTTTTTATAGAAACAGAAATCATTCCTATCTTTATTCAAGAAGGAATAACATCTCAAAAGAAAAGATACGGGACTCCAATTTGGAAAGATAGTTTCTATAAAAAAGAAGTGTACTCTGTTTTTCCCGGAAACGAAAAAGAAATGCTAGAGCTATTTGCTCACAGCATCCTAAGCGCTTATATAGAGAGAATTCATGGGAAGCTTCCTAATCCTAAAAATTTATCTCGGCTATCGACACTGTCCATTACCCCGTAGAAAGAAACTTCCAGTGGTGAGATCTCGGAGAGACATAGGTCCCCGAACATGTAGACGCCCGGTAGAAATACCCATTTCAGCTCCAAAACCCATTTGGTTGCCATCATGAAAGCGTGTGGAGCAATTGATAAAAATACTTGCTGAGTCTATATTCTCTTGAAAGTAAGTGATTTTTTCTGTATCTTGCGATACAATCGCTTCGGAGTGGCCACTGTTATATTGAAAAATAAAATCAACGGCTGCTTTTATATCATCAACTATTTTAACAGAAAGCCTTGCGTCTAGGTATTCTGTAGAATATTCTATAGATATGTTCTCTTCCGGAATAAGCTCTACTTGGGAATAGGCTTCCTTTGTTTGTTTACACCCCAATAGGCGAGCGCCAGCTTCATGAATTTTTTTGAGCAGCTCTTTTATTTGGGGAAAATCTTTATGTATGATTAGATTTTCAATGGCATTGCAAACAGAGGTCCTTTGTAATTTTGCATTGATTGCAATGGCTATTGCCTTTTCTATATTTGCACTGGCATCTATATAGAGATTACAGAGCCCTTTATCGTGCTTCACAACGGGTATTTTTGTGTTGCTAGTCACAAAGTGGACCAAAGCTTCTCCACCTCTAGGAATCACAAGATCAATCTTACTGTCTTGCTCTAGAAGATTTACCATGAAATTACGATCAGTTTGAGAAATGAATTGTAGGCAAGCTTCTGGTAGTTCATTTTCTTTGATGGCATCTTGAAATAATTGAAAAAGAATGAAATTTGTGTGAAAGGCCTCTTTGCCCCCACGTAAAATGGCACAGTTTCCACTTTTTAGACATAGAGCACCAACATCAATCGTTACGTTTGGACGTGATTCATAGATTATAAAGATAACTCCCAAAGGGACTCGTTTTTGGATGAGTTCTATTCCATTGGGAAGTTTTTTTCCTTGGAGCACTTCTCCTATGGGATTGGGTAGGGCTACAATTTCTTTTGTAGCAATAGCGATTTCTTCAATACGTTTTTTGTCTAGAGATAGGCGATCAATAAGGTCTGGAGAGAGGCCGAGTGTTTTCGCCGCTTCCATATCTTTGGCATTTGCTTGTATGATAGCTCTTTGATTCTTTTCCTCTTGTAGTTTGTTCGAGAGTGTGATGAGACTAGCGTCTCTTTTATCAGATGAGGTGTTCCTGATACTACGAAAAGCCCTGTGAGAGGCTTCGCCTATTTCTTTTGCTTGTTGGGCATAGGAATTTGTTTGTGTGGGGTTTGTTTGTGCTTGAGTCATAGTTAAAAAGACAAGTGTGGATATGAAGTAGTATGGAAATATGCCTTGGAGCTAGTCAATTAGGTCATTTTCTTTACTTTGTTTGTCTATGCATTTTATAATATCTTTTGAAGTTTATTGAGGCTGTTATCAAAAGTAAGAAAGACGGCGACAAACGCCGTAGACCACTGATTTAAGGCCTTTTTGGCAGGTATTTCCTTACTTTTCTGTATTTTGCAATAGTCCCTTCTCAAGAATTTTTTTGCGAGTAAACGGGCGTGAGCCATTGGTTATAGGTTTTATTTTTTCCGTTTACAATTTCAAGGAAAAGGTCTCGTAGCTTTTTTGTAATGGGTCCTATCTTTCCAGTGGAAATTTGTCGGCGGTCTACCTCAGACACCCAAGCCACTTGTGCCCCTGTACCGCAAAGGAACAATTCATCAGCGATGTAGAGTTCACCGCGAGCAACGTCTCTTTCTTCTATGGGAATATCGATATCCTTGGCTATTTCTAATAGCGTGCGACGTGTGATCCCTTCTAGAACGCTTGCAGAAAGTGGTGGGGTAATGAGTTTATGATCCCGGACCATAAAAATATTTTCTGCACTACCTTCGCTAACAAAGCCACGGGTGTCTAGGAAAATGGCCTCATCGTAGTTATTTTGTACGGCTTCTGATTTGGCTAAAGCAGAATTGATGTAGCCCCCCGAGGATTTAACCCGAGCGGGTATAACATTCTCATCCATTCTGCGCCAAGTTGAAACGGCTAGACGTAGGCCTCGGGTGGTATCAAGATAGTCATCTAGGGCTAGAGCATAGATGGATAAGCTATCTTCTACATCATGTAGGCGAGGAGAGAGTTGTAAGGAAGATTTGTAAATAAAGGGGCGAAAATACGCATTTGTTTTCAGTTGGTTCCGTTTGGTTAGTGAGAGTATGATTTGGAATATCTCTTCTTCTTTGATTGGCAGTTTCATCTGCATAATATGGGCACTGCGTGCTAGTCGTTGGATATGATCGTATAGGCGAAATATATAGAACTCCTCTTCCTTCTCGTTGTAGTATCCGCGTATTCCACCAATGACCATGGTTCCGTACTGGAAGGCATGGGTGGCAATATTCACAGAACATTCTTCTAAATTGCGATATTCCCCTTTATGATAGGCGATATTTTTTAATGTACCTAGAGAAGTCATGATCCAGATAAAGCAGCTCAAGCACTCCAGTCTGTTCGTCAGGCTGTATAGGCTTAGTTATATGTCAATGCGCATGCTAATGCCATAGCCTGTTGTTTTTTTGTCTTGATAGGTGATCTCTACACCTATACGAAAGAAGGGAAGGTTAAATTCTAGTCCCGGTTTATAATAGAAGGTACGGAGGGAACTCACATGTTCAAAATTAGTAATATCAGCAGTTAAGGTAGCGTTGGTGAGTTCTACCCCGCCAGGATATAAGTTTCCTGTTCTGTCAAAATCAACCTCTGTTTCACCATTTGTATAGGCTACGCCAAAGCCAAGCGTTGCACTTAGAAAAAAAAGAACTCGGACACCAGTGTGGAGTTCGATTACATGAGTTTTTGCTTTACTTCTGATTGCAAATTCATTTTCTCCTCGCCATCCCACCCCCGCGATTGTAAAACGTTCTTGTGCGTCAGAATCTGCGTCTTCTATTTCTATATCAATGAATGATTCAATATACCCATAGTGGAGGGCAAGTCCCTGCCACTTCGCTAAAAGAGAAAATCCTATAGCGTGAATCAGTTGGTAGCGTATGCCAGCATAAGTATTTCGAAAACTATATTTTGTTTTATCTAGGTTAAGCAGTGCAGAAAGATGCGCTTCAAATCGTGATTTTCCAAAAAAAAGATTGATTCTATCGAAAAAATCGTTACTTGCTCCAACGATTCCCAGTATTCCTCCGAGACTGACACCACCATAGGTTAGGCCCTGCGTTGCGATTCCATTAAAGTCTAGTTTAGAAATGCTTGCGCCAGAAGAAGTTTTTTCTGTACGGTCTTCTATTTTTTCTATGCCTACATTTATTTGTCCTCCAGCAGTCACTAGCCCTAGGTCAACACCCCCAATATAGGGAGTACTCGCTATATTGACCATATTATGGGCACTTAGCGTACGTTTTGCAAATTTCTTCCCAAATCCATTTCGTAAGGCCACACCCAGCTCATTAATTTGATTGCTGTTGATGCCTTGGTTACAAGCCGTCCCTGTACATCGTAGGTTTTGTGCATGAAGGCTAACCGTCAGAAATAAACTACTCAGACTGGATAAAACAAGCAAAAGGCATATACCCCCCCAAGTTGACAATGGGAAAGGGAAAGGGAATGGGGAGAACGAGAACCTATGGTATGTGAAGCTAGTCATTTTCATCAGTGAACAGCATAAAGTATAGGATATGTGAGAAAAAAGTCAAGATATAAGAGCAAGCATTTTATCAAAATACGCAGGGCTATAATAAATTATCGGCATCGACCCACACTATTGGTGGGGGGCATTTTGTGAAATAAAACCCTTGGGAAGGGGCAATCAAATGCCATGAATCGGCATTTTGCGCCATTTTATGGGCAATCCTTTCCATTTCGCAACGGGTGCCCCCCGTTCCATAGGGGTAGGGGGCAAACCAGAAATTCAGGTAATGAAGGGCAATTGCATATAAAAAAGGCTGTCCAGTTTTAAGGGGTAAAGCAACTTAAAATCAGTTAGTCATGCCAAGGAGCAAAGAATGACCTTCCTCCATAATGTAAAGTGGACAGTCCACTTTACATTATGGAGGAAGAAAACATGGAAACAAACACTATCAAGGCGTCAGCTAAACGCTATGATGAACAATTTAAGAAGGATACGGTATAGACTTACTGGATCAAAAATAAGCTTTTAGCAAAAGAGGTCAGTGAAGCTTTTGAGGTATCTGAAACTACACTCTATAAATGGCGTAGGAAATATGAGTTTAATAACACTGATCCTAATCGTTCTATAGAGGCGGAATTGTCTAGGCTTCGCAAAGAGAATTCCGAACTTCGTCAAGAAAGGAATATCTTAAAAAAGTCGGTAGCCATTTTCATAAAACCACAGAAATGAAGTTTCAATTTATTAAGAAACATCGCTCCTCATTTCCTGTGCAGAAAATGTGCTCTTTATTAACGATTTCAAGGAGTGGTTTTAATGTTTGGGTAAAACATAAAACAAGTAAAAGGGCTTTCGAGACACAAAAACTTGAAAATATGATTAGAGATATTTTTCACAAGTTTAAGGGTATTTATGGCTCTCCAAGGATTACGTCCGAATTGCATGATATGCGATGTAAGGTTTCAGAAAATAGAGTAGCTAAAGTTATGAGAAATATAGGACTTTCTGTCCGTGTATACAGTGGAAGGCCAACTACTTCTGCCTTAACGCTTACCCTATTTCTAAGAACCTACTAGGACAGGAATTTAATATCCTTGAACCTAATAAGGTCTGGGTTTCTGATATCACTTACATTAAATCAGACGTACAGACATAGGTTGGTTATATCCCGATATGACACTTGACCATTTACGAATTACATGTATACAGTGACCAGAAGTGAAGGGTCAAGCACTTCTGCCTTAACGCTTACCCTATTTCTAAGAAGTGACTAGAACAGGAATTTAATATTCTTGAACCTAATCAGGTCTGGGTTTCTGATATCACTTACATTAAATCAGACGTACAGACATAGGTTAGTTATATCCCGAGATGACACTTGACCATTTACGAATTACATGTATACAGTGACCAGAAGTGAAGGGTCAACCACTTCTGCCTTGACGCTTATCCTATTTCTAAGAAGTAACTAGAACGAGAATTTAATATCCTTGAACCTAATCAAGTTTGGGTTTCTGATATCACTTACATTAAATCAGCCGTAGCTTGGTTATATCTATGCGTGATACTTGATTTATATAGCAGAAAAATAGTTGCTTGGTCTCTTGCAGATCACATGAGAACAGAAATGGTCCTAGAAGTTTTGCATAGAAACTTTACATAGAAGCTTTGGACAGAGCCGTTGCTCAAAATAAGCCTAAAGAAGGGTCTGATTTTTTATTCTGACAGGGGAAGTCAATATGCGAGTTATCAATTTAGGAACAAGCTTGATAAATATGAATTTGTATCCAGTATGAACCGTGAGGGTAACTGCTATGATCATGCTGTTGCAGAGTCTTTTTTTGGGAGTTTGAAAATAGAGGAGTTATAAAAATATATATCTAAATATATTTGAAGTTAGGAGAAATATTTTTGAGTATATTGAGGTATTTTATAATAGGCCTAGAATAGAAAACATTCATTTTTAGGATATAAGAGTCCTATCAAATTTGAGGAAGAATACTATGCTGCTTAATATGCTGCTTAATGAAAAAAAAGCTAAAAAGGACTGTACAAAATATTGGGGGAAGGTCAAAGGCTGTTGCAAAGAAGACGTTCTGTGGAAAGCTTTGCTATGAAAGAAAGATTTGCTGAAGGGAACTTACCAAAGAGAGATTTGCAGTGGGAAGATTACGTCGTGGTGGGCTTTGCTGAAGCAAAGCCATCGATTTTGAGGACGCGAAAAAGGTAAGGCTGCCACATGGGAAATGAGCAAAGTTTGTTTTTATCCACGACTCTGGCTTATTTTTACCCAAGGCCCGTGATTGTAAGCCTCACAAAAAGCACCCCTACACAAAGGGCCTTTCCCCGCACCCTACCAGAATCGCCGCTTCCATCGCAAAAACAAGCGAAGCTTGTTTCTACCCACAAAACTTGTTTTATCTATACAAAGCCCGTTTTTACCTACCAAATCCCGGTCCTCACCAGAATCGCCGCTCCAATCGCAAAAATAAGCGAAGCTTGTTTTTATCCACAAAACTTGTTTTATCTGCCAAAGCCTGCCTTTATCCAAAGCTCTGGCTTATTTTTACCCACAAAGCCCGTTTTTATCCAAAGCCAGATCCTCACCAGAATCGCCGCTCCAATCACAAAAACAAGCGAAGCTTATTTTTATCCACTCCAACTTCTTTCTACCCACAAAGCCCGTTTTTATCTAAAACCCGTACCCTACCAGAATCGCCGCTCCAATCGTAAAATAAGCGAAGCTTGTTTTATCCACCAAAGCTTGTTTTTATCCACCAAAGCTTGTCTTATCCACGAAGCCTGTTTTATCTACACAAAGCCCGTTTTTATCTAAAACCCGTACCCTACCAGAATCGCCGCTTCCATCGCAAAAACAAGCGAAGCTTGTTTTTATCCACAAAACTTGTTTTATCTGCCAAAGCCTGCCTTTATCCAAAGCTCTGGCTTATTTTTACCCACAAAGCCCGTTTTTATCCAAAGCCAGATCCTCACCAGAATCGCCGCTCCAATCACAAAAACAAGCGAAGCTTGTTTTTATCCACAAAACTTGTTTTATCTGCCAAAGCCTGCCTTTATCCAAAGCTCTGGCTTATTTTTACCCAAGGCCCGTGATTGTAAGCCTCACAAAAAGCACCCCTACACAAAGGGCCTTTTTCCGTACCATTCCTGAATCGTCGTTTCTATCGCAAAAATAAGCGAAGCTTGTTTTATCTACACAAAGCTCGTTTTTATCCACGACTCTGGCTTATTTTTATCCACTGAAGCCCGTTTTTATCCAAAGCCCGGTCCTCACAAAAAACGCCCCTACACAAAGGGCCTTTTTCCGCACCCTTCCAGAATCGCTGCTTCCATCGCAAAAACAAGCGAAGCTTGTTTTTATCCACCAAAACCTGTTTCTACCCACAACTCTGGCTTGTCTTACCCACGAAGCCTGTTTTATCTACACAAAGCCCGTTTTTATCCACCGAAGCTTCTCCTATCTAAAACCCCACACCCTACCAGAATCGCCGCTTCCATCACAAAAACAAGCGAAGCTTGTTTCTACCCACAAAGCTTGTCTTATCCACGAAGCCTGTTTTATCTACACAAAGCCCGTTTTTATCCACCGAAGCTTCTCCTATCTAAAACCCCACACCCTTCCAGAATCGACGCTTCCATCACAAAAATAAGTGAAGCTTGTTTTACCCACAAAGTCCGTTTCTACCTACCAAATCCCGGTCCTCACCAGAATCGCCGCTTCCATCACAAAAACAAGCGAAGCTTGTTTTTATCCACCAAAGCTTATTTTTACCCACAAAGCCCGTTTTTATCTAAAACCCGTACCCTACCAGAATCGCCGCTCCAATCGTAAAATAAGCGAAGCTTGTTTTATCCACCAAAGCTTGTTTTTATCCACCAAAGCTTGTCTTATCCACGAAGCTTGTTTTATCCACAAAGCCCGTTTTTATCCAAAGCCAGATCCTCACCAGAATCGACGCTTGTATCACAAAAATAAGCAAAGCCTGTTTTATCTACACAAAGCCCGTTTTTATCTAAAACCCCGGTCCTCACCAGAATCGACGCTTGTATCACAAAAATAAGCAAAGCCTGTTTTATCTACACAAAGCCCGTTTTTATCTAAAACCCGCACCCTACCAGAATCGCCGCTTCCATCGCAAAAATAAGCGAAGCTTGTTTCTACCCACAAAGCTTGTCTTATCCACAAAGCCTGTTTTATCTATACAAAGCCCGTTTTTACCCAAAACCCGCACCCTACCAGAATCGCCGCTTCAATCACAAAAATAAGCGAAGCTTATTTTTATCCACTCCAACTTCTTTCTACCCACAAAGCCCGTTTTTATCCAAAGCCAGATCCTCACCAGAATCGCCGCTTCCATCACAAAAACAAGCGAAGCTTGTTTTTATCCACAAAACTTGTTTTATCTACCAAAGCCTGCCTTTATCCAAAGCTCTGGCTTATTTTTACCCACAAAGCCCGTTTTTATCTAAAACCCAGTCCTCACCAGAATCGCCGCTTCCATCGCAAAAACAAGCGAAGCTTGTTTTTATCCACAAAACTTGTTTTATCTGCCAAAGCCTGTCTTTATCCAAAGCTCTGGCTTATTTCTACGCCGATCCCAGCCTATTTTCCTCTTTCCGCTATCTCTGCCCCTTTATGATGTCCCCACAATCGGGTATTTTTACATCGCCATCATTGCGCTTGATGCGATTGGTGCCAGAGATGGTTTCACAGCTAGTACCGCTATATAACACGGCGGGAAACTGAGTCCCTGTACCAAAGTGCCAGTTTCCAGTGCTTCCGGTCGTCCAGCCTGAAGTGGAGGTGAGGACTATTATTCCGGGGACTGTTTTACTCTTACAATTGGAGACCGAACACGATCCACTACCAATGCCATTAGTGCCAGAGCCATCCACAAAATAATTTATTCCACTCACACTAGCACCACTAGTACGAAGATCACCCACCAGGCCACCTACATAACCATCACTACTCACAGTCGTCGCAGTCACATTACCTGCAGCATAGCTATTACTCACTCTCACACTACTAATAATACCACGACTACCACTACCACTACCAACACTACCAACACTAAGACTACCCACCAGACCGCCTACATATCCATTACTACTCACAGTCGTCGCAGTCACATTACCTGTAGCATAGCTATTACTCACACTACTACGACCACCACTATTATTAAAGTGGCTGACCTCACCCACCAGGCCGCCTACAGAACCATAATTACTCACAGTATCCACAGCCACATTACCTGTAGCATAGCTATTACTCACACTCACACTGCCACTGCCACTGCCACTGCCACTACTAGAACTATACTCAACGCCACCCACCAGGCCGCCTACAGTACCACCACTCACCTTCACATTACCTGCAGCATAGCTATTACTCACTCTCACACTCACATCAGCACTACTAGCAATAGCACCCACCAGGCCGCCTACAGCAACATCACCACGATTATTCGCATCCACAGTATCCACATCCACATTACCTGTAGCATAGCTATTACTCACACTCATATCACCACTACCGCTAGCACCATAAGCACTATAGCTAAAGTCGCCCATCAGGCCGCCTACAGAACTACCATTACTCACCTTCACATTACCTGTGGCATAGCTATCACTCACACTCACACTCACACTACCACTATTACTATGACCATAACTATTAAGACCACCCACCAGGCCGCCTACACTATACACACTACCTACATAAGCGCCAGTATTCACAGTATTCACAGTCACAGCACCCGTGGCATAGCTGTTACTTACACTAACAGAAGGACCATAAAAGCCACCCATCAGGCCGCCTACACTACTACCTATAGAAGTAGTATTCTTAGAAATCATAGTATTCGCAGTTTTCACGGTTTTCACAGTAATAGTCACAGTCACATCACCCGTGGCATAGCTGTTACTCACACGACGACTATCACCATCACCACCACCAGCACCACCCACCAGCCCTCCGATATTAGATACATCTGCATCTGCATCTGGATACGTCTCCGTGGTCACGGTCACGGTCGCAGCCACAGTCACATTCACAGCGGCATAGCTGTCACTTACGCTACCAGAACCATACATATAACCCACCAGACCGCCTACAGAACCACCACTACCACTCACATCACCTGTGGCATAGCTGTCACTTACACTACCAGAACCATATATCCAACCCACCAGACCGCCTACAGAACCACTACCACTCACAGTCACATCACCTGTGGCATGGCTGTTACTCACGCTACCAGAACCATACATGGCCCCCACCAGACCCCCTACAGCAAAAGCGCCTTTCATGTAAACGTTCTCTAACCCAACGTTCTTAATCTCAGAGTTGGAGATAGCACCAAATAAACCTATACCATTAGCCGCTGGACGATTCACATAGAGTTTCTTGATTTTATGGCCATCCCCATCAAAACTACCTCTAAAGGCACTTGATAGTACTACAGCCTCATCCTCATCATCAATAATCAGAGTCCCTATGGGCTCAAAGCCCGCACAAGTGGCTGTAGCCCCGTTGCTACCGTTATAGGCGGTGCAATTAGAGGCGCCCTCGCTCCAGCTAGCGCTGGCGTCAATGTCATTGCCCAAGCGGTAGTGTTTAGCTAGGCCGTTCTTGATGGTTTTGAGTTGGGCATAAGTCGTAATGATGATGGGGAAGCTGGGAAAATCCCCTCGTGCAATGGCAATGGGCTGCCCTGAGATAAGAGAGCCACAAGCGGGCAGGGCTCCACTCCCACACCACCTTGGACCGGTAGCCGTTGGATTCTGGACATACTTGACCGCGGGCAACTGAGCCGCTGTACCAAAGTGCCAGTTTCCCGTGGCCCCGGTCGTCCAGCCCGAAGTGGAGGTGAGGGCCGCGATTTGGACGCCTGTTTTACGCACACAAACGGAGGACGAACACGATCCACTACCAATGCCATTAGTGCCAGAGCTATCCACAAAGTAATTTATTCCACTCACACTCACACTCACACTACTACTGCTACTGCTACTATAACTACTAAAACCACCCACCAGGCCGCCTCCAGAACTCACAGCGCCTGTGGCATAGCTATTACTCACACTCAGACTACCACTAGCACTATCATTAGCACCAACAGAACTAAGAAGACGACCCACCAGGCCGCCTACTTCAGCACCATAGCTCACAGTAGCCACATCCACATTACCTGTAGCATAGCTATTACTCACACGCATACTCACACTAGCACTAGCACTACCATCATTACTATAGGCAAATTCACCCATCAGGCCGCCTATCTCACTACCATTACTCACAGTCACATCACCTGTGGCATAGCTATTACCCACACTCACACTCACACTCACACTACCACTCTTATGATAGCGACCGGCACCCACCAGGCCACCTACACTCGACATAGTACCTACATAAGCACCAGTATTCATAATATCCACAGTCACAGCACCCGTGGCATAGCTGTTACTTACACTAACAGAAGGAGCATTAAAGCCACCCATCAGGCCGCCTATACCACTACCTATACCAGTAGTATTATAAGAAATCACAGCACTCTCAGGATTTGCAGTCTCTACAGTCACAGTCACAGTCACATCACCCGTGGCATGGCTGTTACTCACACGAAGACTATCGCCATCATCACCACCAGAGCCACCCACCAGACCGCCGATAGCATATACATAAGCATCTGCATCTGCAGATGTAGAACTAGTACCATCTGGATACGTCTTCACAGTCGCGGTCACGGTCACGGTCGCAACCACAGCCACAGCCACATCGGCATAGCTGTCACTTACGCTACCAGAACCATACATATCACCCACCAGACCGCCTACAGACTCACTACGACCACTCACATCACCCGTGGCATGGCTGTTACTCACACCACCAGAACTACCAAACACAAAATAACCCACCAAGCCACCTACACTAGAATCGCCTCTCATGTAAACGTTCTCTACCCCAACGTTCTTAATCTCAGCGTTGAAGGTAACACCAAATAAACCTACGCCAAAATTACTTGGACGATTCACATAGAGTTTCTTGATTTTATGGCCATCCCCATCAAAACTACCTTTAAAGGCACTCGCTGTGGCCTCAGCCTCAGCTACCGCCTCATCCTTAGCCTTAGTCTCAGTGAGAGTCCCTATGGGTTCAAAGCCCGTACAAGTGGCTGTAGCCCCGTTGCTACCGTTATAGGCGACGCAACCGCTTGCGCCCTCGCTCCAGCTAGCGCTTGCATCAATGTCATTGCCCAAGCGGTAGTGTTTAGCTAGGCCGTTCTTGATGGTTTTGAGTTGGGCATAAGTTGTAATGATGATGGGGTTCGCCTTACTATTAGCCGTACTCCCTCCCACGCATGTACTACGACTCGAACTCGAAACAGAAAGCATGCCGCTATTACACGTTGCGGTGACTGATCCCTGGTGAGACCCATCCGCATCTGTTAGCGTCACGCTTTGCCCGTGTGGCACGGCGGCCGTTGTCCTAGCCGAGCACGTATTTGTTCCCACCGTCCAGCTCACTGTGGTGACCGAGGGGCAATTGAGGGTCACCACTACCTCAGATTCAACGGCGGACTCAGCGTAGATGTTGCTTGGCCCATAAACCCTGAGGCTATAGAAGTAGCTAACGCTCTCTGTTTTGGCTGAGGGAACCTGCCAACGTGTACCTGTACCTGTACCTGTACCATTATAGACCTCTGTATAGACCCCGGCGCCTGATCCAGACCCCTTCTTCTCTCTTAAAACATATCGCATAGCTCCCGTCACAGACGTCCAGCTAATCGCATAGCTACCATCGAGTGAAGGGCTTTCATCGCTTGTCAGAACGGGCGGGGTTAAGTCACGCGTTGTCACAGACAATGATGACGAAGAACTAAGAAACGTTGCCATCGAACAGGCCGCATCAGCACAGGCCGCTAGTTGGTACTCATGAACACTAGCGGCTGCTTTGGCGGGGATGCGCGATGTTGTTGCGCCTGGCGGGAGGGGGATCACCACGCCGTCTTCCGTAAGCTTGTAGGCAACGGCTCCCGTCACTGAACCCCACGCAAGGGTGTAAGAACCATCGTGAGGATTACCTGAGCCATCCACCAGGCCTACGCCGATATAGGCGGTGAATTGCCCCGATTGACCCGACGCAACGGCGAGAGTGGGAGCGCCCAATGACTGAAAGTTCACAACAAGATAATTAGCGGCAGGAGGACGAGGCACACAACCCACGTCGCTACAGGCCCTCACGCGATAGTTATAATTGCCCTTGGGCGCCGTAGCCCCGAGGTTCACGCCAAAGTGAACGCGATCATTTCTCTCAGGCGCGCCTGTTGCGTCTATATCTCGCCAAGTTGTTACAGCGCCACCAGGAACAGGAACCCTTTCTTCTAGATGATAGCTATGCGTACTGTCATAGCCAGCCAAGACTGAGTCCCAACTGACAGAATAAGTGCCGTCATAGGAGGGGCTCTCATCGCTTGCGAGCATTGTCACGAACGGAAGGGTGACCGTTACCCATATTTGGGTAGAGGCGACTCCACAACCGCCCTCTGCGTTACAGGCGCTCACTTCATACGAATAATCGCGGTGTCCTGGCCGCGAAGAAAAAGAGTAGAGAGGAGAGCTAGGGGTGGTAGAGCTAGAGGTATTATAGCTTATAATTACGTCAGCATAGGGCGTACCGTCTTTTTTTTGTCCACTCGCAGTGGCCCTTATTTTATAGCTATGGGCATGGGGCATTGCGGTCCAACTTACATCATAGCTCCCATCTATATCTGTCGTTATAGGCGCACTTGCACCCGTATCCGTAATCTTCACTCCCGTTGGGACAAGATAATTCACTCGCACCAGATGGTTATTCGCACTTGTCGTCCAGTCTGAGCTTTCAGAATCGCTTGCACTGCAACCAGAAACAACAGCACAGGCGCGCACGCGATAGGCGTAGCCCTTTTCTCCAGCTTGGTTTGAAAACACATGACTAACGGACATGTCGGTCGTCAACATAACATGGTTCCAAGTAGGGTTGTTCCAAGTAGTTCCGCCGTCTTGACTTTCTTCTAGAAGGTAGCCGCCCGCAGCGCCGGCCACGACGTCCCAGCTAATCGTATAGTTGCCATCATCAGAAGAAGGCACATTCGCCTGCAGATTTCCAGGGGCGGGAAGCCTTTCTACTCCCGCAATGCCTTCGCTCAAAGCGATACCCTCTATCTCCGCTTCAGCTTTCGACGCACACGTGGACACCGGACAAGTACCAAAACCAGGACCAATGGCATTAGAACCAACAAAGTGATTTGTTCCAGTTACACTAGCTCCACTAACAAGCTGACCAAACAGGCCGCCTTTGCTTGCACTACCAGTCACACTAGCCGTAGCATGGCTATTACTCACACTACCACCATCCACACGACCCACCAGGCCGCCTGCATGACCATTACTAGCCATCACCCTACCCTTGGCATAACTGTCGCTTATAATACCATCACTACTTCCCACCAGACCGCCTGCAGCAGAACTACCACTACCCGTCACCTCCACGCTACTATCACCCGTAACAGAGCTTTTACTCACACTACCAGACCCACCCACATGACCCACCAGGCCGCCTGTAGCAGAACTAACACTAGTATTAGCTGTCACAATCACAGTACTACCGGCATAGCTGTCGCTTACACTACCATCACTACTTCCCACCAGGCCGCCTGCAGCAGAACTAGCACTACCCGTCACATCCACAGTCACAGTACTATCGCTTGTGACAGAGCTCTTACTCACACTACCAGACCCACCCACATGACCCACCAGGCCGCCTGCAACAAAACTAACATCACCTATCACACCCACAGTACTACCGGCATAGCTGTCGCTTACACTACCACTACCAGAAATCTCACCCACCAAGCCACCTACATAACCATAACTCTTACCTGTAGTATAACTACCAGCGCCGCCTGGGCTAGTGTAACGCACATAAATAGTCATAATCACCAAGGCACTACTCTTACTCACTCTACCAGACCCACCCACACGACCCACCAGGCCACCTGTAGCAGAACTATCACCACACTTGTCACATTTCACAGTACTACTAGTACTACTAGTACTACTACCCGGGACAGAGCTCGTGACAGAGCTGTTACTCACACTACCAGACCCACCCATATCACCCACCAGGCCACCTACAGAACTGGGAGCAGTGCTATTATTACTACTATTTATGTGAACGTCCTCTAACTCAACGTCCTCAATCTTAGCGTCAACGGTACTACCAAACATACCTACATTATCAGCATCAGAATTAATATAGAGATTCGTAATTTTATGGCCATCCCCATCAAAACTACCTGTAAATTTATCCGCAGAGTTCCCTATGGGTTCAAAGCCCTCACAAGTGGCTGTAGTCCCGCTGCTACCGGTATAGGCGACGCAACCAGAGGCACCATCGCTCTGGCTCGCACTTGCGTTAATGTCATTGCCCAAGCGGTAGTCTTTATCCAGGCCGTTCTTTTTGATGTCTTTTAAGTCATCGTAATCATTGATAGTGATGGGACCCGATTGGCCCGTTTTTGTATCTGCTCCCGCTGAGCCACCAGAACTACAAGCAGAATAAAGCAAAATGGAGAGTATTGGAATCGTGAAGAAAGACAGAGTTACGCTTTGTTTACAGCCTCGCGAGACAGGGGATAGGATACGTTTAGTTATGCTGGTTCCGATAGTTTTCATGTTATTGACCTCTTTTTTTATGCTTCAGCTTCTATCTCGATTACGCACTCGATTACGTACGCGTTCCAAGGCAGAAGTGACCCCACTTCAAATTAGGCAGGGCGTACGTCAAACTGATTTTGGATAGAAAGGGGCACGCTTCTCAAACTGTTTCTACATGGGGCGCAATGGGCGTTGTGGTATATTCAGAAGTACACACAAATATCAAGCTGTTTTCAGGATCTCAGGGGCAGAAGAGATAACTATCATCTAGTTATCTCCCCTTTACAGTATAAATCATCCGCAATATACAACTTCCGTGGCCGTTCGTTAGAATAAAAGCCAGAACGAAGGTCTGGAATATCTTTGAGTATTTGAAATGAGAGTAAAAAATATAGTCTATAAAATGTTTCTTGAAAATGTTTCTTGGTTAGATGTAAAAACGAATTTTTGAATTCCTCAAACTTTTGATATGTCTGGCTCAAATTTTACATCCATCCTCATCACAAATACCAGTATTTGTTTGTGATCCTACAGGTGTTTCTGTGGATACAATTTTTTCGGATAGCAACGTTCCAATCCAGTATCCAAGCGTTAGATCACTTATATGGCCAAACTTATGTAAACGCAGTTTCCCTGCTTTATCGATTAGAATAAGAGTCGGGGTTCCTTGCATTTGATACGCACGCATAGTTAGCGGCAGTCTCTGATCGTTCTCACCATACTTGTCGATACCAATTGGAAAGCGAAGCCGGTACTCGTGAACAAACACTTCAAGCGCTTCCTGACCCATAACAGAATGATGTTCAAAGACAGTATGCAGACCAATTACAGCAACTTTTTTGGGATCGAACTCATCGTAAGTTTTTTGTGTTTGCGGAATGCCAACTTGTACACAACCCGGACAGAGCATTTGGAAAGAATGTAGTACCACCACTTTCCCAAGTAATGAGGCAAGCGTGATTGATTCTGATGTGTTGATCCAGCCAGAAGTTTGTAACTCAGGAGCTGGACTCTCACGATTACCAGTTTTTGTATCTAGGATTACAGCTTCCAATGGTAAACTTCCCGTATCAATGGCAGTTAGGCCTTTCTTATTCGTCTTCGTCACAAAGCCCGTTTTTATCCACGACTCTGGCTTGTTTTAACGAGGCGAGTGACCGTTCGTGCTAGACGTTCAAGGAAGCTTTTGTGAAGAGCTTTGCTTGGAAAGTTTTCCTATGTAAAGGGAGCTTTGCGATTGGAAGGCTTTCCACAAAAGCTAGAGCAAAGCATCTGATTTTAAGGGCGCGAAAAAGGCAAGGCTTCACATGGGAAACAAGCGATGCTGGGGAGGTTATCTTGGTAGCTTTGCATCGTAGTAGGCTTTGCTGAAGCAAAGCCCCTGATTTTTAAGGGCGCGAAAAAGGCGAGGCTTCCACGTGGGAAACAAGCAAAGCTAGGGCAAAGATAGAGCAAAGCTCCCGATTTTAAGGGCGCGAAAAAGGCAAGGATAGAACAAAGCACCCGATTTTAAGGCGCGAAAAAGGCAAGGCTTCCACGTGGGAAACAAGCAAAGTTTGTTTTTATCCATGACAAAAAATCAGAAGGCTTCTCCTATCCAAAGCCCGTGATTGTAAGCCTCACAAAAAACGCTCCTACGTAAAGGGCCTTTTCCCACACTCTTCCAGAATCGCCGCTTCCATCGCAAAAATAAGCGAAGCTGGTTTTATCCACAGCCTGTCTTATTTTTATTCAAATCCCACTCCTCACAAAAAACGCCTCTACACAAAGGGCCTTTTCCTGCACTCTTCCAGAATCGCCGCTTCAATCGCAAAAATAAGCAAAGCTTATTTTATCCACAAAACTTGTTTTATCTATACAAAGCCCGTTTTATCCAAAGCCCGGTCCTCACAAGAAACGCCCCGACACAAAGGGCCTTTTCCCGCACTCTTCCAGAAGCGCTGCTTCCATCACAAAAATAAGCGAAGCTTGTTTTATCCACAGCCTGTCTTATTTTTATTCAAATCCCACTCCTCACAAAAAACGCCTCTACACAAAGGGCCTTTTCCTGCACTCTTCCAGAATCGCCGCTTCAATCGCAAAAATAAGCAAAGCTTATTTTATCCACAAAACTTGTTTTATCTATACAAAGCCCGTTTTATCCAAAGCCCGGTCCTCACAAGAAACGCCCCGACACAAAGGGCCTTTCCCCGCACCCTTCCAGAATCGCCGCTTCCATCACAAAAAACGTCTCTACACAAAGGGCCTTTCCCCGCACCCTACCAGAATCGCCGCTTCCATCACAAAAATAAGCAAAGCTTGTTTTTATCCACAGCCTGTCTTATTTTTATTCAAATCCCACTCCTCACAAGAAACGCCTCTACACGAAGGGCCTTTTCCCGCACCCTTCCAGAAACGCCGCTTCCATCATAAAAATAAGCAAAGCTTGTTTTATCCACAAAACTTGTTTTATCTACACAAAGCCCGTTTTATCCAAAGCCCGGTCCTCACCAAAAAACACCCCTACACAAAGGGACTTTTTCCGCACCCTACCAGAATCGCCGCTTTAATCACAAAAATAAGCGAAGCTGGTTTTATCCACAGCCTGTCTTTATCCGCCAAAGCTTGTTTTATCCACGAAGCTTGTTTTATCTGCCAAAGCCTGTTTTTATCCAAAGCCCGCGATTGTAAGCCTCACTAAAAACGTCTCTACACAAAGGGCCTTTTCCTGCACTCTTCCAGAATCGCTGCTTTTATCATAAAAATAAGCAAAGCTTGTTTTATCCACAAAACTTGTTTTATCTATACAAAGCCCGTTTTATCCAAAGCCCGGTCCTCACAAGAAACGCCCCGACACAAAGGGCCTTTTCCCGCACCCTTCCAGAATCGCCGCTTCCATCACAAAAATAAGCAAAGCTTGTTTTTATCCACAGCCTGTCTTATTTTTATTCAAATCCCACTCCTCACAAAAAACGCCTCTACACAAAGGGCCTTTTCCTGCACTCTTCCAGAATCGCCGCTTCCATCGCAAAAATAAGCAAAGCTTATTTTTATCCACTATTCTTCCTCTATAAATTCATGTAGACTGTACAAAATTATGGGGAAAGGTCAGTACTTCATTTGTATTCAAATATTTATAACTTCTTTTTATATGTTTTTTTATATAGAAAGCCGAATCTATTAGAGCTAGCTATAAATATATGGAAGAAACAATAAAAAAGATGAATGGGTCTGAAAAAACATTACAAGATAGTCATCATGATCTGAAAATATTATTTCAAAAATATATAGACTACTTACAGTTTGAACGCAATCTTTCCCCTCATACTTTGCGTGCATATACCAAAGATATAGAAGATTTTCTGAGTTATATGCAAAAACAAAAGCTTTCACTATCGAAAATAGAAGTTCACGACATTCGCTCCTATTTTAGTTTACGCAGAACTCACTCTACAAAGCACATTGGTGGCATTGGAAAGAGGACACAAGCACGAAAGCTATCTGCTCTTCGTAACTTCTTTTCTTTTTTAGAGAAAAGAAGTTTTCTAAAAAAGAATCCTATCCTCTCCCTTACAAGCCCCCGATTTTTTCCTTCTCTTCCTGTATTCCCTAATTTACAAGAAGTCAATAGAATTTTAGATGCCCCAATTCAACCTATCTGTTCACTTTCTTCACAGTCAAAAAAATATATACCACAACAAAGAAAAAAAGAAGCCTTATCTTGGCGCGACAAAACTATCTGTGAGATGCTTTATGTTTCTGGTATGCGTATTTCAGAATTGCTCCACTTGCAAATAACACAAGTCACGTCCCTACCAGAACAAATTAAAATACGTGGGAAAGGGGGGAAAGAGCGTATTGTATTTTTAGGGAAACCAGCCCTTGCATCATTACAAGAATATATAGTACGAAGAAAGTATATTATAAAAAATCAAGAAGAAGCACTCTTTCTCAATAAAAATGGTGCTCCCCTAACAGATAGGGGAACTCGCTTCATTATGCATCGCATCGGGCGTACTTTCCTACTAAGGAAGGGACTTAGCCCTCACCAATTGCGACATTGCTTTGCCACTGACTTACTAAATGAGGGTGCTGATATTCGATTCGTACAAGAAATGCTGGGTCATGCAAGCCTATCTACGACTCAAATGTATACACATGTCTCCCGGGAACATCTACGAGACACGTACCGACGATGCCATCCCAACGGTAAATAAATAGATGAAAAAGATTGCACACAAGACATAAAGCACAATTTCCTCTTCCGCTGATCGCCAGAGCCATTTTGGAATCGATTTTGGAAAATAACAAAAAGTCCAACATGTTAATTTTATAACATTTAACGCTTACCCTTTCTGTATAAAAAAATCCAAAGTCCTAATAAAAAAAGAAGAGTGACAACCCCTCCCGTACGAACAAAAATCCAAACAAGAGGTGTGTAGCGTCCCTCAATGGGATTGTAACGAAAACAATACAAAAGTATCTTATCCATTGTTCGCCCAATTCTCCCATTAGCTGCTTCTACAAGCGATAAACGAAACTCTCTGGTGGGAAATCGTATACCATAAAGATAGCGTGTTATTTTTCCCTTTGGACTAACAAGTACTATAGCCGCTGTATGACTAATATCTTGACTACCGCTTGGATCCCAACGATAACGATAACCAAGAGAAGACATCAGCTCTTTTATATCTTTCTCTTTACCTGTTAAAAAGCTCCAATCTTTAGCGGGAGGGTGAGCATTCTGAAAAGCCTTTCGAACTTCTCGACCTTTTTCTCTAGCTGTTTGTACATTATCTTTTGGATTAATACTAATGGAGACAATACGATAGTCGCTACCAAGTGCCATGCCATTATCTAGGGAGGCATCGGCGACTTCTCTCACACCTTGAAACAAAAAACTACACAGACGAACGCATGTATAATAAGAGGGAACAATGAGTAAGGGACGTTGTCCATCTAAGTAGTCTTTGATGGTGACACTTTTATTCTCTTCATCTAAAAAAAGAAGATGTAAAGGCAGAGTCTCCCCAACTTTTTCATCCACACCAACACCCGGTGGGGTGCGTTCCGTTTCTCCATGGAGTGACAACGCAAATGGTTCAAATAAAAAAAAATAAAATAGTACCATAATCCAAAAAGGGAACGCATACATCTTATTTCTAAGATCAGATATATTGCTATTTACAGCTTTCATTGGTATAAAATATCGATATGGTTACTTTGTAGTTTTTTAATGTTTCTACAAATCTAAAATAAAGTAGAAACATTTACTGATGACAAAAATACTGAAAATAGTAATCAGAGGAAGAAAAACTATGAAACAAGGAAAGCTTACCCAAGACCTACTTTCACTAGTGAAAACTCATGTATATCAATTTCGTTCCAAACCTTTTTTACTAGCTTCTGGCAGAAAATCCCAACACTATTACGATTGCAAGGAAATCACGATGGTACCAGAATACTTGGAAAAATTAGCCAGGGCTTTACGAGATGACCTTATACCGCAATTTATGGACAATATGCCACAAGCTGTGGGCGGAATGACTTTGGGAGCGGATCCTATTGCGTATTCTCTTAGTCTTGCCTATTGGGAAAAAGGTCATAGGGCTTACCCCGTTGTAGTCAGAAAAAAAAGTAAGGATCATGGAACGGCTCGTCTTGTAGAAGCAAAATTTGATTCAAAAGCAATACAAAAAGTTCTTGTTTTGGATGATGTTGTAACAACAGGAAAATCATCTCTACAAGCTATTGAGGCTTTACGCAAAATGAATTTTACAATCGAATATTGCGTTGCTATAATAGATAGAGAAGAAGGGGAAGCGAGGCCTTAGCAAAAGAAGGCGTTCAACTCAAAAGTCTCTTCCAAATAAAAGATTTTCAAACAGAATAATAAACTGATTTCTTTTCGGCATTGTTGTATAATGAGTCTGTTGCAAAATACAAAAAAAAGAGAATGCCTGCGTAGAATGCCTTAAATTAGTATTTTACGCCATTTTATTTGCAATTCTTTACATTTCGCAACAGCCCCATGATTTATGCAACAACGCCTTTTTTTTTGGGAAGACTATATTTTATAAAACTAGCTTCAAAGTTTCTGGGCAATACCTTCCATCGTATCGCCATAGCATAAAACACGGGAAAGATATTTGTAAAAAAAAGACGGGTATTTTTTTCCCCAGAAAAAAGCAGGTGGGAATCGCTCCGGATGATATGAGCTAGGCCATGATTGGATAAGACGCATACCATACATAGGAAATATTTTTTTTAAGATTTGCGGAGAGTAATCAGCAAAGTGATCTATGGGATGGGTATCTACCCATCGTTTTTTATCAAAAGTGAAAATGGGCCCGAACATAGAAGGAAGAGCAAAATAAAAAATACCTCCTTTTTTAAGACTCTGACTGATTTTTTGGAAAACACTTTTTTGCTCTGGCATATGTTCTATAACATAAAAAGCACAGATCACATCAAAACATTTTTTATCGGAAGAAGGAAGTGGATAATCTAAAAACGGGCCTTGGAATACAGATAGTTTCTTTTTTTTTGTATAGTGAGTGGCATAAGAAGATACTTCAACTCCTTGCACGTTAATTTTTTTTTTATGAGCCTCCTCTATAAAAAAACCTAACGCTGATCCAATCTCTAATAAAAAGCAATCTGTAAAAGAAGATGAAAGAAAGACTTGTAACGCTTCTATACGCCGAATGGCTATTTGACGTAAGTTCGCCTCGTCTTCAAGATAAGTGCAACCATATTGATTTTTATATTCATCTAAAAAATACTCTTTCCCGTAAGCGGATGCTGGCGAAAAAGCTCTGCGAAAATAAACAGTGCGACTCTTTTTGCATACCTGAAACTCAGAACCAAGTTTGGAGCAAGAAAGTAAATCTGCTTTTATGTGGGGTTCAAAAGCCAAAGCTAATTTCGAGAAAAGTCCACTTCAATAACACGCGAAGCCACTTTCTTTTCTTTCTTTTCTTTCTTTTTATTAGAAAGACCTTTCTCAAGGGAAGTGTCGCTCTTCTTTTTTGGTGGGAAAAAATAAGTATTGTCCTTACCACTTCCTCTAATTTTGTAAGGAGTACGCTTCTTTCGGACTTCTATAGTGGGAGCAAGTGTCATCCACTGCATAACAACATGACTGCTTTTATCAAAAGAACGACTAATGGCCTCTAGGGGAATTGTAATCGTTTCCCAGCGCTGAAATTGCAATTCACAACAAAGAAAACGCTTATCAAGGGTAAGTGAACGATAACTATGTGGCCCAAAAACAAGAAGTATACCATCCTGTTCTTCTCGACCTGTTAGCTTTCGCCTTCCTAAGGAAAGCTGAGGATGGGCGACACAATGAAGATAAAAAGTAGGAGAGTGTTCCACCAAACTTAAAATGGCGGACCTCTTCAAGGCACAGTTTACTTTTGAAAAGTCCACTCCTAAAGTTTCTCGAGACATACTACACAACTCCAAAAAAAATTAAAATGAAATAACCATCAAGCAAATCGAACCCAACCAAATTGTTTTGATTCACCCCGTCGCAACTAGCTTAGGACGAGGAGAGCATCTAGCCGGCTTTTAGGATAGCAGTTTTTTAAAAAAGTGAAGATGAGGTATTAAAATACAATGTCTCATATCCCCAATAGGAAGATTACTTACTCCAATACAACTAGGAAGAAGGATGCTCTAGTAACTTGATTTTGGGGTTATTCTCCTGAAATGATTTTAAACGGTACAAACTGCGGAAAAGAATTACGGGACGATCTTCAGAATCCTTTAGAATCATATCGTAGCTAGAAAAAACAGAACGATCCCGAGGATCAAACCAACGAGAACATTCATAACCAAGGGACTCAAGCCTAGACTCTACCCCATATTCATCCTTTAATCTATATTGAAGCGTTTCAAACTGAAGCTGACCAACCACTCCTAAAATAGGCCGTCCATCCTCTGAACGAAAAACTTGTACAACGCCTTCTTCTGCTAATTCTTGAAGGCCACGACGAAATGCCTTCAATTTAGCTGTATCAGTAGGAGTGATCCGCGAAAAAAACTCAGAAGCGAAACGAGGAACAGTTGGTAGAGCAAGAACTTCATTTATACTAATGACATCACCAATAGAAAATATACCGGGATTAGAAAGACCAATAATATCCCCTGCAAAGGCCTCGTCCACAGTATTGCGCTCTTGCCCAAAAAAGGAAACGGGATTACTGAGGCGTATGTTTTTCTTCAATCGATTGTGATACACACTCATCCCTCTTTCAAAAACACCACTTGTGATGCGTACAAAGGCAATACGATCACGATGCCTTTGATTCATATTGGCTTGTAACTTAAACACAAAACCACTAAATTTATTTTCTTTGGGATTAAGCTTTTCTTGATTCCTTAGGGTTAGCATTTGGGGAGGTGGACAGAGTTGAGTAAAATAATCTAAAAATAAAGACACTCCGAAATTTTTTACTGCACTTCCAAAAAAAACAGGAGATAAATCCCCAGATAAAAAAAGTTCTTTATCATAGGATGGTAAAGCCATTTTAGCCAGCTGGACTCCCTCATAAAAAGTATTATAAAGCTCCGTATCTAGACTCTCTTTGATCTTATCATCTTCAATGCTACTTACAGACTCATTCGCTGGCTTAGTTCCTGAATCCGTTGTCTCATACCAATACACACACTTTTTTTGTAAGTCATAGACACCTTTAAAATCACTCCCCGAACCCATGGGCCAAACAAATGGGCAACTCGTAATACCAAGAATATTTTCTATTTCATCTATAACAGCAAAGGCATCCTTAGCCGGCATATCCATTTTATTTAGAAAAGTTACAATAGGGATCTTTCTTTCTTTGCAAACATGAAATAACTTGATCGTTTGTGCCTCAACTCCTTTAGTTGCATCCAAAAGCATCACAGCGGCATCCACGGCCATCAGAGTACGGTAAGTGTCCTCTGAAAAGTCTTGGTGGCCGGGTGTATCTAATAAATTTAATTGAAAATTTTTGTAAGTAAACTGTAAGGCAGCACTACTAACAGAAATACCACGCTCTTTTTCCATCTTCATCCAATCAGAACGAGTTGTACGGCGATTTTTTCTTGCCCTCACATGCCCAGCTAAATGAATAGCACCACCGTATAAGAGGAGTTTTTCGCTTAGAGTTGTTTTACCAGCATCCGGATGGGCTATGATGGCAAAAGATCTCCTCCTTTCTACTTCTGTGTCTAGACGGCTTTGTGGTACAGACATAAAATAAAAATAATTTAAATATTCAACCACAAAAGGAAGAAGGCATTTCCATATCGGGGAGAGCTTTTCACGTCAAGGATGATACAAACAGCTATATAGTTTTTTTAGATGCTATAAACGAATTGTGAGAGTAAATACCTTGTTGTGTTTGTTAGGAACTTTTGTATTCCGTCTTATATGGCAAGACAGATGAAAACGTTTGAATGATCGCTTTAAGCTCGTAACTCCTCTCATATTATCAAGACAAAGCATTCACGCACTAGCTCCATCTTTCCTTGTGATTTTTTCGTTTTCGCTCCCTCTATTTTTCACATGTATTTTGTGTGCCTTTTTGTGCATTTTTCTGATATAGCTTTTTCAATACTTTACTTACCTTTATGGCTTGGCTACAATATCTCACTCCCTTACTGAAAGGACCAACCGCAACACTCCCCAGTAACAATAAACGGTCCCACTTCCCTAACTTTGCCCCTGAACTGTAATCTACTCCTGTGGTCGCTTCAATGGCTGATTTCACATTACCAATAACAGGTATAAAGTCTAATAAAACAAAGGCTTTGGAGTACGCTCCTCCTTTCTTTTTTGCTTTTTTTTTTGGCACCCCTTTCCCTTTCTCTTTCCCTTGAAGAGAACGATTTTTCTCCATCAATTTTTGCAATTTCCGCTTTCCATAAGTATGGAGGCAACACATCCTAAAAGGCCAGCATCATTCCCTAACTTGCTGGCCACAATAGTGCAACGCTCATAAGCTAGAGGCAAGGAATGACGAGAAGCATAAAGCTGTACAGGAGAAAAAAGAAGCTCACCGGCAGATGCAATACCACCACCTACTATTATATATTCTAAATTCAAAAGATTTATGGCTGTACCTAAAACAGTTCCCAAAGCTTTGCCAGCATCAAACAAAATGCTACGACACAAATCATCTCCTTCCCGAGCTAAATCACTGATTTTTTTTACATCTATCGTATCAACTGGGAGTTCTTTTAACCGTGTATTTAAATTACGTTTCATCATACTCTTTGCACTACGTATCATTGCAATGGCAGAGGCATAAGCTTCTAGACAACCACGTTTACCACAATTGCAAGCCATGCCATCTGGAATGTAAGTCATATGACCAATCTCCCCTGCATAGTTGTTACAACCTGTGTAAAAATTTCCATCTAAAATCAATCCACCACCCACGCCTGTTCCTAAAGTAATTCCCATAAAGTTTTTTTTATCACGCCCCGGCCCAAAAAAATATTCTCCTTTCGCAGCATTATTCGCATCATTATCAATGACAACAGGAAGCTGAGCATAATTTGTATTCTCAAGAAAATCAATCAGACAAAGATTATTTAAACAAGGAATATTGTCTACAGCGCTTACGATCCCTGTTTTGGGATTCACACAACCGGGGGCCCCCAAGCCCACACCAACAACATCTGCATCTTGCACTTTCTCAAACGCTGTCTTTATATTTTGTAAAACAACACTCTTTTCTTCACAAGCTTGCGTAGGCACATCTGCTCTTTTTAGTATATCACCTGCAGAATTCACCAGAGCACTCTTAATAGAAGTTCCACCTACATCAATGCCAACTATCTTCTTTATTTTCTGATCACTTGTCATGTTCTATCCTCCTATTGCTTATATAACTTTTTCGTTATTTTAGTCAGCCAAAAAAGGATTACTTCGCTTCATTTTTTGAACAGTGGGACTCTTGCGAAAGGTAAGAGAAACAAGATCAAATACCGTAAAACGTTGATTTAAGGCATTTTAAACAGGCATTTACTGATCTTTCGGTATTTTGCAAAGCCCCATACACAGTGTATGCTTTTCTCCTATAAGAGCATATTTTTCTTACGTTCTTTTCCCCAACGATAAGCATGAATTTCTCCTTTTTTTGTAATCACTCGATGACAAGGTATTATGTAACTAGCTGGGTTACTAGCCACAACACTAACTAGTTAAGCTTGAAAAAGGCACTATATTAAGAAAATGCCATAACCCATACTTGCTTTTTTAAGGAAAAATCAGTCAGATATTGTGGAATAAATTTAAGCCAAGAAAAAGCTTTTAGCCATTTTCTCATATTAAAGCCAGCACCTAGTAAAACCGCATACCTCTTATCGCCTTCTTGCGTTAAGAGGTGATTTCTTCGTACACCTCAATTATACATTCTTCATGTGACCAATGATAGGTTCAATAGCTACTCTTCTTTTCATCCACTTGCGTAAACTACGTTTCATTTTTTTCTTTGCGCCAACAATGTGAACTGTTATCCCATCTTTAACTTTCGCTCCTCTATAACCTCTATCCACAAAAACTTCTTTTACGCTTAATGAATTGGGTAAAAACCTTTCTACCTGTTCTATGGCTGATGGTAATGTAGGCCCATCAAAAGGATTGCCGTGTTTTGTCATCGCACCTAAAACAAAGTTACCTTGACTACTTGTCACGTAACTCGCCTTACATCCAAATTCATACTTCTTATGCGTTTTCCCTTTAGAGATGCATTCTACTTCCAGCGCATGTAAACTATAAACTTTGTTTTTGCTATCCTTGTTTTGATCGTAAAGACGGTGAAGAAGGCATAAAGAAGAGTTATAATTTTTATGTAAATCCATAGAATGCAATTTACGCTCTACATCCCGTAAAACACGACCAAAATAGGTTTTAAGCTCTTTAGCTCACGCCTTGCAAGTCTGTATTCTCGTTTATCTAAAAAGTATCGATTCTGCATTAATAATGACTTTTTAGATAAACGAGAATAACTTTGGCGAAGACGAATATTATTTCTCTTAGCTAGTTCTGACAAATATCGTAAAGCTTTAAAATATAGTTTACCATCTTACCATCTGTTGGATATGTAATGGCCTTCTCCTGAACTGTTGTATCTACATTTACTTTTTGGACATGATGTCTACGCAATAATTTATTAGAAAGAGCACAACGAATTGTTTCTTCTAAAAGCTTTTCCATCCCTTTAGATTTTATACGCTTACCCCATCTGCTTAATGTGCTGTGATCACAAGGAGCTTCCTGCTGGAATTCTTGGCATCCGCAAAAGTATTGCCAATAGACATTTTGAACCCATTTATCTAAAACAGTTTCATCACTTTCATTAAATGTGGCTTTTAAGTAATGCAGTCCTACCATCAAGCGGGTTAACTTGGCTGGGCGGCCGTTGTCAGGACAATAGAGTTTACCAAATTCAGTATCAAACTTTTTCCAATCTATTTTCTGAGCTAAACGAAATAAGGGCTCATTATGATTGAGCATACCTTCCAAATTCGTCTTAAACAAGTCTCTTTGATAATCATTTTTTTTTTGAGCTAGCATAGGGAACCTCTGAAAAATAATGCTTGAAAAACACAAGCTTTTGAACACCTTTTCGCAAAACCTTGCGATTATGGGTACTACTTTTTACTTCAGAATAGCTTATAAATGCGAAATATCCATAGTATTCTGGTTTTTCAAGGCTGACTATATAGCCTAATGCACATAGGCTGGTTTATAAACTCTACAACCTTACCGCCGATGAAATAGAAATGAATGGTAAAATGTTACCCATGAACATACTAATGAACATACTAAAAAACAAACTAAGCAACAAACCAAAATTCTATCGCCAACGGTTTTTACTGTCTTTATTACGTTTGATCGACAAAGAAATAAGCAGAACCGAATTACATAAACACAGCTTTTTATTTTCACAACAAACTCACATGGGTTATGATTTTGTACCTTATCAATATGGCTGTTATTCTTTTCAACTGGATAAGGATTTATTAGATTTATCAGGGCAAGGTTTTATAGACTTTGGTGAAAGGATAAAACTAAAAATAGACAATCCAATAACATGGCTAAAAACCAGCGACAGTAATAGATTGTTCAAATATCCTGATAAACAAAAACAATTGAAAGGGAATAAGTTGCTTCAGTTTGTTTATAAAAACTATCCTTATTATGCTATCAACAGTGAAATTATTGGCAAGATTTGTTCGACCCAAGAGAAAACTAAAATTGAAAATGAAAAGCGAAAAATAATAAAAAAAGACTCGGTTATTTATACGCTTGGTTATGAAGGCATTAGTTTGGAAGCCTATATGAACAAACTCATTCAGAACAACATCAAACTATTATGCGATGTGAGAAAAAATCCTTTTAGTCGTAAATTTGGTTTTAGTTACAAAACACTGAATGATATTTTACCTAAATTTGGTGTTAAATATGTGCATATCCCGCAGTTGGGAATTGAATCAAATAAAAGAAAAAACTTAAAGGATAAAAAGGATTACAAAAAGTTATTTGATGAATATCGAACCATCTTACCGAGTAGAAAGGAAGCATTGAAGGAAGTATTAGCTCTGCAAAAAAAGCATCTAAGAATTGCCTTGACTTGTTTTGAAAAACACCACCATGAGTGCCATCGCCATTGCGTCAGTGATTATCTTTCTGACAATTACAACACACAAATTATTCATTTGTAACTATGCTGGCCAAAGTTCTCATTAGCGTTAAAACTTACCCGACGTTATCAAAAAAATATAATGAGTTAGTTTGCACTGCTGGACTCTTAGAAGATGGCACTTGGGTAAGGATTTACCCCCTGCCATTTAGAGGTTTAGAGCATGACCAACAGTATAAAAAATGGCAATGGATAAAACTGGACTTAGAAAAAAATCTATCTGACCGAAGACCGGAGAGCTAGCGAGTCATAAATTTAGAATCTTTAAGTATCATTGGACAGTTAGATACCAAGCAAAACTGGTACAGGCGCAAAGAGGTGGTCAATAAGTCATTTATTTATGATGATTTGAATGTGTTGATTAGCAAGGCAAATGACGATAACGAACTATCGTTAGCAACTTTTAAGCCCGCAAAAATTAGTGGTTTTAGTATTGAAGAAGTGGAGCGAGAGTGGGATAAAGATAAAGTCGTTATTTTGGAGGAAAGATCAAGGCAACTGGACATGTTTCAAACAAAGGAAGAAATAAAGAAGCAGTTTGCATTGGTGAATAAACTGCCTTACAAGTTTTCATACAAATTTGAAGACATTAACGGTAGGGAATCTACCTTAATGATCGAAGATTGGGAAATTGGTGCACTTTATTGGAATTGCTTAAAAAACTGTAGTGGCGACGAAAAAATGGCGACCCAACAAGTGAAAAGGAAATATTTTGATGAATTTATCGCACAACGTGATGTTTTGCTATTTTTAGGAACAACCCTCAGATACCATGGTTGGGCAAACAACCCGTTTGTTATCGTGGGTGTTTTTTATCCAAAAAAAGAGCCACAAAAATCTTTGTTTTGAAATATTTTATAACAAGATTCAAAACATGTGTAAAAGAAATAGAAGTAAAAATATAGACTACTTTTGTACTAATGCATATAGTTCCCGGTTTTTCAGATAATAACCATGAAAACTACTTGATATTTGCATGTGCTTTTGGGTATATTATTGTCCGTGGTATACATGAATGGCGGTAGCCAACAAAATAACAAAACGGGGAAAAAACGGGAAAACAAACCATCAGCCCAAAGAACGGATCAGATGCGACTAAAACTCAATTCAGGAAAGGAAACATGGTGATGTCCAGGTTATTGTCCCGACGCTGGCACTCGGTGCCCCAACTAGCATAGAGATAGATGGCTTGCGTGTCTGGATGGGCTGAACAATGTCAGGATGAGTTGCCCCATTTATTATCTGCAGGTTCTCTTGCCTAAACATCGGACTGGTTATCCGTTCTTCTGCTTCTAAGCATCCCCAAAATCTTTGAAGCAGGCGTATCAACGTCATGTTTCTTACGCAAAGGATCCTGATGAATTTCCCTTAAAATTGTTTGTAAATAATATTCCCTTTCCTCCGTCTGTTGAAACTGATCCAGAAAAGCAATCATGGATTTTGCAAGAACAGACTTGTAGCCGTAATCATCCAGAGTGTTTTTATGCCTGACATACTGAGTAGCACAGAACCATACGCCAGAAAATGTAACCGACATAATGGCTATACGCGACATGGTCAACCCAAGTCCGATGGCTTGATTGTCTAGCACCAGCCAAATTCCGATTCCAATGCCAGCACCCATAAATATGGTGGCGCCCACCAGCCACCACAAAGATATTTTACTCTTCGCCTTTTCTTCATTATAGCGTTCATTGAAAGCTGCGCTGATCCCTGCTGCCGTTGTGTATTCAAGAGCATTCCTTGCTTCCTTTATTAACGTTTCTGCATTCTCGAGTTTTTCTCCATGTTCCTGCTCGAATGATGTTAATTGTTCCTGATATGACATGGTGGAGTGTCCCTGCCTATCTAATTGTCGCTCCCTTTGCTCAACTCGCTGAACGAAACTATTAATAATTTCCGTATGACTTTTTGCAGATGTCAGAGATTCTTCTATAGTTTGATGATTTTGTTGAGATTTTTCTTGCAGAATTTCGATCTGTTCAGATTTATTTTGCAACTTTTCTAATATGCCGTCAAGAGATACAATTTTTTCTTCCGTAGTTTGAAGTCTCTGTTCTGCGTGTTCTGCTTTTTCTCGAATCCTTTCTGTCGTATTAATATTTTCTTCGGCTATCAAGCATTGAGTAGTAAGTTGATTGACGCGCTCTTCAAGAATTTCCTGGGTTTCTGATGAGCCTCTGACGTTGTAATTATGAATAATCGGTTTTAATTCTTCCAGGTAATTGGTGGTGTCGTTATAGTCCTTATTGTTTAGCGAGGCAGCTATATTTGATAAGTAGCTATATATGTTATTTCTTTCGCTGTAGGTTGATGATTGTACAAATATATTGTGCGCTTTTACTAGCCCACGAATATCCACAAGAACGGCCGTTATGCCGCCTTTAAGAGACTGAGGCGTGTATTCTTGTTCTGGACCATAGGTTTCTTCTTTATGTTGCCTTAGATCAAAGTTTCCCAAAGCTTGTTCTGCTTGATTTACCTGCTCTTCGATCTGTTGAATGGTTTGCGTTTTCACACCCCCACCTCCAAAATGGTCATTGTATCATTGCCGAATATGTCCACCACCTTGACGGCGATTTTGCGGCGGCCGGGCGGGCATTCGTGGGTGATGCTGGTCTCGCGCAATGCCTCATCGGCAGGAAACCATCGAACTCCAGGGTTCAGTATGGTGTGGGGGTTATCGGGAAAATCGGGATGCAAGGCCATCAGATGCTCCCTTCAGTCGTATGTACTGTCGAAGAAGGAAGCTTCCAAATCGTTTTGGCGATTTCGAAAAGTTTTGCGCCGCGCAGTGTTATAGTGTCTTCGTCCCACTCATCTTCTTCTGTAATCTCACGATTTAAAACCAGAAGTGAATGATCTCTGAGAGCGGTTCTTTTCTCTGAATAAGGTCCATTGCTGACTGAACTGTTCAATGGCTTGGTCAACAACGTCAAATTTCCCATAGAATCTTTGAGACGATTCCGTTTGACAATCTGGCCGATGGAACTATCGTCCTCACCGCTTGCAAACATTGCGGTGGATATTTGATCGGACGTAGGGCTTGTTCCGTCTGGCAGTGGCCAGCTTTCTTGCCAATATTGCGGCATAACGTGCTCCACCGTCAATCGGGGGGCTAGTTCGGACGTCTCATGAAACTTTGTTCGCTTCTCAACCTCAATTTCCTCAAGAACAGCTCGCGTCTTCGCTGAATGCAAAACTGTGTAAGCAGGCGAATTAACCCATTTCTTTTCAAATTCTTCATCGCGTGGGAAGCGACCACTTTCCGAATTTTGATTGAGCAGAAATTCAGCGAGTTGGGCGGAAGACCATCCTTGCTCCTCAAGTTGGGCTACCGCCACCAAAAAGAACTTGTTGTAGCTCTTGGTCGGAAGACCGCAAACCGCACGTCGTACAATCATTGAAAGGAGCATGTCGAGGCATGCTTTCTTCTCCTCTCCTTCTAGGTCCACGGCCCAAAGTCGCAAAACTAATGGATAGGCCGTTGTCACATCCCAAGGAAGAAGCCGACGTGAAAACTCAGCCAAGGCACTTTCAGACGAACGCTCGATCAACTCCCTGTATATCAGTCCAAACCGTGCAAGCTCTGTGAGCTCTTCGGTGATACTTTCATATCGTGGCGTTGTGGATTTACGCGAAGGTTTTGAAAAGGCTTTGTATTCACTGAAGAGTTTTGTCAGGTTTACTTCTCCAGCAATCTGCCCCGCAATAAAATTAGACAGAAAAAACTCAATTCGTGGCTTTTTATAACGACCCTGTTTCTTCATCACGCTCCAGAATGGGTCTTCAAATTCCTGCCAGTGTTTAGCAAAGAGTTCCTCAGCATTTTCTCCAAATTTAGCTGCGCGATGAAATATGTTGTTTCTAACAAGGTCGGCTGCAAGCAGTGGTTCACCGCGTTCGTTCAGTGTCTCAAAAATAACTTGGGCGTCATCGCCTTCTTCGAGATTGATCTCTACGACCTTGAACTCTTCAACCAATGCCCGCCACAAAGCATCCAGCTTGACCTCATCGGCAACGCCAGATTGCGACTCCTCTGCTTCTTCGGCGTCATCCTCATCTAGCTCTGGTTCTGGTGCGAACTCATCTTCAAGGTCATCACTTTCAACGGCATATTTTACCTGGTCAAAAAAATAACCATACGCTGAGAGTAATCCGGGAACCGTGCTGTAGCTGTAAATCTTGTCGCGCTTGGCATAGAACGACGAACCATATTTTTCCCTGAGCTTCTTTCTGTCAGTCGCGATGATGTCTATAAAAAGCTCCCGATCATATTGGGTCGGCCAAACTTTATAAATTTCGACTTTTGCGTCATCCATAAGGTGCCGATTGTCATTTAGAAGATATCCAGAAATCCTCTTGGCTGTTTCACCAAACCCGACTGCTTTGGCATAGTCGCGAGCCGCAGCGAGGAATAACTGGAAAGTGATCAATCTCTGTTGGCCATCGACCACCTGAAACGACGGCACTTCCCCGGCGGAAAAGCCTCCGTGTGACTCAAGCACAACCGCGCCCATGAAATGGGAGAAACGTCTTTCACGTTTAGCAAGACATTCTATGGCCTTGGTTCGGATGTCATTCCAAAATGGCTCCCATTGTTTCTGCCGTGTCCAGACATAATGCCTTTGATAGATCGGTACACAGAAACGCTGGCGATTCTGAAGAAGACGTCCTATTTCAATAGACCCTGCTTTCATATCGACACCTCTAAAATAGTCATTGTATCATTGCCGAATATGTCCACCATTTTTACGGCGATTTTGCGGCGGTCGGGCAGGCATTCGCAGGCGATGCTGGTGAGTTCGAGCGAGCGGTCTTTTTTGGTGCGGAAGCTTTGCCATTCGTTTTCAAACACATAATCGCCGCGCCATTGTTCCTGCCATTCGCCGGTTTCGGGATTCTGCACGCGAATATTTTCGCGCTTGCTTTCAAAATCAAAATCCACCGACCAGTAGTCGATCCAGTCAGTCCAGTTTTTGGTGAGGATGGGGCGGAGATGTTTTGATAATTCATGGTTTTCTTGTTGTCGTATCGGTGGAAAACCAGCACACTTCCAGTTCAAGAATGATGGGAGTGGATCGAGGAAAGTCGAGATGGAGTGCCATAGTTATATTGCCGTAATTTCAACTTGCTCGGATAGTCGTTCTCTAATTCTGTTATAAACGGGTATTTGACTCTCATCGGCAGCTTCCAGCGTCACAGCCAAGCCATAGGGAATGGAGTCTTCAAGTTGCTTGGTTGCGTCTTTCTTGCAAATAACCTGTAAAACAATTTCTTCAGCCGGACTAAATACCGCTAATTGATTTTTGCCTTCTAAAATTTCGTGCTGAACCGTGCCGCGCTTAACTTGATCGTAGTCTCCGTCTGTACGATTGACAATTAGCGGTGTCTCGCCCCATTTCTTGTCAGGTTTAATTTCAAGTTTTGCTTCCCTGAGATAGCGATGCCGGGTGTTGATTGGCGAGAACCATGCCAACGTAACCACCATTTTGCGAAAAGTTTTCTTACCGCTGAACTCGCCGGGAACAGGAAAACGGTATTCATGAATTTTGTCGGTTGTGATTTCACCACAGCCGATGACCGTTCCACGCTGTTCGGTACACCCTAACACACGCCCAATATTAACCGCCCCATAACCCAAGAATCTGGATCGAATCGCTTTGGGTATTTTTGAGTTGTTAGCGTTTTTTAGGCATTCAATTGCTTCTTGAGAGTCTCTATTTTGCATGCTGCCATGCACTAGCAGAGTTTTTATAAGCACCGCTGTTAAATTATCAGGAATCTGCTCGTTTTCGGATTCGCTATTGAGTTGCCGCAAAACTTCATGAATTTGTACCCCCGCCCGGGTTGCCAGAGCCGTGGCATTGCTCGTTCCACAACTAAATACATATTCGGATAACTTTCCTTGTTCAGTGCTATCCCGGGCAACTTTCTGACCGGGCTTTGATACAGTACTATTTATTTTAAATTTAGTGTCTGATGGTGAAAGGGGTTCATCGTATAACTGTCGCCCACCAGGGAAGTAAACTTCGGGTTTAACGGAACGCCTGAACCCATGCCCCAAACATGAAACAGGGCTTAAAAGCTTGCTATCAGGCAGTAAATCAACTCTCCGCCCCAAAGTATAGTTGCCACTTTCATCCTGATGCAATGCCCCTATAGTCAGCGCATTGATGGATTCAGCGGGTGCCAGCAAGCGCCTTTCGATCACTCCAGTTTGCATGGCTTTGAGCACCAGTTGTTTTTTTTCTTCATCGCTTTTTAACCGGTATTCTGAATAAGGCATACTAAAATCATAAGCACCACTATAGTTACCCGCACTCACACAAAATAGCACCCGATATTTCCATGAAAGCCAGTCCAGCAATCTTGCCCAAGGGCTGAGGGCATGAATGAAAGGTCGGGTTGGGTCACCTAGTGACAGATTGATAATCTTAATGGTAGCTGCCCGTGCTTCTGTTTCGCCATCACCCTCCAATATGCGACGTACTGCCTGTTCTATTCTGTCCTCGTAAAAGCAATCATCAGGGAAATGTTCACGCTTTTCCCCGACCTTTCTTGCCTGCTCGTCTGCTTGCATAACGGCCACATGATGTATCTGGCTACGGATGGGAGGCGTTGTTTCATCCGCTCGGTCTCCGTGAATAATCAATGATGCGATCGCCGTTCCATGCAAACGTTCACCAGGCTGGTATTTGTCGGCCAAATCAAAAGGGTCATCAAAATCAACACGATTTTTCAACGCCCGATGTCGCAGATTAGGCACGCCATCAAGAATGGCGGCGGCAGGGGGTTGTTCTGCCGCGGTTTGCGGCGGGTATTCCGCCTCTTCACCATCGCCCTCGACATTGGCAATCATACTTTGTCCGGTTTGGCGAAAAAACATAACATTCGGATAAATAAACAGGTGGATTTGTTCTTTCGCACTGTTTAGTAACGCCTTGATTTTTGCGGCAGACATACGGGCTTTTACCGCATGGAATGCAATATCGGTCATATCAATAAAATCACTGATTGTTTCGCCGCCCGCTCGTTCAAGAAACGTCCGTATATCCCTCTCTATTGTTCTGCGTTTCTCTTGATTGTTATGATAAAAGCATTCAATCTGAAAACTGACATCTTCATCATCGTCTGAAAAATCCTCAAAATACTTCTTCATATCAGTTTCAATCAAAGTTTCTTGCATACCCCACCGGCGGATATTTTTCAAGCAGGCAAAAATATCGCGCCATTTCGTTTTGCCCCGGGGGAGTTGCTGTCCTTGTCGCCATCTATCCCACAGTGATAGCAGTTCTGTTATCCCTTGCTGATTGACCATGGACACAAACAGACGACCATCGCGTGCTGTCTTCTTGCCTAATGCTGGAAAATCCTCGTCTGCTTCCAGATCAACACCCCATTCACCCAGCCATTCCAGGCCGGCGGCATTGACGGCTCGTTGTAGATCATCAACCCTGTTTGCTAATTCAAGCACCAACACAAATTCTGGTTCTCCGATCATCATCGTTGAATCAATGGTGCCTTTGAACCTTTGGAATTCGGAATCAATGCTCTGCATCTGCGAACCTAGGCGTTCAACCTGCCTTCTATGAGCAGGTATTTCTGGAGTTGAGGCAGGGAACCCTATCCTCGCAGGAGGCACTAGCGCCTTGAATTGTGGGAAGATTAAAAGTGGCAGTCTATCCGCCATGAGTCAAATCCTTGTCTGTTAGCGGTTGTAGCCGCGTCTTCCACTGTTGCAATCTGCGTACGGTGATTGTTTTGGCATCGTCGGCTTGACGCGCGAGTACGGCACGACGCACAATATCTAGGCAAAATTGTTCGGCTTCAGCGTAACTAGCCCCTTGCAATGCTTTTGCCAGCGTTTCGGTAGCATAACCAAAGTTAATGTCACAGCGTTGTGCCAGGGAATCAATCAACACACACAGTTGTTTGTGACTGGGCGATGGCAGTTCAATTTTAACCTGAAACCTGCGCCATACCGCTCTATCCAACAGTTCGGGATGATTGCTGGCGGCAACCAGCACCACATAATCCGGCAAAGCATCGGTCTGCAACAAAAGGGAGCTGACAATACGCTTGATCTCACCTGTCTCACGAGTATCGCCTCGCTCTTTGCCTAATGTTTCAAACTCATCAAAGAACAACACGCAGCGTTGGGTTCTGGCATATTCAAGAATGTTTTTAATTCGGCTGGAGGTTTCACCCAAATAACTGCCTATGAGCGATTCATAGCGAATAACAAACAGGGGATACATCAGTTCATGAGCCAAAGCATCCGCAAGCGTTGTTTTTCCATTACCGGGTGGTCCCGCAAAAAGAAGACGATGCCTTGCTTTGAGATTATAGGAGTGCAATAACTCGGAGCGGTGCTGTTCCTCTATCACTTCACGAATTTGCTCTTCAACGCCAACGGGCAAAAACAGGCTGGCAAGTTCACGTTCCGGGTTGAGTTCATAAATCAATTCGCCGTGCAGTTTTTGTGTTTGCATGGTGCGTTGATTGCCGTTGCCATTGTAAGAGGGACTCAAAGCCTTGTGCATTCGCTCTGCAAGGATATGGTGCCCTTTGCGCTTTTCCTCAGCAATCATATTCTCCGCCGCCTTCTGGAAAGCTACCCGATTCGCATCGCTAGCGCTTTTAATGAGCTTTATAATTAAATCTGCCTGAGCCATTACGCATTCACCTCTACAATGATCATTGTATCATTACCGAATATGTCCACTACTTTGACGGCGATTTTTCGCCGTCCGGATAGGCATTCGTGGGCGGTGATAGTGAGTTCGAGCGAGCGGTCTTTTTTAGTGCGGAAGCTCTGCCATTCGTTTTCAAAGATGTAATCACCCCTCCATTGTTCTTCTAATTCGCCAGTTTCGGTATTATGTACGCGAATAATCTCGCGCTTGCTTTCAAAATCCACTGACCAGTTAGTCGATCCAGTCAGTCCAGTTTTTGGTGAGGGCGGTGATGTTTTGATAACTCATAATGGGAGAAAGTCGGGGCAGGTACCATTGCATCTAATTTAGTAGCTTTTTATTCGCAGTTAAAACAGAAATTCCCCTGTTTCTGAAATCAGCGTCATCCGTCACCAACTGGAGTTTCTTTTTTTTACAAATTGCGATGATAATCTGGTCGTTAAAATCAGTTTTTCCTTTTGCATACGCATCGATAAGCGTGTTGACTCTCAATGTCTCAAAACCACTTCCTACACGTTTGCAATGTTTCAACACTCTTTTCGTCGTATCTGCAACCTCTCTGGCGATTGGTTTAAAATCTTTGCTCTGACGAAATTTCTTGAAGTTTTGTGTTTTGAGTTCCGATTTCATTCTCACATAACGGTTAATAAACTCTGAAACAACCAGAACATCAATATAGATTTGGCTTTTTGCCGCAATCATACTTTTAAATGCTTGCGAGTAAACCCTTACCCTGCTGTCATTGGGTTTGCTCGGACCGTATACAAGAAGCCAGATATTGGTATCAAGAAGTAATCTGTCCTCAAGTTTAAAATCATGGCTTAAAACTGCAATTGTTTTATCAGGCATCTATCCATTCTCTCTGCTTGTGCGAATAACCTGATCAAATTTTTCAGGGTCTTTGAAATATTGCCTGGCAGTATCCACCACTCGCTTCAAAAGCATTAAATCTTCGTTTTCCATATCACTCACTTCGAGTAGGTCACGGATTTTTTTCTCGCTAAATTTTCCATACAACTGACCCACTGCGGCATTCAAGAAAGCAGTGGTCAAAGTAGTCACATTGCAAAATGACAGCACTACCTTGTGTTGTTCTCCAAGAGCAAGGGCAAGACGTTTGTAAACCTTCTGTCCATCACCAGAAGCAACACACAAAGGACTCCCCACAACTTCAAAAACGGATATGGTAATTTTATTTTTCATAACAATTTCCTAGAAAATATCTTTCTCGGTTAGCTCGGATTCAAGTATATAAGAATGCGTATCAGCGGTGTTAATTTTGACACTGACGACTGTTCCGGGAAATGAATGGGACAATCTTGTTTTTTGAGTGTTCTGATTTTCCCGCTTCCAATATCCAGCATCTGAAACAATTTGCACGCAACCGCCATTCAAATCAATAAACTCGCAAAGTAACTTTAACCCCAACCCTCCCGGCACACTGCCACGCCTGGTTGTATTGTTACCTTTAGTCGCCCAGTCAATCGCTTCTTCTGGCGAAAAATCAATTCCCTCATGCTCTATTATGTTTTTTCGAATGCCCACCCCCAAATCGGCCACTGTGAAATCCAATGTTTTCCGCTGTGGAAAAAACTGTCCGCAACTGAAAACCCCCAATTCGGTGCGTGAATGCAGTACCGCATTACTAAATATCTCAAAAATACTCTCACGGAATTTTTTCAGCAATCCCGAAGACATCGTCGGTATTTCAGAACGGTGTATAAACTCTTTTTCAATATAGGCAGAGAAGTACCTATCATCTTCCACATCAAACCGTTTGTAAGCAACGGTTGTGCCGTAGTGATCCGCTATTTTTTCGTGCCCGTAGTGGCTTAGAAAGCCGTTTTTTGACAGTATTTTTTCAACGCCAGCGGATAGTTTTGTCAAACTGATATCATTTATCTGATTGCTCATGCGGTAAAGTAGTGCGCCAAGTACAGCACACATATCAGCATCAAACCAGCTTGTCTGCGACATATCGATTTCCACGTCATCAAACCAACAATCCTGTGCCTGTCTATGGAGAGACAACAGGGCTTCAAAGCCCGCCTGATTATGATGCATCGCGGGCAGAGTGATTTTCACACATTCACCTCCAAAATGGTCATTGTATCATTGCCGAATATGTCCACCACCTTGACGGCGATTTTGCGGCGGCCGGCGGGCAGGCATTCGTGGGCGATGCTGGTGAGTTCCAGCGAGCGGTCTTTTTTAGTGCGGAAGCTTTGCCATTCATTTTCAAACACATAGTCGCCGCTCCATTGTTCCTCCCATTCGCCGCTTTCGGGATTCTGGACGCGGATGATTTCGTGTTTGCTTTCAAAATTAAAGTCCACCGACCAGTAGTCGATCCAGTCAGTCCAGTTTTTGGTGAGGATTTCGCGGGTGACGATGCCGTCTTGGTCTTTGCTTACTTTCACAATCCGGCCTTTTTCGACCACGATTTTACTGCCCTTATTTTTGAGTGTGGCTTCGGCATTGGCGATGGAGCCTTGCGAGTAGAATACCGAAAAATCGGTCAATTGCATCGCCACCGTGCCGGACTGTCCGTGCTTGCCTTTTTGTCCTTTGGCAATATGTGGTTTTACCTCGATGAAGGCGACATCGTGAAATACCACCTGATTTTTTGCCACTGCCCGCTTGTCGAACACTTCTGCCGGAATGTATTTGGGTGCCAGGTCGATGCCCTTGCCACGCGCTTCGTCCAGCACATTGGGGAACAGTCCCATCTCGAATTCAAAGCCGAGAATATCTACTTTGGTGATATGTTGTTTGCGGCATTCAAGGATGATTTCCTCTACGAATAGCCGCGTTACCGGCAGGTTGACCGGGCCGATGGCGACCAGTCGCCCGGCGCGCTTGCCGTGGAAACTGGCAAAACCGGTGGTTTTCTCGGCGCGGTAGGCGTGTAATATCAGCTCCAAAAATGCCGCTTCCTTTGCCGCCATCTGCTGTTGTTGCTGTTCCTCGCGCAGGTTGGCATTGATGTCTATAAAATGCTGGCGTTCGTATTTGCCGAGATTGAGGATCTCAAAGGCGCGGTAATCCTTGCAGTCGGCTTTCAGCCCGCGTTGCACGCCGATCATACGCTTGCGGGTGGTGTGAATGGCGAACTTGCCGAGATCACTGACTATCCACTTGCGCCCCAGTTTTTCGGCGACGGCGGCAGTGGTGCCGGAACCGCAGAAGAAATCAGCTATCAGATCGCCTTCGTTGGAGGAGGCTTTGATGATGCGCTCCAGCAAAGCTTCGGGTTTTTGCGTGGGGTAGTCTATCCGTTCAGATGAAGTATTGCCAACTCTCGGAACATCGTCCCATAAATTATTAACCCTCGCTCCCTCTGTATTAGAAAGATATTTTTTATACCCATCTTTTCTAGGGTATCCACTTCCCGTAAATTCTACTAAATCTTGCTCAACTAAATTTTCCAATTTTTCTAAAGAGTAAGCCCAGCTTCTGTTTTTTCCAGGGAAAACACCTCTCCATTCAAATCTCCTTGAAGACCCTGGTGAAGTTAAGTCATCACATCTATACAACCCTTTTTTATCCGCTTTTTTATATCTTGAAAGTTGCTCCTTTGAGTGCTCTTTCGTAATTATATTAAGGTTGAAATTTTCAGTCTTAGAACAATAAAAAATAGAATCAGTGATTATTCCAAACTTTCTTCTTAAATTACTTTTGGCATTGGTTCGCTTCCAAACTATTTCGTTCTTATGGTTATCTTTCCCAAACACCTCATCCAGAACCAGCCGCAAATAACTGTTCACCCGCCAGTCGCAATGCACATAAATACTGCCATCGTCTGCCAGCAGGTCGCGCATCAGCACCAGCCGCTCATAAATCATGGCAATAAACGAATCCGCGCCCTTGCCCCAGGTGTCGCGGTAGGCGATTTCCTCGAGAATATTCGGTTTTTTGGTGAAGGTGTCGTCACCAATCGCGATATTCATGGAAAAATCCGCGCCGACATCAAAGGGCGGGTCGATATAGATCAGTTTGAGTCCGCCTTGTGCCTCGATTTCCTCGCGCAGAGTACCGTTTTTGAGCGATGACAGGATCAGCTTGTTGTCGCCCCATATCAGTTTGTTAGTCCAACCCTTGAGCTGGCGACCGCGGTTATCAGTGGTGAATAAATCCGCCTGCAGTGCCGTATCCTTGGGCTTTTCGGCGCGCGGCTCGTCCACCTGTTCAATGGTTTGAAAGGGCAGAACGGTGGTGCAGACCTCGCTGGTCTTGCCGTTCCACACCAGCTCGACCTCGCGTTTGTCCGCGAACAATAAAAAGCGGTATTTGTCCGGCAACGGCGTACCCGTTTCCAGATAACGGATCACTTCCTGCTGTTCCTGCTCAGTGAGTTTTGCCATTTAAGTTATTCATTTGTTCTTCAGAGATGGTTCATTAGTTTTGGCTATGGCTTCATCTTCTTGGTGTTGACGAAAATTGGCCACAAGTTCAGCAAATGATTTCGGCTTATATTTCTTAAATTCTTCCTCGTCCACATAGACAAAACCATAGCTAAGGCTTGATTGTATCTGATTTATATCTTCGCACCATTGTCGCAGGCGCGTCATTTTCGGTGATACGTCCAAATCCGCTTGTCCTTTGCTTTCGACAATGATAATGCTTTTGTTCTGCAATTTGACGATAAAATCCGGATAATAGTTGGAAATGTTTCCTTCATCATTGACATAATCCAGCTTGAAATGAACCGCGAGGTAATTTTTCGCGTAAGACACGACATCCGGGCAATTCTCCAGAAAACTCGCGAATGTAAGTTCCAGATGGCTGTCGCCGATGATACGGTTGAAAACACTCTTTTTCGGAATTATATAGCCCTGATTTTTCACCACAAAAGGGCGCGTCTGGCGTAATTTGATGGTGGCGCGGATTTCGGCATCGCCCTTATCCCGTACCGTTAAGGCATTGATAGCCTTTTTGAAGGTCTCTATCAGCGTTTTGGTGGCGGGCAGTTCCGATAAGTTGCGTAGCGTATTCGGGTGTTCGAGTTCTACAGTCTGGGCAAATAGCTCGGTCTGCACAAAGGTCTTGATCTTGCCGTAGAGTACATCATAGCCACTGACCAGCCGCAATTCCTTCATAACGGTCTGTGAAAAGTATCCAATCACGCTACGATAGTCAGCCACCCCGGCGCTATCAAGGATTGTGGTGTGCGTTATCTCGCTGGTGGTGATGTCGCGGAAGACAATCTCCCGCTGCTCCTGCTCGCTGAATTGTTGGTAGGGAACCGGGCTATGCCCCATCGTACTCGCATCTAAATCGGCAAGGGTTTTGTATTCACGATAGATGCGCGGGGTGAGCACGGGTATCTCGATATCCAGCCCCTCAATGTCCTTGTTGTCGTTTTCATTGTCAATTTCCACGACAAGCGGCAACTTTGGGTCGGCACCTGTACCCATCGCGGCGCGTTCAAGCTCCACGCCTTCCGCCTGAATCGACTCGACAAAATCCATAAACGCATCGGTGCCGACAACACTGACGTATTCCTCCAAGCCGCCGGGGTACATCTTGCGCAAGCCGCGTCCGAGGGTCTGTTCTGGCAGGATATTGCTTTTGGACGTATAGGCGCGCAAACCAACAATGGTGGTGACGTTGCGAACATCCCAGCCTTCCTTGAGCATCAGCACGGAAACGATGGCTTTGTAGGGGCTGTCCGCTTCGTCAATCGTGTTGGCTTGTTTGCGTAGCTTTTCCAGTTCCTCTTTTTTTTTGCCCGAGCTTTCTTCGGAAATTTCGCCATTGTTCTTGGTGTGAATAACCAGCACCGCATCTTTAAGGTCGGGATAGTGACCCTGCAGATACGCTGCCACATCATCGCAGTTGCGGGTATCGTCGGTCATCACAAACAGAATCGCCTTCTTGCCCATCTTCTGATGTGAGGCATACGCCTTGCGCCATTCAATGACGCCAAGATCAATGTAATCGCTGTATTTTTCAGTAAACTTTGCACTTTGGCGTTCCGTTAGTTTTGCGCGGCTGGGCGCATCTGGCAAAACCGGGTGTTTGACCACGTTCTGGGAAATCGCCTCGACCAGCGGGTAGTCGGACACGGTCTGCACGAAAATAGCGCCGTTGTTGTGCTTCGGCGTGGCGGTTACGTCCACCTGTAACGCCAGTGCCCCGCTTTTTTGCAACAGCCGATTGTGAATATCTTCTATGGATTTGAACCATGCCTGCCTTGAATCATGGATATGGTGCGCCTCATCGTTGAGTATCATCAATTCGTCAATGTCGCGCACAATCATACCCAAATCCACTTTCGAATCGCTAGTCGCACCGCTCGGACGCTTGCCGAGAAAATAATCCATCGTGTTGTCGTCATCAGGCGAGGGCGGAATGTCATCGCCCGAATAGACGCGGTGGATATTAGTCAGGAAGATATTGCCGATGGGACGGGTGACGCGCACCTCATCCTGTTTATGCAGGGTGAGCTGGAAGTCCTCGCGCCAGTTGCGTCCGTCAAATCCGTTGTCGGGCAACACCGGGTCTGCAAAGAAAATACGCAAGCTCTGAAAGTCATGGTAAATGCGATCGAGCACAATAATGTTAGGGGTGATTACCAGAAAATTACGTGCCAGAGCGGAATCCAGCTCATACAGTTTATGAAAGAAACTCCAGGCCAGCACGAGGCTCATCACTTTGGTTTTACCGCTACCGGTTGCCATCTTGATGACAAAGCGCAACCAGCTTTCGTCGAACATGCCCGCCGATACCGCTTCTGAACTATCGAAGCGCATCAGGTCAATGCTGTCCTTCACCCCCTTCACGTCATACAGATAGACAATCGTTTCCAGTGCCTCGCGCTGAGCGAAGAAATACTGAAATTCCGCCGTCCTGCCATCTGCTTGCGGTAGCATATGCGGCTCCTTGAACCACCAGTTGAGCAGACTCCTGCTAGTGTCACTTGCACCACTGTAACCACCGTCACGAAACGCCTTCACCTGCTGGCGAATCTGTGCCACCAGCGGCGGCATGAGCTTATCCATACTGGTCTCGCGCAGGGTCTCGTCTGCCGGAAACCAGCGCACTCCCGGCTCAAGGATAACGTGCGGGGATTGGGGGAAGTCGGGATGGAGTGCCATTTTCTAACCTTTATTTTGCAAGGATTTTACGGTAAAAATTATTAAAGGCAACTCCTCATCGTACATTTTATCAATGGGTTTCACACCGCTTAATTCCTTACTTTGTTGCATAATAATCCCAACACCCTCGCCACGATGTTCTACTAAAAAATATTTTCTGTTTGTTATTCTGCTGATTTTGATGGTCAATAATTTCTGTTGAATTTAGGTACTCTATTCATTACGTTTCGTAGCATCTCTGACAAACTGTCCCAAATCATTGCCCTTGAATTCACATAATAAGTGCAACACGCCCAAGTCAGGCAAAGGGTACACTCGTACCCTTTTAACTGACAAGAAAAAAGAAGTGAAACACGACGATATATACCCATTTAACTGAACACGAAAAATACCACATTTACTTCATGAATCAGCAACATTGTACACTGGCAGAAGCAAGTCAACCATCAGCCATGAAATTAATATAAAACCTATGTAAAAAAGGTAACACACAAGCAGGAGGCACACCCAAGTGAAAGGTAATACGTCTTATGAGATAATTTGGAAACTTTGATGATACTGAATTATCACTATATTTCATTTATGAATGAGGTTACTTCTAAAAAGTAGACACTGTTTTGGGATATAATCCATACTTTATGTAGCAACCCCTATAAGTAATCTAGAGTCTAGAGCAGAATGAATTTACTTTCCCTCTTATTCAATAAAAATAAAGCAAGACCATTTTAACCCCATTTGGAGACTGGGAGTAGGTTGTAGTACAGATGCCTTCGCAAGCCGCTTTTTTAAAATCTGCTCAGCTAAGCCAAATTGCTTCAGAGCTTTATCAAGTTTTACAGAAAGACGAAAGAGGAGAAATCGGCAGTAAAGTTTCGGAATTCATTCTCTCTTTCACTACAGAGCCTAAAATTGATGACCTGTCATTATTAAGTTATACGGGAATAGAAAAATCACAAAATATAGAAGCGCTTTCCAACAGTACTCCAAAAACTTTCCCAAAATCAAATCAAAATATTCCGATCAATTTCAGCTGTACGTTATGCTCAAATCGTCTCTATCCCGTACGAAATTTTTTCCATTCTGAATATAAGGCGAGCCAAAACAAAAAAATTCCTATTCTTATTTTACATTACAACGCGATGATTGCTTCTACAAATTCTTCTAATCTGAAAAGAGATTTAAGTGAAAAATATATCTTCGGGGGTGAAAAAGAAGACAAACTCTTTTCACGTATGCTGACTAAATTGAAATGTGAAACAGATGACTTCTATTACCAGGAATATCCAGCTTGCCATTTTGATTGCAATCGCAGCAGTGATGACGATTGGATTACACGCACAAAGAATTGTATGGAACATGTATCCAATACCATAAAAAAATTTGATATTAGAAAGATCATCATCTGTGGAGAAGCTGCTATCGCACTCTTTGGCGAAAGGGGAGCACAAGAAAAATTCCAGAACCACTCTATTTTTAAATATAGCATTGGAACAGCTGAAATTGAGTGTATTGTTTTACGAAGTCCCGCAGCCCTTCTATCTCTAGAAAAGAAACGAAAGGAGATCAGTGATATAGAAAACCAAAAGGATATATTAGAAAAAGAAAAAAGGATCAAAGAAAGTATGCTTGTTTCTCTAAAAACTTTCCTCAAACCTTTTATCACTAGTTTATAGAAGGCATGTTTGATCTTTATGCGGATGTACTCATAGGAGGAGGTCTTCCCTTAAAAAAAAGTTATACATATCGTATCCCTGAAGAGTATATAACCATCCTAAAAATGGGTATGCGAGTTGAAGTCAAATTTAAAAACCGCAAAAAAGATGCTATTGTCGAAAGAATACATAAAAATCCACAGGGAAATATAGATTTTCTTACCATCGAAAAACAAATCGATCAAGAAGCCCTTGTTACAAAAGAACAAATTCAACTAGCCTATTGGATAGCTAAACAACATCTTTGCGCTCCTGCCGAGGCACTCTTTAAGATGTTTCCCAAGACAAGGCGTATACCACGAATAGAAAAAATAGATATAAAAAAGCCATGCATCATAGCTGAGCTTACATCACATCAAAAAAAAGTTTATGATTCAATCAAAAAAAATATAGAAAAAAGCACAAAAGAAACTGTTTCAAAAACAAGCCAAAACAAAAATCATTTACTTCATGGTATTACTGGCTCTGGAAAAACAGAAATTTATATACATTTAATTCGTGATGTTCTAGAGAGAGGCCACAGTGCCCTTCTGTTAGTCCCTGAAATCAGCCTAACTATTCAGCTTATCCAACGACTTAAACAGGTTTTTGATAACGAACTGGCTTTACTCCACTCTGGACTTAAAAATTCAGAACGGCTTTCTTCTTACCTTTATATTTTACGAAACTGGAAAAAGATCATAGTGGGAACTCGATCAGCAGTATTTGCCCCCATCACAAATATAGGTATCATTATACTTGATGAAGAACACGATAGCTCCTTCAAAGAAAATAGTACACCCCGATACGATGCCAGACAAATTGCAATCAAACGCGCTAAAGATCATAATGCCTTACTTCTATATGGCTCAGCAACCCCACGTCTCGAAACTATTTATAATTCTTCTATGACACAAAATAAAACTATGACACAAAACAAAACTATGACACAAAATAAAACGATCAGTCCTTATACTTCTTCTTTCTTTTCATATCATAGCTTAAAGGAACGAGCAAGAGGAAAAGGGCTACCAAGTGTGAAGATTGTAAGGCTTCCTTCACCCGAAATAATTATTAGTGATCCTCTTTTATTTGAATTAGAACAAAATCTAAAAAGAAAAGAACAAAGTATACTACTCTTAAATCGAAGAGGTTATTTCACTCATGTCTATTCTAGAAGTGCAAACACAACTGAGACATGTCCTGCTTGCAGTATCAGTTTAAACTTACATCGTGATGGACAACTTCGCTGTCATTATTGTGCCTATCAGCGTACATATGATGGCACTAGTTCTGACGGAAGCCCTCTGAACCTTTTAGGAACCGGTACACAAAAATTAGAAGACTACCTTTTACATCATTTTCCCTATGCCCGGATAGAACGAATTGATGCGGATTCAACAATTCAAAGGAATATACTAGAAGAAGTACTTTTACGCTTTCTTCGTAAGGAAGTGGATATACTCATTGGCACACAAATGATTGCACGAGGTTTGGACGCTCCCAATGTCAGTCTAGTGGGAGTTTTACAGGCTGAAAAAGGATTGTACCTTCCTGATTTTCGATCAACAGAAAAAACATTTTCTTTACTTACACAAGTGGCTGGTCGAGCAGGTCGTAGCGACTTGGAAGGTCGTGTTATATTCGAATGTCTTAATCCTGACGATCTCATTATCCAAGCAGCAGCAAGTCAAAATTACGATATCTTTTATCAAATGGAACTACCCATGCGCAAAGCAACTTTTTATCCTCCTTTTAGTCGAATAGTGAGAATACTCTGCCGTGGAAGAGATCAGCAACGTATACACCAAACGTTAGAAAACTTTTCTTGTTTGCTAAACGAGAAACTGAGCAATCCAGTAGCTAACAAAAAAAATAAAACTCAAATTTTAGGCCCTGCACCAGCACCCATAGAAAAGACACACCATAAATTTCGTGAACACATACTCATTAAAACAGACGCTCTTTCTAGCATACGCGAACACATAAGAGAAATTCTATCCCAAAAAAAAGAGTTTCACAAACACGAAGACGATTACATCGAAATTGACTTTGATCCAACCGATATACTTTAAAAAAGTCACCCCACCCACCGGACCGGCAAGATGAGAATCCGACGGAAGCCCTCCTATCCAAACAAGATGGCTTCATCTATATTTACTAAGAGATAAAACTCTTAGTAAATATAGAAAGATACAGAAAGCCTATTTATAGTTGTATACGTTTACTCTACTCAGAGCCAGATTCAGATTCAGATTCAGAAACAGATGTACGCAACTTCGTAATCGGAGGATTATCATCCACTTTAAACTGAGAGCTTACAACTTCACTTTCATTTCCAACGGCATCAATAGCCTTAGCTTCTATAGAATGCTCTGCTTCCGTTTCAAAAGCAATAGCAGTGCTATAGACCTGCCAATTCTGTGAACCATCAATCCTAACCATAATGCGACTAACACCAGCACCTTCGTCTTCTCCCAAGACACTAAAAGATGTAGAACGACGAGCATAACGACTTCCATTTACCCGACGAAGCGGTTGAGAAGGGCGAATACTCACTTTGGGACGAGAACTATCTACTTCCACAAGTATACTACCACCCCTAGTCGCATTTCCCAAGTTATCAGTTGCTTTATACCTGATTAACTGGCTCCCTGGATCAGAAAGTTGAACCGTACGGCCTTCTTCATATTTCTCTGAAGCCGCCACATTAATTCCATAGGCAACATTTTTCACACCAGAATGCTGATCAACAGCACGAATAGTAAAAGTATTTCCCGCCGAAGTATACAGACGACCACTTTTATCCACGAAAGCACGTGAGGGTACCAGCTTCACTTCTGGGGGAAGATTATCAATAATCACACTAAAACTCTGATCAAATTCTCTGTTACCCGCACGGTCAATAGCACGATACGAAATCGTATGCGGTCCATCCTTAGATAGACTAATAGCAGAGTTATAGCGAATAAAATCACCTTCGTCAATTTTATATTCGACGTAATCAGTTTTAGATAGATTATCACTTGCTTCTAAAAAAAATTTCACACCAGAATTCGCATATAACTGACCGGAAGCAGTATTCTTCCAAAGAGATGGCTTTATATTCGACTCCGTTCCTGCAATATCTCCGTTATCACTCTCTTTCGCTTCAGATTCCTCAGCTGGCGACAAATCTTCTTGCGCATACAACGGAGCAAGAACCATCGCAGACAACGTCAAAACCAACAAACAAAAAATTAAACCTTTTCTTAACCTAAGGCACAAAACCTTTTCCATTTATAACCGTCCTCCTCAAATTAAAATGGTTTCAAAACCATTTTTTTCTTTACTTTATAAAAGAGTGATTAAACAGCAAGAAAAACTCGCAGAGCAATACTCTAAGTAACGGGGTATTTATCCATGGCTTCTTAGTCAAGCTTCTTGTGAAAATTATACAAAATAAATCTCACAAATCAGCTCAAAAAAATCAAGCTAAACGACTAAATCAAATCGGGTTATGCACACATTTTCTGCCTATATTGCAAATCTATGATAGATTATTCCGGTAAAACCCATGTCTTGAGACGACTATCGCCATATATTATGAGCTGGATTGATTTTTTGGGAGTCTATATTGAGCTTTTTGATTGCCTGACTTACAATTTCTCTATCTATTTTTGAATGACGAGCAAGCAGAGACAGGCTAGCGACTACAATATAGTTTGCACTAATTTCAAAAAAATTACGCAACTCTGCACGGGTATCACTACGACCAAACCCATCTGTTCCCAAACTCGTAAAAGGAGCCTGAATGGCATTCGAAAGGGAATGAGGAAGTGCCTTTGTGTAGTCAGAAACAGCCACAACGGCATCACTACACCCCCTAGTGCACTGACTTATATAAGCCTCTTTTCGATGATTCGGGTCTGTTTCACAATGGAGATTGTTATGCCTCTCCGTATCTATCAAATCTAAAAATAATTGCTTATAGCTTGTAACACTCCAAACATCCGTGCTAATATTATATTCTTCTGCAAGTATTTGAGCTGCATTAAGGGCCTCATGAATGAGGCTTCCGCTGGAAAGTAGTTGTAATGTTGCTTTTGGCTGACTGACTTCTAGTTTTTTATAGGAGTACATACCATTGAGTATTTGCTTTTTTCGTTCCGGAGAGGGGGGAGAAACAGATGGCATAACATAAGGCTCATTACCGACCGTAATATAATAGATCACATTTTTCTTCTCTACAAACATCTGTTTTAGCCCATGCTCCACAATCACAGCAATTTCATGTGCAAAAGCTGGATCATAAGCCCGTATATGAGGGTAAGGATAAGCCAATAAATGACTATGCCCGTCTTGATGCTGCAAGCCCTCACCCGCCAAGGTTGTCCGACCAGCTGTACCACCAATTAGAAAACCACGACAACCCATATCGCCAGCTGCCCAAATTGCATCTCCTACTCTTTGAAAACCAAACATTGAATAGTAAATGAAAAAAGGTATCATGTTCACACTATGACTAGCATAGGCCGTGCCCGCTGCAATAAAAGAGGAAATGCCTCCCGCTTCTGTGATGCCTTCTTCTATAATCTGTCCGTCTACAGCCTCTTTGTAATACAAGAGAGTATCTTTATCTACTGGTTCATATTTTTGTCCGACATGGGAATAAATACCGACTTGTCGAAAGAGGGCTTCCATACCAAAAGTACGACCTTCATCTGGAATGATAGGTACAATACGACGACCTATATTCGGGTCCCGTAGCAACTTAGTTAAAAGGCGAATAAAGACCATCGTGGTAGAAACTTTTCGTATGACATCGTTCTCTTTGTGCTCATGGAATTCATGATAAAAGCGATCATCTGGTAGAGTTAGAGTTTCTGATGTATGACGCCGATTTGGGACAGGACCACCTAATTTTTTGCGTTTCTCCCTTAGATACCGCATTTCTTCTGAATTTTCATTTGGTCGATAAAAGGGGGCTTCTCCCACTTGCTCATCTGAAATAGGAATTCCAAATCGTGAACGAAAGCGACGCAACTCCTGCTCATTCAGTTTTTTTTGCTGATGAGTTATGTTTTTTCCCTCTCCTGCCTCACCTAATCCATAACCTTTGATAGTCTTGGCCAAAATGACCGTTGGAGCATCTTTATGTTCAACAGCTTCACGATAAGCAGCATAAACTTTTTCTACATCATGACCGCCGCGATTCAACTTCGCGATTTCATTATCTGTATACTTTTCTACAAGAGTTTTTAGGCGTTCATTTGTACCAAAAAAATGCTCACGTATATAATCTCCCTTGGAAGTACTATACATTTGATATTCCCCATCAACAGCCTCTTCCATACGACGCACAAGTGTACCACCATCATCTTTTTCTAATAGCGGATCCCAAGCACTACCCCATAATAACTTAATTACATTCCAACCAGCTCCTCGAAAAATGGCCTCTAGCTCTTGTACAATTTTATAATTCCCCCGTACTGGTCCATCTAGACGCTGTAGATTGCAATTTACCACAAAGATAAGATTATCCAATTTTTCTCTAGCAGCTAGACTAATCGCACCTAGTGTTTCCGGTTCATCTGTTTCTCCATCTCCGATAAAAGCCCAAACTTTTGCGCCACTCGCTTTTTGAATGAAATTACGGTCTTCCAAATAGCGATTAAAACGAGCTTGATAAATAGCCATAATAGGCCCTAAACCCATGGAAACGGTCGGAAACTCCCAAAAGTCAGGCATGCAATAAGGATGAGGGTAAGAACTCAATCCCCCTTCCGGCTTGAGTTCTCGTCGGAAATTCTCCAAATCCTTTTCAGAAAACCTTCCTTCTAAAAAAGCTCGAGCATATATACCCGGAGCGGCGTGACCTTGAAAGTATACTAAATCTCCCTTAGATTCGGTATGATCCTTACCACGAAAAAAATGATTGAAACCAACCTCTAGCAAAGTTGCGCAAGAAGTATAAGTCGAGATATGTCCTCCTATACCGTCCTCATTACGATTAGCACGCACAACCATGGCCATAGCATTCCATCTGACCAAACTACGTATACGTCGTTCAATCTCAATATTTCCGGGAAAACGAGGCTGTTTATGCCTTGGTATAGTGTTTACATAAGGTGTGTTGGCTACATAGGGCAACTGTATACCAAATTCAGCGGCATGATTTTGCAAAGAGCGAAGAAGCTGTCTGACCCTGCCTGGAGAGCCATTTTTTATCACATAATCAAGAGAATCCAACCATTCGCTGATTTCTAGATGAATGAGCTCTTCGTTTTCATTGTTACCAGTTATATTTTTCTGCACCGCATTACTCTTTAAAACAGGAACCCCTAGTGATCAAAAAAAGTAACGGGTAAAGAGCAAAAGTGAGTACCCCACATACCCTATATTTGAGATTGGGTGTAGTTTTCTAAACCTATTCGCTCAATAAGATCAAGTTGTGTCTCTAACCAATCGACATGTTCTTCTTCACTTATCAGTATATCAGAGAGTAAATCACGACTAACAAAATCTTTTACTTCTTCACAATAAGTCACACCATTGCGTAAGTCCTCAATTGCCTTTCTTTCCGTTTGCAGATCGTACTTCAAAATCTCACCTACATTTGATCCTATGGAAAGAGGCTGCATTTGTAACTTTGGACTTCCTTCTAAAAAAAGTATACGCTGAATAAGGGTGTCGGCATGTTTCATTTCATCAATAGATTCGCTGTATTCTTTTTCAGCTACCTTTGACAAGCCCCAGTTCTGGTACATGCGAGAGTGTAAGAAAAACTGGTTTACAGCAACCAATTCATTCTCCAATACTTGGTTAAGAAACTCTATCACCTTATTATCAATTTTCATTCTTTTATACCTACTTTTATACCTATATATAGTTCTACTATAGCATCTTAGAGGCTAGCACGTACGGCAAAGGTATAACCGTAGAGCCCTTCACTAGCATAGGTTGCTTCTCCGCCCAAGCGAACAAAAGGCAGAATTGGAATTTCAAAACCCATTTTATAAAAATAGAGAGATCTTTTCGCACTAGCTTCTTTTTTCAAATCCACATCCAAATCTATATCACCGCCAGCGGTAGCTAAGGTACCTTCCCTTTCATATCTTATTTTTGTATTTCCATCAATATTAAGCAAAACACCTGCCCCAGCAGTAACATTAATAAAGAAGAGTTCTATACCCGTATTCACTTCAATGGGAACACCTATGGACTCACTCTCCATAGTGAATTTTTCTTGCCCACTACTCATCAAACGAGCTCCTCCAAGAATAGTTTCTTCAGCATCTTTGCTCTGTGTGAAATCTATACTAGACCTCAAATAACCAAAACCTAGCACAACGCCCTTCCAACCACCTAAAATGGGTAAGCTTGCACCGGAAATGAGGCTATACTTTATTCCAGTATAGAGAGTCTCAAAACCAAACTTTGCCCCTCCAATATTAATAAATTCATCAAAATTTGAATACCCTATAATAATATCAAAATTAGCTAGAGAAGCAAAGGAAGGAAGCCCAAGTAAATTTTGCACTATACCAAACCAACTCAAAATACCACCTACATTCACACCTGCAAAGTAAGACCCCTGAAGAACAAGCCCAATTGGTCTACCTAAGTTTTTATACTCTTGACCACTATTCGATTGAAAATCTTCTCCTCCTTCCACACGAGCACCAAAACTCAACTGTGCTCCTACCGTAATATTATCGACTCTTGTCTTTCCAATATAAGGCATACCAACCACAACAGCTGCGGTATGGGCATCTGCAAATCCTTGCGCTAAACCATTTAAATACTGATTTTCTAAGTCTCCGACAACAGTGAGGCAGGTACTATTGCTACCACAATTATTTGATTGAGCCCAAAGAGAACCCATAGGTGACACGACGAGAGAAAAACCCAAAACGAAAAGAACGAAGGAATAAATTACCACAGACTGCTTTCGTATATATCGCTGAGCTATCCCTTTTGAGATAGCCTTGAAAAAATTCTCCATAGTTATAGAAAGCATCCTTTGCCTTATAAAGTTATAAAGTCCCCATTTTGGATTAGCCGGTTGTTTATCTTTCATGCTCCGTTCATTCCCCATGGGAAAAAAGGGTAATTATTTAGCAAGAAAAATAATCTAACTATTTCGCCCTGTCAAAATCATATTCATTTACCTTCCCTATCCAAACCCAAAACTATACACACAAAAAGCCAAATATCGTCCAGAGCATCCCAGCAAGCAAAGTAAAGAAAGCTACAGGTACAATTTGAGTGCGCACATGGTCCATGAGATCACAACCCGTACACATCGAACTCAATATGGTCGTATCGGAAATGGGTGAACTTTGATCTCCTATCACACTTCCATTTAAAACCACCGCAAAACAAATAGATAAAAAAAGCTCAGGGGAAGAGAGCCCAGAACCCAGACTCCACGCAAGAGGCATTGCAAGGGGATACACCACAGCATATGTACCCCAACTTGTTCCTGTAGAAAAAGCAATAGCAACCGTAAGTACCAAAAGAACTGGAGGTAAAAGCCAATAGGAAAGCCCACTACGTAAAGCTTCTACTAAAAATAAACCTCCACCCGTAGCCGTTGTAATTTGACCCAGAATAATAGCAAAAAGTAAAATCAAAGCTCCCATTATCGTTCCCTTCCAGCCCTCTCCAATCCCAATCATCACATCTCTCAGCTCCATTCCTCTCCAAAGAGACATAGCAAGGAGAAGTATCAAGGCCACTCCAAAGGCGGTATGAACTTCAGGTTTACCAGTAATAAAGAAAGTACCTAAAATCGTACCTAAAAGGGAAAGGATGGGTAATATAAATTCCCAGTAGCTTGGGGTATAATTCGATGGGATTTGAGTTTCTTGTAGCTCTCTGGAGGCCAGAGGCTTTGCCCAAGGGGAGTCTAATTTACCCTCTACGCGTGCCCTTTTTTTGGCTGCTCGCATACGCTTACCAATAAAAGGTAGCTTATCAAAACAAAAGAGTAACGTACCCGATACCGCCAAAATAGAATAAAAACTAAAAGGTAGGCTCTGAAAGAAAAATGCAATACGATCTTGCTCGGTGGCTAGAAAAGCAACCCCCGGCAAGTACAAAAAAGATTGAATGTAGATGGGCCAAGCATTGAACGCAAGAAGGCATGCTATGGGGGACGCTGTGGAATCTACAATGTAAGAAAGTTCCTCATGACTGATCTTTTGCTTATCAGTGACTGGCTTCACTGTTGTCCCTACTAAAACAGTGCTGATAGTTCCCCCCTGAAAAAAAACCATTCCTAGTCCCCAAGTGATCAGGCGCGCAGATATAGGACCACGAACAAAACGACGGGAAAGCCAATTGGCAAAAGCTTGAGCTGCACCTGTACGTGCCCAAAGACCCAGTATCCCCCCTAACAAACACAAATACAATATCAAAACGAGACTTGCACTTTTACTAGAAAAAGCCGGCAATAAAACTTCACTTATATAATCCATTTTCCCAAGTAAAATAGCACCACTTAGGCTTGCCAAAAATAACGAAACAAGAGGCTCACGGGTTACCCAGCAAAAGGCTATGGCCACAATGGCTGGTAATAAAGAATAGATACCATAGTGTTTTTTCAAACGCACTTCATAGTAACGCCCTTTTTTTTGTACGATTTCTTTTTCTATGACAGGGACAAGTGCTGGAATGGAAGCATCACCCTGTTCATTATTCAAACGAGCGATTACGCGAGGATGGAGAGAAGATAGCTCGTAAGTTGGCGGGTTTTCTATGAATTGAGTGACACCATCAACTAAATAGTAATCTTTCCCTTCTGCATTTTTTTTTGTTTCAAGGAGAATTTCTTCGAGAATATATTTTGGCCTAATTTGCTTGTGAAGACTAAAGGAAAAAATAACTGTAAGTAAAAAGAGCCAAAAGGCGGGTTTAGATAGGTGTGTTTGTAATCGTTTCATGATAACCTGATTTCTTTTGTAATGATACCCAATTTGGATTTTTCCTCTGCAAAACTCACAAAATATTTTATATGTTCATAAGCACTTGTATCCTTCTCACACTCGTCTAGAACTTCCTTTTTAATGGCTTCTATTCTCTTAGGAATCGAAGCATCACGACCATATAGAATGCTATAGGATCGCTTAATCGCCTTACGAGCCTCAGCAACTATGCCTCCACGCCTTAATCCTATAGTATTTAGACCACAAGCACAAGCTGGAAGTCCTCGAACAAGCGTATATGGTAGCACATCTTGAGCGACACCTGTCCCACCACCTCCAACCAAAGAATAGGCACCCACACGAGCATGTTGATGGACGGCAACGACGGAAGAAATATACACATGGCTGCCTATACTAGCATGGCCACCGATTATAGCCCCCTGTGTTAAAAGCACGTGGTCTTTTATATGTACATCGTGAGCAACATGCGCCCCCCCCATAAAGTAATTATGATTTCCAATAACCGTTCCTTTTTCTATAGTTGAACCATGCACCGTGGAAAACTCACGAAAGACATTCCCTTCCCCTATAGCAATAGTAGAATGAGGACCGTCTTTAAAATTAAAATCTTGCGGAGGCTGCCCAACACTGCAAGAATGAAAAAAATGATTGTTAGAGCCTACGGTTGTATTGCCTTTTATATGCACATGAGAATCAATACGACAATTTTTTCCCAAAGAAACACTAGAAGCAATAATAGAATAGGGACCAATATGTACGCCTTCTTCTAATTTAGCTCCTTCGTCAACGATAGCTGTAGGATGAATGAAGGTCATAATACACACTCCTTACGATATAAAAAGTCTTTTCGAGGAATGGATGGCAGATGTTTTACATACACATCAAAAAGTCACGCAAGCACCATTGGATCCCGTATCACCTGTTGAATCTGATTTTGTACACCCACTTGGACAACAATAGGGGCAAAAGACTGTGGGACATCTTCTCTTTGAAAATAGCCGTATGACATAACAATAATTAAATCACTTACCTCGCCCATTCTAGCCGCAGCACCATTTAGACAGATAACCCCACTTCCTTTTTTCCCACTTATTGTGTACGTCTCTATACGAGAACCATTGTTAATATTTACTACCGAAACTTTCTCATAAGGCAATATACTAGCAGCGTCAAGTAACTCAATATCGACGGTGAGGCTACCTTCATAATTAAGATTCGCTTCCGTAACGGTAGCACGATGTATTTTAGATTTACACAAACAGATCAGCATAATGATTATAAATCAATTGCCATCACTCTTTTTGTCAAGTGATTATAGCAAGAGTGTATAAAACCCATGTGATATGTTTACAATATCGGACAGAGTTATAGCCCTTATCTTTTCTGCTAGGCTATATCATATGACTAATCGCTCCCATGTTCAAGCCTCTGGCTACTTTAGGATTTGCCTTAGCGTCAATCTGATAAACGGCATTTATACCAGCGGGTCGAGATTTGCTCTCCTCTTCCCACACTGGATTTTTGGCGATACCAATCCAATCAGAAATACTGGGTCTATGATCCGGGTAAATTGTCACTTGATTAAACATCCGCAGAGCTTTTTTCAAAACTGCCCCTCTACGAAAGTCTAACCACCAGCCATCTATCAGGACTTTCGAAAGCATGCGAAAGTTATACTCAGAAAAGTCAGCGCTTGTTTGAATGATGGAGCTAATTTCTTGGTCCCTATCTATGTGAGCTTTCTCTTTGGGAGCTTTTTTTGGGGGATGAGAAGACCACTATCGTACAGCACGGCACGGCCTACGCCAGAACGCAGTTCAAAATCTCCACTTTCGTGAATAATGCGGCCATCGCTTAACTCCGCAAAACCATTCGCTGTGTATTTTATTTCATGTTTTTCTGGCGACATTAGCTTTCTCTTTATAATAGAGTTCCTCTGCTAAATCGCGGATATGGTCAGGGAGTTTTTTTAGAGGATATTCACCATTGGCAATTTCAGGCGCCCAGTGGGGCCAGCCTTCGCCGTAAACATCATCATCCTCTAAATATTCGCCAAATTGTTTGGCTCTTTTTATATATTCTTTATCTAAATCTGGATAATAGCCTTTAAGACCTGCAAGGGTCTCAACAGCACTGGTCACTTCAGAGTGATCCTGCTCAAAATCAGTATCAAAATCATTGATTGAATCTAATACAATTTGTTTTCGCTCTTCTCTTGTCATTATAATACTCTTAGATAAGAGTCTGGTATCTTCTCTCTTTGGTGCAAACTATGTATCTGCATATTGTCATAGCTAACGGTCACAAATGCGCCACTACTTTTTTCATAAAAAGCGAATCGTCGTCCGCCTGTTTTATGATGATATGCATAGATTTTATCTGGGTTTCGGATTACATTCAAGCTCTTTTTTTCGTAGTCTTGGATCGTATTCCCAAAGGTGTGCCTTGCGGCTCTATTGGCATGATCTTCCAAGCCCTTGGGTGACCAACGTGCATTTTTGTTATAGCCCCCTTATCTTTTCTGCTAGGCTATATACGAAACACTTGACACATAAATTCGTGTCAGGCTATATTCAATCCAGTGGCTGTAGCCGTGTGTTTTTCGAGCGTGGTTTAGGGCATGCATGACATACCGCCGGTCTTCCTCTTCCATCTTTTCCTGAATGTACGATTGCTGGTATGTTCTTGATTTTAGCTTTTTTGGATGCCTTGAAGCGGTCTCCACCGTTTAACAAAAGAAATTGTGATTCCTTTCCAGTGGCCTGAACGTAAATCGGCTCTTTTATTTCACCTTTCTTTTTGATCGAAAGCCAAGTCGCTTTTCGCTAGTCTTCCAGTATTTCTTTTTCGCTTTCGTAGTGAGCTACTTGATGCACATATTTGGGATGGTATTTGATTTGTGATAGTGAAAGGTAAGTGATTTTTTCTGATATGAGAACATTGTCAGTAAAAAAAACTGGATTTCTATAAAATCATCTGTTGACACTATGAGTAATAAATATACCTTTCTTATATGCAGTTTGAGTTTGATCAAAATAAAAGTCACAGCAACAAAGAAAAGCACGGTATAGACTTTGTTGAAGGCCAAGCTATTTGGCATAGTGAAGCTGTAACGTTTCCACTCGGAAGAGAAGGGGAACGTAGGAAAGCAGTGGTTGGAACAATAGATGAAGAAATTTGGTCTGCAATAATTACTATGAGAGGTGAAAAAATTAGAATTATTTCAATCAGAAAAGCGAGGAAAAATGAAAAAGAAAAGTATAACAACGAAAGAACTGGATAAGAAGATTGAAAAGGGCGAAGACTTGGGAGATTATTTTGATACAGAAAATGCAACAGTGCGTGTCAATATAGATTTCCCAACATGGGTAGTTCACTCTTTGGACGAAGAAGCTCAGCGTAGAGGGATTGCAAGGCAGGCATTAGTTAAGATGTGGCTTACAGACAAGTTAGACAGTCTCAAGCTCAGTAAAAAAAGAACTGGGTAAGCCTTATATATCTCTTCTGTATGACCTTCAGCCTGAGATTTAACCAGATGACGAGCATTGCTATTTGATTTACGAGGGCTAAAAAACTATCATGAGCTTCCCATAGCACCCAAATTAACTTTACTTTCTGGTGTTTATCATAATTAGTTATGATGTAATTTTCACCTTTAATTGTTGCTAATTGATTTATCGTAAGACCTAAGTCTTTACATATCTTTACTTCCCACCGTTTGTTGTAGCGGGAAAGATATCCATGCCCAAGCCCCTTTACAAACTTGGGGCAATGCTGTTGGATAGATTTTTCAATTTTTTCAGATAGATCTCTGGCCACGACTCCAGTAGAAGGAGTTATAGCCCCCTTATCTTTTCTGCTAGGCTATATACGAAACACTTGACACGTAAATTCGTGTCAGGCTATATCGAACCAGATCATTGAGAGCAGTAGACCATGGTTATAGCCCCCTTATCTTTTCTGCTAGGCTATATACGAAACACTTGACACGTAAATTCGTGTCAGGCTATATCGGGGACTGTACGTGTAACGACAATCATTCAGTTATAGCCCCCTTATCTTTTCTGCTAGGCTATATACGAAACACTTGACACGTAAATTCGTGTCAGGCTATATCTGTCTATTCGTCTTGTATAGTCTGTCCATGGTTATAGCCCCCTTATCTTTTCTGCTAGGCTATATACGAAACACTTGACACGTAAATTCGTGTCAGGCTATATCATGAGGATCAAGATGCAGAGGTGGCATACCGTTATAGCCCCCTTATCTTTTCTGCTAGGCTATATAGTCAGCCTTGAAAAACCAGAATACTATGGATATTTCGCATTTATAAGCTATTCTGAAGTAAAAAGTAGTACCCATAATCGCAAGGTTTTGCGAAAAGGTGTTCAAAAGCTTGTGTTTTTCAAGCATTATTTTTCAGAGGTTCCCTATGTTAGCTCAAAAAAAAAATGATTATCAAAGAGACTTGTTTAAGACGAATTTGGAAGGTATGCTCAATCATAATGAGCCCTTATTTCGTTTAGCTCAGAAAATAGATTGGGAAAAGTTTGATACTGAATTTGGTAAACTCTATTGTCCTGACAACGGCCGTCCAGCCAAGTTAACCCGCTTGATGGTAGGACTGCATTACTTAAAAGCCACATTTAATGAAAGTGATGAAAGTGTTTTAGATAAATGGGTTCAAAATGTCTATTGGCAATACTTTTGCGGATACCAAGAATTCCAGCAGGAAGCTCCTTGTGATCACAGCACATTAAGCAGATGGCGTAAGCGTATAAAATCTAAAGGGAGGGATAGAAAAGCTTTTAGAAGAAACAATTCGTTGTGCTCTTTCTAATAAATTACTGCGTAGACATCATGTCCAAAAAGTAAATGTAGATACAACAGTTCAGGAAAAGGCCATTACATATCCAACAGATGGTAAACTATATTTTAAAGCTTTACAATATTTATCAGAACTGGCTAAGAGAAATAATATTCGTCTTCGCCAAAGTTATTCTCGTTTATCTAAAAAGTCATTATTAATGCAGAACCGATACTTTAGAGGACGTAAATACAGACTTGCAAGGCGTGAGCAAAAGAGCTTAAAAACCTATTTTGGCCGTGTTTTACGGGATGTAGAGCGTAAATTGCATTCTATGAATTTACATAAAAATTATGAATCTTCTTTGTGTCTTCTTCACCGTCTTTACGATCAAACCAAGGATAGCAAAAACAAAGTTTATAGTTTACATGCGCCGGAAGTAGAATGCATCTCTAAAGGGAAAACACATAAGAAGTATGAATTTGGATGTAAGGCGAGTTACGTAACAAGTAGTCAAGGTAACTTTGTTTTAGGCGCGATGGCAAAACACGGTAATCCTTTTGATGGGCATACATTACCATCGGCCATACGGATCGCCTATAGAACAGGTAGAAAGGTTTTTACCCAATTCATTAAGCGTAGAAGAAGTTTTTGTGGATAGAGGTTATAGAGGAGCGAAAGTTAAAGATGGGATAACAGTTCACATTGTTGGCGCGAAGAGGAAGAAAAAAATGAAACGTAGTTTACGTAAGTGGATGAAAAGAAGAGCAGCCATTGAACCCATCATTGGTCACATGAAGAATGTATGATTGAGGTGTACGAAGAAATCACCTCTTAACGCAAGAAGGTGATAAGATGTATGCGGTTTTACTAGGTGCTGGCTTTAATATGAGAAAATTGCTAAAAGCTTTTTCTTGGCTTAAATTTATTCCGCAATATCTGACTGATTTTTCCTTAAAAAAGCAAGTATGGGTTATGGCATTTTCTTAATATAGTGCCTTTTTCAAGCTTAACTATATACGAAACACTTGACACGTAAATTCGTGTCAGGCTATATCACTTTTTACCGTTTCATAAACCACTTTTTGGTTATAGCCCCCTTATCTTTTCTGCTAGGCTATATACGAAACACTTGACACGTAAATTCGTGTCAGGCTATATCACTTCTAACTTTCACCCCTGTTACAATTCCGTTATAGCCCCCTTATCTTTTCTGCTAGGCTATATACGAAACACTTGACACGTAAATTCGTGTCAGGCTATATCCGCTAACGGAGACTTCGCCACCTGTGAGGTGTTATAGCCCCCTTATCTTTTCTGCTAGGCTATATAGTCAGCCTTGAAAAACCAGAATACTATGGATATTTCGCATTTATAAGCTATTCTGAAGTAAAAAGTAGTACCCATAATCGCAAGGTTTTGCGAAAAGGTGTTCAAAAGCTTGTGTTTTTCAAGCATTATTTTTCAGAGGTTCCCTATGTTAGCTCAAAAAAAAAATGATTATCAAAGAGACTTGTTTAAGACGAATTTGGAAGGTATGCTCAATCATAATGAGCCCTTATTTCGTTTAGCTCAGAAAATAGATTGGGAAAAGTTTGATACTGAATTTGGTAAACTCTATTGTCCTGACAATGGCCGTCCAGCCAAGTTAACCCGCTTGATGGTAGGACTGCATTACTTAAAAGCCACATTTAATGAAAGTGATGAAAGTGTTTTAGATAAATGGGTTCAAAATGTCTATTGGCAACACTTTTGCGGATACCAAGAATTCCAGCAGGAAGCTCCTTGTGATCATAGCACATTAAGCAGATGGCGTAAGCGTATAAAATCTAAAGGGATGGAAAAGCTTTTAGAAGAAACAATTCGTTGTGCTCTTTCTAATAAATTACTGCGTAGACATCATGTCCAAAAAGTAAATGTAGATACAACAGTTCAGGAAAAGGCCATTACATATCCAACAGATGGTAAACTATATTTTAAAGCTTTACAATATTTATCAGAACTGGCTAAGAGAAATAATATTCGTCTTCGCCAAAGTTATTCTCGTTTATCTAAAAAGTCATTATTAATGCAGAACCGATATTTTAGAGGACGTAAATACAGACTTGCAAGGCGTGAGCAAAAGAGCTTAAAAACCTATTTTGGCCGTGTTTTACGGGATGTAGAGCGTAAATTGCATTCTATAGACTTACATAAAAATTATGAATCTTCTTTGTGTCTTCTTCACCGTCTTTACGATCAAACCAAGGATAGCAAAAACAAAGTTTATAGTTTACATGCGCCGGAAGTAGAATGCATCTCTAAAGGGAAAACGCATAAGAAGTATGAATTTGGATGTAAGGCGAATTACGTGACAAGTAGTCAAGGTAACTTTGTTTTAGGTGCGATGGCAAAACACGGTAATCCTTTTGATGGGCATACATTACCATCGGCCATACGGATCGCCTATAGAACAGGTAGAAAGGTTTTTACCCAATTCATTAAGCGTAAAAGAAGTTTTTGTGGATAGAGGTTATAGAGGAGCGAAAGTTAAAGATGGGATAACAGTTCACATTGTTGGCGCAAAGAGGAAGAAAAAAATGAAACGTAGTTTACGCAAGTGGATGAAAAGAAGAGCAGCCATTGAACCCATCATTGGTCACATGAAAAACGATGGAGGTGTACGAAGAAATCACCTCTTAACGCAAGAAGGTGATAAGATGTATGCGGTTTTACTAGGTGCTGGCTTTAATATGAGAAAATTGCTAAAAGCTTTTTCTTGGCTTAAATTTATTCCGCAATATCTGACTGATTTTTCCTTAAAAAAGGAAATATGGGTTATGGCATTTTCTTAATATAGTGCCTTTTTCAAGCTTAACTATATACGAAACACTTGACACGTAAATTCGTGTCAGGCTATATCTTTTAGCTTGACATCCCCTCCCATCCTGTGGTTATAGCCCCCTTATCTTTTCTGCTAGGCTATATACGAAACACTTGACACGTAAATTCGTGTCAGGCTATATCTCACGCCACCCCGTTAATCGTGAACCATGAGTTATAGCCCCCTTATCTTTTCTGCTAGGCTATATACGAAACACTTGACACGTAAATTCGTGTCAGGCTATATCTCTATGAGTATATAAGAGACCTCCTAGGCGGTTATAGCCCCCTTATCTTTTCTGCTAGGCTATATACGAAACACTTGACACGTAAATTCGTGTCAGGCTATATCTTGAAAAAACAAAATGGTAAAACTATCGGAGTTATAGCCCCCTTATCTTTTCTGCTAGGCTATATAGTCAGCCTTGAAAAACCAGAATACTATGGATATTTCGCATTTATAAGCTATTCTGAAGTAAAAAGTAGTACCCATAATCGCAAGGTTTTGCGAAAAGGTGTTCAAAAGCTTGTGTTTTTCAAGCATTATTTTTCAGAGGTTCCCTATGTTAGCTCAAAAAAAAAATGATTATCAAAGAGACTTGTTTAAGACGAATTTGGAAGGTATGCTCAATCATAATGAGCCCTTATTTCGTTTAGCTCAGAAAATAGATTGGGAAAAGTTTGATACTGAATTTGGTAAACTCTATTGTCCTGACAATGGCCGTCCAGCCAAGTTAACCCGCTTGATGGTAGGACTGCATTACTTAAAAGCCACATTTAATGAAAGTGATGAAAGTGTTTTAGATAAATGGGTTCAAAATGTCTATTGGCAACACTTTTGCGGATACCAAGAATTCCAGCAGGAAGCTCCTTGTGATCATAGCACATTAAGCAGATGGCGTAAGCGTATAAAATCTAAAGGGATGGAAAAGCTTTTAGAAGAAACAATTCGTTGTGCTCTTTCTAATAAATTACTGCGTAGACATCATGTCCAAAAAGTAAATGTAGATACAACAGTTCAGGAAAAGGCCATTACATATCCAACAGATGGTAAACTATATTTTAAAGCTTTACAATATTTATCAGAACTGGCTAAGAGAAATAATATTCGTCTTCGCCAAAGTTATTCTCGTTTATCTAAAAAGTCATTATTAATGCAGAACCGATATTTTAGAGGACGTAAATACAGACTTGCAAGGCGTGAGCAAAAGAGCTTAAAAACCTATTTTGGCCGTGTTTTACGGGATGTAGAGCGTAAATTACATTCTATAGACTTACATAAAAATTATGAATCTTCTTTGTGTCTTCTTCACCGTCTTTACGATCAAACCAAGGATAGCAAAAACAAAGTTTATAGTTTACATGCACCGGAAGTAGAATGTATCTCTAAAGGAAAAACGCATAAGAAGTATGAATTTGGATGTAAGGCAAGTTACGTGACAAGTAGTCAAGGTAACTTTGTTTTAGGCGCGATGGCAAAACATGGTAATCCTTTTGATGGGCATACATTACCATCGGCCATAGAACAGGTAGAAAGGTTTTTACCCAATTCATTAAGTGTAAAAGAAGTTTTTGTGGATAGAGGTTATAGAGGAGCGAAAGTTAAAGATGGGATAACAGTTCACATTGTTGGCGCAAAGAGGAAGAAAAAAATGAAACGTAGTTTACGCAAGTGGATGAAAAGAAGAGCCGCTATTGAACCCATCATTGGTCACATGAAGAATGATGGAGGTGTACGACGAAATCACCTCTTAACGCAAGAAGGTGATAAGATGTATGCGGTTTTACTAGGTGCTGGCTTTAATATGAGAAAATTGCTAAAAGCTTTTTCTTGGCTTAAATTTATTCCGCAATATCTGACTAATATTTCCTTAAAAAAGGAAATATGGGTTATGGCATTTTCTTAATATAGTGCCTTTTTCAAGCTTAACTATATACGAAACACTTGACACGTAAATTCGTGTCAGGCTATATCGTCTGGAAGAAAAGGTAAGGGATGAGGCTATAATAAAGGTATATCCTGTGAAGCTCTGCTCTGTATGCCCTTGGCATACAGAGCATCTTCTCATCTATCAGACAGACAGACAAACAAACAAAAGAGGGTGTGAATGATGCAGGAGTTTCTTGTGTGAAGTGGTTTGATTCGGTATATTCTAGCCGTTTATTTGCTATTATATGAGGTTCATAGGCTTAGACCCGGGTAAAAAGTCCGTTGGTTGGAGCGTGATTGAAATTGATAATGAGAAGGGCACGGGGAGGCTACTTGCTGCTGGTGCGCGTACTTTCCCTGCAGCCGAGATACCCAAAACAGGAGAATCACCAAATTCATCACGCCGTTTGGCGCGTTTGAGTAGACGGCGATCGCGACGCGCTCGGCACCGTTTAGAGCGTCTACGAATACTATTCGTAAAAGAGAGGCTAATTAGCCAAAAATATCTTTCGGGTGGGAAACCAGACTTAGCGTGTTTTACTAAGCTACATCAGAGTATAGCTCGAAAAAAAGTCACGCCTTACCAGTTGCGTTTTGAGGGCTTAGAGCGTAAACTGAACCCTGAGGAGTGGATCGTTGTTCTAAGCCATTGCGCTAAACGGCGCGGCTTTCAATCTAATAGCAAACGTGAATTAAGTAGTGCTGATGCTGTGGAAACTGGCGCCATGAAAAAAGGCATAGAAGTCAATACAAAACTTTTTGAAGATTGTAACTATCGTACAGTTGGGGAAATGCTATGGCGCGATCCAAAGTTTACGATGCACAAACGCAATAAATTTGGATCGTATGCCCATACATTGACGCGCAAACAGATGAAAGATGAAATTAAAAACCTTTTTCAAAGGCAGAAAGAGTTTGGGAATTCTTTTGTTCAAACTAAATTTGAGACAGCCTATCTGGATATATGGGCATCTCAGCGCCATTATGACCAGGGAAATAACATTCAGAAAATGATTGGCAAGTGCACTTTTGAGTCCGATGCCCTGCGCGCTCCTTCTTATAGTTATACTGCCGAGCGTTTTATGCTTTGGCAAACAGTAAACAATTTACGCTACCGTGACGCCAAGCATCAATTGTTTTGCCTCACAAGGAAGCAAGCTTTGTTGGTGGAAAAACTAGCCTACGAAACAGAAAAAGTCACCTACAAAGCTTTGCGTAAAAAATTAGACTTCGATGACGATATATGTTTTGTTGGCTTAAAGTATTCACTTCCTTCCACAGAAGACAAAACGAAAGACCCTGAAGCAAAGACATGGATCCAGCTTAAAGCTTGGCACGAATTGCGTAAGCTAATCACTAAAGAAGTCAGCACAGACGCATGGGCCATGCTAAAAACCAAGCCACTGCTAATGGATGCGATTGCCGAAGCCTTGGGACACTATAAGGCCGACCAATCAGTACGTGAATACTTAAAAAAACAAGCGCCGCAATTGGAAGATGAGATAATTGAAGCCATTTTTTCATTGAATTGGAGCAAATTCAAACATCTGTCTCTAAAAGCCCTCAAGCGCATTACCCCTCATTTAGAAGAAGGATTAGGTTATGATAAAGCCTGTCAAAAAGCTGGCTATGACTTTCAAAATAAAGATAAGACTATAGAACGTTCCCGATTTCTTCCTGCGATACCACCTGAAGAGATTCGTAACCCCATTGTTTTACGCTCTCTTTCACAAGCGCGCAAAGTTTTAAACGCCATTATCAGAGAATATGGCCCACCTCACTGTATACACATTGAGCTATTGCGTGACATTGCTCATTCAAAAACAGAAATACAAAACATTGAAAAGGGACAAGCTGAGTTTATGCAAAATAAAGAACGAGCCTTTGCGCGCTTTGAGGAGCTCTATCACCGCCAACCGCGAAAAGATGAACTGCTTAAATTCCGTTTGTATGAGCAGCAAAACAACCTGTGTCCCTATTCTGGTCAAACGATAGAGGCAAAGCGTCTTTTAGAAGTAGGCTATGTGGAGATTGACCATATATTACCCTTTAGCCGAAGCATGGATGATGGCATGCATAACAAAATCTTATGCCTTACATCTGAGAACCGAAAGAAAGGCAATAGCATCCCTTTTGAGTATTTGAATGGGGCTCACTCCACAAAATGGTTGGATTTTAGTAGTCGCATTACCTATCAAATGAAATCTCTACCCACCCCTAAGAAATTCCGGTTGATGCGCCAGAGTTTTACAAAAGAAGAAGCGGAAGAATATCGTTTTAGAGAGGTGGAGCGTACGGAAAGCAAGTGGATTGCTCGTTTTTTCAAAAATCATATTGAAGACAAATTAGAGTTTGCTCCCAGCCAGATAAAGCGTAAGATACAGACGCGCAATGGATCCTTGACTGCCTTTCTACGTCACTATTGGGGTTTAAATCACCTAAAAAAACGTGAAGAAAATGACCGACATCATGCCTTGGACGCCATTATTGTCGCTAGCGCAACGGAGGGAATGGTCCAACGCCTTTCACGCTTTTCAGCGGGGCATAAAAAAAAAGGAAGCCGTCGGCAAGGTGTTTTTGTACAGCCCTGGGATGGCTTTCGTTCTGAGGTCGAAAAATATATTAAAGAAAGCGTCTTTGTTTCCCGCCCTCCGCGCCGTAAAATCAATGGCCAGGCCCATAAGGAAACAATTTATTCCATAAAAGGTTTACCAGACGGTCATAAATACAAATACACCCCTCTTAAAAGCCTTAACTCAAAAATGCTAGAAGATTTATTGGCCAATAAAGAAGGCTTAGCTGTTTTAGATAAAACGGGACAAAATAAAAAGCTATACCAAGCCCTTTTCAAACAATTAGAAAAGCATGATGGCAAAGCTAAGCAGGCATTCGCTGAGCCATTTTACCACCATGAATATCTACCGCATCAAAAAATCCCAGTGCGACGCATTAAATCTATTGAAGCTGGGACAGGCTCTATAGTTCGCAAGGGGATGGTTGAAAACACCAGCATGATTCGTACAGATGTCTTTCAAAAAGAAAAGAAGTACTATCTCATCCCGGCCTATCCATATCACCGTATGGAAAAAGAACTACCCAAGCGAGTGATCCTGAGTGGAAAGCTAGAAGCTAAATGGCTTGAAATAGATAGTAGTTTTCAGTTCCTATTTTCGCTATATATCGATGATCTTATTGAGATCCAAAAAAAACATGATATCCCCCCACTCATCGGCTATTTCAAAGGAACAGACAGGTCAGCAGGAAGCATTGACTTGGAAGAAGCCGATCGCTCAAAGCTCTATCATGGTATTGGCCCGAGGCGGCTGTTTAATTTTCGTAAGCTACAAGTCGATGTACTAGGCAAGTATTCCGTAGTGAAGCGAGAAAAGCGTCTTGAGCTGGCAAAACCTCATTATAAGCAAACCTGCCGTTCTAAAACTCAAGCAAAATAGCCTGCTTTGCGTGCAGAGTGATATAGCCCTATTACCTCTAGAAGATATCGCGACCATTACCCTGGAAAGCCCACGCGTTTCTCTAACAGCTGCCTTATTAGCGCGTCTGAATACAGAAGGGATCGCTCTCATCACCTGCAATAAAGAGCATATGCCAAATGGGCTTATGCTTCCCTTTAATACGCATAGCCGCTTAAAAAACATACTGCAAGCTCAAGTGGCCTGGACAAGAGAATTTCGTAACAAGCTTTGGCAGCATATTATCAAACAAAAAATTAAAAACCAAGCGGCTGTTTTGAGATTATCCGGTAAAAATGACGAACACTTACTCAAATTAGTTGAAAAAGTTGATTGTGGTGATACTAAAAATTGCGAAGCCCAAGCAGCGCGCTATTATTTTTCTCGTCTTTGGAAAGGCTTCAAACGTAGCAAAAATAACCGTATTAATGCTGCTTTGAATTATGGTTATGCTATATTGCGAGCAGCCATTGCTCGTGAATTGGTTAGTTTTGGTTTTCATCCTGTTTTAGGGATCCAACATGCTTCTGAATTGAACTCGTTTAATTTAGCTGATGACCTCATTGAAGCCTATCGGCCTTTTGTGGATCTGTGGAGTATACAGGTTTTGGATTTGAACAAGGAGCAACTGCCAGAAGAATGCAATGCATTCAACACATCTGATCGAGCTAAACTCACTCGCATATTACAAGTACATACATATATCAATAACAGCAAGCAAAGTGTTTTGCGAGCTATCGGAGTTACAGTAAAGAGCCTGTCCTCAGTGAATCGATATAATAACTATAAACTAATTCACTTGCCACAATTGAATTCTATATTGGAAACAAGAACCGTTGCATAATTGTAGTGGAAATTATAGAGCTAAAATTCATGCGTATTATAGTTTTTTTCGACCTGCCTGTGAAGACACAAGAAGAACGCAAAAAATATAGGAAGTTTCGTGTTTTTCTTTTAAAGGATGGTTATAATATGCTACAATTTTCCATCCATTGTCGGCTTTGCAATGGAATGGATCATGTAAACAAACACTTATCTCGCCTTGGTAAAAACATACCACCGGAAGGTTGCATACGCTCTCTATGTATTACTGAGAAGCAATATAATCGTATGAAAATTTGGTTAGGCAATCCAACAGCATATGAAAAGAAAATATCTGGAAACCAATTAGTATTGTTTTAGAACTAGACGGTGTTGTAAAATGTAAATAAGAGAAAATAAAACGTTACAAAAGGCAACTTAAAATATTTTAAATAATCAATTTCTTATTTTTTTATTCAGCAGCATAGTCTTCTTCCTCAAATTTGATAGGGCTCTTATATCCTAAAAATGAATGTTTTCTATTATAGGCCTAGTATAAAATACCTCAATATACTCAAAAATATTTCTTCTAACTTCAAATATATTTAGATATGTATTTTTATATACCTTCCCTATTTTCAAACTCCCAAAAAAAGACTCTGCAACAACATTATCATAATAGTTACCTTAATACCAGGAGTTTTGTTCTATCTTTGCCCTAGCTTTGCCTTGGCAAAGCCTTCCAACACAAAGCCTTCCAATCGCAAAGCCTACCAATGCGGCTCATACTGGATACAAATCCATATTTATCAAGCTTGCTCCTAAATTGATAACTCGCGTATTGACTTCCCCTGTCAAAATGAAAAATCAAACCCTTCCTTAGACTTATTTTGAGAGCTTATTTTGAGTAACGGCTCTGTCCAAAGCTTCTATGGAAAGTTTCTAGGCAAAGCTTCTAGGCAAAGCTTCTATGCAAAACTTCTATGTAAAACTTCTATGTGAAACTTCTAGGACCATTTCTGTTTTCATGTGATCTACAAGAAACCAACCGACTATTTTTCTGTTACATAAATCAAGTATCACGCATAGATATAACCAACCTAGGTCTGATTGAATGTAAGTGATATCAGAAACCCAGACCTGATTAGGTTCAAGGATATTAAATTCCTGTTATAGTCGTTTCTTAGAAATAGGGTAAGCGTTAAGGCAGAAGAGGTTGGCCCTCCACTTCTGATTACTGTATACACGGGCAGAAAGTCCTATATTTCTCATGACTTTAGCTACTCTATTTTCTGAAATCTTACATCCCATATCATGCAATTCGGACGTGATCCTTGGAGATTGGAGAACCATAAATACCCTCAAACTTATGAAAAATATCTCTAATCATATTCTCAAGTTTTTGTGTCTCGAAAGCCCTTTTACTTGTTTAATGTTTTACCCAAACATTAAAGCCGCTCCTTGAAATCGTTAATAAAGAGCACATTTCCTGCATAGGAAATGAGGAGCGATGTTTCTTCATAAATTGAAACTTCATTTCTGTGGTTTGATGAAAATGGCTACTGACTTTTTTAATATATTCCTCTCTTGACGAAGTTCGAATTTCTTTTTGCAAAGCCTAGACAATTCTGCCTCTATAGAACAATCAGGATCAACGTTATTAAACTCATATTTCCTACGCCATTTATAGAGTGTAGTTTCAGATACCTCAAAAGCTTCACTGACCTCTTTTGCTAAAAGCTTATTTTTGATCCAGTAGTCTACCGTATCCTTCTTAAATTGTTCATCATAGCGTTTAGCTGACGCCTTGATAGTGTTTGTTTCCATGTTTTCTTCCTCCATAATGTAAAGTGGACTGTCCACTCTTTTGGGGGAAGGTCAGTGTTTGTTTCCATGTTATAAAACCCATGTTATAAAACTCATGCTCTCTTCCTCCATAACTTAAAGTGGACTGTCCACTCTTTTGGGGGAAGGTCACTTACAATAGCGGAGTAGCTTAAAGAGGAACATTCAGTGTTACCTTTTTACATGGGCTCTACATTAGCTTGTATAATAAATGATTCACGTACTAATGGCAACCTAGCACAGTCCCCTGTACTCCCTTCCGCAGTACATTTATTTCTACTAAACATACGGTCCGTTTGATAGACAATGTCCTGATCATTCTCAGGATAATAATTTATACGAGTGTTATTAGAAGTCTTACTATTTCAAGGGTTTATAAAGGTATATCTAACAGTTACTATATCACCTTCAGTATCATTTGAACAAAGCGACAGCAAAAAATAAAACTACAACAGTTAACTGTTAAATACATATGCTTCACAAATACACTCGTCTAATAAAAATGCGAAGGCAACTTCTTTTATTTGTCAAACGAAAAACTATACGAATTCATTTTAAATTTTTCTACTTTTCCATTATCATACCAAGCAATTAACGCCGACAGGATGGAAGCAATTCCAATAACCGCTAAAGATTCCGAACTACTTAACTTTCCCACCGATTCTCCGGAAACTATATTTGGTAAAGTAAATAAACTATATGAATATAAAACTGTAACTGGAAAAGAAAGGAAAAATATAATTCGATACCTACGCGATACATCTTCCTTATAAATTTTTGGAGCAATCTCAGGCGGGAAACCGGGTGAGCCAAACTGGTCTAACAAGGACTGCTCCAATAATAAAACATCATGGCCTTCCTCATAAGCCTGTTGCCATTGGCGTTCAGTATAACGCCTACGAAAACCTTTTCGCTGAAGTGTATTTTTTTTATCACTAATATTGTAACCTTTTAAGGTTAAATCAGATGATACGGGTAAGAGATCTTGAAAACTTTTATGCTCTAAAAAATCTGGATGCTCAACGTTGAACTCATCACTTATAGGTAAAGTTTGAGCAAACAAAGAAAAATTCATATTTATAAGTACAATCAATAACAGCTCAATACGAAAATATTTATCAACTTTATACATTCTCACGACACCCGTTAAAAATAATTCAGGGCATATCCCTATATTTGATTTCTTTTGGAGTACAGTAACTATGACACAGCTTGCAATTAAATCTGATAAACCAAACCTTAGCCTATCTTTCGTTTTCAAGATAGGTATCAATATATAATTCGACTTCTTTATTTTCCAGTAAATCTTCAAGATTATCACCGGAAGATTTAACATGTGAATTTAAACTACTTCCTGCCCTTTTTTTTATGTCACCTAAGTGATTCTCTGTCCAATAGGCAATTTCTAATTCATTTTTTGCTTCAAAATAAGATAAGTCGGTAACAAGTCTTGATTCATCTAAAGAAGATATGTCCAAACTAAAGTCTGAAATCATTTCAGAAGAGGCCGAAACACTCATATTCTTAGCGTTGCCAATAATATCTTTTTCCATATGGATAAATTCAAGATTCGCTGCTGCCTCAACAGAATCAATAGAAAGCCCAAAACCACTTTCTTCTGGAGAAGAAACATAATCGAATGCAAGAGAACTTTCCAAGTCTGCATTTAAACCACCAATCATTTGTGTTTCAACACCAGCATTATCTACTTCGGTATATGCCACCCCTAGCTCGAAGTCAAGACCCACCTTCTCAAAGGAAGTTTGCAAACTGGCTGAATCATCCCCGACAGAAGAGTATGCAACTTCACCAGCCTCCAAATGGAAACCCACCCCTCCTTCTCCAAAAAGCTGGACCTCCGCTCCCGAAACTTCTTCTCTGAAGTGGGCTATACTCAGATCTATACCTACATCCATATTTTTTAAAGAGGTTTCTAATTCAGTTGCTTCATCGGTAAGTATAAGTTCAAAATCACCAGCAACACTTCCATTCACACCTACTCCAGCTAAAAGCTGAGATTCCTCTACAAAAGAATTTTTCAAGTTTAATTCTAAACCAACATCTACATTGAAACCAAAGTCGTCAATGGAACCCGAAATTCTCTTTTCATTTCCTAAAACATCAGACGAGTATGCTAATTCTCCCTCTAGCTCAAGATGAGCACCCTCCACACCAGCAGTAATAAATGATAGATCCCCTCCACCAAAAGTAGAATCACCCATTTGTACATCAGATATTTTACCGATATCTAATTGGAAATTTTTAGCAGCTACTTCAATATTAGTATTCTCTTCTGAAGAAAGACTCTCCACTTTACCAGAAAATTGAAATCCTATATTCTCTATATCAGCTCCCAAACCATCCTCTATACCATTCTCATCTACAGACGAACTTACATATGACACATCACTGATACCTACAGACAACGAAGAGACATCCACATCAAGCAAGCTATCATCACCCGTGCTACTATTTGTCAAACTAAGGGCACTTTCTAATTCTATGTTACCTAGCTCAGCTACACTATTGCTTTCTACACCATTCTCATCTACAGACGAACTTACATATGACACATCACTGATACCTACAGACAACGAAGAGACATCCACATTAAGCAAACTATCATCACCCGTGCTACTATTTGTCAAACTAAGGGCACTTTCTAATTCTATGCCGCCTAGCTCAGCTACACTACTGCTTTCTACACCATTCTCATCTACAGAACTACTTACATATGACACATCACTGATACCTACAAACAACGAAGAAACATCCACACTCAGTAAACTATCATCACCTGTGCTACTATTTGTCAAACTAAGGGCACTTTCTAATTCGATGCTACCTAGCTCAGCTACACTATTGCTTTCTACACCATTCTCATCTATAGACGAACTTACATATGACACATCACTCATACCTACAGACAACGAAGAGACATCCACATCAAGCAAGCTATCATCACCTGTGCTACTATTTGTCAAACCAAGGGCACTTTCTAATTCTATGCTACCTAGCTCAGCTACACTATTGCTTTCTACACCATTCTCATCTACAGACGAACTTACATAAGACACATCACTGATACCTACAGACAACGAAGACACATCCACATTAAGCAAGCTATCATCACCCGTGCTACTATTTGTCAAACTAAGGGCACTTTCTAATTCGATGCCGCCTAGCTCAGCTACACTATTGCTTTCTACACCATTCTCATCTACAGACGAGCTTGCATATGACACATCACTGATACCTACAGACAACGAAGAGACATCCACATTAAGTAAGCTATCATTGCCATTGCTACTATTTGTCAAACTAAGGGCACTTTCTAATTCTATGCTACCTAGCTCAGCTACACTATTGCTTTCTACACCATTCTCATCTACAGACGAACTTACATAAGACACATCACTGATACCTACAGACAACGAAGAGACATCCACATCAAGCAGGCTATCATTACCATTGCTACTATTTGTCAAACTAAGGGCACTTTCTAATTCTATGCTACCTAACTCAGCTACACTATTGCTTTCTACACCATTCTCATCTACAGACGAACTTACATATGACACATCACTGATACCTACAGACAACGAAGAGACATCCACATTAAGCAAACTATCATCACCTGTGCTACTATTTGTCAAACTAAGGGCACTTTCTAATTCTATACCGCCTAGCTCAGCTACACTATTGCTTTCTATACCATTCTCATCTACAGACGAACTTACATATGACACATCACTGATACCTACAGACAACGAAGAGACGTCCACATCAAGCAAGCTATCATCACCCGTACTACTATTTGTCAAACTAAGGACACTTTCTAATTCTATGCTACCTAGCTCAGCTACACTATTGCTTTCTACACCATTCTCATCTACAGACGAACTTACATATGACACATCACTAACACCTACAGACAACGAAGAGACATCCACATCAAGCAAGCTATCATCACCATTGCTACTATTTGTCAAACTAAGGGCACTCTCTAATTCGATGCTACCTAGCTCAGCTACACTATTGCTTTCTACACCATTCTCATCTACAGACGAACTTACATATGACACATCACTGATACCTACAGACAACGAAGACACATCCACATCAAGCAGGCTATCATCACCATTGCTACTATTTGTCAAACTAAGGGCACTTTCTAATTCTATGCTACCTAACTCAGCTACACTATTGCTTTCTACACCATTCTCATCTACAGACGAACTTACATATGACACATCACTGATACCTACAGACAACGAAGAGACATCTATCACATGCTAAGCAAACTATCATCGCCATTGCTACTATTTGTCAAACTAAGAGCACTTTCTAATTCTATGCCGCCTAGCTCAGCTACACTATTGCTTTCTACACCATTCTCATCTACAGACGAACTTACATATGACACATCACTGATACCTACAGACAACGAAGAGACATCTACATCAAGCAAGCTATCAGCTACACTATTGCTTTTTACACCATTCTCATCTACAGATCACCTGTGTAAACTGTCTACTATTTGTCAAACTACTATTTGTCAAACTAAGGGCACTTTCTAATTCGATGCTACCTAGCTCAGCTACACTATTGCTTTCTACACCATTCTCATCTACAGACGAACTTACATAAGACACATCACTGATACCTACAGACAACGAAGAGACATCCACATTAAGCAAGCTATCATCACCATTGCTACTATTTGTCAAACTAAGGGCACTTTCTAATTCTATGCTACCTAGCTCAGCTACACTACGGCTTTCTACACCATTCTCATCTACAGACGAACTTACATAAGACACATCACTGATACCTACAGACAACGAAGAGACATCCACATTAAGCAAACTATCATCACCTGTGCTACTATTTGTCAAACTAAGGGCACTTTCTAATTCTATGCTACCTAGCTCAGCTACACTATTGCTTTCTACACCATTCTCATCTACAGACGAACTTGCATAAGACACATCACTTATACCTACAGACAACGAAGAGACATCCACATCAAGCAAACTATCATCACCTGTGCTACTATTTGTCAAACTAAGGGCACTTTCTAATTCTATGCTACCTAGCTCAGCTACACTATTGCTTTCTACACCATTCTCATCTACAGACGAACTTACATATGACACATCACTGATACCTACAGACAACGAAGAGACATCCACATTAAGCAAACTATCATCACCTGTGCTACTATTTGTCAAACTAAGGGCACTTTCTAATTCTATGCTACCTAGCTCAGCTACACTATTGCTTTCTACACCATTCTCATCTACAGACGAACTTACATATGACACATCACTGATACCTACAGACAACGAAGAGACATCCACATCAAGCAGGCTATCATCACCATTGCTACTATTTGTCAAACTAAGGGCACTTTCTAATTCTATGCTACCTAGCTCAGCTACACTATTGCTTTCTACACCATTCTCATCTACAGACGAACTTACATAAGACACATCACTGATACCTACAGACAACGAAGAGACATCCACATTAAGCAAACTATCATCACCTGTGCTACTATTTGTCAAACTAAGGGCACTTTCTAATTCTATGCCACCTAGCTCAGCTACACTATTGCTTTCTACACCATTCTCATCTACAGACGAACTTACATAAGACACATCACTGATACCTACAGACAACGAAGAGACATCCACATCAAGCAAGCTATCATCACCTGTGCTACTATTTGTCAAACTAAGGGCACTTTCTAATTCTATGCTACCTAGCTCAGCTACACTATTGCTTTCTACACCATTCTCATCTACAGACGAACTTACATAAGACACATCACCGACATCTACAGACAACGAAGAGACATCCACATTAAGCAAACTATCATCACCCGTGCTACTATTTGTCAAACTAAGGGCACTTTCTAATTCGATGCTACCTAGCTCAGCTACACTATTGCTTTCTACACCATTCTCATCTACAGACGAGCTTGCATATGACACATCACTGATACCTACAGACAACGAAGAGACATCCACATTAAGCAAGCTATCATCACCCGTGCTACTATTTGTCAAACTAAGGGCACTTTCTAATTCTATGCCACCTAGCTCAGCTACACTATTGCTTTCTACACCATTCTCATCTACAGACGAACTTACATAAGACACATCACTGATACCTACAGACAACGAAGAGACATCCACATTAAGCAAGCTATCATCACCTGTACTACTATTTGTCAAACTAAGGGCACTTTCTAATTCTATGCTACCTAGCTCAGCTACACTATTGCTTTCTACACCATTCTCATCTACAGACGAGCTTACATATGACACATCACTGATACCTACAGACAACGAAGACACATCCACATTAAGCAAGCTATCATCACCTGTACTACTATTTGTCAAACTAAGGGCACTTTCTAATTCTATGCTACCTAGCTCAGCTACACTATTGCTTTCTACACCATTCTCATCTACAGACGAACTTACATAAGACACATCACCGACATCTACAGACAACGAAGAGACATCCACATTAAGCAAACTATCATCACCCGTGCTACTATTTGTCAAACTAAGGGCACTTTCTAATTCTATGCTACCTAGCTCAGCTACACTATTGCTTTCTACACCATTCTCATCTACAGACGAGCTTGCATATGACACATCACTGATACCTACAGACAACGAAGAGACATCCACATCAAGCAAGCTATCATCACCTGTGCTACTACTTGTCAAACTAAGGGCACTTTCTAATTCTATGCCACCTAGCTCAGCTACACTATTGCTTTCTACACCATTCTCATCTACAGACGAACTTACATATGACACATCACTGATACCTACAGACAACGAAGAGACATCCACATCAAGCAAGCTATCATCACCTGTGCTACTATTTGTCAAACTAAGGGCACTTTCTAATTCTATGCCGCCTAGCTCAGCTACACTATTGCTTTCTACACCATTCTCATCTATAGAACTACTTACATAAGACACATCACTGATACCTACAGACAACGAAGAAACATCCACACCAAGCAAGCTATCATCACCTGTGCCACTATTTGTCAAACTAAGGGCACTTTCTAATTCTATGCTACCTAACTCAGCTACACTATTGCTTTCTACACCATTCTCATCTACAGACGAACTTACATATGACACATCACTGATACCTACAGACAACGAAGAGACATCCACACCAAGCAAACTATCATCACCTGCGCTACTATTTGTCAAACTAAGGGCACTTTCTAATTCTATGCTACCTAGCTCAGCTACACTATTGCTTTTTACACCATTCTCATCTACAGACGAGCTTGCATATGACACATCACTGATACCTACAGACAACGAAGAGACATCCACATCAAGCAAGCTATCATTGCCATTGCTACTATTTGTCAAACTAAGGGCACTTTCTAATTCTATGCTACCTAGCTCAGCTACACTACGGCTTTCTACACCATTCTCATCTACAGACGAGCTTGCATATGACACATCACTGATACCTACAGACAACGAAGAGACATCCACATCAAGCAAGCTATCATCACCTGTGCTACTATTTGTCAAACTAAGGGCACTTTCTAATTCTATGCTACCCAGCTCAGCTACACTATTGCTTTTTACACCATTCTCATCTACAGACGAACTTACATAAGACACATCACTGATACCTACAGACAACGAAGAGACATCCACATTAAGCAAGCTATCATCACCTGTGCTACTATTTGTCAAACTAAGGGCACTTTCTAATTCTATGCTACCTAACTCAGCTACACTATTGCTTTTTACACCATTCTCATCTACAGACGAACTTACATAAGACACATCACTGATACCTACAGACAACGAAGAGACATCCACATCCATCACCATTAAGCAAGCTATCATCACCCGTGCTACTATTTGTCAAACTAAGGGCACTTTCTAATTCTATGCTACCTAACTCAGCTACACTATTGCTTTCTACACCATTCTCATCTACAGACGAACTTACATATGACACATCACTGATACCTACAGACAACGAAGAGACATCCACATTAAGCAAGCTATCATCACCCGTGCTACTATTTGTCAAACTAAGGGCACTTTCTAATTCTATGCTACCTAACTCAGCTACACTATTGCTTTCTACACCATTCTCATCTACAGACGAGCTTGCATATGACACATCACTGATACCTACAGACAACGAAGAGACATCCACATCAAGCAAGCTATCATCACCTGTGCTACTATTTGTCAAACTAAGGGCACTTTCTAATTCTATGCTACCTAGCTCAGCTACACTATTGCTTTCTACACCATTCTCATCTACAGACGAACTTACATATGACACATCACTGATACCTACAGACAACGAAGAGACATCCACATTAAGCAAACTATCATCACCTGTGCTACTATTTGTCAAACTAAGGGCACTTTCTAATTCTATGCTACCTAGCTCAGCTACACTATTGCTTTCTACACCATTCTCATCTACAGACGAACTTACATATGACACATCACTGATACCTACAGACAACGAAGAGACATCCACATTAAGCAAACTATCATCACCTGTGCTACTATTTGTCAAACTAAGGGCACTTTCTAATTCTATGCTACCTAGCTCAGCTACACTATTGCTTTCTACACCATTCTCATCTACAGACGAACTTACATAAGACACATCACTGATACCTACAGACAACGAAGAGACATCCACATCAAGCAAGCTATCATCACCATTGCTACTATTTGTCAAACTAAGGGCACTTTCTAATTCGATGCTACCTAGCTCAGCTACACTATTGCTTTCTACACCATTCTCATCTACAGACGAACTTACATATGACACATCACTGATACCTACAGACAACGAAGAGACATCCACATCAAGCAGGCTATCATCACCCGTGCTACTATTTGTCAAACTAAGGGCACTTTCTAATTCTATGCTACCTAACTCAGCTACACTATTGCTTTCTACACCATTCTCATCTACAGACGAACTTACATATGACACATCACTGATACCTACAGACAACGAAGAGACATCCACATTAAGCAAACTATCATCGCCATTGCTACTATTTGTCAAACTAAGGGCACTTTCTAATTCTATGCCGCCTAGCTCAGCTACACTATTGCTTTCTACACCATTCTCATCTACAGACGAACTTACATATGACACATCACTGATACCTACAGACAACGAAGAGACATCTACATCAAGCAAGCTATCATCACCTGTGCTACTATTTGTCAAACTAAGGGCACTTTCTAATTCTATGCCGCCTAGCTCAGCTACACTATTGCTTTCTACACCATTCTCATCTACAGACGAACTTACATAAGATACATCACTGATACCTACAGACAACGAAGAGACATCCACATTAAGCAAGCTATCATCGCCATTGCTACTATTTGTCAAACTAAGGGCACTTTCTAATTCTATACTACCTAGCTCAGCTACACTATTGCTTTCTACACCATTCTCATCTACAGAAGAACTTACATATGACACATCACTGATACCTACAGACAACGAAGAGACATCCACATCAAGTAAACTGTCATCACCTGTGCTACTACTTGTCACTTTCTAATTCTATGCCGCCTAGCTCAGCTACACTATTGCTTTCTACACCATTCTCTAAGGGCACTTTCTAATTCTATGCCACCTAGCTCAGCTACACTATTGCTTTTTACACCATTCTCATCTACAGACGAACTTGCATAAGACACATCACTTATACCTACAGACAACGAAGAGACATCCACATTAAGTAAACTGTCATCACCTGTGCTACTATTTGTCAAACTAAGGGCACTTTCTAATTCTATGCCACCTAGCTCAGCTACACTATTGCTTTTTACACCATTCTCATCTACAGACGAACTTACATATGACACATCACTAATACCTACGGACAACGAAGAGACATCCACATCAAGCAAACTATCATCACCTGTGCTACTACTTGTCAAACTAAGGGCACTTTCTAATTCTATGCTACCTAGCTCAGCTACACTATTGCTTTTTACACCATTCTCATCTACAGACGAACTTACATAAGACACATCACTGATACCTACAGACAACGAAGAGACATCCACATCAAGCAAACTATCATCACCTGTGCTCCTATTTGTCAAACTAAGGGCACTTTCTAATTCTATGCCGCCTAGCTCAGCTACACTACGGCTTTCTACACCATTCTCATCTACAGACGAACTTACATAAGACACATCACTGATACCTACAGACAACGAAGAGACATCCACATCAAGCAAGCTATCATCACCCGTGCTACTATTTGTCAAACTAAGGGCACTTTCTAATTCTATGCTACCTAGCTCAGCTACACTATTGCTTTCTACACCATTCTCATCTACAGACGAACTTACATAAGACACATCACTGATACCTACAGACAACGAAGAGACATCCACATTAAGTAAACTATCATCACCCGTGCTACTACTTGTCAAACTAAGGGCACTTTCTAATTCTATGCTACCTAGCTCAGCTACACTATTGCTTTTTACACCATTCTCATCTACAGACGAACTTGCATAAGACACATCACTTATACCTACAGACAACGAAGAGACATCCACATTAAGTAAACTGTCATCACCTGTGCTACTATTTGTCAAACTAAGGGCACTTTCTAATTCTATGCCACCTAGCTCAGCTACACTATTGCTTTTTACACCATTCTCATCTATAGAACTACTTACATAAGACACATCACTGATACCTACAGACAACGAAGAGACATCCACATCAAGCAAACTATCATCACCTGTGCTACTACTTGTCAAACTAAGGGCACTTTCTAATTCTATGCTACCTAGCTCAGCTACACTATTGCTTTTTACACCATTCTCATCTACAGACGAACTTACATAAGACACATCACTGATACCTACAGACAACGAAGAGACATCCACATCAAGCAAACTATCATCACCTGTGCTCCTATTTGTCAAACTAAGGGCACTTTCTAATTCTATGCCGCCTAGCTCAGCTACACTACGGCTTTCTACACCATTCTCATCTACAGACGAACTTACATAAGACACATCACTGATACCTACAGACAACGAAGAGACATCCACATCAAGCAAGCTATCATCACCTGTGCTACTATTTGTCAAACTAAGGGCACTTTCTAATTCTATGCTACCTAGCTCAGCTACACTATTGCTTTCTACACCATTCTCATCTACAGACGAACTTACATAAGACACATCACTGATACCTACAGACAACGAAGAGACATCCACATTAAGTAAACTATCATCACCCGTGCTACTATTTGTCAAACTAAGGGCACTTTCTAATTCGATACTACCTAGCTCAGCTACACTATTGCTTTCTACACCATTCTCATCTACAGACGAGCTTGCATATGACACATCACTGATACCTACAGACAACGAAGAGACATCCACATTAAGCAAGCTATCATCACCCGTGCTACTATTTGTCAAACTAAGGGCACTTTCTAATTCTATGCTACCTAGCTCAGCTACACTACGGCTTTCTACACCATTCTCATCTACAGAACTACTTACGTAAGATACATCACTGATACCTACAGACAACGAAGAGACATCCACATTAAGTAAACTATCATCACCTGTACTACTATTTGTCAAACCAAGGGCACTTTCTAATTCTATGCTACCCAGCTCAGCTACACTATTGCTTTCTACACCATTCTCATCTACAGACGAGCTTGCATATGACACATCACTGATACCTACAGACAACGAAGACACATCCACATTAAGCAAGCTATCATCACCCGTGCTACTATTTGTCAAACTAAGGGCACTTTCTAATTCGATGCCGCCTAGCTCAGCTACACTATTGCTTTCTACACCATTCTCATCTACAGACGAGCTTGCATATGACACATCACTGATACCTACAGACAACGAAGAGACATCCACATTAAGTAAGCTATCATTGCCATTGCTACTATTTGTCAAACTAAGGGCACTTTCTAATTCTATGCTACCTAGCTCAGCTACACTACTGCTTTCTACACCATTCTCATCTACAGACGAACTTACATATGACACATCACTGATACCTACAGACAACGAAGAGACATCCACATTAAGCAAGCTATCATCACCTGTGCTACTATTTGTCAAACTAAGGGCACTTTCTAATTCGATACCGCCTAGCTCAGCTACGCTACTGCTTTCTACACCATCCTCATCTACAGACGAACTTACATATGACACATCACTGATACCTACAGACAACAAAGACACATCCACATTAAGCAAGCTATCATCACCCGTGCTACTATTTGTCAAACTAAGGGCACTTTCTAATTCTATACCGCCTAGCTCAGCTACACTATTGCTTTCTATACCATTCTCATCTACAGACGAACTTACATATGACACATCACTGATACCTACAGACAACGAAGAGACGTCCACATCAAGCAAGCTATCATCACCCGTACTACTATTTGTCAAACTAAGGACACTTTCTAATTCGATACCGCCTAGCTCAGCTACACTATTACTTTCTACACCATTCTCATCTACAGACGAACTTACATATGACACATCACTAACACCTACAGACAACGAAGAGACATCCACATTAAGCAAGCTATCATCACCTGTGCTACTATTTGTCAAACTAAGGGCACTTTCTAATTCTATACCGCCTAGCTCAGCTACACTATTACTTTCTACACCATTCTCATCTACAGACGAACTTACATATGACACATCACTAATACCTACAGACAACGAAGAGACATCCACATTAAGCAAGCTATCATCACCTGTGCCACTATTTGTCAAACTAAGGGCACTTTCTAATTCTATGCCACCTAGCTCAGCTACACTACGGCTTTCTACACCATTCTCATCTACAGACGAACTTACATATGACACATCACTGATACCTACAGACAACGAAGAGAGCTCAGCACTCGCGCTTGAATACGCCCCAATAGAGGTAACATTTATCGTTCCAGACGAACGCAATATAACCCTACCAATATCCATTTCCGCTCTTTCCTCATTTCCAATCTCATTCCTTGCATAAGTATCAACAAAAAGATCATCGAATCGAAATTCAAAATTATCTAATGATGTATTTATGGAAGTTCTTCCGTCAAATAGTGATATATCTGCACTAGCGACAATATCCATCCCAATCCCTGAGCCAGAAACATGGGACGTTTTTTCTTCTCCCAATGAGTTTCTATAAAAAGTAGTTAAAGAAGACTGACCTAGGTCCAAATTAAAAGTTGTCGAATCAAGAAGAACTTTAGTCTCAAGTTCTTCGATATCAATTTTAATGTCAGTAGAAAGGTTAGCGCTCATATCGTCTATTGAGACATTAAACCCACTTGTCTCATTTTGATCATTGCGACTGAAACTAGCCAGCTCTAATTTATCCATGCTAAAATCAATCGTACCAATATTGGCATCCACAATAAGACCATCATCATTGATAGTTATTTCTACCTTACCAGCAATATGAGAAGATGCTCCAAAAATATCTACGGACAACTCATCAATACTCTCTTCACCAATACTCAAAGTTCTGTATGAAAGAGCATCCGCCTCCATATTGAAGCTGTAAAGATCTATGTTTATTTTCATATCACCAGCTTTCGGAACGAATCCATTGATACTCCCTTGAGTAGCAGCCTTGAAAGCTTCCACATTCAAGGAAACTTCTCTAGATGCGTATAGGTTTGGTTGTTCCCAATAATTAAGCTGAAGCTCACCCTCCGCTGTCGCAGAGAAATCAACACCAAATGCAAGTCCATCTTCAAAAGACACCAGCGAATAACCACCACTCAGATTTGCTCGAAAGTCATCTACGTCTACAATAGGGGTATTTTTTAGTGGAGAACGATCACTTATTTGGTTCCCACCATCAATCCCTAAATCAAAATTAAACTTACCTTCGAAACCTAAACCAGAAGAACCTGAATATATTCTATCTAAACGAACAGAGCCACCAAGCCCCACAAAAAGATTCAAAGTATCGACCTGACCAGTATTATCACTAGTCTGCCCAAATTGCTCAAAACGGCTATTTAGATCTACACCGCCGTCTACAATGATCCTTGCATCAAGAAAAGCCTCTTTCTTGTCCCCAGAAACAACATTTAAGATGTCCTCAATTTCATCCCCTTTGAGCTGAGTAGAAACACGTAAGTCAATAACTCCCTGCGTTGAAACCAACTCATTGGGGGGAATTTCGGCCAAAGTAGCTCCAGAGTTTTCCCAAGAAGTATATATGTTTCGATTAAACCGACCTGTAACATCAAGATTTGCAGTGATATCTCGAATAGCATAACCTATGTTAGTCTTACGATTTGACCCTGATCGAAACATATTTTCAAATGAATCTCCCAGCGACGGAACCCCTTGCGATAAAGAGCCATTAATCATTTTTTTGCTGAGATACCTAGAAGTTATATCCTGAAGAGTACCATCGCTCGCAAAATAATTAGAGTTTACCTGGTCTCCTCCCAAGGTACCCTTCATGCCGACACCTCCCCAAGAATCATCTAGCTTTTTATCAAGGTAAGCAAGACCTACAAAATGGGCTATCTCCGAAGAATAATTTGCTAAAACAAATGTAGCCAATTTCCCTATGCTAATTTCAGCCTTTATATTCACGGCACCATCAAGATCATATGTAAAGTCTTCTTGAACGGAGGGGAGGCCTGCAATGTTTGGTGTTTCCGTACGACTTTCGCCACCTACAATATCCGCATTGCCTTTCAGAGAAAACTCGATAGATCCATCTGAAAGCATTCCATCCAACCCGGCATCCATATAAACTCCAAAATTAAAATTTGCTTTCATATACGAGTTTACAAAGCTATCAACGTCTCCACCTGTTTTTGTGGTACTCTCCACCTTATTATACCCACCTTCAATATCGAGTAATTTAAGTTCTCCAAAGAGAAGAGCAACAACTCCCCCACCCAAACCAGCTCCTGGCTTAACTCCAATCAAGTTTTTATTACCTAAATATGCTCCTGCCACAACACCTACAGCAATAGGGATAATACCCTTCCCTAGTTTCGCTCTAAAACTCCAATCGCTATTACTTACATCATGAGTGAGTTCTTCCCCAATGATGGTGTCCGTTACTTTTCTCTCGCTACCATGGCCCCGATAAGCCATGTTTAATCCTATATTTAAATATGGGATATTTCCAATTTTTTTGATCACGGAATCTCTTTCCCAGAATTTGGAAATTTCTACACTATCTAACACATCTATCTTCTTTGAAAGCTCGCCTGATTGGTTAACAAAATCACCTTTCTCATTTCGATACAGCTCCTCACCATTCAGCAAAAACTCTTCTCCAATCTTTAATTCGGAACCCACTTTAACAATACTGCCTCCAACTTCAAGAGTAGCAGAAGCTTCTACACCAAAAACACTTCCTAGCGAAGTCTGCTGAAAAACACCATCTGTTTTATCATGTTCTTTGATTATAGTACCTAAATAACTTCTTCCAGACCTGAAATTTTCTTCCTCAGAAAAATTTATGTCATAAACATTTTCTAAAATCAAACTTCCTCCAATGCGGCCTCCTATATTCCCAGCGACATTAAACTCCCCTCCACGCAGATGCACATTGTCTTCTATATCCAAAGTTACATCACCATTAGCGGTAAACACACCGGCTTGATGTGTAACCCCTCTTTGGATTTCCGAACGACTATCCATATTTCTATTATTTTTAATGGCATCAACTACAGCACTTCCTGACTCCAACATTTCTAGAGTGGATGAACCCATCATATAATCAAGACCTACCCAAGCAACGGCAACGAGTGCATCATCCCATCCAAATTTTATCTTAGATTTCTGTTCTCCTGTCTTCTCTTCTCGAATATCCGCTACAGAAAAAATATTGATGCTTTTGGCTTTAACGGTAGAACCATCCCCTATGCGAAAATCGGAACCGATTATATTCAGTGACCCATCAAGCCGAACATTCGTCACACCCTCTACACTAAAGATAGAGCCATAATTGCGTGTTAGAGAAAGTTGTCGTGTTTTCTCCGAATCAGCATAATCTGTGGATAAGGAACCTCCTATTCCAAAAGACTTTTTCGAAGACTGACTATCCCATTCCCTTTCCTTTGCACTCACACCGATTATATGTAAGCTACTCGCATCAATTGAATTATTCAAACCACTTACTCGAACCGTTGAACCAGAGACAACCACAGACAGACCCGCTTTAATTTTCAAATCACCATTGATATTTAATTCGGTGCCTTGAATGATTTCTCTTTCATACCCCTCAACCGTCTTTTTCCTTTCCTTTTTCAGAAAATCCCTATCCACAACCTCTGTTGTTTTTTCATAAAACTCAGTGTCGACTACATGAGTAATCAATAAACTGCCACCCGTTTCAAACCTAACATCCCCAGAAACATGACCATCAACACCTTTTAGAGTTATATTTCTACCACTTACAAAAGCAAAGTCACCCGTTAAATCCAGAGTGCTCGCGTGATGGGTTGTCTGTCTACGTGCCACACCATCTGCATAAGATGCACTTTCTATCCCCTCTATGGCCACCAAAGAGATGTCTCTAGCTGCTCGCCAGAGTCCCCCACCATTTGCACTTACATCCCCGCCAGTAATACGAATATCACGACCAGAAGTCAGATTCAAAGCACCAGAAGTGGTAAGGCTTGCCACATCCCTTTCACCATTATCACCTATAAGTGTTTCCACAACAATATCACGATCAGCAACTAAAGAAGCGGCACCTTGGAAAGCAATGTCGCCTCCTATGTTCGTTATACTTCCCGTTCTAGTTTCAAAATACAAATGATCACTCGAAAGTATATCAAGATTACCATCAGACAACACTCTATTTAAGTCAATATCACCTTCTACTATGATACTGAAGTTTTCACTTCCCGTGACACGAACATCTTCGTTCTCATACGCTAAATCACCACCAAGACCAACTTCCAAATAGGTGTTTTTGCTAGCAATATCTCCAGTTATTATATCCTTTGAAGAGACTATAGTAAAACTTTCAAAAGTATCGCCTGTGAGAGATTGGATGTGCCCATTTCGATTGAATACATTACCATTGCGAGATTCTAAAAATATAGAATCCACCATAACAGAGCCACCTAAATCCCACGTATCAATATCAACCCTTTGTTTGATCTCTAGATTCTTAGCCGTAATAATCGCACCTTTGCTTCCGGTTACTTTATACCCAGCATCTAAAGAAACCCTATCCGAAGTAAGGGCAACATCAGAAATAGTAATAGTGCTAGTAGAACCAATAGCCTTTACAAATAAAGTCACTGAAGTAGACAGACCACTTAAATCAACGCTACCCCCTCCACCACCACCCGCACTACCTGCCTGCAAATGTACCATATCATCATCGCCACTAACAGATAAGCCATTCCCACTCAATGCAAGCCCCCCTGATGCAGAGTGGGCGAAAATGGACCCCGAAGAAGCAATGATATTCGCATCTATTCCGGAAAAGGACCGCCCTGCCTCAATACGAACTGTAAATAGCGGACTATCAAGATCAGTGTCCCTTTCTATACCCAATAAATTACGTGCCAAATCGTCATCCGCAAAGCTCTTCACCGTACCACCGCCATCAAGAGAAACACTGCCATGAGCTTTAATAACAAGCACCCCACCACCAATCCAGCCACCATCACTCGTATCAATACCCGAATCAGAAATAACTGTTACAAGTTTATTTCTGTTCCCCTCTATACGACCGCCTCGGGCAAGAGAAATACCCATGTCAGCGATCACGGATTCAACTCCCAAAATAGAACCACCATCACTCAAGTTTAAAGCACCACCTACTTCGAGCTCTAAAGAATTTCGATTATCTACACCTATACGCCCACCCCGCTCACCTGAAATATTTCCAGAAACAACAACACGCGATTCTCCGGAAAAAGAAAGAGAGCCTCCATCGCTCACATCAAGAGAACCGCCAACTGAAAGAAGTAAGGCGTCGGCTCCTTCGCTCCCTATGCTACCACCAGAAGATAGGACATCACGACCTACATTTATCTTTGCATCTGAGCCAAAAGAAAGAGAGCCTCCATCGCTCACATCAAGAGAACCACCAACTGAAAGAAGTAAGGCATCCGCACGATCACTCCCTATGCTACCACCAGAAGATAGGACATCACGACCTACATTTAGCTTTGCATCTGAACCAAAAGAAAGAGAACCGCCATCACTCACATCAAGAGAACCGCCAATTGAAAGAAGTAAGGCGTCAGCACGATCACTCCCTATACTACCACCAGAAGATAGGACATCACGACCTACATTTAGCTTTGCATCTGAGCCAAAAGAAAGAGAACCTCCATCGCTCACATTAAGAGAACCGCCAACTGAAAGAAGTAAGGCGTCGGCTCCATCGCTCCCTATACTACCACCAGAAGATAGGACATCACGACCTACATTTAGCTTTGCATCTGAACCAAAAGAAAGAGAACCGCCATCACTCACATCAAGAGAACCACCAACTGAAAGAAGTAAGGCGTCGGCTCCTTCACTCCCTATACTACCACCAGCAGACAGGACATCACGACCTACATTTAGCTTTGTATCTGAGCCAAAAGAAAGAGAGCCTCCATCACTCACATCAAGAGAACCGCCAAATGAAAGAAGTAAAGCGTCGGCTCCTTCGCTCCCTATACTACCGCCAGAAGAGAGGACATCACGACCTACATTTAGCTTTGTATTTGAACCAAAAGAAAGAGAGCCTCCATCGCTCACATCAAGAGAACCGCCAAATGAAAGAAGTAAAGCGTCGGCTCCTTCACTCCCTATACTACCACCAGAAGATAGGACATCACGACCTACATCCAATTTTGTATTTGAACCAAAAGAAAGAGAACCGCCATCACTCACATCAAGAGAACCGCCAACTGAAAGAAGTAAGGCGTCAGCACGATCACTCCCTATACTACCACCAGAAGATAGGACATCACGACCTACATCCAATTTTGTATTTGAACCAAAAGAAAGAGAACCTCCATCGCTCACATCAAGAGAACCACCAAATGAAAGAAGTAAGGCATCGGCACGATCACTCCCTATACTACCACCAGAAGATAGGACATCACGACCTACATCCAATTTTGTATTTGAACCAAAAGAAAGAGAACCTCCATCGCTCACATCAAGAGAACCACCAAATGAAAGAAGTAAGGCATCGGCACGATCACTCCCTATACTACCGCCAGAAGACAGGACATCACGACCTACATTTAGCTTTGTATTTGAGCCAAAAGAAAGAGAACCTCCATCGCTCACATCAAGAGAACCACCAAATGAAAGAAGTAAAGCGTCGGCTCTTTCACCCCCTATACTACCACCAGAAGATAGGACATCACGACCTACATTTAGCTTTGTATCTGAACCAAAAGAAAGAGAACCGCCAGCGCTCACATCAAGAGAACCACCAACAGAAAGAAGTAAAGCGTCGGCTCTTTCACTCCCTATACTACCACCAGCAGATAGGACATCACGACCTACATTTAGCTTTGTATTTGAACCAAAAGAAAGAGAGCCTCCATCGCCCACATCAAGAGAACCACCAACAGAAATAAGTAAGGCATCCGCACGATCACTCCCTATACTACCACCAGCAGATAGGACATCACGACCCACATTTAGCTTTGTATTTGAACCAAAAGAAAGAGAACCTCCATCGCTCACATCAAGAGAACCGCCAACGGAAATAAGTAAGGCATCGGCTCCAGCCCACCCTAGACTACCACCAGCAGATAGGACATCACGACCTACATTTAGCTTTGTATCTGAACCAAAAGAAAGAGAACCTCCATCGCTCACATTAAGAGAACCGCCAACTGAAAGAAGTAAGACATCCGCTCTATCGCTCCCTATACTACCACCAGCAGATAGGACATCACGACCTACATTTAGCTTTGTATCTGAACCAAAAGAAAGAGAACCTCCATCGCTCACATTAAGAGAACCGCCAACTGAAAGAAGTAAGGCGTCCGCACGATCACTCCCTATACTACCACCAGCAGATAGGACATCACGACCTACATTTAGCTTTGTATCTGAACCAAAAGAAAGAGAACCTCCATCGCTCACATTAAGAGAACCGCCAACTGAAAGAAGTAAGGCGTCCGCACGATCACTCCCTATACTACCACCAGCAGATAGGACATCACGACCTACATTTAGCTTTGTATCTGAACCAAAAGAAAGAGAACCGCCATCGCTCACATCAAGAGAACCGCCAACTGAAAGAAGTAAGGCATCCGCTCTATCGCTTCCTATGCGACCGCCAGCAGACAGAACATCACGACCTACATTTAGCTTTGTATCTGAGCCAAAAGAAAGAGAACCGCCATCGCTCACATCAAGAGAACCACCAACTGAAAGAAGTAAGGCGTCGACTCTTTCACTCCCTATACTACCACCAGCAGATAGGACATCACGACCTACATTTAGCTTTGTATTTGAGCCAAAAGAAAGAGAGCCTCCATCGCTCACATCAAGAGAACCACCAACAGAAAGAAGTAAGGCATCCGCTCTATCGCTTCCTATGCGACCGCCAGCAGATAGGACATCACGACCTACATTTAGCTTTGCATCTGAGCCAAAAGAAAGAGAACCGCCATCGCTCACATCAAGAGAACCGCCAACGGAAAGAAGTAAGGCATCCGCTCTATCGCTTCCTATACTGCTACCAGAAGATAGAAAATCACCACCTACATTTAGCTTTGCATTTGAACCAAATTCAACAGAAGATCCACCTCTCATACTAAAACTACCACCTGTAGCCAGTATAAAACGATCTTCCTCACCTTGGCCAGCTGCTATTCGAGAACCATCATCTAATAGAACATCACGACCCACACGCAAACGTAAGTCAGAATTTGAAATAAGATTAGCATCACCACTAAGATCTAAATTTCCACCAATAACAAAAGACACACCTCCACTACCTACTCCTTCGATTATAGCACCATCATTCGCTATCACATCTCTCTCGACCTTAACGTCTACCTTGCCTGCAGAAAGAATACCATTGCGGCCTAAGTATACATTGCCACCACTAACAAGACTTACAGAGCCCTCTTCATCTGCTTTTATACGCCCACCATTTCGACTATAAACACTCCCAGCAATTTTCAGAGAAAGGTCCCCGCCAGAGAGAATAGAACCACGGCTATCTGCATATAAGTTACCACCAGATCGAATAGAAGCGTTCTCGGTCAATTCGCCACCCAAGCGTCCATCCCTTTCCAAGGAAATATTACTCCCAACTTCTACGTTCAGATTACGAGCGACAAGAGAACCACCATCACTCAAGTCAAGACTACGACCAATACGCATCGAAAAAAGCAGGGATTTCCCATCGTCCACCCCTCCATTGCCTTCTCCATTGCCTTCTATGCGCCCACCTCTATTCGCTAAAACATTACGAGATATATTTAAATTCGCACTAGAGCCAAAGGAAAGAAAGCCCCCATAGCTCACATCAAGGGAGCCGCCAACAGAAAGAAGCAAGGCATCCGCACGATCACTTCCTATGCGACCGCCTTCACGAGCAGAAAAGTCACCTGCCACGGACAATTCAGAGTTGCGTCCGAAGCGAAGAGAGCTACCTTCACTCACATTCAAATCACCACCAACAACAAGCATTAGATCGTCACCACCTTCAGCACCTATTTGACTTCCTCTAAGGGCTACAATATCAAAAGCCACATCTAACCGACTATCAGAACCAAAGGCTAAGGAACCACCATCGCTCACATCAAGATCACCACCAACGGAGAGAAGCAAAGTGTCCGCACCATCACTTCCTATGCGACCATCTTCACGAGCAGAAAAGTCACCTGTCACAGACAATTCAGAATTGCGACCAAAAGCAAGAGAACCGCCATCACTCACATCAAGATCACCGCCGACGGAAAGAAGCAAGGCATCCGCACCATCACTACCCATACGTCCGCTATTAGTAGCAAGGACGTTACCGCTAATGTCTAAACTCATACCAGAACCAAAAGAAAGAGAGCCTCCATCGCTCACATCAAGATCACCTCCAGCAACCATTATCAAGCTAATAACATTATCCCCTCCTATAGTACCACCCCGCAAAGCGGAGACATTTCGACGAATGTCTAACTTTGTATTTGAGCCAAAAGAAAGAGAACCCCCATCGCTCACATCAAGAGAACCACCAACTGAAAGAAGTAAGGCGTCGGCTCCATCGCTCCCTATACTACCGCCAGCAGACAGGACATCACGACCTACATTTAGCTTTGTATTTGAACCAAAAGAAAGAGAGCCTCCATCACTCACATCAAGAGAACCGCCAACAGAAAAAAGCAGGGCTTCGGCTCCATCGCTCCCTATACTACCACCAGCAGATAGGACATCACGACCTACATTTAGCTTTGTATCTGCGCCAAAAGAAAGAGAGCCCCCATCGCTCACATCAAGAGAACCACCAACTGAAAGAAGTAAGGCGTCGGCTCTATCGTTCCCTATACTACCACCAGCAGACAAGACATCACGACCTACATCCAATTTTGCACCTGAACCAAAGAACAAAGCACCACCATCACTCACAAAAAGACTACCACCAGTTGTGATAGATAGAGAATGGGCTACCCCTGTGCCTACGCTTCCACCACCTGAAATTAAAATATCATTACCTGCAAACAAACTTGATTTTGAACCAAAAGAAAGAGAACCTCCATTGCCCACATCTATATTTCCAAAAGAGACTATTGATAACGACTGATCAGAAGCGCCCTCTATACGACCACCTTTGGTGGCCAAAACATTTCGACCTGCATCTAAACTCACTTTACCACCAAGGATACTACCACCACTAGCATCAATACTGCCACCGGAAATAATCGATAATGACCGATCAGAACTACCTTCTATGCGACCACCACCCCTAACCAACACATTACTCTCAGCACTTACATTTATTTTACCACCCGACAGGATACCACCATCACTAAAATCAATCTCACGACCAGAAACAAGAGAAAGCGACTGATTAGAACCACCTTCTATACGACCATTTCGTACAGCCACAATATCTCCCTTGGCTTTCACATCCAAATCACCACCAAAAATGCCACCTCCATCACTCACATCAATACTACCACCAGAAACAATTGATATTAGCCGAGAAGCGTTGCCCTTTATACTCCCTCCCTGATTTACAGAGATGTTCCTTTTAGAGGTTATACTTACGCCACCCCCAGAGATCACACCTCCACGACTTGCACTAATATTTCGGCCAGAAACAATAGACAATGATCGACCAGAAGCGCCCTCTATACGTCCACCATCCCTTGCAAAAACGTCGCCACCAGCATCTAAACTCACTTTACCGCCAAGAATACTACCACCACTAACATCAATACTGCCACCGGAAATAATCGATAATGACCGATCAGAACTACCTTCTATGCGACCACCATCTCTTGCAAAAACGTCGCCACCAGCATCTAAACTCACTTCACCACCAAGAATACTACCACCGATAGCATCTATATTGCCACCGGAAACAATCGATAGTGACCGATCAGAACTACCCTCTATACGTCCACCATCCCTTGCAAAAACGTCGCCACCAGCATCTAAACTTACTTTACCGCCAAGAATACTACCACCACTAACATTTATGCTACCACCGGAACGAATAGAAAGCTCTTCACTCTGAATAGCTTCTACATACCCATTTTGAAAAACAAAAAAATCTTCTTCTGCATCTATTTTCAAAGCACCACCAGAAAGAAGCTCACCTGCAATACCAGCAGTACCACCTGAAGTGATACTTATATCCCCAGAAAAGGCAGCACTCTCTATATGACTATCTGCAGAACTATACAAATCTCCGCCTATCGAGGTCAAAGATAAGTCTCCGCCGGAAATCAAATCACCATAGACGGAAAGGTTCTCTCCGGAAAGAACATCCAAAGCTCCACTACCTGTATTTTCCAAATGACTGCCCAAACCAATATGGAGGGACTTCATAGAGTGCAAAGATAGAGATTTCGAAACAAGAGAAGAGTTTCCTATTTCCAAACCACCACCGGACAGAATTTGTACACTTTCTGATTCTGACCCGCCAACACTACCCAAAGAAATCAATACAGAATCCTTGGAACGAAAGGTGATAACTTTTCCAAGGACATCACCATCTACACTGCGAATCTCTCCCAAAGATACTAACTCCAAGCTACGAGTGGCTTTGCTTCCTATCTGCCCACTATTATCGATACCGCTCCCTCTGGCATATAACGAAAGGCTACTACCCACTATTTCACCATTCATATTCTCTATGTTACCCGAATCTAATATTTCAGAGAGAGATCCGAACTTACGCATATCTGCCGATATAGACAAGGACTCCCGCCCGGCTATTTCCCCTTCTTTATTTACAAACGATCCACCCTGTGCATCAATGTAAGTTCTATCCGCCACAATAGTACCACCCTCATTATAAATGCTCCCACCAGAGGCTATAACGAGAGAAGACTCCTCCCTTTTCACCCCTTCTCCACCACTGGGGGTACCCTCTGAAAAATAATCAAAATCCCCAACTACAATCTCACCACTGGTAAAAAGATCACCCCTCTTAGAATAAAGACGAGCTGAAGACGCAGAAAAAATATGACCATCCCTATTCTGAATCGCTGCTTGCGCTATAAGATCCATATGCTGCGTAGAACGAATGGAAGCAGAATCACTTTGGAAGTTTCTCCCTGCACTCAAGGAAACACTGCCAAAAGAGGAAACCCGGCCGCCTCTCAAAGAGATGTCGCGGCCGGCTACAGCAGCAATCAAATTAGCACTATCAATCATAGAAAAAGCACCAGAACTATACACATCATCGCCTGCATGCAAACTTACACCACCGCCTCCATACACTCGTGAATCTCGGTTGCGAATATCATCCCTAGACAGCATGCGAACCGACTGAGTACCCTCAATAACGCCACCCTCTTCATTCTCAACACCTATGCCAGCTCTAAGACGGACAAAACCCAGACCTGCATCAAGCACACCACCTCTGTTTATAATTTTTCCGCGTCTAGCCCTAATATCAAGGGCTTTAGAAGAAACGATTCTCCCCTCCTCATTGAGCACATTTTTTTTAGCAAGCAAGCTAACCGTACCACCAGATGAAATGAGGCCATTCCCAGTGTTGCGTATATAGCCGCGAGTTGAGGAAAGATCAATATCCCCAGAAGACACAACTTCACCACCTTGATTCAACACATCCCCACGTGCCGAAAGAGACACACCGTGAGCGGAAGCAATACTACCACTAACCTGAACGCCCTTTCTTCGGCTTTCGATGGTGACACCCCCTCTTTTTGCAGATATCTTACCCCCCATAACCATTCTACCATCAGCTGTAAAACGAAGAGAGCCAGAACTAGCGGTCATTTTACCACTCACACGAACACCAACACCACTCCCACTACTCTCCATGGTGATTTTCTCGGCCTCTACTCCACCGAGAGATGTAACATCCAATGCATAGCCACTGTCCACACCATCAGATAGGCGGTTCTCTATATTACGTTCACCATAGTTGACTTGGTTTTTTCCCAGGAGTATTCCAACATCCTTACCTTTCACTTGCCCATCTATCTTAGCTGTACGAGCAACTATATCAAAAAAGTCCGCATCCCCAGAATCTAACCCAGCACCCTCAATACGCACATCACCACTAGTGACATTAAAATGACTTAGACCACCGTTAGCATTTAACACAGACTGCCCGGTCGTAAGAGTGGTACGAGCAGTATTTGTAAAGCTGCAGCCGTCACAACTAACGCCATTGGGATTAGCTAGGATATACTCCGCTCTTTGGCCAAATATCTCCGTTTGCCCCCGTAAACGTGAACGCCCACCACCTCCAGTAACCTCGTTCAAGATAATACGAGCAGAGCCACCTGACAAATTTGCATTCCCCGAAAGCTGACCTGCTAATTTAGAGTTTCCGCTCCCTACGCTATTGTTAATAACCACACCCTTACGGCCCACATTGAAACTCCTAAAAAAGTTATGCGACACACCACCCCTTGTGGGGCGGGACGTATTTATGACCGGAGCTTGCCGGCTTTTATCAATACTGACTCCGCTACCACGACTACGATCGATTTGCAAGCCTGGGCTCTGGGCACTAAGCTGCCAAACCTGCAAAACACAAAAATACTGGATCACCAGCATAGTAGCCACTATACGCCGAAAAAAACGAAACAAGACTTTTTTCTTAAAAATTTTCACAGAACTATAAAAAAACGATGTTCACAGATGAACCATAACAAAAAGACATATCTGATACCCGTGTATACCAATTTGTAAAGCAGAAGATGAACGGTGCATTCTTCTGCTTTCAGTAGGAAATGTCAAGAAAACAAAAGAAAATTCGGTTTTTTTGTGAAAGACAGTCAAACCATCGGGCTATTGCCAGGGGAGATTGTTGTAAAATGCAGAAAAATAAGAAATGCACGTTTAAAATGCTCTAAATCAGCAATTCATAACACTCTATTTGCAATTATTTACATTTCGCAACAGTCCAAGAGATGACTTAGCTCCGTTCAATTCTAAAATACTTCCATAATATTTCCTTATCCACCTTATCCACCTTCGTGGATTTTCCCGAAATGTGAATATAGCCCTATGAATTCATGTTATAGACAGACAAGGCCTTTTTCCCTAGTGAACTGACTAAATATGATTGCAATTTACCCCATTCTACCCAAAGCCATTCTCTTTGAAAGGCATCTGAACCCGTTGTTTGTAAATACGAAAGAAATTTTTTACATCCGGAAGCCAGCCAAATAGTCTCCACTTCTCCTGTGATTTTGTGGTTCGTAATAGAATGTTTAATTTTTTGGGGGAAGATGTGCCGTTTTTTTACTGACGACTGCAAAAAAATAGTCGGGAAATGAGGGACTGACCAATTCTGTTCTGGATTAGTCAGATTGCGATAAACATAGGGAAAAGACCATAACCCCCTTAAAAAACGCGAATGATCCTCCTTTAGCAGTAAGACACTCTTTCTATTTGCAGACACAATAAGCCAAAAATGGAGTTTCAATTGGATAAAGCTTTTTTTTCTGACTGGTGGAACTCGACTAGCTTCCTTTTCTCCACCTATTTGATAACTCTTACACTGGGAACTCATTGGACAAAGAAAACAACGCGCTTGTTTCGCCGTGCAAACCAATTCACCCCATTCCATAATGGCTTGATTATGCTCACCTGACGAAACAGCAAGAGCCCCACTATTGAAAATTTTCATGCCTTGCAATAGCCAAGATTGCGATATGTGTTCTAAATATTTGTTTTTTGAAGCTTCACAAATATGATAAATTCGAGCTAATACTCTCTTTACATTTGCATCCAGAGTCGATAATTTATGTCCATAACAAATGCTCAATATAGCTGCGGCTATATAAGGACCTACTCCAGATAACGAAAGGACACTATCTAAATCTTGGGGAAAGGTACCCTTGTATTCTTGTAAAACTTGCCGAACTCCTTTTCGTAAATTACGAGCACGACTATAATAACCAAGCCCCTGCCAATAGTTTAGTACTTCTTCCTCAGAAGCATTAGCTAAAGATTTCATATTAGGGAAACGAGTAATAAATCTTTGATAAGGCTCTAGTATTGTAGCCATACGAGTCTGCTGTAACATAACTTCGGAGACCCAAATTCGATAAGGATCTTTTGAAAAACGAAAGGGAAGTGCACGTTTATTCTCACGGTACCAAAGATAAATTGGACGTAAGTCAATAGCATAATCTTTTGATGAGGAATTTTGTTTTTCCATAATAGAGGAAGGAGAAGAATCGAAAAAATAATTGGGATAAAAAAGACAACAACGATTTTATAGAAAAAATTCTATTGGATTTTCTCCCACTATTGTAAAAGAGTGGATACTCTGTGAATATCTATAAAACTCGATCGCGCCGAAAATCAGCAGAACTATTACAAAATCAAGAGGCAAAAAATACAGATACACAATTATCCAACCTTAGTGGTCGCGATAGTCTCTATCCCTGGCGTGACTTTACAGGGAGTAAAGTAGAACTTTTTCTTACCAAGCTATTTTATTACATACGACTACATATTCGTCAATTCGCTTTAGGCTTCTTGGCTATTATATTTATTTTCTTTTTGTTTGTTGGTTATGTGAGCTGGGATGAACATCAAAACAATAAAAGTATTGTGGCTCTTCAAAAACTATTAAAAGAACCCACAATGAACTTAGAATCAGGAGCTTTCGATATCGCCGTAGAAAAGATAGATGAATATAGCCAGCAATATCAACATGGCAAATCTCCACTTAGAGCTATGCTCTTTAAAAAACGCTATCTGGAAAAAGGTGACAAATTTGAAGAAGCCGCTAAGCTCTGCGTGGAAATAGCCAAAAAGGCTGAAACTCCAGAATTAAAAATGTACTTTTATTTACGAAGCGCATTACACGAAGAAAACCTGAGCAATTACAACAATGCAGAACAGAGCTATAGAATGGCGGCTGAAATCACTTCTAAAAAAAATAAAATCAAGGCCCTTGCCCTATTTGGGCAAGGGCGAATGCTAACCAAATTAGGGAAAAAAACCGAAGCACGCAAAGTCTTTCAGAAAATTTTGTCTTTCGATAAAGAAAAGGTAAGAGTATTCTTGGCTCCCAGCTCTGTTTATTTACTGGAGTTGGGACGTTGATGAAGGAAGACGGCATCTTCACCATAGCACTTCCCTCTGGTAGATTGGCAGAAGAAAGTCTTACTTTTTTTCAAAAGATAAAACTCGCTGAATTTGAATCCTTACCTGAAGGAAGAGAACTCGTTCTTTGGGATAAAACAAGACAATTTCGTGTTCTTCTCGTTCGTAGCCAAGACGTGCCTACTTATATTTTACAGGGTGGAGCCGATATTGGTATCACGGGTCGTGACGTCCTCATGGAAGGTTCCCATGACCTGACTCTCCCTTTTGAACTAGACTTTGGGAAGTGCTATTTAGCAGTGGCGTCTCTACCAGGGGTATCTAGCAATCTGTTTAAAAAATCCCATATTCGTGTAGCTACAAAATATCCACGTATTGCAGCAGATTTTTTTTATCGCTCAGGATTGAGTTGTGACATTATCAAGCTCCATGGTAGCGTAGAAATTGCCCCTATGCTTTCTCTATCAGACTGCATCGTAGATATTGTTAGCACAGGATCGACTTTAAAAGAAAATGGATTGGTAGAAGTTTGCCACATAATGGATTTTTGTGCTGTACTAGCTGTAAACCGCAGAGCTTATGCTCTACAAACAAAAAAGCTTTCGGAAATATTTGATAAACTAAGACATGAGATAAATTAATTGCGAAGTAACGTCTAGCTATGTCCTTTTTATATGCCTACGTAGCTCAGTTGGTAGAGCGCTTCCCTCGTAATGAAGAGGTCGCCAGTTCGATTCTGGCCGTAGGCTTTCTAATGGAACTGTCGTAACAACTCTAGTACGGACACTGCAAATTTTTGATTTCATCTCACTCTTTTTCAAGATTATAATCTCTCTAATACGGACAAAACCCTATCCACATCTTTTTTCACATGCATGGCCTGGAGGATAAAACGTAAACGACTCGCCCCATTGGCTACGGTTGGAGGCCGTATCGCTCGCACATCGAAACCTGCACTTTGACAACCTTTCTCCAGAATCAATGCTTTATTTGAACTGGTTGTAAGAACGGGCAGAATATGAGAAGTCGAAGGTGTTTTATATTTGGTTCTTTTTCCTAGCTCTGAAAGAAAATATTTAGATAAAGTGATTATATTTTGTCGAGGGGAAGCCATCTTTTTTGAAAATACGATTTCCAATACAGAAGCAAGGAGTGATGCTAAAATAGGTAATGGGGCGGTAGAATACATAAAACTACGAGCTTTGTTCATTAATAAAATTCTAAGCTCTTCTGGACCGCAGACAAAAGCGCCCATAAGGCCTAACGCTTTGCCGCAAGGGAAAACAGAGATCGTTATACGAGACAAAACACCTTGTTCACAGGCTAATCCACAGCCCTCACCTCTTATCCCAAAAGCATGTGCCTCGTCTAGATAAATACAAGCATCATAGCGTTCGGCTAAATCACAAAGTAACCGTAAATTCGGACTATCTCCATCCATACTATAAATGGATTCCACAATGATCCAAAAAAAACTGCGTGATTTCCTTTTTTCACTGTGGTACTGTAATTTTCTTTCTAACTCATTCAAATCGTTATGTTTAAAATAAAAACGACGCGCCTGAGAAAGCCGAACACCATCTAAAAGAGAAGCATGGCAAAGCCTATCACAAAAGGCTACATCGTGTATTCCTAAGATAGCCGGTAACACCCCTACATTCGCTGCATAACCACTACTAAAAAAGAGGCTACTCTGGACGCCTACGTATCTGGCCAAATCAGTTTCTAGTTTGGTAAAAGATTCATAATGGCCAGAAAGTAGTCTTGAGCCGGTGCTACCTACAAAATTCGTCTTTTTTTTTTTGAATTCATTTTCAAAAATTTTTTGCAAAGTACCATTTGCATTTACGGAAAGGTAATCATTAGAGGAAAAATCAATTCGCCCTAGGTGAGGACGCAATTCACGCAAAAGAAGTTTTTTCTCCAAATGCTTGAGCTCTTTTTGGATTTTATTTTTCCAATGATTTTGTGGCAGATTATACATTTTATCTCAATAAAGACATCGCTTGAAAAAAATTTATAATTCCCATAGTGAGAGGACAATATACATGGGTAAAAACGTCAGCTGGTATACGTAAACACATGAAAGCGATTTTGACTAAGCGACACACCTAAATTTAATATATACCTATAAACACATGAGTATAGCTACTTATAAAAACTAAGGGCAATAGTTTCAAGAGTAAAAAAGAGAGTAAAAAAGAGAACAAAAAAGAAAGAAGATGATTAGACAAACAAAAATGAACACAATTCAAGAAGCCATATCTGAAATTCAAGCTGGACGTTTGATCATTGTGATTGATGATGAAGAGCGAGAAAATGAAGGCGATTTTGTCACAGCAACACGGAATATAACCCCTGAAGTTGTGAACTTCATGGCCACCCATGGGCGAGGCCTGATATGCGCCCCTCTAAGTCCAAAGCGTTGTGATGAACTGGATCTTAAAATGATGATTGCAGATATAGAAAATACAGAACTTTTTGAAACACCATTTACTATTTCTGTAGATTTAAAAGGTAAGGGTTGCACAACAGGAATTTCAGCTGGAGATAGGGCCCGCACACTACAGGCTCTAATCGATCCCGAAACAACACCAAAAGATTTACGGCGTCCCGGTCATATTTTTCCTCTACGTGCGGCAAAAGGTGGTGTATTGCGTCGCGCCGGGCACACAGAAGCAGCAGTAGATTTGGCCCTATTAGCTGGCTTTGAACCAGCTGGCGTACTAGTCGAAATTATGAATCCCGATGGAACAATGGCTCGCTTAAATGATCTCCTAGAAGTCGCCAAAAGATTTGATCTAAAGATCATCACAATACAAGATATGATACGGTATCGTCTTCAACATGAACGCTTGCATGAACGCTTGATTGAACGCATCATTGATGTGGATATGCCAACCGATTATGGTGACTTTCATCTAGTGACCTATAAACAAACAGATACAAAAGAAATCCATCTTGCTCTAGTTAAGGGTACTTGGGACCCAGAAGAACCCATTCTTGTCCGGGTCCATTCCTCTTGTGTTACTGGTGATATCTTTGGCTCTTGTCGTTGTGACTGTGGACAACAACTACATACTGCCATGCAAATGGTGGAAAAAGAAGGAAAGGGTGTTGTCCTGTACATGAAGCAAGAAGGGCGTGGTATAGGGCTTGTAAACAAGCTCAAGGCCTATCGCTTGCAAGAGCAAGGTTACGATACAATAGAAGCCAATACAAAACTTGGCTTTAAAGTTGATGAGAGAGACTATGGCGTTGGTGCACAAATTTTACGTGATCTCAGTCTAAAAAAAATTCGTCTAATCTCAAATAATCCTGCAAAGCGCGCGGGCATTATGGGCTACGGACTGGAAATCACAGAAAAAATTCCTTTAGTTATCAAATCGAATAAACACAATGACCGCTATTTAAAAACAAAGAGAGATAAATTGGGGCACGATATGCATAGACCAGAGGCGTAAGATCAAGCCCTTCTCTATCCACTAGAGAGGAGGGACCACATTACAAAATACAAAAAAACAGGAAGCTGACCTTCTAAAAATGCCTTAAATTAGCATTTCACAGCGTTTTATTTGCCCCCCTCCCATGCTCTGGGTGGCAGTGGGTGGAACGTTGCAAAATACAAAAAAACAGGAGGTTAAGCCTCTAAAAATGCTTTAAATTGGCGGTTCATGGCACTCTATTTACAATTATTTACATTTTTGCAACAGTCCCATGGGAGCCGAAGCTACCACATGACTATGAAGGCAATTATATAATTTTCACCATACATACCTTATTGTGAGTGGCTTAGCTTTTTTTATGAATTGTGAAAAGCGGTCTGAAGTACCCCCAATAGGCCCACACCATAACTGCTTCACCAAAAACAAGGAAAAAGGCCATACCTAGGTCTCCCGGTTCAAGAGTCATATGAAACAAAAAGATATTCACGATAATAGGTGCTAAGATTACAATACCCAGCGGTAAAAAAAAACCTGAAAGCAACATAAGCGCTCCCAATACTTCAACAATCTTTACTGTTTTCAGAATATAACTCCCACCTAAAACAAAAATATACTGTGCAACAAAGCTTCCTTCCTTTGGTGGTGGTAGCTCTATGAAAGGTTGACCAAAGTACACTCCAGCTATCCCATTTGCACCAAAAACCAAAAAGATAGCACCAACGCTTATACGTCCTGCAAGTCCAAAATACTTTTTCATACCATTAAATCTCCTATTATCAATAACTTTTAGTCAGACGACTTTGAATGTGATCATATGCCTCAGCATTTGGCAATCATAATATTACTAAACTTCAAGAAGGTATACCGGGAAAATTTTTTATGTCACATCATTTTCTGTCATAGCATTTCAATAAATATTTTTAACTATTTATTGAAAAAGAGTGGAACAAATTAAACTGTAAAAACCTTTTTATTATATATATGAAAATTACAAATAACGCGAATAACGTAAATAACGTAAATAACGTAAATAACGATAGAGGTCATTCGAATAATGGTCTTTTGAATTTAGAACATCTACCCGCAATTTATGCAAACACAAAAAGCCTTACTGTGATCATAGAAGAAGTATGGGAAATTATTGTTAAATACACTCATGCGCTTCATAAAAATACAAATGAAAAAGAGATTATAGACGATTTTTGTGTACATTTCTATGAGAACTTGCCCAATTGTTTTACTGCTTATGAAAAGAGAAGACACATACCTTTTGCTGCTTTTATGCTATCCTATCAAAAAAATTTATTTTATAATTTTATCCGATTTAAAGAACGCAGGAAATTGCAACAAGATCTCCACTATGAAATATCACCACCTCAAAAAAGTACTGATCTTTTTTTCATTAGAAATGCTTTTTTTTTAGAAGAAAAAACTAAAGAAAAATATTTTTCCTGTGTGCCTATACTTCTACGCATAACAGCTAAACTCTACGTCGGAATGGAACTCACAATTGAAGAGCTCAAATTACTAGTCTACGAAACCAAGTGTCCGCAAAAAGCTTCGCAATTTCTTATGGAACGACGGGAACGTCAGGAAAGAAGAATGAAGCTTTGGGAAAAATATGAAAACAGAAAAGCACACCTTCACTCTTTAATACATCGTGCAGATAGCATGGAAAAAGAAAGAGAACTCATTGAAAGAAAACATAAAACTCAAAAAATTGCAGAAGCGAAAACAGCTATTCATGAAATGGCACATTTATCAAGACTTTTCGGTGTCAGTAAATCTACAATATGCCGTCGTTTAGCAATAGCAGCCAATCATCTAGAAAAGAGCAAAGCATGAATAGCCATTCTCTTATTCTCTCTTTACGAGAGGTAAAAAAAGTATACCCTAATGGAGTTTGTTTTGATCAAAAAAATTCCAAACTAGAATGTTTTTCCACTACAGAAGTAGTACCCATTTTTTCTGATATAGTCATTTTATCCATCAAAAATAATTATGGTCTTTTACAAGTTGGTGATATGAATTCGGCATTTCAATTAGCGATACAAAGAGGCGAGGGTAGCCAAGATACTATCACAGTATTCCTCATGAGAAATAAGATGTTTTATAAACAAATATCTTTACGAACCCGCTTACATTGGGCACTAGCTGCTTTATCTCCAGGAGCTTATGAATTGTACATAAATGATACGCTTGCTTTTCACTTCAAACTTGTACCATAGAGTCGTTACGAAAGTAATCATTAAAGTAATCATTGTAGAAGGGGACTGTTGCGAAATATAAAGGATTGCAAATCGATTGCTATGAATCGCCAATTTAAGGCATCACTTCTGTCTTTCTTCTTTTTTGCAACAGTCTCATCATTTATTTTTAAGTGGACAAAAAATAAATAATACGCAGGTATAGGTGTGAGAGACGTAAAAAGAATCACCATTCTTATTCAACAAAGTTAGGAAGCTTCTTAATTATATTGGCCTGTAGCCTAGTCGCTATACATTGTAAGGGTAATGAGGAGGCAGATCGCCCCTTTTTCACTCTCACATCAAGTGCAAACGATGATGGTCTTGATCCTAGCACAGCGATGCCTAACGAATTTTCTCAGACTGTCGGTACACAATACAATGGTAGTAGCAATAATTTCCCTAAAATCAAGTGGTCGAATGTGCCCAGTGATACGGCGAGCTTTGTTTTGATTATTGTGGAAGATACTGATATCACGCCAGCTCCTTGGGTTCATCTCAATTTATGGAATATCATAAAGACAAGGCGCTAAATTCCCAAGCTTACCTATTCAGGAACGAACACCCCACAAACTTTATGAACATAGATATACCGGCCTAAATATTTGGACCAGCGATCCCAATATGGGAGGCAACGAAAGCAATAGTGCTTGGTTAGGACCATGTCCTCCTTCAGACACGCATAATTATTTTTTTTGAGTTGTATGAGCTCAATGTAGGGGGTATAAGTAATCTCAGTAGGCAAACTCGTGATGCGTTTGAGGCTGCAAATCGTAGCAAGATCATAGTCTCGGTAGAGATCAAAGGGCAAAAAACTAAATAAGTTATAAGAAAAATTTGATTTAACCGCAAGTGTAAACGTAATAATCGCATCGTAAAGCCGCCTTCTGCATTTTCTTACTTGAATGGGGAAGAAGACAGTGCTTTCCCTCTTTTTATTCTATAACTGTTTTCTTTAGAATTATTCTTAGGATTTATAGCTCTATCCTTCTACTTTCTCTTATACTATCTTTTCTAATTTGCTTGCGCCGTTTCCACTTGTAAATGACGTTGCTCACATGAGCGATGCCTATAAGCCTGTTATTGGTTTAGAAATACATTGTCAATTAAACACAAAAACAAAACTTTTTTGTGCGGATCCATATTCCTATGGGGCTAGCTCCAATACACAAGTAGGACCAGTTACTTTAGCTCTTCCCGGCGTGTTGCCTGTTTTAAATAAAGAGGTCTTGCAACTGGCTATTCGAGCCGGGTTAGCTCTGAACTGTAAAATTGCAGAAGTCACAAAGTTTGATCGAAAACATTATTTTTATCCAGATTTACCCAAAGGCTATCAAATTTCACAATACGATCAACCCTATGCTATAGGTGGTCAGCTTACTTTTCGCAGAAAAAACCAGAGTAAAGTTACCGTAAAAATAGAACGCATACACATGGAAGAAGATGCAGGTAAGCTGATTCATTCCAGCTCTTCTGCGTTGCCTTGCTCTTATATAGATTTGAATAGAGCCGGTGTTCCTTTACTTGAAATCGTAACCGAGCCAGATCTGTATTCTGCTGAAGATGCTTCTGAATTTTTACACACATTGCGTACTTTGTTGCGATCGATCAATGTAACAGATGGAAATATGGAGGAAGGAAGTTTACGCTGTGATGCGAATGTTTCTGTTCGTAAAGGCGAAGATTTTCCTCTTGGTACCCGCGTAGAAATTAAGAACCTAAATTCTTTCAAAGCCATCCGTTCAGCCATCCTTTATGAAATAGAGCGTCAATCTGATGTCTTAGAGGATGGTGGGAGTATAATTCAATCTACAGTTTTATGGAATGCGGATGAGAAAAAAACAACTTTGATGCGTACAAAAGAGAATGCCGAAGATTATCGGTATTTTCCAGATCCCGACCTCTTGCCTTTTTCTATTCCTACAAGTCTTGTAGAAGAAATTCAAGCTAATATGCCGGAACTTCCGGAAAAACGTCGTATGCGATATATACAGGAATTGCAACTTTCAGAGTATGATGCAGATGTTTTAGGAAGAGATAATGATATTGCTGATTACTTTGAACGTGTTTTTGAAATTTGTGATGATGCAAAAAAAGCATCAAACTGGGTAAAAGATGAAATGCTAGGGATACTCAATAAAAAACAAATTTCCATAAATGACTTCGCTTGCACGGCTGATCGCCTAGGGCGTATCATTTGTCTTTTGAATGATGGTAAAATCACTAGTCCTCTTGCAAAACAAGTTTTTGAACATGTCTATACCGAAAATAAAGAACCAGAAGAAATTATCAAAAAGCACAATTATAAGCCTGTGGATGTAGGAGATCTGAATGCTATAGTTTGTACAGTTTTTGAAGAGAATCAAAGTAGTGTGCAAAAGATATTGAATGGAAATGATCGTGTGAAAGGACATCTTGTTGGCCAAGTTATGAAAAAAACGCTAGGACAGGCCCCACCCCAAGAAGTGAATCATCTAATCGAAAAAAAATTGAAAAGCCTACCCAAATAGCTTTCTGATAGCTTCTTGAAAGATTTCAAACCATTCCCAAAAAAAGGGAAACTCATTTTTTCTTTTTTAGAAATAAAGATTCTTATTTTCACTCCCGACACTGGTAGATGAGTTCCTTTTTACTATAAGGTGTTCACCCAGTTTTGCTTTTTACTTAAAGGGATTTGAGTATTTAGCATGACTTTATAAATATAAAAGGAAGCGGGTTTCGGCCTGACTTCTGGAAAAATACACTACGTTTCAAGGAGGAAACGCGAATGATTATAAACCACAACCTTTCCGCGATCAATTCGCATCGTGTGTTGAAGTTTCAACACTGGAATGTGAATAAGAATATGGAGCGCCTATCGTCTGGTATGCGGATTAACCGCGCTGGAGATGATGCTTCTGGCCTTGCCGTCTCAGAGAAGATGCGTGCCCAGATCAAGGGCTTGCGTCAAGCAGAGCGTAATGCCGAGGATGGTATGAGCATGATACAAACAACTGAGGGTTACCTTCAGGGTGTTAGCAATCTTTTACAAAGGATGCGTGTACTTGCTGTACAATCTTCAAATGGTATTTACACTCCTGAAGACCGTCAGCTAATTCAAGTTGAAGTTTCACAATTAGTGGATGAAGTGAACCGAATTGCATCACAGGCGGAGTTTAACAAACTACCGTTGCTTCAAGGACACTTTGCTCGTGGGTCAAGAATAGGTTCAATGTGGTTCCATATGGGACCTAATATGCATCAAAGGGAGAGGGTTTATATTCAAACTATGACTGCTCTTTCTTTGGGCCTTTCTCGTCCAGATGGAACCATCATGACTATATCAACACCATCTTTCGCAAATGAAAGTTTGGGCGTTGTTGATGTGGCTCTTAATCAAATCAATAAGCAACGTGCAGATTTAGGCGCTTATTACAATCGCCTAGAGCATACAGCTAAGGGTCTGATGAATGCTTATGAAAATATCCAGGCTGCTGAGAGTAGGATTCGGGATACAGACATGGCAGAAGAAGCCACCCATTTTACAAAAAATCAGATTTTGGTGCAGAGCGGTACAGCTATGTTAGCTCAAGCTAATCTCCGTCCTCAATCTGTATTACAGTTACTGAGGTAACAAGCAAGTGGCAGTCGTCTATAGAATTTCATTGATGTGGTGTGTACATTGCATCGTTCTTACGACTCGACTTGTGCAAAAAGTAACAAAGTTAGCTCTGCGAGGTCTTTATAAGCTTCGCAGAGCTGCGCTCCTTTTTACTTTCTCCTTCTGTGCATTTCCTAGTATTGCACAGGAGGGGGGAGTAATTCTTTACTCTATCTCTGCTTCTCAGGATTACCAAATTCAGGAGATCCAGATAGAAGAGTTTGAGAAAGCACTTCCCTTGTTCTCGGAAATGCCTTGTGTAGCATTTCCAGCCAACCTTCCTCTTGTGATTGGTTTGTTGGTAACAGAACAGAAGATGCACAAGGAGTGTGAGATGATTATCAATCACAATCTAAGCGCGATTAATGCACATCGCGTTTTAAAGTTTAACCAATGGGATGTAGATAATTCCATGGCAAAGTTGTCCTCAGGCATGAGGATAAATCGTGCTGGTGATGATCCTTCTGGACTCGCTGTTTCGGAAAAAATGCGAACCCAAATTCAAGGTTTGCGTCAAGCTGAAAGAAATGCAGAAGATGGTTTGAGTATGATTCAAACTACTGAGGGTTATTTGAATCAAGTCTCGGAAATTGTTCAAAGGATCCGTGTACTTGCCATTCAATCTTCAAACGGCATTTACAGTGTAGAGGATAGAAGGTTAATTCAAGTAGAGGTGTCTCAACTTGTAGATGAAGTTGATCGTATTTCATCACAAGCAGAGTTTAATCGCTTTAAGCTATTGGATGGTCGCTTTAGTAAAGATTCCAAAGTTGGATCTATGTGGTTGCACATGGGGCCAAACGCGAATCAGCGTGAAAGAATCTATATTTCGACTATGTCAGCAAAATCTTTGCGACTTCGCTTAGATAACAACGAGGCGATTACTATATCAACTCCCGGAGTAGCCAATGAAACCATTGGTCGAGCAGACTATGCATTAGAAAATTTGATTAAGCAAAGATCCAATCTTGGTGCTTATCAAAATCGTCTAGAGCATACAGCAAAGGGGTTAATGAATGCTTATGAAAACGTTCAGGCTTCAGAAAGTCGCATCCGAGACACAGACATGGCTGAGGAAATTGTCCGTTTAACAACAAGACAAATACTTTCTCAAACTTCCATAGCCATGTTGGCACAGGCAGGTGTAAGGCCACAATCAGTTCTTTATTTATTACAATAAAGAAGAGCAGCCCCACCGCCATAAAAATAGACCATTTGCACGGATCCCGTTCAAAGGTGTTCAACTAGATTTCCCCCGGGCCAATAGGCCCGGGTTTTTTTTACGGAGGGACTGCCCAAAAAGATTATCGGCAGACTCCATTTTTCTTTAGTTAAATTATTGGAAATAATAGGCCTATTGTCTACAATTCGCCTGCCCAGATCACCATGGACCACAATAACTGCCATAAATGGGACTGTTGTGCCTATAATTTTGATTTAATCCATTTTTGGGACACTATTATGGACTGTTGCAACTTTATGGTAGCTAAGCCAAATATCTGCTTAGATATAAAGAAGCCTCAGTTTAGCCATAAACAATTCCATAGAGATGGCGAGCTAGTTGCGTTTTTTTATATCGAAGTTTTTTTAGCGTCTATTCTAAAGAGATCTGTATATTCCCCTTTTGAATTCTTTGTTTTTTTCTGAGTTTAGATCTATTTTTACACATAAACTTTGCGCATAAACATAGATCATAGCCAAAAACAGTGCTCACTTTTTTTGGGAGGGAAAGTAAGTAAAAAGTTTTTTTGAGAACTGTTTTCTTTTGTAAAATGCTTTCTCGAATAGAGGCGTATTGCACATAAAGTGCTTGGCAAAAAAAGGGATGCAGACACGCTCAACGCTCGTTATGTCCGAATTAATTAGTATTGCTGTAAAATCTGTATTTATAGAAAATATACTTCTAGCGTATTTTCTTGGGATGTGTTCTTTTTTGGCGGTTTCTAAGAAAGTCGAAACAGCCATTGGGTTGGGTCTGGCCGTTATTTTTGTAAATGGCATAACTGCACCTGTCAATTGGCTTATAAATGAATATCTACTCAATGATGGAGCCTTGGCTTGGTTAGGACTACCAACAATTGATCTGAGTTTTCTTCGCTTTATCACCTATATCTCGGTCATTGCAGCCATGGTGCAACTTGTAGAGATGATCATTGATAAACTATCTCCCCCCCTGTATGCAACCCTTGGTATTTTTCTCCCTCTGATTGCTGTGAATTGTTCTATTTTGGGAACCTCTCTTTTTATGGATACCAAAGGCTATGGCTTATTGGAATCCACTGTTTTTGGTGTTTTTTCGGGAGTGGGTTGGCTTTTAGCCATTGTAGCTTTGGCTGCTATACGGACAAAAATTCGCTATTCAAACGTTCCAGCCGGTCTCAGGGGGCTTGGTATGAGTTTCATTATAACAGGACTAATGGCCATTGGCTTTATGTGTTTTGTTGGTATTAACCTATAATCGATTATTTTTGACTGAAAAAACTGTACGTTTTTTTGATGAAGTGGTCATTCTGTTTTTTTTTGGAGGGAATGTAATATGATAACGGTTGGGCTTAGCTTTTTTGTTTTTACTATAGTCATTATGCTTTTGGTGCTTCTGATTACAACGCTGGAGAGGCGCTTAATATCCCAAGAGGATATAAATATTTTAGTGAACAACGATTCTTCGAAGCAAATCACAACTCAGGCGGGAGGGACTCTTCTTTCTGCTTTGAGTTATTCTGGAATTTATTTACCATCAGCCTGTGGTGGTGGTGGTACTTGTGCCATGTGCAAGTGTCAAGTTTTTGATGGAGCTGGTGATATATTACCAACGGAAGTTTCTCATTTTACGAGAAAGGAAGTCAAAGAAAAATGGAGACTTTCTTGTCAGGTAAAAATGAAAAATGACTTAAAAATTGGCATACCCAATGAAGTATTCAACATACAAAAATTTCAATGCACTGTGCATTCTAACAATAACGTGGCTACCTTTATTAAGGAGCTGGTTCTAGATATTGATAAAGGACAAAAATTAGATTTTGAAGCAGGTGGATATATTCAAATATATGTTCCTCCCTATGCTTGCGACTTCAAAGCTTTTCAAATAGAAGAAGAATATCGCGACGTTTGGGATAAGTTTGATATTTGGCGTTACCGGGCTAGTAACGATGAAGAAATATTTCGAGCCTATTCCATGGCTAACCACCCAGCTGAAGGAAATATTATAATGCTAAACATTCGCATTGCTACCCCCCCACCGGGACGCGATGACATTGCTCCGGGTATTTGTTCTTCTTATGTTTTTAATTTGAAAGCGGGTGATAAAGTGACTGTGAGTGGTCCCTACGGCGAGTTTTTCCAAAAGAAGACGGATCGTGAAATGATGTTTATTGGTGGAGGTGCTGGGATGGCCCCTTTGCATAGTCATGTTTTCGATCTTTTTCATACAAAAAAAACAAAGCGAAAGGTTTCCTATTGGTATGGAGCTCGCTCATTGCGAGAGATGTTCTATCAGGATGAGTTTGAAAAAATAGCTAAAGAAAACTCGAATTTTTCTTTTCATATCGCCCTATCCGAACCCTTGTCGGAAGATAATTGGAAGGGATCAGTTGGTTTTATCCACCAAGTTGCACTGGATGAGTATTTAAACCAGCACCCTGACCCCACCGAAATAGAGTACTATCTTTGCGGGCCTCCTATGATGCTAGACGCTGTTCAGAACATGTTGGATAGTCTTGGCGTAGAACGAGAAATGATTGCTTTTGATGACTTTGGTGGATAATAAATTTCATTAATTGTTAGTTTTTATTTTCTAATTTCATGTCTGGTGAAAAGACTTTCAGGAAAGAAAGATCATTTTTTGTAGTGATTTTTTGATTGGAATTTTCCGCTTTGACTAGTGTGCTTTTGACCCCAAGATACTGGCTCCAGCTAATGAGATCCGTAAAATCATCTCTTTTTTCTTTCTGACTTTTTTCTATCATTTCAGTGAGCATTTTTGCTTTAGCTGCCTGAGGCGTTTTCATCGCATACAATCGATTGCGATCTAAGCCTTGTATGACGTCTTCATTCCACCCATCTGCTTCTACAATTGTTTCTTGCATATCTAGGGCTAAGCTAACAATCAAATATTTTGTATTTTCGATGAAACTCTTATATAATCTTTCCATTTCACATGCTTGAATGAAGGGTCGGGCCACATCATGGAAAAAAATGATGTCATTTTTCCGACAGTTCTCTAAAACCAGCTCTAACCCGCGCAGACAAGAAAGGTGGCGTGTTTTCCCTCCGGAGAGCACATGTATTGGAATATTTTTATGATTTTTTTGTGAAAATTCTGTAGCAATGGACTGACTCCTTTCAAAATATAGATTTGGTACAACAAGATAGATTTCTTTTGTTTTTTCCCAATGCCAAAAAGTTTCTAGACTGTATGTAAGCAGTGGCTTGTTTTTTAATAAGCTAAATTGTTTGGGTTCAAAAGATGAGAAACGTTCTCCTCTTCCACCACTCAGTAAAAGGATGTAGACTTCTGGAGATTCGCTAGTTTTTTTGTTCATTCTTTTTCTGAGAAATATCTGGTTTACGATAAATTTTTCGCAATGGATTTAACTCTTCATCTAGGCTTTTAATATAACATAGATTGATATGCAAGCGAAACCCAGCATAAAGAATAAGACTCATCGAAAGGCTAATGAGACCTATTCGTGTGTTCTGTTGATTAATTTTATGAATCTTATTTAAAGCATCTTTTGAGAAAGCATTCCGATTCTTTTTTTTATAGTATCTGGCTGTATTTCGAATGATGTAAGATAAAGTCAATAAAATGGCGTATAATAAAAAATTTATAGGCACGAGTAGAGGAATGAAAATAAAGAGAAATGAGAGTATAGCTAGCATTCGTAAGAAATAACTCACAAGAAAAAATGAAATACTCATAAAGATAGGCAAAAAAACCTATAAAAGGTCATATAAACTAAGAGTTTATTTGGGGCAGTATGCGAAAGTGATATTCCCTGTACATGTCATAGGCGTTTGTGATATATTTGAGTGATGATAGAAATCTAACAAGTGTACAAATAAAAATATAACGTTCTTTATCTTTTACTTCCCCATTTCTATTCCTGATTTCTCTCAAGAGATTACGTATTTTAGTAAGATAGAGTGAACGTACGCGTGGGTCATACTCGCCACCATCATGGCGGTAAGGAGAAAGTTCTTCGATGAAGCCCTTAGCATATTTGTAAAAAATCTCAGGATCGTTTATAATTTTTTCACGTATATCTTCTTCAAAAATATTTAAATACTGATTTAGTAAGGTAATGGAAGCGGCTCGATCTGTAACCCCAACCGCCTCATGAGCAATTTTATAAAAATCTGAAGTAACACATGAATCGATAAATTCCTTCCAATTTTCAACGCTTGTATCAACTGTATTGAGGTCACTAAGGTTAAAATCGGAATCAGCCATACTCCGGTGATACTGTGGAGTTTGGCAAGTATATTACAAGCGTTTTTTATTTTTCAGCTATCACTTTGATTATAAACTCAAATCAATTTTGAAACCAGATAAGCAATGGAAATGAATACCGGTCATACTAAAAGCCCAATAAATCTAAGACCCTCTCTGTGACGGGTCTAGCCTGTCCTTCATATGGAAATTCATGCATGTAAAGGGCTGGATTAAAGTTAACTTCTAAAACTATATAGTTGGGTATTTTTTTCTCTTCTAGGATAGATTTTTGATTCGTTTTTTGTGTATTATCATCCGGAATAATAATATCTACACCACAAAAAACAGATTGTACGGCTTTGGTCGCAGCGCGTATGGCAATTTTCTTATAGAAATCGGCTATATCATCTGTGCAATCAATAGCATCTCCTCCAGTACTCACATTTGAATTTGCACAAAGAAAGATACGCTGATCTTCAGGAACAATATAGTCTGTAGTTATACCTTGTTTGCGCAGATATTCTATTTCTGCTTTTCCGAATTCTATTTTTTCAAAAGGTGTTACATGTCCTTTCCCTCTTTTTGGGTCTTGATTTTTTTTTTCAATAAGTTGAATTACACTGCAGTAGCCATTACCTATGACATTTGCGGGTATACGTTGACACACAGCCGTACACTCTCCTCCGAGAACTAAAAAACGATATTCGTTCCCCGGGATAAATTCCTCTACAATGGCTCTTTCTCCGTTAGCAAAAGCTTGTTCTAAAGCTTTTTTATATTCTATCTTGGAAGAGTTTTTTTCCAAAATTGTAATACCAATACCATAATTGCTAGTGGAAGGCTTAACGACCCATTTATCCCACGTTAAGTCCTTTTGTTTTTGTAAAGCATCATTCAATTCTTTAGGAGAATAACAATAACCGTCTGGTACAATAATATTTTCTTGCCGTAAAAGTATTTTAGATAGATTTTTATCTTCCATACAGCTAAAAGAAATATAATTTTCTAAAGACGTCTTTGTGGCTTGCTTGACATATTCAATTTTTTGATCCTTTGTCAGTCGTAAAAAATTGGCAGAATGATCTAGAATTTCCACATGGATACCACGCTTCTTAGCATTTTTAATTAATATCTTAGTGGAAAGCTCAAGCCCTTCATCATTTGAGAAGGAAGTATCCAAAAAAGAGGGATTAGGCTGATTTTTTTCCTTTTCCAATATAGACATTCTTATAACAAAAATATATTTGAGTTCAATTTGACTGATAGGACTGTTGCAAAACGCAAGAACAACGGAAGCAAATGCAGTAAAACACCAATTCAAGGTATTTTCTTATTTTTCTGCATTTGGCAACGGTAACCAGCCCCGTTGCCCTAATAAAGTATTCGCTGGATAATCATTTTGGGTAGTAAACAAAAGAGAGAAAAAATGGCAATAAAAAGCCATAGATTTTATTTGTAAATATAATAGCCTTTCGACCGGCAACGTGAGGGAGATTACTTCAAAACAGCGATGATAATACCAATGCTTGCTAATTGCAGACCAGCTACCCATATGATGATCTGAGCTTTGGTATCTTTCAGCTCTGTTCTAAGATTAGCAATTTTGGTTTCTAATTTGGTGATATCTGTCTTTAGCTCTGTTCTAAGATTAGCAATTTTGGTTTCTAATTTGGTGATATCTGTCTTTAGCTCTGTTCTGAGATTAGCAATTTTGGTTTCTATCTTAGCAGTATCTTCCTTGGTAGCGTAATGTTCTTCAGGTGCAACAAAAGGGAGGGCTGGTCGCTTGGATCTGACACCTGCTCTGACTTTTGTCCTGACGGCCATGGGTACTGCGTATTACACAGCTAACACATACTGTAAAGGGGAAATATGCAGATGGTGGAAGGTCATAGGCGTACCTTTTAAGACGAACGTGGTTTTGCTACTGTTGCAAAACAAAAAAACTAAGGAATTAACCGTCTAAAATGCTTTAGATCGGCGATTTATGGTGTTTTATTTGCGATCCTTTACATTCTACAAAGTCCTATAGCCAACGTGAGGGAGATTACTTCAAAACAGCGATGATAATACCAATGCTTGCTAATTGCAGACCAGCTACCCATATGATGATCTGAGCTTTGGTATCTTTCAGCTCTGTTCTGAGATTGGCTATTTTGGTTTCTAATTTGGTGATATCTGTCTTTAGCTCTGTTCTAAGATTAGCAATTTTGGTTTCTAATTTGGTGATATCTGTCTTTAGCTCTGTTCTGAGATTAGCAATTTTGGTTTCTATCTTAGCAGTATCTTCCTTGGTAGCGTAATGTTCTTCAGGTGCAACAAAAGGGAGGGCTGGTCGCTTGGATCTGACACCTGCTCTGACTTTTGTCCTGACGGCCATGGGTACTGCGTATTACAGCTAACACATACTGTAAAGGGGAAATATGTAGATGGTGGAAGGTCGTAGGTGTACCTTTTACGACGAACGTGGTTTTGCTACTGTTGCAAAACAAAAAAACTAAGGAATTAACCGTCTAAAATGCTTTAGATCGGCGATTCATGGTGCTTTATTTGCGATCCTTTACATTCTGCAAAGTCCTATAGGCAACGTGGGGGAGATTACTTCAAAACAGCGATGATAATACCAATGCTTGCTAATTGCAGACCAGCTACCCACATGATGATCTGGGCTTTGGTATCTTTCAGCTCTGTTCTGAGATTGGCTATTTTGGTTTCTAATTTGGTGATATCTGTCTTTAGCTCTGTTCTGAGATTAGCAATTTTGGTTTCTATCTTAGCAGTATCTTCCTTGGTAGCGTAATGTTCTTCAGGTGCAACAAAAGGGAGGGCTGGTCGCTTGGATCTGGCACCTGCTCTGACTTTTGTCCTGACGGCCATGGGTACTGCGTATTACAGCTAACACATACTGTAAAGGGGAAATATGTAGATGGTGGAAGGTCATAGGCGTACCTTTTAAGACGAACGTGGTTTTGCTACTGTTGCAAAACAAAAAAACTAAGGAATTAACCGTCTAAAATGCTTTAGATCGGTGATTCATGGTGCTTTATTTGCAATCCTTTACATTCTGCAAAGTCCTATAGGCAACGTGGGGGAGATTACTTCAAAACAGCGATGATAATACCAATGCTTGCTAATTGCAGACCAGCTACCCACATGATGATCTGGGCTTTGGTATCTTTCAGCTCTGTTCTGAGATTAGCAATTTTGGTTTCTATCTTAGCAGTATCTTCCTTGGTAGCGTAATGTTCTTCAGGTGCAACAAAAGGGAGGGGTGGTCGCTTGGGTCTGACACCTGCTCTGACTTTTGTCCTGACGGCCATGGGTACTGCGTATTACAGCTAACACATACTGTAAAGGGGAAATATATAGATGATGGAAGGTCATAGGCGTACCTTTTAAGACGAACGTGGTTTTACTACTGTTGTAAAACAAAAAAACTAAGGAATTAACCGTCTAAAATGCTTTAGATCAGCGATTCATGGTGCTTTATTTGCGATCCTTTACATTCTGCAAAGTCCTATAGGCAACGTGGGGGAGATTACTTCAAAACAGCGATGATAATACCAATGCTTGCTAATTGCAGACCAGCTACCCACATGATGATCTGGGCTTTGGTATCTTTCAGCTCTGTTCTGAGATTGCCTATATCGCCCTTCAGCTCTGTTCTGAGATTGCCTAT
>CBDHEM010000072.1:0-1108 GCA_965261955.1 Leptonemataceae bacterium
AGATAATGTCCTCACTACCACCACACTCTCATGAAAAATTAGCATAATAAAGTTAGAACTAGAATGGTAATTGGTTTTTGTGTCAACATTTCAACCAAACTGCTTCCGTCTTCATCTGGGCAATTAACCGTGTGCGACAAAAAGTTTAACTCATAAAATACACTTCTTCAACTTTAATAGTTACGAAAAGGAAGCAAAAAACCCATTAATAAATAATATTAACAAATAATATTAATAAATAATAGGGAGGGTCATGAAGTCAGAGTCTGTCCTACTTGGAGGAGACCTACTATGGAGAACCAATGGAGGGCTCATGAAATAAACAAAAAATAAATGGTAGCAAATTTTTGTGTGTATCGAGTAGAGGATAAAAACGCCTTGGCTTTACTCTCTTTCTAACATGATTTCATAAATAATTCATGAGATGATGAGTGTCAACTCCCTCAGTTGAAATATTGGCATAAAAATTTGAGCTAATTAAAATCTTCTCCGGTTTGCAACATCTGAACTGTTGAGCAGTTTGCCATTCCTTACCTGTGCAATATGGCCCTGCATGTCTGCTAGTTTATGAGCAGAGATGTTCTGCAATATTGTCTTCAAAGACTTCACCTGTGACAACAATAATAACAATTAGATGTGTGTTTGTGTGCATGTATGTGTGCATCAGGAAATTGATAGTCCTCCCAATAATGGTTAGGCCCGCTTTTAAAATGGTAGATATTAGACCCACTTTTAAAATGGCGAACATTAGACCCACTTTTAAAATGGCGGATATTAAACCCTCTTTTAAAATGGCGGACATTAGACCCACTTTTAAAATGGCGGACATTAAACCCTCTTTTAAAATGGCGGACATTAGACCCACTTTTAAAATGGTGGATGCCAAAACACACACAAACCATTACCTCGGCTAAAACTCACTGTGGCAGCTTCTTAGCATCCTAAATGGAGGTTTCGGCTATTTGTTTTGCTCCAAAAACATGGCCATCTTGTTTTGAATCCTTTGCTAAGTAGTAAACCAGCAGACCAATAAGAAGAAGAAGAAGAAAATTTCAAGCCATTTCATTTCCATCATGATGTCATCGCCCACCCATAACTATATTCATAA
>CBDHEM010000073.1:0-3439 GCA_965261955.1 Leptonemataceae bacterium
GAAGGTTCTAAAAGAACAACAACGGACAAGTGAGCACTCACCGAGATCACTGGGACAAACCAAAGCCGAGGCAACTCGGCAGAGGAAACGACAAGGCTGACCGACCCGAATGACAGACGTTCAACAGATGAACATGAGTCCCTGTTGGATTTATGTTGTAAAATCTCGACTGTGTCTGATTCGAAAACCGGAAATCGGCTTTCTTCTTGGAGTACCCTGGCGAGGTTCCGTGTGGGCCAGTAATGATGCAGACAATTGAAAGAACTTTTGTGATCACAACATGCAACATAGTCCTGTATATTGTATTATTGTGTAACTCTTCATAATTATCCAAAGTAGGAGAAATAATACATTTTTAATATCATGTTCACAAATCCAGGGGAAATATTGCTTTCTTAAAACATTAATTAAAATTCAAGGATATATATAGAGCTTAGGACTAAGGTATTCTGCATGAGAATAAGAAAAAGTGGACTAACTTTGGAACTTTCCCAAAGGGGGGGAGTCATGGCCCAATCCAAAGTAAAAGGAGCACTTTTTGCCACATACAGGTTCCCACTAGGATCCCTTTCATCCTACCTTACATTCATGGTGGTGCTTCACTTTTCATACCTCATAAACTATACCCTTGAACCCTCACTATATGTTGGGTGATTTAAAAAAATATTATAAATGTTGATCTGAAAAACACTCCCAGGTAGTCCAAAGTAGGGGGGGGGGGTCTTGGGAGCTTTGGGAAAGTTCAAAACTTAGTCTGCTTTTTTTGCAGCATCCCTAATTCCATTGAATTATGCATGGCTAGGATTTCATCATGATCTTGTCAATGCCATGAGGCCTCTAGAACGGCAAAGTCTGTCTGTCTGTCATTGTCATCTGTTGTGTCAGTGTGTCAAACTCAGCATGACTACTGCAATAGCGGTTTTCTAGTTATTTTTTCAACTACAGGGTGATTGCTAATTCTGGAATAATTAACTTTGAAATTAAATTTATCTGTCACTTGTGATCCAATGAAGCTGTCACTTGGAAGGGGTGAAGATATTGATCTTGTTGTGTGACCCTCAAAACCATATAACCAGATGAGCTAGAGGAAAGGGGCCATAGGCCCCTGAACCCTTTAGTTTTGTTATATTGATTTTTTTTAAACTAAATTTAATTCATGTAAAGACATCAAACGTTTTGCTATTATTCAGCATGAGGCAAACTGGGCATTTAAGTATAGAGTGTCAGCTATCAAGTTCAGGTCCGAGTGTTTGGAGAGACTTCAAGTTATTAGGAAATACTGATCAGATAAATGTGTCAAATAATTGTATGTCAATGTTAAAAATTAATTTAATTTAATTTTGCTGAATGGATTAAGGAAGGCTCATATAAGAAACTAGAAGGTACGGGGGCCTACGGCCCCCTACTTCTAGCTCCTGCGGAGGGCTTAGGGGGCCCTTCGGGCCCCCTGATATGTGGGGGTTTATTTTAATAATTAATGAAGAAAAAAAATCCAGGAAAATCCATTAACATTTGACTGATCTATGGTTTTGTCAAAATCTGACCTTAGGGACCCCCTAAACCCCCTGTTTTTTTAGTTCAGAAAAAAATTATGTGTATCTACAAAAACATTATTTGTGCCAATTGACCACCATTCATTATTTAAGATGTTTAAATTGAGTTTTTGTGGATCTGATAAAAAATGCCAAAAAATAATTTTTTTAAACCCCTTTTTGGGGCACTTCCAAAAATCTTTGACTGGATCCGAAAGTATGTGCAGATCCGTCATGTCTTCTAGTTTACAAAAATGGTCTTAAAAAGAGTTCTAGCTTAAAAAATCAGCCATTTTGATGGCCAAAATGGCCAAAAAATGCCAGAAACTTGTGATGAAATTTTTTTGGACCCCCAAAACCCCTTTTTTTGTATAAAGGATAAAAAAAACCAATTGATACAAAATGTAGGCCATATATGGGCCTACATTCATGCCCAACTCCCAGGACTTTTGAAAAAGTTTTAACGGATCCGATAAGACCAAACGTGTCAAAAAATGTGGTAAAAAAATGCAAAAAAATGATTTTTTTAAAACCCCTTTTTGGGGCACTTCCAAAAATCGGAGACTGGATTTGAAAGTATGTGCAGATTCGTCATTGCTTCTAGTTTTCAAAAATGGTCTTAAAAAGCATTCTAGCTTAATAATTGACCGAGTTATTGATGTTTGAAGTCGATGTAAAAAACGTGACGGAGGGGAGGGGAGGGGAGGGGAGGGGGAGGGGAGGGGAGGACCAGGCTCGGTTTTTTACTAGGATACCCATATTTGGGCCATGGTCCCATGGGATCAACCTGTGGTCTGTAGAATTGAGAGATGGTTTCAGAACACTTTTTTTCTTCATTCTAGCTCCAATAGAAAAAAGGTTACATCTAAAATGTCATATTGGCCATTTGATCCAGCAGTGCCCATGTAGCAGACCCACCCCCCCCCTTGGGACACAGCTTAACAGATTTCATTATATTCCAAATAGCCCAAAACATATTTTATACTAAAGTCATAAGTTGCCATTATAATTGAATTATTTTTTTAATTGACACATTGTTTTGGAGTTTGGACAATTTATCTCTGTCACTTGGCTAAATCTATTAAGTGGTTGGAATTCAGTCAGACCTCCCCCCTGTTGGAACAGTGGCCCAACACAGTAGGCTGAAAATCTACATTTGTCCAGTCAATTTGAGGTATTGAATTGAGACAAGAAATATTCCTGTAGTGGAAGGATTATATTGTAACTCCCTAAGGCCGAGACAGACTATAATGAGACTTCAAATTGGGGATAACTCAGCATAGTACCTCACAGTGAGTGACCCTCAGGTGTAATGTGCCAAATATGAGTGTTTTTTATGAGCCTTCCCTTAAAGTTTCCTGTTTAAAGTGACATTTTCATCACATTGAATCGCCCTGTCCCTCTCCTAAATGTTGATCTGATGTAAGCCTAGTGACCTGCTTACAAATACTACGTCTATCTGACGAGGTCAGAAAACATGGCCTGCCATGACCGAGAATACTAGACCTTCATATATAGTGTCCTATATTGGATTAAATCGATTATAATCATTTAATGTTATTAGCCGCTCGCCGGCTCTAGATAGGCAAATGTCTGTCGTCGGCGTTGGCGTCGGCGTCGGCGTCGGCGTCTGTCGTCAGCAGTTTCTAAAACTGCAGATATTATGACTCTCAGTTTTTCATTTAGGTATGGAAATTGGGTAGTTCCCACTTATATTATTATTATGACTACTAGACTAGACTAGACTAGGTGGCCATCTTGGATTTTTAAAAAAAGCGGCCATCTTGGATTTTTTCAAATAGTGTTTGGATCCTAAAATGTTGCTAAACAAAGTTATAGATCTATGAAATTCCAAAAAGGCGGCCACCTTGGATTTTTCAAATAGAGTTTGGATCCAAAAATGTTGC
>CBDHEM010000074.1:0-48156 GCA_965261955.1 Leptonemataceae bacterium
TAGTGTGTAAGTATTATCATAGTGTGCAAGTATTATCATAGTGTGCAAGTATTATCATAGTGTGCAAGTATTATCATAGTGTGCAAGTATTATCATAGTGTGCAAGTATTACCATAGTGTGCAAGTATTATCATAGTGTGCAAGTATTATCACAGTGTGCAAGTATTACAATAGTGTGCAAGTATTATAGTGTGCAAGTATTATCATAGTGTGCAAGTATTACCATAGTGTGCAAGTATTACCATAGTGTGCAAGTATTACCATAGTGTGCAAGTATTACCATAGTGTGCAAGTATTATCATAGTGTGCAAGTATTATCATAGTGTGCAAGTATTATCATAGTGTGCAAGTATTATCATAGTGTGCAAGTATTATCATAGTGTGCAAGTATTACCATAGTGTGCAAGTATTATCATAGTGTGCAAGTATTATCATAGTGTGCAAGTATTACCATAGTGTGCTAGTATTACCATAGTGTGCAAGTATTATAATAGTGTGCAAGTATTATCATAGTGTGCAAGTATTATCATAGTGTGCAAGTATTATCATAGTGTGCAAGTATTATTATAGTGTGCAAGTATTATCATAGTGTGCAAGTATTATCATAGTGTGCAAGTATTATCATAGTGTGCAAGTATTATCATAGTGTGCAAGTATTATCATAGTGTGCAAGTATTATTATAGTGTGCAAGTATTATCATAGTGTGCAAGTATTATTATAGTGTGCAAGTATTATCATAGTGTGCAAGTATTATTATAGTGTGCAAGTATTATCATAGTGTGCAAGTATTATCATCGTGTGCAAGTATTATCATAGTGTGCAAGTATTATCATAGTGTGCAAGTATTATCATAGTGTGCAAGTATTATCATAGTGTGCAAGTATTATCATAGTGTGCAAGTATTACCATAGTGTGCAAGTATTATCATAGTGTGCAAGCATTACCATAGTGTGCAAGTATTATCATAGTGTGCAAGTATTACCATAGTGTGCAAGTATTATTATAGTGTGCAAGTATTACAATAGTGTGCAAGCATTACCATAGTGTGCAAGTATTATCATAGTGTGCAAGCATTACCATAGTGTGCAAGTATTATCATAGTGTGCAAGTATTACCATAGTGTGCAAGTATTATTATAGTGTGCAAGTATTACAATAGTGTGCAAGTATTATAGTGTGCAAGTATTATCATAGTGTGCAAGTATTATCATAGTGTGCAAGTATTACCATAGTGTGCAAGTATTATCATAGTGTGCAAGCATTACCATAGTGTGCAAGTATTATTATAGTGTGCAAGTATTATCATAGTGTGCAAGTATTACCATAGTGTGCAAGTATTACCATAGTGTGCAAGTATTATCATAGTGTGCAAGTATTATCATAGTGTGCAAGTATTATCATAGTGTGCAAGTATTACCATAGTGTGCTAGTATTATCATAGTGTGCAAGTATTATCATAGTGTGCAAGTATTATTATAGTGTGCAAGTATTATCATAGTGTGCAAGTATTATCATAGTGTGCAAGTATTATCATAGTGTGCAAGTATTATCATAGTGTGCAAGTATTACAATAGTGTGCAAGTATTATAGTGTGCAAGTATTATCATAGTGTGCAAGTATTACCATAGTGTGCAAGTATTATCATAGTGTGCAAGTATTACCATAGTGTGCAAGTATTATTATAGTGTGCAAGTATTATCATAGTGTGCAAGTATTATCATAGTGTGCAAGTATTATCATAGTGTGCAAGTATTACAATAGTGTGCAAGTATTATAGTGTGCAAGTATTATCATAGTGTGCAAGTATTACCATAGTGTGCAAGTATTATCATAGTGTGCAAGTATTACCATAGTGTGCAAGTATTACCATAGTGTGCAAGTATTATTATAGTGTGCAAGTATTATCATAGTGTGCAAGTGTTATCATAGTGTGCAAGTATTATCATAGTGTGCAAGTATTATCATAGTGTGCAAGTATTATCATAGTGTGCAAGTATTATCATAGTGTGCAAGTATTATCATAGTGTGCAAGTATTACCATAGTGTGCAAGTATTATCATAGTGTGCAAGTATTATCATAGTGTGCAAGTATTATCATAGTGTGCAAGTATTATCATAGTGTGCAAGTATTATCATAGTGTGCAAGTATTATCATAGTGTGCAAGTATTATCATAGTGTGCAAGTATTATCATAGTGTGCAAGTATTATCATAGTATGCAAGTATTATCATAGTGTGCAAGTATTATCATAGTGTGCAAGTATTATCATAGTGTGCAAGTATTATCATAGTGTGCAAGTATTATCATAGTGTGCAAGTATTATTATAGTGTGCAAGTATTATCATAGTGTGCAAGTATTATCATAGTGTGCAAGTATTATCATAGTGTGCAAGTATTATCATAGTGTGCAAGTATTATCATAGTGTGCAAGTATTATCATAGTGTGTAAGTATTATCATAGTGTGCCAGTATTATCATAGTGTGCAAGTATTATCATAGTGTGCAAGTATTATCATAGTGTGCAAGTATTATCATAGTGTGCAAGTATTATCATAGTGTGCAAGTATTATCATAGTGTGCAAGTATTATCATAGTGTGCAAGTATTATCATAGTGTGCAAGTATTATCATAGTGTGCAAGTATTATCATAGTGTGCCAGTATTATCATAGTGTGCAAGTATTATCATAGTGTGCAAGTATTATCATAGTGTGCAAGTATTATCATAGTGTGCAAGTATTATCATAGTGTGCAAGTATTATCATAGTGTGCAAGTATTATCATAGTGTGCAAGTATTATCATAGTATGCAAGTATTATCATAGTGTGCTAGTATTACCATAGTGTGCAAGTATTATCATAGTGTGCAAGTATTATCATAGTGTGCAAGTATTATCATCGTGTGCAAGTAATATAGTATGCTAGTATTATTATATTGTGTAAATATTATTGTAGTGTGCAAGTATTATTTGTAGCCACCATGTCTACAAAAGCTACATAAGTTATATAGGTACTGCTTTTTTTCTTCTTTCTATGCCATTGCCTTTTGCCATGTAAGTGAATGTTGTTCCTGCATCTCAGCTCTTAGGGTTTACCATAACTTTTCACAATACAAGTGGTTTGATGTCAAGTTTACCATATACCTAGGCTGTACTTTCAGGGTTTTCAAGGGACCAAATACCACTCTGATTAATTTGAGGACATAACACGGGCCTTTGTTAAAAACCATTCTTTATATCTTAGGTAGAGTCTGTCCGACGAGACTATGTAGCAAATGGTGGATGGGAGACTTTCTTGTCTTATGAAGATCCCCATCTAGGTATGGTCTGGCTCTACACTATGTGTGTATCATTTGGATATATAAGTTTTTATAATTTGCAAAGTAAAATTGTTTAAAAGATTTGTCTTACGAACCAGTTCAGAATATGCTGGCTGCTTGATGTAGTGTGATGTTGGAGTTTAAGTTTTATTTTAGCCTTGACTCTGGATTAGAATAGTAGCGTTGACACCGGGGTAGACTTGAGTTTTATTCCAGCATCATTGCAAAATTAATGTGATATTGATGCTGCATAACATTGCGACATATTGAGAAACAGCCTTAATAATCAGTGAATACTGTGTCACTCTGATGTCTTCTTAAATAGCAATATATTGCAGTTCTCATACAACATTCAAAATATCCGGCTACGTTTGTATAACACGCATATTAAAAAAAAAAGTATATAATAATAACTATAATAAATAAAATAATAATAGTAATTGTAATAATAATAATAATAATAATAATAATAATATGATATTGATAATATAGATTAATATATATATATATTAAAAAACAAATAGGGTTTTGAACACACCATAATCACATATATAATTATTTTGGGTTGTCTGTGTCTCCATTAATATTCTATTTATGTATCTCTGCAGACATTTTGATTGGACTATTACGTCTTCGGAAATGTTCTAAAGAATCCTATCGTCATGAATTGGGACCAGATGTTTCTATTGTTCGTGAACTCCATGTGTATCCTTTCTATTGTGTACAGCTAACCCTCACCAGAGAGCACTAATCTTTAGCATCACATTTTGAAGGGTTTAGTAACATGGTTAGCTGGATTATCAAGCATCATTACTACCTGACACTTGTCTTCGCAACATGGTTAGCTGGATTATCAAGCAGCATTACACTACTAGGCATACCTGACATTTGTCTTAGCAATGTGGTTAGCTGGATTATCAAGCAGCATTACACCACTTGGCATACCTGACATTTGTCTTAGCAATGTGGTTAGCTGGATTATCAAGCAGCATTACACTACTTGGCATACCTGACATTTGTCTTAGCAACGTGGTTAGCTGGATTATCAAGCAGCATTACACTACTTGGCATACCTGACATTTGTCTTAGCAATGTGGTTAGCTGGATTATCAAGCAGCATTACACTACTTGGCATACCTGACATTTGTCTTAGCAATGTGGTTAGCTGGATTATCAAGCAGCATTACACTACTTGGCATACCTGACATTTGTCTCAGCAACGTGGTTAGCTGGATTATCAAGCAGCATTACACTACTTGGCATACCTGACATTTGTCTTAGCAACGTGGTTAGCTGGATTATCAAGCAGCATTACACTACTTGGCATACCTGACATTTGTCTTAGCAATGTGGTTAGCTGGATTATCAAGCAGCATTACACTACTTGGCATACCTGACATTTGTCTTGTTCTTTTGGTACAATTGTTGAGACCTCTACCATCTATAATTAACCTGTGCTGTGCTTGAGCAAAGCAAGGCTACATTGTCAGTGTGTTTATAAATAATTGTGAAATTTCTACTTAGAACCTCCTTGTGGCCAAATTTCATTATGCATGTTCCTATATATATAGTTTTATACTGAACTTTTTTAGTGGTTTGGGAGCAGGGTGGTGAAGTTGACTTACTCCCCAACCTTTTGTAAGAGATTCTATTTGTATACACTGGACAAAGAACGTTTTATTTAAAAGGCTGGATTGACTTAGCAGATAGAGGAAGAAAGATAGAGGAAGCAAGAATGTGCCCATGCAATCAACAAACATTAAGATGACCTTTTACCATTTAATTAATATCACGCACACCAATTATAACACAAAGCAGTATAAATTGATAATGGGTCCTTTAAATGTTGGTTGTCTTATTGGGTACTTTCCTGTTCCTGTTTTTCTTGTTAACTCCGCCAACCGTGTTGGAAGGAGGTTATGTTTTTGTCCATGTCAGTCTATTAGCAGGAAAATTATAGATGGATTAGGACAAAACTAGCATGAATTATTCACTATGAGACAATGAACCGGTAATCAGATTTTGATGATGATTCAGCGCTCAAATCTCCACAGCGTCAAGTCTACTCCAAACAAAGTTGACTCCAAGCACTCTGCATGGCTGTATTTTACTCCCATAGTCCCATTTTCCGCATGTAGCCCTGCTCTGGAGCAATTAATAACTTCTATTTAATGCACACCCACATGTTGGTGGGTATTTGCATTATACTGAGCGTCGCTCTCATTTCAATTGTGTTTGTTGTTTCTCTATTTCATTATCAGTCAGCTTTGGCTATGTTGAGTACTATACCAGTATAGACAGATTTATAGACACATGTGTAGACACATGTACAGACACATGTACAGACATGTATAGACACATGTACAGACATGTATAGACACATATATAGACACATGTATGGACACGTGTTTTATTAGACCAATCAAGCATATGGTACAGTATGGATAGTGTTTTATTAGACCAATCAAGCATATGGTACAGTATGGACACGTGTTTTATTAGACCAATCCAGCATATGGTACAGTATGGACACATGTTTTATTAGATCAATCAAGCATATGGTACAGTATGGACACATGTTTTATTAGACCAATCCAGCATATGGTACAGTATGGACACATGTTTTATTAGACCAATCAAGCATATGGTAAGGTATGGACACGTGTTTTATTAGACCAATCCAGCATATGGTACAGTATGGACACGTGTTTTATTAGATCAATCAAGCATATGGTACAGTATGGACACGTGTTTTATTAGACCAATCCAGCATATGGTACAGTATGGACACATGTTTTATTAGACCAATCAAGCATATGGTAAGGTATGGACACGTGTTTTATTAGACCAAGCTTTTTGTTTGTTTTGTTTCGTTGTTCTTGTTTTTGCTTTAGTTCCACTTTATTATTATTATTATTAATTTTTTTTTAATGATTCTGTGAGCCAATTGACTCCCTTTGGTTTGCTAGCAAGCGATTATAGCTGCATGCTACTGCATATGTAATTCTATACTGAGCTAACTAGGTTATAGTCGATGGTCTTATCATTACCTGATTATCTTTACCCATTTAGTTAACTTTTTACAATTGTGGAGAAATAGAGTAGTAAATTGTTATTGAAAAATTTGGTCTAAAGTTGTTACATAATAGACTAATGGTACTGGGTGGGAGAAAAGATTGGAGGACAAATTTAACATTTATGCTCTGCTGGTTTACACCTTTATAACAGATTCAAGATTGGACATGTTTTTGGAACTATTAGTATTAAAAAAAACTATTTAGGCTCCCAAGAACCAGCCACAGTGTGTTTTAGATGCGACATGAGCTTTGCTGTGTGTTTTAGATGTGATATGTGCTTTGCTGTGTGTTTCAGATGTGATATGTGCTTTGCTGTGTGTTTCAGATGTGATATGTGCTTTGCTGTGTGTTTTAGATGTGGTATGTGCTTTGCTGTATGTTTTAGATGACATATGAGCTTTGCTGTGTGTTTCAGATGTGATATGTGCTTTGCTGTGTGTTTTAGATGTGATATGTGCTTTGCTGTGTGTTTTAGATGTGATATGAGCTTTGCTGTATGTTTTAGATGTGATATGAGCATTGCTGTATGTTTTAGATGTGATATGAGCATTGCTGTATGTTTTAGATGTGATATGTGCTTTGCTGTATGTTTTAGGTGTGGTATGTGCTTTGCTGTATGTTTTAGATGTGATATGTGCTTTGCTGTATGTTTTAGATGTGATATGTGCTTTGCTGTGTGTTTTAGATGTGATATGTGCTTTGCTGTGTGTTTTAGATGTGATATGAGCTTTGCTGTATGTTTTAGATGTGATATGAGCTTTGCTGTATGTTTTAGATGTGATATGAGCATTGCTGTATGTTTTAGATGTGATATGAGCATTGCTGTATGTTTTAGATGTGATATGTGCTTTGTTTTAGATGTGATATGTGCTTTGCTGTATGTTTTAGATGTGATATGTGCTTTGCTATGTTTTAGATGTGATATGTGCTTTGTTTTAGATGTGATATGTGCTTTGCTGTGTGTTTTAGATGTGATATGTGCTTTGCTGTATGTTTTAGATGTGATATGTGCTTTGCTGTGTGTTTTAGATGTGATATGTGCTTTGCTGTGTGTTTTAGATGTGATATGTGCTTTGCTGTATGTTTTAGATGTGATATGTGCTTTGCTATGTTTTAGATGTGATATGTGCTTTGTTTTAGATGTGATATGTGCTTTGCTGTGTGTTTTAGATGTGATATGTGCTTTGCTGTATGTTTTAGATGTGATATGAGCTTTGCTGTGTGTTTTAGATGTGATATGTGCTTTGTTTTAGATGTGATATGTGCTTTGCTGTATGTTTTAGATGTGATATGTGCTTTGCTGTGTGTTTTAGATGTGATATGTGCTTTGTTTTAGATGTGATATGTGCTTTGCTGTGTGTTTTAGATGTGATATGTGCTTTGCTGTATGTTTTAGATGTGATATGTGCTTTGCTGTGTGTTTTAGATGTGATATGTGCTTTGTTTTAGATGTGATATGTGCTTTGCTGTATGTTTTAGATGTGATATGTGCTTTGCTATGTTTTAGATGTGATATGTGCTTTGTTTTAGATGTGATATGTGCTTTGCTGTGTGTTTTAGATGTGATATGTGCTTTGCTGTATGTTTTAGATGTGATATGAGCTTTGTTTTAGATGTGATATGTGCTTTGCTGTATGTTTTAGATGTGATATGTGCTTTGCTGTATGTTTTAGATGTGATATGAGCTTTGCTGTGTGTTTTAGATGTGATATGAGCTTTGTTTTAGATGTGATATGTGCTTTGCTGTATGTTTTAGATGTGATATGAGCTTTGCTGTGTGTTTTAGATGTGATATGTGCTTTGCTGTGTGTTTTAGATGTGATATGTGCTTTGCTGTGTGTTTTAGATGTGATATGTGCTTTGCTGTGTGTTTTAGATGTGATATGTGCTTTGCTGTGTGTTTTAGATGTGATATGTGCTTTGCTGTATGTTTTAGATGTGATATGAGCTTTGCTGTATGTTTTAGATGTGATATGAGCTTTGTTTTAGATGTGATATGTGCTTTGCTGTGTGTTTTAGATGTGATATGTGCTTTGCTGTATGTTTTAGATGTGATATGAGCTTTGTTTTAGATGTGATATGTGCTTTGCTGTGTGTTTTAGATGTGATATGTGCTTTGCTGTATGTTTTAGATGTGATATGAGCTTTGCTGTGTGTTTTAGATGTGATATGTGCTTTGCTGTGTGTTTTAGATGTGATATGAGCTTTGTTTTAGATGTGATATGTGCTTTGCTGTATGTTTTAGTTGTGATATGTGCTTTGCTGTGTGTTTTAGATGTGATATGTGCTTTGCTGTGTGTTTTAGATGTGATATGTGCTTTGCTGTGTGTTTTAGATGTAATATGAGCTTTCCTTTTTGTGTGTGTGTTTTTTTTAGTGTTACCATTTATGTATCTATACAGGGTTTATTTAAGGGGTGGGGTATTTGCTCCCCCTTGGTTGGAAGTAGTGCCCCTCCCCTTTGAAAATTAGGTATTTTATACAAACAACTTGTATAGCACAATCAATATGGCTGTGCTAGATGTTTGATTAGCTTCTTTGCATATCTTGCCTTCTATTTTTTTGGTCAGTCGGTTTTGTCCCCCTTTGACCATATTTCTGAAAGAATATATATATATATATATATATATATAGATACACACGACAAAGGATGTTTAATTAATTTTTTTTTTAAGTTGATTGACTTGTCAAAAACAGATATGAAATAAGAATTTACCAATGGAGTCCAGAAATACATTTAGGATCCTTAAAAGTTTGAACTCTGACCAGATAAGAAAAAAGGATTATCATTATTTAATAGATAAAGTTTTTTGTGGTCTACATAGATCAATTCTTTGTTGTTATTCTTTTTGGGGGGGGGGGGGGGGGGGGGGGGGTTGTAGTCAAACAGTCTCCTAGTCATGAACTAACCAATCATCTTTACCATGTTAGTCAGTTATCCGAATGCATCAGTTAACTGAATGCTATTTGAAGCCACACCCACAGGGCCATCATGCGCAAAATTTTACCGATCATCTACCATGGAGCTTACTATATGTATTAGCAGATTCTCTTTTCAGTCTTTGTCATGGATGGTTACATCTACCCAAAAGAGAACAAGGATTGACCTTTTCATCGAAGATAAGCACAAGATAGTGATCTGGTGAAGAAGGGAGAAGTTTGTCCAGCGTAGCAGCTGTAGACAATGTTGGGAAGTCAACTATCCATAATATCATGAAGAACAAAGACAAACTGCAGACCTTCCATACTGTATGTTCAGAATAATAACTGCACCAAGGGGAGAAGGATTGTCAGGAGAGCTGACTATGATGAACTGGTTAGAGTTGTCTTCCTGGTTTGTCCAGCAGAGGTGCAACGGTGTGTATTTTACTTGCTTAGCATGTTCTGATAGTGAACTGATTAAATGGTGCTATGTTCTCTGTTGGATGATTTAGGTTCTTTATTTGTAGGGACTCCAATAATGATCTACTATTAATTGCCAAGACACGTCAGTTCTTTGTGCATATTCTGATGAAAGAGATCCAGGCTCTTTCAAGCATGGCACAGAATAGCTCAAGTGATTTAAGGACTGGCATGGTGTGTTTGTGTCATGTCTATACAAGTAGAATTACTCTCAGCAGTCACAGTGTGTGGTGGAGCCTTCAAGAATCGCTTGCTTAGGATAATGGAAGAGAAACGTTTGACATTGGCGCCAGTATTTAATTTGACAAACAAAACTGGGCTCTACAGGAAGCTCATGTCAGACAAAACTACGGTGTCAGGCAGGGAGAAGGGGGCTGGGGCTTCAAAAAGCTCAAAGACCAAGTCACATTGATGGCATGTAAAAGTCTGCCTCTCATGTTCATCTACAAATCCAAGAACCTACACTGCTTCAAACACAAACGTCCTTATACAGCCAATGGATCAGTGTGTGCTACAGATGGTGAAATATTGGACTTGTTGCTATATATGTTAAATGAAAGGTTTTTGGTAAAATCAACATTAAAGATGCAGTATTGTTTTCTACCAGATTGTGGCATGCGGTGGACCTGGGACAATAGCTAAGAAGTGGAACAAACTGCTAATTCCTGAGCATCTCAGTAGGAGGAGATTGTGACAATATCTACTCTCCTTTGATGGCTTGGAAATGACACCTGCAGAAAGAGCGGATTGACTATTACATGTAGCTGATGACAATGATGCTGTGTACAAAGAGTTAATGGAAAGGGAGATAGTTGTACTTGCTGTTGAGTGGGAAAAGATGATGGCGGTGCAGATGAGGATGTTCCCCTTCCCCCTCTCTCCTAGGCATATTGTGCCTTGTCATAATTATACAAGTTTGCATAATTGTCCTAATTTTTCATGTGTGTGGGTGTGACTTCAGATAACTGAACATTTCAGTTATCTGAATATCCGAACTTCTGGTCTGGATAACTTCTTCCTACTGATACACACACACACACACACACACACATATATACACACATAGATAGATGGAGCATATGTAGTTACCTGATTTTGTTGAAAGTCTGCACTGTTTGTCACAAGAGTTAGCTTCTCAATAAACTAATTGATGGCTTCCTTGCAGCGAAAATGTGCAGTAGCTGCTGAATCAGCTCAGTGAAGCTCAGTTTTGCACACACACGAGCATGTTCATTGTGCTGATAATAATTGACTGATTTAGATGTAGTACAAGTAGTAGAATTGTAAGGAGTGGACCTATTATATGTAAGAGTTCCTTGAAGATGAATTTCATGGGGTTTCCTGCTGGTTTACTACCTTAGTGAAGGATTTAAGCATGCTGGAAGTATTTTGCCACTTAATTAAACGGCCATTTTGGATGCTAAAAGCTGCTAAAATGAGTATATATGCTTTAGTGTGTGTGAGTGTTGGTGGTGTGTATGTGTGTTTTTTGGTCCTCCATTTTGAAATAGGAGACAAATCAGAAATTGCTCTCAAAACGAAGTTTGGGCAGTATAGTGCATGATTTTTCTGTTCTTGAATCTTCTACTTCTCTTGTTTCCTGTTAGTTTGTAATGATTGGTGTATAAAATGATTGTAGCTACATAATATAAATTGTTAACCATAAAAATAATATGTAGTATGCTGGGTGTCGAATGGAATGAGAAGTGTCAGGAATTGGTTGGTGTTGAAATTTAGTTAGTAGTATTTATTTAAATTACAGTTGTAAGTGTTTTAACTCTTTCCTTAATTGGAGAAGTTATGGTTCGGTTGTTCCTGTCAATACTCGGAATCCTCTTAAGTTTCAACATCAAGGATTTGGACTATTACTGATGGAAGAAGCGGAGAGAATAGCAAAATACGAGCATCAATCAATGAAGATTTCAGTGATATCAGGTGCATATGTGTGCTGTAATGTTTGCTCTCTCATGAAAAACTTAGTTTTAAGAATAGAAAGATTTTTGCTTGATTAAGCATTGAACTGCAGGCTCATGGAACTTAATTGATGGATTAATTTGAGAGTTTATACCTGTAAGCTTGTATCCTTGAGAGATTTGATCCTTTTGTCGTGTCTAATAGTTATTGTAATGTTTCTTTCTGAGCCCACTTTGCTATCTGGTTTAATGCTGGAATTTGACGTATGATACATGTACAGTAGATCTTTAGTACATCCAAGCATACATGATTCAGACTCCTGGGATGTCCCTTGTAAACGTACATCATGGGGGGTACTGGAATCAGCACTGCACTTATATGATTATCGGTCACACCCTCTCCTCTCTCTCTCTCTCTCAGCCTGTAGTAACACTTTAGCTTTGTTTATATTTTGTCGGTATAGGCATCCATAGTAGCTATTAGACCGAGAAGTGACGATAGAGTGATAAGAAAGAAAACAAAAACATAATAGATGCCCCCCTCGCTGACCTATATGCAATTATTTTGATGATCGTTATCTAAATATGTGTTAGGGACTTGGATATTGCTGGTCACATTTTCTCTTCATGTGTTTCTCTTCATGTGTAGGTGTTGGAACCAGAAATTATTATCGCAATTTGGGATATGAACTGGACGGTCCATACATGTCCAAACTTTTAAATTGATTGTTATACACTACTTTTATTGTAATAATATAATAATAATTGACTGGCTGCACTGGAGAATATAACTGATGCGTATAGTCACGAGGAAAGACTTGTGCTAATATTGGAGACCATTCTGAAAACAATAAACCGTGTCAATTTTGCGAACTATCTGTTTGACAAGTTCTTGTCAGTTTTTACATGGTCTTCCCTTAGTTCTCTGTGAATTTCTGCAGAAAGCACTCACTGCCTGATGACCTCATACTTAGAGTAATGCACTTGGGAAGCAGCTTCCAAGTATCTTATAAAGCACCTTAATTCTACATGCATATATATTACCTTTTCAGAATTTGTCGTCTCATTAATTGTTGGGCATCGGGTTGTTCGACCTTGCATGGACCTGAATGGAATATATAAATACAATTCGTGGCTACTTTATTACAACCTAAGCATTACAACATCATGATGGTATTAATATGCAGATAGATAAGTACTGCATTTGGCCTTCATCTAAGCTATAGTTAGGACAGTGTGTTCATGTTATGTCCAATAGTACATCAGCTAAAATAATCATCAGGCTATATTAGAAATATAATGTTTCTCCTTCGCCCTCTTCTCTCTTACACACCTTCACTTGCCACTCAATGCCTTGCATTTGTTACTAGTATATATACAAACAACCAAATATGGGCATACACAGCAATACAACGTTTTCCATCACTTAGCTCGCCAATGAACATACAGAAGATGGAACGAAAGGGGGGGGGGGGGGGGGGGGGGATATGTATTACATATGGCCACGCATGGCAATATGATGTTTTCTGTTCAACTCCTCAGTGAGGGCTTGCTTTGCTTGCCAACCAATCAGATCTTGTGTTTCCGCCCGCTCTGTAGTAACTGTTTGTGGGTGTCGCATGTCAGCCACAAGTTTTCTTAGAAGATACTCTAGTAGAAGTGCACGAAGATACACTACTACAAGACCACAGAGTTGGTACTAGGACCCAATAGAAGAATTATCAACCTCCTACGAATAATGGAGGTAAGTAATAAATCCACTATAATAATAGCTGTTCCAACTTTAGCAAAAGCCGTTACAAGCTATTATATTGCCTAGCCAGCTATAATGTTCTAATAGAAGATATTAGTTCAAAAATCTTCTATTCTCAGGAGCAGGGGCTCCTTTACTGGTTGCTATACTTTCTCTTGCTATACCTTCCCTACTGTCAACTTATTATATATTTTTTTAAACACAGAAAACCATCAAAAAAGCTAGCTATAACTTTGATTGATATTTCATTTTCATAGGTGGAGCTTCTATGTCCCATAGAGTCAGACTGGCTACATAAAGAGGTAGCCCTTCAGTATGCTCAACAAGCTTTACCTTCTTTCCTCGATAGGGAGCTCCGCTTGAATATATAGTATATATAATATGCAGGACATGGAAAAAGTATTTTTGATCCTATAATCAGCATATATCTTAAGCACTGTAGCTATGCCCACCACAACTTGATTTTATTATTGGCTAGAACATTGCATTGAACTTTTTATTAATGTTGATGTGTAGTTCTGGGAGTTTACAGCAGCATATGTAATGTCAAAGAAGTTTGAACACCTCCGCACAAGAAACATGCTGAGACTCCACCCTAATTTAACACCTTTTATGTCCTATCTCAATATGTGTTCTCGTATGAGTCCAAAAATTACACAGTCATATTGGCTATTTTGACCCTATCAACTTTATTATGACATTATCCATAGTTGTGTTGTAGTAATAATTATATGTGGAAGAAGTATATATGCCTTATATCTTTGATTGCCATTATCTCAAAATTGAATAACAGTGGTTCTCGGTCAATTTTCAATATAAATACAAGTATTACACCTTTTTAGAATCCTCTCACTGAGGTATACGTCAAAATCTCATTTTGTGCGAAACTTGAAAGGTTGACCATTATATAGCAAAATTTTCAAATTTGCTGAAAGTGGCCGAATTATATCTGGGTGGTAGATGAAAGTTTGGAAATACTTTTCAACATAGTTCGTATATATATATATATATATATATATGAGGTATAAATATGTTTAGCTAGATATAAAATTTGATTGAGAGACACCGTAATATGAAGGAAAAAAAAAAGTTTACCTACTAACTTCCAACATTTTTTTCAAGGTAACCAGACCACATTCCAGTGCCATCATGGTAGTGCCACCAACCTTCTTGCCATGTTTGATGATGAAACTGCAAAATATAAAAATAGTTTTGATCAATTACCTACTTTGGTTCATGGCCACTCTAGTTACAGCTCTGCCTACTTTGGTTCATGGTCATTGTAGTTATAGCTCTGCCTACTTTGGTTCATGGTCACTGTAGTTATAGCTCTGCCTACTTTGGTTCATTGTCACTCTAGTTATAGCTCTGCCTACTTTGGTTCATGGTCACACTGGTTATAGCTCTGCCTACTTTGGTTCATGGTCACTCTGGTTATAGCTCTGCTTACTTTGGTTCTTGGTCACTCTAGTAATAGCTCTGCCTAGTATGGTTCATGTTCACTCTAGTTCTTTGCCCTGCCTACTTTGGTTCATGGTCACTCTAGTTATTGCTCTGCCTACTTTGGTTCATTGTCACTCTAGTTATAGCTCTGCCTACTTTGGTTCATGGTCACTCTTGTTATGGCTCTGCCTACTTTGGTTCATGGTCACTCTAGTTATAACTCTGCCTACTTTGGTTCATGGTCACTCTAGTTATAGCTCTGCCTACTTTGGTTCATGGTCACTCTAGTTATAGCCCTACCTAATTTGGTTCATGGTCACTCTAGTTATAGCTCTGCTTACTTTGGTTCATGGTCACTCTAATTATAGCTCTGCCTACTTTGGTTCATGGTCACTCCAGTTATAGCTCTGCCTACTTTGGTTCATGGTCACTCTAGTTATAGCTCTGCCTACTTGGTTCAAGGTCACTCTAGTTATAGCTCTGCCTACTTTGTTTCAAGGTCACTCTAGTTATAGCTCTGCCTACTTTGGTTCATGGTCACTCTAGTTATAGCCCTGCCTAATTTGGTTCATGGTCACTCTAGTTATAGCTCTGCATACTTTGGTTCATGGTCACTCTAGTTATAGCTCTGCCTACTTTGGTTCATGGTCACTCTAGTTATAGCTCTGCCTACTTTGGTTCATGGTCACTCTAGTTATAGCTCTGCCTACTTTGGTTCATGGACACTCTAGTTATAGCTCTGCCTAATTTGGTTCATGGTCACTCTAGTTATAGCTCTGCCTCCTTTGGTTCATGGTCACCCTAGTTATAGCTCTGCCTACTTTGGTTCATGGTCACTCTAGTTATAGCTCTGCCTACTTTGGTTCATGGTCACTCTAGTAATAGCTCTGCCTAGTATGGTTCATGGTCACTCTAGTTATAGCCCTGCTACTTTGGTTCATGGTCACTCTAGTTATAGCTCTGCCTACTATGGTTCATGGTCAGTCTAGTTATGGCTCTGCCTACTTAGGTTCATGGTCACTCTAGTTATAGCCCTGCTACTTTGGTTCCTGGTCACTCTAGTTACAGCTCTGCCTACTTTGGTTCATGGTCACTCTAGTTATAGCTCTGCCTACTTTGGTTCATGGTCACTCAAGTTATAGCTCTGCCTACTTTGGTTCATGGTCACTTTAGTTATAGCTCTGCCTACTTGGTTCATGGGCACTCTAGTTATAGCTCTGCCTACTTGGTTCATAGTCACTCTACTTATAGCTCTGCCTGCTTTGGTTCATGGTCACTCTAGTTATAGCTCTGCCTACTTGGTTCATGGTCACTCTAGTAATAGCTCTGCCTACTATGGTTCATGGTCACTCTAGCCCTGCCTACTTTGGTTCATGGTCACTCAAGTTATAGCTCTGCCTACTTGGTTCATAGTCACTCTAGTTATAGATCTGACTACTTTTGTTCATGGTCACTCTAGTTATGGCTCTGCCTACTTTGGTTCATGGTCACTCTAGTTTTAGCTCTGCTTACCTTGGTTCATGCCTTTCACTTCTTTGTTCAAAAACAGTTGTTATAACAAATCCAAATTGTCCTCTTGGTTTGGCCCTTTTCAAACTAGTTGAGAAAAACAAACTTTCTGAGTATTACTGTGCTCCTTTCTGAGATAGTCACTTTTTTGACTAAGAAGAGAATTTTTCAGTGAATTTCCCCCAGAATGCTTCAAAACAACAGAGATGCATAGTTTAGCTGTATGTGGCTCATTTTTATGAGAATAACAGTTTTTGTTTATATTTGTCCAGTTTTATTGCATTGAACAAAAAGTGTTTTTTACAACAAATCCTAATTTTCCTCTAGATTTGGTCCTTTTCGAACTTGTTGAGAAAAACAAACACTCTGATTATTTCTGAGCTTCTTTCTGAGATAGACACTTTTTTTGACTAAAAGGAGAAGTTTTCAGTGAAATTCCCCGAAAATGCTTCAAAACAACAGGTAAGCATTGTTTATTTCTATGTGGCTCATTTTTTTGAGAAAAACAGTTTTTGTTAATATTTGTCCCCTTTTACTGGTTTGTTCAAAAATAGTTGTTTAAACAAATCTAAATTTTCCTCTTGGATTGCCCCTTTTCAAACTTGTTAAGAAAAACAAACTTTCTGAGTATTTCTTGTCTCCTTTTTGAATTAAAAGAGAAGTTTACAGTGAATTAGCCCGAAAATGCTTCAAAACAACACAAAAGCATAGTTTGGCAGTATGTGGCTCATTTTGAGGAGAAAAGCAGTTTTTGTTAATATTTGTCCCATTGTACTGCTTTGAACAGAAAGGGTTGTTTAAACAAATCTAATTTTCCTCAGGACTTGCACCTTTTCAAACTTGTTGAGAAAAACAAACTTTTTAATTTTTTCTGAGCTTCTTTCTGAGATAGTCACTTTTTTGACTATAAAGAGAAGCTTTCAGTGAATTTCACCGAAAATGCTTCAAATCAACAGGAAGGATTAGTTTAGCTGTATGTGTCTAACTTTGAGGAGAAAAACAGTTTTTGTTAATATTTATCCCCTTTTACTGGTTTGATAAAAAAAAATTGTTTAAGCAAATCTAAATTTTCCTCAGGATTTGCTCCTTTTCAAACTTGTTAAGAAAAACAAACTTTCTGAGTATTTCAGTGCTCCTTTCTGAGATAGTCAATTTTTGACTAAATAGAGAAGTTTTCAATGAATTTTTACCAAAAATACTTCAAAACAACAGAGAAGCATAGTTTAGCTGTATATGGCTCATTTTGAGGAGAAAAACAGTTTTTGTTTATATTTGTCCAGTTTTACTATTTTGAATAAAAAGGTGTTTACAACAAATCCTAATTTTCCTCAGGATTTGCTCCTTTTCAAACTTGTTGAGAAAAACAAACTTTCTGATTAATTATGAGCTTCTTTCTGAGATGTATATTTTTTAACTAAAGAGAGAATTTTTCAGTGAAATTTCCCGAAAATGCTTCAAAACAACAGGAAAGCATTGTTTAGCTGTATGTGGCTCATTTTGTGGAGAAAAACAGTTTTTGTTAATATTTGTTCCCTTTTACTGGTTTGTTCAAAAACAGTTGTTTAAATAAATCCAAATTTTCCTCTTGGTTTGCTTTTTTTCAAACTTGTTAAGAAAAACACTTTCTGAGTATTTCTGTGCTCTTTTTTAAATAAAAAGAGCACAGACAGCCTCTACGTAGCCTCCCCTCCAAGCCTCTACGTGGCCTCCCCTACAAGTAGCTCTCCGGAGCGAAACTGATGTCTTCACCCTGCTCCCAGCGACCTCAACGTCGGAGACAGCACGCGTCCTTATCAGGACGGACGGACTCATCTGCCGAAAGTGACGAAGAGACAAAGGCAGCAAACGAAAGAAGAAGAAGAAGAAGACAGTGAATTAGCCCGAAAATGCTTCAAAACAACACAAAAACATAGTTTGGCGGTATGTGGCTCATTTTGAGGAGTAAAACAGTTTTTGTTAATATTTGTCCCGTTTTACTGCTTTGAACTAAAAGGGTTGTTTAAACAAATCCTAATTTTCCTCAGGATTTGTCCCTTTTCAAATTTGTTAAGAAAAACAAACTTTCTGAGTATTTCCGTACTACTTTCTGAGATGTCACTTTTTTGACTAAAAAGCGAAATATTCAGTGAATTTCACCGAAAATGCTTCAAAACAACAGGAAAGCATAGTTTAGCTGTATGTGGATCATTTTGAGGAGAAAAACATATTTTGTTAATATTTGTCCCATTTTACTGGTTTGTTCAAAAACAGTTGTTTAAACAAATCCATATTTTCCTCTTGGTTTTTCCCTATTCAATTTTGTTAAGGGGGGGACTGGATCATTTTTCCCGAAAATTGTATATATTTTTTGTGACCAGTCATAACTTTTTTTCCCTTTCTTCTGTGCAAATAATTATTATACCAGCTTGTTGCTTATTGTGTGTGCTTTAAGATGATATGTAAAAAGGCTCTATAGGCACTTTTTCTTAGAAGATGTAGCCAAACAAGCAAGGGTCACTAAAAAAAAAAAAATCCCAATTGCTAAATCCTCTAATTGCCAGGCACCGTGAGCTACCGCCACCAAACATGTGTTGTGGCTTCCTACAAGCCTAAGCTGTGATATGGCTGAGACAAAAAAAAATTCCCGTGAAGCAATTATGAGTTATGGTGATTAAAGGAGGCGGGGTCACAAATGTTCCGTGGATTTTGCCGCGGTTGGAAATAAAGTGTCTCATATCTATTCAACACTTCACGCGTTGTAATTATGGTTTCAGCCATATCACAGCTTGGAGTGTTAGCAAGCCACATTCTCCCCAAAGTGAGCACATACAGCTAAACTATGCTTTTCTGTTGTTTTGAAGCATTTTCGGGCTAATTCATTAAAAAAAAAAATTTTGTCAAAAATATTACTATCTCATAAAGGTGCACAGAAATACTCTGAAAGTTTGTTTTTCTTAACAAGTTTGAAAAGGAGTAAATCCTGAGGAAAATTTGGATTTGTTTAAACATCTCTTTTTGATCAAACCAGTAAAATTGGACAAATATTAAATTTAAAAAAAAATCTCCTCAAAATGAGCCACATAATGCTAAACTATGCTTTCCTGTTGTTTTGAAGTGTTTTTGGGAAAATCCACTGAAAACTTTCTTTTTAGTCAAAAAATTGACTCTCTCAGAAAGAAGCTCAGAAATACTTGGAAAGTTTATTTTTCTCAACAAGTTAGAAAAGTTGCAAATCCAGAGGAAAATTTGGATTAGTTGTAAACAACCCTTTTTGTACAAAGCAGTAAAATGGGTCAAATATTAACAAAAACTGTTTTTTTCTCCAAAATGTGAGCCACATACAGCTAAACTTTGCTTTTCTGTTGTTTTGAAGCATTATCAGGAAAATTCACAGAGAACTTCTCTTTTTAGTCCCAAATATGACTACCTCATAAAGAGCACAGAAATACTCAGAAAGTTTGTTTTTCTTAACAAGTTTGAAAAGGGGAAAATGCAGAGGAAAATTTGGATTTGTTTAAACAACTTTTTTTATAAAACCAGTGAAATGGGAGCAATATTAAAAAAACTTGTTTTTCTCCTCAAAGTGAGTCACATACAGCTAAACTATGCTTTTCTGTTGTTTTGAAGCATTTTGCAGGAAATTCACAAAGAACTTCTCCTTTTAGTCAAAAAAGTGGCTATCACAGAACGGATCACTGAAATACTCAGAGAGTTTGTTTATCTTAACATGTTTAAAGAGTCGCAAATCCTGAGGAAAATTTGGATTTGTTTAAACAACTGTTTTTGATCAAACCAGTAAAAGGTGACTGATATTAACAAAATTGTTTTTCTTCCCAAAATGGGCCACACAGCTAAACTATGCTTTTCTGTAGTTTGAAGCATTTTCAGGAAAATTCACAGAAAACTTCTCTTTTTAGTCCAAAAATTGACTATCTCAGAAAAGAGCACAGAAACACTCTGAAAGTTTGTTTTTCTTAAGAAGTTTGTAAATTGGGAAAATCCTGACGAAAATTTTGGCTTGGTTTTAAACAAATCTTTTTTATTAAACCAGTAAAATGGGACAAATATTAATAAAAACTGTTTTTCTCCATAAAATGAGCCACATATAGCAGAATTGTGTTTTCTGTTGTTTTGAAGCAATTTCAGGCTAATTCATTGAAAGCTTCTCTTTTTAGTACCAAAATTGACAAACTCAGAAAAGAGCACAGAAATACTCTTCTGTTGTTTTCAATTATTTTGGCAGAAATTCTAAGAGTACTTCTCTTTTTAGTCCAAAAAAATTGATTATCTCAGAAAGAAGCCTGAAATACCCAAAAAAAATTTCTTTACATGTTTGAAAAGGGTAAATCCTGAGAAAAATTTGGAAATGTTAAAACAACTCTTTTTGATCAATCCAATAAATGGGTCAAATATTAACAAAAACTTTTTTTTCTCCACTAAATGAGTCTCATGCAGCTAAATTATGCTTTCCTCTTGTTTTGAAGCAATATTGGGCTAATTCATTGAAAACTTCTCTTTATAGTCCAAATATGACTATATCAGAAAAGAGCAAAGATGTACTCAGAAAGTTTGTTTTTTTTAACAAGTTTGAAAAGGGGCAAATCTTGAGGAAAATTTGGATTTGTTTAAACAACTCTTTTTAATCAAACCAGTAAAATGGGGGAAATCTTAAAAAAAAACTTGTTTTTTTCGTCAAAATGAGCCACATACAGCTAAACTCTGCTTTTCTGTTGTTTTGAAGCAATTTCAGGCTAATTCATTGAAAAATTCACTTTTTATCCAAAAAGTGACTATCTCAGAAACGAGCACAGAAATACTCAGAAAGTTTGTTTTTCTTAACAAGTTTGAAAAGGGGCAAAAATTCAGAGAGAACTTCTCTTTTTAGTCAAAAAAAGACTATCTCAGAAAGGAGCACTGAAATACTCAGAAAGTTTGTTTTTCTTAACATGTTTGAAAAGCGTAAATCCCAAGGAAAATTTGTATTTGTTTAAACAACTCTTTTTGGGCAAACCAGTAAAAGGGGACAATTATTAACAGAAACTGCTTTTGTGCACAAAATGAGCCACATACAGCTGAATTATGCTTTCCTGTTGTTATGAAGAAATTTAGGGCTAATTCATTGTAAACTTCTCTTTTTAGTCCAAAATTGACTATCACAGAAAATTGCACAGATATACTAAGAAAGTCTGTTTTTCTTAACAAGTTTGAAAAGGGGCAAATCCTGAGGAAAATCTAGTTTTGTTTAAACAACTTTTTTTTATCAAACCTGTAAAAGGAGACAAATATTAGCAAAAACTTGTTTTCCCCCTCAAAATTAGCCACATACAGCTAAACTATACTTTTCTGTTGTTTTGAAGCATTTTAGTTGAAATTCACCGAGAACTTCTCTTTTTAGTCAAAATAGTGACAATCTCAGAAAGGAGAACTAAAATACCTAGAATTTTTTTTTTTCATAACACGTTTGAAAAGCACCAAATCCTGAGGAAAATTTGGATTTTTTTAAACAACTTTTTTTGATCAAACCATTTATAGGGGACAAATATTTAGAAAAACTGTTTTTCTCCCCAAAGTGAGCCACATACAGCTAAACAATACTTTCCTGTTGTTTTGAAGCAATTTCGGGGTAATTCATTTAAAATTTCTCTTTTTAATCCAAAAAGGGTCTATATCAGAAAAGAGCACAGATAAACTCAAAAAGTTTGTTTTTCTTAACAAGTTTGAAAAGGGGCAGAAATTCACAGAGAACTTCTCTTTTTTGTCAAAAAAAAAATATCTCAGAATGGAGCACTGAAATACTCAGAAAGTTTGTTTTTCTTAACATGTTTGAAAAGCGTAAATCCCAAGGAAAATTTGTATTTGTTTAAACAACTCTTTTTGGGCAAACCAGTAAAAGGGGACAATTATTAACAGAAACTGCTTTTGTCCACAAAATGAGCCACATACAGCTGAATTATGCTTTCCTGTTTGTTATGAAGAAATTTAGGGCTAATTCATTTGTAAACTTCTCTTTTTAGTCCAAAATTGACTATTACAGAAAATAGCACAGAAATACTAAGAAAGTCTGTTTTTCTTAACAAGTTTGAAAAGGGGCAAATCCTGAGGAAAATCTAGTTTTGTTTAAACAACTTTTTTTTATCAAACCTGTAAAAGGAGACAAATATTAGCAAAAACTTGTTTTTCCCCTCAAAATTAGCCACATACAGCTAAACTATACTTTTCTGTTGTTTTGAAGCATTTTAGTTGAAATTTACCGAGAACTTCTCTTTTTAGTCAAAATAGTGACAATCGCAGAAAGGAGAACTAAAATACCTAGAAATTTTTTTTTTATAACATGTTTGAAAAGCACCAAATCCTGAGGAAAATTTGGATTTTTTTAAACAACTTTTTTTGATCAAACCATTTATAGGGGACAAATATTTAGAAAAACTGTTTTTCTCCCCAAAGTGAGCCACATACAGCTAAACAAAACTTTCCTGTTGTTTTGAAGCAATTTCGGGCTAATTCATTTAAAATTTCTCTTTTTAATCCAAAAAGGGTCTATCTACGAAAAGAGCACAGAAATACTCAAAAAGTTTGTTTTTCTTAACATGTTTGAAAAGGGGCAAATCCTGAGGAAAATTTGGATTTGTTTAAACAACTGTTTTTGTTCAAACCAGTAAAAGAGGTAAATATTAAAAAAAAAAAAAATTCTCCCCAAAGTGAGCCATTTACAGCTAAACTATACTTTTCTGTTGTTTTGAAGCATTTTCGGGGAAATTCAGAGAGAACTTCTCGTTTTAGTCCAAAAAGTGACTATATCAGAAAAGAGCACAGAAATACTCAGAAAGTTTGTTTTTCTTTACAAGTTTGAAAAGTGGCAATTCCTGTGGTAAATTTGGATTTGTTTAAACAACTTTTTTTGATCAAACCAGTAAAATGGGGGGAATATTAACAAAAACTTGTTTTTCTCCTCATGTGACCTATATACAGCTAAACTATGCTATTTGGTTGTTTTAATGTATTTTGGGGGAAATTCACAGAGAACTTATCTTTTTAGTAAAAAAGTGACTATCTCAGAAAGGAGCACAAGGGGGGACTATACCTTTTTCAAATTCCGTGGCCCCGCCTCTTCTCAGCTCTATATCTCAGGGGTGGTTCACCGGTGAAAAAAAAATTTTCGCTCAAATCACAGCTAAGGCCTTTAGCTACATTCGTACCGCGTTTGGTGCAAGTCGGTCAAGGCGCGTGGGAGTTAGGTCAGCCCCGAATTAGGAAGTGCCATTTTTGGAGTGACCCTTGCGTGTTTTGATATATCTACTAAGAAAAGATGCCTATAGAGACTTTTTATAGATCATTTTAAAGCACACACAATAAGCAACAAGCTGGTATAATAATTATTTGCACAGAAGAAAGGGAAAAAAAGTTATGACTGGTCAAAAAATATATGCAATTTTCGGGAAATATGGTACAGTCCCCCCAAGTTTGAAAAGGGGCACATCCTGAGAAAAATTTGGATTTTTTTGAAAATTTTTTTTGATCAAACCAGTGAAATGGGGGGAATATTAAACAAAACTTGTTTTTCTCCTCAAAGTGAGTCACATACAGCTAAATCATGCTTTTCTGTTGTTTTGAAGCATTTTGGGGGAAATTCACAAAGAATTTCTCTTTCTAGTAAAAAAAGTGGCTATCTCAGAAAGAATCACTTGAAATACTCAGAAAGTTGTTTTTTTTCTTAACATGTTTAAAAAGTCCTGAGGAAAAATTGGATTTGTTTAAACAACTGTTTTTTATCAAACCAGTAAAAGGTGACTGATATTTAACCAAATTGTTTTCTCCCAAAAGTGAGCTACATACAGCTAAACTATGCTTTTCTGTTGTTTTGAAGCATTTTCGTAGAAATTCACAGAAAAATTCTCGTTTTTAGTCCAAAAATTGACAATCTCAGAAAAGAGAACAGAAATACTCTGAAAGTTTCTTTTTCTTAACAAATTAGAGAAAGAGCAAATCCAGAGGAAAATTTGGATTTGTTTAAACAAATGTTTTTGATCAATCCAGTAAAATGGGGGAAATATTAACAAAAACTTTTTTTTCTCCTCAACGTGAGCCACACACAGATAAACTATACTTTTCTGTTGTTTTGAAGTATTTTGGCAGAAATTCAAAGAGAATTTCTCTTTTTAGGCAAAAAAATGACTATCTCAGAAAGGAGCACTGAAATACTCAGAAAATTTTTTTTTTTTTAACATATTTGAAAAGGGTAAATCCTGAGGAAAATTGGGTTTTGTTTAAACAACTCTTTTTGATCAAACCAGTAAAAGCGGACAAATATTAACAAAAAATGTTTTTCTCCACAAAATGAGCCACATACAGCTGAATTATGCTTTCCTGTTGATTTGAAGCAATTTTGGGCTAATTTATTGAAAACTTCTCTTTTTAGTCCAAAAAGTGTCTATCTCAGATAGGAGCACTGAAATACTCAGAAAGTTTTTTTTTTAACATGTTTGAAAAGCGTAAATCTTTAGGAAAACTGTTTTTCATGAAACCAGTAAAAGGGGACAAATATTAACAAAAACTGTTTTTCTCCATAAAATGAGCCACGTACAGCCAAATTATGCTTTCCTCTTCTTTTGAAGCAATTTCGGGCTAATTCATTGAAAAATTCTCTTTTTAGTTCTAAAAGTGACTATCTCAGAAAAGAGCAGAAATACACAGAAAGTTTGTTTTTCTTAACAATTTGTAAAGTAGCAAATCCTGAGGAAAATTTGGATTTGTTTAAACAACTTTTTTTGATCAAACCAGTATAATTGGGAAAATATTGACAAAAACTTGTTTTTCCCCTCATACAACTAAATTATACTTTTCTGTTGTTTTGAAGCATTTTGGTGGATATTCACAGAGAACTTCTCTTTTTAGTTAAAAAACTGACTATCTCAGAAAGGAGCAGTAAAAAACTCAGAAAGTTTGTTTTTCTTGTTTGAAAAGGGTAAATCCTGAGGAAAATTTGGATTTGTTTAAACAAGTCTTTCTGATCAAACCAGTAAAAGGGGATAATATTAACAAAAACTGTTTTTCCCAACAAAATGAGCCACATACAGCTGAATTACACTTTCCTGTTGTTTTGAAGAAATTTCGGACAAATTCATTGAAAACTTCTCTTTTTAGTCCAAAAAGTGATTATCTCAGAAAAGAGCACAGAAATACTCAGAAAGTTTGTTTTTCTTAACAAGTTTGAAAAGTGGCAAATCCTGAGGAAAATTTAGATTTGTTTAAACAAATTTTTTTGATCAAACCAGTAAAAGGGGACAATATTAACAAAAACTTGTTTTTCCCCTCAAAATTAGCCACATACAGCTAAACCATACTTTTCTGTTGTTTTGAAGCATTTTGGTGGAAATTCACTGAGAACTTCTCTTTTTAGTCAAAATAGTGACAATCTCAGAAAGGAGAACTAAAATACTTAGTAAGTTTGTTTTTCTTAACATGTTTGAAAAGGGGCAAATCCCGAGGAAAATTTGGATTTGTTTAAAACAACTGTTTTTGATCAAACCAGTAAAAGAGGACAAATATTTTTTTTAAATGTTTTTCTAGCCAAAGTGAGCCATTTACAGCTAAACTATGATTTTCTGTTGTTTTGAAGCATTTTCAGGGAAATTCACAGAGAACTTCTCTTTTTAGTCCAAAAAGTGACTATCTCAGAAAAGAGCACAGAAATACTCAGAAAGTTGGTTTTTCTTTACAAGTTTGAAAAGTGGCAAATCCTATGGAAAATTTGGATTTGTTTAAACAACTTTTTTTGATCGAACCAGTAAAATGGGAGTAAATATACAGCTAACCTATGCTATTTGGCTGTTTTGAAGCATTTTTGGGGAAATTCACTGAGAACTTCTCTTATTAGTCAAAAAAGTGACTATCTCAGAAAGGAGCACCGAAATAGTCAGAAAGTTTGTTTTTCTTAACATGTTTGAAAAGGGGAAAATCCTCAGGAAAATTTGGATTTGTTTAAACAACTTTTTTTTATCAAACCAGTAAAAGGGGACAAATATTAACAAAGAGCGGTAACTCTGACCGTGATAATGTAGCGCAGTCAATAGTCAATTAATTGTTGACATGTATGAATGGCGTAACGAATGCCCCACTGTCTCAAGATAAAAACCAGTGAAATTGAAATGGTAGTGAAGATTCGGTTGTTATGAAGCATTTTCGGGGAAATTCACAGAGAACTTCTCTTTTTAGTTAAAAAGTGACTATCTCAGAAAAGAGCACAGAAATATTCAGAAATTTAGTTATTCTTTACAAATTTGAACAATGTCAATTCCTGTTGAAAATTTGGATTTGTTTAAACAACTGTTTTGGCTCAAACCATTTAAAGGGGACAAATATTAACAAAAAAATGTTTTTCTCCACAAAAAGTGAACCACATACAGCTAAACTATGCTTTTCTGTTGTTTTGAAACATTTTTGGGGAAATTCACAGTGAACTTCTCTTTTTAGTCCAAAAATTTACTATCTCAGAAAAGAGCACAGAAACACTCAGAAAGTTTGTTTTTCTTAACATGTTTGAAAAGGAGCAAACCTGAGGGAAATTTGGATTTGTTTAAACAACTGTTTTTGATCAAACCAGTAAAATGTGGGAAATATTAACATAAACTTGTTTTTTCCACTCAAAATGAGCCACATACAGCTAAACTATGCTTTTCTGTTGTTTTGAAGCATTTTGGGGGAAATTCACAGGGAACTTCTCTTTTTAGTCCAAAAAGTGACTATCTCAGAAAGAAGCTCAGAAAGAAGCTCAGAAATACTTAGAAAGTTCGTTTTTCTCAACAAGTTTGAAAAGGAGCAAATCCAGAAGAAAATTTGGATTTGTTTAAACAACCGTTTTGGATCAAACCAGTAAAAGGGGACAAATATTAACAAAAAAAAATTTTTCCTCAAAATGAGCCACATACAGCTAAACTATGCTTTCCTGTTGTTTTGAAGTTTTTTCGGGAAAATTCACTGAAAACTTTCTTTTTAGTCAAAATATTGACTCACTCAGAAAAAGCTCAGAAATACTTGGAAAGTTTGTTTTTCTCAACAAGTTGGAAAAGGTGCAAATCCAGAGTAAAATTTGGATTAGTTGTAAACAACCCTTTTTGTACCAAGCAGTAAAATGGGACAAATATTAACAAAAACTGTTTTTCTCCACAAAATGAGACACATACATCTCAATTATGCTTTCCTGGTGTTTTGAAGCATTTTCGGGCTAATTTACTGAAAAATTCTCTCATTTTGTCAAAAAAAGTGAATATCTCAGAAAGGAGCTCAGAAATAATCAGAAAGTTTGTTTTTCTCAACAAGTTTGTAAAGGAGCAAATCCAGAGAAAAATGTGGATTGTTTAAACAACTTTTTTTGATCAAACCAGTAAAAGAGGACAAATATTAACACAAACTGTTTTTTTCCTCAAAATGAGCCACATACAGCTAAACTATACTTTTCGGTTGTTTTGAAGCATTTTGGGGGAAATTCACTGAAAACTTCTCTTTTTAGTCAAAATAATGACTATCTCAGAAAGGAGCACAGAAATACTCTGAAAGTTTGTTTTTCTAAACAAGTTTGAAAAGGGGAAAATCCTGAGGAAAATATAGATATGTTTAAACAACTTTTTTTGATCAAACCAGTAAAAGTGGACAAGTATTAAATTAACAAAAACTGTTTTTCTCCTGAAACTGAGCCACATACCGTTTAACTATGCTTTTCTGTTGTTTTGAAGCATTTTCGGGCTAATCCACTGAAAACATCTCTTTTTAGTCAAAAAAGTGACTATCTCAGAAAGGATCACAGAAAAACTCAGAAAGTTTTTTTTTTTTAACAAATTTGAATAGGGGAAAACCAAGAGGAAAATTTGGATTTGTTTAAACCACTTTTTTTTAATCAAACCATTAAAAGGGGACAAATATTAACAAAAACTGCTTTTCTCCTCAAAGTGAGCCACATACAGCTAAACTATGCTTTCCTGTTGTTTTGAAGCATTTTCGCTAAAATTTACTGAAAACTTCTATTTTTAGTCAAAAAAAGTGACCATCTCAGAAAGTAGCACGGAAATACTCAAAATGTTTGTTTTTCTTAACAAGTTTGAAAACGGGCAAATCCTGAGAAAAATTAGGATTTTTTTTTTTTTTTTACCGTGAACCCTCCCTGAGTTATGGTGTTGAGAAGAGGTGGGATCACAGAAATTGCGGTAAAAATTTTTAAACCAGCCAAATCACAGCAACGTGCTTTAACTACCCACACACCAATTTGGGGGCACGTCGCTCAAGGCGCCTTGGAGTTTTTCTCTGCCACAAATTAGGAAGTGCCATTTCTTGAGTGACCTTGCGTGTTTGGATATATCTTCTAAGAAAAGGTGCCTATAGAGAGTTTTTACATATCATCTTAAAGCACACAAATTAAAGCAACGAGCTGGTATCAAAAGTATTTGCACAGAAGAAAGGGGGGGGAAGTTATGACAGCTACAAATATGTGTTCAAATTTCGGCGGTTTTTTGGGTCGTTCCCCCTTAAAAAGGAAATGGTCGTTTAATAGCTGTCAAGGATAGGATACTGGAGTTATATTCAGACTGAACTACTCAATTCATGAACACACTGGCAATGGATGTGATATAAGTTCTTGATATAGGAACTATTTCAATCTTGGTATATTTTCAATCTTGGTAAGGTACGGTAGGGTAAACACAGTTCCATGCATATGTGAAACTGCTCTCTCTTTCGGGCAGCGTGTAGACGGCTGGATAGTTTAGCATGAGTAGAAAGCACACTGATGCGTATAGTCAATACTTTTTTAATAAAATAGAGCATAATGAAAACAAACTATGTCAAAAGTGCAAACTATCACTTGAACAGATTCTTGTCAGATTCTGCATGGTCATTCCTTAGTTCTTTGGTAATTTCGGAAGAAAGTACTGCATGCTGACTTCACTCTTAATGTGTTGCTCTTCTCATCTTCATGGAAAGCAGTTTCCAATTCGTTTTAAGAAAACTACTTACTTCCATATGCACATTTACATATCAGAATTTGTCCTCCATTATGTTGTAGTTATCAGGTTGTTCTCCCTTGCACCTGTAAGAAATACAATAAAGAAATGCAATTCTTGGCTACTTCCCCATATTACAATCCAACCTCTTACACCAGTTGTGAATCTCTAAAGAACATAATTCTCTACTTCATATCTCACAATCATAAAGATGACATCTACAAATCAAGATCTTGATGGTAGAAACTATTTTAAATCTTGCTAAGGTGAACACAGCTCTTTGCATGTTTACTGCTGCTCACACTCTCGGATAACGAGTACATGACTGGATAGTTTAGCATTTATAGAAAGCATAACTGATGCTGCTAATGATATAGAGCATACTGAAAACAAATATATTAAAAGTGCAAACTATCACTTCAACAAGTTCACAGCTTCTGGATACCTCTGTTCCCTGATAATTTCTGCTGAAAGCACTACTTGATTACCTAACTCATTATGTGGTACTCATCTTCAATGTAATTGGCTTCCCAATAATCTTAACAAAAGAACTTCCACTTGCACATTTCCATAAGAATTTTTAATCCCCTTAAGTTGTTGGGTAGCATGTTGCTTAATCCTGTACCTGTAATAAATACAGTCCAAACATACAATTACATTACAATCCAGCCACTTAGTCCAATTTTTTTATCACTAGAAACTTAATTCTGCTGCATCAAATTCCACAATAGGAAGTTGGACATTTACAATCATTATAGGATTAGCTCTTCAGCTTGTCCTTACCAAGGTTATGGCCTAAGCATCGATGTTATTTTTTGCCTGGTCACTAAATAAGGCCAGGCTAATATCTGGAACAATAAAATAAAAATCTTAACAATTCTGACAACTTGTACTGCCTTACGATATTACTCTTAGTATGCTTGCATATTTATTTTTAAGTAAAGAAGCTTCGCTTACACAAAGCTTTTCACTCTCATCCACATTTCCATATATATTTCTGCCTCACAGCCGGTCAGTAACATAGGCATAACAGTATTTTCTGGCATCATTGGCATAGTAGCATTCGCTGGCATGGTAGCATTCGCTGGCATATCAGTTTGCTGGCATAGCATTTCGCTCGCCTTCTACGTTTAAACGTCATTACTGGTAATTGTCGAGAGACTGGGCAGGAAACTTCGTATTGCAGCGCTGGCCTTATTGGTAAAAAAATAAGTGCCCTACGTTCATAACCCGGAAAGTGAAGGAAGATTTTAGGGCCTCGACGTAAAAAGGAAATGGTCGTGTAGATCGCTAGATTCGTCAATCATAGAAAACGGCTGCGGATTCGATAGCCAAAATGAAAAAAAAAAAACCCTGGATCTACACGCGGCCTGCTTGGCTAATCTGTTAGTGAAAGGATGCTGGCGTTTTATTCAGATTGGATTACTCAATTCATCAACTCACTCATTGTCATTGGATGTATACTAGCTTAAATGTCGGAACTTTTGTCAATCTTGCCAAGGTAAACACAGTTCCATGCACGTGTGCAGCCTCTCTCTCTTTTGGACTGCGAGTAGACAGCTAGGCAGCTTAACTGATGCATATTGTTAATACATTGTGATATAGAACACACTGAAAACAATAAAATTATCAGATTCTGCATGGTCTTCCCTTAGTTATCTGCTAATTTTTCTACAGAATGCACTACCCAATGATCTCATTCATTAGTGTAGTGCTCTTCTCATTTTTAAGGAAAGCAGTTTCCAATTACTCATAACAATTAACTTATTTCCACATGCACATTTCCGAATTTGTCATCCCATTATGTTGTAGGGTATCGGGTGTTCAGTCTTGCACCTGTAAGTAATACCGCACAAATTCGCACAAATTCACGGCTACTTCCCAATATTAAAATCTAACTACTTACACCAGTTGTGAATCTCTAAAGAACATGTAATTCTAGATTACATCACATCTTACAATCATAAAGAAGACATCTATAAATCACATTACAAGTCTGGTCCTGGGTTAACTCTTCAGCATATCCTTATTAAGGTTATATCCAGACCAGTAGATATTTTTTTAACCTGGAAAGTATTTAAGGGTAGGAAAGAATCTATAAAATAAAACCATAATCACGACAATTCTGACTACAACTATTGCTTGATGATATCACTCTTATTGTTGTTGTTTTTCCCCCTGTTGTGGCCTACATGGGTACAGTCTTGTTTCCATTCTTTTTTAACAGATCATTCCAATATAGTTGGTTGTTTTTTAAGTAGAGATTTTTTTCTCTTGTGTATTATGCCTTTGATTTATATGTATATGTATATATATATATATATATATTAAAAAAAACATTACTAAAAAACAAACAAACCTATCATCACCCACAGTCCATAATATGCAGCGAATATATTCGGTAAAGGGTCTATCACTATATAAACAAACGATCCACTCTTTCAAAGCGATTTGGTACGTTCGTAGTAAAGGGTCTGGTTATGCGTGACTACAATTTGGCAGATAAATCACAGTTGTGGACCTAAAGAGTGATGGATCAGGTGATAGAGAAAGCTTTTGAGTTCTCATTCTTCGTCAACGGGAAGGAGGTATTAATAACTTATAGCCAGTTACACTGAGGGATTGCGGCCCTAGTTAGTTTAGACGAGTGTACATGAGTTACCTTGAGGTTTCCATTCACCTCTGTATTGCAATCCCCCTTATATTAGGCGCTTCCCTCTTCCCTCCAAGCATGGGTCTGGGACACTGCTGTGTTATCAAATGTTAACTTGTTTTGCATCCTTTTCAGCCCTGCATGTGGGCAGAATCTGGATAATTTCCGACCACAATACCGTGAATGTTGATTTTATAGCACCTGAAAAAAATTTCAATCATGTCTGGTGCTATATATATATATAGCTAAAAACACAACATCGGTTACCTCTGGCACTTGGTGAGATTACAAACACCCCGGCTTGTATATGTGCTTGAGATAATTCTTCAGCTGAATCATGAGGGGATGATTCTCTACAGTAACTTGCTGTTTCTTGGGCCTAACAACTCCATGCTTCTTTGGCAGTTTTGTCTTAACTTTTTCCATTAGTGCCACCTAAAAATAATTCAGATGGCACTTAAAAAAATACGATGTTGATTGGCTCTTAAAAGAGGGACGAAGGCATTAAAAAAACACTACTTCAAATAACCTGTGGTTACGACTTTGACTGCTTTGCTCTATGAACTTGCTATATAGCTCTAAAGATAGGTCGCTCTCTGTGTGCTCTCTTTTAATACAAAAAAAGTTGCCTAAGTATAACTATACCCAAGTTACTCCAGCTAGAGTATGGGGATCTCAAAATATTTGTAGATCTAAAACTCCCACAGTCATAACACCTATTGAAAAATGCTAGAAATCTGTTTCAGTGTGGGATAGAGGAAGCCACTATTATTTATTTTATTTTATGATGTGTTGTTGCTAAGTGGGCAAGTGTGGGCCTCCAAATGGCCTCGTAGGAAAAATCGTAATTAAAGTTTCAACTGACATGCTTACAATTGTCACTGGCACTAATGAAAACACTCATTGTGTAGCTAAGTAATTTCTCTAACCACACAGGTGCAAAACATATTTCTAGCACTTCCCAACGGAGCTATGACTGGGAGAGTTTCAGGTCTATAAATATTTTGGAACCCCTGACTCTAGCTGAAGTAACTTCGGTATTGTTATACCCAGGCAACATTTTTATATCAAAAGAGAGCACACGGGGAGATCTATATTTTGAGCTATATATCAAGTTCATAGAGTATAATGTACATGATCTATGGAGGTCCAAAGTTGTAACCACAATTTTTAAAAGGTTTTAATTTTTTTTATTTAATGCCTACCCCCCCCATTACGGTGGCACTATATATATATCCAGCATTTATGGTATTGGACTGCAGTCCAACTTGCATGATGTTTTTAGCCTTACATGTGAGCAGAGTCTGTGGGAAGCCTTAAAAAAAGAAATGGACGTCTTAGAAAACACGCCATGGATGCATTAGATTTGTCAATGATGAAGAATACTGCTGCAAATTCTAAGACCAACGGAAAGAACACTGGATACACACACGGCCTGCGCGATTAATTGCTGTCAGGGAACGTTTGTGGAGTGTTGTTGTTTTTCCTGACTTCTATTCAACTTATCAATATGTACTGGCATTGGATGTGATGCAAGTTATTGATAATAAGAACTATATTCTATCTTGCTAAGGTAAATACAGTTCCTTGCATGTTTACTGCCACTGTCTCTCTCGGACAGCGAGTAGATGAGTGGCTAGTGTAGCATATATAGGAAGCATAACTGGTGCATATAGTTAATAGTTGTGCTAATGATGTACAGCATACTGAAATCAAGAAACTGTGTCAAAAATGCAAACTATCATTTGAAAAGATTCTTGTCAGCTTCTGCATGGTCTTCCCTTAGTTCTCTGAAAAATTCTGCAGACAGTACTGCCAGCTGACCTCACTCTTAAAGAGGTATTCATCCTATTTACAAGGAAAGCTGTTTCCAAGTAGGGGGGACTATACCATTTTTCTCCGAAATTTGCACCTTTTTTTTTTTACCTGTCATAACTTTTTTCCCCTTTCTTCTGTGCAAATAATTATTATACTAGCTTGTTGCTTATTGTGTGTGCTTTAAGATGATATGTAAAAGGTCTCTATAGGCACCTTTTCTATAGAAGATATAGCCAAACATGCAAGGGTCACTAAAAAAAATGGCATTTCCAAATTTGCAAACCCTCTAATTGCCAGGTGCCTTGTGCTACAGACCCCAAACTTGTGTTGTGGCTTCCCACAAGACTAAGCTGTGATATGACTGTAAGTTTGTTTTTTTTACCTTGAAGCAATGTAGAGTTATGGTGATTAGAAGGAGGCGGGGTCACAGATTTTGCCCCGGTTGGAAATAAAGTGTCTCATATCTATTCAACACTTCACCGTGTTGTAATTATGGCTCAGTCATATCACAGCTTAGGGTGTTAGCAAACCACACAGGAAGTTTGGGGTCTGTAGCTCAAGGCGCCTGGAAATTAGAGGACATGTCAATGGGGAGGTGCCATTTTTTGAGTGACCATTGCGTAATTGGCTATATCGGCTAAGAAAAAGTGCCTATAGAGACTTTTTACATATCATCTTAAAGCACACACAATAAGGAACAAGCTGGTAAAATAATTAGTTGCACAGAACAAAGGGGGGGGGGAAAGTTATGACAGGTACAAAAAAAAATGTGCAAATTTCGGAGAAAAATGGTATATTCCTCCTAGAATATACGTTAAAAAAAAAATTTAATTGAAAAAAAACACTTTTTCCAGTTGAAGTGGTTGCTTTTTCTACCTTATTGTAGTACACTTAGTTTAGGGAATACATTGCATGCACCCATTCATGCTTACGGTTGCTCATGTCTTTGCAATTTGACTTATCTCAAGTCTTAAATTTAAAGACAAAATATCCGAATCCGAAGAGGTACACTAGATGCAAGCAATACGATGATAGCTATGCCATACTTCACTTCCATTGCTTATTTTGTATATGGTTTGAAATACTTTCAATGCTCTATAAACTGCATGTGCCAGATTTTCATGTACTACAAGTATAGCTAATATATACCGATTTGAATAGATGTGAGGACTCTACATCAAAACATTGAAAAAAATGATGAAAAAATTGATTTGCTGTTATATCCCTGTGTTAGCAATTTCCTTAGTGTCAGAGTCATTGCATGCTCCATTTCAAATGGTGATTTATATCTCAAGACAAAAATTTGAAGGGGAAGCGTAACATTGGTTGCTAATACCAGCAATTTATTTATGTTCACTGTATTCGAAACGACCATAACATTGCACACTTCACTTCCCACACTTACAAGATACAAAAATTGGATGCTCTTTTATTAGTGCTCGGTGATATATGAGTGTTCCTAATTTTTCTATTTGCAAGCACAGCCAAGTTTTGGAGGTTTGAATTGCTGACCTAGGGTTTTTAAATAGTTTAGCTCACATGGTGGCCTTCAACTAATGAACATGTTGCGTATAGCAAATTTCCTTCCAGTGATATCACTGATAAGAGCTTTATCAAACTACAGACTAAATTAATGGCTTTCCATGAACTCCACTGTGGAGATACTCCTGTAGCAGGCAGAGTTGTGCAGGCGAGTAAAATTAATGTCAGAGAATGAATCATCTTGAATTTGCAAGCACAAATATTAAGCCACTGTCAAATATCAAAATAGCAGCATAATGAGAAGAAGAGTAGTTATACCAATACTTGTTGCATTTGGGGGGTGTTTTGACATACAGTCCCCCCTTAACAAAACTACTTACTTCCACATTTCCATTTCAGAATTTGTCATCCTGTTATGTTGTCGATACCAGGTGCTTCTATCTTGCACCTGTAAGGAATACAGTCAAAACTTGCAATTCTTGGCTACATTACCATATTACAGTCCAACCACTTGCACTAGTTGTGAATCGGTGAAGAACATATAATTCTCGAATGCATCACATCTCACAATCATAAAGAAGACTTCTATAAATCATGTCACAAATGGTTACAGGGTTAGCTCTTCAGCTTGTCCTTACTAAGGTTATGGACAGAGCAATGGCTATGTTTTTAGCCTGGGAAGTAGTTAAGCTTGGCAAATATTTTGAACAATGAAAAAAAAAATTGACAATTCTGACTACAAATACTGCCTTATGACACCACTCTTAGTGTGCTTTGCTTCTTAGGAGAGTAGCTACACTTATGCAAATCAATTCTCACTCCGTCATATTTCTATATGTGTATTTCTGTCTCACAACTAGTCTGGAACATTGGCATAGCAGTATTTGCTGGCATAGCAGTATTCCCTGGCAATAGCAGTATTCCCTGGCAATAGCAGTATTCCCTGGCAATAGCAGTATTCCCTGGCAATAGCAGTATTCACTTGCCTTGGACCTTTAAAAATCATTACAGGTTCTTGTACATGCCACGAAATGAAATATGTGTAGTGTACCATGTTGTGTTCATGGATGCAATCAACAATAGCAACAATACAAGGTGTGTGTTGACAAGTGTAGCATACAATAACTATTAATGTTAGAGCAAGTGTTTAAAGCCCTGCCTGGTGTCTCCCACCGCTCATCTTTAGTAGACAGAATCACTAAAGAAACTGAACAAAAAAAAAAAAAGGAGCTTGCTTTTATACTATACTGGCTATAGGAGGTCAAATCATTTTTTTTAAAACAGTTTTGTAATTGTTATAATTTTCCTTCTTACTTCTGTGCAGGTATTTTTGTATCAAAGTGTGCTTGCTCTGTGTACTTTAAACACATATGTTTTAAGTCTCCTTAGGCTCACTTTTTATAAGGTACATCCGGCAGCATCAAGGTCACTCAAAAAACTGCACTTTCCTCTCTGCTACATGAGTATCACCACAGTAGAGTGCTTACAAGAGAGCAGCATCAAGGTCACTCAAAAAACTGAACTTTCCTCTCTGCTACATGAATATCACCAAAGTGGAGTGCTTACAAGAGCTCTAATGAGGTCTGTTGTTTGTCTCAGCACTTAGCTGTGATATGAGCTGAATGAAATCGGATTGGCTACAAGTGGTTTGAAGAGGTAATCTTTGGGTTTTAGTCAGTTGAGCTCACATGGTGGTGGCCTAGAACACTGAGTAGCCAATTTCCTTCCTTCCATCAGTGGTGCTTTGACAAACCACAGAATTAGAGCTCTTAAACACTCCACTGGGGTGACATTCATGTAGGAGTGACGGGAGTGGAGTTTTTGAGTGACCTTGATGGTACTGGATGTATCTTCTTTAAAAAATGAGCCTATAGTGTGACTTTTAACATTTGGAAGCACACAGAACATGCAACACTTTAATTCAAAATAGCCTGCACAGAGTTGCACAGAGATAAGCGAACACAAGTTATAGCAAATACAATTTTGTTATGCTTTTGAAAGCATGGAATTATAAGCCTCAGAACTGAGGCCAGAGGGTTTACAGGTTATCGATTTCGAGCTATTTATTTATTCGGTGAGACAGTACTTATGGTGTAATTATTCATAGAATGTTCTTGTTGGCTAGATCACAGTAGTGGACCCTGACCCTGAGATGACTCTCCTTTACTTCATTAGGAACCACTGTATCCTCCAGCCAACATGTGACCACATCAACAACAACAACAATTACAACTACAATAATAGCCAACTCATGGCCTGGACCAAAGAGGGATTAGAGCTAGAGCTAAGATTAGAACTAAGGCTAGGATTAGAGCTAAGGCTGGGGTTAGAGCTAGGGCTAGGATTAGAGCTAAGGCTAGGATTAGAGCTAAGGCTGGGGTTAGAGCTAGGGCTAGGATTAGAGCTAGGGCTACGATTAGAGCTAATGCTAGGGTTAGTAGGGCTAAGATTAGAGCTAAGGCTAGGATTATAGCTAGAATTAGAGCTAAGGCTAGGGTTAGAGCTAAGGCTAGGGTTAGAGCTAAGGCTAGGATTTGAGATAAGGCTAGGGTTAGTGCTAGGGCTAAGATTAGAGCTAGGGCTAGGATTAGAGCTAGGGCTATGATTAGAGCTAGGGCTAGGATTAGAGCTAAGGCTAGGATTAAAGCTAGGGCTAGTGTTAGACCTAGGGCTAGTGTTAGAGCTAGGGCTAGGATTAGAGCTAGTGCTAGGATTAGAGCTAAGGCTAGGGTTATAGCTAGAGCTAGGATTAGAGCTAGAGCTAGAGTTAGATATGACAAGGATTAGAGCTTGGGCTAAGATTAGAGCTAAGGCTAGGGTTAGAGATAAGGCTAGGGTTAGTGCTAGGGCTAAGATTAGAGCTAGGGCTAGGATTAAAGCTAGGGCTACGATTAGAGCTGGGGCTAGGATTAGAGTTAGAGAGTTAGCGCAAAGTTCTAGGCTAGGATTAGAGCTAGGCCAGGGTTTGAACTGGTTGCTGGATCTTCCCAGAGCAGGCTCCTGTACTTGCTCAGACCACACCAGGTATATTGTGTTGTGTGTGTGCTTGTATGTGTGCATATGTGCGTACCTTCCTTGACTCAGTGCTATGCAGTGTGCCTCACTGGCTCCAAGCTTGGCTGTGGTGAGGGAGGGTGTGGTGCATGCACTGTGATGGTGTCCCATCATATCCCTCAAGCTGGGGTTAAGCATGCTGCAGTCAATGCCTGCCTGACTCCACTCTGTGCTGTACATGGGATGGCTGTGACTACAGTGGAGGGAATAGGCAGCACCACTACAGCATTGCATCCATGCCAGGTGAGAAGCAACCAGAGACACAGCCCTGTTAGTATTGGGTGTAGGGTATAGGCAGCACCACTACAGCATTGCATCTATGCCAGGTGAGAAGCAACCAGAGACACAGCCCTGTTAGTTTTGGGTGGAGGGTATAGCCAGCACCACTACAGCATTGCATCCATGCCAGGTGAGAAACAACCAGACACACAGTCCTGTTAGTATTAGGTGGTGGGTATAGGCAGCACCACTACAGCAGTGCATCCATGACAGGTGAGAAGCAACCAGAGACACAGTCTTGTTAGTATTAGGTGGTGGGTATAGGCAGCACCACTACAGCATGCATCCATGACAGGTGAGAAGCAACCAGAGACACAGCCCTATTAGTATTGGGTGGAGGGTATAGGCAGCATCACTACAGCATTGCATCCATGCCAGGTGACAAGCAACCAGAGACACAGCCCTGTTAGTATTGGGTGGTGGGTATAGGCAGCATCACTACAGCATTGCATCCATGCCAGGTGACAAGCAACCAGAGACATAGCCCTGTTGGTATTGGGTGGAGGGTATAAGCAGCATCACTACAGCAGTGTATCCATGCTGATTTCAAAATGTCACAACTCTTTTCTGTTTTTCGCCCGGAGTACCCCAAAGTCAAATAACCCCCAAAGTAAGGGGGGGGGGGATGAAAGCTGCTGTTCTGGAATGGTTGTCCACCTGTATTGTTTATCTTCCTCAGATGATACCCAAATTTTGGTCAGCCACATGGTAGATGACCCTTTACCAATTTATAAACCTGTAAAACGCATCTACATGTATGCACATGGAATGTCGTGTGGATTGTTGTTGTCCAGGAGAGGATAGCTCGTGCTCACGGATCTCAGTGTGGCTTCTGCACTCCTGGCTTTGTGATGTCCATGTACTCACTGTTGAGAAGCAACTGCAAACCTTCTGAGCAAGACATCGAGGAGGCCTTTCAAGGTAATATACTCTAGCATCACAGCCACTATCAATCAAGATGTCCTCTTGGGTGGACAAGTGTTGCCGTGGACAATCCTAGGGTTTGTATGGATGCCAGAAATTTACATTTGCTGCCTACAATCTATTACCAGCCCTAACCCAGAATATAGCTAGTGTATATATTAGTAGGTCCCAGTTGTTGCCCACCACCTACGACTGGCCTTACAGAATATCTCTAGCTAATACATATTAGTGGTTCCCAATTGTTGCCCACCACCTAGTACTGGCCCTACAGAATATCTCTAGCTAGTACTTATTAACCGTTCCCAATTGTTTCCCACCACCTAATACTGGCCCTATAGAATATATCTAGCTAGTATATATTAGGAGGTCCCAGTTGTTGTCCACCACCGAGTACAGTCCCTACCGAATATCTCTAGCTAGTATATATTTGTAGTTCCCAATTGTTGCCCATCACCTAATACTGGCCCTACAGAATATCCCTTGCTAGTGTATATTGGGTTGGCAATTACTTTGGATGTCCATACTACGGCATCTCCTGACATGACATACATATTCATTTTGTTTGTTGTTGTATGGGCCACTGATAATAAAAAATATTCCCACAATATTAGGCAACTTGTGTCGGTGTACTGGGTACAGACCGATACTGGATGGGTTCAAGACCTTTGCTGTGTCATCATCTGGGTGTTGCATGGACAAGGAGAGCTGCTGCATGAAAACTGATGCTAGTCCACCAGCTGCTCTATTTGACAAGACAGCGTTTACTCCTCTGGATCCCACCCAGGAGCCCATCTTTCCTGCCAAGCTGAAGGTACTAGGTCAGAGGAAAACCTGAAAGCATTTTAAAGCTTTTTTATCACAAAAACTTCTTTTTCTTACCTCTGTGCTGGTAACCTTAGTACCATATTGTTACTTATCCTGTGTACCTTCAAATTGAATGTCTCTATAGGCATATTTTCATAGAAGATAACATGCACCAACATTAAGGTCACTCAAAAAAAAACTGCTCCATCATCCTGGAAACAGGAATATCTCACTGCATGGAGAATGAAACCTCAGATTTATTTGTGGATTCCCAGAGCCCTTAGCTGTAATATGTATAAATCATAGTTCACGAGGTGATGCAGCATTACAAATATATAGGTGGTTGTTTTTGCGCGCACCTGCTCAAAGCTTGGTTTTGAAATGTACTCAACCTGGTTACCTGTCACTTTTTAACACTGCATCAGCTCGTGAATTTGATTTATGCATACCTGCAGCTAAGGCTCTGGGAACTAAAAAACCAAATCTGAGGTTTGTTCTCCCGTGTATTGGTGAGATATTATTGTTCCCAGGATGATGGAGGAGTTTTTTTTAGTGACCTTGATGCTGCTAGATGTATCTTCTAAGAAAATGTGCCTAGAGAGACACCCAGCATATCCTATGAATGCAGACAAAATAAGCAACAGTATGGTGGAAAATTACTTGCTCAAAGAAAGAAGGAAAATAGTTGTGGTGATTGCAAATGTGTTAAAAATAAATTGGGGTTTTGACCTCTATTATCCACTACCAGGGGATCAGTGTTAGCTATTGGCCAGGATCTTGACTAACTGGGGTTTCCTCTACGGCTGCCACTATACTAACAAGCTGCAGTTGCTGTAACAGCTGCTGTAGGTCACCTATAAGCATAGTTACCAAACACAGTATGGGAATTGGGGGGGGGGGGGGGGGGTTTCTTTCAAAGAGGCAAGTTTTACCTCTGATATTTTCCCCCATGTCTGTCTGTCTGTTCATAGGATTACTCAAAAAGTTATGGATTTGGACGAAACATTCACGAATGATTTACTATGGGACAAGGAACAGCTTATTTGAGTTTGGTGGAAATACAGCTCGTGTCTCCTCCACGCACTAACCTGTAGCCATAGCGAAAGGGGAGACTAGACCATTTACTACCGAAATTTGAACTCATATTTGTAGCTGCCATAACTTTTACCCTCTTTCTTCTGTGCAGATACTTTTGATATCGGCTTGTTGCATATTGTGTGTTCTTTAAGATGATATGTGAAATGTCTCTATAGGCACATTTTCTTAGAAGATATATACAAACACGCAAGGCTCACTCAAAAAATGGCGCTTCCTAATTTGGAACAAGTCTAATTCCAAGGTGCAGTGAGCTACCGCCCCCAAACTTGTGTTGAGGCTAGCTAACATCCTAAGCTGTGAAGTGACCAAGAGAAATTATTTTTACCGTGAAGCACTCCAGAGTTATGGCACTTAGAAGAGGCGGGATCACAGATATTCCATGGTTTATGGCGCAGTTGGAAATAAAGTGTCTCATATCTCATCAACACTTCACCACATTGTAAATGTGGCTTGGTCACGTCACTGCTTGGGGTGTTAGCAAGCCACAAAACAAATTTTGAGTCTGTAGCTCAAGGGGCCTAGGAATTAGACTGGTTCCAAATTAGGAGGTGCAATTTCTTGAGTGACCCTTGCCTTTTTGCATGTATCTTCTAAGAAAAAGTGCCGATAGAGACATTTCACATATTATCTTGAAGCACACATAATAAGCAACAAGCTGGTAATAAACATATCTGCACCGAAGAAAGGGGGGAAATGTTATTACAGCTACAAATATGTGTTCAAATTTCGGTAATAAATTGTCTAGTCTCCCATACTCTCACCTTGTTTTATCAAAAAAAAAATCATCAGTTCTCTCATATGCTGTCAGTGCACCGTCGATTAGTATGCACTCTGGAATAGCTACTTATGCAGCGCTAAACAACTCACCAGGACACTGATTGATTTTTAGCACTGGATGAATACATATTTCTCCACGGATTTTAACGAAATTAGATTCGATGGCTGCCTATGAAGCACAGACCAACTAATTCGATTCTGATGGATGAATTTCTGCATGGCGGAGGTCTGTGTTCTACTGAGCGTCACTCTTGTTTTGTTTTGTTTTCTGTTTCTAGTCATGGGGAGGGCACTTAAAGCAGCAGCTCCTACTGCTCTAGTTGAGGATTTGCAAGTTGTTTTTAGTCATGGTAAGGGCACTCAAAGCAGCAACTTCTACTGCTCTAATTGAGGATTTGCAGGTTGTTTCTAGTCATGGTAAGGGCACTTAAAGCAGCAACCCCTACTGCTCTACTTGAGGATTTGCAGGTTGTTTTTAGTCATGGTAAGGGCACTAGCAGCATCTCCTACTAGCTCTAGTTGAGGATTTGCAGGTTGTTTCTAGTCATGGTAAGGACACTTAAAGCAGCTCTCCTACTTGCTCTAGTTGAGTACTTGCAGGTTGTTTCTAGTCATGGTAAGGGCACTTAAAGCAGCATCTCCTACTAGCTCTAGTTGAGGATTTGCAGGTTGTTTCTAGTCATGGTAAGGACACTTAAAGCAGCTCTCCTACTTGCTCTAGTTGAGTACTTGCAGGTTGTTTCTAGTCATGGTAAGGGCACTAGCAGCATCTCCTACTAGCTCTAGTTGAGGATTTGCAGGTTGTTTCTAGTCATGGCAAGGACACTTAAAGCAGCTCTCCTACTTGCTCTAGTTGAGTACTTGCAGGTTGTTTCTAGTCATGGTAAGGGCACTTAAAGCAGCATCTCCTACTAGCTCTAGTTGAGGATTTGCAGGTTGTTTTTAGTCATGGTAAGGGTACTAGCAGCATCTCCTACTAGCTCTAGTTGAGGATTTGCAGGTTGTTTCTAGTCATGGTAAGGGCACTTAAAGCTGCAACTCCTACTGCTCTAGTTGAGGATTTGCAGGTTGTTTTTAATCATGGTGAGGGCACTCAAAGCAGCAACTTCTACTGCTCTACTTGAGGATTTGCAGGTTGTTTTTAGTCATGGTAAGGGCACTAGCAGCATCTCCTACTAGCTCTAGTTGAGGATTTGCAGGTTGTTTCTAGTCATGGTAAGGACACTTAAAGCAGCTCTCCTACTTGCTCTAGTTGAGTACTTGCAGGTTGTTTCTAGTCATGGTAAGGGCACTTAAAGCAGCATCTCCTACTAGCTCTAGTTGAGGATTTGCAGGTTGTTTCTAGTCGTGGTAAGGACACTTAAAGCAGCTCTCCTACTTGCTCTAGTTGAGTACTTGCAGGTTGTTTCTAGTCATGGTAAGGGCACTAGCAGCATCTCCTACTAGCTCTAGTTGAGGATTTGCAGGTTGTTTCTAGTCATGGTAAGGACACTTAAAGCAGCTCTCCTACTTGCTCTAGTTGAGTACTTGCAGGTTGTTTCTAGTCATGGTAAGGGCACTTAAAGCAGCATCTCCTACTAGCTCTAGTTGAGGATTTGCAGGTTGTTTTTAGTCATGGTAAGGGTACTAGCAGCATCTCCTACTAGCTCTAGTTGAGGATTTGCAGGTTGTTTCTAGTCATGGTAAGGGCACTTAAAGCTGCAACTCCTACTGCTCTAGTTGAGGATTTGCAGGTTGTTTTTAATCATGGTGAGGGCACTCAAAGCAGCAACTTCTACTGCTGTAATTGAGGATTTGCAGGTTGTTTTTAGTCATGGTAAGGGCACTTAAAGCAGCAATTCCTACTGCTCCAGTTGAGGATTTGCAGGTTGTTTTTAGTCATGGTAAGGGGAATTTAAGCGGCATCTCCCACTAGCTCTAGTTGAGGTTTTGCAGGTTGTTTCTAGCCATGGTAAGGACATTTAAAGCAGCAACTCCTACTGCTCTCGTTGAGGATTTGCAGGTTGTTTTTAGTCATGGTGAGGGCATTAAAGCAGTATCTCCTACTAGCTCTAGTTGAGTATTTGCATGTTGTTTCTAGTCATGGTAAGGGCACTTAAAGCAGCAACTCCTACCGCTCTACTTGAGGATTTGCAGGTTGTTTTTAGTCATGGTGAGTGCACTTAAAGCAGCATCTCCTACTAGCTCTAGTTGAGGATTTGCAGCTTGTTTCTAGTCATGGTAAGAGCACTTAAAGCTGCAACTCCTACTGCTCTAGTTGAGTATTTGCAGGTTGTTTTTAGTCATAGTGAGGGCACTTAAAGCAGCATCTCCTACTGCTCTAGTTGAGGATTTGCAGGTTGTTTTTAGTCATGGTAAGGGCACTTAAAGCAGCAACTCCTACTGCTCTAGTTGAGGATTTGCAGGTTGTTTCTAGTCATGGTGAGGGCACTTAAAGCAGCAACTCCTACTAGCTCTAGTTGAGGATTTACTGGTTGTTTTGATGTCCACCCAGTGCCTCTGTTTTTAGATGGTCTTGTTCCTGATAATGAGGTTCACTAAATGTCCTTATTTTCTATTTCTGATACATACAGCAGAACTCTACAAATTGCTAATTGCCATCTTTTTCCTCTGCCTCTGTAATGATTTTGATCAAATCTATAAATTGGGCCCTTTCTATATTTACCCAGTCTTGTCCTAATCACTTGAAAAATAGCACATGGGAGCATAGTTCATCATCAGAGGGGTAAGGACTTACTGTGTCCACTTATTATTATTATTATCATTATCATTATTATTATTATTATTATTATCATCAACATCGTCATCATCATCATCATCATCATCATTATCCTCATTGTCGTCGCCATCATTGTTGTTGTTGTTGTTGTTGTTGTTATTTAAGGTAGTAATAGTAGTAGTAGTAGTAGTACTAATAATTCTTATTATTGTTGTTATTATTTTTTTTATTATTATTATTATTTTATTATTACATTTTATTATTATTACTTACTACTACTTCTACTACAACTACTACTACTACTACTACTATTAATTCTTTTTATAATTTTCCTTGATCTTGATTTAGCTGCTACAATGAAGCCACTTGGAATATCCTTTACTTTATGGCATGTTGACTGTCTGTGAGTGTGTTATTTGCTGTTGCAGAATTTATTCACAGCATGTGCTGCTGCGTGGGCTACCACTTGATGTTTATCAATATATACACCGCAGCAAATAAACAAACAAACAAATGCAACAACAGAGCAAAAGTGTTGTCCTTTTCCTGCAATGTGGCTTCAATTTGCCATTTAAAATTGTATTATAATTATTATTTGGTGGGGGGGGGGGGGGGGGGGGAAGTTGTTATTATTAGACAGATATGGGGATTTGTTCCCTCAGCCCCCCATAGACCAGAGTACTATATATCACACACTGCTACTACATGATTCTCTACTGAAGGTTGAGCAAGTGTTTTAGTGCACGTGTTCTAAACTCCATTTATAACCTGGGGTTGTAATTAGAAGCAGGATTATTTATTTCAGCCAGAGTTCTACAAACTGTTGTTGTTGTGTTGTTGTTGCTGTTGTGGCTGTTATTGTTGCTTCTGCTATTGTGTTGTTGTTGTGTTGTTGTTGCTACTTTTATTGTTGTGCTGTTGCTGTTGTGTTGTTGTTGTGTTGCTGTTGTTGTTGTGTTGTTGTTCCTGTTGTTGTTGTTTTTTGTTTTTATTTAAAAAATAATAACAACTGGAAAAAATTTTGAAGCCAAGATTCCAGAGATGATTTACAATATTTGTTTGACTTTATTTTCCCCAAATGTTATCAAGGGTAAAAGCAAATTTGCTAGTGATGTTGTGTCTCTATGAATCCACTTAGCTGTCTGGGCCTCCGCTATCGGTTATGTTTGAAGGACGTCGTGTGACCTGGTATAGACCAACTTCTCTAACACAGCTCTTGAGGTTGAGGAACAAGTTCCCACACACTGTCACTAAAGGACAGCCTCTTCATCGTATCGTCATGGGCAACACTGAAATTGGTAAGTTATGTGTATCACTGCATCGGAGTCGACACGCTGTTGACAATTGGTTCTTGACACAGGTGTTGAAGTGAAGTTCAAAGGTGCTCATTACCAGACCTTGATCCATTGTACTGCTATTCCCGAGCTGAACCACTGTGACTTGACCGAACAAGGACTGCTGGTGGGCGGCGCTCTCACACTCACTGACCTGGCCAATAAGTTGACTGAACTCGTCAAAACACTTCCAGGTGCAATGATATTAGAAGGCTGATTTTAGCTCTAACAATTAAAAAAAATCCTTTTTTTTTCCCGTTTGTACCAGCATAGTTTAGCCTTCTTCAGGGCTCCTTGAAGAAGGGCAATGTATGTTGGTAAAAACGTTGGTATGGAAACCAATTTATGCTGAACATTAGTAAATGAGTGATGAAGGATGTTATTGGTGATCAGAGGAGTGTCTGGGGGTGCTGAGAAGTTTTCATGGTATGTGAGAGTATCCAAGTGGAATTTTTTTTTTAATCATCAAAACAGTTGCCATGGACACTGTAGCGGTGTACTGATGACTGGCTAGCCCCTATAGCTACTGCTGTGTCTAAGACAGTCAGTATCCACAATAGACCAGTTACAACTTTTGCTGAATGGTATTGCTACTCACAGGTGCGTGCTCCCTGAGCTACCTCCTGCATACACAATTGTTGATTTTGTTGATGCTGACAATATGTTGGTTGATAAATGTTGTTGTTGTTGTTGGTGATACATTTAGGCCACAAGACCAGGCTGTTCTCGGCCATGTTGGAAATGCTTAGATGGTTTGCAGGCCAGCAGATCAGGAATGTGGCGGTCAGTTCCTAGAATTCATTCACTGACATACACGCATGATTGTGTATTAATTCAACTGACAATTATTCAAGGCTATGAGGTGTTTATTTGAGACTGGTAGAATATTATAAAGGTGTTTATTCAAGGCTGAGTGATGCTGTGGAAGGAGTTTATTCTAGGCTAGGGATATTTATTCCAGCCTTTATTCAAGGCTGGGGGAGGTTTATACAAGCCTTTATTCAAGGCTAGGGGAAATTATTTAAGGCTAGTGAGATGTTTATTCAAGGCAGAGTGGAGCTATGGAAGGAGTTTGTTCAAGGGTGGGATATTTATTCAAGGCTAGGGGCAATTATTCAAGCCTAGTGAGATGTTTAGTCAAGGCTGGAGGTTTTTTTTTCCCAAAACAACTCCTCAATACTTTAAACTTCCTGGTTGCTCCTCTAGCTCTGATAATCATCACTGTGAATCTACACCTAATATAATTTCTGCAAATAGAAGGCATACCTACTGACCGTATGCATGATGATTTTTCCAAACTCCTTAGCTATGATATGCATGAATCAAATTCATGAGGTGTTGCATAGCTAAGTAATTATAGACTGCGTTTGCACAAGGCCACATAAATGCATGGTTTTGAGGCATGTGCAAATATGGTTGCCTGTAATTATTTGACGCTGATGCACCTCGTGAAATTGATCCACGTATATACAGCTAAGTGTTTTGGGAACCCACACACCAAATCTGAGATTTTGTTCACTACACATGGGTGAGATAGGACTGTTTCGGTAAATGTGGGTGGATTTTTCGAGTGGCCTTGATGTTAGTCCATGTGTCTTCTTAGAAAATGAGCCCATAAGACATTCAACCGATTATTTGAAAGCACACCGAATACGCAACACTATGGTACTAGAATTACCCGCACAGAGGTAAGAAAAAATGGTTTGGGTGATTACAAATATGAGCTGCAACTTTTGTGATTTGGTATTCTGCCATGCCCCCTCCTTAAACACAGTCATATAAGCTGGTTCTGAATAAAGAAAAGAAAATAATGCTAACTGACCTTCCAGGAGC
>CBDHEM010000075.1:0-21719 GCA_965261955.1 Leptonemataceae bacterium
GCAAGGTTTTGCAAGAGGAAATTTGCCACTACTCACCATCCGAAGAGGTGGAAGGTCGTCATGAAGAAAGTTCCAGAGGTTGCTATAGTGCTTCACGATCTTCCACCATCGCTTGATCTTCTTCCGCTACTGCGTCGACTTCTTCCTTCTTCCTCTGACCAGCATGACAACCAGGAGGACTACCACCTGGTGAAGATGAGCTCTCTCCAGAGAGCGGTTGGCATTTTTTCATGCTGTGGCTCTCCTCCGACAGTGCAGGAGGGGTTAGTGTCCAGGGTTGCCATCTGTTGCATGGTGTGTGGAAAGCAGTCCTTTCTGACTGACCCCTATCGTGCAGAGGACCAGACTGTCAACACAAAGTCTATCCTAGCCATGAGGACAATTGGTAAGGGAAGGTCGAGCCTGGATAACTTCACTGCCATGATTGGCATGCTTCCCCCTGTGTCCAAGCCTTCCTACTTTTCTCACAATGAGAAGATCGCTGCTGCCACATCTCTTGAGCGTGAGGCACAGTTCTCTGCTGCTGCAGCACTCCTCCGGAAGGATGCCGCTCCGGATGAAATTGTGGACATTCGTGTGACTTGTGACAGCACTTGGTCTAGGTGAGGTCACCAAGCAAAATATGGCGTTGTTGTTGCCTCGTGGGAGAATGGGCTTGTGTTAGACACGGAGGTGCTCAGCAAGTTTTGCTATGAGTGCCATGCAGAGAAAAACATGGACACCACATCTGATGAGTTCCTTGACTGGTGGAAGGAATACCAGGGTAATTGCGGCCAGAACTACTATGGGTCATCAGGGGGTTTGGAGGCAGAGGGAGCAAGGCGGATGCGGCAGTGGTTTATAGAAAAGTACAAGCTCCAGTACATGGAGGTAGTTGCTGATGGTGATAGCAAGACCTTTGCTGAACTGACAAAGTGGAAGCCATATGGCGAGGGCAACCCTGTTGTGAAACATGAATGTGTTGGTCACATACAGAAACGTATGACCAACAGGATAGAGGCCCCCAAGAAGACAAAACCCAAGGATGAGAACGGGGAGCTGATCAAGGTCAGTGGGAAAGGGCGAGTGATGAAGGAAGTTGTTGCCCGCTTCCAAAAGCACTTCGGCAAGGCTATCCGTGGGCACAAGGGTGACCCAGAGAGGATGAAAGATGCCATCATGGCTCTATATTACCACTCGCTGGAAACACCCCATCACCATCTTTGCCCCAGAGAGACTCGCTCTTGGTGTAAACACTCGCGTGCATTGGCAAAGGGTGAGGAGCCTCCACAACTACACACCACCATACCCAATAAAGCCACCACATTATTCCTCAATGTTTTCCGGAAGCTTTCAGACCCAGCACTGATTGAGCGTTGTCTCTTAGGGGAAAGCCAGAACCAGAATGAGAGTTTCAACAGCCTTATATGGAACAGATATCCCAAGACTTGAGTTTTGTTCTAGTACTGTGGTCAGCATTGCTGTGGACTTGGCTGCAACGACCTTCAATTCCGGGAAGGTGTCACTGCAATCTCTGTTTGATCGTCTTGGTTTGAGCTGCGGATCACTCACCTCCAACTTCTTTCAGTCGCAGGATGACAATGGTGTCTGGCTTGCTGAATGGAAGAGCAGCGACCTAGTGAAGCAGGATGCAGACTATGAGGTTGGACAGAGTTGCACTGGAGGAGTGCTTGGTGGAGGAGGAGGGTGTGCCATACGAGGCTGGGGGATGGTAGGGGTGGAGGAGGAGGGTGTGCCATACGAGGCTGGGGGATGGTAGGGGTGGAGGAGGAGGGTGTGCCATACGAGGCTGGGGGATGGTAGGGGTGGAGGAGGAGGGTGTGCCATACGAGGCTGGGGGGTGGTAGAGGAGGGTGTGCCATACGAGGCTGGGGGATGGTAGGGGTGGAGGAGGAGGGTGTGCCATACGAGGCTGGGGGATGGTAGGGGTGGAGGAGGAGGGTGTGCCATACGAGGCTGGGGGATGGTAGGGGTGGAGGGATAAGGTGGAGCTACACCATTTTCAGTGTAACGTACTCAGAAGAGTATCAGGGAAGAGATTTGAGCAGAAAAACCATACTTTTGTGGCAAAGAGAGTGTTCTGATATAACCACAACATTGTCAGTGATCTTCTGAAAAGTGTATTTTTGGTGTACTTCTTGTTCTCGTGCAAAAGATATCTCGCTAAAATAGTTTTGTATACCAACTTTTTAAATACCGTTTTAAAGCTCTTTCTGTGCTCTATACAATGAGCGGGTTATATTTTGGGGGGGGGGGGGGGGAGGTACCAGTCAAAAGTTATACATCAATGTTTAACTCGGTACTATGAGGTTATTGACCCCGCACTTCACTTCTAAGTAGTATTATGGCAAACTCTTCTGCTCTCATTGTATACCTCTGTGGTAATGCAAGACCACCTGTGAATGAGAAGTGGTTGATGACACTTTTTTTTTTTTTTTAACATTGTACAAGGATCACCATTCAGGTTTCGAGGGCATGTACTTGTGACCACTGTACAATCGTAACCATTTATAGTTAGTCTTCATAAAATGCATCATTGGAAAGCTAAACATGCTCTCTTGTGGTCCAAAAATTATCTGCAAAGGTCAACAAACAAAAAAAGTTATGAGGGATACAAATTTCGTTTTGAAAATTCACCAAAATGGTTTACTTCTCCTTTCTGTCTAGCTAGTTGCTATGCTAACTGTCAAAGTAATAGCTATGTCAGTTGTCAAGCCACTATCTATGCTAGCTGCCATAACTAGCAAGTAGTAGCTATGCTAAGCTAGTTACCAACAAACCAATAAAATAATCTTGGCTTTCTTTCATGTTATTGTTTTTTCGAATGGCAAGAATTTTTTAAAAGTGATGATGTCCGTCAAATGATAGAATTGTAACTGGGATAATTCTTCTGGTGAAGACAGCGTTGCGTTGATGATGCTGACGAAGATGGTGAACGTCTAGATCCTCTGGATTTGACCAAATGAATATCAATGATTCACTCACAACTATGCAACCATCTACATGTGAGCAACCTCAGCCGTTACCTTCAGTTTTGTCTTCACATCCTCCTTCGTGCTCTTCTTCCCGTTCTCTTTCACCATCTCCGCCCAGCCCACCACCACAGTCTCAACAGCCTGTACCTATGCCTTTCAACCCGCCTGCTTATACTGAACATCCAGGACTGACTACTATTCTTCCCCCACCCTCCAGTCCAGCTGATTTCCTTTTGCTGCTGTTTGATGATGTCATTCAATTGATTACCGATGAAACTAATCGTTATGCTGCACAGAATCCCCTGGTGATTGTTATAAGTGGTATGACACAAGTGTGGGTGAAATAAAGATTTTCTGGGCATGCTCATTGCTATGGGTTCACATCAGCTACCAGCATATACTGACTATTGGTCTAGTGATATCCCTAGGGGGATTCCGGGTTTTGGGGGGTCCGGGTATTGTTAGTGGAATGCCGCTTGACAGGTTCAAAGTTCTACTGAAATGTTTACATTTGAATGACAATACTACTTGTATACCACGTGGTGATCCAGGATATGACCGATTACATAAGGTAACGTCCTTTACTCACTCAAGCCACCGACATTTTCCCCGTGAGTACATACCAAATCGAAACATCCGTGTTGATGAAGCTATGATTGGCTTCAAGGGTAAAGCAGTATAGAGCAAAACATGCCCATGAAGCCAACAAAATGGGGGTATAAAGTCTGGTCATGGTGTGATTCACATAATGGCTACTTGTGCAAGTTTGAAGTATATACTGAAGCAAATACTGGCTCGGTCACCAATGAAGGAGGGTTGGGGGCAGCATTTGTAAAAAGACTAACCACTCCATTCCGAGGAAAAAATAATTACGTCTACTTTGAAAATTTCTTCTCAACAGTGAGTCTTGCTAAGGAGCTTCTTCAACGATATTTACTCATGCGGGACAACGAGATCCAACAGAAAGGAATTTCCCCGTCTGTTTGAGGAACGAGAAGCTAAAAAGAGGTGAGTTCAAGTCTAAGTTGACTGAGAATCCAACTATTGAGTGCATTGTTTGGCAAGATAAAAAAAAGCTGTTTACTTTAACAATACCATCTCAGACCCTCACTCAAGTAATGAAGAAACTAAGTCGGCACCCAATCTCTTAGTGATCGTCCTGGAAAGGTACAACTCCATAATTCAAACATGGGAGGAGTCGATTTGGCAGATTTCAAGCGAAAGATCTACCCGTGTAGTAGAAAGTCAAGAAAATGGTGGCACAGTTTTTTTTAATTATGTTCTGGATGTATCCATTGTGAATGCTCACATTTTGCAAGGTCAACTCCCCATCAATCAAGTATGAATCAAAAGGAGTTTTGTATAGAACTTGCAAGAGAGTTCTTGGCCTGCTACAACTCACGCAAAAGCAAAAGTGGATGAAGGACTTTTGAAGGAACGCCATGTACTAAGCTGGAGGACAATTATCCTGATAACCTTCCTAAACCTTTGCAGTGTCGTATGTGCCAACGGTACGTCAATGTACCTCTTATTGTAGGAGTTGTAACATTTCGGATCCAGTTCCATTGTGTGCTGTTCCCCGTTTCAAATTGCACCACACTAACGAGTCATTAGCATAACTTGACAACAATCACAAGTAGATTACCAATCTACACAAGTAGATTACCAATCTACATATTGTATGCAGTTATACCTGTTACATTTTAATTTAATTTCTGATGTTAAAATGTTTGAACATTTATGATACTTGGTCATTGATGACGTCTTATGGCATGGAGTAAAGAATGTCAAGTAGAAAAAGCATAGGGAAAATTAAAATGTTCGTCCACACTCAATAGCCAAGCCACTCAAGTGGCTTCTCACCTATAAAGGGTTAAACCCACTCGCCTTCTGATTGCTGGGAAGTTTGTTTTTTTGTTGTTGTTGTCTTTGTTTGTTTCTGTTGTCGTTTTGTTTATCAGAACCAGCTACATCCAAACATCTACACCAAGTCGGATATTCACTCAATTCCCTAGCAACATTCCCCCCCCCCCCCCCCCCCCCATTTTTAAAATTTTTGATTTCTAATCCAAAAATATACATATTATGGAATAGCATTGACAAACATTGTGGTCAGGGTTTGTGACCCTCTGACCACAACATATGAATATCATTACATTTCTGCCACAAGTACCACTTTATTTATTTAAAATGACATCAGACCATGGATGTCCTGGTGGAATATTAGTGCGCTGTTCTACCGCAGAGTGCTTCTGTAACCAGTACCTGCCACACATGGTCGGTAAACAAATGTCCAAAAGCTGACAAAGTTGTTGTCACCTCAAGCCAGGAGTTAGGGAGTACTCTGGCTTGTTGGCTCTGAGAGCGGTTAGAGATTAAGTTGTGGCACCTGCTAGGGAGGAGTTGTGAGAGGAACTATTAAAAAAAAAAATCCCCCCCCCGCCCCCCTGTGTGTATGAGGGAAGTTACATGGCTATATGCATATTACCTGCATTTTACCCAGGAAATCAATAGCTACTGCCCTTTGGACATCTACCAGGCTAATACTACAGCTAGATCCCACTCACAAACCTGAGAAGCCTTCATTATCAATGCCTTCTTCATCAGAGACCAAACCATCACTCTCCACTGTGCTAAGCTAATACACCCGAGTTTTAACAGTTTCGACCATTGTGGCAAACTTACCCAAGGCTCCACATCCGCAAGAAGACTACCCAGGTAAGCATGGATGCCACAATCTTCATCCTCATTAGAGTAATGACGAGTCAAGATTACACTGTCCCTTGAAAAACGGACTTCTTGCAAAATTAAGTTATCTAGTCATTTGGGGACAGGGTGGCGGCGCCAAAACCGTGAAAGAAATAAGCTATTTTACGATACAAAACTGATTGCACATAACTAACGCACATGCATTTCCTTCTTTCTTACAATCGACGAAACCTAGAGCGCTGTGTGGCACTTGCGACATCACGGGACTATACCATTTTTTGAAAACAATATTTTAAAAAATTGTGGGTTACATGTAGCCAAGTAAAGTCGGGGACCTAAACACTTTCAAGTACCTGAACCTCCATAGTTCTAGCTCCTTATTGCGAAGTGCTAAGTAACTGGATATTATATGTGCATGCATTGTGGTCAGCTTACTAACACTTACCCAGAACTGCAAACTTTCAAGTAGCAAGTTTTGAGGGCCCCCCCTCCCCCCTTCCCCGACTTTAGCTGCATGTAACTTTGGGATGATAATACCTGTTTTTTCCCCTTTTGTATCAAAAGAGAGCACACAGAGATATCTATCCTTTGAGCTATGTACCTGGTTCATAGTGTGAAGTGTGCAAAATTTATGGAGCTCCAATTTGTAACCACAAGATGTTTAAAAGTTGCCTTTTTTTTTAAATGGTACAATCGCCCTTAAAAACCTTGAGCCGATTCTTATAAGAAACTGCAGCGTCTAAGGAAACTGCAGCGTCTAGTATCTGTTGGTAGAGAACAGAAAAAATTCAGATCAAAATTGCAATTTGTAAGACAATTCCAAATTTGGGCACTACTGTCCTGACACCAATCAGCAGCGAAATAATTCAGAGCAATTCCGAAGAAGAAGGGCTTCAAGAATCAGCATTCATTAAAGACCAAAAAGAGACCACTGTTGACTGCAGTAAACGATTTAATTATTTGGGGGGGGGGGGGGGGGAGGGGTTGCCTTCTATGCAAAGTACTAGCCATTTTCAAAGTCTGAAAGAAGAGTTCTACTTCTAGATTTGTCCGGCGATGTCCAGACAATTTATCACTGAAAGTATTCCTACAAACAAAAACCATTTCCCTCCAGATTAGATTTGAACCCCCCCCCCCCCCCCAAAAAAAAATCACCCCTTTGGTTGGTAGTGTTCTCCTGTGCAATGTTATCAAGCTGACCCTGTATGGGTACAGTCAACAACAACAACAACACACACACATATATAAACCATGTATTGATATGTGTAGTGTGCAGCAACAAACAAACAACACAGGAAGAAGTGTTTAAGAACCAAGGAGGTCCTCCAACTAAACAAACAAACAAACAAACACTTGAACAAGAAAAAAATGCTTTATTTCAAAAGTAATATCAGTATTGAATTTAACCTGTTAAAAAGAAAGGAAGGCCATGTGATCACAACCAGACACTTCCTGTTTAAAACCTGCATTTATCACCAGTACATTAATGGCGTATATGGTAAAGGATACATCTGGCTGTGGTCTACATGGACACCATCATGCTTCCTTTCTTTTTTAATAGGCCAATCCAATATAGCGCATTTCCTCAGCTATAATGAGCCCTCTATTAGAACACGCATGCGCACCTATAATGATCCCTCTATTAGAACACGCATGCCCACCTATAATGAGCCCCCTATTAGAACACGCAAGTGCACCTATAATGAGCCCTCTATTAGAACACGCATGCACACCTATAATGAGCCCTCTATTAGAACTCGCACACACCTATAATGAGCCCTCTATTAGAACACGCACACACCTATAATGAGCCCTCTATTAGAACATGCACACACACCTATAATGAGCCCTCTATTAGAACACGCATGTGCACCTATAATGAGCCCTCTATTAGAACACGCACATGCACCTATAATGAGCCCTCTATTAGAACACGCATGCACACCTATAATGAGCCCTCTATTAGAACATGCACGCACACCTATAATGAGCCCTCTATTAGAACATGCATGCACACCTATAATGAGCCCTCTATTAGAACACGCACACACACCTATAATGAGCCCTCTATTAGAACACGCACATGCACCTATAATGAGCCCTCTATTAGAACACGCATGCACACCTATAATGAGCCCTCTATTAGAACATGCACGCACACCTATAATGAGCCCTCTATTAGAACACGCATGCACACCTATAATGAGCCCTCTATTAGAACACGCACACACACCTATAATGAGCCCTCTATTAGAACATGCACGCGCACCTATAATGAGCCCTCTATTAGAACACGCATGCACACCTATAATGAGCCCTCTATTAGAACACGCATGCATACCTATAATGAGCCCTCTATTAGAACACGCATGCACACCTATAATGACCCCTCTATTAGAACATGCACACACACCTATAATGAGCCCTCTATTAGAACACGCACACACACCTATAATGAGCCCTCTATTAGAACACGCACGCCCACCTATAAACGCATTGCAATGCGCATGGTCATATTAAATGAATGAGAGTACTGTAATATTCACATAAATATAGTGTGAATCTGCGAGTAGAATGCCGCTAGAGAGTGGCTTCTGCTGCAAGTCTGCGACAGTAGCAGAGAGTTCAGTACCTGCTAAAATAGGGAGACAGCCCAACTGCTCAATGAAGACATTGAGAGATTGCCTTTGCGTCGAACAAAGCTGATTTGGAAGGAATACTAGACAATAAATATTCACATAAACAAAGGTATTAATAATGGAGTGTGCCCTTGAATAGTATGCACATCAAGTCAGCTAATGAACTTAATAGAATGTGCGCATTTGAACCGAGGAAATACGCTAGTTAAATAAAGGGGGACAAAGGGATTTGACCCCCAGAATCTAGCTGGAGTAACTTGGGTACGGTTATACCTAGGCAACATTTTTTAAATTTATATATATATATATATATATTATTATTATTATTTATTTTATTATTATTATATATATACATATCAAAAGAGAGCACACGGAGCGAGATATCTTTTAAGCTATATATCAAGTCCACAGAGAAGAGCAATCAAAATCTATGGAGCACCAAAGTCATAATCACAAGTTGTTGTTTTTTAAAGTTCCGTGGTCCCCTCTTAAATAAGATTTTTTGTTGTTGCTGTTCTTGTATAGACACACAATTATAAGACTTACACCTTGTGTAATAAAAAAATCTGCCATCCATCATCAGGACAAAATTATGGCACTTTCTCCAGATTTCTTTTTGTAACTAAATAATGGTCTCCAGAAAACATTTTTTTAAAGTTTAGCATAAAACTTATACACATGCGGCGTCACCACATTGAGAGGATACTACACTTAATTGAAAAATAACATTAAAAGAAACGTTTCTTGTGATGAAAAAATGGCAAAATTGGGAGCAGAGTATCGGGGCATGTTTCTTATATGGATGGATTCAAACTTTTATTTATACACAAACCAGAACAAACAACCACCATATAGCTGATTGCTTGCGCGGATAATTACTTGTGACCTCATTCCAAAGGCCAATAGAACCACAAACATTTATTATATTACACTCCCACTATTAAATCACAAATACAATAGAGCACTTGGACTGAAGCTGCTAATGAAGGGCTAGAGAAACTTCAAAAAGTACCTTGAAGAAGTAAATCATATTCGACATACTCTGACGGAGGTAGGGGCAAGATTGGCAAGTACCTGCTGGAAATAGAAACTCTGCAGCACCAAGATGCATTAGACCAAGTATGACGAGCTCGGCAAAAACACCATCAGTCTTTCAAACAACCTTGAAGTTGGAAGAATTGTGATGGCAGCAAGCAAATCACTTCTGGTTGAATATGGTGGATATGTACGTCTATCTGATTACTTACCAACTTCTTGTGTGATTGCTGACTTCTTTTTAATAACAATTAGTTCTTTTTTTTTTAGAAGAAGAATAAGCTCCATTGAGATAAGCAAACAAAAGCTACGCATTTTACGGCTCTCTATGTCATGACAAAACTTACAGCAAAGAAATTCATCCAGGAGCGACTCCTTTCTCAAGAGCAAAAGGATTCAAGGTGTTTTCCAGCAAGAATTGATGTCTGTCCAGCCTTCCTCACCGGAAGAGCCTCCAGAAACTGCCGTGAAAAAAAGGAGAGCCGGATTCTTGACAAGTTAAGTTCAAGAGAGACGCTTCTTGACAAGTTAAGTTCAAGCTAGCCATTGCTGATTTTCCCCCTTTATTTTTGTTAATTTCTATTTTTAAATGATAGAGCAATGTCCCTTGGGCATGTGCACGCTAAAAAAAAATATGGAGAGTGTGTACGGAATACTTTTAAAGATATTTTTCGCGACCGATATTCACATTGACGGCACATGACGCTTACAGCATTTAATCTGTTAGCTCAGTTATGGACCAAGTCACTTCCTGTTAGAATGAGCAAGGTTTGCCGGAAAGTTTGCACTTCATATTTAAAATTACCTACAAAAGTATTTCAAACTCATTGTGCTCCTTTTTGCATCATGTGTCTGGAATGGTCGAGGTCTGTTTGCTATAATTACCTACATAATGTATACAGGTAGCAAGGTAAAATACATCTGCTGGTAATGTTAACGATTACACTCCACTATCCACCTTCTATATCCATTGTAGGTCCACAGACTCCATTGCATTTTCAATTGGAACCAAACTGGTCAGTTTTAATTTTAAAATAGGGGGGGGGGGGGGGGGGGAACTACACCTGAAACCACAAAATTTGAACACATATTTGTAGCTGTCATAACCCCCTCCCCCCCCCCATTTCCTTTGTGCAGATACTTTTGATACCAACTTGTTGCTTATTGTGTGTGCTTTAAGATGATATGTGAAATGTCTCTATAGGCACCTTTTCTTAGAAGATATATCCAAAAAGGCAAGGGTCACTCAAAAATTGCACCTCCCAAGCTGTGGCAAGGATTATTCCCGCCGCCTTGGACTACAGATCCCAAATTTGTTTTGTGGCTTCCTAAAACACCAAGTTGTGATATGACTGAGCCATATTAACAACGTGGTAAAGTGTTGATTAGTAATGAGACACTCCATTTCCAACCCTGCAAAAAAAAAAACCCACACAATACTGTGACATCAACTCTTCTAATCACCACAACTCAGCAATAGGGGGGGGGGGGGGGAGGGGCTATACCTGTTTAACACAAAAACGCTTGTCCTTTTTGTAAATTGCCATAACCTTTTTTCTCTCTCCACTATGCAGATTATTTTGTTATCAAAGTGTTGCATATTCTGTCTTCTTTCCAATGGTATCTGAAATGTCTATATAGACACATTATATTAGAAGATACAAGTGACAGACCAAGACCCCTACCACTCAAGCGTTTGGCAGACCTAAGGGGGGTCTTCACCTGGAAAAAAAAAAAAGAAAAAAAAAAAAAAAAAAAAATTGAACTTTTTTTTGGTAGCTGTTATAACTTTTCCCCCCTTTCTTCTGTGCAAATAATTATTATACCAGCTTGTTGCTTATTGTGTGTGCTTTAAGATGATATGTAAAAATGTCTCTATAGGCATCTTTTTCTTAGTAGATATATCCAAACACGCAAGGATCACTCCAAAAAATGGCACTTCCTAATTTGTGGCAAATCATCTAACTCAAAGGCGCCGTGTGCTACAGACACCAAACTTGTGGCTTCCCACAAGCCTAAGCTGTGATATGTCTGAGACAATTTTTTTTTAGCGTAAAGCAATGTTGAGTTATGGTGATTAGAAGAGGCGGGGTCACAGATTTTCCGAGGTTTTTGGCGCAGTTGGAAATAAAATGTCTCGGTGATCTATTCAACACTTCACCAGTTGTAATTATGATTCCCCCCCCCCCCGAGCTTATAGTGTTAGCAAGCCACACAGGAAGGCGGGATCTGTAGCGCAAGGCGCCTTTGTAGTTAGACATCTTGCCACAAATTAGGAAGTGCCATTTTTGGAGTGACCCTTGCGTGGTTGGATATATCTACTAAGAAAAGAGTGCCTATAGAGACTTTTTTTATATCATCTTAAAGCACACACAATAAGCAAACAAGCTGGTATAATAATTATTTGCACAGAAGAAAGGGGGGGGAAATTATGGCAGGTACAAAAAAAATGTGCAAATTTCGGAGGAAAATGCGATAGACCACCATTAGAAGATCATGTGCTCAGATTTGGTTTGTGGCTTCCTGAAACACATAGCTGTAATTTGAGTGAATCAGATTTCTTTTAAAAAAACTAGCATTGCCTAGTTATGGTCATTAGAAGAGATGACCTTTTGGGGTTAATGAGTTCAACCCACATGGTCAATTGCAACTGATCAACAGTTGTGCACAAGTCAAATTGGTTTCCCTCAAATTACAGCCAGGTGTCTAATGAAGCAAGAAAACAAATTTGAGTGCAAGATCTTCTAGTGGTGTTGAGTTAGGTCTGCCAAACGCGTGAGTGGAAGTGGTCTAGTCTGTCACTTGTAGCTTGTAATATAATGTGTCTATATGGACATTTCAGATACCATTGGAAAAGAAGACAGAATAAGCAACACTCTGATAACAAAATTATCTGCATAGTGAAAAGAGAAAAAAGGTTATGGCAATTACAAAGAGGACAAACGTTTTTTGTTAAAACAGGTATAGCAGCCCCCCTAAAATAATTTTGTCTCCATCAAATCACAACTAAGCATTTTTTCAAGCCACAAAACAAATTTGGGATTGTAGACCAAGGCGCCGGAGAATAATCCTTGCCATAGTTTGGGAGGTACAATTTTTTGAGTGACCCTTGCCTTTTTGGATGTATCTTCTAAGAAGAGGTGCCTATAGAGACATTTCACATATCATCTTAAAGCACACACAATAAGCAACAAGCTGGTATCAAAAGTATCTGTACAGAAGAAAGGGGGGAAAAGTTATGACAGCTAAAAATATGTGTTCAAATTTCGGTGGTTTCAGGTGTAGTCCCCCCCTTTTAAAAAGTTATCAAGTGTGGCATAATGGAAATGCCTCAAAAAGCGTAATTTTGGGTGTTTCCAATATACAGGCGCCTTATAACTTTCCAACACTTCTTCGCTATTCACGCATGCCACAGCCACCTGTCAAAAACAAAGGAAACGACACTGTACCCATGCAGACGCATCCAGTTAGACCCTTTACCATTTAAAATCATATACACCAATACTGTGTACTCGAGGTTGCACAGGGATTCCATGATTTAAAAAAAAAGCACAACATTGGTATATGACTTTGAATGGAAAGGGGCAGCAAAAACAGTCAATCCAGTTGTTGTTTTAAAAGGGAGGGCTATACCTGAAACCACCTGAAACCACCAAAAATTTGAGCACATATTTTTGGTGGTTTCAGGTGGTTTCAGGTATAGCCCCCCCCTTTTAATATAAAACATTTTTGTTCTAGTTACAAGTTTATTTTTGTTGTATCTGCGTATGATAGATTAGCGAAGAGCTGAGCAATGGAGTGTCTCCAAAGCTCTTAAACACAATTAATCTTTATAATTTTTTTTCACTTTATTGTTGCCACGGTTGACTGTACCCATGTACACCATGCTGTCTACGTCAAAATAATTAGAACATACCATATCTTGTTGCTAATGCCAACTATACTCATGCAGGGTCAGCTATTGACTCCTTCAAGGACTAGGCAACACTGCGCAGGAGAATCACTACCAGCCAAACAACAGATATTTTGTTAGAGCGTGGGTAATTCATTGCGCTTATAATTAGCATGATCAGGACGACCTAATGACAAGCATTGTCAACAATAAACACACTAGTATGAGTGTGTCCTGACAATCACCTTTCAACTGGTTTGTTGTTGTATCACAGGATCGAGAAACAGAGTAGTCGTGGATATGCAGTGGATCATTTGGAGTCTTCTACTAACAATATTATGATGAGTACACCAGTTACGCAAACAAGAAAACAGAGAAATGAAGATCCTTGAAGATGAATTTCACGACCCTTTTCACACTTTCAACGGTTTTAACAGAGCCAGTTTACAACCTTGGCGAAAGATTCAAGGCATGCTTGGAGTATTTTTTGAGCTAATAGCGGTTGAAAAAACCATTTAGGACGCTAAGAAGTTGCTGATGTCAAGTTTAGCCGATATATGAGCTATGGAGATCTGCAGCTATTATTTTAAAACCACAATCAATCCAAAACAGGGAGTGCAAACACCCACAACTATATCAGCAACAAAAGTTTAATGAAACGTTCGAGACAATAATCAAGAAAAGCTGTGGTAGGTATAGTGCTGATGCAAACATCACTAGTGCATGCTAATATAGGATTAGAACAACAACAACAAAACCTGTTGTCATGTCATGTCACAGTGCACTTTATTCAACCCATGCATATCTCTATCCTAGAGAGATCTTTGAGTACGCTGAAGGGCCACCTCCAGATGCAGCAAAGAGTCAGTATCTATGCAAGACAGAAACTGCACCTCCTTAAAAAATAAAAAAAGCAAACACCATAATTTGTATTAGCTACTGCTAGCTAGCTCTTCCCTCTCTCTCCCCTTCCCTCTCCCACCACCTACAGGACTCCCCAACGTTGAAGTTGATAGTAGGAAAGGATAGCAACCAGTGAAGCCCCTGCTCCAGAAAATAGAAGATATAAGAAAGTCTAACTAGCTAGTTACTATAGCCGGCTAGGCTTTATTATAGCTTGCAAACGGCTTTTGTTAAATCTGAAACGGCTAATGCTTTAGCAGGTATATTAGTTACTTCATCTTTCCATGGAGGGTGGTACTTTTTCATGTTGTACTGGGTCCTAGTTACAACTATTTCCTCCCATCTTCCCAGAAATCCGGTCTGGCAATGCCATACTCCCACGCAGTTGCCATGGATTCATGTGGATTCTGAGATATGATTGGTGGGAACATGTGGTCCAGGTTTCTTTTCATATCTATGAGGAGTGTTTCCCACTCGTATAGCAGGAATGCCAACTAGTGGCTTACAATCATGTGACTCATAAGGTAGCATATATCTTTCTAATTACAGGAAAACTAATTAAAATAAATTCTGAATAAAAGTCGGCAAGTTACGCTAGGCTGTAAACGTGTCGTATGGTGTTCAGATGCTTTCTTCTTCCACCAACATGCCTGACAGGATGGGTGATTGAGGGAGTATATTTACCCGATAGTTTAAACGTCATTATAATGCCCCCCAAAATAACTTGGTTTATTACCACCATGGTTTATTTGGCACACCTCTTGTGCATTGCACGCTAGTCTCGCAAGCCAGACTATTTATCGAATTCCTATGCTGCATGGAGAAGGTATCGATTAGATAAAGGTCAGGCTCACGAGACTGTTCATACACATGGGGTTGGTGGTTCCCTTAGGCAAGGTAGTGCTTCATACATTTAAGCATCGCAGTGTACAATACCTATCTTGGAAGGACAGCATCCCAGTGTACATTACACAGACAGAAATTATAAAATTCAAAAGTTTCTTCCAAGAACTTTATGGTAATCAAACAAAATTATCCACCACTAAAAAATTCCCACCATAATACTTTAACAGGGATAAAATATTGCAAGCAATTTGTATATCATGTGACCTGAGTGGTAATATTTCCATGACCTTGCCATGACCATACGCATGGACACAATCAATACAAAAAAAAAATATAAAAAATATTAGAATAAGTTTGACTCAACTTTCATGTGGGGAATCAGGTAACTAGACTAGTTAAGACAGTACAACTAAATTACAGTTTAGATACATTTATTGCTTGCTTACCCTTCGAGTATACAGGTGTCTGTCCAGTCAATGCCTCAAGCACCTTGGCACCTCTGGTCAGTCTATCTCCGCTCTCCCCAACACATAGATTAAGACAGAGTTTCTGGACGCGCAGCTCCCGCATAACGTTGTCGTCCTTCGTCTATAAAAAAAGGACAAAGAAGACCTATGAACACCATCTCCCAATCAAATCCTTCCAATGCTATGAATATTTCTAAAATTACTACTTCTGAAAAATGCATCAAATAGCTTATATATTCCCTTCTAATTCAGTGGGTGGACACTGGATTCAACGTAAACTATAAGGATTACAACACACATGGCCAACTTACAGCCATTTTCTTCTTTCCCCCCCAAGAAAGGGCTTGCTCATGCGCACTTAAGGATTTAAGAATCAATCTTTGAACCTTTGAACTCGGAAGCTCGTGCAGTTTATATGTACCATTTGAAGACAAAAAGTTCGTCACACGTGGACTCGTAGCAGCCATCGTATGTATCAATGGCGCATGAATTAACATAATTGACCAAGTATTCAATACCTCCAAGTGAGAGGGGCTGGCTAAAACTATGTGTTTGTTGTGTCCATTATATAACTTTTCTGTCTTGGTTTTATATTATCTTGCAGTGCATTGTTGGTTTTCCTGCATATATTTATGTCCACCCCCTATTCAAAATGCACAGGAAATCTTAGCTCTAGCTAGATTGTGAGTGATAACCATTGTAGTAGTGGGCTCTAATGCTGGTATGAGAGAAAGAGGCTGGAGAATATAAAGAGAAAGAGAAGCTGCTGTTTTATTTAAAAACCACCAGTTATATTGGATTGACCTGTTGAAAACGAAAGGCAAAAAGACTGTACTAATATAGACCACAACCAATTGGACCTCCTTTACTATTTAGAATTATATACACCAATATTATGATGGTTTTAAAACCACGGAGTACATGTGCAACCACAAAAAAATAACAGCACACAATAGCACAATTGGTGTACATATGGTAAAGGGGCTAGAACTGGTTGTTGTCTACATGGGTAAAGTCCTGTTTCCATTCTTTTTTACAGGTCAATCCAATAAAGCTGGGTTTTTTTAAACAGAACACTTTCTCATGTTTCAAGTGTTGTTTTTTGTTTGTTTGTTTTTTGTCAATTTTTGTAAAAATGCTTTATTACAACAAACAAGCTTTGTTTAGCTGTATACTGCTAATTTTGCTGAGAAAAACACCAGTATGTGGCTCAATTTGTTGAGAGAAAACTTTTTTTGACCAAAATGACAAGTTTTTTGTCAATTTCTGTAAAAATTCTTCAAAACAACAGAAAAGTTTAGTTTAGTTTTATTTGGGTCAATTTATCAATGTACTCTTTGACAATGTTGACAGTGAAGATGACATGTCTTTGCATAGTGAGATTGAGGAGCTAGATAGCTCTGACTCTGATGCCTCCACTAGCGCTCAAGACTTCGCCAGTGGAGTTCCACACTATGACGAGAATAAGTCACCCATATGGAAGAAAAGGGACTACGCTTTGGTGTAGCAGTGTGGATGGACAGGCAATCAAAGTCGGGCTTTTCCATAAGCTGTTTTTGGAGACCAATGCGAAGCTAATGAGAAAGTCACTTTTTTGTCCTAAATGACAATTTTTTGTCAATTTCAGTAAAAATGCTTCAGTACAATATAAAAGCTTAGTTTAGCTGTATGTGGCTCAATTTGATGAGAAAAACATTTTTTAACATAAATGAAATTTTTTTTCTCTATTTTTGTAAAAATGCTTCAATACCACAAACAAGCTTCATTTAGCTGTATTTTGCAGATTTTTATGAGAAAAACACCGGGATGTAAGCTTAATTTGTTGAGAAAAACATTTTTTTGACCTAAATGACATTTTTTTGGTCAATTTCTGTAAAAATTCTTCAGTACAGCCTCCCCTACAAGTAGCTCTCCGGAGCGAAACTGATGTCTTCACCCTGCTCCCAGGAACCTCAACGTCGGAGACAGCACGTGTCCTTATCAGGACGGACGGACTCATCCGCCGAAAGTGACGAAGAGACAAAGGCAGCAAACGAAAGAAGAAGAAGCTGTATTTTGCTCATTTTGATGATAAAAACTCCGGGATGTGGCTCAATTTGTTGAGAAAAAATTTTTTTGACCTAAATGACAAGTTTTTTGTCAATTTCTGTAAAAAAAAATTCTCATCAAATTGATCCATTTATAGCTACACCAAGCATTTCTGCTGTTTTGAAGTTTTTTACTCAAATTGATTTAAAAAAACATGTCATTTAGGTCAAAAAAGTGTTTTTATCAACAAATTGGCCATAAACCGTTTTTTTTCTCATCAAAATGAGCAAAATACAGCTAGGAGCTTGTTAGTTGTATTAAAGCATTTTTACAGAAATTGATAAAACACTTGTCATTTATGTGAAAAAAAAAATTTTTAACATCAAATTGTGCCTCTTACAGCTAAACTAAGCTTTTCTATTTTAATGAAACATTTTTACAGAAATTGTCAAAAAAACTTGTCATTTAGGACAAAAAGGTTTTTCTCATCAAATTGATCCATTTATAGCTACACCAAGCTTTTCTGCTGTTTTGAAGCATTTTTACAGAAATTGACAAAAAACTTCATATATATGTTAAAAAAGTGTTTTTCTCATCAAATTGAGCCACATACAGCTACACTAAGCTTTTCTGCTGTTTTGAAGTATTTTTTACTGAAATTGATTTAAAAAAAGTCATATAGGTAAAAAAAAAAGTGTTTTTATCAACAAATTGGCCATAAACCGTTTTTTTTCTCATCAAAATGAGCAAAATACAGCTAGGAGCTTGTTAGTTGTATTAAAGCATTTTTACAGAAATTGATAAAACACTTGTCATTTATGTGAAAACAAATTTTTTTAACATCAAATTGTGCCTCTTACAGCTAAACTAAGCTTTTCTATTTTAATGAAACATTTTTACAGAAATTGTCAAAAAAACTTGTCATTTAGGACAAAAAGGTTTTTCTCATCAAATTGATCCATTTATAGCTACACCAAGCTTTTCTGCTGTTTTGAAGCATTTTTACAGAAATTGACAAAAAACTTCATATATATGTTAAAAAAGTGTTTTTCTCATCAAATTGAGCCACATACAGCTACACTAAGCTTTTCTGCTGTTTTGAAGTATTTTTTACTGAAATTGATTTAAAAAAAGTCATATAGGTAAAAAAAAAAGTGTTTTTATCAACAAATTGGCCATTCACCGGTTTTTTCTCATAAAAATGAGAAAAATACAGCTAAATGAAGCTTGTTTGTTGTAATGAAGCATTTTTACAGAAATTTACAAAAAAAAATTGTCAATTATGTCAAAAAAGTGTTTTTCTCATCAAATTGAACCACAAACAGCTAAACTAAGCCTTTCTATTGTATTGAAGCATTTTTACAGAAATTGACCAAAATAACTTTGTCATTTAGGGAAAAAAGGTTTTTCTTATCAAATTGATCCACATACAGCTACACAAACATTTTCTGCTATTTTGAAGTATTTTTACCGAAATTGCAAAAAAAAACTTGTCATTAGGTTAAAAAAGTGTTTTTCTCAACAAATTGAGCTACATACCATTTTTTTTCACATCAAAATGAGCAAAATACAGCTAAACGAAGCTTTTTGTGGAATTAAAGCATTTATACAGAAATTCATAAAAACTTGTCATTTAGGTCAAAAAAGTATTTTTCTCATCAAATTGAGCCACATACAGCTAAACTAAGCTTTTCTGTTGTATTGAAACATTTTTACCGAAATTGACAAAGAACTTTTCATTTAGGACTAAAAAGTGTTTTTGCTATCAAATAGAGCCATATACATCTACACTAAGCTTTTCTGCTGTTTTGAAGTATTTTTTCAGAAATTGACAAATAAATTGTCAATTGGGTCAAAAAAATGTTTTTTCTCAACAAATTGAGCCACATACCGGTGTTTTTCTCATCAAAATCTGAAAAATACAGCTAAACGAAGCTTGTTTCTGTATTAAAGCATTTTTACAGAAATATACAAAAAAAATTCTCACTTATGTTAAAAAGTGTTTTTCTCATCAAATTGAGCCACATACAGCTAAACTAAGCTTTTCTGTTGTATTGAAAAATTTTTACAGAAATTGACAAAGAACTTTTCATTTAGGACTAAAAAGTGTTTTTGCTATCAAATAGAGCCATATACAGCTACACTAAGCTTTTCTGCTGTTTAGAAGTATTTTTTACTGAAATTGACATAAACAATAAGTTTTTTGTCAATTTCTGTAAAAATGCTTCAACACAATAGAAAAAGCTTGTGTATGTGACTCAATTTGATGAGAAAAACACTTTTTTGACAAATTACAAGTTTTTTTGTCAATTTCTGTAAAAATGCACAAACCAGCTTCGTTTAGCTGTATTTTGCTAATTTTGATGCGAAAAAAACCGGTATGTGGCTCAATTTGTTTAGAAAAACACTTTTTTTACCTAAATGACAATTTTTTTGTCAATTGCTGTAAAAATTCTTCATAACAACAGAAAAGCTTAGTTTAGTTGTATGTGGGTCAATTTGATGAGAAAATAACTTTTTTGACGTAAACGACAAGTTTTTGTCAATTTCTGTAAAAATGCTTCGAACTACAGAAAAGCTTATATGGCTTAATTTGATGAGAAAAGCACTTTTTTGTCCTAAATGACACGTTTTTAGTCAATTTCTGTAAAAATGCTTCAATGCAATAGAAAAGTTTAGTTTACCTGTATGTGGCTCAATTTGATGAGAAAAACACTTTTTTGACATAAATGACAAGTTTTTGTCAATTTCTGTAAAAATGCTTTATTACAACAAACAAGCTTTGTTTAGCTGTATTTTGCTCATTTTGCTGAGAAAAACACCGGTATGTAGCTTAATTTGTTGCAAAAGACAATTTTTTGACCATAATGGCAAGTTTTTGGTTAATTTCTGTAAAAAAACTTCAATACAACAAACAAGCTTCTTTTTGCAGTATTTTGCTCCTTTTTTAGGGAAAAACACTGGTGTGTGGCTCAATTTGTTGAGAAAAACACATTTTTTTATCTAAAGGACAAGTTTTTTGTCAATTTCAGTAAACATACTTCAAAACAGCAGAAAATATTAGTGTGGCTGTATGTGGCTCAATTGGATGTGAAAATCAATTTTTTGTCCTAAATGACATTTGTTTTGTAAATTTCTGTAAAAATACCTCAAAACAGCAGAAAAGCTTAGTGTAGCTGTACGTGGCTCAAATGGATGAGAAAAACACTTTTTTAACACATATGAGAAGTTTTTTTGTCAATTTCTGTAAAAATGCTTCAATACAATAGAAAAACTTCGTTTAGCTGTATGTGGCTCAATTTGATGAGAAAAACACTTTTTTGACATAAATGACAAGTGTTTTATCAATTTCTGTAAAAATGTTTCAATAAAACAAAAAAGCTTAGTTTAGCTGTATGTGGCTCAATTTGATGAGAAAAACACTTTTTTGACATAAATGACAAGTGTTTTATCAATTTCTGTAAAAATTCTTCAATACAACAAACAAGCTCCGTTTAGCTGTATTTTGCTCATGTTGATGAGAAAAAACCGGTATATGGCCAATTTGTTAATAAAAACACTTTTTTTGACCTAAATGATATGTGTTTTTTTTTTCAATATCAGTAAAAAATACTTCAAAACAGCAGAAAAGCTTAGTGTAGCTGTATGTGGCTCAATTTGATGAGAAAAACACTTTTTTAACATAAGTGAGAAGTTATTTGTATATTTCTGTAAAAATGCTTTAATACAGAAACAAGCTTCGTTTGGCTGGATTTTGCAGATTTTGATGAGAAAAAAAACCGGTTATGTGGCTCAATTTGTTGAGAAAAAACTTTTTTGACCTAAATGACAAGTTTTTTTGTCAATTTCAGAAAATATACTTCCAAATAGCAGAACATCTTAGTGTAGATGTATATGGCTCAATTTGATAGGAAAAACACTTTTTAGTCCTAAATGAAAAGTTCTTTGTCAATTTCCGTAAAAATGTTTCAATACAACAGAAAAGCTTAGTTTAGCTGTATGTGGCTTAATTTTATGAGAAAAATAATTTTTTGACCTAAATGACAAGTTTGTTTATCAATTTCTGTAAAAATGCTTCAATACAACAAACGAGCTTCGTTTAGCTGTATTTTGCTCATGTTGATGAGAGAAAAAACCGGTATGTGGCTCAATTTGTTGAGAAAAACACGATTATTACCTAAATGACAAGTTTTTTTGTCAATTTCTATAAAAAAATACTTCAAAA
>CBDHEM010000076.1:0-15668 GCA_965261955.1 Leptonemataceae bacterium
CGCCATGGTGTAAAGTTTGCGGCCAATTAGGAAGTGCCATTTTTTTAGTGACCCTTGCATTTTGGGATATATCTTCTAAGAAAAGGTGCCTATAGAGACTCTTTACATATCATTTTAAAGCACAAGCAACAAGCTGGTATCAAAAGTATCTGCACAGAAGAAAGGGAAAAAAGTTATGACAGCTCAAATATGTGTTCAATTTTTGGTGGTTTCTGGTCAAGTCCCTTTGATTTACTCTTTCCTGGAATGATTGCCTTGCTTTCCCTTTTTGCTCATTTGTCTATATAATTTACAGGATTTCTCAAGTTGATTTTTTTTTTGTCTCAAAGATTCCTGGACTTGTAAATTTTTTAAATAATTTTAAACCTTTAATTTTTAATTTTTAATTAATTATTATTATTTTTTTAATAATTATGAATGTAAATATTGTTATTATTTTCATTCATGTATACATACATAATAATTACAGTTGGACTCTCAGTGCCTTTTTGTGCCTCTGGCCATCAAGACATCTGGATCTTTCGGCCCTGCAGCTGCCGCCTTTTTTTTCTTCTTTTTTTTCTGATCTCGGCAACCATGTTGCAGCCAAGTTGGGGGAACCCAGGACATACACCTTTTTGCTTCAGTGTGTAGCTATCGAAGGTCAGCGGGGTTAATGCAGCTGCTTTAGTGGGAACTTTATCTTATATTATTTGCATTGTTTTATCTTTGTGTTGGTTGGTTTTTGTCACTGTTGGTTTTTGTTTTGTTATTGTTGCTTTCATCTTTTTAAAAAAATTATTGTTAATGGAGTTCTTTCTGTGGATTTTATAATATAATTTAAAAAAGTGTGTTTGAATAATAAATGAGGACTGTATAATAACTATCAACAAAACAACATAAAAGTAACAAACAAACTAATATAATAATAAGAACAATAATAACAACAACAATAATAATAACAATAATAACAAGCAGTAATAACAATGACAAAAATATGGTAATAATAATAACAGTAGTAAAATAATAATTTAAAAATATATATATGATTGTCACTGACTGAGCCTATTAATTTATTTTTAATCTAGTTATAATGCATATGCCCGATGTACAGAACATGAGGATGGCTGGTAGCAACTCAGTGCCAAGTAAATGACATCCCAGGATCAAAATTGAAAAAAAAAAAAAAGATATAGCTGTAGCTAGAGCAATTAAAAACTTAATAAAAGAACAATACTATTAGGAAGACTATTCCGCAAACATACCACATTAACAGAGTAGGACGATTGGTTTGAAAGTGTTCGAACAAAGTGAATTAATAAAGGAAGGGAATGGTGAGTTCTGGGATTGAAGTGAGGATGGGAGGAGGATGGATGAGTCAGAGAGATTCGACGGCATATCATCAACTTATGTGTCTTTTGTTGGGAGAGAAGAGAAGACAAGTTCAATGCGGTGTAGAGTTCATTCTTGCTAGCAGACCAGTTCTTACTGCACATCCAGACTCCAAGGCGGTGGTGAACTGCTTCCAATAATAACTCATTGTGACCACTTAGTTTTATGTCTCGAAAACCCTTATCTTTTATTTTTTAGAAGTGAGCTATGGTTGAGGAATGATAGCAGCCATAGATGTATAGGTAAATTGAATCATAAATTGAATCATAAATTGAATCATAAATTGAACCAATCACCTCAAGTAAATTTGTATGGATTCAAGTCTAAAACAAATTTTGACCGTTACAAGTACAATTATTCCCCAAAATCGTCTGTCAGTCATCTGTAAATTGTGTAGATATGCATCCGAAATCTAAGACTGTTGACAGGAAAATAGTTGGTGGAGCTTGTAGTACTATTATAGTTACATCTTTCACTATGGCTAGATGGTGATTATAACGAGCAAGCTACAATATCTAAAGCTGTTATTATTGTTCTCAATAAGTTACTCCATGTTAGAATCTTCCATGTTTTTAAATTCAATAGACTTAACTATCCTTCATTTCAATCAAAAGTTTCTTCAGGTAAACTTGGCCCCAAAAAGGCTGGCTCAAAATATCTCAAGTTCCATCATAGTACGTTACTTGTATTATCTAAGATTCCACATAGATTGTGAAAAGGCAATAACGTCAAATCCCCCCCCCCCCCCCCCCCCCAAAAAAAAAGTCTGTTACAGCTACGTGATCAGAGTAGGCATCCAGCTAGTATCGGCCTGCTGCCGTCGTTAATGTGTACTTACTCTTCTCTACACAGCAAGAAAGAACTTCATATGGAATTCCCAACGGTACTTGCAGTATTAAAGTTTAAGGAGGAATTTTTGAATATGAAGAAGGACGACAACCAGGATGACGTGGCTATTTTTATTATTTTTATTTTTCTTCATGAAACTATTGGGTTTGGTTTGCAATAGACACCAACAGCAGCTGCAGCAACTAACTAGCTAGGCTATGTTAGATAGCTTAATGACTTGTGTATAATATTGTCTTGCATGCATGTATCATAAACTATATAATGTGAGTCAATTCATAGTAATCTATGGTCAGTGCATTTGGCTAGCAAGCTAGCTAGCTATTATAATTATGTAGAAGTTCATTTTTAATGCATTTATAAACAGATTTATTAAGGAGCTGCCTGGAGATAGAACCGGTTGGAAGGAGAGAGCATGCATTCAGTATACTTTTTTGTGTGCTACAAAGGTTGATTTAGGGAGAGAAAAAAAAAGGGTCAGCTCAATTGTCATCACATATTCAAAGAACCCCTTTTTATGCTACTTGTGAATGAGAACATTTTTGAAGGCATGATTCATGATGTAATTCCATACTTTTTTCTGTTTACATCACCTCCTTGGACATTTAGCTTGTTGTTTCAATTCCGAGTATTTAGGAAGCCTCCCAAAACAACATTTTCACCCTCCCATGTCTAAAGCTGTTATTATTGTTTTCAATAAGTTACTCCATGTTAGCATCTTCCATGTTTTTAAATTCAGTAGACTTAACTATCATTCATTTCAACCAAAAGTTGAAATGAATGGCATTACATTCTGTATGGCATTACAGAATGTAATGCCATACATTCTGTAAGGTACTGCAGACGCTAATTTGAAATTTAAATCTTATTAAATATCACTATATTCCCTTCGTGTTAGAAATATGAAATAGCAGTAAAAAAAAATTTTTTTTTTTAATACATTTTAAAACCCAAACACTACTAGAACATTCTCTGCATATAAAGAAACTAACTGTTGCAATATATTTGATCCACTGATCTCAATTGACCGAAACAAAAAAGAAACGGCACATTGGCCATAATTCAGACATAAATGTCTGTAGCAGAAGAAAGTAAACACTTAGTTTAAAACAAAATAGTTTTATCGCAATTTCTGCATGTAAACAAACCAAATGGTATATAGAAAAAATGTACTTCATCTTGCCTCAAAAAAAAAAAATCAAATTTGAACTGTTAAGCTTACCATACCGCATTTATTATGAACAGAAGTAATGTAATTCACTAAATAAGTTTTTAGCGATGTTACATGCCATAGTAGATAAGATTTCCATCCTCAGACTCTTTTCTGGCCTTTCTCAGCAGGTGATATCAGAACAAAATGGTGCCATGCTACTAATTGCTATTGATGGGACAAGCTGTGTCAAGCATTACACAATAGATTTTGTACTCATTTACATGTGCATCGCCGACCCAGTTACGTGTATTATCTAAGGTTCCATTTCTCTTTTGTAGTAAACCGTATCTATGTGATGGATGCTAGATAAAAAAACAATAAAAAATTTAAAAAAACTGAGCACGCAATTTTTTGGTTGCTATGGAAAGATACCAATGTAAATAAAGGGCATTCCAGTGCTATAGCAATGCAAAGCAAACTAACCTTGAGATATAAAATGAAAAGGCCCAGGGCTACAAAATGAGTACAATTAACCCTTTCAGGGTTGGTGTTTTTTTGTGAATTTTGGTACCATTACTAAAATTAAATATATTGTTTCAAATATTTATTAAAGTCCTTAACAACCATATGTTTTTGGAATCACACATAGTTACTTAATGTGTAGGTGCAGTTTTTGTTGCCCCGCAACAAAGTATGTGGTTATAGTTGTGGTTTTAGTAATTAATTTTTGAATTTTTAGGCAATTATTGTTCTATTTTCAAGTAATCTTATGATAAAATGTTTTATACATTTGCAGGTTCACAGATTTCAACCATAATGACTTCAGGCTGCAGCATGGAATTACGAAAAACATTATATAAATAAAGAAAGCATTCATTTTAATATATGAAAATAGCAAAGTACAACCAAAAATAATTCAAAGCATTACTTTCTTTTCTTTGCCATTGGCCATTTAGTATGTGCTGATCCTGTGTAATTCCACTAGTGTCCGTCCCATCCCATTCCACACATTGCTTGACTGAAAGCCTCACGTCCACCTCTGCCACACCCTCTTCCAAGTCTACGTCCATGATCCCTTCTCCTTGGTTGCATACACCCCCTTCCTCTAACAGCACCACCTTTGCTCTTGCTGATCTTCCATCTGAGAACTATCATCATCATCATTTGATCTAGCAAACTCTAACTCACTACCATCTGATGAGACCTCATCACTACTGCTGGGTATTTGAGCTCTGTGGGAGGTGGGGCTCCTGTACTTTGTATAGATCCAAAACTGTGGACATAGAAACAGATGTTTTTATATTCTATACCTTTTTGAACAGTAATACTTACCTAAAGGCTGATTAAGACCCTCATCACTAGAACTGGAGCTGTCATCAAAAACTATATCGTCAAAATCCATTGGTTCTTCATCTTTCTCCATTACCTCTGAGTTTTCCCCATGACTAAGTTCGGAGTGTGCTCTAGGAAGGTAGCTCTCTACACCTACGCCTTCAAAATCACTCTCATCTTCTTCAGACATTCCGAAATCGTCGTCTTCCAACAGCTGAAGCGCATCGCTAGTGTTCTAGCGTTTAGCCACAATTTAGTGTGAACGGTCGAATTCAAAGTCCTTAGCAACCGTTATGCTGTCATCGTTTTATGAAACACGTCATAGGGCATCGTTTTAGGCGTCGTTTAATAGGTTTGTTTCGCGGTAAGTTCGAACGATCGATTTTTTATGATTTTTTTTTTACAAAGATCCTACCCTGGCCGCCTTAAAGCGCCCGTGACCGTTAAAGGGTTAATGAATACAATTAATGAATAATTGTGATTAGATTGGAAATTTAAACCTTTAGTGTTCCGTAAATTATTGTAGGGCAAATAGAATATAGGCCAAATGGCAACCTCGTCTTATTGTACAGTGATATTGCAGAGCAGGGGGAGGACACAATTTGACAGATTGTCCTAGTTACGTATTTGACCCAAAAAGCTAAAAATAGCACAGTAGAGCCAATGAAATTCTCAGGAGTAATGCTGCATAGCAATTAGTGATCCTGCTGGGCAACCAACCATTCATAAGGACAAGTTCGCCCAGTTTTCCCAGATTTATTGCGCAGTGAGGCATTCTCTACCCAGTAGTGTCACTTACTTCTCTATTTCCCTTCTACAATAATGCGTGAGAGACTTCATTTGCAAGCTGGGCAGTGTGGCAACCAGATAGGTGCCAAAGTAAGTTGTTTTCGTAGCATACTGTTAGCAGCTGCAGTCTAGTTGTTTTTTAAGTGCCTAATTTTTTTTTTTTCTTTTCAGTTTTTTGGAGGTTATATCTGACGAGCATGGCATCGACCCAACTGGGACTTATCATGGAGATTCTGACTTGCAGTTGGACAGGATTAACGTTTACTACAACGAGGCATCTGGTGGCAAATATGTTCCTAGATCTGTTTTAGTAGACTTGGAGCCAGGAACCCTGGATTCTGTGCAGATTTGGACCTTTTGGACAGATTTTCTGGCCAGACTATTTCATCTTTGGTAAAAAGAGCAGGTTACAAATTGTGAAAGTACCTCGGTGATTTTGGTTGCATGTAATTTCATTTCAGTTGCCACATGTGGTAATCAGCACTATGCATTTTTTTTTGCAGGTCAGATTGGAGCAGGGAATAATTGGGAAAAGGGGCACTACACAGATGGTGCAGAGTTGGTAGACTGTGGGTTGGATGTTGTTCGAAAAGAGGCAGAGAGCTGTGATTGTCTTCAGGGCTTCCAGCTCGGGCTTCCAGCTCACACACTCACTTGGTGGTGGAACTGGGTCTGGCATGGGTACACTACTCATTTCAAAGATCCGCGAAGAATACCCTGATAGGATTATGCTCACTTTCAGTGTGGTACCTTCTCCAAAGGTTTCGGACACTGTGGTGGAACCCTACAATGCTACACTTTCCGTTCATCAGCTTATCGAGGAGACTGACGAAACCTACTGCATTGACAATGAGGCACTTTATGATATCTGCTTTCGCACTCTAAAGCTCACAACCCCCACATACGGTGATCTCAACCATCTTGTTTCTGCCACCATGAGCGGTGTTACCACCTGCTTAAGATTCCCAGGCCACACATACGGTGATCTCAACCATCTTATTTCTGCCACCATGAGCGGTGTTACCACCTGCTTAAGATTTCCAGGCCAGCTGAATGCTGACCTTCGTAAGCTTGCAGTGAACATGGTACCTTTCCCACGTCTTCATTTCTTCATGCCAGGTTTTGCACCACTTACTACGTCGTGTTCCAGAGCTTACCCAACAAATGTTTGATGCCAAGAACATACGCCGTGGTCGTTACCTCACTGCTGATGCCATGTTTCGTGGACGCATGTCCCTGAAGGAAGTAGATGAGTAGATGCTAAATGTGCAGAACAGGAACAGCTCTTACTTTGTAGAATTGGATCCCTGACAATGTCAAGACAGCTGTTTGTGACATCCCACCTCGTGGGCTGAAGATGTCTGCCACTTTCATTGCAAACAACACTGCTATTCAGGACCTTTTCAAGCGCATCAGTGAGCAATTTACTGCTATGTTCAGGCGCAAGCTTTTTTGCATTGGTACACTGGAGAAGGTATGGACGAGATGGGAGTAGTTTTTGTTTTTCATATTTTTTAAGTTACATATTATTTGGGCTATTTCATTGCAGGCCCAGTCCAACATGGATGACCTTGTTTCTGAGTACCAGCAATACCAAGATGCCACTGTTGATGATGATGCCGAGTTTGATGATGGAGAATATGAGGCAGAGCCTAGGCCCTTGAGTTGGAAAAAAAAAAGTTTAAGAAATTTACATAACATAGTGTTACAAGTAACATGAAAATGGCTATTGTACATTTTTAGTATGTATTGGTTGCTGTACCTGGCCTCTTTTTATGAATGGCTGAAAATGTCTTAAGCATACATGCTGATGATGGCGCTAATGAATGTAAGCTCTGTGCATCCCTTATGTGACTTGTATTGCTATCTTTATTAATAATTAGTATTGAATCTGTAATAACCACCATTACAGGTTATCAAAAACCCCATCACAGATCACTTTCCTACAGGCTGTTCCAAGATTGGTACTACCTTCCACTCTGATCTGATTGTCGACATGAGAAAGTTGGCAAAAGATGAACCAATGGTGTGTCGACTTGAGAAAGTTGGCAAAAGATGAACCAATGGTGTTTGTTATACCAATGGTGTTTGTTATAGGTACCACCACCAAGTGAGTGTAAGCTGAAAGCCCTGAAGAAAATCACAGTTCTCTGCCTGTTTTCGAACCACATCCAACTGAGTCTACCAACTCTGCCCCTTCTGTGTAGTATCCCTTTTCCCGCCCAATTATTCCCTGATCCAATCGGACCTGCAAAAAAAATGCACAGTGCTGATTACCACATGTGGCAACTGAAATGAAATTACATGCAACCAAAAACAGAGGTACTTTCACAATTGTAACCTGATCTTTTTACCAAAGTTGAAATTGTCTGGCCTGAAGATCTGTCCAAACTTTCCAGATCTGCACAGAATCCATGGTTCCAGGCTCCAAATCTACTAAAACTGATCTAGGAACATATTTGCCACCAGATGCCTCGTTGTAGTAAACGTTAATCCTCTCCAACTGCAGGTCAGAATCTCCATGATAGGTCCCAGTTGGGTCGATGCCATGCTCGTCAGAAGAAGAAATGAGGCACGTAAAAAAACTAGACTGCAGCTGCTAACAGTATGCAACGAAAACTTATTTTTTATAAAACGATGACAGCATAACGGTTGCTACGGACTTTGAACACTAGCGATGCGCTTCAGCTGTTGGAAGACGACGATTTCGGCCTGTCTGAAGAAGATGAGAGTGATTTTGAAGGCGAAGGTGTAGAGAGCTACCTTCCTAGAGCACACTTCGAACTTAGTCATGGGGAAAACTCAGAGGTAATGGAGAAAGATGAAGAACCAATGGATTTTGACGATATAGGTTTTGATGACAGCTCCAGTTCTAGTGATGAGAGTCTTAATCAGCCTTTAGGTAAGTATTACTGTTCAAAAAGGTATTGAATATAAAAACATCTGTTTCTATGTCCACAGTTTTGGATCTATACAAAGTACAGGAGCCAGACTTGGAAGAGGGTGTGGCAGAGGTGGACGTGGGGCTTTCAGTCAAGCAATGTGTGGAATGGGATGGGACGGAAACTAGTGGAATTACACAGGATCAGCACATACTAAATGGCCAATGGCAAAGAAAAGAAAGTACTGCTTTGAAATGAATCCTTTCTTTATTTCATATATTAAAATGAATGCTTTCTTTATTTATATAATGTTTTTCGTAATTCCATGCTGCAGCCTGAAGTCATTATGGTTGAAATCTGTGAACCTGCAAGTGTATAAAACATTTTATCATAAGATATACTTGAAAATAGAACAATAATTGCCTTAAAATTCAAAAATTAATTACTAAAACCACAACTATAACCACATACTTTGTTGCGGGGCAACAGAAACTGCACCTACACATTAAGTAACTATGTGTGATTCCAAAAACATATGGTTGCTAAGGACTTTAATAAATATTTGAAACAATACACTTAATTTTAGTAATGGTACCAAAATTCACAAAAAAACCCTGACCCTGAAAGGGTTAATTGTATTCATTTTGTAGCCCTGGCCCTTTTCCTTCATTTTATATCTCAAGGTTAGTTTGCTTTGCATTGCTATAGCACTGGAATGCCCTATTTACATTGGTATCTTTCCATAGCATCCATCACATAGTTACGGTTTACTACAATAGAGAAATGGAACCTTAGATAATACACGTAACTGGGTCGGCGATGCACATGTAAATGAGTACAAAATCTATTGTGTAATGCTTGACACAGCTTGTCCCATCAATAGCAATTAGTAACATGGCGCCATTTTGTTCTGATATCACCTGCTGAGAAAGGCCAGAAAACAGTCGGATCTACTATGGCATGTAACATCTCTAAAAACTTATTTAGTGAATTACATTACTCCTGTTCATACTAAATGCGGTATGATAGGCTTAACAGTTCAAATTTGATTTTTTTTTTTGGTGAGGCAAGATGAAGTACATTTTTTCTATATACCATTTGGTTTGTTTACATGCAGAAAATGGGATAAAACTATTTTGCATTATACTAAGTGTTTACTTTTTTTGCTACAGACATATTTATGTCTGAATTATGGCCAATGTGCCATTTTTTTTTTGTTTCGGTCAATTGAGATCAGTGGATCAAATATATTGCAACAGTTAGTTTCTTTATATGCAGAGAATGTTCTAGTAGTGTTTGGGTTTTAAAATATATATATATTTTTTTATTGACTGCTATTTCATATTTCTAACAGGAAGGGTATATAGTGATATTTAATAAGATTTAAATTTCAAATTTGCATCTACAGTACCTACAGAATGTAATGCCACTAGTGATTATGGGAGGGTGAAAATCTTGTTCTGGGAGGCTTCCTAAATACTCGGAATTGAAACACCAAGCTAAATGTCCAAGGAGGTGATGTAAACAGAAAAAAAGTATGGAATTACATCATGAATCATGCCTTCAAAAATATTCTCATTCATTTTCAATTATTTTACTAGTTATTATTATTATCATATTTTTGTCATTGTTATTACTGCTTGTTATTATTATTGTTGTTGTTATTATTGTTATTATTATTGTTCTTATTATTATATTAGTTTGTTTGTTACTTTTATGTTGTTTTGTTGATAGTTATTAATACAGTCCTCGTTTATTATTCAAACACACTTTTTTAAATTATATTATAAAATCCACAGAATGTACTATATTAACAATAATTTTTTAAAAAAGATGAAAGCAACAATAACAACAACAAAAAAAAAACAGTGACAAAAACCAACCAACACAAAGATAAAACAATGCAAATAATATAAGATAAAGTTCCCACTAAAGCAGCTGTATTAACCCCGCTGACCTTCGATAGCTACACACTGAAGCAAAAAGGTGTATGTCCTGGGTTCCCCCAACTTGGCTGCAACATGGTTGCCCAGATCAGGAAAAAAAAAAAAAAAAAAGGCGGCAGCTGCAGGGCCGAAAAATCCAGATGTCTTGATGGCCAGAGACACAAAAAGGTACTGAGAGTCCCATGTAATTATTATGTATGTATACATGAATGAAAATAATAACAATATTTACATTCATAATTATTAAAAAAAAAAAAAAAATTAATTAAAAATTAAAAATTAAAGGTTTAAAATTATTTTAAACATTTACAAGTCCAGGAATCTTTGAGACAAAAAAAAAATCAACTTGAGAAATCCTGTAAATTATATTGACAAATGAGCAAAAAGGGAAAGGAAATTCCAGGAAACAGTAAATCAAAGGGACTTGACCAGAAACCACAAAAATTTGAACACATATTTGAGCTGTCATAACTTTTTCCCCTTTCTTCTGTGCAGATACTTTTGACACCAGCTTGTTGCTTATTGTGTGTGCTTTAAAATGATATGTAAAAAGTCTCTATAGGCACCTTTTCTTAGAAGATATAGCCACACACGCAAGGGTCACTAAAAAAAAAGGCACTTCATAATTTGCCGCAAACTTTACACCTAGGCGCTATGACCGACGCGCCCCAAACTCGGTGTGTGGGTAGCTAAAGCCCATAGCTGTGATCGTATGGTTTCACTTTATTTTTCCGTTAAACCCCCTCCACTGAGTTAGTGTTGAGAAGAGGCTGGATCACAGAAATTGCGTGGGAGGACGGCAAATTTCTGTGATTCCGTCTCTTCTCAACACCGCAACTCAGGGGGTGGGGTTCACGATAAAAAAAAATATATATATATATATATATATATATATATATATTTTTACAGTATCACAGCTAAGTCCTAGAGCAACCAACACGCCGAGTTTGGGGCGCGTCGGTCAAGGCGCCTGGGAGTAGTGTGCCACAAATTAGGAAGTGCCATTTTTTTAGTGACCCTTGCGTATTTGGATATAGCTTATAAGAAAAGGTGCCTATAGAGACTTTTTACATATCATCTTAAAGCACACGCAATAAGCAACAAACTGGTATCAAAAGTATTTGCACAGAAGAAAGGGGAAAAAAGTTATGACAGCTACAAATGTGTTAAAAATTTTATGGTTTCTGGTGCCGTCCGACTATACCTCAAACCACAAAAAAAATTGAGCACATATTTGAGCTGTCATAACTTTTTTTCCCTTTCTTCTGTGCAGATATTTTTAATACCAGCTTGTTGCTTATTGTGTGTGCTTTAAAATGATATGTACAAAGTCTTTATAGGCATCTTTTCTTAGTAGATATATCAAAACACGCAAGGGTCACTCAAAAAATGGCACTTCCTAATTCGGGGCAGACCTAACTCCCACGCGCCTTGACCGACTTGGCCCAAACGCGGTACGAATGTAGCTAAAGGCCTTAGCTGTGATTTAAACGGGGGAAAATTTTTTTCCGGTGAACCCCCCCTGAGATATAGAGCTGAGAAGAGGCGGGGCCACGGAATGTTCGGCAAATTCCGTGGCTCCGCCTCTTCTCAGCTCTATATCTCAGGGGGGTTCACCGGAAAAAAATTTTTTCCCGTTTAAATCACAGCTAAGGCCTTTAGCTACATTCGTACCGCGTTTGGACCAAGTCGGTCAAGGCGCGTGGGAGTTAGGTCTGCCCCGAATTAGGAAGTGCCATTTTTTGAGTGACCCTTGCGTGTTTTGATATATCTACTAAGAAAAGATGCCTATAGAGACTTTGTACATATGATTTTAAAGCACACACAATAAGCAACAAGCTGGTATTAAAAAATATCTGCACAGAAGAAAGGGAAAAAAAGTTATGACAGCTCAAATATGTGCTCAATTTTTTTTTGTGGTTTGAGGTATAGTCCCCCTTAATGTTGGTGCAAGTATCTTTAAAATGTGCCTATAGAGGCATTCAACATATCATTTGAAAGCACAAAGAATAAGCAACAATATGGTAGTAAAATTACCTGCACAGAATGTCAAGATTTATTTATTTTTTTAAAACTTGCACGAATGTGACAGGTAAAAACCATGTTTATGTCATAACAAATACTTGATGCTTATTTTGTCAAGTGATTACCCGAATTCATAAAGTGGCTTAGTTTATAAATTATTTATACAATGCAATTTTTTTTTTTTTTTAATGTTAAACACATGTCAAATAACTTCTTCCAGACATGAGAGAATTGTCAATCACATGACATCCTTAATCAGTCTCTTCTCTTTGGTTGGTTCCATAGTAACCGAAACGGAATAATTTTCGCATCTTCCACGACTGGCCTAAGGTATCAATGCATCACAAGAAGCCTTCATTAAACCAGTCCCCAGGTAGAGTGAGACACAAGCAGGACACTTCCAAATGACTTTACTGTAAATGAATAACATAATAATTATTACGCAAATTTTTTGACTCAAATATATCAGTTCATTTTCCTCGTTCCCAAATCCTGGACTAGAATGAATATTCTCTCGACACTCCAACAAGTAACATTGAAATTTGCTCTCAAGCTGAAAATAACATTTTTATTGATATTGTCAAAATAGAAAGAGTTCCTTTAGAGATAAACTATCTTGTTTTTATAGGGTTGTCCAGGTTTGTCCCCCCCCTCCCCCCTCTCTTCCCTCTCTTATCTTCTTCTTTTCTTTATTCCTCAACATACTCAAGATGGGATTTCTACCATCCAATCTGTAAGGACATACGGGATAGGGCTGTCTGAAGGGACACATATATAATAGCTGACTAGTAGGAAGACCCCAAGGACTATGAAAGGAATAAAAATGCCATGTTCAAGGACACATCTTCGTCCTGTAACTCCTACGCAGTCAATTTTTATTGTCAAACAATAGCATCAGAGTGGGCATTAAAACATCTGGGGTTAGTGTTCCTTACCGGCTACATCAAAACCACAAGGATGTTGTCATAACACAAAGTACTGATATGTTTGTCTTGGCACTGAAATGCTGAGTGTTTGAAGTGTCTATATTATGGAGTCTTATATTGGTTTCACCCACATTTCAAAATGGCAAACCCCAAAAATGAAGGATCATATCCCAGCTAAAACTCTTCATAGCATCGAAATAGTGTCATCGGCAGTTATTAGCTAACCCCAAAACACTTGCAGGATGTTTTGCTAAGGTAGCAAACTGACACACCAGAGTTAAAACCTCAAGTCAGGGAAAGGAAATGCCCAAGGATATCCTGCTCTCCATATCCCAGTTTTCGTGGACCCCCCCCCCCAAACTTTTGAATCACAATGCTAATTTATTCATCAGTTGATGGTTCCAATAGTTGCATGTGCAATTTTAAAACAAAAAAAAATTCTGTTCAAAAAATCACAACACAGCCAAGTTGACCTCCCAGATTTTGCTGATGGGGTATGTAGTAGGAGGAGGCATGAATTTGGGACAAGTCAACACCTTTTTAGTTAAAAAAAACAACAACAGAATGTAGCTACTTGTAAATGCACTTGTAGATTGTGCTACTACTATAAATCAAAATTCCATTACACGCTGAGTGCAGACAGAGCTAGTGGCTTTGTTCTCTCTCACACAGGAGTAAAAGTTGTTAATGATTACTATCATTTCACCGGCTGCTCCTTCTGTGAAGGTCTATTTTTAGTCAGTGGTAGCTAACCAACATATGGCCAGTAGATAGGTACTGACACAGCATGGCCGGTAGATAGCTAAGTAACACAACATGGCAGGTAGATAGCTACTGACAGAACATGGCAGGTAGATAGCTACTGCTTAACACAGCAGATAGACAGCCACTGACATAGCATGGCAGGTAGATAGCTAAGTAACACAACATGGCAGGTAGATAGCTGCTGACAGAACATGGCAGGTGTAGATAGCTACTGACATAATATGGCAGGTAGACAGCTACTATCATAACATGGCAGGTGTAGATAGCTACTGGACAGAACATGGCACGTAGATAGCTACTGACAGAACATGGCAGGTAGATAGCTACTGACAGAACATGGCAGGTAGATAGCTACTGACAGAACATGGCAGGTAGATAGCAACTGACAGAACATGGCAGGTAGAAGATAGCTACAGACATAATATGGCAGGTAGACAGCTACTGACATAACATGGCAGGTGTAGATAGCAACTGACAGAAACATGGCAGGTAGAAGATAGCTACAGACATAATATGGCAGGTAGACAGCTACTGACATAACATGGCAGGTAGATAGCTACTGACACAACATGGCATATAGATAGCTACTGACATAATATGGCAGGTAGATGGCTAACTGACACAACATGGCAGATAGATAGCTACTGACAAAACATGGCAGGTAGATAGCTACTGACAGAACATGGCAGGAAGATAGCTACTGGACAGAACATGGCAGGTAGAAGATAGCTAGAGACATAACATGGCAGGTAGATAGCTACTGACAGAAACATGGCAGATAGATAACTACTGACAGACATGGGAGCTAGATAGCTAACTGACACAACATGGCAGGTAGAAGATAGCTACAGACATAATATGGCAGGTAGACAGCTACTGACATAACATGGCAGGTAGATAGCTACTGACACAACATGGCAGATAGTTAGCTACTGACATAATATGGCAGGTAGATGGCTAACTGACACAACATGGCAGATAGATAGCTACTGACAAAACATGGCAGGTAGATAGCTACTGACAGAACATGGCAGGTAGATAGCAACTGACAGAACATGGCAGGTAGAAGATAGCTACAGACATAATATGGCAGGTAGACAGCTACTGACATAACATGGCAGGTAGATAGCTACTGACACAACATGGCAGATAGATAGCTACTGACATAATATGGCAGATAGATGGCTAACTGACACAACATGGCAGATAGATAGCTACTGACAAAACATGGCAGGTAGATAGCTACTGACAGAACATGGCAGGAAGATAGCTACTGACAGAACATGGCAGGTAGAAGATAGCTAACCGATAGAACATGACAGGTAGATAGTTAACTGACACAACATGGCAGATAAATAGCTACTGACAGACATGGGAGGTAGATAGCTAACTGGACACAACATGGCAGGTAGATAGCTATTGACAGACATGGGCGGTAGATAGCTACTGACATAACATGGCAGGTAGATAGCTACTCACAGAACATGGCAGGTAGATAGCTACTGACATAACATGGCAGGTAGATAGCTACTGACATAATATGGCAGATAGACAGCTACTGACATAACATGGCAGGAGACAGCTACTGACATAACATGGCAGATAGACAGCTACTGATATAACATGGCAGATA
>CBDHEM010000077.1:0-7655 GCA_965261955.1 Leptonemataceae bacterium
CCCTTAAATATGCACGAACCTCGAACGCGGTTCGCAGGCAGTTTGGCTCCAGGTAGGCAGTCAGCACTGTATTCATTAGTTTCTGTTGACACAGATCTTCCAGCAGAATTTTGAATTTAAAAAATCGGACAACAGGTTAAAAAGTTATGACATTTTCCAGTCTATCAACCATGCCAGGATGACTGGGGTGCCCACCATGGATGGAATCACAATCCTCAGTTGATTGTACACTGTGAGTACATGAAAAGGTAAATTGAAAAGTGCTACCCCCAGGAACACTTGTAGGAATCTGTCCTTCTGGATATTGCTTTGTATACTAAAAAGGCACCCTGTAGTGGTTTGTGCTTTATTTATTTTTGTCAAGTATGTGAAGCTGATCTACTCTAAGCAACACCCTACTGAGCAGTCATGATGCATGACACTGTCCAATTAGTACTCTTCCTCTGTAAATTGTATATTATATTTAGACACCTGCCCTGTATCTGATATCCATAGATCAAAACGTGGGCTTGACATCTTTTATAATTTATAATTATATTTTATCACAATTGTATAGAAAACGAGTGGCTAATAACTATATTCTCAAACTATTTTATTAAAGTGAATTTTTATATTTACTGTACAATAGAGTGAACTATGTATAACTGTCCATGAGCGAATAATATTGTAATGGTCACACATTCAAACCATTGCATTAGATGGCACATATCACAGTATTGCTAACTATTGGGTTCAGAGGCCAACAGTCACTTTTCTCTAGCTCCTACAGTTGTTTTTGTTGCAGTTCTCTGGGTTCAGGTCATGGCCTATTGTCCCCTTCCCTATAGCTCCCAGGGATGACCATTTTTAGTATACAAGGCTAAAATCAGCCTGTCTAGAAATGAAAGCTGGACTAAGGCAATTGCCAGAAATAAACATTTTCAATTGGTTCAATGTCTTTAGGGAAGCCATCAATAAAAAAATATTGTTCATAATTGGACATTCAATTTTGGGGGCTCATAAGTAACCAAAAGAGCCATTAAAGGGGTCCAAACAGCCTTCCACAGGTAGGGTGGGTGCATGGACCCCTCAAAACCAAACCCATATTTTGAAATGTGCATAATATTTCTAAGATTTCACACAATGCAGTCGCAAAAATTCAGTTCTCTCATCATGGCAATTGCCAGGATTCAGTTATATGTATTTATGCATGCTCTTCTAAATAGTAAATATGGATTTGCATGGTTCTCCTAATTTAAGGGAAGGTTTAAAAATAATCCCCTCTGATAGCTCCTCCAGAGTGATTTTTCACAGTTCTCAGGTTTCAGGGGCCTATGGCTCCTTCCCTTTAGCTCTTCCAGAGGGAGTTTTCACAGTTGTCATGGTTCAGAGGCCTATGGCCCCTTCTCTTTAGCTCCTAAAGAAGATTTTTTTCTCGCGCAGTTGGCAGGCAGTTTTTGGGCATTAAAAATTGGTTAGTAGGCAGTCAAACATGTTCAAGAGAATTGCCCAACCTCGCAAAAAATCCTATGAGATTGACATTCTTACCTTCTTTTTATCACCCAACACAATCCGAAAGAGGGTTCCTGGGAAGGGGCCAAAGGCCACCAGCCCTCCGCAGGAGCTAGAAGTAGGCGGTCATAGGCTCCACTTCACTCTTTCTCTAATGTCAGTTGGGCGACTTAACATATTGTCCAATTGTTCCCGTCTTTCTGTCAAGAATATTTTCATTGTCTCCGTGGGCACCGCTGCCAAGGTCTTCATGGACTTCCAGTACAGGATCATTTACATTAGGATCAGGATCAGGTACAGAGTCGTGGACAACACCAGGATCAGGAACATGACCAACTGCATGACTCACTAAATTCTGGGTATCTTCAAGAACGTCTGGGACAGGATTGTCCTCAGTTATATTTAAAAATACAACGTATAATAATCTATTTTACTGTGGATTTTCGCTCGCTACAACAATTATGACAGTTTCGTTGCCCATTATTACTCGCTTTTAGACAATAATTTCTTTATTCCTTAGTTTTTTGTGCGCTGCAAAATAAATTATTAATCCGTTCACGTTAAGTAATTCGCTGAAATTCATGAAAAAAACGTAATTATTACGCTATATTATGCTTTTGTCGTGGAGCGTACTCATCAGTAATGTGTAGAACTGGCTTCTGCATTATAAAATGGTATGGCACTTTTTAATCAGTTTAGAAGTCTGGCTGCTAGAGCTCAGAGGTGGAGAGGGAAATTTTGATACATCAGTGGCAGTGCCAGTGCCAGTTAGACCCCTTTCCTATAGGTTAGGGATGCCTTCCCTTACTCTGTGTTATCAAACTGTTCTAACAAACAAATATTGTCTGCCCTGTGATTTTTGATGATGAGCAGAATATATTCACCAAATGCTGTAGAGGGAAGACACCACCACCTATACCATTTGATACAATTTTTGACTGCCTGGGGGGCATACACCACATCTCCCACATCTGATCCATCAACCTTCTCTGAAAGGGATATGTCAGCCAGGACTCAAACCTGCACCTCCAGATTGCCTGCTACCATTACACCACAACACCAAGGTCATAATTGGACACAAAATTTATGTTCCAATGTGCTGTTGCCTGTTGTTATAGTTTGTCAAACTGCAGATATTGTGACTCCCACTGTTCCATTCAGGTATGGAAACATCAGGGGGGTGGAGCAGTGGATCACCATTCCTAACCAAGTTTTCCAGGGTTTCATTTATGTGTGGAAAATGCATTGGTCAAACTGCATATATTGTGACCCCAGTCAATATATTGTTCTATATCTACATAATTTTGATTTTCTAGTTATATTTTTAATTTTGAATCCATCTCCCTGACCTTTAAATGCCCAGTATTGACATTTTATTTATTTTTTAAAACATTAGAATTAATGGGCATAACTAAATTGAAAATATCAAGAAAAGGGTCACAACAGTTTACTGAGTTTCAGAGAAGAAACTTTTGCTTTACAAAGGGCCCCTAAACCACTACAGAGGAACTATTAATTAGGGGGCCATATACCCCTGTACCTTCTATTAATATAACAAAAGGCATTTTTATGAATAAATTGTGTCACCAGGCGATTGTACACCAAATATATGGCAAAAAGTAAGTTCAGGACATGTGCTATTGTTTATACTGTTTTGTTTGACAACAAATTATCACAGCTTCATCAACAATATTGTTAGGGACAGAAACACCCATAGAGGATTTTTTTAACTGATGGTTGGGATTTGGTCAGACCCCATGTTAGGATGGTGACCAAAATATAGATGTTTTTTATGAGCCTTCCCTATGGTTGTCTATTTAAATGTCTAATATCGCCAGTTTATCAAATTTGATAATTCATAGGTGGATCTAAATTTAGAATATCATAAAAAGGGTCGCAACTGTATATTGATTTTGAGATAATTATCTTTTGCCCTGCTAATGGGTCAGTAAATTTTTTAAGTGCAACAATAGGTCCTGAAGAAGAAAAAAAAAATAAGGTGGTTCACTTTTAGTTTAGGGGGGGGGGGTCAAGCTAAAGTGAACCACCGGTTCACAAAAAAGTACTTTTTTTTGCACCTTTCCCTAAAGACCAAACTAATTAGGCCATTGGAGCCAAGCCATGCAGCCTCTATATTGCCAGTTCTTGTAGTCTGAATGTTAACATTTTGTCAGTTGATAAAACTGCAGATATTGTGACTCAAGTTAATACATTGGCCTAGAAACTTTAGTATTTAAAAAACTTATCTTGAAATTATTTAAGACTAGAATTTCAGGTTGCTATCACTCCCCTCATTATAGCTTCTTTGCACCCCCACTGGATCACTAGTATCCAGTATCTAGGTTACTGGGCCAGATTTCCTAGGTCAGATCTGCCAGGCCAGATTTGCATTTATAGGACAGATAGGTTAGGAAACCTTTTATAAAACACAGTGAACTACCTATAATTTCTTGGAATTATGAGGAACTAAATTTTTGCTGGCCTTCATAACACTACACCTAGAGGAGGTACAAACTGACCAGCAGGCAACCTCTATGTATGCAAAATTTACTGGAGTGCAACAGGCAACTGACCAGTCTCTCCACAGGTACTGATTGATCAGTTAGTACAGTGCAGTGAATTTAATAAGCCTTCCCTATAGCCACTTGGTAAATATAGCTCTGCTGTTGGCCTCATTTTCATTCAACAAAAAGTCTGAACATTGAGGTTGTCTGCAGTGAAGTTTGTTATACCAGTCACATCAGCACAGTACCATGATTATTAACTGGACCCCCCCCCCCCCTTACATAAGTGAACAGCTGATTCACAAATAAACTTTTTTTGCACCTTGCCCTTAGTGTGTAAAATGTTTGTATAATATATAAGAATTCCCTCACACCATAAGGATCCACACTTCATAGTAAATCAAATAGTAAAATAAATTAGAAATAGGTAAATGGCAACATTATGTTCTAACTTCAAACACAAACACTAGATAGTGCAGTATTCTATTCGGTCTATATCTATTTCCCTCAAACTGATGTGAGTATAAAATTGAAAATTTAAATATACTAGGAGGTATGGTGCCCTAAATGTGCCTACTTATAACTCCTGCTGAGGGCTGGTGACCTTTAGCCACCTGGAGGGACCTCCAGCCTTAAGGGTTGACATTTTCAAAACTAAAAACTCCAAATATATAAAGTGTCAGAATGATGATGAGATGGAAATTGTAGAGGATCTTAAAATATGTGCAGAACCATCTCAGCCTCTAGTAAAAACAAGATGGCATACACTGCCAAAAAAACCCAAGCCCCCCACAGCGTTTTCTGTACCTAACAGAAACGTTCTGTACCTAAGAGAAACATAACTCTGGAGGTGTGAAAGAAGAAGAAGAGGAGGAGAAAATGTCCATCTGTTGACCCACGCTCCCGCAAGGGGCGTGGGTAAAAAACATGATGGAGCAGAAAAAGCATGAAACAGCTTTGACATTAGGCTTGGATATATATTGTCCTCGAGGGAACAAGGAAGCAAAGAGGAGTGAATCCATCTTTGAACCAGAATAGAGAGAATTACATGTGTAATTATTTCCCTAATAAATTCCATAAATCAAACAATCCAATTTATGAAATCGGATGGAGATTATTTATCTATTGGCCTATAGTCTCATGACGACTCACTCCTATTATCCTTTCTCTGGACTCCATCTCCACAGTCTCTATGAAAGGTGGTGTACTAGGTTTTATTTTTTATTTTTTAGTTGGCTTTTGACCAACTTGGCCTGGACCCCCCCTCCCACTAAGTTGGCACTTGGAATTTTGAATTTTGTTGACCCATTTTTTTATTCTAATGGATTCTATACACTTCAAAACAGATTTTAGCATGAAGAAAAAAATATTTTTTTTGTCTTCACTTCCTTCACTCCCCAACTATTCACAGTCTCAAAACTGTACTATACCTACTATCTTTTGAGGCTTTTCATGATGGTATGTACAGTACTAATATGGTTTATTTTGACTGTTCTCCAGGAATCCAGTAACCTAGATGCCATATTCATTGTTTGTAGAAAAATAAAACATAAAATTTGCAAGTTGGTTTTCTCGCCAACCCCCCCACCCCTTTTTGGTCAAAAGCCAACTTTTTTATTTATTTTTTACCTTTCCCTTAGGAATTCTTGACCATTATTATTTCATTTCTGTGGACTAACTTATTGAAATTTTACTAGATTTTCAGCATAAGGGAAGCATAAGGGAAGCATAAGGGAAGCTGCACCAAAAAAATGGACTAACTTTAGAACTTTTCCAAAGCTCCCAAGACACTAAGGTAAGTCATAAAATTTACCCTACAAAGGGGACACAAATACTACTTATTCAGGTGTGAGAAATATATCACTGATTAAGAAAAACCCTTATTTGAGGTGATTCAGTCACATTTACCTGTGAACGTATTTTTTAAAAAGTTTATCGAAGTAAGCTCATCTGCTTTTTCATTCCCATGTTACCTGACAAACCAATAGCTCCTCCACAGGGGTTTTGAGCTTAAGGGTCCTCTTCATCCTTCTTCTTCTCCATCACATTTTTTACATTGACTTCAAACATCAATTACTTAGTCCTTTTTAAATCTAGAACACTTTTAAAGACCATTTATGAAAACTAGAAGCCATGACAGGTCAGCACATACTTTAGGATCCAGTCACTGATTTTTGGTAGTGCCCCAAAAAGGGGTTTTAACATAAAAAAAACACATTTTTGACCAAAGTGAGGGGTCTAATTGGATCCACTAAAACTCAATTTAAAAATCTGAAATTTGGCATGGAGGTCAATTGGCCCAAATAATTTTTTGTTGTTGTAAATATGCAGATTTTTTTTCTGAACTAAAAAAGGGAGTTTAGGGGATCCCTAATGTCAGATTTCAACAAAATCATAGATCAGTTGAATGTCAATAGATTTCCATGGAGAAACAATAATGAATTCTTAAAATAAATTGCCCCCACTTGACAGGGGGCCCAAAAGGCTCCCCAAGCCCTCTTCAAGAGCTAGGGGGCTGTAGGCCCCCATACCTTCTTGTTTGCAATATTTGAAACATTGTTGCAACATTTGTATTCTTCATTTTCAAAATGACAAACAAAATTTGGAATCAGAATATCCACTTTTGGAAGGGTCTGTTTTCAAAAACTTAGTTTGTTTGCTCCTAGCCATATTTTAGTTAAATAATATCAAAATATACACTTTTTGGGTGGTCTGTTGTTTATTTGCTTACTACTTATTTCCATGTTTTACTTTTAGAAATTTAGGGGGTATTTTTTAGTTTATTTTCTTAATTTTTGAAAAAAAAGAAAAAAATTGGAAGGGAGGGGGGTTTGATTTTATAAAAAGTGTTTGATTTGGGAAAACCCAATGTGCACAGAGCTAGTGAGTGTCATTAGTGTTTTTGAGGTCCAGGAAGAAGTCAAGTGCACAGGATTTGCAAGTACTTTTGATTATATTTCAAATCATTCTCTAGCACTTTCAAAATAATTATATAAAAGCACACAACTTCAGACTTTGTCTGAACAGGGGGGGGGGGGGGCTGAAAATTATCACATGCCTTTACCAATTTCTGATTAAAAAAAAATATGACTGAAGTTTTGTGCTTTTTTAAAAACATTCCCCTTTAGGAAGAGGGATGAATTGGAATATTTGGAATGGTGACTAATTTTTATTCTTGTTGATCACCAGGTACAGAATTTATTTGTTTCTCGATCCTCCTTGTCTCCTAATCCTACTCCTAATACTCCAACCCATCAAGGTCCAATCCAAATTATTATTTTTAACAAAATATCATTAAAGGGCCCAAAAAACCAAAAGTTACCAAGCCATAACTTGGTCTCAACTTGGGGCTAAATTCTGGCATCTGCAAAGGGCTAGTGGCTTTCAGGAAAATGTCACATCTATCCATTTGAGGGGGCAGGGGGAGAGGTCTGACCTATTTGGGTAATGTCAAAATAGGAGCAATCTTTTTTAGCCTGAAAGCATCCCTTAGTTATAACTGGATTTCTCGCAGAAACGACTTTGTGTGATAAGGCAAAAAATTACGTTCAGGCTTAAAAATAACTTATTCCATATAAAAATGGTATTTTTGTGATATTCGTGAAGGCTGTGTTGGATGGTGGACATAGGTTTTACCTATCATCTCATAGGTCTATTTGT
>CBDHEM010000078.1:0-10078 GCA_965261955.1 Leptonemataceae bacterium
GAAAATCTGATTTTTATTTCCAGGACTTCTACTAACTTTACACCTTTTTCCATTTAGATCAAGATCAAGTGTAAACATGGAATCATTCAATTTTGGATTGTTTAGTGCATCTTTTGCACTCCCTCCCAGACAAAAATGAATTATATCAATCATGGTGCTTTTTCCAAGACCATTTCTAGAATCTTTTTGTGATGATTTTTCAGTTCTTTCAGCTAGTATCATATTAAAACCGCTATGAAACTCGATTTTTTTGAATTTTGAATGATCAGAGTTAATTGAGTGAATCATGGTCGCATCTTTTCAATTACTCCTTTATCGTAATCAACTAAACCAATCATAAACAAAAAATCCAATCCAAAAGTAAATTTTTCAAAGGATGTAATGGTGGATTGTATTTTAGAGTCGTTCCACAACATGGAGATAGTTTGTGTATTGTCTATTTGTTTTAAGAGTAGTGCACCAACACTGAGTATGGAATTGGGTAATTTGACATGTTTGTCAGGTAGAATCATTTTTCAAATACCTCACATTTTTCAAACAGGTATACTATTACTGATAATCCAGCTCTTGTTTTTTCTGGTTCATTAGAATGTAATGATGCAAAATCATATAATGCCCAAAACAGACTGTCATCTGTTAGTTTTTTCTCATTCCTCAATCTGTCGTATTCTTCCATGAATCTTTCTCTAATACGTCTACCTTGTTGCATATCTGGATGTTTCTCCAAATACAGACTTACCTGAGATGCACCTATCATTCCACGTACAATTGACTGGGTAACCTGATTCGACAGATTATTTTTTTTAATTTTTTCTGTAGGTGTTAATAACGTATATTCATTTTGAATTGTAATTTGATCTGATGAAAGAAACTTTAGTATGTCTTCTAATTCTGAAAAACTAACATTTGGTATGTTATTGTTGAGTTTTTCTAGCACTTTATTTTCATGATTGTTTTTGATCTCACGTAATTTTTCAACAGTATATGTTTCTGGATCTCCGTCTATAATGAGATGACAGTTGGCACAAACCAGAATTAAATTTTTTTCCAAGTTTCGAGTATCAGGATCATTGTGTGCAGATGCACGTGGTCCTCTATCGCTGAATGGTAAAATATGTGCTGCTTCTGATATGCGAATTTCTTTATCACCGGATGTTTTTTCTAGCAAATCCCGTTGGCAGTCAGGCATGGCACAACGTCTGCCACATTTTGTGTAAAGCAACATCTTTTCATTCTGAGGTATTCTACTCACGAAATAGTTTAAAATACGGTCTATTATCAATATTTGTTTATTTGACTGCAAATCAATCTCTAAGAAAGAGTATGATGTGATTTTGAATGCAATCAAACTTTGGCATGAATTGTTTTATGATTGCTATTTGGTCTGGGTACAAACTATGATTCTGCTATAGTGTATGGTCTTGATTATGTTACAGATGTTTTTGGTTTTAAGATTTCTTTGCTTATGACTCTTGCAAATTCCCCTGGATTTGCAATTCCTTGCATAAAATCATTGTTTGCCACATACAAAACTAGTGTAATATCTTTTGCATTTTTTACACTTGGTTTGTTTTCTGTATTCAGTGAGAATTTTTCAAATTTCTCAAGTGGATGTTTATCATAAAACTTGTTCCAGTTCTTGAAATGATCTTTGTGTTTGTTTTCAAATATGTGATTGGTTTGCATTTTTACCATTAATTCATTTATCTGTTTATTTGCTAATATGTCAGGCAAATGTTTAACATCGTATTCAATCATATCTGAGAGATCCTCTGACAATATGTTTGCACATTTTGTCTTGAATTGATCACTGAATACAAGAAGATCTTTTGTTTGATTATAATCTAAGATAACTAATAATTCTAAACTATTATAATATACACAAAAAATTTTTTTTTCAAAAACAACTATGTCATCATTAATTTTTTGAATCTCACCATTTCTGAATTTACCAATTATGTATTTTTTATTACTAGTTCTATTTTTTCCAACATTGGCAAAAACAAATAAACGCTGTTCTTCTATTTTCAATTGGAAACAATACACATCTTTGTCTTCTAATATATTGGAATGCGTACTGGATTGAACATCTTCTTGATTCTCAAGTTCCATAAGTAGACCTTTAAGTTCAGGTAAAAGCCCTTTACGGATTGTTGTGTATTCGTTTGAGTTTTCAGGATCTCCGAATGAGGTAATATTATCATAATTTTTTACTATGTCTTTTAATTTTTGAATGATGATTGATTCAAATTCATCTTTAATATCATCTGCAACATCGACTGCAGATATTGAAAATCTTTCTTCAATCTTTTGATGTTTTGATTTATGTATTAGGAACATTTGCCCAAAAGTATCTGATGTGTTATTGAAAAATTGTTTTGTGATTGTTTTTACGTTATCAGTCAGCGGTGTAAATTATAAAATCTAGTATTTTAATCTGTCAACATATATGCCCGGAGCAATCTGTTTGATATATATCGATTCTTTTTTTCTTGGGGAATTACTTGATAATAAAATGATTTGTCTATCTGGTTGAGATACTTTAGATTCGTAAAGTCGAAATCCCAAAACTAAAAATGCAGGATTTGTGAGAACGATGTTAGTTCGGCTAAAAATTATACACATAAAAAATGCCAGAGATACGAGGACAAACAGATTATGTTCAGATGTAATATCAATTAATGCAAAAAACGCATACGTAAAAAGTTGTGGAATGTATTTATGTGTAACATCTCGCAGGTATTCGGGTTTTACTGGATCCATGTTTGTACTTTGACGGTATCTATCAAATACATTACATGAATATACAATACATCCAACTATTCCCAATGTTGTCAAGAAGGAAACAATTACTGGAAATGTATCATGATTGTCAATCAGATAGGATCCAATTAAAATAAACCACATTGGCGAAAAAGATGCAATAAACAAGAATATTTTGGAATGAAAACTGATCATCTCATCCATGATGAGGATTCTGAGGGTTCTCTTATTCTTGTGTGTTTTGCTGGTATTGACATATTTTTTATTAATTTCAGAATATTTGTGTTATTTTTCTTGTGAATTATTAACTAGAGATGGTCTGTTTCTTTTGTACAATGTCGCCTCAAATACAATATACAGTATCACAGATAGTGTTGCAATAGTACCTGTATGGATCTGATTATTCCAAAATAAAATACCAATTAATACAATGCCTGTAAGGAATAAAATTATTTTTAATTTAGAGTGAAGAATAGATTCAGATAATTCTCCATGTATTCCTTCAAAATCCTTGCTGATTGATAAAAGTAGATATGATGTATTTTTTATGTCATCAGCAGATTCAAGTTGTACTGACGAATTAATATTTGTGAGGATTTCTTTGATGTATCCAAATCGCATTCTTGCATATGGTGTAACATCATTTGTAATGAAATTGTTTATTTCCAATCTATAAAATATTACATTGAGCAATATATGATCATCTCTTTCTTTTAATCCTATTCTCAAACTACGTGATTTGTTCTTTCCAATAATTTCTATTTTCTTGGTTGTCTGTATTGTTTTCTCACTTAATCCCAACTCATCTCGATTGTTAGGATCCATTAGCATATTAAACACCTCATCTAATGTAACATCTTTAATTTTCAAAGAATACCGTACTACTTGTTCCAAATTAACTCCAACAAGGATAATTTCATATTCTGTGACACTCATCGATGTGTTTTTCCTTGTCCTTTTTGCTCTGAAAGATTTTACCACAAACCGTGCACTTTGTATTGTGTCGGATGCCAGAATAGTTTCCCATTATTCTAGTACGAGTTAATTCTGAAAAAAATTATGAATATTGATTTATCATGTCATACAGGAACCATCATCACATGAATCCCCAGAGTTTTCATCTTTGATCAGTCTTCTTTTGGGATAGTGCTTGCTGTTTTGTTCTAACTGCTTTGATAATTTGTACAAGTTTGGATGCTCTTTTTTCAACCAGTCCCACCGCTCTTTACTATTCCAGCAACAAAAAAAGCAACCGCTCTTTACAGGTACTGGAAATAATTCATTTACAATTATGTCAATGCATCCAGAACGCTTTATTTTATAATCTACTAGTGGGTATAACTTTTCAATTCCTTTTGTTCCAGATGGTTTCATACGTCTGGTATCCTCATACGTGATTCCAATGTATTCGCAAATGTATCCACCAATCCTTTTGTAGAACTTGTGGATTGGAGTTATTTTGACATCTCTAGTGCACCATCGGTGGTGCGTGTCAGGAAATACATTTCGCTTGAAGCATCTTGCCCATAAGGATCTCTTCTTGTATGGGTATACCACGATAAAAGGAATATCATGTTTTTTGAGGTATGGTTCCATGTAGTTTTTCACAAACTCGTATGTTTCAGGTACCTCGTTTCCAGTATCTGCAAATACAACATAGTCTATTGGTTTGTCTGCTTTGATTAGTAGAATTATCATGGCAGTCGAATCAACGCCGCCACCATAAGAGACGATGTGTTTTGTATCTTGTTTGTTCAACTGTTTTTATTTTCTAAATAAAATTGGTTATTGTATTTATTAATTTGTCAGTCATTATTTAGTATCGTGTTGAATTAGTAATTCTATGAAATCCATCCTTGTCTTTTTTGTTTCTCGGCTTTAGTCTTAGTAGACATTTACAACACGGACAACGAATGCCATCCCATTTTATAAAAATATCACAAGCCTGGCATCTCTTCTGGTCTTGTGAATATCTTGGTGATGCACCATTCTTATTTATTTTGTAGCGTATGCAGATTCCCTTGCATGCATTCTTTCCAATCATGATTGCAAACTATGTGAAATGATATTCTCATTTGAGAGCATATCTTTGTTGTTAATCAATCTAAACTCGTCAGGGTCGCACAGTTAGGTAGTGCGTGTGTCTGAAAAATCATATCTGTTTCCACGGATCTATGTGTTCAAATCCCATCCCTGACGGGTTTGCAATATTGTACAAGTACAGTCCTTAAAAAGTTTCATCATTTGAATTTAATTTCTACCATCTGATTCATCACATGACAAAAAATATCTGTTTGTGTATCAACGAATTTTAAAATCAATCTGCAAGATATCTGCATCATTGTAAATGGTGTATTCTCATTTGAGAGCATATCTTTGTTGTTAATCAATCTAAACTCGTCAGGGTCGCACAGTTAGGTAGTGCGTGTGTCTGAAAAACACATTTCCATCCTCGGATACACGGGTTCGAATCCCATCCCTGACAGGTTTGCAATATTGTACAAGTACAGTCCTTAAAAAGTTTCATCATTTGAATTTAATTTCTATCATTTGATTCATCACATGACAAAAGACATCTGTTTGTGTATCAACGAATTTTAAAGTCAACCTGCAAGATATCTGCATCATTGCAAATGGTGTATTCTCATTTGAGATCATATTTTTATTGTTAATCAATCTAGTAAACTCGTCAGGGTCGCCTAGTATGGTTAGGGCGTGGTATTGAAAACACCATTATCACCTCGATATCGTGAGTTGAATCCCATCCCTGACGGGTTTGCAATATTGTACAAGTGCAGCCCTTAAAAAGTTTCATCATTTGAATTTAATTTCTACCATTTGATTCATCACATGACAAAAGACATCTGTTTGTGTATCAACGAATTTTAAAATCAATCTACAAGATATCTGTATCATTGCAAATGGTGTATTCTCATTTGAGAGCATATTTTTGTTGTTAATCAATCTAAACTCGTCAGGGTCGCATAATATGGTATTGCGATGGTCTGAAAAACCATATCCCCTCGAATACATGTGTTCGAATCCCATCCCTGACGGGTTTGCAATATTGTACAAGTGCAGTCCTTAAAAAGTTTCATCATTTGAATTTAATTTCTACCGTTTGATTCATCATACGAGTCGCCAAGTTAGGTATGGCGTGAGTCTGATAAACTCTTATCGGAGTACCTTCGATTTGTGGATTCAAATCCCATCCCTGACGGGTTTGCAATATTGTACAAGTGCAGTCCTTAAAAAGTTTCATCATTTGAATTTAATTTCTATCATTTGATTCATCATACGAGTCGCCAAGCTAGTCATGTCTTTTCTCCACTAATTCCTTGAGGACATCTCCATGACATGCCTTTGGAGCACACCAGCATCCTAAAACCTTGTTTTTTAGTTCGGGTAGATCTGCAATTAATTGCAGTTGAGTCAGAATCCATCTGCGATACTTTTGAATTACCTGTTCTCTGTTTCCGTCCGGTCCGATAACGTATGGATTACCCCATTTAGTTGTCCTGTCAATTAGAATATCGTATTTTTCTTTTTTGTTGTGAACTATTCTGATCAACAGTTCTCCTCAAATTTTTGTCCTTTAAAGTCAAGATGAACAACCTCTTTTTTACAATCCTCACACCATACTTGCAAACCTGACTCAGTCCAGCCAACTGCAAGTCTTCCTATAAGACATGTCCTACAGTGAAAATATGTCACAATGTCACTCATGGAGAGATTTCCCAGATACTCTACATCCTCCAATTTGGAGATTGTTTTCAGGATAATTGTGTGGAGTTATTTTTTCTGCCATGTTTTAATGTCTTGTGTGGTGATTGCATCGCCATGTGGATGCCATCCTTCTCTGGGTGTACGACAGTTCATTTCCAGTTTTCTATGATTGCCTTTTGTTACAGATACACATTTCTCAATTAGTTCCCATGCCACTTTGGGTTTTTTAGAGTGTGATTTTGGAATGTATTTTGATTTTATGATTGTCTCCTCAGACAAACCAAATGCTGCAATCTCTCCACGAATTCCAATTATTAATTGCTCTGTGACATTTTTTAACCAATAGCCATTCCATCCATTCTTTTCTTCTTTCTCCCATGTTATGATGCATTTGGGAGTGAATCCGTGGCAATGCATTACAGATAACGCATCACTTTGTACTTTTTCATTTTTGAGAATATCTGATACTAGTTCGTTATCTGCCTTTGTCTGTTCTTTCAGTTTTTTTATCTTGTCTTGATTTGTGGTTTTTTTGCAAAGTATCTCTAATTTTTGTTCATGTAATATTTCATAGTATTCTGACATTAACATAGAGCCAGTAATTAGATGCTGGTTTGTACTCCACATGTATAGTACGGCATTATCTGCTGCAATAGAATGGATAGGGATACGGGCAATTACATTTGTGGGTTCTGTTTTGTAGTGAAATGCAGCACCTGACTTTCCAGAACCACCAATGTTCTGATTTCCAAAGTACCATCCGGGATCCTCCACTATATGATTAAACTTTCCTATAGGTAATGGTGGGGATGGCTTTTTTGCATTCTCTTTGGAAATAGTTTTTTGGTATGTAGAGTGTAATGATTTTTCACCAGAATCTAACGCTTTTTTTGTGGTATCATCAATTGTTTCAAAAACTTTGTCTCTTTTTCGAATAGTCTCATGACTTTCCTTGAAAACTTTTCCAATCTCTTCGTTGATTCTGTAATTGTCTGAATTATTTTTGATTACTTTTGCCAAATGTTTGGCAAAAGTTGGTGATGCCAAATCCGTCCTTTTCCCCTGCTCTTTTGTTTTTTCTAACTGTTTTCTTAGAATTTGTGCAATTTCATATTTTTCACTCTCAGTCCATTCTTTTCTAAACTCGTTTTCAACTATCTCTATTTGTAGATCAAATGGAAGACCTCTGATTAGGTCTAGTCTTGACTTGCCGGGTGTACTATTCATGTTTTTTAATTATGGATTCTATTGATTCCAATTGTAGTATTTTACAAGCGTTGATTCTTCGCCATCCTGCAAGCAGTTTGTGTGTATGTTTTGATGAGTTTGGTATTGGTTTGATGATGATTGGTGATAATAAACCATACACCTTGATGCTTTCTGCCAATTCATCAAGATCACCTGATTCTGTTCGCAGTCTTTTTCCAATTTTGATTTTAGAAATTTTTATCTTCATTTTTTAAATGATACTTGGTAATCTTTCTTCTTCACACCATGTGCCAAGGTGGAAGTGAGTTTGTAACGTATTATAGTTATGAATTTTAACATTGCTTGTTTTCAAATATATTTTGTTTTGGCATATTTGCAAACGTTTCTCCTCAGATTTAGAACATTCAATATCTCATGCCATTGTCGCTTGAGATATTGAATCGCCCCAACACTGACATTGAATATTTTTGCAATATCACCTAACGTGTTTGATTCATACTTTTGTGTAGAATAGTGTGATATGTATAGTGCAGTGCTGGCAATTACAGCAGGACTTTTGCCTCCTATAAGGCCTTTTTTTCTAGCATGATTAATTATACACAATGCCAAGTCTGTCTCTTTTTTCGAGAATCTCAAATCCATTGCATGGTATAGTAATAGTTTTTCTGTAACCTTTGCATAATCAGTAACAATATGAAACTCTTGTTTTAATATTAGGGAATATTTGTTAAACATCTTTGTGTCTGTTATATCAAAATCTTTTAAGAACTGCTTTCTGAGATACTTGTTGCCAGATATCTCGTATGCATGGTAAATTATTGCCTTTTGGAATGAATCTCTTCCCGCACCAATATCTAGCAGTTTCTTTGTTGTATGGCGGCTCAAATGGTAAGATGTGTTCTGAATTGTTCTTGGAACATGTTTTGAGTCAAATATCTTTTTTAGTGCAATAAGGTTGGCACTAACTCGTGCATCCTCACTGTTTGATATTCGGAGTCTGTTCTGCCATTTGTTGATTTTAAATGAATCCTTACTTTTTGTGTCTGCAATACTTCCCATGGCACCGTCATGGTGAGATGGAGTAGTGCTGTTCCAGTGTATTTTATCTTCATTATCATGTATAGTGATTCCCCTCTCTGATGGAATGGCATCATCTAACACCATGCCACAACATGCGCATATTCTCTCAGCAGTTGTGGCATCCTCAATTATTGTCTGTAGGTGTTTCATGGAATCTAAATCTAGATGGTATTTCGATATTAGTTGCAGTGTAAAGTTTTCAAAGCAGAATTCTTTGATGTTTGCTCATAATATGTCACAGTTACATCAACTCTTGGTGTATGTCTTGGCATTAATTGTGACTCCAAACTCATCTGCGTAAAACTCTGACTTTTCAATTGCCTGTTCTCCTTGATTATCCCAATCAAGGGAAACTGAAATATTTTGAAGAGTTGCAGTTATGGTCAGTATTATTCTTTGATGACTCGCTTTGCATTTTTTGACAATGCTGATACACTTTGAATAGTCTAGATGCCCCACTTGCAATTCTCACAACAGAACCACTTGTGGACATGACAGGGGGTTTTCTTTGGACTGGTGGTTTTACTGTTACAGTTAGGACAAAAGTTAACTGGCTTTTCAGGTTGCTTTCCTGCAGACATTATGTTTAGTCCCCTCTGCAAGTCATAAGCTGAGCATACAGAGATTTCATCGTTTCTGCATTGTAACATCAAGTCTTGTGATGCATATTTCTTTAGAAATCCCACTTGGTTGATTAACGTCTTTCCAATACCAATCTTTTTGCCAAACAGTGCAGCAGACAATCCTTCTTTGATTGGTTTTTTTGCCTTTAAAATTTTGCCAGTTTTTTTATCAACCTTACATAGATCAGAATTCATTTTCCATTTTACCCTCTCTAATGCACGTTTTTTCTCAATCTCAAAGAGTGGCCATGACAATTCTACTTTTTGGAATTTGTTTAGATGTCTTCGTGTTAAATTGGTCATGACAACAAATTTCCTTTCAGAGATTTCATCTAGAAATGTTTTGATTTCAGTTGGAATATCTACAATGCCTAATTCCAGACATATTTCATATCTGGTATGTCCATCCAAGATGAATCCATCAGAATTGATAATTATCGGAATCTGTATTCCTTCTTTTTTGATTGACTCTTTTAGTTTTTTTCTGTCTTGTACATTTGGTCTTGGAATGAGATCATAGTAAGCTGCATTCATTCGAGGTTTTAATCGAGTCTTTGACATCAGTTTCCCCATCCACACTTTGTGCAGCATAATTGAGAGTGAACATGACAATTGGTTTTTTTGATAGATGCTGTCGGTTCTTTACAAACTAGGCATTTTTCATATAACAGTCTGTT
>CBDHEM010000079.1:0-7253 GCA_965261955.1 Leptonemataceae bacterium
AAGCGCGTAAATAGATCTTTGTTCTCAAAAAAAAATTGTCGAAAGTAATAGTGATGTGTTGATATAAGTTATATTGTTTTTAAAAAATGTAAGTTAAAAACTGTTGATTTTATTATTTAGAATTTGTACAATTTTTAATGTACATTTAAAAAAAAAATTTTTTTAAATATTAATTTTTTTATTGTTTTTAAAAAATTTATTTTTTTCCTACACTTTTTTATCCACACTTTTTTATCCACATTTAAAAAAAAAAAAAAAATCTGACAATTTTTTTAAATTTTTTTTTTTAAATGTGGATAAAAAAGTGTGGATAAAAAAGTGTAGGAAAAAAATAAAATTTTTTAAAAACAATAAAAAAATTAATATTTTTAAAAAATATTTTTTTAAAATGTACATTAAAAATTGTACAAATTCTAAATAATAAAATCAACAGTTTTTAACTTACATTTTTTAAAAACAATATAACTTATATCAACACATCACTATTACTTTCGACAATTTTTTTTTGAGAACAAAGATCTATTTACGCGCTTGCGCGTATATAATTTTTTTGGGGAACCAAGCTCTATTTACGCGCGGCGCGCGTAAATTTAATTTCTTCCATCAAATCTCTACAATAATAACACAATATCAAATATATACAATTTAAAATGAACAATTTAAAAATTAATAGATGAAGGTGTTGGAGAGTTACTATTACTAATGTCATTACGTACAGATTTACTATTACTAATGTCATTACGTACAGCATACGGTTTGCTACATAGTACAAATGGACTTCCATAATCCCTTACATTACACGGTTCTGAGTTCCAAGTTATGCACATGCATGGTATCTGTTTCTTTAAGATGTAGGGAGCGAGGAGCTGACAATAATAAAATACTGTTTTCTTGCTGTACGTACATATTTCCAATCCTTCGACTTCTTGAACTATCGCTACTGTTAGTCTTGATTTCAATGCTGGTTCAAGGTCTGAAGGTAGTTTGTTACAAAGTATAACTGTGTGCACAGGAACATCACACTGATATTGTGTTGCGTACAGTTTGACGCTGAATGGCGTTCCGCCCAAAAGGTTCATGATCTGAGTTCTGCAAGTTGTCCACTTTGTGTTTGGATCATCTACGACAACCACTGCTGCACTTAGTACGGGTGACCAATTTCCTACACCTTTATCTCCTATATCCAGCACTCTTGCGTAATAGTTATGAAAAAGAAAGGAAATACACCAAGATTTACCAACATCCGGTTTCCCTTTTAATACTAACTGTCGTCTTCCGTCCTTGTTTCTTCTCGGTAACATATACCTATTGAAATACTCAAATATCGTAAAACAAGCCAGTTGAGATGAAATAAATTCGAACCAAACCATTGCAGTCTGTGGTGATATGGATTCAGTTTCTCTTTTTCGTTGTTGGCTTATTTTGCAGTCCAGTGTCATTCTGGTAAAATCAGTGATGCTTGCAGAGCAAGACGTGTATGGGATGTAGTAGTGCGGCCCCATGGAAAAAAAAAATCTCGTATCTGTATGTCAGTTGTTAATCTACCGTCCAAAATTTTGGGTAAAATCATTTGCTTCAGGTGTTTGGTGCTTGGTACACGATCTCTTTGGGAAGGGGAAAGAGTAAATCCGAAGTCCAATTTTCCTCCATCAACTGTGAAGTTGTTTGTAACGATGTTATTGTACCATGTACCGACACGTTCTCTGTTCTCTTTTTCTATGTAGTTCCTCAGAATTTGTATGTTGTCTAAATCTACTTCAAGAATCAGAATATCTTTCGATTTGCTGCTTACAATGCCATTTAATATTGTTTTAAATGCATCGGCACATACCTGGTCTCCATCATCCCATTGAACATATATGTTGAGGTGTGGATGATTGCCGTTCGAACCCATCTCATACGTAATCGAAACGGTGATACAATGCTCGCTACAACCTGTAGATGCGCACACACCTTTCATGATACCATAGTATAATTTGCTCATGATTTCGGTTGGAGTGTGTGTGCATAACCAGTCCATACCTGTTTAAAAAAAATTAAAATGAACGTAACAAAAATAGAAATGTTTCTTACCCATGTTTATTACGCAATAGTATGCATTAGATCTGCCAAGTGGCTCAAAAGCAAACTCTTCCCAGAAAAGCTCATTGTTGCTCATTTTGCTGATTAAAAAGTGTTCAAATTTAACAATTGGTTCTGCATTTGGTTTATTATATAGAGAGAGATTTGAAATGACGTCATCTGAAATGGATACTGATTTACCTCTATCGCCACCTGTGGTTCCACCGGAGGACTCTTTGGTTGCAAACGAAGAGCCAGCAGTTTCATTTCCAGATGATGTAAAAGAAGTATGGGTGTACAAACGTCACGTACAGACTTCTGCTAAACACCAAGTTGGAGATGACACCTGCTTTATTTTAAAAAGAAATACGGTAGATCACAAAATGTATTTATCCGGACCGCCCAACTACCAAAAAACACTTGTGCAAAATTCAGTAGTCTACAGAGATGAAAACGACTGTATTTTCATGCTCTGTAATGGAAAGCATAAGTCGATGATGATGTTTAAGGGATGTTTGGTGGGATGTCGTTCTGATCAGTATGTCTTTGAAGGCGTACTGTCTTTTTTCAACTCAAAATCACAGATGGTCATGTACATTGCCGGTTGCGAAGTGAAGGGAAATTTCTTCAAGTGGAAAATCACGCCAGAACCTAAGTTGCTGGGCATTACCGATGATGCGATTGCACAAAACTGCCAACAAGTCATAGGTAGTTTCAGAAGGAAATTTGCATTGGATCTCAAACGAGACACAAACTTGAAGCAGGGTAGTCTGCAGGAAGTGATGGATGTCGGAGTACACGCCATTGAACAGTTGATACTATACTTTGGGAAGGAATTGTTTGAGTGGTTGAAGGAGAAATCAAAAAAAAAACCTCACCTACAAACCTTATTGCAGGAAAACCTACTAAAAGCTGGAAACAACGTGTCTTTGGATCAGATAATTGCAGCAGGTGGATGTTCTAACGTTAGTGATTTACTGGCAGTTCAGGAAGGTAAACCTGTGAGTCCTCCAACAACTCCTCCATCAAAGAGGAAACGTCATGCAGATCATGCAGATGACTGTCTATCTCTTCGAGTATTTATCGAAAGAGATAAGTGCAATTGTGACATGGCAAAAGATAGTAAGAAAGACCCCCCTATCAAAGAGAAATCTGATGATGGTCCCGTTATTACTCTTACGGAACTCTTTGGGCAAAATCAAGGCTACAAAGTGCGTCGTACAGAGACCATCGACGGTACCCATACGACATGGTACAAGTCATCATAACTTGTTTAATTAGAACAATATTTTATTGTAAACTGTTCAATTAAAAATGTAATATTTAACCAAAAAAAAAGTATATAAAGGATAGTTTTGTCATTGCAATTGCATACTGCAAAAAGTTTATTAAACCATGTCAACTATAAGGATAAATCTTTTCGGTCAAGAAGACGAAACGCCATCACCTGTTTCACCTGTATTGGGATTACCCGAGATTCCATCAAGCGTGCTTAGGTATGTTGATAAATTTAATGATGATACGCCTACACGTTTCTATTGTTGTAGAGTGAGGAGGCTGAATGAGGTTATGAACTGTGAGGTAGAAAGGCCGGACAGCATTACGACCGAAAAAAATCCACTGGTTTCAGATGAGCCTACTCCGGTGGTTTCAGATGAGACTACTTTTGATGCTACTTTTGATGACGGGTGGAACGAGTCTCGAGCAGAGTGCGAATGTGATTCCTGTTTGAAGGCGCAGGGTGGGATTCAGCTCCCCAACGGAGGGAGTATTACGAAGACAGTGTTTATGTCTAAGAATGAACCGGACGATCCGGAATTGCTCTTTGTGCATCCGTACTCTCTGTGCATCTTGAAAGATGTACAACAATTCGGTGACAGGTTCGAATCAAACGTGATGCATTTTAACAACGACTTGTCTTTTATTTTCGAAGATTTCATGCGAGTGAATCATAAACTGGCGAAGAACGCCAGTATGACTAACGAATGGATTAATCTGGTAGGCACACATATGCTGAATAACCCAAAATATGCATTGGGATGCAAGAGTGTATATGGAAACAAGTACTGTGCATTCGTGATGCAACACATGCTGATACAGACGGACAACCCGCACGTGGTTGAACTGTTGCGATGTTTTATGAAGATGAATGGAAAATGCCCAGTGTTGTTTTTGGAAAGGTTCCAAAAAAGCCAGAGAGACTCGTTTAAGAACGTTATGAAATTTTAATATCTTATAACTACATGTGTACTCTTATATATGCTAATGTATTTACCATTATATTTACATTAAAAATTGTGATTATGGGAAAGAAGAAGGACAACAATGCGGATATTGCGAACATAATAATAAAACAGTACGAAGAAAGAGATAAGAAAAAGAAAAGAAAAAGTTTCGTCCACGCTGGTCTTGCTGTACTTGCAAAAGAAGCAGTTAAGCACGGTGCGGATCCGAACACTGTTTATAAAAAACATGTTGGATTTTACAAAAAGCATGGACTCGAACCACTAACACCTGCTCAGCTTGGTTTTCGAATGGACAGCACCAAACCAAACGCTTCTTCTGATGTGGATAACAATCCCATGATTGTGGTAGACACAGAAAAAATGCCCACTGCCAACGCCGTGTGCGATGTTCTTAGTGTAGCACATCACCTCATCAACAAAGGTGGAAACGTGTCGCAATTGTGCATGGTTGCAGATGAAAAAGCAAAAGAAAAGGGCCACGATTGCAATGGTTCTCTTGCTGCTGTCAGCCAAGGACAAGATTACAAACAAAATGTGGTATTCGCACCCATGAAAATAAATACAGAAGATACATCGCTGCCTTCTCTTATGGGACCCATAACGCAAGGTCTACAGGAGATGAAGAGCATAACAGGTGACACTACCGAACACAATTCGGAAATAACGCCAGTCGACAAAAATGACAGTGAACTGCTTCCCACTCCAAACCCAAATTCCATATACATGCACAGTAATGCTGGCATAGTTGCGGATACGTCTCTGTTTAAGTATTCGCCAATGGACCCGGTTAAAAAAAAGGCACTTGTATCATACCCAGTAGGCACCGGTCTCATGCACAATTACTTTAACGGTGACGGACAGCTGGTTGGAGTTGTGGACGAGCACGAACAAGCTGTGGGAGGTGCAGGAGGGGGACTGTCCAAAATTTTCGATAAAGTAACTAGTGTGGTTGATTCGGTAGCTAAGGTAGCCAGCATAGCAGGCATATTTTTGTGAATACATTTGTACATTTATTTATATGCAGTCACTAATTTCATAACTATTACAATTTCTAATATTGTATGTTTTAAATTGTTCATTTTTAAAAATGAATCCGGAAGTACAAGGGATGATAGATATAGTGACTCGAGAGATGAACAAAAAGAAGAAGGCACCACCAAAGAAAAATAGCACTCCGTACCAAAAAAAAAAAAAAAAATTCCGAAGAAGAAGCAGACATGAATAAATCCATTAAAACTCTGCAGAAACTAAAGATGACGAGCGCAGATGCTCCGCTCGGAGTGGAAATTCCACATTACAGTAACCTGGTGATGCCGCATCACAACAGTGACTTCCAGTTTATTGCAGAGATGAACGGCAAACTCGATGCAGTCATCGAACATATGGGCGGGAAAGATGACTCTGCACCGATGGAATACGAATCTCACCTGAACGAAGATATATTCACTATTCCTTCAGACAACTCGAATGTCGCAAGTACTACCAAAACATTTGACATAGATTGGAAAAAACCGCACACTCTGGAATCTCTAATCACTTTGAGTCAGATAGTGGACGACTCTTACAACGAAGAGCATGGAGCATTTTCTCATGCGCTATCGTTTGTTTACAAGTCCGTCATAGACTTCAAAACAAACGTGAGCCAAGCAGACAAGCCTGGAACCGTGCCATTTATTCACGTCATGAAAAGAGAGACTACCGTGATACGACCTGGAAAGGTCGAGTTTACACCAAACATGGAGTATTTTGCAATTTTGTCAGCTCTTCCCGAACCGGTAAATGCTCAGTGCGATAGCAAAAAAAAAGACAAATCTGGTTCGGAGAATCAGAACATAGACATGAAAGATATACATCCATCGCAGACATTTATCGACAACAAGAGCATAGTTGCATTGAGGGAGTGGAACCAGTTCTGCTTGTACTCGCCGATGACATTCGAAAACTATTACGCGCTGATGAAAGATGGAGACAAAGAAACAAAATTAGGAAGGGTACAATTGGAAGGAGGAGAAAAAAAACAAAATGAAGTGCAAGAATCGCATGACATGTTCAGACGCCGATCAAACATGGCATACGACCAAATAGAAGATGATTTAGTGGACATGCACAAGGTGCAGGTAGTTTCGTCCATAGACATTCAAATGCAGCACACTGTTAAGATTAACAGAAATAGCATAAAGGAGATAAAGATGAGAGCAGTGCCCGGTTCGGACATGGAGAAGCCCACAGTCGAGCAGTCTATACAGGTGCCGGGGCGCAAGGATAAAAAGGGTCACTGGCACGTTTTGCCAGGAGACGATTACCTCGAAGTAAAGTCTAGCGAATGCAATGTACAAGACGAGCAACACACGTACAGTGCGACTGAAGCAATGTCGTCCGAGGAATCTGCTCGTGAAGGAACTCCGTCCGAACCTAAAGGATTTTTGTTCGATTATTGTTCAGACGATCAGATGGTTTTCAATCCGGACAGCAAACTGTACATAGTGGACAAATTTGACGTGTGCAGCATGTTAAAATCTTACGACGATCCTTCAGAAGCAATTCCATACACCGATCCAAAAACGAGATATGGTTACATCAAATTTATAGAACCCCCCATGTACAAAATAGCAGTCATGTATAGAGTCGGATGGATGTCGTATGACAAGTACAAGAGTTGTTTTGGTAAACCGTATGGAGACAGCGGCATTAAGATCCGAACGACAGCCATGTACAGCTTGTATTACGACAGAGCTATTCACCACGAACCGAAAGAAGATTACACAAACAAAACCATCTTGGATCAAACGCACTTGAAACATGTTGATCCATCCGAGTCAAAAAACAACATGCACAGCATCGTCGTTCATCCGGATGTCGCACACGATTATGCACAAAGACCAGTCAAGAGTTACAGGAATCCTATGTTCAAAGCATGCAGAGACATGGAACTGGCTGAGGTCGTCG
>CBDHEM010000080.1:0-17353 GCA_965261955.1 Leptonemataceae bacterium
TAATGTTATTAAAAAGCATCATAAAAACTTCTGAGCACTGAAAAACAGCCTACACGCAAATCTGCACAGATGTAACACTGATAAAAGAAATGAACTCAGCGCACGCGCGCACACACACACACACAGAGAGAGAGAGAGAGAGAGAGAGAGAGAGAGAGAGAAAACCGGTTGAGGTTCTTCCGCGTGCATACAAATTAAACCCGAAGAAACGTAAATGTAAGCAGTAAGCAGTGATAAAATTACATCATCTCAACGTCATTATGAACACATTGGGAGCGGGAGGTCGCAGTTTTTCTTGGGCGCACTAAAATCGATTGAAGTATTGTTGCTGCATGCTGTCGCTCAGGACTACTTAGAGAACGCCACTATAAACCCCGCCATGATGAAAAAAGATGCGCAGGCTGATTTGAGACTTCGACGGGCGCAAATAAAGCACGTCACATTTCCTTGCGGCACAGATGAAATGATGCTGCTTTTCGAAGGAAAACATTATATAGCGGATAGTCAAGGGCTGCACACAGGCGACTTTCAATCATATCTGATCGAATATGTCCCGAAAGACCTTTATGCGCGTTGCGACTCAACCCAGTAAACTGGTAGCTTATTGGTTCAACCGGCGCACGTGCTATTATTATTACTTATTATTATTATTATTGTAGTGTTGGATTTTAATTGAGCTAGCAAACTAAAAATGTCAGCTGCTGCACGCATGATTTGACATCTACCTTGCAAAATGACGTGAATTCATTCTGTACAATTAAAATAACGCGAATGGTAAAAATACAATGTACGCTATGAAAGTCGAAGAAAAATGCATCATTAGAATTCTGTAAAACGTAAACATTTTTACCATGGGTATGCGGGAGAATTCTTCATAAATTCATTAATTTCTTGGTCTTGCCACCTCAGAAAAACCCGGTCCACGTCCAGTGGGAGATTATGTGAGACGTGTCAAAAGAAAACAAAAATAAAACACAATTTTTACGCGTTGAGACAGGGAATTGATGCGATGCGTCAGAAGAAAAGTGCTTGAACATATGCCTGGAGCAAAAAATTACAAATCAGATAAAATGCACGCAGAGAGAAGACTGCGCGAATGCGCAGGCTGATTTGAGTATTCGATAGCAACTCATGGCAGACTACATGTTCTATCCCCATGGTTGGTTTAACTATTGAGCAATAAACAGCTCAGTAGGTGTTCGAATATTCGATAATGTTTCTCAATCATATTCACGGGTTAACGAGAAGAAAGAAAGAAAGAAGTAAGGAAGGAAAGAAAGAAAAACAGAAATAAAGAAATTTTCACTTTATCAAAAGCTAAATAGATAGATAATTATGCACATTTTCAAAGTTAGATGTTTTCAACATTTTCTATGCCGTGCTGCCCGGATAAACCATGTCGGCATATATATATATATATATATATATATATATATATATATATATATATATATATATATCTCATTAATCATATATTTTTCCTTATTGTATGTATTTGATGGGACTTTAACGGACATCTAGGTAGCTACAGTTGGTTCAAACGGTAATAGGGATTTACTATAGACCCTGTCAGTTTTTTCATTCTATCTTCAGAAGTAGTTAAAGCAGCATTCCTGTGCAAACGTTACTGATAGTTTGTTGTCTCACGAACATACTGATGTATTTTTTATGATTTTTGCTCGACAACTTCTTGGTCCTTTTTCAGCATTTTCAACAGAACCCCTAGAATAATTAAATTATATAGCAAAACCCAATGCAAAGGATGCACTCAGTGATAGAAAAACTGCCATAATTACTCTAGCATTAACCATTTTGCTTCTGTGCAAACGGATCACCAAGCACGATTCAATTCCCGACAGATTGATATAACTTTTATATGATAAAGCCGAAAATTAATTAGTCCTTTTTGAGGTTTCTTCACACTACCCCCTTCTTCTTTTTACGATTTTGTCGCTGATGTTCTATATTTAGAACGTCTGTCACCAAGGTAACCAAAGGTAGCTTTCATATACACTCTGCCGAAGGGTCTATCGATTTTTCAGATGTTTCCATCAATTCCCTCTGCAAGCGCAGTTTACCTGGAAGGCTGATGTCCGTTAAACTGGTTTACATGTATTAGCGTAAAAAAAAAAAGCACACTGGCCTCCCTCGATTTTCTAAATAAAGGAAATTATTTTTTTTCTCAGGGTTGACAATTATTGTCGATTTTTTGCCGACGTATATTTACGGGTTTAATCCGTACATGTGCTCTGGTAGAGACACAATTTATATGAAATCATTATGCGAGACTATGCCTAAAAATATCGCATAGCAGCCGCTGCTTTCTAAACATTTGATTGGACAAGAGGCGAGAGTTTTAAGGTAAAGACAACCAGTTCATTCTTTAAGGTCGATGCAACCAGTTAGGCTCAGGCTCGCACTAATTTAGCATACCGCAAGATAACAATCGTGTGTTATTTTCCATTAAATACGGGCTAATAACAGCAAATGCAATCGCCAGAGCAACGTCAAATTAACGTTGGTGTAACGCTTCTAAATTGCACCGACTTCGTTGCGAGGTTGTTTTGACACAGTGTGTTTTATGGGGTGTCTAAAATAATGTTATTAAAAAGCATCATAAAAACTTCTGAGCACTGAAAAACAGCCTACACGCAAATCTGCACAGATGTAACACTGATAAAAGAAATGAACTCAGCGCACGCGCGCACACACACACACACAGAGAGAGAGAGAGAGAGAGAGAGAGAGAGAGAGAGAAAACCGGTTGAGGTTCTTCCGCGTGCATACAAATTAAACCCGAAGAAACGTAAATGTAAGCAGTAAGCAGTGATAAAATTACATCATCTCAACGTCATTATGAACACATTGGGAGCGGGAGGTCGCAGTTTTTCTTGGGCGCACTAAAATCGATTGAAGTATTGTTGCTGCATGCTGTCGCTCAGGACTACTTAGAGAACGCCACTATAAACCCCGCCATGATGAAAAAAGATGCGCAGGCTGATTTGAGACTTCGACGGGCGCAAATAAAGCACGTCACATTTCCTTGCGGCACAGATGAAATGATGCTGCTTTTCGAAGGAAAACATTATATAGCGGATAGTCAAGGGCTGCACACAGGCGACTTTCAATCATATCTGATCGAATATGTCCCGAAAGACCTTTATGCGCGTTGCGACTCAACCCAGTAAACTGGTAGCTTATTGGTTCAACCGGCGCACGTGCTATTATTATTACTTATTATTATTATTATTGTAGTGTTGGATTTTAATTGAGCTAGCAAACTAAAAATGTCAGCTGCTGCACGCATGATTTGACATCTACCTTGCAAAATGACGTGAATTCATTCTGTACAATTAAAATAACGCGAATGGTAAAAATACAATGTACGCTATGAAAGTCGAAGAAAAATGCATCATTAGAATTCTGTAAAACGTAAACATTTTTACCATGGGTATGCGGGAGAATTCTTCATAAATTCATTAATTTCTTGGTCTTGCCACCTCAGAAAAACCCGGTCCACGTCCAGTGGGAGATTATGTGAGACGTGTCAAAAGAAAACAAAAATAAAACACAATTTTTACGCGTTGAGACAGGGAATTGATGCGATGCGTCAGAAGAAAAGTGCTTGAACATATGCCTGGAGCAAAAAATTACAAATCAGATAAAATGCACGCAGAGAGAAGACTGCGCGAATGCGCAGGCTGATTTGAGTATTCGATAGCAACTCATGGCAGACTACATGTTCTATCCCCATGGTTGGTTTAACTATTGAGCAATAAACAGCTCAGTAGGTGTTCGAATATTCGATAATGTTTCTCAATCATATTCACGGGTTAACGAGAAGAAAGAAAGAAAGAAGTAAGGAAGGAAAGAAAGAAAAACAGAAATAAAGAAATTTTCACTTTATCAAAAGCTAAATAGATAGATAATTATGCACATTTTCAAAGTTAGATGTTTTCAACATTTTCTATGCCGTGCTGCCCGGATAAACCATGTCGGCATATATATATATATATATATATATATATATATATATATATATATATATATATATATCTCATTAATCATATATTTTTCCTTATTGTATGTATTTGATCCTATGGGACTTTAACGGACATCTAGGTAGCTACAGTTGGTTCAAACGGTAATAGGGATTTACTATAGACCCTGTCAGTTTTTTCATTCTATCTTCAGAAGTAGTTAAAGCAGCATTCCTGTGCAAACGTTACTGATAGTTTGTTGTCTCACGAACATACTGATGTATTTTTTATGATTTTAGCTCGACAACTTCTTGGTCCTTTTTCAGCATTTTCAACAGAACCCCTAGAATAATTAAATTATATAGCAAAACCCAATGCAAAGGATGCACTCAGTGATAGAAAAACTGCCATAATTACTCTAGCATTAACCATTTTGCTTCTGTGCAAACGGATCACCAAGCACAATTCAATTCCCGACAGATTGATATAACTTTTATATGATAAAGCCGAAAATTAATTAGTCCTTTTTGAGGTTTCTTCACACTACCCCCTTCTTCTTTTTACGATTTTGTCGCTGATGTTCTATATTTAGAACGTCTGTCACCAAGGTAACCAAAGGTAGCTTTCATATACACTCTGCCGAAGGGTCTATCGATTTTTCAGATGTTTCCATCAATTCCCTCTGCAAGCGCAGTTTACCTGGAAGGCTGATGTCCGTTAAAGTTGCCCATGTTAAGCATAGATATATTGCTCGGAAAATGATATATGGAGTATAAAAATGGAAGAAAAGGGAAAAACTTAGATAAAATAAATGAGGAAATAATGTAAGAAAGCAGTGCTGCGAATGAAAGACAAAAAAAAAAAAAAAAAAAAAAAAAAAAATAGATAAAATAAAAATAAATAAATTAATTAATTTTCCCCGACCGGGATTTGAACTTGGATCGCAAAATTTGAAGTCCACCGCGCTAACCACTAGACTATCGTTTGCCTACAGAATACGGGGTTAAAAATCGAAGTATTACCAAATGTAAATAGCTGGTTTACATGTATTAGCGTAAAAAAAAAAAAGCACACTGGCCTCCCTCGATTTTCTAAATAAAGGAAATTATTTTTTTTCTCAGGGTTGACAATTATTGTCGATTTTTTGCCGACGTATATTTACGGGTTTAATCCGTACATGTGCTCTGGTAGAGACACAATTTATATGAAATCATTATGCGAGACTATGCCTAAAAATATCGCATAGCAGCCGCTGCTTTCTAAACATTTGATTGGACAAGAGGCGAGAGTTTTAAGGTAAAGACAACCAGTTCATTCTTTAAGGTCGATGCAACCAGTTAGGCTCAGGCTCGCACTAATTTAGCATACCGCAAGATAACAATCGTGTGTTATTTTCCATTAAATACGGGCTAATAACAGCAAATGCAATCGCCAGAGCAACGTCAAATTAACGTTGGTGTAACGCTTCTAAATTGCACCGACTTCGTTGCGACGTTGTTTTGACACAGTGTGTTTTATGGGGTGTCTAAAATAATGTTATTAAAAAGCATCATAAAAACTTCTGAGCACTGAAAAACAGCCTACACGCAAATCTGCACAGATGTAACACTGATAAAAGAAATGAACTAAGCGCGCGCGCGCACACACACACACAGAGAGAGAGAGAGAGAGAGAGAGAGAGAGAGAGAGAGAAAACCGGTTGAGGTTCTTCCGCGTGCATACAAATTAAACCCGAAGAAACGTAAATGTAAGCAGTAAGCAGTGATAAAATTACATCATCTCAACGTCATTATGAACACATTGGGAGCGGGAGGTCGCAGTTTTTCTTGGGCGCACTAAAATCGATTGAAGTATTGTTGCTGCATGCTGTCGCTCAGGACTACTTAGAGAACGCCACTATAAACCCCGCCATGATGAAAAAAGATGCGCAGGCTGATTTGAGACTTCGACGGGCGCAAATAAAGCACGTCACATTTCCTTGCGGCACAGATGAAATGATGCTGCTTTTCGAAGGAAAACATTATATAGCGGATAGTCAAGGGCTGCACACAGGCGACTTTCAATCATATCTGATCGAATATGTCCCGAAAGACCTTTATGCGCGTTGCGACTCAACCCAGTAAACTGGTAGCTTATTGGTTCAACCGGCGCACGTGCTATTATTATTACTTATTATTATTATTATTGTAGTGTTGGATTTTAATTGAGCTAGCAAACTAAAAATGTCAGCTGCTGCACGCATGATTTGACATCTACCTTGCAAAATGACGTGAATTCATTCTGTACAATTAAAATAACGCGAATGGTAAAAATACAATGTACGCTATGAAAGTCGAAGAAAAATGCATCATTAGAATTCTGTAAAACGTAAACATTTTTACCATGGGTATGCGGGAGAATTCTTCATAAATTCATTAATTTCTTGGTCTTGCCACCTCAGAAAAACCCGGTCCACGTCCAGTGGGAGATTATGTGAGACGTGTCAAAAGAAAACAAAAATAAAACACAATTTTTACGCGTTGAGACAGGGAATTGATGCGATGCGTCAGAAGAAAAGTGCTTGAACATATGCCTGGAGCAAAAAATTACAAATCAGATAAAATGCACGCAGAGAGAAGACTGCGCGAATGCGCAGGCTGATTTGAGTATTCGATAGCAACTCATGGCAGACTACATGTTCTATCCCCATGGTTGGTTTAACTATTGAGCAATAAACAGCTCAGTAGGTGTTCGAATATTCGATAATGTTTCTCAATCATATTCACGGGTTAACGAGAAAGAAAGAAAGAAAGAAGTAAGGAAGGAAAGAAAGAAAAACAGAAATAAAGAAATTTTCACTTTATCAAAAGCTAAGATAGATAGATAATTATGCACATTTTCAAAGTTAGATGTTTTCAACATTTTCTATGCCGTGCTGCCCGGATAAACCATGTCGGCATATATATATATATATATATATATATATATATATATATATATATATATCTCATTAATCATATATTTTTCCTTATTGTATGTATTTGATCCTATACAATTCAGTTTTACGCGTATCTCAGACAGACAATTCCTATTACCAGATATCCACTTTGGACCATTACTGCCAATTCATCCGGGACTTTAACGGACATCTAGGTAGCTACAGTTGATTCAAACGGTAATAGGGATTTACTATAGACCTTGTCAGTTTTTTCATTCTATCTTCAGAAGTAGTTAAAGCAGCATTCCTGTGCAAACGTTACTGATAGTTTGATGTCTCACGAACATACTGATGTATTTTTTATGATTTTAGCTCGACAACTTCTTGGTCCTTTTTCAGCATTTTCAACAGAACCCCTAGAATAATTAAATTATATAGCAAAACCCAATGCAAAGGATGCACTCAGTGATAGAAAAACTGCCATAATTACTCTAGCATTAACCATTTTGCTTCTGTGCAAACGGATCACCAAGCACAATTCAATTCCCGACAGATTGATATAACTTTTATATGATAAAGCCGAAAATTAATTAGTCCTTTTTGAGGTTTCTTCACACTACCCCCTTCTTCTTTTTACGATTTTGTCGCTGATGTTCTATATTTAGAACGTCTGTCACCAAGGTAACCAAAGGTAGCTTTCATATACACTCTGCCGAAGGGTCTATCGATTTTTCAGATGTTTCCATCAATTCCCTCTGCAAGCGCAGTTTACCTGGAAGGCTGATGTCCGTTAAAGTTGCCCATGTTAAGCATAGATATATTGCTCGGAAAATGATATATGGAGTATAAAAATGGAAGAAAAGGGAAAAACTTAGATAAAATAAATGAGGAAATAATGTAAGAAAGCAGTGCTGCGAATGACAAAAAAAAAAAAAAAAAAAAAAAAAAAAAAATAGATAAAATAAAAATAAATAAATTAATTAATTTTCCCCGACCGGGATTTGAACTTGGATCGCAAAATTTGAAGTCCACCGCGCTAACCACTAGACTATCGTTTGCCTACAGAATACGGGGTTAAAAATCGAAGTATTACCAAATGTAAATAGCTGGTTTACATGTATTAGCGTAAAAAAAAAAAGCACACTGGCCTCCCTCGATTTTCTTAATAAAGGAAATTATTTTTTTTCTCAGGGTTGACAATTATTGTCGATTTTTTGCCGACGTATATTTACGGGTTTCATCCGTACATGTGCTCTGGTAGAGACACAATTTATATGAAATCATTATGCGAGACTATGCCTAAAAATATCGCATAGCAGCCGCTGCTTTCTAAACATCTGATTGGACAAGAGGCGAGAGTTTTAAGGTAAAGACAACCAGTTCATTCTTTAAGGTCGATGCAACCAGTTAGGCTCAAGCTCGCACTAATTTAGCATACCGCAAGATAACAATCGTGTGTTATTTTCCATTAAATACGGGCTAATAACAGCAAATGCAATCGCCAAAGCAACGTCAAATTAACGTTGGTGTAACGCTTCTAAATTGCACCGACTTCGTTGCGACGTTGTTTTGACACAGTGTGTTTTATGGGGTGTCTAAAATAATGTTATTAAAAAGCATCATAAAAACTTCTGAGCACTGAAAAACAGCCTACACGCAAATCTGCACAGATGTAACACTGATAAAAGAAATGAACTAAGCGCGCGCGCGCACACACACACACAGAGAGAGAGAGAGAGAGAGAGAGAGAGAGAGAGAGAGAAAACCGGTTGAGGTTCTTCCGCGTGCATACAAATTAAACCCGAAGAAACGTAAATGTAAGCAGTAAGCAGTGATAAAATTACATCATCTCAACGTCATTATGAACACATTGGGAGCGGGAGGTCGCAGTTTTTCTTGGGCGCACTAAAATCGATTGAAGTATTGTTGCTGCATGCTGTCGCTCAGGACTACTTAGAGAACGCCACTATAAACCCCGCCATGATGAAAAAAGATGCGCAGGCTGATTTGAGACTTCGACGGGCGCAAATAAAGCACGTCACATTTCCTTGCGGCACAGATGAAATGATGCTGCTTTTCGAAGGAAAACATTATATAGCGGATAGTCAAGGGCTGCACACAGGCGACTTTCAATCATATCTGATCGAATATGTCCCGAAAGACCTTTATGCGCGTTGCGACTCAACCCAGTAAACTGGTAGCTTATTGGTTCAACCGGCGCACGTGCTATTATTATTACTTATTATTATTATTATTGTAGTGTTGGATTTTAATTGAGCTAGCAAACTAAAAATGTCAGCTGCTGCACGCATGATTTGACATCTACCTTGCAAAATGACGTGAATTCATTCTGTACAATTAAAATAACGCGAATGGTAAAAATACAATGTACGCTATGAAAGTCGAAGAAAAATGCATCATTAGAATTCTGTAAAACGTAAACATTTTTACCATGGGTATGCGGGAGAATTCTTCATAAATTCATTAATTTCTTGGTCTTGCCACCTCAGAAAAACCCGGTCCACGTCCAGTGGGAGATTATGTGAGACGTGTCAAAAGAAAACAAAAATAAAACACAATTTTTACGCGTTGAGACAGGGAATTGATGCGATGCGTCAGAAGAAAAGTGCTTGAACATATGCCTGGAGCAAAAAATTACAAATCAGATAAAATGCACGCAGAGAGAAGACTGCGCGAATGCGCAGGCTGATTTGAGTATTCGATAGCAACTCATGGCAGACTACATGTTCTATCCCCATGGTTGGTTTAACTATTGAGCAATAAACAGCTCAGTAGGTGTTCGAATATTCGATAATGTTTCTCAATCATATTCACGGGTTAACGAGAAAGAAAGAAAGAAAGAAGTAAGGAAGGAAAGAAAGAAAAACAGAAATAAAGAAATTTTCACTTTATCAAAAGCTAAATAGATAGATAATTATGCACATTTTCAAAGTTAGATGTTTTCAACATTTTCTATGCCGTGCTGCCCGGATAAACCATGTCGGCATATATATATATATATATATATATATATATATATATATATATATATATATATATATATATATCTCATTAATCATATATTTTTCCTTATTGTATGTATTTGATCCTATACAATTCAGTTTTACGCGTATCTCAGACAGACAATTCCTATTACCAGATATCCACTTTGGACCATTACTGCCAATTCATCCGGGACTTTAACGGACATCTAGGTAGCTACAGTTGATTCAAACGGTAATAGGGATTTACTATAGACCTTGTCAGTTTTTTCATTCTATCTTCAGAAGTAGTTAAAGCAGCATTCCTGTGCAAACGTTACTGATAGTTTGATGTCTCACGAACATACTGATGTATTTTTTATGATTTTAGCTCGACAACTTCTTGGTCCTTTTTCAGCATTTTCAACAGAACCCCTAGAATAATTAAATTATATAGCAAAACCCAATGCAAAGGATGCACTCAGTGATAGAAAAACTGCCATAATTACTCTAGCATTAACCATTTTGCTTCTGTGCAAACGGATCACCAAGCGCAATTCAATTCCCGACAGATTGATATAACTTTTATATGATAAAGCCGAAAATTAATTAGTCCTTTTTGAGGTTTCTTCACACTACCCCCTTCTTCTTTTTACGATTTTGTCGCTGATGTTCTATATTTAGAACGTCTGTCACCAAGGTAACCAAAGGTAGCTTTCATATACACTCTGCCGAAGGGTCTATCGATTTTTCAGATGTTTCCATCAATTCCCTCTGCAAGCGCAGTTTACCTGGAAGGCTGATGTCCGTTAAAGTTGCCCATGTTAAGCATAGATATATTGCTCGGAAAATGATATATGGAGTATAAAAATGGAAGAAAAGGGAAAAACTTAGATAAAATAAATGAGGAAATAATGTAAGAAAGCAGTGCTGCGAATGAAAGAAAAAAAAAAAAAAAAAAATAGATAAAATAAAAATAAATAAATTAATTAATTTTCCCCGACCGGGATTTGAACTTGGATCGCAAAATTTGAAGTCCACCGCGCTAACCACTAGACTATCGTTTGCCTACAGAATACGGGGTTAAAAATCGAAGTATTACCAAATGTAAATAGCTGGTTTACATGTATTAGCGTAAAAAAAAGCACACTGGCCTCCCTCGATTTTCTTAATAAAGGAAATTATTTTTTTTCTCAGGGTTGACAATTATTGTCGATTTTTTGCCGACGTATATTTACGGGTTTCATCCGTACATGTGCTCTGGTAGAGACACAATTTATATGAAATCATTATGCGAGACTATGCCTAAAAATATCGCATAGCAGCCGCTGCTTTCTAAACATTTGATTGGACAAGAGGCGAGAGTTTTAAGGTAAAGACAACCAGTTCATTCTTTAAGGTCGATGCAACCAGTTAGGCTCAAGCTCGCACTAATTTAGCATACCGCAAGATAACAATCGTGTGTTATTTTCCATTAAATACGGGCTAATAACAGCAAATGCAATCGCCAGAGCAACGTCAAATTAACGTTGGTGTAACGCTTCTAAATTGCACCGACTTCGTTGCGACGTTGTTTTGACACAGTGTGTTTTATGGGGTGTCTAAAATAATGTTATTAAAAAGCATCATAAAAACTTCTGAGCACTGAAAAACAGCCTACACGCAAATCTGCACAGATGTAACACTGATAAAAGAAATGAACTAAGCGCGCGCGCGCACACACACACACAGAGAGAGAGAGAGAGAGAGAGAGAGAGAGAGAGAGAGAGAGAAAACCGGTTGAGGTTCTTCCGCGTGCATACAAATTAAACCCGAAGAAACGTAAATGTAAGCAGTAAGCAGTGATAAAATTACATCATCTCAACGTCATTATGAACACATTGGGAGCGGGAGGTCGCAGTTTTTCTTGGGCGCACTAAAATCGATTGAAGTATTGTTGCTGCATGCTGTCGCTCAGGACTACTTAGAGAACGCCACTATAAACCCCGCCATGATGAAAAAAGATGCGCAGGCTGATTTGAGACTTCGACGGGCGCAAATAAAGCACGTCACATTTCCTTGCGGCACAGATGAAATGATGCTGCTTTTCGAAGGAAAACATTATATAGCGGATAGTCAAGGGCTGCACACAGGCGACTTTCAATCATATCTGATCGAATATGTCCCGAAAGACCTTTATGCGCGTTGCGACTCAACCCAGTAAACTGGTAGCTTATTGGTTCAACCGGCGCACGTGCTATTATTATTACTTATTATTATTATTATTGTAGTGTTGGATTTTAATTGAGCTAGCAAACTAAAAATGTCAGCTGCTGCACGCATGATTTGACATCTACCTTGCAAAATGACGTGAATTCATTCTGTACAATTAAAATAACGCGAATGGTAAAAATACAATGTACGCTATGAAAGTCGAAGAAAAATGCATCATTAGAATTCTGTAAAACGTAAACATTTTTACCATGGGTATGCGGGAGAATTCTTCATAAATTCATTAATTTCTTGGTCTTGCCACCTCAGAAAAACCCGGTCCACGTCCAGTGGGAGATTATGTGAGACGTGTCAAAAGAAAACAAAAATAAAACACAATTTTTACGCGTTGAGACAGGGAATTGATGCGATGCGTCAGAAGAAAAGTGCTTGAACATATGCCTGGAGCAAAAAATTACAAATCAGATAAAATGCACGCAGAGAGAAGACTGCGCGAATGCGCAGGCTGATTTGAGTATTCGATAGCAACTCATGGCAGACTACATGTTCTATCCCCATGGTTGGTTTAACTATTGAGCAATAAACAGCTCAGTAGGTGTTCGAATATTCGATAATGTTTCTCAATCATATTCACGGGTTAACGAGAAAGAAAGAAAGAAAGAAGTAAGGAAGGAAAGAAAGAAAAACAGAAATAAAGAAATTTTCACTTTATCAAAAGCTAAATAGATAGATAATTATGCACATTTTCAAAGTTAGATGTTTTCAACATTTTCTATGCCGTGCTGCCCGGATAAACCATGTCGGCATATATATATATATATATATATATATATATATATATATATATATATATATATATATATATATATATATATCTCATTAATCATATATTTTTCCTTATTGTATGTATTTGATCCTATACAATTCAGTTTTACGCGTATCTCAGACAGACAATTCCTATTACCAGATATCCACTTTGGACCATTACTGCCAATTCATCCGGGACTTTAACGGACATCTAGGTAGCTACAGTTGATTCAAACGGTAATAGGGATTTACTATAGACCTTGTCAGTTTTTTCATTCTATCTTCAGAAGTAGTTAAAGCAGCATTCCTGTGCAAACGTTACTGATAGTTTGATGTCTCACGAACATACTGATGTATTTTTTATGATTTTAGCTCGACAACTTCTTGGTCCTTTTTCAGCATTTTCAACAGAACCCCTAGAATAATTAAATTATATAGCAAAACCCAATGCAAAGGATGCACTCAGTGATAGAAAAACTGCCATAATTACTCTAGCATTAACCATTTTGCTTCTGTGCAAACGGATCACCAAGCGCAATTCAATTCCCGACAGATTGATATAACTTTTATATGATAAAGCCGAAAATTAATTAGTCCTTTTTGAGGTTTCTTCACACTACCCCCTTCTTCTTTTTACGATTTTGTCGCTGATGTTCTATATTTAGAACGTCTGTCACCAAGGTAACCAAAGGTAGCTTTCATATACACTCTGCCGAAGGGTCTATCGATTTTTCAGATGTTTCCATCAATTCCCTCTGCAAGCGCAGTTTACCTGGAAGGCTGATGTCCGTTAAAGTTGCCCATGTTAAGCATAGATATATTGCTCGGAAAATGATATATGGAGTATAAAAATGGAAGAAAAGGGAAAAACTTAGATAAAATAAATGAGGAAATAATGTAAGAAAGCAGTGCTGCGAATGAAAGACAAAAAAAAAAAAAAAAAAAAAAAAAAAAAAAAAAAAAATAGATAAAATAAAAATAAATAAATTAATTAATTTTCCCCGACCGGGATTTGAACTTGGATCGCAAAATTTGAAGTCCACCGCGCTAACCACTAGACTATCGTTTGCCTACAGAATACGGGGTTAAAAATCGAAGTATTACCAAATGTAAATAGCTGGTTTACATGTATTAGCGTAAAAAAAAAAAAGCACACTGGCCTCCCTCGATTTTCTTAATAAAGGAAATTATTTTTTTTCTCAGGGTTGACAATTATTGTCGATTTTTTGCCGACGTATATTTACGGGTTTCATCCGTACATGTGCTCTGGTAGAGACACAATTTATATGAAATCATTATGCGAGACTATGCCTAAAAATATCGCATAGCAGCCGCTGCTTTCTAAACATTTGATTGGACAAGAGGCGAGAGTTTTAAGGTAAAGACAACCAGTTCATTCTTTAAGGTCGATGCAACCAGTTAGGCTCAAGCTCGCACTAATTTAGCATACCGCAAGATAACAATCGTGTGTTATTTTCCATTAAATACGGGCTAATAACAGCAAATGCAATCGCCAGAGCAACGTCAAATTAACGTTGGTGTAACGCTTCTAAATTGCACCGACTTCGTTGCGACGTTGTTTTGACACAGTGTGTTTTATGGGGTGTCTAAAATAATGTTATTAAAAAGCATCATAAAAACTTCTGAGCACTGAAAAACAGCCTACACGCAAATCTGCACAGATGTAACACTGATAAAAGAAATGAACTAAGCGCGCGCGCACACACACAGAGAGAGAGAGAGAGAGAGAGAGAGAGAGAGAGAGAGAGAGAGAGAGAAAACCGGTTGAGGTTCTTCCGCGTGCATACAAATTAAACCCGAAGAAACGTAAATGTAAGCAGTAAGCAGTGATAAAATTACATCATCTCAACGTCATTATGAACACATTGGGAGCGGGAGGTCGCAGTTTTTCTTGGGCGCACTAAAATCGATTGAAGTATTGTTGCTGCATGCTGTCGCTCAGGACTACTTAGAGAACGCCACTATAAACCCCGCCATGATGAAAAAAGATGCGCAGGCTGATTTGAGACTTCGACGGGCGCAAATAAAGCACGTCACATTTCCTTGCGGCACAGATGAAATGATGCTGCTTTTCGAAGGAAAACATTATATAGCGGATAGTCAAGGGCTGCACACAGGCGACTTTCAATCATATCTGATCGAATATGTCCCGAAAGACCTTTATGCGCGTTGCGACTCAACCCAGTAAACTGGTAGCTTATTGGTTCAACCGGCGCACGTGCTATTATTATTACTTATTATTATTATTATTGTAGTGTTGGATTTTAATTGAGCTAGCAAACTAAAAATGTCAGCTGCTGCACGCATGATTTGACATCTACCTTGCAAAATGACGTGAATTCATTCTGTACAATTAAAATAACGCGAATGGTAAAAATACAATGTACGCTATGAAAGTCGAAGAAAAATGCATCATTAGAATTCTGTAAAACGTAAACATTTTTACCATGGGTATGCGGGAGAATTCTTCATAAATTCATTAATTTCTTGGTCTTGCCACCTCAGAAAAACCCGGTCCACGTCCAGTGGGAGATTATGTGAGACGTGTCAAAAGAAAACAAAAATAAAACACAATTTTTACGCGTTGAGACAGGGAATTGATGCGATGCGTCAGAAGAAAAGTGCTTGAACATATGCCTGGAGCAAAAAATTACAAATCAGATAAAATGCACGCAGAGAGAAGACTGCGCGAATGCGCAGGCTGATTTGAGTATTCGATAGCAACTCATGGCAGACTACATGTTCTATCCCCATGGTTGGTTTAACTATTGAGCAATAAACAGCTCAGTAGGTGTTCGAATATTCGATAATGTTTCTCAATCATATTCACGGGTTAACGAGAAAGAAAGAAAGAAAGAAGTAAGGAAGGAAAGAAAGAAAAACAGAAATAAAGAAATTTTCACTTTATCAAAAGCTAAATAGATAGATAATTATGCACATTTTCAAAGTTAGATGTTTTCAACATTTTCTATGCCGTGCTGCCCGGATAAACCATGTCGGCATATATATATATATATATATATATATATATATATATATATATATATATCTCATTAATCATATATTTTTCCTTATTGTATGTATTTGATCCTATACAATTCAGTTTTACGCGTATCTCAGACAGACAATTCCTATTACCAGATATCCACTTTGGACCATTACTGCCAATTCATCCGGGACTTTAACGGACATCTAGGTAGCTACAGTTGATTCAAACGGTAATAGGGATTTACTATAGACCTTGTCAGTTTTTTCATTCTATCTTCAGAAGTAGTTAAAGCAGCATTCCTGTGCAAACGTTACTGATAGTTTGATGTCTCACGAACATACTGATGTATTTTTTATGATTTTAGCTCGACAACTTCTTGGTCCTTTTTCAGCATTTTCAACAGAACCCCTAGAATAATTAAATTATATAGCAAAACCCAATGCAAAGGATGCACTCAGTGATAGAAAAACTGCCATAATTACTCTAGCATTAACCATTTTGCTTCTGTGCAAACGGATCACCAAGCACAATTCAATTCCCGACAGATTGATATAACTTTTATATGATAAAGCCGAAAATTAATTAGTCCTTTTTGAGGTTTCTTCACACTACCCCCTTCTTCTTTTTACGATTTTGTCGCTGATGTTCTATATTTAGAACGTCTGTCACCAAGGTAACCAAAGGTAGCTTTCATATACACTCTGCCGAAGGGTCTATCGATTTTTCAGATGTTTCCATCAATTCCCTCTGCAAGCGCAGTTTACCTGGAAGGCTGATGTCCGTTAAAGTTGCCCATGTTAAGCATAGATATATTGCTCGGAAAATGATATATGGAGTATAAAAATGGAATATTAGCGTAAAAAAAAAAAAGCACACTGGCCTCCCTCGATTTTCTAAATAAAGGAAATTATTTTTTTTCTCAGGGTTGACAATTATTGTCGATTTTTTGCCGACGTATATTTACGGGTTTAATCCGTACATGTGCTCTGGTAGAGACACAATTTATATGAAATCATTATGCGAGACTATGCCTAAAAATATCGCATAGCAGCCGCTGCTTTCTAAACATTTGATTGGACAAGAGGCGAGAGTTTTAAGGTAAAGACAACCAGTTCATTCTTTAAGGTCGATGCAACCAGTTAGGCTCAGGCTCGCACTAATTTAGCATACCGCAAGATAACAATCGTGTGTTATTTTCCATTAAATACGGGCTAATAACAGCAAATGCAATCGCCAGAGCAACGTCAAATTAACGTTGGTGTAACGCTTCTAAATTGCACCGACTTCGTTGCGAGGTTGTTTTGACACAGTGTGTTTTATGGGGTGTCTAAAATAATGTTATTAAAAAGCATCATAAAAACTTCTGAGCACTGAAAAACAGCCTACACGCAAATCTGCACAGATGTAACACTGATAAAAGAAATGAACTCAGCGCACGCGCGCACAC
>CBDHEM010000081.1:0-6664 GCA_965261955.1 Leptonemataceae bacterium
AAGTAGGGGGATATTTATTATAATAAAAAAATCCAGAAAAATCCATTGAAATTTAACTGATCTTTTATGTCAAAATCTGATATTAGGGACCTTTAAACCACCTTTTAAGTACAGAACAAAAATCTGCATATCAACCAAAAATTTATTTGGTTCAATTGCCAAATTTCAGATGTTTAGATTGAATTTTAGATAATCCAACTCTCCACTTTGGTAAAAAAAAATGTCAACAATGAAATAATTATAAAAAAAAATGGGGCACTTCCAAAATTCTAGCTTAAAAATGAATGAGTAATTGATGTTTAAAGTTGATGTAAAAATGTGATAGAGGAGGAGAAGGTCAAGGAGTATATTATGATATATGACATATATTGATTTTCTTCATTACTTTTACTCCCCTACTGGCTACTATCCTCAGTCCCAAAACTGTACTATACCTTGAGGCTTTTAATGATAATATATATACTGAGTGTCTTAAAAATAACGTACCCCCTTGGCTCCCTAGGGAATAATAAAGAAACACAACAGGCCCCTGAACCCTCTAGTAGTGATTATATTATTGTGATGTGTTGACAGGGGGGAGTACGTTTAATTTGAGACACTCAGTAGTACTAATATGTTTTAGCTCATGATCCACTCTGAGAGAAGCATGGATATTTTTTTTATATTTTTAGACCAACAAAATATTTGGCCTGGTTGGCCACCATGCCAAATAAAACAAGAGCCTTTTCAGCCCAAAGCCATACCTCTCTGGCAGCTTAGACTGTACTGACTGTACTGACTGTATATATACAGGGTGCCCAAAAAAAAGTCGGATTAGTGATTCAGATATCTGTCAAATCTTCATTTTTTGTCAGAGAACCTTGCATGAGCCCATTTTTGAATGATATCAGTCTGTAGAACCCATAACAATTGATCAAAGTGGTTTATGACTCCAAATGGTGCTGGTAGATGTCCTCAAAGTTGAAAAACAGGTTACAAAATTCATAAAAATGCTCTAAAATGGCTAAAACCCGAGCTGGTCCCCTTCACTTCCCTTCTTCACTTCTTCGTCACGTTTTTACATTGACTTCAAACAGTGATAACTCAGTCATTTATTAAGCTAGAATGCTTTTTAAGACCATTTTTGAAAACTAGAACCCATGACAAATCTGCAGATACTTTTGGATCCAGTCTAAGATATTTGGAAGTGCCCCAAAAAGTTTTTTTTAAATGATTTTTTTTTGCATTTTTTAACCACATTTTTGACACGTTTGGTGTTATCAGATCAGTTAAAACTTTTTCAAAAGTCCTGGGAGTTGGCATGAATGTAGGCCCATATATGGCCTACATTTTGGATATATAGGTTTTTTATCCTTTATACAAAAAAAGGGGGGTTTGGGTGTCCAAAAAATGTTCATCACAAGTTTCTGGCATTTTTTGGCCATTTTGGCCATCAAAATTGCTGATTTTTTAAAGCTAGAACTCTTTTTAAGACCATTTTTGAAAACTAGAAGTCATGACGGATATATATATATATAAATTGTTTACAAAAGATTGTTGTTTGGTAGAGTGCACAACCCTATTGTCTAGGGGTGCTTTTATAATGTGTTAATTGAGACAAGTTTAAATCAACATTTATTTTCCACAAGTTTTACAAATTGTTTCATGCAAGGGGAGGTGTTGTTACCCCAAGCAATCATCAGAAACTGTGCAGGTTATAACAATATTGATTACCAAGATAGATAATTAGCACCAGATGAACTAATCCAGGACCCAGAGTGATTAACTGTTGGACAATAGAAAGGCTGCTTTATGTCTGCATGCTGTACTTAATTCACTTCTTTGGTTTAAAGTTGCTTTCTCAGGGCTAAAAATTATAATAAATTTTTCTTCAAGACACAAAGGGCATTGCCTCCTAGTGGGATTGTATGTGTTTAATTGTTTTATGAGCTTCCAAGTTGCTGTATATTCAATACCTTGTTCCTGCAACTTCCACACATGCTCACTCAAAGTAGTGGTTCCTCTTTTTCTAATATTACGAAAGTCACATTTATGTTGGTTGAATCTTGTTTTAAATTGACCTCCAGTGAGGCCAATGTATTTTTCAGTTTTCTTTGAGATAACTTCCTCAATGACACATTGGTAAACTACAGAACTAGTTTGGCACATTCCTGGGATGGGGCAGTCAGCTTTCCTTCTGCAGTTACAACCACCTGGAACTTTCACACCAAGTGGTACTTGGGGTAGTTGAACAGGTGGTGGAGGGGGTGGGGGTTGTGTGGGTTCAGGGGGTGGTGGGGTGACACTAACAGGAGGTGCTGGGGGGAGTGGATTACTCAGCACCTTCTTGTTGTGCCCTGAAATAACACTCCTCATGTTTGGCATACAGGAGTATGATATTTTGATTGTGTTCCTATTGAATGTGGTTGCTAAAGTGTGCCCTGGTGGAAAACTTTTGTCCACAAGTTGGAGAAATTTCCTGCCAATGTTTGTATCAACATTACAAGAGTAGGGGGGGTTGAAGTAGATTATCTTCCTCTCCCTCTTCTTCTTATGCTGTGTGGTAATAGCTTCATCATACTCTAGTTTGTGGTCATATCCACTTTTTGTGAGAGCTTCCTGGTATGGCCCAATGGCTGCATCAAAAATTTCTTTTGATGATGAGATATTACTAAGTCTTTTGTTAATGCCAGCTGGTATGTTTTCCAGAATTTTTGGAGGGTGATTGCTCTTTCTGTGTACATAAAGGGGGATGTTACCTTGTTTTAGGTAAGGGCCAAATGACCCAGTATTGAGGTCTAATGTTATGTCTAAAAAGTTGACTTTTTTGATGTTTGCATTTGATGTGATTCTCAAGTTGTTTCTTTTGTAAATATTAATTATGTTTTTTCTAGTGTTCTCAATGCTTCTACTAGAGCCATTACATATTATTAGACCATCATCACGGTAAAGACCAGGACTCATGTTGTCTCCTTGCATTTGACTTAGCATGAATAGTCCCACTAGTTCACAACACTCAGCACCATCATAGCTTCCCATAGCCACATCAAATTCCTCACCCTTTTTGGTCCATGGTTCACCATCACAGCACAATAGAGACCTTTTAGATTGAATAATAACTTTGGTATCTTCCACAGATATGCAAACATAATTTTGTGCCCACTCTATAGCATTTCTAAGCAGTTGCTCAGTTATAGAGGGATAGAATTCTACTACATCAAATTCAATAAATGCACATTTATCTTTGTTTTCAATTGCCTTAAACCAATCTATAACTTCTAGTGTGTTTCTCCAAAGCTTCAACCCAGTTGTATTCCTAACCACACTATTCACATTTTCCAAGATTTTTTTACTGACTTTACCAACCTCTGATTTGGTGGGATTAAGGAGCCTGACTTTGGGGTTATTGTTAAAGTCTTCCTTGTGGTCTTTTAAAGTAACAAAAGCTTCATTTAGTGTGACTTTTTGTACCCTATCATCAATATTAAGATTCTCTGTAATTTTCTTATCACCTTTAATCATATCTTTCATCAACTTTGGTTTAGCCTTCTTATAGTCTTTAGTTACTGCATCTATCTTAAGCTTTTTATACACCTCTGGTTCTATTTTGTACAAATTGGTTGTCTTATCAGCTGGAACCATCATTTTGGCATCATTTTCAATATCCTTTTTGTCATCCTTAAGCTTCTTTAAAAAATCATTAGATTTTGAATTGTATTCCACATTCCTTACAAGTTCTAGTAGCCCTTTCTCAAACTCTCTCATTTCTAGGGAAGCCTCTGGGGTATTGGTTGTCCTAAAATCATAAACTTCCTTAGGTTTCACCTTTAAATTCTTCAATTTTATACATGCCTTCCATCTCATCCTGCAGATTAGTTTCTCTGCACTCTGAATTAAGTTCATCTGATGTATTTTTCTTCCTGGCACTGGGATACACTTTTCAGAATACCCTAAATTTGTCTTCTCCATTCTCAACCTTAGAGTGCTCAACAGCTTCTGTAACTACTTCCACTGGAGCTTTAATAAATTGTTTACAAAAGATTGTTGTTTGGTAGAGTGCACAACCCTATTGTCTAGGGGTGCTTTTATAATGTGTTAATTGAGACAAGTTTAAATCAACATTTATTTTCCACAAGTTTTACAAATTGTTTCATGCAAGGGGAGGTGTTGTTACCCCAAGCAATCATCAGAAACTGTGCAGGTTATAACAATATTGATTACCAAGATAGATAATTAGCACCAGATGAACTAATCCAGAACCCAGAGTGATTAACTGTTGGACAATAGAAAGGCTGCTTTATGTCTGCATGCTGTACTTAATTCACTTCTTTGGTTTAAAGTTGCTTTCTCAGGGCTAAAAATTATAATAAATTTTTCTTCAAGACACAAAGGGCATTGCCTCCTAGTCGGATTAAGATATGAAACATATGTAACATTTGAGGCAAAAAATCAAACTTTATATTCATTCACACAGAAACAACTTTAGATGAGGACTGCATAGGTTTCTGGTAAGCTATTTTTGGTGACATAAGTATTTTTTTAAATATTGTACCTGCTGGAACTATGGGTGGCACCTCACTTGTGCACCAGAATTTGCTGTGCACTGAAATTTGCTGAGCCACACTTTTTGGATACAATATAAAGTGTGACCCCTCAGCAAATTTCAGTGCACATCAAATTCCAGTGCACAGCATATTCCAGTGCACAAGTGATGAGCCACCCCTTCTTTCCTGGTAGTACATTATGATGTACTACCAGTATGGTATTGCCTTTTATAGTGGTCTTCTCAGACTTTTAAGGCATTCAATCTAATCAATAAACCCTCCAAAGTAATTTCTGAAAATATGCTGCAGTTCTGTTGATCAGAAATGGTTTTAGAGTGGATTTAGTATTCTGCTAGTCATAACCATTGTGGCCCTTGTTCCAAGTAATATTGTGTCTGGGGTGGTAGTTTCTACTATTTGGACACATGATAGCCTAATGTTACAGTAGATGCTACCATTCCAGGTAAGGTCAAACAGAAAATTTTGTTTGACTTCAAACTTTGACACTAGATGGTGCCTTATTATATATGTTTTATATCCCAAATACTAAAACTGCTCCAAGTTAGAACTAAATATTTAAATATAATCATTAATGAATAAATATATTTATTCAGTTCAAACTACAGGTGCAAACACATCCCATAAAATAACACTTTATTTTGTACATAACACATAAGGTTTTGTCCCCTCAAAATGCAGTGTGCACTGCCTTCCATAAACTTCTAACTCGCATATTTGCAAGCAATGTAGATTTTTCCTTCAATAAAAATGCATTTTTAATGTTATATGTTCCATTTCTTGCAGAAAAAATTTCGCAATAAGGGGACCATAAATGTGCTTCAGGGGGGGGTCACGGAGTATGGTCAAAGACCATATATTTACATTTTTTGGGACCCTTCCCTTAGTGATTTAACGTGTGTAGGTTGGCTTTCAGTCATGCTAAATGGACATATGATACATTTTTGGAATCCTTGGGACCTGACCAGTGCCTTGGGAGTGATAATAAGCTTCATTATCATTCTGAGGATGATCAATAAGGTCTATAATGTACTCAAATTGGTCATTTGGAGGAAATTGGGTGTCTTAATGAGTATGTTGTTGTCTTAGCTTGGTACACATTAACTCAGCCAATTTGTGAGTGACAGTAAAGTGACAGACCTTTTTGGAATGGACATTACCTTGGCTACAACTTTGTGGACTGACTTTTTTTGCCTCCTTAATGGCCAAAATGACCACTGGTAGCACAACCAATTTCCTAAAAAGTCAATTTAGGGATGTTTCTGAGCTTCCAGATCATCCTGATGGTGATAATGATGTCTAGAAACATTCCTATGGCACTGGTATGTTCCCAAGGATTCCATAAAAGGTGCCATATGTCAGGCTAGTATGACTAAAAGCCAACTTACAAACCCAAAATCACTAATCCCTATTTAGCTTGAGACATTCTGTATTTGTGTTGGCAGTGTAAACTCATTATATTTGTTCAGGGCAGCCTTTCTACAGGTTGTTTTTTTACTTGTCTCCCTAAAATGTTAGAGTACAGAAATTAGCCAAACTGGACCCTGCCCCCCCAAAAAAAACAACAACAAAAAACAGAAGACTTACACAAATCTATTGGTTATATACCAAATCAGACCATTTTATTTTCTGCAATGTATAAAGGGTAGTAAAAAACTTGTTCATACTAAAGGATCAAATTAATCAGCCCCCTACCACCCAAAACCATGCTCTCAATAATCTTAAAAGATATACCAACAATAGTTCAGTCAACCTGGGAGGGGAACCCACCCACCCCCGCCCCCCCCTGAGCAAACTTTTTTCTTCTTTTTTCTTCTTCTGATTCCTAAACTTAAATCTGCTATGCCTAATTCATAAAGAAACAAATAGAATAAAAATTTCAAAGTAGATTTTGATTTATGTACAACTTTTGATGGCCCATATTTTACCCACAGTCCCCAGAGGTGGAACCATGGGTCTTCAGATGGACACCTCTAACTTTTGGGTACAAAGACAACCTTTGTGGACAGTGAGGGGTTGCTGTACTATAGACTGTGGGTTCTGCTCTGAAAATGTGCTCTTGTTTATGTTATGAAGATAAAAAAATTCTGATATGATAAAAATCCATTTCAAAGGGTTTATAG